>NZ_JAEULY010000002.1 GCF_016793595.1 Phreatobacter sp.
CTCGCCGGAGAGGCGGTTCAGCGAGGCGGCAAGCGGCGCGCCGTAGAGACCGAGGATCGGGTTGAAGGCGGCGGGCGGGGTCGCGCCGCCGTTCAGGGCCGCATCGATGCCGGCCGCGACATTGCGCGGATTGACGCCGCCCTGGCCCAACAGCGCCGCGCCGGCGCGATAGGCCGCAATCGTCAGGGTGACGTCGTTGGCGCCGTAGATGAGGCTGGCGAAGGGCGTCGTGCCGATGTCGAAGGCGAAGGTACCGCTGACGCCGCCGGCTGCGGTGAGCACGGTATAGCTCTGTGCCTGGAATGTTGCCTGCGGCACGATCAGGGTCGCGCCGCCAAGCGTCGCTGTTCCGGTCGCCGCGACCTGCGCGCAAGTGCAGAAGCCGTAGAGGCTGCCGGTCGCAAGCGTCAGGTTGCCGTTGATGCGCAGCGTGCCACCGGAGGCCATGATCATGCCGCCGGTTTCGATCGAGGTGGAGCCGACACTGCCGTAACCGGTCAAGGCGCCATTGGATTGGACGGTCACGCCTGCCGCGCCGGTGAGGTTGCTGGTCGCCAGCCGGAGCAGGCCAGCGCTGGCGATGTTGATGGTGGCGTTGCCGGTGGAGCTGGCGTCCAGGAACGCGAGTGAGCCGCTATTGATGATAGTGGCCGTGCCGGCGGTGCTGTGGCTGCTGAAGACGAGGCTGGAAATATTCGTGATGATTGCGGCGCCGGCCGTGCTGCTGTCGTTGAAGGACAGGCTGGAACTGTTCGTGATGGTCGACGTGCCGGCGCTGCTGCCGTCGCGAAAGACGGTCGTGCCACTGTTGGCGATGGCGGCGCTTCCGGCGGTGCTGGTACCGAGAAACGTCAGCGACCCGCTGCCTGTGTTGGCGATGCTGGCGGAGGCGGCCGTGCTGCTGTCCCAGAAATTCAGGATGCCGGTATTGATGATCGTGGCCGTCGCGGCGGTGCTGTTGTTGAAGAAGCTGGCGACGTTGGAGCTGGTGATGTTCGCCGAGCCGGCGCTGCTGCTGTCGGAGAACTGGAGGAACATGCTGTTGCCGATGGTGGCCGAGCCGGCATTTGCGCTGTTCCGGAACACCATCGCGCCGATGTTGGTGATGCTGGCGGAGGCGGTGGTGCTGCTGTCCTGAAAGATCAGGTTGCTGTTCCGCTCGTTCGTGATGGCGGCGGCGCCGGCGGTGCTGCTGTCCTTGAAGATCAGGTTGGCGACAAGCGTAGCGTCGATCGTTGTATTGCTGATCGTTGCAGCGCCCGCGGTCGCGTTGTTCAGGAAGGTCAGGCTGTTGTAGTTGGTGATCGTCGACGAACCGGCCGTGCTGGTCCCCGAGAACTGCGCGGTGCCTGTGCTGGAGATGCGGGCTGTGCCCGCCGTGCTGGAATCGTTGAACGAGAGGCTGGCGTTCAGGTGGTTGACGATTCTCGCGCCGCCTGCCGAGCTGCTGCCGTTGAACGTGGTGATGCCGCTGTCAAAGTTGATGATCGTGGCGGTGCCAGCCGTGCTGGAATCGTTGAAGTTCAGCACGCCGGACCAGACATTGGTGATCTCGGCGCTGCCGGCTGTGGCGTTGTTGTTGAACGTCGTCGTGCTCGCGAAGGCGTTGGAGATCGTGGCGGCACCGGCGGTGCTGTTGTCGCTGAAGGTTGTCGTGGTTCCGCTGAGACTGCCGATCGACGCGGTGCCGGCGCTGCTGTTGCCAGAAAAATTGAGGGTGCCAAAATTCGAAATGCTGGCCGTGCCGGCGCTGGTGGAATCGCGAAAGTTGAGGCTGACGAAATTGTTGATGTGGCCGCCGCCGGCGCGGCTCGTGTCGAAAAAGTCAATGCCGCCGAAGCCGTTGATGTTGACCCCGTTTGTCGTGCTGGAATTCCTGAAAGTCAGCGTGCCGAAGGCATTGAGACCCACACCAGGCCCGGCATTGCTAAGGCCGGTGCCGGTGAAGGTCAGGTTGCCATAGGCGTTGATGCCGTAGCCGGGGTGGTCGGCGGTGAAGGTCCAGCCCGACATCGTTGTCGAGGCGTTCATCGAGAGGCTTATCACTGACGACGCGCCGAAAGTGGCGGTACCGGTGGGCACCGATCCGCCGACCCAGTTCGCGGCGTCCTCGAAACTGTTCGAAACGGGACTGGCCGACCAGGTGGCGTCCTGGGCCACGGCTGGCACGGCGATGAGCGCCGTGGTCGCCAGCAGGGCCGCAGCGAGCGCGCGATGCACGCCCCGGCCGTCCGGGTCCAGAGTCTGCTTGCGTCTTGCGATCATTTCCGAAGCCGTGGCCGCCATCCTGAACCCGGCGGGACGCTAGCCCGCCGTTTGGCGCCTGTCGTCTCATTCCGTGCAAACGCGCAGACTGGCCAGTCTCAGCGTTCGATGAGGCTTTGCCGGTATTCGCCCGGCGAGAAGCCCGTCCATTCGCGGAAGGCCCGGTAGAAGGTGGCGAGGCTGTCGAAGCCGCAGGCGAAGGCGATCGCGGCGACCGACTGGTCCGGCTGGGCCCCGAGCCGGCGGCAGGCCATCTCGACCCGGATCGCGGTGAGCGTGCGGTGATAGCTGCGCCCGGTCGGCTCGAAAACCAGATGAAGCTGGCGAAGCGAGATGCCGAGCGCGTCGGCGACGGTCTCGGGCGGCAGGCTGCCCCGATGCAGGCTGCGCCGCATGATGCGGATGGCGGCGTGGCGGTGGGCCGAGCGCAGCGCCTTCCGCACTTCCGGCAGGCCGGGCGTCAGCACGCCGCGCGTCATCAGCGCGAGGTTGGCGATATCGGCGATGGCCGCATCGGCGGCATCGGGCGCGATGCCGGGCGCATCCTCGATCAGCGCGCAGAGCGCGGCATCGACGAGCCGTGCATGCCGCTCCTGCTGGACCGGAGCGAGGTGGAGACGACGCGCGGCTTCTTGTCCGCGAGCGACGCGACCCAACGGGATCGTCAGCATGTGGATGTGGAAATCGCCGGTCGTCGTCGGCATGCCCTGGGAGGGCAGGTCGGCGTGGCCGATGGCCACGGCTCCGGCATCGATGAAGGTTTGCCCGGCCGGCGTGTCGCACCAGCCGGGTCCGGCGACCTGCAGGCCGATCATCAGGCTGTCGGTGGACAGGCGGGCGATGTCGGCCTCGGTCCGGCTGACCTCGTAGGCAGAGGCGTTCAGCGAGGCGAGCGTCGCACCGCCGACCGCCTGCGCCGAAAGGCGGCCGTGGAACAGGTGGCGGCGCTCCGCCGGCAGCTCGATGGAGACGCCGAACAGCTGCTTGCCGCGCTCCTCCCGCCAGTAGGCGAAGCGCTCATGGGCGGGCAGGGCGTCGGTGGACCAGGTCAGCACGGGGGGCGCGGCCGAGGTTCGCGAAGGTGGCGGGCAACGGGCGCCGGAATGGACCATGCAAGGCGGCGCGCTGCAATATTTCATTCACCATGCGTGAAGACGAGGTTACCGGCGTCGCACGCAGCGATCCCGGCATCAGCGGCGGTAGTCGCCGGGCGTGTGGCCGTCCAGGGCGCGGAACACGCGGTAGAAGGTCGGCAGGCTGTCGAAGCCAGCGGCGAAGGCGATCTCGGCGATGGCACGATCGGGCTCGCCGACGAGCCGGCGCCGGGCCTCGGCGACGCGCAGTCCGTTCAGGGTGCGGTGGAACGTGCTGCAGGTCGGCTCGAACAGCATGTGGAGCTGGCGCACCGATATGCCGAGCTGTGCCGCCACCGGTTCCGGCGCGAGCGCACGCTGGCGGAACCGCGCGTCCAGCACCTGCCGGGCGGCGTCGAGCAGGGCGCTGCGCAGGGCGCGGCGGCTTTCGGCCGAGCCCGCCGGCACGGCGCGCCGGGCCAGCAGGATCAGCTGGGCGATGGCGCCGACCCGGTCGTGGTCCTCGGGTCCGGCTTCGGCGGAAGAGGTTGCGGCCAGCGCCGACAGGGATGCGCCGAGGCACAGGGAGAGGCGCTCGTCAGCCTCGAGCGGGCGCGGCGCGAGGTCGTGCAGCGGAAGGGTGGTGTCTGCCACCACGTCGGCCGGCAGCTTGAGGATGCGCAGGTTGAAACCCTCCGCGCCGGTCGGGCGGGTGGCATAGGCCAGGTCGGTGTGGCTGGTGGCGAGCGCGCCTGGGCCAAGGACGAAATCCGTGGCACCCGTGCCGAACCAGGCTCCGCCGCCGACCTGCTGATAGAGGCAGAGGCTGCCGCCCGGGGCGCGCTGGATGTCACGGGCGGATCGCTCGACGCTGTAGGGCGAGGCCTGCATCTCGACCAGCGTCGCCGCACCCACGGCGCGGGTGGTCATGCGCGCGCCAAAGCCAGCCCGCTGATAGACCGGCAGCTCCGCCGTGACGCCAAACAGATGGCGGGCGCGCACCTCGCGCCAGCAATCGAAGCGTTCGTGGACGGGTAGGGCGTCGGTGGACCAGGTTGGCACGGGGGAGATCCTGACAGCGCGCGGAATTGAGCATGACGGTCAGGTCAATGCAATGTGGCGTTGCGCGGCGCGGCGGCCACTACTGCTCCATCGGCGGATGGTCTCGCCCGGCACGGCATGGCAGGTTCGGGCACCCCCGAGGAACGCCGAGAGAAGCGGAGAGACAGCATGCCCCGCCACGCGCCCGCGACCCATCTGATCACCCATGAGGTGACCAACCAGCCGCCGGAATTCGCCGGCCGCAACCTGTTCACCTCCGATCCGATCCTGCGGGACTGGGCGCTGCGCGAGGGCGGCGAATGGGTCGATCAGCCGCTGACGGCGCTCGGCGCCGATGTCGGCTCGGAGGAAGTGCTGCAATGGGGCGAGGAGGCGAACCGCTTTCCCCCGGAATTGACGGTGTTCGACCGCTATGGCCGGCGCATCGACGAGGTGCGGTTCCATCCGAGCTATCACCGGCTGATGGAGCTGGCGATGCGCCACCGCATCCATTCCATCGCCTGGGCCGAGGACAGGGCCGGCAATCATGTCGCCCATGCCGCCATGCTGGCGCTGTTCACCGAGGCCGAGCAGGGCACGATGTGCCCGATCTCGATGACCTATGCGAGCGTGCCGGCGCTGCGCCACCAGCCGGAGGTCGCGGCCGAATGGGTGCCGAAGATCGTCGGCGGCTCCTATGACGCGCCGCTGAAGCCGCTGGCTGAGAAGCGCGGCGTCACGGTCGGCATGGCGATGACCGAGAAACAGGGCGGCAGCGACGTGCGCGCCAACACGACGCGGGCCTATCGCGACGGCGACGCCTGGCGGCTCGTCGGCCACAAATGGTTCTGCTCGGCGCCGATGTGCGACGGCTTCCTGACGCTGGCCCAGACGGAAGCCGGACTCTCCTGCTTCCTCGTGCCGCGCATCAAGCCGGACGGCGAGCGCAACTCGCTGCATGTCATGCGGCTCAAGGACAAGCTCGGCAACAAGTCGAACGCATCCTCGGAGATCGAGTATCACGACACTTACGCCGTGCTGCTGGGCGAGGAGGGCCGGGGCGTCTCGACCATCATCGAGATGGTGCACCACACCCGCCTCGACACGATTTCGGGGACCGTCGGCATCATGCGCATGGCGCTGGCGCAGGCGCATCATCATGTGGCCGGCCGCCGCGCCTTCCAGAAAACGCTGATCGACCAGCCGGCGATGCGCGCCGTGGTGGCCGATCTCGCGCTCGAATACGAAGCGGCGGCGGCGCTGACGATGCGGGTGGCGCGGGCGTTTTCCGGCACCGGCGAGGGCGAGAAAGCCTTCGCGCGGCTCGCCGTGGCGGCGGCGAAATACTGGCTGACCAAGCGCAACCCGAACTTCGTCTACGAGTGCATGGAATGCCACGGCGGCGCCGGCTACGTGGAGGAGAGCCCGCTGCCGCGCCTGTTCCGGGAATCGCCGCTCAACGCCATCTGGGAGGGCTCGGGCAATGTCATCGCGCTCGACATCCTGCGTACGCTCGGGCGCGAGCCGCTGGCGCGCGAGGCCTTCGCGGCGGAGGCGATGGCGGCGCGCGGCGCCCATCCGCTGCTCGACGCGGCCATGGAAGATGTCGCGGCGCGGCTGAAGAGCGTGCCGGCGGAGGCCGATGCCCGGCGGATCGCCGAGCGCATGGCGCTGGTGCTGCAGGCTTCGCTTCTGGTGCGGCATTCGCCGGCGGCGGTTTCCGACGCCTTTGTGGCGACACGGCTCGGCGCGGAGGGCGGACGCAGCTTCGGCGTGCTGCCGAAGGGCGCGGACGTGGACGCGATCGTCGGACGGGTGGCGGCCTGATCGCGCCTGTCCCGAATGGCTATCGTGCAGTGACACGATGCTGACACGGGCGATGCCGAGCCTCGGGCATATTGCGCCCGTTCACGAGAGGAGAAACCGATGGCCGATGCAGCCGATCTGGTGGAGGCCGTCAGCTTCGAGGTCCGCCGCGACGACTTGCGCGCCACGCGCTTCGTGCGCGAGGCCATCGATCCGCAAGCCGTGGCGGCGGCCGGCAAGGCCCTGCTCGCCATCGACCATTTCGCGCTGACCGCCAACAACATCACCTATGCGGCCTTCGGCGAGCAGATGGCCTACTGGAACTTCTTCCCGGCCGGCGAGGGCCATGGCCGCATTCCGGTCTGGGGTTTCGCCGACGTCGTCGCCTCGGGCGTCGAGGATCTGCCGGTGGGCGAGCGCATCTACGGCTACTTCCCCATGGCTTCTCATGTGCTGGTGGAGCCAGTCCGCGTATCGGCGCGCCGCTTCGTGGATGGCGCCGAGTACCGCAAGGGCCTGCCGGCGGTCTACAATTCCTACGAGCGCGTTGCGACCGATCCCGGCTATCGCAGCGAGCGCGAGGCGGACCAGATGATCTTGAAGCCGCTGGTGCTGACCTCGTTCCTGATCGCCGATTTCCTTGATGACAATGCGTTCTTCGGCGCGCGGCAGGTGCTGGTGGTGAGCGCCTCGTCCAAGACCTCGCTCGGCCTTGCGCTGTGCCTGAGGCGGCTGGCCAAGCCGGGTCTGTCGGTGATCGGGCTTACCTCGAAGGGTAACCGCGCCTTCGTCGAGGCGACCGGCCTCTACGACCGCGTCGTGACCTATGACGCTATTGCGAGCCTCGATGCCGAGGTGCCGACGGCCTATGTCGACATGGCTGGCAGCGCGGAGCTGATCACCGCGATGCACGGCCATTTCGGCGACCGGATCGTCCATGCCTGCCGGGTCGGCGGCACGCACTGGCAGGACCTTGCCGGACGGCTCGACCTGCCCGGGGCGCGACCGAAATTCTTCTTCGCGCCGGACCAGATCGCCAAACGCCACGGCGACTGGGGTCCAGGCGGTCTCGAGGAGCGCTTCGCAGGCGCGTGGGAGGATATCCTCGCCTCGGCGCGGTGCTGGATGACCGTCAGGCGCGCCAAGGGCGAGGCGGCCGTGGCGGATGCCTACCGGCAGACGCTGGAGGGGCTGGTCGCGCCGGATACCGGGCTGGTCCTGTCGCTGAGGTGATGCGGAGCGCTTTGACGCGGGACGCGCGACGCGCGAAAATCCGGATATGGCGACCCATGCGACGTCCCTGACACGGCCCGGCCTGCGCGGCATCCTGACCGGCACGCTGGCCGTGCTGATCGCCGCGCTGATCCTGTCGGTGACGGCGGTGGTGGTCTGGACCGCGACGCGCGAGGCGCAGCGCTCCATCGGCCGCTCGCTCGGCGATCTCGCCGCCTTCATGCGCGAGGCGCTGGAGAGCGACGTCTACGAGCGCTGGCGCTCCATGCGCACCATCGCGACCATTCCGGCCTTCGTCGACCCCGACCGCTCCTACGAGTCACGCCGTGTGGTGATGGACCGGGTGAAGGCCAATGCCGAGGAGATCGTCTGGGTCGGGCTTGCCGACCGCGACGGGCGGGTGCTGGTCGCGTCAGGGGGTATCGAGGAGGGCGCCGATGTGTCTCAGCGGCGCTGGTTCCGCGCCGCCCGCGTACGGGCGCAGGGCTCGACGCTGGAGGCGCAGCGGCCGACCGTCCAGACAGGGCCGGGCGAAAGGGTCATCGAGATCGGCGTCAACGTGCGCAGCGCCTCGGGGGAGCTTGTCGGGGTCATCGGGATGATGGTGAGCTGGGACTGGCTCGGCCACCTCAGGCGCTCGCTGATCGAACGCTCTCGCGATCGCCGGTCCGATCTCGAAGTGCTGGTGCTGGACGGCGAGGGCCGTGTGGTGATCGGCGACCCGACCCATCTGGGCGAGGATCTGGCGCGCGTCGTGGCGCGACGCGCCGACGGATTCGAGATAGACACGCTCCCCGACGGACGCACCATGGTCATCGGCACCAGCCGGGCGGCCGGCGGGCGCGGCATCGAGGGGCTCGGCTGGCAGATCGTCGTCACGTCAAACGCGGCGGTGGCCTTCGCGCCGGTGGACACGCTGCGCTGGCAGATCATCGCCGCCGGCGGCCTCGTCGGTTTCCTGGTTCTGGCGGCGGGCTGGTGGGTCGCGGGGCGCATCGCCAGCCCCATCCAGGCGATCGCGGCGCGCGCCGACCGCGTCGGCCTTGCCGAGGCGCTGGACGGCGTGGTGATCGATCTGCCGGAATCCTCGTCAAAGGAGGTCGTGTCGCTGGCGGCGTCGCTGCAGGGCATGATCGACCGCCTCGCCGACAACGAGGAAGCGCTGAAGCATCTGGCCAATACGCTGGAACAGCGCGTCGCCGTCCGCACGGCGGAGCTTGAAAGCGCCAACCGGGCGCTGTCGCAGGCGCGCGACGACGCCGTGGCGGCGACCGCCGCGAAATCGCGCTTCCTCGCGGCGGCGAGCCATGACCTGCGTCAGCCGCTGCATGCTCTGTCGCTATTCGCCAATGCGCTGTCGCGGCGCGTGCAGGGCGAGGAGCCGATCCGCCTCGTCGCCAATATGGAGACCACGCTCGGCTCGCTGCAGGACATGTTCTCGGCGCTGCTCGACGTGTCCAGGCTCGATGCCGGCATCGTCGTCGCCGAGCCGCGCACTTTCGTCATTGGCGATGTGCTGGAGCGGGTCGCGGCCGGCTTCCGGGCGCAGGCGGCGGCGCATGGCCTGGAGTTCCGCCTCGTCTCCTCGCGCCTGCCAGTGACCAGCGATCCGGTTCTGGTCGAGACCATCCTGCGCAATCTCGTCGGCAATGCGCTGAAATTCACGGCGTCAGGCAAGGTGCTGGTCGGTGTGCGCCGGCAGGACGGCCACGCCGTGCTGGAGGTTCACGATACCGGACCGGGCGTGCCCGCCGAGGACCGCGACCGCATCTTCGAGGAGTTCGAGCGGGTGAAGCAGGCGGCCCATGGGCAGAATGACGGCCTCGGGCTCGGCCTCTCCATCGTGCGCCGACTCTGCGACCTGCTCGGCCATCATGTCAGCGTCGACAGCCGCCGGGGCAGGGGCACGGTGTTCCGGGTGGAACTGCCGATCGCCGTGCGGCCGGAGCAGGCGGCGTCGACACCGCCGCTTTCGCCGGGCCTGTCGCTGGCCGGGCGGCACATTCTCGTGCTCGATGACGAGCCGATGATCGTCGATGCGCTGGCGCGCACGCTCCGCGACGACGGCGCGACGGTGACCGCCGCGCGCAATGCCGCGGAGGCGAGCGACGCACTGGCCAGCGACCGGCCGGTGGACCTCGCGGTGATCGACCTGCAGCTGGAGAAGGGTATCGACGGGCTCGACCTCATCACCCGCTGGCGGGAGGGACGCGCGGCGCGCCTGCCGGCCCTGATCGTGACCGGTGCGACCGACCCGAAGACGCTGGCCCGGCTGCAGGCGAGCGGCGTGGCCTGGCTCACCAAGCCGGTGGCCGTGCCGACCCTCAGGGCGACGGTGGCGCGCCTGGTGGCGTGAGGCTCTACCCCTTCGCCAGCAGTGGCGCGGCGGCGGCGACGGCGGCCGCCCGGTTGCGCACCCCGAGATGGCGGAACAGAGCAGCGAGGTGGATCTTCACCGTGCCCTGGCCGAGGTCGAGCGCGCGGGCGATCTCCTTGTTGGAGCGGCCTTCGATGAGCAGGCCGAGCACGTCGCGCTGGCGCGGGGTCAGCCGATCGAGTGCCGGTTCGGACGGCGCGGCCGGGATGCGTGCCGAGGTGGCGGTCGCGAGAGTCGCGGGCACGAAGATGGCGCCGGAGACGATGGTGCCGAGGGCCGCCACGAGATCGTTGTCGACGAGGCTTTTCGGCACGAAGCCATTGACGCCCGCCGCCAGCGCGTCGAGCACGTCGCTGCGGCTCTCGGAACCCGAGACGACCGCGATCGGCAGGTCGGGATAGCATTCGCGCACGGCGGCGAGGCTCGCCGCGCTCTGCATGCCGGGCATGGACAGGTCGAACAGGGCGAGCGCCACGCCCTCGGTCTCGCCGAGGCGTTCCAGCGCCTCGTCCAGGGAGGCGGCCTCCGCCACCTCGTCGAAGCCGAGGCGGTCCTTCAGCGTCAGCGCGAGACCCATGCGGTACATGCCGTGGTCATCGGCAATGACGGCGATGCGGCGTGGGGATCTGGGGGCGGACTGATCGGCCGGATGCGACATGAGCGCAAGGCGTAGGGCCGCGCGCGCGGGACTGTCAATGACAACGATGGCCGCGCGGCATCACGGCCGCGCGACCAGAGCCGCGCTTCACTCCGCCGGCTGGCCGTGCGGCGCGCCTGCCGGAGCCGGAACGGCCTCGCCGGCGGGCTGGCTGCCGCGACGCCCGATCCAGTTCGAGAGGCCCTCGAACATCAGATAGACGACCGGCGTGATGTAGAGCGTGAGCAGCTGCGACAGGATCAGACCGCCGACCACCGCGATGCCGAGCGGCTGGCGCAGCTCCGCGCCGGCGCCGTGGCCGATGGCGATCGGCACCGCGCCGAGGATGGCGCAGAGCGTGGTCATCATGATTGGCCGGAAACGCAGCACGGCGGCTTCGACGATGGCCTCCTTCGCGGGCACGCCCTTCTGTCGGCGCTCGATCGCGAAATCGACCATCATGATGGCGTTCTTCTTGACGATGCCGATCAGCATGACGAGGCCGATCATGGCGATGACCGACAGGTCGAAGTGGAAGAGCTGGAGTGTCAGCAGCGCGCCGATGCCGGCGGACGGCAGGCCCGACAGGATGGTGAAGGGGTGGATGAAGCTCTCGTAGAGAATGCCGAGGATGATGTAGATCACCAGCACCGCCGCGAAGAGCAGAAGCCCCTGGTTGGCCACCGCCTGCTGGAACACCTGCGCGGTGCCCTGGAACGACGACGCGATGGTGGCAGGCAGTCCGATCTCGCGGGCGGCGACCTCGATCCGTTCGACGGCCTGCGACAGGGCGACGCCCTGCGGCAGGTTGAACGAGATGGTGACCGCCGGAAGCTGGGCGAGGTGGCCGACCGACAGCGCCGTCGGCTGCTCGCGAAGCCTGGCGACCGCGTCGAGCGGCACCACGGCGCCGGTGGACGAGCGCACCGTGAGGCGGCGGAGCATCAGCGAGGTGTCGTAATATTTCGGGTCGGCTTCGAGGATCACCTGATAGGTGTCCTCCGAAGCGTAGATGGTCGACACCTGGCGCGTGCCGAACGCCGAATAGAGCGTGTTGCGCACCTGGTCGGCGGTGACACCGAGCCGTGAGGCGGCGTCACGGTCGACATCGACGATGGTCGAGCGCGCGCGCATCTGGAGGTCCGAATTGACGTCGAGAATGCCGGGAAGCGTGCGCATCTTCGCTTCGAGGATCGGCGCATACTGGCGCAGGGCATCGAGGTCCGGCGACTGCAGCATGTACTGATACTGGCTGCGGCTCTGCACCGTGCCGACCGTGATGGACTGGATCGGTGAGAAGAAGGCCTGAATGCCCGGCACTTCGTTGGCGGCGCGGCGCAGGCGGTCGATCACCTGAACCGCATTGTCCTTGCGGGCCGGCTTGTCGCGCAGGGTGATGAACAGCGAGCCTGAGTTCTGGGTCGTGGCGCCGCCGCCTGAGCCGACATTGGCCATGACCGACACGACGTCCGGATCGCGGCGGACCACGGCGGCGAGCTGCTGGGTGCGCTCGACCATCGCCGCGAAAGAGACGTCGTCGGGGCCGATGGTGGCGGCGCGGACGATGCCGTTGTCCTCCTGCGGGAAGAAGCCCTTGGGTATGTCGCGGAACAGCATGAAGGTGACGACGAAGGTCGCGATGGTGATGCCGATCATGACGACCGGCATGTTGACCACCTTCTTCACCGACCAGCCGTAGCCGCGGGTGACGGCCGAGAAGAACGCCTCGAACCAGCGCAGCAGGAACAACGGCTTCTTGTTGTGGTCGATGGGCTTCAGCACGCGCGAGCAGAGCATCGGCGTCAGCGTCAGCGACACCACGCCGGAGATCAGGATGGCCGTGGAGATGACGACGCCGAACTGCGCGAACATGCGGCCGACCACGCCGCCCATGAACAGGACGGGGATGAAGACGGCGACCAGCGAGATGGTCATGGAGATGATGGTGAAACCGACCTCGCGCGAGCCGACCAGCGCCGCCTGGAAGGGATCCATCCCCTCCTCAATGTAGCGCATGATGTTCTCGAGCATGACGATGGCGTCATCGACGACGAAGCCGACCGCCAGCGTCAGCGCCAGCAGCGAGATGTTGTCGATGGAATAGCCGAGCACGTACATCACCGCGAACGTGCCGATGATCGAGATCGGCAGGGCGGCGGCGGGGATCAGCGTGGCGCGCCAGTCCTTCAGGAAGAACCAGATGACGACGATGACGAGCACGGCGGCGAGCGCCAGAGTGAACTGAACGTCCTCGATCGATTCCCGGATCGTCTTGGAGCGATCCATCATCACCTGGATGTTGTAGGCGGCCGGCGCCTCGCGCTGGATCTGCGGCAGCATGGCGCGGACACGATCGACGACATCGACCGTGTTGGCGTCCGGCTGGCGCTGCACGCCGAGAACGATGGCGCGCTTGCCGTCCAGCCAGGATGCCGCGCGGTCGTTCTCGACGCCGTCGATCGGGCTCGCAACGTCCGAGACGCGCACGGGCGCGCCGTTCTGCCAGGCGACGATCACGTCGCGGTAGTCCGCGGATCGGTTGATCGGGCCCGTGGCGTCGAGGATGGCGTTGCGGCCGCCCTCGTTGACGGTGCCGACGGGGCGATTGGAATTGGCGGCGGTCAGTGCGTTCTGCAGGTCGGCGAGGGTGAGGCCGCGGGCGGCGAGCTGATCGAGATCGGCGCGCACGCGCACGGCGAATTTCTGCGAGCCCCAGACCATGACCTGCGCGATTCCGGGCAGGGTCGAGATGCGCGGCAGGATCGAGGAATTGGCGAAGCGGTCGATGTCGGAGAGGCGGGCGGTGTCGGATGAGATCGCGATGAACATGATCGCGAAATCGGCCGGGTTGACCTTCCTGAAGCTTGGCGGCGTGACCATGTCGACCGGCAGGCGGCGCATGGCGGCAGAAATCTGCGACTGCACGTCGAGGGCCGCGCCGTCGATGTTCCTGTTGAGGTCGAACTGCAGGACGATCGAGGTGTTGCCGTAGGTCGAGGTCGAGGTCATCGACGAGACGCCGGCAATGGTCGAGAACTGCTTCTCCAGCACCAGCGCGACCGAGGACGCCATGGTCTCGGGGCTGGCGCCCGGCAGCTGAGCGGAGACCTGGATGGTCGGGAAGTCGACGCGCGGAACCGCGGCGACGGGAAGCTGGCCGTAGCCGAACATGCCGGCCGCGAGGAAGGAGACCATCAGGAGGATGGTCATCACGGGACGGCGGATGCAGAGCTCCGACAGCATGGCGGCGTCTCCTCAGCTCTGCCGGTCGCGGGCGGCGGTCTCGCCGGCCGCGGCGGGCGCCGGGCGGGCGACCACCGACGAACCGGCGACGAGGCGAAGCTGGCCCGAGGTGATCACGGTCTCGCCACCGCTCAGGCCGGATTCGAGAACGGCGTGGTCGCCGACCATGCGCGCCACCTTGACGTTGGCGATGGCGGCCTTGCCGTCCGTCGCGGTGAAGACGAAGGGCCCGTTCTGGCCGACCTGCAGCGCGGCGGCGGGGATGACCACGGCCTCGCCCTGGGTGCCGAGCGAGACTTTCACCGGCACGAAGGAGCCGGGCCAGAGCTGCTCGGCGCCGTTGTTCATCAGCGCCTTGGCGGTGACGGTGCCGGTGGCGAGGTCGACCTGGTTCTCGACGAAGGCGATGCTGCCGGCGACCGTCTGGCCGCCGGCCGTCGCCTCGACGGTGATGCTGCGCACATCGCCGGAAACCTGGCTGCGGATCTCGTAGAAGGTCGCCTGCGGCACCGCGAAGGCGATGTAGATCGGATCGATCTGATTGATGGTCGTCATCGCCGCGGTGTCGGCGGAGCGGACGAAGGCGCCGGGCTTGGCGGCGATCGAGCCGATGCGGCCGGAGATCGGCGCGGTGATCTGGGTATAGGAAAGCTGCGAGCGGATATTGTCGCGGTTCGCCTTGTCCGCGGCGAGCTGCGCCTCGACCGCCTTGACGTTGGTGATGGCGTTGTCGCGCGCGACCTCGGTGCCGACATTGCGGCGCGTGAGGTCGATGGCGCGGTCGCGGTCGCGGATGGCCTGTTCGAGCTGCGCTTCGGTGCGCAGGATCTGCGCCTCGATCTGGGCGAGCTGGGCCTTGAGCACGCGGTCATCGAGGCTGAACAGCAGGTCGCCCTGCTTCACCGCCGCGCCTTCGGCGACATGGACGGTCATGACCTGGCTGTCGACGCGCGCCTTGATCTGCAGCGAGGCGATCGACTGCACCGTGCCGACCGCCTCGACGACGATGGGCATGACGCGCTTTTCGGCGCGGGCCAGCGTGACGGACACCGGCGGCGGCCCCTGGCGGCGGGGCTGGGCCGCCTGCTCGGCCGGCTTCTTGCCGGAAACCACGGCTTGCGCCTTGTGATAGGCCTGTTCGGCGAGATCCGGCCGCCAGGTGGCAATGCCCCCGACAATGGCGAGCAGGCCGAAGACGACGACGATTCTGAGCATCGGAGCAGTCCTTGCGGGCGGCGCAAACGCTGCGCGCGCCCGGATGATAAGGTTTTCCGAGCGTCACCCTAGGCCTTGTATGCAACAACAGACATTCGGCCCGATGGCCTAGACCATGGCGCGGGGGCCGATTGCGCCAGGGACCGGAGCAGGCTAGCGGAGCGGGTATGCAGGACGGAGCGGACGGGCTGAGCCGGGCGGTCGAGGCGTTGCGGCAGGACTTTCTGGCGCGGCGGCCGGTGCGCACGGCCTCGCTGATCGTCACCCTGTTCGGTGACGCCATCGTGCCGCGCGGCGGGACGCTGTCGATCCGGGCGCTGATCGACCTCACCGGCGCGCTGGGCATCGAGCCGGGAGCGGTGCGGACCGCCATGTCGCGGCTCGTCGCCGGCGGGCTGTTCGAGCGGCGGGATGGCGGCCGTCGCCCGCGCTATTGCCTGTCGCAGGAAGGCGCGCGCACCTTCGCGGCGGCGTTCAGGCGCGTCTATGCCGGCGAGCGGCAGCCGGATGGCCGTGGCTTCCGCCTGCTGGTGCTGCCGGCGGCGGCGAGGAAAGCCGCTGATATGGCGACGCTGGAAGCAGCGGGCTTCCGGCCGCTGGCGGCGGGCGTTCTCGTCGCGCCGGGCTCGGCGGCTCCACCTCCTGTGCCGGCCGACGCCTTCCTGTTCGATGCAGTCGCCGATCCCGCCATGGCGCGCCGGATAGCGACGGAGGCGCTCGGCATGGGCGCGACGGTCGCGGCCTACCGGCGTCTCGCGGATGCGCAGGCATCCCTGCTGCAAATGGTCGAGGCCGCGCCGCCATCTCCCACCGAGGCCTTCGTGATCCGGACACTGGCGGTGCACGCTTTCCGCCGTGCGGTGATTCACGATCCCGCCCTGCCTGAAGATCTGCTGCCGGCCGATCGGCCCGACATCGCGGCGCGGCGGACCATGGCAGGGCTCTATGCGGCGCTGGCCGCGCCGTCCGAGCGGCATGTCGAGGCCGTGACCGATGCCGATGGCGAGAATCTGCCGCCGGCGGCATTCGACCTGGCGCGCCGCTTCGGCATCGGCTGATGCCCGCCCCTGTGCGGTGCAGCAACGAATGGCGGGCTGTGTGTTACGAAAAATCTTGCTCTCTGGAATTTTTGTAACATACTTGCTCCCAATCAAGATGGGAGGAGCGCATGTATACGCAGGCGCTGAATGTGAAGGACGAGGGTCCGGCCCTCGTCGATGCCGAGCGCGACGCTGCCTTCCAGACGCGGATCGATCGCGACGAGAAGATCGAGCCGAACGACTGGATGCCGGAGAAGTACCGGCGCACGCTGGTGCGCCAGATTTCCCAGCACGCCCATTCCGAGATCGTCGGGATGCTGCCCGAGGGCAACTGGATCACCCGCGCGCCGAGCCTGAAGCGCAAGGCCGCGCTGCTCGCCAAGGTGCAGGACGAGGGCGGCCACGGGCTCTATCTCTATTCGGCGGCCGAGACGCTGGGCACGAGCCGCGAGGAGCTGAACGACCAGCTGCTCACCGGCAAGGCCAAATATTCCTCGATCTTCAACTATCCGACGCTGTCCTGGGCCGATATCGGCATGGTCGGCTGGCTGGTCGACGGCGCGGCGATCATGAACCAGATCCCGCTTTGCCGGACGAGCTATGGCCCCTATGCGCGCGCGATGATCCGCATCTGCAAGGAGGAGAGTTTCCACCAGCGGCAGGGCTACGAGATCGTCATGACGCTGGCGCGCGGCAATGAAGACCAGAAGGCCATGGCGCAGGAGGCGCTGAACCGGTGGTGGTGGCCGGCGCTGATGATGTTCGGCCCGCCGGACGCGGAGAGCCTGCACACCGACCAGAACATGGCCTGGCGGATCAAGCGGTTCTCCAACGACGACCTCCGCCAGAAATTCGTCGATGCGACCGTGCCGCAGGGGCATTTCATCGGCCTCGAATTCCCCGACAAGGACCTCAAGTTCAACGAGGCGACCGGCCAGTGGGATTATGGCGCCATCGACTGGAGCGAATTCAAGCGCGTGCTGGCCGGCGAGGGGCCGTGCAATCGCCAGCGCCTCGCCCAGCGCAACAAGGCCCATGACGAAGGCAG
Organism: Phreatobacter sp.; assembly: GCF_016793595.1. Lineage (GTDB taxonomy): Bacteria > Pseudomonadota > Alphaproteobacteria > Rhizobiales > Phreatobacteraceae > Phreatobacter. The sequence goes on from NZ_JAEULY010000002.1 coordinate 16,979, forward strand.
CTGGGTGCGCGAGGCGGCGCTCGCCCATGCCGAGAAGCGCGCGGCGCGGCGGCTGTTGCAGGCGGCGGAGTGACTGACATGACCGAGAAGAACTGGCCGCTCTGGGAAGTCTTCATCCGCTCGCGCAACGGCATGGCGCATCGCCATGTCGGCTCGCTCCACGCGGTCGACGCGACCATGGCGCTGGCCAATGCCCGCGACACCTATACGCGCCGTGGCGAGGGCCTTTCCGTCTGGGTGGTGCCGTCGAACGCCATCACCGCGTCCGATCCCGCCGAGAAGGACATGCTGTTCGAGCCGACGGCATCGAAAATCTACCGGCATCCGACCTTCTACGAGGTGCCGGAAGACGTGGGGCATATGTGATGAGCGAAACCCCGCTTTTCCTCGTCACACTCAGGCTTGCCGACGATGCGCTGATCCTCGGCCACCGCCTCTCCGAATGGTGCGGTCATGCGCCCGTTCTGGAGGAGGAGCTGGCGCTCGCCAATCTCGGCCTCGACCTGATCGGGCAGGCGCGCTCGCTCTACACCTATGCCGGCGAAATCGAGGGCCGTGGTCGCGACGAGGACAGGCTCGCCTATCTCCGCCGCGAGAACGAGTACCGCAACGCCCTGCTGGTCGAACAGCCGAACGGCGACTTCGCCGTCACCATGGTGCGGCAGCTGATCTATTCGGCCTTCATGCATCCGTTCCATCGGGCCATGGCGGCATCGAAGGACGCGACGCTCGCGGGCGTCGCCGCCAAGGCCGAGAAGGAAATGGCCTACCACGTGCGCCATTCCGCCGAGTGGGTCATCCGGCTCGGTGACGGCACGGAGGAAAGCCATCGGCGGGCGCAGGACGCGCTGAATGCGCTCTGGCCTTATGCGGGCGAACTGTTCGAGGTCGATGCGCCGATGCGCGCGGCCATCGAGGCGGGTTTCGTGCCGGACCCGGAGAGCCTGCGCGCCACCTTCGACGCGACGCTTGCGGAGGTGCTGGCCGAGGCGACCTTGACGCTCCCGAAGCTCGGCTCGTTCCAGAGCGGTGGACGGGCGGGGCGGCACACCGAGCATATGGGCTTCCTGCTCGCCCAGCTTCAGTACATGCAGCGCACCTATCCGAACGCGGCGTGGTGACGCCATGGGCGTGGCCGTCTCGCTCGATCTCGAACGCCAGCGCGCCGAAGCCTGGGCGGCCGCAGCGGATGTCTGCGACCCCGAAGTGCCGGTCCTGACCATCGCGGATCTCGGCGTGCTGCGCGACGTGCGCATCGAGAACGGCCGGGTCGAGGCGGTGATCACCCCGACCTATTCGGGCTGCCCGGCGATGAACCTGATAGCGCTGAACGTCGAAGTCGCACTCGAGGAGGCAGGCTTCACCGACGTCAAGGTGACGACGGTGCTCTCGCCCGCCTGGACCACCGACTGGATGAGCGAGGAAGGCAAGCAGAAGCTCGCCGCCTTCGGCATCGCGCCGCCCAAGGGCAAGGCGGGCCGACGGGCGCTGTTCGGCGAGGAGGTCGTCGCCTGCCCGCGCTGCGGCTCGGCCGATACGCAGAAAGTCTCGGAATTCGGCTCTACCGCCTGCAAGGCACACTGGCGCTGCCGGGCCTGCGCCGAGCCTTTCGACTATTTCAAGTGCATCTGAGCCGGCACTGCAGAGAGGCCCTATGACCCCTCATTTCAACACACTCACCGTCAGCGACATCCGCCGCGAGACACAGGACACGGTGTCCATCGCCTTCGCCGTGCCGGAGCCGTTGAAGGACGCCTATCGTTTCGAACACGGCCAGTATCTGACGCTGCGCGCGACGCTTGGCGGCGAGGATGTCAGGCGTTCCTATTCGATCTGCACCGGCATCGACGACGGCGACCTGCGCGTGGCCGTGAAGCAGGTTGAGGGCGGAGCCTTCTCGCGCTTCGCCAATGCGCTGCTGAAGGTCGGCGACCCCATCGAGGTGATGACGCCGATGGGCCGCTTCACCGCGCCGCTGGGCGGGGAGCGCAAGTCCTACCTCGCCATTGCCTGCGGCTCCGGCATCACGCCTGTCATGTCGATCATCCGCACGGTGCTGGCGCGCGAGCCGAACAGCCGGGTGACGCTGATCTATGGCAATCGCGACGCCGCGTCGGTGATCTTCCGCACGCAGTTGGAGGATCTGAAGGACAGTTTCATGGGGCGGCTGTCGGTGCATCACGTTCTCTCGCGCGAAGCTTCCGATTTCGCCGTGTCGCATGGCCGGATCGACGGCGAGAAGATCGAGACGCTGACGCGCCACCTGCCGCGCAACGCGGCGGGTGCTTTGGCCGACCACGCCTTCCTCTGCGGGCCGCAGGCGATGACCGAGGAGGCGAAGGCGACGCTCGTGCGCCTCGGCATGGCACCTGACAGCATCCATTTCGAGCTGTTCGCCACCGAGGGCGCGCCGCGCAGGCCCGCGCCCGCCCGCAAGCCCGACCTGCCGAACGGCCTGCCGCTGTCGATCCGGCTCGACGGTGCGCTGCATTCCATCGCCATGGACCCGACCGAGACGGTGGTCGAGGCTGCGCTGCGCCACGGCCTCGACCTGCCCTATTCGTGCAAGGGCGGCATGTGCTGCACCTGCCGGGCAAAGCTCACCGCCGGCGATGTCGCCATGGACCAGAACTTTTCGCTGGAGCCGTGGGAGATCGAGCAAGGCTTCGTGCTCACCTGCCAGTCGCGGCCGGTGGCGGGGACCGAGAAGGTCAGCGTCGATTTCGACTATGCGTGAGACGGTTTGCCGTCTTCGGGCCTGACCGTGCGCGTCCAGAGCGAGTGCTTCGGGTCGGTGATGAACTCGACCAGCAGCTTCGTCCACGAGGTGTGGCTCGGCAGGGTCAGGTAGAATTCCGGCGCGAGGCGGGTGACCTCCGGCAGGCGGTTCCACGGGATCGACGGGAAGTCGTGGTGCTCGTTGTGGTAGCCGATGTTCAGCGCGATGCCGTTGAGCGGACCATAGTAGTTGGCCGTGTCGTGCTGCTCGTCCCCGGTGAAATGCTCCTGCACCCAGCGCGCGCCGAGCGGATGCAGGCTGATGGCGAACCAGAACGAAGCGAAGAGGTAGAGCACCGCGTTCCAGCCGGCGAGCCAGCCGATGAGGGCGGCGGCGCCGAAATTCACGACATAGTTCGCGGCGGTCCAGGCATCGAAGGTGGCGACGCCGCGCACGCGCGTCACGCGCAGCACCTGAAAGACCGGGAAGAACAGGAACCACAGCGCCTTGCGCCAGGTGGAATGGCCGACGAGGCGGGCTTCCCATTCGTGGGGAATGTCGGTGTCGCCGTCCATCTCGCCGAGATGCGAGTGGTGAGCGAGGTGGCAGGCGCGGAAGCCCATGCCGCCGGGCAGCACCTGCGGCACGTCGGCCAGCAGCAGCAGGACGCGGTTGGCGAAGCGGTTGCGGAAGATCAGGTTGTGGGTGGCGTCGTGGACGACGACGTAGAGCGCATGGTTGAGGAAGGCGCCGAAACCATAGGCGACGATCAGCGCGAGCCACCACCAGGAAGGGCCGGCCCAGCCAAAAGCGATGGCGACGGCGAGCTGGATGCCGACATAGGCCGCGGTGATCGCGGCGGTCCACGGATTGCGGCCGATGAGCTGGCGGATTTCCGGATGGACCTTGAGGATGGCCTTGGCGCGCGTCGAGTGCGTCTCGCCGAGGGCGGGGACGAAGGTCTCCTCCCGGTCGACGTCGAACTCCACGGCCTGCGGAATGGTCGTCATGCCTTCCCGTCCCTGATCGGCCCCAGCGCTGTTGCGGCGCGATAGGGTGCTGACCGAATGCCCGACCCGGCGAGGTCGGTCAAGGACGGCAGGCGCGGCCGGACTTCACGAATTGTACGTTTGGAAGGGCTCGAAAGTGAATTTCGGCTGCTTGCGGCCTATTCGGCAGCGACCCTTTGCGCGGCCTGCGTCACGTCGCGGGCGCCGGCGAGGATCAGGTTCGTGGCAAGGTCCGCATAGGCTTCGCGCGACATGGAGCCGCCGGGGCGGAACCACATATAGTGCCAGTTGAGCATGCCGAAGAGCGACATGGTCACGGGCTTGAGGAACGGCGAATCGCCGAGCGCCGGCACGGCATGGACCAATGCCTCGGAGAAGATGCCGACGAGTTGGCGCTCCACGGCCTTCAGTTCCGTCTGCGATTCCTCCGGCAGGCGGGACAGCTCGTTGACCTGAATCTTGTGGAGCGCGTCGGCGTCCCGGTAGGCCTCCAGCAAGGCATGGACGATGGCGCGCAGGCGGCCGGCCTGATCCGACTTTCGCACCGCCGCCTCGACCGTCTCCAGGAGATCGGCGAGGTGGCGGCGGATGATATCGACAAGGAGCTGCTCCTTGTTCGGATAATAGTGATAGATCAGCGCCTTGGAGACATTGCAGGCGGCCGCGATGTCGTTGATCGAGGTGCGGTCGTAGCCCTGCCGCGCGAAGAGATCGGCGCAGGCATGCAGCAGCAGCCGGCGCTTCTCGTCATAGTCGGCGGCGCGGGGACGGGCCACGGCGTCAGTCCCTCGGCCGGTTGTCGACGACGCGGCGCGCCTTGCCGCCGGAACGCTCCAGCGCCCCGGCCGCCAGAACGCTGACCGTGCAGGAGACGCCGATCGTGTCCTTGACCTGCTGGCAGAGGCGGTCGCCAGCGCGGCGGGCCTCGCCCTCGGCGCAGTCAGGACGGGCCTCGACGCGAATGTCCATCGTGTCGAGGCGGCCCTCGCGGGCGAGCACGACGAGATAGTGCGCCGAGAGCTCGGGCAGGGTGAGGATTTTCTCCTCGATCTGGGTCGGGAAGACGTTGACGCCGCGCACGATCATCATGTCGTCGGAACGGCCGGTGACCTTCTCCATCCGCCGCATCGAACGGGCGGTGCCGGGCAAGAGCCGGGTCAGGTCGCGCGTGCGGTAGCGGATGATCGGCATGGCTTCCTTGGTCAGCGAGGTGAAGACCAGTTCGCCCTTCTCGCCATCGGGCAGCACGCGGCCTGTCGCGGGGTCTATCACTTCGGGGAAGAAATGGTCCTCCCAGATATGCAGGCCGTCCTTGGTCTCCACGCATTCGTTGGCGACGCCGGGGCCGATCACTTCCGACAGGCCGTAGATGTCGACGGCGTCCATGGCGAAGGCGTCCTCGATCTCCGCGCGCATCGAATTGGTCCAGGGCTCGGCGCCAAAAATGCCGATCTTGAGGGCGGTCGAACGCGGATCGACGCCGATGCGCCGGAACTCGTCGAGGATGGCCAGCATGTAGCTCGGCGTCACCATGATGATGTCCGGCTCGAAGTCCTGGATGAGCTGGACCTGTCTCTCTGTCATGCCGCCGGAGACCGGGATCACCATGCAGCCGAGCTGCTCCGCGCCGTAATGGGCGCCCAGGCCCCCGGTGAACAGGCCGTAGCCGTAGGAGATGTGGATCTTCATGCCGGGCCGGCCGCCCGCCGCGCGGATCGAGCGTGCGACCACCGAGGACCAGGTGTCGATATCCCTCTGGGTGTAGCCGACGACGGTCGGCTTGCCGGTGGTGCCGGAGGAGGCGTGGACGCGGACGACCCTGTCCTGCGACACGGCGAACATGCCGAAGGGGTAGTTGTCGCGGAGGTCCGCCTTGGTCGTGAAGGGGAATTTCCCGAGGTCTTCGAGACGCTGGAAATCGGACGGATGGACGCCAGCCGCGTCGAACTTTGCCCGATAGGCCGGCACGTTGTCGTAGGCGTGGCGGAGCGTCCAGCGCAGGCGTTCGGTCTGGAGTGCGGCGATCTCGTCGCGGGAAGCGACCTCAATCGGGTCGACGAGCGGCTGGTAGCGGGTCCTGTCGAGCATGATTGCCTCCGGGGGGTCAGAGGGCGGGGTGATCGGGCGCGATCGCGCCGCCGAGCGTGCGCGAATGGCCACGGAAGACAGCGATGGTCTCGCCGGCCTGATTGGTGACGGTGACGTCGGTGATACCCGAGCGGCCCTGCCGGTTGATCTCGCGCGCGGTGGCGGTGAGCACGTCGCCGAGCTTGCCGGGGCTGAGGAAGGTCACGGCGCAATGCTGCGCCACCGTCTTGGTGTTGTGGCTGTTGCAGGCGAAGGCGAAGGCGCTGTCGGCGAGGGTGAAGATGTAGCCCCCGTGGCACATGCCGTGGCCGTTGGTCATGGTCTTCACCACGGGCATGGTCAACGCCGCCGTGCCCGGGCCGGACTGGACGATGGTCATGCCGAGGGCCTGGCTGGCATTGTCGTCCGCCCACATGGCGGCCGAGGCGGCGCGGGCGACGGCGTGGTGGTCCACCGGTTTGCCAAAGGCGTCGTTCATGGCTTCGGTCGTCATGGCCGGTCCCCGAAGACGGGCTTGCGCTTCTCCATGAAGGCGGAGACACCCTCCTCGTAGTCGCGGCCGCGGCCGAGGCGCCGCTGCTCGTCGCGCTCATAGTCGAGCTGGGCGTCGAGGCTCGCATCGGCGGCGTGTTCGAAGGCGCGCTTGATGGCGTCGAGACCGGTCGCCGAGGAAGTCCCGAAGCGGGCGCAGAGCGTCCGCGCCTCGGTGAGGAGGTCGGCGTCATCGACCACCTTCCAGACGAGGCCCCAGCTCTCCGCCACGTCGGCCTTGATGGTCTCGCCGGTCATCGCCCAGGCGCGGGCGCGGGCAGGTCCGATCAGACGTGGCAGCAGGGCGGTAGCGCCGGAATCCGGGACAAGTCCGATCTTCACGAAAGCCTGTCCGAAGCTCGCGGAGCGACCGGCCAGCGTCACGTCGGCGGCGAGCGCCAGCGACACGCCCGCGCCGGCGGCGATGCCGTTGACCGCGCAGACGACGGGGAAGGGCAGGGCGCGCAACTTGCGGATCAGCGGATTGTAGTTCTTCTCCAGCGTGTCGCCGAGATCGGGCGTGTCGCCCGCCTGCGGCTGTATCTCCGGATCGGCGAGATCCTGTCCCGCGCAGAAGCCGCGGCCCTGGCCGGTGATCAGAACGGCCCTGCAGGATTTGTCGGCCTCGGCCGCTTCGAGCGCGGCCCTGAGCGCGCGATGCATTGCGCCGGTGAAGGAGTTCAGCTTGTCCGGCCGGTTGAGCGTCAGGACGCGATAGCCATCCGCGACCTCGACGAGCACGCTCGTCTCGTCCATTCTTGCCTCCAGCATTTCCTCGTGCCGATGCATTGTCCGGCGGGAGCCGGCCGCATCGTTTTTCATTCGGTCCGCCGTTTGACCACTTGACTGACCGGGCGGTTGGTTAATTAAATACGCGGCAGCCGCGAGGTGTCAATCAGGGCCGGACGACAAGAGCACCTGAACCGCCCCGCGCAGGAAACGACGGTTTAATGGGAGGACTGCCATGGCGGGTTGGACCCGACGTGTATTTGCCGGCGCGGCCGCTGCGGCGCTGATGGCCTTTGGCGCTTCGGCCGTACAGGCGCAAATCAAGATCGGCGCGGTGCTCTCGGTCACCGGCCCCGCCTCGTTCCTTGGCGACCCCTCGAAGAAGACCCTCGAAATCTATGTCGAGCAGATCAATGCGGCCGGTGGGATCAACGGCCAGCGCCTCCAGCTGATCATTTATGACGATGGCGGCGACGCCAATCAGGCGCGCACCTTCGCGACGCGTCTGATCGAGGACGACAAGATCGTCGCGATGGTCGGCGGCTCGACCACGGGCACGACCATGGCGATGATCCCGCTGTTCGAGGAAGCCCGCATCCCGTTCATCTCGCTCGGCGGCGCCATCCAGATCATCGATCCCGTGCGCGCCTACACGTTCAAGACGCCGCACACGGACCGCATGGCCTGCGAGAAGATCTTCCAGGATCTGCAGCGCCGGCGGCTGACCAATATCGCGATGATCTCGGGCACGGACGGCTTCGGCGCCTCCATGCACGACCAGTGCGTGGCGGTCGCGCCGCGCTACGGCGTGACCATCGCCCACACCGAGCGCTACGGCCCGCGCGATTCCGACATGACGCCGCAGCTCACCAACATCCGCAACCGGCAGGGCGTGCAGGCGGTGGTCAATGCCGGGTTCGGGCAGGGGCCGGCCATTGTGACGCGCAACTATGCGCAGCTTCAGGTGCCGCATCCGCTCTACCAGAGCCACGGCGTCGCCTCCAAGCAGTTCATCGACCTCGCGGGCGATGCGGCGAACGGCGTGAGGCTGCCCGCTTCCGCGCTGCTGGTCGCCAGCATGCTGCCCGACAGCGATCCGCAGAAGTCGGTCGTCGTCAACTATGCCCGTACCTTCGAGCAGAAGACCGGACAGCCGGTTTCGACCTTCGGCGGCCATGCCTATGACGGCCTGATGATCCTCGTCGAGGCGATCAAGAAGGCTGGCGCCGACCCCCGCAAGATCCGCGACGCCATCGAGGCGACGCGCGGCTTCATGGGCACGGCGGGCGTCGTCAACATGAGCGCCACCGACCATATGGGTCTCGACCTCACGGCGTTCCGGATGCTGGAAATCCGCAACCGCGACTGGACCATCGTCCCGGAAGGCGGAAGCTGAGGCGGGCAGTCGGGTTTGGGTAGCCGGCAGTCGCCAAGGATCGGCTGTCGGCTACGGTGGATCTGAGCGCCTGCACGGGGCGAGTGCGTCCTTCGAGGCCCGCCCTGTCAGGCTCGCACCTCAGGGCGAGGTGGGCCGCGAACTGCATTCCGGTGGACGATGCACGGCGGCCAGAAATCCGCCGTGCTCAATGCCAAACGCCACCTTGCTCATCCCGAGGTGCAAGCGAGGCAAGCCTCGAAGGACGCAATTCCCCTGATGTCGAAGCCCCAAGACTGATCGATGGCTGAGTTCCTCCAGTTCGCCTTTTCGGGGCTGACCGTCGGCGCGGTCTATGCGCTGGTCGCGCTTGGCTTCACGCTGATCTACAACGCCTCGGACGTCATCAATTTCGCGCAGGGCGAGTTCGTCATGCTGGGCGGCATGGCGACGGTGTTCCTGTCGCTGGCCGGCGTGCCGGTGCCGCTCGCCGCGCTCATCGCGGTTGCGGCGACGACGGTGGTCGGGCTCGGTCTCTACAAGCTCGCCATCGACCCCGCGCGCGGCGCCTCGGCCGTCACCTTGATCATCATCACGATCGGCGCCTCGATCTTTCTGCGCGGCGTCGCGTCCATCGTCTTCGACAAGCGCTTTCATTCCCTGCCGCACTGGTTCGGCGACCGGCCGCTGACGGTCGCGGGTGCGTCCGTGCTGCCGCAGAGCCTCGTGGTGCTGGCGGGCGCGCTGGTCGTCGTGGTGCTGCTCTGGGCCTTCTTCGAGCGCACGCTGTTCGGCAAGGCGGTGCTCGCCACCGCCGCCAACCGCGTGGCGGCGAAGCTTTCGGGGATCGATACCGGCTTTGTCGTCGGCTTTTCCTTCGCCGTTTCCGCGGCCATCGGCGCGGTCGCCGGCGTTCTGGTGACGCCGATCACGCTGACGAGCTTCGATGTCGGCACGCTGCTGGCGCTGAAGGGGTTTGCCGCGGCCATGCTCGGCGGCATGGGCCACCCGGTCGGGGCGGTGGTCGGCGGCCTCGTCGTCGGGCTGCTGGAAGCCTTCGGCGCCGGCTACATCTCCTCGCAATACAAGGACGCCATGGCCTTCATCGTCATTCTTGCCGTGCTCTTCGCCATGCCCAACGGGCTGTTCGGCCGCACACGCATCGAGCGGGTCTGACATGACGGGCCATTCCCCCGACATCGCGGCACTGTCCGCCACCGGACTGCTGGCGCGGCTGGCATCGGGCAAGCTGGCCGTGCTGCTCGTTCTGGCCCTGCTCGTGGCCGTGCCGCCTCTCTTTTTTCCCTCCGGTTTCTACTACCGGGTCGGCGCCATCGTCTGGATCCTCGCCATCGCGACCATCGGGCTCAATCTCCTGATGGGTTTTGCCGGGCAGGTCAGCCTCGGCCACGCCGGGTTCCTCGGCATCGGCGCCTACGCTGTCGCGCTGCTGCCGTCGCGATACGGAGTTCACGGCATTGTCGCCATGGTGATCGGCGCGGCGCTGTCCGCGCTCATCGCCTGGGTCGCCGGGCGGCCGATCCTGCGCCTGCGCGGCCATTATCTCGCGGTCGCCACGCTCGGCTTCGGCATCCTCATTTCCATGGTGCTGACCAACGAGCAATGGCTGACCGGCGGGCCGGACGGCATGCGCGTGCCGCGGCTCGTCCTGTTCGACTGGCCGGTGCGCGGGTCGGACACCTGGTACTGGATCGGCGGCGGGGCGATGCTGATCGCCGCCTGGCTGGCGCTGAACCTCGTCGACAGCCCGACGGGGAGGGCGCTGCGCGCGATCCACGATTCCGAGGTCGCGGCGCGTGTCGTCGGTGTCGATGTCGCCCGCTACAAGCTCGCCGCCTTCGTCATCTCGGCGGTCTATGCATCGATCGCGGGCAGCCTGCTCGCCTTCTTCGACGGCCATATCACGCCGGATACCGCGGGGTTCCTCCGCTCCGTCGAACTGGTGACGATGGTGGTGATCGGCGGCATGGGCTCGGTTGTCGGCTCGGTTATCGGCACGCTGGTCATCGTGGTCCTGCCGCAGACGCTGACCTTCCTCTCCGACTACAAGCACATCATGGTCGGCGCCTTCATCATGCTGTTCATGATCTTCCTGCGTGCCGGCATCGTGCCGAGCCTCGTCGCCCTCGTCAGGAGGCGTGGATGAGCGTGATTCTGGAGGCGGAGAACCTCGGCATTTCCTTCGGCGGCGTGAAGGCCGTGGACGGCGTCTCGTTTCGCGCCGAGGCGGGGCGGATTCTCGCCATTATCGGGCCGAATGGCGCCGGCAAGACGACGCTGTTCAACATGGTCTCGGGCGTTTATCTGCCGAAGGCGGGTGCCGTCAGGCTCGGCGGAGAGGACGTCGCCGGCATGGAGCCGCATGCCCTCGCGGCGCGCGGGCTCTCGCGCAGCTTCCAGAACCTGCAGATCTTCTTCCGCATGACGGCTGCCGAGAATGTCATGGTGGGCCGGCACCGCCACGAGGCGCGGGGAGTGCTCGCCCATCTGCTGGCCCTGCCTTCGGTGGCGCGGCAGAACCGCGCGACGCGGGCGAAGGCGCTGGAACTGCTGGATGTCGTGGGGCTGCGTGAGCAGGCCGACATACCGGCGGGATCGCTGCCCTATGGCGCGCTGAAGCGGCTGGAGATTGCGCGGGCGCTGGCCACGGAGCCGCGAGTCCTGCTCCTCGACGAACCGGCTGCCGGCTGCAATCCCGTCGAGACCGAGGAGCTCGACCAGGTCATCCAGCAGATCGCGCAATCCGGTGTCGCCGTGGTGCTGGTCGAGCACGACATGAAGCTGGTCATGAAGATCTCGAGCCGCATCCTCGTTCTCGATCACGGCAAGCCGCTGGCGGAAGGGACGCCAGCCGAGGTGCGGGCGCATCCGGACGTGATCCGCGCCTATCTCGGCAGCCATGGTGCGCGGGAGGCGGCCGGTGTCTGACGTGTTGCTGGCGGTGGAGAACCTGCGCTCATCCTACGGGCGCATCGAGGCGCTGCACGGCGTGTCGCTCGAGGTGCGGCGCGGCGAGATCGTGACGCTCGTCGGCGGCAATGGCGCCGGCAAGACGACGCTGATGCGCGCGATATCGGGCGTGCAGCCGGTGACGGCGGGCGCGATCCGCTTCAAGGGCGAAGCGATCAGCCGGATCGATGCGCACAGGCGCGTGGCGCTCGGCATCGCGCAGGTGCCGGAGGGCCGGCAGATCTTCGCGCCGCTCTCGGTGGCTGACAATCTGAGGCTCGGCGCCTGGTCGCGGAAGGACGAGGGTGTCGTCGCCGATATCGAGGACATCTATCGCCAGTTCCCGGTGCTGAAGGAGAAACGCGACCTTCAGGCCGGCGGCCTGTCCGGCGGCCAGCAGCAGATGCTGGCGCTCGGCCGCGCGTTGATGGCGAAGCCCGAACTGATCCTTCTCGACGAGCCGTCCATGGGCCTTGCGCCCATTCTGGTGGAGCAGATCTTCGAGGCCATCGCGGGCCTGAAGACGCGAGGCATCACGGTGCTGCTGGTCGAGCAGAACGCCATGCAGGCGCTCGCCATCGCCGACCGGGGCTATGTGATCGAGACGGGCACGATCACGCATAGCGGGGAAGGGCGGGCACTGCTCGACGATCCGAAGGTGCGGGGGGCCTATCTGGGGGTGTGAGAGGGAGTTTGGCCTCGCATCAGCGACGTGCGGTGCACGGCACAGAGCGCGGGCCGGCGCCCCTCCCCTAGAACCGCACCGTCGTGAAGAACCTGACGCTCCGGCCGGGCATCAGGACCTCGTCCTTCTTGAACGAGACGGCGTTGCGGATGTTCTCGTCGAGCAGGTTGCTGCCGACGAGCCCGAAGGTCACGTCCTTGGCACCGGAGCCCGGCCGCATCGCCATGCGGTAGCTGAGCTCGGCGTTGAGCAGGTTGTAGCCCGGCGTGCGTGTTTCCTCCGGCGCGGTCTCGTTCTGGCCGAAAGCATGGAGCAGCGTCACGCGGGCGAACCAGTTGGCGTCGCGCCAGTAGAGGCCGCCGCCCAGCCGGTGCGGCGGGATGCGCGGCACGTTCGAGCCGTCGGCGAAGCGGGCGCGCACGAAATCATACTGGCCCTCGACGCCGAACGTGCCGCCGGCGAACTCGCCGATATCGTACTGGCCGCGCAGTTCCGCCCCGTAGAAGGTGGCGTCCTGCTGGGCGAAGACGAGCTGGCGCAATTCGGTGCCGCCGCCCGTGCCGCAGCTGGCGAAATCGTCGTCGCAGGTGAGGCCGGTCAGGCGCTTGTAGATGAAGCCCGAGAACCGCGTGTAGTAGGCGGTGGCGTCGAGCCGGAACGGACCCTGCGCGCGGCGCAGGCCGACCTCGATGGTTTGCGCCGATTCCTTCGCGAGGTTCGGATTGCCGATCTCGAAAGTGCCGGACGCCTCGTGCGGACCTCTCGAGAACAGTTCCTGCGCGCGCGGCGCGCGCTGCACGTAGGAGCCGGTGACGCTGCCCACGAAGCCGAGCGGCAGGTTCTGCAGGATGCCGAGGCTGGCGCTGAAGGGCGTGAAGCTGCGGGTCGCCGCGAACTCGACCGGCGCGCCCGAGCCGCCGTCGAAATCGCCGGGGAAAGTGGAACCCGTGCCGCCGACGCGAACCTGTTCGACGCGCACCGAACCCTGAAGGCGCGTCGCCGGAGACAGGGCCAGCTCGTTGAACAGGAAGGCGGCGGCGCTGCGCGTCGCCGCCGGCGCAATCAGCCCGCCTGCCTCGCCGGAGGTGCCAAGATTCTGCCCGCCGAGCTGGACCCCGAAGACCGAGTTCCAGGTGCCGATGGATGTCGTCAGTGGCCGGAAGGCCGTCTCGACACGCGCCTCCACCTCCTGGTTGCGGAAGCGCGCGGCATTCTCGAACAGGCCGCCATGCAGGTGCTGCTCGTCGTGGCGATAGAGCGAGCCGCCGAGCCAGAAGCGGACATTGTCGACGACGGACCCGTCGAAGCGGATTTCTCCTTTCGATTGCAGGCGGGTCTGGATCATGTCGATCCGGACACCATGCGCGGCGGCTTCCGTGCCAGGAATGCCGTAGAGCGAGCGGAATTGAGATATGGCCGCGCCGATATAGCCCTGATCGAAGAAATAGGAGGCGCCGAACGAGCCGCCGAACGAATTGGCGAAGGAGTTCGCCTGCCGGCCGCGGGGGATCGCGTAGTCGCCGGCATTGCGGCCGAAGACGTCGGCCGACCACGCCCAGTTGCCGGAGGAACCGCGCATCTGCGCCGCGCCGTCGAGGCCACGATCGCCGGACGAGACACCACCGCGCACCATGCCGGAGACGATGCCGTCGGGGCCGAGGCGGGTCGGGATGCGCTCGTTGGTGACGTTGACGACGCCGCCGATGGCCTGCGAGCCGAAGCGCAGCGCGGCCGGACCACGGATGACCTCGATGCGCTCGGCGGCGAGCGGATCGATCGGCACGGCATGGTCCTCGGAGAGGTCCGAGACATCCTGTGCGCCGACGCCGTTCTCCTGAACGCGCACGCGCGCATTGTCGAGGCCGCGGATGATGGGCCGGCTCGCGGCGTTCGGCGCGAAGCCGGAACCGGTCATGCCGGGCAATGTGAAAAGCTGGTCGCCGAGCGTGCGGCCGCCATTGCGCTGGATCTCGCCCTCGCCGACGACGGTGACAGGCACGAAGGCGCGGTCGATGACGCGGAGCTGGCCTTCGGAGAGACCCGCGAGCGGAGCTGGCGGCGACACTCGACGTGCCTCGATGACGATCTCCGGCAGTTCCGTCTGGCCGCGTGCGGCGGGCGCGAGCGCCAGTGCCGCAAGACTTGCGGAGGACCAGATGGCGAGGGGCCGGATGCGCATGGCGTCGATGCTCGAATTTGTAATGTTACAACATTACATAGAGCGCCGACGATGTACTCTGTCAAGCGGCGGACGGGGAACGCTCGGGATGGGTTGTGGAGCAATCCCGCCGGATCAGGGTTTGCAACGTTTGGTGTCCCTGGCGATCGCGGGCGCTACCGGGCGGAAGCATGCTGGATGACGGCATGGCGGGAAGCGGCGATCGGAAGCGCGATGCTTCACACCGATTGCCACGCAGAAATGCGGGCCGCGCCCGGAACCGACCGGCTGAAACAGGCGGGCGTCATATCAGCGGCAAGCAAACACAAGCCTGCGGCGCCGATGGCGGCGCGACCGACGACAAGGATCCGAACCATGACCACCGCCCGCCGTCGCAGCGTTCTTTTCGGCGCTCTCGCCGCAGCGACGCTGTTCTCCGCCAGCGCCAGGGCCCTGACACCGCTGCCGCCGGTCACCCTGTTCAAGGTCGTCGGTCCGCGCGACGAGATCTTTATCGGCCTGCTGACGGCTGAGCTCGAAGCACTTGGCGGCGGCTCGCCGGCCGAGGCGATCTCCAAGAAGGTCGCGACCGATGGTCAGATGACGGTCTGGCAGTACTCCGTCCGCCGCGGCGACGGCGGGGTGCTGGTGATGGCGCCTGTCGCGAAGGTCGGTGTCTTCGCCGCCGGCGTCCTGCGCATCGAGCCCTACGCCACGTCCTATCAGGTCCTCACGCCGAACTGAGCGGCGCGAGGCCGGCGGATCTAGCGATCCGCGACCTGAAAGCCCCGCCAGTAAGGGTCGCGGTCATCGACATAGATCGTGTTGAGGCCGGTCACCCGCGCCCAGCCCTCGATGGACGGAATGATCGCATCGAGACCGCCGACCGTCGCGCGGCCCTCGATCCGGCCAGTAAACTGCGAGCCGATGATGGATTCATGGATGAAGGCCTCGCCCTCGGCCAGCCGGCCGGTGGCGGCGAGTTGCGCCATGCGGGCCGAGGTGCCCGTGCCGCAGGGCGAGCGGTCGATGGCCTTGTCGCCATAAAAGACCGCGTTGCGCGCCGAGCCGCCGTGGCGTGGCGCGCCGGTCCAGAGGAGATGGGTCAGACGATCCAGCGCCGGGTTCTCCGGATGTACGATCTGGTGGCGGGCATTGAAGGCGCTGCGCAGCAGGCCGGAGAAGCGGATCACCTCCGAAGGCTGCAGGTCGTCGAGGTCGGCATAGCCCGGCTGCGGCTCCACGATCGCGTAGAAATTGCCGCCGTAGGCGACATCCACGGTCAATGTTCCCAGGCCCTCGATCGCCACCTCGTAGCCGCGCCCGAACAGGAACGATGGCACGTTGGTAAGGCGCACGCTTTCGACATAGGGACCGTTCTGGACGTAGCGCGCCTCGACGAGGCCGGCCGGCGTATCGAGCATCAGGATGCCGGGCGTGCGCGGCGCGACGAGGCCATGCTCGATGATGGTCGTGACCGTGCCGATGGTGCCGTGCCCGCACATGGGCAGGCAGCCGGACGTCTCGATGAACAGGATGCCGACATCGCAGTCGGGGCGGGTTGGCGGATAGAGGATCGAGCCTGACATCATGTCGTGGCCGCGCGGCTCGAACATCAAGCTGGTGCGGATCCAGTCGTGGCGCGCAAGGAAATCCTGCCGCCGCTCGAACATGGTGGCGCCGGCAAGCTGCGGGATCGAACCGCCGATGACCACGCGGACGGGATTGCCGCAGGTGTGGCCGTCAATGCAGGAAAAGGTGAATCGGGGCATGGGGATCATATCCGACGCGCGAGGCCCCGTCGGTATGGGGCGCGCCGGAACGCGGCGCAACCATCCTGTCAGGCCGTCGCTCCGGTGACGGGGCTGCCGAGAGGGGAGACGCCATCCGACGGCACCAGTGGCGCAGCTTCTCCGGCGTCCTGCATCGAGGCCATGCGCACCGCCGAACGGCCCTCGGCCTTGGCCGCATAGAGCGCCTCGTCGGCGGCGGCGAGCAGCGAGGGGATGTCGGCGCCGTGCTGCGGCGCGCAGGCGATGCCGATGCTCACCCCGATGCGGCAGGCGCCGCCGTCCAGGTCGTAGAGCCCGGAAATGCGCGTCGAAAGCCGGCGTCCGAAGGCCAGTGCCTCCTCGGTCGTCAGGCTGTCCGCCAGCACGACGAATTCGTCACCGCCAATGCGCGCCGTGACGTCGCCAGACCGCACCGACCGGTCGATGACCTCGGCAACCTGCTGCAGGATGCGGTCGCCGGCGGCATGGCCGCGCGTGTCGTTGACCTGCTTGAATCCGTCGAGGTCGAGGTAGAACACGGCAAAGCCTGTCTGCCGCCGCCGCCCGAGCAGTGCCTGCATGCCGGTGACGAGGCGGCCGCGGTTGCCGAGGCCGGTCAGTTCGTCGTGCGAGGCGCGATGACGGTTCTCGTGCTCGGCGAGCATGGTGGAGACCAGCATCCGGTTCAGCTTGAAGGCCGCCATGGTCATGCTGAGGAGATACATCGGCACCAGCACGGCGATCAGCGTCATGACCGGTTCCCCGGACAGGATGGCGCCCGCGCTGGTCGGCAGCAGCGACAGCATCATCATGGCGGTGGCGATGCGGGGAGCGGCGAAATTGCGGAAGCACATGCCGCCGACCATGGCGACGGTCGGGACGGCAACCAGCGTCGCGACGATCCAGTCGCCGGAGGTCATGGCGAAGAACACGCCGAAGCCGAGACTGCCGCCCCAGGCGAGTGCGAGCATGATGTTGAGGTTGGTGAAGGTTGGCTCGCCCCGCGGCGCGGCCCGCATGGAATGAACCAGAACCGCGAGACGCGAGACGCCGACCAGCAGTTCGATTCCGAGCCAGATGAGGAAGGCAGGGCGCGGGTCGTAGAAGGCGACGACGACCGGAGAAATCAGGGTTGCCAGCAGGCCGCCGAAGAAGACCGGAAGGCTGCCGAACATCTCGGCGATCAGGCGATGGCGGATCACGTCGGGCGTGCCGGCTGGTGCCCCCGCGAGCCAGCGCGTCAACCGCCATGTCGGGGGTGAGTATACGGCCTCGGCCGGCGGCATTCACGCGTCTCCGTTGGTTCGGAGGCAGACGTGGCACAGTGACAAATAACGGATGGTGAATCGGTGAAACGGCGCGCGATCGATGCCTAACGGCGAGAGAATCGCGCAAAATGGCTGCCGTAACGGCATTTCCATAGGGAACCCGCCCGCGAGCCATCGACGGCCCGCGGGCGAGGAGATCGCCGATCAGGCTGCGGCTTTCAGCCCCACCTCGGGGAGCTTGGGGCGAACCTTCAGCGCCTTCGCCATCATGGCCTCGACCTCGGCCTTTTCGTGCGGCAGCAGTTCGAGGCGCGGCGGACGGGTCCGCCAGGTGCCGCGGCCCATGATGTGCTCGCACAGCTTGATGCACTGGACGAGGTCCGGGCGGGCATCGAGATGCAGCAGCGGCATGAACCATTCGTAGAGCGGCATGGCCTCGGCGTAGCGGCCAGCCTTGGCGAGACGGAACAGCGTCTCGCCCTCGCGCGGAAAGGCGTTGGACATGCCGGAGACCCAGCCAACGGCGCCCATGGCGACGCTCTCGACGATGACGTCGTCGAGGCCGGCGAACAGCACGAAACGGTCGCCGACCATATTGCGGGTGTCGATGAAGCGACGGGTGTCGCCGGATGAGTCCTTGAAGCAGACGACGGTGTCGACATCGGCCAGCGACACGAGGATGTCGGGGGTCACGTCGTTCTTGTAGATCGGCGGGTTGTTGTACAGCATCACCGGCAGGTCGGTGGCGTTCGCGACCGAGCGGAAATGCTGCGCGGTTTCGTGCGGCTTGGACGAATAGACGAGCGCCGGCATGACCATGATGCCGTCGAGGCCGACACGGGCGGCCTCCTTCGCCGTCTCGACCGCGAAGGCCGTGGTGAATTCGGCGATGCCGCAGAGCACCGGTACGCGGCCGGCGGCGACCGACTTCGCGGCCTCCATGATCTGGATCTTCTCCGAGCGTTCCAGCGAGGTGTTCTCGCCGACCGAACCGCAGATGATCAGGCCGGAAACGCCGTCGCGGATCAGGCCGTCCATGACTTTGGCGGTGGCGTCGATGTCGAGGGACAGGTCCTCGCGGAACTGCGTGGTCACGGCCGGGAAGACGCCTTCCCAGGAAATGCGGGGTGCCATTGAGGATTCTCCGAAGTGGCGGGCGGGGCCGGCGCGTGCCGGCCCATCAGGATGTTCAGATGTGAAGGTAGGTCAGAGCGTCGCGCCGGCCTTGCGCAGGTCGGCGAGGATCGGGGCCTTCGGCAGCCAGACCTTGTCGAACTCGGCGACGACGGCTTCGGCTTCCTTCGGGTCGGCGTTGCGGAACGGAATACCGGTGGCCTTGAACTGCTCGACCAGTTTCGGCTCGTTACCGGCGAGTTCGTCGATCTGGGTGTCGAGCGCGGCCTTGACAGTCTTCGTGATCAGCTCGCGGTCGGCGGCAGAGACGGTCTGCCAGACGCGGCCCGAGACGAGGGCGATCACCGGCATGAAGACGGCGTTCATCTGCAGGATCGACTTCGACACCTTGTCGAAGCGCTGGTTCCACGAGAATTCGAGGTCGGCCTCGAGACCGTCGACCTGGCCGTTGGTCATGGCGTCGAACACAGCCGGCGTCGGGATCGGCGTCGGGGCCGCGCCGAGGGCCTGATAGAAATCGCGATAGACCGGGGTCGGGTTGATGCGCAGCTTCATGCCGCGGATGTCGGCGACCTTCGAGATGTCGCGGGCGGCGAAGACGGCGCGCATGCCGGTGATGCCCCAGGCGAGGCCGATCGTGCCGGTCTCGCGCGGCAGCACCTCGAACAGTTTGGCGGCCACCGGATGGCGCACGAGCTTGGCGATTTTCGGGGTAGAATCGACGATGTAGGGGGCCGTGATCGCGGCGATGGTCGGCACGCGCGAGCCGAGCTCGGCTGCCATGATCCAACCCATGTCGAGCGCGCCGGACTGCATCTGCTGCAGCATGGCGGCTTCGTTGCCGAGCTGGCCCGAATGGAAAACCGTCAGCGTCAGGCGGCCGTTGGTGGCGGCCTTCAGATCCTCGCCGACCTTCAGCGCGGCCTTGTTCCAGGGATGGCCGTTGGGTGTGAGGATGCCGAGGCGGAACTCCTTGGCCTGCGCCAGCGCAAGAGAGGGAGCGGCGAGCGGCAGCGTCGCGCCGGCGGCGATGAGATGGCGACGGGACAGGGTCATGGACATGCTCCTTCGGGTTGGAGGGTCGGCATTCACTTGATCAGGGCGAGGGACAGGAACGGATAAAGCGAGAGCAGGACGAGGAGGATGCAGGACACGCCGAAGAACGGCATGGTGACGAGGAACATCTTGCCGGGCTTGGCGCCGGTGACGGCGGCGGCGACGAAGAAGCAGAGGCCGACTGGCGGCGAGAGCAGGCCGAGCACGAGGTTGATCACCACGACCACGCCGAAATGGCGGGGATCGATGCCATAGATCTCGGTGGCGATGGGCAGCAGGATCGGCACCGTCATGATCAGGCCGGGAATGCCGTCGATCACCGTGCCGATGACCAGCAGGATGACGTTGACCAGCAGCATGAAGGAGACCGGGTCTTTCGCCACGCCCTGGATCCAGGCGGCGGTCTCCTGCGGCACTTTCCCGTAGATCAGAACCCACGAGAACACCGCGGCGGCGGCGACCAGGAACAGCACGATGGCCGAGTAGACGCCGGCCCGCAGCATCATCTCGGGCAGGCGGGAGAAGGAGAATTCCTGCGTCCAGTAGCGCCCGACTAGGGCCGCCGCGACCGCGCCCACGGCCGCCGCCTCGGTGGCGTTGGCGAGGCCGCCGAGGATCGAGCCGACGATAACGACGGGGATGGCGAGGGTTGGCAGCGCCGACAGCACCGTGGCCGTGCGCTGGCGCAGGGTCCGCTTCTCGGCGCGCGGGTAGTTGTAGACGAAGCCCATGGCCGCGATGGTGATGAAGAACAGGCCGGTGAGCAGGATGCCCGGCAGGATGCCGGCGATCAGCATGTCCGAGACCGAGACCTGCGCCAGCACCGAATAGACCACGAACATGACGGAGGGCGGGATGATCGGACCGAGCATGCCGCCATAGGCGGTGAGGCCGGCGGCGAAGGTCTTGTCGTAGCCCTGCTTCTCCATTTCCGGGACCATGATCTGCGCCATGATCGCGACCTGGGCGGTGGCCGAACCGAGGATGGAGGAGACGAACATGTTGGCGAGGATGTTCACGTAGGCGAGGCCGCCGCGCACCGAGCCGATGAAGGCCATGGCGAGGTCGACGATGCGCCGGGTGATGCCGCCGCCGTTCATGATCTCGCCGATCAGGATGAACAGCGGAATGGCGATGAGGCCGTAGCTGTCGACGCCGCCGAAGAGCTGGAGCGGGTAGCTCTGGAACAGCAGAGGATTGCCCGAGGCCATGATGTAGACGATGCCGGCGAGGCAGAGGCACAGGCCGATCGGCACGCCGACCAGCATGATGACCATGAAGGCGGCGGAGGTGATCATCAGTTCACCCCGTCGACGTCGGAGAGGACGAACCCCTTGAGCCGGGCGCGCGGGACGAAGCCGATATCCTCGATCAGGTTGGCGAGGCCGTGGATCGTCATCGACACGGCGAAGATCGGCAGGATGAGATAGAGCACCCAGGTCGGCCAGTTCAGCGTCTGGGTGCGCTCCGTATAGAGGAAGTTGAAGGTCTGGCCGGCGAATTCCCGCGCGTCGAAGCCGGCCCGAGCGATGCCGACCGGATCCATCCACAGCCAGCACATGGCGGTCAGCGAGACGCCGAAGACGACGACAAGCCCGGTGGCGGCGATCTTGGCGATCCACTGGCCGCGTTCCGGCAGCCGCTCCGTCAGCATCGATACCGCGAAGTCGAGCCTCAGCCGCGTCATGGCGGATGCACCGACGAAGGTCAGCCAGACCACGGAATAAACTGCGGACTCGTCGATCCAGTAGATCGGCATGCCGGTGTAGCGGGTCGCGACGTTCACGAGGATGAGCGCGGTGAGCAGGAACATCAGGCCGGTTATGGCCAGACGCTCGGCCGCGAGCAGGGCCTCTGATGCCTTCATGATCGCCCGCCATGGCGCGATCGTCGGACCTGTCGTGATCGTTTGGTCGATCATCGGGCGCACCTCGTTGAGTGCTGTCGCTCTGGATTTTTTCAAATGTAGATTTTATACAATTTAAGAGTCAATGCCCGCCTGCGACATTTTCACGGACTATTCGTGTAAATGTCGCAGGCGGGTCATGATGCAGACAGCGCCGAGTCGCAGGCGTGCCATTCAGGCAGGCGGCGAGGCGGGAACCAGGCCAGAATGACCGCAACGCTGAAGCATCGAACCCTGTCCGCGGCTATCGTCGACCGACTGCGGCAATCCATCCTCGACGGCACGCACCCGGCGGGCGCGCAACTGCGGCAGGACGCGCTGGCCGATACCTACGGCGTCAGCCGTATCCCGGTGCGCGAGGCGCTGTTCCAACTCGAGGCCGAGGGGCTCGTCCGAATCGCTCCGCATAAGGGCGCCATCGTCTCGGAACTGTCGCTGGACGAGATCAACGACGTGTTCGACCTGCGCTGTCTGCTGGAACCGCGCATGCTGGCCCAGTCGGCGCCGCGCTTCACCCCGGAGGATTTTGGGCGGCTTGACGACATCCAGTCGAAGTTCGAGGCGGCGATCGCACGGCGCGACGTCGGTCAGTGGGGACTGCTCAACGCCGAGTTCCACATGGCGCTCTATGAGCGGGCCTCACAGCCGCGCACGCGCGTCATCGTCGCGGCGCTGCTGCAGACCAGCGATCGCTATACGCGCGTCCAGCTCTCGGGCACCTCGGCCATGGGGATCGCCGAGCAGGAACACGCCGAGTTGATCCGGCTCTGCCGCGCGGGTGAGGTCGACCGCGCCTGTCGCTTCCTGGCGCGGCATATCGAGTCGGTTCGGGCCGATCTGATCCGGGTTGTCGGGCGCAGCGCCTGAGATGCTCCGCTGCCGAATGGCAGTTGCGCGTCAACCGAATGTCACCCACATGTGCTTTGACGTTGACGTACGGTGACGGTTTCTGTACGCGAAACCCGTCGCCACGAGGCTTTCGGCGCGAGCCGGAACAGACCCGCGTAAGCCGACGTTGTAACAACCACCTTTCCGATAGACAGAACCAAGGACCAGTCGCCTTTGTCTTTCACGTCCCAGAATGGCTTATCTGACCGTCTCGAGGCTTCGCAGAAGGCGAAGCAGGCCCTGCTGGAAAAGTTCCGTTCGCGTCCGGGAGCGGATGATCCGGAATTTCTGAAGCGCCAGGCCGAGCGCCGCGCCATCGCCGAGGCCCGCGCCGAGCGCGAAGCCGCCAAGGAAGCGATCCGCAAGGCTGAGCAGGAGCGCCTCGCCGCCGAGGAAGCAGTTCGCAAGGAAGCCGAGCGGATTGCCGCCGAAGAGGCCGAGCTGAAGCGGCTCGAGGAGGAAGAGGCCCGCGCCAAGGCGCGGCCGAAGCAGATTTACCGCGAGATCGCGGCCTATGCCGAGGCCCGCGCCCGCGCTGCCGCCCGTGGCGGACGCCGCTGAGGCCTACTGCCCTCAACAAAATCGAAAAGGCCGCCCACAAGGCGGCCTTTTTCATTAGCCGGCCTTGCGGCGGCGCAGGCGCTTCCAGAAGCGCGAGACGATCGCGCCATGGGCTGCGATGGCGAGGCCGAGCAAGGCCAGCACCAGGCGCATATCGGTCCTGCGGTCTCTTTCCGGGTCGGCTGAACCAGTGACGTAGATCGCACCGGATGCGCTGCGCAGGCCATGCCGCTCCGCCGCCAGCGCCGCGACATCCGGGCCGCGACCGGATGAGGGCGCGCCTACGCGCAGCACGGTCTCTGGCGGTGTGCCCCAGTGGCGCGGAGCGGCGGGCGAGGCAGGATCGCTGCCGGCATTCTCCTGTGCGATGATCCAGACGGGCACCGGATCGCCGTGCGCCCAGCCGGGATCGACCAGCGGAGCCGCATGCCAGGTCACCGGCGCGCCATAGTTCCGGGTGCCGCGAAAGGCGCGCGCCGCCGCGAACTCGGTCATGATCCGCGCGCCCGCCAGCCTGTAGCCGAGCGCCGAGGGATGAGCGGGAATCACCGAGGCGATCACGGGGCCGACCACCTGCGATGCCGTGAGCGATGCCGTCGGCACGAGGCCGATGGTCATGCCGAAACCTGCGAAGAGGAGCGCGCTGGCGAGTGATGCCGTGCCTGTGCCCCCGGCGACCGAGGCCCCGAGCGCCAGCCCGATCAGGCAGGCCGGAACCATCCAGATCAGGACGAGATCGAGGTGGGCAGCCGCCAGTCCGGCAGCCGCCAGCCCGGTGAGCGCGGGAATGCCGCGCAGGAATGCCTGCCAGGGCGTTGCCATCCAAATCCGCTGCATGCCACGTCCCCGCCCCCGCGCCGTTGTTGCAGCATGGCGGCGACCCGGCGGGCAAGGGCAGGGCGCGATTTTCGCCGGGTCAGCTCGAACGCCCGTCTTCGGCGCGGTGGACGCTGCCGGGCGCGTGGCCCATCACCGAGCGGAAAGCCACCGCGAAGGCGGCGGAGGACGAGAAGCCGAGCCGCGCAGCCACGTCCTTGACGGTGGCGCCGGCGCCGAGCCGCTCCAGCGCGGCCATGACGCGCACGCGCTGGCGCCAGGCCTTGAAGGTCAGCGAGGTCTCCATCGGGAATAGGCGCGAGACCGTGCGCACCGATGTGCCCGCCTCGCTGGCCAGATCCGCCAGATCGCGCCGGCTGGCAATGTCGGCGATGGCGACCTCCGCAACCCTCGTCATGGCGGCGCTGCGCGGCATGGGCACGAAAGTCGGAGCTGGCGGGCTCGCCGTGACCTCGTCGAGCAGGAGTTCGACGAGCGCGCGCCTGCGGCTCGATGAAATGGACGGATCGAACAGCGCGAGGATCAAGGCGCGCAGCAGCGGCGATACGCCGACGACGCGGTCTGCCTCTGGCGGCGGCGCGATCCAGCCGCGCCGCAGGGCATCCGGCTCCATGTAGGTGGAGCGCATGGCGACATCGGTGAGCATGTCGACAGCGTGAGGAAAGCGCGGTGGCAGCCATACCGCGCGATGCTGCGGCACCAGCCAGCGGCCGGTTGGTGTCGCGACCTGCATCGTGCCGGATGCGGCGAAGAGCAACTGCGCGGTGTCGTGGCGGTGCAACGGCAGATGGGTGCCGCGCGGATAGGTGGTAGCCAGAACTCCCACGCCGTCGCGGAACTCGGCTGCTGGCGTTTTGTCGATGACAATTGGCGCTACGTCGCTCATGCGCCATTCTATCGTGGCTGCCCGATTCCGCTACGGGCCCCGTCATGAACCGCGCTTCGACCGTCATCGCCTACATCAACATCGCTCACGCGCTGGATCACCTGTTCATGCTGATCTTCGCAACGGCAGTGCTGACGATGGCGACCGAGTTCGGCGTGCCCTTCGGGGAATTGCTGCCGCTGTCGGTGGGCGGGTTCATCGCTTTCGGCGCGCTGTCGCTGCCCGCCGGCTGGCTTGGCGACGCCTGGAGCCGGCGCAACATGATCGCGATCTTCTTCATCGGCGGGGGGCTGGCCGTGGCCGCGACCGGCTTTGCCCGCAACCCGACGGAACTGGCCATCGGCCTCACCGCAATCGGCGCCTTCGGTGCGATCTATCATCCCGTGGGCACGGCCATGCTGGTGTCCCATGCCGAGAGGCTCGGCCGCGAGATCGGCATCAACGGCGTCTGGGGCAATCTCGGCGTCGCCTTCTCGGCGCTGGTCACCGGTGGCCTGATGCAGTTGTTCGGCTGGCGGGCGGCGTTTTTCGTGCCGGGGCTGGTCAGCGTCGCCATCGGCTTCGCCTTTCTGGCGCAGGTGAAGGACGAGAAGCGGCTCGGCTCCAAGGCGTCCAATCAGGCGCGGATCGGCAAGGCTGACATGATGCGCGTCTTCTCGATCCTGCTGGTGGTCGCCTTCGCCCTGGGCCTGACCTTCAATGCCGTGACGGTCGCCCTGCCGAAGCTGATCGAGGAGCGGGTGACGGTGTTCGGGTCCGCTCCGGCAGTGATCGGGACCATCGGCTTCCTTGTCTATGTTTGCGGCGCGATCTCGCAATATGTCGTCGGCAACCTGATCGACCGGCACCCGCTGCGCAGCCTGATCATTCCTATCGGTTTCGCCATCGCGCCATTCCTGTTCATCGCTTCGGTCGCCAGCGAATGGGCGATGCTGGTGGCGGCGACCGGCGTTGTCGTCACCATGTACAGCCAGGTCACGATCAACGACGCCATGACCGGCAAATATACCAGCGACGAGTGGCGGGCCCGGGCCTTCGCCGCCCGTTACACGATCACCTTCGGCGTTGGCGCGGCGGCGGTCGGCCTGGTCGCCTGGCTGCACCGCACGGGCGGTTTCGCGCTGACCTTCCAGGTGCTGGGGCTGCTCTGCCTCATCATCGGCCTTGCGGCGCTGGCCTTCCCGGCAGACCGGCAGGATGCCAGAGCTGCCCCGGCGGAATAGCGGGAACCGACCGGCCTCCCGCTCGGTTTGAGGACATGGCGTCACCAGCGCCCCGGCCGAGGAGAGGTCAATCTTGGACCAGCATGCGATGGACCGCGTCGGTCACGTTTTCGGCGTGAAACGCGAATGTTCCGCGGCCATTCTCGTCAATGCGCGCTCAGGCCTGACGAGGCGGTCCCTGCCGGTGATCGAACTCCTGACGGAAGCGCTGTCGCACCGCGCCATCTATCCGCGCGTTTTCATGGCCGCGGCGGGACATATGGAGGAGGCGATTGCCGCCTGCCGGCGAGAGGAACCCGACCTGCTCTTCGTCATTGGCGGCGACGGTACGATCCTAGCGGCGGCGGAGGCCTTCCTCGGCACGAAGACGGCGCTCGCCATCATCCCTGGGGGGACGGTCAATCAACTGGCGCGCGATCTCGGCATTCCGCTCGATCCGGCCGCGGCCGTCAGCGCCCTTGCGGCCGGCGCGCTGCGCGCCATCGATGTGGGCGTGGTCAACGGGCGCGCCTTCCTCTGCACCGCGGTCACGGGCCCGCTCGCCAAGCTCCAGCGCTACCGGGAGGAGGCGCGGGGGCGGCTGTGGGCGACGCTCGGCTCGTTCGTGATGACGGGCTTCAAGGCGACGACGCTCAGGCCGGCGAAACTGTCGATACGTGCGGGATCGGCGACCTGGCAGGAGGAGACGCGCGGCGTCATCGTCTCGGTCAATCCCCTGGCGGAGATCGTCTCGCGCGTGCCCTTGCGCGAGCGGCTCGATGGCGGCCTGCTCGCCGTCTATGCGGCGCGCGAGAGCGGCTATTTCACGCTGTTCCGCATGGCAGCGGCGATCCTGGCCGGCCGGGCCCGCCATCATCCCGATATCGCCTATCATGAATGCGCCGAACTGACGCTCGATGCGAAGAGGCGGTTCATCACCGTGCTCAACGACGGCGAGATCCGCCGTCTTGCCACGCCGCTCAGACTGGAAGTGAAGCCGGGCGCGTTGACGGTGGTCGCCCCGTTGCCGGCCGTCGCCGTGGCGGCGTGATTTCGCATGACGGTGATCGCTCACCTGTCCGACCTCCATTTCGGCGCGCAGAAACCAGTGGTCCGGGAGGCGCTGCTGCACGTGCTGACGATGGAGCCGCCCGATGTCATCGCGATCAGCGGCGACCTCACCCAGAACGCCACGCATCGCGAGTTCGTGGACGGGCGGGCCTTTCTCGACCGGCTGCGGCAACCCTGTCTCATCGTGCCCGGCAACCACGACATCGTCGGCCATCGGCTGATCGAGCGCTTCACGCGGCCCTACGAGCGCTGGCGGCGCTTCGTCGCGGAAGGGCTGGAGCCGGAATGGTCGGACGACAATGTGGTGATCCGCGGAGTCAATTCGGCCCGGCCTTTCGGACCCTATCTCAACTGGTCGCGGGGGCAGTTCAGCCCCGCCCAGATCGCTGCCATAGACCGGACCGGGGCGGCCCGGCGCTCGCTGGTCGTGGTCGCCCATCATCCGGTCGTCTGGGGCAATGATACCGACCGCGACTATGACCTCGTAACGCGTGGCGAGGCGATGCTTGCCGTTCTCGCCCGCCAACCGCGCAGCATCATGCTGCTCGGTCACCGTCATCGCAGCCATGCGAGCCTGTGGAACGCCGAGGGCGGCGAGCGCGAGGCGCGCGGCCATATGACCGCGCGGCCGGGCGACGTGCTGATCGTCCATGCGGGTACTGCCTGTTCCGACCGGCTGCGTGGCGAGGCCAATAGCTGGAACCGGCTGGGCGTCTGCGGGGAGGGCGTCTCGGTCGAGACATGCACCTTCGACGGCACAAGGTGGACGCGGGTGGCGCGCCTCACCCTGGCATGGGGCAGCCGATGACGTGCCGCTGCCGCGTCACCGCGCGAGGATCTTGCCGTCGACCAGCTTGATGTCGCGCAGGCCGCAGAACGCCATGGTCAGGTCGAGCTCCTTGCGGATGATCTCGATGGCGGCGGTGACACCCTCCTCGCCCATGGCGCCGAGACCATAGAGGAAGGCGCGGCCGATATAGGTGCCCTTGGCCCCCAGCGCGATGGCCTTCAGTACGTCCTGACCTGAACGGATGCCACTGTCCATGTGGACCTCGATACGGCTACCGACCGCCTCGACGATGGGCGGCAGGGCCTCGATCGCGGTCAGCGCGCCGTCCAGCTGGCGGCCGCCATGGTTGGAGACGATCAGCGCGTCGGCGCCAGACTTGACGGCAAGCTCCGCGTCCACCGGGTCGATGATGCCCTTCAGGATCAGCTTGCCGCCCCAGCGGTCCTTGATCCAGGCGACGTCGTCCCAGCTCAGCGAGGCATCGAACTGGTCGGCTGTCCACGAGGACAGCGAGGACATGTCGTCGACGCCCTTGGCGTGGCCGACAATGTTGCCGAAGGTGCGGCGCTTGGTGCCGAGCATCGCCTTGCACCAGCGCAGCTTGGTGGCGAGGTTGATGAGGTTGGCGAGCGTCGGCTTGGGCGGCGCCGACAAGCCGTTCTTCAGGTCCTTGTGGCGCTGGCCGAGGATCTGCAGGTCGAGGGTGAGGACGAGGGCTGAGCAACCGACCTTCTTGGCGCGATCGATCAGGTTGCCGGTGAATTCGCGGTCGCGCATCACGTAGAGCTGGAACCAGAAGGAGCTTCCGGCGTGCTCGGCGACATCCTCCAGCGAGCAGATGCTCATGGTCGAGAGCGTGAAGGGAATGCCCGCCTTGGCCGCGGCGCGCGCCGCGAGGATTTCGCCGTCGGCATGCTGCATGCCGGTCATGCCGGTGGGTGCGATCGCCATGGGCATGGAGACCGGCTGGCCGATCATGGTCGTCGCCAGCGTGCGGTTGTCCATGTTCACCGCCACGCGCTGGCGGAACTTGATCTTCGCGAAATCGGTGGTGTTGGCCCGGTAGGTGCTTTCCGTCCAGGAGCCGGAATCGGCGTAGTCGTAGAACATGCGGGGCACGCGGCGCTCCGCGAGGACGCGCAGGTCTTCGATGCAGGTGATGACGTTGGACATCCGAACCTTCTTTCGGGATCGCTGATGCGGGAAAAGCCTCGGGCAGGTTACCAGTCGTCTCTAGCACGGCCAGCGGGCGGCGAGCCACAAGCGCCGGCGCACGGAGGCCGTGCGCGGCCTGATCGCGCCTAGACGGATACGGCGCGGCCCGGAAACAGTTCGCGCAGAACCTCCTCGCCCCCCTCGGCCAGCGCGGAGTTGCGGTAGCGCAGGTCATGCGTCACCTCGCGGCCGAGCCAGTCAGGCCGCATGAAATCCTCGTGCTCGTCGGCGAGCTCGATCTCCGCGAGGATGAGGCCGGCGAGGCGGCCCTCGAAAACGTCGATCTGCCAGAGCTTGCCGGCGACCGTCAGTTCGTGGCGCTTCTTGACGATGGGCGGCAGGCTGGCGAGGCGCAGCATGCCGGCGGCCTCGTCGGCCGGTATCGCATATTCGAACTCGTCGCGCGCCAGCCCACCCCGCTCGCCCTTGACGGTCAGGGTGCCGCGGCCGTCCTGAAGCCGGACGCGGATCGAAACAGGACCGCTCGCCGACAGATAGCCCTGCTCGATATTGCGCACGCGCGTCGCGGGGCGCCAGCCGTCATGGGCGACGAGGAATTTGCGTTCGATCTCCAGCGCCACGCATCCGCCTCCCGTTCGTGCCGGCATGAAGCCCGTCGTGCGGCGCCCGCGCAAGCCTGCCGTGCAAGCTGCCGCGCGGGCGATGCCGCATCATGCTGTTCCCTTCGCCACCGCGCCATTCTAGCCTCGACGCCAAGACAAAGAACGATGCAGGGAAACGCCATGGAACTCGCCCTAACCGAACTTGCCTCCGGCCTGCGGTTTCCGGAGGGGCCTGTGATCCTCGCGGATGGATCGGTGCTGCTCGTGGAGATCGCCCGTGGAACGGTGACGAAGGTCGCGCCGGACGGTTCGGTCACCTACCTGTCAAGCCAGGGCGGCGGGCCGAACGGCCTCGCGCTCGGGCCGGATGGCCGGCTCTACATCTGCAACAATGGCGGCTTCAAGTGGACGCCGCCCGGCAGCGAGCGCGGGCTCCTGCCGATCGGACAGGCGGACGATTATTCGGGCGGGCGGATCGAGCGGCTGGACCTTGTGACCGGGCAGGTCGAGGTTCTCTACGCTTCCAGCGAGGCATGCCCGTTCAAGGGGCCGAACGACATTGTCTTCGACGATCAGGGCGGCTTCTATTTCACCGATCTCGGCAAGGCGCGGCCGCGCGACATGGATCGCGGCGGCGTGTACTACGCCAAGGCCGACGGCAGCTTCATCAAGGAAATGATCCACCCGATGGTGACGCCGAACGGCATCGGCCTGTCGCCGGACGGATCGGTGCTCTATGTCGCGGAGACGGAAACGGCGCGGCTCTGGGCCTTCGACCTGACCGCGCCCGGAGAGTTCAGCCGGCAGCCGTTTCCCTCGCCGCATGGCGGGCGGATCGTCGCCGGCATCGGCGGCTACAACCGCTTCGACTCGCTGGCGGTCGATGCCGACGGCAACATCTGCGTCGCGACGTTGGTCAATGGCGGCATCACGGTGATCGCGCCGGATACGGGCGAATGGCGTCACATTCCGGTTCCCGGCGAGCGCTGGGTCACCAATATCGCCTTTGGCGGACCGGAACTGAGGACAGCTTATCTGACGCTATCCTCGACCGGGCGGCTGGTCTCCTGCCCCTGGGAGAATTCCGGCCTGCTACTCAACTACCAGCAGGCCTGAGGCGCGCTCCCTCACGCGGTGGGAGCGGTCTGCTTCATCGAGGGCCGCTCGGAGAACTTCGCGTACCAGGCGGCGAGGCGGTCATTGCCGTTGCGCCAGCCGATATCGGGGAAACGGAAGTCGAGGTAGCCGAGCGCGCAGCCGACCGCGATAGTGCCGATGTCCACCTTGTTCTCGAGATGCTCGATCCAGGTCGCGGAGAAGCTCGCGACCGTGGTGTTGATCTTGGTGAGCTGACCCTTGTGCCAGTCCTCCCAGCGCAGCGCCTCGGGACGGGCAACACTCTCGTAGCGGGCGAGCAGGGCGGCATCGAGCAGTTCGTCGGCCGCCGAATGCAGCACGAGAGCCGGCCAGCGCTCCTTGCCGACGGCCGGGAACAGTTTCGGCGCGGCGCCGATGGCGTCGAGATATTCGCAGATGACGCGGCTGTCATAGACCGGCTTGCCATCCTCGGTGATCAGCGTCGGCACCTTGCCGGTGGGATTGTGCGCCTTGATCGACGCGTCCTGGTTGATCGGGTGCGCCGCGGAAGGCAGCTTCTCGATCAGGCCGCCGATGCCCCGCTCGATGGCGCAGACCATGACCTTGCGGACGAAGGGAGAGGCGGGAGAAAAGAACAGTTTCACGGCACCGGCTTCCTGCAGAATGGAATTGCTGTGAAGTGATAGGGCGCGGCGCGCGTGCCGTCGAGACCGCCGGTCGGCGGAACCGTCATGAGCAGCCATCCTTTCCCGCGCTTGCCAAACATGGAGAACCCGGTTCCCACTTCGGCCGGGGAGGCCTTGCATGAACAATCAACAATCGGCCCGTCCGCTCGCCGGCAAGGTCGCGCTCGTCACCGGCGCGGGCAGGGGGCTTGGCCGTGCCTTCGCCGAGCGGCTGGCGCGGCTCGGCGCGGCTGTCGCGATCCACGGGATGCGCGAGAACGGTCCTGCGGAATATGGCGAAGGGACCACGCTGACCGCCGTGGCGGATGAGGTCGCGGCGGCCTTTGGCGTCCGGACCGTGCGCCTGCTCGGCGACCTGACCAATCCCGGGGACATTGCGCGGGTCGTGGACGAGGCGGAGGCCGTGCTTGGGCCCATTGACATCCTCGTCCACAATGCCGGCGGCGATATCGCGGCGAAGGGCGGCAAGCCGGACCCGAACGATGCGGTCGGCATCCGGGCCGAGGACGTGTCCGCCGTGCTCGATCGAAATCTCCTGTCCACCATCCTCACCTGCCAGACCGTTGCGAAAGGCATGATGGAGCGACGGCAGGGGCGGATCGTCACGCTTGGCTCGGTCGCCGCCTTCAAAGGACGGACGAACGGGGCGGTCTATGCGGTCGCCAAGGCGGGCGTCACCCACTATACGCGCTGCCTCGCCGATCAGCTCAGGCCCTACGACATCACCGTGAACTGCATCGCGCCGGGCGACACGCGCACCGGACGCTACCTCGGCACCCGCGCGGTGGACGAGGCGCGGCTTGCCGAGGGCGGTACGCTCGACCGCATCGCCACCGTTGACGAGGTGGCGCGGGTGGTGGAGGTCTTTGCCGGGCCGCTCGGCGCCTTCGTTTCGGGCCAGGTGCTGCGCGTCGATGGCGGCAGCCAGTGCTGGCCGGGTTGAGATCGTTCAGGACATGACCATGACAAGCATCGCTCCGGGCGCCCTGCCGCGCGTGACCTATTCCAACATCGGCGAGGACTTCTCGGGCGTTCACGCCCATCTCGACACCGTGATCCCCGACGTGCGGTCGCGGCTCCTCGGGCTCGACCGGCCCAACCGGATAGGCGGTGCCGACAGCCGGGACGGCGAGGCCTTCGACGCGCCCTGTCCGATCGACCGGCGCATCAGCCTCGGCCGTTTCGTCGCGGCCTCGCCGGCAGCCGTCGATGCCGCCGTGAGTGCCGCGCGACGCGCCGCGGACGACTGGCGGCGTCTCGGCTGGGAGCGGCGCGTCGCCCTCGCGCGCAAGGTCGCCGATGCCATGGAGGCCATGAAGTTCGAGATGGCGGCGGCATGCCTGCTGGAAGTCGGCAAGTCGCGCATGGAGGCACTGGGCGAGGTGGAGGAAGCGATCGACCTCGTCCGTTTCTATGCCGGCGAGATGGAGGCGAATGGCGGCTACGAGAAGCCGCTGCTGCGGGCCAACCCGAAGGAGGAGACGCGCGACGTCCTTCGCCCCTTCGGTGTTTTCGCCGTCATCGCGCCGTTCAATTTCCCCGTCGCCCTGTCCATCGGCATGTCGATCTCCGCGCTGATCGCCGGGAATGCGGTCGTGTTCAAGCCAAGTCCGATGGCCGGCCTCACCGGCCGCATGCTGATGGACTGCGTGACGGCGGCCGGGCTGCCGGACGGCGTCTTCAACCTCGTCTGCGGCGGCGCGGAAACCGGCGCGGCGCTGGTCGGCCATGCCGGCATTGACGGTATCGCCTTCACCGGTTCGCATGCGGTCGGCATGGCGATCATGCGCGGCTTCGGCGTCGGCGGTCGCCACGCCAGGCCCGTGCTCGCCGAGATGGGCGGCAAGAACCCGACCTATGTGACCGCGTCGGCGGATCTCGCGACTGCCGCCGCCGGCATGGCGCGCTCGGCCTTCGGGCTGCAAGGGCAGAAATGCTCGGCGGGCTCCGTGGTCTTCGTCCACGAAGCCATGCGCGATGAGTTCCTTGAGCGCCTCGCGGCGACGGCCGCCTCCTTCCGCATAGGCGATCCCGCCGGGCGGGACGTGTTCATGGGTCCGGTGATCAACCGCGCAGCGCGCGGCCGCTTCGAGATGGCGGTCGCGGCAGCCAGGGCCGCGGGCTCCGCGATCACCGGCGGCCGGGTTCTGTCCGGCGATCTCTACGATCATGGCGACTATGTCGAGCCGACCATCGTCGCGGGGCTGCCGGACGACCATGCGCTGCATCGGGACGAACTGTTCCTGCCGTTCCTGACTGTCCGCACGTTCTCGTCGCTGGACGATGCCATCCGGCGTGGCAATGCCGTCCCCTACGGCCTCACCGCCGGCATCTACACGCAGGATGAAGCCGAGCTCGACCTGTTCCTCGATACGGCGGAAGCGGGCGTTCTCTACGCCAACCGCGCCAGCGGGGCGACGACCGGCGCCTGGCCGGGTATCCAGACCTTCTGCGGCTGGAAGGGGTCCGGCACCGGATCGAAGGGCGGCCTCGGTGCCTGGTATCTGCCGCAGTTCATGCGCGAGCAGAGTCGCACCATCATGCGGTAGCGCCCACCCGCCGGGCAGGCACCGCATGCCTGATGCACCGGAAACGGGACCGGTCCGACGCGTCCCGTGTTTGACAGGACCGGACATATAATTAACATGACAAATAATAGTGAGGCGGCGGCGCGCGGGACAAGCGGGCGATCATGACGATCGACGAGGGGACGTACGATTTCATCATTACGGGCGCGGGATCGGCGGGCTGCGTGCTCGCCAACCGCCTGACCGAGAGCGGGCGACACAGGGTGCTGCTGCTCGAAGCGGGCGGCGAGGACAATCTGTTCTGGATGCGGGTGCCGATGGGCTACCCGATGCTGTTCGCGAACCCCAAGATCAACTGGATGTTCGAGAGCGCGCCGGAACCTGAACTCGGCAATCGCACCATGTACCAGCCGCGCGGCAAGGTGCTGGGCGGCACGTCGTCGATCAACGGCATGGTCTATATCCGCGGTAATTCGCGCGACTATGACGACTGGCGGCAGGCCGGCTGCGAGGGCTGGTCCTATGACGACGTGCTGCCCTATTTCCGCAAGGCGGAGAATCAGGCGCGCGGCGAGGATACCTATCACGGCGTCGGCGGGCCGCTGCACGTATCCGATCACCCGAAGCGCGACGAGATTTCCGACGCCATCATCGCTGCCGGGGTCGAGGCGGGCCTGCCCGCCAACAACGACTTCAACGGCGCGGTGCAGGAAGGCATCGGCTACTACCAGACGACCACGCATCGTTCGCGGCGCTGGAGCACGGCGAATGCCTATCTGCACCCCGTCCGCAGCCGGCCGAACCTGCACGTCGTCACCGGCGCCCATGCGACCCGGCTGATCCTCGAGGGGACGCGCGCGACCGGCATCGAATTCACCACGCCCAAGGGAACGCATGTGGCGCGTGCTTCCGGCGAGGTGATCATCTCCGGCGGCGTGTTCGGCTCGCCGCAGCTGCTGCAATTGTCCGGCATCGGCCCAGCCGACCATCTGAAGCAGATGGGGATCGCGCCGGTCCTCGACCGTCCGGCGGTCGGCGCCAACCTGCAGGATCATTTCTACATCCAGTTCATGTTTCGCTGCCCGAAGCCGATCACGCTCAACGACCTCGCGATGAGCTGGCCGAAGAAGCTGTGGGCGGGGGCGCAATACCTCCTCGCGGGCAAGGGAATCCTCGCCGGCAACGGCATCTATGCAGGTGCCTTCGCGCGCACCGATCCGCGCCTCGACAGGCCCGATCTGCAAATCAACATGAATATCTGGTCGGTGGCCGAGCGCACGGCGGCGGGCATGGTGCCGCATCCCTTCTCCGGCTTCACGATGAGCCCGGTGCACCTCAAGCCTGATGCGCGCGGAACGGTTCGGCTGACGAGCGCCGACCCGAAAGCGGCGCCCGATATCCGCTTCAACTTCCTCAGGACGCGCCATGACATCGACGCGATGGTCGCCGGCATGCGGCTGGTACGGAAGATCTCGCAGCAGCCGGCGCTGAAGCCCTATGTCACGGAGGAGATTCAGCCGGGGCTGGATGTCGCCTCCGACGCCGATTTCGAGACCTTTCTGCGCGCCAAGTCCTATTCCAACCTGCATCCGGTGGGTACCTGCCGGATGGGACATGACGAGACCTGCGTGGTCGATCCGCAGCTTCGCGTGCACGGGATCGAGGCCTTGCGCGTGGTCGATGCCTCGGTCATGCCACGC
The DNA here is from genome assembly GCF_016793595.1 of Phreatobacter sp. Lineage (GTDB taxonomy): Bacteria > Pseudomonadota > Alphaproteobacteria > Rhizobiales > Phreatobacteraceae > Phreatobacter. Next base: position 52,405 of record NZ_JAEULY010000002.1, read on the forward strand.
GTCACCACTGGCAATACCAACGCACCGACCATTATGATCGCCGAGAAGGCGTCCGATATGATCCTGGCGGCGGCACGCGGCCACTGAGCGGGGACGCCAGAAGCAGGGGAACGATAGCGTGGAAGACCGTCCGACGGATGGACAGGGCAAAGCGGCGGAAGGTGCGTCGGCACCTCGGTCGCCGGGGCATACACGCGTCCGCCTGCGCAGTTTCTCAAGCTCGCTGCCGATGATGCTGCTCCGGGCCCGGGAATCGGTGATGCGCCATTTCCGTACGTCGTTGCGCAGCCACGACCTGACCGAGCAACAGTGGCGGGTGCTGCGCGCCCTCTCGGCGGTCGGCGAGATCGAGGTCTCGCAACTGGCACGCGCCACCTACCTGCTCGCGCCCAGCCTCTCGCGCATCCTGAAGGACCTCGACGCGCGCGGGCTGATCGTGCGGCGGCTTGATGCCGACGACATGCGGGTCGGCCTGGTTCGCATCGGGCCGCGCGGCATGGAGCTGATCGAGACGGTGTCGCCGCAGTCCGAGTCGATCTATGCGGAGATCACCGCGCGCTTTGGTCCGGAGCGGCTTGCCCAGTTGCAGGCGCTGCTGATCGAACTGGAGCGCGCCATGGCGATGGAAGACAAGGACGACGAGCCCGCCGGCGAATCCTAGCCCTTCGTCCGTGCCGTTATTCCGTCCAGCAGGTCGAGCGTCGTGCGCCGCGCCAGTTTCGCGAAGGCGAGCGGGCCAAGCTCGTCGAGCAGCCGGCTGTTCGGCACCTCGACAGAAATGGGCAGGCCCTCAGGCAGAGCCGCAAGATAATCCGCATTGGGAATGACGCCGTCGCCCGGCATGCGCCGGTCATAGCGGGCCTGGTGGAACATGGTCTCATGGTCGGGCGGCGGCGCGGTGGCATCGCAGACCTGAAGGTAGCGGATGAAGCGGCGGTCCGCCGCGCGCAAAGCCTCAACTGTCTCGCCGCCGCGATGAACGTGCAGCGTGTCGATCATGATCGCGCCGTTCGCGCGGCCGGCGCCGGCAACGATGCGCTCGGCCATGGCGAAGCTGTTCACCGACAGCATGGGCAGGAATTCGAGGTTGATGGCGAGGCCGAATTCGGCGGCCACGTCGCAGGCCGCGCCGAACAGATCGATGGCTTCCGTCTCGTCGGCGATGTCCCCTGTTGTCAGGAGATGCTCGGCGCCGAGCCGCGCGGCAGCTTCGAGCACCGGACGAAACGGCGCGAAACTCGTGCCGGACCGCAGGCGGAACACCTCGATGTCGAGAACGCCTAGGCCGGTATCGGCAAGCCGCGACAGCGTTTCGCGCATCATCGGCGTATCGCCGATCATCGGAAACCGCTCCTCGCCCGGCAGGGCTGGCTGCAGTCGGACGCCAACATTCTGGAACCCGGCTTCTGCAGCGACGCTGACCAGTTCGGGCGGCGTCAGGTGCAGCATGCAGATGTGGGGCAGCGACAGGGACAGCATGGCGGTTCCGATCATGAGCAGGGTGGCGGCACGACGGTCAGGACGTCAGCGAGCATCAGGCTGGCTGAGGCGAATGGCGGCGAGGCACTGCGGGCCGCCTTGATGATGCGGGCGGCGCAGTCCTGCGCGTCGGTCATGTCGTCGAAGAGGAGACTGGCAATGACGTCGGGCTTGCCCGCGCCGGGCAGCGCCTCGCGCGTCGCGGTCGCCAGCACGCGGTCAATGCCGATGCGGCGGGGATCGAGATCGGTACACGCACCCAGCCAATCGGCCAGCTGCGCGGTGGATGCGCCGCGAGAGCCGGAGCCAGCCAGAAGGATGAGTTTGCATTGACCGGCCGGCGGCCGCAGGCCTTCCGCGATCCGGCAGAGCGTGATGGCGCGCATGAAGTCGAGTTCATCGGCGGGAAGGGCGGCGGCCGCGGGCGAGGCGAGTGCCGCCGCCATGGCCACGTCGTCGGCGAACCAGAGCTCGGCCATGCCGTCGATGACAAGTCCCTCGCCCGCGATCGTCCAGGCGTCGAGAGCATGGTTTTGCCGATAGCCGAGGATGTTCGGCATGCCTGCGGCGATAGCCCGATGCGGGCCGCTCCAGTGCGCCGAGAAGGCGCGCCGGTCCAGGCCGTCCCGGCGCGCGAAGATGGTGATCCGCTTGATCATGATGCAAGCCCATCCGTTTCTCGGATAGATTAACAAGTTAAAATATATCTGGCCAAGCGGCTGGTGCGTGCCTGCGTCCCAGTGAGCTGGTGGCGGCATTAAATTATCATGTTACGCTTTTGGATGCGGGCCGGGTGGATCGCGACGTGTCCGTCTGCCGCAGCTTCCGGAGGGCCGCCGATGACCGTACTCGCTTTCCTGCGCGCGCCGGGCGAAGCAGCCCGCGCTGATTTCCGCCGCTGGATCGTATCGGATTTCGGGTCGCGTCTTGCTGATCCCGCCACCGGCCTGACGCGCGCCGTCGTGACGGTCTGCGCGGCATCGCCCGACGGACCGGAGGGCCTCGACCTGCCGGCGTCGATGCGGCTGAACGGCAGCAATACCCAGCCGTGGCCGGGCTATGACGCGGCTCTGACGCTGGAGGGCCCGGACGAGGCCGTCGCCGCGTGCTGGGCCGGCGAGATGGCGGCCCGGACGGATCTGCGGCACGTCTATCGGGTCAGCGAGCGGGTGATGGTCGACAAGGGACGCATCACGCCCGGTCGGCCGTCAAACGGCATGACCTACATGCGCGGCATCCATTTCCACGGCGACCTGCCGCGCTCGGCATGGGAGCGTTCATGGACCCTGCATGCGCCGCTGGCGATCAAGGTCCATGTCGGCGTGTCGCGCTACACGCAGTGGTACGTCGAGGAAATTCTGACCGAGGGCTCGCCGGGCATCGGCGGCGTCGCCGAGCTGCACTTCCCGACGACGAAGGACATGGTCGAGGGCTTCTTCGACTCGGCGCGCGGGCGCGACGAGATCGCTCAGGACACCCGGCACTTCATCGCCGGCGGGCCGCCCCGCCTGTTCGCGGAGCAGCACGTCTTCGTCTGACTGGCCGGATCAGCGGATCGCGTCGATCGCCGCGAGGTCCTCCGCCGTCAGCTTCCAGCCGGCAGCGGCAACGTTGGCCGTCACCTGCTCCGGCCGTGACGCGCCGGCGATGACGCTGGACACGAAACCGCGCGACAGCAGCCAGCCGAAGGCGAGTTCGAGGATCGTGCGGCCGCGCTCCCTGGCAAAGATCTCCAGCGCCTCCACCCGGTCGAAATAGTCATCGCTGAGCAGGCGCTTCGATTCCCGCTCCAGCCACGGTGCGTTGGGGGTTGCGAGCCGCGAGCCGGCCGGCAGGTCCATGCCGCGCTTGTATTTTCCGCTCAGGAAGCCATTGGCCAGCGGGAAGAAGGGCAACAGGCCGACACCGTAGCGTTCGAGATAGCGCTGGTGCTCCGCCTCGATGCCGCGGGTCATCAGCGAATATTCGGCCTGGATCGACACGAAGCCCTCGATGCCGAGCGTCCGCGCGGACCAGTGAGCCTCGACCGTCTCTGCGGGCGTCATGTTTGACGAGCCGATATAGCGCACCTTGCCGCTGCGCTGGAGGTCTTCGAGCGCGCGCAGCGTCTCGTCGGTGGGCGTCGCGGGATCGGCCTTGTGCAACTGGTAGAGGTCGATCCAGTCGGTCTTCAGCCGCTTCAGGCTCGCCTCGGCGGCGCGGACGATATAGTCGCGGCTCGCGCCCTTCATCCGGTCGCCCGCGCCCATGGGCATGCCGAATTTGGTGGCGAGCACGATGTCCTTGCGCCGTTCGCCGAAAATCTCGCCCATCAGCGTCTCGGAGCCGCCCTGGTTGCCATAGACGTCGGCCGTATCGAACAGGGTGATGCCGGCGTCGAGCGCGGCGTGGATGACGGCGCGCGATTCCTCCCGGTCGAGCCGGAGACCGAAATTGTTGCAGCCGAGGCCGATGGCCGAGACGCTGAGGCCGGAACGGCCGAGAGTGCGGAACTGCATGGCGTGATCCCTGTGCAAGTCTGGCGGCGCGTCAGAGACGGCCTTCGCGAATCTGGCGCATCAGGCTTTCGCGCTTGGCGAGCCAGTGGCCGTGGCGGAAGTTGATGGTCTGGAAATTGGGGTCGCAGCCGAGCGCCTGCGCTGCGTGCGTCGCCCAGTTGGGGTCGAGCAGTGCTTCCCGGCCGATGGCGATGAGATCGGCCCGGCCCTCCTCGAGAATTGCCTCCGCCTGGGGCCCGTCGAGGATGACGCCGACGGCCTGCGTGCGGATGCCGGCCTCTCGCCGGATGCGCTCAGAGAAAGGCACCTGGAAGCCGAGGCCGCGCGGCACGTTGGTGTTGCGCGTCTCCTCCGCAAGGCCGCCGGAGGAGCAGTCGATGACGTCGACGCCAACCGCCTTCAGGCGCTCGGCGAGCACCACGGAATCGTCGAGATTCCAACCGTCGGCAGAGCCGTCCACGGCCGAGATGCGCACGAATAACGGCTTTTCCGCCGGCCAGGCGCGGCGAACGGCGGCGGCATAGTGGATGCACATGCGCATGCGGTTGTCGCGCGACCCGCCATAGGCATCCGTGCGCTTGTTGGAGACGGGGGAGAGGAAGCTGGCGACGAGGTAGCCGTGGCCGAAATGCAGTTCCAGCGCATCGAACCCGGCAGCGTCGGCGCGCAGCGTGGCGTCGACGAACATCCGCTCCGTCGCCGCGATATCCTCGATGGTCATTTCCTCAGGCACGGACCATTCCGCGCTTGGCGCCAGCGGGCTTGGCCCGACGCGCCGCCACGGCTCGCCGGTGGCTGCGAGCGCCTCCATCGATAGCGCCCGGCCGCCCTCCCAGAGCGCTTCCGAACCCGCCTTGCGACCGGCATGGGCCAGCTGCACGCCGATACGGCCGCCGACCGAGTGGACGAAATCGGTGATGCGCCGGAACGGGGCGATCCGCGCGTCGTCCCACAGGCCGACATCCTTCACGCCGATGCGCGCGCGCGGATCGACGGCCGTGCTTTCGACGAAGATCAGCCCCGCACCGCCGATGGCGAAACGGCCGAGATGAACCACGTGCCAGTCTCCGGGGATGCCGAAATCGGCGTTGTGCTGGCACATCGGCGAGATCACGACGCGGTTCTTCAGCGTCAGGTCGCGCAACGTGATGGGCTGGAACAGGAGCGGCGTCTCGGCGGTCATGGCGGTTCCTCGGCGGCGAAGGGCAGCATTGCATCGGCTGCCAGCGGTCGCGGGGCCCTCTTCCGGGGCATTGATTATCATGTTAATTACTGCGGCGCGCGTGTCAATCGCAGAAGGCCGCCGACAGCGCGGCCGGTGCCTGCGCGCCATGCAATGAGGAAACGTCGCCATGATCAAGCGCATTACCATCCTGACCCGCAAGGACGGCATGTCCGACGAGGAGTTCGGCCGCCGCTGGCACGGCCAGCATGCCGAGATGGTCCGCAACCTGCCCGGCGTCTGCGGTTACACGCAGAACAAGGTGCTGCCTGCTGCCGGAGCTCCCGCCGACCCGGCGCGCCGGGTCGATGGTTTCGCGGAAATCTGGTTCGAGAACGCCGATGCGATGGCATCCGCGCTGGCATCGCAGCAATGGACCGCGATCGTTGCCGACGCTCATGAATTCCTCGGCGCCATGGCCGGCTATTCGATCGACGAGCGCGTCGTCGTTCCGGTATCGCCGCGCGGCTGATGGGCAGGGCGACGCGATCCGGCGGGCAGCGCCCGCCGGTCGCTCAAGCGATACGGTGCGTCTCGACCAGGAAGGTCGTGATCTTGTCGATGAACGACAGCGCGTGCGTTTGCGTGATATTGGCCTGAGGCGAGGCGAACGCGGTTTTGATCGCCTCGGCATCCGGAAACCACAGTTCGACGACGCCATCGACCGGCACGTCCTCGTAGCTCGCCTTCCGCGCCATCGCGGCATAGCGATCCAGTACGACATTCTGGCTGTAGCCGCGCAGTCCGGGCAGGTGCGGCACGTCGGCGGCGTGCTTGCCACGCCATTCATCGCGGAACCGGGCTTCGTCGATATCGGGCCGACGGGTCAGGATCGACATGCGCTTGACGGCCGGCCCGGCCGCCGCGTCGAAGGGCGCCACGACGTGCTTTTCGCAAACCACCAGACGGATGTCGTCGGTATAGGTTTTCACATCGCCGATGGTCGGCTGGAACTGCTGCGAGGCCAGCGCGGCGTTCATGTCCTCGATGCTGTCGAAGACGATTTCGGAGAAGCCGTCGACCTCCCAGGCGCCGCGGGCATGATCGATGCCGAGTTGCGAGGCGTCGGTCACATAGTGGTGGTAATATTCCCTGAGGCGCGGCAGTCGGGCAGCCAGCGGGCCGTGGATTTCTCGCCAGTGGTGGCGAAACTCCGCGGTGGTCATGGAGCTCTTGCGCTTCAGGATGCCGATCCGGCTGATCATGGTCATTTCCCTTGCCTGTGCAGGCCCCGGTAATGGCTTCTTCCGGGCTGGATGCCGCAGCGTCCGCCTGGGAAAAGGCCGTCTCGACGAGGCGTGACGCCAAATTCAATAACCTGTTAAATTTTTTTTCCAACCCCCTTGCGCTGACCTGCCGCCGACCGTAGCGTTCCACAAAACGCAGGCGGCAATCCCCAGCTTTCGGCAGGATTGGCGATTTCCGGGGCGGTTTCGACTCTCCGGATTGCATTGGGCGCATGCGCGCGCCGAATGTCGCACCAGGGATCGGCACATAAGCCGACCACTTCAGAACGACGCGCGATGCGTCATGGACCGGCGGAATGCCGGCCGGGAGGAGAAGACGATGCACAAGCGAAACATGTTCAAGATGGCCGCTGCGGCCGCCGTCCTGACGCTGACGGCCGGCACGGCCTTCGCGCAGGAGATCAAGATCGGGTTCAACGGCGACATCTCGGCCTCGCCCTCAGCGCAGAGCGGTCAGGCCGGCGTGCTCGGCCTGCAGGCCGCGATCGACGATCTCAACGCGGCCGGCGGCCTGCTCGGCCGGCGCCTGTCGCTGGTCGTGCGTGATGATCTGTCGCAGCCGCCGCGCTCGATCCAGAACATGAGCGACCTGATCGACAACGAGCGCGTCTCGATGATCATCGGGCCGACCAATTCCGGCAACGCGCTCGCCTGGCGTCATATCCCGAACCAGAAGCGCATCCCGGTGATCGGCTTCTCCGGCTCGGCGACCGACATCACCAAGCCGATGGCGGCCGGCGCCGACAATTACATGTTCCGCGTCTCGATGGTCGACCGCCCGCAGGTGGCGGCGCTGATGGCCTATGTGAAGCGCAACCCCGCCAGCAAGGTGGTCGGCTTCATGTTCGAGACCACCGGCTACGGCCAGGGCGGCCTGCGCGACATGCAGGAGATCGCCGCGATGCACGGCATCCAGCCGGCGGCGACCGAGCGTTTCGCCGTCAACGATACCGACATGACCTCGCAGCTCAACAAGCTGAAGGCGGCCGGCGTCGACACCCTCGTCGTCTGGGCGCAGGGCGCCCCGCTCGGCCACCTGCTGCGCAGCATGGAGAAGATCAACTACTTCCCGCGGCTGCTGACCTCGTGGGCCGCGGACAACAAGAGCTTCTATGATGCGGCGGGCCCGCAGCTCGCCGAGCGCGCCATCTTCCTGCGCACGGTGACGGACGAGCGTTCGGCGCGCCAGCAGCAGCTTTTCGACCGGGTATCGTCGCGCCTCGCCTCCACCTCGTCCTTCCCGTTCGCCGCCCATGCCTATGACGGCATGATGCTCTACGCCGCGGCCGTGCGGCAGGCCGGCACGGTCGACGGCCCGAAGGTGCGCGAGGCGCTGGAGAGCCTGCAGGCCCGCCATGACGGCATCATGAAGACCTATGAGCGCCCGTTCTCGCGCACCGAGCGCGAGGGCCTGCTCGCCTCCGACTTCCGCTGGACGCACTGGAAGGACGGCCGCCTGGTCAATTACGGGGACGACGTCGTGCGCTCGCTCCGCCAGGAAGACTTCCGCATGTGAGCCCCATCGCGCCCGGCCACGCCCGGGCGCGATTCTCCCGTGACGATCCCGGAGTTACCAACGTGTCGGCGACCTATCTGCAGGCGCTGCTCAGCGGGCTGTCCGTCGGCGGCATCTATGCCCTGATCGCGCTGTCGTTCAGCATCACCTTCACGACCACCAAGACGCTGAATTTCTCGCAGGGCGAGTTCGTCTCCTTCGGAGCTTTCGTCGGCCTGTCGGTGCTGCTGCTGCTCTCGGGCACGTTCGACTTCAACGCCGTGCCGGCCGATGCTTCGGCTGGGCTGAAATTCCCGATCGCCGTGGCGACGGCAGGCGTCGTGGTCGGCGTCGTCGGCATCTTCATCTTCCTGCTGGCCGTGCGACCGTTCGCCGGCAAACCCGGCATGTCCTGGGTGATGAGCACGATCGGGTTCGGCATCATCCTGCAGAGCCTCGGTCTCGTCGTGTGGGGACCTGCCGTGGTCAACGTCCCGGCGCCGCTCGGCGAGGGCGTCATCCGAATCTTCGGAGCGGGCGTGCGCTCTCAGGAACTGGTCGTCCTTGTCTCGGCCATCGTCATCATGCTGGTCTTTGACCAGATCATGCGCCGCTCGCTCCTCGGCAAGGCCATGCGGGCAGTTGCCTTTTCCCCGCAGGTCGCGAGCCTGATGGGCATCAACGTCACGCTGGTCATGGTCGGCGCCTTCGTCATGTCCGGCGTACTCGCGGGCTTTGCCGGCGTCATGGTCGCGCCGATCTCCACCGCCTCGCTGTTCATGGGCCTCGGCTTCTCGCTGAAGGCTTTCGCGGGCGCGATCATCGGTGGCCTGAACAATCCGCGCGGCTGCATTTTCGGCGGCTTCATGCTCGGCGTGATCGAGTCCTTCGTCGGCCTCTGGCATTCGGAATGGCGGGAGATCTCGGTCTTCGTGCTGATCATCCTCGTGCTCGCCGTGCGGCCGGACGGCCTGTTCGGCGCGCGCACCGTGGACAAGGTGTGAGGCGATGAAACACGTGCTCCTCACCCTCGCGGCGGGATTGGTCGTCGCTGCCGTCGTGGCCGGCATCTCCAACGAATTCTACCTGCGCGTCCTGTTCAACATGGGCGTGTACTATCTGTGCGCCGCGGGCATGAACGTGCTGCTCGGCTATGCCGGCCAGAAGTCGCTGGGCCAGGCAGGCCTTGTCGCGGCCGGCGCCTACGCCGCCGCGATCCTCACGACCCGCTACGGTGTCGATCCGTGGCTGTCGCTGGTCGCGGCGATGGCGATCGCGGGCTTCTGCGGCATCCTCATCGCGCTGCCGTCGCTGAAGGTGAAGGGGCCGAGCCTCGCCATGGTGACGCTCGCCTTCGGCGTGGTGGTCGAGAAGGTGGTCAGCGAGTTCACCGACATCTTCGGCGGCGCCATGGGCATCTATGCAATCCAGCCGCTCTACGGCTTCTCGCAGCCCTTCACCATGACGCACTGGGTGTGGTTCGTGATCGCGCTCGGCGTCGTCACGCATTTGCTCATGCGCAACCTTCTGACCGGCCGCTTCGGCCGCGCCTTCCTGTCGCTGCAGGCCGACGAGATCGCCGCCGGCAGCGTGGGCGTGCAGGTCTATGGGTACAAGGTGCTCGCGTTCGTCGTGGCGGCGGTAACCTGCGGTCTCGCCGGCGCGCTGATCGCCCAGCAGAACCAGTATTTCAACTCCGACTTCATCACCTTTCACCTGTCGATCTTCATCATGCTGGTGGTGCTGTTCGGCGGGGCGGGCTCGCTCTATGGCCCGTTGCTCGGCTCCGTCGTGCTGGTCTGCCTCGGGGCGCTGCTGGCGCGCTGGAGCTGGATCGAGCATTTCGTCAATGGCGCGCTGCTGCTCTTCGCCCTCTACGTCATGCCGCGCGGCCTCGCGGGCGTCCTGTCCGACCTGAGGAACAGGTTCACGGTGAAGGGGGCGGCCGCGCCCGTGGCGCAGGCGCCGTCGGGGCTGACGCCCTTCACCGTGAGGCGGGGTGGGGACGCGCTCGCCCCGGACAGCGCGCTTCTCACCGTCACCGGCGTCAGCAAGGCCTATGGCGGCGTCAAGCCGGCCCGCGACGTGTCGTTCACGCTGAAGACCGGGCATATCCATGCGCTGATCGGGCCGAACGGCGCCGGCAAGACCACGATGATCAACATGCTGTCGGGTATCGTTCCGCCGGACGCCGGCGCGATCTCGTTTCGCGGCGAGACCATGATCGGCCGCGGCGTCGACGACATTTGCGAGCGCGGCCTTGGGCGGACCTTCCAGAACCTGCGCCTGTTCAAGGATCTGTCCGTGCTCGACAATGTGCTGCTGGGCCAGCATCGGCGCATGGGCAACGGCTTCTTCTCCTCGCTGCTGGCCCTGCCCAAGGCGAGACGGGAGGAGGCGAAGGCGCTCGCCCATGGCCGCGCGGTGCTGGCTTTCCTCGGGCTCGACGCTCATGCCGACGCGCCCGCCGGCAGTCTTGCCTACGGCCTCCAGCGGCGCGTGGAGCTTGCGCGCGCGCTTGCCACCGAACCCTGGCTGCTGTTGCTCGACGAGCCCGCTGCCGGCCTCAACCCGCGTGAAACCGCCGAACTCGGCGAGCTCCTGAAGCGCATCCGCGACCGGGGCGTGACGATCCTGCTGGTGGAGCACCACATGGATCTCGTCATGGCCATTTCCGACCACGTGATCGTGCTCGACTACGGCGAGAAGATCGCGGAAGGGTCGCCCGCGCAGGTGCAGGCCGATCCGCGCGTGATGGCCGCCTATCTCGGCACCGACGAAGAGGCGATGGACCATGCCGTTGCTTGAACTGAGGGATGTCAGCCTCGACTACGGCCCGATCCGTGCCGTCGACCGCGCCTCGATCAGCGTCGAGCCGGGCGAGGTGGTCGCCATCATCGGCGGCAACGGAGCAGGCAAAAGCACCCTCCTGAAGGGTGTCTCCGGACTGCTGACGCCGAGCGAAGGCTCGATCCTGTTCGATGGACAGGACATTTCCAGGCTTCCGCCGCATCAGCGCGTGGCGCGTGGCATCGCCATGAGCCCGGAGGGCCGACAGGTCTTTCCCGACCAGACGGTGCACGACAATCTCGTGCTCGGCGCCTATGCACGCGGGCTTTCCGACAAGGCGCTCGCCGCCGCGATCGACGAGCAGTTCGGTCTGTTTCCGCGCCTCAGGGAGCGGCGCGACCAGCCGGCCGTGACGCTTTCCGGCGGAGAGCAGCAGATGCTCGCCATGGCGCGGGCGCTGATGGCCTCGCCGCGACTCCTGCTTCTCGACGAGCCTTCGCTGGGTCTCGCCCCGCTGATCGTGCGCGACATCTTCCAGATCATCCGCAGCCTGCGCGAGCGGCAGATCACCATCCTGCTCGTCGAGCAGATGGCGACCATGGCGCTGAAGGCGGCCCACCGTGCCTATGTGCTGGAGACGGGCCGCATCACGCTGACCGGGACGGGCGCCGAGCTCCTGAACGATCCGAAGGTCCGCGCCGCCTATCTCGGCGTGGCGCACGACGCCGCCTGACGGCCGATACAACCATCCGTTTTTCATCACCGATCGAGACTGCCATGACCGCTTCCACTGCCCTCGCAAAAACCGTCGACTGCGACGTGCTGGTGGTGGGTTCGGGCGCGGGCGGTCTTGCCGCGGCTGTTGCTTCCGCCGCGCGCGGCCTGAAGGTGATCGTCGCGGAGAAGGCCCCTTATGTCGGCGGCACGACCGCCTTGTCCGGCGGCTTCCTCTGGGTGCCGAACAACCCGGTATCCCGGCGCGACGGCATCGAAGACACCGTCGATGCGGTGCGCACCTATCTGCGCGGCGAGGCCGGCAACCATTTCAACGCCGAGACGGTCGAGGCATTCCTGCAGGCCGGTCCCGAAGCGATCGACTTCTTCGACACGAGGACGGCGGTGAAGTTCGAGCCGGCCTCCGCTTTCTCCGACTATCACCCGACCGCGCCGGGCGGCCGCGACGGTGGACGCTCGATCAAGGCGATGAATTTCCGCGGCGAGGAACTCGGTCCGGAGCTGAAGCGCCTGCGGCCGCCTTTGCCCGAACTGACCTTCGTCGGCCTGATGATCGGCTCCGGGCCGGAACTGAAGCACTTCTTCAACGCCACCCGCTCGCTGGAATCGGCCACCTATGTGGCGAAGCGCCTTGCCTCCCACGCCAAGGATCTCGCCTTCAACGGCCGCGGTATGCTGCTGACCAATGGCAATGCCCTCGCGGCCCGCCTGTTCCGCGCGGCGCTCGACCTCGGCGTCGAGGTCTGGACGGATGCCCCCGCTGTGCGGCTGACGACGCGGGACGGCGTGGTGACCGGGGCGGTGGTTGGCGCAAAGGGCGGCGACGTGGCCGTGAACACGGCATGCGGCGTGGTTCTGGCGGCCGGTGGCTTTCCGCAGGACATGGCGCGTCGCCGCGCCATGTTCCCGCATGACCGGGACAATAGCGGCCATCACTCGCCCGCGCCCGCGGCCAATACCGGCGATGGGCTCCGACTCGGCGAGGAGGCGGGCGCAGCGGTCGAGACCGGCTATCCGAATGCCGCCGCCTGGGTGCCGGTGTCGCGCGTGCCGCGCCGCGACGGCACTTTCGGCGTCTTTCCGCACTTCATCGACCGGGCGAAACCGGGGCTCATCGCCGTGCTGCCGAGCGGCCGCCGCTTCGTCAACGAGGCCAATTCCTATCATGACTTCTGTCAGGCCCTGTTCGCGGCCGGAGAGCCGGAGAAGCCGGCGCGCGCCTTCCTGATCGTCGACCGGCCGTTCCTCAGGCGCTTTGGGCTGGGCTTCGTGAAGCCCTATCCGGTGCCGGTCGGCCCGCAGATCCGCTCGGGCTATCTCAAGACCGGCAAGACGCTCGACGAGCTCGCGCGGAATGCCGGCATTGACGCGAAGGCGCTGGCGGAGACTGTCGCGGTCTGGAACCGCGATGTCGCGACCGGCGAGGACAAGACCTTCGGCAAGGGCTCCACGGCCTATAACCGCTTCAACGGCGACCCCGAATTCCAGCCCAATCCCTGCCTCGCGCCGATTGCGACCGGCCCCTTCTATGCCGTCGAGGTGGTGGTCGGCGATCTCGGCACCTTTGCCGGGCTGAAGTCGGACGGCGAGGCGCGCGTGCTCGATGCCGCGGGCAAGCCGATTCCCGGCCTCTATGCCGCCGGCAATGACATGGCGAGCATCATGGGCGGCAACTATCCGGGCGGCGGCATCACACTCGGTCCGGCGCTGACCTTCGGCTACATCGCCGCCCGCCATATGGCCGGGCGCAAGGCCGGAACAGGAGATGTCGCGGCGGAGTGATCCGCCGCGTCCGGCTCAGGCGAAGTGGCAGCCGACCGTTCCGAACGGCCCGAAATCGGCCTGGAACGTGTCGCCCTTGCGCGCCTCGACCGGCCGCACGAACGACCCCGATAGCACCACCTGTCCGGGCTCCAGCGCGAGGCCGTTGCGGTGGAGGCTGCGCACCAGCCAGGCCATGCCGTTGGCCGGATGGTTGAGCACGCCGGCTGCGACGCCGGTCTCCTCGACGGCGGCGTTCTTGGTGAGGATCGCCGAGACCCAGCGCAGATCGGCGGCATCCGGCTTGAACGGGCGGCCGCCAACGACGATGCCGGCATTGGCCGCATTGTCGGCGATGGTGTCCGCGATCTTGCGCGTCGCCTTTGTCTTCGGATCGACGCGCTCGATCCGCGTGTCGAGGATTTCCAGCGCCGGCACGACGTAGTCGGTCGCGTTCATCACGTCGAACAGCGTGCAGTTCGGCCCTTCCAGCCGCGTCTTCATGACGAAGGCGAGCTCGACCTCGATGCGCGTGCCGATGAAGCGGTCGGTCGGGATCTCGCCGCCATCGGCGAACAGCATGTCGTCGAGCAGGTAGCCGGAATCCGGCGTGTCGATGTTCAGCGCCTGCTGCATGGCCTTGGAGGTCAGGCCGATCTTGTGGCCGATGATCTGTCGGCCGGCCTTCAGCTTGCTGTCGATCCAGGCGCGCTGGATCTTGTAGGCGTCCTCGACCGTGATGCCGGGATGCTGCTGGGTCAGCTGGCGGATCTGGACGCGCGTCTTCTCGGCGGTGTCGAGAGCTGCGGCCGCCGCCTTGATGTCCTTCGCGGAGAGCATGGGTCAGGCCTCGTCGATGACGGTGTTGGTGAGTGTGCCGATGCCTTCCACCGAAACCTCGATCACGTCGCCGGGCTTCAGGAATTTCGGCGGCTCGAAGCGCGCGCCGGCGCCGGTCGGCGTGCCGGTGACGATGATGTCGCCCGGCACGAGCGTGGTGAAGGTCGAGATGTAGGCGATGAGATAGCGGAACGAGAAGATCATCCGGCTCGTGCGGTCGTCCTGCCGCGTCTCGCCGTTGACCGTCGTCGTCAGGCGGATATCGGCGATCTGGACCTCGTCCGTAAAGGGCACCAGCCATGGCCCCATCGCGCCGGAGCGGTCGAAATTCTTACCCTGGGTGACGTTGAATTTGGCGTGGCGCACCCAGTCGCGGATCGTACCCTCGTTGCACAACGTGACGGCCGCGACATGGTCCAGCGCGTCCTTCTCGGCAATGTGCCGGCCGGCCTTGCCGATGACGAGCGTCACCTCGCCTTCGTAGTCGAGCTTGTTGGAGGCCTTCGGGCGCACCAGAGGTTGGCGGTGGCCGGTGAACGAACGGGCAAAGCGCGGGAAGAGGCTGGGGTAGGGCGGGGCATCCTGCCCGTCCTTGTACTCGGCGTTGCGGTCCGGGTAGTTCACGCCGACGCAGATGATCTTCTCCGGTTCCGAAACCGGCGGCAGGAAAGTCACGGCGTCCAGCGCATGGTCGGGCGCGTGACGCTGACCCTTCTCGACGAGGCGCTGGAGCGCGCCATCGGCCACCGCCGCCTTCAGGGACCAGACATCGCCCGCGCGCGCGGAGAGGTCCACGATACCGGCATCGGTGACGAGGCCGAAACGCTCCTCGCCGTTGATCGAAAAAGTCGCGAGGCGGTGGGTCATGCGCGGTGCTCTCAACTCGCGACGATCACATTGGCGACGAAGGCCGGGTCGCGCGTCGGCAGGCCCGCGAAGGCCGAACCTTCCTCGAACCAGGATCTCGGCGCGGGCGCGCCCCACAGGGTCTGCCGGCGCGGATCGCGCAGCGACCAGCGCAGCGGCTCGTGATCGGGATCCATGGTCTGGTAGTCCGAGGTGTAGAGTTCGAGACGGTGGCCGTCGGGATCGCGGATGTAGAGGAAGAAGGCGTTCGAGATGCCGTGCCGGCCGGGGCCGCGTTCCATGTTGGGCAGGTAGCCGGAGGTCGCCATCACGTCGCAGAGGTGGATGATGTCGAGGGCCGTGGGCGTCCAGTAGCAGAAGTGATGCAGGCGCGGGCCGGCGCCATTGGTGAAGGCGAGGTCGTGGACATTGCCCTTGCGGTGCATCCAGCCGGCGGCGATGCGCCCGTCCGGTCCGTCTTCCTCGGCATATTCGGTGAGGCGGAAGCCGAGCGCGGCATAGAAATCGAGGCTCTTCTGCACTTCCGGCGCGAAGACGTTGAAATGATCCAGCCTCTGGGCGCGGACGCCCTGGTAGTGGGCATAGGTCTGGAGGCTGGACGGGCGCTTCTCCATGCCGGCGACGAATTCGAGCGGCATGCCGAACGGGTCGGCTGCCTGCAGCGTGCGGCCCTGGAACGGCGCCTCGACGAAGGCGTGAGGCAGGCCTTGTGCCTCGAAGAATGCGGCAGCCTTGTCGAGGTCGGCTTCGTGGCCGACGCGCAGGCCGATGCGCCGGCAGGAGGCGGCCGGCGCCTTGCGCAGCACCAGCGAATGGTGCTGGCGCTCCTCGACGCCGCGCAGGTAGACCGCGGTCTCATCGGCGTCGGTGACGCGCAGGCCGACGATCTCCTCGTAGAAGGTGCGGCTGGCGGCAAGATCGGTGGCATCGAGCACGACGTGGCTCGCCCGCACGATGTTGAACGGCGGATCGAAAATGTGGGTCGGAACGGGCATGGCTGTTTCCTCGGAACTGTTCTTCGCTGTTCGTCGGGGGATTGGCTGTCAGGCGCCGAGCTTCGGCACCGCATGGCTGCCCTTGGCGAGGCAGATGTTCTTGGTTTCCATGTAGAAATCGAAGGAATAGTCGCCGCCGTCGCGGCCGATGCCCGAGGCCTTCATGCCGCCGAAGGGCGTCGGCAGGTGGCGGACATTCTCCGAATTCAGCCAGATCATGCCGGCGTCGAGTTCGTCGGCGACGCGCAGCGCGCGCCCCATGTCGGCGGTCCAGACATAGCCGGTGAGACCGTAGTTGACGTCGTTGGCGATGGCGACGGCTTCCGCTTCGTCCCTGAACGGGATGACCGTCAGATAGGGGCCGAAGACTTCCTCCTGCGCGACGCGCATGGCGTTGGTTGCGCCGGTCACCAGCGTCGGCTCGACATAGAAGCCGCCGCCGGGTCCGTCGAAGGGACGGCCGCCTGCGGCGACCGTCGCGCCGTCCTGACGGGCGATGTCGAAATAGGAGCAGACCTTGTCGTAGTGCCGCTGGTGGATCAGCGGTCCGATCTCGGTCGCGGGGTCAAGCGGATGGCCCACCTTGAGCTTCTTCACCCGCTCCGCGACGCGCGCCGAAAACTCCGCCGCGATGCTCTCCTGCACGAGGAGGCGGCTCGACGAGGTGCAGCGCTCGCCGTTCAGCGAGTAGATCATGAAGATCACGGCATCGAGCGCGCGGTCGAGGTCGGCGTCGTCGAAGACGATGACCGGATTCTTGCCGCCGAGCTCGAAGTGGACGCGCTTCAGGGTCGGCGCGCCCTGCGCCATGATCGCCGAACCCGTCGCGCTCTCGCCGACGAAGCCGATGGCCTTGATGGCGCGGTGTTCGGTCAGCGCCTTGCCGGAATCCTCGCCGAAGCCATGGACCGTGTTGAGGACGCCTTCCGGCACGCCGGCCTCCAGCAGCAGGCGCGGCAGCAGGTCGGCAGTGACCGGCGACCATTCGGCCGGCTTGTGAACGACGGTGCAGCCGGCGGCGAGCGCGGGCGCGATCTTCCAGGTCGACAGCATGAAGGGCGTGTTCCAGGGCGTGATGACGCCGACCGGGCCGATCGGCACCCGGGTCGTCACGTTCCAGTGGTCCCTGGTCGGCAGGTTCAGTCCGTCGCGCGCCTCGGTGGCGCGGTCGGCGAAAAAGCGGAAATTCTCCGCGCCCCGGACGGCGGCCTTGGCCATGAAGCGATGCGCCTGGCCGGTGTCGACGCATTCCAGCAGGGCGATGTCCTCCTGGTGTGCCTCGATCACGTCGGCGACCTTGTGGAGGATCGCGCGGCGCTTGTCAGGGTCCATCGCCTTCCAGGACTTGAACGCCTTGTGGGCCGCCGTGGCCGCCGCATCGATGTCGGCGGCATCGCCGCGCGCGACTTCGGCCAGCACCGACCTGTCGATGGGCGAGGTCGTCTCGAAGGTGCGGCCCGAGACGGACGCCACGCGCTTGCCGGCGACGTGGTGGCCGATCCCATCCGCCTTCAGCTTCGCCAGCAGCGCCTCGGCGCGCAGCTTGTTGTGCACGAACCGGCTGGCGGGAGCGGAACCCTGTGCATCGGCCATGTCAGGCACTCCTCTTTAATGCGTCGTGAACGGTGTTGCGCTTCCAGTTCGGCTCGTCGATCTCGACGATCTGCAGCGAGAGCGCGACCGGCGCCGCCGCGAAAGCCGGGTCGAGCGCCCGGGACAGCGCCTCGAAGACATGACCACCCGCGCGCCGCCGGGTTTCGACGTCGCGGCCGCGCCCCATTTTCAGGGTCGCATCGACGAAGCCGTGGGCGGGGTTTCCGTCGCCGATGGCGACATGGTCGCAGCGATGGGCGCGCACGCGAATGCCGCCGAGCGGAAACACGCCGGTTTCGGCGGCCGCGACGCGAACCGCCTCGCACAGCGCCGGCCAGTCGACCACGCTGTCGAGATTGGCCGAATATTCAACCACGACATGCGGCATCGCGGCCTCTCCAGAAGTCCCCCGTTGTGGATATCATTAACGTGTTAAATTAAAGAGCGCAAGGTGTCCTGGAGTGCCTCCCGAGCGGTCTGGACGAAGCCCCGTGCCGCGGCGCTGTGGAAAAGTGCGGGCTGCAACGCCGATGGCATTCCGGCGCGACGAGATTTCCCGCGCGGCGAGCGCCCGGGCTCTCCGCCCGCAATGGCCCGAGCTTGCCGAAGTCAGTTCGGGGAAATCGGCTTGCAAGCCGCTGCCCGGACTCGCTCGCGCCAACCATGCGGGACCTCGGAGCGCCGGGCTGGTTCCGGGCGAGGCGGCCTGGCAGCCGGAACGGAGCAATTGGCGACGCGGAAAACAAAACCCCGGCGAAACCATGGGTTTCGCCGGGGTTTGAATGGTGGGCACGACTGGGATTGAACCAGTGACCCCCTCGATGTCAACGAGGTGCTCTCCCGCTGAGCTACGCGCCCTTTGCGGCCGGGGCCGCGAATGCGAGGCGCTCCGTATAGTGGGGAACGCCCTGCCGTGCAAGGGGATGAAATGGCCGTCAGGCAGCTTCCTGCAACATCTTGTCGACCTCGTTGACGAGGTCGCGCAGATGGAAGGGTTTGGACAGGATCTTGGCGTCCTTGGGTGCCTGCGAGTCGGGCTGGAGCGCGACCGCGGCGAAACCGGTGATGAACATGACCTTGATGTCGGGGTCGAGTTCGGTCGCGCGGCGGGCCAGTTCGATCCCGTCCATCTCCGGCATGACGATGTCGGTGAGCAGCAGTTCGAACGGCTCCTCGCGCAGCCGGTGATAGGCCGACAGGCCGTTGTCGAAATGGGCGACGTCGTAGCCGGCATTCTGCAGCGCCTTCACGAGGAAGCGGCGCATGTCGTTGTCATCCTCGGCCAGCAGAATCTTGCCCATGCTGAATGCCGTCCTTCGCCTGTCCATCGTCGGGGAGGGGGCGGTTTACAGAACCCGTTCCCGCTTGTGCCCATGAAGCCCGAAGATGGTAAATGGCCGGTGAAGATGGCGGTGGAAAGACGCGGGTACCTGGTTCGGCGGACATTGCGCGCGTCCGCCTGCGGCCGCGACCCCAGCACTGCGGAAGGGATGGCTTCACAGCGGCTGGCGGGCGGTTAGACTGTCCCGGTCGCACACCTTGCCGGACAGCTGATGAGCGAAGCCCAGATCCGCGATTTCGACCCCGCCTTCGAGGCGCTGGAGCCGGCCGAGCCTCTGGCGCCCGTGGTGTTCAATTCGCCGCATTCGGGTCGGGTCTATCCGCCGCAGTTCCTCCATCAGGTGCGGCTCGACCTGCCGACGCTGCGCCGCTCCGAGGACACGGACGTCGATGCGCTGTTCGAGGGCGTGGTGGAGCGCGGCATGCCGCTGATGCGCGCCCATTTCCCGCGATCCCTCGTGGACGTGAACCGCGAGCCCTACGAGCTCGACCCGCGAATGTTCGACGGGCGGCTGCCAACCTTCGCCAATACCCGCTCGATGCGGGTGGCCGGCGGCCTCGGCACCATCCCGCGCGTGGTCGGCGAGGCGCAGGAGATCTACGCGCGGCGCATCGCCATCGACGAGGCGCTGACGCGCATCGAGGTGCTCTACAAGCCCTATCACCGGGCGCTCAGGCGGCTGATCGCCGCCACCCACCGGGCCTTCGGCGAGGCGCTGCTCGTGGACTGTCACTCCATGCCGTCGATGGCGCCCATCCGTGAGGACCGGCCGCGCGCCGACATGGTCATCGGCGATCGCTACGGGACGAGTTGCGCGCCGGCCGTGACCGATCTGATCGAGGGCGTGCTGAAGGCGAGGGGCTATCACGTCGTCCGCAACAAGCCCTATGCCGGCGGCTTCATCACCGAGCACTACGGCCAGCCCCAGACCGGCATGCAGGCCGTTCAGATCGAGATCAACCGCGCCATCTACATGGACGAGCGCAGCTATCGGCGCACGGCTCATTTCCCGCGGCTGCAAGCCGACCTGATGGTTCTGGCGGAGGCGCTGGCACGCCTGCCACTCGATCGTTCCGGCGACTGGCGGGTGGCCGCAGAATAGCGGGAACAGCTCCTGCGATTCCGCATGGCTGGCGAAATCCGCGCTCGGCCTGAGCTGTTCGACGGTCTGGCTCCGACGTGGACTGGCCAGTTGATCAGGGTGCGTTGCACAATACGATTCGAGGTGCCGATCGATTTTATACGATTTGCGCAGGCGTCCGGGAGCCTCGCGGGGCTATGGCATAAGCCATTGAATTGTTGTGCGGAATTGTTCCTCGGAAAAGAAAGAGGCCGCTCATTTTCATGAGCGGCCCAAGTCTAGGGAGGAAACGCCCAAGGAGGGCTGCGAGGCATCGCAAGGCGATACCGCGCTGCAACAATATGCCTACGCTCCCCCGAAAAGGCAAGAAGGCTGACCCATTTTTTTCGCTCCCCGCGCCGCCTGGGATTCAGCCGTCTCAGCGAAGCGACCGCCGCGGATCGGGCGCGGTGCAGTACCAGAGTGTGGCGATGCCCAGCAGCGCGGCCTGCATGCCGAAGGCCGCCTGGAAGGCGGTCAGCGGATAGACCGTCGCCGGGCCGGCAATGGCCTTCACGACGAGCCCGGTCAGCCATTGCGTCGCGAAGCTGCCGGTCATGGTCCCCATATTGATCAGCGACAGGCCGCGTCCGGTGATCTCCGGAGGGAACAGCGACTTGCCGTGCGCCACGAGGATCGGCGCGAAGGCGCAGAAGAAGCCGAGCAACCCGTAGATGATCTCGACACGGCCGGGCGGTCCGGCATGGCCGAACAGGATGAGCACCGCCATGAGGGCGACGGTCGCGCCGGCGCCCGCGACAGCCACGGGCTTGTAGGCGCCGACCAGCCGATCCGCCATGCCCCAGACCAGCGTCCCCGCGATCTGGGCGGCCGCCATGACGAAGAGGGCGCGACCCTGCGCGCCGAGATCGGCGCCGTGGACATGGGCGAGATAGGGACCGCCCCAGAGGCCGATGATGAGGCCGAAGGTGGAATAGGTGGAGAAGGACATCATGAACAGCGGCCAGAATCCGGCCGTCCTGACGGCCGCGCCGACGCCGCGCAGAGCTTCGGCGAAGCTCTCGCGCGGTTGACCCGGCGCGGGGCCCGCCGCCGGCCCACGCACGACGACCATGACCGCGGCGGCGAAGATAGCCGCGAATAGGCCGGCCGAGAGGAAGGCGGTACGCCAGCCCGCGGTCGCCGTCGCCCAGGCGAGCGGGGCGGTGGCGCCGAGCGTGCCGAAGCTGGAGATCGACAGCTGAATGCCAGCGAGGGTCGCGAAGGTCTTGGGCGGGAAGGCCCGGGCATAGATGACCAGCGGGGCCATGAAGAAGGTCGAGCAGCCGATGCCGAGCAGCATGCGTCCCGCGATCAACCCGGCCTCGCCGCTGGCCATGGCGAAGACCCAGGAGCCGGCGACCACGAAGGCGGACGAGCCGAGAAGCGCGGCGCGCGGGCCCCAGCGGTCGATGACGATGCCGACGGGGATCTGGCAGAGCGCGAAGATCAGGAAGAAGGACGAGGAGACGACGCCGAGCTGGCCGGCGGTGAGTTGCAGTTCGCCGGCAAGCGTCGTCGCGATGACGCCGACCGAGTTGCGGTAGAACTGGCTGATGGCGGTGGCGGTCGCGAGCACGGCGACGAGCACCACTACCCCCGCCCGGGCCGTTCGGCCGCGGATGCTTGCAGTCACGGGATTTCCTCCGGCCGCGACCCTGCCCGCGCCGCGCCCATGCGGCAAGCCGGCCGAGGGCAGGCGAGGCGGTCATTCGCCGCATGGCCGGACCGCGTTTCGGGCCGGCGAGTGGCTTATGGTGGCTCAGCGTTGCCCGGGCGACGCCCGCTGGCCTATAGCTTGGCCAGCCGCTGGGAGTATCCGCTGTGAGCGCCGTCGATTTCGAGAGCTTCGTCCGCGATCTCGCCCGCATTTCGGGCGAAGCCATCCTGCCGTTCTTCCGTTCGTCGATCGGCGTCGAGAACAAGGCTGGCAAGGGCGCCTTCGATCCCGTCACCGAGGGCGACCGGGCCGGCGAGGCCGCCATGCGCCGGATGATCCGGCAGACCTTTCCGGCTCACGGCATCATTGGCGAGGAACATGGCACCGAGAATGCCGATGCGGAGCACGTCTGGGTGCTCGATCCCATCGACGGCACCCGCGCCTTCATCGCCGGCATTCCGCTCTGGGGCACGCTGATCGGGCTGGCGCGTCACGGCCGTCCGGTCTTCGGCATGATGCACCAGCCGTTCATCCGCGAGAAGTTCTGGGGCGACGGGGCGGCGGCGCGCTACGAGGGGCCCGCCGGCGAGCGCGCTCTGCGCACGCGCGCCTGCGAGAGCCTGTCGGCCGCCACGATCATGACCACCTCGCCGAAACTGTTCGATGCGGAGACCATCGGCCGCTACCAGGCCGTGGAAGCCGCCTGCCGCACCTATCGCTACGGCGCGGACTGCTACGCCTACTGCATGCTGGCGGCTGGCCATGTCGATCTCGTGGTCGAGGCTGGCCTGAAGCCCTACGATATCCTCGCCCTCGTGCCGATCATCGAGGGCGCGGGTGGCATCGTGACGACCTGGGATGGCGGGCCGGCGGCCGGCGGCGGCCGCATCGTCGCGGCGGGCGACAGGCGCATTCATGCCGAGGCGCTCAGGCTCCTGAACGGCTGAAGGCTCTAGAGAAAAGCCTGCTCGCCGGGCACGAAGGCGTCGAAGGCCGCCCAGAACTGCGTGCGCAACTCGTCGCGCTCCATCATCGCCTCGTGGCGCGAGCCGGGGATCACCACGGTATGGCCGGCCTTGAGGCGGCGGCCGAAGGCCTCGATGGCCGGCGTGTGGACCAGGGGATCGCGCGCCGCCGCAATGAGCAGAATGGGCTGCCGGATGCCCCGCGCATAGAGCGGATGGGCGAAGCGACTCGCCACGCCGAGAGCGTTGCGCACCCAGCCGACGGTGGGTGCGCCGAGCCCGAGCCGGGGGTCGATGTCGGCATAGGACCCCGCCAGTGCATAGCGGACAGGGTCAGAACTGACGGGATTGCCGTCGAAAGGCTTCTGCGAGGTCGGTTGCAGCGAACCGCCCGGAATGGTCATGGACGACAGGCCGAGAGCGGAAAGCAAGGTCAGGAAGGCCCGCAGGGGGCCGGGGCGGCCAACCTGCGCCAGCGCCACCATGGGCGCGGAAAGAACCATGCGGTCGAACCAGATGCGGCCGGCCTTGGCGGTCTCGATCAGGATGGAGCCGCCCATGCTGTGGCCGAGCGCGTAGAAGGGCGGACGGCAATCCGGCAGCCCGACGGTCGTCATGACCGTTTCGAGGTCGGTCTGGTAGTCGGAGAAACGCCGGACGTGGCCCTTGCGAATCTCGGACAGCAGCCGGCCCGAGCCGCCCTGACCGCGCCAGTCGAAGGCCAGTACACCGAAGCCGCGGGCGCGCAATTCATCGATCACCTCGAAATATTTCTCGATGAACTCACTGCGGCCCTGGCAGATGACCACCGTGCCGCGGCGCGGCGCGCCGGTCGCTTCCCAGCGGGCATAGCGGATGGCGACCTTGTCCGGCGTGGTCAGCGTGCCGGCGCGGACGCCTTCCGGAATCGGGCGGTTGGGCAGGGCGACGAGGTCCATCGGCCGGGCGCGCTCGCGAATCGTTGCCGCGCCGGAAAAGGCGCTGCCATCCGGCTACCACGGCGCGGGGGCGTGGTCATCGCGGGCGTCTGGCTATCGCGGCGGCGCGGCGTCCTGCGGGTTGTTGATCGTTTCGATCGCCGCGGGAAGCATGGCGACCACGAGTTCGTAGCAAAGCGTCAGCTTGCGCTCCTCGGGATCCCACCAGGCGTTGGGCTCGCCGCAGCTCGCCGCTTCGAGGCGGATTCCGGGGCGGAAGGCGAAATTCTGCACGGCATAGTCACGTACCGTCTCGAGCAGGCCGAGACGGACGAGGAAGCTGCGGATGGGTTTGAGATTCTCCGGGGCCTCGCCATAGGTCACGGGCATGATGCCGGCGGGGCTCGCCTCCCGACCCCGGCGGAACAGGCGCTGCCAGAGCGACTGGCCGGCGCGACCGAGATTGGGCGCGAGCAGCTGCCGCCAGGTTTCGCTCATCTGCTGGAAATCGGCGGCACAGGAGTCGCGCCGCTCGTCGGGCAGGTAGGCGCGGCGGGCCAGCACCTCGAAGGCCGGAGGGTCGGAGCCGTAGAGCAGGCAGATGATCTGGCCGGCACGCTGGGGGCCAAGGCCGTGTTCGTCGTAGAACTTGACCGGGTCGTTCGCGCCCGCGCGCGCGTCGTCTCTGCCGAGCATCAGCAGCCCGCGCGCGGCATCGACCATCACCTGATGGGCGAAGGAGCCGCCAATCTGGACGAGCGTGAGGGTTGCGAAATTGTCGGCGGCGTCTTCCTCCCGGCCGAGCACCGGCAATCCGAACTCGCTGATCACCACATGACCGAATTCGTGCGCGAGCGTGAAGACGATGTTGCCGGTGAGGAAGACGACGAGGCGCTTGCGCTGGTCATCTGTCGTCCCCGCGAGCACGCCGGGCTGTCCCGCAAAAGCGGAGGCGGCTTCTTCGACGCGTGCCGGGAACGATTGCTCGGCCGCGGCCAGACGGAGCGGGACCGCCAGAAGAGCGATGACCGCGAGATTCACGAGAGGGCGCATGGGAACCAGAGGGCGCATCGAAACCTCCCTGTGCGGGCGATCAGCCTGCCACGGCATCGCCGGAGCCTCAACCGTCACGCGCCGCCATGATTCCCGGCCTGCTCCTACCGACGGCCGGTCGGGCGGTCCGAGTGCGCGCCGCGCGGGTCGCCGACCACCCTCAGGCCGATAATGTCGCCATTGCGCCCGTCCATCACGAGACGGTGCCGCTGACCCCATTTGTCGGTGCCGTGGGTGAGATAGGCGGTGCCGCGACGCACGACCGGCTCGCTCACGACATAACCGCGAACTGCGAGGCGCCCGGGTATCTCCTGCTGCGGGATCAGACGGGCGGCCTCGTCGGCGCGGGCGAAATTGCCTGCGCAGGCGAGCATGACGAGTGCGAGCGCGAAAGTCGTCGTCGCCGCGACAAGCATCAGGGCGAGGGAGGAAACCGAGGAGATGCGGCGCGCGAGGGGGCGCATGGCGTGTGGTCCCTGAAGCGAGGGGAGGCGTGAAGGGGCTGCAGCCTGGCCGCAGCACTTTCCCGATCGTTGAACACACATTGACGTGGTGCGGCTGAACCCTGCCGGAAATCCCCGTTCACCGAGTCTTCATCTGCGAAAACCCGCGGCATCGGCCTCTTGCGAAGCCAAGACCGGCTTCCCAACTGTTTCTCCGTGCAGGCCCGCCAAGGGCTGCACGAGCCAAACCGGCCCGGCCATCAGGCGGGCCCCCGCTCTTTGATGTCGCTTGAAGGAGGACATCCATGCGTACGTTCGATCTTGCGCCCCTCTACCGTTCGACCGTCGGTTTCGACCGCCTGTTCTCGCTGCTCGACCAGGCCTCCGGCCATGACGGCCCGGCGGCGGGCTATCCGCCCTACAACATCGAGAAGACCGGCGAGAACGCCTACCGCATCTCCGTCGCGGTAGCCGGCTTCACCGAAAATGACCTGTCGATCGAGGTGAAGGAGCAGGCGCTCACCATTCGCGGCGGCAAAGCCGCTGCCGAGAGCGAGACCAAATCCGATTACCTTCATCAGGGCATCGCCGCGCGTGCCTTCGAGCGCCGCTTTCAGCTCGCCGACTACGTCTTCGTGAAGGGCGCGGCGCTGGAGCACGGCCTGCTGCACGTTGATCTCGTCCGCGAGATTCCGGAGGCGATGAAGCCCCGGCAGATCGCGATTCAGTCGGGCAGCGGCCAGCGTGTGATCGAAGCCGAGGTCAGCCGCAAGGCCGCCTGAGCCGCATCGCCCTGACGGATCGGGCCGCCCTCCAACGGCCCTCCTGAGATGCACGAACGCCCCGGTGAGGCATCACCGGGGCGTTTCGTTATGTCTCGTGGCGGGGCGGTGCTTTCGGCGTCAGTTCCCGGACGGCGGCGGGATGACCTGCCGGACGCCGGGCGGGGTCTGCCCAGGTCCGCTCGGCAGGGCCTCGCCATTGGGACCGAGGAAGCGGCCGTCGATCATCACGCCCTCCGATTCCCGGCTCGACGCCGGACGGGCCGCCGCATCGGCGGCCGGCGCGGGCGGTGCCGCGGGCGCTGCCTGGACGGGCGGGGCATCGATCACGGGCGCGGGCGTCGTTGCGGGTGGCGCGACCGGGGCCGGCTGCGTCGGGAGGGCAGCTGCCGGCGGCTCGGCCGGCTGGACCGGGGTTGTGGCCTCTGCCGGCGGCGCGACCACGGAGGGCTGTTCCTCGCGTGGACCGGCGTCGGGGGGCGTCTGAGGCAGAGCTGCGGTCGGAGGTTCGGCCGGCGCGGGCGCTGCCTGCGGCGCGGGAACGGTCGGAGGCGTGAACGGCACGCTCGGCTCGACGCTAAGTGGCGACGTCGGCGCGACGGGCGTCACGTTGCGCGGCGGAAGGTTCGCAGCCGGCGGCTGCGGCGGCGGTGCTTCCGCTGGTGGTGGGCTCGCCACGGGCGGCACGACCTGCGGCTGGGGCTGAAGGCCGCCGTCGATGTCCGGACGCGGCGTCGGCACGGGCACGATGCGCGCCGTGATGTTGGGGGCGGCGCGGGCCGGGCGCTCCGGCCGCTGGTCGGGGCGCGTGTCCGGCCGCATCGGATCGTTGTCGAGCCGGCCTTCACGGAAATCCTGCCCGCCGTCGCGGCCAAAGCTCGGGCGCTCGTCACGCCAGACCGGCGGCGTCGGGAATCGCTGGCCGCCGGGCTCCAGCTCGCGGATGGCGAGCGGCGCGCCGGTATAGGCGTTGATCCTGACCTGGGTCCGCTGGCCCTGCGGCCCGAGGGCGTCGACCACCCAGGCGCGCCCCGCGAGGCGCGGCCGCGAAATGGCGCGATAGCCCATGGAGCGGGTGATGGCGACAGCGCGCGCCGGCGCTATCGGGCCCACATCCTCGTCATCGTCGTCGGGTGTGATGTAGCGGCGGCCGTAATAGGGCTCCGAATAGGGCCGCTCATAGCGCGGACCCCAATCACCCCAGAACTGGACAGGCGTCGCGCCGGCAACGGGCCTGGCGGCCCCCAGCGGCATGGCGAGGGCCGACCCGGTTCCGGCGGCAATGGCGGCGATACAGGTCGCCCAAAGCAGTCTCTGGCGCACGAAATCCGTGTCCTTCTTCCCCAATCACCGCCCCGCGTCAGGTTTTCGGAAAGGAGAACGGCGATTTCGAGGCGGTGTGGGCAATCCGGTAACAGGCGGCCGGCTTGTGGTTCACTCCGCGGCGAGCGGACGGGCCGCCTTCGCCGCGACATCGAGGAAACGATCGATATCCTCGGTCGATGTCGCAAAGCTCGTCACGAGGCGCATCATGGTCTCGCCGGGCCTGGCGCGGTCGGCTTCGGCAAGGCCCCGGTCGGACCAGGGATAGAACACCGCGCCAGCCGCCTGCAGGGCCGCGACGATTTCTTGCCGCATGATCGGGAACAGGCCGTTGGCCTGCGGCTGGAACGGCAGACGGATGCCGGGAATGGCGGCAAGGCCGGCGGCAAGGCGACTGGCGGCGGCATTCGCATGGCGGGCGAGGTCGAGCCAGTGGCTGTCGCCGAGGAACGCTTCCATCTGGGCGCTGAGGAAGCGGTGCTTGGAGAGGAGATGCCCGCCGCGCATGCGACGGCGCACCATGTCCTCGCCCCTCGCGGGGTCGAAGTAGATGATCGCCTCGCAGGCGAGCCCGCCGCCCTTGGTCGTGCCGAAGGAGAGCACGTCGACGCCCGCCTTCCAGGTGATCTCGGCCGGCGAGCAGCCGAGCGAGGCAACGGCATTGGCGAAGCGCGCGCCGTCCATGTGGACGCCGGCGCCATGGGCCTTGGCGATGGCGGATAGCGCCTTCACCTCCTCGACCGAATAGACCAGGCCGAGTTCGGTGGACTGGGTCAGAGACAGAGCATGGACGGGCGCATTGTGCGGCACGCGCCGGCCGAGCGAGGCTATCGAGGCTTCAAGTGCCTTCGCCGTGATCTTGGCGCCGGGGCCGCGGATGCCGACCAGCTTGGCGCCGCCGGTGAAGAATTCCGGGCCGCAGCACTCGTCTTCCATGACGTGGCTCTCGTCATGGCAGAGCACGATGCCCCAGGGCGGAGTGAGCGTCGACAGGGCAAGGCCGTTCGCGGCCGTGCCGGTGATGACCATGTAGACGCCGACCTCGCGCTCAAAGAGGTCGGACAGCTGCTTCTCGACAATTCGGGTGGCGTCATCGCGGCCATAGCCGAGCCGCGCGCCGCCATTGGCGGCTGATATCGCCTGCATCACCTTGTCGGAGGCGCCGAGGCCGTTGTCGCTGGCGAAGAACATCGGAAATCTCCCTACCTCCTAGCTATCGCGGAGGCAGGGCCGATGTCATCCCTCACCGCGGCAGGGTGGTCGTGCCAACGAGGTCCTTGTCGATGGAATGCGCGGCCTGCCGGCCCTCGCGGATCGCCCAGACGACGAGGCTCTGGCCGCGGCGCATGTCGCCGGCGGCATAGACCTTGTCGATCGAGGTCCGGTAGTCGCCGGTATTGGCGAGCACGTTCTTGCGCGGGTCGAGGTTGAGCTTGAGGCTCTCGATCATGCCTTCGTAGACGGGGTTGACGAAGCCCATAGCCAGCAGGACGAGATCGGCCTTCAGCTCGAACTCGGTGCCAGGAATCGGCTGCATCTTGCCGTCCACCCGCACGCAGCGCAGGGCCTTGACCTTGCCGTTCTCGCCGGCGAACTCGGCGCTCATGACGGCGAAGTCGCGCTCGGCGCCTTCCTCGTGGGAGGACGAGGTCCGCAGCTTGAGCGGCCAGAGCGGCCAGGAGAGCGCCTTGTTCTCCTTTTCCGGCGGCCTCGGCATGATCTCGAGCTGCGTCACCGAGATCGCGCCCTGGCGAACCGACGTGCCGATGCAGTCCGAGCCGGTGTCGCCGCCGCCGATGACGATGACGTGCTTGCCGGAGGCGAGGATCGGCTCGTTGGTGCCAATCGGCTCGCCGGAGACGCGGCGGTTCTGCTGCGGCAGGAAGTCCATCGCGAAATGGATGCCGTCGAGTTCGCGGCCGGGGATCGGCAGATCGCGGCCCTGTTCCGAGCCGCCGGTGAGCAGCACGGCGTCGTGGCTGTCCACCAGCTCCCGCGCGGGGCGGGTGACGCCGATATGCTCGTTGTAGTGGAAGGTGACGCCCTCGGCCTCCATCTGGGCGATGCGCCGGTCGATCAGGCGCTTCTCCATCTTGAAGTCGGGGATGCCGTAGCGAAGCAGGCCGCCGGCCTTGGCGAACTTCTCGTAGACGTGGACGTCATGGCCCGCGCGGGCGAGCTGCTGGGCGGCGGCCATGCCGGCCGGGCCCGCGCCGACGACGGCTACCTTCTTGCCCGAGCGCGTCTTGGACGGCTCCGGCTTGACCCAGCCTTCGTTCCAGGCGCGGTCGACGATGGCGCATTCGATCGTCTTGATGGTGACCGGGATGTCCTCAATGTTCAGCGTGCAGGAGGCCTCGCAGGGAGCGGGGCAAACGCGGCCGGTGAACTCCGGGAAATTATTGGTCGAGTGCAGGTTGATCGACGCTTCCTGCCAGGCGCCGTTATAGACGAGGTCGTTCCAGTCCGGGATCTGGTTATTGACCGGGCAGCCGTTGTGGCAGAACGGAATGCCGCAATTCATGCAGCGCGAGGCCTGATCGCGCGTGCCTTCCTCGCTCAGCGGAATGACGAACTCGCGATAGTGGCGGATGCGGTCGCCGGCCGGCGCATAGCGACGGTCCTGCCGGTCGACCTCAAGAAAGCCCGTGACCTTCCCCATTTTCTTATTCTCCTGCCAGGGCGAGCGGGCGCTGCGCCTGTTCCATTTCCTGAAGCGCGCGACGGTATTCGACCGGCATCACCTTTCGGAATTTGGGCAGCATTTCCGACCAGCGGTCGAGAATGTCCTGGGCGCGCTTGGAGCCCGTGTAGCGGGCATGGTTGGCGATCAGCTGGTGCAGACGCTCGCCGTCGAAACGGCTCATGTCGCTCATCACGTCGACGCGGCCGTGGCTGTCGAGGCCGCCGGTCTGGTGATAGACGCGCGACAGGAGGTCGTCTTCCTCCGGCACCGGCTCCAGTTCGACCATCGACATGTTGCAGCGACGGGCAAAGTCGCCGGCCTCGTCGAGCACGTAGGCGATGCCGCCCGACATGCCGGCCGCGAAGTTGCGCCCGGTCTGGCCGAGGACGACGACGACACCACCGGTCATATATTCACAGCCATGGTCGCCCGTGCCCTCGACCACCGCGACGGCGCCCGAATTGCGGACCGCGAAACGCTCGCCCGCGACGCCGCGGAAGTAGCATTCGCCCTCGATGGCGCCGTAGAGCACTGTGTTGCCGACGATGATCGAGTTATCGACGTCGAGTTCCGTGGCCTCCGCTGCCGGATAGACGATGATCCTGCCGCCGGAGAGACCCTTGCCGACATAGTCGTTGGCCTCGCCCTCCAGTTCCATCGTCACGCCGCGCGCCAGCCAGGCGCCGAAGCTCTGTCCGGCCGTGCCCTTCAGCTTCACGTGAACGGCATCGTCGGTCAGGCCCTTGTTGCCGTGCTTCTCGGCAATCGCACCGGACAGCATGGCGCCGGCCGAGCGGTTGAGGCTCTGGATGCGCGTCTCGATGACGACTGGCTTGCCCTCGTCGATGGCGGGCTTCGCCTCGGCGATCAGCTTGCGGTCCAGCACCTCCTCGAGGTGGTGGTTCTGCGTCTCCGAATGGAAGATGCCGACATCCGAGGGCACTTCCGGCTTGTGGAAGAGCTTGGAGAAGTCGAGGCCCTTGGCCTTCCAGTGATCGATCGCCTCGCGGCGGTCGAGCATCTGCATCTGGCCGACCATTTCGGGCATCGACCGATAGCCCATGGAGGCCATGAGTTCGCGCACTTCCTCGGCGACGAAGAAGAAGTAGTTCACGACGTGCTCGGGCTGGCCCTTGAAGCGCTTCCTGAGCACGGGGTCCTGCGTCGCGACGCCGACAGGGCAGGTGTTGAGGTGGCACTTGCGCATCATGATGCAGCCGGCCGCGATCAGCGGCGCGGTCGCGAAGCCGAACTCGTCGGCGCCGAGCAGCGCGCCGATGACGACGTCGCGGCCGGTGCGCAGGCCGCCGTCGACCTGCACCGCGATGCGCGAGCGCAGGCGGTTCAGCACGAGGGTCTGATGGGTCTCGGCAAGACCGATCTCCCACGGCGAACCCGTATGCTTGATCGAGGTGAGCGGGGAGGCGCCCGTGCCGCCCTCGAAGCCCGAGATCGTCACATGGTCTGCGCGCGCCTTGGCGACGCCCGCCGCGACCGTGCCGACACCGACTTCCGACACCAGCTTCACCGAGATGTCGGCGCGCGGGTTGACGTTCTTCAGGTCGTAGATGAGCTGCGCCAGATCCTCGATCGAATAGATGTCGTGGTGCGGCGGCGGCGAGATGAGGCCGACGCCGGGCGTCGAATGGCGCACCTTGGCGATGACCGCATCGACCTTGTGGCCGGGCAGCTGGCCGCCCTCGCCCGGCTTGGCGCCCTGCGCCATCTTGATCTGGATCATGTCGGAGTTGATCAGATACTCCGTCGTGACGCCGAAGCGGCCGGAGGCCACCTGCTTGATCGCCGAGCGCATGGAGCGGCCGTCGGGCAGCGGCTTGAACCGCTCCGGCTCCTCGCCGCCCTCGCCGGTATTGGACTTGCCGCCGATGGAGTTCATCGCCAGCGCCAGCGTCGTGTGGGCCTCGCGGGAGATCGAGCCGAACGACATGGCGCCGGTGGCGAAGCGCCTGACGATATCCGCGGCGCTCTCGACCTCCGCGATCGGCACGGGCGAGCGCCCGACCTCCTCGGCGGTCTTGATGCGGAACAGGCCACGGATGGTCTGCAGCTTCGTCGCCTGCTCGTTGATCAGGCGCGAGAACTCGCGGTAGCGATCCTGGCTGTTGCCGCGCGCGGCGTGCTGGAGCGCCGCCACCGTGTCGGGCGACCAGACATGGTCCTCGCCGCGGATGCGGTAGGCATATTCGCCGCCGACCTCCAGCGTCGTCTTCAGCGTCGGGTCGTCGGAGAAGGCCGCCGTGTGGCGCTGCACTGTCTCCTCGGCGATTTCGGCGAGGCCGACGCCGCCGATGCGGGTGGCGGTGCCGGTGAAGAACTTCGCCACGAAATCGTCGGCAAGCCCGACCGCGTCGAAAATCTGCGCGCCGCAATAGGACTGGTAGGTGGAGATGCCCATCTTGGACATCACCTTCATGATGCCCTTGCCGATCGACTTGATGAAGCGCTTCACCACCTCATCGGCATCCACTTCGGGCGGCAATTCGCCCTTTTCGTGGATCTCCTCCATGGTCTCGAAGGCGAGATAGGGGTTGATCGCCTCCGCGCCGTAGCCGGCGAGGCAGCAGAAGTGGTGCACCTCACGCGCCTCGCCCGTCTCGACGACGAGGCCGGCGGCGGTCCTGAGGCCCTTGCGGATCAGGTGGTGGTGCACCGCGGCGGTCGCGAGCAGCGAGGGGATCGGGATGCGGTCCGGGCCGACCATGCGATCGGACAGGATGATGATGTTGTAGCGGCCATGGACGGCGGCCTCGGCGCGGTCGCAGAGGAGCTGGAGTGCCTCGGCCATGCCGGCCGCGCCCTTGGTCGCGGGATAGGTGATGTCGAGGGTCTTCGTGTCGAAGGAATCCTCGCTGTGGCCGATGCAGCGGATCTTCTCCAGATCCTCGTTGGTGAGGATCGGCTGGCGGACTTCCAGGCGCTTCCTGCGGGACGCGCCGTCGAGGTCGAACAGGTTCGGCCTGGGTCCGATGAACGAGACGAGGCTCATGACGAGCTCCTCGCGGATCGGATCGATCGGCGGGTTCGTCACCTGGGCGAAGTTCTGCTTGAAATAGGTGTAGAGCAGCTTGGACCTGGACGAGAGCGCCGAGATCGGCGTGTCCGTGCCCATGGAGCCGACCGCCTCCTGGCCGGTCATTGCCATGGGGGCGAGCAGGATCTTGGTGTCTTCCTGCGTGTAGCCGAAGGTCTGCTGCTTGTCGAGCAGCGGCACGTCCGTCCGCGAGGCGCGCGGCTCGACCGGCGGCAGGTCCTCGAGGATCAGCTGCGAGCGACCCAGCCACTCCTGATAGGGGTTGGAGGCCGAGAGCTGCGCCTTGATCTCCTCGTCGGAGATGATCCGGCCCTCCTCGAGATCGACCAGCAGCATCTTGCCGGGCTGGAGGCGCCACTTGCGGACGATCTGGTCCTCCGGCACGGGCAGCACGCCCATTTCGGACGCCATGATGATCCGCTCGTCCTTGGTGACGAACCAGCGCGCGGGCCTCAGGCCGTTGCGGTCGAGTGTCGCACCGATCTGCCGGCCGTCGGTGAAGGCGATGGCCGCCGGACCGTCCCACGGCTCCATGATCGCCGCGTGATACTCGTAGAAGGCGCGGCGCTGCTCATCCATCAGCTTGTTGCCGGCCCAGGCCTCCGGGACCAGCATCATCACCGCGTGGGCGAGCGAATAACCGCCCTGAACGAGGAATTCGAGCGCGTTGTCGAAACAGGCCGTGTCCGACTGGCCTTCATAGGAGATCGGCCAGAGCTTGGAGATATCGTTGGCGTAGAGCTCGGAATCGACGCTCGCCTGCCGCGCCGCCATCCAGTTGACGTTGCCGCGCAGCGTGTTGATCTCGCCGTTATGCGCCACCATCCGGTAGGGGTGGGCGAGCGACCAGGCCGGGAACGTGTTGGTCGAGAAGCGCTGGTGGACGAGGGCGAGGGCGCTCTCGAAGGCCGGATCGTGCAGATCGGGGAAATAGGCGCCTAACTGGTCGGCGAGGAACATGCCCTTGTAGACGATGGTCCGGCACGACAGGGACACCGGGTAGTAGCCCTTGGTGCGCGGGTCGTTCAGATCGTAGACGAGGTTGGAGATGACCTTGCGCAGGACGAACAGCCGGCGCTCGAATTCATCCTCTGACGCCACGTCAGCGCCACGACCGATGAAGATCTGCCGGTGCAGCGGCTCGGTCGGCTTGACGCTGTAGCCGAGCGAGGAATTGTCTGTCGGCACCTCGCGCCAGCCGAGAAGCGTCTGCCCCTCGTCTGATATCACCTTCTCGATGATGTCGCGGACGATGGTCTGCCCTTCCGTCTCGCGCGGGAAGAAGATGAATCCGACCGCGTAGTGGCCCGGTTCCGGCAGGTCGAAGCCGAGCTTGCCGGCTTCCTTGCGGAAGAAGGCGTCCGGCATCTGCACGAGCATACCCGCGCCGTCGCCGGCGCGCGGGTCGGCGCCCACCGCGCCGCGATGCTCAAGGTTGAGCAGGATCTGGATCGCGTCCTGAACGATCTTGTGAGACTTGCGGCCCTTCATGTCGGCAATGAAGCCGACGCCGCAGGAATCCTTCTCGTTGCGCGGGTCGTAGAGGCCCTGCGCATCGGGCAGGCCAGGGTCGACGACAGCGCGCGTGCGGTTTTTGACGCGAGCGGGCAGATTGGCTTTCGTGGCGCGATTCGTCCGCGCCTCGACCCCCGCACCCGTCATCGCACCAATCCGCTGCGTGCTCATCGTTCACCTCGTTCTGCGGCCCCCAATGGCCGCGGTTCGTGCCCTCGACACTGACACTTCGAGCCAGCTTGGGCATCGGGGTCATCCGATACCTGCCGGCCATGCGAACTCGGGGCCTTGGCGTTCCCCATGGCCCCGTTGCCGGAGCCTCATGCGATAGGGCAGCGATGCTGACCTTTCTCTTGCCGTTATTTGACAGATTTCAAACAGCGATACAAGCGGCAATGAGCGCCTTCCAATGCCAGTTTGTCATGAAAGTTGCCGGGCGCTCGAATGCCTTGGTCAAATCGGAAAGAAAGCACGGCGATCCGCGCAATTTTATGACGCGGTGCGAGCGTGGCCGGCCGGCTCGGCTGCGGCGTCCCGGCCCTATCGGCTGCCGCCCGAAGAGGCAGTCGCCGGCGGGGTGCCGGTCTCGCGGCCGTCTCGCGGCCAGCGGAAATCGTCGGCGCGGCCGACCACCGGGGGCGGCATCTCGCCCCGGACGAGGACTGACGCGGCGGTGCCCTGAAGCGAGCGCGCGGGGCTGTCGCCTGCGAGCCGCGCGGGTTGCGGCGCGGCGGGCGGCGGTTCGGTTCCCGCTACGCGCGGAATATTCGGCTGTCCGGCGAGCGGCAGGACGGGCCCCGCGAGCGGGCGCGGCGGCACGGGTAGCGGCACGCCGCCGGGGAGCGTCGCCTCCGGTGCGCGCGGTGCGGCGCCGGGATCCGCGACCGGCGGCTGGGGCTCTGCCGGCGTGATGCGGCCGAGGAGATCGCGGCGCAGGTCCTGTTCCATGAACAGCGCCAGCTTGCGCGCGCCCGCTGCCGTGAAGTGGACGCCGTCATTGGTGCGCAGCCGCCGCACCTGACCCGCGAAGTCCGGGCCGAACTGCGTATAGTTGCCGTGCTCGTCAACGAAGCCGTTCCAGACGTCGATATAGGTTACGCCGTTCTTCTGGGCGCGTTCCTTGTAGATCTCGTTGAGCTGGGCCATGTGGGCTGAGACGCGCTGGCCGCGCAGCGGCGGCACGCCGACCCAGTAGACCGGCACGCCGCGCGCCTTCATCGCCTGCATCGCGGCATCGACGCGCTGGACATAGACCTCGCGCCAGCGGTCGGTGCCGGGTTCGACATTGGCGTTGTCGATCCGCATGGCCTGCCGGTCGTTGGAACCGATCATCATCACGACGAAATCGACCTTGGCCTGCTGCGCGAGCACCTCGGGAATGGCCTTGATCCAGTCGTGGAACTCGGGCCGGGCGAGGCCGGATGACAGCCGTGACTTGTCGGTGAGGCCGAGCTCGGGAATGTCCTCGAAAGCCTCGCCAAGCCCATAGGCGAGCCATTCCGCGAGATTGTCGCCGAGCACCAGCACGAAGGTCGTCGGCGTCGTCGGCTGCTCGGAGGAGGCGGGCGCCGACGGGGTCGCGTCGTTGCCGCGCGGCGGGCGGGTCGATTCGGTCGGCCTTGCTGCCGCGCGCGGAGCGGTCGGTCGCGTGCTCTGTGGGATCGAGATGATGCGCGGCCGCTGGTCGCGGGGGGCGAAGAGATGCGGAAAGCGATCCGTGTCGAGGTTCTGCGCGCGCGCCTCGCCGGCCGGCCAGCCGGGAGCGCAGGCGAGAAGAATGATCGCGAACAGGCGCCAGACGATCGGCACGGGCGGCAACTCCGGTTCCGAAAGCCCCCCGGAACGCTCATCGCATGCTATCACGGCCCCCGCGGAGCGGCGCAAGCCCCGCTACCGGCCTCAGCCGCCCCGGCGCAATCGCTGGAGCAGCGCGGCGGTCGGGAAACCGTCGGCCGCAAGCCCGGCGCGTGCCTGAAAGCGCTGGAGAGCCTCGCGGGTGCCGGCGCCGAGCTTGCCATCGACCGTGCCGGTATAGAGCCCGACCTGCGACAGGCGCTGCTGGATCTCGATGCGCTCGTCGCGGGAGAGCGCCCGCTCCGACGTCGGCCAGCCACGGGCGAAGGTGCCGCCGCCGCGCAGCCGGTCGGCGAGGTGGCCCACCGCCATCGCGTAGTTCTCGGAGTTGTTGTATTTCATGATGACGCGGAAGTTCGGCAGCATAAGGAAGGCCGGTCCGTGCGCGCCCGCAGGCAGGAAGAGGAACGCCTGGTCGCTCTTTCGCGGGAAAGCCCTGTCGCCGATGCGGCGCACGCCGCGCGCCTCCCACTGGGCGATGGTCTGCGGCCGGTCGCGATGGGCCAGCGTCAGGTCGAGCCCCGCCGGCACGGTCACCTCGTAGCCCCAGCCTTGGCCGCGCTGCCAGCCTTCCTCGCGCAGGAGGTTGCCGGTCGACATCATGGCGTCGGGGATCGAACCCATCAGGTCGATGCGCGGGCCGCCATTGCCCGAGCGCGCCGCGCGCAGGAAGGTCGAAGGCATGAACTGAGTGTGGCCGAAGGCGCCGGCCCATGAGCCGCGGAAATGGGCCGGGGCGACATGGCCGCGCGCGATGATCTGCAGCGCTGCCAGGAACTCACCGCGAAAGAAGTCCTGCCGGCGGCCGTAGCAGGCGAGCGTCGCTGTGGCGCGCACCACCGACGTATTGCCCTTGGCGCGACCGAAGCTCGTCTCGATGCCCCAGATGGCGGCGATCACGAAACGGTCGACGCCGGTCGCGCGCTCGGCCGCCTCGAAGGCCGCGCGGTGCGCCTGCACCATGCGCCGGCCCTCGGCGACGCGATTAGCCGCGACGACGCCGTTGATATAGTCCCACGGCTGGCGTGAGAATTCCGGCTGGCGATCCAGCAGGTTCAGGATCGAGTTGTCGGGCGTCAGCCCGGCCGTCGCCTGCTCGAACACCTGGGGCAGGATGCCGCGCTGGCCCGCCTGCGCCCGCAGGCTCTGCATGCAGCCGGAAAAGCCGTCCTGGGCGGCGGCAGGCGCGCTAAAGCCGACGAGACCGGCCAGCACGAGGCCGATTGTTCCGAAATGTCCGCACCGATCCATGCCAAGCGCCTCGCCAAAGGATGGGGCCCGCCCGGGGAATGAAGGAACAGCAGCATGATGAATGAAGCGTTACGGCGGCTCAAGAGATGCGCGTGACGTCTGCCGTCAGGCCTTTGCGGCGCGGCCGGGCAGGGCGGATTTCGCCCAGGCCCAGACCGGCGCGATCACGTAGCTGACCACAGGAATGAGCAGCAGGCCGAGGGCAAGGCCGACCAGCC
The DNA here is from genome assembly GCF_016793595.1 of Phreatobacter sp. GTDB lineage: Bacteria > Pseudomonadota > Alphaproteobacteria > Rhizobiales > Phreatobacteraceae > Phreatobacter. The sequence continues at coordinate 90,108 of NZ_JAEULY010000002.1, forward strand.
CCGAGGCCGCCGCCGTCACCACCCAGCTCGCAATGCCCGCGACCGGCGGCAGGGCGCGCCCCGCATTCTCCGCGGCGGCATGGATCGCGTGCTCGAACCCGGCGAGCCCGTAGCCGGCAAGGCCGTGAACGATGATGCCGCCGCCGACCCAGATCATGGCGGCGGTGCCGACGATGCCGAGCAGGCCGAGAAAGCCGGGCATGGCGCGGACCAGGCCGCGCCCGAAACCCCTCGACGCCGCGCCGATCGCGGTGTCTGCCCCGTTGCGCGCGAGCGCCACGCCGAGGTCGTCGGCCTTCACGATCAGCGCGACGCCGCCATAGACGGCAAGGGTAATGGCGGTGCCGACCACGGCCAGGACTGCGGCCTGAGTCCAGAAGCCGCCGGTGGGCACGGCCGCCAGCGTGATGGCCATGATCTCGGCGGACAGGATGAAGTCGGTCTTGATCGCGCCGGCCACCTTCTGGTCCTCCAGCGAAGCGGGATCGAGCGCGATGGAACCGATCGATGCCTCGTGCGCCTCGGCATGGTGCGGAACAGCGGCCTCGTAGACCTTCTCGGCGCCCTCGTAGCAGAGGAATGCTCCGCCGATCATCAGCAGCGGCAGGATCAGGGCGGGGGCGAGCGCCGAGAGCGCCAGCGCCGCTGGCAGGAGGATCAACAGCTTGTTGCGCAGCGACCCGCGCGCGATGCGGGCGACGATGGGCAGTTCCCGGTCCGCGGAGAAGCCCGTGACATAGCGCGGCGTGACCGCGGCGTCGTCGATCACCACGCCGGCTGCCTTGGCGCCGGCTTTTGCCGCCTGTCCCGCGACATCGTCGATGGAGGCGGCGGCGACCTTGGCGATGGCGACGACGTCGTCAAGAAGGGCGATCAGTCCGGTGCTCATGCGACACGGGATCCTGTGGTCAGGGGCTGCGGTCCTGCGGTCTGGCGGCCGCTGCGGGACTGTGCCGTCATGGCTTCTGTTGGGTCAGCGGTCCCGCGCCTCAGCCGCGCCGCAGGCGTTCGAGGAAGGCGCGATCCGCCTCGCCGGTCGGCGACATGCCGAACCGTCCCTGCATGGTGCGTACGGCCTGTTTCGACTTGTCGCCGAGGATGCCGTCGACATCGCCAAGGTCGAAGCCCAGCCGATTGAGACGCGTCTGGATCTCCTCGCGGTCGGCGTGGGTCAGGCCGCCTTCGCCGGGAGGCCAGGGCTTGGTGAAGCGGCCGCCGCCCTTGATCCGGTCGCCGAGATGAGCGACCGCGAGCGCATAGGAATCGGCATTGTTGTACCGCTTGATAACGTTGAAGTTCTGCGTCAGCAGCAGATGCGGCCCGCCTTCGCCGGCCGGCTTCCAGATCACGGCATTGGCGCCGCCCGACATCGCCCCGCGATCGGCCCTGCGCACGCCCGCCGCCGCCCAGCCGTCGATGGAGCGGCGCTGGGCGCGGTTGCCGGGAACGCCAGGCGCATGGACCTCGAAGCCCCAGGGAATGCCGGGCTGCCAGCCGTTGCGGCGCAGGTAGTTGGCGGCCGAGCCCATGGCGTCCGGGATCGAGTTCCAGATGTCGCGGCGGCCATCGCCGGTGAAATCGATCGCGAAGGCGTGGAAGCTCGTCGGCATGAACTGGACGTGGCCCATGGCGCCGGCCCAGGAGCCCAGCATGTTCTGCGGCGTGGTGTCGCCGGCCTGCAGGATGCGCAGGGCGGCGATCAGCTCGCGGCGGAAGAAGTCGGCGCGCCTGCCGGCCGCCGCCAGCGTCGCCATGGACTGGATCACATAGTGCTCGCCGCGCGAGGTGCCGTAGGAGGTCTCGTTGCCCCAGATCGAGCAGATGATCTCGCCCGGCACGCCGAAGCGGCTCTGGACCGCCGAGAAGGTTGCACCGTGCTGGCCGAAATTGGCGCGGCCGTTGGTGACGCGCTTGTTGGAGGCGCGCACGTCGACATAGTCGCCGAGCGTGCGGCGGAATTCCGGCTGACGCACCGACAGTTCGATCACCCGCGGGTTCGGCTGGATGCCGGCGAAGGCGCGGTCGAAGGTCGCCCGCGAGACGCCGGCCGCCGAGGCCGCCGGCCAGAGGCTCGCGACGAAGCCGGCGAAGGCCTGCGCTTCAGCGGGCCGGACGAAGGCCGGCGCGAGGGCTGCGGCAGCGCCGGCGAGGATGGTGCGGCGGGTGAGGGCGGTCATCGTCGATCTCCGGTCGCAGATTTGATCCAGCGCAGGGCGGAAGCCTGAGTCGCGCACAAAGATAGCGCCGTTATGGCAGCCGGGCACGCCGGTCATCCTGTCGCGGGAACAGATGCGCGCGATGGCGGGTTGGCTTCCGGTACATGCAAGGAAGGACGCCATGGACAACATCCGCATTCCCCACGACACGCTGGTCTTCGTCGGCGACGGCGCGAAAGCCCTGTTCCTGCGCAACAAGGGCGACGCACAGCTGCTCAATCTGGTGGTCGAGCGCATTTTCGAGCAGGACAACCCGCCGACCCGCGAACAGGGCACTGACCGGCCCGGCCGTTCCTTCGCCAGCGCCGGCACGCATCGCTCGGCGATGGAGCAGACGGACTGGCATCAGATCGCCGAAGAGCGCTTCGCCAGCGCCGTCGCGGAGCGCCTCTACAAGCACGCCCATGCCGGCCGGTTCGAGAAACTCGTCGTCATCGCGCCGCCCAAGGTGCTGGGAAACCTGCGGAAAGCCTTCCACAAGGAGGTCGCCGACCGCGTCTCGGCGGAAATCCCCAAGGAACTGACTTCGCACCCGGTCTACGAGATCGAGAAGCTTCTGGCCGCGTAGGTCCGCACCGTCTTGTCCGCGATCCGCCCGGTGGCCGACATATCGGCGCCGGGCGCGAGCGGGGGAGACGCGGCCTCGGTCGCGCAGACGCGGTTGCGACCGGATTGCTTGGCCAGGTAGAGGCGCCGGTCGGCGGAAGCCACCAGCTCCTCCCAGCGCGTGGCGGAGCCCGCCGGACGCACCGCGACGCCGAAGCTGCCGGTGACGGTCAGATTGGGCGCCTGGTCGATTCTCGTTTCCTCGAGCCGGCGGCGCAGGGCTTCGGAGAGGGCGAAAGCCTCGGCGATGCTGGCGTCCTGCAGCAGCACGATGAATTCCTCGCCGCCGTAGCGGGCGAAAGCGCCGCTGGCGGGGACGAGGGGGGCGAGGCAGGTGGCGATGAGGCGCAGCACGTCGTCGCCGGTCGCGTGGCCGAATGTGTCGTTGACCGTCTTGAAGTGGTCGATGTCGAACAGGATCAGGCCGATCGCGCGCGCTCGCCCGTCCGCAGGAGACAGGGCCTGCATCGCCGCATCGTTCAGGGCCCTGCGATTGAGGAGCCCGGTCAGCATATCGGTTTCGGACAGGCGGCGCAGCTGCTCGGCCATGTGCCGCTGGTCCTGTTCGAGGCGATGACGCTGGCGTTGCTGGTCCCGCAGGATATCAAGCTCGCGGAACATGTCGGCGATCTCGCCGCTTACCCTGCCAACCGGACCGGGCTCCGCCAGATTGCCGCGGGCGATGGCCGTGATCTGCTCGCGAACGGTGATCAGCGGCCTGAACAGGCCGTTGCGGAAGATCATGCCGACCATGGCGAGGACGAGGATCACGATGCCGGTCAGCAGGCCGGACAGGACGACCAGCCGGAAAGCGTGGTCGCGCATGCCATCCATCCGCGCCTGCGAAGCGGCGGCGATCAGTTCGCGCAGTTCCTCGACCGGCCGCATGCCGGGCACGTAGTTGCGGGTGAAGGTGTCGGCGGTCGGGCTGCCCGGCAGGACCATGCTTCCCGCGACGACGCGGGCGTGAGGCACCGAGATGTCGAAATAGCGCCGGTCCATCTCGGCGACCTTCGCCTCGATCGGGCCATTGGGGAAGAAGGCGTCGGCATAGTCGGCCAGAATGCGGCGCAGTTCGGCCACGCGAACCAGGGTCTGGTCGAAGCGGGGCAGGAACTGCGCGCTGCCGCCGTCACCCGCCGCCAGCATCATGACGACGTAGGATCCGAGTCTGCCGGCCTCTTCGCGCAATGTCCCGGCGGTCATGTTGAGGATGATCTCGGTCGACACCTGCGGGTTGAGGCGGATGATCTCCTGACCCAACCGGTCGCGCAGGGAGAGCACGCTGTCGGCCGCGGTGAACATCTGCTCGATCGCGCGGGTGACGTCGCGGCTCGCGCGCGCGGCCGCGGGACGCTCGGCGATCTCATCGACCATCCGCCTGCCATCCGCCAGCCGTTCATGCATTTCGCGCAGGTGCCGCTGCAAGCTGCTGGCGGTCGCAGGATCCCGCCCGACGGCCAGCTCCATTTCAGCGATGCGGCGATCGGTATCCTGGCGCTTCGCCAGTAGCGAAGCGCTCAGCGCCGCTGCGTTCACGTCGAGGCCGCCCATTGCGCTGTTGGCGGGACCTCGCTCGGCCGAGACAGCATTGGCCGCCGCCATGACCGCATGGAAGCGCGCGAGCTGCAAACTGCCCTGCTGGTAGCGCGCGTAGTCAGCAAGATCAGCGTGCAGCGACACGCCGCCGAGCGCCAGACAGGCGACCGCCGCCACGATGCCGCCGAGCCACTGGAGATGCTGAACCCGAAACTTCACTACCGTGATACCGCCAATTCAAATAACGCAGGGGCAACCTGCCATGGGGTCACTAAACAATGCTGAATGGGGGACCGGTCTGTCGAACTTCGCCCGACCGAAAGCGGCATTCCTGCCGGTCGCGACCGCCGCCGTGGCCGCCGGCCTTTCTTTCCGGGTGGTTCGGGCCTATCAGGAACCCACGCGCCCTCGCGCATGTGCGCGCGAAGGACTATATTTCCCGTTCCAGCTACACTGCCGGACCCGAATCGCGAGGCATGGGCGCTCCCCTGACAGGATCGCTCGTGCCCACTGGAGAGACCAAGGCTCATGGCCGACCCCGCCCGCAAGGATGCTCCCGAGGCCGACTATGGTGCCGACAGCATCAAGGTCCTCAAGGGCCTCGATGCCGTCCGCAAGCGCCCCGGCATGTATATCGGCGACACCGATGACGGGTCCGGCCTGCACCACATGGTCTACGAGGTGGTCGACAACGCCATCGACGAGGCGCTGGCGGGGCACGCGACCGAGGTGACGGTGACGCTGAACGCCGACGGTTCGGTGACCGTCACCGACAATGGCCGCGGCATCCCGACCGATATCCACCCGACCGAGGGCATTTCGGCGGCCGAGGTCATCATGACCCAGCTGCATGCCGGCGGTAAGTTCGACCAGAATTCCTACAAAGTGTCCGGCGGTCTCCATGGCGTCGGCGTTTCCGTCGTCAACGCGCTGTCCAAGTGGCTGAAGCTGAACATCTGGCGCGGCGACAAGGAGCATTTCGTCGAGTTCCACCACGGCGACCCGATCGCGCCGCTGGCGGAGATCGGTCCGGCCAATGGCAAGCGCGGTACGGCCGTGACCTTCCTCGCCTCGACCGACACCTTCACCATGGTGGAATACGACTTCGCCACGCTGGAACACCGGCTGCGCGAGCTCGCCTTCCTCAATTCGGGCGTGCGCATCCTTTTGACGGATCTGCGCCATGCCGAGGAGAAGCGCATCGAGCTGTTCTACGAGGGCGGCGTCGAGGCCTTCGTGCGCTATCTCGACCGTAACAAGTCGCCGCTCGTCGCCGATCCTATCGTGTTGAAATCGGAGCGCGACGGCATCTCGGTCGAAGTGGCGCTGTGGTGGAACGACTCGTATCACGAGAACGTCCTCTGCTTCACCAACAACATCCCGCAGCGTGACGGCGGCACGCACCTTGCCGGCTTCCGTGGCGCGCTCACCCGTCAGGTCACGGGCTATGCCGACGCTTCCGGCATCTCCAAGAAGGAGAAGGTGGACCTGACCGGCGACGATTGCCGCGAGGGTCTGACCGCCATCGTCTCGGTCAAAGTGCCGGACCCGAAATTCTCGTCGCAGACCAAGGACAAACTGGTCTCCTCCGAGGTCCGCCCCGTCGTCGAGAGCATCGTCAACGAGGCGCTGTCGACCTGGTTCGAGGAGCACCCGGCCGAGGCCAGGTCCATCGTCCAGAAGGTGGCCGAAGCTGCCGCTGCCCGCGAAGCCGCTCGCAAGGCACGCGAGCTTACGCGCCGCAAGACGGCGCTCGACGTCGCCTCGCTGCCCGGCAAGCTCGCGGACTGCCAGGAGCGCGATCCCGCCAAATCGGAACTGTTCATCGTCGAGGGTGACTCGGCCGGCGGCTCGGCCAAGCAGGGCCGGGACCGCGTGTTCCAGGCTGTGCTGCCGCTGCGCGGCAAGATTCTGAACGTCGAGCGCGCCCGCTTCGACAAGATGCTCTCGTCGGAGATGATCGGCACGCTGATCACCGCGCTCGGCACCGGCATCGGGCGCGAGGAGTTCAACATCGACAAGCTACGCTATCACAAGATCATCCTGATGACGGACGCCGACGTCGACGGCTCCCACATCCGGACGCTGCTACTGACCTTCTTCTTCCGGCAGATGCCGGAGATCATCGAGCGCGGCCACATCTTCATCGCCCAGCCGCCGCTGTTCAAGGTGTCGCGCGGCAAGAGCGAGACCTACATCAAGAACGAACGGGCGCTGGACGACTACCTCATCGCGGCGGGTCTCGAGGAGAGCCTCCTGACGCTCGGCAACGGTGAGATTTGCGGCGGCCAGGACCTTGCCGCCATCGTCGAGGAAGCCCGGCAGGTGAAGAACCTGATCGGCGCGGTTCATTCCCGCTACAATCCGGCCGTGGTCGAGCAGGCGGCCATCGCCGGCGCACTCAATGCGGAAGCCGCGAAGGAGCCGGCGCGCGCCAGCGAACTCGCGTCGAAGATCGCGCTCAGGCTCGACGCCATTTCCGACGAGATCGAGCGGGGCTGGGACGGTGTGTTCGACGGCGAGAAATACCTGTTCTCCCGAACGGTGCGCGGCGTGAAGGAAGTCGCGATCCTCGACGGCGCGCTGCTGTCGTCGTCGGAGGCGCGCAAGCTGGACGAATATTCCGCGCGCCTCGGTGTCGTCTATGACAGGCCCGCCGTGTTCCGCCGCAAGAGCGACGAGGTTCAGGTTCCCGGACCCGCCGCGCTGTTCGAGGCGGTGAAGGAGAAGGGCGCCAGCGGCATCAAGCTGCAACGCTACAAGGGCCTTGGCGAGATGAATGCCGAGCAGCTCTGGGAGACGACGCTGGACCGTAATGCCCGCTCGCTGCTGAAGGTCCATATCAAGGAAGTGGACGAGGCCGACGATATCTTCGTCAAGCTGATGGGCGATGTCGTGGAGCCGCGGCGCGAGTTCATCCAGGAAAACGCGCTGAGCGCGACGGTCGATGCCTGACGGGCGTTGTTCGCGGGCCGGATAGCGCTCGCCAATGCGCGGGCGGCCACGGGCCGCCCCCGTTTGTCCGGGTTGCCGGCCGGCCGGCCTGCCGCTATCGCCGTCGTGAAGCGATGACGAGAGTGGAAGACGTGCAATGGCGAGCCCCGTGACCAATGCCGGCAGCCGGGCGGCGATCCCCCGGCTCGATTTCGGGTGCGTCTCGGTCTTTCTCGGCGAGAAGAACGGCAAGTATCCCGACGGCAATCAGGTGATCGTCAGCGGCTCCGACACGCGTGCCGTATTCGATACGCCGCTCGTCGCCAACCGCATCGGTCCCGAGTTCGACAGGGCCGACATGGTTATTCTCGGCCATGTTCACGAGGACCATCTGGCGGGGCTGCATCGCCTGCCGCAGGCGAAGGTCCATGCGCCCATAGCCGATCTGGCGGCGGCGCAGAGCTGGGAGGCGCTCGGAGCGGCCTATGGCACGCGCGAGGAGCGCCTGCCGCAGATGCTGGAGAAATTCCAGCGCGACTTCTTCTACGTGCCCCGGCCCGATGCGATCGGCTATGCGGACGGTGCCAAATGGGACCTCGGGCAGGTGCGCGTCGAGGCGATCCACATGCCGGGGCACACGGCCGGCCATTCCGTGCTGCTGGTCGAATCTGAAGGCGTCGCCTTTCTCGGCGATATCGATCTCGGCGGCTTCGGCCCCTATTACGGCGATGCGACCTCCAGCCTTGCCGATTTCCGGCGCACGCTCGCTCGCGTGCCGGAGATTGTCGCGCGCGTCTGGGTGACGTTCCATCACCGCGCCGTCTATACCGATCGCGAGCGCCTGCTGACCGATCTCGCGGCCTATGCGGCCAAGCTCGAGGAGCGGGAGAAGCGGCTTGTCGAACTCCTCGCCGCCGGGCCCAAGACGCTTTCCGATCTGGTGGCGTGCCGGCTGCTCTATCCTGCCGACTATCAGGAGTTGTGGGTCGAGGATGTCGAGGAGCGGACGATCAGCCAGCACCTCGCCGAACTGGCCGCCGCCGGCCGCGTGCAAGTGGACGAGACAGGTCTCTACCGGCTGGGTTGAGTGCCGCGCCTGTCGCCTTTCGGGCGGCGACGCGCCATGATCCACCGCGCTGCCGCATCGTAGGCAGCGGGGGAAACTCGTTCGATGATCTATGAACTGCGCATCTATAATTGTCTGCCCGGGCGGCTGCCGAAGCTGCTGGAGCGGTTCCAGAACCACACGTTGAAGATCTGGGACAAGCATGGCATCCGCCAGGCCGGTTTCTGGACGACGGCGATCGGCCCGTCCAGCAATGACCTGACCTATCTCGTCGCCTGGAATTCCATGGCCGAGCGCGAGGCGAAATGGACGGCATTCCAGGCCGATCCCGACTGGCTCAAGGCGCGCGGCGAGAGTGAGGCCGACGGGCCGATCATCGCCAATATCGCGAGTTCGTTTCTGGCGCCGACGGCTTTCTCGGCGGTGAAATAGGTGAATCGGGCGGGCTTCAGGCCCGCCCGTTCGTCGGCATCACCGATCAGGCTTCACTCGGTGGTGAAGCGGGTCGAGCCGGCCGAGCGGTTGTAGAAGATCGTCACGCGCGACACCTGGCAGAGATTGACGCCACGAAACTCGGCGGTCTCGGCATCGTCGTAGACCACCTTGATGTCGAAGGAGCAGGCGTCGGCGCCGCGCGGGAAGGTCACGTTGAGAACCTGACCGTCCTCGAGGCTGTCGTCACCCATCAGGTCGTTGCCCCAGGTGTTCTGCGAGGCGGCGCTCACATAGACCTCGTCGATGGTGTAGCCGGTGCGGTTGACCAGCTGGAAGTCCTGCTGGGACTGGGCATTGGCATTGCCGGACGCCAGAAGGGTCACTGCCGCGAAAGCAGCAAAAAGAAAAGCGCGCATGGAGGTGGTCTCAGGGTCGATCCGCAGGCGGCGGCTGTCTGGTAAGCGGATCGGAAGAAGGTGATCGCCGTGCCGTGAGCGGACCTTCCACACAGGTCCGCCGCTGCGTCAATCGATCGTCCCGCTCCGCCGATGGCCTAGGCCGTCTGGCCGGGTCGGGGCGCCAGCTGAATCGGCTGCCCGTGGGGCGTCGCCTCGGCGGCGGCGTGCCATGCATCGGCTGTCGCGTCGATCACTGGCGCGGTGGTGACGCCCTTCGCGATGACAAGCTGCTCCAGCGCGTTCAGCCAGTGCGTGTAGTAGGTTTCGCCGGTGTCGGGGTCGCCGGCCGCCTGCGCTGCCCGGATCGTGGCGGAGAGCGTCTCGGCCCATTCCCCCCATGTGAACAGGCCCCTGCCGTTCAGGGTGACTGCGAGGGCGAAAGCATGGGCCTCCCATGGCTCGCGGAAGACCGGGCCCTCGGCATCGCAGGGAATGTGGGGCAGGGCGGCGATGTCGGGCGTCATGCTGGCATCAGATAGCTGTCCCAAGCATCGACCGACACGGAAACGGACGGATCCGCCTCCGGTCCGAACAGATCATGGGCGGAAAAGCGCACGGTATAGAGCCATTGCGGCGCCTCGCCGGTGCCAGCCGCGCTGGAATCGGCGAAGACGTGGGCGCCATGGGTGAGGACGACCGTGCCGGTCTTGCCGCGCACATAGCGCGGCAGGCGGGTGTGGCCGGCCTGCTCGGGCATGTCGATGGTGCGAACGCGGTCGCCGACATGGAAGCGCTGGACTTCGCCGGTTTCACGTCCGGTCGGGCCGCCGCGTGCGAGCGTGGCGGGGACATTCTCGGCCAGCAGTTTCCGGGGCAGGGGCTTCGGCGGATCGACCGCGTGGCCTGCGGCCGTGTCCGCCTCGGTCACCAGGCCACGATCGGCAAGCAGGCGTTCCATGCCGCCGGTCCACACCTCGTAATAGCTCATGCCGAGATAACCCGGCTGCTGCTCTCGCGCGGCGCGCGACTGGTCGATGGTCCAGGCGCCGGTGGCCCCCATGGCGAGCGTCAGGGCGAGGGCGCGCTTCTCCCAGTCGGCATGGAACCACGGCTCATTCGGCTCCGGCTCGACATTGCCAAGGCCGAGCCGGCCGCCGAGGTCGGCATGATTGACGTAGGGCGCGCCGCTCATGCCGTGGCTTCCGGGGTGCTGGCGAGGCCGGTTCCGATCATGGAGTCGCGGGTGACGAGGGTCGCGAGGCGCGCCTCGTCCCAGCCCTCCGTTCCAGCCGGTCTCTCGGGCAGGACGAGGTAGCGGACCTCCGCGGTGGAATCCCAGACCTTGATCTCCTTGCCCGCTGGCAAGGTCACGCCGAAATCCGCCAGCACGCCGCGCGGGTCGCGCACGGCCTTGGCGCGGTAGGGCGCGGACTTGTACCAGACCGGCGGCAGACCCAGCACCGGCCACGGGTAGCAGGAGCAGAGGGTGCAGACGACCATGTTGTGGGTGCCAGGCGTGTTCTCCACCGCCACCATGTGCTCGCCCTGTCGCCCGACATAGCCGAGCTCGCCGATGGCGCTGGTCGCATCCTTCAGCAACCGGGCGTGATAGGCGGGATCGGCCCAGGCCTTCGCTACAACGCGCGCGCCGTTATGCGGGCCGACCTTGGTCTCGTAGGTCTCGATCAGAACGTCGAGGGCCGCGGGATCGACATAGCCCTTCTCGACCAGAATGGTCTCGAGCGCGCGGACGCGTGCGTCCATGGGCGAGAGTTCGCTGTGGTCGTGATCGTGATGATGATCGTGGTCGTGATGATGGTCGTCATGCATGGCGGCGCTCCGCGAGGGCCCTTGAGGCTAGCGCGAAGCGCCGACATGAGGAAGCCGGCCGACGAATGGCTGGGGCCGCTTCGGTGAGCAGCCTCAGCGCGGTCTCAGCGCGCGGTCTTGGCCAGTTCCTCGGCACGCAGATCCTTGCGCAGGATCTTGCCGACATTCGACTTCGGCAGCTCGGCCCGGAACTCGACGGTCTTCGGCACCTTGTAGGCGGTGAGCTGCTCGCGGGCGAAGGTACGAATGTCGTCGCTCGAGACCTCGCTTCCCGGCTTGCACACGACAAAGGCCTTGACCGCCTCGCCCGACGCGCCGTCCGGCACGCCGATGACGGCGACTTCCAGCACCGCGGGATGCTTGGCCAGCGCGTCTTCGACCTCGTTGGGGAAGACGTTGAAGCCGGAGACCAGCACCATGTCCTTCTTACGGTCGACAATGCGGAAGAAGCCATCCTCATCCTGCGTGGCGACGTCGCCGGTATAGAGCCAGCCGTCGCGGATGGTCTTGGCGGTTTCCTCGGGCTTCTTCCAGTAGCCGGCCATGATCTGCGGCCCGCGCGCCACCAGTTCGCCTGGCTGGCCGAGCGCCACTTCCTTGCCCTCGTCGTCGACGCATCTGATGTCGGTCGAAGGCACGGGAATGCCGATGGTGCCCTCGCGGACATTGCCGAAAGGATTGAACGACAGGACCGGCGAGGATTCGGTCAGGCCGTAGCCCTCGATCACCGGCGTCCTAGTCACTTCCTGCCAGCGCTTGGCGACCGCCTCCTGCAGCGCCATGCCGCCGGCCGAGGAGGTCTTCAGCGTCTTTGGCGGGTTGTCGCGGAACCACGGCTCGTTGTTGAGGCCGTTGAACAGCGTGTTGACGCCGGTCAGCGTGGTGATCGGGAATTTCTCGAAGGCCTTCTGGAGATTGGTCAGCGGCCGCGGATTGGGGATCAGGATGTTGTGCGCGCCGAGATACCAGAAGCCCAGCATGTTCACCGTGAAGGCGAAGATATGATAGAGCGGCAGCGCGGTGAGGATCGTTTCCTTGCCCTTCTCGAGGTTGGAAGCGACCATTTCCAGCGACTGCGCCATGTTCATGAGCAGATTGCCATGGGTCAGCATGGCGCCCTTGGAAACGCCGGTCGTGCCGCCGGTGTACTGTAGCACCGCCAGCGTATCGAGGCCGGCACCCTCAGTGTAGGCGGCGATATTGGCGCTGCCCTTGGCGGCGGAGCCCGCCGCGAGCGCTGCCTGGAACGTCGTGTGCGGCACGGTGACCGGCTTCACCGACTTGTCCTTGTATTTCTGCACGAGCCCGACCAGCGTGCCTTGCAGCCAGGGCATGAACTCGGTGATCCGGGTGACAACCACGTTCGGCACCCTGTGGATGGCGAAGGCGGCCGGCAGGTTGGCGGCGAACATGTCGATGACGACAACAAGGTCCGGCTCGCCGTCGGCGAAGACCTTGCCCATCTCCTCTGCGGTGTAGAGCGGGTTGATGTTGATCAGCACGCAGCCGGCCTTGAACACGCCGTAGGCGACGATCGGGAAGGCGAGCGCGTTCGGCGTCTGCAGGGCGACGCGCGCGCCCGGCTTCAGCTTCAGAACCTCGCGCAGATAGACGGCGAAGGCATCGGACCAGCGGTCGATCTCGGCATAGGTCAGCGTCCCGCCCATGCCGTTCGGCAGACAGAGCGTGAAGGCCGGCTTGTCGGCATAGGTCCGAGCCACCGAGCGCACCATGGCGGCAAGGTTGGGATGCGGCGCCTCATCGATCGTATGGCGCACGCCGACCGGATAGAATTTTGTCCAGGGCCGGCTCGGCGTTTCAGTCATGCTGGTCATGCGCTCCTCCCGAATGTTTTGCCTACTGAGCCCGATTAGTCGGGTCTCGGCAAGCGGGCTGCGGCCAAATGCGGCGCTTTGTGCAGTGCGTTGGGAGATTCAGCGCAGTTTTCCGGCCGCGCGCAGCACGAAGCCGATCACCTCGGCCACCGCGCGGTAGAGTTCCTCCGGGATTTCCTGATCGACCTCGACGCCGGACAGGGCTTCCGCCAGCAGGGGATTGCCCTCGATGGCGACGCCGTGCTCCTTCGCCGTCGTGATGATCTTCTCGGCGATCGCGCCGCGACCGGTGGCCGTGACACGGGGCGCCGCGTCCTTGCCGATCTCGTATTCCAGCGCGACGGCGACGACAGGCTTCGGAGCAGGGGCGTCGTCGGTCATGACAGGCGGTCCAGCCGTGGCGGGCGTGGGGCTGTCGCCTCGCGCGGAACGGCGGGCCTGCCGGCGGCAATGGTGAGCTGGTCGATGGTGAAGGCCGAGGCCTCCAGCGCCTCCGACAGGTTGTTGCGGGCCGCGTCGAGCTGCGCAGCGATGCCGTCGCGCTCAGCCCAGAGCTGGATGCCCACATGGCCGTCGCGCCAGCGCACCGCAGCGTGGATGGGGCCGAGCGGTTCGGCCTCCATCGAGAACCGCATGGTCCAGTCCTGCCGGCCGGCGCCGGCCGAGGCACCCTGCGTCTCGGCATCGCGCTCGCGAACGATCTGGAATTGCAGCATGGCCGTTTCGGCGCCGATGCGCAGCGGCACCTCGACCAGCGTTTGAACGGGCACGTCCGGCCTGCCGATCTCGCGGGAATCGGGCAGTGAAGCGGCTTGCAGCAATGTCAGGCGGGCCAGTGCCGCCTCGGTCCGCTCGGTGAGCACACGGACCGTCTCGGCGGCGGAGGCGTCCGGGCCGAGGCTCGGTTGCGCGGGAAGCTGGCCATGGGGCAGCGCGCCGCGTAGGGGCGGGCGCTCGTGGGTTGCCGCCTTCGCGCCGATATCCGCCGGCTCACCGCCGAGCGTTGCCGACCAGTCCTGAAGCGCCGCGCGCAGCTGGCCGAGGGCGGCCTTGAGGTCGGCAGGGACTGATGCGCCCGGCGGCAAGGCGGCGAGCTGCGCCTCCAGGCAGGTTCCGGACCTGGCGATGGCCTGTGCCAGCGTCTGCGGCGCGGCGGCCGCCTCCGCCGGTAGGCGGAAGCCGAGCACCTGCGCCATGGCGCGCGCAACCGCTTCCGGCATGACGCGCGCCGCTGCCGGGGTGCCGCCATTGGCGACGGCCGAGAGATCGGCGAAGAGCGGGCTCAGGCTCTCCTGCCGCCCCGCGGCGCTGCGCACGGCTTCGGCAAGCGCCTCGCGCGGGGTTGCCGGCGCTGCGCGGCCGGCGGCATTGGCCTCGGCGAGGCGCGAAGCTTCCTGCGAGCCGCGTACGGCGAGGGCGACCTGCGCGCCATCGCCGGGACCGGTCGTGGCGCCCGGTGTGACAAGGCCGCGCGCCACCAGATCGACCAGTGCCGCGGCGACGGCATTGGTCGCCGGGATCGGCGTTGCGAGGCCGGGAGCGGCAATCGGCAGGGCGCCGCCCAACGGTGCAGGCGGTGCGGCAGGTGCTGCGCGCGGCGCGGCGGGATTGTCGGCGAGAAGCAGACGCATGGCCTGGCCCTGCCGCTCGACGGTCATGGTCAGGACCGCGCCGACCGGCAGCGGCTGGGGCGTTTTCACCTCCAGCGCCTGGCCGGCGACGGTCAGCCGCGCGAGCCCGTCGCCGAGCATGGCTGCGACACGCGCCTGAATGGTCTCGCCGGGCTTCAGCCCGAGCGCCTCGACGAGCGCGCGCATCTGCTGCGTCTCGACGGGCGCGGTCGCCACGACAGGCTGGATACGCTCGATACTCACCTCGATCACCTCGTGAAAGGGAGGCACTGCGGGAGCTTGGCGGAGAAATCATGACCGATTCGGCAACGGCGATCTTGACTCGTCGGCGATTGCTTCCCGAAATCCGCATCAAGGCCACTTTCCAGTCAGCTTGCGGCGCGGGGAAGGCGGCCATCGCCGCCGGGAACGGCAGGCATCAGGAGTGAGGGCGGGTTCATGTTGCATCAGCCGCGTCGATGGCTTCCCGGGCTCGTACCCCTTGCGCTGCTTGCCGGCGGTTCGCTGTGGTGGAAACAGGCCGACATCGAACGCGACCTGTCGCAGCGGTCCCGCGATGCGATTACCGCCTCCGGTTCGACCATCGACGGCAAGCCATGGGCGACCGTGACCGCGCTCGGCCGCGACGTCGTGGTCGCCGGCGATGCCCCGGCCGACGGCGCCGGCATCGGGGCTGCCGCGACCGCGCTCCAGCAGCGCGGCGTCCGGCAGGCGATTGCCGATACCGATCTTATTCCGGCCGCCGATCCGTTCGGATGGTCGGCGCGGCGGGAGGGCCAGACCATCACGCTGTCGGGGCAGGTGGCTCCGGAAGGGGCGCGTGAACGGCTCGTCGAGGCGGCCCGGCGCGCGGTTCCCGGCGGCGAGGTCAGCGACCTGATGACCACCGCGCGGGGCGTGCCGGCCGGTGCGGCCGCCGCTGGCATACTCGGCATCGAACAGCTCGGCCGCGTCGCCAGCGGTTCGGCGACACTTGCGGGGAACGCCTTCCGCTTCACGGGCAATGCGGCCGATGCCGCGGCGCAGGCGGCTGTGACGGCGGCGCTCGCCAACCTGCCGCAGGGCATTGCCCGTGGCGGGGTCAATCTCGTCATTCCCGGCGCGGCGACAACCGAGCAGGCGCCTGCGCCCGCCGCGATCCTGCCGGTCGCGCCGACGCCGCCAGCTCCTCCGACGCCGCCGCCCGCTGTCGCCGACTGGAGCGCCGTGCGCGGACAGGACGGTTCGCTGCTGCTGTCCGGCATGGTCGCGTCCGAAGAGGCGCGCCGCCGCATCATCGATGCGGCCATGGCTTCGACGACAGGCCCGGTGATCGACGCCATGGACGTCGCCGCGGGCCTGCCGGCCAATGTCGAGGCCAAGGCCCTCGCGGCGCTGAAGCAGCTCGAGGGCCTGGCGACCGGCACCGCCAGGATCGCCGGCACGACCTTCTCCTTCTCCGGCGTGGCTGCGACGCCCGCCGCCTTCGACAGTCTCGCGGCCGCGATCCGCAGCAGCACGAGCGACGGCTTCTCGTTGGGCGAACTGATCGTCGCGCCGCCGCGCATCGATCCCTTCACCTGGAGCGCGCGCAAGGGCGAGGGCGCGATCACGCTCATGGGTTTTGCGCCGTCGGAGGCCGAGAAGGCCGCTGTGCTGGCGGAGACGAACCGGATCGCCGGGGGTCTGCGGGTCGTCGACCAGATGCGCGTCGCCTCGGGCTTTCCGAGCGGCGTCGAGTTCGGTCCGCTGAGCAGAGCGGCGCTGGCGCAGCTCGGACGCCTCACAGAAGGCTCCGCCCAGCTCATCGGCAACCGGTTGACTCTCGCTGGCCGGGCGCCTGATGCCGCAACCTCGATGGCGGTTCGGCAGGCTCTTGCCGAACTGCGCGCACCGATTGCGGCCGTTGCGGATCTGTCACTGCCAGCCGCGGAGATTCCAGCGCCGGTTGCGACGCCGCCACTTTCCGCCGACCTGATGCCTCCGCCGCCCCGCGTCGAAGCCATGGCGCCACCCGTCGCGGACCTGCCGCTGCCGGCGGTGCCGCCGCTTGCGCCTGCTCCGCCGCCACCGGCAGCAGCCCCCGCGCCGCCGGCTGCGAGCGCGCCCGCGCCAACGCCTCCGCCCGTCGCTGCGGCTCCACCTCCCGCTCCGGTCTCGGCGCCGCGCCCGAACTGTTCCGCGATCATGCAGACCGCGCTGGAAGGCGACCGCATCCTGTTCGACTACTGGAAGGCCGAGCAACGCTCCGAGCACGCCGCCGTCCTCGACCGGCTGGCCACCGCGCTGAAGCGCTGCGCTCCGGACGAGCGGATCGAGGTCGCCGGCCATGCCGATCTCCACAACCGGACGAACCAGAACCAGAAGCTGTCCGAGGAGCGCGCCGCGCTGATGCGGAGCGAACTCGTGCGGCGCGGCGTCTCCGCCGCCATGCTCGACGCGGTCGGCTATGCCGAGACGCGGCCGATTGCGCCGAGCCATTCCGACGAGAGCCGCGCGCTGAACCGGCGCGTCGAGTTCCACGTGCGGCCGCGCGGCTGAGGGAGAGGGTCATGATCTATCTCGCACAGACCTTCGCCCTGCCGCTCGCCGCGGCGCTGATCGGCGGCCTGATCGTCGGCTGGATCACGTCGGACAAGGACGACGAGGGGCCGAGCGGCTGGGCCGCGCTGGCCATCACGCTGTTTGCGCTGATGGTGGTGGCCTCGGCGCTGAAATGGCTGCCGGGACGCCCTGGGCTCTGGCTCGACACGGCCATCCTGTTCTCGGCCGCCTATCTGCTCGGCTGCATCGCCGGGGCCTTCGCGCGCGTCTTCACCGACAGGGTGGAAGACGCCGTGAGCGAGCCGCTGACGGCGGTCGCCGAGGGCGCTCAGGCTTTCGCTTCGACCATGGAGCCGGTCAAGGCGGCGGCGACGGCCGTCTCGGACGTTGCACGTGCTGTTACGGCACGGGCGGAGAATGCGCCTTCCGCGGCGCCCCAGCGGGCCGCCGAAGCGCCGCGCGCGCCGACCGGTGCCGCGGCTTCGGCCGAGGCCATGGCGGAAGGCACGAAGCCCGCAGGACTGGAGACAGCGCGCGGTAACAAGCCAGACGAACTTGAACTGATCCGCGGGGTCGGCCCGCAGAACGAGGCGCGGCTCCATGCCCTGGGCATCTGGCACTTCGACCAGATCGCCGCCTGGACGCCGAAGGAGGCGCAATGGGTGGGCGGTTATCTCGCCTTTCCCGGACGGATCGAACGCGAGGACTGGATCGGGCAGGCCAAGGTTCTGGCGACCGGCGGCTCGACGGACCATGCCGACAAGGTCAGGCGCGGCGAGATCGCGAGCACGCGGGACGAGCCGCCCCGGAGCTGACGAACCGGCATCCGCAATTGAAGAAGGCCCCGGCGTCGTCCGCCGGGGCCTTTCTCGTATCGTCCGGTTCAGGCGTCAGGTGAAGTAATGGACGCCTACGGCGATGATCAGCACCCAGACCACGAAGTTGGCGGTCAGCGTGAACGCGACGGCCTGCGTCGGAGACATTCGGAACCTCATCGATGCGGTCTTCCTTGTCGGTCGACCCCTTCCCGACGCCATGCATAGCCGAACCGTGTGGCCAGTCGATGAAAGGATGAAGGGAGGGTTAATCCGGCGTCCCGCGGCGGGGCCGGATCAGGCTGCCCGGGACAGCCGCCCGGCAATGTAGCGATGCTCCTGTGTCAGCCCGCCGAAACCATAGGCCTCGGCGCGGACGTCATGGACATAGACGTAGCTTTCCGGGTGGAGCTCACCGATGAGATCGCCCATGGCGGCGAAGACCGCGGCCACATAGGCAGCCTTCTCGTCCTTGGTGTTGGTGCCATCGACGACCTTGATGTCGAGGAAGAACGAGGACTTGCGCTGCTCGGCGAGAGAGGCGCCGCCGACGAACCAGCGGTCGGCCGGCACCTGCTCCACGGTGACAGCAGTCAGCTGCGGGTTCTTGCGGAGCACGTCCGTGGTGATGCGGACGGCTGCCTCGGCGATGCGTGCGGGCAGATGCCGGTCGGCGGAAGCGGACGAGAACTTGATCTGGATGATGGGCATGACGTGCTCCTGAACAGCCCGGGGGTGGGTTGTCCGAGAGATTTCGTCATCGCCACATGGGAAACAATGGCGGATTGATATGCTTCAGTTGTGCAAATATTGAAAAGATATTGTCAGATGCTACCGACGGTCTTCAGCCGCATGCGCGGGTGGATTTCGGCCTGGCTGAGCACGGGGGTCTGCGAGCGGAAACGCTCGACGATGGAGCGAACGAAGGGCCGGATGCCGGGGCTGGTCAGCAGGACGGGTGCCTCGCCCATGCGGGCCGCGTCCTCGAAGGCATCGCGCACCAGCATGATGAATTCCGACAGCTTGGACGGCTGCATGGCCAGCTGGCGATCGTCGCCCTGGCCGACGATGGAATCGGCGAAGGCCTGTTCCCAGGCCGGTGACAGCGCAATGAGCGCGAGCGAGCCGTCCATGCCGGTATATTGCGCGCAGAGCTGGCGGGCGAGGCGCGAGCGCACGTGCTCGGCGATCTGGACCGGCGAACGGGTGAACGACACGGCCTCGGCGACGCCTTCGAGGATCGAGGGCAGGTCGCGGATCGAGACGCGCTCGGTGAGCAGCACCTGGAGGACGCGCTGCAGGCCAGACATGGTGATCTGGTTCGGGACGAGGTCCTTGAGCAGCTCTGCCTGATCCTTCGGCAGCTCCTTCACCAGCTTCTGGACCTCGCCGTAGCTGAGCAGGTCGGCGACATTGGCCTTGAGGATCTCGGTGAGGTGCGTCGAGAGCACTGTCGCCGCGTCGACGACCGTATAGCCGCGCACGCTCGCCTCTTCCTTCAACGCGGCATCGACCCAGGTGGCCGGCAGCCCGAAGGTCGGCTCGGTCGTGTGGACGCCGGGTAGATCGACCTGCGCGCCCGAAGGGTCCATGACCATGAACTGCAGCGGCCAGATCTGGCCCTGTCCCGATTCAACCTCCTTGACGCGGATGATGTACTGGTTCGGCGGCAGCTGGACGTTGTCGAGGATGCGCACCGAGGGCATGACGAAGCCCATGTCGGAGGCGAGCTGGCGGCGCAGCGCCTTGATCTGATCCGTCAGCCGGTCCGAGCCGCCCTCCGATTGCACGAGGGGAAGGAGGCCGTAGCCGAGCTCGATCTTGAGATCGTCGATCTTGAGGATCGACGAGATCGGCTCCTCGGCCGGCGGGGCTGCGGCAGCCGCGGCCTCGGCCGCCTCGGTCATGGCGGCCGTCTCCGCGACGCGCCTAGCCTCCTGTCCGAGGGAATAGGCGGCATAGCCGGCGAGGCCCGCAAGGCCTGCGAAGGGGATGAACGGAATGCCCGGCAGCAGCGCCATGGCGGCCATGACGCCGGCGGAGAGGCCGAGCGCCTTCGGATAGCCGGTGAGCTGCTTGATCATCGCCTGATCGGCCGAGCCGGTGACGCCGGCCTTGGAGACGAGCAGGCCGGCGGCGGTCGAGATGATCAGCGCGGGAATCTGGCTGACGAGACCGTCGCCGACGGTGAGGATCGTGTAGGTGCGCGCGGCCTCGAGGAACGGCATGCCCTGCTGGGCGACGCCGATGATGAGACCCGCGATGACGTTGATGAAGGTGATGAGCAGGCCGGCGATTGCGTCGCCCTTCACGAATTTCGAGGCGCCGTCCATGGCACCGTAGAAGGCGCTCTCGTCTTCGAGGTCCTTGCGCCGCGTCCTGGCGGTCTTCTCATCGATCAGGCCGGCCGAGAGGTCGGCATCGATCGCCATCTGTTTGCCGGGCATGGCGTCGAGGGAGAAACGCGCCGCGACCTCCGCGATGCGGCCGGAGCCCTTGGTGATGACGATGAAATTCACGATCACCAGGATCGCGAAGACGATGATCCCGATGACGAACGAGCCGCCCATCACGAAATTGCCGAAGGCCTCGATGACATGGCCCGCGGCGGAGGTGCCCTCGTGGCCGTGCGAGAGGATGAGGCGCGTTGATGCCAGATTCAGCGACAGGCGCAGCATCGTCGAGATGAGCAGGATCGTCGGGAAGGACGAGAACTCCAACGGCTTGTGGATGAACAGCGCCGTCATCAGGATCATGACGGAGGAGATGATCGATACCGCCAGCATCATGTCCAGCAGCAGCGGCGGCATCGGGAAGATCAGGATGACCAGGATGCCGATGACGCCCGTGGCCATCCACAGGTCCGGACGGCGCAGCCATCCGCCGACCGTTCCGGCGGAGAATCCGCCAGAAGCCCGTCCTGCCGTGGCGCCCGCCGTGACGTCGGTCATGCTCATCCTGTTCGGCCGCTCGCGGATATGAACGGCACCCGGCAAGAATTGCCGCGCGGATGGTTAACGGGTCGTTACCGACGGGCACGGCCGGCATGCAATGACGGAGGTCGGTGACGCGCGCCTCAATTCGCCGCGCTCCGGCGGCCGAGACGGCAGGTTAGGGGGCGTCGGTTTCCTCCCCCGCGCCGGGCCGCTTCCCGTGACCGGCTTTTTCGACGACAGCGACGTGCGGCTGTGAGCGCCTCGCGAGTGCACGCGGGCGTGCTATAGCGAGGACAGCATCTTGGATGGACGCATGAGCAGCTTTCGCCTGACCGGCCCTGGCGGCACGCCCGGAGGGCTGATCCCCTTCTTCGTCGGCTTCGGCATGACGGTCGCAGGAGCCTGGCTCCTGACCAACCAGGTGACGGTGTCGGGCGGCTCGTGGACCCTGGGCGGCTATTCGGCTTTCGGGCTGTCGCTGGTGCCGATCCTCGCCGGGATCGGCATGCTGTTCTTCGACGGCTCGTCGCGGGCGGGATTCCTGCTCCTCTTCGCCGGGATCGTTATCGTTCTTGCCGGAATCCTGACCAATCTGACGATCTATTTCGTGCCGACCAGCCTGTTCAACACGCTGATGATGCTGGCCCTGCTCGCCGGCGGTATCGGCCTGGTGTTGCGCTCCCTGCGATGAAGGGCGGAGAAATCGTCTGTCTGACCCGAAACGTTCACGCGCGTTAACCATCCGGTAACCACCCACCCGGCAAATCTTGCCCAGCGGATCGGCGGCAAGCCGCTTCGCGATGGGCAGAGGGCTGGTGGCGTCTTGAACGGCATCCTGGAGTTCCTGAAAAATCTCGGCGCGGCGCGCATCGCGGCCATGGGCGCGGTCGCGCTCGGGCTCGTCGGTTTCTTCGTCTACATCATCCTGCGCATGAGCCAGCCGCAGATGGCGCTGCTGTTCTCTGATCTGACGCTGGAGGATTCCGCGCAGATCGTGAAGGAGCTTGAGCGCCGGCAGGTGCGCTTCCAACTCCGCCAGGATGGCGCCCAGGTTTTCGTGGCGCAGGAACAGGTCGCGCGCGTCCGCCTGCAACTCGCCGAAACCGGCATGCCGCGCGGCGGCGGGGTCGGCTACGAGATTTTCGACAAGGGCGACGCCCTGTCCTCCACCTCCTTCGTCCAGAACATGAATCAGCTGCGCGCGCTGGAGGGCGAGCTCGCCCGCACCATCCGCGGCATCGAGCGCGTGCAGACGGCGCGCGTCCATCTGGTCATGCCCGAGCGCGCGCTGTTCTCCCGCGAGCGGACCGAGCCCTCGGCCTCCATCGTCCTGCGTGTTCGCGGCGGGCTGGAGCCGCAGCAGATCCGCGCCGTGCGCCACCTTGTCGCCTCGGCGGTCCGCGGCCTCTCGCCCCAGCGCATCTCCATCGTCGATGAGAGCGGCCGCCTGCTCGCCGACGGCGCCGGCGATGCCGCCGGGATGATGGGCACCAGCATCGACGAGCGCCGCGCGTCGCAGGAGCGGCATCTGCGCGAGCAGGTCGAGAGCATCATCGCCTCGGTGGTCGGGCCGGGTCGGGCGCGGGTGCGCGTCGCCGCCGACATGGACTTCAACCGCATCACCCAGACCTCCGACGACTTCGATCCCGAGCGCCGCGTCGTGCGCTCGACCCAGACGCGCGAGGAGCAGTCGAGCTCCGGCGAGGGCCGCGACGGTCAGGTCTCCGTCGGCAACGAACTGCCGGGCGCGAACCAGACCACGCCCCAGCAGCAGAACGCCTCGCGCGAGGCCAGCCGCAAGTCCGAGGAGACCGTCAACTACGAGATCGCCCGGACGCAGCGTACGGAAGTCACCGAGGGCGGCCGCATCAAGCGCGTCTCGGTGGCCGTGCTGGTCGATGGCATCTATGCCCGCGACGCGCAGGGCAACGTCAACTACCAGCCCCGGCCCGCCGAGGAACTGGAGCGCATCGGCGCGCTGGTGCGTTCGGCGATCGGTTTCGACCAGCGTCGCGGCGACCAGGTCGAGATCGTCAACCTGCGCTTCGCCGAAGCGCCGCAGCTGGCCGCGCCGGAAGCACCGAAGCCCTGGTGGATGATCTATGACCTGACCAAGGAAGACGTGCGCTATGCCATCGAGCTCGTCGTCCTGCTCATCGTCTCGCTGCTGGTCATGCTGTTCGTGGTGCGCCCGCTGCTCCGCCGCATCGTGACGCCCGATCCGCCGCCGGCCCTGCCGGCGCCCGTCAGCCGGGCGGCTTCCAGCGAAGCCGAGGCTGCCGACGAGCGGCCTGCGGTGAAGGCTCCGCCGATCGCACCCGGCATGGAAAGCGCCACGATGAAGATGATCGAGATGGCGCAGATCAAGGGTGAAGTGCATCAGGCCTCGCTCGCCAAGGTCGGCGAGCTGGTCGAGAAGAATCCCCACGAGACGGTCTCGATCATCCGTCAGTGGCTGCATGACGCGGAGGCCAAATGACCATCGCCCAGATCCAGCGCGATGCGGAATTCGGCTCGGCGCTCGCGGCGCTGTCGGCAGACGGTCGCATCAACACCGAGGCGGCGCGCGGTCTCACCGGCCATCAGCGCGCGGCGGTCCTGATGCTGACGCTCGGCGACAAGGTGTCGTCGCGCATATGGAAGCTGCTCGACGACGACGAAATCCGCGTCCTCTCCATCGCCATGTCGCAGCTCGGTACGGTGGAGCCGGAGACGGTCGAGAGCCTGATGCTCGAATTCGTCGGCCGCCTCTCGGCCTCCGGCGGCCTGATGGGCAATTTCGACGCGACCGAGCGTCTGCTGTCGCAGTTCATGCCCTCCGACCGCGTCGCGCTGCTGATGGAGGAGATTCGCGGACCTGCCGGCCGCAACATGTGGGAGAAGCTCTCCAACGTGCAGGAGCAGGTGCTCGCCAACTACCTGAAGAACGAATATCCGCAGACGGTCGCGGTCGTGCTGTCCAAGATCCGGCCGGAACATGCCGGCCGCGTGCTTGCCATCCTGCCCGAGGAGTTCGCGCTCGACGTCGTTGGCCGCATGCTCAAGATGGAGGCGATCCAGAAGGACGTGCTGGAGCGAATCGAGCAGACGCTTCGCACGGAGTTCATGTCCAACCTCTCGCAGACCTCGCGGCGCGACAGCCATGAGGCCATGGCCGAGATTTTCAACTCTTTCGACCGCCAGACCGAGACGCGCTTCATCACCGCGCTGGAGGAGGCGAACCGGGACTCGGCCGAGCGCATCAAGAATCTGATGTTCACCTTCGACGACCTCGCCAAGCTCGATGCCGGCTCGGCGCAGACCCTCGTCCGCCAGGTCGACAAGGACAAGCTCGCCATCGCGCTCAAGGGCGCCAACCAGACGATGCGCGACTTCTTCCTCAGCCAGATGTCGACCCGCGCGGCGAAGATGCTCGCCGACGACATGCAGGCGCTCGGCCCGATGCGCCTGAAGGATGTCGACGAGGCGCAGGCCATGCTGGTCAACCTCGCCAAGGATCTCGCCGCCAAGGGCGAGATCATGATCTCCAAGAACCGCGCCGACGACGAGCTGGTGTTCTGACATGGCGGCACCGGTCAAATTCCTTTTTGATACCGAGTTCGCCGCTGAGGCGAAGCGCGAGGCCGAGCCGAAGGTGACGCTCGCCGAGCACCGGAACCTGATCGCGCTCGCGCGGCAGGAGGGCCAGGCCGCCGGCTTTCTCGCCGGCGAGGCGGAGGCCATGGCCTCGGTCGAGCGGCAGAGGGCCATCGCTTTCGCCGCGATCGGCGACCGCCTGACGGTCGCGGCGGAAGCGCTGCGCGTGCTGGAGGGCCGGCTCGAGCAGGAGGCCATCGACATCGCGGTTGCGGTCGCGGGCAGGCTCGCCGGCGCGCTGACCGCGCGCGAGCCGCTCGCCGAGATCCGCCGGCTGGTCGGCGACTGTTTCGCCAATCTTCGCGGCGTGCCGCATCTCGTCGTCCGCGTTCACGACGACCTGATGGAACAGGCGCGGACTGAATTGACGCGCCTTGCCTCCGAGCGCGGCTTCGAGGGCCGCCTCGTCATTCTCGCCGAGCCGACCATCGCCATCGGCGATTGCCGCATCGAGTGGTCGACCGGCGGCATCATGCTCGATCGCGACGAGATCACCATGCGCATCGCCGAAGCGGTCGAACGCTACGTCGCATCCCATCCGGCCGGAACGTCCGAGGCCCAGTCATGAACGACACCGACAACGGCATGCCCCTGCCGGACCTGGAGAACGACAGCGACATGGGCCTCGTGCCGGGCGCTGGCGCCGGACTGATGCCGGCCGACGATGACGGGCCGGCCAAGGATGCCGCCGATCTCGAGGCGGTCTTCGACGTGCCGGTCCATGTCTCCGCCGTGCTCGGCCGCTCGCGCATGGATGTCGGCGAGCTCCTGAAGCTCGGGCCGGGCACGGTCCTCGAACTCGACCGCAAGGTCGGCGAGGCCATCGACATCTACGTCAACGACCGTCTCGTCGCGCGCGGCGAAGTGGTGCTCGTCGAGGACAAGCTCGGCGTGACCATGACGGAAATCATCAAGGCCGAGCGGTGAAGGATCAGAACCCATGCGCCTCCTGATCGTCGGAACCCTGAAGGGCCAGCTTTCCATCGCCACCAAGATGGCGGTGGACAAGGGCGCGGCCGTCACCAATGCCGAGGACATCGAGACCGCCCTGCGCGTCATGCGCGCGAAAGGCGCGGACCTCGTCATGGTCGAGGTCGCCATGGACATCCGGGCGCTCGTCAAGGCCTTCGCCGACGAGATGATCGCCGTGCCGGTGGTCGCCTGCGGCACGTCGAACGATGCCCGCGCGGCGGTCGCGGCCATCCATGCCGGCGCCAAGGAGTACATCCCGCTGCCGCCGGACCCTGAGCTGATCGCGGCCGTGCTGTCGGCCGTCGCCGATGATGCCAAGCAGCTGATCTACCGCGACGAGGCGATGGCCCGCGTCGTCCAGCTAGCCAATCAGGTGGCCGGCTCGGACGCCTCGATCCTGATCACCGGCGAGAGCGGCACCGGCAAGGAAGTGCTCGCGCGCTACGTTCACGCCAAGTCGAACCGCGCCAAGGCGCCGTTCGTTGCGGTCAATTGCGCGGCGATCCCCGACAACCTGCTCGAAAGCGAGCTGTTCGGCCACGAGAAGGGGGCCTTCACCGGCGCCGTCGCCCGTCGCATCGGCAAGTTCGAGGAGGCCAATGGCGGCACGCTGCTGCTGGACGAGATTTCCGAGATGGATATCCGGCTTCAGTCGAAGCTCCTGCGCGCCATTCAGGAACGGGTCATCGACCGCGTCGGCGGCACCCGGCCCGTGCCGGTCGATATCCGCATCCTCGCGACCTCCAACCGCGCGCTGGCGGAAGAAGTCCGCAAGGGCACGTTCCGCGAGGACCTGCTCTACCGGCTCAACGTCGTGAACCTGAAGCTGCCGCCGCTGCGCGAGCGCCCTGCAGACATCCTCGAACTCGCCGGCCATTTCGCGAAGAAATACGCCGAGGCCAACGGCATGCAAGCCCGCCCGCTCTCGGCCGACGCGCGCCGCCAGCTCACGGTCGCCCGCTGGCCGGGCAATGTCCGGGAGCTGGAAAACACGCTGCACCGCGCGGTGCTGCTGTCCTCGGGGCCGGAGATCGGCGTCGACGCGATCCGCACGCCCGACGGCGCGCGCCTCGACGAGCGCCGCGGGCCCGATCAGGTCGCGGCGCAGGCGGCCATCGCCGCGGAAGCGGTGACGCGCGGCCTCGTCGGGCGGACCGTTGCCGACGTGGAGCGTGACCTGATCCTCGATACGCTCGGCCATACGCTCGGCAACCGGACCCATGCCGCCAACATCCTGGGCATCTCGATCCGCACGCTGCGCAACAAGCTGAACCAGTATGCCGACGAGGGCCACGCCATCACGCCGCCGCCGCAGGGCGAGGCGCGCTATGAGGCGCGCTACGGCTGAGCCCCATCCGTCCTCCGACGGGGCTTCCCCCTTTCCGCGCGATCGGATTTGATGTGACGTGTCGATACACGTCACATCACCGAGCCACGGATCACGCCGCCCATGTCGCTTCCCGCTTCGCTTGCCGGTCGCCTGCAGCTGCCGGTCATCGGCTCGCCGCTGTTCATCGTCTCGAACCCGGATCTGGTCATCGCCCAGTGCAAGGCCGGCATCGTCGGCTCGTTCCCGGCGCTGAACGCCCGGCCCGGCCCGGTCCTCGAAGACTGGCTGAAGCGCATCACCGACGAGCTGGGGGCCTATGACGAGGCCCATCCGAACGCGCCCTCGGCGCCCTTCGCGGTCAATCAGATCGTCCACAAGTCGAACGACCGGCTCATGCACGACGTCGAAATGTGCGTGAAGTACAAGGTGCCCGTGGTCATCACCTCGCTCGGCGCCCGCCCCGAGCTCAACGAGGCGATCCACTCCTACGGCGGCATCACGCTGCATGACATCATCAGCATCACCCATGCCAAGAAGGCGCTGGAGAAAGGCGCCGACGGCCTAATCGCGGTCGCCGCAGGCGCGGGCGGCCATGCCGGCACGCTGTCGCCGATCGCGCTCATCCAGGAGATCCGCGAATTCTTCGACGGGCCGCTGGCCCTGTCCGGGGCCATCGCCTCGGGCCGCGGCATCCTCGCCGCGCAGGCCATGGGCGCCGATGTCGGCTATATCGGCTCCGCCTTCATCGCGACGAAGGAAGCCAATGCCGACGAGGCCTACAAGCGGGCCATCGTCGACGGCACGGCCGGCGACATCGTCTATTCCAACCTGTTCACCGGCGTTCACGGCAACTATCTGCGCGCCTCCATCGTCAATGCCGGCCTCGATCCCGACAACCTGCCGGAAAGCGACCCGTCCAAGATGAGCTTCGGCTCGGGGGGCTCGTCCAAGTCCAAGGCGTGGCGCGACATCTGGGGTTCCGGGCAGGGCATTGGCGCTGTGAAGGCCGTGGAGAGCGCCGGCGACTTCATCGCCCGCCTGAAGCGCGAATATGCGCAGGCCCAGAAGGAGATGGCCGCCGTCAGCGCGTGGCCGCTGCGCGAGGCGCAGCGC
Source organism: Phreatobacter sp. (assembly GCF_016793595.1). Taxonomy (GTDB): domain Bacteria; phylum Pseudomonadota; class Alphaproteobacteria; order Rhizobiales; family Phreatobacteraceae; genus Phreatobacter. The sequence goes on from NZ_JAEULY010000002.1 coordinate 117,923, forward strand.
CTTGCAAGCTGACCCTCCGGCGGGCTTGACGCGGCCGCCCGCCGCGTCATCCTGAAAGGCATCCCCCCGAACGATGCCGGCCGCGCGCCGGCGGAACGGCCGTGCGCCGGGGGAAGCCCATGACCGAACCGCCATCGCCTGTTGCCGCGCCTCCTTCGCGCGACCCGATCATCCGCGCGGCGACGGTGGGAGATATCAAGGCTTCGCTCGAGAGCGGCTGGAGCGATCTCTGGGCGGCTCCGGCCTACGGGCTGTTCTTCGGAGCGATCTACTGGCTGGGCGGGCTGGCGCTGCTGATCCTGCCCGCCCGCTTCGGCTATGTCTGGGCGGTGTTCCCGCTGGCCGCCGGCTTCGCACTGATCGGTCCCTTCGTCGCGGTCGGCCTCTACGAGGTGTCGCGGCTGCGCGAGCAGCGGCAGACGCCGACATGGCGGGGCGTGCTCGCCACGGTCTGGCGGCAAGGCGGGCGCGAACTGTCGTGGCTCGCCTTCCTCACCATCTTCATCTTCATCATCTGGATGTATCAGGTACGCATGCTCTATGCGCTGTTCTTCGGCTTCGCGACGCTGGACCCCGTCGCCTTCGCCCGCGCCCTGTTCCTGACCGCCGACGGCTGGACCTTCCTCACCGTCGGCACGATCGTCGGCGCGGTGATGGCGCTGGTTACGTTCTCGGTCACGGTCGTGTCCTTTCCGCTCCTGCTCGACCGCGACCTCGATGTCGTCACCGCGATCATCACCTCCGTCCGAGCGGTGCAGGCGAGCCCGGCCGTGATGCTCGGCTGGGGCGCGGTGACGGCCGTCGTCATGTTCCTCGCCATGGCGCCCCTGTTTGCCGGCCTTCTCGTCGTGCTGCCGCTCTGGGGCCACGCGACATGGCACCTCTATCGCCGGCTGGTGAGCTTTCCGCCGCCGGCATGACCGGCCTGCCGCCGTGGCAGGGTTCTTGCCTTGGCCTCTCCCATGATCGACCGGCCACGGTGCCCCGTGGCTGCCATCAGGGAGCACCGCCATGATCTTCTCGAAGGACCTGAGCCGCCGGGCCGTCACTGCCGGCCTCGGTGCCAGCCTGTTCGCGCCGGCCGTCCGCGCGCAGGGCCTCACCACGATCAAGTTCACGCTGGGCTGGAAAACCCAAGGGTCCGACGCGCCCTATTTCGTGGCGCGTGACAAGGGCTACTTCCGCGAGGCCGGCCTCGATGTGGTCATCGATCAGGGTGAGGGCTCGGGCGCGACCGTTACGCGCATCATGGGCGGTGCCTACGAAGCAGGCTTCGGCGACATCAACGCGATCATCCAGAATGCAGCGACCCGGCCGGTCGACACGCCGGTCATGGTCTACCAGATGTGGAACCAGCCGCCCTTCGCCTTCGTCGCCAAGAAATCGAGCGGCATCATCAGCGTGAAGGACCTCGAGGGCCGCAAGCTCGGCGGCGCCCCGGGCACGCCGACGACGCGCCTGCTGCCGGTCTTCGCCAGGGCCAACAATCTCGATCTCGCCAAGCTCGCCGTCACCAGCATGGCGCCGAACCTGCAGGAGCCGATGCTGATTCAGGGGCAGATCGATGCGGCGCTGGTGTTCAACATCACCAGCTACTTCAATCTCGTGCTGAACCGGCAGGACCCGGACAAGGACTTCGTCTGGTTCGCCTTCGGCGACCACGGCCTCGATCTCTATTCCAACGGCATGATGGTGTCGCAGAAGCTCATCCGCGACAATCCGCGCGCGGTGGCGGGCCTCGTCCGCGCCGTCAACAAGGCCAATATCGAGGTAGGGCTCGACCAGAATGTCGGCATGGCGGCGGTCAGGAATTTCGACGGGCTGGTGAACATTCCGGTCGAGAAGCGCCGCCTGCAATATGCCTTCGACAAGCTCATCGTCTCGCCGGAGCTGCGCGAGATTGGCGCGGGCGACGTGAAGGACGACCGCCTGACGCGCGCCATCGGCATGGTCGTGACCGGCTATGAACTGCCGCGCGCGCCGGCCGTAAGCGAGATATTCAACCGCACGTTCCTGCCCCCGCGGGCCGAGCGCGAAATGACCTACAGGATGACGTGAGTGGTCTGCGAGGGGCTTCAGGCCCCTCGCGACCCCGGCACGATGCCCTCCGGCAGGCCCGCCACGTGGTCGGCGATCGCGCCGGCCGTGGTGATCCAGATGTCGTCGCGCCGGGCCGCGATATGCACTAGCGCCCGGCGGAGCTGGCGCAGCCGGTAAGGCTGGCCGACGATGTAGGGATGCAGAGCGATCCCCATGACCAGCGGCATGGCCCGCGACTGATCCAGCATCTCGTCGAACTGGTCGATGATCATGTCGGCGAACTGCGAGGCGGAATCCTTGCGCGCGACGATGGCGGGGATGTCATTCAGCTCCTGCGGGTAGGGCAGCGACAGGATGCGGCCGCCATCGCGGGTCGAAAACCAGATCGGCTGGTCGTCCTGACACCAGTCGAGCAGGTAGGTATAGCCGCCCTCCTTGAGCAGGTCCGGCGTCATGAGGCTCTCTGATATCCAGGGCCCCAGCCAGCCCTTTGGGGCCTTGCCCTCGGCCCCGAGAATGGCGGCTGACGTCTCGTCGATCAGCGCCTTTTCAGACGCCTCGTCGAGCGTGCCCTGTCGTTCGGAATTGGTGCGGCCATGGCCGAGCACCTCGTCGCCGCGCGCGCGGAAGGCGTCCATCACCTCGGGGCAGTAGGCGTAGATCGACGAGTTGACGAGCACCGAGGCGGGAAGCCCAAGTTGGTCGAACAGTTCGATCATGCGCCAGACGCCGACGCGGTTGCCATAGTCGCGCCAGGCGAAGTTGAGCACGTCCGGCTGCGGGCCGCCGGGGGCAAGCTCCGCGCCGAGACCGGTGCCGAAGGCGAAATGCTCGAGATTGATGCCCAGATAGACCGCCAGCCGCTTGCCGCCGGGCCAGTCATAGGCCGGCCGCTGGGTGATAGCGCTGTAACCGTAGCGGCCATGCGAGGGCAGGGACGGGGGGATTGCGTCGGAGATCATGCGCGCCTGTCGGTCATAGGGGCCTTCCGAGGTGCCGGATGGCCGTCCGGCGACGCAAGCCCCGTGCCGGATTGCGCGCGGATGATGTTCGCATGGCGATCATCCCGCATCCCCGATTGCCTTCGTGCGCGCCATGGGGATGATCGGGCGCCCCGCAGACCGGAACCGCCATGACCGCTTTCCCCACCCTTTCGGACATCACCATCGGCTTCGGCCATTCCGCCTACCGCCTCGGTGACGAGTTCGCGCGCCGCAATACCGGCATCCGCTTCGAGGAATTCCGCTCCGCGGCCGATTTCCATGCGCGCATCGGCGAGTTCGACGCTGTCTGCGTCTCGGCCTTCTGGCGTGGCGCGCCGCTGGAGAATGCCGGCAAGCTTCGGTTCATCCAGTCGGTGAGCGCCGGCATCGATGTGTTCGGCCTCGACGCCCTCAGGGCGAGGGGCGTGAAACTCGCCAGCGCCAAGGGCGCCAATGCCAATGCGGTTGCCGAGCACGCGATGGGACTGATCCTCGCCCTGTCGCGCATGATCCACACGGCACGCGACAATCAGGCGAAGAAGCACTGGCGCGGCATGATCGGCGATCCCGCCGCCCGCGAGGACGAAATTACCGGCAAGACACTGCTGATCGTGGGCCTCGGTGGCATCGGCGGGCGCATCGCGCGCTTCGCCAAGGCCTTCGATATGCGCGTCGTCGGCCTCAAGCGCGATACATCGGCGAAGGTCGCGAACGTCGATGCCCTGTTCGGCCCGGCTGAACTCGACCGCGCGCTCGGCGAGGCTGATGTCGTCGTCCTGACCTGCCCGCTGACCACCGAGACGGAAGGGCTGATCAACGCCGCGCGCCTGAAGGCCATGAAGCCGACCGCGCATCTCATCAACTGCGCGCGGGGCAAGGTTGTCGACGAGGATGCGCTGGTCGCGGCGCTCCAGTCCGGGACCATCGCCGCCGCGGGGCTCGACGTGACGCGCGAGGAGCCGTTGCCGGAAGCATCGCCACTCTGGACGATGGAGAACGTGCTCATCACCCCTCATACCGGCGGCGAGACCGCAGCATACGAGAAGCGCGTCATCGACCTTCTGATCGAGAATCTCGGCCACATGGCCCGCGGCGAAGCGCTGGTGAATCAGGTCGTGTGACGATAGGGAACGTCCGGCGTTTTCGCCGGTTGCTTTCCTAGCCGGCTACCTCCCATTCTGGAGCGGGGGACGAATCGCGCCGGCCGGCGAGGGTCCATGGCTGACGTCAATCTGAAGCGTGGCATGGCGCATCTCGCCGCAGCCCTGGCCCTGCTGGCGACGGTCCAGCAGGTATCGGCGCAGAATGCGCGGACCGCCGAATACCAGACCAGCGACGGCAACCGCACGGCGATCATCGTCGATCATGGCCGCAACCGGCCTGCTCCGGTCGTTGTCGTTCTCCACGGCGCGCTCGGCACGTCCGACCAGATCCGCCGCTACATGGCGTGGGACGAGGTCGCCGCCCGCGAAGGTCTGATCGTCGTCTATCCGCAGGGCGTCGCGAACTCCTGGAACGACGGCCGCCCGCCCGATGCGCGGCGCTTCAACCCGGCGAGCCGTGTCGATGATGTCGGGTTCATCCGGCGGATCGTCGGCGAGCTCAACGCGGCCGGCAAGGTCGACAGGCAGCGGGTGTTCATCACCGGCCTGTCGAATGGCGGCCACCTGACCTACCGGCTGATCTGCGAGGCGAACGACCTGTTCGCCGCCGGGGCTGCGATCATCGCCAACCTCTCGGTGATGTGGACGCGCTCATGCGGCGGCCGGCCGATCCCGGTTCTCGTCATGAGCGGCACGGAGGATCGCATCTCGCCGTGGGAGGGGCAGGCGCGGCCGGGCGATGCCGGCGGTCTCACCCTGTCCGCGCCGGAGACATTCGCTTTCTTCCGCGCGCGCAATGGCTGCACGGGCGCGGGCGAAAAGCAGCTGGCGCGGCAGGGAGCGTCCGACAATACGCGGGTGGTGCTGATGGACGGCACCGGTTGCCGCCACGCCACCAGCCTCTACCGGATCGAAGGCGGCGGCCATCAGGCGCCCGCGCGCGCGGGGCGTACGATGCGCCCCCTCGTCGGCGCGATGCTTGGCCAACAGAATCACGACATCGAGGCGGCCGAGGAGATCTGGGCCTTCTTCAAGGAACGCGCGCGTCCCGCAAGCCCGTGAACCCGTCAGGGAACCAGCTGGTTCCTGATCTGCGGCCAGTGCGTTTCGGCCTTCTCGATCACCGCGGCTGGCGCCTCCGCGAAGGTGGCGCGGTTCCTCTCGGAGTGAAAGACGTAGAGCCGCTCGCGGTGGATCAGCCAGACCGAGGGATGGCCGCCGGTCGGAATGCCCTCCGACACGGCGACCGGGTCGTAGCCGCCGAAGCGCGGCTCGTAGACGGCGGGCGCCTGCATGAAGGCGTCGCGGTTGCCCTCGTTGCGGAACCGCCAGGTAGCGCCGGCCCAGGACAGTTCGTAGCTGTCGGCGCCCTGCTGCGGGCCGCCTTCGGTGAAATAGGCGACCGGATCGAAGCCATAGAGCGCCAGCCCGGTCAGACGATCGGTGACGACGCGCTCGGTCGTGGCGGCCCGGGTCGAGGATTCGCTGGTCATCCCGATCAGGACCGCGACGCCTGCATAGAGCGCGGTCACCGCCAGCGTCCAGGCGAGAGGCCGGAAGAATTGCCTCATCACGGACATGTTCATCCTCGAATCTTGCTGAAGTCCCGGTTCTGGACGATGGCCCCAGACAGTAACCAGATCCTTACCCGGAACGCCGAAATTCCGGCCTGGTGACCAAATGGTTACCTTCGCCGCTTAGCATGTCTTGACCATCGGCGCGCCGTCTCGGGCGCCCCTGCCGATCACTTTTCGAGAGGTGACCATGCGTCGTCCTGACTTTCTTGACCGCCGCGCCCTGATCGCGGGTCTTGGCGCGACGGCTGCCGCTGGCCTGTCGCGGCCTGCTCTCGCACAGCGCTCCTACGGCTCCGAATCGCCCCGTACCTTCTCCGGCAACGAGATCGTCGGCGCCGGCCATCGCTTCTTCGGCTCGACGAGCCGGGGCCTTGCCAATCTGGTCGAGCGCGCCACACAGCAATGGGGCCATCCGAGCGCCTATATCCTCGGACAGGAGGGTTCGGGCGCCTTCATCGCCGGCCTTCGCTATGGCGAGGGCATGCTCTACACGAAGAATGGCAACGATTCCAAAGTGTTCTGGCAAGGCCCCTCGCTTGGTTTCGATTTCGGCGGCGACGGTGCGCGGACCATGATGCTGGCCTATCGCGTGCGCGGGGTGGAAGATCTGGAGCGGCGTTTCGTCGGCATCGACGGCTCCGCCTATCTGGTGGGCGGCCTCGGCATGACGGCGCTCGGGTCCGGCAACATGCTGGTCGTTCCAATCCGCACCGGTGTCGGCGCCCGCCTCGGCGTCAATGGCGGCTACCTGAAGTTCACGGGGCGGCCGACCTGGAACCCCTTCTGATCCCGGTGCCGTTTGGCTGAAACGCTGGTGCTTCACGACAGGCCTTGAGCGGCCGCGGCACTATCCGCGGCCGTTCGCGCATGGCAGAACAGGACATCGCATTCGGCGCCCATCCGGAGGGGAGTGGCACGGTCGTGACGATCGAGACCGCCATGGTCTTCGCACTGGGCTTCCTGACGGCGGCGCTCCTGTCGCTCGCCTTCATGGGTGCTGTGTGGCGCCGCGCGGTGCGGCTGACGACGCGGCGGGTCGAGAGTGCGATTCCGCTCTCCATGGCCGAGATCAAGGCCGACAAGGATCAGCTTAGGGCCGACTATGCGCTGGCGGTCAGGCGCGTCGAGATCGAGGCGGAGAAACTGCGCGAGGCCGCCAACGGCCATGTCGTGGAGATCGCTCGCCGCAACGAGCGCATTCGCGACCTCGGCAACGAGCTCGATGCCCGCGCGGCGCGCATCGCCGGTCTGGAAAATGCAAAGGCGGGCGGCGAGGATATGCTGAGGGCGTCCGAAGCGACCGTTGCGGAACTGCGCGCCGGCCTGAAGGAGAGCGGCGAGACGCTCGCCGCGCGCGAGGCGGCCTTCGCCGGGCTCTCCGCGGAGCACAACGCCAGGCTGGCGGAGAATGACGCGCAGCGCGTCGAGATCGTCGCCCTGAGGACACAGGTCGACAACCTGAAGAACCAGACCGCCCAGCTTGGCGCGAGCCTCGCCTCGGCCGAGGCGGATCTCGTCGGTCACAGGCAGTCCTTCGCCGAGGCATCGAACCTTCTGACCGGCGAACGTCAGCGAATTGCCGATGTGCAGGCGAGTTTGAAGAGGGAGACGGAGCTGACGCAGGTTCTGCGCAGCGAGATCGCCGAGATGCGCAAGACGCTCGCCGAAACGGCCACGCTGCTGTCCGGCGAGCGGCGGCGGAACGCCGACTTGCAGGGCGAGGTCAAGTCGGTAGGCAGCAAACTCACTGCGGAGACGAAGCGCGCCGAGAAGCTGCAGGGCGAGGCCGCGGGGCTCAAGGCGGCGACGGCCGAGGCGATCGACAAGGCCGAGCGGGAGCAGCAGGCGCGCGATGCCGCCGAGCGCGCGGGCGCGCGCGTGGAGGCCGACCGGGATCGCCTGAAAACCGAGATATCGGCGCTGAAACAGTCGAGCGCGGAGACGAGCCGGACGCTCCAGATCGCGGCCGAGACCGCCAAGGCCGAGAAGATGGTGCTGGAGGGCTCGCTCGCGCAGGCGCGCGAAGACCGCACCCGCATCCAGAGGGAGGTGTCCGTCCTCGCGCGCGCGGCCGAGGGCGCCGCCGCGCGCGACGGCAAGGAGGCCCGCGCGCTCGGCGAGCGGATCGACCAGATCGCCATCGACGTCGCGCGCGTGACCGCCGTGCTCGAAGGGCCGGGCTCGCGGATCGAGGAAATCCTCGACAGCTACCAGGGCGCGCCGGGCAGCGGGCGCAAACGCCCTGCCGACCTGCCGCTCGCCGACCGCATCCGCGCGGTCCTCGACGCGTCGCGCCGCAACGAGGCGGCCGAATAGCCTGCTGACAGTCTGCTGCCCGCCGCTGGCTATCCTCCGGTTTCGACGGATGCTGGAGGACAGGCGTGGCGGCAGATGTGGCGATACGGCTCTATTCCGGCCCCTTGAGCATGTTCGGCGCCAAGGCCGAGATCGCGCTCGCCGAGAAGGGCATTCTCTTCGAACTGGTGATGGTGCCGTTCACGATGGCGCGGCTCTACGAGCCGAAGCACCCGGAGGTGCTACGGATCAACCCGAAGCGCCAGGTGCCAGTGCTGATCCATGGCGGCCTCGAGATTGCCGATTCCACGCAGATCTTCGAATATCTGGAAGACCTGCGACCGGACCCGCCGCTCTGGCCGCGCTCGGTCGAGGTGCGCGCGCGGGCGCGACAGATCGAGATGCTGTCGGACGAGGTCTATTTCCCCCACATCGTCAGACTGTTCGGCCTTCAGGATGCGCCGGCCGATCCGGTCACGATCGCAGCCAGGGAGGGCGCCGCAGCCTTCTACGACCGACTGGAGGCGGCGATCGGCGACAAGGCCCATCTTGCCGGCGATTTCAGCTATGCCGACATAGCCTTCTACATGGCACAGACTTTCGGTGAGCGCATGGGCGCGCCCATCGGTGCGGGCTGCCCGCGGCTACTCGCTTGGCGCGGCCGGATGGGCGGGCGGCCTGCGGTTCGCAAGGTCGCCGGTGCGATGGGGCGCTATCTCGTCGGCGAGGGCCGGACCTTGCCGGCATTCCTCGCTGCCTTGACGTGAGGCACCGGCAGGAAAACGCCCCGTCCGCGACAGGGGGGAAGCGCGGACAGGGCGTGGCGACGGCCGGACCCGCTGGCCGCCGATCAGTAGCCGACGCGGCCGAACTGGACGATCCGCTCGATCTCCGAGCGCTCGATGCCGATGTCGCGCAGCGATTCCGGGCTGAGCGCGCGGAGTTCGTTCATGCTGCGGCGCACGCGGAAATGGTTGCGCACTGCGTCGACGAGGCCGGCGAAACCAGCGGCAATGCCGGTCGAGGCGAGCGGGGCGGGGGTGGCCGAAGAGGTCAGGTAGGTCATGGGAATGCTCCAACGATTGAAAGGGCGAACCGGGGCCGCCGAAGGCTTGGGGCGGCTGTTTCGCAGTGTTGGTCGCATTCATTCGTGACGATGTTCGGAACGCTTTCATCAAAATAATTGAACGCGCGGATCAATCGTTACAGCTGTGTTTCGACTGTTTCGATCTTGGGGCTTTCTTGTGTCATCTATTGCGCGCAAGGCCGGTTCGAGGCCTGTTCGTTGCCAGAAAGTAAAGGTGGCGCGCGTTTGCGGCGCAACAGCTATGCTGCATCGCAGCAACTAGGCATGACTGAAAAAGCGACAGAAGGCGCTTTCGGCATGCTCGGCGGGTCGAATCGCCGCCGCGCGCGCTCAGTCCTCGCCCAGAAATGCCTCGGCGATGGCCGCCGAGCGCTCCGGATCCGTCACCACGAAGAGGTGCCCGTCATCGACCAGATGCAGGCGCGCGTTCGGGATGAAGGTCGCCAGCATCTGGGCGTTGATCACCGGGATCAGCGGATCGTCGGTGCCCGACAAAACGAGCGTCTTCTGCGGCAGCATCCAGAGCCAGGGCAGGCTGGTCCAGCCGATCATGGCGAGGAGCTGCAGCGTGTAGCCGTACTGGGTCGAGCCCTTCATCGCGGCGGCGTGACGGTTGATCAGCGTCGGGTCCTTGCGGAAGGCGCCGCCATAGATCTCCGAGGCGATCTCACGCATGTAGCCCTTGTCGGTGTAGCGGCGCGGGCTCGCCATCTTCATCAGAACGTTCGGCGCGCCGGGCACCATGATCGCGCCGGGAGAGGTCGCGACGAGGATCAGCCGGCGGCACACTTTCGGGAACTGGAAGGCGAATTGCTGGGCCGCGCCGCCGCCCCAGGAGACACCGGAGACGTCGATCTCGCCGTGATATCCGAGCTGGCGCATCAGGTCGTGGGCCAGCTGGGCGAGCGTCGAGGGCCGATAGGGCAGCATGGGAGCCGGCGAGCCGCCGATGCCCGGCACGTCGAAGATGACCGCCTCGGTGTGTTCCAGCGCTTCGAAGAACGGCGCGGCGAGTTCGAGATTCGCGCCGATGCCGTTGAACATCAGCAGCGGTGGGCGGCTGCCGTCGCCCCTTCTGATGCCGACCCGCAGCAGCTGGCCGCCGACATCGACCATGCGGATGTCGAAGGAGGGCGATGTTTCATGGGATGCGGTGGCGGCAGTGATCACATCCGGCTCCTTGGCGCGATGGTGCAATGTGCGGGGAAACGACCGATTCGGCATCCCCGCTATCCGGCCGAGGCATCAGGCACGGTTTTCGGCGGCGGTCTTCGCATCACGGCTCGAAGACATAGGTGCCCGGCGCGGGGCCCAGCGGCTTGTATTTGGCATTTCCCGCCGTTTTCGGGGCCGGAATCTCCTTCACCGAGCGCTCCTTCAGCCACTCCGCCCAGTTTAGCCACCAGGAGTCAGCGTGCTTCGTAGCCGTCTTGGTCCAGGCGTCGGCGTCGGCCTCCTTCGCCTTCGCCGTGACATACCAGGCCTTGGGGTTGCCGGGCGGGTTCAGGAGGCTTTGCAGGTGTCCCGAATTCGACAGCACGAACTGGGTGTCCGGGCCGTAGATGCGCGCCGTCTGGTAGACCGCCTTCCAGGGCGTGATGTGGTCCGTCGTACCGGCGATGACATAGGTGTCCGCCTTGATCTTGCGCATATCGAGCGGCACGCCGGAGATCGACAACTTGTTCGGGTTCACGAACGGATTGGTGAAGATCAGGTCGAGGAAGTCGCCGTGCAGGCGGGCCGGCAGGCGTGTCGTGTCGGCGTTCCAGTAGAGGATGTCGAAGGCCGGCGGCTGGTTGCCCATCAGGTAATTGTTGACCCAGTAGTTCCAGACGAGGTCGTTCGGGCGCATCCATGCGAACATCTTGGCAAGTTCCGACCCGTCGAGCACGCCGCGGGTCGCCGACATCTGTTTTGCGGCAAGCACCGTCTCGGGCGTGACGAGCGCGGCCATGTCGCTCTCCGATTCCGCCTCGGTGTCGAGCACGCAGACCGCGAGGATAACGCTGGCGAGCTTGTCCTCGCCCTTGCCGGCGAGCCAGGCCGCGTAGGCCGAGGTGGTGATGCCCCCCGAGCAGGAGCCCATGATGTTGATCTTGTCCTCGCCGGATATGGCGCGGGCCGCGTCCACCGCCTCGTCGAGCGCGTGGATATAGCTGTCGAGACCCCAGTCGCGGTGGCGCGCGGTCGGGTTCCGCCACGAGATGCAATAGGGCTGGATGCCGTTCGCGAGCAGGAAGCGGATCATGCTCTTGTTGGGCGCGAGGTCGACCGAATAGTACTTGTTGATCTGCGGCGGGACGAGCACGAAGGGCCGCGCCCAGACTTTCTCGGTGGTCGGCGTATAGACGACCAGCTCGACCAGTTCGTTCTTGAAGACCACCGTTCCGGGTGTGTTGGCGAGGTTCTCGCCAACCTTGAATTTCGACATGTCGACCTGGCTCGGCAGGCCGCCGTTCTTGGCGAGGTCGGAGAGGTAGTTCTTCATGCCTTCGACAAGGCTGGCGCCCTTGCTGTCGATCGCCTGCTTGAGAGCCAGCGGATTGCCGACCAGCGTGTTCGAGGGCGCCATGGCGTCGACGAAGATGGAGGTGACGAGACGCGCGCGGGCGGCGTCCTTGCCTTCAAGGCCGGTCTTCTCGACGGCTTCCTGCACGGTTTTCGCCCAGGCCGTGTAGGACTGCATCAGGGCCTTGTGGAAGCGGTTCTCGTTCCAGGCCGGATGGGCGAAGCGCTTGTCCTTGGCATCGGGCTCGACCTCGGACTGGCCGGTGACGATCCGGCCCATCTCCTTCATGAAATCCATCCACTGCTGCGCGACGATCTGCGGCTGCGCCGCCAGCGCCCCGAGCACGGTGCGCGCGCCCTGCATCAGATCCTCGGTTCGCATGCCGATCAGCGGGTTCAATGCCAGCGTGTTCTGCGCGGCTTCCTCGGCGATCTGCTGGGCGAGCGGCGTCGAGGGCCTGGCCGGTTCGGGCGTCGCCTCGCCGATCGGGTCGTGCTTTCCGGACTGCTTCTTCGCATCCGGGCGACCCGCAGCCGGCGTCTTGCGCGTGGCCTTCGGGGGTGTGCCCGCGTCGCGGCGTGCCATGGCGTTCTCCCTTGGAAGTGCTTGTCGTTGGGTCAAGACTAGTTCCGGGCAGCGCTTCCGTTCAAGCGTCCCGCAACCGTCTTCGGGCTTGCGGGTCGCGGCGCGCCGTCCTTCAATGGGAAGAAGGCCCGCCAGAGGCCGCGCCGGACTGGTGCGAGGGAGAACCGCCATGAAGCAGCTCAGCGGCATCGACGCGACGTTTCTCTACATGGAGACGCCGGAAACGCCGATGCACGTGGCGGGGCTGACGCTCTACGATCCGCCAAGGGCGATGACGGGTTCGTTCTACGAGCATTTCCGGACGTTCTTCGCCTCGCGCGTCCACCTCATCCCGATCTTCGGCAAGAAGCTGGCGCGTTCGGTCTTCGATCTCGACCATCCCGGCTGGGTCGATGCCGGCGAAATCGATCTCGACTATCACATCCGCCATGCCCGGCTGCCGAAGCCCGGCGCCTTCGCGCAGCTGGAGGCGATGATCGGCGACCTGCACTCGGTGGTGCTCGATCGTTCGCGGCCGCTCTGGCAGTTCACCGTGATCGACGGGCTCGCGGACGGGCGGCTGGCGCTCTATTCCAAGGTCCACCACGCGGCCGTGGACGGCGGCGCGGGCATGGTCATCACCAAGGCGCTCTACGACGTGACGGAGACGCCGCGCGATGTCGGGCCGGCGCCCGCGCCGAAGCCCAAGGCGGCGAGGCCGAGCGTGGAGCAGCGCGCCATCGTCGGGCTCAACGACCTGATGGCCAACATGATCCGCCAGCACATCACGGTGATGACCGCGGGCGCGAAGCTGATGGGCTCGCTGGCGAGCGCGCTCATTCCCGGCGCGTCGAAGGGCGAGGAGAAGGTCGCCGGGGCGCCGGCCATTCCGAACCTCGTGCCGCCAAAGACGCCGTTCAACGTGACGATCACCGGGCAGCGATCCTATGCGGCGCGGTCGGTGCCGCTGGACGAGGCGAAGCTCGTCGCCAGGGCGACCGGCACCAAGCTCAACGACGTGGTCATGGCGATCTGCGCCGCCGCGCTCCGGACCTATCTCCTTGCCAAGAAGAAGCTGCCGAAGACGCCGCTGATCGCCTTCGTGCCGATCTCGCTGCGCGAGGCCGGCAATACCGACATCAACAATCAGGTCTTCGGCATGAACTGTCCGCTGGCCACCGATGTCGCTGACCCGCTGGAGCGGCTCCTGTCGATCCAGAAGACCTCCAGCACGTCGAAGTCGATGGCCGGCGCCACCAAGGACGCCGCGCCGAAGGATTTCACGCTGATCGGCGCGCCGATGCTGCTGCCCGGGCTGATGCAACTGCTCGGCAAGTCGGGCCTCGCCGACATGGTGCCGATGGGCGTCAATGTCGTGATCTCGAACACGCAGGGGCCGCCATTCCCGCTCTACTGCGCGGGGGCGAAGGTGACGGCGCTCTATCCCGTCTCGATCCCGACCCATGGCGTCGGGCTCAATCTCACGGTGCAGAGCTATATGAACGCGCTCGACTTCGGCCTGACCGCCGACCGCAAGGCCGTTCCGGACGTCGCCGACCTCGCCGACGGGCTCAAACCCGCGCTGGACGAGCTGGTCGCGGCCGTGAAGGCGAAAATGCCGGCGGGCGCGGCTTCGGAGGCGAAGGCGAGCAAGGGCGCGGCGGCCATACCGGCGAAGGCCCAACCGGCAAAGACCGGGTCGAAGGCCGGGGCCGCTGCCAAGGGCGGCGCGCCGGCCGCCAAGAAACCGGCGGCGAAGACCAAGGACCGGCCTGCCAAGGCCAAGCCTTCCGCTGTCAAGCCTTCCGCTGCCAAACCCGCCACCGCCAGGGCTCCGGCGGCGAAGGCTCCGGCGGCGAAGGCGGCGCGCAGCCGGACGGCGGCCCGATAGCGCGGGCCCTACCGCCGGACCGATACCGTCCCTATGTCAACCGACCGATGACCCTCGCCGGGGGCCTGCTTGCCGGGCGAACGTGGCGGTGGTCTTCTGTCGTGCCCGGTTTCGCGGCCGGGCCAACGAATCGGGCCTGCCGAGCGGCCAGGGCCACGACTGGAGGAAACAGCATGGCAGCAGCATCGGACCAGCTCGCGCCGCCGTCCACGGCGCTGCTCCTCATGGAAGGCCGGGCCATCCCGGAACTCGCGGCTTTCGTGGCGGCCTATCCGCTGCTCGCCTCCGCCCCGCGCGGCGACGGCCACCCGGTTCTGGTTCTGCCGGGCCTGATCACCTCCGACCGGTCGACCGGCCCGCTCCGTTCCTATCTGGCGGGGCAGGGCTATGCAGCCCATGGCTGGGACCTCGGCCGCAATTACGGCCTGCTGCCGGGTTTCGAACGGCGGATGATCGAGCGCGTCGAGATGCTCAACGACCAGTTTGGCCAGAAGATCAGCCTCGTGGGCTGGAGCCTCGGCGGTATCTATGCGCGCCAGCTGGCCAAGGCGATGCCGGATCGCATCCGCCGCGTGGTGACGCTCGGTTCGCCGTTCAACGGCTCACCGCGCGCGACCAATGCCTGGCGGCTTTATGAATTCACCTCCGGCCACAAAGTCGACGACCGCGACAGCCATATGGGCGGCGCGATCTCGGCTCCGCCGCCGGTGCCGACGACGGCCATCTACAGCCGCACGGACGGCATCTGCGCCTGGCAGTGCTGCGTGGAGGTCGAGGGGGCTCTCGCCGAGAACATCGAGGTGAAGGGCAGCCATTGCGGCATGGGCCACAACCCCTCGGTAGTCTATGCGGTCGCCGACCGGCTCGCCCAGCCCGAGGGCAGCTTCACGAGGTTCGACCGGTCAGGCTGGCGCGGCCTGTTCTACCCGGAGCCGGTCAAGCACCATTGAGGGGTGTTGCCGCATTGCGGCTCGCCGCGCCATGCCCGGCCTTGCGCCGGGCGCCTACGACTTGCCTGTCGACGTCGCGTTCAGAACGTGGATGGCCGGGACAAGCCCGGCCACGACGATGACGGACAGCGCTACGGCTCGGCGGCTTGCCGCCGGCCGCCTTACTTCTTCTCGAAGCTCTGGCGGATTTCCTCGTAGCTCTCCTTCATCCGGTCCTGGATGATGCGGACAGCGTCCTGATTGTGCTTCTGCACCAGATCGGCCATGTCGCGGGTATTCTTGACCGCCGCCTCCATGGCGCGCTTGGCGAATTCGGTCTGCGCCGCCATCATTTCCTGTGCGCTGCCGGGAACCTTGAAGCTCTTCGAGGCTTCCTGGATGTCCTTGACGGCCGCCTCGACGATCTCGCGCTGCTTGGACGCAAAGGCCGCCGCACCCTCGGCCGCTGCCTTGCCGCTCGCGGCTAGAGCCTCGAGGTTCTTGCGGTGATGGTCGATGATCTTGTTGAGGTCCACTGACGGGATCTTCATGTCCTCGCCCAGCTTCTTGAACATGTCGAGGATGGAAGTGGTCGACTGCGTCATGGTGCTTCTCCGCTGGACGATTGGAGCCGGCCCGGCTTCGAGGCGGACCGGCCATGCACGTCGGATGTACGCACAGGGACGGTAGGCCCGCGCCAAGACAGGATCAAGAAGACTTCACCAGCACTTCGATCGTGTGAAGCACGAGGCCGGCGAGGCCCCCGATCAGCGTGCCGTTGAGGCGGATGTACTGAAGGTCGCGGCCGATATTGATTTCGATCAGCCGGATGAGCTGCTCCATGTTCCAGGATTTCACCTGGTCGGCGATGAACTTGGCCGCGCCGCTCTTCTGCTGTTCGACGAAGGTGGTGAGCGCCACGACGAAGCCCTCGTTGATCTCGGCCTGCATGCGCGGATCCGTGGCGAGCTTCCGGCCGATATCGGTGAGCAGGCTGGTGAACTGCGCGTCGATCTTGGAATCCTCGGCGTGGATGTCGCGCTCGAGGAAGCCGCTGAGACTGCGCCACAATGTCTGGGCGATGTCGCGGACCTCGTGACGCGTGAGCAGATCCTGCTTCAGCTTCTCGGCGCGGGCGGCGTAGTCGGGGCTGTCGCGCAGGTTGTCGATGAACTGCTTCACGAAGCGGTCGAATTCGTGCCGCAGCGCGTGGTCGGGATCGTCGCGCACCTCGTCGAGGAACGAGGCGGTCGACTTCATGATCTTGTTCAGGAGATAGGCGTCCGCCTTGAACAGGTTGAACAGGCTCGGCAGTTCCTTGCGGATCTTGTCGCGGATGCCGGCCACCGTCGTCTCGTCGGCCAGGACCTTCTCGATGGCGCCGATCAGTTCGTCGAGCAGCTTCTGGTGCTTGCCGTCGTCGGTGAAGGCGGAGAGCAGCTGGGCCGCGAGGGGCGCGACCTTCACCGCGCCGATCTGCTCGACAAGGCGCGCGGCGAAGAACTCCTTCATGCGCGACTGGTCGATGCCTGCGATCGCCTGCGGCAGCAATTTCAGGGCGAAGCGCGAGAGGCTCTGGCTCTTGGCGGGGTCGGCGAGCCAGTCGGAGATCAGTCCGGCGAAATTCACCTCGCGCAGCTTGGCGCCGACCGGACCGGCGGCGAGGAAGTTGGTCTCGACGAACTGGCCGAGGCTGTCGGCGATGCGCGCCTGATTGTTCTGGACGATGGCGGTGTGCGGGATGGGGATGCCCATCGGGTGGCGGAACAGCGCGGTCACCGCATACCAGTCGGCAAGGCCGCCGATGGTCGCCGCCTCCGCGAAGGCCGCGACGAAGCCGAAGGCGGGGTGGCGGTGTTCCAGCATCTTGGCGACGACCATGAGCGAGACGCTGCCGCCCAGAAGGCTGGTGGCGACCACCTTGGCGCGCCTGAGGCCGGCGAGCTTCTCGCGATCGCGCTCGGTCAGGTCGAGGCTGCCGCCCGCGAGCCGCCCGGCCGGGGCGCCGGATAGGTCCGTCGAAGCCATGCCAAATCTCCCGCTGGACATGAATGCTGAGATAGGCGGGTTGCGCCGGTCAGGAAAGGTCGGACGGCAGGGCAAGGTTCCGGCGATGACGGAACATTCCGAGGCAATGGCGCGGCGTTTCCCGAAAAGCATCATCGGATCAGCGCGTTATTTGAATTGTGCATTGCAATAGAAATCTATGTTGCAACGCACAATGGGCAGTGCTATATCATCGCCACTCGCTCCGGGCCGCTACCGGACGGGGCGAACCATAGCTCTCAAGAGGATGGAGACAGAAATGACCGAGAAGACCTCGAAGGCCAAGGCCGACAAGACCGTTGCTGACGCCGCCGCCACCGCTTTCGCGCCGGTGAACCAGATCCTGGAGACGCTGAAGGGCGCCCAGGAGAAGATCCAGGTTCCGACCGCCGCCCGTGAGTTCGTCAAGCGCAACGCCGAGACCGCCAAGGCTCGCGTCGCCGATGTCGAGCAGAACGCCATCAACGCCACCGCCACGGTCGAGAAGGCTCTCGTCGCCGTCGTCGGCGCCGGCGCCACCCTCTCCCGCGGCGTGATCGATGCGACCATCGCCAACGTCAACATGACGATCGGCGGCATCCAGTCGCTGGCCGACGCTTCCTGCCCGCAGGACGCCGCCAAGCGCTATGTCGACTTCGTCAAGGAGTTCGGTCAGTCGAACCTCGTCCGTGCTCAGGACGCGTTCAACACCGTCCGCCAGGCAGCGACCGATAGCGCCAAGGCTCTTCAGGCCGAGGTCGGCAAGGTTGCGAATTTCGGCAAGGCCGCCTGATCGGCTTAGCCCCCAACGTTCCTCCCCCGCATGCGCGAAGGCCCGCCTCACGGCGGGCCTTTTCGTTTGCGCCGGGCGATCAGAACTTGAACACGCTCTCGGCGGCGGACTTGCTCGACTGCTTCTTGGCGACATCGGCTTCGAGACGGGCGATCTCGATCTTCAGGAGTGCGATGCGCTCGTTGAGTTCGTGGACGGAGAGCGTGGAGAGGTCCTGTCCGACGACGTGCTCGGGCGGCTTCGGGCGGGGCTTGAGGTCGTCGTCCACGGCTCGTCTCCTTGATCAGCGAGGCTGGCGTCGTCGGTGCGCCAAGGCTACACCCATCTCCCGCCGCCTGTCGAAGCGACGGGCGGCCGCTGCCGCCGTTTCCGCCAACCGGATGTGAGCCATGACCGCCATTCCCGCCACCATGACCGCTATCGCCATTCCGGTTCCGGGCGGCCCCGAAGCCCTCGTGCCGGAGACACGGGCCGTGCCGGCGCCGGGCGCGGGCGAGGTGCTGGTCAAGATCGCGGCGGCCGGCGTCAACCGGCCGGACGTGCTGCAGCGCGCCGGCGGCTATCCGCCACCGAAGGGCGCTTCCGATATTCCCGGCCTCGAATTCTCCGGCGAAGTCGTGGCGCTCGGTGAGGGCGCGGCGCGGTTCAAGATCGGCGACAGGGTCTGCGCGCTGGTCTCCGGCGGCGGTTATGCCGAATACGCCGTGGTCCACGAGAGCAACGCCCTGCCGGTGCCGCAGGGGCTCTCCATGGTGGAGGCGGCCGGCATCCCCGAGACCTTCTTCACGGTCTGGTCAAACGTCTTCGACCGTGGCGGCCTGAAGGCCGGCGAGACGATCCTGATCCATGGCGGCACGTCGGGCATCGGCGTCACCGCCATCCAGCTTGCCAAGGCCTTCGGCGCGACGGTCATCACCACGGCCGGTTCGGACGAGAAATGTGCGGCGGCAAAAGCGCTCGGCGCGGACCACGCGATCAACTACCGGACGGCCGACTTCACCGCCGAGGTCAATGCGATCACCGGTAAGCGCGGCGCGAACCTGATCCTCGACATGGTCGGCGGCGACTATGTGCAGAAGAACCTCGACTGCGTGGCCGCCGACGGCCGCATCGTGCAGATCGCCTTCCTGCACGGCTCGGAGATCAAGGCCGATATTCGCTGGCTGATGCTGAAGCGCGTCACCTTCACCGGGTCCACCCTGCGCATTCGCGACACGGCGTTCAAGGCGGCGCTGGCGGATGCCTTGAAGGCCAAGGTCTGGCCGCTGCTGGAATCCGGCAAGGTGAAGGTCGTGATGGATTCGACCTATCCGCTGGCGGAGGCCTCGAAGGCACACGCCCGCATGGAAGGCAGCACCCATGTCGGCAAGATCGTGCTGACGGTTTGACGACCTTTCAACTGTCGTCATGGCGGGGCTTGGCCCGGGCACAACGAATTCCTTCGCGCGCTGTGTTCAAGCGGTGGATGGCCGGCATAGTCGAGGCAAGGCCTCGGCGTTCGAACTTGAGGACGGCGACCACAGGTCGCCTATGGCCCGGCCATGACGCGACGAGGATGCGTCTGATGCGAAGCCCTCACGCGCCCGCAGGCAGCGCGTAGGGGCTCTTGTCGCGCGCGATGTAGCCGCCATCGCCGGGCTTGCCGACGATCTTCCCGTCCTCCACCACGGTCCTGCCCTTCGCGATGGTCATGACCGGCCAGCCGGTGACGGCGAAGCCCTCCCACGGCGTGTAGTCCGAGCCGTGATGCAGGATCTCCTGCCGGATGGTCTCCTTCCGGTTCGGGTCCCACAGCACGATGTCGGCATCGGTACCGACCGCGATCGTCCCCTTCTTCGGGTAGAGCCCGTACATCTTGGCGTGGTTGGTCGAGGTCAGCGCCACGAACTCGTTGGCGGAGATACGGCCTTTGGAGACACCCTCCGACCAGAGGATCGGCATGCGCGTCTCGACGCCCGGCAGGCCGTTCGGCACCCATTTGAACGAGGTGCGACCCTTGGGCGCCAGCTTGCCGCGCGGGCTGTCATAGAAGAACGGGCAGTGGTCGGACGAGAAGGTGTGGAACACGCCCTGCTTCAGGCCCTCCCAGATGGCCTGCTGGCTGTCGGTGTCGCGCGGCGGCGGCGAACAGACATATTTCGAGCCTGACATGTCCATGTTCAGGCCCTTCATGTCGTCCTCGGTGAGGGTGATGTATTGCGGGCAGGTCTCGGCATAGACCTTGAGGCCGCGCTGCTTCGCCCAGCGGATCTGTTCCATGGCCTCGCGGCCGGAGACGTGGACGATCATCAGCGGCACGTCGATGAGTTCGGCATGGCTGATGGCGCGGTGCGTCGCCTCGCGCTCGATCACCTGCGGGCGCGACGGCCCATGATAGTAGGGCGCTGTCTTGCCGGCCGCCTCCAGCCGCTCGGTGAGGAAGCGGATATTGTCGTAGCCCTCTGCATGGACCATGACGAGCGCCTGCTCGCGGCGCGCCACCTCGAAGACCTCCAGCAATTGCCGGTCGGAGAGAACGAGGTCGTCATACGTCATGAACACCTTGAACGAGGTGCAGCCATCGGCGAACAGGGCCGGCAGCTCCTGATTCAGCACGGTCGGCGTCGGGTCCGAGACGACGAGATGGAAGCCGTAGTCGATATAGGCCTTGCCCTCGGCCTTCTTGTGATAGTCGGTGACGCAGGCGCGCAGGCTTTCGCCCTTGATCTGCATGGCGAAGGGGATGACGGTCGTGTTGCCGCCGGCCGCTGCCGAGCGCGTGCCGCTCTCGAAACCGTCCGCCATGGTGATGTCCGGCCCGGAGGGCTGGTCGAGATGGACGTGGCTGTCGATGCCGCCAGGCATGACGATCAGGCCCGAGGCGTCGATGGTGCGCGCGGCCTCGGTGATGTTCTCCGCCAGCAAGGCGATCTTGCCGTCCTTGATGCCGACATCGCAGCGGATCGTGTCCGAAGCGGTGATGACGGTGCCGCCGCGAATGGCGAGGTCGAGATCGAGCATGGCGAGCGTTCCGAAGGCGCTGTGAGCTGACAGGGGCTCTGTCGCACTCCATTTCGCGGGAGGCGTCAAGAGCGAGCGGCGTGCGGCAGTCCGTCCCGGAGCGTCACGACGACCCGTTCGCCGATGGCGAGGCCCTTGTCCGCGCGGCACATGATGCGCGCGCCCTCGTCGAGCGTGACCAGCGCAATGCCATAGCCGCCCGGCACGTCCCATTCGGGCAGCGGCGCGCGATGGACCGTCGTGACCGACCAGACCGTGCCGCTGCCCGACGCTTCCGCAGGCTGCGGATCTATGGCGGCACAGGCCGGGCAGGTCGCGCGGCTGAACTGCCAGTGATGGCCGCAGGTACGACACTTCAGGAGCGCGATGCCGCTCATGCGGTGCGCTCCAGAACGAGGCCGACATGGCTTGAGAGGACGCCGCCATCGGCGTGGCAATAGGCCAGCGGCGCGTCGCGCACCTGCCTGTCGCCCGCCTCGCCGCGCATCTGGCGAACCACTTCCACGACATGGGCGAGGAAGCCGGCGACGCCGCAATGGCCGTAGGAGAGGAGGCCGCCGTGGAGGTTCAGCGGCAGCGCGCCGTCGCGGCCGAACCGGCCTTCGCGGGCAGCCTTGCCCGCGGCACCGGCCGGCGCGAAGCCGAGGGCTTCAAGGAAGATCGCGAGCGTCGGTGTGAAGCTGTCATAGATGCCGGCGAGCCTCATGTCGGACGGCTTGCGTCCCGCCGTTTCGAAAGCCTGCCGCGCGGCAATCTTCGCGCCGAGGCCGAGATCATCAGGCATTTCCGAGATGTGCTGGTGGGTGTGCGCCTCGCCCCAGCCGGCGAGCCTGACGGCCGCTCGTTGAGATGGTTCGGCGGAGAGGACAACGGCGGCCGCGCCATCCGAGATCGGGCAGCAGTCGAGGAATTTCAGCGGCGCGGCGATAGGCTTGGACGCCATCACATCGTCGATGGTGATCGGCCTGGTCAGCTGCGCGCCGGGGTGAGCGGTGGCGTGCCGGCGCATCAGCACGGCGAGTTCGGCGAGTTCGGCCTCGGTCGCGCCGGTCTCGTGGAGATAGCGCGCCGCAAGCAAGGCGTAGTAGGCCGGGATCGAAGCGCCGAGCGGCACTTCGTGCTCGGGGTGGCCAACCCCCGCCAGCGTCTTCACGGCATCGTCGCGGCTCTGACCCGTCAGGCGGTTTTCGCCGCCGACTACCAGCACGTTGCGGCAGGCGCCAGCAGCGATCAGGTGGCGCGCCAGCACAATGGCCATCGCCCCGGTCGCGCCGCCGCAGCGTGCCTCGTGCGCGTGCTTCAGCTTCAGACCGAGACGTTCAGAAACCACCGTACCCATCATCAGGTGCGGATAGGTCGTGGCGTAGCCGCAGACGAGGCCGTCCACCGCCTCGCGCGGCAGGCCGGCATCGGCGATGGCGGCGAGCGCCGCCGCCTCCATGAGGTCGACCGGCCCCTTGCCCGCGTGCTTGCCGAAGGCGGTGACGGCGACGCCGGTGAGATAGGCCATGACGCCCGTCAGGCGTTTTCCAGCACGATGCGGCCGGCGACCTTGCCTTCTTCCAGGTCGTGCAGCGCCTCGTTGACCTTGCTCATCGGCCGCTTCTCGATCGGGATCGGCGGCAGCTTCACCTGCTTGGCCAGCGCGACGAATTCCTTCAGCTCGCGGAGCGAGCCGACATAGGAGCCGCGCACGGTGATGGCGCGCATCGGGAAGAAGGGCAGGGGGTAGCGCAGCTCGCCGCCGAACAGGCCGACGAGGACAAGCTGGCCGCCCTTGCGCAGGCCGTTGATGGCGAGCATCGCCGTGTCTTCCGATCCCACGAAGTCGAGCGCCGAGGCGAGCCTGCCGCCGGCGAAGGCCGCGAGCTGCTGCGCGGCGTCCGGCGCGTTCGGGTCGAGGGTGGCGGCGACGCCGATGGCTTCGGCCTGCTTGCGCTTCTCGGGCGAGGGATCGACGGCGATGACCGGACCCATGCCGAGCGCCTTCAGGAGCTGCAATGCCGTCTGGCCGAGGCCGCCGCACCCGAATACGGCGATCTTCTCGCCCTCGCGGTGCGGCCGGATCTTGTTGACCGCCGAGAACACCGTGACGCCCGAGCAGGCATAGGTCGCGGCAACCGCCGGGTCCATGCCGTCGACGTCGACGAGGAATTCCTCGTCGCGGACGAGCACATGGTCGGCGAAGCCGCCGCGCGCCTGCACGCCGAGGAACTGGGGCGCGGCGCAGAGGTTCTCGTCGCCGGACTTGCACAGCGGGCATTCGCCGCAGCCGATCCAGGTGTGCAGCAGGCGGCGGTCGCCGGGCTTCACTGATGTCACGTCCGGGCCGACGGATTCGACCGTGCCGATGATCTCGTGGCCGAGGGTCAGCGGCATTTTCAGGCCGCGCTGCGAGAGATCGAGCGTCTTGCCGCCGCCGAGATTGTACTTGCCCTCGCGGATGTGGATGTCCGAGTGGCAGACACCGCAATGGCTGACCCGCATCAGCACCTCACGGCCCTTCGGCACCGGGCGCGGCTCGTCGGTGGCGACCAGCGCCTCGCAGGAGGCATTCAGGCGCCAGGACGTGGTGCGGGCGGGAGCGAAGTCTTGCATGGCGTATCCTCGGGTGCTGACGCGCCCGTTGACCGGGCCGTTCGTTCGGCCCGAACGCTAGCATGACGATACGGCGAGTAAATGCGCCGAAGGGCCGAACCGCCCTGCATCCGGGCCATGGCGGTGTTCAGGCGGCTGGCGCCAGCATGATGCTGACGTGAGCCGCCACGACCCGCCAGCCGTCGGGCGTGCGCATCCAGGTCTGCATCTGCCTGCCGACCTTGCCGGGCGGCATCGAGGGGCGCGTGAACAGCGTCGAGGCGGTCGCCATGTCCTGCCCGTAGGTGGTGATGACGGTGCGCTCCAGCGTCCGCTCGAGGCCGACCGGTGAGCGCCCGGCGCGGAAGGCGGCGATCTCGCCGAAGCCGTAGAGGTTTTCCGTCACGCCGTAGCGGATCGTATGTTCCGAGGACCAGAACAGCGCGTCGAGGGCGGCGACGTCGTTGGTGGTCAACGCCTTTTCGTAGGTCGCGAAGACGGCCGCGACCTCGGCATGGACGGCGGGATCGTTGATGATCACGGCAGGATACCTTTCGGGATGGATGTGTCGGGTTCGGAGCCTGGCAGGGACGGCGGGAAGAAGGCCCGGTCGCTGGCCCGTCAGCCGAGCGCCGCCACCCTGGCCGAGGCGATCCCGGCGCTTTCGAGATGGCCCGCCACACGGACGGCAATGTCCTCCCGCCAGGGCGGGGCGATGACCTGAACGCCGATGGGCAGGGGCGAGGCTTTCGTCCAGACTGGCACGGCCATGACCGGCAGGCCGATGAACGAGAAGGGCTGGGTGAACAGGCCGAGATTGGCGCGGACCGGCACCTGTTGGCCATCCAGCTCGAAGGTCTTGCTGCCGAGTTCGGGGGCGATGGTCGGCGTTGCCGGTGCGAGAATCACGTCGACGCTCTCGAACAGCTTCAGCACGGCGTCCCGGTACTTTCGCCGGATGCGCTGGGCCAGCGCGACATAGGAAGCCGGCAGCAGCGCGCCCGCCATCAGGCGCGTGCGCGTGTCGGGGTCGAAATCGGCGGCGCGCGTTTTCAGGCGCTCGAGATGGAGGTGACCGCCCTCGGCCATGGTGATCAGGAAGGCGGCGGCGCGCGCCTCGTTGACATGCGGTATCTCGATCTCGGCCGCTCCGAGGGCTTTCGCGACGGTGGCGACCGCTTCGGTCGCGGATTCCGTCTGCATGCGGTCGAAATAGCCGGTCGCGCGGGCGACCCTCAGCCCACCGATACCGGAGCCGACATGACGCATCAGCGGCTCAGCCGGCAGGTCGCGGCAGGCGGGGTCTTCCGGGTCGTGGCCGCGCATCGCGTCGTAGAAGGCCGCGCAATCGGCCGTGGAGCGGGCGAGCGGCCCGAGATGGTCGAGTGTGCCGACGAAGGGGAACGAACCGGCCTTGGACAGGCGGCCATAGGTCGGCTTCAGCCCGAACAGGCCGCAGAGCGAGGCCGGCACGCGGATCGAGCCGTTGGTGTCGGAACCGAGCGTCACCGGCGCGAGACCGGCGGCGGCGGCCGCGCCCGACCCACCGGACGAGCCGCCGGTCATGCGCGAGAGGTCGTGCGGGTTGCGCGAGGGTCCGTCATGGGCGTTCTCGCCGGTGAAGTCATAGGCATATTCGCCCATGTTGAGCGCGCCGAGCAGCACGGCATCCGCCGCCTTGAGCTTGCGGATCAGGAAGGCGTCGCGGCTGGCCGGCGGATGGCCGCGGTTGATCTTCGATCCGGCCAGTGTCGGCAGGCCCTCGACATCGAACAGGTTCTTCACCGCATAGGGCACGCCGGCGAGCGCCCCCAACGGCGCGCCCGCCTTGCGCCGGGCATCGACCGCATCGGCTTCTGCCAGTGCGCGCGCCCTGGTGACGGCGGTGAAGGCGCCCACCTTGCCGTCGAGCCTGTCGATACGGGCGATGTGAGCTTCGGCGACCGCACGCGCCGTGATGGCGCCGGAGCGCACGCGTTCCGCGATGATGGTGGCGGTGAGCGAGGTCGGATCGGTCATGTCACGCCTCGAAGACCGGTGCGGCCTCGTCATGGTCGGCGAGGTCCAATCCCTCGGCGACCCGTGCGAGGCGCAGGGCGATCTGGAGGTTCAGCACCACGCCAGGGCGATCATCCGCTGCGATATCGAGGCCGAGGACCGGTGCAACTGCGTCGATGATCTTCTCCGCGTCCTCTGCGGCCAGTTCCTTCGGTGCCATCCTGCCCTCCATGCAACACGCGCGGCAGGCGAATCTGCCTATTCGATAGGCAGATCCAGCGCGCAAGCCGGCGATTGCATAAGGATGAGCAAGTCCGGGGCCAGCCTCCGCCAGCCCGTGGCTGGCCGGTCAGGCGCCGCGATAGAGCAGGCGCGCCCGGATCGTGCCGGGGAGATCGCGGATCTGGTCGAGCACCGCCTCGGCATCCTCGACCGAGCCGTCGGCATCGAGGACGACGTAACCGACCTCGCCATCGGTCTGGTAGTACTGCGCGGCGATATTGATGCCGCGTCCGGCGAAGACGTCGTTGAGACGGCGCAGCTCGCCGGGCAGGTTGCGCTGCACCTGGATGAAGCGCGTGCCGGCGGGCCGGACGGGCAACTGCACCTGGGGGAAGTTCACGGCGCCCCAGGTCGAGCCGATATCGGAATATTCGACGAACTTGCGGGCGACTTCCGCGCCGATCCGCTCCTGCGCCTCCTCGGTGGAGCCGCCGACATGCGGGGAGAGGATGACGTTCTCCAGCCCCTGCAGCGGCGAGACGAAGGCATCGGCGTTGGACGACGGCTCGACCGGGAATACGTCCACGGCGGCGCCGCGCAGATGACCCGATTTCAGGGCGGCGGCGAGCGCCTCGAGGTCGAGGATCGTGCCGCGAGCATTGTTGATGAGATAGGCGCCCTTCTTCATCGCCGCGATCTCGCGCGCGCCGATCATGCCCTGCGTCGCGGGCGTCTCGGGAAGGTGCAGCGAAACGACATCGGCCCGACCCAGCAGATCGCGGAGGTCGTCGGCCGGCTCGACATTGCCGTGACGCAGCTTGTCGGTGTGATCGAAATAGATGACCCGCATGCCCATGGCCTCGGCGAGCACGGCGAGCTGCGAGCCGATATTGCCGTAGCCGACGATGCCCAGCGTCTTGCCGCGGATCTCGTAGCTGTCGACCGCCGACTTGTCCCACGCGCCCTGATGCGCCTTCACCGATTTCGGGAAGATGCGCCGGAACAGCATGACGATTTCGGCGATGGTCAGTTCGGCGACGCTGCGCGTGTTGGAGAACGGGGCGTTGAAGACCGGGACGCCGGCGCGATTGGCGGCGACGAGATCGACCTGGTTGGTGCCGACGGAGAAGCAGCCGATGGCGATCAGCCGGTCGGCCGCTTCCAGCACCTTCGGCGTGATCATGGTGCGGGAGCGGATGCCCAGCAGGTGCACGCCCTTGATCGCCTCGGCGAGCGCCACGCCGTCCAGCGCCTTCGGTAGACGCTCGATATTGGTGTAGCCGGCCGCGCGCAGAGCGCCGACGGCGGTGTCCGAAATGCCTTCGAGCAGCAGGATGCGGATGCGATCCTTGGGCAGAGACAGCGCAGCGGTCATGGCGGCAGCTTCCGGCAGGCGAGAGATGGGCGAGGGCAGGCCAATGACAGGAAGCCGGACGCCCCGCAAGAGCCGTATGGATGCACTGGGTGCAATGCAGCAACTGCGCGGTGCTGCCAACGCGCTCAAAGCGAAAGGGCCGCCTCTGTGAGACGGCCCTTTCGGTGGAGGCGCAAGCCGGCGGGGGCCGGCGGCTGCGAATTCAGCGATTGCGCTCGATCATCTGCGACAGCGTGTCGTGGGTGCGGCGCAGTTCGGTGATGGCTTCCTCGATCTCGCGCTTCTGCTGCTCGAGATGCGCGATCTGCTCCAGGCACTTCTCGCGCGACAGTTTCAGCTGCTGGTCCGGTCCGGCGTCGTGACGCTCGTGCGCCTCGACCATCTCGGAAATCTCGGCGAGCGTGAAACCGAGGCGCTTGCCCTTGAGGATGAGTTGCAGACGGACGCGGTCGGTCGCGCTGTAGAGGCGGGCAAGACCCTCGCGCCGCGGCGAGAGCAGGCCCTTGTCCTCGTAGAAGCGCAGGGCACGAAGCGTCACGTCGAACTCGCGCGCGAGATCTCCGATCGTATAGACGGCCGGACCGGCCTTGGCCGCTTCCGCGTCGTCTTCGATCCAAAAGACGTCGTCGTCGTTATTGCGAGTCATGAATGCCTTCCGTTCCATAGTGTGCTCCATCCTCGCGCGCTAGGAAACCTCGTTCTGGGATAGGAGCCCTATATCGGAAGCTGCCCCCCAGAGGGGAGGGCACTCAGCGTTCCGATACGTTACATACCGTTAGGGGAGGCTCCGTACGGAACAGATGCAAGGTCGGCGACCGTCGGCGACCATTGTAACAGTGAACCCTCTGAAGCCAAAGTTAACAAAAATCCCGCCCGTTAACGCTCCGTTTACCATGATTGCCAAGATTGGCATGCGGGACACCCCCATATGCGCGGCTCGGATTCGCGCCGGAGGATGCCCCGGGCGCAGCCTGTGATCCAGCAATGGGCGGTTGCGGCCCGAACCTCGACAAGCGTTGCGGATCCGGTATGCGACACACAATCCCCTGGAGTGTGAAGGGCGTCGACCAGGATGCTCGCGAGGCCGCCAAGGAAGCGGCCCGTCGCTCTGGCATGTCGCTCGGCGAATGGCTCAACTCCGCCATTGCGGAACAGGCCGAGACGGCCGCCCATCAGGAGACCGACACCGGCCTCTCGACGGTCACGCGCCGCCTCGACAGCATCGCCCAGCGCCTCGACGCCGTGGCGCGGCGCGATCAGGGGCCGGTTCTGCCGCCCGCGACTCTCGCGCGGAACGAGCATGGCGACCTCGTGCGGGCGCTCGACGCTGTCGCGCGCCTGGCGGAAATTTCCGAGCGGCGATCCGCTGCCGCCATCGAGGCGGTCGAACGGCTGGGTACGCATGTCGCGCAGCCGCGCGCGGCCGCTCCCCAGCTCTCGCCGGAGCGTTCGGAGGCCCATGCGCGCCTCGACGAGATCGCGCGGTCGATCCGCGACCTCGAATCACCGGCCGGCCCGCGCGCCGCCGCCCAGCCGGCGCCTCCCGCGCCGCGAGCCTCGGTGCCGCAGCGGGCCCGGGCGATCCATCACGACATCGATGCGACCGTCGCCGAAATCGCCGCGCGCCAGCGCCAGCTCGATTCGGGCATGACGGCGCCGCCGGTTGCGCCGCCAGCCCCGGTTGCGGCGGCTGCCAGCACCGCCGACCGCGACCTCGCGCCGCTCGCCGCCAAGCTCGACGCGCTCGGGCGCCAGCTCGACGAGGTGCTGCGCCAGCCGGCGCAGCGCCCGCAGCCGGCGCCGGACCGCTCCGCCATCGCCGGGGAGATCAGCAAGCTCTCCGCGCGCATCGAAGCCTTCTCCAAGCCCGCCGATGACGGTCTGGAGCGCGAGCTCAAGGTCCTTTCCGGCCGCATCGAGCAGATGCGCAAGGAAATGTCCGCGCGCGAGGCGAATCAGAGCGAGGCGGCGCTTGCCGAACTGCGCGCCGACATCGCCGCGCTCTCCGAACAGCTCGTCGATCTGGCGCCGCGCCGCGTCGTCGAGACGCTGGAGACGGAGATTCATGCCATCGCGGACCGTCTCGACGAGGCGCGGGCGCAGGGCATGTCCGATGCGCCCTTGCAGAAGCTGGTCGCGGAATTCGAGCGCACCGTCTCGGGGCTGATGCCGGCCGAGGGGATTGCCGAGGAGATTCGGGCCCTGTCGTCCAGGGTCGACGCGCTCGCCTCAAGAAGCCTCGACACCTCGCTGATCGAGCGCCTGACGCAGGAGACCGCGACGGTCCGGGCCATGCTCGCCGATGCGGCGACCCGCGATGCGGTCGATGCCCTGGCGCAGCAGATCGGCGTGCTCGGCCGGCGGGTCGAGGAACTGGCCGTCCCCCGTCATGACAACGGCGCGGAAGCGCTGGCTTCGGCCATCGAGGCGCGGATCGACGAGATCGCGACGCGGCTCGAGACGGCTTCGCGCGCGCCCGCGCCCGCGGCGGCTGTTGCCGCCACCAGTCCGGAGCTCGAGGACGCGCTGCGCAAGCTCGCCGACAAGCTCGACGCCAGCCACTCACGCGGCAATGATCCGGCCGCGCTGGCGGAGATCGAGCGGCACATCCTGTCGCTGGCCGCCAAGATCGACGCATCCGACGCACGCTTCGCCCAGCTCGGCACCATCGAGCGCGGCCTTTCCGATCTGTTCGTCCAGATGGAGGAGATGCGCTCCAGCGCGATCGACGCCGCCGAGCGCGCCGCCCGCCAGGCGATGATGCGCGAAGCGGAGACGCGCCGCGACATGGCCGAGCCCGCCGCGCGCCGGCAGCAGGAATCGGTCGAGGCCGTCCAGAACACTCTCGAACGGGTGGTGAAGCGCATCGCCGAGATCGAGGCTCCGGCCTCGGCGCCCGATCTCGCACCGGCACAGCCGCTTGCCGCCCAGCCCGCCGCGACGCCGCATGCGGCCGAAACCCGGCGCGCGCCGGCGCCGGCCTCGGTGGTCGCCGAGCGCGCCGCCGCCCCCATATCGCGCCAGTCCGCGCCGAGCCGCCCGCCCGGCAGCGTTGACCTGCCGCTGGAGCCCGGTTCGGGCGCGCCGCGCCTTCGTCCCCCGGTTCCCGGTACTTCCGCCGGCGCAGGCACGAAAACGGACTTCATCGCCGCCGCCCGCCGCGCCGCCCAGGCCGCCGCGGCCGAGCCGCCCTCGCGCCAAGACGTGCCGGAGGCGGAGAAGGCTTCGCTGTTCTCCAGGCTGCGCGGCGCGATGCGCAAGGCGCCGAAGGAAGCGGGCGAGCCGGAAGCGGCCGAACAGACCCCCGAGGTGCGCCCTGCTCGCAAGGCGCGTGCTGAGGCGGCCGTAGCGGCGCCGGTGGTGCGCGATGCCGCCCCCGAAGTGCTGATCGAGCCGTCCGTCGATGCGCCGCGTCCGATCGACGAGGCCGATGAGCCGCCGAAAGGGCGTTTTTCCGCCAATCGCAAGACCATCGTGATGGGTATCGCGGCGGCGCTGCTTGTTCTTGCCGCCGGTCTCTCGACCCTGCCGCGGCTGCGCAGTGCGCCACCGGCCGACGATACGACGCGCTCGATCACCGCCGCCCCTCAGGGGCGCTCGGACGCCGGGGCTCCCGCGACCGCGGCCGACCAGCCGCGCGCCGTGCCCACCACGAGCTTCGCGCCGGCCTCGGCCACCTCGACGCCCGCCGAATTGCCGCCGCCGGCGGAATCGCCCGCGACCGGCGCCCCGGCCAGTTCGCCCGAAACGGCCCCGGAAACCACCGGATCGGTGCAGCGCGCCCAGCCGTCCGGCACGAGCGTCTCGCCGACGGGCTGGCAGCCCGTCGACACCCGCACCGGCCGCGTCCTCACGATTCCAGCGCCGCTGCGTGCCGCTGCCGATGCCGGCGATCCCGTCGCGGCCTATGAGATGGGCACGCGCCATCTCGAGGGCAGGGGCGTCGCCGCCAGCGCGGCCGAGGCCGCCAGATGGTATCAGCGCGCCGCCGACGCCGGCATCCCGCCGGCCCAGTACCGGCTCGGCAGTCTCTACGAGAAGGGCACGGGCGTTCTGCGCGACTTCGAGCGCGCCCGCCGTCTCTACGAGCGCGCCGCCGATGCCGGCAACGCCAAGGCCATGCACAATCTCGCGGTGATGTTCGCGCAAGGACAGGCGAGCGAGCGGCCGGACTACAGGACGGCGGCACAGTGGTTCCGCAAGGCGGCCGAGCACGGCGTCAGCGACAGCCAGTACAATCTCGGCATCCTCTACGCCCGTGGCCTCGGCGTCGATCAGAGCATCGCCGAAAGCTACAAGTGGTTCGCGCTGGCCGCTGCCGGCGGCGATCAGGACGCGGCCAAGAAGCGCGACGAGGTGGCGGCCCGCCTCGACGCCCAGACGCTGGTCGCGGCTCGCCTCGCGGTGCAGACCTTCGCGGCGAAGGCGGAGCCCGAGGCGGCGATCCGCGTCGCAGCACCGGCAGGCGGCTGGGGCGATCCGCCGGCTGCCGAGGCGCCGTCGGGCTCCTCGCCGCCAGCTCAGCCGGTTCGGCCGGCGACCCGCCGGGCGCAATCGCCGTCGCGTTGACGCTACGGACGGTTGAGCTTGCCGCAGCGGCCCGCCGCGACGATTGACAGATTCCAAACAGACCCCCTCAATGCCTGAAAATCATTGAGGGAAACGTCTTATGGCTGCCGCGAACGCGCTCGCCCCCATCCCGCATCCGCCGAAGAAGCCCGTCGTCGGCAACATGCTGACGGTGGACAGCGACACGCCGTTGCAGAGCCTGATGGAGCTGACGCGGCAGCACGGCGACATCTACTGGCTCGACATGATGGGCACGCCGCTGGTCGTGGCCTCGGGCGCGGATCTGGTCGATGAGCTTTGCGACGAGACGCGGTTCGACAAGGCGGTGCGCGGCTCGCTCCGGCGCATCCGCGCCATTGGCGGCGACGGCCTGTTTACCGGCGACACGCAGGAGCCGAACTGGGCCAAGGCGCACAACATCCTGCTGCCGACCTTCTCGCAGCGCGCCATGGTCAACTACCTGCCGATGATGCAGGACATCGCTTCCCAGCTCTGCCTGAAATGGGAGCGCCTCAACGCCGACGACGAGATCGACGTCGTCCACGACATGACCGCGCTGGCGCTCGACACGATCGGCGTCTGCGGCTTCGACTACCGGTTCAACTCCTTCTACCGGCGCGACTACCACCCCTTCATCGACGCGCTGACCCGCACGCTCGAGACCTGCATGATGCAGCGGGGCCTGCCGTTCGAGAATCTGCTGCTCGCGAAGCGCCTCGGGCAGGCCAAGACCGACGTGAATTTCATGAACACGCTGGTCGACGACATCATCCGCGAGCGGCGGCGCTCTGGCGGCGATCAGAAGGACCTGCTCAACTACATGCTGGCCGGCGTCGACAAGCAGACCGGCGAGGGCCTGTCCGACGAGAACATCCGCTACCAGATCAACACCTTCCTGATCGCGGGCCACGAAACGACGTCGGGGCTCCTGTCCTTCACCATCTACTTCCTGCTCAACCACCCCGACGTGCTGGCCAGGGCGACCGAGGAGGTCGACCGGGTGCTGGGGAATGACATCAACCAGCCCCCCACCTTCAGCCAAGTCAACCAGCTCACCTATGTCTCGCAGGTGCTGAAGGAGGCGCTTCGGCTCTGGCCGACCGCCCCGGCCTTCGGCCTCTATCCCTACAAGAACGAGACGATCGGCGGGCAATATCCCCTGAAGGCCAAGACCTTCGTCACCGTGCTGACGCTGATGCTGCATCGGGACAAGAAGGTGTGGGGTGACGATCCCGAAGCCTTCAACCCCGACCACTTCTCCCGCGAAGCCGAGGCGGAGCGGCCGGTCAATGCCTACAAGCCGTTCGGCAACGGCCAGCGCGCCTGTATCGGCCGCCAGTTCGCCATGCAGGAGGCGGCGCTGGTGCTGGGCATGATCCTCCAGCGCTTCCAGCTGTTCGATCACGCGAAATACCAGCTCAAGATCAAGGAAACGCTGTCGATCAAGCCCGACGGCTTCAAGATCAAGGTCAAGGAGCGGCCGGGCCGCACGCGCGGCACGATGATCGCGGCGGCCGGCGCGCCGCAGGCGGCGGCGAATGGCGCTGCGGCTGTTGCCGCCCGCCCGAAGCATGGCGCCAAGCTGACCGTACTCTACGGCTCGAACCTCGGCGCGACCGAGGAGATTGCCCGCGCCATCGCCGAGGGCGGCGAGATCAACGGCTTCGACGTGACGCTCGCCGAGATGGACGACAGGGTCGGCGACCTGCCGAAGGAGGGCGCGGTGGTCTTCGCCTGCGCCTCCTACAATGGCGGGCCTCCCGACAATGCCGCGCGCTTCGTCAAATGGCTGAACGAGGCGAGCGACCCGGCTCTGCTCAAGGGCATGAACTATGCCGTCTTCGGCTGCGGCAACCGCGACTGGGCCTCGACCTACCAGGCGGTGCCGCGCGCGCTCGACGACCGGCTGGCGGCGCTGGGCGCGGCGCGCATCCGCGACCGAGCCGAGGGCGATGCCCGCGAGGACCTCGACGGTCAGTTCCAGGACTGGCTCGGCACGCTCCACCCGGCCATCGGCGAGGCGCTGAAGCTCGACATCGACTTCACGCAGGAGGCCAAGGCCGCGCCGCTTTATCAGGTCGAGACGGTCTCGCCCGCCAGCGCCAATCCGGTGGTCAATGCGGCGGGCGCCCGGCCGATGACCATCGCGGTCAACAAGGAACTTCAGAAGAAGACGGGCGACGCCGCGCTCGACCGCTCGACCAGGCACATCGAGGTGGAACTGCCGGGCGGTGCCAGCTACCGGCCGGGCGATCACCTCTCCGTCGTGCCGGTCAATCCCGAGACGCTGGTGAAGCGCGCGGCGAAACATTTCGGCTTCGATGATGGTGCGCAGATCAAGCTGACGGCCGAAGGCGGCCGCCGTTCGGCCTTGCCAGTCGGCGAGCCCATCGCGGTGAAGCGGCTGCTCGGCGACTATGTCGAGCTGCAGGCAGTCGCGACGCGCAAGCAGGTGCAGGCGCTGGCCGACGCCACCCGCTGCCCGATGACCAGGCCGAAGTTGCAGGCGCTGGCCTCGGAGGCGGAGCCGGGCGGCTACAAGAGCGAGATCTGGACGAAGCGCCGCTCCGTGCTGGACTTGCTGGAGGACCATCCGGCCTGCGAGCTGCCTTTCGCCAGCTATCTCGAAATGCTGCCGCTGATGACGCCGCGCTACTATTCCATCTCGTCCTCGCCGTTGGCTTCGCCGGGGCGCTGCGCGGTGACGGTCGGCGTGGTGAAGGGGCCGGCGCGCTCCGGCCACGGCACTTACGAAGGCATCTGCTCGAACCACCTCGACCGGCGGGTTCAGGGCTCGGTGATCCAGGCCATGATCCGCGAGACCAAGGCCGGGTTCCGCCTGCCGGAAGATCCGGCGAAGCCGATCGTCATGATCGGACCGGGCACGGGGCTCGCCCCGTTCCGCGGCTTCTGTCAGGAGCGCGCCGCGCTCAAGGCGAGCGGCAAGGCGCTCGGCCCGGCGGCGCTGTTCTTCGGCTGCCGCCATCCTGACCAGGATTATATCTATCGCGAGGAACTGGAAGGCTTCGCCCGCGACGGCATCGCAGACCTCCACGTCGCCTTCTCGCGCCACAACGGCTCGCGGACCTATGTGCAGGATCTCGTCAAGGCGGAGGCAGCGAAACTCTGGCCGATGATCGAGGCGGGCGCGACCATCTTCGTCTGCGGCGACGGCAGCCGGATGGAGCCGGACGTCAAGCGGACGCTCGTCGGCATCTACTGCGACGAGAAGGAGGTGTCGCTGGAGGAGGGCGAGGCCTGGATCGAGCGCATGGGCCGGGAAGGTCGCTACGTGCTGGACGTGTGGGCCGGCAGCTGAGGGCTATGCCTGCTTGCTTTCGGCAAGCGGAACGGCTGTTTGATGCTGCGTTGCAGCGAGGAGGCGAATGGTCGCACTCCCGCCAATCATGCGGACGATGCGCCGTATGCGGTTGACTTCCATGTTGCGGTGCACAATATTTGGGGCCTAGGGAGTGAGCGTCCTCGGGGAATCACCCATGAGGAGATCACCATGGCACGGGCCCATCACGAGCTCGGCACCATCCGCGAGCTGTCGAAGTCCGATCAGGCGCTGCACCGCGACCACCTCTTGAGGCTGGACGCGGAGGGCCGCCGCGACCGGTTCAACGGCGTCGCGGACGACAATTTCATCGCTGCCTATTCGCAGCGCTGCTTCGCGGGCCGAACGCGCGTCTTCGCCTATGTCGATGCGGGCGGGGCTGTGCGCGGGTCGGCCGAGCTGCATCCGCCGACCGCGGGCGAGCCTGCCGACGTCGCCTTTTCGGTGGAGAACGATTTCCGCCGCCGGGGCATCGCCAGCCGCCTGTTCGAGGCGGTGATCGCGGCTGCGCGCTATTCGCGCTTCCGGCAGCTCCGCATCACGTCGACGGCGACGAACCTCGCGATGCGCGCGCTCGCGCGCAAGTTTGGCGCGCGCTTCACCTTCGAGGCGGGCGAGGCGACAGGCATCCTGCCGGTCCATCCGACGGAGGCACTCGCACGCCCCGCGCCGCTGCGCGTCGCGGCGGCTTCCATCGCGGCGGAGTGACCCCGGCAGCGGGGTCTTGCCGAGAATCGCCGGCTGCACCGGAGGGAGTTAACCGCGAGTTAACCTTTCCGGTTTATCAATTGGATCGTTCAGTTCGCTGGACGCGAGTGGCTCCTGTCCACTCTGTTTGACGCCTCCCTGTATTCGACTTCAAGGCCGCCTCCGGGCGGCCTTTTTTTATCCGCTCGGCTTGCGGCGGAGAGCCGTTTGGGGTGGGATGTGACCCGCCTTGGACCCGCTCCTGTCACGGCGCTTCATGGCGACAAGCCAGCACGTCCGGTGTCCCGTTTCGATACAGAATGCGGTGGCACCTGCCTTGCTGCATCAGGCCAAGGCCGCGTTTACCCTTGCAGAGGCAATCGCCTTTACAGCACGGGCCGACGACGGCACACACCGGCCCTGAGGGAGTTGTCCGCGTGATGCCGCATGAGAGCGTTTCTTCCGCCGCCGAACCTGCCGTCGCCTTCGGGGCGCGGCTCGCAACCTCGCCTGCCTTCAAGGAGCTTTTCCG
Organism: Phreatobacter sp.; assembly: GCF_016793595.1. Lineage (GTDB taxonomy): Bacteria > Pseudomonadota > Alphaproteobacteria > Rhizobiales > Phreatobacteraceae > Phreatobacter. The sequence goes on from NZ_JAEULY010000002.1 coordinate 154,019, forward strand.
CGACGGCATGAGCCTCGTTGAGGAGACGGCTGGCTATCTCGACGGTCCCGGCCGCTCCGAGAGCAAGAGCCTGGAACGTGGCGCCGCGCTCGCCTATGCCACCGAGAGCATGCGCCTGACGACGCGGTTGATGCAGCTCGCATCCTGGCTGCTGCTCCAGCGCGCGGTCAACGAGGGCGAGCTGACGCAGGAACAGGCCGCCCAGGAAAAATCCAAGGTCCGTCTGTCCTCGGTCGGCGCCCCGACGCCGCAGGCGACCATCGACGAGCTGCCCGAGGCCCTCGCCGGCCTGATCGGCAAGGCGATGCGCCTGCAGGAGCGCATCATCCACATGGACCGTCTGCTGTTCGGCGCCGAGCGGGCCGAGGCGCCGGTGGCCGCCAATGCCATTTCGGGGCAGATGGACCTGCTGGCCGCGGCGTTCAACGCGCGTCGCTGACGCGCGGGCCGGCTGGATTTCGTGATTTCGCGCGCCTATAAGACCGGCAACCTGTAGCCGGCGCTCCGCGCGGCGCGCCCTGGCCGCGCCCCGACTTCCGGCTTGGCAACGCCGAAAGAGGGGCACATGGCCGGGCATTCACAGTTCAAGAACATCATGCACCGCAAGGGCCGGCAGGACGCGGCCCGCTCAAAGCTGTTCGGCAAGCTGTCGCGCGAAATCACCGTGGCCGCGAAGATGGGCCAGCCGGATCCGGCCTTCAATCCGCGCCTGCGTGCCGCCATTCTCGCCGCCCGCGCCGAGAACATGACCAAGGACACGATCGAACGCGCGATCAAGAAGGCCTCGGCCGGCGATGCCGAGAACTACGAGGAAATCCGCTACGAGGGTTACGGCCCGGGCGGCGTCGCGGTCATCGTCGAGGCGCTGTCCGACAACCGCAACCGGACGGCTTCCGAAGTGCGCTCCTATTTCACCAAGGTTGGCGGCAATCTCGGCGAGACCGGCTCGGTCGCCTTCATGTTCGACCGGGTCGGCGTGATCGAGTTCGCGGCTGACAAGGCCTCGGCCGACGACATGCTGGAAGCGGCCATCGAGGCCGGCGCCGAGGACGTCGTCTCCGGCGAGGCCGGCCATGAGGTGACCACCGCGGCCGACAGCCTCGCGGAAGTCTCCAAGGCGCTGGAGGCGAAGTTCGGCGAGCCGAAGAAATCGGCGCTGAGCTGGAAGCCGCAGAACAATGTCGCCGTGGACGACGACACCGGCGAGAAGCTGCTGCGCCTGATGGACCTGCTCGACGACAATGACGACGTGCAGAACGTCTATTCCAATTTCGAGCTGTCCGAGGCGCTTGTCGCCAAGATGGGCGTGTGAAGCTCTGCTTCAGCGCAGCAGCTTGTCCAGCGCGGGCAGGCTGGTGAGTGCGGCCATGGCGATGACGCCGAAGGCGACGGGGCGAAACAGGCGCGGGCTCGCCTTCTCGAACAGGATCGAGCCGAGGCCGATGCCGACGCCGTAGGGCACGATGGTCCAGGCGGCGATGCGGAACACGTCCGACGTGAAGATGCCGGCGAGCGCCAGCAGCGACATCGACAGGACCGAGGCCGGCACGAAGAAGGCGACGGACGAGCCGCGCACGCCCTCGTTGTGGCTCGGGCCTGCCAGCCAGAACAGCGACAGGACCATGCCGCCGAGGCTGGCGAGCCCGGAAATGACGCCGGAGGCCGTGCCGGTGGCGAGGGTCGCGGGCAGGCCGGGCGACGCTTCGATCCGCCCGACCGTGAGCAGCAGCGTCAGCACCAGCACGATGGACAGCGAGGTGACCCAGCGCACCGGCGTCGGATCGATGGACATGAGGAGCCAGACGCCGATGGGCAGGCCGACCACATAGCCGATGAACAAGGGGCCGATCTCGCCCCAGCGCGCATGGCGCCAGGTCGAGCGGATCATGCCGAGCTGCATGACGGCGTCGATGATCGACATGATGCCGATGGCGGCCTTGGGCCCGAGATAGGCGCCGGCCACGGGCATAAAGATCATGGCCGAGCCGAAGCCGGTATAGCCGCGCACCGTACCGGCGAAGAATGCGGCGACGAGGACGAGCAGCGGCGGGGGAGAGCCGAGGCTTGCGAGCGCTTCCACGAACAATGTTCCTGTTTTTCTTCCGCATAGGGAAAATTCTGGTCGCCGGGTATGGCTGCGGGCGCGGGGCGGCCGTGCATGGGGATGGTTTGCCGTTGACTGGACCGTACAAGCGCCGGTGACGGCCGGAACCCATCCACGTCATGCCCGGCCCGGTGCCGGGTACCCACGACTTCTCATCGCGGTCGCGCTCAAGTCGTGGATGGCCGGGCCAAGCCCGGCCGTGACGGAGAGGACGGAGCCTTTCCGACATCAGGGCAGCCCGACGACCATTCGCGGGATTCTGCAAAAATGCAGAACCGCCGTGTTCCCTTCGATAGACTCGCTCCCTATGAACGGCACGATTCGCATTCTCGGCCTTGACCCGGGCCTTCGGCGTACCGGCTGGGGCGTGATCGATGTCACCGGCAACCGGCTGGGCTTCGTCGCCTGCGGTACGGTGACCTCCGACGACAAGGGCGAGCTCGCCTCCCGGCTCGCCCAGCTCTACCGCGGTATTTCGGACGTGCTGACGGCCTGGTCGCCGGACGAGGCGGCGGTCGAACAGACCTTCGTCAACAAGGATGCGACGGCGACGCTGAAGCTCGGCCAGGCGCGCGGCATCGCCATGGTGGTGCCGGCGCTGGCGGGGCTGCCGGTCGCGGAATACGAGCCGACCAAGGTCAAGAAGTCGATCGTCGGCGCCGGCCACGCCGACAAGAACCAGATTCACATGATGATCGGCATCCTGCTGCCGAAGGCCGATCCGAAGACCATGGATGCCGCCGATGCGCTCGCCATCGCCGTCACCCATGCCCATCACAGGACTGCGGTGGGCCGGCGGTAGCGTCCGCCTCTTGCCGCGATCCGGCATTCGTCGTGGGATGACGGGCAGGAGAGGGACTATCCATGACCGATTTCGCGAAAATCCACGCCCGCGCCGCCAAGCGGAAAGGCGGCGAGGATGTACTCAAGAGCCTGTTGCCCGCCGTTGCTCCCCAGAAAGCTCTTGCCGATGTGCCGGACGACCGCATTCTCGCGGAAATGGCGAAGCGCATCTTCTCGGCCGGCTTCGTCTGGAGCGTGATCGAGGCGAAATGGCCGGGCTTCGAGGAGGCTTTCCTCGGCTTTCAGCCCAAGGCGCTGCTGTTTCAGCCGGACGAGTTCTGGCACGACCTCGCCCGCGACACGCGCATCGTCCGCAACCCGCAGAAGATCAGATCGGTGCGCGACAATGCCGCCTTCGTCGATCATGTCGCGAAGGAGCACGGCTCGTTCGGCAAGTTCCTGAGCGAATGGCCGGCGGAGGACCAGGTCGGTCTTCTTGACCTGATGGCCAAGCGCGGATCCAGGCTCGGCGGCAAGACCGGTCAGTATTTCCTGCGCTTCATCGGCTATGACGGTTTCGTTACCTCCGGCGACATGGTGATGGCGCTACGCGACGCCGGCCTCGACATCGGCGAGCAGGCGACCTCCAAGGGTGACCTCAAGAAAATCCAGGCGCAGATCAACGACTGGGCGAAAGCGACCAAGCTGCCACGCGTCCACATCTCGCGCATTCTTGCGATGTCCGTCGGCGAAAACTACCCGGCCGAGAAGCTGCAGGCCACTATGGGCGAGGAGTGAGGCCGTTCGCTCCCGCGAATCCGCTATAAGCGGGTGGCAGAAGCGGCGGAAACACCATGATCGGCAAGCTCAAGGGCACCATCGACAGCTACGGCCCGGACTGGGTGATCATTGACGTTCACGGCGTCGGCTATGTGGTCCATTGCTCGTCGCGCACGCTCCAGTCGCTGCCCGCGGCGGGCGAGGCCGCCGTGCTCTCCATCGAGACCATGGTCCGCGAGGACATGATCCGCCTCTACGGCTTCGCCAACGACCTCGAGCGGGAGTGGTTTCGCCTGCTGCTGGCCGTGCAGGGGGTGGGCGCCAAGGTGGCGCTCTCCGTGCTCTCGGCGTTGAAGGCCTCCGACCTCGCCAATGCCATCGCCATGCGCGACAAGGCGGCCATCGGCCGCGCCAACGGCGTCGGGCCGAAAGTTGCCGAGCGCATTGTCACCGAGCTCAAGGACAAGGCGCCGGGCTTCACCGACATCGATCCGGCTCTGGCGAAGCTCGCCGGTGAGGTCGACGAGAAGCGCGCGCCGGGGCCCTTGCAGGACGCGATCTCGGCCCTGACCAACCTCGGTTATGGCGCGCCGCAGGCGGCCGCCGCCATCGCTGCCGCCGCGAAGAAGGCGGGGGAGGGCGCGAATACCCAGACCTTGATCCGGATGGGGCTGAAGGAGCTGTCCTCTTGAGGCCGGCAATTTGCCGGTTCATCGCCCGTCCCCTATTGAGGGCGCGATGACCGAGCCCCGCCGAATCCTCGACGCCGAGCGCCGCGACGACGATGCCGACACGCATCTCAGGCCGCAGCGGCTCGCCGAGTTCATCGGCCAGGCGCAGGCGCGCTCGAACCTCGACGTGTTCATCTCGGCCGCCCGCACGCGCGGCGAGGCGCTGGACCACGTGCTTTTCGTCGGACCGCCGGGCCTCGGCAAGACGACACTGGCGCAGATCCTCGCGAAAGAACTCGGCGTCGGCTTTCGCGCCACCTCCGGCCCGGTCATCGCCAAGGCGGGCGACCTCGCGGCGCAGCTCACCAATCTGGAAGAGCGCGACGTGCTCTTCATCGACGAGATCCATCGCCTCAACCCGGCGGTGGAGGAGATTCTCTATCCCGCGATGGAGGATTTCCAGCTCGACCTGATCATCGGCGAGGGGCCGGCGGCGCGCTCGGTCAAGATCGACCTCGCCAAGTTCACGCTGGTGGGGGCGACGACGCGCGCGGGCCTGCTGACGACGCCGCTGCGCGACCGGTTCGGCATCCCCATTCGCCTGCAATTCTATACGGTGGAGGAACTGGAGCTGATCGTCACGCGCGGCGCACGGGTGCTCGGCGTCGGCATGAAGGCGGACGGCGCCAACGAGATCGCGCGGCGCGCGCGCGGCACCCCGCGCATCGCCGGCCGTCTGCTCCGGCGCGTGCGCGACTTCGCGATTTACAAGGATAGCGACACCATCACCCGCGCCATTGCCGACGAGGCGCTGACGCGGCTGGAGGTCGACAATGCCGGCCTCGACGCCATGGACCGGCGCTATCTCTCGGCCATCGCGCTCAACTATGGCGGCGGCCCGGTCGGCATCGAGACCATGGCGGCGGCGCTGTCCGAGCCGCGCGACGCCATCGAGGAGATCATCGAGCCGTTCCTTATTCAGCAGGGCTTCCTGCAAAGAACGCCGCGCGGACGGCTGCTCACCTCGCATGCCTTCCGCCACCTCGGCCTCGCCGAGCCGAACCGCGACGGGGCGCAGTTCGCGCTGTTCAAGGGCGACGAGGATGAGTGAGCATCTCGCCGGCCGCATTGACGGCGAGACGCATCGGCTGGCGGTCCGGGTCTATTACGAGGACACAGATTTCTCCGGCGTTGTCTATCACGCGAGCTATCTGCGCTTCATGGAGCGCGGGCGCACGGATTTCCTGCGGCTGCTCGGCGTTGCGCAGGGCGATCTGTTCGAGCAGGCGAAGGAGGAGGCCGGCGCCGGCTTCTTTTTCGTGGTGCGCTCCATGGGCATCGAGTTCCTGCGGCCCGCACGGATCGACGACGTGCTCACCGTCGAGACCCGCACGGAGGCGGTGAAGGGTGCGACGCTCAATCTCGCCCAGCGGGTCATGCGGGGCGACGAGGTGCTGGTCGAGGCTAGCGTTCGCGTCGCCTTCCTCGCCGGCGGCAAGCCGATCCGCATTCCTGATGCGCTCCGCAGGGCCATGACGCCCGGCGGCTGATGTGACGGGGGCTCGTCCCCATTTTCCAGACCGATTTCCTCGATCATGAGCATTCTCGGCTTCGGCGGTGCCGAACTCGCCCTCGTCACCGTCACCATGGCGGCCGCCACCGTGGTCCAGGTCGTCACCGGCGTCGGCCTCAGCCTCGTCCTGATTCCGGTTCTGGCCCTCGCAGCGCCGGCCTTCGTGCCCGCCCCAGCCCTGTTCGCGGCTCTCGGGGTGATGTTGACCATGGTCTGGGGCAAGCTCGGCCTGGTCGATCGGGGCGAGATCGCATCCGGGACGGCGGGGCTCGCCATCGGAACCGCGGCGGGGGTCGTCGCGCTGGCCTTCGTCGATCCGGCGCAATTGCCGCGCCTTTTCGGCATCCTGATCCTCATCGCAACCGGAATGGCGCTGGCGGGGCTGAGATTCAGGCTCGACCTGCGGACGATCTTCGCCGTGAGCCTGGTGTCGGGCGTCATGGGCGGCCTGTCCGGCATCCATAGCCCGTTGATCGGGATCGTCTATGCGGGCCAGCCGCCAGACAAGGTGCGCGCGACGCTGGGGCTCTACTGGATCGTGGCCTATGTGCTGTTCGTTGGCCTGTATGCGATGGCGGGCCGGTTCGATTTCGCCGATGCCGGGCGCGCGGTGCTGTTCGTGCCCGGCATCGCGCTCGGCGCCTGGGTCGCCGCGCGGGTCGCGGGCCGCGTCGATGCCGCCCGCATGCGGGCGGCGATGCTGGTGGTCGCCGTGGCGAGCGGTATGATGCTGATCGTGCGGGGCTGATACGATGGGCGGCGCGCTGGCCTGCCGCGCGCACGCGTGATAGGCACCCCGCGCATATTGCAGTGCCGAAGATAACTCGCCCTTAACCTTAGCAATGGCTTGGTAGGTCACCACGCGGATGCACCTTCCGCGCCACGGTCACGACATATTCAGGGGGCATTTCGCCCCTCAAGGGATGATTAAGCGCAAATTTTTCACAGAAGCGCTTGCCGTCCAGGTTCCGAAAGTCCGTGGCGAGGGGTGTTCGCGACCTCGAAGCCGACCTGTCGCGAAAAAGGATCGCTGCCCATGAATCCCGCCGACGTCGCCCAGACAGCCGCGGCTGCCGCCTCCCATGACGTGTCGCTCTGGGGCCTGTTCTGGGCCGCTCACTGGGTTGTGAAAGCGGTCATGCTCGGCCTCGTCTCGGCCTCCATCTGGGTCTGGGCGATCATCGTCGAGAAGATCATCATGTTCCGCCGCACGCGCAACCAGATGGACCGCTTCGAGCAGGTCTTCTGGTCGGGCCAGTCGCTGGAGGAACTCTATCGCACGCTGGCGCAGCGGCCGACCACGGCCATGGCGGCCCTGTTCGTCGCCGCCATGCGCGAGTGGAAGCGCAGCCACGAGACGGCCTCGCGCTCCTTCGCCGGCCTCCAGCAGCGCATCGACCGCGTGATGAATGTCACCATCCAGCGCGAGGTCGAGCGGCTCGAAGCCCGCCTGATGGTGCTGGCGACGGTCGCCTCCGCCGGGCCGTTCATTGGCCTGTTCGGCACGGTCTGGGGCATCATGACCGCCTTCCAGGCCATCGCCGTGTCGAAGAACACCTCTCTCGCCGTCGTCGCGCCGGGCATCGCGGAGGCGTTGTTCGCTACCGCCATCGGCCTCGTCGCGGCCATTCCCGCGACCATCGCCTACAACAAGCTCGCTGGCGAGGTGAACAAGATCGCCAACCGCCTCGAAGGCTTCGCCGACGAATTCGCCGCCATCCTGTCGCGCCAGATCGACCAGCAGGGCGGCGCCCACGACCAGCGCGCGGCCTGAGGAGTAGAGAACCATGGGTGCTCAGCTCGCAGGTGGCGGGGGACGGGGCAGCGGCCGCAAGCGGCGTCGCTCCCACGTCATGAACGAGATCAACATCACGCCCTTCGTGGACGTGATGCTGGTGCTTCTGGTGATCTTCATGATCGCCGCGCCGCTGATGACCGTCTCGGTGCCGATCGACCTGCCGCAGGCCTCGGCCCGCGCCATCCAGCAGGACCGGCCGCCGATCACCGTCTCGGTGAAGCAGAACGGCGAGATCTTCGTCGGCGAGAACCGGGTGGAATCGGCCCAGCTCGTCGAGCATGTCCGCTCGACCGCCCAGAACGGCGCCGAGGAGCGCATCTTCGTGCGCGGCGACGCGGCGGCGAACTATCAGGCGATCATGGACGTGCTGTCGCAGCTCAAGGGCGGCGGCTTCACCAAGGTGGCGCTGGTCGCCACCGAGCGCGCGTCGCGCTGAGGGCAGGAGTAACCGGCGTTGGCGCTCCACCCGCAAAAGGTTGGATACGGGGTTTCGGTCGCAGGGCATGTCGCCTTCGTGGTCGCGGCCCTGATCGGCTTTTTGTCGTCGCCCTCGAAGGTCGACGAGGGCGAGAGCGTGCCCGTCGAAATCGTCTCCGACGAGCCGGCCCAGTCGACCCGTGGCGACCGCCGCGCCACCGAACAGACGCCGACGCCGCAGCGGGTCGTCGACCGGCAGGCGGCCGAGGAGCGGCGCACCGAGGACGACGCCTCGCTGCCGACGGCGCCGCAGCGCATCCAGAACGTCCAGCTGCCGCCGCCGCCGGCTCCGCGTCCCGAGCCGCAGCCGCAGGCCGCAACCCCGCCGTCCCAGCCCGCGCAGCAGGCGGCAGCGCCGCCCATGCCGGTGCCGCCGCAGCCCCAGCCGCGCCCGACGCCGCCGGCAGCGGCAGAGGAGGTCCGTGAGGACCAGGCGGCCCGTGAGGCCGAGATTCTGGCGCAGCAGCGCCGCGAGGCGGAACAGCGCCGGCAGGAAGAACAGCGTCAGGCCGAGCAGCGCCGCCGCGAAGAGCAGCGGCGCGAGGAACAGCGCCGGGTCGCCGAGCAACGGGAGCGCGAACAGCGCGAGGCCCGCGAGCGTCAGGAGCGCGAACAGCGCGAGCGGCAGGCCCGCGAGCAGCGCGAACGCCAGCAGCGTGAAGCCCGCGAGCGCGCCGAACGGCAGCGCCAGGAGCGCGCCAACGCCCGCCAGTTCGACCCGAATTCCATCGCCTCGCGCCTCAACGTGACCTCGCAGGAGAACGACCGGCGGCAGGCCGCGCGGACCGAGGCGACTGGCGCGACCGCGCCGACCCGCACCGCCTCGCTCGGCACCGCCACCGGTGCCTCCTCCCGCATTACCGGCCGCGAGATCGACGCGATCCGCGCCTGGGCCGAGCGGTGCTGGGAAATCCCGATCGCGGCGCGCGAGGGCAATTCGCCAGCCGTGCGGCTGCGCGTCTCGTTCAACCCGGACGGCACCGTGACCGCGCGGCCCGAAGTGCAGAATCCCCGCGGCGACTCCAACTTCCAGGTGCTCGCCAATTCGGCCGTGCGCGCCGTCATGCGCTGTTCCGCCGAGGGCGGCGTGCGCCTGCCGCGCGAGCGCTACGACACGTGGCGCGAGGTCGTCCTCAACTTCGATCCCAAGGAAATGATGCGCTGAGACCCCAGAATGATGCTCCCCGTTGTCGTCACACCCTCGACGAAACCGGCTGGTAGCGCCATTTGAAGGCTCGACTGGACCCGACCATGACCATGTTGCTCAACCGCCGAACCATTCTTTCAGCTGGCGCCGCCATCACCGGCACGACGCTGTTCTCGCCCTATTCGCGCGCGCAGGGCGCGCCGCCCGTCATCGACATCCGCCGCGGGCAGGTGCAGCCGTTCCCCATCGCCATCCCGAACATGGGCGGCGAGGGCGACATGGGCCGCAACATTGCGGGCGTGATCGAGAACAATCTGCGCCGCTCCGGCTTCTTCCGCGTCATCGAGCGGCAGGCTTACGGCAATGCGACGGTCGATCCGGACCAGCCGCCGAATTTCGCGCAGTTTCAGCAGGCGGGCGCCGCCGGCGTCGTCACCGGCCGCGCGGGCCGGGGCGCGGACGGCCGGTCGCGCGTCGAGTTCCGTCTCTGGGACGTCGCGCAGGGCCAGCAGCTGCACGGCCAGCAGTTCGCCACGCAGGAGGCCAACTGGCGGCGCATCGCTCATATCGTCTCGGACCAGATCTTCGAGCGCGTCACCGGCGAGAAGGGCCATTTCGACACCCGCGTCGTCTTCGTCGACGAGACCGGTCCGAAGGATCGCCGCCAGAAGCGCCTCGCGATCATGGACCAGGACGGCGCCAACGTGCGTTACCTGACGCGCGGCGGCGACCTGGTGCTGACCCCGCGCTTCTCGCCCTCGTCGCAGGATATCACCTACATGGCCTATACCGGCGGTGAGCCGCGGGTGTTCCTGCTCAATATCGAGACCGGGCAGCGCGAGCAGGTCGGCAACTTCCCCGGTATGACCTTCTCGCCGCGCTTCTCGCCAGACGGCCAGCGCATCGTGCTGTCGCTGCAGCAGGGCGGCGGCTCCTCGCTCTACTCGCTGGACCTGCGCTCGCGCGCGGCCGTGCGCCTCACCGATGGATCGGCCATCGACACCGGCGGCTCCTATTCGCCGGACGGCCGCCAGATCGTGTTCGAGAGCGACCGCGGCGGTGGGCAGCAGCTCTACGTGATGAGCGCAGGCGGCGGCGGCGCCAACCGCATCTCCTTCGGCCAGGGCCGCTACGGCACGCCGGTCTGGTCGCCACGCGGCGACTACATCGCCTTCACCCGGCAGGGCGGCGGGCAGTTCTCCATCGGCGTGATCAAGCCGGACGGTTCCGGAGAGCGGATCATCACCTCGGGCCATCACAACGAAGGGCCGACCTTCTCGCCCAATGGCCTGTTCGTGATGTTCTTCCGCGAACAGGGCGGCGGTCCGCGCCTCTATCAGGCGGACATCTTCGCCCGGGCCGAGAACGTCGTGCCGACGCCGAACTTCGCCTCGGACCCGGCGTGGAGCCCGACGCTGCGCTGATCTTTCAACGCGGGTCGAAGCGGTAGATCGGATCGCCGAGCACCGGCGAGGGCCAGATCAGACCGGCGCAGAGCCGGTCCAGCCGCATCAGCATGGCATGGCCGATGCGGCGCGCCTCGTCGGTCTGGCCAATGACGCCAAGCCCGTCGACGGCCTGCTGGTGCCGGCCGATGCGGTGCAGCAGGTCGGCAGCGATGGCCCGGTAGCTTGGGAAGACGTCGCGCTCGTTGCGGATGGCCTCGGCGGCGTTGCGCCAGCCGGCCCAGTCGAAATTGCGCGACAGGACGGCCGGCCTTGCCGGCGCCTCTCCGGCATTGCCGCTGGCGAAAGGCGCGAGAGCCGTGATGGCCACGGCGCGCTCGGCCGATTGCAGCGCCGTTTCGGTCGGCGGCGGCCCATGCAGGCGGAATGATTCAAGATGCCGGCGGGCGACATCCTCGCCGAGCACGGCCACCACACCTTCCATCATCCGCGCCTCGATCAGATCGGCGTCGCGTACGGGATCGAGCTTGCGGTCGCGGATTTCGGTCACGAGGGGCCTTGCGACATCCCGGCCGATGCGCAGCTCGCCGGTCTGGTTGATGATGGTGAGGATGGCGCGTGTCTGCGGGACCAGTCCGGCCAGCTCGAAGGTCGCATCGAGATCGCGCGCACCGGAGGGGACTGCCGCGTCCAAGGCGGCCGCCGCGATCTTGAGCTCGGCCGGCAGGTCCTCGAACCGGTAGGGACGCGGGCGCAAGTGGCGGAACCCGCGCCAGTAGGGCGCAAAGGCCTCGCGCAGCCTGTCGGCATTGGCCGGCGCCATCGGCGAGCGGCGCAGGGCCGCGAGCCAGGCGGCTGGCTCGCTGCGGACCGCCAGCAGTTCCAGCGCGAGGAACCAGAGGCCGCGGGCCTCGGCCTTCGCGGCGATCTCCGCGAGGCGGGTATCGTCCAGATCGATCAGCGACGCGGCGAGGCGGATCTGGAACTGGGCGATGGCGGAGCGGTCGGCTCCGGCGGTCGCGGCCCGTCGCGCCATCTCCCCGAACAGCCAGTCCGCCTGTCCGTCGAGGATCGTGGCGCGGAAGAAGGCGGGTCCGCCGGGCGGCGTGGACGCTCCCTCCTGCATGTCGTCCAGAAGAGCCATGCGTCGGTTCGGCGGTGCGAGGGCCAGCCGCAGGTCCTGAATGCGTTCGGGCGCGACGCGGCGCTGGCGCAGGTCCTCGACGAGGGCAGTGGCGCGTGCCTCCGACAGGTCGCCGTAGCGGATCAGCAGATAGGCCGCGTCGGTGCTGACATGGTCGCGCCAGAAGCGGCGCTCGGTCTTCGGATCGGTCAGCAGGAACGAGGCGGCCGAGACGATGTCCGGCACCAGCGCACAGTCCTGGACGGTCGCGGTCCGGGCCGGCATGGCCACGGCCAGCACTGCCATAACCAGCAAGGGGCGAAAACCGACGCGCATGTCATCGAGCCTGTCGAATGACCGTGGTGGCAGGCAGGTTACGGCGTCCGATGCGGCGACCGCAAGCAAGCCCTGAAGGGAGCGATCTTGCTAAAGGCTGCATATGCAGGTAAATGCGCCGCATGAGCGAGGCTGTCACCACCGTCCGCATTCCCGTCGCCTGCACCTGTTCGCGGGTACGCAAGGCCGCACGGCGGGTGTCGCAGATCTTCGATCAGGCGCTGGAGCCCTACGGCCTGACGATCAGCCAGTACGGCATCCTCGTGAGCCTGCGCCAGAATGACGGGGTCAGCATCGGCCAGCTCGCCGAGCGCATGGTCATGGACCCGACCTCGCTGACGCGCAGCCTGAAGCCACTGGAGCGGCAGGGCTTCATCAGTCTCACCACGGATCCGAACGATCGCCGGACGCGACGCCTGTCGTTAACGACGGCGGGCCTCACCGCGATGCGGGCGGCGAAGCCCGGCTGGGTCAAGGCGCAGACGGCCGTCGAGGCAGCGCTTGGCCTCGACGAGACGCTGGCGCTCAATGCGAGCCTCGACCGCGCCCTCGAACGGCTGGCGTCTTGACGATGGCTCGTTCCGCCCGCAGTCGGTCCGATTATCTGCATATGCAGCAAAACGCGCTGCGAGACTTGCCCGAAAGGCTCCGCCCATGACCGCCGCGGCCGCGATGCCCAATCCGATCCTGACGGCGCCGATCCTGCCGACCATCCTGCGGCTCTCGACGCCCAACATGATGGCGATGGTGGCCGGCGCGGCGGTCGCCATCGCCGAGACGGCCTATGTCGGGCTGCTCGGCACGCCGGCGCTGGCCGGCATGGCGCTGGTCTTTCCGATGATCATGCTGATGCAGATGATGTCGGCGGGTGCGATGGGGGGCGGCGTCTCCTCGGCGATCAGCCGCGCCATCGGCGCCGGAGACATCGACCGCGCCCGCTCGCTCGCCTTCCACACCGTGCTGATCAGCCTCGGTGGCGGCATCGGGGTTGGCGCGATCTTCCTGACGTTGGGACCGTCGATCTATCGGCTGCTGGGCGGGCAGGGCGCCTCGCTCGGGCAGGCGCTGATCTATTCCAACGTCGTCTTCGCCGGCGCGCTGGCGATCTGGCTGTGCAACCTGCTGGCTTCCGTCCTGCGCGGCATGGGCAATATGAGCGTGCCGTCGTCCGGGCTGCTCGCGGTCGCGGCGCTGCAGATCGTGGTCGGCGGCGGGCTCGGGCTCGGGCTCGGCCCGTTGCCGCGGCTCGGCATGGTCGGCGTCGGGCTCGGGCAGGTGGTCGCCTATGGCCTCGGTGCGGCACTGTTCTTCTGGTACCTGCGCTCCGGCCGCGCGCGCTTCGTGCTGCCGCTGGCCGGCGTGCGGCTGAACTGGAGCCACGCCGCCGATATCCTGCGCGTCGGCATGGTCGCCTGCCTTTCCTCGTTCCAGTCGGTGCTGACGGTGCTGATCCTGACGCGGCTGGTCGCCCGCTTCGGCGACGAGGCTCTGGCCGGCTACGGCATCGGCTCGCGGCTGGAATTCCTGCTGATCCCGATCACCTTCGCCATCGGCGTGTCGCTGGTGCCCATGGTCGGCATGGCGATCGGCGCGAACAATGCGGCCCGCGCCCGCCGCGCGGCCTGGACCGGCGGCGCGCTGGCCTTCCTCATCACCGGCTCGGTCGGCCTCGTCGGCTGGCTGCACCCGGAAGGCTGGGCGCGCCTGTTCACATCCGACCCGGCGGTGATCGCTGCGACGCGGTCCTATCTTGTCTGGGCGGGCCCGGCCTTCGGCTTCTACGGTCTCGGCCTCTGCCTCTATTTCGCGGCGCAGGGAGCCGGCCGTCTTGTCGGGCCTGTGCTTGCCGGCTCGCTGCGGCTTGTCGTCATCGCATTCGGCGGCTGGTGGCTGGTCGCCAGCGACCATCCGGCCTGGACCATGTTCGCGCTGGTTGGCGCGGCGATGGTCGCCTATGGCATCGGCACTGTCGTCGCGATCCGCGTCACGCCCTGGGGGCGCCGGGCCTGATCGGGATGCCGATCTCGGGTTCCGGCGGTCGCCCCTGTCGATCGTAGATCAAGCGTCTGCGACTGCCCGGATAATGTCCGCGACCGCCTGCGGATGACTGTCGAGCATGCCGTGATCGGCACCCTCGATCACCGAGGTCCGGCTATCGGGCAGCAGACGGGAAAGGGCCGCGATGATGGCCGGCGCGACCGGCGGGCTCTTCGAGCCATAAGCCAACGATACGGGGCAGCCGATGGCCCGCAGATCGCCGGCCGCGACGGATTCCGAGAACGATGACGAGACGTCCCTTGCATTGCGTGGGGCGGCGGACCGGAGATAGGCCCGAACCGGATCGGGAAGACGCGCGAAAGCGCCGGATCCCGACCAGAAATCGATCATCCGGCCGATAGCGTCAGGCTCTCCCGAGGCGACACGCGAGACGTATTCGGCAAAGAACCTGCTGGCGCCCCCCAGCACCGCCGCGTCCCCCTGCAATTCCAGGGCGCGGAAGAAGACCGGCTCGAAAACGGCGAGGCCCGCGAGCCGGCGAGGCTGTTTCGCGGCAACGTGCAACGAGACATTGCCGCCATAGGAATGGCCGGCGAGGAGTAGCGGCTCGTTCACCGTCTCAGCCAGCGCCGCGACCGCTTCCGCCATGGCGGCGGTGCTGCTCCGGTCGGGCGGCAGGGCGGACGATGCGCCATAGCCCGGCAGGTCGGGAACGAGAATGCGGTAGCCTTCGCCGATCTTGCCGAGAACGCGGTTCCATGCGCGCGCCTCGCCCGGCGAACCATGGACGAGCAGCAGCGGCCGTCCGCTGCCGGTCTCCGTGTAGTTCAGTTCCCCCCCGGCGAATGCGATCTTCGGCATCTGCAACTCTCCCTGTCGAAGCTCAACGCGCGCCGAGGATCATGATCGTGGATGTCCCGTGCGCGAGCACCTTGCCGGCGGCGTCCTTCACCTCGGCATGGGCCGACATGATCTGGCGGCCGGCGGCGACCACGCGCGCCTCCGCTCTCACGCGACCGGTGTCCCTGGTGATCGGCCGCGAGAAATTGCCCTTGGTCTCGACCGTCGTGTAGCCGGTTCCGGCCGGCAGCAGCGTATGCGCGGCGCAGGCGGTGACGCTGTCGATCAGGGTGAGCGCCCAGCCGCCGTGCACGCCGCCCATGGGATTGAGGAGATGCGGCCTGGGCTCGCCCTCGAAAGCGGCGAAGCCATCGCCAACCTCCGCCAGCCAGAACGACAGCGTTTCCGAGATCGGCGCCTGCGGCAGGCGGCCGTCGATGATCGCCTGCAGCACGGCCTTGCCGGCCATCGGCGCGACCTCGGCCGGGGAGGCGAGACCATAGCGGAGCGAGGCCGGTTCAAGCATGGATGACTCTTTATTTGTAGATACAAATATTGTAGATACATACAATGGCTGCCACGACCCGACAAGCCCGCAAATCGCTTCGCTCCGACGCCCGCGGGGCGATGACGTCCTGCGCCGGCTGGAACAGCCGTCTGGCGGCGCGGCGGATTACCGGATTTCTCGAAGACCGGATGATGACCTCACCCGTGGAACTCACGCAGTTCTGGCTGATGGCGCAGATCGCGGCGGCCGATGACGACAGCCTTGGCGCCCTGGCGATCCGGATGGGGCTCGACCAGTCGAGCCTGTCGCGCAATCTTCAGCTTCTGGAACGTGCCGGCCTCGTCGAGATCGCGCTGGTCGAGGGCGACCGGCGCCGGCGCATGGTGTGGCTGACCGAGAAGGGCGCGCGCGCGCTCGAGGAGGCGATGCCGGTCTGGCGCAAGGCGCATGAGGCCCTGATGGAGCGCGTGCCGCCCGATCTCGCCGCGGCTTTCGCCGATGTCGCAGGTTTGCTCGGCGGCGATTGAGCCGTCCGATCAGGAGAGCCGGGCGAGAGCCGGCGAGGAGAGGGAGACAGACGCATGTCCATGGATCTGAAGCTGCTGGTCTGGTCGGCCGCATTGACGTTTCTGCAGGTCGTCATCGCAGCGGGGCTCGCCAATATGCAGATCGGCCTGCCGGCGCTGGCGGGTAACCGCGAAGGGCTGCCGGCGCTGACGGGCATGGCCGGGCGGGCGAAGCGCGCCCATGCCAACATGCTGGAGAGCCTCGTTCTGTTCGCCGTGCTGGTGCTCGTCGCGCACGTCGCGGGCCGCGCCAATGCGACCACTGCGCTCGGCGCGCAGCTCTTCTTCTGGGCTCGCATCGCCTATGCGGGGCTCTATCTCGCGGGAATTCCGTGGGTCAGGACGGGTGCCTGGGCCGTATCGATTCTCGGCCTTGTGCTGATCTTCCTCCAGCTTCTCTGACAGTTGACGCGGACCGCCTGTGACATTCGCGCCACAGGCGGCAGCAACCTGACGGAGTACGTCAGCCTCCATCGACGCGCCACCCGGCTGCCACAGTCTCGTCACGCTGCCCGGCGATCCCGGACCCCCGTCGCGACGCCATCAGATCTGGCGGCGTGACCGGGCCGGCATTCCATTTACCGATGGTTGACCATCCCGGTGATTGGTCGGGCGGCGAGACGTTTACGCCTCACCGCCCGACCAATCGCCAATAACCAAACCAATTCAGGACGTTGCAGACCGAACCATTTGTCATCCAGCACGCATTCGTGAGCCGCATGGCGCGATTGCGAACCACTTCGGGAAGGATCGTTTAACCCACTTCCCCGTAGATGGACGGCAATGTTTCAGGTCAAGGAGACCATTATGCTGACCATGGCTCTGGGCCGCAAAATGAAGTTTGCTGCCATCATGGCTTTCGGCCTCGCGCTTGGCGCCTGTGCCCAGAACCCCACCAACCAGGCTGGCGCCGGCGGCGCTGGTGCCGCCACCCCCGGCAGCCCGCAGGATTTCGTCGTCAATGTCGGCGACCGCGTCTTCTTCGAGACCGATTCCTCGGAGCTGACCACGCAGGCCCGCGCCACGCTCGACAAGCAGTCGGTCTGGCTGAACCAGTACAACCGCTACGGCTTCACGGTCGAAGGCCATGCCGACGAGCGCGGCACCCGCGAGTACAACATCGCCCTCGGCGCCCGCCGCGCCCAGACGGTGCGGGACTATCTCGCCGCCCGCGGCATCTCGACCTCGCGCATCCGCACCATTTCCTACGGCAAGGAGCGTCCGGTCGCGGTCTGCGACGACATTTCCTGCTGGTCGCAGAATCGCCGGTCGGTGACCGTGCTGTCCGGCGGCGCGGGCTCCTGATCCACTCGATTGCAGCATGGATCAAGCGGCGCCCGGGAGGACCGGGCGCCGTTTTTGCTTGAAATGGGCCGAAATCTTGCCCAACTCCACCGCTGAATTTCCGATGCTGAGGGCTGAAGGGACGACATGATGATCGGCAGAACGATCAGGATCTGGCTGCGGATCGAGGTGGCGGCGATGATCGCCGCGGCGGGCATCCTGCTCGTTGCGTCGAACATGCCCTCGCGGGCGCAGTCGGCGGCCGAGTTCATGGACCGCATCCAGCGCATGGAAGCGCAGATCCGCTCGCTGAACGGCCAGCTCGAACAGTCGCAGTTCCGTGTGCGCCAGCTCGAGGAACAGCAGCGCCGCATGCAGGCGGATATCGAGTTTCGCCTCAACGAACTGGAAGGCGCGCGCGGCGGCGCGCGACCCGGGCAGCGCCCCCAGCCGCAGCAACAGCAGCCGCCGCAGCGTCGCAGCGATGCCTTCGACCCGAGCCAGCAGCAGACCGGGCCCGGCGCGCCGCGCGACCTCGGCGCGACGCCGCCCGGTGCCAATGCCGCTCCGCCGCGCTCGGCGGGGACCGCAGGACCTGGCGGGGCAGGGCCGCTCGACCTCGGCCAGTTGTCGGGGCAGGCGGCGGCCGATCCCTCGCTGGAGCCCGGCGTGCCGCGCACCGGTTCGACCGGCACGCAGCCGATCATCGCCGCCTCGCCACGCGACGAGTACAATGCCGCCATCGCCCTCCTGAACCGGCGCGACTACGAGCAGGCCGAGATCGCCCTGCGCGGCTTCCTGCAGAACCACCCGCGCGACCGCATGGTGGGCGATGCAACCCACCAGCTCGGCGAAGCCATGTACCAGCGCCGCCAGTACCGCGAGGCGGCGGAACAGTTCCTGAAGGTCTCCACCGACTATCCGCGCGCCGGCCGCGCGCCCTCGAGCCTGCTGCGCCTCGGTCAGTCGCTGAACGCCCTTGGCGAGCGTGAGGCGGCCTGCGCCGCCTATGCGGAGTTCAACCGCAAATATCCGAACGCCAACCAGCCGACCCGGACGGCGGTCGCCAGCGAGCAGCGTCGTGCAAGCTGCTGAGGTCGAGGCCGCGCCCTCCCTCTCCGACGTCGAGCTTTCGGACCTTCTCGACCGTTTCTCATCCTATCCGGCCCTGGTTCTCGCTGTGTCCGGCGGCCCGGACTCCTTCGGCATGCTGGCCGCCTTCGCGCGCTGGCGCGCGGGCGAGGGCCCGGCCCTTCATGTCGCGACCGTCGATCATGGGCTGAGGCCCGAGGCGGCAGACGAATGCGCGGCAGTCGTGGCCGCGGCGGAACGGCTCGGCATTGCCGTGGCGAAGCTCGACTGGCTGGGCGACAAGCCATCGGCCGGCTTGCAGGAGGCGGCCCGGCAGGCGCGCTATCGCCTGCTTGCCGACCATGCGCGGCGGGTCGGTGCGCCGGCCATCGTCGTGGCGCATACCCTGTCGGATCAGGCCGAGACCGTGCTGATGCGGCTTGCGCGCGGGTCCGGTCCGCTCGGGCTCAAGGGCATGGCGGCGACCAGCCGCCGCGAGGGTGTCGAGATCGCCCGGCCGTTCCTGTGGGTGACGGGCGCGCGCCTCGCCGCGACCGCCCGCGCGTCCGGGCTCGACCCCATCGCCGACCCGTCCAACGCCGATGATCGCTTTGCCCGCGTGCGCATGCGCCGCCTGATGGCCCTGCTCGAACCGGAAGGCCTGGACGCGGAGCGGCTCGCGGTGCTCGCGGGACGGATGCAGATGCTCGACGAGGCGCTCGCCCGGCAGGCCGAGCTGCTCGCGGATGCCTGCGCGCAGCCCTCCGTCGCGCCGGGGACGCGCGTGTTCGACGGCTCCGGCTGGCTGTCGGAGCCCTTCGCCGCCGTTCAGGCGCTGCTGGCGCGCGCCATTGCCGATACGGGCGACACTGTGATCGCCGAGCGGCTGGAGGCCCTCGAGGCGCTCACCGGCGCGGTGCTGATGGCGGTCGCCGGCGGATCGGCCCATCGCGAGACGCTGCGCGGCGCGGCCGTGCAGGTCACGGCGGGGGGGCGCGTCATCGTGGCGCGGGAGCCGGCGCGCCGGCCGCCGAGCCTCACCGGCTGAGGTTTTTGTCCGAATCCGGCCCGAAACCTGCGCCGGTGGCGGCGTGGCAGGCCTGCCATCGCGGAAACCAAACCGGCGGAAATACTAGTCCTTTGGTGGGCGGTTCTTGGCAAGGCGGTGCCCGACGCCTACATTGGGGCTCTACGGGTTATGCCGCATGACGCCCGATTTCGCGCGCCCTACCGGCGCCACGCGCGCGGCGATACCCTGGGGATGGACAAGCGATGAACTCCAATTTCCGGAACCTGGCCCTGTGGGTGATCATCGTCCTGCTGTTGCTGGCCTTGTTCACGCTGTTCCAGAGTCCGCAACAGCGGGCCGGCTCGTCCGATCTGCCGTTCTCGCAATTCCTCGCCGAGGCCGATGGCGGCCGCGTGCGCGACGTCACAATCCAGGGCCCTGAGCTCACCGGCCACTTCACCGATGGCCGCACCTTCCAGACCTACGCTCCGCCGTTCCCGGGCCTGACCCAGCGCCTCGTCGACAAGGGCGTGCAGGTGCAGGCGCGCGCGCCGGGCGAGCAGGTGCCGTGGTTCGTGGCGCTGCTGGCGCAATGGTTCCCGGTGCTGCTGCTCATCGGCCTGTGGATTTTCATGTCGCGCCAGATCCAGGGCGCCGGCGGCAAGGCCATGGGCTTCGGCAAATCCAAGGCGAAGCTTTTGACCGAGGCGCACGGCCGCGTCACCTTCGAGGACGTCGCCGGCATCGACGAGGCCAAGCAGGACCTGCAGGAGATCGTCGAGTTCCTCCGCGATCCCCAGAAGTTCCAGCGCCTCGGCGGACGCATTCCGCGCGGCGTGCTGCTGGTCGGCCCGCCCGGCACGGGTAAGACGCTGACCGCCAAGGCGGTCGCGGGCGAGGCCAACGTGCCCTTCTTCACCATTTCGGGTTCCGACTTCGTCGAGATGTTCGTCGGCGTCGGCGCGTCCCGCGTGCGCGACATGTTCGAGCAGGCGAAGAAGAACGCGCCCTGCATCATCTTCATCGACGAAATCGACGCGGTCGGCCGCCATCGCGGCGCCGGCCTCGGCGGTGGCAATGACGAGCGCGAGCAGACGCTGAACCAACTGCTCGTCGAGATGGACGGCTTCGAGCCGAACGAGGGCATCATCATCATCGCGGCCACCAACCGGCCCGACGTGCTCGACCCCGCGCTGCTGCGTCCCGGCCGTTTCGACCGGCAGATCGTGGTGCCGAACCCGGACGTGAACGGGCGCGAGAAGATCCTTCGCGTTCATGTCCGCAAGGTGCCGCTGGCTCCCGACGTCGACCTCAAGATCATCGCCCGCGGCACGCCCGGCTTCTCCGGCGCCGACCTGATGAACCTCGTCAACGAGGCGGCGCTGCTCGCGGCCCGGCGCGGCAAGCGCATGGTCACGATGAGCGACCTGGAGGACGCCAAGGACAAGGTCATGATGGGCGCCGAGCGCCGCTCCATGGCGATGTCCGAGGAGGAGAAGAAGCTGACCGCCTATCACGAGGCGGGCCATGCGGTCGTCGGCCTCAACGTGCCGGCCGGCCTTCCCGTTCACAAGGCGACGATCATCCCGCGCGGCCGTGCGCTGGGCATGGTGAAGTTCCTGCCCGAGGGCGACCGCTACTCGATGAAGTACAAGGAATACACTTCGCACCTTGCGGTCGCCATGGGCGGGCGCGTCGCCGAGGAGATCACCTTCGGCAAGGAGAACGTCACCTCCGGCGCGGTCGGCGATATCGATCAGGCGACCAAGATGGCGCGGGCCATGGTCACCCGCATGGGCTTCTCCGAGGAGCTCGGCATGGTCGCCTATGGCGACAACCAGGAAGAGGTCTTCCTCGGCATGTCGATGGGCCGCCAGCAGAGCATCTCCGAATCGACCGCCCAGAAGATCGACAAGGAAGTGAAGCGGCTGGTGCAGGAAGGCTACGAGGAGGCCAAGCGCATCCTCACCGAGAACCATGAGCAGTTCATCAAGGTGGCCGAGGCGCTGCTCGAATATGAGACGCTGTCGGGCGACGAGATCAAGGATCTCCTGGCCGGCAAGGCGCCGGTCCGCGATTCCGAACCGGACAAGGGTCAGACCCGCCATTCGGCCGTGCCGACCGCCGGCAAGGGCCGCCGGCCGGCCAATGACGATGGGCTGGAGCCGCAGCCGCAGGCCTGATGCGGCTTGCTTGAGAATGCGCGAAGGGCGGGCCACAGTGCCCGTCCTTTGTCGTTTCTGGCCCCGCCATGACCATCACGTCAGTCGAGCCCTTCATCCTGCACGTGCCCGTTACCGGCTCGTCCATCTCGGATTCGACCCATACGTTGTCGCATTGGGGTGTCGTCGGCTGCCGCATCCACACTGACGACGGGCGGGTCGGCACCGGTTTCACCGGCACCCATGCCCATCTCGCCGGCGACCGGCTGGTCACGGACTGCATCGCCACCTGCTATGCGGGCCTGCTGGTCGGCGAGGACGAGGCCGACGTCACGCGGCTCTGGCAGAAACTCGCGCGCCATCCGCCGGTGCAATGGATAGGGCGGGCCGGCGTCACGCATATCGCGCTCGGCGCCGTCGACATCGCCCTGTGGGATCTCAAGGCGCAGCAGGCGGGGCAGCCGCTCTGGAAACTGCTCGGCGGCGCGACCTCCGACAGGGTGACGGCCTACAACACCGATATTGGCTGGCTCTCCATTCCCGACGACGAGCTGATCGCCGGCTCACGGCGGGTGGTCGAGGAAGAGGGCTTCCGGGGCGTCAAGATCAAGGTCGGCTCGGCCGATATCGTGCGCGACCTGAAGCGCCTCGCGGCGGTGCGGCACGCCATCGGCCCGCATGTCACCATGGCCATCGACGCCAACGGCCGCTGGGATCTGCCGACGTGTTTGCGCTTCTGCCGCGGGGCCGAGGGTCTCGACATCCTCTGGTTCGAGGAGCCGCTCTGGTACGACGACGTGGCAGGGCATGTGCGGCTCGCCGCGCAGGGCGGCATTCCGGTCGCGCTGGGCGAGCAGCTCTATACGGCCGAGGCCTTCGCGGACTTCATCGCGCGCGGCGCGCTGCACTACGTCCAGCCTGACGTGACGCGCCTCGCCGGCGTCACCGAGTATATCCGCGTCGCGGAGGCGGCCCATGCCGCGCGCCTGCCGGTGGTCGCCCATGCCGGCGATATGAGCCAGGTCCATGCGCATCTCGCCTTCTGGCATCCGGCGACGACCATGCTGGAATATATCCCGTGGATCCGAACCTGTTTCGCCGAGCCGGTCACTGTGACTGACGGCGACGTGGTCCGTCCCGAGCAGCCCGGCGCGGGGACGGCGGTGACGCCGGAAGCCTTCGCGCGCTTCGCCAAATCGCTGTGCTGACGGGGGAAATCGGCGCTCCGGCCTTGCCCGGACGCTATCCGGGCGGCTAAGTCTTGGCGGTAAGACAGTTGCGCGCGCCGCATTGGCGCCACAAGCGGGGCCCATGGCGTGACGCCTGTTTCACATCCAGTGCTCACCTCCAGACCTCGCGCGCCCGTGCGTATGCCGCTTGCCCTGATCCGGTTCTGCCTGTTCTGCGTCGCCGTCGCCTGCGGTGTGCTCGCGGCTGGCCCGCGTGCCGCCGAGGCCGCCGACGCCATCGCGGTGACCGCTGGCACGCCGGCGATCAATCTCGGCAGGGCCGTCAGTTTCGTGCAGGGCGAGGGCGACCGCGTCAGCGTGCCGACCGCGCCGGGCTCGGACGGCATCGTCCGCCGCATGGAGGTTCGTCACACGCAGACTGGATCGAGCCCGGTCTGGGCGGTCTTCACGCTGTCCAACGCCACCGACGAACAGGTCGACCGCCTCGTCGTCGTGCCGCACTACAGGCTGATCCGCTCGGGGCTGGTCAGGCCCGACCTCGGCTCGCAGCGCATCGTGGCGCTGACGCCGAGCCAGGGTTTCCGGCCGGAGCGCCAGTCGGCCGTCGACCAGGACGTGTTCCAGATCACGCTGGACCCCGGCACCACGGTCACCTTCGTCGCGGAACTGCGCGATCCCCGGATTCCGCAGATCACGCTCTGGCAGCCGGATGCGTTCAAGGACCGCGAGAATTCCTTCACGCTCTATCGCGGCATCATCCTCGGCATTGCCGGCCTGCTGGCGCTGTTCCTGACCATCCTGTTCGTGGTCAAGGGTTCGCTGATGTTCCCGGCGGCGGCGCTGCTGGCCTGGGCGGTGCTCGGCACGCTCGGCCTCGATTTCGGTTTCTGGACGCGTATCATGGAGCTGCCGCCGGAGGCGGTCGCCTTCTGGCGCGCGGTGTCGGAGGCGATTCTCTCCGCCACGCTCATGATCTTCCTGTTCGCCTATCTCGACCTCAACCGGTGGCACGTTCGCTACACGGTGCTGACGGCGGTCTGGCTCGCCTTTGCCGGTGGCATGGTGACGCTCGCCTGGTTCGACCCGCCGATCGCCGCCGGCATCGCCCGGCTCGGCATCGGCGCGGTGACCATCCTCGGCACGGTGATCCTCGTCTATCTCGCCTTCCTGCGCTACGACCGCGCCATCAATCTCGTGCCGACCTGGACCCTGTTCATGATCTGGTCGGGCGCGGCGCTGCTGATGGTCACCGGCCGGCTCAACAACGAGATCGCTGCGCCGGCCCTGCTTGGCGCGCTGGTTCTGCTGGTCATGCTCATCGGCTTCACGGTCATGCAGCACGCCTTCGCCGGCGGCGGCATGCCCAAGGGTCTGGTCTCCGACACCGAGCGCAAGGCGCTGGCGCTGACCGGGGCCGGCGACATCATTTTCGACTGGGATGTCGGCTCGAACCGCGTGGTCGTCGGGCACGAGCTCGAGACCCATCTCGGCCTCAAGCGCGGTGCGCTGGAGGGGCAGGCGAACCGCTTCATCGACGCGCTGCATCCCGGCGACCGCGACCGGCTGCGCTCGACCTTCGACACGGTGGTCGAGCATCGGCGCGGCCGTCTCGTCGAAGAGTTCCGCATGCGCGTGGCCGACGGCCATTTCGTCTGGATCGTGCTGCGCGCGCGGCCCGTGGTCGGCTCGGACGGCGAGGTCATCCGCCTCGTCGGCACGCTGACCGACATCACCGAGTTCAAGACGTCGGAGGAGCGGCTGCTTCACGACGCCGTCCACGACAACCTCACCGGCCTGCCCAACCGCGAACTGTTCCTCGACCGGCTGGAAGCCGCGCTCAACCAGGCGCAGGCCGATGACGGGCGCCGGCCGACCGTGCTCGTGCTCGATATCGACCGGTTCAAGCAGGTCAACGATTCCGTCGGTCTGTCGGTGGGCGATTCCATCCTGCTGACCGTGTCGCGGCGCCTTGGGCGGCTCTTGAAGCCGCAGGACACGCTGGCGCGCTTCAACGGCGACCAGTTCGGCATCATCCTGATCTCGGAGCGCGCCGCCGAGCGGATCACCGCCTTCGCCGAGACGATCCGCAAGACGCTGCGCGCGCCGCTCGCCTTCGGTGACCGCGAGATATTCCTCACGGGATCGCTCGGCATCGCGCTGGCCGACGGCACCCAGCGCAAGCGCGAAGACCTCCTGAAGGACGCCGAGCTTGCCGCCTATCACGCCAAGCGCCTCGGCGGTGACCGGATCGAGGTGTTCAAGCCGGCGCTGCGCGCCCACAAGAGCGACCGCCTCGCCCTCGAAAGCGACCTCAGGCGTGCGCTGGAGCGCGGCGAGATCGCCCTTGTCTACCAGCCGGTGGTGCGCCTCGCCGACCGCACGCTCGCCGGCTTCGAGGCGCTGGTGCGCTGGGACCATCCCCGCCTCGGCCGCCTGCCGCCGGGCGAGTTCATCGCCATCGCCGAGGAGACCGGGCTGATCGTCGATCTCGGCCTGTTCGTCATGGATCGAGCGGCCCGGCAGCTCGCCAACTGGCAGGCGCTGATGCCGCTCGACCCGCCGCTGTTCACGGCGGTCAACGTCTCCTCCCGCCAGCTCCTGCGCCATGATCTGCTGCAGGACATCAAGGGTGTACTGGCGCGCGCGCCCGTTGCGAAGGGCTCGTTCAAGATCGAGCTGACCGAGAGCCTCGTCATGGAGAATCCGGAATATGCCGCGCAGATGCTCCAGCGCATCCGCGACCTCGGCGCCGGCCTATCGCTCGACGATTTCGGCACGGGCTATTCCTCGCTCGCCTATCTCCAGCGCTTTCCGTTCGACACGATCAAGATCGACAAAAGCTTCGTGCGCGCCGACAGCCGCGGTTCGCGCTCGGTGCTGCTGCGCTCGATCATCGCGCTCGGCCACGATCTCGGCATGGAAGTGGTGGCCGAGGGCGCGGAGACGGATGCCGATGCCGTCGAGCTCTACCAGTTCGGCGCTGATTTCGCGCAAGGTTTCGCCTTCGGCGAGCCGATGACCGCCGATCAGGCGACCAAGCTCCTGAAGGCCGCGGTGGCGCAGGCGGCGTGACGCTGTCCGGGCTGCCGTTTCGCGCGGTCACTTATGCATTGCGCCACTTTCCTTTCTGCGCCGCCGGCTGCCTACTGCCGGCCGCCAATTTCCGAGGAAAGTTCCCATGAGGCCCCGCAATCTCGGCCGCTCCGGCATCAAGGTCTCGCCCATCTGCCTCGGCACGATGATGTTCGGAGGCCCGACCGGCGAAGCGGATTCCGCCCGCATCATCGCGCGCGCCCGGGAAGCCGGGGTCAATTTCATCGACACGGCGGATGTCTATACCGAGGGGCGCTCGGAGGAGATCACCGGTCGCGCCATCAAGGCCGACCGCTCGCACTGGGTGCTGGCGACCAAGCTCGCCAATCCGACCGGGCCCGGCCCCAATGATCGCGGTCTGTCGCGCCTCTACATGATGCGGGCCGTCGAGGCTTCGCTGAAGCGGCTGGGCACCGACGTCATCGACATCTACTACCTCCACAAGGAGGACCATGCGACGCCTCTCGAAGAGACCGTGCGCGCGCTGGGCGACCTAATCCGGGCGGGCAAGATCCGGCATTACGGCGTGTCCAACCATCGCTCCTGGCGCATCGCCGAGATATGCAACCTCGCCGACCGGATGGGCATCGACCGGCCCGTGGTCAGCCAGCCCTACTACAACGCCATGAACCGGATGCCGGAGGTGGAGCACCTGCCGGCCTGCGGCTTCTACGGCCTCGGCGTGGTGCCCTATTCGCCGCTGGCGCGGGGCATCCTGTCGGGCAAGTACGATCCCAAGGCGCCGCCGCCGGCCGATACCCGCGCGGGGCGGGCGGATACGCGGATGATGCAGACCGAGTGGCGCAAGGAATCGCTGGTCATCGCGCAGAAGATCAAGACCCATGCCGAGAAGCGCGGCGTCACGCCGGGCCAGTTCGCTACCGCCTGGGTGCTGAATAATGCCTTCGTCACGGCGGCCATTGCCGGCCCGCGCACGATGGAGCAGTTCGAGGATTATCTCGGCGCGCCGGATTATGCCTTTACCCGGGCCGACGAGGCTCTGGTCGACCGGCTGGTTCCCGCCGGCCATCCCTCGACGCCGGGCTATACCGATCCGGCTTACCCGCTGGAGGGACGGGTGCCGCGCTCGGCCTGACCGGCCTCACCGGAGTACGACATCCATCGCCACTACGCGGTCGCGGCCGGCGCGCTTGGCCTGATAGAGACCGGCATCGGCTTCGGCCAGAAGCCGATCGAGGCTCTCCGTTGGAGGCTCGGCGGGGGCGATGCCGATGCTGACCGATATCCTGACAACCGTGCCTTCGTAGCGCAGGTCGAGCGCCGCGATGCGCGCCCGCAATTCCTCCGCGAGGCGGGTTGCGGTCAACAGATCCGTGTCGGGGAGAAGGCAGCCGAACTCCTCGCCGCCGAGCCGGCCGAACACGTCGCCGGGCCGCAACTGCGCGGCGATCGCGCCGGCGACCGCGACGAGGACGGCATCGCCGGCGGCATGACCGAGGCTGTCGTTGATCGTCTTGAAGTGGTCGATGTCGACGACGAAGGCACAGGCCGGCCGGTTCGAGCGAGCCGCTGCCGCCACGAGCGGTTCCGCGGCATCGAAGAAGGCCCGCCGGTTGGGCGCGCCGGTCAGCATGTCGGTATTGGCGGCCTGACGGTAACGGTGCTCGGCTCTGTCCTTCGTCAACGATATCTGTAGGAAGGTGAGGAGCGTGACGTGGATCAGTCCTACGAACAGGATGATCGTGAAGGCCGGCGAAGCCTGCACTCCGGTATTGTCTGGCCCTTCGCCCAGCAGAACAGGTGGAACCCGCGCGAGGAAGACCGTGCCGTTGAGGATCAGCCAGACCACGGCGGGATAACGCGAGACCAGCCTCTCGCCTTTGAGATTCCACAGCGTGTGCGCGGCGGCGAAGCAGGCGGCCGCCGAGAGAAGCGAGACGCCAACGATGCGCCAGCTGGCATTGAGGTGGAAGGCCGGCCACTGGTTGAACGCGAGCCAGACGAGCGCGGGCGCGGCGATCACCCAGACCGGCGCCGGGCGATGACAGAACCGGCGCATGCCGGCCCAGTTGAGAGCGTAGCCGGCAACGATCAGGGCGTTGGCCAGATCGATCGTCAGACGGTCGTGCGCAATATCGCGCAGACCGGCGAGTATCAGGCCGACGGCGCCGACGAGATTGGCGAGGCCCCAATAGACCAGTCCCGGCTCGTCGCGGTTCTGGCGCGACGAAATGAGCAACAGGAGGCCGGTGACAAGCGCCACGGTCGTCAGGGACAGCAGCAGGGTCCTGTGATCGAGTATCGACATCCGCCGCTCCCGTGCTGGCCGCCGCGCCGACGAGGCGCGGTGACGCCGGATGCTGACGTCCCTCCAGGTCAACGTCCGAACAGCAAACGTGCCCTGTTGGCTTATCGGAACACGACGTCCATCGCCACCACGCGATCGCGGCCGGCGCGCTTGGCCTGATAGAGGCCGGCATCGGCTTCGGCCAGAAGCCTGTCGAGGCTGTCCGTCGTCGCCTCGGTGGGCGCGATGCCGATACTGGCCGAAACCTTGACGACCGAACCCTCGAAACGCAGGTCGAGCGCCGCGATGCGTGCCCGCAGATCCTCGGCGAGGCGGGTCGCCGTCAGGAGGCCGGTGTCGGGGAGGAAGCAGCCGAATTCCTCGCCTCCGAGCCGGCCGAACACGTCGCCGGGCCGCAGCTGCGTTGCGATCGCGTTCGAAACCGCGATGAGGACGGCGTCGCCGCCGGCATGGCCGAGGCTGTCGTTGATCGCCTTGAACCGGTCGATATCGACGACAAGCACACAGGCCGGCCGGTTCTCGCGGACCGCTGCCGCCACGAGAGGCTCTCCGGCATCGAAGAAGGCCCGCCGGTTGGGCGCGCCGGTCAGCATGTCGGTCTCGGCGGCACGACGGTAGCGGTTGTCCGCGCGGCTTTTCGTCAATGCGAGCTGGAGGAAGGAGAGCAGAACGGTATGGATGATCGCGCCGAAAAGCCCGAGAGTCATGACAGGGGAGGCGAGGGCCGTCGCGCCGTCCGGGAAGCTCTGCGTCAACATCAGCGGCGCGCGGATGCCGACGATGGTTCCGTGAATGACGAGCCAGACGATGGTGGGCTTCCGCGCGACAAGCTCCTCAGCCCGGAACCGATAGAGCGTCCAGGCTGTCGCATAGCACCACACGGTCGAGAACAGGGCGCTGAGCGCGAGGCGCCATTCGAAGGTCTGGAAGTAGGGAAACTGGTTGAGAACGAGCCAGACGATCGGGGGCGCCAGGATCACGGCAGGCATTGCGGACTGGCGGCAGAAGCGACGCATGCCAGCCCAGTTCAGCATGTAGCCGAGGAGGATGGCGGCAAAGGAGAGGTTCATCAGGCCGACCGAGGGCCGGGCGACGATCAGACCGATCGTGAGGATGCCGATGCCGGCAATGAGGTTTGCCGAGCCCCAGTAGAACAGCGCCACCTTGTCCCGCGCCTGACGCGTCGAGACGAGCTGAATCAGGCCGGTGACCAGCAGAAGCGCGATGAGGGTCAGCAGCAGCGTACGGGGGTCGAGCATGCGGGCCTGGGGCGCCGGTCGTTTCCGCGGCGGGGGAGCCCGCAGACGGCGCGTCGCTGCGGACGATGCCCATATTGCGTTGCATTGAGGTTAAAGGGGCGGCGCGCGAAGAAGCGGGCCGGCTGGGGGCAACCGGCCCGCTCTCCGAGGAACCTCGTGTCCGACGTCCGGGTGTTACCAGACGCGGCAGACGCGGACGCCGTGGCGGTTGATCCAGCAGTGACGGCGCAGAGGCCGGTGGCGGCGCCAATGGTGAGGCGGGCCGCGATGGCGGCCGTGACGATGCCCGTGGCGATGATGTCCGTGGCCACGATGCCCGTGGCGATGATGTCGCTGCATCTCGGTCGGCTCGCTGTCAGAGGCCGTTCCCGAACGCGCCGCGCCAAGGTCGTTCGCCCCGGCGGCCGGAGCCGGCGGCGCTGCGGGGCCTGCCAGTGCGATACCGGGAATTGCGGCGGTGACGAGGGTGCCGGCAAGGGCGGTCAGCAGCAGTCTGCGGTCCATCGTGATCTCCTTGGTGGTGGTCGTCGGGGTGAACCATGAGAACGCCGGTGGAATGGCATGGTTCCGTAGTAGGTAAGCTGAATGGTCGCGACATCCTGCTCCCTTGACGGCGCGGGCGCGCGCGACCGAGATCAGCGCGATGACCCTTGCCGAACGCCTGCGCCCGTCGCGCCTTGCCGCTCTCGTCCGCAAAGAGCTTCTGCTCATCGTCGCGCTGGCCTCGATCGCCGGCGGGGTTCTGCTCTTCCTTCGCCTCGCCGATCTCGTGGTCGAGGAGGAGACGGATGCCTTCGACCGGGCGGTGTTTCTGGCGTTCCGCGTCGCCGGCAATCCGGCCGAGACGATCGGCCCCGCCTGGCTGCCGGCCATCGTTCGCGACATCACGGCGCTCGGCGGCGTTGCGGCGCTGACCCTGATCGTGCTGTTCGCCGCGACCTATCTCCTGATCGTCGGCAAGCGCGGGGCGGCGGCGCTGGTCCTCGTCGCGGTGATCAGCGGCACCGCGCTCAGCCAGGCGCTGAAATGGTGGTTCGACCGGGCGCGGCCGGACCTCGTTCCCGGCATCGTGCTGCCGTCGGATGCCAGCTTTCCGAGCGGCCACGCCATGCTCTCGGCCATCGCCTATCTGACGCTCGGCGCCTTGCTCACCCGGGTCGAACCCAATCCCAATGCCAGGGTCTTCTTCATCGCCACGGCGGTCGCGATGACCGTCATGATCGGCGTCAGCCGGGTCTATCTCGGCGTGCACTGGCCGACCGACGTGCTGGCCGGCTGGGCGCTGGGTGGCGCATGGGCGCTACTGTGCTGGATTGCCGCCCTCTGGCTTCAGCGTCGCGGCGCGGTCGAGGGACCGCGCGGATGACATCGCCAGCCGGGGCTTGACCCGGGGGCGGGGGTCGACGCAGGGTTGCGCTCGCTTTCCTCGCACGCGGGCGATCAGGCTGCGGCATCCGGGAGGCTGCCTCGGGGGCAATCATCATGATGGTTGCAGTCTTCGCCACGATGGCGCTCGCCATCCTCGTCGGCCAGTTCGGCCCGCGCTGGCTGGCCGCCCTGTTCCTGACAGCCTGTATCGGCCTTTTCGCGTGGCTGTTCCTGTTTGAGATCTACAGCCCCGAATGGGGTTTCCGTATGCCGTGGTTGCAGACGCTGCTCGGCGCGCCCGGGCGGGAGGGCTGACCCATGCTGCGAGCGGCCGTTTCGGAAGGCGATGACGAACCCCGGTCCGGCGGCCGTGGCGGGCGGCTGCTTGCGCGGCTCAACTATCTCTATCTGCTGATGATGCTGGTGGTGATCGCCGGCATCCTGACGGCGGCCATGGTGATGCAATATGTGAAGGGGGAGCTGCCCTGTCCGCTCTGCCTTTTGCAGCGCGTCGCGCTGTTCGGCATCGCCTACGGCATCATCCAGAATTTCCGTGGCCGGTTCTCCTACCAGAACACCGGGATCAGCCTCGTCTTCGCAGTCCTGCTGCTGATCGTCGCCAGCCGTCAGACGCTGCTCGACATCTATCCACGCCCCGGCCACGACTATATCGGCACGGCGATCCTCGGCCTGCACATGCCGGTCTGGTCGGTGATCATCGCGGCGACGATCATCACGGCCTATGCGCTGAAACTCGCCATTCTCGGCGGCGACGAGCACCTTGCCGACTATCCGGCGGTGGAATTCCCGCTGCTGGCCCGGCTGGCCGATTTCGGCGCGGCCTATGTCATCGTGCTCTGCCTGATCAATCTCGGCTCGGTGGTGGTGCAATGCGGCTTCGGCGAGTGCCACACCATGGGCTACAAGCTGATCCAGAGCGGCCTGCCCGGCCTCTGGCTGAAGTAGCCAGCCAGCGCCGGCATGAAAAAAGCCCGGCCACCTCGGGGCGGCCGGGCTCGTCATATGAAAGCAGGCTGGCTGGTTACCACCAGATCGGCGGTGGCGGACGGCGGCAGACGACCTCCCCCCAGCGATTCACGAAGCACCGGCGGCGAGGCCCCCACGGACCGGGGCCGCCCCAGTAGCGCCGGCGACGCCAGCCCCAACCCGGGCCAGGTCCACCCCAATAACGCCGGCGACCCCAGCCACCACCGCCGCCCCAGCCGCGACGGAAACCACCGCCCCTGAAGCCGCGGCCACCACCGCGAAAACCACCGCCGCGGCCGCCGCGACGCTGCATTTCAACGGGCTGGCCGCCGAGCGCAGCCCGGACGCCGGCAAGGTCGCTGGCGGGATCGCCGCTTCCTGCGGCGACAGGCGCCGCGCTTGCGGCAGAAACGCCCAACACCGACGTCGCAACGACGCCGCCGACGAGAGCCAGAAGCAAGGATCTTCGATCCATGGTCACATCTCCTTCGAAACGAGATGCCGCCACCCGCAGTCAGACTAGCATATCCGCGGCGATATCCATGGAAAAACATCAGCAAGCTGAAAGGGTTCCGCCTTGCGATGCAGCAACGCGGAACCGCTTTGTTCAGCGCCGGTTCAGCGGGACTGGACCTGCGACGAGGTGAAGGCGTCGTAGGGCAGTTCGGCGACCCGGAACCAGATCTGCTCCTTACGCCAGTAGGGCAGCCAGGAATCGTAGAACTTCTTGAAGTTCGCATTGCTGGCGGCGAGCTCGCCGTAGAGCGCCATGGCCTCCTTGAAGGCGGCCTGCATCACGTCCTGCGGGAAAGCGCGCAGCTCCGCGCCGGCCGCGACCAGCCGGAACAGCGCATCCGGGTTGGAATGGTCGTATTTGGCGACGGAGTGGGACAGGGCCTCGGCGCAGGCCGCCTCGACGATGGCGCGATAGTGGGCCGGCAGGCCGTTCCACTTGTCCAGGTTCACGAAGAAGGAGACGTTGGCGCAGCCTTCCCAGAAGCCGGGATAGTAGTAGTATTTGGCGACCTTCTGGAAGCCGAGCTTCTCGTCGTCCGCCGGACCGGAGAACTCCGCCGCGTCGATGGTGCCGCGCTCCAGCGAGGGGTAGATGTCGCCGCCAGCGATCTGCTGCGGCACGACGCCGAGCCGGGCGAGGATGGTGCCGCCGAGGCCGGCGATGCGGAACTTCAGGCCCTTCAGGTCATTGACCGACTTGATCTCCTTGCGGAACCAGCCGCCCATCTGCGCGCCGGTATTGCCGGAGGGGATGGCATGGACGTTGTGGCCCTTCATGAATTCGGCGATCAGTTCGCGGCCGCCGCCGTGATAGAGCCAGGCATTGGTCTGGCGCGTGTTGAGGCCGAAGGGCAGCGAGGTGTCGAAGGCGAAGGCCGGGTCCTTGCCGATATAGAAGCTCGACAGGGAGTGGGAGCATTCCACCGTGCCGCTCTGGACGGCGTCGAGCGCCTGCAGCGCGGGGACGATCTCGCCGGCCGCGAAGGGCTGGATCTGGAACTGGCCGTCGGTCGCCTCGGACACGCGCCTGGCGACCTGGGTGGACAGGCCGAACAGCGTATCGAGGCTTTTCGGATAGCTGGAGGTCAGGCGCCACGTGATCTTCGGGTTGGCCTGCGCGATGGCGGGGGTCGCGACCGCTGCGGCGGCCGCGCCGGCAATGCCGGCTGTGCCGACGAAGGCGCGGCGGTCGAGCGGCCTGCGGGTGGAAGTGTCTTGCGACATGGCGTGTCCTCTCAGAGCATTCTCAGCCGGTCGGGAAGGGGACCCTCCCGGCGGGCGCGGACCATATCGCGGCGGAGACCGGTCTGCTCTGCGTCTGGTTCCGGTCTGCCTTCTGCCGTTGTGATCCCCGGCCCATGAAAAGCTCGGCGAAAAGCCCGGCTGCGAAGCCGGGTTTCGTCCGCCAGGGATAGCTTCGCCCCTTAGAAGAACTCGTCCCTCAGAAGAACGGGAAGGGGAAAGGCACGAAGGGCACGGCCGGAACATAGGGGCGGCGCCAGACGCGGTAGCCCCACCGGTCTATCCAGCAGCGGCGATAGGGATAGCCGTAGCCATAGCCGTATCCGTAGAACGGCCCGCCGTAGAAGCCGCCGCCATAATAGGGACCGCCATAATAAGGACCGCCATAGCCGCGCCAGCGCGGGCCACGGTAACCGCCGCGCCATGCGCCCCGATGACCGCCGGAAAAGCCGCCGCCGGCGCGCCATGCGCCCCGATAACCGCCGGCAAAGCCGCCGCCGGGTCTGAAATTGCCGCCACCACGGAAGCCGCCTCCGCCGCCCCGGAAGCCGCCGCCCCGGCGCTGCATCTCGACGGGATCGCCCGTGCCGAGGGCGGAGCGCACGCCGCCAAGCGTCGCGGGAGCATTCCCCGCCGGGCCTGCGGCAGCGGTGCGGTCGGCGACGGCGGAAGCGGCGAGGCCCCCCGCGACGATGGCGAAGAATGACCTGCGGTCCATGCTCGTTCTCCCTGGAACGAAAGACGCCCTGCGCGACAACGCCGGCGAGCCGGCTTCGGTTCCCTGGGACTGGCGCGGCACGTCGTCCCGCACGCCCAGTTGGCGTTTTCGCTGCCCGGCGTTATCAGGGCGCCAACCATTCCGAGGCACGATCATGACCGACACCCCCGCAAACCCGTCCGACATCCCGCCGGATCGGCTCTCGACCAATCCCGACAGCCCCTATTACGACGAGGCCGTGCTGGCCCGCGATGTCGGCGTCCGCTTCAAGGGCGTCGAGAAGAACAATGTCGACGAATATTGCGTCTCGGAAGGCTGGGTGCGGGTGACCGCCGGCACCTCCAAGGATCGCCACGGCAATCTGCTGACGATCAAGCTGACCGGCAAGGTCGAGCCCTATTTCCGCACCTGAGCGGCGGTGACGCTTTCGACCGGGCCGCGACGGCCGCGCCCGGTCGTGGCGGTTCACGCCGCCGCGTCCGGCCCGATCATGTAGCGATCCCAGAAACCGTCAGCCGGCTCGCACTGCTCGACCACGTCCACCCACAGGCCCGACGGGTCGAGGAAGCCGAAGCGGATCTGGCCGAAGGGCTCGCGCGTCAGCGGCAGCGTGACCGGCAATCCCCGCGCCGTGGCTTCGGCATGGGCGGCGGCTGCATCCTCAACCTGAAGCTCGAAACACATGCCCTTGCCGGAGAAGGGTTCCGGCCCGGGAGGCGCGGAAGGGTGGTCCGGGGTCATGAAGGCCAGCGTGGTGCTGCTGTCCTCGGCCATGACCAGCGTGAACCATGTGCTGTCGAAGGCGACGGTGAAGCCGAGATGCGACACCCAGAAGTCCCGGCAGGCATTCTTGTTCGGCGTGACGATGATCGGATAGCGGTCGGCGAAGCGCATGACCTGGATCCTCATGTTTGACCGGCGCGTTGCCGGTCGATAAAAAGAAACAGACTGTCGGTTTCTATAAACAGACAGATTGTCTGTCAATGGATGGGCCATGGCGAAGAACGTCGACCGAGCGGCCGCGACACGCGGCAGGCTGCTGTCAGTCGCGCGCGCGCTGTTCGCGGCGGACGGCTATGCGGCCACGGGGACCGAGGCGATCCTTGATGGCGCAGGGGTGAAGCGCGGCGCGCTCTATCACCACTTCCGCGACAAGGCCGAGCTGTTCGAGGCGGTGTGCCGCGAACTGACCGAGGAAGCGTCCGCCGCCATCGTCGCGGCGGCCGGGCGCGAGACGCGGGCCTATGACGCGCTGGTCGCCGGGTCGCTGGCCTGGTTCGACGCCATGCTGCGGCCGGACGTGCGCCGGATTCTTGTCATCGAGGCGCCCGGGGTGCTCGGCTGGGAGCGCTGGAACGCGCTCGACGCGCAGCATGGCTTCGGCCTGCTCCGGCAGGGCGTGGCGGCGGCCCTCGACGAGGGCTCGCTGATCTTCGATGGCGATGCGGGCACGCTGGCGCGCCTGCTCAACGGCGCGATGAACGGCGCGGTCGTCCATGCCGGCGCGGCGGGCGCCGGCGATGTCCGCGCGATCCGGCAGGGTATCGCCGCGCTGATCGCCGCATTCAGGCCGGCGCGGGACTGAATGCCCGACTGTCACAGAAGCACATCGATCGTGAACCCGGTTCCGCGACATTTGCCCGCCCGACGCCTATAAGACGCGCCAGAGGCGAAAGCCTTGCGAATCACGACGCCCACCACGGCGCTTTCAAAATCCACCGCAGCGAGACCACCTCCATGGCCCGCAAATATTTCGGCACCGACGGCATTCGCGGCCGCGCCAATGCCTTTCCGGTCACGCCCGAATTCGCGATGAAGGTCGGCCAGGCCGCAGGCCTCGTCTTCCAGCGCGGCGACCACCGCCATCGCGTCATGATCGGCAAGGACACGCGCCTGTCCGGCTACATGATCGAGAACGCGCTCGTCGCCGGCTTCACCTCCGTCGGCATGGACGTGCTGCTCGTCGGGCCGATGCCGACGCCGGCGGTGGCGATGCTGACGCGCTCCATGCGCGCCGATCTCGGCGTGATGATCTCGGCGTCCCACAATCCGTTCGACGACAACGGCATCAAGCTGTTCGCCCCTGACGGCTACAAGCTCAGCGACGACGTCGAAAAGGAGATCGAGCGGCTGCTCGATCAGGATCTGTCGAAGAAGCTCGCGGCCTCGCGCGCGCTCGGGCGCGCGAAGCGCATCGACGACGCCCAGGCCCGCTATATCGAATTCGCCAAGCGAACCCTGCCGCGCAATCTCGACCTCTCCGGTCTGCGCATCGTCATCGATTGCGCCAATGGCGCGGGCTACAAGGTGTCGCCAGCGGCGCTGTGGGAGCTCGGCGCAGAGGTCTTCACGATCGGCGACAAGCCGGACGGCTTCAACATCAACGACGAGTGCGGCTCGACCCATCCCTTCGCGCTGGTCGAGAAGGTGCGGGAAGTGCGCGCCGATATCGGCATCGCTCTCGACGGCGACGCGGACCGCGTGCTGATCGTCGACGAGAAGGGCCAGATCGTCGACGGCGACCAGTTGATGGCGGTCGTCGCCCAGTCCTGGCTCGAGGACGGACGGCTCGCCCAACCGGGCATCGTCGCGACCGTCATGTCCAACCTTGGCCTCGAGCGCTTCCTGTCGGGGCTCGGCCTCCAGCTCGCGCGCACGCCGGTCGGCGACCGCTATGTGCTGGAGCACATGCGCGAGCACGGCTACAATGTCGGCGGCGAGCAGTCCGGCCACATCATCCTCTCCGACTATTCGACCACCGGCGACGGCCTCGTGGCTGCGCTGCAGGTGCTGGCCGTTGTGATCAAGATGGGCAAGCCGGTCTCGGAGGTCTGCCACCGCTTCGAGCCGCTGCCGCAAATCCTCAAGAACGTGCGGTTCAAGGGCGGCAAGCCGCTGGAGGCTTCCTCGGTGGTCACCGCCATCGACGACGCCAAGGCCAAGCTCGGCAGCAGCGGCCGCCTCGTGATCCGCCCCTCGGGAACCGAGCCGGTGATCCGCGTCATGGCGGAAGGCGACGACCGCGACCTCGTCGAGACAGTCGTCGACCAGATCGTCGACGCGGTGACGAAGGCAGCGGCGTAGGCGCCTTTTTCACCGGCTGCTAACCCTGTTCGTTAGGGTTAAGCGGCTTTTAAGCAATTGCTGCGACTTTTCCGGGTGTTGAACCTCGGGCGCGCCTTTGGACAGGGGCGAGGCCCTGACGCCAGGACCCAGCAATGCGCCGCCATCCGATCTACGCCTTTGCCGCCGCGGCGGCGCTCTTCTCCACCGCATCCCTCGCCGCCGATTTCCCGCCGCCGGTCCTGCGCGCCTCGGCGCCCACGGTCGAACCGGTGGCGTCGGGCGGCTGGTATCTGCGCGGCGACATCGGCGTCGCCGGCCACAGCCTCGGCAATGTCGGCGTACTGCAAAACGGCTCGCAGGTGCGCGCCGGCGTCGGCGGCGTCAACGAATACGTTCTGCGGATGAAGTCGCAGTCCGAAACCGTGTCGGTCGGCCTCGGCGTCGGCTACCGCTTCAATTCCTGGTTCCGCATGGACCTGACCGGCGAATTCCGCGGTGGCGGGCGCTTCCGGGCGATGGACTATGTCAATTTCAACCAGAGCGGCGGCACCACCTCGCAGACGAACCTCTACAATGGCGGCTCCCGCTGGATCGTCGGCCTCGCCAATGCCTATGTCGATCTCGGCACGTTCTGCCAGCTCGGCTGCCTGACGCCCTATCTCGGCGCCGGCGTCGGCGTCGCCTATTCGACGCTCAGCAACTTCACCGACACCTCGACCGGCTTCAACACCGTGACGGGCGCCACCGGCTCGCTCGGCGGCTATGCCACGACCGCCTCGCGCACCAGCTTCGCCTGGGCCCTGATGGCCGGCGTCGGCTATCAGGTGAACGAGCGGCTCACGCTGGAAGCCGGCTATCGCTACCTCTCGCTCGGCGACATGGCCTCCGTGACCCTGCGCGACCCTGCGACCGGCGCGCCGCGCCCGAGCAACGACACGGTGCAGGCGCGCAGCGTCACCGCCCACGAGATCAAGGTCGGCATGCGCTGGTCGCTGAACTGCTCCTGCGCGGTGCCCGCAGAGCCGATCGTCGCCCGCTACTGATCACGACCTCATTCAGTTCGACGGCGCGGGTTCAAGGCCCGCGCCGTTTGCGTTTCGCAGGTCGGGCGAGGGTGCTGCGGGTTAATTCTTAACCTTAAGCCGACCTTAACCCGCATCGCCGAGACTGAGGCCCATGGACGAATGCGCCCGGGATGCCGGGCGCCGCGTGAAGCGTTGCAGGGATGTGCCGATGACCCGCCTGACCATTGTCGCCCTCGCGATAGGCGCATCGGCATTGGCCTCGCTGGCGCAGGCCGCCGATATCAGGCGCGGCGAGGCGCCGCCGCCGCTCGCCCCGCCGGTCCTCGCGGAAGATTTCTCGTCCGGCTGGTATGTGCGTGGCGACTTCACCGCCAGCGTGATGCGCCGGCCGGCCGCCCGCTATTTCGACATCGTCAATTTCGCGCCGGGACAGTGGGTGGAGCTGCGCGACACCCGTGGCGGCACGGCCTTCGGCGGCGGCATCGGCGCGGGCTTCAAATATCGCTGGTTCAGGCTCGATGCGACGCTCGACATCCGGTCGGCCGCGCGCATGTCGGGTTTCGCGCCGCCGCAGGGTGACTGGAACTATGCCGGTCCGCTGCCGGTGCCCTCGCGCGTCGAGCGATTCGGCGTCAGCGCGCATACGGCGCTGGCCAACGCCTATGTCGATATCGGCTCCTTCGGTGGCTTCACGCCCTATATCGGCGCGGGCCTCGGCGTCGCGCGTCTTTCTGCGTCCGGCTACACCTCGACGCCGGTTCCGGCGGCCGCCGTGCTCGGGGAACTCGCGACAGCCCCGACGCTGGCGAATTCCGTGAAATGGACTCTGGCGTGGGCGGCCATGGCTGGCGTCGCCATCGACCTGACGCCGCAGACCAAGATCGACCTCGGCTACCGCTACATGCACATGGGCGCGCTGCGCTTCGCCGATACGGCCGGCGCCGCCTATCGCACGACGGTCGCGGCGCACGAATTCCGCATCGGCCTGCGCTACATGTTCGGCGACGGATTGCCGGGCGGGAACTGACCGCGCGAACCGTCGGCCATCCTGTTCCTTGACCGCCGCTTCGGCGAAGCGTATCTCCATCCGCGGGACATACCCCCCCAACGGGGTACGCCCATCTGTAAGGATGGAGATCCAAATGGCGACGACCGCCCCGAATGCGCGCCCGCGCGTGAATACCTTTTCGTCCGGCCCCTGCGCGAAGCGCCCCGGATGGTCCCTCAAAGCACTGGCTGACGCGCCCCTCGGGCGTTCGCACCGCGCCAAGATCGGCAAGGCGAAGCTGAAGCTCGCCATCGATCTGACGCGCGAGGTGCTTCAGGTGCCGCCCGGCTATCGCATCGGCATCGTGCCGGCCTCCGACACTGGCGCGGTGGAGATGGCGCTCTGGTCGATGCTTGGCGCTCGCGGCATCGACATGGTGGCCTGGGAGAGCTTCGGCGAGGGCTGGGTTACCGACGTGGTCAAGCAGCTGAAGCTGACCGACGTGCGTACCATCACCGCGCCCTACGGCGAGCTGCCGAACCTGAAAAAGGTCGATACCAAGACCCGCGACGTCGTGTTCACCTGGAACGGCACGACCTCGGGCGTGCGCGTGCCGAACGCCGACTGGATCGCCGACGACCGCGAGGGCCTGACCATCTGCGATGCCACCTCGGCGGCCTTCGCCCAGAGGCTGGAATGGAACAAGCTCGATGTCGTCACCTTCTCTTGGCAGAAGGTGCTCGGCGGCGAGGCGGCCCACGGCATGCTGATCCTCTCCCCGCGCGCGGTGGAGCGGCTCGAGACCTACAAGCCGGCCTGGCCGCTGCCGAAGATCTTCCGCATGACCAAGGGCGGCAAGCTGATCGAGGGAATCTTCGAGGGCGAGACGATCAACACGCCATCCATGCTCTGCGTCGAGGACTATATCGACGCGCTGAAATGGGCGCAGAAGGTCGGCGGCCTCGATGGGCTGGTGAAGCGCGCGGATGCCAATACCCGCGTCATCGCCAAGTTCGTCAAGGAGAACGACTGGATCGACTTCCTGGCGGTGAAGCCGAAGACCCGCTCCAACACCTCCGTCTGCCTCAAGTTCACCGATCCGGCGGTGACGGCGCTTTCCGCCGACGCGCAGGCCGCCTTCGCCAAGGGCGTGGCGGCAACGCTGGAGAAGGAAGGCGTCGGCCTCGATCTCGGCCATTATCGCGACGCGCCTCCCGGCCTTCGCATCTGGTGCGGCGCGACGGTTCAGGCGCGTGACGTCAAGGCGCTGATGCCCTGGGTCGCCTATGCCTTCGCGGCCGAGAAAGCCAAGCTGAAGAAGGCGGCGTGATTTGCGCCATGAACCCTCTCCCCTCGCGGGAGAGGGTGGCTGCGGAGCAGCCGGGCGAGGGAGGTTCCCTCACCACGTTCAGCCCATTCCCCTCATCCGGCGCCCGACCGCGCCGCCCTCTCCCCACGGGAGAGGGTTCATGTGGAGCATCTTCCCATGGCCCCCCGCGTACTCATCTCCGATGCCCTGTCGCCCGCCGCCGTCCAGATCTTCAGGGATCGCGGCGTCGAGGTCGATTTTCAGCCGGCCCTCGGCAAGGACAAGGACAAGCTCGCCCAGATCATCGGCGACTATGACGGCCTCGCCATCCGCTCGGCGACCAAGGTCACCCCGGCGATCCTCGCCAATGCCAAGAACCTCAAGGTGATCGGCCGCGCCGGCATCGGCGTGGACAATGTCGATATCCCGAACGCCACCTCCAAGGGCGTCATCGTGATGAACACGCCGTTCGGCAATTCGATCACCACGGCCGAGCATGCGGTCGCGATGATGTTCGCCATCGCCCGCCAGATTCCCGACGCCGACCGCACCACGCAGGCCGGGCAGTGGGAGAAGAACAAGTATATGGGCGTCGAGCTGACCTCGAAGACGCTCGGCATCATCGGCTGCGGTAATATCGGCTCGATCGTCGCGGACCGGGCGCTGGGGCTGAAGATGAAGGTCATCGCCTTCGACCCCTACCTCTCGCCGGAGCGCGCCATCTCGATCGGCGTCGAGAAGGTGGAGCTGGAGGAGCTCCTGCGCCGCGCCGACTTCATCACCCTGCACGTGCCGATGACGGCGCAGACCAAGAACGTGCTGTCGCGCGAGGCGCTCGCCAAGACCAAGAAGGGCGTGCGGATCATCAACTGCGCGCGCGGCGGTCTGGTCGACGAACAGGCGCTGCGCGATGCGCTGGATTCCGGCCACGTGGCGGGTGCGGCCTTCGACGTGTTTTCCGAGGAGCCGGCGACGTCCAATCCGCTGTTCGGCCATCCGAACGTGATCTGCACGCCGCATCTCGGCGCGGCGACGACCGAGGCGCAGGAAAACGTCGCGCTGCAGGTCGCCGAGCAGATGTCGGACTATCTGCTTGCGGGTGCCATCACCAATGCCGTCAACTTCCCGTCGATCTCGGCGGAGGACGCACCGAAGCTGCGGCCCTTCGTGGCGCTCGCCGAGAAGCTCGGCTCGTTCCTCGGCCAGCTCACGGAAGCCCCGATCAGGGGCATCCGCATCGAATACGAAGGCAAGGTGGCCGATCTCAACGTGCGTCCGCTGACGGCGGCTGCGGTGACCGGCGTGCTCAGGCCATTCCTGTCCGACATCAACATGGTCAACGCGGTTCCGATCGCCAACGAGAAGGGCATCACCGTCGACGAGGTGAAGCGCGAGGCGCCGGGCGGCAACCTGGAAAGCCGCATCATGATCACGGTCGAGGCCGAGGACATGCCGCGCCATGCCGCCGGCACGGTTCTCGCCGACGGCAAGCCGCGCATCGTGGAAATCCGCCACATCGCCATGGACGCGGAATTCGCCGACCACATGCTCTACGTCCGCAACGACGACAAGCCGGGCTTCATCGGCCGGTTCGGCTCGCTGCTCGGCGATGCCGGGGTCAACATCGCGACCTTCAACCTCGGCCGCGACAAGCCGGGCGGGGACGCCATTTGCTTCGTGGCGGTGGACGAGCGCATCTCCGACGAACTGCTCGCCAAGATCCACGAGATCCCTCAGGTGAAGCGCGCCCGGCGGTTGGCGTTCTGAGGCGGCCTCGTTGCCGAAAGCGGGTGCGGTACAATCGCCGCACCCGATTCGCCGAAAGCTCGCCATGTCGACTGTCGCCCGCCTGTTCTTCGGTTTCGTCGTCGGCGCACTCGCCGTCCTTCTGGTCCATCAGCTGACAATCTGGGGCCTGTCGCGCGTCGGGGTGACGGCTGTTTCGCTGTTCCCCATGCGCGCCAACCTGCCCTGGGCGATCTCGGCGACGGCCCAGCAGGCGGTGATCGGCGGCCTCTGGGGCCTTCTCTACATCCTGATCTGGGATCGCTGGGGCCGCTACGGCGTGGTCCGGAGCGCGCTGTTCGGCGCGGGCTTTGGCCTCATCGGCCCCGCCATGGTGCTGTGGATCGTCTGGCC
Organism: Phreatobacter sp.; assembly: GCF_016793595.1. Taxonomy (GTDB): domain Bacteria; phylum Pseudomonadota; class Alphaproteobacteria; order Rhizobiales; family Phreatobacteraceae; genus Phreatobacter. The sequence continues at coordinate 196,824 of NZ_JAEULY010000002.1, forward strand.
GCTCATCTGGGGCACGCCGCTGTTCGGCGGCGGCTCCATGGGGCGGATCGCGGTCGTGGCTCTGACCGCCGTCGTGTTCGGCATCGGGCTCGCCTGGCTCGTTCAGGTCATCAACGGCTTCATGCGCCACGCGTCGCGCTGAGCCGACCTCAGGCTCGCTTGCCGCTCTCCGCGATGGCGATGCCGCCGAGCACCAGAACCAGCGCCACGGCGTGATACCAGGCGAAGGTCTCGCCGAGGATCAGCGGGCCGAGAATCGCCGCCCAGACCGGCACCAGATTGACCCAGAGACCGGCCCGCCCCGGGCCGATCAGCTCGACGCCGCGCATGAACAGGAGCTGGGCGACGAAGCCCGGCAGTACCGACACGTAGAGGATGATCAGCCAGCCGGTGAGGTCCGGCCACCGGGCGGTCCCGTGGATCGTCTCGGCGGCGACCAGCGGCAGCGACGAGACCAGCGCCACGAAGGCCAACGCCAGGAAGAAGGGTTGCGGCGAGATTTTCGGCCGGTCGCGCAGCGCGACCGTGTAGGCCGAATATCCGAGGCAGGCGACCAGCATGATGACGTCGCCGAAATTGAAGGCGAGGCCGGTCAGCACGGACAGATCGCCGCGCGCCGCGAGCAGAACGATTCCCGCGATCGCCACCACGATGCCGATCGCCTGGAGGATCGTGATCGGAGTGCGATAGACGAGGAAAGCCCCGGCCAGCACCATGACCGGTATCGCGCCCTGGATGATGCCGATGTTGACGGCCGTGGTGTAGAGCGCGGCGATGTAGAATAGCGCGTTGAAGCCGGTGAAGCCGATGACGCCCATCACCGTCAGCCACTTCCAGTTGGCCCGGATTTCCGGCCATTCGCGGCGCAGCGCCGGGGCGGCGAGAGCCAGCATCAGGATGAGCGTGCCCACCCAGCGCAGGTTGGTCAGCACCATGGGCGAGACATGGCCGATGGCCAGCCGGCTGGCGATGGCATTGCCAGACCAGATCAGCGTCGTCGCGGCGAGGATGAGGTAGGGGCGGTCGTAGAGACGCATGCGGGGCGGGGCCTTGATGGGCGCGTACTATAACCGGCCGCCCCGACCCTCGACAGGCCGGCCCGACGCAGCCGTGCAATGTCCGCATGCGGTGCCCAAGGTCGCTCCCCGGCGCGCCCTGAACCGTCTGCCGAGGCCGCCCGCGCGATGGCCGGAAACGGTTACCGCGGATGCGCCTGGAATTGCGACGAAATTCATCTAGATGAAATAACCTCATGAAATATCGCGGGAATGCCTTTCATGTTTCTGTCGTGGAGAGGTCATAGAAGTATCGCCCGACGGCCTTATCCAAGGCCTCGCATCCCTTGTCCGACCTGCCGCATCCGATGCGCTGGACGAGGTTCCTTCCCAAGGACAGGAGCGCCCTGTGAAACTTCCCCTCTTCCTCTCCGCCGCCGTCGTCGCGATCGGCGGCGCACTGGTCGCGCCCGGCGCCGCCGAGGCTCGCGACCGTATCCAGATCACCGGCTCGTCGACCGTGTTCCCCTTCACCACCGCCGTTGCCGAGCGCTTCGGCCAGCGTTTGGGCAAGGCTCCGATCGTCGAATCGACCGGCACCGGCGGCGGCATGCGCCTGTTCTGCGGCGGCGTCGGCGTCAGCACGCCGGATGCGGCCAACGCCTCGCGCCGCATCACCGCTTCCGAGTTCGAGACCTGCAAGAAGAACGGCGTCACCCCGATCGAGATCGTGGTTGGTTTCGACGGCATCGTCTTCGCCAATTCCAAGCAGGGTCCGGCGGTCCAGCTCTCGCTCGAGCAGATCTTCCTGGCGCTCGCCGCCAAGGTTCCGAACGCCCAGGGCCAGCTCGTCGACAACCCGAACCGCAACTGGTCGGATATCGCGCCGAACCTGCCGAACGCCAAGATCGAGGTGCTCGGGCCGCCGCCGACCTCCGGCACCCGCGATGCCTTCAACGAACTCGCCATGCTCGAGGGCTGCAAGGCCGTCCAGCGCCGCATGAACGTGCAGATCGACGCCCGCGCCTGCCAGCAGCTGCGCGCTGACGGCGCCTTCGTCGAGGCCGGCGAGAACGACAACATCATCGTCCAGCGCCTCGTCGCCAATCCGGGCGCCTTCGGCGTGTTCGGCTACTCCTTCCTCGAAGAGAACCGCGACAAGATCCAGGGCGCCCGCATCAACGGCGTCGAGGATTCGATGGAGAACATCTCCTCGGGCAAGTATCCGCTGTCGCGCTCGCTCTACGTCTACGTGAAGAAGGAGCATATCGGCGTCGTCCCGGGCCTGCAGGAATTCATCAACGAGTACGTCTCCGACGCCGCGATGGGCGAGGACGGCTATCTCGAGAAGAAGGGCCTGGTGCCGCTGCCGAACGAGCGCCGCGAGGCGGTGGCCCGCGCCGCGCGCGCCGCGACGGGCCTTGCCGGTCTCTGACCTCTGCGACGACAAGGCGGGGCCCGGATCGCGCCGGGCCTCGCCACCTGCCTGACCTGCCCGCGGCCGCGGGCGTCCACAGCGGACGGCTTTCCCGATGTTCCTGCCCCTGTTCGGCCTGCTGGTGGTGATCACCATCGCCTGTTTCGTGATCGGTCGCAGCCGCTCGATCGCACTCGCGGGGGTCAACTACGCGAGCATGCACTCGCGTCCCGGCTATCACGGGTGGTGGCTGGCGCTGATGACCGCGGGACCCGCCTTCATCGTCCTCATCGTCTGGTCCATCGCCGCGCCGCGCATCGTCCGCTCCATGCTGCTGTCGCGTTTCCAGGAGCAGATTTCCGGCTTCTCCAACGCTCAGATCGACGGCTTCTGGCGCGACCTTCAGGCGCTCGCCACCGGCGGCACGCCCGGCATCCGCGACACGCTGCGGCAGGATGCGGCGGTCGCCTTCGCCTCCCTCTGGAACACCTCGAACATGGCGATGATCGCCGTGATGGCGGCGGCCGGCATCGCCGGCTTTCTCTACGCGTGGAGCGCGATCAGCCCGGCCTTCCGTGCCCGCCACAGTGTCGAGAAGCTGGTCAAGTTCCTGCTCGCCGCCTCGGCGACCATCGCCATCCTGACGACGATCGGCATCGTCCTCTCGCTGATCACCGAGTCGATGCGCTTCTTCTCGATGGTCAGCCCCATCGACTTCCTGTTCGGCCTGACCTGGACGCCGCAGCAGATGGCGTTCCGCGCCGATCAGGTCGGCGGCAACGCGGCCTTCGGCTTCATCCCGCTGCTGACCGGCACCCTGCTCATCACCTTCATCGCGATGATCGTGGCAGCGCCGCTTGGCATCATGGCGGCCGTGTACCTGTCGGATTACGCGACGCCGCAGATCCGTGCGGTCGGCAAGCCGGTGCTCGAAATCCTCGCGGGCATCCCGACGGTCGTCTACGGCTTCTTCGCGGCGCTGACCGTTGCGCCCTTCATCCGCGTCACCGGATCCTCGCTCGGCCTCGATGTCGCATCGGAGAGCGCGCTCGCCGCCGGCGTCGTCATGGGCATCATGATCGTGCCCTTCGTCTCCTCGCTCTCGGACGACGTCATCAACGCGGTGCCGCAATCGCTGCGCGACGGCTCGATGGGCCTCGGCGCGACCAAGTCGGAGACGATCCGCAAGGTGGTGCTGCCGGCGGCGCTGCCCGGCATCGTCTCGGCGCTGGTCCTCGCCATTTCCCGCGCCATCGGCGAGACGATGATCGTGGTGATGGCCGCCGGCCTTGCCGCCAATCTCACCCTCAACCCGCTCGAAGCGGTCACGACGGTCACCGTGCAGATCGGCACGCTGTTGACCGGCGACCAGGAGTTCGACAGCCCCAAGACGCTCGCCGCCTTCGGCCTCGGCCTGGTGCTCTTCGTGATCACGCTCTCGCTCAACCTCGTCGCCCTGCGCGTCGTCAAGAAGTATCGGGAACAGTATGACTGACGTCTCGCTTCCCCGGGTCGCCACCGATCTGCATACCAACGACCAGGCGCGCCGGCGGTTGAAGGCTCGCTACCGCTCGGAGTTCCTGTTCCAGGCGCTCGGGCTCGGTTCCCTGCTGGTCGCGGCCGGGTTCCTCATCATCTTCCTGACAACGATCGTCGGCCAGGCCATCCCGGCCTTCACGCAGAACTATCTGAAGCTGAACGTCGAGCTGAAGCGCGAGGACCTGAATCCGCAGAACGCCTCGGGGGCGGCGCTCGGGCAGGCCATAGGCGGGGCGAATTTCGACGCTCTGGTGAATGGCGGCCTGCGCGGCTACTTCCCGTCGCTGACCGACCGCACGTCGCGCCGCGCGCTCGGCAACATCATCTCGTCCGGCGCGCCGTCGATCCTGCGCCGCGAGGTCATCGCCAATCCGGGCTGGCTCGGCACGACGCAGTCGGTCTACGTGCCGCTCGACGACAATGCCGATCTCTATCTCAAGGGCCTGACCACCCAGGCCACGGTCGCGCCCGGGCAGGGCGAGCTCGGCGTCTCCGGGACGTCGGGCACGGTGCAGCTCTCCTCCACGGTGACCAATTTCCAGCCGGTGCTGGCCGCCATCAAGGCCCAGCTGACGCAGGTCGTGTCCCGCTTCGATCGCGATCTCGCCGGTCGCCTGCGCGTCATCGCAGGGCAGGAGCGGGACGTCGCGGCGCTGGAACGGGCGGTCCTCGCGGCCCCGGCAAGCGACCGCGAGCGGGCGCAGCAGCGCCTCGAGGCCGAACAGCGCCAGCTCGCCGCCTCGCGCAATGAGGCCCAGAAGCTGCGCGAGCGGATCGCCGGCCTCAATGCCCGCATCGTCGGCGCCGACCGCTCCGAGGCGCTCGACAACACGATCTCCAGCTATTTCGTCCGCATCAACGGTGGCGTGATCAAGCTGACCCAGGTTCAGAGCGCCAATGCGACAGGCGAGGTGATCCTGCCGCCGTCGGGCACCAACGTCGCCAAGGCGGGCGACTGGCAGATCGTCACCATCGCGCAGCCGGAATCGAACCGCCGCATCAACGACCGCGAGATCATCTATCTCGACTCGTTGAAGGAACGCGGCCTCGTGGAGCGCCGCGTCTCCCGCGAGTTCTTCTTCGGCGGCGCCTCGCGCGAGGCCGAACTGGCGGGCGTCTGGGTCGCCATCGTCGGCTCGTTCCTGACATTGTTCATCACGCTCGCCATCTCGTTCCCGATTGGCGTCGCCGCGGCGATCTATCTCGAGGAGTTCGCGCCGAAGAACCGCATCACCGAGATCATCGAGGTGAACATCAACAACCTCGCGGCGGTGCCCTCGATCATCTATGGCCTGCTCGGTCTCGCGGTGTTCCTCAACGTCTTCGGGCTGCCGCGCTCCGCGCCGGTGGTCGGCGGTCTGGTCCTGGCGCTGATGACCCTGCCGATCATCATCATCGCCTCGCGCGCGGCGATCCGGGCCGTGCCGCCTTCGGTGAAGGAAGCGGCGCTCGGCGTCGGCGCATCGCACCAGCAGGCGGTGTTCCATCACGTGCTGCCGCTGGCCATGCCCGGCATTCTGACCGGCACGATCCTCGGCATGGCCCATGCGCTCGGTGAAACCGCGCCGCTGCTGATGATCGGCATGGTTGCCTTCGTCGTCGACAGCCCCGCCGGCCTCGCCGATGCCGCGACCCTTCTCCCTGTTCAGATCTTCATGTGGGCGGACTTCCCTGAAGCCGCCTTCCAGAACAAGACCGCCGCGGCCATCGTGGTGCTGCTGGTCTTCCTGATCTGCATGAACGCGGCGGCCGTGTTCCTGCGCAAGAAATTCGAGCGTCGCTGGTAAGCGGCCCCCGCGCCCTCAAGAGGATGTAAGCAGATGAACTCGCTTCCCACGTTCGAGATCGCAGCGGCGGCCACGGCCAATGCACCCGCGACGCTCGGCCGGCCGAAGATCACCGGCCGCAACGTCAATGTCTTCTATGGCGACAAGCACGCCATCAAGGACGTGAACGTCGACATTCCCGAGCGCTCGGTGATGGCCTTCATCGGCCCGTCGGGCTGCGGCAAGTCGACCTTCCTGCGGTGCATCAACCGCATGAACGACACCATCGCCATCTGCCGTGTCACCGGCGACATCCACATCGGCGAACAGGATATCTACGACAAGTCGCTGGACGTCGTGCAGCTTCGCGCGCGCGTCGGCATGGTGTTCCAGAAGCCGAATCCGTTCCCGAAGTCGATCTACGAGAACGTCGCTTACGGCGCGCGCATCCATGGTCTCGTCAGGAGCAAGACCGACCTCGACGAGGTCGTGGAAACCTCGCTGCGCAAGGCCAGCCTCTGGAACGAGGTGAAGGATCGGCTGCACGATTCCGGCACGGGCCTCTCCGGCGGTCAGCAGCAGCGCCTGTGCATCGCCCGCGCCATCGCGGTGTCGCCCGAGGTGATCCTGATGGACGAGCCCTGTTCGGCGCTCGACCCGATCGCGACCGCCCGCATCGAGGAGCTGATCGACGAACTGAAGCAGAACTTCACCATCGTCATCGTCACGCACTCCATGCAGCAGGCGGCGCGCGTGTCGCAGCGCACGGCCTTTTTCCACCTCGGCGTGCTGGTGGAGGAGGGGACGACCGACCAGATCTTCACCAATCCCGTCGACACCCGCACGCGCGACTACATTACCGGCCGCTTCGGCTGATGCCGGCGGCCCGATCGCTGTCCAGCACGCCGTTGACGTGGTGCGGCAAGCGGGTTTTCCGGAAATTCCCCGGAATCCCGGCCAGTGACCGCCGCTCTTCCGCCCCGTGGCGGCCCAATTCCCCAAAGTAATCTCGGCGCTCCTTCCATCTGGAGCGCCGTTGCCATGAATGTTCAGCGCCTGTCACCGCTGCACGCCGCCACGCCCTCGCGCATCGCCATCGCGGCCCTTCTCGCCTTTGCACCGCTGCCGGTTCTCGGCGCCGAATTCGACGCGGCCTCGCACATCGATGCCGTGACGGTGTTTCCGGATGGCGCCAGCGTCACCCGCCGTTTCGTCGTCGACCTGCCGGCGGGCGAGCACACCCTGATCGTCAACGATCTGCCGGTCGCCGCCGATCCGGGATCGCTGCGGGTCGCGGGCGCGGGCGAGGGGCGCCTGACCGTCGGTTCGGTCGATGCGCGCCAGCCACGCGTGACCGAGCGCCCCGATCCGGAGCGCCTTCGCCGCCTCGAAACGCTGCGCGACGAGCGACTGTCGCTCGATGACCGCATCTCGGCCGAGCGCATCCGCAAGCGGGCGGCCGAGGCACTGACGGCCCCCGGCACGCTGTCGGCGGGCGAGCGCGGGCTCAATGTCGGCGAGGCGCGGCTGGCCATGGCGGCGGCTCTCGAAGAGACGCTCGCCGCCGACCGCGCCATCCGTGAGGCCGAGCGTCGCCAGCGCGTGCTGGACCGCGAGATCGCCGAGGTGGAAGCCGGCCTGCGCGCCCAGCCGCCGCGCCGGCTCGAGGCGCGCGTCGCCGTGGAAGCCTCCGCGCCGTTCCGCGGCGAGCTGACCCTGACCTATTCCGTGCGCGGCGCGCGCTGGGCGCCGGCCTATGACGCGCGGCTCTCGACCAGTGGGCCGAAGCCGGCGCTTGAACTTGTCCGTCGCGCCGAGGTGACCCAGCAGACCGGCGAGGACTGGTCGGGCGTCGCGCTCACCGTGTCCACCGTCCGGGTCGCGCGCGGCGGTTCCGCGCCCCGGCTCGGCTCGCTCATCGTGCGCTTCGACGAACCGCGCGGTGTCGGCGGCGGCGCCATGCTGGAGAGCCAGACCGAGCCGTCGCCGCGCGCGCTGGCCGCGCCCGCCCCGATCACCGCGCAGGACCAGGCGCAACGGCGCGGCCGGGTGCAGGAGGCCGAGGCCGAGGTCGATATGTCCGGCTTCCAGGCCTCCTTCGCGATACCGGGACGCAGCAGCGTCGCCTCGGGCGACGGCTCACGGGCGCTCCGCATCGGCTCCAGCGCCATCGAGCCGGAACTCGTCTCGCGCGCCGTGCCGAGCGTCGATCCGACCGCCTATCTCGAAGCGCAGTTCCGTCATGCCGGCGACGCGCCGCTGATGGCGGGCCGCATCGCCGTCTATCGCGATGGCATCTTCGCCGGGCGCTACCAGCTCGCCGCGGCGACCCGCGACGACCTCGTGACGGTCGGTTTCGGGCCCGACGACCTCGTGCGGATCGAGCACCAGATCCTGCGCCGCACCGACGGCTCGTCGGGAATCATCTCGACGTCGAAGACCGAGGAACACACGTTCCGCATGGCCGTGCGCAACGGCGCGCGCAGCGCCCGGCGCGTGGTGATCGAGGACCGGATTCCGGTCAGCGAGGTGCAGGACATCACGGTCGAGCCCCTTTCCGGAATGACCGCCCCGACCGCCCGTGACGTCCGCAACCGGCGCGGAATCGTCGAATGGAGCTTCGATCTGCCAGCCGGCGGTTTCAACGAAATCCGCCATGGCTGGCGGCTGCGCTGGCCCTCCGACCGGCAGATCCGGCCGGTTCAGGGCCGCTCCTGACGCGCGGGAGCGCCGCTCGGCCGCACTTGCCTCTCGGTCAGCGATCCTTTATCCGCACCCTGCAAGGGCCCCGGCCGGAAGCGATGACCGCTCAGCCGGGGTTTGCCTTGCCGTGGAGGATGAAGAACCATGGCAAATGTTGTGGTCGTCGGTTCCCAGTGGGGCGACGAGGGCAAAGGCAAGATCGTCGATTGGCTGTCGAGCCAGGCGGATGTCGTCGTCCGGTTCCAGGGCGGCCATAATGCCGGCCATACGCTGGTCATCGACGGGGTCACCTACAAGCTGTCGCTCCTGCCGTCCGGCATCGTGAGGCCGGGCAAGCTCTCGGTCATCGGCAACGGCGTCGTCATCGACCCGCATGCGCTGGTCGCCGAGATCGAGCGCGTCTCGGCGCAGGGCGTCGCGATCGCCCCGGAGACGCTGCGGATCGCCGAGAATGCCTGCCTCATTCTGTCGCTGCACCGCGAACTCGACCAGCAGCGCGAAGGCGCCAGTGCCGGCACCAAGATCGGCACCACCGGACGCGGCATCGGCCCGGCCTACGAGGACAAGGTCGGCCGCCGCGCCATCCGCATGACCGATCTCACCGATCTGCCGGCCCTCGGGCCGAAGATCGAGCGCCTGCTGGCCCACCACAATGCGCTGCGTCGCGGCCTGAACCTCCCCGAGATCGAGGCGCAGGCGATCTACGACGAGCTCGCCGCCGTCGCGCCCAAGGTGCTGCCCTACGTCACCACGGTCTTCGACCTGCTGGACGAGACCAAGCGCGCCGGCAAGCGCATCCTGTTCGAGGGTGCGCAGGGCACGCTGCTCGACATCGATCACGGCACCTATCCCTTCGTCACCTCGTCCAACACGGTGGCGGGGCAGGCGGCCATCGGCTCCGGCATGGGTCCGGGCGCGATCAACTACGTGCTCGGTATCACCAAGGCCTACACGACCCGCGTTGGCGGCGGCCCGTTCCCGACCGAGCTTCATGACGCCGATGGTCGCACCATGGGCGAGCGCGGCCGTGAATTCGGCACCGTGACCGGGCGTCCGCGGCGTTGCGGCTGGTTCGACGCGGTGCTGGTGCGCCAGGCGGTGAAGACCAATGGCATCGACGGCATCGCGCTGACCAAGCTCGACATCCTCGACGTGTTCAAGGAGATCAAGGTCTGCGTCGCCTACGAACTCGACGGAAAGCGGCTGGATATTCTTCCTGCCGGCGCCGACGCGCAGGCGCGGGCAACACCCATCTACGAGACCATCGAGGGCTGGGATTCCACCACGATGGGTGCGCGCACCTGGGGTGAGTTGCCTGCGCAGGCGATCAAATATGTTCGCCGGATCGAGGAATTGATTGGCTGTCCAGTCGCGTTACTATCGACAAGCCCGGAGCGTGACGACACGATTCTGGTGCGTAACCCCTTCGAGTAAGAGTTGAGGGGCTGAGAGCGAGTTTCGATGGCCGACTATACGCCCCTCATCTCCCGTGCCGTTGGGGCATTGGCGCAGAACACCGGCGAAGCGCGCCGCGCGGTGTATGAGCGGGCTCGCGCTGCGCTGCTCGCGCAGTTGCGCGGCATCAACCCGCCCTTGCCCGAAGAGCAGATCACCCGGGAGCGCACCGCGCTCGAGGAGGCGATCCGCAAGGTCGAGGCCGAGAACGCCACCGAGGGTCTGGACCAGCTTCTGGAACGGGAGCTGATGGGTCTCGCGCAGCAGCGCACGACCCGCGCGGAACCGATCTCCATCGGCGGTGCGCGCAGCGTCAGCGCTGCGGCTCAGGATGCCGAGCAGCTCGGCGATGCCGCCGCTTCGACCCGCCGCGCGGCGCGCGACCAGCTTTCGGTCGGTGCGGGACGCCCGGCCGAGGAGGATCGTGTCGAGCCTGCGCTCGATCCTGCCAGCCCCTTCGTTAGCGCCAATGATGCCGGGCGCGCGCCGATCCGGCCGCGCGTTTCCGTGCTTGGCGACGAGGAGGAGGCGCCGCGTCGTCGCGGGCGTGGCGGCCTGATCGCGCTCCTGATCGTGTTGATCCTGCTGGGTGGCGCGGGTGCCCTCGGCTGGTATGTCGCGACTTATCATCCCGAGCGCATCCCTGCGCAGTTGCGAACCATTGCGTCCGCGCCTCCGGCGCAAGCCCCGCCCCCGGCCCCGGCTCCCGCGACCGACCCGGAGCGGCCCAAGACCTCCGATCGGGTGGGCGGCGCGCAAGCGCCAAGCCCGGCTCCTGCCCCCAGCGCAACGCCTTCCGCTCCGCCCGCACCTGCTCCGCGCCAGATCGTTCCGGTTGATCCGCCGGCAGCGCCGTTGCCGCCGGTCGCGACCGATCCGGCGCCGACAGACACGCCGCCCGCCGCCAGCGACCCTGCGCCCCAGACCGCAGCGCCCGCACCAGCACCAGCCGATCCGGCGCCGCCGCCGGCGGCCCAGGCGCCGGCTCCGAGCCCGGCCCCGCCGCTGGTCCAGACACCTGCCCAGCCGCCGCCGGCCGCCGGCAGCATCGCGCCGCAGCGCGCCGCCCTGTTCGAGGAAACGCCCGGCAACGCGGCGGGAACGCTGATGCAGGGCTCGGTCATCTGGCGCACACAGACGGTGAGCGTCGGTCCCGGCCAGCCGCCGGATCTCGCTCTCGTCGGCGAGGTGACGATCCCCGAGCGGCGCATGGTCGTGACCATCACGATCCGCCGCAACCTCGACCAGACGCTGCCTGCCAGCCACACTATCGAGGTGCTGTTCGCCCTGCCGCGCGACTTCCAGTTCGGCGGAGTCGCGGAAGTGCCGGGCGTGCTGATGAAGGCCTCCGAGCAGGCGCGCGGCGTGCCGCTGGTGGGGCAGGCCGTGCGCGTGACCAACGGCTTCTTCTTCATCGGCCTGTCGAGCTTCGACATGGACCGCAACACGAACGTTCAGGCGCTCAAGACCCGGCCGTTCTTCGATATTCCGGTGCGCTACGATTCGGGCCGCCGCGGCATTCTGACCGTGGAGAAGGGCGCCACGGGCGACCGGGCCATCGAGGAGGCGATGCAGGCCTGGGGCCAGTAAAGGCCGCACCACCGGCGCATCGCGACATCGAGCGGAAGCACCCGCGCCAAAGAAAAAGGGAGGTCGCGAGACCTCCCTTTTGTTTTGTCCGGCGCTGGTGCGCCGCAATCAGTGAGCGGCGATCTGCGCCAGCTGGGCCGCCGGGCGCTCAATCTCGCGCATCGACTTGACCACCGCGTCCTGGACCTTCTCGAAGGCGCGAACCTCGATCTGACGGACGCGCTCGCGCGAGACGCCGAAGCGCTCGGCCAGCTCCTCCAGCGTGATCGGGTCGTCCTTCAGGCGACGCTCCTCGAAGATGATCCGCTCGCGCTCGTTGAGCACGCCGAGGGCACGGGTGAGGGCCGCGCGACGGTTGTCGGTTTCCTCTTCGCGGGCGAGCACGGCTTCCTGGCTGTCGGAATCGTCGGCCAGCCAGTCCTGCCACTCGCCATCGCCGTCCTCGCGGACAGGCGCGTTCAGCGAAGCGTCGCCGCCGAGGCGGCGGTTCATGTCGATGACGTCCTGCTTCTCGACGCCGAGCTTGGTGGCGATGATCGCGACCTGATCGGGGCGCAGATCGCCGTCCTCGAGCGCCGAGATGGAGCTCTTGGCCTTGCGCAGGTTGAAGAAAAGCTTCTTCTGGTTCGCGGTGGTGCCCATCTTCACGAGCGACCACGAACGCAGGATGTACTCTTGAATCGAGGCCTTGATCCACCACATGGCGTAGGTGGCGAGGCGGAAGCCCTTCTCGGGCTCGAAACGCTTCACCGCCTGCATCAGGCCGACATTGCCCTCCGACACGACCTCGCCGATCGGCAGGCCGTAGCCGCGATAACCCATGGCGATCTTGGCCACGAGACGCAGGTGGGAGGTGACGAGCTTGTGCGCCGCCTGGCTGTCGCCGTGTTCGCGCCAGCGCTTTGCGAGCATGTATTCCTCTTGCGGCTGAAGCATCGGGAACTTGCGGATCTCGTCGAGATAGCGCGACAGACCCGCTTCAGCGGAGAGGATGGGAAGAGATGCGACGTGAGCCATAGGGCCCTCCTTTCTGGCTCCCGGACCATCCGGCGAGCCCCGGATCGCCCGCCCCAAAGCTCGGGCGACCCGCTGTGCCGCGACTGCGAAACGCCAGCCGCGACGGATGAGAATACTGACCACAGATCGTGGCGGAAGGGTGACGCAAGCGCCCGCCGCCAGCAAGGTGCGCCGACCTGAGTTTGCATTTGCGCAAATCAAGGCGATGCGCCCGTGGTGTCTTCACAGACAATACGAAACGGGACGTCGTGTCGTTACACGTTGATGTGAGTGGCTGCAAACTGCGACAACCCGTCCTGTTTTCCCTGCTCGCGTCCGGTTCGACGCGAAATCGAACGTCAGCGACCGGACGAGCCGGCAATCGCGGAAAGAGAACGACTCTTCTGCACATCTGCCAGAATGCGGCAGGAACGAACTTTGTTCCATGCGCTTCAGCGCATGTTTCTTGCCTGAGAGCATAGAGCCGGCCGTCGCTGCACGCGCGAAGGATCAGCCGGCCTTCTCGAGTGCCGCGACCAGGTGGGCGATGTCCGCGGGGAGGGTGCTCTCAAAGCGCAGATGCGCGCCGCTGACGGGATGCGCGAAGCCGAGGACCGCGGCATGCAGGGCCTGACGGCCGAGTGCTTCGAGGGCGGACCGGGCAGCGGCGGGCAGCTTGCCGGCCTTCGTCTTGAAGCCCTTGCCATAGGTCTCGTCGCCGAGCAGCGGGTGGCCTTCATGCGCCAGATGGACGCGGATCTGGTGCGTGCGGCCCGTTTCCAGCCGGCAGGCGATGCGGCTGACGAGACCGCCGGCGAGCGCCTGCTCGACCTGGACGTGGGTTATCGCCTCGCGCCCGCCCGCGCGCACGGCGATGCGCTCGCGCATCCGCGGGTCGCGGTCGAGCGGCTGGTCGATGGTGAAGGCATCGCGCTTCGGCCTGCCCCAGACAAGCGCCTGATAGGCACGCTCCAGCGGCCCCGTGCGGCCGTGGTCGGCGAACTGCGCGGAGAGCGCGGCATGGGCCTGGTCAGTCTTGGCGACCACCATCAGGCCGGTCGTGTCCTTGTCGAGGCGGTGGACGATGCCCGGCCGTCGGACACCACCGATGCCGGACAGGCTTTCGCCGCAATGGGCGATGAGCGCATTGACCAGCGTGCCGGTCCAGTGCCCCGCGGCCGGATGGACAACGAGGCCGGCCGGCTTGTCGATGACGATCAGGGCTTCGTCCTCGAACACGACATCGAGCGGAATGGCCTCGGCCTGCGGCGTCGGATCCTCGGGCTCCGGCACCACGACGGCAAGACGGTCGCCTTCATTGACCCTGTGGCTCGCATCCGTCATGGTCCGGCCGCCGAGCGTCACGTGGCCCGCCTCGATCAGCGCCTTGAGGCGCGAGCGCGACAGGTCCGGCACATGACGCGCCAGCAGCCGGTCGATCCGCTCCCGCGCCTCGTCCGCCCCCACCACGATTTCCGCGCTGCCCGCGCCCACGTCTTGAATCTGCGACATCATCATGACCAACACGCCCAGCGAGCCCGATGTCAATGAGGCCGAGACCCAGGCGGTGGTGCAACGGGTGCGCCGCATCTCGGTCATCTCCTCGGTGATCATGCTGGCGGGCGTCGGAACGGTGCTGGCCGTGATCGGCTATCGCCTGATGACGACACAGGGGCCGGGCTCCTCGATCACCGGAACGATCCCGCCCGAGGGCCGCGTCACCTCGGCGATCGCCGCCGATGGCCGCCTGACCGTGACCTATGACCGCGATGGCGGTCCTCTCATCGTCGTCTACGACCTCAGGACGCTGAAGGAGACGCACCGCGTCTCGGTTGGCAGGCCGCAGGTGCCGCGCCCCTGACCTGATCAGGCCGGAGCGATGAACGGCTGGTATATCTGCCGGAAGGCGGGCAGTGCTTCCAGCGCCTCGCAATGCCGGGCGAGCGCGGGATAGTCGGCAAAGGCGACGATGCCCGGATGCGCCTCAGTGACGAAGCGCAGCACGGTCGCCACGGCGATATCCGCATGGCCGATCCTGTCGCCGAACGAGAAGGCACCCCGCCGTTCCGCGCGATCCCGCTCGAGTGCTGCGAGGGCGCCTGCCATCTGCATGCGGCAGCGGCCTGTCCAGAGTTCCGAGATCTCGGTGTGCAGCCGCTGTTCGTAGAACAGGCTCACCGCCTTGTCGCCGAGACCGGTTGCCAGCGCCGCAATCCGCAGCGCGCGATGGCGATCCGGCTCGCCGCGCGGAAACAGGGCAGCCTCAGGCGGCACTAGGCTGTCGAGATGGTCGAGGATGGCGTGACTCTCAACCAGCGCGGTGCCGTCGTCCAGCACCAGGATGGGCACGCGCACCAGCGGATTGAGCGCGGCAACCTTGTCGGCATCGCCGAACACCGACCATGGGCGATGCTCGAACGCGAGGCCGTAGAGCGTCAGCGCGACGCCGACGCGGCGCACGAAGGGGGAGTCATACTGGCCGACGAGGATCATAGCGGTGTCCGGGATCGCTTGCGCCACATTGCCTGCAACAGGGGCGATCGTGAAGCGGCTGGCGACCACGCGACGGCGGCAGCCAGGCGGCCCGCAGGTGATTGCCGGACATTGCTGTTGTCAGGATTCAGGCAAGCTGCGCACCGTGCCTTGACCCGCGCCCGCCTTTGCGCTTATGAAGCGCCCTCTCGCCGCATGCGGCGCCGCTCCCTTCGTCTAGCGGTCTAGGACGTCGCCCTCTCACGGCGAAAACAGGGGTTCGAGTCCCCTAGGGAGCGCCAAAAAAAAGTCAAAGGCTTAGATGGCCTTTGACTTTGGCCCCACATTCCGATCCCACACAGACGGCACTGCCGACTTTTGTGCGCGCGTCTCGCTGATCGCTTTAGAATGGAACATATAAAGAACAAAATGAAAGCCCCATGCGCGACGAATGAGCTGGCAACGTCGGCAAGCTATCCCTTCCTGGCGGCGCGAGTGCGCTACGATCGGCGCAAGCGAGCTGGCGCCTATCGATCAAGCGTGCCAAGGCCTCGGGCCGCGCGGTGGTCCAGCAGATGAAGGCCATGCCGACCGACGACGACTGCTTCGGTGCGGGCAGCATCCGCGTCGATGGCCGGAAGATCCATCCGGCCTATCTGTTCACTGTGAAATCGCCGCAGGAAAGCCGCGGGCCGGGCGACGTCTACAAGCTCGTCTCGACGCTGCCGGCTGACCAGGCGTTCCGGCCGCTCAACGAGGGTGGTTGCTCCCTCGTCGGGGCGTGAGGGACGGGCCGGGCGCCCGATCACCACGGCCGGACGCCTTCGGCCGCGGCGGAGGTGACTTGACGAGCGTGACCGTCAGTGCGGATCGAAGCGCCTGACGGTCTCGGCGAAGAATGCCTCGCACATGGCTTGTTGCTCGTGCCGCTGATTCCGGCCACGCCTTGCCGCATTGGCTCGCGCCCATTCCAGCTCTCGATCGATGAAGGCGGCAAGCGGCTGCGGCATTGGACCGGTACCGAGTTCGCGTGTTGCGGCCTTGCGCGCCAGAAGATCGGCGACGATGGCTACCGTTTCTGCCGGCAGGTCGCACTCCGCCATCAAGGTCGGAAAATGCATCGGAGCAACGGCCGCCTCGGGGCGCCGCGCAAGCCAGCGGATCGCTGCCGCTGGTCGCAGCATATAGAAGAGCTTCTTCAGTGGCACCGCTGCCGGATCAGAAAGGTGCCTTCCCCGGAACGCCTCGCCCAGATGCAAGTAATGACGCAGGACGAGATCGCGGTCGGTGACGGCGCGGGCAAGTGCGAGGAATGACTCATGAAATGCCGTATCGCCCCGATAGATGAGAGGCGAGGTCAGCCACTCGATGATGACGGCATTGCCCTTCATCAGGAGCTTTAGCGCCTTCGCGAGATCCCATCCGTTGACGTCCAGTTCATCGACGAGCGGCAGCTCGATGACATCCCGTCGCGGCCACGGTGTCAGATAGTCGGCGAGCGGGCGGATATAGACGAACCGGCAATCAAAATCGCTGTCCGGCGAGGGAAAGCCCCAGGCGCGGCTGCCGCTCTCCACGGCAAGACCGATCGTCACGCCGTGTGTGTGCGTGATGCCATCAATGGCTGCATCGATCTTTGCGACCATATCAGCATCCATGGAGCGGGGAATGCTCCGCAAGCTCATCGCATTCTCCTCGCCTCTCCTTCTGCCCGACCGGTTTCGCTTCTCGGCGCTTGCTGAGGGCGGCCGCCCGCTTCGAGAAAACGGCCGCTCAGTCCTCGTCGGGCTGGGCGGCCGTGTCGTCTTCGCCGCCGCTCAGTGAACCGAGCCCGTCCTTCAGCCGGTCGAGCAGGCGGTAGAGCATGAGCTGTTCCTCGTCGCGGAAATCCGCGAGGGCAGCCTCGTAGAAATCGCCGATCGCGACCAGCATGTCGTTCCAGACGCCCGTCCCCTTGACGGTCAGCCGGCTGCGCCGCGCGCGGCCGTCGGCGGCGTCCTTGATCTTCTCGATCCAGCCGCGAGCTTCGAGGCGGTCCAGCACCGCCGCAAGGTTCTGGCGGCTGACCATCAGGAAGGCGATCAGTTCCTTGACGCTCATTCCGTCCTTGCGCACGCGAGGCCGCGCGAGAGCGCCGAGCACTGCCCATTGCTGCGTCGTGCTGCCGAAGCCCGACACGGCGCGCGTGCCGTTCTTATGCATGAGGTTCGAGCTCTGATAGAGCCGGAAGAACAGGCGATTGGCGACGTCGAACCGCGCGAGATCCGCGACGGGCGCTGGCTTCTGTCTCACGGCCGATCCTCGAAAATATAACAATGCATTGCTATTTATGATCCGCAGGCTATTGTCGAAATGCCATCGAGGCAACCGGAGCCTTCAGACATGACACAGTTTGACGGAAGAATGGCGATCGTAACCGGCGGCGCTGGCGGCATCGGCTCCGCGACCTGCCGGCGCATGGCCGCGCGCGGCGCGGCGGTGGCAGTATTCGACCGCGACGGCAAGGCCGCCGAAACGGTGGCGGCGGAGATCGCCGTCGAGGGGGGCAAGGCGCAGGCCTTTCATTGCGACATCACCGACCGGGCGGGTGTCGACTGGGCGGTGGCGGCCGCCGAGGCGGCGCTCGGCCCGGCGGCGATCCTCGTCAACAATGCTGGCTTCGACATCTTCAAGCTCTTCCTGAAAACCTCGCCAGCAGAGTGGGAGAAGCTGATCGCCGTCAACCTCGTCGGCGCGCTGCACATGCACCATGCCGTGCTCCCCGGTATGGCCGACCGCAAGTACGGGCGGGTCGTCAACGTCGCATCCGACGCGGCGCGGGTCGGCTCGACGGGGGAGGCTGTTTATGCGGCCTGCAAGTCGGCGCTGCTGGGGCTGACCAAAACGCTTGCGCGCGAGCACGCGCGCGACAACATCACGCTCAATGTCGTCTGCCCCGGCCCGACCGACACGGCCCTGTTCGAGGAGTTCCGGAAAGGTGCCTCGAACCCCGACAAGCTGATGGAAGCGTTCCGCCGCTCAATCCCGCTCGGCCGCATCGGCGCGCCCGACGACCTGCCGGGCGCCATCTGCTTCTTTGCCAGCGACGACGCCGCCTATGTCACCGGCCAGGTGATCAGCGTCTCCGGCGGCCTGTCGATGGCCGGCTGAGATTTCAACGACAAGGGGACGAACGCCATGACCAAGGGCACCTACGAGGACATCCTCTTTGAGGAGCGCGCCGACGGCGTCGCCTTCATCACCATCAACCGCCCCGACCGCTACAACGCCTTTCGTGGCCAGACGGTGGAAGAACTGATCGATGCTTTCCAGCGCGCCGGCTGGAACCGCGATATCGGCGTCATCGTGCTCGGTGGGGCTGGCGACAAGGCCTTCTGCACCGGCGGCGACCAGGGTGCCCATGACGGCCAGTATGATGGGCGTGGCACGATCGGCCTGCCGATCGAGGAGTTGCAGACATTGATCCGCGACGTGCCGAAGCCGGTCATCGCCCGCATCCAGGGTTTCGCCATCGGCGGCGGCAACGTCCTCGCGACCATCTGCGATCTCACCATCGCATCGGAACGCGCCCAGTTCGGCCAGGTCGGCCCTAAGGTCGGCTCGGTCGATCCGGGCTTCGGCACGGCCTATCTCGCCCGCGTCGTCGGCGAGAAGAAGGCGCGCGAGATCTGGTATCTTTGCCGCCGCTATACCGCTGCGGAGGCCGAGCGCATGGGCCTCGTCAATTGCGTGGTGCCACACGGCGAACTCGACGCCGAGGTCGACCGCTGGTGCGCCGAGCTGATGGAAAAGAGCCCGACCGCCATCTCCATCGCGAAGCGCTCGTTCAACGCGGATACCGAGAGCATTCGTGGCATTGGCTCGCTCGGCATGCAGGCGCTGAGCCTCTACTACGACACCGAGGAATCGAAAGAAGGCGGCCGCGCCTTCCGCGAGAAGCGCAAGCCGAATTTCCGGAAACGATAGGAGGGGCCTCCGGCGATATCGCGGCTGCCGGCAGGTCTGGCGGTGGCCGCAGGGCCTTGCCCCGCATGGCGTCGAGGGGGCTGGCGGGTCCGCCCATCGCGTGTACCGGCTCGCCGATCGCCCAGGCCGCAGGAGGTTCGCGACAGAGAGCCGTTCTGAGGTCGCCTCCGTCCGCGTTGCGCCGCCGCTCATCATCATCCGCGGGTCGCCGCGGATGGACAGGCATCTTTGGGACTGCTGCCGGAGCGCCCGCACCGCGCGATCGGCGCAATCACGCTGTTCCATGAACATCACAAGTTGAAGGGGCGTGCCGACATGTTCTGCCGGTCCTTCGTTCTCAGCGTGTGAAACTCCCAGCCAGCTATTGTGCAGCAACCCGAGCTTCAGTACGGATGAATTCGAACTCGCCGTGGCGGGCATCTGCGGATTCATGACCAACGCCCGTGCCAAGGGTGGTGTGCATCAAGTCGCCGGCTCCCGATAACAATGGCAATGGAGGGAGCATGCGTGGGCTTCTGGCAATCAGCCGCCTTATCGATGCCGTGAACGCGTTCATCGGCCGATCGGCGAGCTGGCTCATACTCGTGGCCGTGCTCATCTCGGCTGGCAACGCCCTGGTCCGGAAGGTCTTCAATTCCTCCTCCAACGCCTGGCTGGAGGCGCAGTGGTATCTGTTTGGCGCGGTTTTCCTGCTCTGCGCGGCCTGGACGCTACTCTCCAACGAACATATCCGCATCGACGTCGTGAACAGCCTGCTCCCGAGAAGGGTGCGGAACTGGATCGAGGTGGTCGGGCACTCGCTCTTCCTCATTCCGCTGTGCGTGCTGATCCTGATCGACTCCTGGCCGTTCTTCCTCAGGTCCTATCTTCAGAACGAACAGTCGATGAATGCCGGCGGCCTTACCGTTTGGCCGGCGAAGGCGCTCGTGGTCATCGGATTTGCCCTTCTGCTCCTCCAGGGCATCAGCGAGCTGATCAAGCGTATCGCCATCATGCGCGGCCAGCTGGAGGACGTTCAGGGCGGCGGACATCATGAAATGGCCGAGGCGGAGGCAGCGCGACTCCTGGAAGCTGCCAAGTCCGAAGGCCTTCTAGACACGGCCAAAAAGTAGAGCGTGGGGAGAGAGCTCGTGTCCATCCGACTTCTTACGTCAGGCGCCGTGGCCGCCGCGCTCGCCGCGGTTCTCCTGGTTGCCGCGATCGAACCCGCTCTGGCCGCCGAAGGATCCGGCATCGGCGGGTTTCTCCGCTCGAACCTTGCGCCGGTGATGTTCATCGCGCTGGTCGGCTTTCTGCTGCTTGGATATCCGGTCGCTTTCGCGTTGGCCGCCAACGGCCTCTTCTTCGCCGTCGTTGGCATCGAATTGGGCCTGTTCCAGCCCAATTTCCTTCAGGCATTGCCGGAGCGCATCTACGGCACGATGAACAACGACACTCTTCTGGCGATTCCCTTCTTCACGTTCATGGGGCTCATCCTCGAACGCTCGGGAATGGCGGAGGATCTCCTCGACACGATTGGACAGCTGTTCGGATCCATCCGCGGCGGCCTGGCCTATGCTGTGATCTTCGTCGGCGCGCTCCTCGCGGCCACGACGGGCGTCGTCGCCGCGAGCGTCATTTCGATGGGTCTGATCTCGCTGCCGATCATGCTGCGGTACGGCTACGACAGGCGCCTTGCCACCGGCGTCATCGCTGCATCAGGGACGCTGGCGCAGATCATCCCGCCCTCGCTCGTCCTCATCGTCATGGCCGACCAGCTCGGCCGCTCCGTCGGTGACATGTACGAGGGCGCTTTCGTGCCAGGACTGGTGCTGTCCTGCCTTTATGCCGGCTACGTCTTCCTTGTATCGATCTTTCAGCCGAGCTTCGCCCCGGGCCTGCCGCGCGAGGCGCTCCTGTACATGCAGGACGACGGCAAGCGCGGCACCTGGAAGCTGGGCGTGCTTGCGCTCTATTCGGCCGTCGCGGCCTACGCGCTGATGCAGCAGACCAGCGTTCGCGGCGGTGCGGACTTCGTCATTCTGACGATGTCGATCACAGTGCTGATCGCGTTCATCGCGGTCGTTTCCAACTATTATCTGGGCGCCCGACGCCTGCCCGTCACGATTGCCGCGACGGCTCTGCTCGGTGTGGCCTACTACTTCCTTCGCCAGTCCGGCTACACCAACCTGTCGCTTCTGGCGGAAGCCATCGCGTTCGGCTTCGTCTACGCCATCGTCATCGGGCTCGTCGAGCGCTTTGGCGGCTTCAAGCTCATCTCGCCGATCGCCGAACAGGTGACCTTCGTCATGGTTCCGCCGCTCGGCCTGATCTTTCTCGTGCTGGGCACCATCTTCATCGGCGTGGCGACGCCGACCGAAGGCGGAGCGATGGGCGCGGCCGGCGCCATGCTGCTGGCGATCATGAAGCGGCGGCTGACCTTCGACCTGCTCCGGCAGGCGGGCGAGTCCACGGCCAAGCTGTCGGCCTTCGTGCTGTTCATCCTGGTTGGTGCGCGCGTGTTCTCCCTGACCTTCTACGGGGTCAACGGCCATATCTGGGTGGAGCATCTCCTGGTGTCGCTACCGGGCGGTCAGACCGGGTTCCTGATCGTCGTCAACGTCATGGTGTTTCTGCTCGCCTTCTTCCTGGACTTCTTCGAGCTGGCTTTCATCGTGGTGCCGCTGCTGGGACCGGCTGCGGAAAAGCTCGGGATCGATCTCATCTGGTTCGGCGTGATCCTCGCGGTGAACATGCAGACGAGCTTCATGCACCCGCCATTCGGCTTTGCCCTGTTCTTCCTGCGCTCGGTTGCGCCGAAGGATCCCTATACCGACAAGGTAACAGGCAAGCGCATGGAGCCGGTCACCACCATGCAGATCTACTGGGGCTCCGTGCCGTTCGTGGTCATCCAGTGCATCATGGTCGGCCTGGTGATCATGTTCCCGCAGATGGTCATGCATTACAAAGCCACCGGGCCTCAGGTCGATCCAAGCAAGGTGGAGATTCGCATCGACGTGCCCAGCCTGGGCGGTCTGCCCGGCTTCGACACGCCCGCGGTGCCGGGAGGGCTTCCGGGTCTGTCCGCGCCGCCCACGATACCGCCGCCGGGCAACTGACCGTGTTGCCCGCGTAGTCAATCCTGGCGCTCGTGCAGTTCGGGGGGCATGGCATGAGGCACGGATCGAGGGTGGCGGCCGCCACCGTCCTCGCAATGGCGGGCCTTGCCGCCCTTGCCGAACCCGCTCATGCCGCGGCGGCGCTCGACGGGCGCGCCATGGGGCTCGTCTGGTGCCTGCCTTTCTGCGGCCTGCTTCTGTCGATCGCGACGGGCCCTGTCTTCTACCCCCATGTCTGGGAGCATCATTACGGCAAGATCGCCGCGCTCTGGGCCGCGCTGGTGGTTGTGCCCATGCTCGCCCTGTTCCCGTTCGAGCAGTCGGCCGGCGCTCTCACCTTCACCATGCTGGGCGAGTACCTGCCCTTCATCATCCTGATCTTCGCGCTCTACGCGATCGCCGGCGGCATCCTCATCACCGGCAACATCCACGGCGCGCCGGGCACCAATACCGCGATCCTCGCGATCGGCGCCTTGCTGGCGAGCTTCGTCGGCACCACCGGCGCGTCGATGATCATGATCCGGCCTATCATCCGGGCCAACGACGACCGGGTTCACAACGTCCACGTCGTCGTCTTCTTCATCTTCATCGTCTCGAACTGTGGCGGTGCGCTCACCCCGCTCGGCGATCCGCCGCTCTTCGTCGGCTTCCTCAAGGGCGTCGACTTCTTCTGGACCACGCGGTTCCTGTTCACCGAGACGACCATTGTCATCGGCGCGCTGCTGGCGATCTTCTTCTGTCTGGACACCGCGCTCTACCGGCGCGAGGGCCGCATCAAGCCCGACCCGACGCCGGATTCGCGCGTCGGGGTGAAGGGCCTCTCCATGCTGCTGCTGATCGCGGTCGTGGTGGCCGCGATCCTGCTGCGCGGTTCGTGGAAGCCCGGTGTGTCGGTCTCGCTCGCCGGCGTCGCCTTTCCGCTTGAGGACATCGTCTCCAACGCACTGATGCTGGCGGCCGGCCTTGCCTCGCTGAGGCTCGCCAACCCGCTCTGGCGAGCGCAGAACGGCTTCAACTGGGGGCCGGTGAAGGAGGTCGCCAAGCTCTTCGCGGCCATATTCGTGTGCATCGTGCCGGTCATCGCCATCCTGGCAGCGGGCCGCGGCGGCGCGCTGGCCCCGCTGGTCGCGCTGGTCTCCAACGCCGACGGCACACCGAACAATGTCATGTATTTCTGGCTGACCGGTGCGCTGTCGTCCTTCCTCGACAACGCACCGACTTATCTCGTCTTCTTCGAACTGGCTGGCGGCGACGCCAAGATGTTGATGGGGCCGCTGTCCCTGACGCTGACGGCAATCTCCACCGGCGCGGTGTTCATGGGCGCCAACAGCTATATCGGCAATGCCCCGAACTTCATGGTCTACGCCATCGCCAAGGACATGGGCGTCAGGATGCCCTCGTTCTTCGGCTATATGGCCTGGTCGATGGCGATCCTTGTGCCCATTTTCGCGGTGGTGACGCTGCTGTTCTTCACCGTTCGGGCACCGCTCGCCGGTTGGTGAGCGAGGGGCTTTGGCCTGGGGTCGAAGCGCATGCCGATGGCCAAGCCGCTGATGACGAAGAACACGTCCGCGCCGGCCGCTTTGATCACGCGGGCCTCCCCAACGATGCGGTAGCCGAGAGCCATGAGCGCTGCGACGGCCCGCCGATACTGGATGGAGGCAAGGCGACTGCTCGCCGCCGGTTCGGGCATGCGGGCTCTCTCTGTGCCAGTTTGGCGTGGCAAGCCCTTCACTTTTTCGCCCAAGACGAGAGCCGGCCGCGCCGGGATTGAGCAGGCCGTGGCGTCGAGCGCTCCCGCAGCAGGTGTCGGGCCGTAGCCGCACCCTATCGAGGGCGGCTGCCCTTCAGGCGAATGGCGGCCATGCCGCCGGTTGCGGCATGGTTTGCTTTGACAGGGTGCGGGAGTCGCTTCTATCGTTGAAGCCGATACATCAATATCGTTCAGCGATACAGCCTCTTATGGGCGACGACTGGCCCCGTTCAGGCCGCCGCCGCGATCCAGCGCAGAGTTCAGGGAGACGTGGCTTGACCCATCCGGTGACGCAGCAGGAGCGCGGTACAGCTCCGGTCCTCGACATCGACCCTTACGACGATGCCGTGCTGGAACAGCCCCATGCCATGTATGCGGCGGTCCGCGCGGCTGGCCCGGTCGCCTATCTCAGCCGATACGACGTCCACGTCATGGGCCGGCACCGCGACATCATGCCGGTGCTGAAGGACTGGGAAACCTATTCCTCCACCGGCGGTTCGGGACTGGGCGACATCCGCAAGCCCGGTGCCTGGCGGCCGGGCAGCCCGATCGTCGAGGTCGATCCGCCGCGCCATACCCAGGTTCGCACGGTGCTCCAGCGGATCTTGTCGCCGGGCCTGCTGCGCCAGTGGCGCGAGGGCTTCGAGAAGGCCGCGGACGAACTCGTCCAGAGCCTTGTCGAGAGGGGCGAATTCGATGGCGTCGACGATCTGTCGGAAACCTACGTCTCCCAGACTTTCCCGGACGCTCTCGGCCTGAAGGACTCGCCGGAACGACGTAGGAACCTGTTCCTGTTGGGCGAACTGAATTTCGACGGGCAGGGACCGCGCAACGCCCGTTTCGAGGCGACCCAGAAGCGCGCCGACGAGATCTGGGACTGGTATCTCGACAGCATGAAGCGCGAGGCCATGGTGCCGGGCGGCTTCGGCGAGAAGATCTTCCAGGCCGCTGATGCCGGCGAGATCGAGCACGAGACGGCGCCGCTGCTGGTGCGTTCGTTCCTGCGCGGCGGGCTCGATTCCACGACCAGCACGATTTCCGCGGCGCTCTGGTATCTGGCGAAGGATCCCGTGCAGTGGCGTGCGCTCAAGGCCGATCCGTCGAAGGTGCGCACTGCCTTCGACGAGGCCATGCGGCTGGAGACGCCGATCCAGAACGTCTGTCGGCAGACCATGCGCGAAGTCGAGATCGACGGCGTAACGGTTCCCGACGACAGCAAGATCCTGATCCTGCTCGGTTCGGCCAATCGCGATCCGGATCAGTGGGAGCGGCCTGATGAGTTCGACCTCACCCGCTCGACCTTCGGCCATCTGGCACTCGGAACCGGGGTTCACATGTGCATCGGGCAGATGGTCGCGCGCATGGAGGGAGAGGCGGTGCTCAAGGCCGTGACCAGCCGCATCGCCAGCCTTGAACTGGCGGGCGAGCCGACGCGGGCGCTGAACAACAACCTGCGCAGCCTGAAGACCCTGCCGCTGAAGGCCACAGCGGCCTGATCGCGACGGGGCGAGGCCCTCCGGGCGCAGATTTCGCAACCGGACGGTGCTAGTCTGGCGCTATGCGGGTGAGTGCATGATGGGCGACGTTGTCATTGTCGGGGCAGGGCAGGCCGGTTTGCAGGCCGCCATTTCGCTGCGCGAGGAAGGGTTTTCGGGGCGCATTCGCCTGATTGGCGACGAGGCGGCGCTACCCTATCAGCGCCCGCCGCTCTCCAAGGCGTTCCTGACGGGCGATGCCGGCGAGGCCAATCTGGTGCTGCGCCCTCAGGCCTTGCTGGACAAGGCGGAGATCGAATTCGTCGCGGGCGCGCGCGTCGAGGGTATCGACCGCGGCGATGCCCGCATCACCGTGGGCAAGGATCGCATCGGCTACGATCACCTGATCCTCGCCACGGGATCCCGCAATCGCCATCTCGAGGTCGCAGGCGCGGATGCTGACGGCGTCATGTCGCTGCGCGGCCTCGCGGACGCCCGGCAGCTCAAGGCACGCCTCGGCGAGGCTGGCCGCATCGCGATCATCGGCGCGGGGTTCATCGGGCTCGAATTCGCCGGCGTGGCGGCCAAGCTGGGCCGCGAGGTCCGGGTCGTGGAACTCGCGCCGCGAGCCATGGCCCGTGCGGTCAGCGAACAGGTCTCGGCCCATTGCGAGGCGCGGCATGCGAGTTGGGGTACGCGGTTCGCGTTTGGCGCGGGCGTTGTCGATGTCGAACAGGCGGGCGGCAAGGCGCGGGGGGTGCGGCTCGCCGACGGCGAGGTGATCCCTGCCGATCTGATCGTGGTCGGCATCGGCGCGATGGCCAATGCCGAGCTCGCCGCCGATGCGGGGCTGGCGGTCGGCAACGGCATCGTGGTCGATGCGCTGCTGCGCACCGAGGATCACGCCATCTCCGCGATCGGCGACTGCGCGTTCCATCCGAATGCCTTCGCCAGCGGGCCTGTGCGCCTTGAATCGGTGCAGAACGCCATCGACCAGGGACGCAGCGTCGCTGCCCGGCTCGCCGGACGCCCGAAGCCCTATCACGCGGTGCCCTGGTTCTGGTCCGACCAGGGTGACATGAAGATCCAGATGGCGGGACTTACCGCGGCGCGCGACCACGTCGTGCAGCGCGGCGATCCCTCGGAAGGCCGGTTCTCGGTCTTCTGCTTCCGCGACGGGCTGCTGCTCGGCGTCGAATCGGTCAATCGTCCGGCGGACCACATGCTGGCGCGGCGCATCCTCGCGAGCGGGCGCAAGTGGACGCTGTCGGATGTCGAGGCCTTCGACTTCGACCTCAAGGCGATGACGGCTGAACCGGTGCGTGCGGCTGACGTGTAACGTCAGGTCTCTGTGCCCACATTTGCCACTCAGGAAGTATCGAACTTCAATACGATCGTGTTGAAAACGGCAGCGCGGACGGCCATGATCGCGGCGCCGGGCGACCTCGCATGCGCCCCCCGCCGGCGCCGGTCGCGGTCCGAATGAACTGGGAATGCCGGGAGGCACAGGTTGAGCACAATCGGTGGAAAGTCCAGCCGGCCGGGACCGCGCGCCGCAGAGCCGCGTTCCGTGCCGAAGGCAAACGGGCAGGCCAGCGCGCCAGCAGTCGATGACCGTCTTTTCCTGCAGTCCGTTGCCCGTGCGATCGATGTGCTGGAAGCCTTCGCGCAAAGCCCCAAGCCGAAATCACTCGGCGAGATCGCCGCCGCTGCGGGCGTCAACAAGAGCGCGGCGCAGCGCATCGGCCTAACGCTGCTGAGCCGAGGCTACCTTGAGCGCGCCGACAGCGGCGGGCTGATGCTTGGCCGCAAGCTGCTCGACAGGTCGTTCGACTATCTGCGCTCGAACCCGCTGATCGAGCGGGCGCTGCCGGTTCTCACCGATCTGCGCAAGCAGGCCGGCGAACGCACCGACCTGTCGCTGTTCGACCGGACCACGATCATCTACGCCACACGCCTGCAGAGCAAACGCGAGACCTTCTACGCGACGCTCGCGGGCCGGCGCATTCCGACTTTCACCTCGTCCGGCGGGCGCGCCTGTCTCGCCCTGCTGCCGGATCCGGAGGTGGATGAGATCCTGGAGCGCTCCGAGCGGCGGCCGATGACGCCGAAATCGATCACCGAGCCCGCCAAGGTATGGGCGAAGATCCGGGAGGCGCGGCGCGACGGCTATGCCTGTTCGGTGGAGGAATCGCTCATCGGTGAGATCGCCGTGGGCGCCGCCATATCCGACAGCCGCAGGCGGCCGCTGGGCGCGATCCATATAGCCGGCTCGCTCAGCGAGTGGTCGGTTGAGGATTTCCGCCGCCGGTTTGCCCCGCTCGCTTCCGAGGCCGCTCGCGCTCTGAGCGGCTGAGCTGCCTTTTCGGTCCTATCCGCTCCGTCCGACCGGCCGGCCGCCAAGCCTACGCGCCGAGCGCGACGCCGCGCGGACTTGCAGCATGCTCGTGAGTTAGGCGCGACACGACAATCATTCATGCGTTTCGGAATGGCTGATCCGTTTGACACTCCACGGGAGTCCGTCGCACAATATCGATATAGCCGTATCGACAAGCGATATATCGTCAACTTCTGGAGTGGGTCCATGGCAACGCTTTCCCGTCGTCACATGCTCAGCATTCTCGGCGCCAGCGTGGCTGCGCCGGCCATCGTGCGTGCGCAGTCGTCGGAGCCGCTGAAGATCGGCGGCATGCTGCCGCTGTCGGGCCCCGCCAGCATCGAGGGGCGTCAGATCATTCTCGGCCTCCAGTTCGCCGTCGAGGAAATCAATGCCAAGGGCGGCGTCTTCGGCCGTCGGATCGAACTCGTCATGGAAGACGACGAGAGCAACTCGACCAAGGGCGTTACCGCGGTGCGCCGTCTGATCGAGCGCGAGAAGGTGCCGTTCATCGTCGGCACCTACGCGACGGGCGTTGCGGCAGCGGCGTCCAAGGTGTCGGCGGAATACAAGGTCCCGATGCTTTCCGGCGGTTCGACCGGCGCGCTCGCCACCGACCAGAACACGCCCGGCGACCCCTGGTTCTTCCGTTCGTGGCCGGACAGCAATGCTCAGGGCGAGGACACCGCCAGGGCGATTGTCGACAAGTTCAAGAAGACCAAGGTCGCGATCATTCACGACAACACCAATTACGGCGTGACCCTCGCCGAGCAGGTGACGCGCGTCGTCGGCACTGCCGGCGGCTCGATCGTGTCGCGTGACAGCTACAATGCCGGCGAGCAGGATTTCTCCTCCATGCTCACCAAGCTGCGCACCCAGCGTCCCGAGGCAGTCTATATCGGCGGCTGGGCGGGTGACGGCGCCAACATCCTCCGCCAGGCGGCCGAGATCGGCCTGCGCGCGCAGTTCGTCGGTTCGGGTTCGATGCTGTCGGACGACTTCATCCGTCTCGCCGGCCCGGCCTCCGAAGGCTTCGCGGTTGCGAGCCTCTACGAGGCGTCGACGCCCAATCCGGTCGGCAAGGCCTTCGGCGAGCGCTTCCGCGCCAAGCACAATCAGGACGCCAACACGTTCTCCTCGCTCGGTTACGACTCGACCACCATCGCACTCGAGGCGATGCGCCGCGCGGGCAAGCCGGATGGCGCCGAGATCCAGAAGGTGCTGAAGAGCGGGATGAAGGACTTTCCGATCGTTCAGGGGCCTGCCGGCACCATGGCGTCGTTCAACGCCAAGGGCAGCGTCGACTTCCCGAACTTCATCGCAGTCATCAAGGACGGCAAGCGCCGCCTCGACATCTGATCGCCTGAAGTCCCCCGTTATGGATCTCTTCCTGCAATACCTCGCCAACGGCGTGGTGATCGGCAGCACTTATGTGCTGGTCGCGGTCGGCCTCACGTTGATCTTCGGCATTCTCGGCGTGGTGAACTTCGCCCATGGCGAGTTCTACATGATCGGCGGTTATGCCGGCATCTTCGCGATCACCGTTCTGGGCCTGCCGGTCCTTCCGGCGGTGGCGGTCGTGCTGGCGACCGCGGCCGTGGTCGGCATCGCCGCGGAAGCGATCCTGCACAAGCCGATGAAAAACCGTGACGCGACGAGCTCGATCATTTCCTCGTTCGGGCTTGCCGTGGCGCTTCAGAACGCGACGCTGATCGTGATGGGACCGCAGCCTCAGCGGCTCAATCTCGACGTCTCGAAGATCCCGATCCTCTCGTCGCTGCCGACGGATTTCGGCCCGGTCTTCCTGCCGCAGCAGCGCACGCTCATTCCCCTGACGATGGTGCTGCTGATCGCCATCCTCTACGTCGTGCTGCGCTACACCTGGACGGGCCGCAGCCTGCGCGCCATGGCGCAGCACGCCACCGTCGCACGGCTCTGCGGCGTGAGGGTCGAGCGGGTCGCCGTGGTAACGTTCATGGTCGGCGCGGCGCTGGCCGGCATCGCCGGCATGCTGATGTCGTCGATCTTCCTCGTCTATCCGATCGTCGGCAACATGATCGCGCTCAAGGCCTTCACCGTGGTGATCCTCGGCGGCATGGGCAACGTCGCCGGCGCAGCTGCGGCGGGTCTCCTGCTCGGCATCACGGAGTCGCTGACGTCCGGCTACATCGCCAATTCGATGCGCGACATCGTCGGCTTCGTCTTCGTCATCCTGGTGCTGCTGTTCCGTCCGCAGGGCCTGTTCGGCAAGGCGGTCGACCGGTCATGAAAACGCTTCTCGCAGCCATTCCGGCGGTCGCGCTTCTCGCCGTCGCGCCGTTCGGTCTCGGGGGTTACGAGACCAACGTGCTGATGATGGTGCTGTTCTTCGTCATCCTCGCGGTCGGCCTCGATCTCGTCTCCGGCTATTGCGGCCAGTTCTCCTTCGCCACCGGCGCCTTCTATGGGGTCGGCGCCTACACGGCGGCGATCATGAGCCGCGACCTCGGAACCTCCATCTGGGTCCATCTGCCGGCGGGCGCCATCGTCGCCGGTCTGTTCGGTCTGCTGCTCGGCATTCCCGCGCTTCGGCTGAAGGGCCACTTCCTGGCCATCGTAACCATCGCGTTCCAGACAATCGTCTATCTGGTGATCTCGCAGTGGACTTCGTTCACCGGCGGTCAGGTCGGTCTGACCATGCCGAATGCAGGTCCGGTCCGCATCTTCGGCGTGACGCTGTTCGAGTTCGGCTCGCTGCGGTCCTATTACTGGCTGACGCTGGCGATGACCGTGATCTGCCTCATCCTTGCCTGGCGGCTGATCCATTCGCGCCTCGGCCGCGAATGGGTGGCGATCCGCGACGACGAGACGCTCGCCGGCGCGGTCGGCCTCGACACGACGCGCGGCAAGCTGACAGCCTTCGTCGCCTACGCGGCGCTGGCGGGCGTCGCGGGCGTGCTCACCGCCCATTCGCTGCGCGGCGTGACGCCGGACGACTTCACCATCTGGATCTCGGCGACGGTCGTCGCGATGATGGTGGTCGGCGGTCGTGGGACCTTCGTCGGCCCGATCATCGGAGCTGCGTTCCTCGCGACGCTGCCCGAGTTCCTCGGCAAGTTCGCCGAGTACAAGATGCTGATCTACGGCGTTCTGCTCGTTCTCGCCATTACGCTGGTGCCTGAAGGCGTCGTCGGCCGCTGGCGCGCGAGGACCTCCCGATGACCGTGCCGATCCTCGAAGCCAGGGCCATCACCAAGCGGTTCGGCGGCGTCACCGCCGTCAACGCGGCGAGCCTCACCGTCGGCAAGGGCCAGATCGTCGGGCTGATCGGCCCGAACGGCTCCGGCAAGTCGACCATGGTCAATCTCGTCACCGGCGAGATGACGCCGGACGAGGGGCAGTTCCTGTTCAACGGCCACGAGATCACCGCGCTGCCGTCCTATCGGCGGGCGCGGCTCGGCATGGCGCGGTCGTTCCAGCTGCTCAGGCTGTTTTCCTCGCTGAGCGTCGAGGACAATCTCGTCCTCGCCAACCACATGCGGATGCAGTCGAGCCTGACCGCCTCGATCCTCGACCGGGCTGCCGCCCGCGAGGAGGAGGCCGCGGCCCGCAAGCGCGCACGCGAACTGCTCGCCTGGTTCGACCTTCAGGAATTTGCCTCGCGGCCGGTGACGGCGCTCTCCATCGGCCAGCAGCGCATGGTGGAGCTCGCCCGCGGCATGATGAGCGAACCGACCCTGTTCGTGCTCGACGAGCCCGCGGCCGGCCTGTCGCCGCCGAATGTCGACCGGCTCATTCAGCTGATCCGCCGCATGCGCGACGAGTTCGGCATGAGCATCCTCCTGGTCGAGCATGTCATGCGCGTCGTGCGCGACCTCTGCGACCATGTCGTGGTGCTCGATTCCGGCGAGAAGATCGCGGAAGGCGAGCCGGAGGCCGTGGTGAAGGACCCGGTCGTCGTGGAGGCCTA
This sequence comes from Phreatobacter sp., assembly GCF_016793595.1. Classification (GTDB taxonomy): domain Bacteria; phylum Pseudomonadota; class Alphaproteobacteria; order Rhizobiales; family Phreatobacteraceae; genus Phreatobacter. Next base: position 228,375 of record NZ_JAEULY010000002.1, read on the forward strand.
TATCGGAACGGGATGGAAGCGCCGTGCTCAGGGTTGAGAACCTCGTCGCCGGCTACGGGCGTACGCGCATCCTCCATGGGGTGAGCCTCAACGTGCCTAAGGGCGGGCTCGTCGCCCTGCTCGGCGGCAACGGCACCGGCAAATCCACCACCCTGAAGTCCATTGTCGGCCTCGTCGACGTGCAGGAAGGGCAGGTCGTCCTCAACGATCAGGTGGTCAACACCGTGCCGCCCGAGCAGCGCTCGGCGCTCGGCCTGTCGCTGGTGCCCCAGGGCAAGGAGGTCTTCGCCGCCATGAGCGTCGAGGAAAACCTGCTGATGGGCGCTTTCCACCGCCGCAGGGACAGGGCCGGCATCGCCGCCGACCTGGAGGGTGTCTACCAGCGCTTCAAGCGGCTGCGAGAGCGGCGCAAGGTCAATGCCGGCATGCTCTCCGGCGGCGAGAGGCAGATGCTGTCCATCGGCCGGTCGCTGATGGCGCGCCCTTCCGTGCTGCTCCTGGACGAACCATCGGCTGCGCTCGCGCCGCGCATCGTCGAGGAGATAGCGGAAGCGATCCTCGGTCTTCGGGCGCTCGGGCTGACGCTCCTGCTAGTCGAGCAGAATGTCGGCATGGCCCTCGACATCGCGGACTACATCTACGTCATCCGCGGCGGTCGCATCGCCTATGAGCGCGAGGTCGGCAGCGGCATCGCGATGGAAGAGTTGCAGGAATTCTATCTCGGCGGGCAGGAGCACTAGGGCTCCGCACGGCGGCAGGCAGAGAGGCATGGCATGGCGGGACGCTTCGAGGGCCGCGTTGCGGCAGTGACCGGGGCCGCAGGCGCGCTCGGCCGCGCAAGTGCGGCGGGGCTCGCGAATGAGGGGGCGAGGGTGCTCCTGTTCGACCGCGATGCCGAAGGTCTCAAGTCAACCGCGGCGCTCTGTCCCGGTTCGGTTATCGTGGCCGGCGATGCGGCGAGCGCCGCCGATGTCGCCCGCGCCGCGGAGACCGCCCGCAAGGAACTCGGCCCGGTCGAGCTGCTGGTGGCGGCCGCCGGTATGGTAGGCCCTTCGAAAATCGCCATCGAGGTCGACGAGAAGGATTTCGACCTGGTCTTCGACGTCAACGTCAAGGGCCCCTGGCTCGCCGCGAAGTACTTCATTCCGCAGATGCGCGAGATCGGTCGCGGTTCGGTCGTGCTGTTCTCGTCCACGGCCGGCCTCCAGGGCTCGCCGGTCCTGTCGGTCTATTCGGCGTCCAAGGGCGCCGTGACGCTGCTGACCAAGAGCCTCGCGCTCAACCACGCGACCGAGAACATCCGGGTGAACTGCGTGTGCCCCGGCACGATCGACAGCCCGATGAACGACCGCGCTATCGCCGATGCCGGCGATGCGGCGGCGCAGGCTGCCCGCGCGGCGTTTCAGAAGGCGAAGCACCCGATGAACCGCTTCGGCACGCCGGACGAAGTGGCAGGGGCCGTTCTCTATCTTCTCAGCGATGCCGCCGGCTTCACCACGGGCGTCGCACTGCCGGTCGATGGAGGCCGCGTTGCCTGATCCCAATCGTTTCGCCGGCAAGGTCGCCATCGTCACGGGCGCCGCCCGCGGAATCGGCGAGGCCATTGCCGAACGCTTCGTCGCCGATGGCGCGAAAGTGCTGCTCGTGGACCTGATCCCGGAGGTCGAGGCGACGGCTCGGCGCCTTGGACAGATCGCGCTGGCCAAAAGCGTCACCGACCGCGATGCGGGCGCGGCCATTGCCGATGCGGCCCTGAAAGCCTTCGGCCACATCGACATCCTCGTCAACAATGCCGGGATTGGCGGGTCGAAACGGTTGCTCGATTCCGACGACGCCCTCATCGATCGCTTCATCGACACGAATCTCAGCGCCGTGCTGCGCGTGACGCGGGCGATCGTCCCGCACCTGCCGAGGCCGGGCGGCCGGATCGTCAACATCTCCTCGATCTTCGGCCTCACCGGCTATCCCGGCACGACCGCCTATGCCGTCGCGAAGGCGGGCGTCGCGCAGTTCACCAGGCAGCTCGCGGGCGAACTCGCGCCCGAGGGCATCCTCGTCAACGCGATCGCTCCGGGCCTGATCGCAACGCCGATGACGTCCGGCCATCTGCAGAACGCGCTCTACCAGCGCCTCATGGTCGAGGGCACGCCGATGGAGCGCAAGGGCGAGCCGAAGGACATTGCCGGGCCCGTGGCCTTCCTTGCCTCGGACGACGCCGCCTTCGTCACGGGCACGGTGCTGCCGGTCGATGGCGGGTTCCTCGCCGCGCGCCACGGCAAAGTCTGATTGCGACAGGGAGACGAGACGATGCACGACATGAGCGTCCGCTGGCCGAATGGTGCGCGCTGCGCCGTGATGCTGACCTTCGATTTCGACGCGGAGACCCTCTGGACCTCGCGCGACCCGAACAACGTGAATCGTCCCGGCGTGCTGAGCCAGGGCCGGTACGGCGCCAAGGTCGGAGTGCCGAAAATCCTCGACACACTGCGCGACGAGGACATCAAGGCGACGTTCTTCGTGCCGGGCTGGACCGCCGAGAACCACACCGACCGGGTCGAAATGATCCTGAAGGACGGTCACGAGATCGGCCACCACTCCTATTCGCACAAGTGGGTCTCTGGCGATCCGCAGGCCGAGATCGAGGAGATGGAGAAGGGGCTGGAGGCGCTGAAGCGCACGGTCGGCGTCGTGCCCAAGGGCTACCGCTCGCCGGCCGGTGAGGTCTCCACGGGCCTGTTCAAGCTGCTCCAGAAGCACAATTTCCTCTACGACTCCTCGCTGATGGACGACATCAACCCCTACCGCCACGTCCTGCCGGACGGGTCCAAGGGGCCGGTGGAGCTGCCCTGGCACTGGAGCCTGGACGATGCTCCCTTCGCACTGTTCTCGGTCCAGACGCCGCGGCCGATCTTCACCAACGAGCACATGCTGTCGGTCTACAAGGAGGAATTCCGCGAGATCTACAGGTGGGGCGGTCTGTTCGACATGATCTTCCACCCGCAGGTCGGCGGCCGGCCGAGCCGCGTGGCGCTGATCCGTGAGCTGATCGCCTTCATCCGCACCTTCCCTGACGTGTGGTTCGCCACCGGCACCGAGATCGCGGAGCACTGGGTCAGGGAATACGAGGGGGCTTGACGCTGGCCTTGGATGCGCAAGGCCCTATGTTCCCAGTCGGAACATGGAAGAGGCTGATGCATCTGAAGTCCATTCTCGCCGCTGCCGTCGTCGCCTCGGGCCTTTTGCTGGCCGGTGGAGCGGCTGCCCAACCGGCGGGCGCGCCAGCCGATCAGGCCCGCGCGTTCCTGACCGACTATTTCGCGGCGGAGCAGCGGCCGCCGCGCCGCGCGCAACGCAAGTTCGAGGAGTGGATGACCTCGCGCTTTGCGGCGCTCTACCGGCAGGCTCAGGCGCGCTCGCGCAATGCCGAGGAGCCGTTCCTGCAGGCTGATCCCGTCCTGAACGCGCAGGACAGCGACCGCCCGGGCGACATCCGCATCGAGACTGTCGGCGGCCCGCCGGACCGGCCGGAGGTGCGCGTTTCATTCCGTGTTTTTGCCGGAGATCAGGCGCGCACGACGCAGATCCTCGTCTTCGCCGAGGATCGCGGGGAATGGCGGCTGTTCGACATCCGGACCCCGCAGGAGGGCGGCGGCACGTCCAGCTTCCGGCAGTACACGGAGCGCTATCTGGGGCAGGGCCGACCGCGCCGGTAGCGCCCGGATTCTCCGTGCCTGCGACAGCTGGCGGAATTGGGGGCGGTGTCTCCGGGCTTCAACGAGGAGCAAGCGTCCGCAATGGCAGAGAGGTGAGGAACAGGGTGTCTTGAACCTGCTGATGCGCAGACGACACCCATGATCACGGGCCGCGCGATGCGGCCCCTCCGTCAGGAGAACCGCGATGCCCCAGTCTCACGTGATGACAGCCGGCGCAGTCGCATTTGACGAAGCCCCGGCCCTTCGTCCCATTCGCAAGATCTCGCTCGACCGCTCGAACAAGGGCGTTGTCCGGCCCGCCGGCGGCATCCAGGGCTGGGCGCGCGCCTTCCTGCGCGAAGGGCTCTGACCAAGGCGTTCTCGCGTGAAGCGGGCGCCGGGGCGCGTGACGCAAGCGCGGATGCGCTGCTAGCGGCGAGGCTCCAGCCCGAATAGCGGGCGCAGCTTCGTGCCGATCCAGATGCCCGGCAGCGCGGCGGCGATCCACAGCCAGCCGTGCAGGCTGCCGGAGGCGACTCCCGAGAAATAGGCGCTGACATTGCAGCCCGTCGCCATGATGGCGCCGAAGCCGAGCAGCAGGCCGCCGAAGATCGAGCCCAGCGCCGGACCGATACCGATCTTCCAGACCGGCGCGAACCTTCCGGCAAGCCCGGTGGCGGCGAGAGCGCCGACGATCAGTCCGACATTCATCACCGTGGTGGTGTCGGTCAGCAGGCTGCGGTGCAGTGCCTCGGCGCGGGTCGGCTCGTCCCAGTAGGCCCAGAAGTTGGGATCGTCGAGGCCGAAGCGATCGACGGCATGTGAGCCCCACAGCGCAAAGGCCTGCGTGATGCCCCAGGGGCGGCCGGCGAGCAGCAGCGTCGCGAAATTGAGGATTGCGAGCGCCAGCGCGGCCCAGGCGAAAGGCCACGGGCCGGTGAGGAGGCGCCGGCCGGAGCGCTTTCCGTCGGAAGGCGTTGCGAAGATCGGCTCGACCCGGCCCGTGCGGCGCTTCTCGGCCCGGGTGACCGCGAATGCGACGGCGGCAAACACGGCGAGGTTCAGGACGAGGGCTGGCAGGAAGCCCAGCGTCTCGATCAGGGAGATGCCGGGAATGTCGGGCAGCGCGCCCCAGCTCTCATAGGTGAAGGCGGCGAGGGTCGCGCCCGCGACGAAGAAGACCAGCGTCATCAGCATGCGCGTGCCGCCACCGCGACCGTGTAGAGCGTGCCGGAGCCGCAGCCACCGGCGATCTGCATGCCGATGCCGAACAGGAAGGCGCCGAGTGCGACCTCCAGGCCGACCGGGAAGACGAAACCGCGAACAGGCTGGCCGGCGACGGTGCCCGCGGCAAGCACCGGGAAAAACAGGAGGACCGCCGCCGCGAGCATCAGCAGCTGCGCGCGGATGTGAGCGCTGTGGCCATCGATCAGGAAATTGCGAAAGCCGGCCGCAAAGCCGAACGAGGCATGATAGAGCGCGAGGCCGAGACCGGCCCCGACCAGCCAGAGCGCGGCGAGCCGCCAGCCGGCCGCCTGGAACGTCACCGCCGAACCAGCGGTGATGAGCGCGAGCGCAATGCCGAGCACAGCCGTCTGGCTGTCGAAAGCCATCGAACCCTGCGCCCGGCGCGGGGCGGAAACGTTGCTGGTCGAGATATTCGCCATGACGATCGAGACCCGTTGAAAAGGCGGACGGGAGGGTGCCCATTCCACCCTGCTGATCCCGGATAAAGGCCATCGCGCCGGGGCCGTTCAAGGGGTTGCGAAAGAAAAGACCGTGCGGCCTAAGGCTCTCGCCGATCTTGGAAATTGCAATCTGTGAAAGCAGCCTATGTGGAAATATTTTCGATGACGCTGATCGATATGCGGCGACGTCAGTCAAAATTTCTCTACCCTGAGATCCGGGATCGCCGCTCGACATCGCGCGACGGTGGCGCCTCGAGAGGCTTCTCAGCGGTGACCGTTGCCGGGGATGACCGGCTGCCCGCAGTTGCGGTGGCCGGCCTCCATGCAGGCGAGATAGCGCGAACTCGACCTCAGCTGATCGAAGACCACATAGGTCGCGATGCCGAGCAGCGTGGCGAGCAGGGCGGCGAGGATGTTCTGACGCGACCGCACCCTGCTGTCCCAGGCGTTGAAGCCGGGCCGCTCGGGCTCGCCGCGCTGGTGCTCGACGCTCCAGGTCGGCGGGCGTCGCAGCAGCAGGGGCCTGTCGTCCTTTTTCGGGTCGTCGCTGCCGCTCATCGGCCAAGACCTCGTGCCTGCGCGAAGCGGTCGCCACGACGCCGTTCCGGAGGATGAACGAGAATAGTCCGATTTGGTTTCCCGGTCGAATGCGGACGAACGGGAGACGGTTCAGCCCGCCTGCTCGCGCGCGATGACGAGGCCGAGGACGGCGAGGAAGGCCAATGTCAGGCCGACGAAGCCGGGCACCGGTTTCCAGGCCATTTCCCACTCCGCTTTCGCTTGCGACCAGCCTTCCGGCAACTGGCTGTCCAGTTCGGCGCGTCCGAGACGCAGCACGTACCACGAGACGGCCCGGAGCAGGGTCATGCCGAGCCAGATGATCAGCGGCGCCAGCGTGAGCGCCTTGAAGAACAGCAGGGAGCAGGGCTCTTCCCATAGCATGACATAGAGCGCGAGCCAGGCGGCGGCGGGAAGCAGCATGGGCACGCTGTAGGAGGGGTGGCTGGTCAGATAGGCGTAGCTCACCTGCCAGCGCGTGTTCCACGCCACCAGCGCGTCGCTCTGGACGAAGGGCGTCCAGGTTTCGATGAGGACACGCGGGCGGAATACGTCCCGCAGCAGCCAGCCGAGAAGGGCGAGCCCGAGCGTCAGCACCACCCAGTCTGTCGTGTCGAGCGAAGGACCACCGCCTTGTGCAGGACGCCGTGCCGCGTTGCTGGACGATCTTGGCGATGAAGGCCGCCACCATCAGCCCGCCCATATATTCGGTGACCATGATCTGGATGATGCGCGGAACCCGCGACCCCACCCGATCGAAGGCGAGCACGCCCGACCAGATCCTGCGTCCAATGCCCATGCGCTGCCCTCGATTCGCCGCCTGCGGCGGATTTTGCCAACCAATGCAACGAAATACCAACATTGCCCGATGTGGCGCGGCGGAACTGGCATAAGGCGCCCGCGCGTGGCATCACTCACCCCCCGGGCAGGCCGGGCCGCGCCGTTCGGTAGCCGATGACAGCCACGATCAAGACACGACGGGTCTATCTGCTCGCAGGTTACGAACCACTCGGGCCGGAGGCGCATCACCACCGGTTCGCGCGCGAAATCCGTCGCTTCGAGAAGACCTGGTCGCTTCGCGCCGAGGTCGGGCCGCTGACCATGCCGGCCGGAGTGCCGGTGGCATATTGGGATGCGCGTGTCAGCGGGCCCGATTTCGAGACACAGGCCGATGTCCGCCTGCTGCGCTGGGACGATGTCGTCGCACAGGACATGGACACACCCATGGCACTGCGCCTGCCGCGCTACCTGCTGGCGGCGGGCGACATCCTCTTCACCGGCACCTTCTTCCGCTACATCGCCGCCTACTGGCGCTATTCGCTGTTCGCCGGCTATCCGGCCGTGCTGCTGCTCGTCATCGGCGCCCTGTCCTGGTTCGCCGGCTGGCTCTGGGCGTTTGCCGGCCTCCCGGACACGGCTGTCACAAGGGTCGCCGTCGGCATCATCGCCGCGACCGCATTGCTGATGCTGGCAAGCGGGCGTCTGCATCTCAACTACATGCTCAGCGACTGGATTTTTGCGCGCGACATGATGCGTCGCCGGCGGCCCAAGATCGAGGCGCGCGCCGAGGCTTTCGCGGCGGAGATCGCAGCCGGGGTGGGAGCGGGCGATGTCGACGAGGTCGTGGTAATCGGCCACAGCCTCGGGGCGGCATGGATGGTGGAAGCGGTGGCAAAGGCGCTGCAAAGGGATCCCGAGCTTGCTCGGCGCGGCTTTCCGCTCGGGCTCGCGGGTGTCGGTTCCTCTACGCTCAAGATCGCGCTGCACCCCGCCGCGGGATGGCTGCGCCAGTCGGTGAAGCGCGTCGCGGACGAGCCGGCCATCACCTGGGCCGAATATGACAGCCACGTCGATTTCATCTGCTTCTACAAGAACAACACGGTCGAGGCGCTTGGACTAAAGGCCGTCTCGAAGCCCGTACGCCGCTCGATCCGCCTGTCGCGCATGCTTGCGCCCGAGACCTGGAGCCGGTTCCGCGGCAATCTGCTGCGCATCCATCGGCAATATGTGATGGGCAACGAGCAGCGCTACGCCTACGACTTCCACATGATCGCCTGCGGACCCTTCGCCTTCGCCGATATCGTCGCCCACGGAGATCGCCTGCCAGGCGCACTCGGGGCCGACGGTTCCCTCGCGGGCGCGACCACGCCGCTCGCCGCCTCCGAAAGCTCCGCTGCCCGATGACCCGCTTCGCCGCCCAGATGATCGTTCTCCTCGGCATTGTCGGCTGGGGCGCCATCCGCATCCCCCATGAGGTCAAGAACAAGCGGAAGAACCGCATCGACGTCAGCGCGGTGGACCTGCAGGAGCGTGTTCTGCTGCTGATCTCGCTGACGGGCCTTGGTATCCTGCCCATCGCCTATTGCCTGCTGCGCGGCCGTGGATTCCTCGTCTTCGCCGATTATGGCTTCTTCGCCGCGCAGGCCTGGCTTGGCGTTTTCGTGTTCGCCGGGGCACTCGCCCTGTTCCTCGCAACCCACCGCCAGCTCGGCCGCAACTGGTCTCAGACGCTGGAATTGCGCGAGGGACACACGCTGGTCACCGGCGGCGTCTACCGCCTCGTCCGCCACCCGATGTACAGCGCCTTCTTCCTGTGGGGGATAGCGCAGGCCCTGCTGTTGCAGAATTGGATCGTGGGGCCTGCGGGACTGATCGGTTTCGGTGTCCTCTACGCGTTCCGCGTCGGCCGCGAGGAGGCCATGATGCGCGAAGCCTTCGGGGCCGAATATGCCGCCTACGAAGCGCGGACCAAGCGGGTCGTGCCGTTCATCCACTAGCGCGGCGGCGATGCCGCTGTTGCCGCCCCGCCATGGCCGGCTGAAACAGTTTCGGTCAATTCGCGGCATTCCGGCAACACATGGCGCGAATTGAGTGCCGCTGGGGCATCCGTTTCGTCGTTGCCGCGTTGACCGCGGGCGAGGCGGGCATTCAGTCTGGGTTAACCACGTTGAGTCAGGTTGCTGCTGTGTCCCGCCGGAACCATCCGGGTTCCGCAAGGTTGAGAAGCGGTCCTTGGGGCTGAGGTTGGCAATGAGCATGTCGAAGCGCGCCCGCTGCATGGCGCTGGCGTTTTCCGGAATCCTCCTGGCGGGTTGCCAGACGACGGCGCAGACGAGCGGCGAAGGCGGCGCCACGGTACAGATGGCGCGCGATGCGATTGCGCGCGGCGACCTCTACTCTTCCGCGAATGCGCGTCACGCACGCGTTCAGCAGATTGCGCCGCGCATCTATCTCTTCCGCGGCCTTGCCAATGTTTTCTCCCAGGGCATGGATGACCTCGGAGCCAAGCTGCGCGCGCGCGGCTACAACGCCACCGTGCACGAGTATGGCGCCTGGAACACGGTCGCCTCTGAAATCCTGCAGAACCAGCGTGCGACCGGCGGGCGGCATCAGGCCGTCATCATCGGCCATTCGCTCGGCGCCAATGCCGTGACCGACATCTCCAACGCGCTCGCGCGCAACGGCGGCTCGGTGGCGCTCGCCGTCGCCTTCGATCCGACGGTCAGGCAGCCGCTCGCCGGCGGCGCGCGGCGCTATGTCAACCTGTTCCAGTCGAACAATGGCTGGGGCGCCTCGGTGGCAGCCGCGCCGGGCTATCGCGGGCGGCTCGAGAACATCGACCTGCGCCAGTCCGGCAACCTGACGCACTTCAACATCGACAAGGATGCCCGCCTGCACAGCCAGGTGATCGGCTGGGTGGCGCAGGCGATCGGCGGCGGCAGCCGCCGCGTGGCCGGCCGTCAGGCGGCGGCGCGCTGATAGTCCTTGATCGCCGAGAAGGTGATGCCGGGCGCTCGCTCCTCCTCGTAGCGGAGCGAGAAGGCCGACGAGGCCATATAGACCGGAGCTCCGTCGAGATCGCGTGCCATCGATGAGCCGTGGCTGTCGATGAAGCCGTCGAGCTTTTGCGGGTCGTCCGAGGTGATCCAGCGACAGACCGAGAACTGGCAGGGGTCGAAGTCGACGGGCAGGGTGTATTCGGCGGAGAGCCGCTCCTTCAACACGTCGAGCTGCAGCGCGCCGACGACGCCGACAATGGCCGGCGAGCCGTCATTCGGCACGAACAGCTGAACAACGCCTTCCTCGCCCATCTGTTGCAGCGCCTCACGCAGTTTCTTGGCCTTCATCGCGTCCTTCAGCTTGACGCGGCGGAGCTGTTCGGGGGCGAAGCTCGGCACGCCCTTGAAGACGATATCCTCGCCGTCGGTCAGCGTGTCGCCGATCCTGAGCGTGCCGTGGTTGGGAATGCCGACGATGTCGCCGGCATAGGCCTCCTCCGCCAGTTGGCGATCCTTGGCGAAGAAGAACTGCGGGGCGTTCAGCGGCATGGGCTTGCCGGTGCGCACGAGCTTCGCCTTCATGCCGCGCGCCAGCTTGCCCGAGCACACCCGCAGGAAGGCGATCCGGTCGCGATGGTTCGGGTCCATATTCGCCTGGATCTTGAACACGAAGCCGCTCATCTTCGGCTCGTCGGCGAGCACGGTCCGGCTCTCGGCGACCTGCGCGCGCGGCGGCGGGGCGTAGGCGATCAGGGCGTCGATCAGGTCCTGAACGCCGAAGGTGCGCAGCGCCGAGCCGAAATAGACCGGCGTCATGTGGCCCTCGCGATAGCTGTCGAGGTCAAAGGGCTTTGCGCCTTCCTTCGCCAGCAGCGCGCTCTCGCGCCAGCCGTCGGCACCGTTCGGCAGGAGCTCGTCGAAGATCGCCGCTTCCGGGCCGTTGACCTTGATCGGCTCCTCGTCGCGGTCGATGCGGCGCACGTGATTGTGGACGAGGTCGTAGGTGCCGGCGAATTCGCGGCCCGACCCGATCGGCCAGGTCATCGGCACGGTGTCGAGGGCGAGGGCCTTCTCCACATCGTCCATCAGGTCGAAGGGGTCGCGGCTCTCGCGGTCCATCTTGTTGACGAAGGTGATGATCGGGATGTCGCGCAGGCGGCAGACCTCGACCAGTTTGCGCGTGCGGTCCTCGACGCCCTTGGCGCCATCGATCACCATGATCGCGGAATCGACCGCCGTCAGCGTGCGATAGGTGTCCTCCGAGAAGTCCTCGTGGCCTGGCGTGTCCAGCAGATTGAAGACGCCGCCGCCATACTCGAAGGTCATCACGGAGGTGACGACCGAGATGCCGCGCTGTCTCTCGATGGCCATCCAGTCGGACGAGGTCTGCCGGCGGCCCTGCTTGGCCTTGACCTCGCCGGCGAGCTGGATCGCGCCGCCGAACAGCAGCAGCTTTTCGGTCAGCGTGGTCTTGCCGGCGTCCGGGTGCGAGATGATCGCGAAGGTGCGCCGGCGCGAGGCGGGGGTATCGCCGGCCCGGATATTGGTTTGCGGAGCGTTCATGGCGCGCGGTTTAGCGGCGCGGGGCTTGTCGGGTCAACAATAACGCGCCTGCGCGCCAGCCAGACCGTGTGACTGCCGCAATCGGGGTCCTCGACGACATGCCGGACGACGTCAAAGCCGGAAGCGTCGAGCAGCGAGCGATATTCGGCCGGCGCAAGGCTCGCATGGAACAGCGGATCGCCATAGAGGCTGCCGACGACTTCCCCGTCCGAGGGACCCGAGGTGAATAGCAGCGATCCGCCCGGAGCGACATGGCGCGCGAAGACTGGGAACATCGCGCGCTGGTCGTTGCGGGGGAGGTGAAAGAAGCTGTCCCAGGCGACGACGGCACCGAATATCCGTCCGAGATCCAGTCGCCGCATGTCCGCTGCGATCCACTCGTGCCCCGGAAAGCGCCCACGGCAGACAACGATCATGGCCTCGGCGACGTCGACGCCGGTGACGCGGAATCCTTCGGACACAAGATGGGCCGCGATGGGCTGACCCGTGCCGCAGCCGAGATCGAGAACCCGCGCGCCGGGACGGAGCCCTTCGATGGCAGCTGCCAGGTGGTCGCGCTCCATCAGGTCGCGGCCACGCTCGCGGTCGAAATCCCCCGTATGCTTCTCGTAGAAGGCGGGTACATCGGCGGCGTGCCGGTCATTCATGTCCGATGCCATCTGCTGTCCTGCGCAATCGCCCGGTTGCGTTCTGCGGTTCGCCACTTAACGTAGCGTCCGGCGCTTCCGGGGGATGCCTTCATGTCGTTCAAGCTATCGCGAGTTCTGGCCGCACTGTCGTTCGGCCTTCTGACGCAGTCTGCCATGGCGCAGCAGCCGAGCCTTCCCGCTGGTCCGCCCATCTCGATCCAGATGGTGACGCAGCTTTCGCCGTCGATCCCGCAATATACCAAGGTCGACATCCCCATGCTGCGCGAGGCGTTGCCGACCCGCTCCAACGGGCGCATCCGCGTGACGCTGGCCAGCTGGCCGGAGCGCAACCTGTCCGGTCCCGACCTGATCCGCGTGCTGCGCTCGGGCCAGATCGACCTTGCCGGCATGGCGCTTCCGACGGTCGCCGGCGACGTGCCGCTGCTCGATATCATCGACATGTCCGGCCAGAACCCGTCGCATGAGCAGGGCCGGCGCATCGCCAACGCCATGCTGCCGACGCTCAACAAGGAGCTGGAGCGGGTCGGCATCAAGATCGTCGCCTTCTATCCTTTCCCCGGTCAGGTGCTGTTCTGCCGCGACCCCGTCACCAGCCTCGCCGACCTCAAGGGCCGGCGCGTGCGCACGCCCGGCGGCTCGCAGAACGACTTCATCCAGTCGGTCGGCGGCCAGCCGGTCGCTATCGGCTTCCCGGAGGTCTATTCGGCGCTCGAGCGCGGCGTGGTCGACTGCGCGGTGACCGGCACGGCCACCGGCAATGGCGCGCGCTGGTACGAGGTGACGCGCTATCTCTACACGCTGCCGATCCAGTGGGGCGTTGCCGCCTATGCGGTGAATCTCAACTGGTGGAACCGGCTCGACCCCGCCGTCCGCGATTTCCTGCAGGCCTATATGAACGAGGTCGAGGAAGCCCAGTGGAAGCTCGGCGCCGAACTCACCGAGGACGGCATCCAGTGCAATGCCGGCAATGCCGCCGGCTGCAAGATCGGCCATGTCGTCACCAACCGGCCGATGACCATCACCCGCGAGACGCCGGCCGATGTGGCGCTGCTGCGCGAGGCTATGCAGAAGGTCGTGCTGCCCGCCTTCGTGCGTCGCTGCGGCGCGCGCTGCGGCGAGATCTACAACCAGATCGTCTCGCCTATCAGCGGCATCCGCTACACGGCGCAGTGACGGGCCCGGAAGGAACGGCGCCCGCAAGCATGAGGCCCGCATGATCCGCCTGCTCGACCCGGCCGGGTTCAAGACCGTTCCCTGGAAGAATGGCGGCGGCACCGCCACCGATTTCGCCGTCGAGCTTGCGCCCGACGGCGATGTCGCCTGGCGGGTCGGGACCGCCGGCATCCTGAGGGACGGGCCGTTCTCCGACTATGCGGGCGTGGCGCGGACCTTCACCATCGTCGAGGGGCCGGGCGTGCATCTCGACTTCGCGGGCGAGGGCTCCCGTACGCTCGACCGCGACCAGCCGACGCGCTTTCCCGGCGCGCCGGCGCCCTATTGCCGCCTGCGCGACGGGCAGGCGGCAACAGCGTTCAACCTGCTGACTCGCGAGGGCTTTGCTTCCGGCGACGTCGAGATCAGGCGTGGCCGCGCTGCCGAGGAACCCATTGCCGCTGCGCCGGTCGTCGTGCTCGCGGCGATCGAGGAGGCCTGGAGCCTCACGGCGGACGGCGAGACGGTGGTGGTCGGGCAGGGTTGGGCTGCGCGCGTCGAAGGCGCGGCGGCGATCTCGGCGTCGTCGGCCATCGGCGGGCGAGCGGCGATCGTGACCATCGCGCGCCGCTGACGCGCTCAACCGATCGTGACGATCTCCACCTCGCCGTCGCCGACGACGGCGGCGTCGCCGACGCCCTTGCCCATCAGCGCCCTAGCGACCGGCGAAACATAGGAAACCGTCCCCTTGGAAGGCTCGGCCTCGTCCTCGCCGACGATTCGGAAGGTCTGACGACGACCGTCCTGCCTGTCGAAGGTCACGCGGCTGCCGAAATGGACGCGGCCGTCGCCCGGCGGCGGGTCCATGAGCTGGGCGCTGGCGCGCCGCGCGGTATAGTAGCGGAAATCGCGGCTGGCGCGCGCGAAGGCCAGGCCGGTCGCGTCTTCACCGGCATCCTTCGCGGCCGTTACGGCGGTCCGGGCTGCCTCCAGCGCGGCCTCGATCAGCGCAAGGCCTTCCGGCGTCACCAGGTTGGGGTGCGGCGAGATCGGCCGATCCTGCAGGTTGGCCTCGGTGCCGTCCCTGTCGTTTTCCTTGGTGAAGGCGACGCTCATGGCGGCCTCCCTGTCGTTGCGGCGCGCTGGCCATCATGGTCATCTGGGGGCGAACGAGCTTACCGCCAAGTAGGCTGGCCGGATACTGGCTTGCCGCCTGGCGCCAACCTTGACAGTCGCCGCTGCGGCACGTATAGCCCGCGCCTCCCGTTCATCGAGGTGCTGACCGTCGGGTTTCCCGGCTCCGGCTGCCTCGTTCGCCTCAAAGGATCGCCGCCATGAAGGTCCGCAATTCGCTGAAGTCGCTGCGCGGTCGCCATCGCGACAATCAGATCGTGCGCCGCAAGGGCCGCGTCTACATCATCAACAAGACCCAGAAGCGCTTCAAGGCGCGTCAGGGCTGAGCCAGCCTGCGCCGGCTTTGCCGGTGCGCTGGCATTGCGGCAGGCGGGTTCACGCGCCTGTCATTGCCGCTTCTGTTGACCGTCGACGTTTCGTGGCCCACGCTTCGGCCATGACACGATCGGCGGTTTTGTTTTGCCTGATGCTCGGCGCGGCGATGCCGGCGGCGGCGCAGGTCACCGGACCCGTTCCCGCGCCGCCTCCCACGGTGGAAGCGCCAGCCGGCACGGAAGGCAATGTCGCGGCCCCGGCGCTCCAGTCTGAACGCGCGCGCCGGCTGGACGAGTTGTTCTCGCGGCTGCGCGAGGCCGATGGCCCCCGGCAGGCGCGTGTGCTGGAAATGCAGATCGCCCTGACTCTGGCCCAGTCCGGCTCCGATACGGCTGACCTGCTCATGGTGCGCGCCACGCAGGCAGCCCAGCAGCAACAGCAGGATCTGGCGCTGTCGCTGCTCGATTCGGTCATCGACCTCTATCCCGACTACATCGAGGCCTGGAGCCGCCGCGCGACGCTCTATTTCGCACGCCGCGAGCTGGGGCGCGCCGTGTCCGACATCGAACAGGTGCTGCGGCTGGAGCCCCGCCATTTCACCGCGATGGTGGGGCTCGGCATGATCTTCCAGCAGCTCGGCGAGGACCGGCCGGCGCTGACCGCGTTCAAGCGGGCGCTCGAGATCAATCCGCATGTCGAGCGAATTCCCGAGATCATCCGCCGGTTGACGCCGAAGGTCGACGGGCTGGAACTCTAGCCCGGACGCCGGGTCCGGCTCGCCGCTGAGGCGCACACGCTCCCCGATGGTGCCTTTCGATCCGCTATTCATGTCGATTGCCGTGCCGGCTGCCCTGACGGCGTGGACAGCTGCGCGCTCGCGCGCCATCAGCCGGTCATTTCCCGCGCGGGGCCGTTTCGTCGAGACGCGGGCGGGCCGCCTGCATGTGGTCGAGCGCGGCGAGGGCGGCACCCCTGCCATGTTCCTCCACGGGGCGAGCAGCTCGGTCCGGGTCTGGGAGCCGGCGCTGGGCGATCGGCTCGATGGTCCCGGCCGCAGCATCCTCGTCGACAGACCGGGACACGGTTTTAGCGAGCGGTGCTCGGGGCGCGCCGCCGCGCGGCTGGACCACCAGGCTGGCGCGGTGGTCGACGCGCTGGACCGGCTGGACATCGACAGGGCGGTCATCGTCGCCCATTCCTGGGCCGGCGCTCTCGCCTGCCGGATGGCGCTCGACCATCCCGGACGTGTCGCCGGGCTCGTGCTGATCGCGCCCGTGACCCACCCCTGGCCCGGTGGCACCATCTGGTACTACGACCTCGCCGCTCTGCCGGTGGTCGGCCCGCTGTTTTCCTGGACCGTTGCCTTGCCGTTCGGGGAGCTCTGGATGAGGCGCAGCATTGCCGGGGTCTTCGCGCCACAGCAGGTCGGCGCGGGCTACGCGACCGAAGCCGGCATTCCGCTGGCGTTGCGGCCGCGCCAGTTCATGGCCAATGCGGAGGACTGCGCCGCCCTTCTTGCCGAGGTGACGGCGCAGGCGCCGCGCTACGGCGAAATCGGTTGCCCGGTAACGGTGATTTCGGGCGAGGCGGATGGCGTGGTCTGGACGCATCTGCATTCGCTGGGGATGGCGCGCGACGTGCCGCAGACCCGGCTGATCCTGCTGCCTGGCGTCGGGCACGGGCCGCACCATGCCGAGCCGGAGCGCGTGATGGCTGAAATTCGCGCGATGCAGGGCGCGGCCAGCTAGAGATCGGCCGAATCCGCCCCGACGAAAGCAATGCGCAGCATGTTGGTCGCGCCGGGTGTGCCGAGCGGCACGCCGGCCACCACGATGATGCGCTGTCCCGGCTTGGCGAAACCGTCCTTGAAGGCGAAGCGGCAGGCGCGGTCGACCATGTCGTCGAGGTCGCGGGCGTCCTGGGTGACGACGCAGTGGACGCCCCAGAGCAAGGCCAGCTTGCGGCCCGTCGCGATCTTCGGGGTCAGGGCGATGGTCACCGATTTTGGCCGCTCGCGCGCGACACGCAGGGCGGTCGAGCCCGACATGGTCCAGCAGACGATGGCCGAGAGGTCCAGCGTCTCGCCGATCTCGCGGGCGGCAAGGGCAATAGCGTCGGCGCCCGTCGCTTCCGGCTCGGCGCGTTGTGCCTGGATCACCGCGCGGTAGGTCGGGTCGCCCTCGACCTCCTCGGCGATGCCGCTCATCGTGGCGACAGCTTCGACCGGATACTGGCCGGCGGCGCTCTCGGCCGACAGCATGATGGCGTCGGCGCCCTCGAAGACGGCGGTGGCGACGTCCGAGACCTCCGCGCGCGTGGGTACGGGGGCGGTGATCATGCTTTCCAGCATCTGCGTCGCGACCACCACCGGCTTGCCGGTGCGGCGCGCCTGCCGGGTGATCTGCTTCTGGATGCCCGGCACCTTGGCCATGGGCATTTCGACGCCGAGGTCGCCGCGCGCGACCATCAGGGCATCGGCGATGTCCATGATCTCGGCGAGCCGCGCCACGGCCTGCGGCTTCTCGATCTTGGCCATCACGGCCGCGCGGCCGCGCGCGACCTTCTTGACCTCCGCCACATCCTCCGGCCGTTGGACGAAGGAGACCGCGATCCAGTCGACACCGGCATTCAGCGCCGCGTCGAGGTCGGCGCGGTCCTTCTCGGTCAGGGCGGAGACGGGCAGGGTGGTGTCGGGAAGGCTGACGCCTTTGCGGTCGGAGAGCTTGCCGCCGACAATGACGCGGCACTTCGCGCTCTTGGGCGTGCATTCCTCGGCCTTGAGCGTCACCTTGCCGTCGTCGAGGATGAGCCGGTGGCCGGGCTCCAGCGCTGAGAGAATCTCGGGGTGCGGCAGGTGGACGCGATGGACGTCGCCGGCCTTCCGGTCGGAATCGAGAGTGAAAGCAGCACCGTTCTTCAGCGTGACAGGACCGTCCTTGAACGTGCCGACCCGGAGTTTCGGCCCCTGCAGATCGGCCAGAATCCCGATGGGTCGCTGTTCCTCATGCTCGATGGAGCGGATCGTCTCGACGAATTCGCGCAGCTTGTCGTGGGGCGTATGGCTCATGTTGATGCGGAACACATCCGCACCGGCTGCGAACAGGGCGGCAATCTGCTCCCTTGTCGAGGAGGTCGGGCCGAGGGTCGCGAGAATCTTGGTCCGGCGCTGACGTCGCATGAGCATTGTCTCCCTGCGCCGATGCTAAACCGATTTGTATGACGGAGGCGAGCGCGGACGGACTGTCGTCGCCGGTTCAGGCATGTCCCGATTCGCTCGACAGCATGCCGGGGTCGATGCCGATCTTGCGCATGGCCCGGTCATACTTGGTTTCGGTGTCCGGGCCGAAGATCAGATCCATGTCAGCGGGGCAGTGCAGCCAGCCGTTGGACTGGATCTCGTTCTCGAGCTGTCCCGCGCCCCAGCCGGCATAGCCGAGGGCGAGCACCGCGTCGCTCGGCCCTTCGCCGGTGGCCATCGCCTTCAGGATATCGAGCGTCGCGGTGAGGCAGATGCCCTCGTCGATCGGCAGTGTCGAGTTCTCGATGTAGAAGTCGGATGTGTGCAGCACGAAGCCGCGGCCGGTTTCCACCGGGCCGCCGCGCAGGACGCGGATCGTGTTGATGCGCGAGGGAAGGGTGATCTTCTGCGCCTCGGGAATGATGTCGAGCTGCACCAGCAGGTCCGGGAAGGCGAGGTTGGTCGCCGTCTGGTTGACCACGATGCCCATCGCTCCATCCGAGGAATGGGCGCACATGTAGATGACCGTCCGGGAGAACCGCTCGTCGCGCATGGTGGGCATGGCGACGAGCATCTGTCCGTCGAGATAGCCGCGAACATTGCTGCCCGGCTTAGCGCGTCGGGGATTTGCTGCCATGCGGCAAAGGTAACCCGGATCGATACCGATTGCCAACGCGCTGCCTCCCCTGCCGCGGTTCACGAGCAGTTGACGGCCGGGGAGGCGAAAGGTCCCCTTCTGCGACCGTTTGCAGGTGGCACTTGGGCCCCTCCTCGCCTAAATCGATGGGGATGCTCGACCGCCGCTCCCTCCTTGTCCTCGCACCGCTGGCAATGCTGCCGCGGCCGGCTTTTGCCGGCCCGTCGGCGTCAGGCTGGTCGCGCGACGCCAAGTCCGCGATCAGGTTGATTTCCGGCGGCGTTGCGGCTGACGGGTCGCCGCGCGCGGGCCTTCACATCACCATGGAGCCGGGCACCAAGACCTATTGGCGCACGCCTGGCGATTCCGGCGTGCCGCCGTCCTTCGACTGGTCGGCGTCGGGCAATGTCGCGGATGTCAAAGTCCTCTGGCCGGCGCCGTTCCGGTTCCCGGACGGCAATGGATTCTCCATCGGCTACAAGCTGGAAGTCGTGTTTCCGCTGAAGGTCACGGCGCGAGATCCGGCCCGGCCGGTGAAGCTCGTGCTGAAGCTTGATTACGCGGTTTGCGATCAGATCTGCATTCCGGCCAAGGGCGCGGCGGACCTTGTCCTTCGTCCGGCGGCACCGGCCGATCCCGCGCTTGCGGATCTCGTCGCCCGGTTCGAGGGCCGCGTACCCTCGCGGCAGGCCGAAGGGCTGGCGGTCCGGGCGACGGGGATCGACCGTTCGGGCCAGCATCCCGTGCTGATGCTCGCCGCCGATGTCGGTGCGACGCAGGGCCGTGTCGATCTCTTCGTCGAGGGGCCGGACGCGCGATGGAACCTGCCGCTGCCCGAGGCGCTGGACCGCGAGGGCGCGACGCGCCGCTTCAAGCTGGTGCTCGACGGCGCGCCGCGCGGCATCGACCCGACAGCCCATGACCTGACCTTTACGCTGGTTGCGGGCGACAGGGCGCTCGAAACGACGACCCGGCCTGCCTGAGCCGGGCTCGACGACGCCGATTTCTGCCCTTAGGTTTTTGCCGTCCCTTTGCCGGCCGCCCGCGCGGCCGCGGTCTCTCCCCCAACAGGCATCAGGAGAATTTCATGACGATTCAGGTCGGCGACAAGCTGCCCGAGGCGACGTTCCGCACGATGACGGCAGACGGGCCGGCCGCGCGCACGACGGCCGACATCTTCTCGGGGAAGACCGTGGTTCTCTTCGCGGTGCCGGGGGCGTTCACGCCGACCTGCCACAGGAACCACATGCCCGGTTTCGTCGCCAATGCCGATACGATCAAGGCCAAGGGCGTCGATGCGATCTACGCGACCTCGACCAACGACGTCTTCGTGCTGGATGCCTGGCAGAAGGCGAGCGATGCAACTGGCAAGGTCGGCATCCTGGCGGATGGCAACGCCGAATTCGCCAATGCCATCGGCCTTGCCAACGACGCGTCGGCGGCCGGCATGGGCATGCGCTCGAAGCGCTATTCGATGATCGTCAAGGACGGCGTCGTGACGTCGCTGAATGTCGGCGACGCGCCGGGCAAGGCGGATATCTCCGGCGCCGACAATCTCATCACGCAGCTGTGATGCAGAGGAGCGGCCGCGCCGCCCCTTCTCCGGTTCACATCGCGAAGACGCCGACGGCGGCCAGCGCGCCGGCCGCGGCGATGGGCATGGCGACCCGCACCGGGATCGGCTCGGGCAGCCAGTCGCGCAGGCGGGCGGCGAGGCGCGACGCCTTCCGGCCGGCCTTGAGCGGCAGGGTCACGACGGCCGGCAGGCTGTCGCGGCAGATGGCGTGCTTGCGGACATAGTGCGGCACCCGCCAGACCGACCATGTCCCGGCGCGGAACAGCGCGGCATCGCCCGGACGAAGCGTGCGTGTGCCGCCGGCCTCGTCGGTGACGTTCACCTCGCCCTCGATGATGTGGACGATCTCGTCGCCGCCGAAAAACCAGCGGAACGCACCGGCCGTGCAGTCCCATGCCATGGCTTGCGTGGTTCCATCGGAGGAATCGGACCAATGGCGGCAGCGGGCAACCGGATTGCCCTCCAGTATCCACTCGGGCCGGATCGGGGCCGGGTCGAGGTCGAGGTCGGCAAGGCTCGCAGCGACGAAAGAAGCTTGGCTCATGGCGGGTTCCTGTCCCATGCGGAGACAGTCGCCCCGCTTGCCGGCAGGGATCGCAATCGGCGTGCCGCCGAATTCAGAGCCGCGTCGCCCAGAGCAGCCAGCCCGCGACCCCGACGAGAAGCGCGGCCAGGAAGGCACGGAAGCGAGCGATGCCCGTGGACCGGCCGAGAAAGCCCTGGAGGCGCGCCGCCGCCAGCACGATAGCGGTGTGGATGATGGTGGCGATGCCGACATAGGCGGCCGCATAGACCCACGTCGTCGCTCTTACCTCGGCGGCGCCGCCTTCCGGCACGAAGGTCGGCAGGACGGTGATGAAGAACACCGCCGCCTTGGGGTTCAGGACATTGGTCAGGAAGCCGCGCCAGAACAGCCCGCCCGGACCTGCCTGCGCGTCGAGCCCGTCTCCGCTCTCATCCCGCTGGCGCCAGATTTCCCAGGCCAGCCAGAGGAGATAGAGAAAGCCGGTCCATCGCAACGCGCCGTAGAGCGCGGGAACCTCGGTGACGATGGCGGCCAGCCCGAGAATGGCCAGCACGCCCATGGTCGCAAGGCCGAGCGCGACGCCGGCCACGGCGAAAAGACCCGGCCGCAGCCCGCGGGCGAGCGTCAGGGCGGCGAGCGTCGCCATGTTCGGACCGGGCGTGATCTCGACGATGATGCAGGCGATGAGGAAGGCGACCACAAGGTCAGCCCTTGGCCGGCTTGAACGGCGCCATGCCCTCGCGGGCCAGTTCGTCGGCCCGTTCGTTCTCGGCATGGCCGGCATGGCCCTTGACCCAATGCCAGGTCACCTCGTGCAGGTCGCTGACGTCGTCGAGCCGTTGCCAGAGGTCGGCATTCTTCACCGGCTTCTTGTCGGCGGTCTTCCAGCCGTTCCGCTTCCAGCCGTGAATCCAGCTCATGATGCCGTTCTTCACATACTGACTGTCGGTGTGGAGATCGACCTGCGAGGGACGCTTCAGCGCCTCCAGAGCATTGATCGCGGCGAGCAGTTCCATGCGGTTGTTGGTGGTGACCGCCTCGCCGCCGCTCATCTCCTTCTGCGTCTCGCCATAGCGCAGGATGGCGCCCCAGCCGCCCGGCCCGGGATTGCCGGAACAGGCTCCGTCCGTGAAGATCTCGACGCGGCGGGCGGGTGTTTTCGTGGCGGTCATGCCAGACCGTATTCGGTGGGCGAGCCGACCTTCTGGTGGAAGCGCAGCTTCTTCAGATATTCGAGTGGATCCTTCGGCGTCACCACGGCGCCGGGCGGCACGTTCAGCCAGTCGACGAGGCGCGTCAGCAGGAAGCGCAGGGCCGAACCGCGCGCCAGCAGCGGCAGGGCGGCCTTCTCGGCCTGGCTCAGGGGCCGGACCGCCTGATAGGCGGCGATCATGGCCGAACCCTTGGCGAAATCGAACTCATAGTCTTGCGAGAAGCACCAGGCGTTCAGGCAGATGGCGAGATCGTAGGCGAGGATGTCGTTGCAGGCGAAGTAGAAGTCGATCAGGCCGGACAGCCTGTTCTGCAGGAAGAAGACATTGTCGTTGAACAGGTCGGCGTGGATGACACCGGCCGGCAGGTCCTTCGGCCAGTGCCGTTCGCAATGGTCGAGCTCTCCGGCCATGGTCGCGGCAAGACCGTTGGCTACGGTATCGGCGCGGTCGCGCGCGTGCTCGTAGAGCGGCCGCCAGCCCGGCACCGACAGCGCGTTGGGGCGGCGGATGGCGAAGCCTTCGCCGGCGAGGTGCAGTTCGGCCAGCGCCTTGCCGACGGCAGCGCAATGGTGGACTTGCGGGCGCCTGATCCACATGCCTTCGAGGAAGGTGACGATAGCGGCAGGACGCCCGGCAAGCTCGCCCAGCGCCTCGCCGGACCTCATCTTCACCGGTTGCGGGCAGGTAAGGCCGCGGGCGGCGAGATGCTCCATGAGGCCGACGAAGAACGGCAGGTCGGCGGGATCGACGCGCTTTTCATAGAGCGTCAGGATGAAGGTGCCGGCGGTGGTGTGGAGCAGGAAGTTCGAGTTCTCGACGCCCTCGGCAATGCCCTTGAACGACAGGAGCTCGCCGATGTCGTAGCGGGTCAGGTGCGCCGACAGATCCTCGGCGGTGACATCGGTATAGACGGCCATCGGATGGGCTTTCAGGCCGCCGCGTCCGGGCGGAGCTGGCGGGGCAGGGGGAAGAAGACGCTTTCGTCGGCGGTCGAGACGGTCTCGACCGACACCTCGTAGCGCGTCGCGAAGGCCTCGATGATCTCCTCGACCAGCACCTCCGGAGCCGACGCACCGGCTGTGATGCCGAGAGAGGCAATGTCGCCGAACCTGTCCCAGTCGATGTCTGCGGCGCGCTGGACCAGTTCGGAGATGCGGCAGCCCTCGCGCTCGGCGACCTCGCGCAGGCGCTGGGAATTGGACGAGTTGGGGGCGCCGACGACGATCATCGCCTCGACGCGCGGCGCGACGCGTTTCACCGCTTCCTGCCGGTTGGTGGTGGCGTAGCAGATGTCTTCCTTGTGCGGGCCGACGATGGCCGGAAAGCGGGCACGCAGGAAGTCGACGATCTCGCGAGTGTCATCGACCGAGAGGGTCGTCTGGGTGACGAAGGCGAGCGCATTTTCGTCGCGCGGCACGAAGGTCTTCGCCTGGTCCAGCGTTTCGACGAGCGTCACGGCGCCGGGCGGCAGCTGGCCCATCGTGCCGACCACTTCGGGGTGGCGGGCATGGCCGACGAGGACGACCTCGCGGCCGCGCTTGTGGTGGATTTCGGCCTCGCGGTGAACCTTGGTGACCAGCGGGCAGGTGGCGTCGATGGCGAGGAAATTGCGGCCCTCGGCCTCCACGGGAACCGATTTCGGCACGCCATGCGCCGAGAAGATCACCGGCGCGGCGGTGTCGGGGATTTCCGACAGTTCCTCCACGAAGATGGCGCCCTTGGCCTTCAGCCCGTCGACCACGAAGCGGTTGTGGACGATCTCGTGGCGCACATAGACCGGCGGGCCATAGATGCGCAGCGCCTGTTCCACCGCGTCGATGGCCCTGACAACGCCGGCGCAGAAGCCGCGCGGCGAGCAGAGCAGGATGGTCAGCGGCGGTTTGTCCTGCGGCGCGGCCAAGGCGGTCTCCGGATGAGCGTGCCACGGTTTCGGAGGGATCGGCGCGCCTGTCAAGGCGAGCCGCTTCAGGCGGCTCCGCGCGGCAGCGGTTTCGCCACCCGGACGCGCCGCACGACGGCGACGATTTCGTGGCGCGTGCAGGGGATGGCCCCCATGGTGATGGCCCGCTTCCGTTCGAAGCCGGTCAGATCGTAATGCGGGGCATTGGTCTTCGGCGGTCCTTGGTAGATCGAGCGCGGCACGCCCATGAGACGTGCGAAACGATGCAATTCCTCCTCGGTGTCGGCGAGGAGATGGCACCATTTGAGGCCCTGCCAGTCCCAGATCGGATCGTCGACATAGACCGCCATCGATCAGGCCGCCTTGAGTCCGGCCGAGCCGAGCGCGGCGTCCTGCTTGGCGATGACATCGTCGAGGCTGAAGCGGTCGATTTCCTCGTTGTAGAGGCGATAGAAGTTCAGCTCCGCCTTGAGGTGCAGGAAGACGCCGCCGAGGCCGATGGCCGCGCGGTCCATCAGCACGAATTCCTGCGGGATCGTCACCGGTCCCTTCTCCTTCAGCGCCTTGTGGACCTGGAAGGCTTCGCGGCGGCCGTATTCACCGGGCGCGACGCCATCGGCGATGGAGCGCACGCGGTCGTCCAGCAACGGGCCGTAGATGAAGCGCGCCCAGACGTTGAGGATGTCGATGAGATCGCGGGTGAGGTTCTTGAAGCCCCAGGTCTCGTAGGCGTGGACAACACGGGCGTCATCGCTGGTCTCCAGCCCCTTGTAGAGGTCGATCACCGCCGCGATGAAACGCGGCGGGAAGATGCGTACGCAGCCGTAATCGAGCAGGTTGATGCCGCCCGGCTCGCCGTTCTCCTCGAAGACCGAATAGTTGCCGAGATGCGGGTCGCCGTGGATCACCCCAATATGGGCGAAGGGATGCCACCACGCCCGGAACATGGCGGTCGCCAGCCGGTTGCGGATGGCGAGCGGCCGGTCGACATGGCTCAGCATCTTGGTGCCGTCGAGCCATGAGAGCGTCAGCAGCCTTCCCGTGGAGAGTTCGTTTCGGACGATCGGCACGCGCACCAGCGGCTCATTGGCGAGAACGTCCTGATAAAGAGCCGCGTGCTTGGCCTCGCGGCGGTAGTCGAGTTCCTCGCGAACCCGCTCGCCGATCTCCTTGATGATTTCGCGCGTGTCGATGGCGGGGTCCATGCGTCGCTGGATCGCGAACAGGATTTCGAGCTGGGCGAGATCGGCCTCGACGGCCGACTGCATGTCCGGATATTGCAGCTTCACGGCCAGCTTCATGCCGTCGTGGGCCGTGGCGCGGTGGACCTGGCCAAGGGAAGCGGCTGCTGCCGGCACCTTGTCAAAGCTCGCGAAGCGCTTTTCCCAGTCAGGGCCAAGTTCGGCCATCATCCGACGCTTGACGAAGGCCGGGCCCATGGGCGGAGCCTCGGACTGGAGCTTCTGCAACTCCGATGCATATTCCGGCGGCAGAACCTCGGGGATGGTCGATAGCAGCTGCGCCACCTTCATGATCGGGCCCTTGAGCCCGCCCAGCGCGCGCGTCAGGTCCGCGGCGTTCTTCTCCCGGTCAAGCGAGGCGCCGAACAGGCGCGCCGCCGCGATGGAAGCGGCCGCGCCGGCGACATTGGTGCCGACGCGGGCATAGCGCGACAGGCGGCCGGAGAGGCGGTTGGCTTCGTCGTCGCGCGGCGGCATTGGCACTCCGAAATGGCTGCCAGCCTCAGATAGGGCTTATCCCGTCCGGATGCGAGGGCAAGAACCCTAGAGTGCTGTACCCCCGCGGAAGAGTGCAATCAGGTCGTCCGCATCGGCGCTCCAGCCCTTGTAGGCGCGCTGCGGACCGTCGAGGCCATCCAGGTCGTCGGCAAGCAAACGGCCGGAACGGGTGCCGGCGAGCAGCGTTGCCGGTCCCTGATGGACACGGATGGTGAAGGCGATGTCGCCAGACCGGGGCAGCTTGATCAGGGTCTGACGCTCGACGCGGACGTG
Source organism: Phreatobacter sp. (assembly GCF_016793595.1). GTDB lineage: Bacteria > Pseudomonadota > Alphaproteobacteria > Rhizobiales > Phreatobacteraceae > Phreatobacter. Next base: position 254,009 of record NZ_JAEULY010000002.1, read on the forward strand.
GACGCGCGCAGGGTCGATCAGACCATCGGTGCCGCGCCACGACTTCGGGTGCGGTTCGGGGTGGTGCAGCCGGTCGTCGTCGTAAAGTGACCAGTTGAAGCGCTCGACGGGTTGAGACGGGGCGAGATTGTCGAAGATGCGTGTGACCATCTGATCCATGCGGCCGGCAAACCCCGGCACGGGCGCATGGATCGCATTCATCGGACGGCCGATCTTGTCGGCGAGCCGCCACGACGACGGAAAGGCGAGAGCCGCTGCGGCGAGACGCCAGCCTTCATCCGTCCGGCGCATCAGGCAGATGTCCTCCTGCACGAGGCGGGAGGCGGTGAGCAGCGGTGGACCATCCGCGCCGAGATCGATTGTTCGGCCAGCCGTCGGCAGCTCGATGCGGTCGCCATCGCGTCGATGGGTTTCAGCTTGGTGCGCCACGAGGTTCCCGACGAGGATATCGAGAAGCTCTTGCTGTGCCGGGCCGGTGCCGCGTTCGGCGCGAAAGATCGTTGGCAGATCGGCCGCCTCCAGCCGGGCCTTTTCGTCGAGATAGACGCCAAGGCGGGCATCCACCTCGATCCAGTCGGCGAGCGCGATCGGTCGCATGCCGATGGTGAAGGGCCTCGACGCGCCGTCCCAAGGCAAATGGCGGAGGGGATCGCTCACGCTGGCCAGTTGTCCCGGATCCAGCGGGTCAGACCCTCCTCGCCGACCTCGCCGGCAGCAAGCGCGAAGATGATGGCAGCCATCTCCGTCTCGGGAACGTCGAAATCGATTCCGTTCAGGTCCAAGAATACCACCAGCGCCAGTAGCGCCGCACGCTTGTTGCCATCGACAAAGGGATGGTTCCTCGCGATTCCGTAGGCATATGCCGCGGACAGTTCCGGCAACTCTGCACCTTCGTAAGCCCACTTGTTGCGAGGTCGATCTAGGGCGGATCCCAGCATACCCTGATCACGGATCCCCGGCGGTCCGCCGAACTCGCGCAACTGCCTCTCGTGGATCGCGATCACGAGTTCGGCCGTAAGCCAGATCGGCTCGCTCATTTGGCGAGTTCTGCGAGCGCATTCCGATAGCGCTTGATCGCTCTGTTCGCGCTTTCCATGCCCTTGGCGAACTGCGGATCGCGGGCCGAGAGATTCAGCGTTCCGTCAGCAAATTCTGCCACATGCAGCTTGTCGCCTTCGTGCAGGTTCAGGCGCGCGAGCAGTTCCTTCGGCAGGATCAGCCCGACAGAATTGCCGATCTTGCGAATCTGCAGCACGAAACCGTCAGTTTCGGTCTTGCGTGGCTGTTCGTTCATGGCGGCCTCCGTTTCGTCATACGGAATGTATAACACGCTGAGAGCCGCGCGTCACAGCATCAGCCGGTGGGCCGATCGGCCGTCGTGTCGAGGATGAAGGGCAATCGCCGGCCGTAGACACGGATCGTCGAATAGGAATTGTCCAGCCAGAAGCCGGTGGCGGCGCGGGTGGCGTAGGGGTTCGAGCGCCGCTCACGGCCGAAGGTGACATTGGCCATCGGGAAGGTCTGCACGATCCGCCCGAAGGTGGACATGGACTCGATCCGCATCGCGTCCTTCGTGCGCCAGACCGCCGTGGCGTATTGGCGGATATAGACCTCGATCATCAGGGCGAAGAGCGCAGAGACCGGCGACAACACCAGCGAGGCGACGTGGTTGTTGGTGGGATCGTCGATCCGCGTCGCCCAGGCGAGCCAGGCGAAAAAGACGGCCGGCCCCCAGAAGACCAGTTGCAGGAACCGCAGCCGCCACAGCCGCGTGTTGCGGTAGACGAGCTCGTAGCCGTCGCCGGGCGCGGACGCGCCGGAGCTCTCAGCCATCACCCCTCCATTGCCTCCAGTTCGCCGATCAGGCGTTCGATGACGCCGAGCCCGCCCTGCCAGAAGACCGGGTCGCGCGCATCGAGGCCGAAGGGCGCCAGAACCTCGGAATGGTGCTTGGTGCCGCCGGCGGCCAGCATGGCGAGGTAGCGCTCCGCGAAGCCCTTGTCGGCCTTCTCGTAGACCGCATAGAGCGAGTTCACGAGGCAGTCGCCGAAGGCATAGGCGTAGACATAGAACGGCGAGTGGATGAAGTGGGGGATATAGGCCCAGAAAGTCTCGTAGCCGGGCTTCAGCTCGATGGCCGGGCCGAGGCTCTCGCCCTGCACGCTCATCCAGGCCGCGGAAATGTCGTCGGCGGTGAGCTCGCCGTCCTTGCGGGCGATGTGGATCTTCCGCTCGTAGGAATAGAAGGCGATCTGGCGCACGACCGTATTGATCATGTCCTCGACCTTCGAGGCGAGCAGGGCCTTTTTCTGGACCGGGTCGGTGGTGCTGGCGAGGATCGCCTTGAACGTCAGCATCTCGCCGAAGACGGATGCTGTCTCGGCCAGCGTCAGTGGGGTTGGCGCCATCAGCGCGCCGTTGGGGGCCGCCAGCACCTGATGGACGCCGTGGCCGAGTTCGTGGGCAAGGGTCATCACGTCGCGCGGCTTGCCCTGATAGTTGAGCAGCACGAACGGATGCGCGGACGGCACGGTCGGGTGTGCGAAGGCGCCCGGCGCCTTGCCGGGCCGCACCGGCGCGTCGATCCAGCTCTCGTCGAAGAAGCGCTTCGCGATGTTCGACAGTTCCGGCGAGAAGCCGGCATAGGCCGACAGCACAGTGTCGCGGGCGTCGGTCCAGGGGATCGTCCGCTGCTCGACCTTCGGCAGCGGCGCGTTGCGGTCCCAGTGCGGCAGCACGTCCTTGCCGAACCAGCGCGCCTTCAGCCTGTAGTAGCGGTGGGACAGACGCGGATAGGCCTCGCGCACGGCGGCGACGAGCGCGTCGACCACCTCGCGCTCGACGCGATTCGCGAGGTGGCGGGAATCCGCGACATCCTCGAAGCCGCGCCAGCGGTCGGCGATCTCCTTGTCCTTCGCCAGCGTGTTGGTGATCAGCGAGAAGGTACGCAGATTGTCCTTGAAAGTGGCGGCGAGGGCCTCGGCCGCGGCGCGACGCTTCTCCTCCGCCGTGTCCTGCAACAGGTTCAGCGTCGGCTCCAGCGGCAGTCTTTCGCCGTCGATCTCGAAGCGAAGGCCGGCGATGGTCTCGTCGAACAGGCGGTTCCAGGCCGCGCGGCCCGTGACGCTCTTCTCGTGGAACAGCTGCTCGACGCGATCCTCCAGCTGGAACGGCTTGTCCTTGCGGATGTCCTCCAGCCAGGGCCGGTAATGGCCGAGGCGCGGCTCGGCCATGGCCTGGTCGATCAGGCTGTCGTCGATCCGGTTCAGTTCCAGCGTGAAGAACAGGAGATGCGAGGAGATCGCGGTGATCTTCTCCTGAATGTCGCCGTAGAACTTGGCGCGCACGGGGTCGGTCGTGTCGCCGGCATAGACGAGGCCCGCGAACGAGGCGAGGCGGCCGAGCAGGTCCTCCAGCTTCTCGTAGCGGACCAGCGCGTCGGCGAGATCGGCCCCTGCCGACTTGCCGCGAGCCAGCCCTTCCAGCCGGCCCTTGTAGGTGTTTTCGAAGGCGATGGCCTCAGCCTCGGCGGCGTCGAGATCGGCGCGCACACCGGGTGCATCCATGCCGGCATAGAGCGCCGAGAGATCCCATACCGGCAGCGGCCCGAGTTCGCGGTCGAGCCTGTCGCGGGCAGCCGCGCTCTTGGTAGCGGCATCCTGAAACGTGCGGCGCATGACGGCCTCCCGCTGAAACCTTAGGAGAGGCCGATATGGGCAAATCCGCCGCCGTGATCAACGTGGCGGATGGTCCAAGACGGGTCTTGCCGCCCTTGGCGTTGCGCTTCTGCAACGGCAGGCGGCGACGGCCTCAGCCGACGGCGGCGAGCGGCGGCGCTTGTGCCACGTCGGCGCCGAGCTTGCGGAACCTCACCAGCGAATAGACGCCGAGCGGGCCGACGAAGCTGCGGTCGACCACCTTGGCCCCGCCGTTCTTGTCCGCCCAGTCCTTCAGGCGCTGGAAGGGAAATTCCGGTCTCAGGCCGAACGTATGCGCGTGTTTGGAGAACCAGCGCTCGACGGCGGCGGCGAGGCCCTTTTCGGAATAGAGGTGGTTGACGAGAATGATCTCGCCGCCCGGCCTGATCACACGCGCGCATTCGTCCAGAACCCGCTCGGGACGCTCCACCAGCGTGATGACGAACTGCGCCACCACGCAGTCGAACATGTTGTCGGGATAGGCGAGGTCGTGAGCGTCCATGACGCTGACCTCCTTCACATGGGGAAAGGCGCCGGTCGCGATGCGCTCGCGCGCCTTTGATATCATCGGCTCGGACAGGTCGATGCCATAGATCTCGAAGCCGGGCCCGTAGTCCTGGAAGGACAGGCCCGTACCGACGCCGACCTCGAGAATGCGGCTGCCCGCCTGTTTCGCGGCCGCCGTCGCGGCGCGGCGCCCTTTTTCGAACAGCGGACCGCAAACCGCGTCGTAGATGGGCGCCCAGCGCGCATAGGCGCGCTCCATTGTGTCGCGGTCGAGATCCTTGCTCTCGCGGTCGAGGCCATGGGCCATGATCTGCTCCCGTCGCGGCCGCGCCGAAGGAATCGGCAGCTCCAGATCGGCAGCGCTAGCAACGTCATGCGACAGTCGGACGACAGCCCTTCGTTGGGCCCGTTGGCCAGCGCCCGTGTCACAAAACGACAACGGGAATCTGCTGTTGGTCCCCGCGACACGAAGTCTCGCGGAGCCGGATGATGGCCGAGAAGCGCCACAGGGCGATGTTCATTTCAGACGTGCATCTGGGCGCGCGGGGCTGCCAGGCGGCCCTTCTGATCGACTTTCTCCGCCACAACGAGGCTGACGTCGTCTATCTCGTCGGTGACATCGTCGATGGCTGGCAGCTCCGGCGCGGCTGGCACTGGCCGCAGGCGCACAACGACGTGGTGCAGAAGCTTCTGCGCGTGGTCCGCAAGGGTAGCCAGATCATCTACCTGCCGGGCAACCACGACGAGTTCATGCGCGACTATTTCGGCACGCATTTCGGCGGCATCGAGGTGATGGATCAGATCGTTCACGAGGCAGCCGACGGCCGGCGCTTCCTTGTCATCCACGGCGACTGTTTCGACGTGGTGGTGATGCACGCCCGCTGGCTCGCCCATCTTGGCGACTGGGCCTATGACGCCGCGCTCTATTGCAACCGCTGGGTCAATTTCTTCCGCCGCAAGCTGGGTCTCACCTACTGGTCGCTATCGGCTTGGGCGAAGCTCAAGGTCAAGAAGGCCGTCAACTTCATCGGCGCCTTCGAGGAGGCGCTGTCGACCGAGGCCAGGCGCCAGAAGGTGGACGGGGTGATCTGCGGCCACATCCATCATGCCGCGATCAAGGACCAGGCCGGCATCCGTTACATGAATTGCGGCGACTGGGTGGAGAGCTGCACGGCTCTCGTCGAGAGCTATGACGGGCGGTTCGAGATCGTCCGCTGGACCGCGTTGAAGACCGAGCCCGCCCCGGCGACGGAAGACGAGTCGTTCGTCGATATCCCGCTCGTCCTGCCGGGCCGTCGGAAGGTCAGCGCCTAAGGAGACCGGCCATGCGTCTTGCGATCGCCACCGATGCCTGGGACCCGCAGGTCAATGGCGTGATGCGCTCGCTGAAGGAGACTGCGGCGGCGCTTCCTGCGCTCGGCATCGAGCCGCATTTCGTCACGCCCGAGGGACTGCCGAGCCTGCCGCTGCCGACCTATCCGGACATCCGCGTCGCCATCGGGGCGGGGCCGGCCGTCGCGGAGCGGCTGGACCGGCTCGCCCCCGAAGCGGTGCATGTCGCGACGGAGGGAACGATCGGCCATGCGGCGCGTCGCTGGTGCCTGGTCCACGGCCTGCCGTTCACGACCAGCTACCACACGCGCTATCCGGAATATGTTCGCGCTCGCGCGCCGATCCCGGAAGCCTGGACCTATGCCTGGTTGCGCCGCTTCCACGAGGCCGCCGCCCGTACGCTGGTGCCAACGGAGACGATGCGCCGCGAGCTTGCGGCGTGGGGTTTCGCCAATCTCGCGGTGTGGGCGCGCGGCGTCGATACGACGCTGTTCCGGCCGCGTCCGGGCATTGCGTTCGACTATCCGCGACCGTTGATGCTGACGGTCGGGCGGCTGGCGGTGGAGAAGAACGTCGAGGCCTTCCTGTCGCTCGACCTTTCGGGCACCAAGGTCGTCGTCGGTGACGGCCCGCAGCGCGCCGAACTGGAACGGCGGTTTCCCGGCGCGGTCTTCCTGGGGATGAAGACCGGCGAGGCGCTGGCGGAAATCTACGCTGCGGCCGACGTTTTCGTCTTCACCAGCCGCACCGACACCTATGGCAATGTGATGCAGGAGGCGCTGGCATCCGGGGTGCCGGTTGCGGCCTTTCCGGTTCCGGGCCCACTCGACGTGCTGACGGAGGCGGGGATCGGCGCGCTCGACGACGACCTCGCCGTCGCGATCCGTCAGGCATTGACGCTGGACGGAGCCCGCTGCCGGGCCGTCGCCGAGGGGCGGACCTGGGCCGCCGCCGCTGCCCAGTTCGCGGCCGCCCTCGCGCCCTTCTCGCGCCGCGAGCGGGCGGCCTGACCGGCGATCATAGCGGGTTGGTGAAGACGAAGGGGACGCCCGAGAGGATCAGGAAGAACTGCGCGGCATTGTAGGCCATGCCGCGCCAGTGGAGCCGCCGCAATTCGCGCACGGCTCCGGCCTCACCCGCATCCCGCGCCCGGATCTGGGTGTCGAGCTGGCCGAGGAACCATTGCCGGGCGTAGACGGCGAGCGCGGCGATGATGCCGATGGCGATGGCGACGAGCGGCCGGCCCGCCACGAGGAAGGCGATCGTGCCGATGGCGCAGACGATGGATACCGCCCGGAAATGGAAGCTGAACAGGCTCCGCAGCAACCAGGTGACGACCGGATCCTCCAGCTTGGCCAGCAGGAAGGTTGGCGAGGCGATGAAGAAATAGAGCATCGGGAACAGCAGAATGATGGTGGCTGCCAGCGAGAAGCCGTCTGCAGTCATGGCACGCCCCTCTCACAGGTTGGGCAAACGCCGGTCCGGGCGAGCATGATACGCCCGCCGGAGCCACCGGCCATTAGGCTTTCGTCGCGTGGATTCATGTTGCTCGTTGTGGATGCCGGGATGCGGTCGCGACAGGTCTGACCCGTTTGGGGCCGTGCCGTTACCCACCCGTTAACCCGCCCTTAAGCGGCTGCGACCACCCTCTCCCGATTCGAGACATCCGCATTCGGGAGTGCATGCCGTGACCACCGTTCTGATCTGCGACGACGATCCGGTCCAGCGTCGGCTGGTGGAGGCCATGGTCCGCAAGTTCGGCTACGAGCCGCGCCTGTGCGAGAACGGCGAGCAGGCGATGCGGGTGCTGTCGGAGGAGGGCGACAGCATCGATCTGGTGCTTCTCGATCTGGTCATGCCCGAACGCGACGGCATGGGCGTGCTCGCCGCCATGCGCGAGGAGGGCATCGCCAAGCCGGTCATCGTGCAGACCAGCCAGGGCGGGATCGACACGGTCGTCAACGCCATGCGGGCGGGCGCGACCGACTTCGTGGTGAAGCCGGTCGGCGCGGAACGTCTCGCCGTCTCCATCAAGAACGCCCTCAAGACAGAGGCGCTCGTCGCCGAGGTACAGCGCCTCAAGCGCAAGGCCGAGGGCACGATGACCTTCAAGGACATCGTCACCCGCTCACCGCGGATGCAGCCCTTGCTGAAAATGGCCGAGAAGGCGGCGGGATCGATGATTCCGGTGATGATCGAGGGCGAGAGCGGCGTCGGCAAGGAACTGCTTGCGCGCGCCATCGCGGGCTCGGGCGAGCGGCGTTCGAAGCCGTTCGTGGCGGTCAATTGCGGCGCCATCCCGCAGAACCTCGTCGAGAGCATTCTGTTCGGCCACGAGAAGGGCGCCTTCACGGGAGCGACCGACAAGCATACCGGCAAGTTCGTCGAGGCCCATGGCGGCACGCTGTTCCTCGACGAGGTCGGCGAACTGCCGCTGGAGACGCAGGTGAAGCTCCTGCGTGCCATCCAGGAGGGCGAGGTCGACCCCGTTGGCGCCAAGCGCAGCGTCAAGGTCGACATCCGCCTGATCTCGGCGACCAACCGCGACCTGATCAAGGCTGTGAAGGAAGGGCGCTTCCGCGAGGATCTCTATTACCGGCTCTGCGTGTTCCCGATGACGCTGCCGCCGCTGCGCGAGCGCGCGGACGACATTCCCGATCTCGTCCGCCATTTCCTCGCCCGCATCGCGGCCGAGGAGGGCAAGCGCATCCGCGGCGTCCAGCCTACGGTGTTCGGGCTGCTCAATGCCTATCCCTGGCCGGGCAACGTCCGCCAGCTGGAAAATGCCGTGTTCCGCGCGGTGGTGCTCTGCGACGGCGACGAACTGTCGGTCGCGGACTTCCCGCAGATCGCGGCGCAGGTCGATGGCTACGAGGTGGTGGTGCCGCTCGCGCCGCTGCCGGTCGTCGCCGCACCGGCGATACAGCCGACCACACAGGCGCAACCGGCGATGATCATGCCGGGCGCATCGATCGCGCTGGTTGATCAAGCCGGCCATGTCCGCCCCATGGAGCAGATCGAGACCGAAGCTCTGCGTTTCGCCATCGATCACTATCGCGGTCAGATGTCGCAGGTTGCGCGCCGGCTCGGCATCGGCCGTTCGACGCTCTACCGCAAACTCAAGGATCTCGGGCTCGAGGAAGCGGGTGACGTGCCGGAGGAGGTGTGACTGCGAAGCCTCGCCGCCAGCTTTTCGGCGGCGATAAAGCCTTCGTGGGTTGATCGGCGCGACGGCGCGTGGTCGAAAAACGAGCACATCGAGGAGGGGGCGGTCCGTCGCGGATTCGCCGACGGATTGAAGGGGACACGATGCATATGCGGTCGGTTTTCCTTGCTTGCGCCCTGATCGGTGCCGGAGGGCTGTCGGTTCACGCCGGTGAGGCCGACCGCTTCCGCCTGGCCGACTGGGAGGTCGAGGCCGCCGTTCCGCGGCCGCCGCTCGATGCCGTTGCGCCGCTGAGCGCGCAGGTCTTCGGGCTCGAAGCCTTTCCGCAGTCGCCGATCCTCGCCGAGGCGCCCAACGCGGACGACGAAGCCCCTGAACACATCCAGGCCGCGCCGATCCCGCAGCCGACCGAAGCCGATTTCGCAGCGATCCCCGATGACCCGCCGAGCGTCGTCGAGAGCGGCAAGCCGGACCCCTCGATCACCGCCGAGCGTGTCGCCCAGCAACTGCGCATCCTGCTCGCCCGGCCCGGCGGGGACCGCGCTCTGCAGCAGCAGTTCAACCCCTTCTATGCGACGCGCGGCTACGAGCCGCTCTTCGTCAGGGACGGCGTCATTTCCGAGCGCGGGCAGGCAGCGTTGACGCGCCTCGGCCAGGCGGGTGACGACGGGCTCGACGCGACTGCGTTCCAGGTGGCGCTGCCCGAGGGCGCGCGCAACGCCGAAAGCGTCGCCCGGCTGGAACTGGCTCTGGCGCGCGCCGTCGCTCTCTATGCCTCTCAGGCGTCCGGCGGCCGTACCGATGCCAAGCGGCTTTCGGGCTATTTCGACGTCTCGCCGCCGCGCATCGAGACGGCGGCGGCCCTTGCCGCTGTCGCTCGCGCCGATCGTGTCGCGGTCGCGCTGGATGCGTTCAACCCGCCGCATGCCGGTTTCCGCCAGCTCCGCGCCAAGCTGATTGAAATGCGCGGCGAGCGCCGCGAGATGACCGCGACCGACCAGACCCGCCGGCACGCGCTGCGCGAGCGCGACCTCATCGCCAATCTGGAGCGCTGGCGCTGGCTGCCGCGCGAGCTCGGCCAGACCCATATCTGGGTCAATTCGCCCGAGGCGCACATCAACGTGGTGCGCGGCAACGAGGTCATTCACCAGACCCGCGCCGTTGTCGGCCGGGCGGAGACGCAGACTCCGGTCTTCTCCGACTCGATGAGCTTCATCGTCTTCAACCCGTCCTGGTATGTGCCGCTGTCCATCGTCCGCCGTTCGATGGTCGGTCCCGCCAGCCGCAACGGCGGCGGCTATTTCGCCCGTCGCGGCATCCAGGTGACCCAGGGCGGCCGGCAGGTCGATGCCTCGACCATCAACTGGTCCTCGGCCAATGTCGGCCGCTACTCGTTCCGCCAGCCGCCGGGCACGGCGAACGCACTCGGCCGCATGAAGTTCATGTTCCCGAACCGCCACGCGATCTATCTGCACGACACGCCCTCGCGCGGCGATTTCGGTCGCGCCGGCCGGACGCTGTCGAACGGCTGCGTGCGGGTGCAGAATCCGGAAGAGCTGGCCGAGATGCTGCTCAACCTCGGCATGCCCGGCGAGACCTGGACGATCCAGCGCATCCGCGGCCTCTACGGCCCCGGCGAGCGCACCGTGCGGTTCCGCCAGCAGATTCCGATCCACCTCGTCTATTTCACGATGACAGTGGATACATCCGGGGCGCTCGTTGAACTGCCGGATGTCTACGGCCACAATGCGCGGGTTCGCGCCGCCCTGACGGGAACGCGCGGTTAACCGTCCGTTTACTCCATGCCACGGGAGGCGACGTGGTCCGGCATGATTTCGCCACAGTTCGTTCATACCCCTCACGCGTCCGTGAGCAGGGTCATGGTTTTCGACTCGTCGACGGGACTCAGGGTTCTTTAACCGATCCTGACGATGATACGTTCACCACGAGCCGGGTTTGGTCCGGCGAAGAAACATCCTTCGTCAGAGAATAGAGACCTGTAGCATAGTGACCCCGGCTTACCGCTCACTGTCCCGCTTTGTTTCGCGTCCGCTGGTGCGGACGGTCGCTACCGTCTCTCTCGGCTTCGGATTCCTCCTCACTATTTCCGGCACGACGCAGAACGTCGTCGCCAATGGCGATACGCGGACGCTCTCCATGCTGCACAAGCACACGGGCGAGCAGATCCTCATCACCTTCAAGCGCAACGGCCGCTACGACCAGGACGCGCTGAACAAACTCAACTGGTTCCTGCGCGACTGGCGCCGCGACGAGCCGACGCGGATGGATCCGCATCTCTTCGACGTCGTCTGGGAGGTTTATCGCTCGGTCGGCGCGCAGTCGCAGATTCACGTCGTCTCGGCCTACCGCTCGGCCGGCACCAACGCCATGCTGCGCCGCCGCTCGCGCGCGGTCGCCCAGCAGTCGCGCCACATCACCGGCCAGGCGATGGACTTCTACATTCCCGGCGCCTCGATGACGCGCGTGCGCGAGGCTGGCATGATGCTCCAGCGCGGCGGCGTTGGCTTCTATCCGGGCTCGGCCAACCAGTTCGTCCACATGGACACTGGCTCCGTCCGCCACTGGCCGAAGGTTTCGCGCGATTATCTGGCCCGTCTGTTCCCCGACGGCCGCACCGTTCACATCCCGGCCGACGGACGTCCTCTCGCCGGCTTCGACACGGCGCTCGCCATGGTCCGCGCACGCGGCGGCAGCGCCTCGCGCTTCTACGATTCCCGCGCTGACGAGAGCGCGACCTACGAGGACAACGACAGCCCCGGCAGCGTTGTCCGCCAGCGGTCGAATTCGATGGGCCTGTTCGCCGGCCTGTTCGGTGGTGGCCAGCAGCGGCAGGCTCCGGTCCGCGCCACGGCGCCGGCTCCCGCGCCTGTGGTCGCAGCACCGGCTCCGGCCGTTCGCGCCGGCGAGGCAGCTCCCGGCGTTCCGGCACGGCAGGAGACCGCGACGGTTGCCGCCGCCCAGCAGCCGGCCGCCGGTCGCCCTGTCCAGATCACGCCGAACGCGCCGCGCATGCTGATCGCGGCCGCGCCGATCCCGACCCGGGCTCCGCCTGCCGCCGTGCGCCTGCGCGGCAACGAGGACGAGGAATCGGAGGAGGCCGTCGCCATGGCCGCGCCGCTGCCGGCCGCCCGTCCCGCCATCCCGGGCGAGGCCGCGCCGCAGTCGACCGCCTTCGCCGCGCTTGCCCCCGGCGCTTCAGGCAACCGCCCGACCGTTCTGCCCGAGACGGCTCCGGCCCCGGTTCAGACCGCGATGGCCCCGGTTCCGGCTGCCCGGCCCCAGGTCATCGGCGGCTCGGTCGTCGCCGCCGCGGTGCTGCCGCCGATCATCACCACCGGCGACCAGCGCGGCCGCGCGACGGAAGCTCCGAGCGCCCCGGCCATGGCGCTGGCCTTCGCCTCGCCCTCGCGTCCGGTCACTCTTCCCAACGCCTCCGCCAACGCCTCCGCGCACGGCCCGCAGCCGCGCGCCAGCGCCGAACGCCGCGCCGCCGAAACCGCGCAGCGCCCGGCTGCGCCGCAGACCCGCACCGCCGCGCGCATTCCCGCCGCCGCTCCGCCGCTGATGGTCGCGCCGAGTACCGAGGGCGTCCGCGGCCGTGTCGTCTTCGTCCGTCAGACCGCCGAGCGCGCTCCTTCGGTCGCGACACTGACCACTCCGGATCCGCGCCAGCTGCGGCTGATCGAGCAGCCGACGCAGATGGTCGCCAACAGCTTCTCGGCATCGCCGACCGCGACAGTGCCGACCGGCCGCTTCGCCGGGCAGGCCGTGTCGAGCCTGCCGACGCTTGAATTCTCCCGCGCCGAGGATGGCCAGCGCCGCGCTTCGCTCCGCTGATCTTGATCCTTTTCGAGCGAAGTGGGCACGGTTCGCGTGAAGAAAACGCGCCGCGGGGGCTCCGCGTGGCAGCCCTGCTTGCCGCGCCATCACGCTTCGCCCATTTCTGATGCAGTCTCGCTGCGGGGCGGATCGCGCTCCGTCCGATGCGGCCCGGCGGGCCCTGTCCCCCCGGTTGCTGCATGAACTCCGTCCGCCTCATCCCCTTCGCCCTCGCGCTGCTTTGGGGGTTCAACTGGCCGGCCGTGAAGACCGGCCTCTCGGAAGTGCCGCCCTTCGCGCTGCGCATGATCGGCCTCGGCGTTGGCGCGATCATCCTCGCGGGCGTCGCGGCAGCCATGGGGCGGTCGATGCGGATCGAGCGGCGGTCGTGGTGGCCGCTGCTGGTGGCCGGCACACTCAACATCGCCGTGTTCAACCTCGCCACGGTGTTCGCGCAGATCAACACGTCGACCTCGCGGGCGGCGATCCTTACCTTCACGACACCGCTCTGGGCGATCGTCTTCGCCTACCTGTTTCTCGGCGAGAAGCTGGACCGACCGCGAGCATTGGCGCTCGTCATCGGGATTGGCGGCATCGGGATGCTGGCCGCGCCCCTTCTCACCGGCGGCGGGGGGAGCCTCGGCCTGCTCTTTCCAATGATTGCGGCAGTGGGCTGGGCGGCGGGCACGGTCTACCAGAAGTCCCACCCCATCGCGGGCGACCGGATGGTGGCGACGGCCTACCAGCTCCTCATCGCCTCGGCGGTATCGGGCATCGGCTTCGTGCTGGCGGGGGAGAGCCTGCCACAGGCGATGTCGCCGCCCGTCGCGGCGGCGGTCGCCTTTCACGTCATCGGCGGAACGGCGATCGCCTACCTGCTCTGGTTCATCCAGCTTGACCGGCTGTCCGTCGGCGCGGCGTCGCTGACCACCTTCGCCATTCCCGTCGTCGGCGTGCTCAGCGCCATGGCGCTGGTCGGCGACCGTCCGAGCCCGCTCGACTATGTCGGCTTCGCCGCGGTTCTGGCCGCCGCGGCGGTCGCCATGTTCGCGGCGCGACCGAAACCCGCGCCGGCGGGCTGACGCCTCAGGCCATGCCCAGCGCCTGCTTGTACAGCTCGAGGATCGCTTCTTCCTCCATGCGCTGGTCGCGATCCTGCTTGCGCAGGGAGACGATCTTGCGCAGCACCTTGGTATCGAAGCCGTTGGCCTTGGCCTCCGCATAGACGTCCTTCACGTCGTCCGCGATGGCCTTCTTCTCTTCTTCCAGCCGCTCGATGCGCTCGATGATCGCCTTCAACTGGTCGGCGGCGACGCTCTGGGTCTCGTCCATGCGGATGCTCCGGGCGGGATTTCAGGAAGGGCGCACGGTTCGCGAATTACGCGGGCCGGGTCAAGCGCGGCGGCGCTTGTCCACAGGCCCTGTCCCCCGTAATCAGAAGCCCTGTCTCCGCCGGGACCCATGATGCAGCCGCCCACCGCCGCCGCGCTGAAGCAATCGTCGAGCCCGGCGGCCTCGCAGGGGCTTGCCTTCCTCGCCCTTGCCGCGGGAGCGGTGGCGCTCGGTGTGTCGCCGGTGCTTGTCCGCCTCGCCGATGTCGGCCCCTTCGCTTCGGCCTTCTGGCGCGCCCTTCTGGCCCTGCCGGTGCTGTTCGTCTGGATGCGGATCGAGGACCGGTCGGACCCCCGTCGCCGCGGCTTCACCCCGGCGGTTGTCGCTGCCGGCCTGTTTTTCGCCGGCGACCTGTTCTTCTGGCACTTGTCGATCCTCAACACGACCATCGCCAATTCGACCTTCCTCGCCACGACCGCGCCGATATGGGTCGTGCTCGTCGCGTGGATCTGGTTGCGCGAGCGTATCTCGCCCTGGACCCTGCTCGGCCTGGCGCTCTGCGTTGCCGGTGGCGGCGCGCTGGTCGGCGAGAGCGTCCAGATCGACCGCGCCCGCCTTGTCGGCGACCTCTACGGCGCTGCCACCGGCATCTTTTTCGGACTCTACTTCCACGCCGTGCGGATCGGCCGGACGACCCATGCGGCCGGGCGGCTGACCTTCCTGTCGACGGCGGTCACGGCCCTCTGTCTGTTCGCGGTCGCGCTCGTCCTCGAACCGCGCCTGTTGCCCCAGACGGTGCAGGGCTGGCTGGCGCTGGCGGCGCTCGGCATGGTGACCCACGCGGCGGGGCAGGGGCTCCTGTCGGTGGCGCTCGGCACCCTGCCGACCGTGTTCTCCTCGCTGGTCATCTTCATGGAAGCGGTGGTCGCGGCGCTATTTGCCTGGGCCGCGCTCGGCGAGAGCCTCAGCGTGACGCAGATGTCCGGCGGGCTGGCGATCATGCTCGGCATCTGGGTGGCGCGTCCGCGTTGAGGTGGGGGGCGCGGATGGGCGGCTTTCGAGCGGGGATGCTGGCTCTGATGGCGGGGTTGTCGGTTATCGCCGGCGCGAGCGCGCAAGAGGCGACCGTCGAGACGCTGGAACAGGCGATCTGCGGAATGATCGAAGCCGGCGCCCGCCGCCATGGCCTGCCGGTCCATTTCTTCACCCGCCTGATCTGGACGGAGAGCCGGTTTCGCATCCGTGCGGTCAGTCCGGCGGGCGCGCAGGGCGTCGCCCAGTTCATGCCCGGCACGGCGCGTGAGCGGGGCCTTGCCGACCCATTCGACCCGCAGGAGGCGATCGCCCACTCCGCCTCGCTGCTGGCCGATCTCAACCGTCTGTTCGGCAATCTCGGCCTTGCCGCAGCCGCCTATAATGGCGGGCCGACCCGCGTACAGAATTTCCTCGACGGGCGTGGCGGCCTGCCGCTGGAGACGCAGAACTACGTGTTTCAGATCACCGCCCGCACGGCCGAGGACTGGGCCGGGGAACGCCGCCGCAGCACACCGCCAGCCGGCGAGATGCAGGATCTGCCGCCGCAATCGTGCCTCAACGTCACGGCGCTGCTGCGCCGGCCCGGCGAGGCGCTGGCGGGTGTCGAAGGTCCCTTCGCGCCCTGGGGCGTGCAGCTTGCCGGCAATTTCTCGCGTGCGGTGGCGCTCGCGAGCTACGGGCGGGCGCGGGGCAGGCTCGGCGCGATCATCGGCGACATCCAGCCCCTCGTGCTCGGATCGCGGTTGAGGAGCCGGGGCAGGGCGGTGTTCTGGCGCATCCGCGTGCCGGCGCAGACGCGAGGCGCGGCGGACGGCCTGTGCAACCGCATCCGGGCAGCCGGCGGCGCCTGCGCTGTGCTGCGGACCTCGTCGCGCGGCTAGATCACGAATCGGTGCATTTGCTCGTGCGCTGCCTCGCAGACGCCGCCGGAGGTTGCTTATCCTCTGGATTCGACAAGGGAAAGCAGGTTCGGGCGGCCTTTCGTTGACAGGCCCGGCGGTATCAAGGAAAAGCCAAAGAGATGGCCGATAGCCGACCCATGGATCGCCTTTCCCGCCCCCGGACAGCCTTGCAGAGCGTGCTGGCGCTTTGCCTGCTGGCGGGTGCGTTCTGGCTGGCCGGCGCAGCTCCCGCCGCGGCGGACCTGCGCCTCTGCAACACCACGCAGAGCCGGATCGGCGTCGCCATCGGCTACAAGGACGGCGAAGGTTGGACCACCGAGGGCTGGTGGAACATCGCCGCGCGCAATTGCGAGACGATCCTGCGCGGGCCGCTGGTCGCCCGCTACTACTACCTCTACGCGGTCGACTACGATCAGGGCGGCGAATGGGCGGGCCGCGCCTACATGTGCACCCGCGACAAGGAGTTCACGATCCGCGGCATCGAGGAATGCCTCGCGCGCGGCTACGACCGCATCGGGTTCTTCGAGGTCGACACGCAGGACCAGCGTCAGTGGACGATCCAGCTGACGGACGATGCCCAACGCAGCCCGTCCCCGCCGGTCGCGACCCCGGCCACGCCGGTGCCGAACGCGCCGCCGCGCCGCCCCGGGCAACCGGAGGTTCGCGAGGCGTCGCCCGCGCGGCCGTCCGGCTCGCGCCAGACGCCGCTGCCCAATGCGCCGGCCGGCGGCGGCACCGGCGGCGGCGTTTCCCCCGGGGTCCCCGCCTTCACCGCGCCGCGCTGATCCGTCGCCGGAAATGCCCCCTTGGGTGCATTGCAAGATGGAAGGCCATGCGCTACCCGTGACAGGGAAGATTGTCGCAGGAGATGAGCCATGGCTTCCGAGCCCAGCGTGCAAGGTACGGCCCCGATGGACTATGCCGAGCACGAGCGCACCTACGACATGTTCGTCGGCCTGACGAAGTGGGGCACGATCGCGATCGTGGCCATTCTCGTCCTGATGGCGTTCTTCCTCGTCTGACGAGACCGTGCGCCCGCTTTGCGGGGGGCATCGGGCGCAGGACAATCCATCGCAACAGGCCCCCTGGCGCGCCCTCCGGACGGAAGGCGCGGACCGGAGGACTTGCCGATGCGGATCGCCATTCCGAGGGAAACGGAGGCCAATGAGCCGCGCGTCGGGGGCACGCCCGACACGGTCAAGCGGCTGAAGGCCCTCGGGGCCGATCTGGTGGTCGAGACCGGCGCGGGCATCGGCTCCGGCATCCTCGACAGCGATTTCGAGGCTGCGGGCGCGACGATCGCCCCGAATGCCGTCAAGGACGCCGATGTCGTCCTGAAAGTGCGCCGCCCGACAGCAGCCGAGCTCAAATCCTACAAGTCCGGCGCCGTGGTCCTTGCGACCATAGACCCCTATGGCAACGAGGCCGCGCTGGCCGATATGGCCAAGGCCGGCGTCTCCGCCTTCGCCATGGAACTGATGCCGCGCATCACCCGCGCGCAGGTCATGGACGTGCTGTCGAGCCAGGCGAACCTCGCCGGCTACCGTGCCGTCATCGATGCTTCCTCCGAGTTCGGCCGCGCGCTGCCGATGATGATGACCGCAGCCGGCACGGTGCCCGCCGCGAAGACCTTCATCATGGGCGTCGGCGTTGCCGGCCTTCAGGCGATCGCGACCGCTCGCCGCCTCGGCGCCGTGGTCACGGCGACCGACGTGCGGCCGGCCACCAAGGAGCAGGTGGAATCGCTCGGCGCGAAGTTCCTCGCAGTCGAGGACGACGAGTTCCGGCAGGCCCAGACCGCAGGCGGCTACGCCAAGGAAATGTCGAAGGAGTACCAGGCGAAGCAGGCGGAACTCACCGCCAGCCACGTCGCCAAGCAGGACATGGTCATCACCACGGCGCTGATTCCCGGCCGGCCCGCGCCGCGCCTGATCACGGCGGCGATGATCGCCTCGATGAAACCGGGCTCGGTGATCGTCGACCTCGCCGTCGAGCGCGGCGGCAATGTCGAGGGCTCCAGGCTGGGCGAGGTCGTCACCACGGCGAATGGCGTGAAGATCGTCGGCCATGCCAACGTGCCGGGCCGGCTCGCCGCGACCGCTTCCTCGCTCTACGCCAAGAACCTGTTCGCCTTCCTCGAGATCATGATCGACAAGGCATCCAAGGCGCTGGTCGTGCCGTGGGACGACGAACTGGTGAAGGCGACGCTGCTGACCAGGGATGGCGCGGTGGCGCATCCGAACTTCCAGTCGGCCGCACCGGTTGCGTCCGCGCCCGCAGCGGAGGCTCCGGCGGCGGATGCAACGGCCGCCAAGGCGAAGGCCGCGCCCAAGAAGTCCACCAAGGCTTAGTCCACCAAGGCTTAGTCCACCAAGGCCTAGTCCACCGGGGCTGAAGTCCGACCCAGCCCGACCCGAGGGGAAGCACATGACCACGCTCACGCCGGATCAGGCCCTCGACAGAGCGCGTGCCGCGGCCGATGCCGCGCGCATCGCCGCCGAGCAGGCACGGCTTGCCGCCGATCAGGCCATTTCCATCGCCGACCAGGTTGCGCTGAGCGCCGGTGCGGCGGCCCATGCCGCGACCGGCGGGGCGATCGATCCGACGGTCTTCCGCCTGACGATTTTCGCGCTGGCGGTTTTCGTCGGCTACTACGTGGTCTGGTCGGTGACGCCGGCGCTGCACACGCCGCTGATGTCGGTCACCAACGCGATTTCCTCGGTCATCGTCGTCGGCGCCCTGCTCGCGGTTGGCGTTCAGGTGGTCGATAGCGGCTCGGTGATGGCGCGCATCTTCGGCTTCATCGCCCTCGTCCTCGCGGCAATCAACATTTTCGGCGGCTTCCTCGTCACACAGCGCATGCTTGCGATGTACAAGGCGAAGGACAAGCCGGCGGCGAAGAAGGGCTGAATCGATGTCGGCAAACCTCGCGGCCCTCCTCTACCTCGTCTCCGGCATCCTGTTCATCCTCAGCCTTCGCGGGCTGTCGAGCCCGGAATCCTCGCGTCAGGGCAACCTCTACGGCATGATCGGCATGACCATCGCCGTGCTGACGACGCTGGCCTATGCCCGCCCGTCCGGCATCGGCGCCTGGATACTGGTCCTCGGCGGCATCGGCATTGGCGGCGGCATCGGCGCGGTGGTCGCGCGGCGGGTGCCGATGACCTCCATGCCGCAGCTCGTCGCGGCCTTCCACTCGGGCGTCGGTCTTGCCGCCGTCTTCGTCGCGGCGGCGGCGCTTTATGCGCCGACGGCCTTCGACATCGGCGCGCGCGGCTCGATCAAGGGCCTGTCGCTGTTCGAGATGGGCCTCGGCGTCGCCATCGGCGCGATCACCTTCACCGGCTCGGTCATCGCCTTCCTGAAACTCGACGGGCGGATGAGCGGCAAGCCGATCCTGCTGCCGCAGCGCCACCTGCTGAACATCGCCATCGCACTGGCGATCGTCGTGCTGCTGGTCGTCTTCATGCGCACCGAGAGCACGCTGGCCTTCTGGCTGATCGTGCTCCTGTCCTTCGTCATCGGCGTGACGCTGATCATCCCGATCGGCGGCGCGGACATGCCGGTCGTCGTGTCGATGCTCAACTCCTATTCGGGCTGGGCGGCAGCGGGCATCGGCTTCACGCTCGGCAACACCGCGCTGATCGTCACCGGCGCGCTGGTCGGCTCGT
Source organism: Phreatobacter sp. (assembly GCF_016793595.1). Lineage (GTDB taxonomy): Bacteria > Pseudomonadota > Alphaproteobacteria > Rhizobiales > Phreatobacteraceae > Phreatobacter. The sequence continues at coordinate 273,492 of NZ_JAEULY010000002.1, forward strand.
CGGGTGCGATCCTGTCCTACATCATGTGCAAGGCGATGAACCGCTCGTTCGTCTCCGTCATCCTCGGCGGCTTCGGCGGCGAGGATGCGGCGGCCGGCGGTTCCGCCGAGGCGCGGCCCTACAAGGCGGGTTCGGCGGAGGATGCCGCCTATATCATGAAGAACGCCCAGAAGGTCATCATCGTGCCGGGCTACGGCATGGCGGTGGCGCAGGCCCAGCACGCGCTGCGCGAGATGGCCGATCTCCTGAAGAAGGAGGGCGTCGAGGTGAAATACGCCATCCACCCGGTTGCGGGCCGCATGCCCGGCCATATGAACGTGCTGCTGGCGGAAGCCAACGTGCCCTATGACGAGGTGTTCGAGCTCGAGGACATCAATTCCGAGTTCGCGCAGGCCGATGTCGCCTTCGTTATCGGCGCCAACGACGTGACCAATCCGGCGGCCAAGACCGACAAGACCTCGCCGATCTATGGCATGCCCGTGCTGGACGTGGAAAAGGCCGGCACGATCCTGTTCGTGAAGCGCGGCATGGGCGGCGTCGGTTATGCCGGCATCGACAATGACGTGTTCTACCGTGACAACACGATGATGCTGCTCGCCGACGCCAAGAAGATGGTCGAGAGCATCGTCAAGAACCTCGGCCACTGACGCGGCCGGCCATTGAGGCTTCCGAGGTCTCTCGACTAGAGTTTGAAACGGGGCCGACGGCCCCGTTTCGCTTTTCCGGGGGCTCCATGCTGTTCATGGTCATCGAGCGCTTCGCCAATCAGGACGCGATCCCCGTCTATCGCCGCGTCCGCGACAGCGGTCGCCAACTCCCAGTGGGCCTCGCCTATGTCGGGAGCTGGGTGGAGCCGAATTTCGACCGCTGCTTCCAGCTGATGGAATGCGACGACCTGCGCCTGTTGCAGGAATGGGTGCTCGGCTGGCGCGGCTCCGGCGTGACCTTCGAGATCGTTCCCGTGGTGCCGAGCGCGGAGACGCGCGAGGTGGTGGCACCCTTCCTCGATGGGATCGATCCATGACCATTCTCATCCGCCCCTATGTCGTGGCCGACCGCGCAGCGGTTGTCGCGCTCGTCCACGAACTCAACCTGTTCGAGGACGCCATTTCCGGCGATCGGGCGAAGGACCTGAAGGCGGCGGAGGCTTGCCTCGACAGTGACCTGAAGCGGGTCGAGCGCGACGGCGGGGCCATCGTCGTCGCCTGCGACGGCGACGAGGTGATCGCGATGATGGCCTTCGTCATCGACCAGCCGCAGCCCTATCTCCGCACGGAGGTCGGGCAGGTCGGCTGGGTCGCCGAACTCGTCGTCGATGAGCGCCATCGCGGGCAGGGCATCGGCACGATGCTGCTGGAGGAGGCCGAGCGCCTGGCGCGCGCGAGCGGCCTCAGGCGTCTGATGATCGGCGCCATTGCCGGCAATCACATCGCACGCAAGGCCTATGAGCGCTATGGCTTCCGGCCGGCTGTGATCGAGCTGTCGAAGGATCTGGACTGACCGGCCGGGCCGGTCAGTTGAACAGGCGATAGGTCTGGCCGGACCGGCCGCCGAGGCGGTTGAAGCCCTCGCGGGCGCCCGGATGGTTCTCCTCGACGCTCATCGCCTTGGTGTAGGAGCCGAGCGCGCGCTCGTTGTCGCCCGTGCGCTCCAGCGCCTGGCCGCGGGCAACCCAGAGATCGGCGTTGCGCTGGTCGAACTGCACGGCCTCGTTGAAGTCGTCGAGGGCGGCCTTGTTGTCGCCGAGCGCGAGATAGCTCAGGCCGCGGCCGTAATAGGGCTCGGAATTGTTGGGGGCGAGGCCGAGGGCGGTGGTGAAGTCCTCGACCGCCTGGCGATGATTGCCCTGCGCCGCCCAGACGAGTGCGCGGTTGTGGTAGGCCTGAGCGTTCGAGCCGTTGATCTGGATCGCGCGATTATAGTCGTTCAGCGCTTCGTTATGGCGGTTCTGCGTGCGGTAGATGTTGCCGCGGCCGACATAGGCGGCGGCGTAGTTGGCATCCGCCGCAATCGCGCGGTTGTAGTCGGCGAGGGCGAGGTCGGCGCGGCCGGTCTGGCGGTGGACGAGGGCGCGGTTGGCCAGCGCCTGCACATAGTTCGGATCGAGCTGGATGGCGCGCGAGAAATCCGCCATCGCTTCCTGCCGTCGGCCCGTGCGTGCGAGCACGGTGCCCCGCATGTTGTAGGCCTGCGGGTCGTTGGGGTTGCGCTGGACCACGTCGCCGAGCGAGGCGAGGTTGGCGGTCGAGCCGAGATAGCTGGATTCGCTGTCGTCGCCGCCAGTGGTCGCGCCGACGACGCCGGTGCCGCCCGTGGATGAGCAGCCGGCCAGCGCCAGCGCGCCCGCGCCGAAGGCGGCGCGCCGCAGGAGCCGGAGGATGTCTGGGGCGGAGTTCGTCAAACGGCTGTCCTCGTCAATCGCACCGGACCGGGCCACTTCTGGCCCTACGCGGGGAGCCGGCAGCAAGGGACCGCCGGAAACGACACGGCCCGCGATGATCGTTCGTCGCGGGCCTGTCAAAAATACGGCGAGAACCGAAAGAAAGCCTAAATTACCGCGCGGCAGCCGCGGCGGGAGTGCGGGGCTTCACCGGCTTCGCGGGAATGAGACCTTCGCGCTGGGCGCGCTTGCGGGCCAGCTTGCGGGCGCGGCGCACAGCTTCGGCCTTCTCGCGCGCTTTCTTTTCCGACGGCTTCTCGAAATGGCCACGCAGCTTCATTTCGCGGAAGATGCCCTCACGCTGCATCTTCTTCTTGAGAGCTTTCAGAGCCTGGTCGACATTGTTGTCGCGAACGAGAACCTGCACGCCGGTTGTCCTTGGTAAGGCGTAAAAGCCGCATCTATTCTTGGGCGAGCAAGAATCCCGCGGAGAAATCCGCTGCGACACCCTTGCCCGGGAAGTTGTGGCCGATAGCAGAATCACCGGTGCTTGTCCACGCCAAAGCCGCGTGTTCGTTGAATTTTGAAGTCCTCGTTTGCGTCGCGCCGTTCCGGCCGCTATATCGAGGGTGATTTCCCGATCCATTGATCGATACGAGGCGACCGCCTCGGCCCCGGCCCCCGGCCAGGGCGCGGGGGCGGCCACGCTTCCGTCGCGGTCGTTCCCGGAACGGCAAGAGACCTTGAAGAGGCCAAGCCATGACCCAGCTCCTGATGCCCAAGGCGACCGCCGTCTGGCTGGTCGACAACACCGCGCTCTCCTTCGACCAGATCGCCGCCTTCTGCACGCTGCACCCGCTCGAGGTGAAGGCGATCGCCGACGGCGAGGCGGCGCAGGGCATCAAGGGCGCCGACCCGATCATCACGGGTCAGCTGACCCGCGAGGAGATCGCCAAGGCCGAGCAAGACCCGACCTATCGGCTGAGGCTCGCACCGCCGAAGGTGAAGCTGCCCGAGGTGAAGACCAAGAAGGGTCCGCGCTACACGCCGGTTTCGCGTCGCCAGGACCGGCCGAACGCCATCCTCTGGCTGGTGCGCAACCATCCCGAACTGAAGGACGCGGCGATCATGCGCCTCGTCGGCACCACCAAGCCGACGATCGCCGCCATCCGCGACCGCACGCACTGGAACTCCCAGACGCTGACGCCGATGGACCCGGTGACGCTCGGCCTCTGCTCGCAGATCGACCTCGACTTCGAGGTGAATCGCGCCGCCAAGGAGCGTGGCCCGGTCGATGCGACGCCCGAGCAGACCCTGCTGCCCGCCGACCAGACGACCTCGGCGCCGTCCCGGTTCGACCCCTTCGAGCGGCCGGAAGCGCCGAAGCGCGAGGAGCGCTACGACGCCGAGAAGGTCTTCGCCAATCTTAAGTCGATCAAGACCGACGACGAGTGACAGTGGCGGGAACCCTTTTCCCGCGCATCCCGACGTTGTAACCGGATGCGCCCCGCCACGCGCGGGGCGTGCCGCCGATTCGCCGCCTGCCGGAGACCGATCATGGCCGATGACGTCCGTAGCCCGATTGCGCTGGAGGGTCTCGACCTCGCTGCGCTCGTCGCAAGCCGCGTCTGCCACGATGTGATCTCGCCGGTCGGCGCCATCGTCAACGGCCTCGAGCTGATGGAGGACGGCGCGGACGCCGCGACGACGGAACTCGCGCTCGACCTTATCCGCAAGAGCGCGAGGACGGCCTCGGCCCGTCTGCAGTTCTGCCGCATCGCCTTCGGCGCCGCCGGTTCGGCTGGCTCAGCCATCGACACCCGCGACGCGCACCAGGTGGCGACCAACTTCCTCAACGACGATCGCACCACCATCGACTGGCATATCGCGCCGGCCTTCCTGCCGAAGAACCGCGTGAAGCTGCTGTTGAATCTGCTGCTGCTGGCGGCCGGCGCGATTCCGCGCGGCGGCACGATCAAGGTCGAAGCCATCGGCGAGGGCGACACGACCGGCTTCGCCGTGACCGTCACGGGCCTCAATGCCCGCATTCCGCCCCATGCGGTCGAGCTTCTCGCCGGCATTCCCGCGAATGAGCAGGGCACGATCGACGCCCATGCGATCCAACCCTATTATACCGGCTTGCTCGCGCGCTCCGCCGGTATGTCGGTGACGATCGAGAAGATCGACGACCACGTCGACATCCGCGCCGCCTGAGCCGTGACGTGGCTGACGCAAGGTCAGCTGAATCTCTTTTGAATCAAATATTTCGCCCCGCCAAACCAGGCGGCTGGCGGCAATTTCGTTTCAACAAGATTTAACCCTTTTCCGTGACACTTCGGCGTGATCGGACGGCTGCCAAGGCGGCCTGTCCATGCTCCTTCCTGTCCGGGTCCCGACGATGGATGATCTGCTCCGCGAATTTCTGACCGAGACGAACGAGAGCCTGGACGTCGTCGACGTCGAGCTTGTCCGGTTCGAGCAGGATCCGAACAACGCCGGGATTCTCGGCAACATCTTCCGCCTCGTCCACACCATCAAGGGCACCTGCGGCTTCCTGGGACTGCCGCGCCTCGAAGCGCTCGCCCACGCGGCCGAGACGCTCATGGGCAAGTATCGCGACGGCGCGCCGGTCACCGGCGAGGGCGTCACGCTGATCCTGTTCACCATCGACCGTCTGAAGGAGATCCTCGGCGATCTCGAAGGCTTGGGGAACGAGCCCGAGGGCGATGACGGCGACCTGATCTCGCAGCTGGAGGCCATGTCGGCGGCGGCCGGTTCCGCGCCCGCCCCCAAGGTCGATGAGCCGAAGGTCGCGAAAGGGACGCTGGCCGACCAGACGCTGGAGCGCGCGCTGCGCCCGGGCGAGGTTTCGCTCGACGAGCTGGAGCGCGCTTTCCGCGAGACCGAGTCCGAAGTGGCCGCACCGGCGGTGCCGGAGATGGCCTCCCCGCCGATCGCTCCCGAGGCGAAGCCGGCGAGCGCCGAGAAGAAGTCCGCTGCGCGGCCCGCCAAGGCGGCCAATGCCAGTGCTTCCGAGGACGATGCCGAGGGTGGCGTGAAGGGCCAGCAGACCCTGCGCGTCAACGTCGATACGCTCGAACAGCTCATGACCATGGTCTCGGAGCTGGTGCTGACCCGCAACCAGCTGCTGGAGATCGTGCGCCGCCACGAGGAATCCGAATTCAAGGTGCCCCTGCAGCGCCTGTCCAACGTGACGGCGGAACTGCAGGACGGCGTCATGAAGACGCGCATGCAGCCGATCGGCAATGCCTGGCAGAAGCTGCCGCGCATCGTCCGCGACCTCGGCAACGAACTCGGCAAGCAGATCGAACTGGAGATGCACGGCGCCGAGACCGAGCTCGACCGCCAGGTGCTCGACCTGATCAAGGATCCGCTCACCCATATGGTGCGCAACTCCGCAGATCACGGTCTTGAAAGCCCCGAGCAGCGCCGCCTCGCCGGCAAGCCCGAAAAGGGCACGATCAAGCTCGCCGCCTACCACGAGGGCGGGCACATCGTCATCGCCATCTCGGATGACGGGCGTGGCCTCAACACCGACCGCATCCGCAAGAAGATCGTCGAGCAGAACCTCGCTTCGGAGGCTGAGCTGGAGAAGCTCACCGAGGCGCAGATTCACAAGTACATCTTCGCGCCGGGCTTCTCGACGGCGGCGCAGGTCACCTCCGTCTCGGGCCGCGGCGTCGGCATGGATGTGGTTCGCACCAATATCGACCAGATCGGCGGCACCATCGACCTGAAGTCGGTCCAGGGCGAGGGCGCGACCGTCACCATCAAGATCCCGCTGACGCTCGCCATCGTCTCGGCGCTGATCGTCGAGAGCGCCGGTGACCGCTTCGCCATTCCGCAGCTGTCGGTGATCGAACTTGTCCGCGCCCAGCAGAATTCGGAGCACCGGATCGAGCGGATCAAGGACACCCCGGTCCTGCGCCTGCGCAACAAGCTGCTGCCGCTGGTCCACCTGCGCCAGCTGCTCGGCATTGCCGGCGGCGAGCCGCTGGACGAGACCAACGGCTTCATCGTGGTGACGCAGGTCGGCAGCCAGACCTTCGGCATCGTGGTCGATCAGGTGTTCCACACCGAGGAAATCGTCGTGAAGCCGATGTCCTCGAAGCTGCGCCACATCACCATGTTTTCGGGAACAACCATCCTCGGCGACGGTTCGGTGATCATGATCATCGACCCGAACGGCATCGCCTCGGCGATCGGCACGGATGTCTCGGCGACAGCCGACGAGGCGGAGGCCGACAGCCGCCGCGGCGACGCCCGCCAGCTCATCTCCATGCTGGTCTTCCGCGCCGGTTCACGCGAGCAGAAGGCGGTTCCGCTGTCGCTCGTCACCCGTCTCGAAGAGGTCGCGGTGGACAAGATCGAGCAGGCCCATGGCCGCCATCTCGTCCAGTATCGCGGCGCGCTGATGCCGCTGATCTCGGTCTCGGGCGAGATGCGTCTCAAGAGCGAGGGGTCGCAGCCCCTGCTGGTCTTCTCCGATGCCGGCCGGTCGATGGGCCTCGTGGTCGACGAGATCGTCGACATCGTCGAGGATGCGCTGAACATCGAGGTGGCGGCCGAGGTGCCGGGCATGCTCGGGTCGGCGGTCATCAAGGGCCAGGCGACGGAGATCCTCGACATCGGCCACTATCTGCCGCTCGCCTTCGAGGACTGGTTCAAGCGCAAGGAAATGAGCGCCGCCGCTCTGACCCGCAAGCTGCTGTTCGTCGATGACTCGCCGTTCTTCCGCAACATGCTGACCCCGGTGCTGAAGGCTGCCGGCTACGATGTGATCACCGCGTCGGCCGCCGCCGAGGCCCTCGACATCCTGAAGGGCGGCGACCGCTTCGACGTCGTCGTCTCGGATATCGAGATGCCGGAGATGAATGGCTTCGAGTTCGCCGAGGCCATGCGCTCCGACAAGCGCCTCGCCGCCATGCCGGTGATCGCCCTCTCGTCGCTGACCAACCCGGCCGCCATCGAGCGGGCGCGGGTCGCCGGCTTCCATGACTACGTCGCCAAGTTCGACCGTCACGGCCTGATCGCGGCCCTGAAGGAGACCTCTGTCGACTACGCCCAGGCGGCGTGACACCCGATCGCGCAAGGATCAGCCCGATGCAGAAGACCGCCACCGACGATGTCACCGAATACGTGACCGTCCATATCGGAGGCCAGTTGTTCGGCCTGCCGATCTCGCGGGTGCAGGACGTGTTCATGCCGGACCGGCTGACGCGCGTGCCGCTTGCCCATCCCGACATTGCCGGCGTGCTGAACCTGCGCGGCCGCATCGTCACCGCCATCGACATGCGCGTGCGGCTCGGCCTGACCCGCGACAAGGACGCGAAGCCGGCCATGGCGGTCGGCATCGAATCCCGGGGCGAAAGCTATGGCCTGTTGATCGATTCGGTCGGCGAAGTGCTCAAACTCTCGCCGGATTCGCGCGAACAGAATCCGATCAATCTCGATGCCCGCTGGGCCCGCGTCTCGGGGGGCGTGCATCGTCTGGACGGCCAGCTGATGGTCATCCTCGACGTCGATTCCGTGCTCGCCATGGGTGGCGAGCAGATGGCCGCCTGATTTGTACGAAGCGTAGGACCGAAGCCGATGAAAACCTGTCTCGTGGTCGATGATAGCTCGGTGATCCGCAAGGTGGCTCGCCGGATTCTGGAGGGCATGGGCTTCCAGATCGAGGAAGCCGAGGACGGCAAGAAGGCGCTGGAATTCTGCTACGGCACCATGCCGGAGGCGATCCTGCTCGACTGGAACATGCCGGTGATGGACGGCTATGAGTTCCTGCGCGAGCTGCGCAAGCTGCCCGGCGGCCAGGCGCCCAAGGTCGTGTTCTGCACCACCGAGAACGATGTCGCGCACATTGCCCGCGCCATGCACGCTGGCGCCAACGAATACATCATGAAGCCCTTCGACAAGGACATCGTCGAGGCCAAGTTCGCCGAAGTCGGCCTGATCTGATCCGCGGGGCGGCGTCAGCCGCTCCCCTTCGTGTGCGTATTCGAGTAGCGGCGTATGAGTGTAGCGTCAGTGACAGGTTCCCCGCTGGGAACCGCGGCCCCCGCGGCCGATCCGATCAAGGTGATGGTCGTCGACGACGCCGTCGTGGTGCGCGGGCTGGTCGGCCGCTGGGTCGCCGACGAAACCGACATGGTCCTGGTGGCGAGCCACCGGTCGGGCCGCGATGCCGTGGCCGACATTTCCCGCAAGAAGCCCGACGTCGTCATTCTCGACATCGAGATGCCCGACATGGACGGGCTGACCGCGCTGCCGCTGATGATCGCGGAGAAGCGCGACCTCATGGTGCTGATGGCCTCGACCCTGACGCGCCGCAACGCCGAGATTTCGCTCAAATGCCTCTCACTCGGCGCCGCGGACTATGTGCCGAAGCCGGAGTCGAACGCGGGCGTCACCACGTCTCCAGCTTTCAGGCGCGAACTGATCGACAAGATCCGCGTGCTCGGCCGTCGGCGCAAGGTCGCCGGCCGGACGTTCCGCGCCACCACCGCAATCGCGCCGGCCGCCGCCGGCCAGAGGGTCGCGGCACCCTCGATCGTGCCGCCGTCCGCTGCCTTCCATGACCATGCGGTGAAGCTGCGGCCCTATGGCACGACGCTGCCGAAGGTCCTGCTGATCGGTTCATCCACCGGCGGTCCGCAGGCGCTGACCGTCGTGCTGAAGAGCCTCGGCTCCTTCATCGAGCGCGTGCCGGTGCTCATTACCCAGCACATGCCGCCGACCTTCACCACCATCCTCGCAGAACATGCCGCCAAGGCGACCGGGCGTCCGGCCGCGGAGGGGCGGGACGGCGAACCGGTTCTTCCCGGGCGGATCTATGTCGCGCCCGGCAGCAAGCACATGATCGTCAAGAAGACCGGCGGCACCACCGTCATCCATCTCGACGACGGCCCGCCGGTCAATTTCTGCAAGCCGGCGGTCGATCCGATGTTCACCTCAGCCGCGCAGGTCTGGGGTGCCCAGGCATTTGGATGCGTGCTGACCGGCATGGGCCATGACGGCGCCCACGGCGCCGGCGACATCGTATCGGCAGGCGGCAGCGTCATCGTCCAGGACGAGGCCACCAGCGTCGTCTGGGGCATGCCCGGCGCGGTCGCCCAGGCCGGCCATGCCGCGGCGGTCCTGCCGCTCGACCAGATCGCCCCGAAGATTGTTCGCGTGTTCTCCGGAGACCGGTCGTGACCCCTCTCGACTACGACTACCTTCGCGGGTTCCTCAAGGCGCGCTCCGGGCTGGTCCTGTCCAACGACAAGCAGTACCTGATCGAGAGCCGGCTCATGCCCATCGTGCGCAAGCAGGGCATGGCTGGCATTCCCGAGCTCGTCCAGAAGCTGAAAGTGCCCGGCAACGAGGCGCTCGCCTCGAAGGTCACCGAGGCAATGACCACCAACGAGAGCTTCTTCTTCCGCGACAAGACGCCCTTCGACCACTTCAAGGAAGTGATGCTGCCGGCGTTGATGAAGGCGCGGGCCACTCGCCGCCATATCCGCATCTGGTGTGCCGCCGCCTCGACGGGGCAGGAGCCCTATTCGCTGGCCATGATCCTGAAGGAGATGGGGCCGCAACTCGCGGGCTGGCGGTTCGAGATCATCGGCACGGACCTGTCGGGCGATGTGCTCGACCGCGCCAAGGCCGGCGCCTACACCCAGTTCGAGGTTCAGCGCGGCCTGCCGATCCAGATGCTGCTGAAGTACTTCACGCAGAACGGCGACCAGTGGGTGATCTCCCCCGAGATCCGCTCGATGGTCCACTACCGCACGCTGAACCTGCTCAACGACTTCTCGGCGCTGGGTCAGTTCGACATCGTCTACTGCCGCAACGTGCTGATCTATTTCGACCAGCCGACCAAGATCGACGTGCTGAACCGCACCGCGCGCCTGACTGCCTCCGACGGCTACCTGCTGCTTGGCGCGGCGGAGACGGTGGTCGGCCTCACCGATGCGTTCAAGCCGGTGGGCGACCGGCGCGGCCTTTACGTGCCGGCCGAGAAGGTCGCCCAGCCCGCGCCGAAACTGGTTGCGCTTGCCGGGGGTCGGGTGGCCTGACGGGCCTCCCGATCCCGCGGGGAATGGCAGGGCGCCCGAGGGTGCCCTTCGTCATGAGGGGGAGGCCATGCTAGGCGTGCGCGCCCTGGCTTCGTGACCGCCGAGACCGATCCCCGATGATCACCGATCCCGTTTTCTACGCGGTCGCCGTTCCCGCGGTCACGCTCTACGGGTTGTCGAAGGGCGGCTTCTCGGGTGTCGCCATCCTGTCGACGCCGCTGCTGGCGCTCGCCGTTCCGCCGATCCAGGCGGCGGCGATCATGCTGCCCGTGCTGATCGTGCAGGATGTCGTCACCGTCTGGAGCTACCGGAAGACCTGGGACGCGCGGACGCTGCTGCACCTCGCTCCCGGCGCGCTCCTTGGCATCGCCGCCGGATTCCTCTTCGCATCATGGGTCTCCGATTCGGCGGTCAGGATCATCGTCGGTCTGATCGCCGTGTCGTTCTGCCTCGACCGCTGGATCCGCAGCGGCGCGCGTATCGAGGCGAGGCCGCACGACTGGCGCTCGGCCACGGTGCTCGGCGCCATCTCCGGCTACACCAGCTTCGTCATTCATGTCGGCGGGCCGCCGTTCAACATGTACGCCCTCGCGCGCGGGCTCGCGCGCGACGTGTTCGTCGGCACGGCCGGCCTGTTCTTCGCGGCGGTGAATCTCGTGAAGGTCGGGCCGTTCATCGCGCTCGGGCAGCTGACGGTCGAGAATCTTGGCACCGCCGCCGTGCTGTTCCCGCTCGCGGTCGCGGCCAATCTCGCGGGCATCTGGATGGTGCGGCGCGTGCCGGCGGCGCTGTTCTACCGCCTGATCTACGGCCTGACCTTTGCGGTCGGCTGCTTCCTGCTGGTCAGCGGCATCAGGGCCTATCTTTGACCCCCTGAATAGAAAAGGGCCGCCCGGAGGGCGGCCCTTCCTTATCCGATCCCGTGGGGATCGAAAGGCTCAGTAGCGAGCGACGATGGCCGACGGGCCGGTCGAGAACAGGTAGCTCACGCCCAGGCGCACGGTGTGCGTCGTGGTCTTGAAGCTCGCATTGGTGATCGCCGTGACCGGCGAGCCGGCGTAGTTCACGTTGCGACGGCCGAAATCGGTGTAGCGATACTCGAGGCTCGCAACCCAGTTCGGGGTGATCGCGTACTCGACGCCGGCGCCGACGGTCCAGCCGAAGCGGGCACCCGAAGCGCTGACACCGACCGGAGCGCCGATGTTGATGGCGCGGTAGTCGAGGCCGGCATAGGCAACACCACCCGTGGCGTAGACATGGACGCGGTCAACCGCGACGCCGAGGCGGGCGCGGGTCGAACCCTGCCAGTTCAGGCGGGTGAAGTAGTCAACGTTCGTCGCACGAGCCGAACCGCGGAGGCTGGAAGCCTCGATGTCGGTGACGAGGCCGAGGACGATGTTGTTGATCTGCCAGTTGTAGCCGAGGTGGACACCGCCGGTGACGCCGTTGGTGCTGTAGGAGCCCGAGTCGGCGAGGGTGTTGGCGGCAACTGCCGTGCGACCCCAGCCGTAGCCGATCTGGGCGCCGACGAACACGCCGGACCAGTTGAACACGGGAGCGACGACGGCGGCGGCGATCGGGCCGCGCGGCGAGCCGAGATCGGCAGCCTGGGCGCCGGTGGCGAGGGCGGCGATGGCCGCGCCTGCGAGGAGGAACTTCTTCATGGCTATGTCCTTGTCATTGCCGGCCGCAGTTTCCTACCGCCGTGCCTCTCTATGTGCCCGTGGTGGACGCTGATAGCCGGCCCCCTCCCTGGCCATCCTCGTCCGAACGGAGCGCGAGGGATAAAGGCGTAAGGTTAGAAATCAACTACCAATCGCGTGAGCGGCGGGGGGTGCTTCCGGAGCCCCCAATGATCGCGTGGGGCCTGTGTCGCGGCAGCCACACGTGCCGCTGCGTAACATCTGGTGCAATGCGGTAAGTCGCGGCATGTGCTGGCGAATTGACGGAAATTGTCCGCACGCCAGATTCGCAGGCAAGTCGCTGGCTGGGCCTGCCCCGAAAGCGAAGGGCCGCCCGAGGGCGGCCCTTCGAAGGCTCGGGTGTCGGGGGGGGTCAGTAACGGGCGATCACCGCGCCGCCACCGGTGGCGAACCGATAGTTCACGCCGACCCGCAGGATGTGACCGAATTGCTGGGTATCGAAGAACTGGATGATGCCGCCGCCGCCCGTGAAGGTCGAGCCGACGCGCTTGGGCTCGAAGTGGTAGTAGAGATACTCGCCCTTGATCGACCAGTTCTGGTTGAAGGCGTATTCGACGCCGCCGCCCATGATAACGCCGAACTGAATTTTCGACGTGCTTGGCGCGAGCAGGGCGACAGGCGCGCCGGGGCCGGTGAAGATGCTGCTGCGGAAATCGGCGAAGATGATGCCGGCGGTGCCGTAGACGAGAGCATTGCCGAAGGTGATGCCGGCGCGCGGCCGGAACGAAGCGTAGAACGCACTCTGCGCTCTGCCGAAAGTGGTCGCGGTTTGCGGCAGGTAGGCCGTCGTGTTCTGCGCCCCAAGCCAGCCGAGCTCCGCCTCGAGGCCCAGCACCACGCGGCCGTACTGCCAGTTGCGGCCGGCCTGAAGGGCAGCCGTAAAGCCACTGGAGCCGGCGCGCCAGTTGTTCCGCCCGAACCAGAAGGCGTTGTTGGTGGCCAGCCGGTCACCGTAGATCGAGTTGTTGCGCTGCCAGCCGACGGTAGCGCCGACATACCAGCCGTCCCAGGTGAAGCCCATGGCCGGCACCGCGAGCGGGGCGGCAACATCGGCGGCGCGAGTGGTATCGGGTGCCGCGCTCAGGGCCGCGACGGTGGCGCAGGACAGGACGAACTTCTTGAGCATGACAGGTGGCCTTCGGAACCGGATTGAACCAGGTGTTCGGCAAGCACTGCGACATGCCCGCGCTCAGCGGAGGCGGTCCCGGCAGTCTGCGGTCGAAACGCCCAGACGACAAGAAGGCCGCTTCGGTTCTGCGGCGTGTCGTGTCCTTATCCCAGCGTCAGTTGCCTGAATGTCACAAATTGCCACCCAAAATTGCAGGTCATGTCGAGTGATCTGGCTGACCGCTGCGACGCCGGCAATCGAGTTGAATGCAACCCGGCCTGCACCTAGGCTTGAATCGACAGCATGCGGAGCGCGCCATGGCGAGCAGCTATGATACGGATCTTGAACGCAACCCGGCCAACTACCAGCCGCTGACGCCGATCACTTTCCTGGAGCGCGCCGCCCGCGTCTTCCCCGACCATACCGCAGTGATCCATGGCCGCATCCGGCGCAGCTACGCGGAGTTCTACGCCCGCTCGCGCCGGCTCGCCTCGGCACTCGCCAAGGCAGGCGTCGGCAAGAACGATACGGTCGCCGTCATCTGCGCCAACACGCCGGCCATGCTCGAATGCCACTACGGCGTGCCCATGTGCGGCGGCGTGCTCAACACGCTCAACACGCGGCTGGACGCGGCGATCATCGCCTTCTCGCTCGATCACGGCGAGGCCAGGGTTTTCATCGTCGACCGCGAGTTCTCCAAGCTCGCGCGGGAGGCTTTGGCGCTCGCCAAGGTGAAGCCCATCGTCATCGACTACGACGACCCCGAATATGACGGGCCGGGCGAGCAAATCGGCTCCATCGAATACGAAGCCTTCATCGCCGCCGGCGATGCCGACTATGCGTGGCAGCGTCCGGGCGACGAGTGGGATGCGATCGCGCTGAACTACACGTCGGGCACGACGGGCAACCCGAAGGGCGTCGTCTATCACCACCGCGGCGCCTATCTGCTCGGCATCGGCAATGTCGTCACCTGCGGCATGGCCAAGCATCCCGTCTATCTGTGGACGCTGCCGATGTTCCACTGCAACGGCTGGTGCTTTCCCTGGTCGATCTCGGCGGTCGCCGGCACCCATGTCTGCCTGCGCTGGGTGCGCGCCAAGGCCATGTACGACGCCATTGCCGACCATGGCGTGACGCATCTCTGCGGCGCGCCCATCGTCATGAGCCTGCTGCTCAACGCTCCTCCTGAGGAAAAGCGCGAGATCGGCCGCACGGTGTCCTTCTTCACCGCTGCCGCGCCGCCGCCCGAAGCGGTGCTCGCCGCGATGAAGGCCGCCGGCTTCGACGTGACCCATCTCTACGGCCTGACCGAGACCTATGGCCCCTCTGTCATCAACGACTGGAACCGCGACTGGGACGCGCTCGACAGCGCCGACTACGCCGCCAAGAAGGCACGGCAGGGCGTGCCCTATGTCGTGCTGGAGGACATGACCGTCATGGACCCCGAGACCATGGTTCGCGTGCCCGCCGACGGGCAGACGCTCGGCGAGGTCATGATGCGCGGCAATGTCGTGATGAAAGGCTACCTGAAGAACCCCAAGGCCTCGGACGAGGCCTTCGCCGGCGGCTGGTTCCATTCCGGCGACCTCGGCGTGCTCTATCCGGACGGCTACATCCAGCTCAAGGATCGCTCCAAGGACATCATTATTTCCGGCGGCGAGAACATTTCCTCCATCGAGGTGGAGGACGTGCTGTTCAAGCATCCCGCCGTTCAGGCGGCCGCCGTGGTGGCGAAGCCGGACGACAAGTGGGGCGAGACCCCTTGCGCCTTCATCGAGCTCAAGCCGGGCACGAGCGCGACGGCCGATGAAATCACCGCGTGGTGCAGGCAGCATCTCGCGAGCTTCAAATGCCCGCGCACCGTGATCTTCACCGAGCTGCCGAAAACCTCGACGGGAAAGATCCAGAAATTCGTGCTGCGCGAGATGGCGAAGGCGGCGTAGGCCTCAACGGGAGCGGCCCTGCGCCGTCCTTTCCGTCATGGCCGGGCTTGTCCCGGCCATCCACGTCTTGAACACTGTGCCCGGAAAGTCGTGGATACCCGGCACAAGGCCGGGCATGACGAAGCGAGATTTGCGGCATCAAGACCGCCTCCAGGGGAGAAACGCATGGACGCCGACGTGATCGTGGTCGGAGCGGGGCTTGCCGGTCTTGTCGCCACCGCCGAACTGGCCGCTGCCGGCCGCAAGGTGATCCTGCTCGACCAGGAAGGCGAGCAGAATCTCGGCGGGCAGGCCTTCTGGTCGTTCGGCGGGCTGTTCTTCGTCGATAGCCCCGAGCAGCGCCGCATGGGCATCAAGGATACGTTCGACCTTGCCTGGCAGGACTGGCAGGGCTCCGCCGGCTTCGACCGCGCCGAGGACGACTGGGGCCGGCAATGGGCCGAAGCCTATGTCCATTTCGCCCATGGCGAGAAGCGCGCCTGGCTGCACGAGCAGGGCATGCGCTGGTTCCCGCTGGTCGGCTGGGCCGAGCGGGGCGGGGGGCTCGCCACCGGCCATGGCAATTCCGTGCCGCGTTTCCACGTGACCTGGGGTACCGGGCCCGCCGTCATCGCGCCGTTCGAGAGGCGGGTGCGCGAGGCGGCCTCGCGCGGCCTCGTCGACATGCGCTTCCGCCATCGCGTCAACGGGCTGACGAAATCGGCCGGCGTGGTCGATGGCGTCGAGGGCGAGATTCTGGAGCCGACCTCCGTCGCGCGCGGCGAGGCGTCGTCGCGCACGGCCACGGGATCCTTCGCCCTGAAGGCGCAGGCCGTGCTGGTGACCTCCGGCGGAATCGGCGGCAATTTTGACCTCGTCCGCAAGAACTGGCCGGAGCGGCTCGGCAAGCTGCCGGACTTTCTTGTCTCCGGCGTACCGGCCCATGTCGACGGGCGCATGCAGCTGATCACGGAGGGGGCCGGCGGGCGCATCGTGAACCGCGACCGCATGTGGCACTATGTCGAGGGCATCCGGAACTGGAACCCGATCTGGCCGCATCACGGCATCCGCATCCTGCCCGGCCCTTCCTCGATCTGGCTCGATGCGACGGGCAGACGCCTGCCCGCGCCGAACTTCCCCGGCTTCGACACGCTGGCGAGCCTCGAACACATCGTGAAGACCGGTCACGGCTATTCGTGGTTCGTGCTCTCGCGCGCCATCATCAAGAAGGAGTTCGCGCTGTCGGGCTCCGAGCAGAACCCCGACCTCACCAACAAGTCGATCGCCGGCATCCTGTCGCGGCTCGGCAAGGGCCTTCCCGCTCCGGTGCAGGCCTTCATGGACAAGGGCGCCGACTTCATCGTCGAGAACGACATTCTCACCCTCGGCCGGCGCATGAACGAGCTGGTCGGCACCGACCACATCGACCCGGAGGCGCTGAAGCGCGAGATCGAGGCGCGCGACCGCGAGATCGACAATCCCTTCTCCAAGGACATGCAGGTCATCGCCATTCGCGGCATGCGGAACTATCGCGGCGACAGGCTCATGCGCACCGCCCCGCCGCACAAGATCCTCGACCCGAAGAACGGGCCGCTCATCGCGGTGAAGCTCAACATCCTCACCCGCAAGACGCTCGGCGGCCTGCAGACCGACCTGGACGGGCGGGTGCTCACCGAAGGCGGCGTGCCGCTCGGCAATGTCTATGCCGGGGGCGAGGTGGCGGGCTTCGGCGGCGGCGGTGTCCACGGCTACCGGGCGCTGGAAGGCACGTTCCTCGGCGGCTGCATCTTCTCCGGCCGCACGGCGGGGCGGGCGGCGGCCAAGGCGGTGGAGTGAAGCATCATGCTCGGCATTCACGACTTCTGGCTCTTCGTCCTCGCCGGCCTCCTCCTGAACATCACGCCCGGCCCCGACATGGCGCTGGTCATGGGGCGCTCGCTGCGCGACGGCGCGAAGGCCGGCGCGGTCGCCGCGCTCGGCATCGGCGCCGGCTCCTTCGTCCACATCGCCGCGGCGGCGCTCGGCCTCTCCGTGATCATCGCCACCTCCGCTTTCGCCTTCGCCGTCGTGAAATGGGTGGGTGCGGCCTACCTCATCCTCATGGGGCTGATGCTGCTGCTGGCCCGGCCGGCGGACGCGGCGCACGCAGAGCTGAAAGCCGCATCGCTGCCGTCGGTGTTTCTGCAGGGGTTCCTGACCAACGCCCTCAACCCCAAGGTGGCGCTGTTCTTCCTCGCCTTTCTGCCGCAGTTCATCGATCCTGCCGCGCCGCAGAAGGCGCTTGCCTTCATTGTGCTGGGCCTTGCCTTCAACGTCACGGGCACGGCCTGGAACCTGCTGGTCGCCTGGGGCGCGGCGAGGGCGGCCGGCTTCCCGGCCGTTCGCAGCGCGCGGGTCTGGCTCGACCGCGCGCTCGGCGCGCTGTTCCTCGGCCTCGGCATCCGGCTGGCGCTGTCCGAACGACTGTGACCAGGCGCCGGGCCGGCTGCGACGAAAGTCTCGCGTCGCCGGCATCTGCCGAAAGGCAGGGCGGCGGTTGCTTCCGCAGCGCTCCGGGTGGCAAATGCGCCAGCCCCCGAGAAGAATGGCGACCCGCGCGGAAGGTATTCGCGCAGGGCCGCCTGCGAGGCGAGGAGACGTGCCATGGATGCAAAAACCCCGTCGCGCTATCCGCGAGTCTATGCCGAGTGGCAGGCCGATCCGGTCGCATTCTGGGCCGAACAGGCCAAGGCCATCGACTGGGTGACCCCGCCGAAGACCGTGTTCGATCCGGGACAGGGCGCCTATGGCCGCTGGTTCGTCGACGGCGTCTGCAACACCTGCTTCAACGCGGTGGACCGCCACGCCGCGAGCCGGCCCGATCAGGCCGCCATCATCTATGACTCGCCGGTCACGGGTACGAAGCGCAGCATCTCCTTCGCCGAGCTGAAGCACGAGGTCGCGACCTTCGCCGCCGTGCTGCAGGGCCTCGGCGTGACCAAGGGCGACCGCGTCATCGTCTATATGCCGATGGTGCCGGAGGCGGCGATCGCCATGCTCGCCTGCGCGCGCATCGGCGCGATCCACTCCGTTGTATTCGGCGGTTTCGCGGCCAAGGAACTCGCCACCCGCATCGACGATTGCCAGCCGAAGGTCATCGTCTCGGCCTCCTGCGGCATCGAGGGGCAGAAGGTCGTCGCCTACAAGCCGCTGCTCGACGGCGCCATCGATCTCTCGGCCTCGAAGCCACAGGCCTGCGTCATCCTCCAGCGGCCGCAGGTCGCCGCGCCGCTCACCGAAGGCCGCGACCTCGACTGGACCGACCTCGTCGCCGGCGCCAAGGCTTCCGGCCGCGAGGCGGACTGCGTGCCGGTCGCCGCCACCGATCCGCTCTACGTGCTCTACACGTCCGGCACGACCGGCAAGCCGAAGGGCGTCGTGCGCGACAATGGCGGCCATCTCGTCGCCCTCAACTGGTCGATGACCAATCTCTACGGCGTGCAGCCCGGCGAGGTGTTCTGGGCGGCCTCCGACGTCGGCTGGGTCGTCGGCCATTCCTACATCGTCTATGCGCCGCTGATCGCCGGCATCACCTCGGTTCTCTACGAGGGCAAGCCGGTCGGCACGCCGGATCCCGGCGCCTACTGGCGGGTCATCTCGGACCACGGCGTCGCCGCCATGTTCACCGCGCCGACGGCCTTCCGCGCGATCAAGAAGGAAGACCCGAACGCCGAGCACCTGAAGCGCTACAAGCTGGACACGTTCCGCACGCTGTTCCTCGCCGGCGAGCGCGCCGACCCGGACACCGTGCTCTGGGCGGAGAAGATCCTCGGCGTGCCGGTCATCGACCACTGGTGGCAGACGGAGACCGGCTGGTGCATCGTCGGAAACCCGGTCGGTCTCGGCATGCTCACGGTGAAGCCGGGATCGCCCACGGTGCCGATGCCCGGCTACGACGTGCGCATCGTCGACGAGGCTGGCAAGGATCTGCCGGCGAACACGATGGGCTCGATCGTGGTAAAGCTGCCGCTGCCGCCGGGCGCCTTCCCGACGCTCTGGCACCAGGACGAACGCTTCAAGGAAAGCTATCTCTCGCAGTTCCCCGGATTCTACTCGACCTCGGATGCGGGCTTCGTCGATGACGAGGGCTATCTCTACATCATGGGTCGCACCGACGACATCATCAACGTCGCCGGCCACCGCCTCTCCACCGGCGGCATGGAGGAAGTGCTCGCCTCGCATCCCGATGTCGCGGAATGCGCGGTCATCGGCATGGCCGACAGCCTCAAGGGTGAGGTGCCCTGCGGCTTCGTCGTGCTGAAGGCGGGCGTCAACAAGCGGCCGGAGGAGGTCGAAAAGGAGCTCGTCGCGCTGGTCCGCGAGAAGATCGGCCCCGTCGCCGCCTTCAAGCTCGCCATCGCCGTCACGCGCTTGCCGAAGACGCGATCGGGCAAGATCCTGCGCGGCACGATGAAGAAGATCGCCGATGGCGCCGAATGGTCCATGCCGGCGACCATCGACGATCCCGCGGTCCTCTCCGAGATCGAGGACGCGCTGAAGACGCGGCGCTGAGGCAAACGCCTGTCGGCCAATCGCTAGAAAGCCCTCTCCCGGCGGGAGAGGGTTTCGGAAGCCATTTTTACAGTCCGTCGAACAGCGCCGTCGAGAGATAGCGCTCGGCGAAGCTCGGAATGATTACGACGATGGTCTTGCCGGCGCTTTCCGGCCGCTTGCCGATCTCCAGCGCCGCCTGCACCGCAGCGCCCGCCGAAATGCCGGTCGGGATGCCCTCGGATTTCGCGAGTTCGCGCGCCAGCGCGAAAGCCTGATCGTTCGAGACCTGCACGACCTCGTCGATGACCGAGCGGTCGAGGATATCCGGCACGAAGCCCGCGCCGATGCCCTGGATCTTGTGCGGACCGGGATTGCCGCCGGACAGGACCGGCGAGTCCGCCGGCTCGACCGCGACGATCTTCACGTCCGGCTTGCGGGCCTTCAGCACCTGGCCGACGCCGGTGATCGTGCCGCCGGTGCCGACGCCCGATACGAAGACATCCACCTTGCCATCGGTGTCGTTCCAGATTTCCTCGGCCGTGGTGTGACGGTGGATTTCGGGGTTGGCCGGGTTCTTGAACTGCTGGGGGATGATGGCGTTCGGGTTTTCGGCCGCCAGTTCCTCGGCCTTGGCGACCGCGCCCTTCATACCCTTCGGGCCTTCGGTCAGCACCAGTTCCGCGCCGAGCAGGGCCAGCATCTTGCGGCGCTCCAGCGACATGGTCTCGGGCATGACGAGGACGAGGCGGATGCCCCGCGCGGCCGCGACGAAGGCGAGCGCGATGCCCGTATTGCCCGATGTCGGTTCGATCAGCACCGTGTCCTTGGTGAGTTTGCCGGACGCCTCGATGGCGTCGATCATGGCCACGCCGATGCGGTCCTTCACCGAGGCGATGGGGTTGAAGAATTCCAGCTTGGCGAGGATCGTCGCCTTAGAGCCATGGGCCTTGGCCAGCTTGTCCAGCTTCACCAGCGGCGTGTCGCCGATCGTCTCGGTGATCGAATTGTAGATGCGGCCACGGCCGGGCTTGCGGGTCTTGTCGGGCGAGACGTGGGCGGTCATGGCGGCACCTCGGCGGTGGAAGTCGGGCCGGGATAATGGGGCGCGATGAAAGAATTTTCTATCTGCCTGTAATCGATACAACCAATAAAGATTGCGCGTTCTCGCTGGTATCAGGCGTGGGGAAGAAAAATCTTCACCGCCCCCTATCGGGAGAATACATCGCGGCGTGTCGTGTTCCGTGCTGCGGACAAGGCCAGCGTAGGCGTTACAGCACCATCTGCGTCTGGGTCACCAGCGCCACCGCCTTGCCGTCGCCGCGGGTGATCCGCGTCTGCCAGACCTGCGTGCGGCTGCCGCGATGGACCGGCGTCGCGGTCGCGGTCAGCATCTCGCCGACCGGGCCGGAGCTGAGAAAGTTCGTCTTGCTCTCGATCGTGGTCGTGCCCTTGGCGCCCTGCGGCAGATTGATGAAGGTCGCGGCCGCCCCCACGGTATCCGCAAAGGCCATCAGGGCGCCGCCATGGACGATCGAATCCGCCGTGCAGAGGTCGGGCCTGACCGTCAGTTGCGCCACCACTTCGTCCGCGCGTGCCGAAACGAACTCAACGCCCATCAGCACGGCGAAGGGCAGGGGGTGGTTCTTCAGCATGTCGAGCGCGGCGACGGCCATGACGGGCTCCCTGGTCAATGGGACGGCAGGCTCGCCGGCTGAGCCGCGGGGGTCAATGACCTCGATGGTCATCGGGCTCCTCGCCGGTCGGCGCGTCGGGTTCCCAATATTCAACGCATCGGTTGACAATCAAGGCGCGACAGGCAATATTCAACTTTATGGTTGAATATCAGGCCGCCCAACTCGACACCGTCTTCCACGCCCTCGGCGATGCCACGCGCCGGCGGATGCTGCGCGAACTGGCGCAGGGCGACCGGACCGTCGGCCAACTCGCCGAGCCCTTTGCCATCTCGCTGGCGGCCGCCTCCAAGCACATCAAGGCGCTGGAGAATGCCGGCCTGATCCACCGTGAGGTGCGCGGCCGCACGCATCATTGCCGGCTGGCTGCCGAGCGGCTCGCCGCCGCCCATGAATGGCTCGGCTACTACGAGCGGTTCTGGACCGGCCGCCTCGACATTCTCGAACGGCTTCTCCGCGAGGAGGCCGCGAAGACATCCCCAGCCCCCGAAGGAGACGACCCATGACCGCGACCCTGCTGCGTTCCGCCTATGGCGAGCTTTCCGAGCCGATGACGCTGACCATCCAGCGGGTGCTTCCCGGCACGGTCGAGCGCGTCTGGGCCTATCTGACCGAAAGCGATCTGCGCCGTCAGTGGCTGGCGTCAGGCGAGATGGAAATGAAGGTCGGCGCGACCTTCGAATTCGTCTGGCGCAACGACGAGCTGAGCGACCCGCCGGGCAAGCGGCCCGAGGGCTTCGCCGAGGAGCACCGGCTCAAAAGCGAGATCACCGAACTCGATCCGCCGCGCCGGCTCGGCATTTCCTGGGGCGCGACCGGCGGCGTCACCTTCGAGTTGCAGCCGCGGAGCGACGGGGTCCTGCTGACCATCGTGCACAAGCGCGCGACCGACCGCACGACGCTGCTCAATGTCAGCGCCGGCTGGCACCGCCATCTCGACATTCTGGAGGCGCGGATGAACGGCCAGAAGCCGGACACGTTCTGGGACGGCTGGCTGCGCCTGAAAAAGGACTACGAGGCCCGCTTCCCGGCCTGATGCCTCACGGCGCCCCGGCCGCCAGCGCTTCGAGCACGGCATGGGCGGCGGCGATGCGGGCGGGGATGGGCAGGGCCCGGTTCGCCAGCACGACGATGCCGATGCGCTTCTGCGGCACGACGGCGACATAGGCGCCGAAGCCGCTCGTGGACCCGGTCTTGTTGAACAGGGCCGGGCCCGCGGGCCTTAGCGGCGGCGTGATCGCCGTCGCGGGATGCGCGTCCATCGCCATGGTCGTGGCATTGCCTGCGAGAAGGCGCTCCAGCGTGACAGGCCATGGGTACTGTTCCCAGCCGAGGCCCTGCACCATCTCGCCGACCCGGAAATGGCCGACCTGTGTCGCCTCGACCGCGCGGCGCATGGCCGGTTCCAGTGTCTCCGGCCGGATATTGGCTTCGACGAAGCGGATGAGGTCTGCCGCGGAGGTCTTCACGCCATAGGCTTCGGCGCCGAGCAGGGCCAGGCCGACGCTCACCCGCGTCGGACGGTTCTGCCGGTTATAGCCCATGGCGTAGCGCGCCATGGCGGCTTGCGGCACGCGGATGTGGCTGTCGCGCAGGCCGAGCTTGGGAAACACGTCCCTTTCCATGAGATCGGCAAAGGGCCGTCCCATCGCGGCGGCGGCGAGATGACCGAACAGGCCGATGCTGGGATTGGAGTAGCGACGCTGCGCGCCCGGAGCCGCTGCCGGCTGCCACGCGCGGAAATAGTCGATCATCGTGCCGTTTCGGACTGTCGCCGGGAACTGCAGCGGCAGGCCGCCTGCCGTGTAGGTGGCGAGATGCAGGAGGCTCGCCCTGTCGATGGCGCCGCCGGCAAGCGACGGCATGAAGCGGCTCGGACGGTCGCCGAGCGACAGACGGCCCTGCACCTCGGCATAGGCTCCGAGCGTCGCCGTGAAAGCCTTGCTGACCGAGCCGATCTCGAACAGCGTGTGCTCGCTCACCGGCTGGCGCGTCTCCCGCGAGGCGATGCCGAAACTGAAGAAGCGCTGCCGTCCGCCGGCGGTCCCGGCGATGGCAAGGCCCGGGACATCGTGCTCTGCGAGCAGGGGGCGCATCGTTCGCTCGACCAGGGCCGCGATGCGGTCGGGTCGCTCCTCGGCGCGGACCGGGAGCGATGCGAGGCATATGATCGCGACGGGGAGGGCGAGTTGCCGCGCGGCGCGTGGGAGCGTGATCAAGGCGGATTTCCGTCTCGTGGAAACAGTCTGCGTCGGGCGCTTGCCTGCGGTGCCTAAGCGCCAGGCCCCGGCGCAACAAAAAGCCCCGCGCGGTTTCCCGGCGGGGCCCTCGTCGTCCGGCGGCATTTCATCCGTACTCGCCAGACTTTCGAAACTGCTTGTGCCAGCCGGCCGTGACGGCCGTGTGACGCGGCTGCAGCGCAATTGTTGCCGCAGCGAAAAGGATCAGGCGGGAATCCGCTCTTCGAGCTCGGAGGGCTCGCGCAGCACGTAGCCGCGGCCCCAGACCGTCTCGATGAAGTTCTTGCCGTCGGAGGCGTTGGCGAGCTTCTTGCGCAGCTTGCAGATGAAGACGTCGATGATCTTCAGCTCGGGCTCGTCCATGCCGCCGTAGAGATGGTTGAGGAACATCTCCTTGGTCAGCGTCGTGCCCTTGCGGAGCGAGAGCAGCTCCAGCATCTGGTATTCCTTGCCCGTCAGGTGGACGCGCTGGCCGCCGACCTCGACCGTCTTCTGGTCCAGGTTGACCAGCAGGTCGCCGGTGGTGATCACCGACTGGGCATGGCCCTTCGAGCGCCGCACGATGGCGTGGATGCGGGCGACCAGCTCGTCCTTGTGGAACGGCTTGGTCAGATAGTCGTCGGCGCCGAAGCCGAGGCCGCGAACCTTATCCTCGATGCCGGCAAGGCCCGACAGGATCAGGATGGGCGTCTTGACCTTGGCGACCCGAAGCGACTTCAGCACTTCATAGCCCGACATGTCGGGCAGGTTCAGGTCAAGTAGAATGATATCGTAGTCGTAGAGCTTGCCGAGGTCGATGCCTTCCTCGCCCAGGTCCGTCGTGTAGACGTTAAAGCTCTCGGACTTGAGCATCAGCTCGATGCTCTTCGCGGTGGCGCTGTCATCTTCGATCAACAGAACGCGCATGCCCATCCCCTTCCGCTGACCCTAAGTCGGCTACCCCGTCCGAGCGGACGAAGCAGGCGCCTGGCATAGCGATCCCGTGCCCCCGCCGCCGCGCGGGTAGCGCTTGGGATCCGTCCCCGTTCACTGATTCGACGCTACGCCCTAATGGTTAACAAACAGTGATTCGCGGGGGCAAGAGTCTTCGCAAAATATTTCTGCGACTCACTCCAACCCTCTGTCGAATCGACCATTTCGGTCGGCTCGTCGAGGTACAGGTCCTGCCTTTCCGCAACCGGGGCGCGTCGTGGGTCGTTGCAAACGAACCCCTAACGGCTGCGGACGCCATTAATCGGCTGACAACGATCATTAACGGGGCGAGTTAAGGAAGGGTTACGCCGCCGGGCGGAATCCGGGCGCGAACTGGCTTTACTTTGAATCGAACCGGAGCGGAGCTGTTAAATCTCGCCACGGATGAGGCCCGCCGCGGCGGCAGCGGGCCGTTTTCGGCGGCGAACCGGGGAAGGGACGAGCCGCACCGAATGGGCAGTTTCTACCGGGGGCATGGTTAACCGCCGGTAAACGGATCGGGGTGGTTCGTGCAATTGGCGAGACTTTTTGCGAATTGAGCGAAAGCACGCGGCAAATTCTGCCGGTCGGCGTTTACCCATGGCTCCGGCGTTAACCCTTCATTGACCATGAGGGCGGAAGGTGGGCGCTGACCTCCCCGAAGGGGCGGCCCATGCAGGACATTTCATGCGCGCGCTTGCCGACCAGATCGCCGATATCGACGGCGTCGCCATCTACGGGCGCGTCGCGGGCGTGCGCGGGCTGATGGTGGAGGCTGCCGGGCCCGTCCATGCCATGTCGGTCGGCTCGCGCGTCACCATCGAGACGGGCGCGCGCCCCATTCCCTGCGAGGTTGTCGGCTTTGCAGGAGACCAGGCGCTGCTGATGCCCTTCGCCGGGCTGGAGGGCGTCAGGCGCGGCTGCAAGGCCATGGTGCAGATCGCCCCTGCCGCCGTGCGTCCGAGCCCCGCCTGGCTCGGCCGCGTCGTCAACGCCATGGGCGAGCCCATCGACGGCAAGGGTCCCCTGCCGCAGGGCGGCGATCCCATGCCGTTCCGGGCCGATCCTCCCGCCGCCCATGCCCGCCGCCGGGTCGGCGCGCCGCTCGACCTTGGGGTGCGGGCGCTCAACACCTTCCTCACCTGCTGCCGTGGCCAGCGCATGGGTATCTTCGCCGGCTCGGGCGTCGGCAAGTCGGTGCTGCTCTCGATGATCGCGCGCAATGTCGAGGCAGATGTCTCGGTGATCGGCCTGATCGGCGAGCGCGGCCGCGAGGTGCAGGAATTCCTTCAGGAGGACCTCGGCGAGGAGGGCCTCGCCCGCTCGGTCGTGGTGGTGGCGACCTCCGACGAGCCGGCGCTGATGCGCAAGCAGGCGGCCTATCTCACTCTTTCCATCGCCGAGTATTTCCGCGACCTCGACCAGCAGGTCATGCTGATGATGGATTCCGTGACGCGCTTCGCCATGGCGCAGCGCGAGATCGGCCTCTCGGCCGGCGAGCCGCCGACGGCAAAAGGCTATACGCCGACCGTCTTCTCCGAATTGCCTCGCCTGCTGGAGCGCGCCGGCCCGGGCGCGGGCGAGGGCGCGATCACCGCCATCTTCACCGTGCTGGTCGATGGCGACGACCATAACGAGCCGGTGGCCGACGCGGTGCGCGGCATTCTCGACGGCCACATCGTCATGGAGCGCGCCATTGCCGAGCGCGGCCGCTATCCCGCCATCAACGTGCTGAAGAGCGTGTCGCGAACCATGCCGCGCTCGGCCGATCCGGAATACTGGCCGGTGATCCAGCGCGCGAAGCGCACGCTCGCGACCTATGCCGATATGGAGGAGCTGATCCGGCTCGGGGCCTACCGAGCGGGCTCGTCCGCGGAGGTGGATGAGGCGATCCGCCTGCAGCCGGCGCTGGAGGCGTTCCTCGGTCAGCGCAAGGAGGAGGCGGCGTCGATCGGCGAGGGCTACAGGAAGCTCGCCGCGATCCTCGACGGGGCGGAAGCCGGTGCCTGAACCTGCGCCGATTTCGTCAGGTTTCGTCAGGACTTATGAACGTCCGTTTACCAAACATCGTACTTTCCGGAAACGGAATCTCAACCTCGCGGCCCTATCTTCACCTTTCATAAGGGGTAAGGCGTCCCTGGGACGGACGCCGAGGACGACCGTGCGCTGTGTGTGTGGCGCGCGGAATGCGGGGACTTCTGGGAGTATGAGTCGATGAAGTCGCGAGAGACTTTGATCCGCCTGAAGCGATTTCAGGTGGATGAGAAGCGCCGACAGGTGGCGCAGATCGAGATGATGATCGCCGAGTTCGAGCGCATGGCCGCCGACCTCGATCGCGAGATCGTCACCGAGCAGAACCGCGCCAATGTTCACGATCCGGCGCACTATGCCTATCCGACCTATGCGAAGGCCGCGCGCACGCGCCGCGACAACCTTCTCGGCTCGGCCGGCGAGCTGAAGGGCCAGCTGGACGACGCCAAGGCGGCGCTGGCGGAAGCCTTCGAGGAGCTGAAGAAGGTCGAGATCCTCGACGAGCGCGAGAGCGCCCGCGATCGCGCCGCCGATCAGGCGCGCGAGCAGGCCGAGATGGACCGCATCGGGCTTTCTCGACGTGGCGCCTATCTCGGCGCCTGAAGCGTCGGGCCTGAGGCGGACCCGCAACGGGTCAGATGAGAAAACTGGGCGCGGCCATCGAGCCGCGCCTTTTCTTTTGGACGCCTCTCCTTCCGGGCAGTCAGGTCTGGGCGACCGTCTTCCGCTCGACATTCACTCGCCAGTCGCCGGGCTCGCCGTCGATGGTCACGAGGTTCCAGGCCGCAGGCTCGTCCTTGCCGCCCGCCCGCGCCGAGGCGGAGGGCACGCCGACCACGGGGATCGGGCCGTCCGGGCCCTTCAGGGGTCGCATCGTGCCCTTGTGTGTGTGGCCGTGCAGCACCAGCTCCGCGCCGTGGCGGGTCAGCGCCCTCGCCAGTTCGTCATGGTCGTTCAGTCGCTTCTGGAAGCCGATGTCGAAGGGCGGGTGGTGGATCATGACGACTCGCGCCGTGCCCTCGGCCTTGAGGTCCTGCAGCAGTTCCTCCAGCGCCACGATCTGCCGCGCGCCGACCGCGCCGGCCGCCGAGAAGGGCGGCGTCGGCACGCCGCTGTTGAGGCCGATCAGCGCCACCTTTCCGCGGCGGCGCAGATAGGGGAAGGCATAGCCGCCCTCGGCCTCATCGACGCCATCGCCAAGGAACCACGGCCGCCAGTGCAGCACGATCTCCGGCACGGTCTGGCGCATATAGGCGTCATGGTTGCCGGGGACGAACGACACGCGGTCCGGCTCGCCGATGCGCCACAGCACCGCGCGTGCGGCCGGGAATTCGGCGGCAAGCCCGATATTGATGAGATCGCCCGTGACGGCGACGTGGTCGGGTGCGGCCTTGGCAACATCCATGAGCAGGCGGTCCAGCACGGCCATGCTGTGATGCTCGCCACGGCCGCGCCGCCAGTTGAGATAGCCGGTCAGCCGCTTGTTCAGGAGATCGCGCAGCGAAGGCTCCGGCAGCGGGCCGATATGCAGGTCGGAGAGATGGGCGAGGCGGAACATGGGTTCTGCCTAGTCGAAATCAGCCCGGATGGGAAACCGGCCGCCGCCGGGCGTCAGGCGCTGCCGAACAGGATGCCGGTCAGCAGGACCAGCGTGCCGCCGACCACGATCTGGAACACCGCCTTGAGGAAGGGTGTGTCCATGTACTTCCAGCGGATCCAGGCGATGGCCCACAGCTCCACGGCGACGATGGCGATGGCGATGCCCGTGGCGATCCAGAAGCCGTTGGGCCAGGTCGTGGGGATCAGGTAGGGCAGGGCGTGGCCGAGGCCGCCGATGGCCGTCATCAGGCCGCAGGCCCAGCCGCGGACCACGGGCGAGCCGCGCCCCGACAGCTTGCCGTCGTCGGACAGCGCTTCGGTCAGACCCATCGAGATGCCCGCGCCGACGGCTGCGGCGAGCGCGACGAGGAAGGTGCTCCAGTTGTCCTGCGTCGCGAAGGCGGCGGCGAAGACCGGGGCGAGCGTTGAGACCGAGCCGTCCATCAGGCCGGCAAGGCCCGGCTGCACATAGGTCAGGACGAAGCGCTGATGGGCGGTCGCGTCCTCGGCGCTCCTGACGTCCTCGGGCAGCAGTTCCTTGCCGAGGCGCTGCGCGAGGCTCTCGTGCTGGCCCTCGGCCTCCGCCAGTTCGACGAGCAGCTGACGGACGCCGACGTCGCGCGCGCCTTCGGCGGCCCGGCGATAGAAGGTCTGCGCCTCGGCCTCCATGGCCTCCGCCTCCGCGCGGATCGTGTCCAGCGACAGGTTGGTGGTGAGCCAGACCGGCTTGCGCTTGAGGAAGCCGCGGACGTCCTGCCGGCGGATCAGCGGCAGGAACTCGCCGAACTTCTCGCGATAGAGCCCATAGAGACGGGAGCGGTGGCCGGCCTCCTCTTCCGCCATGGCCACGAACAGCCGGGCACTTGCCGGATAGTCCGGCTCCAGCTGGCGCGCGAAAGCCTGGTAGATGCGGCCATCCTCCTCCTCGTTGGTGATGGCGAGGGCAAGGATCTGCTGTTCGGACAGGTCGGCGAATGCGAGCACGGCGGCACCTCAATGGCGCTGCTACATTAGAAGTATTGTAAAGAAGGCACAAGGCCGCCCGGCCGCCAAAAAGAAACGGGCGCCTGCGGAGTACCGCAGGACGCCCGGCATGCGTCGCCTCGATCAGAGGGGAGGATGACCTCAGCGACGGGAATAGATGCCGAGGGCGACGGCGGTGGCGCTGTCGCGGACCTCGATCGCCGGCTGCCAGCGGAAGGCGCCACGGCGAGCGAAGAAGGAAGAGATCAGCGAGATGAGCATAACACGCTCCGGGTTCGGGTGCTGCCCGCTTGTGCGATGCAGCATGACAGTGATTTAGGCGCGTTGCGGTTTTCCCGCCAGCGCCGATACTGCAGGGCCAGCCATGCAAAAACGATTTCCCTTGTTCATGGTCCGGCAATGTCTCATTCCAGAGATTGATGAAAGCGAAGCCGGCATGATCTTCCTCAGCCCCGACCGCCGTTCGCGCCTCACGCCGCTTCTACATGCCTATTGGCGCTTTTCACGTGGAATGACGCTCGGCGTGCGCGGTTGCGTCATCGACGAGGCGGGCAGGGTGCTGCTGGTCCGGCACAGCTACACGCCCGGCTGGCACTTTCCCGGCGGCGGCGTCGAGGTGGGTCAGACGATGAGGGCGGCGCTGGCCGACGAGCTCAAACAGGAGGCAAATGTCGAACTCGCCGGCGAGCCGCGTCTGGTCGGCCTCTACCTCAATTCCCGCGCGTCGCGTCGCGACCACGTGGCGCTCTACCGGATCGACGACTGGCGGCAGCCGGCGCCCTTCGTGCCGACGCGCGAGATCCTCGAAGCCGGCTTCTTTGCGCTGGAGGCGCTGCCCGAGGACACGACGCGCGGCACCCGCGAGCGGATCGACGAGATGTTCGCGGGACGGGAGCGCAGCGAAATCTGGTAGCGGCCGGCTTATCGCCGTCGCCCGGCAAGGTAGGCCACGATCGCGAGCCCGAACAGGACGGCGGTCATACCGAAGACGAGCGGGGCGTCGCCCGGCCCCGCCTGCCAGCCGGCCGGCGTCCATTCGCGGGCGAGCCCGTAGGCGGCCGGCGCGAAGGCATAGAAGGCCTGCCCGGCCGCAACATTCAGCGCCACGGCGCGAGGCACGTCCTCCTTGACGAATTCGACCTGCGCGATGAGTGGCGGCAGCGACACGAGATTGCCGATGCCGAGGCCAAACAGGATGACGCCGATCCAGATCAGCACGGGCGACGCGCCGCCGCCGGCCATCAGCGCGAGGCAGCCGCCGATCTGGATCGCATAGCTGATCGAGGCGACCAGCCGCCGGTCGGCGTCCGCCGGCATGAGCCAGCCGACCAGCGAGCGTCCGGTCACGGCGGCGACCGTCGCCGTCGCCATGGCGATGCCGGCCCATTGCGCGCCAAGGACCGGCACCATTAGCGAGAACATGTGGGCGATGAGCCCGACCTGCGCGAACAGCGCCAGCGAGGTGCCGAGGGTCAAGGTCAGAAAGGCGGGATCGCGCCAGATCAGCGAGCCGGGCAGGGGCCGGGCGCGCGGCGAGGTGAGGGAGACGACGGGGCTTCCCGGCGCATCGCCGTCCGGGGGCTGCCCGAGGCTCTCGGGCGTGGCCGAGAAGACGCGGTCGGACAGCACCCAGAGCAGGACGACGACGATCGTGCCGATCACCGCCACCGCCGCCGGGAAGCCCAGCGCGCCGATGGCGAAGACCCAGAGCGGCGAGAACACCACGCCGCCGACGCTGGCGCCGTTATAGGCCATGGCGAGCGCGGTCGGCCGGGTGCGCACGAACCAGGGCGAGACGATGGCGTTGACCGCTGCCGCGCCGAGCGTGATCCAGCCGGTGCCCGAGAGCGCGGCCGCGACGAAGAGCTGCCACGGGCTCTGCGCCAGCGACCAGCCGACGAGGCCGGCGACCAATGCGACCGCGCCCGCCTTGGTGGCGCGGGGAATGCCGAAACGGCGGTATATGGCAGGCAGGTTGGCGACCGTCGCCGCGCCCGCGAGATAGTGAACGGTGATGGCGGAAGCGACCAGGCTGATCGGCCAGCCGCGCGTCGCATGGATGGTGTGGAGGAAGACCGGCGGACCGTAGAAGCCAAGACCCCAGCCCGACATGGCGAGGAAAAAGGCGCCGGCGACCACGGTCCAGCCGAAGAAGCGCGGTCGGGCGGCGGTCGGCTGGGGCGGCATGGGCTCACGGGTCATGACAGGCTGCGGACAGGCGGCGGCCGCTCATCCTGCCGTGCAGTCTGAACCACTCCACGCGCCGATGCTTCGGCGCAGGCCGAAGGATAGCCAACCGAAAACGCCGGGCGGCGCGACGAGGGCGGTATGGCGCGGCCGGGAACGCCATGCTATGCGCGCTGCATGACGGGTTTGAGGCGTCTCAGGGTGCAGCGACGACGACGGCCGGCGTGATTGCCGCAAGCCGCCGTTTCCGTTCGCCCTTCTGCTGAGCCCTTGAGAGCCATGCCCGACCTCACGCTCGACCTCCATCCCGAGGCCCCGTCCGATCACGCCGCCATCGAGCGCCTGCACGAGCGCGCCTTCGGCCCCGGCCGTTTCGCCCGCACCGCCTTTCGTCTGCGCGAGAACGTTCCGCCCTTTGCCGACCTCTGCTTCACGGCCCGGGTCGGCACGCTGCTGGTTGGCTCGATCCGCCTGTCGCCGGTGGAGATCGGCGCCGGTTTCGCCGCCATCCTGCTCGGCCCCATCACCATCGACCCCGCCTTCCAGAGTCGCGGCATCGGCGGCGCGCTGATGCGCCGGTCGCTGGAGACGGCGAGGACGAAAGGGCACAGCCGCGTGATCCTCGTCGGCGACGCGCCCTACTACCAGCGTTTCGGCTTCAGCGTCGTGCCGCCCGGCAAGCTGACCTTGCCGGGGCCGGTCGATCCGGCACGGCTGCTGCTCTGCGAACTGGCCGATGGTGCGTTCGAGGGCGTGTCGGGACCGGTGCGCGGCACGCAGGCCGCCTGAAGCGCCTTGCGCCGGCCGACTTGGAGAATCGTTTCGGTCGGCGCACTGTCCAGCTCCCCCGGTCCAAGGAGGAATCCCATGCTGCGCCGTGACCTTCTCAAAGCCCTGTTCGGCCTGCCGGTCGTTGCAGCCGTCACGGCCGCAAGCGCGACCAGCGCCGAGGCGTCCTGGCTGTCGGATGGCGTTCGCCGCACCGGGCGCGGTGTGAACAGGGCCGGCCGTAGCCTCAATCGCGGCGTAACCCGCGCCGGGCGCAGCGTCGGCCGGGGTGCCCGCCGCGTCCGCCGCCAGGTCTTCGGCCGCCGCCGGGGCTGATTGCCGACCGCCGGCTTCCCGCAGGGCGGGAGGTACCGGTCGCCGCCGAGCAACCTTTTCCTTCCCTCCGCGTTTGTCTGTTGCGCGATTGACCGGTGATCCGCGTTTGCGGATCGCCGATGCCGCGCGCCAGCCGGGGAGGGACAGCGATGGATCGTCGGAATCTGGTGAGGCTGCTTCTTGCAGCGCCTGTCCTTGCTGGAGGCCTCGCCGCCAGTGCGACAGCGGAAGCCTCGTGGCTCACCGACGGCATCCACCGGGCCAATCGCCAGATTTTCGGGCGACCACGTCGGCGATATTGGCGGCGGAGGCGATACTGGCGTCGTCGTCGGTACTATCGGCGCCATTATCGCCGATACTGACAGGCGGTTCAGCGCCCCTCGCGCGCCCAGACCGCGGTCACCGCACCCAGCAGCAGCACCAGTCCCAGAATGCCGGCGAAGGCCGGCAGGATGCCGATGCCACGGATCACCGAGGCGTCGCGCTGGCGGATGCCCATCCAGTCCTCGCCGCGCAGCGACGTCGCCGAACGCGTCGGCACGATGCGCGGGATCGACAGGCTGCCGTTTTCCGAGATGCGCCAGAGACCGCCGCCGGTGGCGCGGACCAGCGGTTCCAGCAATCGCAGTGTCGAGGTTACGTCGGTGAACTCGCGCGGGTTCGGCGGGCCGACATTGATCAGGCGCGTCAGGCGGCCGGCCTGCGCGCGCCACAGGCCGAGTTCGGTCACATCGACCTGGCCGCGCCAGAGGCCGGGCTCGGCCTCCTGAAGCGTCACCGGCTCGCTGGCGCCCGAGGGCCGGGTCAGCGTGACGGTTTCCGGCCGCTCGGCCATGGTCTGCAGTTCGACGGCGAGCTGGCGGCCGCGCACGGCGAGGCGCAGGCTCTCCTCCTCCAGCTCCGGCTCCTTCATCAGCCAGTGGGAGAGGCGCCGCAGCAGTTCCAGATGCGGTCCGCCGCCCTCGTAGCCGCGCGCCCAGAGCCAGATATGGTCGGAGAGCAGCAGCGCGACGCGCCCCTCGCCCTGCCGCGACAGCAGCAGCAGGGGACGCTGGTCCGGGCCGTCCATGACGGTGGCGGCCCCCGGCGCCGGCTGGCGGCTTTCGATCAGGCGGAACCAGCGGCTCCAGTTCGGATTGCCCTCCTGCGTCATGCCGGGCAAGGCGCGCGTCACCGGGTGGCGGCGGCCCTGATCGGAAACGCGGGCGTGGAACGGCCGCTCGATGACGTCGCCGGTCGGCGCGGCCGGGAGGATCGACTCCAGCGGCGTGTCGTTGATCGAGGCGGAGGTCGCGTGTTCCGGCCCGGCTGCGATCAGCAGTGCGCCGCCGCCGCGGACATAGCGGGCGATGTTCTCGAAATAGATCAGCGGCAGCACGCCCTGCTGGGCATAGCGGTCGAAGATGATCAGGTCGAATTCGCGGATCTTGATCTGGAACAGCTCGCGCGTCGGGAAGGCGATCAGCGACAGTTCGTTGATCGGCGTGCCGTCCTGCTTCTCCGGCGGCCTGAGGATGGTGAAGTGGACGAGGTCGACGCCGGCATCGGACTTGAGGAGGTTGCGCCATGTGCGCTCGCCGGCATGGGGCTCGCCCGAGACCAGAAGCACGCGCAATTTCTCGCGGATGCCGTCGATGATGACCACGGCGCGATTGTTGATGGGGGTCAGCTCGCCGTCGAGCCCGTCGACCTCGATCTCGATGATGTTCGCGCCGGCATGGGTGATCTGGACCGAGACATTGGTGGTCGCGCCAGTCGTCACGGTACGCCGTTCGATGATCTCGCCGTCGCGGCGGATCGAGACGGAAGCCTGCGCGGCAGCGCCGCCGGTGCCGTTGTCCTCGATGCGGAAGCCGATGGTCTGGCTCTGCTGGACGATGCCGAAGCGCGGCGTCTGGGTCAGCACCACGCGGCGGTCGCGATCGGTGGAGCGGCCGGTGATCAGCGCATGGACGGGTGCCTGAAAGCCGATGGCCGCGGCCTGCGCGGGGACGTCGTGGACCTGCCCGTCAGTGACGAGGATCGCCCCGCCGATCCGCTCGGCGGGAACGTCGGAGAGGGCCGAGCGCAGCGCTTCGAACAGGTGCGTGCCGTCGCTCTGCCCGTCGGATGCCCCGGCATCGACCCAACGCACCTCGAAACCCGGCGAGCGCGCGAAATTGCGCTCGATGGCGGCCTTGGCTTCGTCGGTGATGCGGGCGCGGTCGGCCAATGACTGGCTCGCCGAGCGGTCCAGCACCACGGCGACGACGGTGCGCAGCGGGTCGCGGTCCTCCTGCGTGAAGACGGGGTTTGCGAGCGCCAGCAGGCCGAGCGCCATGGCGCCGATGCGCCACCACGCCCCGCGCGAGCGGGAAACCAGCAGCAGGGCGGCGACGACGACCACCGCCAGCGCGGCGGCGGCCAGCGCCCAGATCGGCAGGATGGGGGACCAGACGATGCCGAAATTCATCGCTCAGTTCCCCAGCCGTTCAAGCAAAGCGGGGACGTGGACCTGATCGGTCTTGTAGTTGCCGGTCAGCGCATACATCACGATGTTGACGCCGAACCGGAAGGCCAGCTCGCGCTGGCGTGCCTCGCCCTGCACCGGCAGCAGCGGATTGCCCTGCCGGTCGATGGCCCAGGCGGAAGCGAGGTCGTTCGACGAGATGATGATCGGCGACACCGAATCCGAGGCGCGGGCCGGCCGCGCCGCCTCGTCCTCGGTGGCGGGTGGAATGGCCTCGACCCAGGTCGTGCCCTCGCTGTAGCGGCCCGGAAACTCGCGCAGGATGAAGAAGGCGCGGGCGAGCACGTGATCGCGCGGCACGGCCTCGAGCTCGGGGATATCGAGGCCGGCGAGAATGCGGCGCAGCGTCGCCTGGGCGGGGCTGGTCTGCCCGGGCCGCGCCGTCAGGGCGTCGCGGGTGTCGAAGATCACCATGCCGCCCTGTTTCATGTAGGCGTCGAGCTTCAGCAGGGCCTGCGGTGAGGGCTCCTGCGCGCCGGCCACGATCGGCCAGTACAGTAGCGGGAAGAAGGCGAGCTCGTCGCTGGCGATGTCCACCGCTTGGGGCGCGGAGGGCTCCAGCGCGGTGCGTGCCGACAGGAAGCGGCTCAAACCTTCCATGCCGGCCCGGCTGACCTCGTCCACCTCGCGCGAGCCGGTGACGACATAGGCGAGCCGGGTCGCCTGCGTGGCGCGCGCGGCGGCATCGTCGGCGACATTGCCGGTCGAGATGGGCGGGCGTTCCTGATTGCGCCGGGTCTGCGCCTCGGCCGGGTGCAACGCGCCGCCCGCGAGGATGGCCAGAGCCGCGACGGCGGCGGTGCGCATGCCGCGCGAGCCCATGAGGCGCGCCAGTCCGCCGGCGATGGCGAAGACCGCGATCCCGT
The DNA here is from genome assembly GCF_016793595.1 of Phreatobacter sp. Taxonomy (GTDB): domain Bacteria; phylum Pseudomonadota; class Alphaproteobacteria; order Rhizobiales; family Phreatobacteraceae; genus Phreatobacter. Next base: position 309,381 of record NZ_JAEULY010000002.1, read on the forward strand.
CGAGAAGCAGCAGCAGAAGGGCGGCAATCAGCAATGGCGACCTCAGATCGACGGGTTCGCCAACACGATACCGTTCGATCGTGGCATTCAGGCGGCTGAGATCCAGCGGCTTCAGCCTTTCGTCCTGCCCGAGGACGTTGACGGCGACCGTGCCTTCCTGGGGCCCGTAGAAACCCGGCGGGAAGTCGAAGGTCGCGGGCTCGCGCCGGTCGGCGGGGATCGGCTTGGCGGTGGCCGGCGGGCGGATGAAGGCGCCGAAACCGTCGAGGACGCGGGTCGGCGGCACGCGCTCGCTGGCGCGCGGCTGGCCGGGAATGGCCGCAAGCCCCTCGGCGGCGGGCTTGCCGGCAGCGGAAAGACCCGCGACACGCTTCAGCATGTCGACAAAGGCGCCGGACAGCGGCAGGTCGGACCAGGCGGTATCGGCGGTGATGTGGAACAGGATCAGGAGGCCCTGTCCGCGCTTCTCGGCGGTCACCAGCGGCGTGCCGTCGGCGAGCTGCGCCCAGGTCTTGTCGGCGAGCAGGCCGTCGGGCTCGGCCAGCACCTGCCGGCGAACGCGCACATCGGCGGGAACGGCGATATCCGCGAAGGGGCTCTCGCGGCCGAAGGGGCTGAGCGCCTGCGGCGTTTCCCACGACAGCGCACCGCCGAGCTGGCGGCCGCCGCGCCGCAGCTTCACCGGGACGAGGTCGTCGTTCTGCGCGCCCGCGAGGCGCGTGCCGGCGAAGCGCAGCAGGATGCCGCCGCCATCGATGAACCGGTTCAGCGCGTCGCGCGCGGTGGGCGTGACCGTGCCGACATCGGTCAGGATGATCATCGGCACGCGGCTCTCGACGAAGCGCACCACCGCCTCGGAGGGCGAGGCGCCCTCCACCGTGCGGATATCCGCGAAGGGTTCCAGAGCCCGTCCCAGATAGTAGGTCGGGGAGAGTAGCGGCTGCGCGGTGTCGGCGGTGCCGCCGGAGACGACGCCGATGGTGCGCCGCGCCCAGCGGGCGTCGATGAGCTGGACCGCGCCGGCCGAGCGTTCCGAGACGATGTCGAGGCGGGTGATCTCGTTGCGGATCTCCACGGGCAGGTCGAAGCGCACGTCGGCCTCGGTCGCGCCGGGCTCGAAGGCATAGGTCGCCTCGCCGAGCGGCAGGCCACGCGTGTCAAGCGCGCGCACACGGCCCGCCTGCGCGGGTCCGGCATCGGCGCGGATCACCTTGGCCGAGAAGCCGCCGGCCGTATTGGTCGCGTCGGTCAGTGCGATCTGGGCCGGCGTGCCGCCGTCATAGACCGTCAGCGCGTGGTTGCCGGCGATCCGCCGCAATTCCTCGACGAAGGCAGCCGACGCTCCCGTGTCGATGCCGTCGGTGAGCCAGACGATCTCCGCCTGCGGCTGCGCGCCGAGGAACCGGGTCAGGGCGGGGAGGATGCCGGCCCGGTCGGGCGTATGGGGCAGCGGCTCGAGCGAGCGCAGCCGCTCGCGCACCGATCCCGGGGTCTCAAGCCCGATGTCGATCACCGGACGCGCCGTCGAGGTCAGCGATACCGGCCTTCCCGCGCTCTCCGCCGAGGCGACGATCTGGTTGGCGACGCGCAGGCGCTGCTCGAACGCGGCGGCGGATGCCCAGCCATCGTCCATGAGAATCAGCACCGGCCCCTGCGACCGGGTGGTCGTGGCGGGCGGGTTCCACAAGGGGCCGGCCATGGCGAGGATAACGATGGCCGCCAGCAGGAGCCGCAGCAGCGTCAGCCACCACGGGCTGCTCGCCGGCGTCTCTTCCTTCGGCGCGATGTCGATCAGGATTCTGGTCGGCGGAAACTGCACGCGGCGCGGGCGCGGCGGCACGAGGCGCAGCAGCCACCAGAGCGCCGGCAGGGCGGCCAGCGCGAACAGGACGAGCGGCGAGGCGAAGACCAGCGGCAGGCCCAGCATCAGCGTCGCCCTCCCGCCATGCCGAGGTCGCGCGAGCCCGGCCCCATGCGCTGGTGCAGCGCGAGGATCGCCGAGGCCGGCGGCATGTCCGTGCGGTGGATGCCGAAGCTCCAGCCGCGCTGGTCGCATTCGCGGCGCAGCTCCGCGCGGTGCGCGGCAAGGCGCGCCACATAGTCGTCGCGCCAGGTCTCGGCGCGGCCGGCCGTGATGGTCAGCTTCTCCTCCATTTCCTCGAACTCGACCCGTCCCTTGTAGGGGAAGGTCTCCTCGATCGGATCGTTGATCTGGAGGACGTGGCCGCGCGAGCCGAACGAGGCGAGACTACGCACCTCGTCGGCGAACTCGGCGATGGGCACGAGGCAGTCGGACAGGATCACCACCTCCGACAGCCGCGAGACCGGCGCCTTGGGCGGCAGGTTCTGGCCTGCCTTGCCGGCATTGGCGATCAGCGCATCGGCCATGCGATCGATGATGGCGCGGCTCGCGGTCGGCCGCATCAGGCCGGGAATGCCGACCCGTTCGCCGCCACGCACCATGATGTCGGCGAGCGCGAAGGCGATGACGACGCAGCGGTCGCGCTTGGTTTCCCAGGCGAGCGGCGAGACGAATTGCATCGAGGGCGAGCAGTCCGGCCAGATCCAGACCGTATGGGCCGCCTCCCATTCCTGCTCGCGCACATAGAGGTGCTGGTCGCGCGCCGACCGCCGCCAGTCGACGCGGGCCGCCGGCTCGCCATCGACGAAACGGCGGAACTGCCAGAAATTCTCACCCGTGCCGGCGCGCCGGCGGCCGTGCAGGCCGTGGACCACCGTGGACGACACGCGCCGGGCTTCGAGGACGAGGCGCGGCAGCGCGGCCGCCAGCATCTCGCCATCGCGGGTCAGGCGGCGGGCATGGTCCTCGCGATTCTCGGGCTGGGCGAGGCCGAACATGTCAGCTCACCCGATCGGCTTGACCAGCGTGGCGATCGCGTTCTCGACCGTCAGGCCGTCGGCCCGCGCGGCGAAGGACAGGGCCATGCGGTGTTTCAGCACGGGTTCGGCGAGTGCCAGAACGTCGTCGACGGACGGGGCGAGACGGCCGTCGATCAGCGCGCGGGCGCGCACGGCCAGCATCAGCGCCTGCGAGGCGCGCGGGCCGGGACCCCAGGCGATGGCCTGCGCCAGCTCGCCCTTGGCGGCGCCGGGGCGGGCCGAGCGCACGAGGGTCAGGATGGCGTCGACGACGGAATCACCCACCGGCAGACGGCGGATGAGCCGCTGCGCCGCCATCAGGTCATCGGCGGTCAGCGCCTGCCTGGGCTTTGCCTCCTGCGCACCGGTCGTGTCGAACAGGATGCGTCGCTCGGCCTCAAGGTCGGGATAGCCGACATCGACCTGCATCAGGAAGCGGTCGAGCTGCGCCTCCGGCAGGGGGTAGGTGCCCTCCTGTTCCAGCGGGTTCTGCGTCGCCAGAACGTGGAACGGCTTGGGCAGCTCGTGGGTCTCGCCGGCGACCGTGACGTGGTGCTCCTGCATGGCCTGCAGCAGCGCCGACTGGGTGCGCGGCGAGGCGCGGTTGATCTCGTCGGCCATCAGCAGCTGCGTGAAGACCGGGCCCTTGACGAACCGGAACGCCCGCTGGCCCGTGGCGCTTTCCTCCAGCACCTCGGAACCGAGAATGTCGGAGGGCATCAGGTCGGGGGTGAACTGGATGCGCCGAGCGTCCATGCCGAGCACCACGCCCATGGTCTCGACGAGCTTGGTCTTGGCGAGGCCCGGCAGGCCGACCAGCAGGGCATGGCCGCCGGACAGAACGGTGATCAGCGCGTGGTCGATCACGTCCTGCTGGCCGAAAATGACGGCGGAGATGTTGGCGCGCGCGGTCCGTGCCTGTGCGGCCGTCGTCTCGGCCGCCTTGATGATGGCGTCTTCCATCCGTTCGGCGGTCTCGGCGGTCATGTTCGTTTCCTTCGAGGCTGAACGTAGCTGCACTGCATCATGGCTCATGCATTGCGGCCGGGATAGCCGGCTCTTACGTTTGTCACAGGTCACAAGCGGCCAAACTATGGTCGCGGGACCCCGGTTCACTCAAACGTGAGGCTGTCAGGCGTGGCTGTGGAACCACCAGTGGCAGGCGGGCTGGACGGGCTCGCCAAGGAGGTGAAGAAGTTCAGGGGGGCCGCGCCCGTGCACCTCTGGAACCCGCCCTATTGCGGCGACCTCGACATCCGCATCGCGGCGGACGGCACCTGGTTCTACATGAAGACGCCGATCGGCCGCCTGCCGCTGGTCAAGCTGTTCTCCTCCGTGCTGAAGCGCGAGGACGGCCGCTATTTTTTGGTCACGCCGGTCGAGAAAATCGGCATCGTGGTGGATGACGCGCCTTTCGCGGCGGTCGAACTGCGCGTCGAGGGCGAGGGGCGGGAGCGCAGGCTCTCATTCGGAACGCAGGTCGAGGAATGGATCGAGGTCGGTCCGGACCATGCCCTGCGGTTCGAGAAGGAGGCAGGCACGGACGGCGTGAAGCCCTATGTCCATGTCCGCCGCGACCTCTGGGCGCGGGTTTCCCGCGCGCTTCTGCACGATCTCGCGGATATCGGCGAGGTGGTCCCGGTGGAGGGCATCGACTGGTTCGGGGTCTATGCTTCGGGGACCTTCTACCCCATGGTCCGCGCCGACGAACTTGAGGGGTTGATGTGATTCCAGTCTCGCCGGAGCAGTTCACGGCCGCCGTGACCGAGCGGCTGTCGCTCGATGTCCCGCGGGAACCGCAGGAGCTGTTCCGCGGCCTCGGCTATCCGCGTCCGGATGCGGGGGACCACACGATCAACGAGGGCCAGCCCGCCCGGCCGGCCGCCGTACTGATCCCGGTCGTGTCGCGGCCCGAGCCGACCATCCTGCTGACGCAGCGCTCCGGCGATCTTCCCGATCATTCCGGCCAGATCGCCTTTCCCGGCGGCAAGATCGATCCGGGTGACGCGACGCCGCTGGATGCCGCCCTCAGGGAGGCGGAGGAGGAAATCGGGCTCGACCGCCGCCATGTCCGGCCGCTGGCCTATATGCCGCCGTTCCTGTCGCGGACCGGCTATCTGATCACGCCGGTCATCGGGCTGGTGGCGCCGCCTTTCGAGCTCACCATCAACCCGCGCGAGGTAGTCGATGCCTTCGAGGTGCCGCTGGCCTTCCTGATGGACCCGAAGAACCACCAGCGCCAGTCGCGGGAGTGGCAGGGGCAGGTGCGGCACTTCTACGCCATGCCCTACGGCGACCGCTACATCTGGGGCGTCACGGCCGGAATCCTCCGCAACCTCTGGGAACGGCTCGCCGACCAGGAGACGAGCGGGGCAGCCTGATGCGGATCGCCATCAACCTGCTGCTCTTCGTCCTGCCCTTCGTGCTCTATTTTCTCTGGCTGCACCTGAAGGAACGGAGCCCGTTCCTGAAGGAGCACTGGGACCGGCAGCCGGTCATCTGGCTCGGCCTGTTCGGCATCGTGCTCGGCGGCGGCTATTTTCTCTACCATCTCGCCTATCAGGTGCGCGATCCGAACGTCGTCTACCGGCCAGCCCGGGTCGAGAACGGCATCTATTACCCGGCGCAGATGGAGCGCCGGTCGCCGCCGGCCGCGCCGTCGCCGGCCCAATCCTCACCAGCCCCACCTTCGCGATGACGGACGCTCGCGATCTGCCCGACTGGTTTCGCGAGGGGCCGGCGCGAACGCTCATCGATGCCCTGGCCGCGGTCGGCGAGGAGGCGCGTCCCATCGGCGGCGCGGTGCGCAACTGGCTGGCCGGCAGGCCCTCCGGCGATATCGATATCGCGACGACGGCCTTGCCGGAGGCTGTTTCGGCTGCTGCTGCCGGATTGGGCCTCAAGGCTGTGCCGACGGGCATCGACCATGGCACCATCACCGTGGTCGCGGAGGGCGTCGGTTACGAGGTCACCACGCTCCGGCAGGATGTCGAGACCGATGGCCGTCACGCCGTCGTCCGGTTCGGGCGGGACTGGCGCGAGGACGCCGCGCGGCGCGATTTCACCATCAACGCCATGAGCCTCGGCCGCGACGGCGAGGTTCACGACTATTTCGGCGGCCGTGCCGACCTCGAAGCCGGCCGCGTGCGCTTCATCGGCGAACCTCGCGCGCGCATACGCGAGGACCGGCTGCGCATCCTCCGGTTCTTTCGTTTCCACGCCGAATTCGGCCGGAGCGCCCCCGATGCCGAGGGCCTTGCCGCCTGCATCGTCGAGAGGGAGGGGCTTCTGGACCTTTCGCGCGAGCGCGTGCGCGCGGAGCTTCTGAAGATTCTCGGCGCCTCGCGCGCGCCCGCTGTGCTTCAGGTCATGGCGGATGTCGGCCTGCTGCACCGGCTGCTTGGCGGCGTGCCGAACGTGCCGGTCCTGGAGCGGCTGGCCGCGATCGAGGCGGAGGCCGGCGTCGCGCCCCTCGCGGCGCGCCATCTCGGTGCTCTTGCGGTACTGGTGCGCGAGGATGCCGACAGGCTTCGGGAGCGCCTTGCGCTCTCCAACGAGGAATATCGCCGGCTCGACGCCATCGGCGCGGGGTGGCACGGCCTTGGCCCCGACGGCGGGGAGGCCGCCGCCAAAGTCGCTTTGTTCCGCGCCGGGCCGCGCGCCTTCACCGACCGGGCGCTGGTGGCGTTCGCGCGCTCGGCCGCGCCCGTCGATGTGCCCGAATGGCACGCGCTGGTGTCTCTACCGAAGCGCTGGCAGGCGCCGTCGCTGCCGATCAGCGGCGAGGACCTGATGCGGGCCGGGCTGCGGGAGGGGCCGGAAATCGGTGCGGCGCTCGCCTGGATCAGGCAGGCCTGGATCGATGCCGGCTTTCCGGCCGGCGCCTCGGTGCGGCAAGAACTGATTGATCTTTACTTGAGTTCGGCAGGGCTTTGAATCGCATTGCAGGGTTTCTGATCACGCACGGTTGTCTGCAACCATCTTTGTGCAATTAATTGCTGGGCAAGTTTTTTTTGCTTGATTGCGTGTGTGGGTCCGGCTGCCCAGCCGATCGACAATGGTCTTTTGCGAGTATGATGCGTATCCAGAACGAGACCATGGACACGTCGCAGCGTGAATTGCCCTTCGAAATCTACGTTTCGATGGTCGATGCGCTGTACGAGGATCTGCGCTCGTTTTTCTCCGGGCTGGCAGCCGCGCTCGCCGGCATGCTCTATGCGGCCTATCTGACGGGAAATCCGATACTCTGGGCATTTCCGGTCGTCATCGTGCTGGTCGGAGCCGTCCGGGGCGCGCGCATGGTGCGCTACAAGACGGTCCGCAGCAGCCTCGACACCTATGACGAAGCACGCGGTTGGGAGCGCGAATACACGCTCGGCGCGAATCTGTTCGTCTTCACCATTGGGTTGTGGTGCTTCGCGACCTTCCGGCTGACGGACAGCATGGCGGCGCATCTGTTCTGCGTGTCGGTGGCGCTGTCCTACATGGTCGGCATCATGGGCCGGAATTTCGCCAATGCCCGGTTCGTCGACAATCAGATCCTTCTGATGTGCGTGCCGCTGGTCACCGGCATGTTCCTGACCGGTGTGCCGGACTACATCATCCTCGCCTTCTTCGCCCTGCCGTTCTTCGGCAGCGTCCGGAAGATCGCGACGCGCCTGCGCGATATCCTGCTGAACGCGGTGGTTGCCCAGCGCGACGTCTCGCTGCTGGCGACGCGCTTCGACACGGCGCTCAACAACATGCCGCATGGCCTCGCCATGTTCGACGCCGACGGCCGCCTGCTGGTCCTCAACAACCGCTGGGCGGACATCCTGCCGTGCGATCCGGATTCCGTGCGCTCGGGCGCGCGTGCGCAGGCGATCCTCGCCGCCTATGTCGAGCTTGGCGTCGTCAGCGAACGCGATGCCGCGCGGGTCATGGATGGCGTCACGCGGCGCAGCGACGATCTCGCCGCCGAGCAGATCGAACTGACCGCCAACGAGCGCAATGTCGAACTGACCTTCCAGCCGATGTCGTCCGGTGGTCTGGTCATCGTCATCGAGGACATCACCGAGAAGCGTCGCACGGAGGCGCGGATCGCCTATATGGCCCGGCACGATGCGCTGACGGGCCTGCCGAACCGCTCGCTGTTCCAGGAGCGTCTCGACGCTGCATTGGCCATTGCCGATGCCGATGAATTCCTGGCGGTGCATTTCGTCGACCTCGACAATTTCCAGCAGATCAACGACACGCTCGGACACGCGGTCGGCGATTCCCTGCTGGTCGAGGTCGCCGACCGCCTGCGCTTCGTCGTCGGCGAGAACGACGTGGTGGCGCGATTCGGCGCCGACGAATTCGTGGTGCTGCAGAACGGCGCGCGGACGGTCAACGACGTGACCATGCTGGCGGATCGGGTCATCGGGGCGGTCTCGGAGATCACCCAGATCGACGGCAAGGGAGTCGCCTGCGGTGCGTCGGTCGGCATCGCGCTTGCTCCGCGCGACGGCCGCGATCCCGACCAGCTGCTCAAGAGCGCGGACATGGCGCTGAAGCGGGCGAAGGACGGGGGCAGGGGCATCCTGCACTTCTACGAGGAAGAGATGGACCGCAAGGCGCAGGCGCGCCGGGCGACCGAGCTCGACCTGCGCAAGGCCATCCAGAACGACGAGCTCGCGGTCTATTTCCAGCCGCTGCTCAACCTGAAGACCCTCGAGATCACCACCTGCGAAGCCCTGGTGCGCTGGCCGCACGCGACGCGCGGCATGATCTCGCCGGGCGAGTTCATCCCGATCGCCGAGGAGACCGGCCTGATCATCGAGATCGGCCGTCAGGTGCTGCGCAAGGCCTGCCATGCCTGCGCCGCCTGGCCGAACGACGTGCGCGTCGCGGTCAATTTGTCGTCGGTCCAGTTCGAGCGCGAGGACATTGTCGCCCTCGTCGGTGAGACGCTGGCGGCGACCGGGCTGGCGCCCGACCGGCTCGAACTGGAGATCACCGAGACACTGCTGCTGCAGGATTCGGCTGCGATTCTCGGTGTCCTGCAGGGGCTGCGCGAGATGGGCGTGCGCATCGCGCTGGACGATTTCGGCACCGGCTATTCGAGCCTCAGCTACCTGCACAAGTTTCCGCTGCACAAGGTCAAGATCGACCGGTCGTTCGTCCGCAACATCGAGACGGACAAGAAATCCGCGAAGCTGCTGCGCGGCGTCACGCGGCTCGGCTCGGAACTGGGGCTCTCCGTGGTTGTCGAAGGTGTCGAGACGCACGAGCAGCTCAGGATCATCGACGCGCCGGGCGTGGTGAGCGAGATCCAGGGCTTCATCCTGAGCCCCGCCATTCCCGCCGATCAGGTTCGGCTGATGATGGGCCGCCCGGCCAAGGAACTGCTCGCCAGCGCCGCCTGAGGCCATCTCGCGCGACATGCCGTAAGGACATAGGTATTTCACCGGGGCGGATGGGTCTTCGGCGCCCGCGAACTCCTGCGCCTGCGCTGGCCTTGCTGATCGAGGAACATTCGCCGGAGCGCGTTCCGCTCGCTATGCGTGCATATTTTCACGACAATATCTCAAGTCGTGTGTGCCGCTCCCAGGATACCCGGAATTCAGCCATTGCCGGCAAAGGCGGGGTGTATCTGTAAAATCATGTATGATAGCTTGTCTCAACCTATGCAACCTTGGCGCGATGCAGCGAAGTAATTCCCTGCTGCGCGATGGAGGTATCATGAGAAAGAGCAGAGGCTCTGACAGGCTTTCTGCGATCGCGTTAACGATGTTTTAACCAGACGCTTTCCAGCAGTTAAAATTTGATGAACAATTGACCCACGTTGCAAGGCGGACGGCGGCGCTTCACGTGGGGCCATTCAGATGAATACGGTTAACGCCGCCAGTATATTTGCGCAGAATGTAACCGACCTCATTTCCCGGATCGAATACCGGCGCGCGGAAACGGACGCCGACAAGGAAGCGATCTATCGCCTCAGGTATCAATGCTACCTGCGCGAAGGTGCCATCCAGCCGGACGAGAGCGGCCGGTTCAGCGACGACTTCGACGCAGCGCCGAATGTCTGGATCTTCGGCCTGCATCTCGACGGGCAACTGGTCAGTTCCATCCGGGTTCATGTCGCGACCGCCGAGCAGCCGATCGCGCCGGCCCTGGCGATCTTCCCCGATATCCTCGGACCCCGCATCGAGCGCGGCGAGGTGATCGTCGATCCGACCCGTTTCGTGGTCGACTACGAATGCTCGCGGCAGAATCCGGGCCTCGCCTATGCCACGGTGCGCCTCGGCATGCTGGCGTCCGAACACGGGGATGCCGACTATGCGCTCGCCACCGTGCGCACCGAGCACCGCGCCTTCTATCGCCGGCTTTTGTTCATGGAACCGATCGGCGAACCGCGCGCCTATCCGAACCTCAAGGACCCGATCAACCTGATGGGCGTGTCCTTTCCAGAACTGCGCCAGCGGGTCTATGATCGCTATCCGTTCATGATGTCGACCGCAGCCGAGCAGGAGCAGCTTTTCGGACCCAAGCGTCAGACGCCGAAGGTCAGGGAAGGTGGCAAGGGTCAGGCGGCGGCCGCGTAACCTCGCTGGCAGGTGACGCATGCGGTCCGATCGAAACAGGCCGTTCGATGCCTTCAGGCGGAGTTCGTCGACGTCCACTCCGATGTCCGACGGCTGGATGCGCGAGACCTACGTGCTCCCCCGCGAGGATGCCCGGGCCAAAGCGCGCGAAATCCTCGTGCGGTTTCCCCGGGCGGCCTACATGACCGAGGTCGAGTTCTGGCAGGAACTGGATGACGGGCGCATCGAGTTCACGATGCGCCGCCTGCCATCCGCCGACTGAGCCTCAGGCGGGCTCGTGCTCCCGGCGGGTTTCGTCCTCGTCCTCGTCGACAACGCCTTCGGCGTCTTCGTCCTCATCCTCGTCTTCTTCGTCTTCGTCGCCGCCGTCGTCGTCCATATCGATGGGCGCGAGCGCGACGAGCGGGATCGCCTCACGGAACAGATCGCCTTCCTCGCCGATCCAGAGGCACACGGCCTCTTCGGCGGAAACCGACGCAACCGTCAGCGGCTGGCCGCCGGACTTGAGCATTACGACGTCACCGGGATTCATGGTCATTGCTGCCTCCTGTTGGGACGGGACGGAGGCTAGACGTGGTCGGTGACGGGCTGATCACAACCGTACGGCCGAGGTCAGGCGCCGCCGTCCGGAGGCATCGGCGGCACCAGCAGCCGGTATCGGCACTTCTCGCGTTCGCCGCGCTGGTACATGTCGCTGTCGCGCGGCAGGGCCACGATCTCCTCGAACCGCGCGCCAAGCCGCTCGCAGGTGCGCCGCGAGGCGGCATTGTCGGGGTTGCAGGTGATCCAGACCTCGCGCTGACCGTTGGCCCGCATCAGCGGGAACAGGAGGCGGCAGGCGCGTTCCGCATAGTGCCGGCCGCGGAAGGCCGGTAGAACCTCGTAGCCGACATGGCCGCCATAGAGCACGAGGTCGGGTCCGTCGCCGACCCGCAGGCGGATGGCGCCAGCCGGCTCGCCGTCCGCCGCGATCGCGAAAGTGTAATAGGGGAACCAGCCCCTGGCCTCGTCGGCCGGATGCATGCCGCTCAGCACCAGCGATACCTCGCCGTCGCGACCGATCAGGCCGTCCGGCGCGGCGAGGCCGGTCATGCCCGGCGTGCGGCGATGCTCGCCATCAGTGCGCGGATGCCTGACGTCCAGGGGGCGCATTCGGTCGACAGGCGCACGCGGTTGGTGAGCGCTCCGAGTTCGTCGCTGGCGATGGTGACGACATCGCCTCGCCTGTGCGTGAAGCCCTGTCCCGGCGCGTCGCGGTCCTGGATCGGCGCGAACAGCGTGCCGCAATAGAGCACGAGCCCGTCCGGATACTGGTGGTGCGGGCCGATGGCCTGTTTCGCGAGATCCTCGACGTCGCGGGAGATCGCGGCCATGTCGCTGCGGCCGTCCATGACGAAGCCGTCCTCACCCGTCACTTTCAGCTGCACCTTCATGCGGCGGACATGACCGATGCCGAAGCTCGCATCGAACAGGCGCACGAAGGGGCCGAGCGCGGCGGAGGCGTTGTTGTCCTTGGCCTTGCCGAGCAGCAGGGCGGAGCGGCCCTCGACATCGCGCAGGTTGACGTCATTGCCGAGCGTTGCGCCGACGATGCGGCCGGCCGAGGAGATGACGAGCACGACTTCAGGCTCGGGATTGTTCCAGGTCGAGATCGGGTGGATGCCGACATCCGCGCCGGTGCCGACGGACGAGAGAACCGGGGCCTTGGTGAAGACCTCCGCATCCGGGCCGATACCGACCTCGAGATATTGCGACCAGAGCCCGCGTTGTTGCAGGTGCTTCTTCAGCGCTGCCGCCTCCGGCGAACCGGGTTTGAGGCCCTTGAGCTCTCCGCCGATGACGTCGCCGATCTCGGCGCGGATCGCCGAGGCGCGGGCGGGATCGCCCTTGGCCTGTTCCTCGATGACCCGCTCAACCATTGAAATGGCGAAGGTGACGCCTGCCGCCTTTACCGCCTGCACGTCGATGGGGGAGAGCAGGTAGGGCTTCGCGGGATCGCGCGCTGTTTCGACGCTGTTGGCGAGGATGGCCGCCAGGTCGCCGATGCGCTCGCCGGGAATGGCGGCGATCGCCGAGGCGGGATCGGCGAGGTCGAAGAGGTCCGCTGTAGTCGGGAAGGCCGCCGTCACGTCGAAGACGCCGCCATCGCGGATGGCGGCGACCGACGGGCCGAGCCCCGGCCGCTGGACGCGGGCGACGAGCGTGCCCGTCAGCCCGTCGGCGGGGAGGGTGGTCTCAGGGGCGAGGATGAAGGTCATCGTGCTTGTCACATTCCCGAACCGTGAAACCGGTGGCCATCCTTGCGGTGAGCGCTCCTAGATGCAGCGCCCGCCGTCGACTTCAAGCACCACGCCGGTGAGGAAGTTGCCGGGATCGGCGGCGAGGAACAGCGCCGCGTCGGCGATGTCCTGCGGGGTCGACAGGCGGCCCATCGGGATGGAGGCGATGAACTTCTTGCGCATTTCCGGGGTGTCCTCGCCCATGAACATGCCGAGCAGCGGCGTGTCGCCGGCGACAGGCGCAAGGGCGCAGACGCGGATCTTGTCGGGCGCCAGTTCCACCGCCATCGACTTCGACAGGAGGTTCACCGCGCCCTTGGAGGCGTTGTACCAGGCAAGGCCGGGGCGGGGGCGCAGGCCCGCGGTCGAACCGACATTGATGATGGCGCCGCCGCCGTTCTGGCGCATGACCGGCACCACGGCGTGGGCGAAGTGGAAGATCGACTTCACATTGACGTCGAAGACCCGGTCGAAGGTCTCCTCGTCCACTTCCAGCATGGGCCGGTTGCGGTGCGAGGTGCCGGCATTGTTGATCAGCACGTCGACCGTGCCGAAGCGCTCGACGGTCTTGGCGACGGCGCGCTGGACGTCCTTCGCCTTGGAGACATCGCACTTCATGCCGAAGGCCTTGCGGCCGAACGGCTTGGCGGCGGCCTTGGCGCCTTCCTCGTTGAGATCGAGGACGACCACCCTGGCGCCCTCCCTGGCGAAAGTCTGCACGATGCCGAGCCCGAAGCCCTGCGCGCCGCCGGTGACGATGGCGACCTTGTCCTTGAGACGCATGGGTCCCGCTCCCTGTTGCAATGCTTCTGGTTCGGCTCAGCCGTGATTGATGACGACGGTCTTGGAGGCGGAGAATTCGTAGAGCGCCTCGAAGCCCTTCTCGCGGCCGTGGCCGGATTTCTTGACGCCGCCGAAGGGCAGTTCGATGCCGCCGCCCGCGCCGTAGCCGTTGACGAAGACCTGGCCGCAGCGCATGGCGCGGGCAACCCGCATGGAGCGTTTCGCATCGCGGCTCCAGACGCCGGCGACAAGGCCGAAATCGGTGCCGTTGGCGAGACGGACGGCATCGGCCTCGTCGTCGAAGGGAATGGCCGACAGGACCGGGCCGAAGACCTCGTCCTGCGCCAGCGCGTTCGAGCGCGGCACGGGCCCGAACAGGGTCGGCGCGACGTAGAAGCCGCCGGGCGGCAGGTTGGGCGCTAGCTGGCCTTCGGCGATCACGGGCACGCCTTCCGCGCGGGCGCGCTCGACGAAGCCCTCGACCCGCTTCTTCTGGCCGGCATTGATCATCGGGCCGCAGTCGAGGTCCATGTCCCAGGTGCCGACGCGCACGGTGGCGAAGCGCTCGGCGACGCGCGAGACCAGCTCGTCATAGGCCGCCCGCTCGACCAGCATGCGCGAGCCCGCCGAACAGGTCTGGCCGCCATTCTGGACGATGGCGTTGACGAGGGTCGGCACCGCCGCGTCGAAATCGGCGTCCGCGAAGACGATCTGCGGCGACTTGCCGCCAAGCTCCAGCGTGCAGCCGATATGGTTCCTCGCTGCGGCCGTCTGGATCAGCGAGCCGACCTCGGGCGAGCCGGTGAAGGACACGAAGTCGATGCCGCGATGGCTGGAGAGGGCGGCGCCCGCCTCCTCGCCGAGACCGGAGAGGATGTTCAGAACGCCCGGCGGAAAGCCGACCTCCAGCGCCAGTTCGGAAATCCGCAGGAGCGACAGGCAGGCGTCCTCGGCCGGCTTCACCACGCAGGTATTGCCGCAGGCGAGGGAGGCGGCGACCGACCGGCCGAAGATCTGCGAGGGATAGTTCCACGGCACGATATGGCCGGTGACGCCATGGGGGTCGCGCACGACGGCGACCGTATAGCCGTTGAGAAAGGGAATGGTCTCCCCATGCACCTTGTCGGCGGCGGTGCCGTAGAATTCGAAATAGCGGGCGGTCGCGGTGATGTCGGCCTTGCCCTGGCGGGCGGGCTTGCCGGTGTCGATGCTCTCCAGTAGCGACAGCTCGTCGTGATGCGCGAGAATCGCTTCTCCGAGCTTCACCAGCAGCCGGCCGCGCTCGGTGGCGGTCATGCGGCTCCATGGGCCATCCTCGAAGGCTTTGCGCGCGGCGGCGACCGCCTTGTCGATGTCGGATGCGCCGGAGCGCGGCATATAGGCGATGACCGCGCCGTCGGACGGGCCGACCGCGTCGATGACGCGGCCGTCGGCGGCTTCCGTCTGTTTGCCGTCGACGATGTTGAAGACCTTGCGCGGGGCGCTGCCGGCAAGCGTTGCTGAAAGGGTCATGGTGTCCTCCCGGACGGGTTCGGGGCCGGAGGTGGCCGGCATGTCGGCGCGCAAGCTAGCGGCGGCGATGCGGCCGGGAAAGATGCCGCATGCATGGGAGACCCTGCGGCCTGCGATCCCTAGAGCCGCGTCGCGAGCTGGGCAACGGCCAGAAGGCCACCCGCGCCTGCGGCAACGCCGAGCAGGAACAGGACGAAGCCGCCCAGGCCGGAGAAGCTGATGCCGCGCCGTGTTGCCTGAGCGGCCGGCAGGGTTCCGGTGGGGGCGTCCGGCTGCGCCGCATCGGCGATCGCCGCCGGCGCCAGCGTCGTCTGCGGCATCGGCGATGTCGCCTCCGCCCCGGCCACGGCCTGCTGCGGTCTGTCGAGGGTGGCCGCCGGCATGTCGGCGCGGGGCAGGACTGGCGCTTCCCGCAAGGGCGAAACCGGCGGCAGCGCCAGCATGCGCTCGCGCTCGATCAGGCGGCTGGCGACATAGGCGGTGATGCGCTCCGCCACCGCGCCGGCATCCTCGCTCTCGGCCATGATCCGCCGGCCGTTCCGCGTGTCCTGCAGAAAGCGATAGGTGCGCTTGTCGCGTCCCATCTCGACGAAGGCGATCATGTCGATCCACAGCCGCGGGGTCTCGCCGGGAGTGATGCCGGCATCGAAAAGCTCGATGCCGCGGGGCACCTCGGCAAGGACGGGCCTGAGCCGCTCGTGGAGAATCTCCAGCCTCACGAGATCAGCCTCGCGCAGCGCCACGACGACCCCGGTGCGCTCGGCCTCCTCGATGCGGATGGCGCGTATCGCATTCTTGAGGCTGCGATCGGCGGGTGACGACTGAGGGTCCATCGGAGGCTCGCTCGGGCCGGTGGCACAGGGTTAACAGAACTATAATGCGTTCAGGGCGGTGGCCCAAGCCGTCGGATGTCAGCGGTCTTTTGGAAGGCGCGGAAACTGCCGCATCCGATTCCGGGCCGGTCCTTGCGCTGCATTGTCGGGATCGTTGGCACCCTGCAGTTACGGCATGACGCCATGGGCAACTGTGCCGTCCATGCAACAGGGCTGGTGAATACTGAGGTACCATTGCGGAATCACGGGCGGTGAATGCGTGGCGTGCCTTGTCGGCGTGCCGCCCTTGTGTGACTGGTTGTTTCGAGTTGTTGGCTGTGGCCGTTCCAGAATCCATCCGGGGAATTGACATGAAGAAATTCTTCCTTGCTTCCGCTGCCCTCGTGGCCCTTGCGGCCGGCGCGCAGGCGGCGGATCTGGGCTCGCCGCGCACGCCGATCGCAGCCGCCGTCGTGTCTCCGGTTTTCAACTGGACGGGCTTCTATCTCGGCGCCCATCTCGGTTACGGCTCGGGCTCCACGGGCTGGGTTTTTCTCACCGGACCGGCCACTACCGTGCCCAGCAACCCGAAGGGTGCCTTCGGGGGTCTGCAGCTCGGCTACAACTGGCAGATCAACAACTTCGTGCTGGGTCTCGAAACCGACCTGAGCATCGCCGGCTTCCGTGACTCCGATCCGTGCCCCAATCCGGCCGTCTCCTGCT
The DNA here is from genome assembly GCF_016793595.1 of Phreatobacter sp. GTDB lineage: Bacteria > Pseudomonadota > Alphaproteobacteria > Rhizobiales > Phreatobacteraceae > Phreatobacter. The sequence continues at coordinate 325,935 of NZ_JAEULY010000002.1, forward strand.
TCACGCGGTCCAACTGGGTGGGAACCACCCGTGCTCGCGTCGGCGTAGCAGCCGACAAGGCTCTGTTCTACGTCACCGGCGGCCTTGCCTATGGCGACACGCGCGTCGGTGCATCGACGGCGGTCGGCGTCACCACCTCCCGGACCCGGGTTGGTTTCGCCCTTGGTGGCGGTCTGGAATATGCCTTTACGCCGAACGTGACCGCCAAGGTCGAGTATATGTACTACAATCTCGGCTCGTCTTCGTATCAGGTCACAACCGTTCCCGAATTCGTCCGGGCGCGCTTCGAATACCACACCGTCAAGGTGGGCCTGAACTACCTGTTCTCGACGGGGCCGTCGGCGGTGGTCGCGCGCTACTGAGTTTCGTTTTGGTTGGGGGGAATGACGGGCCGCCTTCGGGCGGCCCGTTTCGTTTCGCTCAGCCCTGTGCCGGAAAGGCGCCGAACTGGCGCAGCGCCTCTCCCGCGACCATTGCGGCGGAGACCGCGACGTTCAGCGAGCGCATGGCCGGCTGCATCGGGATGAGGATGCGCGCGTCGGCCGCCGCGTGGACATCCTCGGGCACGCCGGCCGATTCGCGCCCCGCCATGACGACATCGCCGGAGCGGAAGGCGAAATCCGCATAGGGCAGGGCGGCGCGGGTGGTCATCAGGACGAGGCGGCGGCCCTCGTTCGCGCGCCAGCGTTCGAAAGCCGCGAAATCGTCGTGGCGCGTCCAGGATACGTGATCCAGATAGTCCATGCCGGAGCGCCGGAACGACCTGTCGGAGACGGGAAAACCGGCGGGTTCGACGATGTCGACGGCAAAGCCGAGGCAGGCGGCAAGCCGCAGGATCGTGCCGGTGTTCTGGGCGATGTCGGGCTGGTAGAGCGCAAGGCGGATCATGGCGTCAAGAAATCGCGCCGTGGCGCCCGCCGGGTCAAGCCGGACGCGGCGCGGCAGGTGCTTTTCCCAGCCATCCGACGAAGGTGCGATGCAGCGCAGCGCGGGGTTCCGTGCCATGCACTGGACATCACCTTATAACGGTGCGAATAAGCGCCAGCCGACGGTGGTTTCCCGGCGTGGATTCCCATGCCCAGACGTTGGGCCGGCCGGTGCGGCGGCGCCCCTTGAAGGCTGCCGGGCACAGGTTGCGGTCCACGGCAGGCTCCTTGCGGGCCGGACCGAGCTGGCGGCGCTATCCGGGGCCTGAAACCGGCCGACGAGCGAAAGGACGACGAGAGTGGCAAGCGTTCAACATGCCGAGGGCGATCGCCGCGACTTCCTGTTCCTGGCGACCGGGGCGGCGGCGGCAGTGGGTGGTGCGGCCGTGGTCTGGCCCTTCATCAGCCAGCTCGCGCCCGACGCCGCGACGGTTGCGGCCGGCGCGCCGGTCGAGCTCGATCTCTCCTCCATCGCAGCCGGCGCGCAGATCAAGATCCTGTGGCGCGGCAAGCCCTATTTCGTCCGCAACCGCACCGAGGCCGAGATCAAGGCCGCGCAAGACGTCGACATCTCGACGCTGCGCGATCCCGAGACCGACGCCCATCGCGTCAAGGAAGGCCACGCCAAGTGGCTGATCACCGCCGCAAACTGCACCCACCTCGGCTGCGTGCCGCTGGGCAACCAGGGTGATTACGGCGGCTGGTTCTGCCCCTGCCACGGTTCGCATTTCGATACGTCCGGCCGCATCCGCAAGGGCCCTGCGCCGAAGAACCTTCCGGTTCCCCAGTACACGTTCGTCAGCGAGACGCGCATCCGGATCACCGGCGCGGCCGCCGCCTGACGCCAGCGCAGCTAGAAGGTCACGACCATGCAGGGTCATTCCCACTACGTCCCCAAGACCGGCATCGGCAAATGGTTCGATGCCCGGCTGCCGCTGCCGCGTCTCGTCTATGATTCGTTCATCGCCTATCCGGTGCCGAAGAACCTGAACTATTTCTGGACCTTCGGCGGCATCCTCTCGGTGATGCTGGTGGCCCAGATCATCACCGGCGTCGTGCTGGCGATGCACTACACCGCCCATGTCGATCTCGCGTTCAATTCGATCGAGAAGATCATGCGCGACGTCAATTACGGCTGGATGATCCGCTACCTGCACGCCAACGGCGCCTCGATGTTCTTCGTGGCGGTCTACGTGCACATGCTGCGCGGTCTCTATTACGGTTCCTACAAGGCGCCCCGCGAGATCCTCTGGATCCTCGGCGTCATCATCTACCTGCTGATGATGGCCACGGCGTTCATGGGCTACGTTCTGCCGTGGGGCCAGATGTCCCTGTGGGGCGCGGTGGTCATCACCAACCTGTTCTCCGCCATCCCCGTGGTCGGCCCGACCATCGTCGAGTTCCTGTGGGGCGGCTATTCCGTCGACAACCCGACGCTGAACCGCTTCTTCTCGCTGCACTACCTGCTGCCGTTCATGATCGCGGGCGTCGTCGCCCTGCACGTCTGGGCGCTGCACGTGACGGGTCAGAACAACCCGACCGGCGTCGAGGTGAAGGACATCAAGAAGGACACCGTGCCCTTCACGCCCTATGCGACCATCAAGGACGCCTTCGGCATCATCTGCTTCTTCATCCTGTTCGCCTGGTTCGCTTTCTTCCAGCCGAACTATCTCGGCCATGCCGTGAACTACGTCCCCGGCGACCCGCTGGTGACGCCGGCGCATATCGTGCCGGAGTGGTACTTCCTGCCGTTCTACGCGATCCTTCGCGCCATCACCTTCGACATCAACCTGATCATCTTCGTGATCCCCTCGAAGCTCGGCGGCGTGCTGGCCATGTTCGCGGCCATCGCGGTGCTGGCCTTCCTGCCCTGGCTGGATACGTCGAAGGTGAAGTCGACCGCCTACCGCCCGTTGCACAAGCAGTTCTTCTGGGCCTTCGTGGTGGTCTGCGTGATGCTCGGTTGGCTCGGTTCGAAGCCCGCCGAATACCCCTACACGGTGCTGTCGCTGATCTTCACCGGCCTCTACTTCGCCTATTTCCTCCTCGTCCTGCCGCTGCTCGGCCTGTTCGAGACGCCGAAGGCGCTGCCGGCCTCGATCGCCGACGCCGTGCTGGAGCAGGAGCGGAAGAAGGGCGGCGCCCCCGTCACCGCCGGCGCCAATGCCGCGCCGCAGACCAAGGGCTGAGGGCAAGAGAGAACAGGATCCATGACGATGAAGCGTTTCTCTCTCGTTCTCGCCGCCGCAGGCCTCATCGGCCTCGGCGCGGCCATGCCGGCGGCGAAAGCCGCCGAGCAGCTCAACCCGCCGCGCTACGGCTGGTCGTTCGCCGGCATGTTCGGCATGTACGACCGGGCGCAGCTGCAGCGTGGCTTCCAGGTCTACAAGGAGGTTTGCGCCTCCTGCCATTCGGTGAGCCTCCTGTCGTTCCGCAACCTGTCGCAACCGGGCGGCCCGGAGATTCCGGCCGCGCAGGTCGCGCAGATCGCCGCCGACTGGCAGCACAAGGTTCGCGAGATCGGCGATGACGGCCAGCCGGCCGAGCGCGCCCCGCGCGCCTCCGACCGCATTCCCGGCCCGTTCGCCAACATCAAGGCGGCCGAGGCGGCGAATGGCGGCAAGGCGCCGCCGGACCTGACGCTGATGCCGAAGGCCCGCTCCTACGAGCGCGGCTTCCCCTGGTTCCTCATCGACATGGTCACGCTCTACCAGGAGCATGGCGCCGACTATGTGAAGGCCTTCCTGACCGGCTACGAGCAGGGTCACGAGACGCCGCCGGGCACGCACTACAACAAGTACTTCCCCGGCAATTTCGTCGGCATGCCCAACATGCTGCAGCCCGACCAGGTGACTTATTCCGACGGCACGCCGCAGACGGTGCAGCAATATGCGGCCGACGTGACCGCCTTCCTCATGTGGGCCGCCGAGCCGCATATGGAACAGCGCAAGCGCATCGGCTTCCAGGTGCTGCTGTTCCTGCTGGTCTTCGCCGGCCTGACCTACTTCACCAAGAAGAAGGTCTGGAAGGACGTGCACGCCTGATCGGCGCGACGACGCTATGCATGACAAGGGCCGCGCGAGCGGCCCTTTTCGTTTGTCGCGGGTGCTTGCCACCGCGCGGCGCTTTGCCGATCCTCGCAGGCGGCGCGTGAATCTCCGGAGCAGACATGACCAGGGCCGTTCTCGGCGTGATGGGCGGATCGGGCATCTATGACCTGCCGGGCCTCGAAGGGCTGGAGGAAGTAGCCATCCAGTCGCCCTAGGGCGAACCTTCGGACCGGCTGCGACGGGGACGGATCGGCGCGACGGAAATCGTCTTCCTGCCGCGCCACGGTCGGGGACACGCCCTGTCTCCCTCGGACATCAACTACCGCGCCAATATCGACGTGCTGAAGCGGGCGGGGGTCACCGACCTCGTGTCGCTTTCGGCGGTCGGTTCGTTCAAGGGCGAACTGCCGCCGGGCCATTTCGTCCTTGCCGATCAGTTCATCGACAAGACCTATCTGAGGGCATCCAGCTTCTTCGGCCGGGGCTGCGTCGCGCATGTCGCGTTCTCGCATCCCGTCGCGCCACTGCTGCAGAAGCGGCTCGCCGCGGCCGCCGAGGCGGAGGGCCTTGCGCACCAGACCGGCGGGACGGCGGTGTGCATGGAGGGGCCTGCCTTCTCGACGCTCGCCGAGAGCCTGTTCCACAAGGCGCAGGGCTGGGATCTGATCGGCATGACCTCGATGCCTGAGGCCAAGCTCGCTCGCGAAGCCGAGATCTCCTACGCCTTCGTCGGCATGGTCACCGACTACGACGCCTGGCACGAGGAGGTCGGGCCCGTGGATGTGGCGCAGGTGGTCCACCACCTCGGCGCCAATGCCGACAAGGCGCGCCGGCTGGTGGCGCGCCTTGCCCGCGATTTTCCGGCTGATCACGAGCCGTGCCCGATCCATTCCGACCGGGCGCTGGAACACGCGATCATCACCGCGAAGGAGGCGCGCGATCCGGCGCTGGTGGCCAAGCTCGACGCGGTGGCGGGGCGGCTGCTGGCGCGCGGCTAGTCAGCCCCGCGGCAGCCGGGGATGCAGCTACATCCACATCCCGTAGCGCCAGCCGCCCACGGTCCAGAACACGATGCCGGCAAGAACCTTCACCACAAGCGCAACGGCGATCATGGCGGGAATGGCGGCGAGCGCGGCCTTGAAGAAGAAGCCGACCAGCCGGAAGAACGGCATGTCGATGGCGGTGACGGTGACGGGTGTTGCCGCCGCCGGATAGGCGGCCTGCTGGGGCACTGCGCCTGCGGGCATAGCGCTTGAGGGCATGGTCATGGCGGGTCTCCTGCTGCTTGCTGGCCGCGGTTCTTGTCGCGCCGCTCTGCCGGGGTCGTTGTCGCGCCCGGGCATAGAGGTAGGAGAGGTCCGGGTCGGACCCTAGTGAATTCGCGGTAAGGTTGGCGCCGCGAACAGCGAAGAGCCGTCGGCGCTGGTCGCGGCGACGGCTCTTGCGAGAGGGGCGGAGACGGTGGGGTGCCCCTTCGGCGCGCCTGAACGAGGCGGCGCGCCACTTTCGATGAGACCGCTGCGCCGCCTTCAGCGGCAGGCAACGGCCGGATTGGAGGAGCCGGAGCAGATGCGGCCGAAGTTGCGGCCGGTGCCGACCCACTGGCCGTTGCGATTGCGCTCCCAGCCGGCGCCGAAATTGGAGCCCGTGCCGGTGATGCGGCCGCGCGAGACATCATAGCCGCTGCCGAAGCGCGAGCCGGTGCCGGTGACGCGGTTGCCGCGCACCTCGTAGCCGCCGCCGAAATTGCGGCCGGTTCCCTGGTAGGTGGTGGTACGGCTGCGGCGGGAGCGCTGGACGTCGTAGCCACGGCCGAAGTCGCGGCCTTCGCCCTGCAGGTTACCGTAGCGGTTGGTGGTGTACTGGACGGGCTCGACGACGTGGCTCGGCGGCGCGAGGCCGGCTGTGGCGATCTGGCCGGCGATCAGCAGCGACAGGGCGAGGCTCACGTTCAATCTCCCGAAGCGATGTTCTGTTGTTGGGAGCCTTGTGGAGCCGCCACGTTTCAGCAGCGTGCTGGACGCGATACCTCCGTCTTTCGCGACCAGACGCGCCAGGGGCTGCGGCTGAAACGATCCATGACGAAGTCGAGGAAGACACGCACCTTCGGCAGCCTCTGCCGGCCGGCCGGGAAGACCAGATGCATCGGGACCGGCTCGGCAATGTGGCTGTCTTCCAGCAGCGGCGCCAGCAGCCCCTCGCGGATCGACCGGGCGACCACGAGATCGCCGAGCCGGGCGATGCCGACGCCGCCAAGGGCCAGCGCGTGGGCGCCCTCGGCGGTGCCCACGCTGATCGGCCCGCGCACCTCGACAAACCGGGGGCCGGTGGCCGAGGCGAAGGGCCAGAGCGCCATGTCGGGCGTCGTGGCGATCGGGATGCAGACGTGGCGGGCGAGGTCATCCGGCTGTGCCGGCCGGCCCATGCGCCGGAGATAGGTCGGGGAGGCCACGATGACCCGGCGCACGTCCGCGAAACGGCGCGCCACCAGCCGGTCGTCACCGACCGGCCCGGTGCGGATGCCGACGTCGATGTCTTCCGCGACGATGTCGGCGATGCGATCCTCGATTTGGAGTTCGAGGCTGACGCCGGGATGGGCGGTCATGAAGTCGGACAGGACAGGCGCGAGCTGGATCATCGCGAAGGCCGTCCCGCAGTTCACGCGCAGCACACCCTGCGGCCGGCCGCGCGCCTCCATCACGCTCGCCTCCGCCTCGTCGATCGCACCGATGATGCCGCGCGCCGCGGCATAGAAGGTCCGGCCTTCCGCTGTCAGCGCGACGCGCCGCGTGGTCCGCTCGACCAGCCTGACGCCGAGCCGCGCCTCCAGGCGCGAAATGACTTTCGAGACGGCCGAGGGCGTCAGGCCGAGATGGTCGGCCGCGGCGGTGAAGCCGCCCCGGTCGATGGCCGCGACCAGAATCTCCATTTCGGCAGCGCGATCCATTGATGATCCATAGGCATGATATTCGTGAAATATGCCATGATTATTGATCAGATGGAATGGATTAGCGTGGCTCGGTGCAATCTTCCCCATACCGACCCGGAGGGCCGCCATGTCTGGTTCCGCTACCCATCGTCTAATCCGCAGTTACGCCGAGGCTCGCGCCATGGCCGCGCGCGAGCGGGCCATCGCGCTTTTCGATTTGTGGCGGGCTCTGCGAAATCGGGTGGAAACGTCAGCGGAGGGGGCGCGCCGGGCTGTCTACGCGGAAGGGGTGCCCATCGGCACGAAGCCGGATCCGTCGAAGGAGAAGACCAGTTCGCCGCGCTGGTTCACGCCGGTATTGAGCGAGAAGGCGATGCCCCAGCCGGGCCGCGAGGCCAGCGGTCGTTTGCTGGTGCACTCCGAGAAATAGGTCACGGTGTCGCCGGCCCGCACCGGCTTCGGCCATCGCAGGTTCTTGAAGCCGCCGGAAGGTCCGGCTTTCTGGACAGGCAGGCCCTCCGCCGCGCGTGCGGCCGCGACGCGCTTGCCATGCTCCACCCGCATGCGCATCCACACGCCTCCGGTATGCCAGCCCGACGCGACGAGGCCGCCGAAATGGCTGCTCCGGCCCGCATCTTCGGAAAGGTGGAAGGGTTGGGGATCGTATTTCGTCGCAAAAGCGATGATCGCTTCGGCGGTGAACGTGTGAGAACCGAGCTCTTCCTTCAGCCCGATGACGATATCCTCGTACATCACGCTGCTCCCGCGCTGCGGCGGCGGAAGAAGATCGGATTGGTCTGCACCAGCACGACCTCGCCCTTCTGGTTCATCAGTTCGAAACGGAAGCGGACGATGCCCATTTCCGGCCGTGAGGCGGAAGCGCGCGTCTCCAGGGTCTCGCGGCGCACGGAAAGCACGTCGCCGGGATAGACCGGCTTCAGCCACTGCATCTCCTCGATGCCGGAACTGCCCATCGAGGTCGAGCGGACCATGAACCCGTCGCAGTTGAGCCGCATCAGCATGGCGCTGGAATGCCAGCCCGAGGCGGCGAGGCCGCCGAGCATCGAGGCGCGGCCCGCTTCCTCGTCGAGATGGAAGGGCTGCGGGTCGAACTCCGTCGCGTACTCGATCACCTCCGCCTTCGTGACCTCGTAGCGGCCGTAGGTGGTGATCTCGCCGGGGATGAAGTCCTCGAAGGCGGGGTAGGGCGGCTTCTCGCCCGTGTCTGTGCTGCTCATGGTGCCGGTCGCATGCTGGTAGGACCGGCACTATGCCCAAAAAGGCGGGCCACGCCCTTCCGCCGTTCGGCCGGCCTCAGTTCGCGAAGCGGAAATGCAGCACGTCGCCGTCGGCAACCACATATTCCTTGCCTTCGAGCCTGAGCTTGCCGGCATCGCGCGCACCGGCCTCGCCGTTGAGCGAGGTGTAGTCGGCGAAGGCGATGGTTTCCGCGCGGATGAAGCCCTTCTCGAAATCGGTGTGGATGACGCCGGCCGCGCCGGGGGCCTTGGTGCCCTTGGTGATGGTCCAGGCACGGGCTTCCTTCGGCCCCACGGTGAAGTAGGTGACGAGCGAGAGCAGGTCGTAGCCGGCGCGGATGACGCGGTTGAGGCCGGGCTCTTCGAGGCCGACGGCCTCCAGGAAGTCCTTCTGGTCGTCGAGCGGCATGACCGCGATCTCGCTCTCGATCTTGGCCGAGACGACGACCGCCTTGGCGCCCTCCGCCTTCGCCCGCTCGAACACCTTGGCCGAGAACGAATTGCCCTTGTCGGCGGAGGCTTCCTCGACATTGCAGACGTAGAGCACCGGCTTGGTCGTCAGCAGGTTGAGCATCTCGAAGGCCTTCGCCTCCTCCGGCCTCACCTCGGTCATGCGGGCGGGGCGACCGTCGCGCAGGTGGACGAGGGCGCGGTTGATCAGATCGACCTGCTCCTTGGCCTCCTTGTCGCCGCCCTTGGCCTTCTTCTCGGCCGCGACGACGCGCTTCTCGAGGCTTTCGAGGTCGGCGAGCATCAGCTCGGTCTCGATGGTCTCGATGTCAGCGATGGGGTCGACCTTGCCCTCGACATGGGTGATGTCGCCGTCCTCGAAGCAGCGCACGACATGGGCGATGGCATCGACCTCGCGGATATTGGCGAGGAACTGGTTGCCGAGGCCCTCGCCCTTGGAGGCGCCGCGCACGATGCCGGCAATATCGACGAAGGTGATGCGGGTCGGGATGATCTGCTGGGACTTGCCGATGGTGGCGAGCTGGTCGAGGCGCGGATCGGGCACGGCCACGTCGCCGACATTCGGCTCGATGGTGCAGAACGGGTAATTGGCCGCCTGCGCCGCCGCAGTCTGCGTCAGCGCGTTGAAGAGGGTCGACTTGCCGACGTTCGGCAGGCCGACGATGCCGCATTTGAAGCCCATGGGCGAAATTCCATCATCAGGTTTGCGCGCCTTGTCGAGCGCGCGAAAGGGGGTGTCAAGCTTTGGACGGGTCCTTGGCCTCGCCGGGCCGCTTCACGTCGCTCCAGCCGCGCCCTTCCATGGCGAGGTGGATACGGTTCTGGAAGCCGGGATCGTCGCCCGCCGCGAGCAGTTCGGCTTGGTCGGCGCAGGCGTCGCAGAGATCCTCGACCCAGGGCGTTTCAGCCTTGGCGAAGTCGTTGAGCACGTAGGAATGAACGAGGTTCTTGTCGCCGGGATGGCCGATGCCCATCCGCACGCGGCGATAGTCGTTGCCGCACTGGGCGGTGATGGAGCGCAGTCCGTTATGGCCGGCATTGCCGCCGCCGGTCTTCACGCGGAGCTTGGCGGGCGGCAGGTCCAGCTCGTCATGAAAGACGACGACCTGGCCGAGCTCGATCTTGAAGAAGCGCATGGCCTCGCCGACCGCCCGGCCGCTCTCGTTCATGTAGGTGCCGGGCATCAGCAGAAGCGCCTTGTGCGTTCCTATCGCGCCTTCCGCTGTCAGCCCCTGGAAGCGCTGGCGCCAGGGCGAGAAACGGTGGCGGCGATGGATCGCCTCGGCCGCCATGAAGCCGATATTGTGCCGGTTGTTCCTGAACTTCGCCCCGGGATTGCCGAGGCCGGCCAACAGAATCATCGGTCTTCCCCAACGAAAAGGGCGCCCGGCAAGGGGCGCCCCGATGTCGTGATGATCGGGGCGAGGCCCCGGCGGATCACTTCTTGGCGGCCGGGGCCGCGGCCGGAGCGGGCTCGGCGGCAGCGGCGGGCTCTTCCAGCACGGTCGGCGCGACGATGGAGAGCAGCGTGGCGTTCTCCTTCGAGGCCGGACGGGCGCCGGCCGGCAGCTTCACGTCCGCGACGTGAACGGTCGAGCCGATAGAGAGCTGCGAAATGTCGATATCGACGGCTTCCGGAATGTTGTCCGCCTTGCAGAGCAGGGTCAGCGAGTGAACGACGAGGTTCACGGTGCCGCCCGCTTTCACGCCCGGCGAGACGTCGGCGCCCACGACGTGGACCGGAATGTCGACCGAAATCTCCGCGCCCTCACCGAGGCGCAGGAAATCGACATGGACCGGGGTGTCCTTGACGGGGTCGAGCTGGTAGTCGCGCGGAATGACGCGGTGCTTCTCGCCGCCAACCTCGAGGGTGAGGACGGTCGACTTGAAGTGTCCGGCGTAGATGCGCTGGTGAAGGGTCTTGTAGTCGAGCGAAATCAGGACGGGAGCCTTCTTGTCCCCGTAGATAACGCCGGGCACGCGGCCCTGACGACGTTCTGCGCGTGCGGCCCCCTTGCCGCCCTTCGCGCGGACCGTCGCCGACAACGTTGCGTTGGCAGCCATGGTCTTCATCTCCAAAAGAAAGACCCGCGGCGGAAGCCTCCAGGGGTGCGGAGATGCCACGGGACGGCCGGCCTATAGCGGAAACATGCCGGACGGGCAAGGCCGCGCCGCTGCAGGCGCGACCTTCACCGTGGATCAGAGGTCCGTGCGTTCCTCGTGCAGGGGTTTGCGAACCTTCATGTTGAAGCGGCCGTTATAGATCGGCAGGCCCTTCGTGGTCGGGCCGGGATACTGGACGATCAGGATCTCGCCACCGGTCTCCGTGGAAAAGGCGCCCTCGAAATGCGGGTCCGGGTGGAACAGCATGGCGCCGGGGGTGCAGAGGTGGCCATCGATCCGGAATTCGCCTTTCAGCACGTACCAGACCTGGGCGAAGTCGTGATTGTGGATCGGATGGTGAGCGCCGGGTTCGAGCCGCAGGATGCCGGCATTCGGTTCCGTCGGCCGTTCGGGGCGGGGGTGGAACAGCATCTTGCCGGTCTCGCCCGGCCAGCGGATCGTTTCCCATTCGACATCGTCGACGTGCTTCACCTCGTAGGGCAGGTGTCGTCCTGCCCCGGTCCGGGCTGCTTCGCTCATGGCTTCCTCCGTGATGCCGCGCCCTTGACGGGCGTCGGCGCTTCAATTGTCCGCCGCGCCCGGCGGACCCTGGCGTGGGATCGCGGCGCCGTGCCGCGCCCACCATTCGACCGCCATGGCGCTTTCGTGCTCCATGGCCGTGATCATCAGGATTTCGGCTTCGTTCGCCCCGGCGCTCCAGGCCATGTGCGGCGTGGTCGACTGGAGATGGATGGAATCGCCGGCGGCCAGCGTCACCACTTCGTCACCGATCTGGAAAGCGACGGTGCCGGACAGCACAAAGCAGAATTCCTCGCCCGGATGCGACACCAGCGGACCGTGGGCGCCGCCCTGCGGAAAGCGCAGGCGGAAGGCTTCCATCAGATGGTCGCGGCGTCCCGAGGCGAGCTGCGTCCATGCATAACCATCGCCATCCTTGCCCGAGTGGGCAGCCGGCGTCTCCGTCTCGCCCGCGCGAACCACGCGGAACGGCGCACGCTGCGGTGCCTCGCTATCGAACAAGGCGGCCGGAGCCAGATCGAGCGCGCCGGCAATCTGCAACAGATTGCCGATGGAGCAGGCGACCTGACCGCGCTCCAGGCGCGACAGGAAGGTCGTCGACAGGCCGGCGGCCCTGCCGAGATCGTCCAGTGTCATGCGGAGGCCCTGGCGTGCCTCGCGGATGCGTTCGCCAATGCGGCGCAACGATTCCTGCTCGGCGTTTCGGGGGGCCGTTTGATTGGCAATGTTCATAACAGGCACTTTTTATTTGCTTGCAATGAAAGTCAAGACTGCCTGACACGGGGCTGGGACCGTGAAACCCGCGCCGCCGGTTTTCGCGGCGCGGAGGCGAAACATCCGCTGGCTAGCAATTGTCCGGCGCGTCGTTGCACCGGCCCGGCTTGTCGCGACACTGCGCGGCAGGGGCCCGGTCGGTGGCGTGGTCAACCTGCGCAGGCTCTGGAATGCTGGGAGGCCGGTGGATGGCGATCGGGATACGAAGGAGACAGCCCGTGCGTGTTTCGGTGAATGCCTGCCTCGCCGTAATGCTCCTCGCGGCTCCCGCCCATGCCGGTCAGGTCTATTTCCGTCTGTCCGGCCGCGCGCCGGCGAGCGATCCCTGCCTTGGCCGCAGCTATGACGAGGCGCATCTGCGCCGCAATCCGCGCCAGAAGGTGACGCGCATCCATCTGCGTCGCGAGCGTGTGTCGGTGCCGGATGAGAACGGCGCGGAGCGGTTTACGGTGAGGATCGGCTTCCGCTTGCGCGGCGATGGTGACGCCTATGCCGTCAACGGCATCTGTACGACCAACGGGGCGGCCGCCGACTGCGCCGGCGAGGGCGATGCCGGCGAATTCCAGCTGGAACTGCGCGGTGACGATGTTCGCGTTTCCGTGGAACGGCTGGAGGTCGAGGGCGCGCACGGATCGAGCCCCGATCTCGCGGCGAGCGACGACCGGGTGTTCCTGCTCCGCCCGGCGCCGCTATCGGCGTGCCGGTGAGGGCGAGCCCGGTGATGACCAGATGACCGCTGCGGTGCCAGCCAATGCCTGCTCGGCATCCTGATCGTCGATTAGGATGCGCGTGAACGGATCAACAGCATGACGGACCAGTTCGGTTCGATCGGAGAGCGCCATGAGGGGCACGCCGAATCCCCAGCTCCGTTGCATCCATGTCGGCGACGGCGACCCGCTTCGGGCTGAGAAAACCCGCCCGCCAGCGTGGAGCTCATAAAGGTTCTGGTAGCGCGGGTTGCTCGCAAAACCAGGCAAGCCCGTCGCACCTACCGCCAGGCTGTCGAGATCCCAGGCGTCTTCATTGCCGAAGGGCAGGGGAGCGTAGGCTACCGCGAGCAGCGCGCAGTCAGCCCATGCCCAGTTCGCCCTGTCATCCTGCCGCCTTGCCAGGTCAAAATGCAGGGCGATCTGCGTGGCGCGCCTGCGACCGCGCACGGGCAAGCTGAATGAGCAATGCTCAGTGTATTGAAAGCAACTCCAGTCCCAATCTGGCTCTTCTTCATTGTCTTGATATTCCAGATCGAAAGCGGCCGGGACCCGCTCTCGCAGCAGACTTCGAAAGTCATCGATCAGGCGCTCGATTTCCACGCCTGCCCGCCGCGAGTTGGAAAAAGCCGCTGCAATAGGGCACGGGACACGCGCGGTCATGACGCGCTCCTGTAGAAGACAGGAGATTGCGGAAAAGTCGGTTGAAGTCCCGCCCAGTCGGCGAACCCCTGGAACGCTCGAATGTCTACTCGCTCAAGGAAGTTCCCAACCAGCTCCGCCCAGACGTGCAACGGACGGCCGTCGGCTAGTGTTCCGGTGCGCCTCTGAAGATCTTTCAGTCGCGCCAGGATATCGATCCAGGTGGTTGCGACATCAATTCCGGCCGGCCGTCCGGGGTAGTGTTTCGCGACAGTTGCGGTCACGATTGTCGCGTTCGCCCACCGGTGATCCTCTCGGATCGCCGCGCGCTGCCGGGCGACTTCTCGCGTCAGGTGCTCGTCGGTGACTTTCCAGTCCCATTTCATTTCAATGAGCACGGCCAGGTAGGCGCCGTCGCCATTCCGGAATCGGACCACGACGTCTGGCTCGCATCTGCTTGCGTCTTGCCGCTGGTTCCATGACGACGCGCTGAGGTCGGATGGCCAGAAATCCACGTGGTGCGACGCGAAGTTCATCTCGCCTGCTACCGCTGTGAAGCCCGGCCCCAGAGCGAGGGCCAGGCAACGGGAGGCTTCGCTTGTCGTCATGAAGACAAGAGGCGTGAACACCATGGATGTCACTGCATCCTCGTTCTTCGCGTTCTTGTGCTCGCCTGGTCGGTCATGAAGGACCCGCCGGACATTCTTGATGTTGAATGCGTGGAGCATCAGAGAACTCCGGAGGCCGTACGCTATTCCTCCTCGCGGCCGAGGACGCCGTCGAGGGCGGCCTTCAGGTTTTCGAGGGATAGCGGCCGATAGGTGAAGACGACGCGGCTTGCGCCGGCCGGCACTTCGACGCCGCGGAACAGGACGTCGGTGCGCAGGAGCGGCTTGCGGACGCCGTCCACCTCGACCTGCCAGCCGGGATACCAGGGCTCGTGCAGCGTCAGGACAGCGGTCAGCCGGCTCTCGACGGACACCTCGACCCGGTCCGGGCGCCAGGACACGATCTCCGCGCGGCCGGGCGGCCGTGTCGGAACGGGAGCGACCAGCGCGGCCAGCGGGCCGGTCGGTCTGGCCTGAGCCGTGACCGGCCGCGGATTGCCGGCGGTATCGGCTGCGGGAGGCGAAGTTTGCGAGGCCGCATAGGTCTGGCTCAGGTCGTCGTCGTCATCGACCATGACCTCCGAGCCGGAGACGGACGGAAAGCGGCCAGCATCGACGAAGGCGTCGGCATCCGCGACACGCACGACACCCGACAGGACCACACGCGGCTCGGCCTGCGGCAGGCGATAGATCCAGGCCTGCGGGCCATCCATGATGGTTTCGATCGTCTGCCACTGGCGCAGGTGCGGCATCAGCTCGATCGGCCGGTCGAGGACGATGTATTCGAGGCCGAGCGCCCGCGACAGGTCGCAGCTATAGCTGGAGAACGAGGCGGGGAAGCGGCGGTGGAACACCGTGTAGGGGCTTTCGCCCGGCGCGACGAGCCGGTCGTAGGAGCCGATGCGCAGGGGGTTGTAGCCGTTGGTGGCCTCGAAGCCATAGACCATCGCGGCATTCTGCCAGGGTCCGCCGAGCCCGACGATCTCGACGCGCGGACGGACGGCGCCGTGCGGCTGGCGCTTCATCTCGCGGGTGAGCGTGGCGATGATCGAGCCGTCGCGGCCACTCGGCCGCTCGAGGAAGGCGTAGTTGGTGCGCGGTTCGGCGTTGAGCGAGGATCCGGCATTGAGCAGGACCAGCTCGCCGGCGGTGAACACCGTCGCGAGCGTTGCCGCCGCAAGGCGGGCGCGCGGCGCGCGGGCGAGGAGCAGCAGGGCGATCAGTCCGACGTAGATGGGCGCGACCTTGGCGATGGCGATCATCGCGTCGACCGCCTTGCCGGAGCCCGCCGAGAAATGGACGGCCCAGCCGAGCAGGCCCGCCACCGCCAGCGTGCCGACGGCGAGGACGACCGGCGGCACCCGGGGCAGGCCCTTGCGGACATAGTCGGAGAGCAGGTGCCCCGTGAGGTAGGCCAGCGCGAGAACGAGGATGAACAGGCCGCCGACCGGTCGGCGAAACTGCGAGATGCCCGGAACGTGCTCGAACAGCCAGGGGAAGATCGGCGTGTAGCGGCCGAGCGCATAGACGAGGGCGCCAACGGCGACGGCGGCCATGACCCGCCGGCCCGAGGCCCAGAGACGCCCGCCGGCAAGGCCGTGCCACAGCACGAGCAGGGCCGTGAAGCTACCCGCGAACAGGTAGTTGAAGGCCCGGTCGGTGCCGTCGAGGCCGGGGCGGGTGCCGTGGCCCGGGCCCCAGTCGCCAAGCACCGCCTGTTGGATCGAGCCGAAGATGTTCGGAACGATGAAATTCGCGGCGTTCACCGGATACCAGGAGGAGAGCAGCGCGTTCTGGAGGTCGATGGCCGGGCGGTTCGAGAAGGCGGCGAACTGTGCGGTCAGAAGCAGTGGCACCGCCATCAGCGCGACGCCGGTCAGGCCCATGACGATGAATAGCGGCAGGCGGCTCAGCGCGAAGCGGGCCGGCGAGGGCTGGTTGAGAATATGCCGCGCGGCGAGCACGACCAGCACGAAGCACAGCAGCAGGGGCGTTTGCGTGCGGCCGAGCGCGATGATCACGGCGATGACGGCAAAGCCGATGGCGGCAAGGAACGAGCGCCGGTCGAGGGAGGCCTCCAGCAGCAGCCAGGCCAGTGGGAACAGGCCGAAGGATGTGATGATGCCGACATGGTTCATGCGACCGGCGACAACGCCGCCGAGCATGAAGATCGCGGCGGCGAGCACCGATGCGGCGGCCGGCCAGCCATGGCGGTGACCATAGACGCCAAGGGCGAGGCCGCCGACCAGCAGGTGGGCGAAGACGATGAAGTCGAAAGCGAAGAGCGACGGCGAGGGATCGAACAGCGCCCAGACCAGGAAGGGCGGCGAGAAGATCAGCGACTGCGGGTCGGCGATGCTCGGGTGTCCGGCATAGTGGTAGGGATTCCAGAAGGGCGTCCCGCCATCATGGATCGTGCCCGCGAGAAAGCGAAAGAACGCGTAGAACTGGTTCTTGGAATCCCAGGGAACGACGAGATCGTTCAGCCACCACTGCATCCACGCGGCGGTCCAGACCAGCGTGATGGCCGCAAGGGTCAGAATGAGAGTCGCGGCCGGCCGCGACAGTGCAGTACGCAAGCGCTCCAGCCATGGGCCGGCAAACACATGAGACCGCGCGCGCGCAAAGGGCGCGCGACCCGCATCATCGACAGCCAACTCAATCCCCCTGAGGCGTGAACGACGCCTCCCCTATGTGGATCACTGAATCGTGAAGTTTCGCCTTTTTCAAGCGAATTGTATGGTTCTAAAGACGTTTCCGTCTGAACTGCGGCGGATTGGCCGCGGCATTGTGACCGGATCAGTGGCGAATTGCGGCGATTGCCCCGAGGGAGGCATGCGCGAGGCCACCGTTTCGCGGCTTCGGCGGCGGCGTGATAGGCTCCGTCCATGTCGACCATCGAGCGCCCGCAATCGACCTATGGCGGCCTTCGCGGCCTGATCGCCAACTTCGCCACCCGTTTTTCGGGGTTGGGGGAGGCGGCCGGGCGCCGATTCAACGACCTGATGCCGAAGGGGCTCTATGCCCGTTCCCTGATCATCGTCATCGCGCCGATCGTGATCCTCCAGTCGGTCGTCGCCTATGTGTTCATGGAGCGGCACTGGCAGCTCGTGACGCACCGCCTGTCGGCGGCGGTGACGCAGGACATCGCTGCGCTCATCGACATCCAGAAGACCTATCCGCAGGACCGCGATTACGAGACGCTGCGGCGCATCGCGCGCGACCGGCTGAACCTGATGGTCGAGATCCTGCCGCCGGAGCCGCTGCCGATCTCCGGCCCAAAGCCGTTCTTCGACGTGCTGGACGGCGCGCTGTCCCGCGAGATCGCGCTGCAGGTCGGCAGGCCGTTCTGGATCGATACGGTGGGCAATTCGGCGCTGGTCGAGATCCGCATCCAGCTCGAAGACAATTCGGTCATGAAGGTCTTCGCCCGGCGCGGCATGGCCTATGCCTCGAACAGCCACATCTTCCTGGTCTGGATGGTGATCGCCTCGCTGGTGCTGATCGGCATCGCCATCCTGTTTCTGCGCAACCAGATCCGGCCGATCCAGGCATTGGCGGCGGCCGCCGAGGATTTTGGCAAGGGCCGCGAGGTGGTCGGCTTCCGCCCGCGTGGCGCCAGCGAGGTGAGGGCGGCGGCGCAGGCCTTCATCGAGATGCGCCGGCGCATCGAGCGGCAGATCGACCAGCGCACGACCATGCTGGCCGGCGTCAGCCATGACCTGAGGACCGTGCTGACGCGCTTCAAGCTGGAACTGGCGCTGCTGTCCGAAGGGCCGGAGACGGAGGCGCTGCGCCGCGACGTCGATGAAATGGGCCGCATGGTCGAGGGCTATCTCGCCTTCGCGCGCGGCGATTCCGGCGAGCCGCCGGCGCCGACCGACATGGAAGCCTTCCTCAGGGAGCTCGCCGCCGATGCCGAGCGCTCCGGCCACAAGGTCTCGGCCGATTTCCACGGCGAGCCGATCGTGACGGTGAGGCCCGACGCCTTCCGCCGCTGCCTCGCCAACCTCGTCGGCAATGCCGCGCGCTATGGCGACGCCATCGCCATTGTCGGCCATCGCGACCACCGCTGGCTGACCGTCACGGTGGACGATGACGGGCCGGGTATTCCCGCCGACCGGCGCGAGGACGTGTTCAAGCCGTTCCTGCGGCTGGACGATGCGCGCAACGTCGACGAGGGCGGCTCGGGGCTGGGGCTGGCCATCGCCCGTGACATCGCCCGGTCGCATGGCGGCGACATCACCCTGTCGGACAGCCCGCTCGGCGGCCTCCGGGCGACGGTGCGCGTGCCGATCTAGGCTTCCAGCGGCTCGGCGATCGCCTCGCCGAACAGGCGGCGGCGCGCGAGGAGCGCGATGTCGTGGGCGAGCAGCGACAGATGCGCCGCGACGATGGCCGCCGAGAGCGCCATCCCGAACAGCCAGTAGGCGGGCATCGAGGAGAATGTCGTCGAAGCCGAGGGGATGCGGCTGGCCTCATCGAGAAGGGGCTGCGCCACGGCGGCCAGCAGAACCAGCCCCGCGAGACCGCCGAGCACCACGGCGGAAGAGCGAATGTTGGCCAGTGGCACGCTGGGGCCGATGAAGGCGCGCAGCGCCCCGACCAGGACCAGCGTCAGGATCACCGCCCAGGAAACGGCGTGGGTGCCGGCATAGACCTGCGCCTCGAAGATGCGGCCGGCGGCGACGAGGGCGTCGATCCGCGCCTCCAGCGTGTCCGGCGACATCCAGAAGATCGAGAGGCGATAGCCGGGCACGGGCTCGATCAGGCCATGGCCCGTGGTCGCCGCGGCAAGCGCGGCGGCGGCGAGATAGATCCCGCAGAAGGTCATCACCAGGCGGCGCATTGCCATGTCTCCACGTCCCCATCCCGACACTAGGGAGCGGCGCGGGGGCACGGCAACGACAAGGTTAAAAGTTGGTTAACAAGCGTCTCCAAATGCGCGCTTCGCGCTCCTGATACGCGCATGGCGTGCGGTTTGCGGGATGCGGCCTGTCTTTCCTGAACGCTGCCATAACAGGGCGAAAATGACCGAAAAATAATGTTCCAGGCCAGCTCTGGCGCTGTTTTCCGGCTTCTCCTAGATGCCGATGTCATGGCGTGCATTCGCCATGTCGGGAGGGGTCCATGGAAGGCATCCGCGCCGCATTCGACGAGGCCGTCACGCTCCGGCAGGCGAAGAAACTGATCCAGTGCATGGCCCACGAGCAGAGCTTCCTGCTGCTCTCCGCACCAGGCATGGGCAAGTCCGAGATGGTCTACGAGGCAGCGCGCGAGGCTGGACTGCCGTGCCGCTCGTTGCTGGGCACGCAGATCGCGCCCGAGGACGTCAGCGGCGTGCCGCGCATCGTCGGCGAGCGCTCGGTCTTCTGTCCGCCGCGCCTTCTGCTGCCGGAGAAGCCCGAGCCGTTCTGCCTGTTCCTCGACGAGCTGCCGGCCTGCGCGCCGGATGTCCAGAAGGCGTTCTACTCGCTGCTGCTGGAGCGCCGGCTCGGCGAGCACGCGCTGCCGCCCGGAACCTGGGTCGTCGCCGCCGGCAACCGCCTGCAGGACCGCGCTCTGGTCCGGGCCATGAGCTCGGCGCTGGTCAACCGCGTCACGATCCTGCAACTGAAGATCGATGTCGATGAATGGCTGGTCTGGGCCCAGCAGCGCGGCATCCGCGCGGAGATCCGCAGCTTCGTCCGCACCATCCCCGATGCGCTGATGCGCCCGGTGCCGGCGGACCCGGTGCCGTTCTCGACCCCGCGCGCCTGGGCGCAGCTGTCGCGGGCGCTGGATCTCGCCGAGAAGTCCAACCTGCTCGGCAACGACACGCGCCGGGCGCTGGCCTTCGGCCGGCTCTCGCCGGAGGACGCTGTGGTGTTCTGCGCGCTGGCCGAGGAGGCGATAGGCGCGATCCGGCCGCTCGACGACTACCTGCGCCAGCCTGATCTGTTGCCCAAGGGCGATTCCGCCCGCTGGTTCGTGCTCGACTGCATCCGCCAGCATGTGCGTGACGGCCGCGCCGATCATCTGAAGCCGGCGGTGGTCAACCGCTTTCTCAAAAGCCTGTCGTCGGAGCATCAGCTGACGCTGGTCGCCGACATGGTCGAGAAGTGGGGAGCACTTGGTGCCGACCGCGCCCTGTTCGATCTCCTGCGCAAGGTCACGGCGGCATGAGTGCCGCGGTCCCCATGATGCCGGGCGAACGTGCGACGCTGACGCGCATCGCGCGGGGGCTGCGCATGGTGACGGTGCCGCTGCCGCATCTGTCGGGCCTTGCGGCGGCCGTGCGCGTCGAGATCGACACGCGCGTGCCGACCATGGGCGTCTTCGCCTCGGGGCGGCTGGTCGCCAATCCCGATTTCACCGCGCGGCTGTCGGAAGACGATCTCGTCTTCGTGCTGGCGCACGAACTGCTGCACCTCGCGCTGCGCACGCACGAGCGCGCGAAGGGCTCCGGCCAGCTCGAGTTCAACTACGCCCACGACTACATCATCAACGATACGCTCAGGCACGCGCTGGGCGTCGCCGCCATCCCCGCCGGCGGCCTCGACATGCCGGGCGCGCGCGAGAAGTCGGCCGAGGAGATCGTCCTCGAGATGCGGCGCAGCGGTCGCTTCATGTCGTCGCGCAGCCAGGTCTGGGAGGGGAGGGCCATCTCGGTCGGCGAACTGCTCGACGCTGCGTCGCAGGCGCCATCTGGCTCTGCCGGCGACGTGCTGGACGCGGCGCGGGAGCGCGAGATGTTCCCGGGAGATGCGGAGGATGCTGCCGAGCGCGCCCGCGCGATCCGCGATCTCGCCGTCAGGGGCATGGCGCTGGCGAAGGCCATGGGCTCGCTCCGCGGCCGGGGCCATATGCCGTGCGGCGAGCAGCAGAACGTCCGGGCACTGCGCGGGCTGACCCATGCGCCCTGGCAGGCGGCGATGCAGACCTGGCTCGAAGGCGTCTCGCCGGGCGAGCGGACCTTCACGCGCGCTTCCCGGCGCGGCGCGGACGATCTCGGCGACATGGTGCTTCCCGGCCGCCGGCGGCATTCGTGGGCGTTGAACGTGGTGCTCGACACCTCGGCCTCGATGACCGACGACATTCCCGTCGCGCTCGGCGCCATAGCCGACTTCTCGGAGGCCGCCGGCATCGACGTCATCCGCCTCGTCCAGTGCGACATGGCGGTCACCTCCGACGAGGAGCTCTCCGCCGCCGAGCTCGCCGAATATTCGGTCTCCGGCTATGGCGGCAGCGACATGACGCCCGCGCTGGCCGCGCTGGCGGAAGACCCGCGCGTCAACGCGGTCGTGGTCATCACGGACGGCGAGATTTCCTACCCGCAGGAGAGGCCGCCCTGTGCGGTGCTCTGGGCCCTGCCGCGCAGCTATCCGAGCTTCCAGCCGCCCTATGGTCGGGTCGTCACCATGCAGCGAGGGGACAAGCCATGAAAGTCGTGCAGGAACTGGTGTCCTACTTCGACCGGCGCGGGAAGCTGTCGCGCCGGCAGCTCCGCGATCTCCTTGACAGGAACTACGTCGCGACCGACGCCCCGGCCACCATGCACGGGCTCTGCGAGAAGGTCGGCGTCATCTACTATTTCCGTGTCACCGGCGTCACCGAGGGGCAGCTCTGGGGTACCGACATCTATAGCGGCGATTCCACGATCGGCGCGGCGGCGGTCCATCAGGGCCTGATGAAGCCCGGCGAGACCAAGCTGCTCCGTGTGGCGGTTGTCGATCCGCCGGACAGTTTTCCCGGAACGACGCGCAACGGCGTGACCAGCACGGAATACGGCCGCTACCAGTATGCCTGGCAGCTATCGGTCGTCTGACGGAGGCTGGAGCGAGGCGCGGCGCCTTCCCGGCCGGGCGGCGCTGCCCTAGCGTGGCGGCCTTCCGGAGGAGCCGCCATGTCCGCATCGACCGCCGCAGCCGTTCCCGCTGCCATCCGCCGCTGGCACGAGGTCGCCGAAGCCCGCGACATTGCCGGCCTCAACGCGCTGCTGGCGGACGAGGCGGTGTTCCAGTCGCCGGTGGTCCATACGCCGCAGGTCGGCAAGGCGATCACGGCGCGCTACCTGACGGCGGCGTTCCAGGTGCTCAATAACGGGCACTTCCGCTATCGGAACGAGTGGTTCGGGCCGAACTCCGCCGTGCTGGAATTCGAGACCGTCGTCGACGGCATCGAGGTCAACGGCGTCGATATCATCACCTGGGATGCCAATGATCGCATCGTCAATTTCAAGGTGATGATCCGGCCGCTGAAGGCCATCAACATGGTGTTCGAGCACATGCGGGCGACGCTCACGGCCATGTCGGCCTGAACGGCCGCCCGGTTCAGTTCGCGCCGAGGCAGGCGGTCGGGGCGGACACCGCCTGACCGGCCGGGCGGAACTTCAGCACGGTCGAGCCTGCGAGGATCTGGCCGTTCGGCACCCAGTCGCCGGCCGAGGTCATCTGCGGCGGATTGGCGGTGCACAGGCACGGGCCGCAATAGGTCACCGGACGCGCGCCGAGCGACTGGGCAGGCGAGAGGCCGGCGCTGGAGGCCTCCGCCGAGGCGGCGAAACCGGCGGCGAGGACCAGGGCTGAAAGCGCGGTGCGGAGGGTCATGGCGAGGTCTCCATGGTGGGACGCGGTCGGTGGCGTCCTGTTGCCGTGAACTTGACCATGGGTCGCCGCCGGCGACGGAAAGGTTCAGCGGACGCGCGCCACGGCGATTATCCGCGCGCCGGCGGGCGGCAGGACGAGGCGGTGCGGCGGTTGGGGTCGGTCGGCACGAAGCGCAGGGTCGTGCGCGTGCCCATCGTGCCGCTCGGCACCCACGCGCCGGGAACGGACATGACCGGCCGCTGCGTGTCGCAGAGGCAGCCGGAACAGTAGAGGACGTGATCGTTTGGCGCCGGTTGCGCCTGATCGCCGGCAAGTCCGGAGAGCCCGGCCAGCATCAGCGTGCCGGTCAGCATCGAGGCTGGCAGCGGGAGAGGCATGGGGTGCTCCCGGGATCGATCGGCCGGTGACCGGCAGCCTGCCGGGCGGCATTCCGAAGTGGTTGGACATCCCGGCGAGAGGTACCAAGTCGCCGGAGACTGCCGCGAAGAGTGGCCCTGAAGCCGCTCACTTGCTCATGGGTCGGCGATTCGGGTGGAAAGGTTCAAGCGGGTCGCGAAAAATCACGCGGCGGGTGCTGCCTCCGTGCGCGGCGCGAAGCGGATCGTGGTGCGCCAACCCTGCCGTTCCGCGCCGGGATGGGCCGGACCGCTGGCTGCTTCGCCGCGCATGCTGCGGGTCATGCTGGCAATGACCTGGCTGCCGAGGCCGGTCGATGGCTTGGCCGGGGCCTGGCCGACGCCGTCATCCTCAACGGACAGGATGAGCCCGCCCGTCGTGTCGCCCGACCGGTGCAGGCCGACGCGGATAGTGCCAGCCATCCCATTCGGGAAAGCGTGTTTCAGCGCGTTGGTCACAAGTTCGTTGACCAGCACGACATAGGACACCGCCTCGCGGCCCGACAGGCGGATGTCCTCCATGTCGAGGCTGATGGAGACCGCGCGCTCGCCCATCGCGCGGCTGATCTCGGCCAGGACATCTTCCAGATAGGGGCGGGCATCGACCTCGTCGGTTTCGACATGGAGGCGCAGGCGACGCTGACCGGCGGCGATCGCCTGGATGCGCAACTGCGCCTTTTCGAGTTCCTGCTTGACCTGAGGGCTGTCCGACTGACGCGCCTGGAGGCTGATCAGCGCCGAGACCATGGCGAGATTGTTGCCGACGCGATGGCTGACATCGCTCAGCAGCGCCTCGACACGGAGCTTTTCGGAGGAGAGCTCGGCAGTGCGCGCCTCGACGCGTTCTTCCAGCGCGACATTGGCCTCGTCGAGTTCGCGGTTGCGCTGGATGGTGACGCTGATCTGCCGCCAGCCCAGGAAGACCAGCAGCGACAGGATGGCGATGCTGAGGATGGAGCCGATCAGGCGGCGCTGCTGCGCGTTTTCGTCCCGGCGCGCCCGCAACTCGTCCTCGGCGATCTTCATGTCGCGGATGATGTCGCGGATGCGGTCCATGGCGACCTTGCCGGTGCCCCGGGCGATGATGGCGACCGCGGATGCCCGCTCCGAGCGATTGAAGGCGTCGATGGCGGCCCGAAGCTCCGCCATCTTCTCGTCGATGACCTGCCTCATCTCCGCGACGCGCCCGGCCTGCTCGGGATTGTCGGCGACCAGACGCGCGAGGGAATCGATCTCGATGGGCGCCACCCGGACGGCCGCTTCGTAGGGTTCGAGAAATTTGCGGTCGCCCGTGAGGAGATAGCCGCGCTGGCCGGTCTCCGCGTCGCGGATCTGGCCGAGGACGCGCTCTGCATTGGCCCGGATATCGAGGGAATGGGTGGCAAGGCGCGCTGATTCCGCGCCTCGGAAGTTCACCCAGGCGGCGAGGATGACCGTGGCGATGATCGCGCCGATGGCAAGCGTCGGTGCCGAGACGCCGCGCAATGCGACGTGGAAGGGCAATTCTCGGCCGAGCACCATGCGGGATACGGTTCTCCGGGGAACAGGCCACTCCTAGGCGGTTGCGGCCGCAGCGGCCATGTCAAATGACGCATAGGCGATTTTCGAACGCAAGCCACCATGCACGAACGGCGCAGCGGCAGTCAGCCGTCGCGCCGTCCGGGCAAATGGGTGTTGCGTTACCTGCTCAGCGCAGTTCGGCGCAGAACTTCTGGATCTTCTCGCAAGCCTTGGTCAGCGTCTCGGTCGATTCCGCATAGGACAGGCGGAAGGCCGGGCCGAGGCCAAAGGCCGAGCCGTGAACGATGGCGACGCCCTCGCTCTCGACCAGTTCCATCGCGAAGTCCTCGTCGGTGGCGATGGTCTTGCCGGCGGACGTCTTCTTGCCGATCACGCCCTTGAGCGAGGGATAGACGTAGAAGGCACCCTCCGGCGTCGGGCAGGACAGGCCGTTTGCCTGGTTGAGCATCGACACGACGAGATCGCGGCGCTGTTCGAAGGCCTTGCGGCGCTCGGGGATGTAATCCTGCGTGCCGTTCAGCGCCTCGACGCCGGCCCACTGGGCGATGGTGTTGGCGCCCGAGGTCTGCTGGCCCTGGACGAGGTCCATGGCCTTGATCAGCTGCTCGGGGCCGGCGGCGTAGCCGATGCGCCAGCCGGTCATCGCATAGGCCTTGGACAGGCCGTTCATGGTGAGCGTGCGCTCGTAGAGCCGCGGCTCGACCTGAGCCGGCGTGGTGAAGGTGAAGTCGCCATAGACGAGGTGCTCGTACATGTCGTCGGTGAGGACCCAGACATGGGGATGCTTCACCAGCACGTCGGTCAGCGCCTTCAGCTCCTCGCGGGTATAGGCCGCGCCCGTCGGGTTCGACGGCGAATTGAACAGGAACCACTTCGTCTTCGGCGTGATCGCCTTGTCGAGCGCCTCGGCGGTCAGCTTGTAGTTGGTCTCGGGGCCGGCCGAGACGAAGGTCGGGGTGCCGCCGCAGAGCGCCACCATTTCCGGATAGCTGACCCAGTAGGGGGCCGGGATCAGCACCTCGTCGCCGGCATTCAGCGTCGCCATGAAGGCGTTGAACAGGACCTGCTTGCCGCCGGTGCAGACGATGGCCTGCTGCCACTTGTAGTCGAGGCCGTTCTCGCGCTTGAACTTGGCGACGATGGCCTGACGCAGTTCCGTGATGCCGGAAACGGCCGTGTACTTGGTCTTGCCGTCGGCGATCGCCTTGACGGCGGCCATCTTGATGTTGTCCGGCGTGTCGAAATCGGGCTCGCCGGCTGAGAGTGAGATCACCTTTTTGCCCTGCGCATTCAGGTCACGGGCCTTCTGCGCCATGGCGATGGTCGCGGAGGGCTTCACGCGCTGGAGGGCATCGGCAAGAAAGGCCATCGGTGGGCTCCGGGTTTGAAATTCTCCGAAGGCGGGCTAAGACCACGGTAAAATTTCCCGCGGACGCCCTCGGCAGTCCGGCGGGACGTTTAGTCGCGCCCCACGGGCCGAACAAGCGCAAATCGTTCATAGAAGCCATCATTTTTGGGAGGCATCCAATGGCTGGCACCGGCATGAGCTCGCGGCGCAACGTTCTTCTCGGCATCGGCTCGGCGCTTGCCGCGCCGGCCTTCGTGCGCAGCGCGTCGGCGCAGGGCACCTGGGCACCGTCCCGGCCGATCAAGATGGTCGTCGCCTATCCGGCCGGCGGACCGACGGACGGCATCGCCCGCATCGTGGCGCAGGACATTTCCGGCGTGCTTGGCCAGCAGGTCGTGGTCGAGAACCTTGGCGGCGCGTCCGGCGCCATCGGCACCCGGCAGGTCGCGCGTTCCGAGCCGGACGGCCACACCATCACCTTCGGCAACAACCAGACGCACGGCAACAACATGTTCCTGATGAAGGAGCCGGGCTACGACGCCGTGAAGGATTTCGCCCCGCTCGCGGGCGCGGGTGCGTTCGAGCACATTTTCGTCGTCAAGAACGAGTCGCCGGCCAAGACGATCCAGGAGCTGATCGCGCTCGCCAAGGAGAAGCCCGGCGAGCTGAACTATGGCTCGACCGGCGTCGGCTCGGGCTCGCACCTGTCCACCGAGCTTTTCATGGTCCGCACCGGCACCAAGATGACGCATGTGCCCTATCGCGGCGCGGCGCCGCTGGTGCAGGACATCGTCGGCGGCCGCATCGACGTCGCCAATTCGACCATGGCCAGCGTGTTCACGCAGATCAATGGCGGCCTGATGCGCGGCATCGCCATCGGCTCGCCGAAGCGCAACGCCCAGCTGCCGAACATCCCGACGCTGCGCGAGCAGGGCGTGACCGACGCGGACGCCGAGAGCTGGACCGGGTTCTTCGCGCCCGCCGCGACACCGGCGGCGGCACTCGACCGGCTGTCGAAGGAAATCCTCGCCTCGCTGGCGAAGCCCTCGGTGGTCGAAGCCATCACCAAGCTCGGCTTCACCATCACCGCGCGCAACCCGGAGGAATTCCGGCCCTATCACGCCCGCGAGATGCAGACCTGGGCGGAGATCATCAAGGCGGCGAACATCCAGCCGGCCGGCTGAAGCCGCTGGCGCAGTTCGCCTGTCGGGCTAACCTTTCGGGCTAACCTTTCAGGCTAACCTTTTCTTCGGCCCTTGCTGCCATGGTGCCCCGGAACTCGATCCGGGGCGCGCATGCTGGAGACCATCCGTTCAGGCGACTGGCTGACCGAGGATCGCGCGCGCGCCTATGCGCTGATCGTCGCGGTCATCGGCCTTGGCGGGCTGGCGCTGATCTGGATCGGCGGCGGCCCGATGACCGACCGTTTCGGCCGGCCGATCGCCACTGACTTCTCGGGTGTCTGGACGGCCGGGCGCATGCTGTTGTCGGGCGATGCCGCCGGGCTGTTCGACCCCTGGACCCATTTCGCCTTCCAGCGCCGGGCCTTCAGCGACCCCAATGTCGAGGTCTATGGCTGGCACTATCCGCCGTTCTTCCTCACCGTCGCGGCGCTGCTGGCGACCATGCCCTATGTGCCGGCGCTGGCTGTCTGGCAGGCGTCGACCTTCGCGCTTTACCTCGCCGCGATCCGGGCGATTGCGCCGGCCCACCGCCTGCTGATCGTCGTCGCCATCGGCTTCCCCGCGGTGTTCGTCACGCTCGGCCACGGCCATAACGCTTTCCTCACGGCGGGGTTGCTCGGCTTCGGCCTGCTGCTGCTCGACCGGAGGCCGGTCATCGCGGGAATCTGCATCGGGCTGCTTGCCTACAAGCCGCAATTCGGCCTGATCCTGCCCGTGATCATGGTGCTCGGTGGCCACTGGCGCGCGGTCGCGGCCGCCGCCGCGACGGTCGCTGCCATGAGTGTCGGGGTCACGCTCTGGCTCGGCCCGGAGGTCTGGCTCGCCTTCCTGAAGGGCGCGAGCTTCACGCGCGCGGTGATCCTCGAAGACGGCATCACCGGCTGGCACAAGATCCAGTCGACCTTCTCCGCCTTCCGCTCGTTCGGCGCACCGCTGCCGCTCGCCTATGGCGCGCAGTTCGCGGTGACCGGCGCGGTGCTTGCCGTACTGGCGCTGATGGCGTTTCGCGGCGCCGACCGGCGGCTTCTCGCGGCCATGGCCGCCACCGGCGCGCTGCTCGCGACGCCCTATTGTCTCGACTACGACATGACCATTCTCGGCGTGGCCATAGCCTTCACCGCAGCCCACGGCGTCGAGAGGGGCTTTGCTCCTTATGAAAAGAGCCTCCTCGCGCTGGTCTGGATCGTGCCGCTCATGGCGCGCGCCACCATGATGACTACCGGCGTGCCGCTCGGCGTCATGGTCATGGCCCTGTTCTTCGGCTTCCTCGCGGCGCGGGCGCTCGCTGAGAAGCCCGACATTCTCGCGGCCCCATGGAGGTTCGCCCGTGGCTGAGCCGAGGAAGGCGCTTGCCGCCCATTCTCCCGCCGCTGCCGCCGAAAGTCCGGCGCGGGCGCTGATCGACGATCTCGCGAAGAAGCTCGGCGCGGCCGCCGGCCTGCCCGACGTGGCGGTGCTGCTGCCCTGCTACAACGAGGCGACGACCATCGCCGAAACGGTGGCGGCCTTCAGGGCCTCGCTGCCCGGCGCGACCGTTTACGTCTATGACAACAATTCCACGGACGGCACCACCGACATCGCCCGCGCCGCCGGAGCGACGGTCAGGCGCGAGCCCTATCAGGGCAAGGGCAACGTGGTGCGCCGCATGTTCGCGGATATCGATGCCGACATCTATGTCATGGCCGATGGCGACATGACCTACGACCCGACCGCGGCGCCCGATCTCGTCGCGCTGCTGATGCGCGACCAGCTCGACATGGTGGTCGGTGCCCGGGTCGACAGCGAGGAGGCGGCCTACCGGCGCGGTCACCGCTTCGGCAATGCGCTGTTCAACCGCATCACCCTCGCGATGTTCAAGTCACCGTTCAAGGACATCTTCTCGGGCTACCGGGTGTTCTCGCGGCGCTTCGCCAAGTCGTTTCCGGCGTCGTCCTCGGGCTTCGAGATCGAGGCTGAGCTGACGGTCCATGCGCTCGACCTCAAGCTGCGCACCGACGAGGTGTCGCTGCCCTATGGCCGCCGCCCCGAGAATTCGCATTCCAAGCTAAAGACCTATCGCGACGGCGCGCGCATCCTGTGGACGCTGGTCAATATGTACCGGACCGTTCAGCCGTTCCGCTTCTACGGGCTGATTGCGCTGGTTCTGGTGGGGACGAGCCTCGGCCTCGCCGCACCCATCGTCGCCACCTATCTCGACACTGGCCTGGTGCCGCGCTTCCCGACCGCCATCCTGTCGGCGGCGATCATGCAGCTCGCCTTCCTCATGCTGGTCTGCGGACTGGTGGTGGACGCCATTTCCGGCGGCCGGCGCGAGATGAAGCGGATGCGCTATCTGGAATTGAAGGCGGCGGCGGCCCCGGACGCGCCGCGCTGAGCGGCGAGTGCCGTTTCGTTCGCCCGATCGGCTGACTTCGGCCGGAACGTTCGCTATATCGAACGTATGAACCTGACCCTTCACGCCATGCAGCGCTCGGCGAACTGCTACAAGGTGCGCCTCGCGCTGGCGCAGCTGGGCATTCCATTCGTGCTGAAGGATGTCGACATCCTGCGTGGCGACACCCGCACGCCCGAATTCCTGGCGATGAACCCGCGTGGGCGGGTGCCGGTGCTCCAGCTTGGCGACGGCACCATCCTGATCGAGTCGAACGCCATCCTGATGTATCTCGGCGAGGACACGCGCCTCGTCCCCGAGGACAAGGTCGAGCGTGCCAGGATGATGGCCTGGCTGTTCTTCGAGCAGAACTCGCACCATCCCTCCATCGGCGAGGCGCGCTTCTGGCTGTCGCTGATCCCCGGAGGGCGGGAACTGAAGCGCGACCTGATCGACGACTGGATGGAGCAGGGCGAGGGCGCGCTGGCCCGCATGGAGGCGCAACTCGTCGCCTCTCCCTTCATCGCGGGGGAGAGCTTCACGCTCGCCGACATCGCGCTCTACGCCAATACCCATCTCGCCCACGAGGCGGATCTCGACCTTGCCCTCTTCCCCGCCGTCAGGGACTGGGTCGCACGGGTGGCGGCCCTGCCGGGCCATATCGACATGGACTGGCGCCCCGAACTGGTCGCGGCCTAGGATCGGCTATGGCGGTTCGGGTTCAGCGTGAGGATTTCGATCTCGGGGCCGAGGTGAAGCGCCTGACGGCCGGCCGCGTCGATGTCGGCGCCGTCGCGACCTTCACGGGCCTGTGCCGCGGCGCGACCGGCGACGAGCGCATCGGCGCGATGACGCTGGAGACCTACGAGGCCATGGCGCTGGCCGAACTCTCGCGCATCGAGGCGGAGGCGCGGGTGCGCTGGCCGCTGCAGGACGTGCTGGTCGTGCATCGCTACGGGCGGCTGGAGCCGGGTGACAATATCGTGCTGGTGGTGGCGCTGTCCGAGCACCGGCAGGCAGCCTTCGCGGCCGCCGAATTCCTCATGGACTTCCTCAAGACCAATGCGCCGTTCTGGAAGTTCGAGGAAACCGGAGCGGGCGGCGGCTGGGTGGACGCCAAGGCCGCGGACGATGCCGCCGCCGACCGGTGGAACGCGCCGCGATAGCGCGCGCCGATATCGCATTGTCCCATCGGCAGGCCGCTTTACAGGCGGCGATGTGCTTCCCATTCTGCCGCGTCAATCGATTGCAAAGGGGACTGCCATGACCCTCCGCCCATCTCGTCGCCTGTTTCTTGGCGGTTCAGCCGCGGTTCTCGCCGCGCCGCGCCTCTCCCTCGCGCAGGGCGCCAATGTGCTGAAATTCGTGCCGCAGACCGATGTCGCCGTGCTCGATCCCGTCTGGACCACGACCTATCCGACCCGCGACCACGGCTATCTCGTCTTCGACACGCTGTTCGGCATAGACGGCCAGTACAAGATGCAGCCGCAGATGCTGGCGGGCGCTGTCACTGAGAACGAGGGGCGCGTCTGGAACCTGACGCTGCGCGACGGGCTGAAGTTCCATGACGGCGCGCCCGTGCTCGCGCGCGACTGCGTCGCCTCGATCAAGCGCTGGGGTGCGCGGGACGCTTTCGGTCAGGTGCTGATGGCGGCGACCGACGAACTCTCCGCGCCGGACGACAAGACGATCCGCTTCCGCCTGAAGCACGCCTTCCCGCTGTTGCCGGACGCGCTGGGCAAGGCCTCGCCCAACATGTGCGCGATCATGCCGGAACGCCTCGCCAACACTTCGCCGATGGAGCGCGTGACCGAGATGGTCGGCTCAGGCCCCTACCGGTTCCTCGCCGGCGAGCGGGTTCCCGGCGCGCTGATTGCTTATGCGAAGTTCGACGGCTACGTGCCGCGCTCCGGCGGTACGCCGGACTGGACGGCCGGGCCGAAGGTCGCCCATTTCGAGCGGATCGAATGGCGCATCATGCCGGATCCGAACACCGCGATGGGCGCGCTGCGCGCGGGCGAGATCGACTGGTGGTATTCACCCGACGCCGACCTCCTGCCGGCGCTCAAGGGCATGCGCGGTGTCTCGACCAAGGTGATCGATCCGACGGGGTGGATCTCCACCATGCGGCTCAACCATCTGGTGCCGCCCTTCGACAATCCGGCGATCCGCCGGGCCGTCCTTTCAGCGGTCAGCCAGGCCGATTTCATGGAGGCCCAGACGAGCGACAAGGAGCTGTGGAAGGACGGTGTCGGCATTTTCTGCCCCGGCACGCCGATGGCGACCGATGCCGGCATGGCGGCGCTCGCCAGTCAGCGCGATCTCGACAAGGCCAAGGCCGCGATCATCGCCGCCGGCTACAAGGGCGAGAAGGTGGTGGTGCTCGGTGCAGCCGAGATCGCCAGCTCCAAGGCGCTCTCGGATGTCGGGGCCGACCTCTTGAGGAAGCTAGGTTTCAACGTCGACTACCAGCTGTCGGACTGGGGGACGGTGGTGCAGCGCCGCGCCAAGACAGACCCAGTCGATCAGGGCGGCTGGAACGTCTACCACACGTTCTGGAGCGGCACCGATCAGTTCACGCCGGCGGGCCATGCCTTCCTGCGCGCGCACGGGCGCAATGCCGGGCCCGGCTGGCCGGACATTCCCGGGCTGGAGCGGATGCGCGACGATTGGTTCAGGGCGCCGGACATGGCGGCTCAGGTGGCCGTCGCCCGGCAGATGCAGGAACTGGCCTTCCGGGAAGTGCCCTATATCCCGCTCGGGCAGCGCTTCTTCCCGACCGCGTTCCGCAGCAACCTCACGGGCATGCTGAACGGCAACCCGGTCTTCTGGAACATCCGGCGGGCGTGAGGCGACTGGCGGAAGCCGCCCCACGCACCGCCGGACATCCGGCCCCAGGCGTCACGCCGCCTGGGCAAGTCCGATGTCGAGAGCGGGAATGCCGCGCTCGGCCTCGGCGATCGACTTTGCCTTCTGCTCGGCGCTGATATTGACGCCCTCGGCCCGAACGAAGGTCAGATCGGTGATGCCGAAGAAGCCGAACACCGCGCGCAGGTAGTTTTCCTGGTGGTCGATGGCCGCCAGAGGCGTGCCGGCGCCGTAGAAGCCGCCGCGAGAGGAGGCGATGATCACCTTCTTCGCCCCTGCGAGCCCTTCCGGGCCCTTCTCGGTGTAGCGGAAGGTCTTGCCGGCGACTGCAAGGCGATCGATCCAGGCTTTCAGCTGCGAGGGGATCGAGAAGTTGTACATGGGCGCGCCGACGATCACGATGTCGGCGGCGAGGAACTGGTCGAGAGCCTCGGCGGCATCGGCAAGGTCCTTGCGCATCTGTGCGTCGTGCTGGCTGGCATCAATGGAGCCGGCCGCGAGATGCGCGCCGGTGAGATGGGCGATCGGGTTGGCGACGAGGTCGCGATAGGTGACGGCCAGGCCGGGATGGCGAGCCTTCAGTTCGGCGACGGTGGCGGCGGACAGACGGCGCGAAACCGAATTGTCGCCGAGGATGCCGGAATCGATGTGCAGGAGTTTCATGGCGCGGGTCCTTGCGTGAATTGGGGCCGGCCGCTTATCTAGAATCGCGAACGATCGACCTGTAGTCAGCAATATTCGAACTGATCGTTTCTCCTGGGAAACGCCAATGCTGGACCTCAACGACCTCTCCCTCTTCGCGGCTGTGGTGCGGCATCAGGGCTTCTCGCCAGCAGCGCGCGCGTTGCAGGTGCCGAAATCGAAGCTCAGCAAGCATGTCGCGCGGTTGGAGGAACGGCTGGGGGTGCGGCTCATCGAGCGTTCGACCCGCCGTTTCCGTGTCACCGAGACGGGCGAGGAGGTCTACCAGCAGTGCCAGGCCATGCTGGCCGGCGCCGAGGCCGCCGAGGCAGCCGCGCTCAGGGCGCGGGCGGAACCGAGCGGCGTGGTGCGTGTCGCCTGTCCGCCGGACTTCGGCTACAACCTGATGGCCGTTATCCTGCCGGGCTTCATGAAGCGCCATCCGGCCGTGAGGGTTCAGCTCAACGTCTCCAACCGGCGGGTCGACCTGATCGAGGAGCGAGTCGATATCGCCTTGCGCGTGCGCACCAGGCTCGACACCGAACCGG
The DNA here is from genome assembly GCF_016793595.1 of Phreatobacter sp. Lineage (GTDB taxonomy): Bacteria > Pseudomonadota > Alphaproteobacteria > Rhizobiales > Phreatobacteraceae > Phreatobacter. Next base: position 359,448 of record NZ_JAEULY010000002.1, read on the forward strand.
ACCTGACCATGCGGGTGCTCGGGCAGAGCCGCAGCCTGATCGTCGCCAGCCCCGCCTTCGTGGCGGCGCATGGCGGCACCATCGACATCGACCGGATCGGAGGACTGCCGACGCTGACCCATGCCGAGGGCGTGCTGCACGACCGCTGGCAGCTGACCGGTCCCGACGGCCAATCCCGCGACATCGTCCACGAGCCGATCCTCGCCTGCAGCGATTTCACCATCCTGCGCAATGCGGCTCTGGCCGGGCTCGGCATGGCCCTGCTGCCCGATCAGGTGTGCCGCGACGAGGTCGAGGCGGGCCGCCTCGTCCAGCTCCTTCCCGAATGGACGGCGCCGTTCGGAACGATTCACATGGTCTTCGGCACGCGGCGCGGGCTCCTGCCGGCGGTGAGGGCCCTGATCGACCATATCGTCGCGGAGTATCCGGTGATCATGTCGGAATGCGCCGAAGTGCGCGCCGCCACTCGCGCCATTGTGTCGGACGACCTTCGCGACAAATGGCTCATGCGGGTGTAGGGTGACCTAATCGATGTTCAGGTCTGACGCCTCGCGGCGGCCATCGTGAACCGACCTCCGCGGCGCTGCCGGGCCTCGAACGGCCACGACAACGGACGGTCGCCATGGCACAGGCATCCTATCCGCAGGCAGATTCCTTCCAGACAGGCACGATGCGCGTCGGCGAGGATGCCGACCACGAACCCATCACCATTCGCCGGATCGGTACCGAGGACATTCGCCAGGCCCTGGCGCAGGGCTTCGACGATTTCTCACGGCAGCCGAGCCATCTCGTCTTCCTCGGGCTCATCTATCCGATCGTGGGCCTGCTCATCGGGCGGGCGGCCATGGATGCCGAATGGGTCATGCTGCTCTTTCCGATCATGGCGGGCTTCGCGCTGATCGGGCCTTTCGCGGCCATCGGCATCTATGAGATTTCGCGACGGCGCGAGCAGGGGCTGGACACGGCCTGGAGCCATGCCTTCGACGTGCTCCGATCGCCGGCGCGCTGGTCGATCCTGCTGGTCGGGGCGATACTCATGGTGCTGTTCGTCGCCTGGCTGGCGAGCGCCATGGCGATCTATCGCTGGGCGTTCGGCGACTTCGTTCCGGCCGGCCAGACCGACTTCATGTATCGGGTGCTGACCACGGGCGAGGGCTGGGCGCTGATCCTCGTCGGCAACGCCGCCGGCTTCCTGTTCGCACTGGTTGCGCTGACCACGAGCGTCATTTCGTTCCCGCTGCTGCTCGACCGGCATGTCAACGCTTTCAGCGCCATGGGCGCGTCGATCAGGGCGGTAGCGGCCAATCCCGGCCCGATGGCGCTTTGGGGGCTGATTGTCGCGGCCCTGCTGGTGATCGGCTCCATACCGCTCTTCGTCGGGCTGGCCGTGGTCGTGCCGGTGTTGGGGCACGCGACCTGGCACCTCTATCGCAAGGTGGTGGTGCGGTAGGGGAGGTCGCGGCTGGTCTTGTCCACAGGCTGGCCAAGTCAGGCGATGTCCGATGATCGGACATCGCCTATATCTGCCTAATGCGCTTTCCGCCTTCGTTCCTGGACGAAATCCGGCAACGCCTCCCCGTGTCGGAGGTGGTGGGCCGGCGCGTCAAGCTGAAGAAGCAGGGCAGGGAATGGCGCGGCCTGTCGCCGTTCAACGCCGAGAAGACGCCGTCCTTCTACGTCAACGACCAGAAGGGCTTCTACCACTGCTTCTCGTCCGCCAAGCACGGCGACATCTTCCGCTTCCTGATGGAGACGGAAGGGCTGAGTTTCCCCGAGGCGGTGGAGCAGCTCGCCTCGCAGGCCGGCGTGCCCATGCCGAAAGTGACGGCCGAGGAGGTGCAGCGGGCCGAGAAGGCCAAGACCCTCTACGAGGTGATGGAACTCGCCGCGAAATTCTTCGAGGCGCAGTTGCAGGACCGCGCCGGCGCAAAGGCGCGCGGCTATCTCGCCGGCCGTGACCTGCGCGCCCCGACGCAGGTGAAATTCCGTCTCGGCTATGCCCCGCCCGAGCGCTTCGCGCTGAAGGAGCATCTCGGCGCCAAGGGCGTGCCGGTGGCCGATATGGTCGCGGCCGGGCTCCTGGTCCATGGCGAGGGCATCCCGGTGCCCTACGACCGGTTCCGGGACCGGGTGATGTTCCCGATCACCGACCTGCGTGGTCGCGTGGTCGCCTTCGGCGGCCGGGCGCTGGAGAAGGACGTTCCGGCCAAATATCTGAACTCGCCGGAGACCGATCTCTTCCACAAGGGTTCCCTGCTCTACAACGCGTTCGGCGCGCGCGAGCCATCCCACAAGACCAATCGGGTCATCGCGGTCGAGGGCTATGTCGACGTCATCGCCATGGTCATGGCGGGGATCGGCGAGACCGTCGCCCCGCTCGGCACGGCGCTGACCGAAGGCCAGCTCGAACTGCTCTGGCGCATGGCGCCGGACCCGGTCCTGCTGTTCGACGGCGACAAGGCCGGCCGCCGCGCGGCCTATCGCGCCGTGGACATTGCCCTGCCGCTCTTGAAGCCCGGCCGCAGCCTTCTGTTCGCGGCGCTCCCCGAGGGGCAGGATCCGGACGATTTGATCCGCTCGTCGGGCCGCGAGGCCATGGACGCGGTTCTGGCGCAGGCCCAGCCGCTCGCCAGCATGCTCTGGCAGCGCGAGACGGAGGCCGGCGTCTTCGGCACGCCGGAGAAGCGGGCGGCGCTGGAGGCGCGCTTTGCCGAGGTCGTCGCGACGATCGGCGACGAGAATGTGCGCCGTCACTACCGCGACGACGTGTTCGGCCGCCTGTCGGACCTGTTCCGGCCGATGCAGCGGGAGCGACGCGGCCCCGGCAGGGGACAGGCGGGTGGTTTCCGCGGCGGTTCGGCCTTTGGCGTACCAGATCACCGGCCCTCGCCGGCGCTGGCGGCGAGCGCGCTCGTTCGGGGGCCGCGCGCGGCGCTGCCCATGCGCGAAGCACTGATCCTGACCGCCCTGCTCAACCATCCCTGGCTGGTAGACGGGGCCGAGGAGGACATTGCGGCGCTGGACCTGCGCCATCCGCAGGCGGAAAGCCTCAAACTGGCGCTGCTGGACCTCCACGCGCAGGGTATCGAGGGCGAGGCCGAGGCCTATGCGGCCGCGCTCGCAGCGGCCGGCCATGACGGGCTGGTCGGCCAGGTCAGGGGCACCGTTGCGGTCCACGCGGTCTGGGGCGCCATGCCGGGGGCGGCAAAAAACGACGTCGAGGTGACATTCGGGCAGCTCATGGCCTTGCATCGCAAGAAGCAAGCGCTAATTAAGGAAATCCGGGATGCCGAACGCGCCTTCGGCGAGGACCCGACCGAAGCAAACGAGCACTGGCTTCTCGACGCCAAGCGGCGCGAGGCGGAGCTTGTTGGCACCGAAGCCCTGATCGAGGGCTTCGGGGCGGCTTCCGGGCGGGGTTCGCGCAAGGGGTGAGCGGAACCGATTGGGAATTGCAGGCGGGTGGATGTATCAGGGGGTCATGGCCGCGCAGCGGAGACGAGGCGCAAGCTCATGGTTCATAAGGTCTTAAGGACGCGGGCCTTAGGGGATAAAAGTCAGGTGTGACAGGGGCGCGCCAGCGGTCGGGCGCAGCCCCTTTTTTGGCGTTGAGGCGGGCCTTGAACCCGCTCCCGGCGCGTGAGGCAGCGGGTCTTGCCCGTTGCGAGCGATGGACGGTCTAGATGGCAACCAAGGCAACCGAGAAACCGGAAGGCGCGGATCAGGAGACGGAAGGCCCGGATGGCCCGCTCCTGGACCTCTCCGATGCCGGCGTTCGGGCGATGATCAAGCGCGCCAAGAAGCGCGGCTATGTGACCATCGACGAGATCAACTCGGTGATGCCGGCGGCCTCGTTCACCTCCGACCAGATCGAGGACATGAACTCGATGCTGTCCGAGATGGGCATCAACGTCGTCGACAATGACGATGCCGCCGAGGACGGCGAGGAGGAGGCCAGCGGCGAGGCCGAGGAGCCGGACAACGAGCTGCAGGAGGCGACGCCCCGCGCCGTGGTCAAGTCCGAGCGCGCCTCAGAGCCGCTCGACCGCACCGACGACCCCGTCCGCATGTATCTGCGCGAGATGGGCTCTGTGGAGCTCCTGTCCCGCGAGGGCGAGATCGCCATCGCCAAGCGCATCGAGGCCGGCCGCGAGGCCATGATCGCGGGCCTCTGCGAGAGCCCGCTGACCTTCCAGGCCATCATCATCTGGCGCGACGAGCTCAACGAGGGGAAAATCTACCTCCGCGACATCATCGACCTCGAAGCGACCTATGCCGGCCCCGACGCCAAGAACGCGCCGATGGTGACCGAGGGTGAAGCTCCCATCGCCCCCGAGGGCGAAGGCGAGGGCCTGCCGCCCGGCGCCGAGGGCGACATGGACGAGGACGACATGGAGAACGCCGTGTCGCTCGCCGCCATGGAGGCCGAGCTGAAGCCGAAGGTGCTCGAAATTTTCGACACCATCGCCGACGAGTACAAGAAGCTGCGCCGCCTGCAGGACCAGAACGTCGAGAACCGGCTGAACGACACCAAGCTGTCGCCGAGCCAGGAGCGGCGGGCCAAGAAGCTGCGCGAGGACCTCGTCCAGCACGTCAAGTCGCTGTCCCTGAACACCGCGCGCATCGAGGCACTGGTCGAGCAGCTCTACGACATCAACAAGCGCCTCGTGGGCTACGAGGGGCGTCTGCTGCGTCTCGCCGAGAGCTATGGCGTCGACCGCATGTCGTTCCTGAAGGAATATCAGGGCTCCGAACTCGATCCGAACTGGATCCGGCGCGTGGCCTCGCTCGGCGCGCGCGGCTGGAAGAGCTTCGTGGCCGAGGAAAAGGACACGGTGAAGGAAATCCGCGCCGAGATTCAGGCGCTGGCGACCGAAACCGCGCTGGAGATCGGCGAGTTCCGCAAGATCGTCCAGATGGTGCAGAAGGGCGAGCGCGAGGCCCGGCAGGCGAAGAAGGAAATGGTCGAGGCCAACCTGCGCCTCGTCATCTCCATCGCCAAGAAGTACACGAACCGCGGCCTGCAGTTCCTCGACCTCATCCAGGAGGGGAATATCGGCCTGATGAAGGCGGTCGACAAATTCGAGTACCGTCGCGGCTACAAGTTCTCGACCTATGCGACCTGGTGGATCCGGCAGGCGATCACCCGCTCGATCGCGGACCAGGCGCGCACCATCCGCATCCCCGTGCACATGATCGAGACGATCAACAAGATCGTCCGCACGAGCCGGCAGATGCTCCACGAGATCGGCCGCGAGCCGACGCCGGAGGAGCTTGCCGAGAAGCTCGGCATGCCGCTGGAGAAGGTCCGCAAGGTCCTGAAGATCGCCAAGGAGCCGATCTCCCTCGAAACGCCGATCGGCGACGAGGAAGACAGCCATCTCGGCGACTTCATCGAGGACAAGAACGCCATTCTGCCGATCGATGCGGCGATCCAGTCGAACCTGCGCGAGACCACGACGCGGGTGCTCGCCTCGCTCACGCCCCGCGAGGAACGCGTGCTGCGCATGCGCTTCGGCATCGGCATGAACACCGACCACACGCTGGAGGAAGTCGGCCAGCAGTTCTCGGTGACCCGCGAGCGTATCCGTCAGATCGAGGCGAAGGCGCTTCGCAAGCTGAAGCATCCGTCGCGGTCGAGGAAGCTCAGGAGCTTCCTGGATAATTGAGGATTATCTCGGCCTTTTTGAGTTTGAGTGCGGCGGGCTTCGGCTCGCCGTTTTCTTTTTGCGGTGCGAGTCGCGAGCGGCAGGCCCTCAACGCCGCTGCTGCCAGACATGGGCAACAGCGGTGCGTCAGGCTCTGCTCAGGCCCCATTTCGGGCCTATACCTCCCGTGAAGTGGCCATGACCCACCCCCGCGCGTCAATGCGCCGGGGCTGGCGGAATGGCCCATCCCGCTCCTTTGAACTCCGCTCTGGAGACATGCCCATGCCCGGCACCGTCCGCCTGCACCGCGTCCTCACCGCCAGGCCCGACAAAGTCTATCGCGCCTTCATCGAGGCCGATGCCCTCGCCAAGTGGCTGCCGCCCAACGGCTTCACCTGCACCGTGCATGAACTCGACGCCAAAGTCGGCGGCAAGCACCGGGCTTCGTTCCGCAACTTCACCACCGGCCATAGCCATTCCTTCGGGGGCGAATATCTGGAACTCGTCCCGGGCGAGCGGCTCCGCTACACGGACCGCTTCGACGATCCGAACCTGCCGGGTGAAATCCGCGTGACGGTGGAGTTGAAAAAGGTCTTCTGCGGCACGGAGATCAGCATCGTGCAGGAGGGCATTCCCGACCTCATCCCGGTGGAGGCCTGCTATCTCGGCTGGCAGGAATGCCTGCGCAATCTCGCGCGGCTCGTCGAGCCGGAGATCAATCAGTAACGGACGAGAGCGTCGCCGGGCCGAGACGAGAGGTACTGCATTCGCCTTGACGGGACGGCATCCGTATTCGCGCGAAGATTGGAGGGTCAGGTTTGCACGCGCATGGTGGGCGGGTTCCGCCACCATGGACGACGCCATGCGGAAGCTCACGCGCATCACCGCGTACCCTCAGGGTCAGTCGACTTATGACTGCGAGTGCTGCGGCCGGCTTTCGCGCACGATCTGGGGCGAGGTTCATGACGTGGCCGGTGACGCCGTCGTCTACTATTGCCAGTGGACGGTCGAGGGCCCCGAACACGATGCGAATGTCGACCTCATACTGGGGCCTTGGGGCGATGGCACGACGCCCGATGACCGCGCTCTCATTTCGATGGCGTTCCGTCGTTCCGAAGGCAGCTTCATGGTGATCGACGTCGCATCTCGCCATGCGAAGGTTGCCGGCGCTTGCCGCAAGGGTCTGGCGCGTGACGACGTCATCGGAACCTGTCTCGCGCAGGCCGCTTTCACGACCGTCGATGTCATCTGGCACGACGATTGGCGGATCGCCGATCTGCTGGCGGCCCGATAGCCGCGCAACGGAAAAGGCGGGCCGAATCCCGCCTTTCTCTTCGTTCCGAGTTCGCGCTGTTCAAAGCGTTTTCGCCAGCGCCACCAACTGATCCAGCGCGGTCGCCCATCCCTGATGGAAGCCCATCTCCTCGTGCTGCTTCTTCGCGTCGACGTCCTTGTGGATGGCCCGGGCGATGTAGAGCGTGCCCTTGCCGGCCGGCGTGATCGACACCGAGCCGGTCATGAAGGCGCTGCCGGTGGGCCGGTAGCCCGGTCCGAGAGCGTCGGTGAAGACCAGAAGCTGCTGCGGCACCACGGCCAGGACGCAGCCGGTATTGTCGTGCCTCTCGCCCGCCGGGCCTTCCATCACGGTGCGGAACTTGCCGCCCGGACGCAGATCGAGCTCGCAGGCAGTGGTCCGCCAGGGAGCGGGCGTGAACCACTTCATCAGCAGCTCCGGCTCGGTCCAGGCGCGCCAGACGAGGTGAGGCGAGACGTCCACCTCCCGCTTCAGTTCGAGATCGAGCGTGGGATCGAAGACGGTGTGCGGGATGGTCATGATTGCTCCTCGTCGGACTTCATCTGCATGAGAAACGCGTCGAGCTGGTCGAGCCGCTGCTCCCAGAACCGGCGCTGCGCCTCCAGCCAGTGATTAGCCGCGGCCAGCGGTTCCGTCCGCAGGGTGCAGGTGCGCACCCGGCCGACCTTCTCGCTTGCGACGAGGCCGCTTTCCTCCAGGACCCTGAGGTGCTGGAGGAAACTCGGCATCGCCATGGCGAAGGGCCTCGCCAGATCGCTGACCGAAGCGGGACCTCGTCCCAGCGCCTCGACCACGGCGCGGCGCGTCGGGTCCGCGAGGGCGCGGAAGGTTCCGTCGAGGGCGGTCTGAAAGTGGGCCATGGTGGCGATATAGCGAGCGATAATAGTTAGGTCAATGGCTAACTATTATATTCTGGATGAGCGCGCACCCGCCTTGCCAAAGCCGGCGCGGCGGGCCCTTCTGGACGCCCGTCGTCGCAAGGTTTGCTCATGTCCCCGGAATTTCTGCTGACCACCCTGATCATCGTGGCCTCGCCCGGCACGGGCGTCATCTACACGCTGGCAGCGGGCCTCTCGCGCGGCGGCCGGGCGAGCGTGCTTGCCGCCTTCGCCTGCACGCTCGGCATCGTGCCTCACCTGCTTGCCGCCATGATGGGACTGGCGGCGCTGCTGCACACGAGCGCGGTCGCCTATAACCTCGTGAAATATGCCGGCGTCGCCTATCTGCTCTGGATGGCCTGGCAGACGCTGCGCGAGGACGGCGCGCTCAAGGTCGAGACGTCAGAGGACCGGCGCTCGTCCTGGCGGGTCATCGTCGATGGCGTCGCGATCAACGTGCTGAACCCGAAGCTCTCGATCTTCTTCGTGGCCTTCCTGCCGCAGTTCATCGCAGCGAACGAGGCTGCCCCGATGGCGCGCATGCTGGAGCTGTCGGGCGTGTTCATGGCCATGACCTTTGCGGTCTTCGCGGTCTATGGCCTGTTTGCCGCGGCCATGCGCGACAGGATCATTTCGCGTCCATCGGTGATGGCCTGGATGCGGCGCACCTTCGCGGCCGCCTTCGTGGCGCTCGGCGCGCGGCTGGCACTGCAGGAGAAGTGAAACGCGAAGCGGCGGGCCGAAGCCCGCCGCAGGCAGCATTTGCTGGCGCGCAACCTAGTTGCCCTGCCGGTCGCCGCCCGGCCTGCCACCCATGCCGGGGCGAGGACCGGAGGGCCGGTTGAAGTCCGGCCTGCCGCCACCGCCACCGGGCGGACGGGTGATCGGAGGCGGACCGCCGCTCGGCGGGCGCACCCAGCCCGGACCGCCGCCACCGGGCGGACGCGTGATCGGCGGGCGGCCACCATCTGGCGGAGGGCGTCCCCAGTCGGGTCGGCCGCCACCGGGCGGACGCGTGATCGGCGGGCGGCCACCATCCGGCGGCGGACGTCCCCAGTCAGGCCGGCCACCACCGGGCGGACGCACCCAGCCGGGGCCACCCGGCGGGCGGATCGGGGGCGGGCGGACGATCGGCGGACGCGGGCCGGGGCCGACCCAGCCAGGCGGACGGGGCGGCGGCCTCCAGCCGGGATGCGGCGGCCGGTAAGGCGGGCGCCAGCCCGGCCGGTAGGGCGGATAGACATAGGGCGGCTCGACATAGACCGGCGGCGGAACGACGACCGTCGGCCGCCCCCCTGAAGCGCCATCGAGATAGGACTGTGAGACGTAGCCCTCGAGGCCGCGATAGACCACGCGGCACCAGGCGCCGTCGCAATCCTCGACGTTGACGCCGGTCCCCTCGGCGAGCGTGGCGACGCGCGGATATTGCGTGCCGGGGCCGGAACGCATGTTGACGTCATCGGTCGTGTAGGCGTTCTGCGCCATGGCGGCGGCCGGCGCGAGCAGCCCCGCCACCAGCGCTCCCGCGAGAATCAAGCCTTTCGGCGGTCTCCAACTCATCATCGAACTCCTGTCGCGCGCGACGCTCCGACCGGATCGGGAACGACGCCGCCAGCAAAAGGTTCCGCTTCCGGTTCCTCTCTACCGGTACTCTGGGCCGGGCGGGATGAACGACCTATGAACCGCCATGAACTGAACAGTTAAAAATTTAGTAATGCCGTTAGTTCCGACAAAAAGAGCTGCGAATTAGACCTGAATGCCGGCAATCCCGTTAAATTGTCACTCGGCATCCCCTCATGTTGTCCGCTATCGCTTCTCTCGAACGTCAAGCAGACGCGGCGGTCATCGACCGCCGCGACACCATGCGCGTCATCCTGAACATGGGTGGCCGCTACATGCTGGCATCGCGCCGGGACAGTCAGGGCAACCGGCGGGAATATGCCTGCCGCGCCGCCGACATGTCGACGCGCGCGCTGCTCCTGCTCGCGCCGGTGCTCGGACCGGTGGGCGAGCGTGTCATCGCCTATTTCGGCGAGTTCGGCACGATCGACGGCAAGATCATCCGGACTTTCGAGCGCGGCTTCGTCATGAGCGTCGAGGGTAGCGACATCCTGCGCGACAAGATCGCGGCCAAGCTCGCGTGGATCGAGGATCATCGCAACCACGACACGCCCGACGTCCGCGGCCACAAGCGGATCGTGCCGCGCCGGCCCATCTCGATTCTGACCCTGGCGAACGGCGCAACCTACACCTGCCTCGTCATCGACCTGTCGATTTCGGGCGCGGCGGTATCCGCCGACGTCATGCCGCCGGTCGGGGCGGCAGTCGCGGTCGGCTCCGTCATCGGCCGGGTGCGCCGGCATTTCGCGGAAGGCTTCGCCATCGCCTTCGGGGAAGTGCAGGAACTGCGGACGCTACAGAAACGGCTGATGCGCGCGCCCGTCTGAAACCTGGAGCGAGGGATTTCCGGCACCGGCCGGACGCGCTAGGTTCCCGGCCTCAAACCTGATCAGCGGTGCCGCCATGTCGTTCCTGAAATCCCTGTTTGGCTTGGGCAAGCCGGCCGCCGAGGCGGAACCGGCACCGGCGGCGTCAATCGCGCACAAGGGCTTCACGATCACCGCCGCGCCGTTCCGCAACGAGGGGCAGTTCCAGACAGCCGGGACCGTGACCAAGGAGATCGACGGCGAAATGAAGGAGCATCGCTTCATCCGCGCCGACCGGCATGCCTCGCTGGAGGATGCGGTGGAATTCTCCCTCACCAAGGGCCGGCAGATCGTCGACGAACAGGGCGATCGCATCTTCCGCTGAGAGAGCGGAAACATAGGGCGGCGTCATCTGACATGACGTCGACACCGGCGCTTGCGAGGAGGAGGCTGCCAGCCTCATCCCCGGATCGCTCATGCCTGCCCGTTTCGCCGCCGCCATCCTGATCGCGCTTGGGTTCTGGTCGACCGTGGAGGTTTTTGCGCGCCCGCTCGCGCGCCTCGACACGTCGGCGGCGAGGCTGGCTCAGCCGGTGCGCACCGGCATGGCCATGATCGCCAACCACGGTTCGAAACCGCTCTGGGTGTTGCAGGTGACGCCGGTCGATGCGACCTCATGGGGCGGCGACCGGCTCGGCAGCGGCTCGCTGGCGCCCGGCGCGCGCGGGCTTTTGCGGCTGGGCGCAACCGGCCAGTGCCGCTTCGATCTGCGCGCCACTTTCGCCAACGGTCGCGAGGTCACGCGATTCGATCTCGACCTGTGCCAGAACCCCGATATCGCTCTGAGCGATTCCGACACGGATACGCCGCTGCCCGAGGCGCGCGCCGGCGTGACTCTGTTCCGGGCGGTGAACCGCACGGGCGCGCCGGTCGTGGCGCTCCACGTCTCGCCGGCGGACGGGCCCGAACAGGGCGATGTCCTTGGCGCCTGGGTGATGGGCGAGGAGATGCACTATACCGGCCGGGCGCCGTCCGGGCCGTCCTGTTTCTTCGATCTGAAGAGCGTCTTCTCGGTGCGTGGCCCGGAGGCGGCGACCATGTCGGGTCAGAACCTCTGCGAGACGCGCGAGATCGCCTTGTCGCGCGGCGATGTCATGGGTGGACTGAGACGCTGAATCCTCGCCTCTGGCGGCTTTCTCTTTCTTCGAATCGCAGCGACGCTCGAGACCCCGCGCGCGCAACGAAAAAGGGCTCCGAAACGGAGCCCTTTGCGTTTGTCCGCCGATAGGAAACCGGCGAAGTCAGCGCTGCGTCGTGGCCTCGGCGGCGCCTGCCGCGGAGGGCGCACCAGCAGGGGCACCCGGACGCGGACGGCGCTCGGGACGGGCCTTCGGCTTGGGAGCGGGCAGGAGCCCGTCGCGCTGAGCCTGCTTGCGCGCCGCCTTGCGGGCACGGCGAATCGCTTCGGCCTTCTCGCGGTTCTTGCGCTCGGAAGGCTTCTCGAAAGACTTGCGCTGCTTCATCTCGCGGAAGATGCCTTCACGCTGCATCTTCTTCTTCAGGACGCGGAGCGCCTGATCGACATTGTTGTCGCGGACGAGAACCTGCATGTCGTCTCCTCGCAAATGGTTGGACGGGAAGAGAAGCCCGGCCTGACCGGCACTTCACTTCTGCGCAGAAAAGCCGCGTTCCACGCCCGCCGCCGGTTCATCCGCGGTCGGCAGCGTGGAACAGATCGGCTGGATCAGTCGACGGCCTTCAGGTTGTCCGCAGCGGACTTGCCCGAGCGACGGTCGGCGACGATCTCGAAGGAGATCTTCTGACCCTCGTTAAGGCCGTAGAGGCCGGCGCGCTCAACGGCGCTGATGTGAACGAACACATCGGTTCCGCCGCCATCCGGCTGGATGAAGCCGAAGCCCTTCTGGGAATTGAACCACTTCACGGTTCCGGTCTGCATGGAAGTATCCTTTCGCGCAAAGCGAGCAAAGACAAATCACTCGCGTCATGCACGAGTAGTTCGGGCTCACGTTTTCGAAGATTTTTCGTCAGCTGAACGCCCAGACAGCGGGCGCCGGGCCAATAAAGAACGGCCGAAACGTCGATGCTAGATACTCGCTTCGGCCGCGGATTGCAAGGACGAGATGACCGGCGGCTGTCCACCATGCCGCCTGGAGCCGGGGAAAGCCAGCATTGAAGCGGTTTTCTGGCGCCTGCATGCGGATGCCAGGCGCTCCAGCCCACTCCTCCGGCGGGCGATATTGCGTCTCGGCGCGATTGCTGCATGACTTGGCCGGCAACCCGCCGCCGGAAATTCCCATGCCCACGACAATCAGGCCAACCGATGCCGTGCCTCGCGGCCTCCTGACGGTGCGGATCAGCGCCATGCCCGCCGACACCAACGCCAATGGCGACATTTTCGGCGGCTGGGTGATGGCGCGGATGGACCAGGCGGGCGGCATTGCCGGGGTGGAGCGGGCGCAGGGGCGCGTCGTCACCATCGCCGTGGAGGCGATGACCTTCATACGACCGGTGCGCGTCGGCGACGTGCTGGAGGTCTATACGGAGGTCTTCCACGTCGGCCGCACCTCCATGAAGATCCATGTCGAGGCCTGGGCGCAGCGATTCCGCACGGTGAACCGGGAGAAGGTGACCGAGGCGACCTTCGCCTTCGTGGCCATCGACGAGGACGGCCGGCCGCGACCCGTGCCGCCGGCGGCCGATTGAACACGACCGCCGCTCTGGCGAATCCGGCGATGATCCTGCCGGCGCCGGCGCAATCAGTGTCCCGAAGCTTGTCAGCGCCAGAATTTCCGAGCATTCGCCGGCCAGTATCGCCATCGATCAGGAGCGCATTCCTGCTGCGCAGCCTGTCGGCTGTCGATGCAGGCTGGGCTTCGAGAAGCAACCGCGGCAACCAGGTGTTCAGTCCCAGCGGTAGTTGAAGCTGACGCTGATCCGCTCGTCGGGGCTCTGGTTCACTGGCACCTCGTGCCGCACGAAGCTCTCCCAGAGCAGCACCGCGCCGGGCTCCGGGCCGACCGAGACGAAAGCCTGCAGCTCGCGCGGCGCGGCTTTGCGGCGCGGCGGATGCGCCATCATCATCGCGAGGCGCGGGTCCTCCAGTTTCAGGGCCGAGGCGCCCCTGGGCATGGCGACATAGAAAGTGCCGGAGACGACGCTGTGCGGGTGGATGTGGGAGGCGTGCGAGCCGCCTTCGGGCAACACGTTCACCCAGAGCGAATCGAGGACCAGCTTGCGCCCGCCAAGGTCGAGCGCGAGTTCCTTCGCGAAGGTCGCGACATGGCGGTCGAGATGGCGCGCCAGCGTCTTGAAGGTCGGGAACCGCCAGGGCAGGTCGTTCAGCGAGGCGTAGCTGGTATAGCCGGGATAGCCGTTCTTCGCGCACCAGCGGATGCCGGCCGTGTCGTCGATGGCGAGCGACCGACAGGCCTGCTCGATCTCGTCGAGGAAGGCCGGGGGCGCGCCGAGCCCGGCCCGGTAGAGCTTGGTGGCGAAGAGTGTTTCGACGGAGGCGGTCGCTTCAACAGGTGCCATGGAACGGCTTGTCGCAGGTCGCTGGCGGGCCGGCAAGGTTCGGCGTCATGCCGTGGCACGTCAGTCTTGGACGACTGCGCCTTTTCACGATCACGCGATACGGCAACAGGATACCGCTCCAGTCGACACTGACGGTGCCAGCCCGACCTTGGTATTGCGCGGCAAACCTGATATTCGCGCTTGCAACAATCCCGTTCGAGAGCCGCCCCGCAATGAGGCTCCTCAGCCGAATCCTGAAAGTTGACGTGCAGAAGGGCGAGACGCTGAAGCGCCTCGTCGCCGAAAGCCTGCGCACCTATGCCAGCCGCTATGTCGTCGCCTTCATCTGCATGGCGATCGTCGCCGGCTGCACGGCGATGTCCGCCTGGATCATGCGCGACCTGATCAATGGCGTGTTCCAGAACCGCGATTTCGGACTTGCCGTCTGGTTCGGCATCACCGTCTTCTCGGTGTTCCTGATCAAGGGTGCCGCCGCCTATCTGTCGAACGTCATTCTGGCGCGCATCGGCAACGCCATCGTCGCCGCCCAGCAGCAGCGCATCTTCCGCCATTTGCTGGGGCAGGGGGTCGACTTCTACCAGCAGCACGCCTCCGCCGATCTCGTGACCCGCGTGACCCACAACGCGCAGGCGGCGCGCGACGTGCTCCAGAACATCGTCACGACGGTCGGGCGCGACCTTCTCACCGTCGCCGGCCTCGTCGCGGTGATGCTGGTCTCCGATCCCCTGATGTTCATCGTCTCCGGCGCGGTGATGCCGGTCGCGGTTTATGGCGTGAACCGGCTGCGCCGTCGCGTCCGCCGCCTCGCCCAGAGCGAGTTCCTGTCGCTGTCCTCCATGGTGGCGGTGGTGCAGGAGACCGTGCAGGGCGTCCGCATCGTCAAGTCCTTCGGCATGGAAGAGCGCATGCAGGCGCGCATGGACGAGACGATCGATGCCGTCCGCCAGCGCGCCGACAAGATCGCGACGCTCGGCGCGCGCACCGCCCCGCTCATGGAGACGCTCGGCGGCCTCGCCATCTCGGCGGCCATCGTCTACGGCGCCTGGCGCGTCATCCATCAGGGCGTCGATGCCGGCGCCTTCTTCGCCTTCGTCACCGCCCTGCTGCTCGCCTACGACCCTGCCAAGCGGCTCGCCCGTCTCGGCGTCGAGGTGGAAAAGGGTCTCGTCGGCGTCAGGCTCATGTACGAACTGCTCGACACCGAACCGACGCTGAAGGAAAAGCCCGACGCCAAGCCGCTCGCCATCGAGGCGGGAACGGTCGCCTTCGAGAACGTCGCTTTCGGCTATCGCGGCGACGAGCCGGTGCTGCGCGACCTGTCCTTCGTCGCTGCCGGCGGCAAGACCACCGCGCTGGTCGGCCCTTCCGGCGGCGGCAAGTCAACCATCATCTCGCTGGTGCAGCGCTTCTTCGACGTGTCGCAGGGTGCGGTGAAGGTGGACGGGCAGGACGTGCGCGACGTCACCGTCGCCTCGCTGCGGGGCGCCATGGCCTTCGTCAGCCAGGACGTCTTCCTGTTCCAGGGCACGGTGCGCGAGAATATCGCGGTCGGCCGCCCGGGAGCGTCGGAGGAAGAGATATTCGCGGCGGCGCGGGCGGCTCACGCCCACGACTTCATCACCGGCCTGCCGGACGGCTACGAGACCGCGATCGGCGAACACGGGCAGGGCCTGTCCGGCGGACAGCGCCAGCGTGTCGCCATCGCGCGCGCGATCCTCAAGAACGCCCCGATCATGCTGCTGGACGAGGCGACCTCGGCACTCGATTCGGAGAGCGAGTTCGAGGTTCAGCGGGCGCTGGACGAACTGATGACCGGCCGCACCTCGCTGGTCATCGCGCACCGGCTGTCGACGGTAATGAATGCCGACCGCATCCTGGTGATCGAGGGCGGACGTGTGGTCGAGACCGGCACCCATGCCGAACTGATCGCCCGCAACGGGCTCTATGCCCACTACGTCTCGATCCAGTTCGGCGACCGGAGCGACGCGGCGGAATAGCCGCGCCGCTGGACGCGCCGTCAGTCCACCAGTTCCCAGGTGACGTTGACGCCGATGCGGAAGGTCTGGTCGCCGGTCGCGACCGGCACCGGCTCGGCGGACGCCGCCATGGGCGCGGCCCGGCGCATGACCGGAACCGGCGGCGAGCCGCCCTGTTCCTCGATGGTCAGCACCTTGCCGAGACGCGCGCCTGCCGCGCGCGCGAGGATCTCGGCCTTGCGCCGGGCATCCTCGATGGCGGCGGTGCGGGCCTCATCCACCTTCTTCGACCAGTCGTCGACCGTGAGTTGCAGGCCGTCGACCTGATTGGCGCCGGCGGCGACCATGCGGTCGAGCACGTCGCCGAGCTTGCCGAGGTCGCGCACGCGCACCTGCAACTGGTGGCCGGCCGTGTAGCCGACGACGCGCGGGCGACGGGTGTTCTGCTGATATTCGATGTCCGGCCGCAGGCTGAGCGCCGAGGTGGTGACGTCGCGCTCGGCGATGCCCACCTCCTTCAGCGCCTGCTGCACCTGCCGCATGGCGCGCGAATTGCCGTCCATGGCCTCGCGGGCGGTTCGGGCCTGCACCTGCGTGCCGCCGGAAATGACGGCGAGGTCCGGCGCGGCGCTTGCCTGCCCCTCGCCCTGCAGCGTGATCGAACGCTGCACCGGCGGTTGCGCGGCCTGCGCGAGCACGGGGCCCGAGAGCGCGGCGAGGCCGGCGAGCGACAGCGCGATGGCGTGGAGGGCCTGGCGCTTGGAGGGGAGTTGGTTCGGACGGGTCCTGGTCATGCTGGTCTCTTGCGGTTTCTGGGCGCGCCGAGGATTGACGGCGCGGGTCAACGGATGCCATCACCGCATCCTGCCTGCGCGACGGCGGATTTGCAGCCATTTCGGGGCAGGCCGTGCGACAAGAGCGCCGGCACGGTGGGCCTGTAGCTCAATGGTTAGAGCCGGCGGCTCATAACCGCTTGGTTGCAGGTTCGAGTCCTGCCGGGCCCACCACCTTAACAGAACGCTCGAGCGTCACCGGTCCATTCAGTCCCACTACAAGTTTTATTTCTTTGAAATCAGCCTCTTGCGATGTTTTGACCCCCTGCTTGCCGAGCGCGATGTTCAGGATGCCTGCCAAGTCGCCATAGAGATTCACGCGTAGACTGTTCAACACCGGATCGGGCGTTAGAACGATCCTCTCGATCAGCCCACGTATGATCTTGGATACTTCTGCGCGGTGGGATTCGTCCTTCAAGGTAGCAACCAGTTCGGTCACTTCGCGGCGGTAGCGACTCGCCATGTTGGGATGAAACAGCACGGGCGCGTCCTTCGTCGTGGACAGCAACGCGCTCAATTCGGCCTCGCGCGCCGCAATACCATTGGATTCTTCACGCAGGGCAGGCGTGACGACCCCCTCCACCATGATGTCGATCAGCCTCTTCTGACGCCGCGCCAGTCGTTCGAGTTCCGCCCGATAGCTGCTGATCGTGGCGTTATGCTGCATGCGCAGGCGGTTGATGTGCGCCGTGTATTCCTCGCAGAACGCCGCGACCAGCTTCTCGTCCATGAGATTGTTCTGGATGATTTCAAGCACGGTGTGTTCAAGCGCATCCTGTCGGACCGTGCGCTTGTTCGTGCACAACGCCTCGCCCTTGTTTCGCGCCGTCGAGCAAGCGAAATGGCCTGACGACACCTTCGACATGCCTCCGCCGCACATGCCGCATTTCAAAAGATGCGACAGCAGATTGCGCGGCCGCTGATGCTGCCAGAACAGCTTGTGACTGTGCCGGGTGGCAAGCTGCCGCTCCTTCACACGATCCCAAAGTTCCTGATCGATGATCCGTAGCTCCGGCACTTCCTTGCGCACCCACTCGGAAGGTGGATTCCGACGCGTCACATGCTTCCCGGTGTCTGGGTCTTTGGGGTAGCTCACCTTGTTCCAGACGATCTGCCCCACATACAGTTCATTGTTCAGAATCCCCGCGCCGCGCTGCCAGTTGCCGTAGATCGTGCTCGGCTGCCATGCCGACTGCGTGGGCGCATGAACGCCTTCGCGGTTCAGTTGGGCTGCAATGGCCTTTGGTGATTTGCCATCGGCATACTCCCGAAAAATGCGTTCGACCACAGCCGCCTGACCGCCGTTGATCGCGCGCTCACCGCGTATGATCTCGCCGCGCGAGTCCAGCCGCCGAAGAACGTCGTATCCAAAGCAGTTCCCGCCGCCCATCTTGCCATTCTCGACGCGGCCACGCTGGCCACGCTTTACCTTGTCCTTCATGTCCTTGAGATACAGCGCGTTCATCGTCCCTTTCAGGCCGATATGCAGGTGGTTGATGTCCCCCTCGCTCAGCGTGTGAAGCCGGACCTGCGCGAATTCCGCGCGCTTAAAGAAGCCAGCAATATCTTCCTGATCCCGACTGAAACGATCCAGCGCCTCGCTCAGAACGATATCGACGCGGCGACCGATCACGTCCTGCATAAGCTGCTGCATTCCCGGCCGCAGCAACAGGGAGGCGCCGGAAATTGCCCGGTCGGCGTGGATGCCTACGATGGTCCATCCTTCCTTTGCGGCCTTTTCGCGAAGAACCCGGATTTGGTCATCGACTGAACTGGGCGACTGAAGGTCGGAGGAGTATCGGGCATAAATCGCAACGCGGCTCATTCGGGTGGCCTTTTGTTTGTTGTTTGCGCTTCGCGCCGCACCGCGCGGGCAAAGTCTTCTTCAGCGGCGCGGCGCGCCATCAACCTGACCAGAGCTTCGAGACGCACATCCGACGCGGACCCTGCCGAAACCGCAGGCGCGAGAGGCACCATCTGCGAAGAAGTTTCGGGGAATTTGGGCTGGTCGGTCAACTTTTTAGTCCTCGCTTTCGGATAGAACATATCATGAACATCTACGCTCAATCAAGGAATTTAGTCCTAGTAACAAAATTCTCCTTGCTGCCCAACGTCTAGTTCACGTCATGCCAGAACGACGTTCAACAGCAGGAAAGCAACGTAGCTAGGGAGAGCGCTCATAAGCACGACACGGCTCGCCGACAGAAATGCAGCGGCGTTATCGCCTGCCCGAAGACAGCTTTTCATCATTAGAAACTCTTCGCGGATCGGAGGAAAAAGCGTCCGGAATAAGTTGGCCAGCACCAGCACCAAAAGAATGGCAGCGATAATTCGGACTGACATGCGTCACCCCCAACGGTGATGGAGGCGCGGACGGGCCGCGCGTAGTCCCGCTGTTTCACGGAACTAAGGCAGGGTGTTTTGCCGATGCTGTTATGTCAAGTAGCTAGCGATCAAATCTAAGACGCTTTGACCGACTCTTTGACAGCGTAACTGCCTGCCGCTCTAAGTAGCGCTCGTGGCGGTCATTCGGATTGACGATCTTGGTGGCAGATATAGACTCCGCTAAGCCGGTCCTTCGCACTCTGGGCTGCCGCTCCAACAGGAAATACACGTCTTTCGGTAGTCGGTTCGTGCCGTCGCCTTCGGTTGAGGGCTGTTTGAGCCAACGGTAAAGCGCCCCGGCTAAGCCGGGGTCCGCAGCCGTTAGGTCTGTGGTCGAGAATCTGCCCATTCGATCCTGATAGAATTTTAGGATGAACTGCGGGGGGCTCATGCTGGCCAGTTCGGGATCGGCTGCCCGATCACGCCAAAGCACCTTACCGGGCGTCCGACGTTCCTCCGGTGAAAGGGGCGGCAGTGTCTCAGTGAGTGTGATGGACACAGGTGCTTCGGCAGCGGCAACGACCCGCTGAATCATGGCGGCCCGCTCTTGCGGAGACAGCGCCAGCAGCTTGAGGATCAACCCCTCCGCGAAAGCGGCCGCATCCAGTTTTGCGTCCGCAAGTTCGCGAACGCGATCCGGCGACGGATCGGCATATGGTTTTATCAGACTGTGCTTTTCGAACTCACCCTTGAGTTCTTCGTCCTTCTTGATGGCAGTCCCAATATCGGTAAGTTGTTTTCGCGTTTGGCGACGAAAACTATCGCGAGCGCTTTCTGTGATTATAAAATCGTATTCTGTTTCTATCGAAAGAACTGTAACGAAGTCAATTTTAACAGACTCTATATCTGGCCGATCGGCGTCCAGTGACTTCAGCGCGCTCAACCATTTGGCGCACATGTCCGATAATTCTGTGAATGACCCCATGAATACGATCGTCAGGCATCGTTGGACTGCTTCCTCGATCGCTGATAGCGCAGGCCGGTGGCTGCCGGCTTGTGCGTCCAGCATCCTTTGAAGGACGGGCGCTACTGCCGGCGAATCGAAAAGCCCCTCCGCCCGCGCCCAGCCGTCCAGAAGCAGACGCGTCTTGGACGACCAACGCTTGGTCGGAAGTCGAAGGTCATCTGGGGCTTCAGCCCATCGATCAGCGCTTTCGTTGTCAGATGATGCCATTGCAAGGACCGTCAGTGCGCGTTCTCGATGGATAGCAGGCTACCAACCGCGAGCGCGCTGGGCCACCTGATTGAGGCAACCAGCATGTTAGGTTGCGGAAGCAAAATCGTGCCGCACACGGCCGCAAGCAAACGCAGGACAGATCGCCAAACCGATCGCAAACCGATCGCAAGTTGTGTGCTGGGTAGTACCCGCACAAACTTGGCAAGGGAGACGCTGCGCTCTCCCGTTGCATCCCTCAAGCTATAGCGCGGTTTCGGCATCGAGCCTTACCGCGCCAGCAGACCGTATCGCCGGTCAATCACTCGCCAGACCCGAAGCCTTCCCGCTCCACCGGCACCGGACCATGGAGGAGCGTCCGCCGCTCCACCGCGCTTACGGAAGCGTCCCTGCTCCCCTAAGAACCCCATGGTCACCGTCTTGCCGTTGAACCACGCGAAGGGCGATTTCGCTCTCCCTTCACCCATCGATGAGCCCCGCGTTGCAAATCGCAAGCGACCTGTCGGCGCGAAGGCTGAAATCGATTTCGAGCGGATTTTCGATAACGCATTCTTAAGCGGTTTGTTCTACAAAAGTTCTTGATTCTGGCGCCAAAGCGGCGCCTACTGTGGGCATGGGTGATTCACTGTCCAAATCCGACCGCGCGCGCCAAAGCCTTCGCTTGGCTCCTGATTGCTGGGAGGCCATCGATCGGGCGCGCCAAATAAGGCCGGGGACAATTTCTAGAAATACGTGGATCACGGAAGCGATACAGGAAAAACTGGATCGAGAGGCGAACGAAAACAACATACCCCTCCGCGGCGGCCGACATGCATAAGTTCTACGAGTTTTTCGCCGGGGGAGGGATGGCCCGATCAGGCTTGGGGCCAAACTGGCAATGCTTGTTCGCCAATGACTTCGACCATAAAAAAAGCGCCGTCTATCGCGCCAACTGGGGCGACAGCGAACTGCGTACAGCCGATGTCCGTCAGGTGACTCCGGCGGATTTGCCCGATCATGCTGATTTGGTCTGGGGGTCATTCCCTTGCCAAGATTTGTCGCTGGCCGGTGGCGGAGCTGGGCTCCGGGGCGACCGTTCGGGCACGTTCTGGCCTTTCTGGAATCTGATGAAAGCCGTCGCCGCGGAAGGCCGCGCCCCTAAGCTGGTGGTTCTCGAGAATGTCTGCGGCACCCTGACTTCGCATGGGGGGCAGGATTTTGTCGCCATCTGCAAGGCGCTGAATGACGCGAAATATCAGTTCGGCGCGATGGTCATCGACGCGTCGCTGTTCGTTCCGCACTCCCGGCCTCGTTTGTTCATCGTGGCCGTGCGTGGCGATATGGACATTCCGGCGGAGCTTGTCGCCGATAAGGCGATCGCCCCTTGGTCAACCAAGGGATTGGTGACGGCTTACGAGCGGCTTCCAGCGAATGTGCAGGCCAACTGGGTGTGGTGGAATCTCAAGGCCCCGTCGCGTCGCAATTCGACATTTGCGGACCTGATCGAGGAAAATCCATCCAGCGTCGCTTGGCATTCGAGCGAGGAAACCAAACGTCTCCTCGATATGATGGGACCGGTCCATCGCAAGAAAATTCAGCAGGCCAAGAAAGCGGGTAAGCGACTGATCGGCGGCGTCTATAAGAGGACGCGCTTCGACGCCGATGGCTTCAAAGTGCAAAGGGCAGAGGTTCGCTTTGATGACATCGCCGGATGCCTGCGCACGCCTGCCGGCGGATCGAGCCGCCAACTGATCGTGGTTGTGGATGGCGACAAAGTGCGGTCGCGGCTTATCTCAAGCCGTGAAACGGCCCGCCTTATGGGACTGTCAGATAGCTACATTCTGCCCGAGAACTATAATGAAGCCTATCATTTGACCGGCGACGGCGTGGTCGTTCCGGTGGTCAGGCATCTGGCTTCTGAAATTCTAGAACCGCTTCTCGATCATGATCCTTTGATGGTTCGCGCGGCCGCATGACCATTACGCCTTGCGAACGTAGCGCTGCCCTGCGCAACAAAATTCGCGAGTTTGCTAATGTCCTGCGAGTCGAAGCGCACACGCTGGGCGAACACGGCCTGGACGAAGCCGAGTTCTACGATAGCGGCGTTCTGCGTGGCGCGATTGAATTGCTACGCGGCGAGTTCATCGCCACGCTAAGGCCTAAGCGGGAATTTCTCCGGCTTGTCCTAAATCACATGCAGGATCGGGGATTTGTCGCGGATTGGCAGTCCGCTGGTGACGCGAACCGTCATGATTATTCCATCCGTATGCCGTCTGGCCGGATTGCTGTCATCGAGTTGAAGGGCTGTCTTGACGGCAACAACACCAACATCTTCGAGCGGCCTCCGCACGCGAACGAATTCATCATCTGGAGCGTGTGCACCAATCCGGGCGCCGATCCGCGCCACAACGCTTGGTCCGGCATTCACACTCGCCTGAGCGCTGATATTATCTCGCGCCAGCAGGTGGTTGACGGCGTTATCATCTGGGACATGGTGTGCGGAACGATTGGGCGGCCCTGTCCTAAGCTCGTTGCCGACCCAGCCCGTCATACCCTAGTCGGACAGCACCAACTCCCGCCGCCGTGCCTCTACCTTTTTCCGTCGACCGTTCCGAGCCCGCGAAACAACCCGGCTCCCGTCGCGCAACCGCTTCAGGACGTTCAGTTCATGGACGCGCTGTTTCGATGCTTCGGCGGTCGCGATGAAGAAGTGAACTTCGTCGATTTTGTTGTGGATTATCGGGGGGCGGAAACTGTCAGGACAACGCGAATCCGGCGCAATGGGGGAACTGTGCAAGAATCGCGAGCAACCCCTATTCGACGGACATGACCAAGAAGCCTGCCGCCGCCCGCCAAACCAGCTTGGCCTTTCGCAAGAAAGCCCTGTCAGCGCTTACGACTGACATTGGGGTCTATGCACTGTGCGATCTTGATGAGGTGCCGATCTATGTCGGGCAGAGCGTTGATGGAATCCGCTCCCGGGTTAACCGCCATCTGACGTCCGCCCGTTCAGACATTATTGCAAACCGTCAGATCGATGTCTGGGAAATCGCCTTCGTGAAGGCGTGGCCGGTCCGAGGTGCTGAAGACATTCCGCATCTGGAAGCTGTTCTTTTTCAAGGCTTCAATCAATCCAAAACGCTGATGAACGGCTCCATCCCGCGCCTCACCGGGACCATGCCGACCAGTTTGCCAGCTCCGGCCCAAACGGTGCAGGTCATGTCAGATGATGACATCCGTGTTCGGCGTGATCCTATGCTTCGTTTGCCGCGCCAAATCGAGCATATAGGCCGCTTGGTCGATCATATCCTCAGCGTCAAAGATTCCGAACAGCTTCGTCGATCCTTGGCCGCTCATTTCGAGCGATTGGATGCGTATCGGGTGGCCTTCTTGCAGCAAGGCGCTCCTGTTGTGCGCGCGCCCGGCGAGTCTGATGAAGAATGAATTGCGCAGTCGAACTATGCGGGCCGTGCGCTCAAAAGATACGAGCGCAGAGCTGATCGTCCGCCGTATCCTTTACGCTTCCGGCTATCGATATCGATTGCATGTCCGCGAGCTTCCGGGATGTCCGGACATCGTATTTCCGGGGAGGAAAAAGGCGATTTTTGTGCATGGGTGCTTTTGGCACGGCCACGACTGCGCGCGGGGGGCTAGAAAGCCAAAGGCGAATGCAGATTACTGGCAGTCCAAGATTGAGAAAAACAAGGCCCGCGACGGAAAAACAGCCGCGGCTTTCGAAGCGGCTGGATGGCGCGCTGAAATCATCTGGGAGTGCGAGCTACGGGATAAGCAAAGCGTCCGCAGCCGGTTGATTGAATTCGTCGGTAGTAAGCGGGCCAAGGGAGATGTATTGTGAGCAGTATGATCCTTCTAAACTCTGTTTTGGAAAAATTGGCCCCAAGTTATCCGTCTGGGCTTTCGGATGACGATCTTTTTGAATTCTATTGCGCAGACAATATCCTTGCCAACTATGATCTTGATCATACCGAAGTCCAGTCGGGCATTGTCGATGGATCGCAGGACGGCGGCATTGATGCGGCGTATGTCTTCGTAAATCGCATACTCCTTACAGAAGATTTTAAATTTGATACGATTAAGGGGCCTGTGGAGATTGAACTCATTGTTATTCAGGCCAAGAATGTTGCGAATTTCAAAGAAGCGCCGGTAGATAAGCTGACCGCGTCAGTCCCTTTGCTCTTAAGCCATGACGTAGACCCAAAAGACCTCGAAGCGACCTTCAAGCCCGAAGTGATAAAGATATTTCGGTCGTTCTTGGATGCGATGCATCAGTTGGCAGGTGAGTTCCCGACCGTGGGCATCCGCATCTATTACTGTTGCAAGGGTGATGCTGTGCCAGTCGCTGTAACGACGAAGGCAGACGCACTGGCAGCGAACCTAGGCACCAGCTTTAAGAATGTCGAATTCTCCACACTGGGCGCGCAGCAACTTTATGAAAGATCAGGCGCGCAAAAGCGTCTTGTTAAAGAGCTTCCCACCGTCGGCAGCCCGATGTCAGGGACAAACTCTTACGTCACGCTTTGCCGATTGAAGAACTACGTGGATTTTATCTCTGATGCAAAAGGGGAGCTTATCTCCCGCATATTCGACGCCAATGTGCGCGCCTATCAGGGCGGCGTTGAAGTGAATAAAGAGATCGCCAAGTCAGTAAAGGAGCCGAGCGCAGGCGTTGATTTTTGGTGGCTCAACAATGGCGTCACGATAGTGGCAGATAAGGCCACTTTCATGAGCAATCGACTGGTTATTGAAAATCCTTTGATCGTCAACGGTCTTCAAACATCGTATGAGCTATATAATAATGGAAAATCAATTGTCGATACCGACGAAAGAATGGTTCTTGTGCGTGTTATCGTTGAGAATGATCAGATAAAGCGTGACGAGATTATCAGGGCGACCAATCGCCAGACAGGTCTAAAACATTCCTCCTTCCGGGCGACCGAGCCTGTCCACAAAGAGATCGAAGATTATTTCCTGACGCAGGGATATTTTTATGATCGACGCCGCAACCATTACAAACGGGAAGGTAAACCTGCGGACAAGATCATCGGGATCGATCGACTGGCCCAAGCCGTTCTGGCCGTCTTGCTTCAAGAACCCCACACAGCCCGTGCCCGCCCTACAACTGCCATTCGCGATGATGCCGACTACAAACGGATTTTTTCCGGCGACAAGGCCCAGCATCCGTTACCGCTCTACGGCGTAGCAACGAAGCTGTTATCGGCTGTAGATGAGTATTTCAAATCACTCGCGGGCACGACGGCGCAGATACACAGAAACAATCTGCGCTTTCATACGCTGATGGTTTTGGGGTGGGCGCTCAATGGTGGCACGACGTTGCCAGCGTTGAAGATGCCCCACCTCGACACATCGAAGGCAACGACGGATCAATTGAAGGCCGTCACGAACTGGGTGATTGCGGAATTTGAATCAGCCGGTCCCGCCGACAAGACAGCTAAAGAGGCTGCGTTCACGAACAGATTGAAAGCGAATTGGAAAGAGAGCGTAACGAAGGTCAGCTAGGGCCGGCCTTGTAGCGCTCGATCGCTTCGAGATCTTTTCGATCTTTTTCCCGGCCTTGGACCGTTTTCCAAGCCGTCAGCGCGTCCAGCGACCCAACCCTAAATCCGTGGGAGCTTGCGGTCGGAAGCGCTGCCGCAAAAACAGGTTCAAACTCAACACCGGGAAACGATTGCAGTATCTCGATTTTTCCAATCTTGATCGTCTGTATGGTGCCGCCTTCGCTGGCGTTTTTCTCGCTGACCGGCAGACGCTTGGCCAGCAGAGAAAAAGTGTCGGGTGATACAAAAACGTCCAGATCGTCAATGTCACGGCCTAGCGGGACACCATGGAGCGCTATTGCAGAAGAGCCGAAAACCACGACCCGCTCAAATTCTTGGGGGTCTAGATGCGATTTCAACTGGACCAGAAGATCAGTTAGCTTTTCATCGTTTGCCATTGGTGACCTCCCCATGCTGCTCGTGAGATATGGGGCGCATATCGGCAATAGCTAGCAGTTTAGATGCGTTACACCCGACGCGCGCTGGTGATCGACACGTTCAGATCGACGCCTCGCATCATCGAGGCGTTGGTGCATGACACGATGTGCCCTTCGAGCTGCCTGCGCGACGAGCGCTGGCTGCCGCACCGGCTCAGATCGTCTGCGGTGAACTCGTAGGCGCTCATCAGCTTTTGGAATTCGGCATACAACTGCCTGCCGCTGTCGCCGTGGTCGTTGTAGACCGCATAGAACCGAAGAGTTCCCGGCTCTTGCGTCAGGGTAACCCTCATACTGCCTGCGCCGCATATGAGGTCTTTGGTGTTGCCCTGACCGGGACGTTCCATGCACGGAATGGACGAAGACAGGGCCTTGCGGATGCGGGATTTCTCGCTGTCGAAATCCGTCATCACTGGCCCGCCGCCGAAGCAGCCGGACAGGCCAAGGGCGGAAACAGCAAGCATGGACAGGCGAAGACGCCGGGACAGGTTCTGCGTCATGGGACGCTCCAAAGGATGGGTGGGGTCGATTGGGGTGGGTCGAGGCTGTTTCAGCGCCCGCCGGCAGAGAGCAACGCGCAGCCGACAAGGCCGACCAGCAGGACGACCGTTAGCCCGATGGCTTTGGTCATCACCGCGCCCGCCTCGCGTTTCGCGCCGGTTGAAAATTCGGAAGGCTGGGGTTGCGGCGGCGGCGCACGCAGCGATGCGCGGTAGGCTTCCTCCGCTTCGATGCGCTTCTTATCGTCATCGGAGAGCATTCATCGCTCCTTCTGGAACAATTGCCGTGATCTGGACCTGTTTTTTCTGATCGGGGGCTGCGGGAATTATTTGACGGTTTGACCGAAACTGTAGAATCGGCCTGATCACGCAGAGTTTTTCTGTTGCCCGTGGCAGGTGGGGTTGCTAGATTCAACCTGCGAGTGCCGCAAAGACGGCAGCGCTCCAAAGGCTTAGCGGGGATTCAACACAATCGGTCATACGGTCGCGCGGACCGCTTCCGGCGTCAGCCGGGAAGGAGGTTGTCATGGGCGCGCGACGCATCGAAACCGGCTGTCTGTATGGTCCCACCGGCCAGCGCAAATATCTCGATGCCGACGAGCGCAGACGGTTCATCGCCGCCGCCAATGCAGCGCCGCCCCGTGACCGGGCACTGTGTCTGACGCTGGCCTATACGGGCGCGCGGGTGTCGGAAGTGCTGGCGCTGACCGCAGCAACGCTGCATGCGATGGAAGGCTTCATCACCATCCGCAGCCTGAAGAAGCGCAAGGCCTTGAAGTTCCGCGACGTGCCGGTGCCCTTTCCCCTGTTCGGGGCCATCGAAACCGGATCGGCGTTCGACGCCGGGCAGCCCGACAAACGCCTGTGGCCGATCACCCGCAGCCGGGCGTGGCAGATCGTCAAGCGCATCATGCGCGAAGCCGGGATCGGACCGGGCCTGCATGCGTCGCCCAAGGGGCTGCGCCATGCCTTCGGGATCAATGCCGTGCGCAGCGGTGTGCCGTTGAGCCTTGTCCAGCGCTGGCTGGGCCATGCCTCCATGGCCACCACCGCGATCTATCTCGACGTGATGGGGCCGGACGAGCGCGAGATTGCCGCGCGCATGTGGGGGTCATCACCTTTGCGCTAGGCGACCGTATTCCCTTCCGTCCTCACCATGGGATTGCTGGCCGGGTCCGGACAGGCTTCAACCCGGCTCGCTTCCGCGCTCCCTGACGGTCGCTTGTGCAGCTCCGCCCCGTTCCGGCGCGCTGGCGCGCGGGGTGTGATCCCTGTCCCGATGGCCCCGGCCTTTCTGGCTCCCATGAGGACGGCGCGGTGCCGCCCTTAAGCGAAAGGAGCCCATCATGACCACTGAATCCGGCAAACGTCCCACCCACATCCTCTGGCAGGTTATCGGCGAAGGCGACAATGCCCGCTGGACCCGCATCGGCGCATCGTGGGAGAACGCCGATCGGCGCGGTTATTCCCTCAAATACGACGCGATCCCCCTGACCGGCCGCACGGTGCTGCGGGCCTACGATCCCGACGATAGCGCGGCGGCGCGAAGCTGATGCCGGCCGGGGAGCGCGGTCCGCCGTGCTTCCCGGCCTTAGCGAAGGCGACGGTCGAAATCATCCTTTCCCGTTTCCACATTTGGGCGGGGCTTTGCGGCAGGGCGTGGTTGCGGTCTTTCCTGCATCACCGCCAACGGTCGATGTTCGGGCGCCATATGGCGCAGGATGTCCGGCCATATGACCGACAGGATGCCCAAGGCTCCGACCGTCCCCAGTACGAAAGCCGCCATGACGGCCGATGCCTTTTCCGGCGGGGGCGCAGTTGGCGGTTCCGGCTGCGGCAGCCGGGGCGAAGCCTTTACGAGCGGAACGGCTTTGGCCGCCCTTGCCCGCTCGGCCAGCGTCGGCGGTTTCGGGTGATCGGTATGCGGGTCGAAATACCCCGCGAACCCCTTGTCCGCAAAATACGTCACCCGCCGCACGATGGTCGGCTGATAGCCGGACACCATCACCAGCGCCAACGGATTGCGGCGGTCGCCGAACAGACGGCCCACCTCGTCCGGCGTGACCAGCGGACGCTTATGCGGGGCGTCGGACGTGCCGCGCGTGCGCGACCGGCTTTGCGTCTGCCCGAACGTTTCCGTGGTTGAAGAACTGTAGCTCCACGTCGAACCGTTGCTGATGCCGGACGATCCGCCGCCCGACGATCCCCCCGTCGTCCAGCCCTCCGTGAAGGCCGTCGAATGGGTGCGCGAACTGCCGTCCGTCGCACTGTCGCTATCGCTGCGCCGATAGACCTCCTGTTCGCCCGCCAGCTTCGACACGTAGTCGCGGGTGAAATTGTCCTCAAGGCCGAAAAAGACCTTCAGACCGCTGTTCGCGATGAACGTCTCGAAGCTGTCCTTGTAGACATCCTTGAGCTGGGCCAGCGACTGCACCGCCATGACCAGCTTCAGCCCCTGTCCGGCGCTTTGCGCGACGGCTGTCTCGACGCTCTTCATCCGGCGCAGGGACGCAAACTCGTCCAGCAGGGCCATGACCTGATGACCTGATGCCGGACGGCCGCGCACCCGCTCCATTTCGCCGATTGTCAGGTTGACCAGCATTCGCACCCATCGGAAATGCGTCTCGGCATAGCGCTGCGGCAGGCTGATGAAGATGGATGTCCCGCGTGGATCGGTTTTCAGATCGCTCAAGGCGAAATCCGATTTCGACAGGCAGCGGCGCATG
This sequence comes from Phreatobacter sp., assembly GCF_016793595.1. GTDB lineage: Bacteria > Pseudomonadota > Alphaproteobacteria > Rhizobiales > Phreatobacteraceae > Phreatobacter. Next base: position 388,856 of record NZ_JAEULY010000002.1, read on the forward strand.
CCGGGGCTGTCGATGAAATCCGTGTTGGTGACCGCCACCTGCACCATGCTGCCGAGCAGACGCGGCGCGGTCTTTTCGGCATTCTCGAACATCTCGCCCGCATGGGCGATGATCCCGCCGAAGGCCCGGTTGCGCTTCATCGCGCCGAACAGCAGCTTCAGGCCGGACGGTGGCGGTTTGTCGCCTGCGGACAGAGCGGCCAGACGCTGGGCATCCGCATTGCCCGCCATCAGAAGGCGGCGCAGCGTCACCAGCGTGCGGTCTTTCGGCGCGTAGTCCTGCGACGTGACCAGATGCAGGATGATGAACTTGACGAAACCGCGCGCGGAATCGTCCCAGAAGGGATCGGCCGCGTTCTCGGACACGATCAGCGCTTCCGCGATCCGGGCTGCTTCGTCAATGGAGTCTTCGCGTTCGGCGCTTAGGCCGTCCAGCGGATTGAAGCAGGCCTTCACGTCCGCGAAATCATCCTCCGGACCCTTCACGATGTCGAAGGGATCGAGGATATGCACCCGCTGGCCCATGCCCACGCAATACGGTGAACCGTTGCCGCGCCTGCGGGCCGCGACCATGGCGTTTTCGCCCTTGGGATCGACCACCAGCAGGCTTCCGGCCCAAAGCGCAACGTTGTTGACCAGCAGGCCGACACCCTTGCCCGTCCGGCTGCCGCCGACCACGAGGACATGGCGGTCGTCGGCCAACCCCGCCGTCTGTCCCCTGTCGTCGCGCCCGAGCCAGAAATCGCCCGCGTTGAAAGGATTGGGATTGATGTCGCGCCAGCGGCACCATGCGGCCGAGCCGAGCGGCACGTCCGACACGCGCTCCGTGATGGGCACGGGCTGCATTCTGTCTTCCGGAACGGCCGGAACACTCATCGGTGCCTCCTATAGTTCGAGACCGGGACCGCGACCGCGTTGTCGGGTGCGTTCCTGCGACTGCTGACGCTCCTCGCCGATCCCGCGCCATGCCGCCGCGAGCTGGCGGGCCAGTTGGCGGCGCTCGTCCCGGTGGCGCTGGCGCATGCGGTCGAGCTGAACCTGCAAAGCCTGCCGTTCCTTCGCCTGATCCCGGAACAGGGCTTCCCGCTGCGCGCGGTCGCGCAGATAGCCCCGGTAGGCGTCGTGTTCGTTCTCGCGCCGGATGCGCGCGCTCTTGCCGCTCAGAAAATCCAGCAGTGCCCCAAGACCGGTGCGGAAGCGGCCCGCGCGATCCTTGGCTTCGGCGTCGAAGCGTCTGCGCTGGCCCTGATCCAGCCTGACCCGTTCGGCCCGCTGGCTGGCCACTATCGCTTTGGCCCGATCGGCAAGCGGCTTGAGTTCGCGGTCCTTGGCTTCGCGGTCTTCGCGCAGAAAGCCGCGCAACTGCCGGGACATCAGGCTTTGGATTTTAGCCTTCGTGGCGGCGACGTCGGGCAGTGTCTCCGGATGCTTGACCTTTCCGGCCAAATCCTTCGTGCGCAGGCCGGTCCAGCGGGCCAGCGCATAGACTTCGCCATGCGCATCGACTGCCACCACGCCGCGCCGGTCGCCCCGCGCCAGATAGAAGCCATGGTCTTCCAGCGCAGCGGCAAGGCTGGCCTGACCGTCGCTCTGTTCCCACGCTTCGCGGAACATCTGCTTGATTTCGCGGGGATCGAGGCCCGTCCGCTGTGCCTGCTGCCATTCGGCCAGGGTGAAGTTCAGGGGATTCTTCCAGCCCTGCGTCTTGTAGCCGTCCGGCAAATCCCAGCCGTGTTCGAGATACAGCTCCTTGGCCAGACCCATGAGCTTCGTCTTGAAGAACGGCATGTTGATCGCCGTCATCGTGTCGGCGTCGAGCCGCGACCAGACGACATGTGCGTGCCTGCGTCCGGCCTTCTCGTGGACGACGATCGCGCGTGGCTGTCCCGAAAGACCAAGAGCAGCTTCCGCGCGGTCGGCAGCGGCAACAAGGGTCGCCACGTCTATGACCGCGTTCTTCGGCGGGTTCAGGCTGAGCGAGAAAACCGGCTGCTTCGCCTTCGTGCCTTTGCAGATCGCCTCGACTTCCGCCATCGCGCCGAACAGATCGCCCGATGCGAAACCGCGAAGCTCCTGCACCGTGACATGATCGTTGTCCCGATCATTCAAAAGATGGGCGGCCAGTTGGCGCGCGCCGCCGCGCTGGGAGCCTTGCAGGATCATGGCGGCGACCCCGCTTCGCGGTTGAACGCCGCAGCGACATGCGTGGGATCGCCCGGCAAGGCATCTACGCGGACGCCCAGCTCGCGCAGAAGCGCAGCGCGCATGTCCGCGATGTCGGCGCAGGCGCGCCACAAGGCGGCTTCCAGTTCGATGCTGACCGGCAGTGCACCCGCGCGGGCGGCGGCAGCCATGGTGCGCAGGCTCAGCGCAAGTTCCGACTGGCCAAGCTGGGCCAAGGCCTGCGCGGTTGTTGCCTTCGGATTGGACGCAGTGCGTCCCAGCGCAGTTTGCTTGAGATAAGTGGAAAGCGGCTGATCAGCTGCTATAGCGCGCAAGCGGGCGAGCTCGTCGGCGTTCACCCGAACCGAAATCGGTTTGAGCCGCTTAGGCTTGCCTGCCGCATTGTTGGCGTGGCTCCGAAACCCCATGGTTTCAAAGCCTTAGTGATGGGGCCTTCTGGATCGGAACGTTAAGAGCGTGGAAAATTCTGATAAGCGGATTGGGCTCCGGGCCCACCATTCAATCCATCATCCGTTGAGCGTGGCGGCCTGCCGTCGAGGAGGCTGTCAGCCCACCACATCCGCGAGCGCGTGCAAACGCGGCATCGCCGCTGCGGCAACGCTTGCGTGCAGTTCCTCCGGAAAACCCGAGGGAAGCATCGCTTCGACGCGCTCGAAGGCGTGCGCGCCGCGCTCCGCGACCTGGGCGATGGTGGCGCGGGCAAGGCTTTCGGGAATTTTCGCCGCGGCGGCGGTCTGAAGAAAGTGGCGCGGCAGAATGAGGTCGATCCGGTAGTGGCGGTTGGTCCCCGCCGACATGGCGAGCTTCATCTGCTTGCGGACGATCTCGTGCCGGTCGAGGCTTGGCTGCGCGGTGAGCACGTCGTAGAGCGGGGTCATGCGGTAGCCGCCGCCCGGTGAGAGGAACACGCTGAAGTTCTTCGCATGGCCATCGGTCGCGCCGATGACCCAGAACAGGATCTGCGCGGCGAGGAAGGTCTGCTGGTCTTGCGCCGGCGTGTCGCTGCCTTTCAGAAGGTCGAGGATTCTCGCCATGCCCGGTCCGCCATCGGCCTGATATTTGAGGGAGGGCGGAAAGGACATGGCCTGGCAGCAGTCCTCCTGGGGCAGGCGGATCAGCCGGCCGCTCTCCGTCCAGCGGCGGTCGAACCGCTCGATGACAAGGGCTTTCGTCCCGCCGAAGGTGAGCATCCGCGCCTTGTTGACGGGCAGGCCGAATGCCTCTGCCAGAGCAAGACAGTAGAATTCATTCTCGACGCTGTCTTTCAGGTCGATGCCGTTCGGCAGCGTGCCGATCTGCGTTTTGAGGATATGCGTGGTCGGCGTCGTGCCGTGCGGCTTGAGCCATCGCCCGTCGTGCCAGAGCAGCGCCGTTTTCTCCTGCGCGCCGGCGACCGAGATGCGGAAATCGTCGTCGCGACTGAGGCCCAAAGGGGCTTGCGCCAGATTCCTGAGCAGCGCCTCGATCTGTTCGTCATCGACGGGCTCGCCGCTGATACCCTCGTCCGGTGCAATGTCGTCGTCACCCGCGATGAATTGCAGGGCGCCGACGCAGTCGCGCCCGATCTTCGTCAGCAGGCTGTAGGCGTCGGTGCCGCGCGCGCCGACCTTTTCCGCCACCCGGCTGCGCAGGGTGGGGGAATCGGGCAGCAGATTTTCGAAGACGGCACTGACCGGCTCGCCGCGATAGACGTCCTCGCGCAAGGGCAGGGAGAGAGAGACGGGGATCGCGTTGGGCCGGTCCAGCCAGCCTGCATCGTATCGGAACGTGGTCGCGCCGCTCGGCTCCCGGGTCAGGTGCCCGACGAGGCGGTTGTTCAGATAGACCCGCAGGGGGACATGCCGGGGCCGGCGTCCCATCAGTCGAGCCAGTCGCCCACGTCGGACGATGATTGCTTCGTCCGTGGCGCCACCCGCAACTCAAGATCGAGCGCCGCCAGCAAGGCCAGAACTGTATCGAGGCGAGCGGCGGGGTGGCCGGCTTCGATCAGCGATACGGTTGCTTGGCGAAGTCCGGAACGCTGGCCCAGTTCGGCTTGATTGAGGGCAAGCTGCTTTCGGGCGCGGCGGATGGCGTTGCCAAGCTGCTGAGGCGTGCGCGCAAGTGTGACCATGCCATTTTATACGCCCTGTCTGATAAAATGTCAATATACGATACTACGTATATTTCTACTTTATGCGGTACAGGGTATAACTCTGGCATATCCTGATGAGCGTATAACGAGACCCTCACTGCAGAGTCGGGTCGAGCCGGTCGCGCAGCCAGTCGCCGAGTAGCGAGACGGACAGCGTCGTCAGAACGATGACGCTGGCGGGCGCCAGCATGATCCAGGGCGCGCGGGTGATGTATTCGCGCCCGAAGCCGACCATGTTGCCGAGGCTGGTCATGGGCGGTTGCACGCCGAGGCCAAGGAAGGACAGGCCGCTTTCGAGCAGGATGACCTCCGGGAAGACCAGCGTCATCGAGACGATCAGGGTCGAGGCGATGTTCGGCAGGATGTGGCGGAGGTAGACCTGTGTCGGCGGGGCGCCGAGCTGGGTGACCGCCGAGGCATAGCCCTGCGCGCCGGCCGAGATAGCGAGGCCGCGCGCGATGCGGGCATAGCGCTCCCAACCGAACAGGCCCATCAGGCCGACCAGCAGCACCAGCGAAGAGCCGAAGAAGGCGAGGACGGCCAGCGCCAGGATCAGGAAGGGCATGCTGGCCTGGAAGTCCGCGAGCATCAGCACGGCCTGCTCGACCAGACCGCGGAAATAGGCCGCGAGGAAGCCGAGCGCCGTTCCGAGGCAGGCCGAGATGACGGTCGCGCCGAAGGCGATGAGCAGCGAGATGCGGATGGAGACGATCAGGCGCGAGAGAACGTCGCGGCCGAGCTCATCCGTGCCGAGCCAGTGCATGGCGTGGCCGGGCGCGACCAGCCGGTTGCGCAGGTTCGGCGCGGTGTAGGAATAGGGCGCGACGAGATCGGCGAAGATCGCGACGAGCAGCACAGTGGCAAGCCAGAGGATCGCCACCCAGACGAGCGGCGGGATAACCTTGAGCGCGGCAAGGCGGCTTGGACGCGCGGGGGCATCGTCGAGGGCGCGGTCGGTCATGGCTTGCCCTTCAGGCGCCGGCTTTGCCGCTCGCCTGTCGCAGGCGCGGGTCGAGGAAGCCGTAGAGGAAATCGACGATCAGATTGGAGGCGACCATGGTGGCCGCCACCAGCAGCAGGATGCACTGGACGACGGCGAGGTCGCGGTTGGAGACGGCGACGACCAGCAGGCGGCCGACGCCCGGCCACGAGAAGACGCTCTCGACCACCACGGCGCCGGCGATCAGTGATCCCACCATGAAGCCGACGATGGTGACGGTGGGGATCGCGGCATTCGGCAGGGCGTGGCCGGTGACCACTAGCCGCCACGGCACGCCCTTGGCGCTGGCGGTGCGGATATAGGGCTGCCCCAGCACTTCCAGCATGGCACTGCGCGTGAAGCGGGCGAGCACCGCCGCGCCGCCGATGCCGAGCGTCAGGATCGGCAGGATCGCGTGCCGCCAGCTGTCCTGGCCGCCGGAGGGCAGCCAGCCGAGTTGCACCGCGAAGACGAGGACCAGAACAAGGCCGAGCACGAAGCTCGGAACCGTGAAGCCGGCGACCGATAGCAGCATGATGGCGCGGTCGGCGAAGCGGCCACGGTTGAGCGCCGCGAATATGCCTGCGGGGATGCCGATGGCGAGCTTTAGGAACAGCGCCGGAAGCGTGAGAGCGAGCGTCGCCGGAATGCGCTCGGCGACCAGTTCGATGGCGGCGCGGCCGTCGCGCATGGAGCGTCCCAGCTCGCCCTGCGCGATGGCGCCGAAATACTGGAAATATTGCTGCCAGAGCGGCGCATCGAGACCCCAAGACTTCCGGAAGGCCCGGATCGCCTCCGGGTCCGCCTCGGGCCCGAGGATGATCTGGGCGGGATCGCCGGACATGCGCAGCACGATGAAGGCGAAGGTCACCACCAGCGCGATGGTCAGGGCCGCCCGCAATAGCCGCAGGGTGATGAATCTGGCCATCAGGCGGCTTTCCTTGCGAGATGGGCCGGGTCTTCCGCGAGGTGGCAGGCGACGCGCCGCCCGCCCTCGACGGTGCGCATGGCGGGCGGCTCCGCGCGACAGCGCGCGGTTGCCAGCGGGCAGCGTGGGTGGAACGCGCAGCCGGCGGGGCGCTCAGCCGGATTGGGCGGCTCGCCGGTCAGCATGATGCGCCTCTGCCGCGCGCCGGGCGCAGGCGCCGCCGAAACGAGCGCCTGCGTGTAGGGATGTTTCGGGTCGGCGAAGAGGTCGTCGGCGTCGCCTTCCTCGACGAAGCGGCCGAGATACATCACAGCGACGCGTCGGCTCACCTGCCGGACGACCCTGAGATCGTGGCTGATGAACAGCATGGCGAGGCGCATTTCCTCCTGAAGGTCGATCAGAAGGTTCACCACCTGCGCCTGGATCGAGACATCGAGCGCGGAGACGGGTTCGTCGCAGACCAGCAGCGCCGGCTTGGTCATCAGGGCGCGGGCGAGGACGACGCGCTGGCGCTGGCCGCCGGAGAGTTCGTGCGGATAGCGGGTCGCGAGATGGCGCGAAAGGCCGACGCGCGCGAGCATGGCAAGCGCCTTGTCGGACCGTTCCGCTGGCTCATTGCGGCCGTGAATATCGAGCGGCTCGCGGACCTGGTCGATGATCGCGAGACGGCGGTCCAGCGCACCGAGAGGGTCCTGGAAGATCATCTGCATGCGCGCGCGGCCGCGCCGCCATTCCGCCGTCCCGAATTTCGGCATGTCGGTGCCGTCGAAGCGGACCGAGCCCTCGTCCGGGGCTTCGAGGCCGAGCACCATGCGGCCGAGGGTCGATTTGCCCGAACCGGATTCGCCGACAATGCCCAGCGTCTCGCCGGCGGAAATCCGCAGGCTGACGCCGTCGACCGCGCGCACAGCGACCGATCGGCCGAACAGGCCACGGCGCTGCGTATAGCTGCGCGCGAGGCCCTTGGCCTCCACCAGCGAGGAAATCATGCGCCGACGGTCTCGGTTTGCAGGGCAGGGGCGACCGCAACGGCAAGGGCGGTCTCTGCGGAGGGTTCGTCGGCGACGTCCCGCTCATCCGTCCGGAAACAGGCCGCCAGCCGATCATCCGACAAGGAAGCAAGAGCCGGCTGAGCCGCCGTGCAACGCGCCTCGGCCATGAAGCAGCGCGGCGCGAAGGCGCAGCCCGCCGGCATGGCGCGCGGATCGGGGACGACGCCCGGAATGGGGGTCAGCCGGCGGCGCGGGCCGGCCAGCGGCGGCAGCGAGCCGACGAGGCCGCGCGCGTAAGGATGGCGGGCATCGTCGAACAGGACTGAGGCCGGGGCCTGTTCGACGACGCGGCCGGCATACATGACGATGACGCGGTCGCAGGTCTCCGCGATGACGCCGAGGTCGTGGCTGATCAGCACCAGCGCCATGCCGAACTCGCTGCGGACCGCATTGAGCAGGTCGAGAATCTGCGCCTGGATCGTCACGTCCAGCGCGGTCGTCGGCTCGTCGGCGATCAGGAGATCGGGCTTGCCAGCCAGAGCCATGGCGATCATGACGCGCTGGTTCTGGCCGCCGGAGAATTCGTGCGGATAGGCATCGATGCGCCGTCCGGCATCGGGAATGCCAACGAGATCGAGCAGACGCTTCGCCTCAGCCCGGAGGGCGCGCCCCGAAAGACCCGTATGCAGGGCCAGCGCCTCGGCGATCTGGCGACCGACGCTGAGCACCGGATTGAGGGCGCTGGCGGGGTCCTGGAAGATCATGGCCGCGCGGCCGCCGCGCAGCCGGTCGAGGACGGCGCCGGGGGCGCCGACCAGTTCCTGTCCGTCGATGATCGCGCTGCCGGTGACGCGAGCCTTGGCCGGCAGGAGGCCGAGCGCGGCAAGCCAGGTGACCGACTTGCCGGAGCCGGATTCACCGACCATGCCGACCGCCTCGCCCCGCGCCACCGCGAGGTCGATGCCATGAAGGACGCGGACGCCGTCGAAGGCGACCCCAAGATTGGAGAGGCGGACCAGCATGCCGGGCTCAGGCATAGTTGCCGGGCCGGAAGTCCATGGCGAAGGCCGGGGCCGTCTTCCAGCGGATCGACTTCGCCTTGGCGGTGAAGGTCGCGTTCTGGTGGAGCACCGTGTAGGCGGGGTCCTCGCGCTCGCAGATTTCCAGCATGCGGCGGAACGAGCGGCGGCGCAGCGCGCGGTCGGTGGAGGTCTCCAGCACTTCGCAGAGCTGGTTCATCTCGGCATTGGTCCATTCGCCGATCTGCTGCTGCTGGCCGTTCGGACCGTGCTGGTTGACCATCGAGGAGACGGGATCGTTGAACGGCGCCGAGTTCGACCAGTCGCGCACCGCGCGCTGGGGGCCGCGGGCCATGATCTGGCTCCAGTTCTCCACCGTGCTCATCTGCACGTTGAGGCCGACCGAGCGCCACATCTCGACCAGGATCTGCGCCGTGGCGTTCTGGTTGGTGTAGTAGTTGTTGAGGACACGGTAGGTGATCGCGTCGCCCTTGTAGCCGGCCTGTTTCAGGAGGTCGCGGGCGAGCGACGGGTTGAACTCGGGAACCTTCCAGTCGGCGTGGAACATGTCGCCGTAATAGTCCCACTGGAGACCCGCCGGCACCTTGGTGCGGCCGGCCCAAAGCGAGTCGACGATGGCCTGCCGGTCGATGGCGTGGGTGAAGGCGCGGCGCACCAGCGGATTGGCGAGCTGGGTGTTGTTCTTGTCGAAACAGGTCAGACGATGGTTGAGGATCGTGCCGCCCTGCACCTCGAAGGCAGCGTTCTTCTCGACTTCGCTGATCTGGTCCGGCGGAATGTCGCAGGCGAACTGGTACTGGCCGGAGAGGAGGCCCGCGACGCGGCTCGCCACTTCCGGCACTTCGACGAAGCGGATCGATTTGAGCGGCGGCGTGCCGCCCCAGTACTCGTCATGGGCTTCGAGGGTCAGCGAGTTGTCGGGGCGGAATTCGACCACCTTGTAGGGGCCGGTGGTGATCGGCTTGCGCGCCCAGTCGAGGTAGCTCGCCGCTTCTTCCCAGCCGCGCCGGCTCATGATGTCGGAGCCGTAGCGGGCGAGGCGGCCCTCCAGCGTCACGTCCGGCGAGCCATTGTGGAAGCGCACGGTATAGCGGTCGACGGCCTCGACGCGGACGAGGTCCGGCCAGGCGCGGCGGGCGACTGCGGAGACTTCCGCCGGCAGCTCCTTGGTGACGCGCGAGGTCGGGATGTTCTCGCTGGTGCGGAGCGTGGCGCGGTTCTTCGGCTGGGTGTCGCCGAACATGCGCTCGCGCGAGAAGGTGAAGACCACGTCCTCGGCGGTCATTTCGTCGCCGTTGTGGAACTTCACGCCGCGGCGCAGCTGCAGTTCGACCGTCTGGTCGTCGATGCGCTTCCAGGCGGTGGCGAGGCCCGGCTGCGGCATCAGGTTGCCGAGCCAGTCGCGGCTGATCAGCGCTTCCCAGAGCGAGGTGAAGAACACCCGCTCGCCGACATTCGACTGCTCGCGCAGGACGTCGAGCGTGTTGGAATTGACGATCTTCTGGACCGCGATGGTGATGCGCGGACGGTTGTCGGTCTGCGCGATGGCGAAGCGGGGCACGAAGGGCGCGGCGACGGCTGCGCCGCCCATCCATAGAACCGAGCGGCGGGAGGTTTCGCGCATGGTGGTCACCGTGTGTCGAGGATCAAAATGTCCGGCGGCTGCCTCTTGAGGCCGCCTTCCGTGACTGTGGTCTGGCTACCGGGGCCGGATAACGCGGGCATGACCGGCGCATGTCGCCGCCGTGACAGCGGCATGCGCCGGGCGCCCGGGTTGTGGACTATTCGGCGAGGCCGAGCCCGATCAGATGATCGGCGCCGGAACGCAGCCCTTCCTTGTTGCGGACCTCAAGGATCAGGCGGGGCTTGCTGGTGATCGGTTCAAGCGCCCGGAACAGCTGCGGCCACTGGATATTGCCCTCGCCGGGATTCCAGTGCCGGTCCGCATAGCCGTCCGAGTCCTGCAGATGGACGTGGTGGAGCATGTCGCCGGCCGCCACCGCGTAATAGTCGACGGGCGGTGCGCCGGTTGAGCAATGTGCATAGTTGGCATGGCCAGTATCGATGGAGACGCGCACGGCGGGGCTGTCGAACGAGCGGGCGAGGGCGACGCGCTCGTGGGGGTCCTTGTCCTCGATGTTCTCGATGACCAGCACGAGACCCATGGTCTCGGCGCGGCGTACGGTGGCGCCGAGCGCGTCATGCATGCGCTCCGTGATCTTCGCCCGCGCGCCGGGATTGTAGTCGAGGTTGTTGTAGTCCCAGGTCGTGTAGGGCGAGTGGATCACCATCTGGGTGGCGCCGACCGCCTCGCAAACGTCGAGCCCCTGCATCATCCGCTTCTGCACGACGGCGCGGATATCGGGGTCCTGGCTCGCGAGGTTGAAGCCCCAGAAGGGGCCGTGGACGCCGAGGCGGCCACGATAGCCGTCGAGTTCCGCCTTGACCGCGTCGGCGATGGAGCGCCAGTCGCCGTTGAGCACCTCGGCCCAGAAGAAGTCCTGCAATTCGAGATCGCGCTGGCGCTCGAAAATCCAGTCGCGATGGAGGCGCAGGCCGTCGAGCGGCAGGGCCGCGCCGAGAAGGGGGAGGGATTTGGCTGATGTCATGGGAAGGTCCGATCGAGGGCCGCGTTGAAGAGCGCGTGCCGTCATCGGACCGTTGCGCGACAGCGCGGTGACATCCGCATCAAGGAATTGTGGCGGTCCGTCGCGGCAGGTAGCGAGCAGCCGCGTGGCCGTTATCGCCTTTCGCCATTGCTGCCGGAATGATCGATCCCGTATATTGGAACACTCGTCACCTATAGGAGAAATTAGGCGGCTATGGATGTCTGGCATGTCGTTGCGGCTCTCGTCAGCGCCGCCCTCCATGCCGGATGGAATGCCGCGCTCAAGGCGCAGGCGCGCCCCGCAGAAGTGATGACCTCCCAGATGCTGATCGGCGCGGCCGTGGCGGCTCCGGTCATGCTCTGGACCGGTCTGCCGGCCCAGTCGTCGTGGGTGTGGCTGGCGGGGTCGACCATCTGCAACATGGTGACGGTGGTGGCCCTGCTCAGGGCCTATGAGCTTGTCGGCTTCGGCATGGCCTATCCGGTGATCCGCGCGCTCGCCGTCCTTCTGGTGGTGCCGGCGGCATCGGCGCTCTCGGGCGAGCAACTGAGCCTCGCGGGTCTCGGGGGTATCGGCCTGATGATCGCGTCGCTGGCTGCTCTGGCCGCCGATCACGCCCGCGGCCCCGCCGTCGGCCGGCAGGCGCTCGGCTGGATCGCGCTCGCCGGCGTCGGAACGGCGGCCTACGTGCTGTGCGACGCCCAGGGCGTCAGGGCGGCTGGCGCGCCGCTCGCCTATGGCGTGCTCGCGGCCATCTGCAATGCCGTCGCCATGACCGCGATGCAGCGCGCCCGGTTCGGCGGGTGGCGGGTGTCGCGCGAGAGCCTCGGCGCCGCTGTCCCGATCGCGCTGGCGTCGATGGCCTCCTACCTTCTGATCCTGTGGGTCTGGACCGGCGCGCCGATCGCGCCGGCGGCGGCGCTCCGCGACACCAGCGCCGTCTTCGCCATCCTGATCGCGGTGATCTGGCTGAAGGAGCCCTTCACGCCGTTCCGGCTGGGGGCGGTGGCGCTGTCGGCCGCCGCCGTGCCGCTGCTGCGCTTCGCCTGAGATTTCAGACGATCCGCACCTTGCGGTCGCCCCAGTATTTGTCGCGCAGCGACTTCTTGTAGAGCTTGCCGGTCGGCAGGCGCGGCAACTGGTCCATGAAATCGATGGAGCGCGGGCACTTCTGGATCGACAGGTTCGCCTTGCAGAAGGCCAGGAGCTCCTCCTCCAGTTCCCGTCCGGTGGTGTAGCCGGGCATGGGCTGGATGACCGCCTTCACCTCCTCGCCGAGATCGTCGTTCGGCACGCCGAAGACGGCGGCATCGGCGACTTTCGGATGGGTGATGAGCAGGTTCTCGGCCTCCTGCGGGTAGATGTTCACGCCGCCCGAGATGATCATGAAGGTGGAGCGGTCGGTGAGGTAGAGGAAGCCATCATCGTCGACATAGCCGACATCGCCGACGGTCGACATGGTGTCGTCCGCGGAGCGCGACTGGGCCGTGCGCTCGGGGTCGTTGAAATAGACGAAGGGATTGGCGGTCTTGAACCAGATTTCGCCCGGCTCGCCCTTTGGCGCTGGCTGCATGTCGGCGTCGAGGATATGCAGGTCGCCCATCAGCACCTTGCCGACCGTGCCGCGATGGCCAAGCCACTGCTCGGAATCGCAGGCGGTGAAGCCCATGGCCTCAGTCGCCCCGTAATATTCATGGATGATCGGCCCCCACCAGGCGATCATCTCCTCCTTGACCTGCGGCGGGCAGGGGGCCGCGGCGTGGACGGCGACCTCCAGCGACGACAGGTCGTAACGCCCGCGCACCTCCAGCGGCAGCTTGAGAAGACGCGAGAACATGGTCGGCACCAGCTGGCTGTGCGTGACCTTGTATTTCTCGACCAGGGCCAGATAGGCCTCGGGGTCGAAATGCTCCATCACGATCACCGTGCCGCCGGCGCGGACCGCAAGACCCACCGCCGCCTGCGGCGCGGAATGGTAGAGCGGGGCCGGGGACAGGTAGGTCATTTCCTCGCGGTAGCGCCAGAGCTGGTGCAGGAACTTGTAGAGCGGCAGCGGCTCTTCCGGCGGATTGTCGGGAAGCGGGCGCAGGATGCCCTTCGGCCGCCCGGTCGTGCCCGATGAATAGAGCATCGGCGTGCCGAGCCATTCGTCGGCGATCGGGGTTGCCGGATAGGGCGCGACCGCCGCGTCGAGGCTGCGCGTCTGGGTGTCCCTGGGGTCGCCATCGACGACGATGCAGAGCTTGACGTTCGGTGCCTGTTTCAGCGCCTGAAGCGCAACCTCGCGCTTGGCGCGCGACGTGATCAGCACCTTGGATTCGCTGTTGTTGAGGATGTAGGCGAGTTCGTCGGCGAGCAGGTAGGAATTGATGCAGGTATAGTAGAGGCCGGACCGCTCGCCCGCCGCGCAGCATTCGATGTAGCGCGGATGGTTCTCCATGAAGATCGCATAGTGATCGAGCCGGTTGAGGCCCTCGGCCCGGAGCAGATGAGCAAGCCTGTTCGCCCGCTCCTCGAGCTCCCGATAGGTGACCGTCTCGCCGGTGCCGGCCATGATGAAGGCGGCCCGGCCGGGATGGTTCTGTGCGGTCTTGCGCGTGTACATGCGAACCTCGATGCGATCGGCCGGAGGCCATGCGCCGTCGCGGGCGAGGCTCGCCCGCGACGGGTGCTGGGTGGCGATCAGGCGCTCTCGTTCGAGAGAACGTTGCCGAACAGCTCGAAGCTCTCGCCTTTCACGCGGGCGAGCTGCACCGACTGGATCGGGAAGAAGTCGGTCGGGCTGGTGTTGACCCTGATGCCGGGCAGCAGCAGCGGTGACTCGTAGTTCTTCAGATTGGCCGCTTCCTTCATGACGTTCTCGCGCGTCAGGTTGTCGCCGGCCTGCTTCAGCGTCTGCAGCAGGGTGTGGGCGACGCAGTAGCCGTAGTTGTGGCCGTCGTCGCGGATGTCGGCGTTCGGCATGTACTTGGCCATGAACTGCTTCCACGCCGTCACGTCGGGAGCGTTCGCCCATTGCGGGTCGCTCGCATCCTTGCGGTAGAGCGCGATGATGATGCCCTGGCTGTTCTCGATGCCGGCCGGCTTCAGCACGGAGGCGAAGGACGACGAGACGTTGTTGAGGTAGTGGATCGGCTTCCAGGCGATCTCCGCCGCCTTCTTGATCGCCTGTGCCGCAAATTTCGGCGTGGTGATGTTGAAGAAGACATCGGCGCCCGAGTTCTTGAGCTGGATCATCTGGCTGTCGACGGTCGGGTCGGTCACTTCGTAGGTCGAAACCTGCACCAGGTTCTTCTGATGCGCAGCGCCGAGCCCTGCCTTGAAGCCGTTGAAATAGTCCTTGCCGTAATCGTCGTTCTGCATGAGCACGGCGATCTTGGCATTGGCGTTGTTCTGGATGATGTGCTTGGCGTAGATCGCCGCTTCCGTCGCGTAGTCGGGCTGCCAGCCGATGGTCCAGGGGAACTGGCGGGGATTGCCCCATTTCGACGCGCCGGTGGCGACGAAAAGCTGCGGCACCTTGCGGGTGTTGAGGTAGCGCTGGATCGCCGTATTGGAGGGGGTGCCGAGCGGGTTGAAGACGACGAGGACCTTGTCCTCCTCGACCAGCTTGCGGACCATTTCGACCGCTTTCGGCGGCGAGTAGCCGTCGTCGTAGGTGATGAAGTTGAGCTTGCGGCCGTTCAGGCCGCCGGCATCGTTGACCATCTTCATGACGGCTTCGGACGTGCGGCCGATGACGCCGTAGGCCGAGGCATTGCCCGAGTAGGGCATGATATTGCCGATCTTGATCTCGCTGTCGCTGGCGCCCTCGTCATAGCGCTTCTGGGCGATGGCGGGAGCGAAGACGGGCGTGACGGCAAAGGCGCCGAGCCCTGCGAGAACTGTTCTGCGCTTGATATGGGTCATGTCGTTTCCTCCGAAGATTTGCGGGTGTTTGAGACCCCGTTTGGTCCAGTGTCTGGCTGCACTGTTGTCGAAAGTCCGGTGGAAGGATCAGCCTCCCTGTCGTGGCCTGATCCTCGCCCAGAGACTGGCGAGGCCGCCGGCAATGCCGCCGGGCATGACGTAGATCAGCACGATGAGCGTGATGCCGTAGAGCGTCCAGGGCTGCAGTTCGAGCGGCAGGTGGATGGCCTGGCTGATCTTCTTGGTCATCGCATCGGCATATTTCTCGATGAATTGGACGAAAATGCCGCCGATGACGGCGCCCGGCAGCGAGGCGACGCCGCCGACCACCGCGCCGACGAGAATGGCGATGGAGAGTTCGAAGCGGAAACTGTCAGGCGAGACGAACTCGAAGATGATGGCGTGCAGCGCGCCGGCCACGCCGACATAGAGCGCGGAAATGCCGAACACCGTCGCCTTGTAGCGGGAGGTGTCGATGCCCATGGTGCCGGCGGCCATGGTGTGGTCGCGGATGGCGGTCATGGCGCGGCCCGGGCGCGAGTTCAGCAGGTTGCGCGCCATCCAGAACATGACGACCGCGACCACCAGAACGGCGAGATACATCCACTGGTCCGACGACAGCGGCAGGCCGAAGGGCGGGTCGGGCTTGATCAGGTTGATGCCCATGACGCCGTTGGTGAACGGCTCCAGATGGCGGTACTTCAGCATCTGCGGCACGGCGATGGCGAGGCCGAAGGTCGCGAGCGCCAGATAGTGCCCTTCGAGGCGCAGGGCGGGCAGGCCGAACAGGTAGCCGATGACGAAGCAGAAGATGGCGGCGATCGGCAGCGTCAGCCAGGCATTGACCGAATACTGGTCGATGAGGATCGCGGCGGTGTAAGCGCCCACGGCAAAGAAGGCGCCGTGGCCGAGCGAGATCTGGCCGTTGAAGCCGGTCAGCAGGTTCAGGCCGAGCACGGCGATCGCATAGACGATCATCAGGCTCATCTGGAGGAAGGTGAAGTTGCTGATCCAGCCGGACTTGCCGACAAGGAAGGGCAGGGCTGCCGCCAGCACCAGCAGGCCGATCATGGCGTAGCTGCCGAGGCTGCGGCGGGGATCATCGGTCATCGGGCCGGCCGAGGTGATCGCGGTCATGGCTCACACCCTCTTCACGGTCGTCCTGCCGAACAGCCCGGCGGGCCTCAGCGTCAGGATGGTGATGACAATGATGAGCGCGACCGTCAGCTTCTCGCCATTGCCGACGATGTAGATGCCGAAGGCCTTCTCGGTGAGATTGCCGAAATAGGCGACGAGGTTCTCGAGGACTCCGACGAGGAAGCCGCCGAACACCGCGCCGCCGGGGCTCGAAATGCCGCCGACCAGAGCGCCGGCAAAGCCATAGAGCAGGATGGACGCCATCATGTTCGGCTCGAGATAGACGACGGGCGCGACCATCGCGCCCGCGACCGCGCCGATCGAGGCGGCAAGCCCCCAGCCCAGCGCCAGCATCCAGTCGACCCTGATGCCGACGAGGCGCGCCGAGACGGGGTTCTGCGCGGCGGCGCGCATGGCGAGGCCGAGCGGCGTGAAGCGGAAGAAGGCGAACAGCGCGAAGAGCATGATCAGCGAGACGGCGATCATGCCGATCTGGTGAGGGCCGATATAGCCGGAGCCGGCGAAGGAGACGTTCGGGAAGGGCGAGGGGAAGGTCTTGATCGTGTGGCTCCAGATGCTGCCCGCCAGCGAATGGAAGATGGCGAGAAGCCCGATGAAGACGACGACGATGGACAGGATCGGCGAACCGTGAAGCGGCCGGAGGATGATCCTCTCGATGCTGAGGCCGAGGACGAAGGAGAAGACGATGGTCAGGCCGAGCGCCGGCCAGAACGGCACGCCGAGCTGGATGAGCTGCCAGCAGACATAGGTCGAGAACATCGCCATCTCGCCCTGGGCGAAGTTGAGATGGTCGGTGGCCGTGAAGATCATCACCAGAGCGAGGGCGAGCAGCGCATAGATGGCCCCGGAGGCGAGGCCCGATGCGATCTGCTGGATGAGTTGTTCCATGCCAGTTCCTTTTCGACCGTTCTCTCGCGGCCGGTTGGTCCGGCCGTCGCTGCTTGTGCGGCTGGTCCGTCAGTAGCCCAGATAGGACTTGCGGATGCCCTCGTCGTTCCGGATATCGGCGGCCGGCCCCGCCATCACGACATTGCCGGTCTCCAGCACGTAGGCATTGTCGGCGAGATCGAGGGCGAGCGCGGCGTTCTGCTCGACCAGCAGCATCGACACGCCTTCTTCCTCGTTGATCCGGCGCATGATGTGGAAGATCTCCTGCACGATCAGCGGGGCGAGCCCGAACGAGGGCTCGTCCAGCAGCATGAGGCGCGGGCCCAGCATCAGCGCGCGGGCGATGGCGAGCATTTGCTGCTCGCCGCCCGACAGCGTTCCCGCCTGCTGGTGGATGCGTTC
Organism: Phreatobacter sp.; assembly: GCF_016793595.1. Lineage (GTDB taxonomy): Bacteria > Pseudomonadota > Alphaproteobacteria > Rhizobiales > Phreatobacteraceae > Phreatobacter. The sequence goes on from NZ_JAEULY010000002.1 coordinate 406,078, forward strand.
CTTGAGGCGCGGGAAATAGCTGAAGACCAGTTCGAGGTCGCGCGGAACATGCGTCTTGTCGCGCCGTCCGTAGGAGGCGATCTTGAGATTTTCCTCGACCGACAGGCCGACGAAGGTGCCGCGCCCCTCTGGCACGTGGGCCACGCCGAGGCGGACGATGTCCTCGGTCGCCATGGTTTCGATGGGCTGTCCGTCGAAGCGGATCGCGCCCTCGCGCCGGACCATGCCGCATATGGCGCGCAGCGTCGTCGTCTTGCCGGCGCCGTTGGCGCCGAGCAGCGTGGTGATGCCGCCCTTGCCCAGCGAGAAGCCGAGGCCGTGCAGGGCCTGCGTCGCGCCGTAATAGGCCTTGAGGCCGCTGATCTCGAGCAGTGCCGTCATGGGTCAGGCCCCCGTTCCGAGATAGGCGCGGATGACTTCGGGGTCGCGCTGCACCTCGGCCGGCGTGCCGTCGGCGATCTTCTTGCCGAAATCGATGGCGACCACCTTGTCCGACACCGACATGACCAGGCTCATATGATGCTCGACCAGCAGGGTCGTGACCTTCTGCACGTCACGCACGCGCCGAATCTGTTCCTTGAGGACCTCGATCTCGTCGTGGTTGAGGCCGGCCGCGGGTTCGTCGAGCAGCAGCAGCTTCGGCCGCGCCGCGAGCGCCCGGGCGAGTTCCACGCGCTTGCGGATCGGGAAGGGCAGAGGGCCCGCCGGCATGTTGGCGAAGGGCTCGATGTCCATGAAGGCGATGAGTTCGCGCGCCCGGTCGGTGATCGCCTTCTCCTCCGCGCCGACGCCGTTCAGCCGGAGAATGCTGGCGAGGAAGCCGGCGCTTGTCTGGCTGTGGCAGCCGACCTTGACGTTGTCGAGCACGGACATGTGGTCGAACAGCGCGACGTTCTGGAACGTCCGGCCCATGCCGATCGCCGCGATGGCGTGACGGGGGGCGTTCATGATCGAGCGCCCCTCGAACAGGATGTCGCCCTCGTTGGGGATGTAGAGGCGGCTGAGGCAATTGAAGAGCGTGGTCTTGCCGGCGCCGTTTGGGCCGATCAGACCGACCACGTCGCCGCGCGTCACATCGAAGGAAATGCCATTCAGCGCAATGATGCCGCCGAACCGGACGCAGATATTCTTGACTGCGAGTAACGGGCCGGAACCGGATTCCGGATATGCCTCCGCCGTGCCAACGGACGTCATCGGCAGTCTTCTCCCTGGAAGGCCGTTCGCTTGTTGCGTCGCCTCTTGCGGGCGCGGCCATTGTCGTTGGCGCCAGTGTGAGCAGATTACGTGCGGTGTCGCAATGCCGCCTGGGCGCGAATTATCCGTTGTTTTGCCGCGACCTGTCCGCAAGGCCGGGAAAACTGGCCGAAGGCAAAGTTCAAAATTCGTGAAATATCATTCCACTAGCCGAAATCGGTTTCGGCCAGTCGGAGACCGGTCTCCGACGTTCGGGGGAGGCCGGTTTGTTTCCCGATGAGGGGTGTGATCGCCGCCCTGGCGCGTTCGCCAATGCGGCGGGAGGACCCTAGCGCTCGTTCCAGTGGACCATGGGGAGGCCCGGGACGGGGGAGCGGAAGAAGGGGATGCGGGTGCCGCGGAGCGAGCCGATATAGACGGTCCTGAGGTCCTCTCCCCCGAAGGTGACGGAGGCGAACCACGGAGCGATGCGCCCACCTGCGGCCAGCATGACCTCCGCCGATGCGCCGCCGGCGCGGAACTCCCGCATCAGCGCGCGGCTGGTCCAGGGATCGTGGTCGTCGAGGATGATGCGCAACTCGCCTTCGGGCGTGATCGCGAAGATGCGGTCCATCATCACGTGGGTGCCCCAGAGGTTGCCGTGGGCGTCGAAGGCGATGCCGTCGATCGGCGCGCCGTGGTCCTCGGGGCCGAAGGTCTGGCGGTCCGAGAGGCTGCCGTCAGGGGCGGCGCGGAAGCGGGTGATCTTCGGCCCGCAGGTCTCGACCACGTAGAGCCATTCCTCGTTGGCGTCGAAGCGGATCTCGTTGGTGAAGGCGATGTCGTCGGCGACGACGCGCAGCCTGCCATTCTCGTAGAGGGCGATGTAACCGTCGACGATGTTCGGCGAGATCGCCTCCATCCAGTTGACGATGCGGGTGGAGATGGTCAGCCAGAGGCGGTCGCGGCTGTCGCGCAGGACGAAGTTGACCTTGCCGATCGGCTTGCCGTCGAGCGTGTCGGCCAGCACCGTCGTCCGGCCGGTCCCGCGTTTCATCAGCTCCAGCCGGTCGGTGCCGAAATTGGAGATGACGATGTCGCCGTTGCGGTCGAAGGCGAGGCCGTTCGGCAGCGTCCCGACGGTGAAGCGCGTCGCGTCGTCCTTGGCGCCGGCGAAGGCGCCGGGATCGTTCTGGGTGATCAGTTCCTGGCTGCCGTCCGGCCTGATGTGGACGACGCCGCCGCGCGCGTCGGCCGCCCAGAGCGAGCCGTCGCGCTCGGCCAGGATACATTCGGGTCGTTGCAGCCCCTCGCCGATGTAGCCGATCTGGGTACGGTCGACGACGAAGCCGTCAAGGGGATTGGCGGGCATGTTTCCTCGTGAGCGGTCGGGCGCTCTTCCGGCGCTTCGCGGTATCGGTCGGAATGAAGGTCGGGCGTCGCGCGGGGGCGCCGGACCCGGCGGCGAAACGCTTCGCCGCGTTCGTGCCCTGCCTCAGTCCTCGAAGATCGCCACGGCCCGGCAGAAGCCAGCGGAGGCCTTGTGGATCTTGTAGGGGAAGCACGAGATCATGAAGCCGGTCGCGGGCAGCTGGTCGAGATTGGTCAGCTTCTCGATATGGCCGTAGGCGCGCACCATGCCGGCGCGGTGGCCTTCCCAGATGAGGCCGGCATCGCCGGTTTCGGCGAACTTCTTCGCGGTGTGGATGAAGGGCGCGTCCCAGCTCCAGGCGTCGGTGCCGGTGATCCTGACGCCGCGCTCGGTGAGCCAGAGCGTCGCCTCGCGGCCCATGCCGCAACCGCGTCCGACATAGTCGGGATGCCCGTAGCGCGCGCCTGCCGCCGTGTTGACCACGACGATGTCGAGCGGCTGGAGCGCGACGCCGGTCCGCTTCAGCTCGGCTTCGACATCAGCGGCCGTCGCGACATAGCCGTCCGGCAGGTGGCGGAAATCGAGCTTCACGCCGCGCTGGAAGCACCAGTCGAGCGGCATCTCGTCGATCGTCCAGGCCGGCTTGCCGTCATCGGTGGTCGAGTGGAAGTGGTAGGGCGCGTCGAGGTGGGTGCCGTTATGGGTGGAGATGTTCAGCTGCTCCACCGCCCAGCCGTCGCCGCCCGGCAACTGGTCCCGCGTCAGCCCGGGGAAGAACTGCAGGATATTGTCCACCGAGGCCTTGTGGTCGACATAGGTGATCGAGGGCAGGGCGCCCGGCGGGTCGGAGGCGATATCGGCTCTCAGCGACACGGACAGGTCGACGATCCGGCGTGGCATGGGGCTTCCTCCTTCAATGCGAGTTTTGCCAGGCCAGCGCCCGGATTTCGACGGCGCGCAGCGCCAGGTTCGAGACGAGGCCGATGGCGCCGAGCAGCGCGATGCCGGCGAACAGTTCCGACGACTGGAAGGCGCGCGCGGCGAGCAGGATCGCGGTGCCGAGGCCGGCCTGCGAGGCCAGCATCTCGCAGATGATCGCGAGGATCAGCGCTACCGTCATCGACAGGCGCATGCCGGCGAGGATGTCGGGCATGGCGTTGGGCAGGCCGATCTTCCAGGCGAAGGCCGGACCCGACATCTGCAGGCAGCGCGCCACCTCCTTCAGCCGGGGCTCCACGGCGGCGAAGCCGTGGATCGTGCCGAGCAGGGTCGGCCAGAGCGAGCCGAAGGCGACCACCGTCAGCGCCATGCCCGGCGACAGGCCCATCAGCGCGATGGCGACGGGAATGATCGCCGAGGCGGGCAGGGGCCGAAGGAATTCCAGCGTCGGCTGGAGATAGTCGCGGGCGGTCTTCGACAGGCCGATGGCGGCGCCGAGGATGACGCCGATGAGGCTGGCGAGCAGCCAACCCTGCAGCATGCGGCCGACCGTGCCGATGGTCTGCGGCAGGAGATCGCCGCGCGAGAAGCCGCGCACGAGCGCCGCCCAGGCGTCGAACGGGTTCGGCACGAAGGCGCGGGACACAGCGCCGGTGACGGAGGCCAGCCACCACAGGAACAGGATGGCGAAGACGACGGCGATGGAGCCGATGAAGACGAAGGGGTTGCGCAAGGTCACGGCTTGCCTCCCGCGACCGGCTGGTGCCGGAACAGCCGCCCCTGGAGGACGTTCAGCCCGGCATTGACGCCCCAGCCGATCAGGCCGATCCAGATCAGCGCACCGAGCATGAGTTCAGGCCGTAACGACTGCTGGGCGATCATCAGCATGTAGCCGAGCCCTTGCGGATTGGCGGCGATCTCCACGGTCACCGCTACCACCAGCGCGAAGCCGGCGGCGAGCCGGAGCGCCACGAAGATTCGCGGCATGGCGGCCGGCAGCACGATCTTGAACAGGCGCTGCGTCGAGGACAGGCCGATGACGCGTGAGACCTCCATCAGCCGCGGCTCGATCTGCGAGGCCGCTGCCTGCGCGAGGATGAGGCAGGGCCAGAAGGTGGCGAAGGCGACGATCGACATCTCGAAGCCGTAGCCGAAGCCGAAGACCAGCATGGCCAGCGGGATCAGCGCCACGGACGGGATCGGGCGGAACAGTTCGACCGAGGGCGTCGACAGCGCGATGGCCGTTTTCGACAGGCCGATGAGGAAGCCGAGGACGAGACCGGCGCTGGCGCCGATGGCGAGCCCGCCGAGGGCGGCGGTGAGCGTCTGGCGCGTCGCGGTGACCAGCGTGCCGTCGCCGAGCGCCTCGACGATGGCGGCAAAGGCTGCGGAGGGAGGCGCGAGGCTTTCCGATCCCGCGCCGGGACCGCGGAACCACCACTCGGCGGCGACCAGCAGGAGAAGCGGCAGCGCCGCTGCCTTGGCGAAGCGCATCAGTGCGTCTCGTGCATCATGTCGAACAGGTCGCGGCGCATCGCGAGGAAGTCGGGATGCTCGCGCGTGGTGAGCTGGTTGCGCGGGCGCGCCAGCGGCACGTCGACGATCCGCGCGAGCCGGCCCGGATTGGGCAGGAGAGCGACCACCCGGTCACCGAGATAGAGCGCTTCCTCGAGGTCGTGGGTGACGAAGAAAACGGTGGTGTTCCGCTCGGCGGCGAGCGCCAGAACCTCGTCCTGCAATTGCTGGCGGGTCATCGCGTCGAGCGCGCCGAAGGGCTCGTCCATCAGCAGGATTTCGGGGTCCTGCGCGAGGCAGCGGGCGATCTGGAGCCGCTGCTGCATGCCGCCCGAAAGCTGGCCCGGAAACTTGTGGGCGTGGTCCTTGAGGCCGACCTTGGCGAGCAGCGTCTCGATCAGCGGGCGCTGCTCGGCCCGGGGCATGCCGGCCGCCTCGAGGGCCAGTGCGACGTTGCCCGCCGCATCGCGCCACGGCAGCAGGGCGCGCCCGTAGTCCTGGAAGACCACGGACACCTTGCGGCTTGGCCCCTGCACGGGCTTGCCGAACAGCGAGAGCTTGCCCGCGCTCGCCTGCACGAGCCCCGCGACGACACGCAGCAAGGTGGTCTTGCCGCAGCCCGACGGGCCCATCACGCAGATGAACTCGCCCGGCTTCACGTCCAGCGTGATGTCGGTGAGGATCGTCTTGCCGCCGAGATCGACGCGGATGGCATCGAACGCGATGGCGGGTTCAGGCGGTCGGGCAAGCATCTCGCTCTCTCTCACGGCAGGACGACGTTGGCCGCGACGGGATTGCCGCGCAGCATGTCCTGCTCCTTCATGATGGTGATCCAGTAGTTCACCTCGGCCACCGTGATCGTCGGCTTCTGGAACGAGATGATCGCGTTGGCGAGCACGGCCGGCGGCAGCGGGATGTACTTGCCGATGATCTGGCGCACCTTGGCGTCGTTCGCCTTGTCGTTGACGAAGGCATTGCCCTCGGCGAGGCCCTCGCGGAACGCCTTCAGCGGTCCGGGATTGGCGGTCGCCCAGGCGCGGGTCGTCGAATAGAGGATGGCGGGCAGGCCGGCCGGCAGCTCGTTGTGGAAGTAGGACACCACGCGGCCGACATTGGTCTGAACGATGCGCTCCATGATCGGCGAGCCGGTGACGAGGCCGTCGACCGAGCCGCCGCGCAGGATGTCCGCCATCTGCGGGAACGGCGTTTCGACGAAGGTGACCTTCTTCCAGTCGGCACCCTTCTCGGTCATCCACTTGCGGAAGAGCACGTGCAGGAAGGCGTTCATGCCGGGCACGCCGATGCGCTTGCCCTCGGCGGTCTTGGCGTCGGTGATGCCTGCGCCGGTCTTCTCCACGAAGCCGTAATTGGCGACGTCCTTGTGGGTGAAGGAACCGCCGGCGACCGCCACGAGATCGAGGCCGCCGTCATTGGCCTGCAGCATGACCGATGGCGTCGGGCCGCCGACCTGCACGGAGCCGGCCTGCATGGCGGCGGGGATGTTGGAGTTCAGCGCGATCAGCTGGAGCGTCGCGTCGATGCCGCGCTTGGCGAAATAGCCTTCTTCCTTGGCGACGAAGGCCGAGGTGAAGTCGGAGACCGCCGTATAGCCGATGGTGATCTTGGTCGGTGCCTGGGCGAGGGCCGGGGCGGCGATCAGGGTCGAGCCGGCCGCAATGCCGGCGGCGAAGCCGCGGCGAGTGAGTTCAGTCATGGACGTCGTCCTCTCGTGTGAATGATGTCTGTGCCCGGATCTTCGCGTCCGGCTCTCTGGATGGTTCAGGCTCGGCCCGGCTGTGTCTCCGGGTCGGACCTTGCGGCAAGCCCCCGCATGCCGGCCGCCGCGAAGGCGACCGCGCGCGAAAGCATGATCTCGGTATTGCCGCCGGTGGTCTCGCCGTCCGACAGGCGGTCGGCGCGGCCGGTCGGCGACATCTGGGTCAGCGCCGCGCCGATGATGAACAGATAGCCCCAGGTGGCATTGGCCTGGGTCAGTTCCGGCAGGGCGAGGCGCAGCGCCGCGATGTAGCGCTTGGCCATGGCGTCATAGCTCGCGGAGATCAGGCCCTTCTGCCAGTCGAGGTTCGAAGCGCCCATGACGAGGATGAGGCTGGCGAAGGTCGAGCCGCCGCGCGCGGGGTCGTGGCCGGCCTCGATGGTCGGGCGCAGCAGGGAATCGACAATCTCCTCGAGCGTCGGCGTGCCGCGCGCGATCATGGCGTCGAGCCGGGCGAGGCGGATGCGGTTGATCGCGCCCGAGCGGCGCGAGAACATGGCCTCGAACAGGCCTTCCTTGGTCTTGAAATGGTAATGGAGCAGCGCCTGCGCGACGCCCGCCTCCTGCGCGATCTCGCGCATGCTCGTGCCGTCGAAGCCGAACTTGGCGAACAGGCGCTCCGCCGCGTCGAGGATCTCTTCCTTCGACGTCGCTTTGGCGCGGGCAGTGGCGAGGTTGGTCGGCATCCGGTCCCGTTGTCTGACTGTTCGATCAGTCAAGATGATGTGCCCAGGCGAGTCAACGGCGGGATGCGGCCTGTCGCAGGAGCGGTCTCTCTATCGTTCGGCCGAGGTCGAGGCTGTTGGCGCTGTGTCGGCTGTTGGCTCTCACCTTCAGGTTGCACGCGTTTCGGCCGCCTTCTTCGCGGAGGCGGAGCGCCGGGCAGCGCGCCGCGCCGCTGCCTGTCCGTGTAGGCCGATTTGTCGCCGCGCGGCATATGCGCCTCCTGTCAGGGTGTTCAACGGGTAACCGTTCCGGCAGGGTCTGGGTTCCTCGGGAGCCTCATGCATGTCCGGCGAGCACCACGATCCCGCCATCGCGCTCAAGACCGTCAGGGCCAACGGCATCACCATCCGCTACGCCGAGGTCGGGGAGGGGCCACTGGTCCTGTTCACCCATGGCTGGCCGGAAGGCTGGGCCTCATGGCGACATCAGTTGATCGCGCTGGCTGCCGCCGGCTACCGGGCCGTCGCGCCGGACATGCGCGGCTATGGCGGCACCGACGCGCCGGCCGAGATCGAGCGCTATTCGATCCTCGATCTCGTCGCCGATCAGGTCGAGCTTGTGAAGGCGCTCGGCGCGGAGACGGCTGTCATCGCCGGTCACGACTGGGGTGCGCCCGTCGCCTGGCATTGCGCGCTGCTGCGGCCCGACATCTTCCCGGCCGTCGTCGGCATGAGCGTGCCGTGGACCCCGCCGGGCTATACCGACATGCTGACCTCGCTCGAAAAGCTCGGCATCCGCGACTTCTACATCCAGTATTTTCAGGCGCCGGGCGTCGCCGACGCCGAACTCGACCGCGATCCACGCGAGAGTCTGCACCGAATCTATCAGGACGGGTTCGGCCACCGGACCGATCGCCGCAAGTCGATGATCCGGATGAAGAGTGGCGGCGGCATCCTCGACAATACCGATCCGCCGGGCGTGTTGCCGGCGTGGCTCCCCGAGGACCACATGGCCTACATGGCCGAGCAGTTCCGGCAATCCGGTTTTCGCGGGGGGCTCAACTGGTATCGCTGCCTGCGGCGCAACGCTGCGCTGATGGCGCCCTGGCGAGGCCAGCCGATTTGGCAGCCCTCGCTGTTCATCGCGGGGGCGAATGACGGGGTGATGCATTTCCCCGCGTCGAAGGCGCAGATCGAGGCTTTCCCGAGGACGCTGCCGGGCTGCCGGGGCGCCCATATCCTTGACGGAGCCGGACACTGGATCCAGCAGGAGCGGGCGGAGGAGGTCCGCGACCTGCTCGTTGCGTTCCTCGCGGAACTCCGCTGAGGCAGAGGCCGCGCGGCCGGGGCCGCGCGTCGCCAGCCCGGACAGGTCAGCGCTGTGGAACCAGCCGCTCCTTGCCGACGCCCTCCTGCCCGGCAATGGTCCAGGTGCCGTCGAGCGTACCGTCGTCGTTCAGGCGATAGACGACGAGCCCGATGGAATTGCCGAGCCGATAGGCGGCGGAAAGCACATTGCCCTGCCGCATGCAAAACCCCTGCGTCGGCGGCGTGTTCACGATGGCCCAGCGGATCGCGCAATTGCCGCCGGCCGTGCCGGAAATCTCGGCGACGCCGCGATAGCCGGTGCCGTTGCCATTGTCGCCGATCACCTGATAGCGGCCGGTGAGCTGCTGGGCTCCCGCGGTCGCAACGCTCGCGGCCAGAATGGCGGCGGCCGCCGCGCAACGAAGCATGGTCATGAAGAACTCCCGTCGGATCGGGGCTCTCGCGGCCCCCGGTGCGCACATTCCCCAGCCATTGTTGCCGCAGCGTGTCGCAGGGTCACCTTGGGTATATTCCGGGCAGAATGCCAGCAAATCGCGGGGCCCGGCTTGCGGCGGCGTCCCGCGCCCGCTATCTCGCGGCCAACCCCAGCGATACGCCCGTTCCTTCAGGAGGCGCGACCCCATGGCCCGCCAGTTCGCCTATCACATGTCCGGCCTGACCAAGGCCTATCCGAACGGCAAGAAGGTGCTGGAGAACGTCCATCTTTCCTTCTACCCGGACGCCAAGATCGGCGTGCTCGGCGTCAACGGCGCGGGCAAGTCGACCCTGCTGCGCATCATGGCCGGCACCGACAAGGAATATACCGGCGAGGCCTGGGCCGCCGAGGGCGTGCGCGTCGGCTACCTGCCGCAGGAGCCGCAGCTCGACGCCAGTCTGACGGTTCGTGAGAACGTCATGCTCGGCGTCGCCGCGAAGAAGGCGATCCTCGACCGCTACAACGAACTCGCCATGAACTATTCGGACGAGACCGCGGACGAGATGGCGAGGCTCCAGGACGAGATCGAGGCCAAGGGCCTGTGGGATCTCGACAGCCAGGTCGACCAGGCCATGGACGCCCTCATCTGCCCGCCGGACGACTGGGCCGTGGACAAGCTGTCGGGTGGCGAGAAGCGCCGTGTCGCGCTCTGCCGCCTGCTGCTCGACCAGCCGGAAGTCCTGCTGCTGGACGAACCGACCAACCATCTCGACGCCGAGACGACCGCCTGGCTCGAAGGCCACCTGCGCAGCTATCCGGGCGCGATCCTGATCGTCACCCACGATCGCTATTTCCTCGACAACGTCACGGGCTGGATTCTCGAGCTCGATCGCGGCAAGGGCATTCCCTACGAGGGCAACTACTCGTCCTGGCTCCAGCAGAAGCAGAAGCGGCTCATTCAGGAAGGCCGCGAGGAAGAGACGCGCCTCAAAACCCTCGCCCGCGAGGCCGAATGGATGGGGTCCTCGCCCAAGGCGCGGCAGGCCAAGAACAAGGCCCGCATCCAGCGCTACGACGATCTCGTCAAGAAGGCGGCCGAGGCCGGCCCGACCACCGCGCAGATCATCATTCCGATCGCCGAGCGGCTCGGCAACAACGTCATCGAGTTCAAGGAACTGTCGAAGGCCTTCGGCGACAAGCTCCTGATCGACGACCTGTCGTTCCGCCTGCCACCAGGCGGCATCGTCGGCATTATCGGCCCGAACGGCGCCGGCAAGACCACGCTGTTCCGCATGATCGCGGGTCAGGAGAAGCCGGATGCCGGCGAGATCGTCATCGCCGACAACGTCAAGCTCGGCTATGTCGATCAGTCGCGCGACGCGCTGGCCGACAACAAGACCGTCTATGAGGAAATCTCCGGGGGCAACGAGATCCTCTATCTCGGCAAGCGCGAGATCAACGCCCGCGCTTATTGCGGCGCGTTCAACTTCAAGGGCGGCGACCAGCAGAAGAAGGTCGGCCAGCTCTCGGGCGGTGAGCGCAACCGCGTGCACCTCGCCAAGATCCTGCAGCGCGGCGCCAATGTCCTGCTGCTCGACGAGCCGACCAACGACCTCGACGTCGACACGCTGCGCGCGCTCGAAGAAGCACTCGAGGACTATGCCGGCTGCGCCGTGATCATCAGCCACGACCGCATGTTCCTCGACCGCATCGCGACCCACATCCTCGCCTTCGAGGGCGACAGCCATGTCGAGTGGTTCGAGGGCAACTTCCAGGACTACGAGGAAGACAAGAAGCGCCGCCTCGGCATCGATTCGACCATTCCGAAGCGCATCCAGTACAAGAAGTTCTCGCGCTGACCGGAGCGGGGATGGCGGACGACTTGACGATCCGCATTGCGGGCCCGGGAGACGACGCCGCCATCGCCGCGATGAATCAGGCGATGGACCGGTTCTATCGTCCCGGCGATGAGCCGGACGCGGCGGGCGACGTCGTCGCGCTGATGGAGCGCATCCGGGCCGATACGCAACTCGGGACGCAGGTCGCGCTGGCATTCCACGCTGGCCAGCCCGCCGGCATCGCCTTCTTCGCGCTGATCCATCCGGGCCGGCGTCTTGGCGGCCTTCTGTTCCTGAAAGACCTCTTTGTCGCCGAGGAGGCGCGCAGCCTCGGCACCGGCGAGGCGATGATGCGCTTTCTGGCGCGGTTCGCGGCCGGGAAGGGCATCAGGCGCATCGACCTGACGGCCGAGCCTGACAACAAGGGCGCCCAGCGCTTTTACGAGCGGCTCGGCATGAAGGTCAGGCCGGCGGTCTTCTACCGGCTGGAAGGCGAGGCGCTGGCGCGGCTCGCCGGAGACTGAGCCTCAAACCCGCTGCCCGAGATCGCGCGCCGACAGCCAGAACACCTCGCCCTCGCTCTCCTCCGAATCGAGCCAGAGGAAGGGCAGGTCGTATTCGGCTTCGAGGATGTCGCGGCCCGTTCCGATCTCGCAGAGGATGCCGCCGCGCGCGGTGAGGTGGTTGCCGGCCTCGTCGAGGATGCGGCGGACGATGTCGAACCCGTCCGCGCCGCCGAGATGGGCCATGACCGGCTCGGCGCGATATTCCGCAGGGAAGGCGTCGACCTCGGCCCTGGCGACATAGGGGGGGTTGGCGATGATCAGGTCGTAGCGGCGGCCGGCCACCGGACTGAACAGATCGCCCGCGAGCAGCGACACGCGGTCCTGCATGCCGTGATCGGCGACGTTCAGCTTCGCCACTTCCAGCGCGTCGCGCGAGAGGTCGACGGCATCGACGGTAGCATTCGGATAGGCCATGGCGGCGAGGATCGCGAGACAGCCGGAGCCGGTGCAGAGGTCGAGGGCGCGGGCCACCGCATAAGGTTCGGGAACCGGGCCGAGGCCGTCCTGCTCCAGCCCGCCGGTCATCATCAGCTCGCCGAGATAGGAGCGCGGGATGATGACGCGCTCGTCGACCCGGAACGGGATGCCCTGGATATAGGCGCGGCCGAGCAGGTAGGGCGCGGGCTTGCGGGTCGAGACGCGCGCGTCGATCAGGCCGATCACTTTCTCGCGTTCGGGGCGTGTCAGCCGCGCTTCCAGCCAGGGCGCGAGATCGTCGATGGGCAGCGACAGGCCTTCGAGGATCATGAAGGCGGCCTCGTCCAGCGCCGTGCTGGTGCCATGGCCGAAAGTGAGCTTCGCTGCCGAGAAGCGCGAGACGCCGTAGCGCAGCAGGTCGCGCACGGTGATGAGGTCGTCGGCGGGGCTGGCTGGCTGGGCCATCAGGCGGGTCTCCTGCTGGGCCGGGCGCCAGCTTGGCCCCTGCTAATGCGCGCGGCGGCGGGCTTCAAGTCCCGGCGCGCCGGGCGAGGCCGCGAAACGGCGATCCCGCCACGGCCTTGCCCAAGTCGGGGGCGATGGTCGCCTTGCGGATCACCGGGTTCGCGGGCATGGTGACCAGATGGCCGGCTGCATGCGGAGCGGGCGTTTCCGCCCCATGCCGACCCTTCCTCAGCGGACCCTTCCCCTCGGGATGACGAGAGACCGATAGTGACGTTCAACATCGTTTTGCGGGCTTTCGCGCTCGCTGCCGGGCTTGTCGCGGCGACCACCGCGATGGCCCAGGGACGCAATGCCACGTTCCAGCCGCTCGGCGCGACGCCGACGTTCCGCGACGCGCTGCGCGCCTCGGTCTATGGCAACGTGCTCGCCGCCCGCCTTGCCGCCACAGTGCGCGACACCGCCACCGCCTCGGTCTACTGGCGGGCCGCGCTCCGGCAGGACCCGCGCAACAACGAGATTCTCGAACGCGCCTTCGTCACGACCCTCGCGGACGGCAATATCGATGAGGCGGTTCCGCTCGCCGAGCGTCTGATCCAGATCGATCGCGGCCACCGTCTGGCCCGCCTCGCCCTCGCGATGCGGGCGATGAAGGCCCGGCAGTATCAGGCCGCGCGCAATCATCTCAATTCCGCCCCGCGCGCCGGCGCCGACCTGACCTCGGCGCTGCTGGTCGGCTGGTCGCAGCTTGGCTCCGGCGATGCCGGCGCGGGCGTCGCGGCGATCGACCGCCTGACGGGCGCGGACTGGTATGCCCTGTTCAAGAACTTCCACGCCGGCCTCATCCTCGACGCCGCCGGGCGGCGCACCGATGCCGGCGCCCGGCTGCAGGAGGCCTACAAGCAGGACCCGACCATCCTGCGCATCGTCGATGCCTATGGCCGCTGGGCCTCGCGAGCCAAGTCCGCCGACGAGGCGCGGCAGATTTTCGCGGCCTATGACAAGGTCATCCCCGGCCATCCGATCATCGCCGACGCGCAGCGCCGGCTCGGCGCGGAGGGCGGCACGCTGCCCATGCTGGTGCGCACGCCCCAGACGGGCGCGGCCGAAGTGCTCTACGGGCTCGGCTCGGCGCTGTCCCGTCAGGGCGGCGAGGATCTCGCGCTGATCTATCTGCAACTCGCGCGCTGGCTCGACCCGCAGCACGACCTCGCGATCCTGTCGCTGGCCGATCTCTATGAGTTCCTGAAGGTTCCGGGCCGGGCGATCGCGGTCTTCGACGCCATGCCGGAATCCTCGCCGCTCTACCGCAACGCGCAGATCCAGCGGGCCCTGAACCTCGACCAGATGGAGCGCACCGACGAGGCCCGGAAGGCGCTGCAGGATCTGACGGCGAAATATCCGAACGATCTGGAGGCGATTCAGGCGCTCGGCAATGTCCTGCGCGGCCGCAAGCAGTTCGCGGAGGCGGCCGATGCCTATTCGCGCGCGCTGGCGCTGATCCCGACGCCGACCTCGCAGCACTGGGTCTATTTCTACTTCCGTGGCATCGCCTACGAGCGCACCAAGCAGTGGTCGAAGGCGGAAGCCGACCTGAAGCGGGCGCTGGAACTGATCCCCGAGAGCAACGCGCGCGGTCGCGCGCAGGTGCTCAACTATCTCGGCTATTCCTGGGTGGATCAGGGCCTGAACCTCGAAGAGGGGCTGGCCCATATCCGCAAGGCCGTCGAGCTGACGCCGGAGGACGGCTACATCGTCGACAGCCTGGGTTGGGCCTATTACCGGATGGGCCGCTACGAGGAGGCGGTGGTCGAGCTGGAGCGGGCCATCGAACTGCGCCCCGAGGACCCGGTGATCAACGATCATCTCGGCGATGCCTACTGGCGCACGGGCCGTCAGCTGGAGGCGCGGTTCCAGTGGAACCATGCGCGCGACCTGAAGCCGGAGCCGGACGATCTGCCGCGCATCCTGCAGAAGATCGCCAGCGGTCTCTCCGACGATCGCGATCCGGCTGCCCGCACGACGACCGGGCAGGCGGCGCCGCAATCCGCCCCGAACTGACAGCAGGCGGCGGGAGCGCAAGCCCCGCCGTGCCGCCATGCTGGTCGAACGGGCGCCCGCCAAGATCAACCTGACGCTCGCCGTGCGCGGCCGCCGTGCGGACGGCTATCACGACCTCGAAAGCCTCGTCGCCTTTGCGGCGGCCGGCGATGAGCTGCGCTTCGAACCCGGCGGCGAGAGCTACGACCTCGCGGTTCGCGGCGCGACGGCCGCCGATGCGGGGCAGCTCGCCGACAATCTCGTGCTGAAGGCGGCGCGCCTCGCCTCGGAGCGTATTTCCGGTCTGCCCGGCGGCCGTTTCGTGCTGGTGAAGCGCCTGCCCGTCGCGGCTGGCCTTGGCGGCGGCTCATCGGACGCTGCCGCCGCGCTGCGACTTCTGGCGCGGGCCGCGGGACTTGCCAGCGATGACCCACGGCTGATCGAGGCCGCGCGCCTGACGGGCGCCGACGTGCCGGTCTGCCTCGAGGCGCGGCCGCGCATGATGCGCGGTATCGGCCACGATCTCGGGTCGGTCCTCGCGCTGCCGCGATTGCCGGCCCTGCTCGTCAACCCGCGTGTTTCGGTTCCGACCCCGGACGTGTTCCGAAGGCTCGGAATGGCGGCCGGATCGACCGGCGCCGCCGACGCCGCATCGACGATCGAGCGGCAAGCGGCCCTCCGCCGCTCCGACCTCATCGCGCGGCTGCATGCCTCCCGCAATGATCTCGAACCGCCGGCTCTCGCCATCGCCCCTGTCATCGGCGAGGCGCTGGCCACGCTGCGGACCGATCCCGGCTGCCGGCTCGCGCGCATGTCGGGCTCGGGAGCGACCGTGTTCGGCCTGTTCGATACCTGCCGGGCCGCGGCCGCGGCCGGCAAGGCCATTGCCGCCGATCATCCCGGCTGGTGGGTCAAGCCGACGATGATCGGGTGAGGCGTCAGCTGTTCCGGTAACGCCGCCAGCCGGCGACGCGGAGATCGCAGGCCGGACAGGTGCCGCAGCCATAGCCCCAGTCGTGCTTTGTCGTGCGGTCGCCGAGATAGCAGGAATGACTCTCGTCGCGGATGAGATCGACCAGCGCTTCGCCGCCGAGGCGCTCGGTCATGGCCCAGGTCTCGGCCTTGTCGATGAACATCAACGGCGTGTGCAGCACGAAGCGTGTGTCCATGCCGAGGTTCAGCGCCACCTGCAATGCCTTGATCGTGTCGTCGCGGCAGTCGGGATAGCCGGAATAGTCGGTTTCGCACATGCCGGCGACGATGTGTTTCAGGCCGCGCCGGTAGGCGAGGGCGGCCGCAAAGGTCAGGAAGACGAGGTTGCGGCCGGGAACGAAGGTGTTGGGCAGGCCGGCATCGGTCATCTCGATGGCGACATCGCGGGTGAGCGAGGTGTTCGAGATTTCGCCGAGCGCCGCGAGCCCGACCGTGTGATCCTCGCCGAGCCGCTGTCGCCATGCGGGGTTCAGGTTCGCCAGGCCGCCGCGCACCGCTGCCCGGCATTCGAGCTCGACGCGGTGGCGCTGGCCGTAGTCGAAGCCGAGCGTCTCGACATGGCCGAAACGGTCCAGCGCCCAGGCGAGGCAGGTCGAGGAATCCTGGCCGCCCGAGAACAGGACGAGGGCGCCAGGCGTTCCAGTGCTCTCGCACGCCATCGCCGCCGGCTCAGTAGGCGCGGGCGATGCAGAACTCGACCGCCTGCTTCAGCGCGTCCTTCAGGGCGGAGTCCGGGAACAGCGCCAGCGCATCGTTGGCCATGTCGCCATAGTGGCGCGCGCGCTCGATCGTGTCGGCGAGGGCACCGTGCTTGGTCATCAGACCGATGGCGGCGTCGAGGTCGCCCTCGGCGATCTCCCCTTCGACCAGCGTCTTCTTCCAGAAGGCGCGCTCGGCCTCCGAGCCGCGCCTAAAGGCGAGCACGACGGGCAGGGTGATCTTGCCCTCGCGGAAATCGTCGCCGGTGTTCTTGCCGAGCTTCTGCGCCTTGCCGCCATAGTCCAGCGCGTCGTCGATGAGCTGGAAGGCGATGCCGAGGTTCATGCCATAGGCCCGGGCGGCGGCCTGCTCCGCCTTCGGCCGCTCGGCGATGACCGGGCCGACCTCGCAGGCGGCGGCGAACAACTCCGCCGTCTTGCCCCGGATCACCGCCAGATACTCGTCCTCGGTCGTCGCGGTGTTCTTGGCCGCGGCAAGCTGCATGACCTCGCCCTCGGCGATCACGGCGGCCGCCGTCGAGAGGATGTCCAGCGCGCGCAGCGAGCCGACCTCGACCATCATCTTGAAGGCCTGCCCCAGCAGGAAGTCGCCGACCAGAACCGAGGCCTCGTTGCCCCAGACCATGCGGGCGGCGGGCTTGCCCCGGCGCATGTCGCTTTCGTCCACGACATCGTCGTGCAGCAGCGTCGCCGTGTGCATGAACTCGACGGCCGCCGCGAGCTTGACGTGGCCTTCGCCCCGGTAGCCGGCGAGCTGGGCCGTCGCCAGCGTCAGCATGGGCCTGAGCCGCTTGCCGCCCGAGGAGATCAGATGGTTCGCGACCTCCGGGATCATGGTGACCTCGGAGCCCGTGCGCGACAGGATCATCGCGTTGACGCGTTCCATGTCCGCGCGGGTCGCCCCGACCAGCGCCTCGATGGTGGCCTTTTCCTTCTCGAAGGGGACGACGACTGCCACGCCATGCTCCAGACTGTATGCGTCCGCATTGGACGGAATTTACCGGGACAATAGGGATGCGGCGCACCCTTCTCAAGTCGCGCGGTGTCGCGAAAGATGGCGAGGTTGCCGCATGAGGGAGCAAGCGCATCGTGGAGGAGATCATCCGAACCCCCGATCCGGTCCTGGTCGGCGCGGTCGAGGCCCTGCTGGGGTCCGAGGGCATCGACGTTCTGGTGGCCGATCGGCACATTTCGGCCATCGAGGCACGTATCGTCGCCTTTCCGCTGCGTGTGCTGGTGCCGGCGGACCAGGCCGACCGCGCCCGGCGGCTGATCCGCGAGGCCGGCTGGGGCGATGAACTGAGGCCGGCGCCCTGATTTGTCGCCGCGCGATGCAGGGTGGGCATGTCCGGTGATCCGTGCCATGGCTTGGGGATGAGCCTCGACGCGCAGGATCAGGAAACGACCACCGACACCGTCCTCGGCGGGCGTGTGCGGCTCGTCCAGCCGCGTCGCGGCCATCGCGCCGGCCATGACGCCGTGCTGCTGGCGGCCGCCGTGCCCGCGCTGCCGGGCGAGCGGGTGCTCGATCTCGGCGCGGGGGTGGGCACTGCGGCCTTCTGCCTCGCCGCGCGGGTGGCCGTCGGCTACCTGACGCTGGTCGAGGTCGACCCGGGGCTTGCCCGGCTCGCCGAACAGAACGCCGCCGCCAACGGCTATGGCAACCGCACCCGCGTCATCGTCATGGACGCGCTCGCGCGCGGCGCGCCGCGCGAGAAGGCGGGCCTGCTGGTCGGCGAAATCGACCGCGTGATGACCAATCCGCCCTTCCACGACACGCCGCGTCACCGCGCCTCGCCTTCGGTGGGCAAGCGGCTCGCGCATGCGGCGGGCGACGACCTCATCGCCGGGTTCCTGCGCACCGCCGTCTCGATGCTGCGGCCCGGCGGCACGGTGACGCTGATCCACCGCGCCGACCAGCCGGAGGTGCTGCTCGGGGCTCTGCGCGGGCGTTTCGGCGGTGTGACGCTCAGGCCGATCCATCCGAAGCCTGGCGCGGCGGCCGTCAGGCTCATCGCCACGGGCATCAAGGGCTCGCGCGCGCCGGTGTCGATCCTGCCCGGTCTCGTGCTGCAGGACGGCGAGGGACAGCCGACGCCCGAGGCCGAGGCGATCCTGCGGGAAGGAAGGGGCTTCTAGATGATGCGGATGATCGTTGCCGGCCTTGTCGCGGCCATTGTGGCGCTGGGCGCGCCGGCGCGGCTATCCGCGCAGAGCGACCAGCCCTATCTGTTCGACCTTCTGAAACGGCCGGCCTTCAAGGACAGCTGGGACAACCTGTTCCGCCGCAACCGCAATGTCGATCGCTGGGTGCATGTGTTCGGCGGCGGGGGCAACGGCGTCTCCGGCCCTGCCGAGCTGGTGGCGGCCGACGGGCGGCGCTTCCTGTCGACCGATGTCTGCAAGCCGCATGACTGCGCCGACAACCAGCTTTTCGTGCTGTTCACGGCAGACGGAAGCAGGGCCTGGGCGACGCTTCGGCACAAGGATTTCGTGCAGTGGTTCGGCAATCCCGGCCCGGTGGAGCGGCGCCTGCTGGAGCAGCGGCTGGCGCGGTGAAAGTGGTCGCTCATTATGCTGAGCGTAGCCCTGGCCAGTGCCAACCCTCTCCCCTTGTGGGAGAGAGTGCCTGCGTAGCAGGCGGGTGAGGGGAAAAAACAGACCCCTCATCCGCCCCTCTGGGGCACTTTCTCCCACAAGGGGAGAAGGATCAGGTGGCTCTCGTGCCTGTCGACCTTCGTCCGCCAACCCTCGCCCTCCAAGGGAGGGTGAAGGGAGCACTATCCCTCGATCTTCGAGAAATCCGCGACCGTCGCGGTTGCCGCGCGCAGTTCGGCCAGCATCTTCAGCCGGTTTTCGCGCAGCGCCGGGTCTTCGGCATTGACCGTCACCTTGTCGAAGAAGGCATCGACGGCGGGCCGAAGCTCGGCGAGCGCCTTCATCGCACCGGCATAGTCTTCGCGCGCGACATGGTCGCGGGCATGCGCCGTGGCGGACTGGAGCAGGTTGTAGAGCGCGCGCTCCTCGGGAAGGCCCTTGTCATGGACGAGCTGGGAGTCGGGCGCGCCGTCATAGGCGCGGCCGTCCTTCTTCTCCTCGATGCGCAGGATGTTCATGGCGCGCTTGGTACCGGCCAGCAGGTTCTTCCCGTCGTCGGTGGTCAGGAAGGCGGCGAGTGCCTCGACGCGTCGGACGACCAGCAGGAGGTCGTCATTGCCCTCGCCGGAAGCCAGCACGGCATCGACGAGGTCGTGGCGCTGGCCCTGATCGCGGAGCAGGACTTTCAGGCGGTCGTGGAAGAAGGAGAGGAGGTCGCCGTTGAAGCCATCGACCTTCGTGAGGGCGAACGTCAGGCCATTCTCGGCCAGCAGGCGGATGACGCCGAGCGCGGCGCGACGCAGCGCGAACGGATCTTTGGAGCCGGTAGGCTTCTCGTCGATCCGCCAGAATCCGGTAAGAACGTCCAGCTTGTCGGCGAGCGCCACCGCCACGGCGACCTTATCGGTCGGCACGCGGTCGCTCGGCCCCTGCGGCTTGTAGTGATCCTCGATGGCCGCCGCGACGCTCTCGTGTTCGCCCTGCAGAAGCGCATATTTCCGGCCCATCAGGCCCTGCACTTCCGGGAACTCGCCGACCACCTCGGTCATCAGGTCGGCCTTGGCGAGTTCCGCCGCACGCTCGGCCAGAGCCGGATCCGCACCCACTAGCGGCGCGATATGCTTCGCCAGCGCCTTGATGCGCTCGACGCGCTCGCCCTGCGTGCCAAGCTTCTCGTGGAACACCACGTTCAGCGCGCGGAGCTTCGCCATGCGCTGGTCCAGCGGCTTTCCGTGTGTCTCGTAGCCGGGCAGGGGCTTCTGGTCGGTCTGCCAGAAATAGAGCGCATCCGACAGGCGGGCTCGGATGACCCGCTCGTTGCCGGCGACGATGGTTAGCCCCCCGTCGGCAGCTTCGAGATTGGCGGTCAGCACGAAGCGGTTGGCGAGCCGCCCGGTCTTCGGGTCGCGCACCACGAAGCATTTCTGGTTGGCGCGGATCGTGGCCCGGATCACCTCGTCGGGGATCTGGAGGAAATCCGCCTCGAACGTGCCCATCAGCACGACCGGCCATTCGACGAGGCCGGCGACCTCATTGAGCAGGCCCTCGTCCTCGACCAGCTCATAGCCTTGCGCGAAGCAGAGGTTCTTGGCGTCGTCGAGGATGCGGCGCTTGCGCTCCTCGGGGTCGACGACGACCTTCGCCTTGTCGAGGCTGCCGAGATAATCGTCCATGCGCCGGACGCGGATGTCGCCGGGCGCCATGAAGCGATGGCCGCGCGTCACGTCTCCGGAAACGATTCCGTCGATGGCGAAGGGAATGACCGCGGGCTCCTCGGTCTCCGGGCCGAAGGTGCAGACGATGGATTGCAGCGGCCGCACCCAGCGCAGCGACGAGGTCGAAATGGACGCCTCGCCCCAGCGCATCGATTTCGGCCATGGGAACGAACGGACGATCTCCGGGACGATCTCGGCGATCACCTCGGGGGTCGGCCGCCCCGGCTTGTCGATGACGGCGATGTAGCTGTCGCCCTTCTTCGGGTCGGACTGGATGGTCGCCTGATCGATGGAGGCGAGGCCGGCAGCTTTCAGGAAGCCCTGAATGGCGGCTTCCGGCGCGCCGACGCGTGGCCCCTTGCGCTCTTCCTTCACGTCCGGCGAGGCGGCGGGCAGGCCGTGGACCGACAGCGCGATGCGACGCGGGGTGACGACGGCGCGGGCGCCCTCGTAGAGGCAGCCCTTGGCCACCAGAGCGTCGGTGACGGCCTTCTTCAGATGCGCCGCGGCATCCGCCTGCATGCGGGCCGGGATTTCTTCCGAGAGCAGTTCGAGAAGGAGATCGGGCATGGGCTCGGCTCGGCGGGCGCGCGCCGCGTGGCGAACGGAGGCACCCTGTGCGATGGTTTCGTCGGGTGCTTCCGTAATTGGAGAATGGCCATGCGTCCAGCGCCGAGCCTGCTGGCGGCTATTGCTGCTGTCGTCGCCACGGTCGCGTGGTCATCGGCTGTCGCGCAGCTGCGCGGTGTTGGTCTAGCCAATCCGGCCTCGACGAACTGCATTCAGCGCGGTGGGCGCTCGGAAATCAGGAATAGCGCGCAGGGCCAGTATGGCGTCTGCATATTCGCCGACGGGCGGGTCTGCGAGGAATGGGCGCTGTTCCGGGAAGGCCGCTGCGTAAGGCCGCGGGGTTGAACCCGCGACCAGCGCCTCGCCTCATTCCGTCTGCTGCAGGAGATATTGCCAGCTCTGCTGGCCCGGCGGCTCGATATTGTCGATCAGCCAGCGGCCGTTCTCGAAATGCAGCGCGTAGATGACCTCGCGCTCCTCGTAGTTGCGGAACTTCACGCGCACGCGGGCGACGCGGTCGACCTTGGCCACGAGTTCAAAGCGCAGCGTGTTCTTCCAGCCGTCCTCCTCCTCCTGGCACAGGCAGAGGTAGTCGGCGTCGAGGCCGGGCAGGGGGCTGTCCTGCTCGCGCGAGCGGCGGCGCTGGCGCGCGAACAGGCGGTTGAGCTCGCGGGTGAGGAAAGTCCGCTCGTTGCGCTCGTTCACGGTCGCGAAAAAGGTGCGCACCGTCTCGACGGGATCGGTGGTCGATTGCGCGAGCGCAAGGCGGGGAGCGAGGGCGCTTGCCGCGACCGCGAGGCCAAGGACGCGGCGCGAGAGCAGCGGGAAGGCTTTCGAATGCGATGTCATGCGATATCCGGTCCGTTGGTTGGCGGGCCGGGCGGTTGTGGGAGTATTCGGTTTCAGCTTGTGGTCGTCGCCAGCAGCGCCCACGACACAAAGCGCGGGACGCTGCTAGGCGCCACCCGCCTCGGTCTGAAGCCAGGCCGCGCCACAGGCCTTGGCGAGTTCGCGCACGCGCAGGATGTAGCTCTGCCGTTCGGTGACCGAGATCACGCCGCGCGCATCCAGCAGGTTGAAGGCGTGGCTCGCCTTGATGCACTGGTCATAGGCGGGCAGGGCGGAGAGGTGCCGCCCGTCCGAACCCTCCGCCGGGGCGCCGGCCGCGAGATATTTCCGGCAGGCAGCTTCGGCCATGCGGAACTGCTCGAACAGCATGTCGGTGTCGGCGAATTCGAAGTTGTGGCGCGAATATTCCTGCTCGGCCTGGAGGAAGACGTCGCCATAGGTGACCTTCTCGGCGCCTTCTCGGCCGTTGAAGTTCAGGTCATAGACCCGCTCCACGCCCTGCACATACATGGCGAGGCGCTCCAGACCGTAGGTCAGTTCGCCCGCGACTGGCGCGCACTCAAAGCCGGCGACCTGCTGGAAGTAGGTGAACTGCGAGACTTCCATGCCGTCGCACCAGCACTCCCAGCCGAGGCCCCAGGCGCCGAGCGTCGGGCTCTCCCAGTCGTCCTCGACGAAGCGTATGTCGTGCTGGGCCGGGTCGATCCCGATGGCGCGCAGGCTGCCGAGATAGAGCTCCTGCGCGTCGGCCGGCGACGGCTTCATGATCACCTGGAACTGGTAGTAGTGTTGCAGCCGGTTCGGGTTCTCGCCGTAGCGCCCGTCGGCGGGCCGGCGCGAGGGCTGCACATAGGCCGCATTCCACGGCTTCGGACCGAGGGCGCGCAGCGTCGTCGCCGGATGAAAGGTGCCGGCACCGACCTCCATGTCGTAGGGCTGCAGGATCACGCAGCCCTGCTTCGCCCAGTAGTCCTGGAGCGTCAGGATCAGGCCCTGAAACGACGTCGGTTTGGCCACGGGATACCTGCGAGGGAAGCGTCGCCGGAGGGGAACCGGTGTGCGGCGCAACATACCCGCGAAGGTTGGCGAGTCAACCCGACATCGGGCCGATGCGCGGCGTGGCATCGCAGCCGCGCCGTGCTGCCGGCGGCGCGCCTGCCGAATGTCGCCTCGGAAAGCTCACCCGTCCCGATCGCACGCCGCGACGGTCGTGGTCGGGCCGCCCGAACCGCTCAGCGCGGATAGGGGCAGCCGCTGCGCTCGCAGGCGCGGGCCCCGGCGGCGACGAAGGCGCCGCAGATGCGGCACTTCGACAGCTCCTCGACCTCCACCGGCTGGTCCTGATCGCGACGCCGGCGCACGGAGTCCGCCGCCTCGCGACGCTCCGCGAGCTGACGACGCTCCTTGTCCCAGCGCTGGAACCACCGCCAGCCGAACCACGCGATCGAGAACACCGCGATCACCAGGAGGATCTTGCCGAAGCTGCCGCCCATCTCGCCTCACTCGTGCCCGACCGGCGACCGGTCGCGCACGTATTGCATCCAATTGTCGTCCGGCGCCGAACATGCCGCGCCGTCGGCCGTCGCGACCAGCCGCACGCCGCCGAAACGCCAGAGCCGCCGCCATAATGTCACATCCACGAGCGCGCGCGTCTCGACACGATCGCGGATTCGCCGCGCGACGTCGCGGCGCACCCAGCCGAACCACAGGCCGGCACCGAGTGCCGCGGCGATGCCGAAGGCTGCGGCGCCGCCGAGCCAGGCCGCGCCCAGCGCGAGCGCCACGAGCGCGTAGAGCCAGCGTGTGGACTCCGCCTGTACGCTGACGGGGCTGTCGGTCTTGTCCAGCCGCGCGGGATCGAGGCGCAGCTCGACGGCGCCGGCGACGATCAGCGCGCGCAAACCGGCGAGCAGTTCGCTGTCGGTGCGGCGCGTCATCGGCGCGGGGCCGTCAGGCTGGCCCGGCGCCGAGCGCCGCGCCGTCGCGCAGGATCCGCTCGGCGGCCGCGGTGAAGCGGCCATCGGCCTCGTGCAGGACCAACCCCGGATGCAAGACCAGCGCGCCGCGCGCGTCGCGCCGCGCGCGTACGATCACCCGCTTGGCGGCCGCGCCCGCCCGCGGCCACAAAGCGACGATCTCGACATCGCCGAAGCGCGGGCCGAGCGCCGCAAGCAGCTCGCCCAGGCGATCGGCGCGATGAACGACGAACAGCCGGCCGCGCGGCTTGAGCGCCCGATGGGCGGCGCGGACCCAACGCTCGAGCGTCGCCTCGCCCTCGACATGGGCGCGACGCCGCGCCGCATCGGGCGATGGGCTGGCGCGCGCCGCCGTTTCGAAGGGCGGGTTCGTGACGACGGCGTCGAAGGCGCCATGCAGCGCGCGCGGCAGCCGCAGCACGTCGCCCGTCGTCGCCGCGAGCCGCGACGCGAGGCCGTTCGCCGCGGCATTGCGCGCGGCGAGCCGGGTCAGCGTCTCGTCGATCTCGACCGCCGTCACCGCGACGCCCGGTACGCGCCAAGCCAGGCAAAGGCCGGCGGCCCCCGCCCCGGCCCCGAGATCGAGCACGCGGCCGCGCGCGAGGCCAACCGACGCGGCGAGGAGCACCGGGTCGATGGCGACGCGGTAGCCGCGTGCGGGCTGTTCGAAACGCAGCCGGCCGCCCAGCAGCGTTCCCGATGTCGTGGCCGGTTCCGTCATGGATCGTTGCTCGTGCGCAACGCCGCACGGGCCGCGTCGAGTGCGGCGCACGCCTGCGGCCACATGTCGCTCGCCACCATCAGGCGCTGCGGGAAGGCCAGGATCGCCCCCTCCGCCGCGGCGATGTTGTGGTCGAAGACGAGCACATCGATACCCGCAGCGTCGAGCACGGCCCGCGCCCAGCACAACTCGACCGCGTCGGACGTGCGCAGGACTTCACGCATCGACGATCACGGCGCCGCGACGGACGCGCACTCTGCTTGATCGGCGCGACGCCGGCTCTATGCTCGGACGGAAGGACATCGGTCGGGAACGAAGGGAGCGTCACGTGGCAGTCGTCGTCAACCTCGAAGACGGGCGGGAGCGTTCGCGCGCACCGTCGCTGGCGCCACTCACGGCGCTCGTCGGCGACGATCTGAAGCGCGTGAACGAGGTCATCATCCGCCGGATGCACAGCCCGGTGGCGCTGATCCCGCAGCTCGCCGGCCACATCATCGCGGCGGGCGGCAAGCGCATGCGCCCGATGCTCACCCTCGCCGCCGCCCGGCTCTGCGGCTACGCCAACGGCGAGCGTCACGTCAGCCTCGCGGCCTGCGTCGAGTTCATCCACACCGCGACCCTGCTGCACGACGACGTGGTGGACGAGTCCGACCTGCGCCGCGGTCTCGCCACTGCCAACGCCGTGTGGGGAAACAAGGCCTCGGTGCTGGTCGGCGACTTCCTGTTCAGCCGCGCCTTCCAGGTGATGGTCGAGGACGGCTCGCTCGACGTCCTGCGCATCCTCGCCAACGCCTCGGCGGTGATCGCCGAGGGCGAAGTGCTGCAGCTCACCACCGCCAACGACACCGAGACCACCGAGAACGCCTATCTCGAGGTCATCAAGGCCAAGACCGCGGTGCTCTTCGCGGCCGCGGCCCGCGTCGGCGCCGTCGTCGCCGCGCGTCCCAAGGCCGAGGAGGAGGCGCTGGAGAGCTACGGCCTCAATCTCGGCATCGCCTTCCAGCTCGTCGACGACGTCATCGACTACACCTCGACCGCGGAGAAGATGGGCAAGTCGGTCGGCGACGACTTCCGCGACGGCAAGATCACGCTGCCGGTCGTGCTCTCCTTCCTGCGCGGCGGCGAGGAGGAGCGCCAGTTCTGGCGGCGCACGCTCGAGGATCTCGACCAGAAGGACGGCGACCTCGCCCACGCGATCGAGCTGATGACGCGCCACGGCGCGCTGCGCGACACGGTCGAGCGCGCGCGCCACTACGGCGCCATCGCCCGCGACGCGCTCGGCATCTTTCCGGACCATCCGATCAAGCGCGCCCTGATCGAGCTGATCGATTTCGCGATCCACCGGGCGCATTGAGGCCCGGGACGGCGCGTCCGTCCGCGCGATCGACGGCGGGCGCACGGCCCGCCGCGTTCATCGCTCCGAGCGGGCGCCTCCTTCCGCCCCCGTCATCGAGGCCGCGGGGCATTCCCAGCGCCCCGCCCCGTGCCACGCCGTGTCGGATCCGCCCTACTCCTTGCGGGCAGCCCCGCGCGGACGGCTTGCCCCACCCGCCGCCCGGGGCTATAAGCCCGCCCCCGAGCTTCGGGCCGTCCGGTCCGAGGCTCGACGGCCGGAGTGTAGCTCAGCCTGGTAGAGCACTTGGTTCGGGACCAAGGGGCCGGAGGTTCGAATCCTCTCACTCCGACCATTTCGCCGTCGCCCCGACGACGGCGTGCCGCGGCGACGCGAGCGCCGGCACGGCGCTCCCGAGAGCCCGACGCCCCGATCCGACAGCCGAAACGCGAACGAGCCGTCGTCGTGTCGAACGGCGCAGGGCGCCGGCCGCAGCTCAGGCCGCGTTCACGGTCTCCGGCTCGGCCAACTTGGCCAGCAGGTAGTCGAGAGTCTCGGCGCCGACCTCCTCGACCTGCGTCAGCACGCGCTCGATGACGCGCTTCATGAAGCGCACGCGATCGCCGGGCATGCCGTCGTAGTCGGTCTCGAGGATGGCGCTTACCGCCGCGCGCACCGCCGGCAGGAAGGCGCCCGGCAGCTGAGCGCGCTCGGCGATCGCCTTGATGCCGCGCCCGCCGACGTCGTGGATCAGCGTCTGCGTGCTTGCCAGCGGGATGCCGGCCTTGATCGACATCGAGGCTTCGAAGAACGGGAGGTCGCCCATGCACAGCGAGCGCAGGATGATCGTCGAGGTCAGCTTGCCGTTCTGATGCATCTGACGGGCGAGCGCGCGCGAGGCCTCGGCCTCGCCCACCATCGCGGCATAGCCGGCGGTCGCCTTTTCTCGGGCCTGGTCGACCAGCTGGTCGGCGATCCGCTCGGGCAGCGCGTGGCGCGCGACGAGGTCGGCGCTCAAGCGATCGGAGACCCGCGCGATGACCTTCTCGGCGATGGTCGGCGGCAGCTGCTTGCGATTGGCGAGGCCGGTCGCGACCGTCGTCGAGCTGGCGAAGCGCTCGAGCATGCGCTCGAATCCGCCCTCGTCGATCTGCGCGCCGTCGTTGCTGGCGAGCCGCGCGACCGCGGCCTCCTGGCCCTTCTCGATCAGCGCCTCGCTGACCTCGGCCGACACGGCGCCGCGTCCTGCGATCGCAAGCTGCTTGCCGCCGTCGCCGGCGGCGACGATCTCGACCAGCAGTTCGTCGGTCAGCACGTCGGAGTAGCTGAGGATCGGCAGCGCGACCTCGACCGCGTCGCGCGCCAGGCGCGCGGCGAGCTCGACGGGCAGCCGGGGGCTCGACTTGAGCTGCTCGGCGAGGGCGGCGCGCACCATGATCTCGGCGTCGCGCGCGAAAAGGTTCAGCACCAGCTCGAGCTCGCGCCGCTGTTGCGCCCCCAGGCTCGGCAGATCCACGAGCGTGGCGACCTTGGCGGCCGTCGCCGCACGCGCATGCGGGGATCCGTCGGACAGGAGTCGCTCGACGTCCTGGAGACTCAGGGGCTGGCTCATTCCATAGGCCTCGTGGTTCGAGGAATGGTTCGAAACTAGCCCCAGGCTGGCTAACCCTTCGTTAAGCGGCGGGGCGCGATGCCCGGCGTCGTTGCCGCACCCGGCGATGGCGACCCGGCGCGCGAGGAAATTGCCGCGCGGGCGCCCCGCCACTAGCATCCGCGCCCCGCCGCCCTCTAGCGCCCGCGAGTCGTCGCATGGATCTCAAGCCTTTCATCCGGGACGTCCCCGACTTTCCAAAGCCCGGAATCCTGTTCCGCGACATCTCCCCTCTGCTCGGCGACGCAGGAGCGTGGCGCAGCTGCGTCGACCAGCTCGCCGAGCGGATCCGTCCGCACAAGCCGGACCTTCTCGCCGGCATCGAATCCCGCGGATTCCTGGTGACGGCGCCGCTCGCCCTCGCCCTGGGCTGCGGCTTCGTGATGGTGCGCAAGCGCGGCAAGCTGCCGGGCAAGACCGTCCCGCACACCTATCAGCTCGAATACGGCACCGACACGATCGAGATCCAGGACGACGCCGTGACGCCGGGCCAGCGGGTCGTCGTGCTCGACGACGTGCTCGCGACCGGCGGCACGCTCGCGGCGGCGATCTCGCTGCTGCGCAAGGCGGGCGCCGAGGTCCGCGGCGCCGCCTGCATCCTCGAGCTCACCTTCCTCGACGGCCGAAAGCGCCTCGACGTGCCGTTCGACGCCCTGCTCGCCTACTGAGCGCGGCGCGCCCAGTCGAGGCAGGCGTCCAGGCAGCGCTCGAGCACCGGCTGCACGGCCGCCGCCTTCGTCGCGTTCCAGGCGAAGGGTGGCCCCTCGGTCATGTAGGCCGACTGCGCCATCTCGAGCTGCAACGCATGGACGCGCTCCGCGGGGCGGCCGTAGCGGCGCGTGATGTAGCCGCCCTTGAAGCGGCCGTTGTGGACGGTCGTGAACGATGGCGCGCCGCGCAGGATCCCCTCGACGCGCGTCGCGAGGCCGGCATCGCAGCTCGCGCCGTCGGCCGTGCCGAGATTGAAGTCCGGCAGCACGCCCTCGAAGAACCGCGGCGCGCGCGAGACGATCGAATGCGCATCCCACAGCACCGCGACGCCGTGCGCCTGCCGGACGCGCTCGAGCTCGGCGGCCAGCGCCTCGTGATAAGGCCGCCAGTACCGGTCGACGCGCCGCTCGACCGCGGCGGGATCGGGCTCGCCGCCGGTCCGGTAGACCGGCCCGCTCGCGAAGGTGCCGAGCGGGCAGAGCTCGGTATTGCTGGCGCCGGGATAGAGCGCACGGCCGCCGGGATCGCGATTGAGATCGACGACGAAGCGCGAATGCGTGGCGACGATCATCGACGCGCCGAGGCCGAGCGCGAAGGCGTAGAGCCGGTCGATGTGCCAGTCGGTGTCCGGCACCGTGACCGCCTCCGGCGTCATCGCCGCGCCGAGTTCGGGCGGAATGTAGATGCCGACATGCGGTGCGCTGACCACCAGCGGCGCGGAGCCGCGCACGAGGGCGAAGACGTCGGTCATCGGGGCAGCTCCAGCGGTCGGCCGGCGCGCAGCGCCAGGTGCAGGGGATTGCGCGCGATCCAGTAGGTCAGCTCGGCAGGCCGCTCGATGTCCCAGATCGCGATGTCGGCCGCCTTGCCGGTCTCGAGCGTGCCGATCTCGCCGCCGAGGCCCAGCGCCGCCGCCGCGTGGCGTGTCACGCCGGACAGCGCCTCCTCCGGCGTGAGGCGGAACAGTGTTGCGCCCATGTTCAGCATGAGAAGCAGCGACAGCGCCGGCGACGACCCGGGATTGGCGTCGGTCGCCAGCGCGATGCGCGTGCCGGCGCGGCGGAAGGCCTCGACGGGCGGCAGCTGCTTCTCGCGCAGGAAGTAGAAGGCGCCGGGCAGCAGCACGCCAACGGTGCCGGCGCGCGCCATCGCCGCGATTCCGGCCTCGTTCGCGTATTCGAGGTGATCGGCCGAGAGCGCGCCGTGGCGGGCGGCGAAGGCCGCACCGTCCTGGTCGGTAAGCTGGTCGGCATGCAGCTTCACGGCGATGCCCTTGTCGTGCGCGGCCGCGAAGACCCTACCGGTCTCCTCGTTCGTGAATCCGATGCGGTCGGCGAAGACGTCGACCGCATCGGCAAGCCCTTCGCGGGCGACCGCGTCGAGCATCGGCCCCGCCACGAGATCGATGAAGGCAGTCTGCCGCCCGGCGAACTCCGGCGGCAAGGCATGGGCGCCCAGGAAGGTCGTCACGATCCGCGATCCGCCGGGCACGCCCAGCGAGCGCGCGACGCGCAGCTGCTTAACCTCGGTCTCGACGTCGAGCCCGTAGCCGGACTTGACCTCGACGGTCGTCACGCCCTCGCGCGCCAGCGCCGCGAGCCGCGGCAGCGCCGCCGCGCGCAGCGTCTCGGGGCCGGCCGCGCGCGTGGCGGCGACGGTCGAGCGGATGCCGCCGCCGGCGCGGGAGATCTCCTCGTAGGTGGCGCCGCCGAGCCGCAGCTCGAACTCATGGGCGCGATCGCCGCCGAACACGAGATGCGTGTGGCAGTCGATCAGGCCCGGCGTCGCCCAGCGGCCGCCGCCGTCGTGGCGCGCGCGCGCGTCGTTCGCCGGCAGCTCCGCGCGCGGCCCGATCCAGGCGATCCGCCCGTCGCGGATCGCGATCGCGCCGTCCTCGATCGCACCATAGGGCCGCCCGTCGGCGACCATGGTGGCGAGGCGAAGATTCGTCCAGAGCGTGTCCCAGCGTTCGGCCATCGCGTCATCCCATCCCGTCGTCGTGTCTTCACGTGGAGCCGGCGTCTCGTCGGCGCGTCGCGCGGTCGCGGCGCAATTCGGCTTGCGCCGCCGCATCGGGGCCGGGCAAGAGTGTCGCGGCTACCTAACCCCAATGCCGGAGCTTCGTCGATGCCCCGCCTCCACGCCCCGCGCGCGCTGCTGCCCGACGGCTGGGCGCGCGACGTGCGCATCGACATCGACGCGCACGGCGACATCGTCGCGATCGCGCCCGGCGTCGAGGCCGGCGACGGCATGCGCGTCGCCGGCATCGTCGTCCCGGGTATGCCCGATCTCCACAGCCATGCCTTCCAGCGCGCGATGGCCGGCCTGACGGAGCGCGCCGGCCCTGCCGGCGACAGCTTCTGGAGCTGGCGCGACCTGATGTACCGCTTCCTCGATCGGCTCGGCCCCGTCGAGGTCGAGGCGATCGCGGCGCAGGTCTATGTCGAGCTTCTCCGTCACGGCTACACGGCGGTCGCCGAGTTCCATTACCTGCACAACGATCGCGACGGCGGCGCCTACGAGGAACCGACCGCGCTCTGCGATGCGATCTGCGCCGCCGCCGGCGCAAGCGGGATCGGATTGACGCTGCTTCCCGTGCTCTACCAGTCCGGGGGATTCGGCGGTGCGGCCCCGCTTCCCGCGCAGCGGCGCTTCCTGCTCGACGACGACCGCTACGCACGCCTCGTCGAGACGCTGCTGCGGAGGCATCGCGGCGACCGTCAGATCCGCATCGGCATCGCGCCGCACTCGCTGCGCGCCGTCGCGCCGGAGGCGCTGCGCCGCGCCGTCGACCACGTCACGCGTCTCGATCCGCGCGCGCCGATCCACATCCACGTCGCCGAGCAGCTGCGCGAGGTCGAGCAATGCCTCGCCTGGTCGGGCGCGCGGCCGGTCGCCTGGCTGCTCGACAACGCCGCGATCGACGGGCGGTGGTGCGCGGTGCACGCCACCCACATGGACACGCTCGAGACCGGACGCCTGGCGGCGAGCGGCGCCGTCGCCGGAATCTGCCCGACCACCGAAGGCAATCTCGGCGACGGGCTCTTCGCGCTCGGGCCCTATGTCGCCGCCGGCGGCGTGCTCGGCATCGGGTCGGATTCCAACGTCTCCGTCAGCCCGGTCGAGGAGCTGCGCTGGCTCGAATACGGCCAGCGCCTGACGCGGCGCGCGCGCAACCTCTTCGCGCCGACGCCCGGCGCGTCGACCGGGGCCGCGCTCTATCGGGCGGCGCTGGCCGGCGGCGCGCGAGCCTGCGCGAGGCCCATCGGCGCGCTCGCCCCCGGGCACCGCGCCGATCTCGTCGTGCTCGACGCCGATCATCCCGTGCTGCTGGGCCGCGACGACGACGCGCTGCTCGACGCCTGGATCTTCGCCGGCAACGACACGCCCGTGCGCGACGTCATGGTCGGCGGCCATTGGCTCGTGCGCGAGGGCCGTCACGTCCACGAGGCGCAGGCGCGCGCCGACTTCGGGCGCGCGGTCGCCCGGCTGATGCAATCGGATTGAAACGAGGAGCGATCGAGATGGAGATGCGCGACATTCCCTTCGGCACCACCGACTGGGCGTCGGTGCTGCCGACCCATCATCCCGGCGAGACCGGCGCCGCGACATGGCGCACGCGCAACTTCGCCGGCATCCGGGTCCGCATGGTGGACTACAGCCCGGGCTATCGCGCCGACCATTGGTGCAAGAAGGGCCACATCCTGCTGGTGCTGAAGGGCGAGCTGAACACCGAGCTCGCGGATGGCCGCAAGGTCACGCTCACGCCCGGCCAGAGCTACCAGGTCGCGGACGGTGCCGAGCCGCATCGCTCCTGGACCGCAGAGGGCGCGACCCTGTTCATCGTCGACTGAAGCGGGCGCGCCGCGCCCCCGCGCCCTCAGGCGTGGTTGCGGCGAAGCTGACGACGCGCGAGAAGCTGGCGCTGCAGCACGTCGAGCGCCTCGGCGAGACCCAGGCGCTGGTCGTCGGTCAGGGCCTTGAGCGCGACGGCGACCTCGGCCTGCGGGTCCATGCGCAGCAGCGCCTGGCCTTCGGCCGTCAGGATCAGCGTGTGGCTGCGCTTGTCGGTGAGCGACGGCCGGCGCTCGACATAGCCCTTGCGCACGAGTGCCGACACCGTCTCCGACGCCGTCGGCGCTGTGACGCACTGGTATTCGGCGAGACCGCCGACGGTGCGGCGACCCTCCGGCGCGCGCGAGAAATAGCGCAGCGCGGCCCATTGGGCGGGATTGACGCCGCCCGAGAAGCCCAGACCGTAGACGATCCGATTGACCTGCTCGACGAGCTCCGCGAGGGCGCGCACCGCTGGCGTGATCAGGTCCGCCCCTTCCGGCCGCTGCAGCTTCGCGGGCATCGCCGCCGCGGGACCGCGCTCGGCTGGTTTCGGATCAAGCATTCCTCGCCTCCTGCCCGCGGCGCCCTGACGGCGCGCCCGCGATGTCGATTGCGCGCGGAGGCTATCGCCGGCATTCCCGCACCACAACCAGGGATTTGGCTGCCTACGGAGCAACGCGGCGCCACGCCGAGTTAGCGCCGTCACATCCCTGGTGACCGGGACGCTGTATCCCTGTTGCCGTCGTTGCCGGGAGGTGCCGCATGAACACCGTGATCAAGGCGGTCTTGGCCGCCTCCGTCGCCGCCTCCGGCGCCGGATACCTGGCGCCGGCGCCCAACGAGCCCGGGGCCCTCGAAGCCTGCCGGATCGCTCTCGCTCGGGCCGAGGGGGCCGACCCCACGGCATTCACGATCGTCGAGGCCGCGGCGACGCCGGCGCGGCCGCACAGCTATCGCGGGGTCGCCGAGCAAGATGACGGCCACGGCCCCGCGACGCGCTTCGCGTTCACCTGCCGACTCGACACCGGCCGCGCCGTGATCGTTCGTCTCGTCGACCGCCCGTGAGACGGGCGGCCGCGCACACGACGTTTCCCGACCGGGGTGACCGTGGTAGGAGCGCGGCCTCCCGCGATGGCTCCTCCTCAGTCTCCTCCCCGACATCCCGCACCGCCGCAGCGTCCCTTCGTCCTCGGCATCGAGACGAGCTGCGACGAGACCGCGGCCGCCGTCGTCGCCGCCGATCGCTCGATCCTCAGCAACGTGATCCTTTCCCAGACCGCGCTTCACGCGGTCCATGGCGGCGTCGTGCCCGAAATCGCGGCCCGTGCCCACCTCGATCACATCGACAGGATCGTGACACAAGCACTTGAACAAGCGTCGCTATCTCTCAACGACCTGGACGCGGTGGCGGCGACCGTGGGACCGGGACTGATCGGCGGCCTGATCGTCGGCGCGATGACCGGCAAGGCGATCGCGCTGGCGGCGGGACTTCCCTTCATCGCGGTCAACCACCTTGAGGGGCATGCGCTGTCGGCCCGCCTCGCGCCGGGCGTTGCCTATCCCTACCTCCTTCTCCTCGTCTCCGGCGGACACTGCCAGCTGCTGGTCGTCGAGGGGCTCGGGACCTATCACCGACTCGGCGGCACGATCGACGACGCGGCCGGCGAAGCCTTCGACAAGACCGCCAAGCTGCTCGGCCTCGGCTACCCCGGCGGCCCCGCCCTCGAGCGCAGCGCCGTGACGGGCGACCCGCGCCGCTTCGCGCTGCCACAGCCCCTCGTCGGCCGCCCAGGCTGCGACTTCTCCTTCTCGGGGCTGAAGACCGCCGTGCGGCAACTCGTCGAACGGCTCGGCTCCGATGCGACGGCCCGGGACGTCGCCGACATCTCCGCGGCTTTCCAGGCCGCGGTCGCCGCCGTCCTCGTGGACCGCACGCGCCACGCCCTGGCAATGGCGGACGAGCGCGGCCTGCGCCCGACCGCCCTCGTCGTGGCCGGCGGGGTCGCCGCCAACCAGTTGATCCGCCGGCGCCTGACCGAGCTCGCCGCGGCACACGGCCTGGCTCTCGCCGCTCCGCCGCCGGCACTGTGCACCGACAACGCCGCGATGATCGCGTGGGCGGGACTCGAACATTTCCGCGCCGGTCATGTGGACCGGCTCGATGTCGCCGCGCGGCCGCGCTGGCCGCTCGATCCACGCGTCGCCTAGAACCGGCGCCGAGGCCGTCAGGCGCCGCCGGGCCGGCGGTAGCTGCCGAGAGTGACCGCGATCGCGGTCGCCAGCGGCGTCGGCTGGAACTCCGGCAGCAGCCGACGCCGATTGGGGTCGTCGAGGATGATCGCCTCGTCGAAGAGATAGGCGAGCTCGAGCAGCTCGCGGGCCATCGGATCGATCAGCGCGCCCAGCCGCACCAGCCACCAGGGCATGGTTCGGATCGGAAGATTCGGCCTGCCGGCGGCCGCCGCGACTTCGCGCAGGAAGTCGAGCTGGCGCATCACGACATGTCCCGCCACGTGCACGACCTCGAACGGACGCAGCCGCTGCGGTACGCGCAGCAGCGCCACCGCGAGGCGCGCGACGTCCGGCACATAGGCCCATTGGTGCGGCATCGTCAGCCGGCCGAGCGCCTGGATCGCGCGACCCTGCGCCGCGCGGCCGAACACGCGGTCGACGAGGCCGTTGCGCACCGTCGGGCCGTAGAAATCGCCGCTGCGCACGATCAGCGCGGCCATGCGGCCGTCGTCGGTGCCACGCTGGATCATGAACTCGATCTCGGCACGCAGGCGGCCCTTGCGCGTCGCCGGCTCCTGCGGGGCGTCCTCGGGCAGCGCGCGCCCCGCTTCGGGCGAGAATCCGTAGACGTTCCCCGGAAAGACGAGGCGGGCGCCGGCGTCGCGCGCGGTCGCGATGATCTTGGCGCTGACCTCGCGCATCGCCGGATCCCATTGCGGATAGGGATAGTTGATCGCGTGCACGATCGTCGCGACGCCCTCGGCGCATTGCGCCAGGCGCGAGCGGTCCTGCGCATCGCCCTCGACGATCTCGACCCCGGGACTGTCGGCCAGCGCGGCCGCCTGCTCGGCGCGTCGCACGAAGGCGCGGACGGGGATGCCTGCGCGCGCGAGTTCCGCCGCGATCGCACCGCCGAAGCCGCCCCCCGCCCCGAGCACCAGCACAAGCTCCGCCATGAACGGAGTTGACCACGCGTCCGCGACGATGGCCAGCAAGCCGCTTGCGTCGTGACGACGCGCGCCGGGACAATCATGCGATGACGAAGCGGGATGGAATCGCGGTGATCGGCGCCGGCGCCTGGGGCACCGCGCTCGCCCAGGTGAATGCCGCCGCCGGGCGGCCGACGCGGCTCTGGGCGCGGCGCGCCGACGTAGTCGAGTCCGTCGTCGCCGCGCGCGAGAACCGGCCCTGCCTGCCCGGCATCGCGCTCGATCCGCGGCTCGCGGTCTCGAGCGACCTCGAGGCGACATTGGAGTCCAGCAGCCTCGTCATCCTCGCCGTTCCATCGGCCCACGTCGCGGCGCTCGCCCGACGGCTGACCGCGATCGGCACGCGTCCGCTCGTGCTCGCGGCCAAGGGGCTCGAGCCGGTCACGCATCGCCTCCTCGCCGACGCGCTCGCGGCGATCCTGCCGTCCGCCACGATCGCGGTCCTCAGCGGCCCGAGCTTCGCGGCGGACGTCGCGCGCGGCCTTCCGACCGCCGTCACGCTGGCCTGCGTCGACGGCGCGCGGGCCCGCGACCTCGCGGGCCGCCTCGCCACGCCGAGCCTGCGCATCTACTCCAGCGACGACCTCGTCGGCGTGCAGATCGGCGGCGCGGTCAAGAACGTGATCGCGATCGCATGCGGCCTCGTCATCGGCCGCGGTCTCGGCGAGAGCGCCCGCGCCGCGGTGCTCACGCGCGGCCTCGCGGAGATGGCCCGCCTCGGCGCCGCGCTCGGCGCGCGGCGCGAAACGCTGATGGGCTTGTCCGGTCTCGGCGACCTCGCGTTGACCTGCAGTTCGCCGCAGTCGCGCAACCACTCGCTCGGCCTCGCGCTGGGCCGCGGCGAGCCCCTCGCCGCCCTGCTCGCCGGACGCCGCAGCGTCGTCGAGGGCGTCGAGGCCGCCGCGGCGATCGCCGCGCTGGCGGCCGAGCGCGCCATCGACATGCCGATCGTCGTCGCGGTGAACGCCATCCTGCGCGGCGAGGCGCGGATCGACGACGCCGTCGCCGCGCTTCTCGCCCGCCCCCTCAAGGAGGAATCCGACGCGCCATGAAGTACTGGCTGATGAAGTCCGAGCCGGACGTCTATCCCTGGTCGAAGCTCGTCGCCGACGGGCGCGGCCATTGGGACGGCGTGCGCAATCACCAGGCCGCGATCAACCTGAAGGCCATGAAGGTCGGCGACCGCGCATTCTTCTACCACTCGAACATCGGCAAGGAGATCGTGGGCGTGATGACGATCGCCCGCACCGCCTATCCCGATCCGACGGATCCGACCGGTCGCTTCGTGATGGTCGACGTGG
The DNA here is from genome assembly GCF_016793595.1 of Phreatobacter sp. Lineage (GTDB taxonomy): Bacteria > Pseudomonadota > Alphaproteobacteria > Rhizobiales > Phreatobacteraceae > Phreatobacter. Next base: position 442,781 of record NZ_JAEULY010000002.1, read on the forward strand.
CGCCCCTCGCTGCCGTCAAGACGCCGGTCACGCTCGCGCAGATGAAGGCCGAGCCGAAGCTCGCCGAGCTCGTCTTCCTGCGTCAATCGCGGCTCTCGGTGAGTCCGGTCGGCGCAGCCGAGTGGAAGCTGCTGTGCCGGATGGCCGGCATCCCCGCCTGACGCCCGTCAGCCGAAATCGGTCTGCGCGCGAACCTGCGCGGCGGTCTGGTCCTGGATCGTCGCCAGCAGCGTGTTGGTGTCGCCGGCGCCTGCGCCGTTCTGGTCGACGCGCAGCTCGACATTGATCCCGCTCTGCACGAAGCGGACATAGTCCCCGCCTTCCGCCGGCGCACCGCCCAGCGACTGCAGCAGCGTGTCGAGCGCCAGCGTGTCGCCGGCCGCGAAATCCTCGATGACGTCGGCGGCATCCAGCGCGTCGGCCCCGAACACGAAGCGGTCGTCGCCCGCGCCGCCGGCGAGCCGATCGGCGCCGCCCCTGCCCTCGATGACGTCGCGGCCTGCCGTGCCGGTCAGCGTGTCCGCCCCCGCGCCGCCGACGAAGCTGTCGACGACGTCGGTCACGGTGACCGACAGGGCCGCGGTCGTGCTGGCGCTGGCCGGCGCGCCGCCACCCAGCTCGGTCGCGGTCGCGACGACCGTCAGTTCGTAACTGCCGAACTCGTCGGCCGGGGCGGTGAAGCTGAGGCCCGCGAGCTGCGCCGGCGTCAGCGACCACGACCCGTCGCCGTTGTCCGTGCCCGCGGACAGCGAGGCGCCCGCAGGCAGGTTCTCGATGGTCAGCGTCAGCGTCTCCGAGCCGTCGAGGTCGACGAGGCCGGCATCGATCGCGAGCCCGATGGGCTGGTCCTCCGGGCCGCTCGCGGCGGCGACCGTGAGCAGCGGCGCATCCGCGGCCGCCTGGATGGCGACGGCGAAGTCCCGCTGCGTCGCGGCCGTGCTGCCGTTGGAGAGCTCGAACGAGTTCGCCACCACGCGGATCGCGACGTCCCCGGCCACGTTGTCGGGCAGCAGCAGGCTCGCGCCGGCGAACTCGTCGCGGGTCAGCGTCCAGCTGCCGTCGCCGTTGTCGACGCCGGCCGACAGGCGCACATCGGTCGGCAGAATGCCGGCGGGCGCGGTGAGCACATGCACGACCACCGACAGCAGCTCGGAGCCGTCGGTGTCGATCGGCGTGACCGTGACGCGACCGATGCCGCCGAGCGCCGCGCCGCTGTGCTCGATGCCCGAGAGCACCGCCGGACCGTCGATCGGCGCGGCATCCGCGACGGCGGCGACGGCGACGCTGCCGGCGATGGTCGTGACGACGGTGTCGACCGGCAGGCCCGCGACGCTGTCCACGACCGTCGCCTCGACGCTGTAGGTCACCGCGCCGTGCAGATGTTCAGGCGGCCGGACATGGACGCTCGACGGATCGTCGATCGTGTAGACGCCTGCCGTCTGCGGCAGCGCCACGCCGGCGGCGTCGGTGAGCACGGCACCCGGCGTCAGGCCCGAGATGCGAAGCGACGAGATCGTCTCGGAGCCGTCGGTGTCCGTCGGCGTCGCCGCGAGATCGAGCTTGATGAGCGTATCCTCGGCCCCCGCCCCGCCGGTCGCGATCGCGGCGGCATCGGCGATCGGGCGGATCGCGATCGGCACCGGCGCGGCGGCCGATCCGACGCGGCCGTCCGCATAGGTGACGATCGCCGCGACGTCCGGCTCGATCATACCGGCGAAATTCGCGGGCGGCCGGATCTCGAGCGAGGCGAGCACGCCGGGCTCGTCGACGACGATCCAGTCGCCCGTCGCCGGATCGATGAAGATGCCGTCGGGGGTGCCGGACGCGAGCTCGCTTCCGGGCGGCAGGCTGTCGCGCCGAACGATCAACGTCGCGGCGGCACCCGCCGGCAGTCCCGGCAGCGACACGCCGAGAAGCGCGCCGGCATCCTCGTCGCCGCCGAGGCCGGCAGCGATCGCGATCGTCGGCGTCGGTCCAGGCAGGTCGGTGGCGTCGTTGACACCGCCGCCGCCCCCTCCGCCGCCGGCCGGCGTGATCGTGACGTTGAATTCCAGGTTCGCCGCGGCGCGATCGCGCACGCCGTCGTCCTCCTGCGCGATCGCCGTGAGCGTGAGCGGCACGACGGTCGTACCGCCGCCGCCGAAATCGCTGCGCGTGCGCAGCTGCAGGTCGTCGAGCGCGCCCGCGTCGGCGAGCCAGCGCCCGCCGCCGAGATTGAGCAGATGGTCGCCGGGCGACGCCGTCGCGGCGAGCCGCAGCCCCATCCCGGCCGGAATGCCTGAGACGACGACGTACAGCCGCTCCGAACCGTCGGTGTCGGCCAGCGTGCCGCCGAGCGCGAGATCGATCGCCGTCCCGGCCGGGCCGTTCGCGTCACCGGCGAGCGGCATGGGAATGTCGGCGACACCGACGACGGCGACGGGCAGCGTGAAGCTCTCGGTCCGACTCTGGCCGGGGATCGGCGCGCCGCCGGCGTCGAACTCCGCGATCGTCATCGTCGCCGACAGCGTGAAATCGACATTCGAGTCGTGGCGGGCCTGCAGCGTCAGGCTCGCGAGCGCCGCCGGCGCGACGACATAGGTCGCGAGACCGCCGTCGATCGCGCTCGGCGTCAATGCCACGCCGTCGGCGCGCAGCACCGCATCCGCCGGCACCTGGCCGAGCGTGACCGCGCCCGCGATCCGCTCCGAGCCGTCCGCATCGACGAGCCCGGGCGCGAAGGTCAACGCGATCGCCGTATCCTCGAGCCCGGAGGCGCCGCCGCCGGGCGCGAAGTCGTCGACGACCGGCGCAACCACGACGGGGAAGGTCGCGAAGCCGGTGGCCTCGGTGTCGCCGTCGTTCTCGGTGGTCACGACCGTGGCGCGCAGGTCGAGCGTCGCGGCGCGATGCGCCGGCCACCCGATCAGGTCGACGGCATCCCACTCGCTACCGCCGCCCGCGAGCTTGCGCAGCGTCCATGTCGTCGTGCCGCCGGGCCCGATGGCGGTCACCAGGCCGCGGCTCAGGGCGAAGCCCGCAGGAAGCCCGGCGATCACGATCGCCGTGACGCTTTCGGAAGCGGTTCGCCCGGCCGCGGCGTCGCCGTCGACGATGCCCGCGACCAGGTTGAGCGGCACGCGGCCAGACGCCACGTCCGCGGCCGACTCCGGCGTCGACCCGCCGCTGACCAGCGCGCCGGGATCGGCCACGCCGACGACGTCGACGGTGATCGCAGCCGATGCCTCGGCCGCGCTCGATGCGCTCGTCTCGCTCGCGATCGCCGTGACGCCGATCGTGAAGTCGACATTGGAATCCGCCGGCGGCCGGATCGCCAGCGCCGTCAGCGCGCCCGGCGCCAGTTCGTAGATGTCGCCGCCCGGCCCGGACGCGACGGGCACGAGTGTGGTCGCGCCGCTGCGCAGCACCGCGCCCGTGGGAATGTCCGTCAACCGCACACGCAGCGCCTCGGAGCCGTCCGCATCGACGAGCGCCGCGTGGACCGACAACGGAATGAACGAATCCTCGAAGCCCTTGGCCTTGCCACCGACCAGCAGCACGGGAACGTCGGCGACCGGCGCGATCGAGACCGGCAGGCTCGCGAAGCGCGTGGCGCGATTGTCCGCGGGATCCGGCTCGGAAGGCCCGGCCGCGCCCTCGGCGGCGACGGCGGTGACGCCGAGCGTGAAGGCGCCATGCGCGTGATGCGGTGCGACCAGCGTCAGTCCCGCGATCGCCGCCTGCGGCACCGTCCACACGCCGGTCGAGGAGTCGAAGCTGCCGGCGCTCAGCGCGAAGCCGTCGGGCACGCCGGTGATCTCGAGGCTCAGCGCCTCGGAGCCGTCGACGTCGCCGAGCGCCGCGGCGATGCCGAGCGCGACGCGCTGCGTCCCGCCGGCGACCACGGCATCCTCGACGACCGCGATCGGTGCGACGGCGAGCGAGGGCACATCGGCGGTCGCGTCCAGGCGCACGGTGAGGGTTTGCGACACGGTTGCCGGCGGCACGCCGCCGGAATCCTGCGACACGCCGATCACCGTGAGCACGATGTCGCCGGCGCGATCGGCCGGGAGCGCGGTGATGCGCAGGCTCGCCGCCTCGGCCGGGGTCAGCGTGAGGGTGCCGTCGGCGCCGATCGTTCCGGCGTTGAACCCGAGCCCGGCCGGGATGCCGGCGATCCGCACCGAGGCGACTTCGTCGGGCGCACCGGGCGTCACGGCGATCGGGATCGCCAGCGTGCCGGACGGCGCGCCATCGGTCGCGAAGCCGCCGGTCGTGCCCGGATCGCCCGCGCCGGGACCCGCGATCCCGAGGTCCTCCTTGCCGACGACGAGCGTCGGCGCGACGAGGGTCGGCGGATCCGACACCGGCGTGACCGACAGAACGATCGAGCCGCTCGCCGTCGTCGTGTTGTCGCCGACGAAGATCTCGCCCGCCGGCGGCAGGGCCTGCTCGCGCACGTCGATCGACACCGACAGCGTCACCGTGTCGTGGCTGTCGTGCGGCGCGATCACGCGCAGCTGGCCGATCGTCGCCGCGCCGATCGTGTAGACGCCCGCGGTCGGCGTCAGCGCCGTCGTCGTCGAGCCAGCCACCGCGACCAGCGCATAGCCCGCCGGCAGCCCACCGATCGTCGCGTTCGTGATGATCTCCGAGCCGTCCGTGTCGCCCAGCGCCGTCGTCAGCGCAAGCGGGATCAGGCCATCCTCGGCCCCGGCAACGGTGAAGCCGAGGGTCGGCGTGTCGACGACCGCATCGATGGTGAGCGCGATCGTCGCCGCCGTACCCGGGCGCGCCGCGGCGGTCCCATCCTGCGAGAACGGCGTCACCGTCAGTCGCACGTCGCCGTCGCTGTCGGCCGGCAGCGCCGTGATCGACAGCGAAAGAGCTTGCGCCGCGGTGAAGCGCAGCCCACCCGGCACGAGCGCGCTCGCGACACCGGCATGGTTGAACGACAGCCCCGCCGGGACGCCGCTCAGGACGACGAAGGCGGTCTCGCCGGGGGCACCCGGGGTCACGGTCATGCCGATGGCGCGGCCGCCGTCCGCGACGAGCGGCCCGCCCGGGCGATCGACGCCGAGATCCTCGCGCAGGTCGACGGCGGTCGTGCTCAGCGCCAGCCCCGGGACGTCGGACACCGGCCGCACGGTGATCGTGACCGAGCCGACGGCGGAGGCGACGTTGTCGCCCGTCTGGAACTCGAGACCCCCGGTCGCGCTCTCGCGTACCGTCAGCGTGGTGCCCAGCACGAGCGCGCCGTTGAAGTCGTGCGGCGGCAGGATGCGCACGCTGGCCGCCTGCACCCCGGTCAGGTCGTAGGTGTCGAAGCCGCCGCTCGACGAGGTCGGCGCCAGCGTGACGATGCTCGGCCCGGGCCCGACAAAGGCCAGCACGGCACCGCTCGGCACCCCGGTGAGGCGCATCGCATCGAGCGTCTCGGACCCGTCGGTGTCGACGAGCGCGCGCGTCACGCGGATCGGGATGAAGCTGTCCTCGTTGCCGGTGTTGTCGGCGCGCGACAGCGTCGGCACGTCGGCGACGGCATCGACCGCGACGGTGATCGTCTTCGCCGCGCCGAAGGCCGGCGCGGCCGGCCCGTCGATCGAAAGCGGCGTGACCGTCAGCGCGAAGTCGCGGTCGCTGTTCGCCGGCAATGCGGTGATCGACAGCGCCGCCGCCTGCGCCGCGGTGTAGCGCACCACGCCGGGCGCGACGGCCGTGCCGGCGACGTTGAACACGACGCCCGCGGGAACGCCGCTGACGTCGACGAAGGCGGACTCGCCCGGTGCGCCAGGCGTCACGAGGATCGGCACCGCGGCCGGGCCCGGTCCGGGCGGCGTGATCGCGATCGGCCCCGCGCCGAGATCCTCCTTCACCTGCACCAGCGCCGGCACGACCAGGTCGGGCGTGTCGGAAACCGGCGCGATCGACAGCACGAGCGACGCGCTCGCGCCCGCGACGTTGTTCGCCGTCGTGAGTTCGACGTCGCTCGGCACCTCGGTGCTCGCGACCGAGATCCCGAGCGCGATCGTCCCGTTGAAGTCGGCCGGCGGCGTCAGCGTCAGGCCGGGCAGTGCGCTCGCCGCCACCTCCCAGATCCCGCCGCCGAGATTCGTGCCTGCCGAGAGCGTCGCGCCCGCCGGCACGCCCGTGATGCGCACCGCGCCGAGGATCTCCGACGGGTCCGCGACCGCCGCCGATACGGTCAGCGCGACAGGCGTGTCCTCCGCGGCGCCGGCGGCGCGCGCGGCGAGCACCGGGATGTCGGCGACCGCGTCGATCGTGACGATGAGCGTGCGCGAGGCGCCCAGCGTCGGGGTCGCGGCGCCGTCCACCGACACCGGCGTGGCGGTCAGCGTGAAGTCGACGTCGCTGTTCGCGGGCAGGCCGACGATGCGCAACGAGGCCGCCTCGCCGGCGGTCAGCAGCACGCCGCCGGGCACCAGCGTCGTCGGCGTCCCCGCGTTCAACGTCACGCCGGCGGGAATGCCGGAGATGATCACGAAGGCCGTCTCGCCCGGCGCGCCCGCGGTCACCAGGATCGGCGCCGCGATCGGGCCGCCCGCCAGGTCCTCGAAGCCGCTCGCCGCCGCGATCGGCGCCAGCGTCGGCACGTCGGACACCGGGGCCACGCTCACGACCAGGCTCGCCGTCGCCGTCGCGATGTTGTTGGCGACCACGGGCTCGCCGCCGCTGGTCGTCGTTTCCGTCGCGGCGACCGCGAGCCCCAGGGTGATCGTGCCGTTGAATCCCGCCGGCGGCACGAGCGTCAGGCCGGACAATGCGCCGGGCTCGATCTCGTAGAGGCCCGGCACGAGCGGCGCCAGAACCGTGGTGCCCGAAAGCAGCGTCGCGCCGCTCGGCACGCCACTCAACGTCACCGCGCCGAGCGTTTCCGAGCCGTCGAGATCCGCCAGCGCGGCCGAGATCGACAAGGCGATCGGCGTGTCCTCGACTCCGCTCGCCGGCAGCGCCACGAGGCTCGGCGTGTCCGCGACCGCATCGACGGTGACAGCGAGCGTCCGCGCGGCGCCGAACACCATGGGCCCCGCGCCGTCCTGCGCGAACGGCGTGATGGTCAGGACGAAATCGGCATCGGCGTTCGCGGGCAATCCGCTCACCCGCAGGCTCGCGACCTCGGCAGCGGCCACGGTGGCACTGCCGCCCGACGGCATCACGGGCCCGCCGGTCGTCGACAGCGTGACGCCCGCCGGGATTCCGCTGACGACGATGCCGCCCGCCTCGCCCGGCGCGAGCGACAGGCCGATCACGAGCGGCACACCGGCCGGCTGCCCGGCCAGATCCTCGAACGCGATCGCATCCACGGGCGCGACACTCGGCGCGTCGGTCACCGGCGCGAGCGTCACGACCAGCGTCGCGGTCTGCACCGCCGTATTGTTGGCAAGGGTCGACTCGCCGTCGCTCGGCGTCTCGGCCGCCGTCGCGCCGACCGTCAGCGTCACCTCGCCGCTGACATCCGGCGGCCCCTGGAAGGTGAGGCCCGCAAGTTGCGCGGGCGTCAGGTCATAGGTCGCGAAGTCCCCGCTGATCGCGCTGGGGACGAGAGGGACGCCGCCGACGGCGAGGATGGCGCCGACCGGAACGCCGCCGAGGCTGATCGTCGTGATCGCTTCCGAGCCATCGACGTCGCGAGGGACCGCCGAGATCGCGAGCGCCACCGGCGCATCCTCGGTCCCGGCCGCCGGCGCGACATCGAGGATCGGCGCGTCGGCGACGGCATCGACGGTGATCGTCAGCGCCGCGGCCGTGCCGGCGATCGGCGCGAGCGTGCCGGGCTGCGCGAACGGCGTCACCGTCAGCACGAAGTCGGCGTCCCTGTCGTGCGGCAGTCCCGCGAGGCTGAGCCCCGGCAGATCCGATGCATCGACCGTGACGGTCCCGCCGACCGGCAGCAGCGGACCGCCCGCAGTCGCGAGCGTGACGCCCGCCGGCACGCCGGCGATCACCACCCAGGCGCGATCGCCCGGCGGGCCAACAAGGTTGACGACGAGAGGCACGCCGCCGGGCTGACCGGTCAGATCCTCGAAGGCCTGCGCATCGAGCGGCGCGACGCTCGGGACGTCCGAAACCGGCGTCACGTCGACCACGAGCGTCGCGCTCGCCGTCGCCTCGTTGTTCGCGAGGTCCGGCTCGCCGCCGCTCGTGGTCGTCTCGACGGCGCGCGCCGCGACGCCCAGCGTGATCGCGCCGGTGAAGTCCGGCGGCGGCGTCAGCGTCAGACCCGCGAGCTGCGCGGGAGTCAGCGACCACGTGCCGCCGCCCAGATCCGTGCCCGCCGACAGCAGCGCGCCGCTCGGCACGCCCGTGATCGTGACGCTGTGAGTCTCCGAGCCGTCCAGCGTATCGCCGAAGCCCGCCGTGATCGCCAGCGCGATCGCCGTGTCCTCCGCACCGCTCGCCGGCGTCGTGCTCAGCGTCGGCGTGTCGGCGACCGCGTCGACCGTCACCATCAGCGGCTGCGCGATGCCGGAGACCGTGCCCGCAGGGCCCGCCGAGAACGGCGTCAGCGTCAGCGTCACGTCCGCGTCGCTGTCCGCCGGCAGACCGGTGAGGCGTAGGCTCGCGAGGTCGGCAGATTCGACGCGGATCGAGCCCGCGCCCGCCGGCGTGCCGACGTTGAAGCTCACGCCCGCCGGGATCCCGGACACGATCACCCAGCTCGACGTCGCGCTCGCCCCCGGCGTCAGCGTCGCCGACAGCGCCACGCCACCGGCGGCCGCGCCGGCCAGGTCCTCCGCCGCCGAAGCGGGCGTCGTCGCGATCGCCGGGGCCTCGTCGGCCGGCAGCACGGTGACGGTCAGCGGCGCGGACACCGACGCCGTGTTGTTCAGGATGTCCGTCTCGAAGTCGACGGGTCGCGTCTCCTCCGCGATGGCCGTGACGCCGAGCGTCAGGCGGCCGGTGGTCCCGATCGGCGGCGTCAGCGTCACCCCGGGCACCTGGTCCGCCTGCAGGAGCCATCGTCCGCCGCCGAGATCGACCCCGGCGGACAGCGACATCCCCGCGGGCAGGCCATCGATGATGAGCGTGTGCTCCTCGGACCCGTCGAGGGTGTCGCCGAAGGTCGCGCCGATGCCGAGGGCGATCGGCGTCCCGGCGGCGCCAACGACCGGCGCCAAGCCGAGAGCCGGCGCGTCCGCGACCGCGTCGACGATCACCGTCAGCGGCATCGGCGGTCCCGCGGTCGGCGGCGCAGCGCCGTCCTGCGCGAACGGCTGCACGGAGAGAAGGACGTCGGCGTCGCTGTCCGGCGGCAGCGACATCAGCCGCAGCGCGGGCAGGTCGCCGCTGTCGACGCGGATGGCGCCGGGACCCGCCGGGATTCCGACATTGAAGGTCACACCCGCCGGAATGCCGGAGATGACCACCCAGCCCGTCTCGCCGGGTGCGACCACCACCGCGACCGTCAGTGGCACGCCCGTCGGCTGGCCCGCGAGATCCTCGTAGGCCAGCGCGTCGCTCACGGCTGCGAACGGCTCGTCGGATACCGGCGCCACGCTGACGACCAGCGACGCGGTCGCGGTCGCGGTGTTGTCGGCGGGATTCGGTTCGCCGCCGCTTGTTGCCGTCTCGGCGGCGTGCGCGGTGATGCCAAGGGTGATACCGCCCGAGAATTCGGGCGCCGGAATCAGGTGCAGGCCGACGAGCTCGATCGGCAGCACCGACCAGGCGCCCCCGCCCAGCGATATTCCTCGGGTGAGCCCGGCCCCGTCGGGGACGCCGGTGATCGTGATCGAATGGGTCTCGGAGCCGTCGAACTCGTCGCCGAACACCGCGGCGATATCGAGCGCAATGGGCGTGTCCTCGGGACCTCCCGACGGGCCGACGGCGAGCGTCGGCGTGTCCGCCACGGCGTCGACCGTGATCACGAGCGCCTGAGACGCGCCCGCGATATCACCAGACGGCCCGCTCGCGACCGGCGTGACGGTCAGCGTCACATCGACGTCGCTGTCCGGCGGCAATCCCGTGAGACGCAGCGACGGGAGGTCCGCGCTCTCGACGCGGATCGCCTCGGGTCCGACCGGCGTGCCGACATTGAACGTCACGCCGGCCGGGATCCCGGAAATGATTGCCCAGTTCGACACGGCGAAAGTGCCGGGCGTGAGGGTCGCCACCAGCGGCACGCCGCCCACCGGCGCCCCGACCAGATCCTCGGCCGCGGTCGCCGGCGCAGTCGTGATCGTGGGCGGCTCGATCCTCGGAACGACCTCGACCACCAGCGTGTCGACGGCGCGTGCCTCGTTGTTCGCCGCGACCGGCTCGTCGCCGCTCGTGCGCGCCTCGAGGGCGAGCGCCTCGACCGAGATCGCGATGGATCCGACGAAGCCCGGCGGCGGCGTCAGGGTCAGGCCGGATAGCTGGCCGGGCGTCAGCAGCCAGCGCCCGCCGAGATCGGTGCCCGCGGACAACGACACGCCGGGCGGTACCGTGATCGCGATCGAGTGGCTCTCCGATCCGTCGACCAGATCGCCGAACACGGCGCCGATGTTCAACGCGATCGGCGTGTCCTGGAGGCCCGTGGCTGGAACGAGGTCGAGCACGGGCATGTCGGCGACGGCGTCGACCCCGATCGGCAGCAGCTGAGCCGTGCCGGCGAAGGTCCCGACCGGCCCGGTCGAGAACGGCGTCAGCGTCAGCACGATGTCGACGTCGCTGTCGGCAGGCAGCGCGGTCAGGCGCAGCGCAGCGAGATCCGCCGCCTCGACGCGGATCGAGCCCGCGCCCGCGGGCGTGCCGACATTGAAGGCGGCGCCCGCCGGGATGCCGGAGACGATCACCCAGCTCGAGGTCGCGCTCAGCCCCGGCGTCAGCGTCGCCGTCAGCGGCGCACCGCCGACGGGCGCATCGGCGAGGTCCTCGAAGACCGAGGCGGGCGACGTCGTGAGGCTGGGCACCTCGAGGAACGGCGTCACAGTGAGCGGCAACGTCGCGGTCTCCACGACGCGGTTGTTGCCGCGATCGGGCTCGAAGCCGCTGAACCGCGTCTCCTCGGCCTCGACGGCGACGCGCAACGGGAACGTCCCGGTCGTTCCGGTCGGCACTGTGAGCGACAGCCCGGCGAGCTGCGCCGGCGTCAGCTCCCAGGCACCGCTGCCGAGATTCGTTCCGGCCGACATCGTCGCGCCGGGTGGCAGGCCCGACACCGTGATCCGATGGGTCTCGGATCCGTCGAGCACGTCGCCGAACGTCGCCGTGATCTCGAGCGCGATCGGCCGGCCATCCACGCCCGATGCCGGCGCGACCGCGACGTCGACCGCGTCGGCGACCGCGTCGACGGTGATCACCAGCGCGCGCGCCGCGCCGGCGAAGGTGCCGCCCGGTCCGGCCGAGAACGGGGTGAATGTCAGCGACACATCGGCGTCGCTGTCCGCAGGCAGGCCGGTCAGGCGCAGCGCCGCGAGATCGGCGCTCTCGACGCGGATCGCCCCTGCCGCGACCGGGGCGCCGACATTGAACGTCACGCCGGCCGGGATGCCGGAGATCACGACCCAGCTCGCGGCCGCGTGCTCGCCCGGGGTCAGCGATGCGGCGAGCGGGACTCCGGCCGGCGCTGCGCCGCCGAGATCCTCACGGACCGACACCGGCGTGACGTCGAGCAAAGGGATCGACGGCGCCGGCGTGACGGTCACCGTCATCGGGCGGACGACGACCGCCTCGTTGTTGGTGAGCACGGGCTCCGCGCCGCTCGTGAGGGACTCGACCGCGCGAGCGGTCACCGTCAATGCGATGCTGCCGAAGAAATCCGGCGGCGGAAGCATGACGAGGCCCGCGAGCTGCGCGGGCGTGAGCGACCAGACTCCGCCGCCGAGGAACGTCCCCGCCGAGAGCAGCGCACCCGCCGGCACGCCGGCGATCTCGATCGTGTGGGTCTCGGAACCGTCGCGCGTGTCGCCGAAGACCGCGGTGATGCCGAGCGCGATCGCGCTGTCCTCGGCGCCGGTGGCCGGCGCCACGACCAGCGAGGCGAGATCCGCGACGGCGTCGACCGCGACGACGAGCGTCTGCGCCGTGCCGGTCAGCGTGCCGGCCGGGCCGCTCGAGAACGGCGTGACCGTCAGCGTCACGTCGGCATCGCTGTCGGCCGGCAATGCGGTCAGGCGCAGCGCCGGGAGGTCGGCGCTCTCCACGCGGATCGCGCCGGGTCCGGCCGCGGTTCCGTGGTTGAACCCGGCACCCGGCGGGATGCCCGAGATGACGACCCAGCTCGACGCCGCGGGCACGCCCGGCGTCAACGTCGCGACGAGCGGCACGCCGCCCGGTGCGCCGACGAGATCCTCGGGCGCCGTCGCCGGGGAGGTGACAACGCTGGGCAAATCGGGGGCCGCGACCGTGACGGTCAGGGGGACCTCGATGCGTTCGTGATTGTCGCCGAACCGGTACTCGAAGCCGGTGAAGCGGCTCTCGACGCTGTTCGCCTCGACGCGGATCGTGAATTCGCCAGCGAATCCCGGCGGCGGCGTGATGGTCAGGCCAGCGATCTCCGCCGTCGTCAGGTACCAGAACCCGCCCCCCACATCCCTGCCTGCCGACAGCTTCGCCCCCGCCGGCACACCGCCGATGTAGAAGAAGCGCTCCTCCGATCCGTCGCGCGTGTCGCCGAACCCCGCCGTGATCGCCAGCGCGATCGGCCGATCCGTGAATCCGCTGGCCGGCTCGACCGAAAGCGTCGGACGGTCCGCGACCGCGTCGACCCAGACGTTCTGGGTCACGGCAGTGCCGGAATACGTGCCGGCCGGCCCGCTGGAGAACGGTGTGTAGGTCAGGCGGAGGTCGGCGTCGCTGTCGAGGGGCAGCGTCACGATCCGTAGCGTCGCGAGGTCGGCGCTCTCGACCCGGATCGCGCCCGCACCGGCCGGCGTGCCCGCGCTGAAAACGACCCCCGCGGGGATGCCCGAGATGATCACCCAGCTCGAGGTCGCCGTCGCGCCGGGAGTCATGCTCGCGTCGAGCGCAGCACCGCCCGGCATGTACGCGAGATCTTCGCTGAGATGCCGCTCCACCGGCACCGAAAGGACCGGCCGCTCGGGCGATACGACGACCTTGATGCTGAAGAACCAGGTCCAGTTCACCGCGTTGTTGCCGGTGAACGGCTCGACGCCACTGAAGTGCGTCTCGACCGAGTTGCCGACGATGTAAGGATGCACTTCGCCGATGAAGCCGGTCGGCGCCCGGAAGGTGAGCCCGATCAGGTCGGTCGCCGAGAAGATCCAGAGATCGCCGCTCCGGGTGCCGGCCGAGAAGGTGAAGCCCGGCGGCAGGCTGCCGATGGCGAGCGTATGGACCTCGGACCCGTCGGTCGCGTCGTGGAACCTCGGGATGATGCCGACGGGGGTCGGCGTGTCCTCGATCGCCGTCACGAGCGACGAGTAGTCGAAGAACGGATGGTCGGCGACGGCATCGACGACGACCGTCAGCGCCTGCGCCGTTCCGGTGATGACGCCGCGGGGAGTCGCCGAGAACGGCGTCACGACCAGCGGCAGGTCGACGTCGCTGTCCAGGGGCAATCCGATCAGGCGTAAGCCGGGCAGATCGGCACTCTCGACGCGGATGGCCCCTGGACCGGCCGGCGTGCCGGCATTGAAACGGACTCCATCGGCGATCCCCGAGATGATCACCCAGCTCGTCGTCGCATCCGTTGCGGGGACCAGCACCACCGAGAGCGGCTTGTCGCCGCCCGCGTCCATTGCGAAATCCTCGGTGACCGTCGCCGGCGTCGTGACGACTACCGGCACCTCGGTCCGCGCCAGCACCGTGACCGTCAACGTCTCGACGTCGACCGCCGTATTGTTCGCCGCGTTCGGCTCGCCGCCGCTGGTCGTCGTCTCGACCGCGCGCGCCGTCACCACGAGATCGAGCGTCCCGGTCAAGCCGGTCGGCGGAGTCAGCGTCAGGCCCGTGAGCTGCGCCGGAGTCAACGACCAGGTGCCGCCGCCCAGGCTGCGGCCTGCCGACAACGTCGCGCCGGTCGGGACGCCCGCGATCTCGATCGTGTGAGTCTCCGAGCCGTCCAGCGTGTCGCCGAATGCCGCGCCGATGGTCAGCGCAATCGCGGTGTGCTCGGCGCCCGCGGCCGGTGCCACGGTCAGGACCGGCGAATCGGCGACCGCGTCGACGGTGACGGCGAGCGGCCGGGCGATCCCGGTCAAGGTGCCGAAGGGGCCGTCGGACTGCGGCGTCAGCGTCAGCGTCACGTCGACGTCGCTGTCGGCCGGCAGCGACGTCACGCGCAGCGCCGCGAGGTCGGCGCTCTCGACGCGGATCGCGCCGGCGCCCGCCGGCGTGCCGAGATTGAACGTCATCCCCGCCGGGATGCCGGAGACGATGACCCAGCTTGCGATCGCGCTCGCGCCGGGCGTCAGCGTCGCGACGAGTGGAACGCCGCCGGCCGGCGCGCCATCCAGATCCTCCGCCGCCGTCGCCGGTGTCGTCACGATCGACGGGATCTCGTCGGCCGGCACGATGGTGACGACCAGAGTCTCGACGTCGGTCGCGGTGTTGTTCGCCGCGTTCGGCTCGCCGCCGCT
>NZ_JAEULY010000015.1 GCF_016793595.1 Phreatobacter sp.
CAGCAATCCGAAGAGGTGCCCGAAAAAGATGCCGAGGATGCCGACATGGAAAAGGTTCGAACCCCAGCGCAGTTGGCGTCGACTCAGGAGCTGCGACGAGTCGCTCTTCCACGTGTACTGCTCGCGGTCGAAGCGGATCAGACTGCCGACGAAGAAGACCACCAGGCAAACGTAGGGGTAGATGCCGAATAGAAATTCGTGGACGTAGCTCATCGCGCTGCTCCTTTGTAGACGTGAATCACGGCCTGATCCTGAGAGGGCTTCGATCCGCAGCCGAACGCAGGCGCTTCCGCCCATTCCCGGTCGAGCGCTTCCAGGTCTTCGACGTGTCCGCCCGGCTTGCCGCGTTTGCCCGCGAAGTCGAGCCCCTTCTCGCCGCACAATGTGAGCAGGGCCGAGAACACCGCGGCGTAGCCGCTGCCCTTCTCGAGCAGACGGCCTCCCAGCTCGCGCAGGATGTGGGAGGTCTCGGCCAGGTTCTTCTTCGCCTCGGCAAGGGGTAGCTCCGAAAGATATTCGAGGAACACGGGCAGGTAGTCGGGCAGCTCGTTCGTCGCGAGATCGAGCCCCTGACGGCGATAGACCTCGAGCAGATTCACCATCGCCTGCCCGCGGTCGCGCGACTCGCCGTGCACGTGCTCGAAGAGATGTAGCGAGAGGGCGCGGGTACGGTCGAAGAGCGCGACATAGCGCTCCTGCCACGCGTAGAGATCACCCTCCTTGAGCTCCGCCAGGAAGCTCGCGACCGCCGCCCGCTCCCGCAGCGGCAGCAACCCTTCGGCATCGATGGCAGCGCCGATCTCGGGCACCGCCGCCAGGAACTCCGGCTCCGGATATGCAAGGAGCGCTGCCAGTGCCTTGAACGTAATCATCGCCAAGTTCCTCCTCGAACCCCGACCCCGCGGACCCCGTTCACGACGTGACCTTGATCGGAATGACCTTCTTCTGCTTGCCGAAGAGGCTCGCCTCCGACTGGCCGTCCGAACAGGCGTTGCCGAAGCTGAAGCCGCAGCCCCCGCGCAGGTCGTAGGCATTCTCCGCGTACTCCCGGTGCGTGGTCGGGATCACGAACCGGTCTTCGTAGTTCGCGATCGCCATGTAGCGGTACATCTCCTGCACCTGATCGGGCGTCAGGTTCACCTGCTTCAGCACCGCTTCGTTGGCCCGCCCTTCCACGTGCTTGTCGCGCATGTAGGCGCGCATCGCGAGCATCCGTTCCAGCGCGAGCTGCACGGGCGCCTCGTCGCCCGCGGTCAACAGGTTGGCGAGATACTTGAGCGGAATGCGCAGTTGACGCACGTCGGGGATCATGCCGTTCAGGCCCAGTTGCCCGCTGTTGGCGGCAGCGGAGATCGGCGAGAGCGGCGGCACGTACCACACCATGGGCAGCGTGCGGTACTCCGGGTGCAGCGGCAGCGCGACCCGCCAGTGCATCGCCATCTTGTAGACGGGCGATCCGCGTGCGGCCTCGAGCCAGGCTTCCGGCACACCGTCGCGGCGCGCCTGGTCGATCACCTCCTGCGCGAACGGATCGAGGAAGATCGAGAGCTGGGCCTTGTACAGGTCTTTTTCGTCTGCCACCGAGGCCGCCTCTTCGATGCGGTCCGCGTCGTAGAGCAGCACACCCAGGTAGCGGATGCGCCCGACGCAGGTCTCCGAGCAGACGGTCGGCTGGCCGGCCTCGATGCGCGGGTAGCAGAAAATGCACTTCTCGGCCTTGCCGGTCTGCCAGTTGTAGTAGATCTTCTTGTACGGACAGCCGGAGACGCACATGCGCCAGCCGCGGCACTTGTCCTGGTCGATCAGGACGATGCCGTCCTCGTCGCGCTTGTAGATGGCGCCCGACGGGCAGGCCGCGACGCAGGTCGGGTTGAGGCAGTGCTCGCACAGCCTCGGCAGATACATCATGAAGGTGTTTTCGAACTGGCCGTAGATGTCCTTCTGGACGCCCTCGAAATTCTTGTCCTGCGAGCGCTTCGAGAACTCGCCGCCGAGAATCTCCTCCCAGTTCGGACCCCATTCGATCTTCTCGATCCGCTCACCGGTGATCAGCGAGCGGGGCCGCGCGGTCGGGAAGGCCTCCAGTTCCGGCGCCTTCTGCAGGTGCTCGTAGTCGAAGGTGAAGGGCTCGTAATAGTCGTCGATCTCCGGCAGGTCGGGATTGGCGAAGATGTTCGCCAGCACCCGCCACTTCGAGCCGATGCGCGGCTGGATCTTGCCGTTCGCCTTGCGCTTCCAGCCGCCCTTCCAGCGGTCCTGGTTCTCCCAGTCCTTCGGGTAGCCGATGCCCGGCTTGGTCTCGACATTGTTGAACCAGGCGTATTCGACGCCTTCGCGGTTGGTCCACACGTTCTTGCAGGTGACCGAACAGGTGTGGCAGCCGATGCACTTGTCGAGGTTGAGCACCATCGCGATCTGAGCGCGGATCTTCATCGATCTTCTCCTCTTCACTCGGCCGCGACGGCCTTCGGGCCGCGCTGATGCGCGCTGGATTCATCGAAGGGCCGCTCGAGCCAGTCGACATTCGCCAGCTTGCGGACGACGACGAACTCGTCGCGATTGGTGCCGATCGTGCCGTAGTAGTTGAAGCCGTAGGCGAGCTGTGCGTAGCCGCCGATCATGTGGGTCGGCTTCAGCACCGCGCGGGTCACCGAGTTGTGGATGCCGCCGCGCTTGCCGGTGGTCTCCGACCCCGGCACGTTCACGATCTTCTCCTGGGCATGGTACATGAACACCGTGCCCTGCTTCATGCGCTGGGAGACCACCGCCCGGGCGACGAGGGCGCCGTTGGCGTTGAAGGCTTCCACCCAGTCGTTGTCGACGATGCCGGCGCTGGCCGCGTCGGTCTCCGACAGCCAGACGATGGGGCCGCCGCGCGACAGCGTCAGCATCATGAGGTTGTCGGTATAGGTGGAGTGGATGCCCCACTTCTGGTGCGGCGTGATGAAGTTCAGCACGACCTGCCGGTTGCCGTTGGGCTTGAGGCCGACGACCGGCTTCACCGCCTTCAGGTCGATGGGCGGGCGATAGACGCAGAGCGCCTCGCCGAAAGCCCGCATCCACAGGTGGTCCTGGTAGAGCTGCTGACGTCCGGACAGCGTCCGCCACGGGATCAGTTCGTGGACGTTGGTATAGCTCGCATTGTAGCAGACCTTCTCGCTTTCGAGCCCGGACCAGATCGGCGACGAGATGATCTTGCGGGGCTGGGCCGCGACATCCCGGAAGCGGATCTTCTCGTCCTCCTTCGGGATGGCGAGATGGGTGTGGTCCCGGCCGGTGAAGCCGCCGAGCGAGCTCCAGGCCTTGACCGCCACCTCGCCATTGGTCTCCGGCGCCATCATCAGGATGACCTCGGTCGCGTCGATGTCGGTCTCGATCTTCGCCAGCCCCTTGGCGGGACCGTCGCGATGCTCGCCGTTCAGCTCCTTGAGAAGCTGGACCTCGTGCTCGGTGTTCCAGGCCATGCCCTTGCCGCCGTTGCCGACCTTGGTCATCAGCGGTCCGAGCGAGGTGAAGCGGGCGTAGAGATTGGGATAGTCGCGTTCGACCACCGTGACGGCCGGCATGGTCTTGCCGGGGATCGGCTCGATCTCGCCCTTCTTCCAGTCCTTGACGTCGAAGGGCTGGGCGATCTCGCCGGGGCTGTCGTGCTGGATCGGGCTCAGCACCACGTCCTTCTCGACGCCGAGCACTTCGGGCGCGACGTCCGAGAAGGTCTTCGCGATGCCCTTGTAGATCTCCCAGTCGGACTTCGATTCCCACACCGGATCGACCGCCGCCGTCAGCGGGTGGATGAAGGGGTGCATGTCCGAGGTGTTGAGGTCGTTCTTCTCGTACCAGGTGGCCGTCGGCAGCACGATGTCCGAATAGACGCAGGTCGTGGACATGCGGAAGTCGAGCGTGACGAGCAGGTCGAGCTTTCCTTCCGGCGCCTCGTCGTGCCAGACGACCTCCTTCGGCTTGGCGCCGCCGGTGCCGCCGAGGTCCTTGCCCAGCACGCCGTGGGACGTGCCGAGCAGGTGCTTGAGGAAATATTCGTGGCCCTTGCCGGATGATCCCAGCAGGTTGGAGCGCCACACGAACATGTTGCGCGGCCAGTTGCGGGGGTGGTCGGGGTCCTCCCAGGCGAAGGCGAGGTCGCCGGTCTTCACCGCCTTCGCGACATAGTCCTTCGCCTCAAGGCCCGCCGCCGCGGCCTTGGCCGCGATCTCCAGCGTGTTTTCCTTCAGCGTCGGATAGGCCGGCAGCCAGCCCATGCGGACCGCGCACAGATTGTAGTCGATGATCGTGCCGTCCCAGTCGCCCTTCGGCGCGGTCGGCGACAGGATCTCGCCCGGCGTCACGGTCTCGTAGCGCCACTGATTGGTGTTCACGTAGAAGGCGGAGGTCGAGTTCTGCTGGCGCGAGGGACGCGCCCAGTCGAGGCCGAAGGCGAGCGGCGCCCAGCCGGACTGCGGCCGGAGCTTCTCCTGACCGACATAGTGCGACCAGCCGCCGCCGGACTGGCCGATGCAGCCGCAGAGCACCAGCATGTTGATGACGCCGCGATAGTTCATGTCGGCGTGGAACCAGTGGTTCATCGCCGCGCCGATGATCACCATGGACCGGCCATTGGTCTTCTCGGCGTTGCGGGCGAATTCGCGCGCCACCGTGATGATCTGGTCGCGCGGCACGCCGGTGATCTTCTCCGCCCAGGCCGGCGTGTAGGGGCCGTTCTCGTCGAAGCTCGTGGGCGCGGTATCGCCGACGAAGCCGCGATCGACACCGTAATTGGCCAGCATCAGGTCGTGGACGGTGGCCACCAGCGCCTCGCCGTCGGCGAGCCGGAGACGGCGGACCGGCACCTTGCGCGTCAGCACCGAGTCATGGTCGGTCGAGGTGAAATGCTCGTGGGCGATGTTGCCGAAATAGGGGAAGGCGACATCCGCGAATTCCCGGCCCGCGCCGTCCAGCGAGAGCTGCAGCCGCGTCTCGTTGCCGGAGGCATCCTTCGCCTCGAGGTTCCACTTGCCCTTTTCGCCCCAGCGGAAGCCGACCGAGCCGCGCGGCACGCAGACCTCGCCGGTCGCCTCGTCGATGGCGACTGTCTTCCATTCCGCATTGTTGGTCTCGCCGAGGCCGCCGGCGAAATCCGAGGCGCGCAGCTGGCGCTCGGGAACCAGGCGGCCGTCCTGCTCGACCAGCCGGACGAGCATCGGCATGTCCGAGTAGCGGCGGACGTAGTCCTGGAAATAGGGCACCTGCCGCTCGACGTAGAACTCCTTGAGGATGACGTGGCCCATGGCCATGGCGAGCGCCGCGTCCGTGCCCTGCTTCACCGAGATCCAGAGGTCGGCGAACTTCGAGGCCTCCGAATAGTCGGGGCAGATCACCACGCTCTTGGCGCCGCGATAGCGCGCCTCGGTGTAGAAGTGGGCGTCCGGCGTGCGCGTCTGCGGCACGTTGGAGCCCCACAGGATCAGGAAGCCGGAGTTGTACCAGTCGGCGGATTCGGGCACGTCGGTCTGCTCGCCCCAGGTCTGGGGCGAAGCCGGCGGCAGATCGCAGTACCAGTCGTAGAAGGACATGCAGACGCCGCCGAGCAGCGACAGGTAGCGCGCGCCGGCCGCGTAGGAGACCATCGACATGGCCGGGATCGGCGAGAAGCCATAGACGCGGTCGGGCCCGTAGGTCTTGACCGTGTAGGCATTGGCCGCCGCGATGATCTCGTTGACCTCCTCCCATGTCGACCGGACGAAGCCGCCATGGCCGCGCTTGGAGGTGTAGCTCTGCCGCTTCTCGGGGCTCTCGACGATGGAGGCCCAGGCTGCGACCGGCGCCAGCGTCGCGCGCGCCTCGCGCCAGAGCTTGACCAGCCGCGAGCGCACCATCGGGTACTTCACCCGGTTGCCGGAATAGAGGTACCAGGAATAGGACGCGCCACGCGAACAGCCGCGGGGCTCGTGGTTCGGCAGTTCCGGCCGCGTGCGCGGATAGTCGGTCTGCTGGGTCTCCCAGGTGACGATGCCACCCTTGACGTAGATCTTCCAGGAGCAGGAGCCGGTGCAGTTGGCGCCGTGGGTGGAGCGGACGATCTTGTCCGACTGCCAGCGCCGCCGGTAGCCGTCCTCCCAGGAGCGGTCCTCGGTCGTGGTGATGCCGTGGCCGTCGGCGAAGGTGCCAGCCGGGCGGCGGAAGAAGGTCAGGCGGTCAAGGAAGTGCGACATGGCCGGGTCCCCGTGATCACTGGGCGGGCTGGAGAACAGGGGCGGTCCGGGCGCGCTCGACGTCGTGGAGGACGCCGCCGCGGCGCGTGTAGACCGCCCAGGTGATTGCGATGCAGGTGAGGTAGAAGGCGAAGAAGGCCCACAGCGCGGCGTTGACCGAGCCGGTCATGGCGATGGAGGTGCCGTAGGCCTTGGGGATGAAGAAGCCGCCATAGGCGCCGATCGCCGAGGAGAAGCCGATGATGGCGGCCGCCTCCATCTCCGACTGGCGGGCGCGGGTGGGCTCGTCGGCGCCCGGCATCAGGCGCGCCATGTCCTTGCGCATGATCGCGGGGATCATCTGGAAGGTCGACGCGTTGCCGATGCCGGTGAGCATGAACAGCGCCATGAAGCTGAGGAAGAAGCCCAGGAAGGCGCCCGGCTGGTCCTTGACGGTGATGAAGTACAGCACCGCGAGAACCGCAACCGCCATGCCGACGAACACCCACAGGGTCACGCGGCCGCCACCCCACCGGTCGGAAATCCAGCCGGTGAGCGAGCGCGACACGGCGCCGACCAGCGGGCCGAGGAAGGCGAGTTGCAGGGCGTTGACCTCCGGGAACAGCGTCTTGGTCAGCAGCGGGAAGCCTGCCGAATAGCCGATGAAGGAGCCGAAGGTGCCGACATAGAGCCAGCACATGATCCAGTTGTGCTTGCGCTGGAAGATCACCGCCTGCTGCGCGAAGGAGGCCTTCATGCTCGCGAGATCGTCCATGCCGAACCAGGCGGCGATGGCCGAGGCCGCGATGAACGGCACCCAGATGTAGCCGGCGTTCTGCAGGAACAGCCGCTCGCCGGTGCTCGCCACCTGCGCGTCGCCGCCGATGGCGCCGAACACGCCCGCCGTGATGACCAGCGGCACGACGAACTGCACCACGGAGACGCCGAGATTGCCGAGGCCGGCGTTCAGCGCCAGCGCGTTGCCCTTCTCCGCCTTGGGGAAGAAGAAGGCGATATTGGCCATGGACGAGGCGAAGTTGGCGCCGCCGAAGCCGCAGAGCAGGGCGAGCGCGAGGAAGATGGCGTAGGGGGTCGACGGATTCTGGACGGCGAGGCCGATGCCGACCGCCGGGATCATCAGCGACCATGTCGCCAGCGTCGTCCACAGCCGCCCGCCGAAGATCGGCGGCATGAAGCCGTAGGCGATGCGCATGGTGGCGCCCGACAGGGCCGGCAGCGCCGCGAGCCAGAAGAGCTGGTCGGTCGTGAACCTGAAGCCCACCGCCGGCAGCTTGGCGACCACCACCGACCAGACCATCCACACCGCGAAGGCGAGCAGGAGGTTCGGGATCGAGATCCACAGGTTGCGGGTGGCGATGGCCTTGCCCTTGGAGGCCCAGTAAGCCGGGTTCTCGGGAGCCCAGTCCTGGATCGCGCCGGAGGCCGCCAGCGCGCCCTTCTGGGCGGCGCCGTGAACCGGCTGCATTTCCGGGAGCTCGGGAAGGGCCGAACGGTCCACGCCCTGCTCGCGGGCCTCGCGCTCCATGGTCTGGATGGCGAAGTGCATCCAGACGAGGGCAACGGCGGCGATCAGGAACAGCAGCCAGAAGCAGCTCTGCCAGACGCCGGTCAGGTCGTTCATCAGGCCGAAGATGATCGGCAGGACGAAACCGCCGAGACCGCCGATGAGGCCGACGACGCCGCCGACCGGCCCGACCCGGTTCGGGTAGTAGACGGGGATGTGCTTGTAGACCGCCGCCTTGCCGAGGCTCATGAAGAAGCCGAGGACGAAGGCCACCACGATGAACGGGACGAGCCCCAGCTCCATGTGGAACGTCACCGGCCCGGTCATGGTCCGGACCGAATAGTCCGCCGGCGGATAGGACAGGATGAAGGTGCAGGCGACCGAGACCAGGAAGGTCCAGTACATCACGGTGCGCGCGCCGAACTTGTCGGAGAGGTGGCCGCCATAGGCGCGGAAGATCGAGGCCGGGATCGAATAGGCCGCGCCGACCATGCCGGCGGCGGTGATGCTCAGGCCATAGACGCCGATCAGATAGCGCGGCAGCCACAGCGCCAGCGCGACGAAGGCGCCGAAGACGAAGAAGTAGTAGAGCGAGAAGCGCCAGACCTGGATGTTCTTCAGCGGCTCCATGAGCGCCGAGATCGGCTCCGGCTTGTCGCCCCGCGCGCGGCGTGCGGCGAGGTCGGGATCGTCCTTGGTGCCCAGGAAGAAGACGACGGCCGTGACCGCGAGCGCCACCGCCCAGACCACCGCCACCATGCGCCAGCCATAGGCGATCATCACGAAGGGCGCGGCGAACTTGGTGACGGCCGCGCCGACATTGCCGGCGCCGAAAATGCCGAGCGCCGTGCCCTGCCGCTCCTTCGGGAACCACTTGACGACATAGGCGACGCCCACGGCGAACGAGCCGCCGGCGATGCCGACGCCGAGCGCGGCGATCAGGAAGGTCGGGTAGTCGTAGGCGAAGGTGAGCAGGAAGGTCGCCAGCGCCGCCGACAGCATGGTGATCGCGTAGACGACGCGACCGCCATACTGGTCGGCCCAGATGCCGAGGATCAGGCGGATCAGCGAACCGGTCAGGATCGGCGTGCCGACGAGCAGGCCGAACTCGGTCTCGCTCAGCGACAGGTCGCGCTTAATCTGGATCCCGATGATCGAGAAGATCGTCCAGACCGCGAAGCAGATGGTGAAAGAGAACGTTGAGAGCCAGAGCGCGCGATTCTGGTCGGCACTCGACGGCGACGGCGCTAGCGTCATGATGACAGCCCCAGGAGCAGTTGCGACGCGTTGGCCGCAAGGAATGGCCGTGACACAAGCCCGGAGCGGAGACGGATGTATTGATGGAAATCAAAACAGTTCTGAATTTTGCAATGCGAAAGCTATTTTTGACTTCAATCTCCTCGCTCATTGTCTAATGTTGCCGATAGTACATTCATTCGACGCATCTCGCTTTGACTTTTGTCAAATTCGAACCAGCGTGAGATCGGGAGATTCACGGCATGCGCGCAACGGACATCCAGACGGTTCGAGCCCTGCCGCTCTTCGCCGGAATCGGCGAGGCCCAGTTCGCCGCGCTGATGGACGCGGCGCTGCTGCAGCGGTTTCCGGCCCAGGTCCAGCTCATTCACGAGGGCGAGGAGGCCGATTTCCTGCACATCGTGGTGGAGGGCATGGTCGAGATGTTCGCCTCCGGCAACGGCGAGGAGACGACGATCGGGTTTCTGGCGCCGGTATCGACCTTCATCCTGGCCGCCGTTCTGGTCGAGAAGGTCTATCTGCAGTCCGCGCGCACGCTGACGCCCTCGCGCCTGCTGATGATCCCCGCGGGCGCGGTGCGCAAGGTCTTCGCCGGTGACACCGCCTTCGCCGGCGCGGTCGTCATAGAACTCGCCGAGCGCTACCGGGACATCGTGCGCCAGCTGAAGACCCAGAAGATGCGGACCGGCATCGAGCGACTCGCCGCCTGGCTGGTCGCCCATGGGGAGGCGACGCCGGACGGACTGGTCGTCCGGATCGCCTTCGAGAAGGTCAAGCTCGCCAGCTTCCTCGGCATGACGCGCGAAACGCTGTCGCGCAGTTTCGCGGCGCTGGCGGATTATGGCGTGTCGGTGTCGGGGCGAACGATCCGCTGCGCGGACGCCGATGCGCTGATCCGGCTGGCGCGGCCGGACCCGCTGCTCGACGAGCACGGACAGCCCGCCTGAGGTCTGCCGTCACGGTCGGACGGCACGCGGAATCGCATTGCCGCGCGCCTCGACTGCATTGCCGACGACGCCGCCTGGCGGCCGGTCGGTCCATGCACGGATTTCGGAGAGGTTTGGTACAGCTGCCCCGGCTCGAACGGGGGACCTCCAGAGCCACAATCTGGCGCTCTAACCAACTGAGCTACAGCTGCACATCGGACGCGGCGCCAAGGCCGGTCCAGCGGGGCGGAACCTAGTCTGAAGGTTCCGCCATTGCAAGTTGGGTCGTCGCGACCCCGCCTGAGGTTCACGGCTTTTTTCAAAGACGCCGCGCGCGCTCGTCGAAACGCCGCCGCGCCATGAAAAAGACCCGGGCAAAAGCCCGGGTCTCAAGGTTCGGACCGCGGCTGCAAGGACGCGGTCCCGGGAGAATCGGAGCGATCAGGCCGCGGCGGACTTGAAGGCCTTCTCGATCTTCGCCTTCACCGGCTCGGCGGTGTCGGTCGCGGTCTTCTGCGCGATCGCGGCGAGATCCTTGGACTGGACCTGCAGGGTCTCGAACTGCTTGCGCAGGAAACCCGACTGGAGCTCGATCACCTCGGCCAGCGTCTTCGCGCCCATCAGGTCGCGGACATGGTCGAAGCTCGCATTGACGTTGGTGCGCGAGGCCTCGAGAGCCTTCAGGTTGAAGTCCTTCACGCCGGCCGAAGCCGTGGCGTAGGTGTCCTCGACCAGGCCGGTGGCCTCCTCGGCGGCGGTCTTCAGCTTGGCATAGCCGTCCTTGGCCTGCGCGACGACCTTGTCGGCGGCGTCCCGGAGGGCGGCCGGAACCTCGACCTTCGACATGTCGAAAGCCGTGCCGTCGAACTTCGGCAGGTCGAACTTGGGCATCTCGAACTTCGACAGGTCGAAGGCCGGGAAGGCGAAGGCCGGCGTGGCGGCGGATTTCTCGGTCTTGGGCGCTTTGGCAGCCTGGCTCATGGGGAGTTCCTCAAAGGGGACATTGACATAAGCACTTGCCGCGCCCCGTCCCCGGAGGCCATGCGGCGTGGCATGACGCGAATATAGGCAAAAATGTTGTGCGATGCAACAAATTTTGCGGCGCACAAGAAGATAACCCGCCAATCGCCGCAAAGTTCCGCGAATTCAGCATGTTGCGCCGCAGCGGAAACCGCCATTCAAGACAGTGCGACGCCGGTGGGGCGGGTTCTATTTGCTGCGCCGCCCCTGCGTCAGCGACGCGCCGAGCTCGCGGGCCTGGGCCTGCATGGCCTCCATCTGGCTGCGCAAAAACTCGGACTGGAGCTTCATCACCTCGGTCATGTCCGTCGCCCGCACGAGCTGCTGGGCGAAGGCGAAACTGGCGGCGACGTTGCTTTCGGCGAAGGCGATGGTCTTGCGACCGATATCCTGCGCGCCCGCCTGAACCGTGTCGCCATGGTCCTCCATGGCCGCGACCGTGCGCTGGGCGGCGCCCACGAAGCCGTCGAAGGCCCTGCGGGCCTGTTCGACGCTCTTGTCGGCGAACTCACGCATCTCCAGCGGAATCTCGTAGGCGCCGGATTCGTGGTCACCCGATGTCCGGGCGCCGGATGCCTGCTTCACCATGGAGCCCTCCTACGGGGTCGGTGATTCGCACGTTTCAGCCGTGGAAATCATAGCCGTTCCGCCGGGCCCGCCAAACCTCGGCAGAGGCGTTACACACCGGAAGGTGAAACGGATGCGGCGGTCAGGCGCCCTGCCGCCGCGCCAGTTCGGCCCGCAACCCCTGGATCTCGGCAGCCACCGCGTCGAGGCGGTGCAGCATTTCCTGCTCGGACCCGGCGGGATGGGTGAGCTTGGGCTGGTCCTCGTCGGTCTCCGCGTCGAGCGCGGTCACGACGACGCCGATGAACAGGTTCAGCGCCATGAAGGCCGAGATCACCATGAAGCTGATGAGGAAGAACCAGGCGGACGCAAACCCCTTTTCCATCAGCGGCTTGACGATGCCGTTCGACCAGTCGTCGAAGGTCATGGCCTGGAACAGCGCATAGGCCGTCGCACCGAGCGTGCCGAACTGCTCCGGCGCCGCCTCGCCGTAGAGCTTGGTGCCGATGACCGCGAAGACATAGAAGATCAACCCCAGCAGCAGGCCGATCGAGCCCATGCCCGGTAGCGCCGTGATCAGGCCGCCGACAACCTTCCTGAGCGAAGGCACGGTGGTAATCAGGCGCAGCACGCGCAGCACGCGCAGGGCCCGGAGCACAGACAGGGATTCGGTCGTCGGCGCGACCGAGATGGCCACGACGAAAAGGTCGAACAGGCTCCAGGGGTCGCGGAAGAAGGCCGTGCGGTGAACCAGGATGCGGGCCGCCACCTCGACGACGAAGATGGTCAGGATCGCCGTATCGAGGAAGGCCAGCGCCGGCCCCGCGACGGCGCGCGCGGTGCTGCTGGTCTCGAGGCCGAGGGTTACCGCGTTGACCACGATGAGGACAATGATGAAGCGCTCGAACCGCGGGTGGGCCAGCAGGACGCGAAGCTTGTCGATCATGGCAACCGGGGGTGATTTGCAGCCGCGATGCGGCGGTGGTTAGCATGGGTTCCGGCCGCCTCGCCATAGGTGCGAAGCGCCTGCGGCGCGGCGCCCGGCCCCGGATTAACCCTAATGCCGGGTTGACGGCCGGTGCGGCCTTGGCGGCGTGGACCTTCCGGCGTGGTTCCGACACAATCGCGAAAGACATCATTCACCATTCTGGCGGCGCTGCGTCTTGCCGCCGGCCACGCCGCCACGGGATCGACCGCATGACATCCCAGCCCCCGCCGATCTCCGAGGTCCTCGCGGACCCAGTGGTCGCCGACATGATCGCCGAGAGCGGCCCCTGGTGGCTGTGGACGGCCGATGCCGCGCATCTCGTCGCGACCAACGCGGCCGGTGCGCGCGCCATGGGCGCGACCGGAGCCGCCGCCGCCACGGCGCGGAGCTATGACCAGACCCACGCCTTCGCCAGCCAGATCCGCCGGATGGCCGGCCAGCCCGGCGTGGCCGCGCGGTCGGAGCGGCTGCGCGTCTTCGGCCGGTTCGGCTCGGAAAGTGCCGTGGCGGAGGTCCGCTCCATCGCCGCCGGCGAGGGGCGTCTGCTCGCGGTCCGGCTTGCCGCGCCAGGTCGCGGCGATGCCCGTGAGGCGGCCCGCGCCTTCCTCGGCGACATGAGCCAACCCGCCCTGCTGTTCACGGGCGACGGCGCGCCGCTCGGCGCCAGCGGCACTGCGGCCGGTATCGGCGGCCTGCCGCTCGCCGAGCTGATCGCCCCGGAGATCGCGCGCGTCACGGCCGATCTCGACCGCGATGGCCGCGCATCGGTCGCGCTGGTCAACGGAACGATGGCGCTGGCGCGGATCGCCGCCGCCGATGCCATCATCGCCCTGCTGCCGCAGGCGGACCTGCCGGTCTCGACCGGCGGGCTGAGGCTGGTTGTCTCGGCTCCCCCCGTCGCGGAATCCGAGGCGGAGGCGGCCGTTGAGCCGGCTGCCGGGCCGGAGCCCGCGGAACCTGATACCCCCGCGATTCAGGCGGAACCTGATCCGGTCGCGCCGGAGCTTGCCGACGCATCCGAGGCCGAGGCGGCTGCCGCTGCGGAATTGCCGGCCGCCCCGGACATGGCTCCGGCCACCGCCGAACTCTCTGCGCCGGCCGACGCCGGACAGATCGAGGCGCCCGTGCGTTTCGCCTGGCGGATGGACGGATCGCTGACCTTCCACGCCATCGAGCCGGCCACCATGGCGGCGCCCGCCGGGCTCACCCTGCGCGAGGCGTCGGCCCGTTTCGGGCTCGACCCGGAGAGCCAGTTCGCCCGCGCCGTCGAGGCATCGCGGCCGTTCAGCGGCGTGCCGGCCGTCTGGCCGCTCGGCGACGGCCCCCGTCGCCTCGCCGTGACGCTCGCCGCCTTCCCGACGCTGCGCGAGGGCGGGCTTCAGGGCTATGCCGGATTCGGTCTTGTCGTGGAGGAGATCGCCCCGGCGTCAGCGCCTGTCGAGGTCGCCGAGCCGGAACAGCGTGCAGCTCCAGAGGACATGGCGGACGCGGCGAGCGCGCAGGAGACCGCGACGGATGCCCCGCTGGCCGAAGCTGCGGTGAATGATGCGCCGGATGCGGCTGCCAATACCGATGCCGATGCCGACGCGAGCGCCGTCCCGCCGGCCGCCGGCAAGGATGCGGCCGCCGATGCGCGCCCGGTTCTGACCCTCCATACCAATCCGCCGAACGTCGTCGCCCTGCGGTCGAGCGCGGGACAGGACCCACGGCGACAGGGTCTGTCGCCCGGCGAGCGCAATGCCTTCCGCGAAATCGCGCGCGCGCTTGGCGCGCGCACCGAATTCGATGAGGAAACGCCGGCCGCCACGCGCGAGGCAACCCCGGAAACCACTGCCGAAACCAGCGAGACCAGCCAGCCGGACGAGGCTGCGACCAGCGCCGCCAGCGAGCCGGCAGATTCCCCGGAGGTCGCCGAGAAGGCTTCCCCGGCCCCGACGCCAGCCGCCGACGAGCCGGATGCGGCCGGCGTCACCGCCGATTCCGGCGACGAGCCCGTCGAAACCATGCCGGCGGCGGAAATCGCGCCTGCGATCCCCGAAGTCGTGCCGCCGCCCAAAGTCGTGCCGCCGCCCGAAGTCGTGCCGCCGCTCGTGGAGCAGCAGCGCTCGATCATTCCGCCGGCCTTCGCGGCCCCGCCGCCGCTCGCCCCGCTGGAGCCGCCTCCGGCCATCCGCGACTTCGTCGATTCCGGCACGCCGTTCGGGCCGCTGCCGAGCGCCTTCGGCGCGACGCCACCGGCCGACGGCCCGGCGCCCGCCGAACCGCAAACGGCGCGCGCGCCGGCTGCCGATACCAATACCGACATGCGCGCCCTGCTCGACAAGGTGCCCGCCGGTCTCGTCGTTCATCGCGGCAACCAGGTGCTGTTCGCCAACCGCACCGTGCTGGACTGGATCGGCTTTGCCGATGCCCCGGCGCTGGAACAGGCCGGCGGCATCGCGCGACTTTTCGCCAGCGACCGCGCGCAGGGCGAGGGCGACGACAGCGTCACGCTGACGGCGCGCGATGGTTCGACAATCGCCGTCGACGCCCGCCTGACCAAGACGACATGGTCCGGCGAGCCGGCCTTCCTGTTCACGCTGCGCCGGCCGGAAGCGACCGCCGATGCCGAAAGCGAGACAGCCGATCTCGCCGAACTGCGCGGCCGTCTCGACGAGGTCGAGCAGATCCTCGACACGGCCACCGACGGCATCGTCATCGTCAATGCCGACGCCTCGATCGAGAGCATGAACCGCTCGGCGGAAGCCCTGTTCGGCTACGAATCCGCCGAGGTGAAGGGCCGCAGCGTCACCGCGCTGTTCGCCCCCGAGAGCCATCGCTCGGCGCTCGACTATTGCGACGGCCTCCTCTCCAACGGCGTCGCCAGCATCCTCAATGACGGCCGCCAGATCATCGGACGGGTCAAGCAGGGCGGCCTGATCCCGCTCTACATGACGATGGGACGGACCGGACCTTTGACAAAGCCGAAGCTCGCCGCCGTCTTCCGCGACATGACCCAGTGGAAGAAGGCCGAGGAAGACCTCCTTGCCGCCAAGCGGCAGGCCGAGCAGGCCTCGTCGCAAAAGTCCGATTTCCTCGCCAAGATCAGCCACGAGATCCGCACGCCGCTGAACGCCATTATCGGCTTCTCCGAGGTGATGATGGAGGAGCGCTTCGGCCCGGTCGGCAACGAGCGCTATCGCGACTATCTCAAGGACATCCATTCCTCCGGCGGCCACGTCCTGTCGCTGATCAACGACCTGCTGGACCTCTCCAAGATCGAGGCCGGCAAGCTGGAACTGTCCTTCACCAGCGTCGACCTCAACGACATCATCCAGTCGACGGTCGCCATCATGCAGCCGCAGGCGAACCGCGAGCGTGTCATCATCCGCTCCTCGCTGCAGCCGCGCCTGCCGAACATCGTCGCGGATTCCCGCTCGCTCCGGCAGATCGTGCTGAACCTCCTGTCGAACTCGGTGAAATTCACCCCGGCCGGCGGCCAGATCATCGTCTCGACGGCCCTGTCGGATGCCGGCGAAGCGGTGCTGCGCGTGCGCGACACCGGCGTCGGCATGACGGAGACCGAGCTGCGCGCGGCCATGGAGCCGTTCCGGCAGGTGGCGACATCCAACCCGCGCGCCGCGAAGGGCACCGGGCTCGGCCTGCCGCTGACCAAGGCGCTGGTGGAAGCCAACCGGGCCTCGTTCGGCATCTCCTCGACGCCGAACCAGGGGACGCTGGTGGAGGTGGTGTTCCCGCCGACGCGGGTGCTGGCGGAGTAGCGCCGGCCCGGCGAGCCCGCCGCCGGGCGCACTTGCCGAACGTGCCTGAAACCTACCGAACCAGCGTTACGCTGTCAAGCATATTTTCCTAAATCACCACAGCTAGCGCCCGCGGCGCATGGTCAGCGTCACCCAGCCCTCGATCTCCTCGCGCATGACAAGACGGAGCCCGCGCGACCGGTAGGCCGAGATCACCAGGTTGGCATGGGGCGGGATGATGCCCGACAGGATTACCGTGCCGCCCGGCGCGACCAGCCGGCAGAGATCGGTCGACAGGCCGACCAGCGGTCGCGGCAGGATGTTGGCGAGGATGAGATCGTAGGAGCCCCCGCGCCGGAAGCGGGCATCCTTCAGGCCGGCCGCGTGGATCGCATGGACATAGGTCCGCGCCTTGTTCAGCACGGCATTTTCGCGCGCCGCGATCACCGAGACGAGGTCGATGTCGGAGGCGAGCATCG
The DNA here is from genome assembly GCF_016793595.1 of Phreatobacter sp. Lineage (GTDB taxonomy): Bacteria > Pseudomonadota > Alphaproteobacteria > Rhizobiales > Phreatobacteraceae > Phreatobacter. Next base: position 16,688 of record NZ_JAEULY010000015.1, read on the forward strand.
AGACGCGGTTGCGCAGGCCCGCCGCGATGGCCAGAACCCCGGTGCCGGTGCCGACGTCGAGCGGCCGAAACGAGCGCCGTGCCTTGGCGAGGCGGTCGATGGCGCGCAGGCAGCCGAGCGTCGTGCCGTGATGCCCCGTTCCGAAGGCGAGCGCCGCCTCGATCTCGATGGGGATGGCGTTGGGCGCGACCTTGTCGCGGTCATGCGAACCGAAGACGGTGAAGCGTCCGGCCTGCACGGGCTTGAGGCCGTCGAGGGACGTGCGCACCCAGTCCTTGGACTCGATGGCGTGGAAGGTGAGGCAGGCGGCGACCGCCTCGCCTGCCGCGACCCTCACGAGTTCGCGCACATTGGCCTCGTCCGGCTCTTCGCGGAAGAACACCTCGACCAGCCAGATGCGACCGTCCGGCGCCTCGAAGGCGGCGACCGCCGTCTCCGCCGGATCGAAGGTCTCGGAGACGATGTCGGCGACGCGCCGCGCCGCCTTCTCCGAGGTTTCGAGCCGCATCAGATGGGTGGGCGAGACGGGGTGCAGGCCTTCGAGCATGGCGCGTGATAGCGCTGGACAACAAAGGAGTCACGCAGGATGCGGCTCACATATTCGGCCGAACACCCTCGCAGCGCAGTTCATCGCGCCCAACCTCATAGCGTCGGCGATCCCCGAACCGCATGTCCTTGTGGCGCGGACAAGCGCCGTTCGCCTTGTGCGGCTTGCACAGGAGGCAACCAGCGCGGCGGTTCTTTGGGCGTTTGCGCTTGTGATGCATGTCATGCCCCTCCGACCATGCATGCTAGGCGCGGCGGGGCAGCTGGTGGTTGCGGCGAAGTCACGCCGCCTGCACAAAGCTGTCGACCACCTTCTTCTCGCCGGCCTTGTCGAACTGCACGGTCAGCTTGTTGCCGTCGGCCGCGACCACGTCGCCATAGCCGAATTTCAGGTGGAACACCCGGTCGCCGGGCTGGTAGCGCGAGGGCTCGCCAGACGACTTGGCGATCAGTTCGCCCTCGATGGTGCGCCCGCTTCCCGAACGGTCCGTCAGCCGCCCCTGAAAGCCGCCGCGCCCTTCGGCGAAGGTGGAGCCGAAGGCCTGGCTGCCGGAGCGGCCGGTGAAGCGGGCCTGCGCCTCGGCCAGCGCCTTCTGCGCCTGCGCGCGCTGCCAGCCGGGGGTCGAATAGGTCGACGAGAAGGTCTCCACCTTGTCGAAGCGGCTCTGGCCGAAATTGCCGCGCCCCATGCCGCCGTAACCGGATGTGCCGAGGCCTTCGGAAATCTCCACGTGATCCGCCGGCAGGTCGTTGACGAAGCGGCTCGGCACGGTCGACTGCCAGAGGCCGTGAATGCGGCGGTTGCCGGCGAAGTAGATCTTCGCCCTGCGCCGTGCCCGGGTAATCCCGACATAGGCGAGACGACGCTCCTCCTCCAGGCCCGCACGGCCGTTCTCGTCGAGCGAGCGCTGGTGCGGGAACAGCCCCTCCTCCCAGCCCGGCAGGAACACCGTGTCGAACTCCAGACCCTTGGCGGAATGCAGTGTCATGATCGAGACGGCGTCGTCGATCTCGCCCTCGCCCCGCGCCTCCGTCACCAGCGCGATATGCTCAAGGAACCCCGAGAGGTTCTCGAATTCCTCCATGGAGCGGACGAGCTCCTTGAGGTTCTCCAGCCGGCCCGCGCCCTCCGCCGTCTTGTCCTTCTGCCACATCTCCGTATAGCCGCTCTCGTCGAGCACGAGCTGCGCCAGCTCGTTGTGCGGCATGGCCTCGATCTGGCCGGCCCAGCGGTCGAAATTCTCGATGAGGGCTTTCAGCGCGCCGCGCGGCTTCGGCTTCATCTCCTCGGTCTCGACCAGCACGCGGGCGGCCTGCATCAGCGGCACGTTCCGCGCACGCGCATGATCATGGAGCTGCTGGAGCGTCGCGTCGCCGAGACCGCGCTTCGGCGTGTTGACGATGCGCTCGAAGGCGAGGTCGTCGGAGCCTTGCGCGACGCAACGCAGATAGGCCAGCGCGTCGCGGATCTCCAGCCGCTCATAGAAGCGCGGTCCGCCGATGACCCGATAGGGCAGGCCGATGGTGATGAACCGGTCCTCGAACTCGCGCATCTGGAACGAGGCGCGCACGAGAATGGCGGTGCCGTTGAGCGGCTGACCCTGCCGCTGGATCTGCTCCAGCTCCTCGCCGATGGAGCGCGCCTCTTCCTCCGAATCCCAGACGGAGGTCAGCGTCGGCTTGGCTCCATCCTCGCCGTCGGTGAACAGCGTCTTGCCGAGCCGCCCCTCGTTATGGGCGATGAGGTGGGCGGCGGCCGCGAGGATATGGCCGGTCGAGCGGTAGTTGCGCTCAAGGCGGATGACCGTCGCGCCGGGAAAATCCTTGTCGAAGCGCAGGATGTTGTCGACCTCCGCGCCGCGCCAGCCATAGATCGACTGGTCATCGTCGCCGACGCAGCAGATGTTCTGCGGCCGCCCCTCCTGCCGCTGGGCCAGCAGGCGCAGCCAGAGATATTGCGCGACGTTGGTGTCCTGATACTCGTCGACGAGGATGAACTTGAACTTGCGCTGATATTCCGCGAGCACGTCGTCATTCTCGCGGAACAGGCGAATGGTCTCCAGCAGCAGGTCGCCGAAATCGACCGCGTTCAGCACCTTCAGCCGCGCCTGATAGTCGGCATAGAGCCGCAGGCCCATGCCGTTGGCGTAGGCCGCGGCCTCGCCGGCCGGAACCTTGTCGGGGGTCAGCGCCCGGTTCTTCCAGCCGTCGATGGCGCCCGCCAGCACGCGCGCCGGCCAGCGCTTCTCGTCGATGTTCTCGGCCTGGATGAGCTGCTTCAGCAGGCGGATCTGGTCGTCGGTGTCGAGGATGGTGAAACCGGACTTCAGCCCGACCAGTTCGGCATGCCGGCGCAGGATCTTGACGCCGGTCGCGTGGAAGGTGCCGAGCCAGGGCATGCCCTCCACCGCCTCGCCGACCAGATGGGCAATGCGCTCCTTCATTTCGCGCGCCGCCTTGTTGGTGAAGGTCACCGCGAGGATTTCGGAGGGAAAGGCTCGTCGCTGCGACAGGATATGGGCGATGCGCGTGGTCAGCACCCGCGTCTTGCCGGTGCCGGCGCCGGCCAGCACCAGAACCGGCCCGTCGATCGTCTCGACGGCGGCGCGCTGCTCGGGATTGAGGCCGGCGAGATAGCCCGCGGCGGCCTGGTTGCCGCGGGCGGCCATGGCCCGTTCGGCAAGGCTTGGCTGACGCTGGGCGGGGTCTGTCATGACGTGCGGATGTTCCGATTCGGTTCTCGCCCAAAATGGGCGTTCCGGGGCCGGAAGCCAACCCGCCGGCTGTCCTTGCGCGAACAGCCCGCAACGAAAAGGGCCGGCGCTGCCGCCGGCCCTCTGGATGATGCGGTATCGCGGTGAGCGTCAGCGCAGGACGACAACCCGGGTGCCGACGCGCACGCGGTTGTAGAGATCCGTGACGTCGTCGTTGGTCAGGCGGAAGCAGCCCGACGAAACCGCCGTGCCGATCGTGTGCGGCTCGTTCGAGCCGTGGATGCGATAGAGCGACGAACCCAGATAGAGCGCCCGCGCGCCGAGCGGGTTTTCCGGGCCGCCCGCCATGAAGCGCGGCAGGTCGGGGCGGCGGCGCAGCATGGCGGCCGGCGGACGCCAGTCCGGCCACTCCGCCTTGCGCGTGATGCTCTGGTTGCCGCCCCAGGAAAAGCCCGGCCGGCCGACGCCGACGCCGTAGCGGATGGCCGTGCCGCCCGTCTGAACGAGATAGAGGCGGCGCTCCTGCGTGTTGATGACGATGGTGCCGGGCGAATAGCGGCCGGAGAAGGAGACTGTCTCGCGCGGAATGGCCGAGACGCCGGTGCCGGGACGCGGCCCGCCATCGGTGCGCGCCATGGTGCGCATGGGCTGGTTGGTGGCCGGGTCGATGATGACCTGCTCGCCCGAACCGAAGTTGACGAACTGCGCCTGGGCGGCCGACGCGCCGAGGAGGAGAGCCGCCGCCGTGGCGAGGATGGGCACGAAGCGCCGCATGGATGCACCTTGACCTTCTGAATGCGGTTGACCAGCGCCGGAAGCCGGCAGGGCCCCGATCATGCAACACCGCCGGTTGGATAGACCTTAATCGCCGGCCGCAATGCAACCGTGACGCGATGCCCGGCGTGGTCGGAAAGCCACGTTTCCTCACGCAGTGTGACCGCCGCGCAACGCTCATGCGCGGAACGAAAGGCAGGGCTGCGGCCGGGTTGGAGCATGCCGCCCCGTCTCACCGCAACGTGACCGGGACCCGCCCAGCCTCTCGCAATCGCCGGCATGACCGGCCATATAGGCGCCATGTCCACGATCCCCGATATCACCCACGGCGCCGACGACATCGTCGTGCCTTTCCAGGTCGACGAGCTCGACCTGCGCGGCCGCGTCGTCCGCCTCGGCCATTCCGTCACCACGATGATCGACCGTCACGGCTACCCGCCGCCGGTCGCGCGGGTGCTCGCCGAGGCGACGGCGCTGACCCTGCTGCTCGGCACCGGCCTCAAGTTCGATGGCCGGCTGATCCTGCAAACCCAGACTGACGGCCCCATCCGCATGGTGGTGGTCGACGTGACCACGCCCGACCGCGTGCGCGCGCTGGTCCGCTTCGACGCCGACAAGGTGGAGGAGGCGGTTGCCGCCGGCCATGGCGACCCCGCGCGCCTGATCGGCAGCGGGCAGCTGGTCATGACCATCGACCAGGGCGGCGACATGCAGCGCTACCAGGGCATCGTCGCACTCGAGGGGCAGGGACTGGAGAAGGCCGCCGATCGCTATTTCCTGCAGTCGGAGCAGATCGACACGCGGGTCCGTCTCGCCGCCGCCGAGGAATATGTCTCGGAGGACGGCCACATGCGGCGGGCCTGGCGGGCTGGCGGCATGCTGGTCCAGCACCTGCCGAAATCGGGCGAGGCGGTGACCCGCGATCTCCATCCGGGCGATGCGCCGGAAGGCACCCTGCCGCCCGACCCCCATGAGGCCTGGGCCGAGGCGCGCGCGCTGACCGACACGATCGGCGACGACGAGCTGGTCGATCGCACCCTGTCGCCGGAACGGTTGCTGTTCCGGCTGTTCCACGAGCGCGGCGTCAGGGTGTTCGACGCGCAGGACGTTGCCGAGCACTGCACCTGTTCGCGCCATCGCATCGAGAATCTTGTGAAGAGCTTCACGGTGGACGAGCGGCGCGACATGGTCGAGGACGGGCAGATCACCGTGACTTGCGAATATTGCTCGACGAGCTACCGGTTCGCGCCGTCGGAATTCGATACGGTCGAATGACCTGCCGGGTGGCCGGCGTCACGCCTTCGGCGGGAACAGCCGGTAGGTGCAGACGCCCTCGGCGATGACCGCGCCGCTCTCGGCCAGAACCTCGATGCGGACGAAGGCGACGCTCCTGCCGCCGCCAGTGCGAACCGCGCGGATGGTGAGCAGGCCTTCCCGCGCCGTGCCGAGATAATTGATCGTCAGCGACAGGGTCGCGCCCGCGGGGCCGCGTGTCTCCGGGTCCCCGCCGCCCCGACCATCCGTCAGCGTCGCCGGTCCGCCGAGCGCGGCATAGCCGGCGGCGGCATCGATCAGCGTCGCGACAAGTCCGCCGTGGAGATTGCCGCCCCGGTTCATGAAGTCCGGCCGGATCGGACAGGTGATGATCGCCCGCCCCTCGCCCCATTCGGCCACCTTCCAGCCAATGACCTTGTGAAACGGGCTGTGGCGGTGCGGCGGGTGCAGCTCGGACGCATCGGCTGGTTCGGTCGTGTCTGCCATGCCGCCTGTTTCCCTCGTCGACTGCTTGCGTGCTCCCCGCTTGTGAGGCGTCGGACAGGCGCTGACAACCCATCCGGAGGTCAGGCCCCGGCAGCGGGATTTGCGGCGCGACGGTCGACCGACGCGCAGTAGGCATCGTAGAGGTCCAGCGTCTGCGGGTCCGGCCGGAGATCGGCGAGCGTGGTTCTCAGCCGCCTCAGCGTGCCGGCGACATCGGCCGGCGCGTGGCGTCCGTCCGCCATCAGGCGGTCGGAACTGGCGATGATCGCCAGGACGCGCTCGGCGATCTCCTGTTGCGCGACGCCCGGCAGGTCCGCTTCGGCCGCGCCGGCGGCCCATGCCGCACTCAGCCCGTGCTCGGTCTTGTCCCAGTGATGTGGCCGGCGGCGCAGTTCCCAGACGGCACGCAGGGCGGCAATGCCCATGGCCAGCCAAGCCAGGGGCAGCAAGGCGAGCCAGGGCGCGAACCCTTTCCGGCCGGCGCGCCGCCTGCCGACGAGCATGTGCAGAATGCTGCCGAGATAGCCGGCGAGGAAGACTGCGGCCGCAGGACCAATCCAGTCCGGCCAGACACCCCGCGCGATGGTGACCGCCAGCCCGACCCAGCAGACGATGTGAACCAGAGCCGAGCCGAGCGAGCCCGCCAGCGTCGCCACAAGCGCCAGCACACCACCTGCGCCGAGTTCGCGCCAGAGACGGCGTGGCCGCCGCGCCAGCACGGCCAGCGTCTGCAACCAGCCCTTGAACCAGCGGCTGCGCTGCCTGAGCCAACCGGAGAAGGTGGGCGGCGCCTCCTCGACGGTCGGCGTGGCGATGGCGCCGATACGCCAGCCGTTGCAGGCGAGACGAAAGCCGAGGTCGGCATCCTCCGTCACGTTGTAGGGGTCCCATCCGAGCGACTGGCGCAGGGCGTTGATCCGGAAATGGTTCGACGTGCCGCCGAGCGGCATGGGCAGGCGCAGTCGGGCGAAGGCCGGCAGCAACACCCGGAACAGCGCATCGTACTCCGCCGCGAAGAACCGGGTCAGCCAGGTATCGTCGGGGTTCGCGATGGAGAGCGGCGCCTGCAGGCAGCCGAGCCGCGCCCCGGCGGCGGCGAATGTCTCGGCGGCCTCGCGCAACTGGGCGCGGCCGGGCCGGTCCTCGGCGTCATAGACCGCGACGAGCTCGCCGCGCGCGAAGGGCAGCGCCATCATCAGCGCCCGTGGCTTGGTGCGTGGACCGCCCGGCGGGAGCACGAGAATCTCGACTGTCGGCGGCAGCGGCCGCGCACGCACGGCAGCGAGCGTCTCGCCATCGTCGGCTTCGAGGATCAGCTTGATATCGAGCCTGGCGGCCGGATAGTCGATGCGCCCGAGAGCCGCCAGCAGCGAGGCCGCCACCCGCTCCTCGCGATAGAGCGGACAGAGCAGCGTGTAGCGCGGCAGATCACGGTCTTCGAGCGACCTGCGCGGAAGCGCCTCGACCGCCATGCCCGAAGCGACCAGACGGAAGACCGTCCAGACGAGCACCGCGGCGCCGATGATCCCGCCCGCCATGGCCGCCAGCCAGGCCGGACCGGTGGTGAGGCAGACGAGCAGAATGGCAAGCGCCAGCGTCACGCCCGTCGCCATCCGCGCCATCAGCGCGCCGTCGCTCGCCGACCGGTCGGGATCCTCGCGCAAGAGGGCATGATTGGCCTCGTCGATCCAATGCCCGGCGGCCCATTCGCGAATGAGCCGGGCAAAGGCTTCCGGCGTTGTCACCAGCACGGGCAGCAGCCCAGCCGCCACCCCGCGCGGATTCGCCGCGATGCGCTCGGCCTCCTCGGGCCCCGGCGCGATCAGCCGCGCCTTGCCTCCCACGGCGCGGTCGATGCCGACCTCGCCGCGCTGGACGATGGCGAGCCAGTCGGCAGGGTCTGCTGCAATGGTCGGCGTCGCGCCATCGAGGGACGTGGCGATGCCACCGATCCGCGCAGCCAAGGCCCTGGCGACCGCTGCCGGCGTGGTTCGGCCAAGCGCGACAGCAGCCTCGAGTTCGCTCACACCCCACTTGCGCGCCACGAAGGCGACGAGAAAACGCGCATGGGCGGGCACCAGCGCCTCGACCAGAGTGATCCCCGGAATCGCCGGGTAAGGCGGCCGCGCCCGCGCGTCGTCGCTCCGGCGAGGAGGCGCGGAACGCTTCACGGCGGCGGCAAGCCGCTGGCGGAACCCCGCTGCCTCCATCCCCCGTCGTCCCGGTCGCGCGGCCCCTCCCGCGCGGTGTCGATCACGCTATAAGGGGTTCCATACCGGCATCAGTCGGACGAACCCGGATCACGTGTCTTGCCCGCACGGCTTTCACTCTTGGTTGTAACCGCGCTGATGCTGGCCACGCTGCCGGCCACCCCGCAATCGCCGGCAGCGCCCGCCGGCGGTCGCCCCTCGGAGACCGAAGCCGCGCCGCACGTGCCGATCCCGGGCTTCTGGGACCCGCGCCGGCGCACCGAGCGCGTCGATCTCACGCGCGTCCCGCAGATCCGCTTCCTGACCGAGGACGACTATCCGCCGTTCAACTATGCCGGCGCGGACGGCCAGCCGACCGGCTTCAACATCGATCTCGCCCGCGCCATCTGCGAGGAGCTGAAAGTGCCCTGCACAGTGCAGGTGCGCCGCTTCGACACGCTGACGGACAGCCTCGACCGCAATGCCGGCGACGCCATCATCGCCTCGCTGGCGATCACGCCGGATGTCCGCCGCCGCTACGAGGTCTCCGACCGCTATCTGGAACTGCCGGCGCGCTTCGTCATGCGCCGCGACACGCAATTGTCCGAAGCCACGCCGGAGGCGCTGGCCGGACGCTCCATCGCCGTGGTCGAAGGCACCGCCCACGAAGCCTATGCGAGTGCCTTCTTCCGCCGCTCGGCGATCCGCCGCTATCCGAGCATCGAGGCCGCGCGCAAGGCGCTGAGCGAGCGCAACATCGACGTGATGTTCGCCGATGGCGTCGCCAGTGCCTTCTGGATCAATGGCGAGGCTTCGGCGGGCTGCTGCCGCCTGCTCGGCGGCCCGTTCACCGAGAGCCGCTATTTCGGCGAGGGTCTGTCCATCGTCATGCGGCGGGGCAACGAACCGCTGCGGCGGGCGATCAACCACGCGCTGCAGCGGCTCTGGGAGCGCGGCGTCTATGCCGAGCTCTACCTGAAGGCCTTCCCGGTCGACATCTACTGACGCTGCGCCGGATCGACCATGACCGTCATTGCCAGAACCATCGGGCGCATTCGCGCCGGCGCGCGAAATCGGTCAACCCGATATCGGCGAGCCCGTCGCGGTCGAGTTCGGCGAGCGGCGGGCGGGTCTCGCTCCGCATCCGCCAGAGCCGCCAGATCGCAGGAAGGCGGGCGAGCCGAAAGGGCGTCACATGGCGGCGCAGGCGAGGAGTGGCGTGGGTCATGGCCGCAGGATGCCGGCGCTGGCGGCCGAATGGTTCGGGACCGGCCGAAGCGTGAAATGACCCTCAGCGCCTCGCGACAAAGCCAGCAAGCCGCGGATCGACGGAGAAGGCATCGCGACCGAAGCCAAGGCGCATCTCGGGAAACTCGCGCAGCGCCTGCACCCCCGAGGCGCTGAGCCGGATGCGCCAGGTCTGCCGATCGACCGGCTCGGCGGCGGCGAAAGCCGCACAGGTAAGCACGGCGAGATTGGCGCGAGCCTCCGGATCGCGCACCGAGCGATAGCGGATGGCCTCAACCCCCACTCCGCGCGCCGCCTCGGCGAGGCTCTGGCACGCGGCATAGTCGGTCGGATGCGCCCACAGCGCTGCGTCGCCGTCGAGCGGCGGTGCCGTCAGATCAAGCGCGAAGGGCGTGCGGATGGAGGCGGAGAAGGCGGTGTACTCGGCGGCATTGGACGGCCAGGGCGTATCGGGCGATTCCGCGAAGAACAGCAGGCGGTAGAAGGCCATCTCCGCCACCGCCGTCTCGGGGTTTTCCGCTGCGTAGAAGACGCCCGCTGTCCGCCCCACCCGCCGGAAGCGCGACCCCGCCGGATAGATCGCGCCATAGCGGAACGGCGTCGCCAGCAGATAGTCGAGATGCCGGCATTCCGGCGGCACCGCCGGCTTGGTTGCCTCGACCAGCCGCTCCAGAACCGCCTGCTCCTCCACGTCGTCGACGAGCTTCATCGTCGAGACGCGGTGCTGCGCTTCGACGAGACGCCAGACCTTGCCCGCATAGGCGCGCGCTTCAGACGAGAGCGCGGCGGGCGTCCAGATAGGCGATGACATCGACAAGACCGGAAACGGTGCGGATATGGTCGAGCGGCACGGCATCCAGCACCGTGTTCGGATTGCGCAGCCAGGCGCGCGCCACCGCCTCGTCGCCGCCGGCAATGGCGTCGAGCGAGCGGAACAGGCGGATGAACAGCACGGCCAGCTCGAAGGGCTTCGATGCGCGCTCCAGCGCGAAGCCGCCGCTCTTCATGCGCGAGGCCGTCGCCTCCGAGACGCCGATGATCCCCGCCAGCACCTTGGCGGGAACGTCGAGCGCCTGCGCCGCGCGCAGCACTGCCTTGGTAACGACGGTGGCCTCGGACGGCCGAGCTTTGGCCTGGGCATCGTAGCGAAGCATTGAAAACTCCCAAGGAAAGAATGGCACAAAATTCTTTCCTTGGGAAGATACGCGCCAGCTTCAGGCCGCCCGCCGCGCCTTCGCCTCCAGATGCGCCTTCGCCGCCGCCAGCCCCTCCTCCATGATGCCGGCGACGACCGGCCCGAGATTGTGCGGCAGGATGTCGGCGATCCAGACCCGCCGGCTTGCGCCTGCCCCTTCGTCGAAGACCTGCATCGCGCCATTATGGTGCTTCGCCCGCCCGCCAATGGCCGACCAGACGAAGCGGCGGGCCTGATCGTCGACATCGACGATCAATTCGCGGAGAACGAGACCGGATGCGAAAGTGACGACGCGCAGGTCGCCGCTTTCCATGCGGGCGTCGGTGACGACGCCGGGACAGAGCCGGGTATGCACCTGCCCGTAATCGCGCACCGCCGACCAGACCTCGGCCGATGGCGCGTCGATGACGACTTCCTTGCGGATCGACGCCATGACGATACTCCCTCAGCCCATGAACACGGCTTCCAGATTGTTGTTGTCGGCATCGATGACGAAAGCGGCGTAATAGGTCGGCGAATAGTCCGTGCGGATGCCCGGCGCGCCGTTATCCTTCGCGCCCGCCTTGAGCGCAGCCGCATGGAAGGCGTCCACCTCCGCCCGGCTCTTCGCCCTGAAGCAGATATGCACGCCGGTCGCGCCGGCATTGGTGGTCGGGTGCAGCCAGAGCGGGATCGTGTCCTTGTCGGGTCCGAAGCCGGCATAGCCCTCGCCGCTCGGGCCCGGCTTGTGGCCGAGGGGAGCCAGCGCCGCCGTGTAGAACGCGACCGCCTTCTTCATGTCCTTCACGCGCAGTCCGAGATGGTCGTACATGACATCCTCCAGTGTTTGGAGCGTCAGGCTACGGCGAGGCGTGCAAGCCGCTCTTGGAATAAATTGCGCTCGCCGCGCGCAGCCTTGCGGAAGGCGCCCGGCGAGACGCCGGCGGCGCGGTGGAACGAGCGCACGAAATTGGACAGGTCGCCGAAGCCGACATCGTAGGCGATGGCGGTGACCGACGGCTCCGGCTCGGCAAGAAGGCCCGCCGCCCGCTTCAGCCGGCAATGCACCAGATACTGATGCGGCGTGACGCCGATCACGCGGCGGAACAGCCGCAGGAAGTGGAACGGCGAGAGGCCGGCGAACCGCGCGACGGCATCGAGGTCGATGGCGTCCGCCGCATGCGCTTCGATCCAGAGCGCGGCCTCGACCGCCCGGCGGCGGTCGCTGGCGCTCGCCGCCTGCGGCCTGCCGCTCCATCCCGAGACGATCGTGAGAAAGCGCTCGCCGATGAGGTGGCCGACCTCGTCGAGCCCGATATCGCTGCGCCCCTCGGCGGCGGCCTGCGCCAGTTCGCCCAGCACCGCAAGATCAGGGGTCGGCGGCACGGCCCGCGTCTCCCAGGCTTCGCGAAGCGGGCCGAGCCAGTCCGCGCCTTCCGCGGTGAACTGGAAGGAAAGGCACTCGTCGCCCTTGTCGTGGTGCTCGTGGGTGCAGCAATAGTCGTCGCCCGGCCGGCCGACGAGGATCGAGCCCGCGACGAGATCATAGGACCGGCCACGGCTCCTGAGGCCAAAACTGCCGCGCCGGACATAGGACAGCGACAGGCGGTCGTGCATCTCCGTGAAGGGCCGGTCGTCGGGACCAGCCTCGCAGCGATAGTCCATGACGCGGAGCGAGGCGCAGTCGCAGAGCCGTTTTGCGCGGATCATGGCGGCGCACCTTTCGCCGACGGCCGGGCGGCGAGACCAAAAGCGGGGTCGCCGTCGAACAGGGTCGGCTCGGCGCTGGTGCGCGCCCGCTCGATGGAGAGCAGCTTCAGCTTGGTTTCGACGCCGCCATTGGCGGAGAAGCCGCCGGTCCTGCCACCCGCCGCCAGCACGCGATGGCAGGGCACGATGATCGGGATCGGGTTCTTGCCCAGCGCCTGCCCGACAGCCTGCGCGCCATTCGGCTCGCCGATGCGTCGCGCGACCTCGCCATAGGTCAGGGTCTCGCCGGGCTGGATCGTCAGCGCCACGTCATAGACGCGGCGGTAAAGATCAGGCTGGCCGGACAAGTCGAGCGACGCCTTCGACAGGTCAACCGGCTCGCCATCGATCAGGCGGATGACGGCATCGACCACCGCGCGGACGACAGGCGGCGGCTCGCTCTCGACCGCTTCAGGAAACCGGCGCGTCAGGCGCGCCCGCGACGCGGCGTCGTCGCCCTCCGGCAATTGCGCGCCGACAATGCCGTCCGCACCCCAGGCGATGCCGCAGGTGCCGATGGCCGTCTCGAACAGGATGAAGCCCTGGTTTGGCATGATGGGTCTCCTAACACGCGCCGCGCCGAGCCATGGCAGCATGTGGCAGCAGCGAGTTCATTGACCTGTTACCCCCGCCGCCCTATTGCAACCCACCCGTTTCATTGGTTTCCGTCTGGATTTTGCCATGCTTCCCGCCATTCCCTCCACGCCGGCCCTGATCGAGGCCGGCCGCGCCTGCACCGCCTGGCCGTTCGAGGAAGCGCGCAAACTCATCGCGCGGCTGGAGAAGAAGCCGAAGGACGGACCTGTCCTGTTCGAGACCGGCTACGGCCCCTCGGGCCTGCCGCATATCGGCACGTTCGGCGAGGTGGCGCGCACGACCATGGTGCGCAACGCCTTCCGCCTGCTGACGGACGACAAGGTGCCGACGCGGCTCCTGTGCTTCTCCGACGACATGGACGGCATGCGCAAGATTCCGGACAACGTGCCGGATCGCGCCTTCCTCGAACCCTATCTTCAGATGCCGCTGACGGCGGTGCCGGACCCGTGGACCAACGAGTTCAAGAGCTTCGGCGACCACAACAACGCCATGCTGCGCCGGTTCCTCGACCAGTTCGGCTTCGATTACGAGTTCGCCAGCGCCACCGAGTATTACCGGGCCGGCCGCTTCGACGAGGTGCTGCTGCGCGCCGCCGAGCGCTACGACGCCATCATGGGCGTGATGCTGCCGACGCTGGGCGAGGAGCGGCAGGCGACCTATTCGCCGTTCCTGCCGATCTCGCCGACGACGGGGCGCGTGCTCTACGTGCCGATGAAGGAGGTGAACGCCCGCGACGGCACCATCACCTTCGCCGACGAGGATGGCCGCGACGTCACCATGCCGGTGACCGGCGGGCGCGCCAAGCTGCAGTGGAAGCCGGATTTCGGCATGCGCTGGGCGGCGCTCGGCGTCGATTTCGAAATGTTCGGCAAGGATCACCAGACCAACGCGCCGATCTACGACCGGATCTGCGAGATCCTCGGCGGCGAAGCGCCGGAGCACTTCGTCTACGAGCTGTTCCTCGACCAGGACGGCCAGAAGATCTCGAAGTCGAAGGGCAACGGCCTGACCATCGACGAGTGGCTGACCTATGCCTCGCCGGAGAGCCTGTCGCTGTTCATGTACCAGAACCCGCGCAGCGCCAAGCGGCTGCATTTCGACGTCATTCCGCGCAATGCCGACGACTATCTCGCCTTCGTCGAGAAGTACCCGGTGCAGGACGAGAAGACGAAGCTGATGAACCCGGCCTGGCACATCCATGCCGGCTCGCCGCCGAAGGTCGCGGTGCCGATCTCCTTCTCCATGCTGATGAACCTCGTCTCGGTGTCGAACGCGCCGGCGAAGGAGGTTCTCTGGGGCTTCATCCGCCGCTATGCGCCGGACGCGACGCCGGAGAAGAACCCGAAGCTGGACGAGCTCGCCGGCTATGCCGTGCGCTACTTCCACGACTTCGTGAAGCCGACCAAGGTCTACAAGGCCGCCGACGAGGTGGAGCGCGAGGCGCTGCAGGCGCTCTCCGCCGCGCTGATGGCCATGCCCAGGAACGCCAGCGCCGAGGACGTGCAGGCCGCCGTCTACGATGTCGGCCGCGCCATCCCGCGCTATCAGGACCTGAAGGCCAAGGGCGCGACACCGGAAAAGCCGGGCGTCTCGTCGGAGTGGTTCTCGGCGATCTACAAGGTGCTGCTGGGGCAGGAGAAGGGTCCGCGTTTCGGCTCCTTCTCGGTGCTCTACGGCCTCGACGAGACGCGCGCGCTGATCGGCAAGGCGCTGGCTGGCGATTTCGTCAAAACCGCCTGACGGACCGCCGGATCGCTGCGCTCCCGCGGCGATCCTACTGGCTCACCCACATGATGCGCGCCATCCAGGCGATCTCGGCGACCGGGAACGTGCGATCGGCGTGGTCGGCGTTGAGCGAGGTCAGCTCGACCGATTTATTGGTCTGGCGCTTGAGCTCCTTGGCCATGATCTCGCCCTCGGTCGTCTGCACCACGACGCGGTCGCCGCGCCGGACGGGCGCGACCGGCGAGACAACGATGCGGTCGCCGTCGCGGTAGACCGGCAGCATGGAATCCCCCTGGATTTCCAGCGCGTAGATCGCCTCGTCGGGAACGTCGGGAAAGGACACCTCGTCCCAGCCGTTGCCGGCCGGAAGGCCGCCCGCATCGAAATAGCCGCCCGCGCCGGCCTGCGCGAAGCCGAGAATGGGCAGCGGCCTGGTGCTCATCCTGGAGCCTCCGACGAGCGAGACGAATTCGCCGAAGCTGGTGGAGGTAGCGTTGAGGACCTTCGCGACGGATTCGGTGGAAGGCCACCGCTCGCGCCCGTCCAGCATCACGCGCTTCGACTTGTTGAAGGTGGTGGCGTCCAGCCCGGCGCGCTTGGCAAGGCCCGAGGCCGACAGGCCGTTGGTCTCGGCCAGCCGGTCGATCGCCGCCCAGATATCGGCATGCGAAAACATGGCAAACTCCCGATCGCGTGGCCGGTGATGCGTGTCTTCCACGCCACGGCGCAGTCAGAATTCAGGAAGACCATCCGATTGTAGGATTATTGCCCTTTCACGTCGATGTCAATCGGAATATACGCTGCCCCGGGCGGGGCGTTTTCGGCCAGCCCTTGCATCGCCGGCGCGGCGAGGCCAAAGCCTGACGCGGAAACGGTGAATGCCATGTCTGCGACAATCTACAAAATATCCCCGCTCGCCGCGTGGCGGCAGGCCGAGGCCGCCGGCATCTTCACCGGCGCTCCGGTCGATCTCGCCGACGGCTACATCCATTTCTCGACAGCCGCGCAGGTGCGCGAGACCGCCGCGAAGCACTTTGCCGGCCAGAAGGACCTGCTCCTCGTCGCCGTCGATGCGGCGGCGCTCGGTGCGGCGCTGAAGTGGGAGCCATCGCGCGGCGGGGCGCTGTTCCCCCATCTCTATGGCGACCTGCCGATGAGCGCGGTGCGGTGGACCAGGCCGCTCGCCCTCGGCGCCGACGGCGCGCATCTCTTCCCGCCGCTGGACGCCTGACACGTCGCGCGGTTGACAGGCGGGATCGCCTCCGCAAGCCTGTGATCCGAAGCTTTCGCCAAGCAGCGGCCGGAATGGCTGCCAGAGAGAGCCGCCATGTATCGCGCCGTCACGCGGGGCATCCAGGTCACGGTCACGCCGGAATATCTGCCCGAGCGCTCGGAGCCGGACGAAAGCCAGTATTTCTGGGCCTACCGCGTCGAGATTCTCAACCTGTCGGGCGAGCGCGTGCAATTGCGGGCGCGCTACTGGCAGATCACCGACGAGCACGGCAAGGTTCACGAGGTGCGCGGCCCCGGCGTGGTCGGCGAGCAGCCCGTCATCGAATCGGGGGCGGCGTTCGAATACACGTCCGGCTGCCCGCTGACGACGCCGACCGGGATCATGGTCGGTCACTACCTGATGGTCACCGAGCGCAACGAGAGCTTCCAGGCGGAGATTCCGGCCTTCTCGCTCGACAGCCCGCACGCCAACCGCACGGTCAACTGAGCGCGCGCACCAGCTGGTAGAGCGCCAGCCCGCTGACCAGCAAACCGACAACGCCCATCAGCAGGTGCGGCTTCAGGTGGCGGACGAGATAGCCGCCGAGCGGGGCCGCCAGGACGCCGCCAATCACCAGTGCGGCGATATGCTGGACATGGGCGATGCCGAGTTCGACGAAGAACGTCGTCGAAACCGCGATCGTCACGAAGAACTCGGCGGCATTGACCGAGCCGATCACCTTGCGCGGCGCATGGCCCGATCCGATCAGCGTCGACGTCACCATCGGCCCCCAGCCGCCACCGCCCACGGCGTCGAGGAAGCCGCCGACAATGCCGAGAGGCGCCGTGAAGGCGGCCGGCGCATCCTCGCGCGGGCGGGACAGGCGCGCCGCCTTGACGAGGATCAGGATGCCCACGGCCAGCAGATAGGCCGAGACGAAGGGCAGGATCGCCTTGCCGTTGACGTTGGAGAGCACCCAGGCGCCCACAACGCCACCGACGACGCCGGCAATGCCGAGCGTCAGGAACAGCCGGCCGTCGATGTTGCGGTGGTAGAGGTGCGACAGGCCGGATACCGCGGTCGTCGCGACTTCCGCGGTATGGGTCGTGGCGCTGGCCTGCGCCGGCGGCAGTCCGAGCGAAAGCATGGCGCTGGTGGCGATCAGGCCGAAAGCCATGCCCAGCGCGCCGTCGACGAGCTGCGCGAAGAAGCCGATGCCGACCAGCAGGATGAATTCGACCGTCATTCCACCCCACTGTTCCGGGAGTGCCGCGGGCTCCGTCAGCCGGCGATCAGAGTGCCGTCAAACCACCATCGACGACGAGGGCATGCCCCGTCATGAACGAATTTTCGGGCGAGCAGATCCATAGCATGGCCTGGACGATCTCGTCGGCCGTGCCGGGGCGGCGCATGGGCATGGTCTGGACCAGGCGGCCGACCATCTCCTCCTGCGTGCGCCCGTCCTGCATCAGGCTTTCGGTCAGCATGGGAGTCTCGGCGAAGGCCGGACAGATGGCATTGACGCGGATGGACTTGCGCGCGACCTCGGCCGCCGTGGTCTTGGTCAGGCCGATGACCGCGTGCTTCGCCGCCGCATAGGCGGCCAGCAGCGGCGCGCCGGTGACGCCGGCCACCGAAGCGGTGTTGAGGATCACCCCGCCGCCGTGCCGCTCCATGACCGGAATCTGCGCCTTCATGCCGTGGAAGACGCCCATGACGTTGATGTCGAACATCCGCCGCATCACGGCTTCGTCGGTATCGACGAGCTTCATCGTGCCGTGGGCGACGCCGGCATTGTTGAGCGCGACGTCGAGACCGCCGAAGGCATCGACCGCCGCCTGGACGAGCAGCTGCACCGCCGGCCCGTGCGCGACATTCGTCACCTGCGCCACGGCCTTCGCGCCGATCGCCTCGGCGCGCCGCTTCGTCTCGGCCAGCGCTTCCGCCTGAATGTCGCCGAGCACGAGGTTCGCGCCCTCGGCGGCGAAACGCTCCGCCGCGCGGCGGCCGAAGCCGCTGGCCGCGCCCGTGATCAGGACGGTCTTGCCGGCATAGCGTCGCATGGCGGTCATTTCACTTCCCTGTCGATCACATCGACGGCCATGCGGCCGAGGATCGGGATGTTGTCCTTCACCTTGAGCGCGCGCTCAGGGTTGGAGGCATTGCCGGTGAGCGCCCGTTTCAGCACGCCCTGCAGGATCGCCGCCATGCGGAACAGCGAGAAGGCGAGATAGAAGCCCCAGTTGGGGATGCCGTCGAGGCCGGTGCGCTGGCAGTAGCGGGCGACATATTCCGCCTCGGTCGGAATGCCGACGGCCTTGCGGTCGATGCCGGCGAGCCCCCGGAACGACCCTTCGTGCGGCAGGCGCCAGTGCATGCACTGATAGGCGATATCGGCGAAGGGATGCCCGATGGTGGAGAGCTCCCAGTCGAGAATGGCGAGCAGCCTCGGCTCGTCATGGGCGAAGATCATGTTGTCGATGCGATAGTCGCCGTGGACCAGCGACGAGCGGCCATCGTCGGCGGGAAGGTTCTGCTCCAGCCAGACAATGGTGCGGTTGATGTCCGGGTGATCCTCGGTCTCCGAGGCGCGATACTGTTCGGCCCAGCGCGAGAGCTGCCGCGCGAAATAGTTGCCGGGGCGGCCGAAATCGGCGAGCCCGACCTTGGCGGGATCGACCATGTGCAGGGCGGCGAGGGCGGCGTTCATGGCGTCGTAGATGCCGGCGCGGTGCTCATTCGAGACCTCCGGCACGGCCGGGTCCCAGATGATGCGGCCATCGACGAATTCCATCACGTAGAAGGCGGTGCCGATGACGCTCTCGTCCTCGCACAAGGCATGCATGGCCGGGACCGGAACGCCAGTGCCATCGAGCGCCTTCATGACCCGGTACTCGCGATCAACCGCGTGGGCCGACTTCAGGAGCTGCCCCGGCGGCTTCTTGCGGAGCACGGCCTTGCCGCCGGCATGGGTCAGCATGAACGTGGGATTCGACTGGCCGCCGGCGAACTTCTCGGCCTTGACCGGGCCCTTGAAGCCCGGCCAGTGGGCCTCGAGATAGGCGCCGAGCGCGGCTTCGTCGATCGTCATGGCGGGCTGGGCTGCGGGCGAAGCCAAGGTCTCAACTCCGGATCGAAAGGCGCCCTCGCGAGGGCGGCGAACTGCAACCGGCGCACCACGCAGGGCGATGCGCCTCGGCTGGAGAATGTCGCACGCCCGCCATGCCCGCGTCCCGTCCGCCGGACGGACGAGTGCGGTTACACTTCCAGCCACTCCTTGCGGACGGTTTCATTGGCCTTGAGCTCCGCCGGGGTGCCCTCGAACACGATGCGACCGTGGCCCATGACATAGACGCGGTGCGAGATGTCGAGGGCGATGGAGAGCTTCTGCTCGACCAGCAGGATGGCGACGCCGCGCCGGGCGATCTCCGAGATCAGCTCGCCGACCTGACGCACGATCAGCGGCGCGAGCCCCTCCGTCGGCTCGTCGATCATGACGAGGTCGGGGTCGCCCATCATGGTGCGGCACATGGTGAGCATCTGCTTCTCGCCGCCGGACAGCACGCCGGCGGGCGCGTCGGCGCGGGCCGCGAGGTTGGGGAACATGTCGAGCGAGCCCTGGATGGTCCAGCGCCCTTCCTTCTTCGCGTCCTTCATGCCGAGCATGAGGTTCTGCCGGACGGTCAGGTCCGGAAAGATGTCGCGGTGCTCCGGCACGTAGCCGATGCCGAGACGGGCGATGCGGTGGCTCGGCAGGCCAGCGATGTCGCGGCCCTTGAAGCGGATCGTTCCGTGCGGCGGCACCTCGCCCATGATGGCCTTGACCGTGGTGGAGCGGCCGACGCCGTTGCGACCGATCAGGCTGACCACCTCGCCGGCATCGACGTGGATGTCGACGCCCTGCAGGATGTGGCTCTTGCCGTAATAGGCGTTGAGACCCGAAACCTCGAGCATCAGGCGGCCTCCTCGCCGAGATAGGCTTCCTTGACCTTCTTGTTGGCGCGGATCTCGGCCGGCGTGCCGGACGCGATGATCTGGCCGTAGACCAGCACCGAGATGCGGTCGGCGAGGCCGAAGACCACGCTCATGTCGTGCTCGACGATGACCAGCGTGCGCCCTTCGGTGACCTTGCGGATCAGCGCCACGGCCCGCTCCGTCTCGTGGTGGCTCATGCCCGCCGTCGGCTCGTCCAGCAGGATGACCTTGGCGCCGCCGGCGATGGTCACGCCGATCTCCAGCGCGCGCTGGTCGGCATAGGAGAGCAGGCCCGCCGGGGTCTCGCGCACGGCCGAGAGCCCGATCAGGTCGAGAATCTCCTCGGTCCGCTGCTCGACATCCTTCATGCCGGAAATGAAGCGCCAGAAGACGTAGCGGTGGCCGAGCGCCCAGAGGGTCGCGCAGCGCACGTTCTCGTAGACGCTCATGTTGTGGAAGATGTTGGTCACCTGGAACGAGCGCGACAGACCGCTCCGGTTGATCTGGAACGGCGGCGCGCCGCTGGCCTTCTGGCCGTTGACGAGAATCTCCCCCGAGGTCGGCGGGAAGGCGCCTGAAATCAGGTTGAACAGGGTCGACTTGCCGGCCCCGTTCGGCCCGATGATGGCGTGACGCTCGCCGGCGGGAACCTCCAGCGAGACGTCGCGGATGATCTGCGCCGCGCCGAAGTTCTTGACGACATTGGTCAGGACCAGAGCGCTCATGGCGCGACCTCCCGGAAGCGCAGGGCCGCGCCGAGCGTGCCGCGTTGCCGCCAGCGCACCGCGACGGTCACGATGGCGATGCCCGCCGCCACGATGATGCCGGCCAGCACCCAGTTGAGCGGGCTGGTATGGACGAAGTCGCGGCCGAAGGCGCGGAATGGCCGGCCACCCTCGCGGATACGGTAGGCCATTTCGATCACCATCACGGCGCCGAAGAAGGTCGTCAGTCCGCCGAGGGTGCCGAGCAGCCAGCCGGGCAGTTTCTCGGCGAGTTCGCCGCGCTTCACCGCGCCGAGAATGCGCGCGACGATGCCGCCGATGCCGAACGGCGCGAAGAGCACCATCACCACGAAGAGCAGACCGAGATAGAGCTGCCAGACCTTGGTGAAGTCGGAGAGCATGGACTGCATGAAGGTGATGATCGCCGCGCCGATGATCGGACCGTAGAACACGCCGGCGCCGCCGATGAAGGTCATCAGCAGCACGGCGCCCGAGCCCTGGGCGCCCAGCGTCTCGGGATTGATGATCTCGAAATTGACCGCCGACAGCGCCCCCGCAAGGCCCGCGAAACCGCCCGAGATCAGGAAGACCAGGAAGCGGATGCGCTGGGGGTCGTAACCGATGAAGGCGACGCGGTCGGGATTGTCGCGCACCGCATTGGCGAGGCGCCCGAGCGGCGTCTTGGTGAAGGCCCACATGGCCAGCGTCGAGACGAACATCCAGAAGGCGATGAAGTAGAACACGTGGATCTGCGGCCCGAGCGTGAGACCGAAGATGCGCGGGCCGGCCGAGCGATCGCCGGAAATGCCTTCCTCGCCGCCGAAGACGGAGACGAACATGAAGCCGGCGGCGGCGACCAGTTCGCCGATGCCGAGCGAGATCATCGCGAAGGGCGTGCCGGAGCGGCGGCAGGAGAACCAGCCGATGACAGCGCCCGCCGCCATGCCGGCCATGAAGCCGACCAGCGGCACGGCGAAGACCGGGATGCCCAGCCGCTGCGCCTTGATGGCGACGACGAGGTGGATCGCCGCATAGCCGCCGAGACCGAAATAGACGGCATGACCGAAGGACAGCATGCCGGACTGCCCGAGCAGCATGTTGTAGGCGAGCGCGAAAACCACCCAGATGCCCATGACGTTCATCACGGTGAGCGAGGTCCGCGAGGTGAACACCATCGGCAGGGCGAGGAGGATCGCGGCGAAGGCGACCCAGACCGCCAGGGTGCGGAGTGTCGAGGTCCGGCTCATGATTCACGCGCTCCCATCAGGCCGCGCGGCCGGAAGATCAGGACAAGGACCAGCAGCAGGAAGGGCAGCATGGGCGCCACCTGCGCCAGCGTGATGCGGCCGAGGTCGGAACGGTTGGACACCATGACGCCGAACCTCGCGAGCAGGTCGGACAGCGAGGCATCGACAGCCACCGCGAAGGTCTGGATGAGCCCGATCAGGATCGAGGCGAGGAAGGCGCCGCCGAGCGACCCCATGCCGCCGACCACCACGACCACGAAGACGATGGGGCCGAGGGTGAGCGCCATGGCCGGGTCGGTGACCAGCAGCGCGCCGCCGATGACGCCCGCCAGCGCCGCCATGCCGCAGCCCACCGCGAAGACGCCCATGAAGACCAGCGGCACGTTGTGGCCGAGATGGCCGACCATGTGCGGATGGGTCAGCGCGGCCTGCACGATGAGGCCGATGCGCGTCTTCTTCAGCATCAGCCAGAGCGCGATGAACATCAGCACCGCGACGATCATCATGAACACGCGGAACGAGGGATATTGCGTGCCCCACAGCGTGAACAGCGGCTGCTGCAGCACGGCCGGCGGCGAGTAGGGAACCGGGTTGCGGCCCCAGATCAGCTTGACGATCTCCTCGATCAGGAAGGCGATGCCGAAGGTGAACAGGAGCTCGGCGACGTGGCCGTGCCTGTGGACGTTCCGCAAGCCGTAGCGCTCGACCACCGCGCCGATGCCCGCGACCAGGATCGGCGCGAGGAACATCGCGACCCAGAAGCCGGTCGTGGCCCCGATCGCATAAGCGAAATAGGCGCCGAGCATGTAAAAACTGGCATGGGCGAAGTTCAGCACGCCCATCATGGAGAAGATCAGCGTCAGCCCGCTCGACAGCATGAAGAGCAGGAGGCCGTAAAGCACCCCGTTAAGGGTCGAAAAGACGATCGTCTCCATGCGGAGAAGCTCCGGTCAGGATGGCGCGGGAAACCCTCGGCCGGGTATGGCGAAACCGGCCGGGACGCGAGGACGCCCCGGCCTTGGACGCGACGGGCGTGGATCAGGCCGCGGGGCGCTGCATCCGGCAGGTCGTCGGGGTGATGGTCGCCTGCGCCTCGATCTTGACGTCGGTCTTGAAGCCGAACCCGGTATTCTCCAGGTCGAACTTCACGTTCTCGGCGAAGGTCGAAATGTAGAGCGGCTGGATCAGCTGGTGGTTTTCCTTCTGCATGAAGGCCTTGCCGGTGGGCGTCTCGATCTCGAGTCCCTCGAGCGCCAGCGCCACGGCCTTCGGATCGGCCGAGTTCGCCTTCTTCATCGCCGCCGCGAGCATGTCGAACATGACCTTCACGCGGAAGTAATAGTAGTCGAGATTGTGGAGCTTCTTGAAGTCCGTGACCACCTGGTCCATACCGATATTCTCGATATTGGCATGCCACTCGGTGATCTGCTTGACGAGGCCGACGGCCGACTTGCCCATCGCCGTCGGCGCGCCGAGACCGCCGCCGTAATAGGTGAGGAACGGCACGTTGAAGCCCGTGTCGGACGCCGCCTTGATCAGCAGCGTCATGTCGGTGCCCCAGTTGCCAGTGATCACCGCCTGCGCGCCCGCCGCGCGCATCTTGGTGATGTAGGGCACGAAGTCGCGGACGCGGCCGAGCGGGTGCAGCTCGTTGCCGACGATCTCGATGTCCGGGCGCTTGACCTTCAGCATGGCCACCGCGGAATCGGCGACAGCCTTGCCGAACGAGTAGTCCTGGCCGATGACGTAGATCTTCTTGATGTTGGTGAGACCTTTGAGATAGTCGGTCATCGCCGCCATCTTCATGTCGGCGTCGGCGTCGAAGCGGAAGTGCCAGAACGAGCACTTGTCGTTGGTGAAGGCCGGGTCGACCGCCGCATAGTTCAGATACAGCATCGACTGGTTCGGATTGCGCTCGTTGTGCTTCTCGACCGCCTCGATGATGGCGGCGGCGACCGACGAGCCGTTGCCCTGGCTGACGAACCGGAAGCCCTGGTCGATGGCCTTTTCCAGCTGGACGATGGCTTCCTTCGGATTGGTCTTGTTGTCGAAGCCGACTACTTCCATCTTGCGGCCGTTGATGCCGCCGCTGGCATTGATGCGGGCGGCCTCGAACTGGAACTGCTTCAGGCCGTTGTCGCCGACATTGGCGAAGGGGCCGGAGAGCGGATCGATATAGGCGATGCGGATCGGCTCGCCCTGCGCGAGCGCGGGCATGCCGGTGAGCGCCGTGGCGGCCAGGGCGGAGCCGACGAACTGGCGGCGGTCGATACGGGTCATGTAGTCCTCCTCAAACGGGCGGCCGCGCCTGCGATGAGGCGCCTCGTCGGCCGCGGGTGCTTCCTCTAGCGATCGGCCGCTTCGCGCGGCTCTCATCGAATTGGGCCGGCGGCCGCCTTTGGCGACCGCCCGTCTCATCAGTCAAACAGGTCAGACGACCTCGAACAAGCCGGCAGCACCCATGCCGCCACCGATACACATTGTCACAACCACGTTCTTCGCGCCGCGGCGCTTGCCCTCGATGAGCGCGTGGCCGACGAGGCGGGCACCCGAGACGCCGTAGGGGTGGCCGACGGCGATGGCGCCGCCATTGACGTTCAGCCGGTCATTCGGGATGCCGAGCTTGTCGCGCGAATAGATCACCTGCACGGCGAAGGCCTCGTTCAGCTCCCAGAGATCGATGTCCTCGACCTTCAGGCCGGCGCGCTTCAGGAGCTTCGGCACGGCGTAGACCGGGCCGATGCCCATCTCGTCAGGCTCGCAGCCGGCGACCGCGAAGCCCTTGAAGATGCCCAGCGGATTGAGGTTGCGCTGTTCAGCGAGCTTCGAGTCCATGACGATCGCCATCGAGGCGCCGTCCGAGAACTGGCTGGCATTGCCGGCCGAGATCACGCCGCCCTCGAGGGCGGGACGGATCTTGGACACGCCCTCGTAGGTCGTGTCGGCGCGGATGCCCTCGTCCTCGTTGAGGGTGACCTCCTCCTGCCAGGTGCGCACGACCTCCTTCTTGTCGTTCATCTCGAACTTGGTCATGGAGGTGGTGAAGGGCACGATCTCGTCGTCAAACTTGCGGCCCTGACGGGCGGCCGCCGCGCGGCGCTGGCTCTCGACGCCGTATTCGTCCTGGAGCTGGCGCGAAATGCCGTAGCGCTTGGCGACCGTCTCGGCGGTTTCCAGCATCGACATGTAGATCGCCGGCTTGTGCGCCTTCAGCCACGGATCGATCAGGTTCGACTTGTTCATCGTGCCCTGCACGAGCGAGATCGATTCGACGCCGCCTGCCGCGTAGATGTCGCCCTCGCCGGCAAGGATCCGCTGCGAGGCGGTGGCGATCGTCTGCAGGCCCGACGAGCAGAAACGATTGATGGTGAGGCCCGAGACGGAGACGGGGCAGCCCGCCGAGATCGCGATCTGGCGCGCGATGTTGGAGCCGGTCGCGCCTTCCGGATTGGCGCAGCCGACGATGACGTCCTCGACCTCGGCCGGGTCGATCTTGGCGCGCTGGATGGCGTGTTTGGTGGCATGCCCGCCCATGGCCGCGCCATGGGTGTTGTTCAGCGCACCGCGGAACGATTTGGCAAGGCCCGTGCGGGCGGTGGAAACGATGACGGCTTCACGCATGGCTGTTCTCCTTCGTGATCCTGATGTTCAGCCGCGGGGCGGAAGGGTGACGCCCTTCGCCGCTGCGGCCTTCATGGCGAATTTGGTGGTCTGCTCGAAGGCGCCCTGCAGCGCCTTCTGGCCGTCCGGATTCGAGATGTCGTCGAAGCGGGCGGCGATGGTTTCCGGCGTGCGCTCGGCTTCGTCGAGCCAGATGCCGTCGGTTTCGTAGATGATCGTTCGCGCGAACGCGCCCGCGCCCGCGCACAGGATCGTGCGCGACGGTCCCTTCTCGCTGACGAGGAAAAGCACGCCGGGGGTGATCGATTCCGGCGTCAGCAGCTTCAGCGATTCCGGCGGCAGCAGCTCTTCCGTCATGCGCGTCGCGGCGGTGGGCGCCAGCGTGTTGACGCGGATGTCGTTCTTCGCGCCCTCCTGATGCAGCACGTTCATCAGGCCGACCATGGCGGCCTTGGCGGCACCGTAGTTGGACTGGCCGAAATTGCCGTAGAGGCCCGAGGACGACGACGTGAAAACGATGCGGCCATAGTTCTGGGCGCGCATGATGTCCCAGACCGCCTTGGTGCAGTTCACCGTGCCCATCAGATGCACGTCCACCACGGCCTCGAAGTCGGCGAGCTCCATCTTGGTGAAGGTCTTGTCGCGCAGAATGCCGGCATTGTTGATCAGGATGTCGATCCGGCCGAAGGCGTCCATGGTCTTCTTCACCATGTCCTGCACCTGGGCGACATCGACGACGTTCGCGCCGTGCGCGATGGCCTCGCCGCCCTTCGCCTTGATCTCGGCGACCACCTTCTCGGCGGCTTCGGAGGAGCCGCCGGTGCCGTCGCGGGCGCCGCCGAAATCGACGATCACGACCTTGGCGCCGCGCTCGGCGAGGCCCAGGGCATGCGAACGGCCAAGGCCGTTACCGGCCCCGGTGACGATGGCGACGCGCCCGTCGAAACGAATGCTCATGCTGATACCCTCAAGCGAGATAGGACAGGGTGATCCAGTCGGCGACGAGCGCCGGCTTGTCCGACCCCTCGATCTCGACGGTCACGGTGTAGGTGGTCTGGTGCTGCTTGGGGCTCTTGGAATCGAGCGCCTTCAGCACGAAGCGGCCGCGAATCTTCGCGCCAGAGCGCACCGGCGAGACCATGCGCAGCTTGTCGAAGCCGTAGTTCACGCCCATGACGCGATTGGCGATCTCGGGCAGCGCGTCATAGGCCATCGCCGAGAGCATGGAGACGGTGAGGAAGCCGTGGGCGATGGTGCCGCCGAACGGCGTCGCCTTCGCCTTCACCGGGTCGATGTGGATGAACTGGTGGTCGTGGGTGATGTCGGCGAAGGCGTCGATGGCCGATTGCGGAATGTCGATCCATTTCGATAGGCCGATCTCCTGCCCGACCTTGCCAGCCAGTTCCTCGATGGTAACGGTCGCCATGGGTGAAAAACTCCGGTTCTTCGATCAGAAGCCGCGCGCCAGCGCGACGCGGTCGGCGTGGAAATCGGCATCGCCGTAGAGCGACGAGGCCACCTGCATCCGCTTCATGAACAGGCCGATGTCGATGGCGTCGGTCATGCCGATGCCGCCGTGCATCTGCACCGCCTCCTGGCTCGCGAGCCGCGCGACGGACGAGGCCTTGGACTTGGCGACGGAAACGGCGAGCGAGGCCTTGTCCGCATCCGCGTCGAGCGCCTGCAGGGCCGACAGCACGGCGGACCTCGCCAGCTCGACCTCGCAGAACAGATGCGCGGCGCGGTGCTGCAGCGCCTGGAAGGCGCCGATGGTGCGGCCGAACTGCTTGCGCTCCTTGAGGTAGTCTACCGTGCGAGCAAAGCTCTCCTGCGCGTTGCCGGAGAGTTCCGCCGCGAGGCCCGCGCGGCCCGCGCCAAGCACGATCTCCAGAAGAGCGAAACCGTCATCGACCTCGCCGATCACATCGTCGGACGTTACCTGGACGCCGTCAAAGGCCAGTTCTGCTGCACCGCGGGAGTCCAGGGTCGACAGCCGTTCGGTGGCAAGTCCGCTGGCCTTGGGATCGACCAGGAACAGACTGAGGCCGCCCTTCTCCCCGGCCGCGCCACCCGTGCGCGCCGCGACGAGGATCGCGTCGGCGGCGTGGCCGTCGACCACATAGGTCTTCTTGCCCGACAGTTTGAAGCCATTGCCGGAGCGCTCGGCCGTCATCGCGGTGCCGGCGGGATCGTGGCGGCGGCCCTCGTCGATGGCGGTCGCGATGATCGCCTCGCCCGCGACGATGGCGGGGAGCCATCGCTGCTTCTGCGCGGGCGTGCCCGCGCGCGAAAGCGCCGTCGCCGCCATCATCGCCGTGGACAGGAACGGCGAGGCGGTGAGCGTGCGACCCATTTCCTCGCAGATGACGCCGGCACCGACGAAACCGAAGCCAAGACCGCCCTGGTCCTCCGGCACGAGCACGCCGGTCCAGCCCATCTCGGCCATCTGGCGCCACAGGTCGCGGTCGAAGCCATCGGCGACCTTCCCGTCGCGAATCTTGCGCAGCGCCGCCACCGGCGCCTTCTCCTGGACGAAGCCCCTGGCGGCGTCCTGGAGCATCGTCTGATCGTCGTTCAGAACCAGCATGGCGGCCTCACGCGGACGGCAGTTGTAGGAGGCGCTTGGCGACGATGTCGAGCATCACCTCCGACGTGCCGCCCTCGATCGAATTGGCCTTGGTGCGCAGCCAGCCGCGCGCCAGCTCGCCGTCATTGGTGCGCGCGCCCTCCCATTCGAGGCCGGACGAACCGGCGGCGCGCATCATCAGCTCGTAACGCCGCTTGTTGAGCTCCGTGCCGTAATATTTGAGCACCGAGGACTTGTCGCCGACGCCCTTGCCGCCGGATGCCGCCTCGTCCTTGTAGCGGGCCATGGTGGAGGCGAAGGCCAGCGCGTCGACCTCCGCGCGCGCGGCGTCCGCGCGCAGGAAGGCATCGGCCAGCCGGCCCGCCTCGTCCGTGCCGATCTCGCTCGCGGCGAGTTGTCCGGGCGAACGGCCGCCGAGCAGTCCGCCGCCCCCGCCGCCGATCATCTCGCGCTCGTGGGTCAGCAGGTACTTGGCGATGTCCCAGCCGCGGTTGAGCGTGCCGACGAGGTTCGCCTTCGGCACCTTCACGCCGTCGAAGAAGGTCTCGCAGAACGGCGACTTGCCGGAGATCAGCATGATCGGCTTGGTCGAGACGCCCGGCCAGGTCATGTCGAACAGGATGAAGGAGATGCCGAGATGCTTGGGCGCGGAGAAATCCGTGCGCACCAGGCAAAAGATCATGTCGGCCTTGTCGGCATAGCTCGTCCAGATCTTCGAACCGGTAACGGCGAAATGGTCGCCGGCATCGTCGGCGCGAGTCTGAAGGGAGGCAAGATCGGAGCCGGCATTGGGCTCGGAATAGCCCTGGCACCAGCGGACCTCGCCGCGCGCGATGCGCGGCAGATGCTCTTTTTTCTGCTCCTCGGAGCCGAAGGCCAACAGCGCCGGGCCGAGCATCCAGATGCCGAAGCTCTCCAGCGGCGAGCGCGCCTTGATGCGCGCCATCTCCTCCTTGAGAACCTTGACCTCCTCGTGGGAGAGGCCGCCGCCTCCATAGGCCTTGGGCCAGGCGGGCACGGTCCAGCCGCGCGCGGCCATCCGCTCCATCCAGACCTTCTGGGCATCGGACTTGAACACCCAGTTGCGGCCGCCCCAGCAGATGTCCTCGTCGCCACGCACGGGCACGCGCATTTCGGCCGGACAATTGGCATCGAGCCATGCACGGGTGTCCCGCCGGAAGGCCTCCAGCGCGTCCATCGGCATCCTCCCAGATCGCCGGCATTTCGATGGCCGGCCGCATTTCGTTCGTTGACGTCCCTTCAGACACAGGGACATACTCAAGAGTATGTTCGGCCCCCCGGCCGTTGTCGAGCCCCCATGTCCGGGATCGCGCCATTTTCGGCGTCCGTCTTCCGGCCGATGGGCAGGAACGTCCGGGGCACCGTAAAGCCAATGAGAAAGCGCCACCCAAGGCGCATGATTTCGGGAGGATGCCGCCATGCTGCGCGGTCTGATGATGGATACGCCGCTGAACGTCTCGGCGGCCCTGGAATATGGCGCCGAGATGCACCCTGACGGCGCGATCGTCTCGGCGACGATTGAGGGCGGCACGCACCGCACGACCTATGCCGAGACGCTGCCGCGCGTCGCGCAGCTCTCACACGCCCTGAAGGCGCTCGGCGTGAAGGAGGGCGACCGCGTCGCCACGCTCGCCTGGAACGGCTACCGCCATTTCGAGCTCTACTATGCCATCGGCGGCATCGGCGCGGTGTGCCACACGATCAATCCGCGCCTGTTCCCGGAGCAGCTCGTCTACATCGTCAACCACGCGAAGGACCGGGTGCTGTTCTTCGACATCAACCTCGCACCCCTCATCGCGAAGATGCGGGCGCACTGGCCGAAGGACATGGTCTACGTCGCCCTATGCGACAAGGCGCATCTGCCGACCGGCGAAGGGCTCGAGGGCATCCACGCCTACGAGGACCTGCTGGCCGGTCAACCGACGGCCTATGCCTGGCCGAAGATCGACGAGAATGCCGGTGTCTCGCTCTGCTACACGTCGGGCACGACCGGCGAGCCCAAGGGCGCGCTCTATTCGCAGCGCTCGGTCATGCTGCATGCGCTGTTCACGCTGACCGCCGGCATGGAGAGCCTGAAGACTGGCCGCACCGTGCTGCCAGTCGTACCGCTGTTCCACGTCAATGCCTGGGGTCTGCCCTATACGGCGCCGATCGTCGGGCTCAACCTGATCATGCCCGGCGTCAAGCTCGACGGACCGAACCTCTACGACCTGCTGGAGAACGAGAAGGTGTTCTCGTCCTGGGGCGTGCCGACCGTCTGGATGGGCCTGCTGCAGGAGATCCAGAAGCGCGGCCGCAAACCGTCCATGCTCGGCGAGGTGATCATCGGCGGCTCGGCCGCGCCGCGCGCCATGATCGAGGCCTTCGAGACCATGGATGTCGGCGTCATCCACGGCTGGGGCATGACCGAGATGAGTCCGGTCGGCACGCTCGGCGTGCTCGCCACCAAGGATCGCGGCAAGCCCCTGCAGGAGCGCATCGACCTGAAGGGCCGGCAGGGCCGGCGCATGTTCGGCGTCGAGCTGAAGATCGTCGACGAAGCCGGCCACCGCCTGCCCCATGACGGCGAGGCCTCGGGCGAACTGTTCGTGCGCGGCCCTGGCATCATCTCCGGCTATTACGAGAACGCCGATGCCAGCGCCCGCGCCTTCGACGCCGAGGGCTGGTTCGGCACGGGCGACGTCGCGAAGATCACCCCGGACGGCTACCTGATCATCGTCGACCGCACCAAGGATCTCGTGAAATCCGGCGGCGAGTGGATTTCCTCCATCGATGTCGAGAATGCCGCCATGGCGCATCCGGGCATCGCGGCCTGCGCCGTGATCGGCGTGCCGCACCCGAAATGGCAGGAACGGCCCCTGATGATCGCGGTGAAAGCCGCCGGCGCCGATCCGAAGCCGGAGGAGGTGATGGCGACGCTGGAAAAGGCCATCGCCAAATGGCAGCTGCCCGACGACATCGTCTTCGTCGAGCAATTGCCGCTGACCGCCACCGGCAAGATCTCGAAACTGACGCTGCGCAAGCAGTTCGCCGACCATCCGCTGCCGGATGCCGACTGACATGGCCGCGACGGCTATCAGCGATGCCGCGTCGATGGACCGCCGCGAGGAGGTTCTCGCGGCGGCGGCCGAATGTTTCATGCGGCGCGGCTACGAGGCGACGTCGATGGACGATGTCGCCGAGGCGCTCGGGGCCACGAAGGGGCGCGTCTATCACCATTTCCGCTCGAAACCGGAACTGTTCTTCGAGGTCTACCGCCGCGCCATGGCGATCCTCGTGAATGGCGCGGCGGCAGCCGAGGAAGGCGGCGGCAGCGCCGCCGAGCGGCTCGAGCGGGTTTCGCGCATTCACGTCCTCTCGATGATGGAGACGCAGACCTTCCAGCGTTCGCTGACGCTTGGCGCCGACCTCTACCGCTTCGGCAATGCCGGCGTGCACAAGGCCGTGCTGGAGGAACTGATGGACATACGCCGGTCCTACGAGGACGTGTTCCGGCGGCTGTTCGCCGAGGGCAATGCCGACGGCTCGCTCGGACCGCTCGATCCCTCGCTCGCCATGCGCACGGTGCTCGGCGCGCTCAACTGGGTGGCGATCTGGTACTCGCCGCAGCCGGGCGAGACGCGCGCGCATCGCGAGCGGCTGGCCGAGGACATCGCCGCGCAAGTGCTGGGCGGCTATCTGGCGGGATAATCAGACCGCCAGATTCACGCCACCAGGTTCAGGCCGCCCTCGCCCGCGCCTCGCGCACCATCTGCACCAGCGTCTTGTGCAGCATCTCCCCCGATGTCACGCGATTGGGAAAGAGGATGCGCGCGGCGCGGTCGCCAGCCGCAAGGTCGAAGCCTTCCGGGTCGGCGCCGGTCATGCGCCACGGCCCCGGCTCTTCTTTCGCGAGAACGGTCGCGTAGACGGACACGGCGTCGGCATGATCCTCGTTCATATGCGCGATGGCGCTCGCTTCGGACGCGATCAAGCCCTCGGCGTCGGCGACATCGATCAGGAGATCGGAACCGGCAAGGTCAGCCGCGCGGGCGAAGCCGCCGTTGAGGTGGGCCGAGGCCACCGCCATGCGGAAGATGCCGAAGTCTGGGAAGTCGATGTAGATCTGCGCCTTCGGGTGGCGCGCAAGGAAGCGCGCCTTCAGCCGCGTGCGCTCGGCATCGTCCTCGACCCGCGCGAAGGTGCCGAGCACGGTGAGGCGCGGATGGGCCTGCGGGTCGCCCTTGCCGAGGCGCGCCAGCAGGATGGAGGCGCGCGGATCGGCGGCGAGATTGGCCGTATGGCTCGCGAGCTTCGAGATCAGGATGAGCGGCGAGCCGTCGGTGTCGGTCGCGACATTGGCGAGCGTCGTCACGGGGTGGCCGGTATTGCGGTCGAGCGTGCCGAGCGCGCCGGTGCGGATCGACCGGAGGATCTCGCGGCCCCATTCCACCGGCTTGAAGTCCTCGGGCTGGCGGGCATTTTCGGGGATGTTGCCGGGCATCGCCCCAGGCAGGGCGGCGGCGCTGGCAGCGGTCTTGGCGGCTTCGTCGGTCATGCTGGTCTCCTTGGGCGCGGACCATGATCGCGCGCCCGCGCCAAGGCAAGCAGTGGCCGCGCAGGCCGCCGCTGCCCCGGATGCCCTTGCCGAACCAATGCTCCAGCGTCAGGATGAATGGGTCGGACGATGCGCCAACCCGCATGGGCTTGACGAGGGACAGGCCGTCCCGCATGGCTCGCCTCCAACGAGGACAACCGCCATGCCGCTTCGCCTCTCGACCCGTTCCGGCGATTTCCCCGAGCGCTTCGCCGAGCTTCTCGCCATGAAGCGCGAGGTCTCCGAGGAGGTGACTCAGGTCGTCAAGGCCATCGGCACCGAGGTTCGGGCGCGCGGCGATGCCGCCCTGATCGAGTTCACCACGAAGTTCGACCGCCTGACGCTGACACCCGAGACCCTGAGGGTCTCGGCGGAGGAGATCGCCGCTGCGGTGAAGGCCTGCGACGCCCGCACGCTCGATGCGCTGAAACTGGCGGCAGACCGCATCCGCGCCTATCACGAGCGCCAGAAGCCGAAGGACGATCGTTTCACCGACGCGCTCGGGGTCGAGCTCGGCTATCGCTGGACGGCCATCGAGGCCGTGGGCCTCTATGTGCCCGGCGGCACGGCGGCCTATCCCTCATCGGTGCTGATGAACGCCATTCCCGCCAAGGTCGCCGGCTGTCCGCGCATCGTCATGGTCGTGCCCGCGCCCGGCGGCGTCCTGAACCCGCTGGTGCTGGCGGCGGCGGAGCTTGCCGGCGTCGACGAAATCTACCGGATCGGCGGCGCGCAGGCGATCTACGCCCTCGCCTACGGGACGGAGACCATCCGCGCCGTCGCCAAGATCATGGGGCCCGGCAATGCCTATGTCGCCGCGGCCAAGCGCGAGGTGTTCGGCACGGTCGGCATCGACATGATCGCCGGCCCCTCGGAGGTGCTGGTGATCGCCGACGGCACGGCCAATCCCGACTGGATCGCGGCCGACCTGCTGGCGCAGGCCGAGCACGACACCGCCGCCCAGTCGCTGGTCATCACCGACGATCCCTCGCTCGGCGACGCTGTCGCCGCAGCAGTGGCGCGGCAGCTGACCACCCTTCCGCGCGCCGATATCGCGGGCGCAAGCTGGCGCGACTACGGCGCGATCATCGAGGTGGCGGACCTGTCCGAATCCGTGGCGCTCGCGGACCGTATCGCGGCCGAGCATCTGGAGATCATCACCGCCGATCCCGAACCGCTGGCGGCGCGCATCCGCAATGCCGGCGCGATCTTCCTCGGCGGCCATACGCCGGAGGCCATCGGCGACTATGTCGGCGGCTCGAACCACGTCCTGCCGACCGCCCGCTCGGCGCGGTTTTCCTCCGGCCTCGGCGTGCTCGACTACATGAAGCGCACGTCGTTGCTGAAATGCGGTCCGGACCAGCTTCGGGCCCTAGGGCCTGCGGCCATCGCGCTCGGCGAGGCGGAAGGGCTTCAGGCCCATGCGCGTTCCGTCGCCATCCGCATGAACGTTAGGTAATGCCATGAACAGCGCGCCGAAGACCGGCAGGCGCCTCGTCGCCGTCACCATCGACGAAGCCTCGATCGGCCGCTCCTCGGCCGATATCGAGCACGAGCGCGCCATCGCCATCTACGACCTGATCGAAGAGAACTCCTTCTGCCCGGTCGGTTTCGAGGATGGTCCGTTCACGCTCGCCATATCGCTGGTCGACGGCAAGCTGATGCTCGACGTCAAGCACGAGGACGGGCGGCAGGTCATAACCCACATCCTGTCGCTGACCCCGTTCCGGCGAATCGTGAAGGACTATTTCCTGATCTGCGACAGCTATTACGACGCCATCCGCACGGCGACGCCGGCGCAGATCGAGACCATCGACATGGCCCGGCGCGGCCTGCACAACGAGGGCTCGGAGACGCTCAGGGAGCGGTTGAAGGACAAGATCGACCTCGACTTCGACACGGCGCGACGACTGTTCACGCTGATCTCGGTTCTGCACTGGAAGGGCTGAGGTGGTCTCCGATCGCCGCCGCAACCCCCAGGCCGTGCTGTTCGCCTGCACCATGAACCAGGTGCGCTCGCCCATGGCCGCGGCGATCATGAAGCACTTCTTCGGCAACCGCGTGTTCATCGAGAGCGCGGGCGTCCACAAGGGCGAGCACGATCCCTTCGTCGACGCGGTCATGGACGAGATCGGCATCGACACCCAGAAGACCCGACCGAAGACGATCGAGGAACTGGAGGAGTGGGAGGGCCTGAACTTCGACCTCGTGGTCACGCTCGCGCCCGATGCGCACCACAAGGCGCTCGACCTCACCCGCACGCTCGACATGGATGTCGAGTACTGGCCGACGCCCGACCCGACCACCGCGCAGGGTTCGCGCGAACAGGTGCTCGACGCCTACCGGCAGGTGCGCGACATGCTGATGCAGCGCATCAGGCAGCGGTTCCCCAAGACGGCGATGGGAAACGAGTAGAGGACTGGTGGAGCAGAGCGGCTGCGCAATGCAAGGCGCCTGTTCTCAGCGCTCTCCAATCCGTTCCCGCGCCTCGGCCCACAATGCCAGCGTCAGCTCGCCCGCGCCCATTTCCCGGCCGAGCGCCGCGGACTGCCCGGACCAGAGCGACGAGAAGTCGCCGCTTCCCACGGCCTCCGCCTTGGCCTTGAGAGGCATCAGCGCGCCGCCCGCCGTCGGAAAGGCCGGTGCATCGGCGGAGATCGGACCGACCTCGCGCATGACCCGGTTCATCAGACCGCGCGCGGGCCTGCCGGTGAAGAGATTGGTCAGGGCCGTGCCGTCGTCCGTCGCCGACTTCAGCGCCACGCGGTGCATCGGCGTGATCTTCGCCTCG
Organism: Phreatobacter sp.; assembly: GCF_016793595.1. GTDB lineage: Bacteria > Pseudomonadota > Alphaproteobacteria > Rhizobiales > Phreatobacteraceae > Phreatobacter. The sequence continues at coordinate 51,921 of NZ_JAEULY010000015.1, forward strand.
GGCGTGAACAGATAGGCGGTGCCGACCTGCACGGCGCTGGCGCCCAGCGCGAAGGCGGCGGCGATGCCGCGACCGTCCGCGATGCCGCCGGCCGCGATCACCGGCACGTCGACCGCATCGACCACCTGCGGCAGGAGGGCAAAGAGCCCCGGCTGGCTGCCGATGGCCTCGGTGAGGAAGATGCCGCGATGGCCGCCGGCCTCGTTGCCCTGCGCGATGATGGCATCGCAGCCGCGCGCCTCCAGCCAGCGTGCCTCGGCGACAGTCGTCGCGGAGGACACAACCCTGGCGCCGGTCGCCTTGACGCGATCGACCAGCGCCGCATTCGGCATCCCGAAATGAAAGCTGACGACCTCCGGCCGGTATTCCTCGACAATGGCGCAGAAGGTCTCGTCGAAGGGCGCTCGGTTGGATGAGGGGATCGGCGCGGCCGGATCGATGTCGAACTCGGCATAGTAGGATGAAAGCCGCGCCCGCCAGCCAGCCTCGCGGGTGACGTCGGGCGCCGGTGGCGTGTGGCAGAAGAAGTTGACGTTGACGGGCTTGCCAGTCTGCTGCCGGATTATCGCCAGTTCGGTGCGCATCTGCTCATGGGTCAGCAGTGCCGCGGGCAATGAGCCCAGCCCGCCCGCATTGGCCACGGCGATCGCCATGGCCGACGCCTGCGCTCCCGCCATGGGCGCCTGGATGATCGGCAGATCGATGCCGAAGAGTTCCTCGATGCGCCTGTCGCGTGCCATGGCCCGGCCCTCCCTGCGTGGGGCGGCGAGATTAGCCCGGCCGGCGCCCAAGGGAAGACCGACTTCAGGCGGGCAGCACGGCGAAGATCGCGGACCTCGGCGCCTCAGGGGCGCCAGCCGGTCTCCATCGGCACGTCGTCGTCAGGCTCTTCCTGCTTCGGCTCGGCCGCGCGCGCGGCATCGATAACCTGAAGCAGCGCCTTGAGCGCTTCCTCGACGCCCTCGCCGGCAATGGCCGAAAGCGCGATCGGCTTCTTCTTCGACGCGCGCTTCAGCCGGGCAAGCTGTTCCTTGCGCGTGTCGGGATCGAGCGCCTCGACTTTCGACAGGGCGACGATCTCCGGCTTCTCGGCGAGACCGTGGCCATAGGCCTCGATCTCCTCACGCACCAGCTTGTAGGCCTTGCCGGCATGCTCTGAGGTGCCATCGACGAGATGCAGCAGCACGCGGCAGCGCTCGACATGGCCTAGGAACCGGTCGCCGAGCCCGACGCCGTCATGGGCGCCCTCGATCAGGCCGGGAATGTCGGCCAGCACGAATTCGCGGCCGAGGACACGCACGACGCCGAGCCCGGGATGCAGGGTCGTGAACGGATAGTCGGCGATCTTGGGCTTCGCCGCCGTCGTAGCGGCAAGGAAGGTGGACTTGCCCGCGTTCGGCATACCGATCAGCCCGGCATCGGCGATCAGCTTCAGGCGCAGGATGATCGTCGCTTCCTTGGCCGGCTGGCCGGGATTGGCGTAGCGCGGAGCCTGATTGGTCGAGCTCTTGAAATGGGCGTTGCCGAAGCCGCCATTGCCACCTTCCAGCAGCACGAAGCGTTCGCCGACCTTGGTGATGTCGGCGATCAGCGTCTCGCCGTCTTCCTCGAAAATCTGCGTGCCGGCGGGAACCTTCAGCACGACGTCCGCACCCTTCGGGCCCGAGCGGTTGCGGCCCATGCCGTGCATGCCGGTCTTGGCCTTGAAGTGCTGCTGGTAGCGATAGTCGATCAGCGTGTTGAGCCCGTCGACGCATTCGATCACGACATCGCCGCCACGGCCGCCGTCGCCGCCGTCGGGACCGCCGAACTCGATGAACTTGGCGCGATAGAACGAGACGGCGCCAGCGCCGCCCGCGCCCGCCTTCACGTAAACCTTCGCCTGATCGAGGAACTTCATGATCGCCCTGATTGCCGGAAGGCGCGGCTCATAGCGGAAAACGGCGGGAAATGACAGCCCGCTCCGCCGAAAGCTTCCGCGATCGCTGCAAGGACCGGGATTATCGACCCGATGCGTGGGTGATCAGCTTGGCCATGAAAGCGTCGGCCTTGTCGAGTTCCGCCGCCTCGACATACTCGTCCGGCTTGTGCGCCTGTTCGATGGAACCGGGGCCGACGATGGCGGTCGGGATGCCGATTTCCTGGTACAGGCCGGCTTCCGTGCCATAGGCGACCTTGGCGTGGTCATTGCGGCCGGCGAGCTTCTTGGCGAGCACGGTGACGGGGGCGTCCGCCGCCGTGTCGAGGCCGGGCACCAGCGCCAGTTCCTCGAAGGTGAAGCCGGCATCGGGGGAAATCGCCTTCATCGGCGGCTCCAGCACGTCGCGGGCATAGGCCTCGATCTCGGCGACGATGGCGTGAGGGTCGTCTCCCGGCACGCAGCGCAGATCGAAATCGACCACGCACTCGCCGGCAACGATGTTGCGGACCGTGCCACCCTTGATGACGCCGACCGAGGTGGTCGAGAACGGCACGGAGAACAGCGGATCGAGATCCTGCCGGCGCGCCAGCTTCTGGCCGATCTCGTTGATCCTGACGATCAGCTTGGCGGCCTCCTCGATGGCGCTGACGCCGTAGGGCCGGAGCGAGGAATGCGCCTCGAAACCCTTCACCGTCACGCGCATCGGGCGGCCGGTCTTGTGGGCGATGATCACCTGCATGTTCGTGGGTTCGCCGACGAAACAGGCCTCGGGCTTCAGCGGCCGGTCCTTCAGCACGGCGAGCAGCGTGCGCACGCCGCGGCAGCCGACCTCCTCGTCATAGGAAATGGCGAAGTGGATCGGCTTCGTCAGCGGAGCCGTCGCCATGGCCGGCGCGGCTGCGAGCGCGGAGGCGACGAAGCCCTTCATGTCGCAGGTGCCGCGGCCGAAATAGCGGCCGTCCTTCTCGGCAAGCCTGAACGGATCCGTCGACCAGTCCTGCCCGTCCACCGGCACCACGTCGACATGGCCGGACAGAACGTAGCCGGCAACATCCTTCGGGCCGATGGTGACCCAGAGATTCGCCTTCTTGCCGGTTTCGTCATAGACGCGCTCGCCGCTCACTCCGTAGCCGGCAAGGTATTCCTCCACCCAGTCGAGCAGCGGCAGGTTGGTGTTGCGGCTGGTCGTGTCGAAGGCGACGAGCCTGCCGAGGATGTCGGCGGTGGAGAGTTTCGCCATGGTCGTCAGCCCTTCGCCGGCGTCTTGGATTCGTTCATGGCCTTGGCGCGGATCTGGTCGATCGTCGTCGACGGCGTGATCGCCTGCTGGTCGAGGAAGCAGTGGATGATGGCGGGCTTGCCCGAGGCCTGCGCCCGCTCGAAGGCCGGCGCGAATTCGGCGGTGGTCCTGACGGTCTCGCCATGACCGCCATAGGCGCGCGCGAGCGCGGCGAAGTCCGGGTTCTTCAGGGTCGTGGCCGAAACGCGGGTCGGATAGTCGCGCTCCTGATGCATGCGGATCGTGCCGTACATGCCGTTGTCGACGACGACCACGATGATGCCGAGATCGTACTGGACGGCGGTGGCGAATTCCTGCCCGTTCATCATGAAGCAGCCGTCGCCGGCGAAGGCGACCACCGTGCGGTCGGGATGGACGCGCTTCGCGCCGACCGCCGCCGGCGTGCCGTAGCCCATGGAGCCCGACGTGGGCGCCAGCTGCGTCGCATAGTTGCGGAAGCGCATGAAACGATGGACCCAGGTCGCGTAATTGCCGGCGCCGTTGCAGATGATCGCATCGTCAGGGAGCCTGTCGCGCAGCCAGGTCATGACCTCGCCATACTGGAACTCGCCGGGCAGGCGCGCGGGATTGCTGGTCCAGGCGAGATAGCTCTCGTGCGCGGTCTTGGCCCGCCCCGCCCAGGCGATCTGCTGCGGCGGCTGAAGGCCTTCCAGCGAGGCGCAGAAGGCGGTCGGGCTCGCCTGGATCGCGAGGTCCGCCTGATAGACGCGGCCGATCTCCTCCGCGCCCGGATGGACGTGGACGAAGGTCATCTGGGGCTTCGGGATATCGAACAGCGTGTAGCTCTGCGAGGCGATCTCGGACAGGCGGCCGCCGAGGGCGATGACGAGGTCCGCCTCCTTGATCAGCTTCTGCATGTCGGGACTGCCGCCGAGGCCGAGGTCGCCGGCATAGTTCGGGTGGGTGTGATCGAACAGCATCTGCCGGCGGAACTGGCAGACGACCGGCAGGTCGAACCGCTCGGCGAAGCGCGTCACCGAGCCGACCGCCTTCTCCGACCAGCGGGAGCCGCCGAGGATCAGCACCGGCTTTTTCGCCGCCCAGAGCAGTTTCTGAAGCTTCGCCATGTCGGTGAGGCCCGGCCAGGTCTCGGCGGCCTCGACGTAAGGAGCATCCGGCACGTCGGCGCTCTCGGTCAGCATGTCCTCGGGAAGGACGAGAACGACCGGACCGGGGCGGCCCTGCATGGCGGTGGCATAGGCGCGCGCGACCATTTCGGGGATGCGTGCGGCATCGTCGATCTCGGCGACCCATTTGCACATGTCGCCGAAGAACTGCGTGTAATCCATCTCCTGGAAGGCGTCGCGGCCGCGCATGCCGCGCTCGATCTGGCCGACGAACAGGATCATCGGCGTCGAATCCTGCTGGGCGATGTGCAGGCCCGGCGAGGCGTTGGTCGCGCCGGGACCGCGGGTGACCATGCAGATGCCCGGCCGCCCGGTCAGCTTGCCATGGGCCTCGGCCATCATCGCGGCCCCGCCCTCCTGCCGGCAGATGGTGACGTTGCACTTGGCGTCATGCAGCGCGTCAAGCACCGCCAGATAGCTCTCGCCAGGCACGCAGAAAACGTGATCGGCCCCCTGGGCGACCAGCTGGTCCACCAGAATCTGGCCGCCGGTGCGGGTGACGGTGTCGGAGCGCATGAAGTCAGTCCTCGGGATCGTGTCCGGCCGCGTTCAGCCCGCAGCCTCGTTCGGTGCGGACATTAGCGGGGAGCGACGGGGTGAGGAAGCGCCGGAAACGCGGGAGGGGGTGGATGCGCCCGTGGAGCAGCGCTGGCCATCACCGCGGGCGATGGACTGCTATCTTACAGCGCAGGACATGCCCCACAACTATGCCAAGCCGAGGTAGCTGTGAACGGACCTGTGCACAAATATTGGTGCCTTCATATCAAACTCCGATCCCAGTCGATCTGATATGAAAACTGTCTTTTCACTATGATATTTATGCCCGAACACTCCAATCTTGTACAAGAAATGACATATATCGATCGCCTCTTTCTCGTCTCTTGCAGCTTTCTGCAGACCAAGCTCGCGGCGGAAATCACCATATCGTATGTCCATCCGTCGCATCTCCCGGATGGCGGTCAGCACTCTTTCCGCATGAGCGAACTTGAACTCAATCTCGCTCTCATATTCGGTTGTCATCTGCTGAGAGAACTTGAATATCTCGCGCTTGAAATCATCACCAACAATCTGGCTTGCTCCCGATTGATAGGCTGCCTCTGCGAGTATTTTCATGAACTGAATGTATTCTCTTGGGCGCCCCTGCGTAAATTGCCCGACATAGCTAAAACTGTGCAGCGTCCTTTTTGAGCCGAATACAATATTTTCCGGCGCGCAGAACGTCTTCCACGCCTCCTGGAAATCCTTGAATTCGTACTCATAAGCCAATGATAGCCTATGCGTGACTATCTGTTTTATTGTCTCTATTTTCCATTCAGGCTTTATGATGAAATCTATCCATTTCGATTTACTTGTATCCTTCAGCTCCCAGTATATATCCTCTCGCAAGAAAACGATTGGAATTATTTTGTTGCGAAGCTTTGTTTTTACTTCTTGAACTGCCTTCAAAAGGCCAGCCATCAGGCGATTGAACGCCTCCCTGTACTGCAGCTTCGACGAAAAATCTTCATCTATCTCATCAATCAAAATGAATACCGGACTGAACGCCGTATCAGACAATAACCTCTCGATATTTTCGTTTGCCCTCCTTATATCTATTACCTTGTCTGTCGACTCCCTTTCGGCCGATGATTTAACATCGACGCCCAAAATGTTTACGCCAAAACTAAATTTTTTCCACTTGTCGACTGAATCGAAGGTCGACAATTTGCTATAGTCGCCGAAAACGCTATCCAAATTGGCTGCCACGTCGGACGGCAGTTCTTTTTTTTGGAAAAGATATTTTAGCGTTTGATGATATATTAGATTCTTCCAAACTGAAATATATTCGCTGTTTGAACTTAAATCTTCGTCCTTGAACTTAAAGAGAGTCTGGAATGGAAATGAGTCAAAATTAACTATTGATGATCTATATTTACTATCTATGTAGCTGGCTATTGCTGTCTTACCCGTCCCTCTTCTTCCAACAACAAAGCATCTACTGCCATCGACCAGTCTGTCCACGAGTGGAAATCTGACAAAATAATCTATCGATGTCTCGTTTTTGGCCTCTACTTTCCAGTCTGAGACATTTCGAATACCCAAAGAGGGTTCCATCGCGGTTTCTTCTCGCAAGAGCGGGCACTGATCACATCCAAGCGCTATCTATTCCCTAAAGCAAGGCGGTCGAGCAATCAGAAATTGGAGCATCCATCAAGCCGTCAGCGCGTCACTTGCGAGGAGCTTCCCATATCCCTCGACCCTCCCCTTCCACCCCACAACCTCAAGCGCGCGCCACAGGCTCGCCTGGTTGGCGGCGACCACAGGCCGGCCCAGCCGCTCCTCCAGCGCGTCGATGATGCCGGCGCAGCGGAAGCCCGTGCCGGCGAGCAGAATGCCGTCGGCTTCGTCCGGGCATTGGCGGCAGACCTGCTCGAACAGCAGGTCGGTCTCCTGGTCGGTCGCCATGCCACGGGCATAGAGGTCCTGCGGCGCGATGCCTTGCCAGCGTGGCGCGGGCTGATAGCGCCAGGCGGCCGGCACGGCGATGCCGAAGGCCGCGAAGTAGCTCATCGCGCTCTGGACCAGCCCGTCCGTCATCCAGGCGGGCATGACGAGGAAGGGTCGCCTCACGCCGAGATGAGCAAGCGCGAGACGCATATCCAGCCCGTTGGTGGTCGCGACCGTTTCCGGCGGCAGCCGCGCCGCCATGGCGCGAATGGCAGCCTCGTCCCAGTGGGAACCACCGACGAAGCTGGAGGAGGAATGCGCGAGCACCGCGACATTTGGCCGGATGCCTGAGAAGGCACCACAGCCGGCCGCGAGATCCGGCGCGAGGTCCACACCGCTCCGGTCGGCGCGCCAGGGCGCCCAGGGCGCTCCGGCCGTCACCCGTGCGGCATGGACCGACACGCCCGGCGGACGCATCGCCCACCATTCGGCCTCCGGCACGACCTCGCGCGCGACGATGAAGACGCCGATGCGCGCGATATCGCCCCAGTTGTCGGCCGCCATGAGCTGTTACCGCGCCGTCGCCAGCGCGATGGCGAGACGGCAGGCATTCTGGAAGGCGGGGATGTCGACCCATTCGTCCACGGTATGAGGCTCGTTCTGGCCACCGCCGAAGGTCGCGGTCGGAATGCCGTGCAGGCTCAGCCAGTTGGCGTCGAGCCCGCCGCTGGCGAGCTTGGCATTGGGCGGCAGGCCGATGGCCTCGACCGCGGCAAGGCCGCGCTTCACCACCTCCGAGCCCCGGTCGAGCGCGAAGGAGTGATATTTGCGGAAGCGCGTGAAGGTGACGGTGCCGGTCTTGCCCTCGCTGCTGACCAGCGTCTTCGCGGCCTTGGTAAGGGCCGCCTCGTAGGCATCGTTGATGGCATCGACGAAGGCCATGTCGTGGCTGCGGCTCTCGCCCTCGACGAAGCAGTAGTCGGTGACGACGTTGGTGGCGTCGCCCGCGCCGCGGCCGTCGCGGCCGGCAATGGTTCCGACATTGCTGGTGCCGGTCTTGTCGCCCTTGACGACCTTGCCGAACCAGCCGCCCGCCTGCACGTCGGCCAGCGCCATGGCGGCGATCATCGAGGCGGAGATGCCGCGCTCGGGCGCGACGCCGGCATGGGAGGCGCGCCCCTTGATCTCCACGGTCCAGGCATCGCCGCCGACCGCGCCGGTCACCACGTCGGAGGGCTTCGAACCGTCGAAGTTGAAGCCCATGGTCACCGGGCCGACCATGTCGAGATTGATGTGGCGCGCGCCCCAGAGGCCGCTTTCCTCGCGCACGCAGAAGACCAGCACGAGCGGGGGATGGTCGAGATTCTGGCGGGCGAGTTCCGCCGCCATGCGCACCAGCACGGCGCAGCCGGTGCGGTTGTCGCCGCCGAGCGCCGTGTCGCCGCCCGAGACGATCTTCTCGCCGACGATGCGCGGCTTGGCGCCGGCGCAGAGTGGAACCGTGTCGAGATGGGTCATGAACAGGATGGGCTGGCCGTTCGACAGCGCGCCGCGGCCGGGCAGCTTGACGATGAGGTTGCCGGTCTCGGTCGGCACGGGAATGCGGGTGTTGGCGTCGTCCAGCGCGATGGCGTCGGCCGGCACGCCGACCTCGACGAGCGCGCGGGCGACATCCTCGCCTATGGCTTTTTCCTGCCCGGTTATGCCTTCCACCGCAAGGAAGCGCATCAGGAGGTCGAGGGCGGCTTTGGAATCGTGGGCGATCATGAGGGCACTCTGAGGGATGTTGCGGCCTGCCGGGAGGGGCGGGGCATCTTGCCCGGCTTGATGGCACGGAGCAGTGCAATACCGGAAGGGCGGCAATGCCGGTTTGACGGCCCGCCCTTCGTCGGGCGGTCTGGTCGTTTCGCGCCGACCGCCCCATGTCAGGGGCCTTGCCGCGCAACACCCAGGTTCCAGATCGTCCCGGAGACCCCCGATGTCCGCATCCGACTACACGCCGCCGAAGGTCTGGACCTGGAACCGGGAGAGCGGTGGCCGTTTCGCCAATATCAACCGGCCGATCGCCGGGCCAACCCACGAGAAGGAACTGCCGGTCGGCAAGCACCCGCTCCAGCTCTATTCGCTCGGCACGCCCAACGGCGTGAAGGTGACGGTGATGCTGGAGGAGCTGCTGGCGCTCGGCCACAAGGGCGCGGAATACGACGCCTGGCTGATCCGCATCTCCGACGGCGACCAGTTCTCATCGGGCTTCGTGTCGGTGAATCCGAACTCGAAGATCCCCGCGCTGCTCGACCGCAGCGGCCCAACGCCGATCCGCGTGTTCGAATCCGGCGCGATTCTCGCCCATCTTGCCGAGAAATTCGGCGCCTTCCTGCCCGCCGAACCGGCCGCCCGCGCCGAGGCGCTCTCCTGGCTGTTCTGGCAGATGGGCTCGGCGCCCTATCTCGGAGGCGGCTTCGGCCACTTCTACGCCTATGCGCCCACCAAGATCGAATACGCCATCGACCGCTTCGCCATGGAGGTGAAGCGCCAGCTCGACGTGCTGAACCGCAGGCTCGGCGAGAGCGAATATCTCGCCGGCGCGGACTACACCATCGCCGATATGGCGGTCTGGCCCTGGTACGGCGCGCTCGCCAAGGGGCTCCTCTATGGCTCGGGCGAGTTCCTGTCGGTGCACGAATACACCAACGTCCGGCGCTGGGCCGACCAGATCGGCGCACGGCCGGCGGCGCAGCGCGGCCGCATGGTCAACCGGGTGATGGGCGAACCGTCGAGCCAGCTGCGCGAACGGCACGATGCCTCGGACTTCGACACGAAGACGCAGGACAAGGTGGAGGCCGCCGGCTGAACCGGCGGCCCGGTCGGGCGGCTTATCCGTACGCTCTCGCGGCCTCGGCCACTTCCCTTGCCGCCGTCTCGATCGACGAGGTCGCGCCCGCGATCGAATTCATGTTGCTGGAGATCGCCGACACGGCCGCTGCGGCCGAGCGCATGTTGCCCGACATCTCGTTGGTCACCGCGCTCTGTTCCTCGACCGCCGACGCGATAGCCGCGGAAATGTCGCTGATCGAGGCGATGGTTCCGGCGATGCTTCCGATCGCCTGAACGGCCTCGTTGGTCGAACCCTGAACCGAGCCGATCTGCGCGCCGATCTCCTCGGTCGCCCTGGCGGTCTGGTTCGCCAGGGCCTTCACCTCCGAGGCGACCACGGCGAAGCCCCGGCCGGCGTCGCCCGCCCGTGCCGCCTCGATGGTCGCATTCAGCGCCAGAAGATTGGTCTGCGCCGCGATCGTGTTGATGAGCTGGACAACATCGCCGATGCGTTGTGCGGCGACCGAGAGGCCGGAAACGATCTCGTTGGTGCGCGCGGCCTCATCGACGGCCCGGGCGGAGACATCGCGCGCCTGCGATACCTGCCGGCTGATCTCGCTGACTGAGGCAGTCAGTTCCTCCGCGCACGCGGCCATGGCCTGAACATTGCCCGAGGTCTGGGTCGAAGCCGCCGCGGCTTCGGTCGCCTCCTGCGTGGCGCTGGTCACGGCGTCGGCGATGCTGCCGAGACCGGCGGCGATGTCGCGCTGGACGCTGGCACGGCGCTCCTGATCGGCGATCTGCGCGGTGATGTCGGTCGCGAACTTGACGACCTTGAAGGGACGCCCGGCCATGTCGAGGATCGGATTGTAGCTGGCCTGAATCCAGACCTCGCGGCCGCCCTTGCCAAAGCGGCGGTACTGCGCGGCCTGAAACTCTCCGCGCGCCAGTCTTTCCCAGAACGCCGCATAAGCTGGGCTCGCGCGCTCGGCGGGCTCGACGAACATGCCGTGATGCTGCCCCCTGATCTCGTCCAGCCGGTAGCCGACCGTCGCCAGGAAATTCTCGTTGGCGTCGAGAACGATCCCCTTGAGGTCGAAAGCGATCACCGCCTGTGCCTTCCGGATGGCTGCGATCTGGCCGCTCTCGTCCGCGCTGCGCAGCGCCTCCGACGTCACGTCTGTCGCGATCTTCAGGATCTTCACGATCTTGCCACCCCGATCGAGCACGGGATTGTAGCTCGCCCGGATCCAGATCTCGCGGCCATTCTTGCCGATCCGGCGATACTCCGCGCTCTGGAATTTCCCCATCCGCAGCTCATCCCAGAACTGCCGATAGGCAGAACCGCGCGCCTCTTCCGGAGGCATGAACATGACGTGCTTCTGGCCGCGTATCTCGTCGAGGGAATAGCCTACTGCCCGGAGAAAATTGTCATTGGCCGTCAGAATCGTACTGTCCGGAGAGAACTCGATGATGGCCTGAGACTTGTGGAGTGCCGCAAGCGTGGCATCGTTGTTGGTCCGGCTCAGTAGAAACATGCGAATGGCCTCTCAAATGTATCCTCTGGATAACAGATTTGACCCTGCGTAAATGCAGCTAAAATTTGGTTAATTGGCCGAATTTTTTGCCACTGCCCCCAAACGGAAGGCGCGAATCTCGGTAATATAGTATTCTTCTGCGGTAATATCGTATTCGATTGCGGTAATTTATTACTGTCGCATCGCCTCTCGCGAAATGATCAGCCGTTGCACCTCGCTCGTGCCCTCGTAGATGCGGGTGATGCGCGCGTCGCGCACGTGGCGCTCGACCGGGAAGTCAGCGCAGTAGCCGGCGCCGCCGTGGAGCTGAAGCGCCGTGTCGGTGGCGCGCCCGGCTGCTTCGGAGGCGAAAAGCTTGGCCATGGAAGCCTCGCGGCCGAAAGGCTCGCCGCGGTCCTTCTTCGCGGCGGCCGAGAGGATGAGCAGGCGGGCCGCCTCTAGCTCCGTCTCGCGGTCGGCGATCATCCACTGTATCCCCTGGAAGTCGGCGATGGCCTGCCCGAACTGGCGGCGCTCCTTCACATAGGTCTTCGCCGCGTCCATGGCGGCGCGGGCAATGCCGAGCGAGAGCGCCGCAATGCCGATGCGCCCACCGGCGAGTTCCCCGACTGCAATGCGGAAACCGTCGTCGAGGCGGCCCATCACGGCCGAGGCCGGTACGCGGCAACCGTCGAAATGCACGGTATTGGTGGCCGAGCCGTGCTGTCCCAGCTTCTTCTCGGCCTTGCCGATGACGAGGCCCGGCGTGCCGGCCTCCACGAGAAAACAGGAAATGCCCTTGCCCTTCGGCGCTTCCGGGTTGGTCATCGCCCAGACGACGAAGAGGCCGGCATATTCGGCCGAGGTGATGAAGACCTTCTCGCCGTCAAGGACGAAGTGATCGCCGTCGCGGCGCGCGCGCGTCTTCATGCCGGCGGGGTCGGAGCCGGCGCCGGACTCGGTCAGGCAGAAGCCGGCGGCCGGAAAGGTGCCGTCGGCGATCTTCGGCAGGTAGGCGCGGCGCTGTTCTTCCGAGCCGACCTGCTGGATCACCTCGGCGACCATGTTGGTGACCGAAGCCGTGACGCCGTGAGAGGCGCAGGCATAGCCGAGCTCCTCGATGGTCAGCACGAAGGCAGCGGTGCCGGCCTCGGTGCCGCCGAACTCGGATCTGACGTTCACCGCCATGAAACCGGCTTCGGCGAGGGCCTTCAGGTTCGCCAGGAACTCCGCCCGCCCCTCGCCACGGTCGAGAACTGGCGCAAGCGGCGCGACGATCTCGGCAGCCATCTTCCGCGCGGTGTCGCGGATGAGGATTTCCTCTTCGGTCAGTTCGAACAGCATGGCGGCCTCCCGGGTCGCCACCGGATTTAGGAGACGATCGGGAGCGCGGCAATTCGGCCGTGCGGCGGGCGCTTTCTCTCAGGCGACGACCGCCCGGCCGTTATTGAGCACGACGATATCGCGCTCGACGACACGGCAGCGGTAGGAGACCGTCGCGCCGTCCTGCCAGATCTCCGTGCGGATCGTCTCGCCCGGGAAGACGGGGGCCGAGAAGCGCACGTCGATCTCTTTCAGCCTGGCGGGGTCGTTGCCGCAGCAGGCCTTCAGGATCGCGCGGCCGGCGACGCCGAAGGAGCAGAGCCCGTGCAGGATCGGCTGCGGGAAGCCCACCGCCTGCGCCACTGCCGGGTCGGCATGAAGCGGGTTGTAGTCGCCGGAAAGACGATAGATCAGCGCCGCGCGCGGCAGGGTCGGGATATCGACCACGGTATCGGGCGCACGCACGGGGATGGCGTGCGGCTCCGGCGCGGCGCCCGATGGCCCGCCGAAGCCACCCTCGCCGCGAATGAAGGCGGTCATGGTCAGCGTCGCCAGATGCTGGCCGCTGGCCTTGTCGAAGACGTCGCGGTCCGAATAGATCAGCGCGCCCTTGCCCGGTCCCTTGTCGATGATCTCGGTGACGCGCGAGCGGCCGATCACAGTGCCGGCGGCCGGCAGCGGCGCATGAATTTTCACGCCCTGCTCGCCGTGCAGCACCATGCGCCAGTCGACACCGGTCTTCGGGTCCTTCAGCCAGAAGCCGGGATAGCCGAGCACCACCGCCATGGTCGGCAGCGCCTTCAGCCCGTCCTCGTAGACGAACTGCAATTCGTCCCTGTCCATCGGATCGCCGCCGCAGCCGACGCCGAGCGCGTAGAGGATCGTGTCGCGGGTCTCGTAGCGGTGCTCGAGATCAGGGAAATGCCAGTTCTTCAGCTTGTCGTAGTCGATGGCCATGGGGTTTCCTCGCGCCGTCGCTTGCCGCTCACAGCGAGCGCGCGACGATCTCCTTCATGATCTCGGTGGTGCCGGCATAGATGCGCTGGATGCGGCTGTCCGCATAGGCGCGGGCAATGGGATATTCCCACATGAAGCCATAGCCACCGTGAAGCTGGAGGCAGGTGTCGACGACGCGGCCCTGCAGCTCCGTCAGCCACCATTTGGCCATGGCGGCGGTCGGGATGTCGAGCTCGCCGCGCAGGAACTTCGACACGCAGTCGTCGAGGAAGACGCGCGCCACCGTCACCTCGGTCTTCACCTCCGCAAGCTTGAACCGGGTGTTCTGGAACTCGGCGACGGCCTTGCCGAAAGCCTTGCGCTCGCGCGTGTAATCGATGGTCCAGCGCAGCGCCGCCTCCATCACCGCGACCGCGCTGATGGCGACCAGCAGGCGTTCGCGCGGCAGTTCGTTCATGAGGTAGGCGAAGCCGCGCCCCTCCTCGCCGATCATGTTCGTCGCGGGCACGCGGACATTGTCGAAGAACAGCTCGGACGTGTCCTGCGCCTTGAGGCCGATCTTTTCGAGGTTGCGCCCGCGCGAGAAGCCCTCGCGGTCGGCCTCGACGATGATGAGGCTGACGCCCTTGGCGCCCGCCTTCGGATCGGTCTTCACCGCGACGATGATGAAGTCGGCGAGCTGGCCGTTGGTGATGAAGGTCTTCTGGCCGTTGACGACGTAGTGGTTGCCGTCGCGGATCGCCGTCGTCTTGATGCCCTGCAGGTCGGAACCGGCGGCAGGTTCCGTCATGGCGATGGCGCCGATGGCCTCGCCCGCAGCCATTTTCGGCAGCCAGTGCCGTTTCAGGTCTTCCGAGGCATTGTTGAGGATGTAGGGCGCGACGATATCCGAGTGCAGCCGGAATCCGGGACCGGTGAAGACATGGCCCATCATCTCCTCGATCATGATGGCGCTGGTCAGGAAATCCGCGCCGCCGCCGCCATACTCCTCGGGGATATTGGTCAGCAGCATGCCGGCAGCGCCCGCCTTCCGCCACGCCTCGCGGTCGACCACGCCCTCCTTCTCCCAGCGGGCGTGGTGCGGCGCGATCTCGTCGGCGACGAAGCGGCGGCATGCCTCGCGGAAGAGATGGTGCTCTTCCTTGTAGTAGGCGGCAGTGGCGGTCATCGGCGTCCCCGTTCCTGATAGCGGTCCCTGACGGCCGCGCTTGCCCTCCATCTTATGGCAGGCGTTTCGATGAATGAAACGGGATTTCGTTGGATTGACGAAGTCTGTATCCTTGCGCAGGTGATCCCGAAGACCGGCCCCAGGTGCCGGCGGAAATTCCGACAGGTGGAAACGCGGCATGGCACAGGGCGGAGCACTCGACGGCAAGGTCGTCATCGTCACGGGCGCGGGGCGCGGCATCGGCCGCGAGATCGCGCTTGTCGCGGCAGCCGAGGGCGCGAAGGTCGTGGTCAACGACCTCGGCGGGTCCGCCGATGGCGCAGGTTCCAGCGCCGCGCCGGCCGAGGAAGTGGTCGAGGAGATCCGCAAGCGCGGCGGTCAGGCGGTCGCGAATTTCGACAGCGTCGCCGAGCCCGCCTCCGCCAATGCCATCATCAAGACGGCTGTCGATGCCTTCGGCGGCCTCGACGGCGTGATCAACAATGCCGGCATCCTGCGCGACGCCATCTTCCACAAGATGAGCGTCGCGGACTTCGAGCTGGTCATCAAGGTGCACCTGATGGGCACCTTTTACGTCTCCCACGCCGCCGCCCGCAT
This sequence comes from Phreatobacter sp., assembly GCF_016793595.1. GTDB lineage: Bacteria > Pseudomonadota > Alphaproteobacteria > Rhizobiales > Phreatobacteraceae > Phreatobacter. The sequence continues at coordinate 67,072 of NZ_JAEULY010000015.1, forward strand.
CTTCCGCGAACAGGCGAGCGGCGCCTTCGTGCACTTTACCTCGACCTCGGGCCTGATCGGCAATTTCGGGCAGGCGAACTACGCGGCGGCCAAGCTCGGCATTGTCGGCCTGTCGAAGTCCATCGCGCTCGACATGGCGCGCTTCAACGTCCGCTCGAACTGCGTCTCGCCCTTCGCATGGAGCCGCCTCATCGGCACGATCCCGACCGAGACGGAAGCCGAGAAGGCGCGTGTCGCGCGCATGCAGGCGATGGGGCCGGAGAAGATCGCGCCGCTGTCGGCCTTCCTCATCTCGGACAAGGCCAAGGACGTCTCGGGCCAGATCTTTGCGGTGCGGATGAACGAGATCTTCCTGATGGGCCAGTCGCGACCGATCCGCTCGATCCATCGCGATGGCGGCTGGACCTGCGAGAGCCTTGCCAGCCAGGGCATGCCGGCGCTGAAATCGTCCTTCTATCCACTCGACCGATCGGCCGACATCTTCAACTGGGATCCGGTCTGAGCCGTCAGCCGAGGAAGCGATCACATGACTTTCGGAATCCTGAGCTTCGGCGCCTACATTCCGCGCCTGCGCCTCCAGCGCAAAGCCATCGCCGACGCCCACGGCTGGTTCAACGCGGCCCTCAAAGGCCAGGGCAAGGGCGAGCGCGCGATCTGCAACTGGGACGAGGACGCGGTGACCATGGCCGTGGAAGCGGCCCGCGACTGCCTCGTGGGACAGGACGCCGCGAAGGTGGAGGCCGTCCAGATGGCCTCGACCACCTTCCCCTTCCTTGACCGGCTCAATTCCGGCGTGGTGGCGGAAGCCCTGAACCTCGGGCAGGACCTTGCCGCGAGCGATGCCGGGCAGACCCAGCGCGCGGCGACGTCGGCGCTCATCTCCGCCTTGCGCGGCGGCCCGGCAACGCTGCTGATGGCCGCCGAGAAGCGGCCGGTGAAGGCGGCGAGCCCACTCGAAATGACCGCCGGCGACGGCGCGGCGGCATTGCTGGTCGGCGAAGGCGAGCCCGTGGCGAAGCTGATCGGCTCGGCAACGCGCACTACCGACTTCGTCGACCATTACCGCACGCCCGAATCCGAGTTCGACTACCAGTGGGAGGAGCGCTGGATCAGGGATGCCGGCTACATGCCGCTCGTGCCGCCGGTGGTGAAGGCCTGCCTCGCCAAGGCGGGCATCGCTGCCGCCGACGTGACGCGCTTCTGCATGCCGGCTGTCCTCGCCAAAGTGTCCAACTCCGTGGCCAAGGCCGCTGGCATTCCAGATGCGGCCGTCGCCGACAATCTCCATGCCGTCTGCGGCGAGACCGGCGCGGCCCATCCGCTGGTCATGCTGGTGGCGGCGCTGGAGGAGGCGAAGCCCGGCGACCGTATCATGGTGGTCGGTTTCGGGCAGGGCGCGGACGCACTCTTGTTCGAGGTCACGCCGGCCATCGAGAAGCTCCCTGCCCGCCTCGGCGTGAAAGGCCATCTCGCCCGCCGGCGCGAGGAAGCCAACTATTCCAAGTTCCTCGCCTTCAACGACACGATCGAGCTCGAGCGCGGCATGCGCGCAGAGGCCGACAAGCAGACACCGCTCTCGGCGCTCTGGCGCAACCGCCACACGGCGACCGGCTTCATCGGCGGCAAGTGCTCCAAATGCGGCACGCTACAGTTCCCGAAGACGCGCATCTGCGTGAACCCGAACTGCACGGCCATCGACACGCAGGAGAACGAGCCCTTCTCGGCCAAGACCGGCAAGATCAATTCCTACACCGCCGACCGGCTGACCTACTCGCCCGATCCGCCGGCCTGCTACGGCATGATCCAGTTCGAGGAGGGCGGCCGCTGGATGATGGACTTCACCGATGTCGACGAGAAGCAACTCGCCGTCGGCAGCCCCATGCGCATGATGTTCCGCGTCAAGGATATCGACAGCCAGCGCGGCTTCCGCCGCTATTTCTGGAAAGCGGCGCCGGCCGCTGAATTCTCTGGGAGGGCCTGAACCATGGCCAAGGGCATTCGCGACAAGGTCGCTATTCTCGGCATGGGCTGCTCGAAGTTCGGCGAGCGCTGGGACATGAACGCCGAAGACCTGATGGTCGAGGCCTATACGGAAGCGCTGGGCGACGCCGGCATCGAGACCAAGCAGATCGAGGCGGCCTGGCTCGGCACCGCCATCGAGGAGCAGCATGTCGGCAAGTCCGCCGTGCCGCTCGCGGTGGCGCTGCGCCTCCCCTACATCCCGGTGACGCGCGTCGAGAACTATTGCGCCACCGGCACCGAGGCGTTCCGCGGCGCGGTCTATGCGGTGGCCTCGGGCGCTGCCGACATCGCGCTGGCGCTGGGCGTCGAGAAGCTCAAGGACACCGGCTATGGCGGCCTGCCGCAGCGTGGTCGTGGCACCGTGCCCAACATGACCTGGCCGAACGCCTCGGCGCCCGGCTATTTCGCCCAGCTCGCCGCCGCCTATCGCGCCAAATACGGCTCGGCGCCGGAAGACCTGAAGCGCGCCATGGCCCATGTCTCGGTGAAGAGCCACGACAATGGCGGGCGCAATGCCAAGGCGCACCTGCGCAACAAGATCACCATCGACACCGTTCTGAACTCGCCGATGATCGCCGAGCCGCTCGGGCTCTACGACTGCTGCGGCGTGTCGGACGGCGCGGCCTGCGCCATCGTCACGACGCCGGAGATCGCGCGCAGCCTCGGCAAGAAGGACCTGATCACGGTGAAGGCGTTGCAGGTCTCGGTATCGAACGGCACCGAGGCCCAGCACAATTCCTGGGACGGCAGCTATTTCGCCACGACCCGCATCGCCGCCACCCGCGCCTATCAGGAGGCGGGCGTCCAGAAGCCGCGCGACGAGATCAGCCTGATCGAGGTGCACGACTGCTTCTCGGTGACCGAGCTCGTCACCATGGAGGACCTGCACATCTCCGCCGAGGGACGGGCGATCCACGACATCCTCGACGGCTTCTACGATGCCGACGGCACCATTCCCTGTCAGATCGACGGCGGCCTCAAGTGCTTCGGCCATCCGATCGGCGCCTCGGGCCTCAGGATGATCTACGAGATGTACCTGCAGATGCAGGGTCGGGCCGGCGAGCGCCAGCGCAAGGACACCCCGCGCCTCGGACTGACGCACAATCTCGGCGGCTTCCCGCACCAGAACGTCTGCTCGATCTCGATCGTCGGGAGGTATGAGGGGTAGGCGGTCCAGGCGCCTGCTTCCTCGTCATGCCCGGCCTTGTGCCGGGCATCCACGCCTTGTTTCTTGAGGGCAGTGTTCAAGCCGTGGGTAGCCGGGCCAAGCCCGGCCATGACGCAGCGCATTGTTCGCTGCCTCAGGCGAAGCCGGATCCAATCTCAAATCTGCCGCCCAGCCGCCTCCCAATAGGGATCGCGCAGGCGGCGCTTGAAGATCTTGCCTGAATCCTCGCGCGGAAGATCGTGCCTCACCTCGATATAGCGGGGCACCTTGTAGTCGGCGATGCGTGCCGCGAGCTTCGCCTTGAGAGCGTCGGGCTGAATGGCGATCCCCGGCTGCGGCTCGATCACCGCCATGATGCTCTCGCCGAATTCCGCGTGCGGGATTCCGAACACCGCGCAGTCGCGCACCTCGTCGAGCGCCAGCAGCGCCGCCTCGATCTCGGCGGGATAGATGTTGACGCCGCCGGCAATGATCATGTCGCGCTTGCGGTCGCACAGGAACACGTAGCCGTCCGGGTCGATGTAGCCGACATCGCCGCAGGTGACGAAGCCGCCGAGATCGACCTCGCGGCGTTTCTCCGGCGCGTTGTGATAGGTGAAGTCGGGATAGCCCTCGATGCGGCAGTAGAGCTCGCCGATGCCGCCCTGCGGCAAGGTGCGGCCGGCTTCGTCGACGACATGGATCTCGGCGCCCGGCGACAGCCGCCCGACGCTGCCGGGCTTCCTCAAGGCATCTGCTGACGTCGCGAAGGTGACCGGGCCGGTCTCGGTGCCGCCGTAGAATTCGTGGATGACCGGCCCCCACCAGTCGATCATCGCGGCCTTGACGTCGGCCGGACATGGCGCCGCGGCATGGATGACGAAACGCAGCGAGGACATGTCGTAGCGGCGGCGGATTTCGGCCGGCAGTTTCAGGAGCCTCACGAACATGGTCGGCACCATGAAGATCGTGTCGACGCGGTGCTTCTCGATCAGCGCCAGCATCTCCTCGGCGTCGAAGCGCGGCATCAGCACCAGCACGCCGCCAAGGCGGCCAGCACGGATGCCGAACGAGTTCGGCGCCGAATGATAGAGCGGGCCGGGCAGCAGGGCGCGCACCCCGGGCTTCAGGCCATAGACCAGCGCGCGCAGCGCCTCGGTGGCCTTGGCCTCCACTGGCGACGGCGCGGCACGGCGCACGCCCTTCGGCCGGCCGGTGGTCCCGGACGTGTAGATCATGCTCATCGGGGCCGGCCGCGCCGGCTCGGCGTAGGGCTCCTGCGCCATGGTCCACGCGCCGAATTCGAGCGCGTCGGCAGGCGGTGCCGCCTGCTCAGGCGCGACAGGAAAATGCTCGCGCACCTCCGGCGGCGGCGCGACCGCGAAAACCGGGAGACCGGCCGGCAAGACCCCTGCGAGCGGATGCAGCAGATCGCTATGCCCGACCAGCACCTTGGCGGCGCAGTCGTCGAGGATGTAGCGGACCTCGTCGGGCTTCAGGTGCCAGTTGATCGGCACGGCATAGGCGCCGAGCGTCGCGGCCGCATAGGTTGCCTCCAGGAAAGCGATGTCGTTGCGCATGAGGATGGCGACGCAATCGCCTGGCCGCACGCCCAGCCGGTCGAAGCCGCCGGCGATGCGGCGGACATTCGCCTCGATTGCCTCGGGCGGCGTGGCGCGATCCCCCGATACGATGCCGTTGAGCGGTGACGTCACTTCAGCCTCACTCCCTCTGCCGCTGCGGCGCACGTACCGGCCTGCTTGCGGATCGTCGTTGTGTCCCGGCCGTGTTCAGTTCACGGCTTTGGCGCGGCCCGCCCAATGAGGCTGCCTGAGCGCGGTCTTGAGGATCTTGTTGGCCTGCGACAGGGGCATGGTGTCGCGAAACTCGATGGTCTGCGGGCACTTGAAGCCGGCGATCCTTTGCCGGCAATGGGCAATGATCTCATCCGCGCCGGCGCTTTGGCCCGCCTTGAAGGTGACGACGGCGTGCACCGCCTCGCCCCAGAGCGGATGAGGCACGCCGATGACCGCGCATTCCCGGATCGCGGGGTGGGTCAGCACGGCGTTCTCGACCTCGATCGAATAGACGTTCTCGCCGCCGGTCACGATCATGTCCTTGATCCGGTCCGACACATGGACGTAGCCGTCTTCGTCGAGATAGCCGGCATCGCCCGTGTGCATGTAGCCGCCGCGCAGGGCCTCGGCCGTCATGTCCGGCTGATTCCAGTAGCCCTTCATCACGGTCGCGCCCGCGACGATGATCTCGCCGATCTGGCCGACCGCCACGTCGTTGTCGTCCGCGTCGACCACGCGCAGGTCGCAGCCGACGATCGCCCGCCCGCCCGAGGCCAGGCGATGCACCTTGTCCGGGTCCAGCGAATGATCGGCCGGCTCCAGATAGGTGCAGGCGGGCGAAAGCTCGGTCATGCCATAGGCCTGCGCGAAACCCACCTGCGGCAGCCGGCGCATCAGCGCTTCGAGCGTCGCCACCGGCATGGGCGCGCCGCCATAGCCGATGAGACGGAGGCTGGAGAGATCATAGGTGTCGAGATCCGGTTCGTTGAGGATCATCGTCATCATGGTCGGCACCATGGAGACGAAACTGATCCGGTGGCGCTGGATCGCCTCCAGAACACCCTTCACCGTGAAGCGCGGAATGACGACATGGGTCGCGCCCAGCATGGTGTTGGTGAAGACGCGCGAGCCCGCTGCGGCGTGGTAGAGCGGGCCGGCATGGAGGCCGACCAGCTCGCCGCCGAGCTTGGTATGGACCATGCCGCCGAACGAGTTCGACATGCAGTTGATGTGGGTGAGCATGACGCCTTTCGAGCGCCCCGTCGTGCCGCCCGTGTAGAACAGCACCGCGACATCGTCGCCGCCACGGCGCGCATCCGGGACTGGCGGGCGCGCGGCGATCGCCGCTTCGTAATCGACCATGCCGGGAGGCGTGTCGCCCTCCCCGGCATAGACGACGTGCCGGAGGCCGGGCGCCTCGGCGCGCATGGCCTCCGCCATGCCGACGAACTCGTCGCCGACGATCAGAACCTTCGCGCCGCTGTCCTGCAGCAGAAAGGCCGTTTCCGGCTGCGCATAGCGCGTCGAGACCGGCACGGCGATGCCGCCGGCCCAGAAGGCGGCGAAGAAGAATTCGAGGTAGCGGTCGCTCGAATGCGAGAGCATGGCGACGCGGTCGCCGGGGCCGATGCCGAGATCGGCGAGCACACCCGCCAGCCGCGCCACGCGGTCGGCGAACTGGGCATAGGTCCAGCGCCTGTCGTCAAAGACCACGGCTGTCTTGGCGGGATGGATGCGCCGCGCGCGATGCAGCGCGAGGGTCAGCTGCATCATCGGATGCGCCCCCGGCCATTGCCGAGGTCGCGGCAGCCACCCCGCAGCAGGTCTGACAACATTGCGCATGCCCTCCCGCCCGTGGACGGCCGGGCGCTTCACTTATGAAGCGCTATTTCTCACCATGAAACGACACTTCGCAAGCCGCCAAATGGAGGAGCCGCCAAGCGGCCCGCCTCAAGGACGGGCCGCGCGGGAAGGGCATGCCAGAGGCGCCTGGCGGCCGTCAGCGCGAATCCCGCGCCGCCTGGGCATTCTTGGTCTGCTGAGAGATACTGCCGACCTTGGCGCGATTGATGCTGGTCCGGCGCTTCTGGTTCTCCACGGAGCGCATGCCCTCGCTGGCGGTGCGCCCGACGCCATCGGGCGGACCGCCGGTGGCTGTGCTGGCGCTTTTCAAGGCGAGGGCGCGCCGGAACGCATCCTTGGTCGCTTCGCGCGCCTCGAAGGAGCGTCGGCGCGCCAGTTCCTTGTTGAGACGCTTCAGCGCGCTCGCCAGAACCTGTTTCCGCTGCGCCGGTTTCTCGACCTCGCCGGGAAAGCTGCCGCCGCGCGCATCAGCCTTGCCACGGATGCTCCGCCGCATGCCGCGAACGAGGGTGCGCTCCTTGTCCAGCAGGTCGCGGATGCGCAGCCGCACATCGGTCAGCGCCTTGTCCTCGACATCGTGAATGGCGGGGTGGTGGGTCTGGGAGACGATTTCCATCTCCTCCCGCTTCATCAGCGCCTGCTCGGTCTTGATCGGCATCGTCATGGCGTCGAAACCTCCGTGCTGCACGCGAGCCACCGATGGCCCGCGCGACCAAGTTAACGCACAGAATACGCATCGTGTCCCGGTTGCGAGGACACGCCGCACCCGCACGCCCCCCCCGCGAGCAAAGGAGCGGCGCAACCGGCTCCTCAGATCACATAGGTGAAGGCATCGACCGCGTCGCGGGCGAGGATCTGATCCATCGAGCGCGCCGGCTCGGCGCAGCCCGCGGTGCCGACGGGTTTCGCGGGCACACCGGCAACCGTCGTGTTCGGGCTCACCGCGTGGAGAACCACGGAGCCGGCGGCGACGCGCGCGCAGCGGCCGATCTCGATATTGCCGAGGATCTTGGCGCCCGCGCCTATCAGTACGCCGCGCCGCACCTTCGGGTGGCGGTCGCCGGCCTCCTTGCCGGTGCCGCCCAGCGTCACGTTCTGCAGGATCGACACATCGTCGTCGATCACCGCCGTCTCGCCGACGACAAGGCCGGTCGCATGGTCGAGGAAGATGCCCTTGCCGATGCGCACGGCCGGGTTGATGTCGGTCTGGAAGACTTCCGAGGACCGGCTCTGGAGATAGAGCGCGAAGTCGCGACGGCCGCGCTGCAGCAGCCAATGCGCGAGCCGGTGGGTTTGCAGCGCGTGAAAGCCCTTGAAGAACAGGACCGGCTCGATCAGCCGGTCCGAGGCAGGGTCTCGGTCGACAACGGCCGCGGCGTCGGCGCGGATCGCCTCGCCAATGGCCGGCGCATCCGCGAGCGCCTCGGAAAAGGCATCGTGGAGCACGTCGGCCGGCACGTCGCCATTGGCGAGCCGCGCGGAGATGCGGCGGGCCACCGCGTCGTCGAACGACGATGCACGGCCGATGGTGCGCAGGACCAGCGTGGCGATCTCGGGATTGGCCGCGGCCATGCCGTTCGCCTCGGCGCGCAGGCGCTGCCAGGCGAGATCGGCCGTGTCGGTCGGCAGCGGGATGACCGTGCCGGAAGTCTGGGGCAATGCCGCGTTATGCTTGGCCATGATGGTCGTCTGCTCCGCATCATGAGTGGCGGAGAATGAAACTTCTGTTTGCCTGCATTTCAAGTCAATTCGATGTGGGAGAATGATCGCCTTCCCGCAAGGTGAAGAATGGGATTTTTCATTCGCCACCCGTGCCCGGAAACGAATTTCGATCTCGCGTGCGCCGGAGCCGACCTCGCGGCGCGGCAAATCAGTCGGGCGGCGCGGCCATCACCGCCCTGATCAGCTGCTCGACCCTGCGCACGTCCTGCACGCCCTCGATCGTTTCCGAACGCTCGACCTTGTCGCCGTCGGAGTCGCGCGCCTCGCCGAACTGCAGCTTGAGGCTGCCGGAACCGTCCGCGTTCTCGGTCCGCTCGATGGCCAGCAGATTGCGCGCCAGAATGGTGCGCACGGTCACCCCCTGCCTGGTCAGCATCACGCTGGCGACGCGCCGCGCCGTCACGACCCAGGCGCTCCGGCGGGTCCGGCGCGCCATCCAGAACGGCGCCCCCATCATGCCGATTCCGACGACGACGAAGGGCAGCCCGAACAGGACGAACAGCCCCGCCATCCACGACCCTGCGCCGCCCCGCGTGCCGCCGAATCCGAACAGCCCGCCCAGCGCAATGACCTCCCAGAACAGGGAGAATGCCGTCCAGGGAATGGCGAAAAGCCAGATCGGCAGGCTGCGCAGGAAAGCCGCGCGGCTCGACGACTGGCCGGTCCAGCGCGGCGGGTCGCCGGCGAATTCGCGCGCGATTGCATCGCGCAACCGGTCGGGCATGGGTGGGGCACGGTGCATGGCGCCCGTCTAGCCGATACAGCCGAATATTCCGTGAAAACCGCCCCGCCCAGTCGGTTAACACCGCCGGCCGTCTTGCGCGCGCACCGGCGGACCCCACATGCTGCGGGCGAGTTTCCATCCCGAGGAGGTGAGAACGGTGTCGAAGATTGTCTGGAGGTTCGCGCTCGCGGGCGTCGCCATCTGGTCGGTCGTCGCCTTCCTCACCTATTCGGTGGTCGACCTCGTCGGGTCGGGCGCATCGGCCTACGGCACCGTGCCCGGCTTCCCCGCCGAGCCCTTCACCTTTGCCTGGATCGCCGCGAAGGCTCACACGCTCGGGCTTTCGGCCGTCGCCGCCGGCTGGCTGGCTGGCGCCGCGATGATCCTCGGCGCGGCCTTCCTGTTCCAGCGCCTGTTCGGGCGGCGGCGCGCCGTTCCCACGCGCCGCGGCTATGGCTCGTCGATCCCCTCCGGCTCGTTCGGCGATGGGCCGCGCGCCGGCCGCTGATCATTCCGCGTCCGGCTGCGCCGAAGGCTGGGCGTCGGCGAAGGGCTTCAGCGCCATGCAAGCATCGGTGATCGCGACCAGCCGCGGGAAGTCCTCGACCGGCACCTTGAAGCGCCGCGCATTGAACATTTGCGGCACCAGGCAGAGGTCGGCGACCGTCACCGTGTCGCCCCAGCAATAGGGGCCCGGGCCGACCATCCGCTCCATGGCCGAGAAGCCCTCCCGGATGAAATGGGCGTACCAGCGGTCGGCGGCTTCCTGCGAGGCGCCGACAACCGACTTGAGGTAGCCGGTGACCAGCGGATTGTTCAGCGGATGGGTGTCGCAGGCGATGACCTGCGCCAGCGCCCTGACCTTCGCCCTGCCCAGAGCATCCCCGGGCAGGAGCGGCGGTTCCGGGACCGTCTCGTCGAGATAATCGATGATCGCCAGCGACTGGGTCAGGATCGTCTCGCCCGCCGGACCATCCACCGCGAGCGCCGGCACCCGACCCTGCGGGTTGATCGCGCGGTAGCTCGGCTTCTTATGCTCGCCGCCGTCGCGCAGCAGGTGGATCGGGATCGACTGATAGGCGATGCCCTTGATGTTCAGCGCGATCCGCACGCGGAACGCGGCCGACGAGCGGAAATAGGTGTAGAGTTTCATGATTGCCTCCCTCCCGCCGTTCTAGGCGAGGCGGGCGCGCATCACCATCCACATCACGTCGCGGGATCCGCATCCGCCAGAACTTCGCCCCGGGCGAGATTCCTGCTGCGATCGGTGAGCTTGGCGAGCAGGGCGTCGAGTTGTTCCGCCTCGGCGGCGGTCAGGCCACTGGCAAGTTCGGCGGCGAAGCGCTGGGCGACCGGCACGAGATCGTCGTAGATCGCGGTGCCCTGGACCGTCAGGGACAGGAAGGCCTCACGCAGGTCCTGCCGGTTGGCCCTGCGCTGGATCAGCCGGCGCTTCGTCAGGCTGGCCACGGCGCGCGAGACCTTGGTCTTGTGCATGTGGCTGTGGGCGCCGATCTCCTTGGCCGTCATCGCGCCGAACTGGCCAAGGGTCGCGATCACGCGCCATTCCGGAATGCCGAAGCCATAGCGATTGGTATAGATGTTCGACAAACCGGTGCTGACGACGGTGGCGAGCACGTTGAGTCGATAGGGAAGAAAGGATTCCAGCTCAAGCTTGGGGCCAGACATCGAATGTCCTTCGGGGGGGCGGCCATCCATGGGCATATCCTTGGGGAATCGCTTCCGCCGGGCGGACCCTAAGTGCAGCGGCGGTACAGCGCAACGCGACAAAATGCGGACAGCCGCAACGGCGGCGGGGCGGCCCAAAGGCTCTGGTCAAGTCCGGCATAACCGGCTTTGATACCGTCCCGCTTCGTGCCGGAGCGGCCCAAAGAACCAGAATTCCCCGGGCGGAAGATCATGAAGCTAGCATCGTTGAAGCACGGCCGTGACGGTCGGCTGGTTGTCGTCTCCAGGGACCTCACCCGCGCCACCGACGCCTTTCCGGTCGTTTCGACATTGCAGGCCGCCCTCGACGACTGGGCCCGGTTCGGCCCGCGCCTCGCCGATCTCGCCGAGCAGCTCGAACATGGTTCGGTGCCCTCGTTCCGGTTCCACGAGCATGATTGCATGAGCCCGCTGCCCCGCGCCTACCAGTGGGCGGATGGCTCCGCCTATGTGAACCACGTCGCCCTCGTCAGGCAGGCGCGCGGCGTGGAAATGCCGCCGTCGTTCTGGACCGATCCGCTGATGTATCAGGGCGGCTCGGACGCCTTCCTCGGCCCCCGCGACCCCATCGTCCTGCCGGACGAAGCCCACGGCATCGATTTCGAGGGCGAAGTCGCGGTGATCACCGGCGACGTGCCCATGGGCGCGACGCCGGAGGAGGCCCGCGACCTGATCCGCCTCGTCATGATCGCCAATGACGTGTCGCTCCGGAACCTGATCCCCGCCGAACTCGGCAAGGGCTTCGGCTTCTTCCAGTCGAAGCCGCCGACCGCCTTCTCCCCCGTCGCCGTGACGCCGGATGAACTCGGCCCCGCCTGGGTCGAGGGCAAGCTCAACCGGCCGATGCTGGCCTTCCTGAATGGCGAGGCCTTCGGGCGGCCCGAGGCTGGCGTCGACATGACATTCGACTTCGGCACGCTGATTTCCCATGCCGCCAGGACGCGGCCGCTCTCGGCCGGCACGGTCGTCGGCTCGGGCACCGTGTCGAACCGCGACGCCGACGGCGGGCCCGGCAAGCCGATCGCGGAGGGCGGGCTCGGCTATGTCTGCATCGCCGAGATGCGCACCGTCGAGACGATCCGCCAGGGCGCGCCGCATACGCCGTTCATGCGCTTCGGTGACACGGTCCGCATCGAGGTCAAGGACGCCAAGGGTCATTCGATCTTCGGCGCCATCGACCAGATCGTGCGGAAACACCATCCGTGACGTCCCCCGTCGCGGGCCCGGAGGCGGCGCGTGCAGCGGCGCTGTCCTTCGATCTGCGCGCCCTGCCCGCGGGCTTCATCGACGACCCGTTTCCACTCTATCACGCGCTCAGGGCGCACGATCCTGTCAGGTTCATGCCGGACGGGTCGGTGTTCCTCACCCGCCACGCCGACCTTGAGGCGGTCTACAAGGATACCGGCACCTTCTCGTCGGACAAGAAGAGCGAATTCGGCGCGAAATACGGGCAGAGCCCGCTTTTCGAGCATCACACGACCAGCCTCGTCTTCAACGATCCGCCGCTGCACACGCGCGTCCGCAAGATCCTCGCGGGCGCGCTCAACCCGCGCGCCGTCTCGAGCCTGGAGGCCGATGTCGAAGCGCTGGTTGGCCGGCTGCTGGACGATCTGTCCGGACGCGGCGAGGCCGACCTGATCGAGGATTTCGCCGCCGCCATTCCGATCGAGGTGATCGGCAACCTTCTCGCCGTGCCCCACGACGAGCGGGGCCCCCTGCGCGACTGGTCGCTCGCCATTCTCGGCGCGCTGGAGCCGGTGCTGACCGACGAGCAGATGCAGCGCGGCAATCGCGCGGTCGCCGACTTCCTCGCCTATCTGGAGACCCTGGTCGCCCGCCGCCGCGCCGCGCCGGGCGACCCCGAGCGGGACGTGCTGACCCGGCTCATCCGGGGCGAGGCCGACGGCGACCGGCTGACTGAGAGCGAATTGCTGCAGAACTGCATCTTCATCCTCAATGCCGGCCACGAGACGACCACCAACCTGATTGGCAATGCGCTCTGGCTGCTCGATCGCTGGCCGCAGGAGCGCGCGCGGCTCATCGCCGATCCCGGCCTGGCCCGCCTCGCGGTCGAGGAGGCGCTCAGGGTCGAGAGTTCCAACCAGCTCGGCAACCGCATCACCACAGATTCCGCCCGCATCGGCGGCATCGAGTTGGCGCCCGGCACGCGGGTAACGCTCTGCATCGGCGCGGCCAATCGCGACCCCGCCGTCTTCGCGGATCCGGACCGGTTCGATGTCGGCCGCCAGCCCAATCGCCACCTCGGCTATGCATCCGGACCGCATCAGTGCGTCGGAATGGCGGTTGCGCGGCTGGAGGGCCGCGTGGCACTCAGCCGGTTCCTCGCGCGGTTCCCGCGCTACCGGATCGCCGGCACGCCGATCAGGACCGGTCGCGTGCGGTTTCGCGGTTTCCAGTCCCTGCCCGCCATTCTGGAGTGACGAGAATGTCCAAGGCCTTCGCCTCCACCGCCGATACCGGCCCGAAGAAAGTCTCGTTCGACCAACTCGGCGAGGGCCTCTACGCCTATACGGCGGAGGGCGATCCGAATTCCGGCATCATCGTCGGCGACGATGGCTGCATGGTGATCGACGCGCAGGCGACGCCGGCCATGGCCGGCGACGTGATCGCGCGCGTCAGGACCGTCACCGACAAGCCGATCAAATACGTGCTCCTGTCGCACTATCACGCCGTGCGCGTGCTCGGCGCCTCGGCCTATGAGGGCGCCACCATCCTCGCCTCGGATGCCACGCGCGGGCTGATCGTCGAGCGCGGCGAGCAGGACAAGGCCAGCGAGATCGGCCGCTTTCCGCGCCTGTTCCCCGGCGCCGAGTCGATTCCGGATGGACTCACCTGGCCGCATGTGACGTTCGAGAAGGAGCTGTCGGTCTGGCTCGGCAAGCGCGAGGTGAAGCTGATGCATCTCGGCCGCGGTCACACGGCTGGCGACACCGTCGCCTGGGTACCGGATGCGAAGGTCGCCTTCACCGGCGACCTCGTCGAATATCACTCGGCCTGTTATTGCGGCGATGCGCATTTCAAGGACTGGCCGGCGACGCTCGACAATATCGCGGCGCTCGATCCGAAGGCCGTGGTGCCGGGCCGGGGCGACGCCCTGACCACCCCCCAGATGGTCAAGGATGGCATCGTCCTGACCCGCGACTTCCTCTCGACCCTCTACGGCTCCGTCGAGGCGAGCGTCGCCAAGGGGCGCAGTCTCAAGGAGGCGTTCGACGCATGCCGCACCGCGATGGACCCGAAATTCGCATCCTTCGCCATCTACGAGCACTGCCTGCCGTTCAACGTCTCGCGCGCCTATGATGAGGCGAGTGGCATCGACTGGCCGGTGATCTGGACCGACGTGCGCGACCGCGAGATGTGGGCGAAGCTGCAGGGCTAAGGCTTACCGCCCCGCCCGCTCCCACAGGTTGCGCGTCACCTGCACGAAGGCGGTGGAGCGCAGGCCGGGGTCTTTCATCGCGGCGGCGATCCTGGTCATCAGCACCGGGTCGCCGGAGGCGATGGCCACGTCCAGCATGATGGCCCATTCGTCGTCGGCCGGCTCCTCGCCCTTGTTGCCCGCCGCGATGTCACGCATGCGCTGGGCCAGCGTCGCGACGCGCGCCATATAGTCCTTGGCGCCCTGCGAGGTGATGCGCGCGGCGACAGCATCGATATCGGCCTGCGGGCCACGGCCGACGATCGAGCGCCACAGCGTCTCGAAAACGACGCCGATGCGCTCCTGATCGAAGGTCACGCGGTTGAGTTCGTCCAGCCGTCCCAGCGAGACGAAGACGTCGCGGGCCTCGGCGACCGAACCGCGCGCCACCAGCATCTCCACCGCGGTATCGACGATGGCGCCGCGCGAACGGCCGGTGGCCTCCGCCACCCGGGCGACAGCTGCGAGCCGGTCGGCCGGCAGGTTGCGCATCGGGCCGATGTCCTCGTCCACCGAGACCGCCTCGCCCTCGGGAAGCTTGAGGGCCGGGCCGAAGGCCGTGATCCACTCAGCACGGCCCTCGCGCATCAGGATGCGCAGGATCTTGCTGGCACCTTCGGCGTCGGCCGGCGTCGAGAAGGCCGGGCGGGCGGCCAGCGCCTGTCGGAAGCCGTCGAGATTGTTCGCCGCGATGGCCCCGCGCAGGACCATGTCCCAGGCATCGCGCCGGGCCGTGTCGGGATCGTCGAAGGGCGCCGTCTGGTTGGCGCGCGCGCCGCGCGCCCATTCGTCGATGGAGCGGGAAATGGCGGGGTCCCCGCGCGCGCCCGCGCGCAGGGCCTGCGCCATCCGCCGCGTGAACCGGTCGCGGATCGTCGCCTCGACAGCATCGGCCTCCGCGGGCGCGCGGGCGAGCGCGATCTCGAGAATCTCCAGCCTCAGGTCGTCGCGGCTGTCGCTCTCCACAAGGCGTTCGACGCGCGGCAGCGTATCCCTGATCCGGCCGGTCCGCGCCTCGTCGAGGATCAGGACCGAAGGCTCGGACAGCGTGTCGGGCTGCGGTTTGTCGAGGCCGAGTTCGCGATAGGCGCCGGCGAAATCGCCCTTGCGCGCGAGGTGTTCGGCCCTCACCGGCACGATGCGGTCGCGGATGCCGTCGACGGTCGCAACCTGCGCCCACGCCTCATAGCGCGCCATCCAGCGGTCGCGGGCGGCGAGATCGGGATCGTTGGCGATGAAGGCCTCGAAGGCGGCGGTCGCCGCCCAGCCTTCCGGCTCCTCACGGGCGGCCTTCAGCGCCAGTTCGGCCGTGCAGACGGGCGCCGGCTGGGCGACGCATTGCGCCTCGTCCGCCTGCGTCTCGATGGCATGGGGTGCCTGGGCGGCGAGCGGTAATGCGAATGCGAGCGTCGAGGCCGCCACGGCGGAGAACAGGGCAATGCGCAGGGCGCGGGTCATGTCGTGCCTCGATGTGTCGCCGGAAACGGGGGTTACAGGAGTGAACCCGCCAGCGCAATGGAGGGTTCCGGCCTCGCCAGAGGCCAGCCGTTCATCATGCTCGCCCAGGGAGCCATCCTCGTGTATAAGCCCCGATCCCGGAACCGGACTGCCGCGTGCGGCAGGACGGCGGACGGGTATTAGCGCAGGCGTTCCGCCGCGCTCCGGAAACGAGAAGGAAGTGGACCATGGGCGAGCGTTGGAGCCCGTCGAGCTGGCGGTCGAAACCGATCCTGCAGGTGCCGGTCTATAAGGACCAGGCGGCTCTGGCTGACGTTGAGAAGCGCCTCTCGGGCTTTCCGCCGCTCGTTTTTGCGGGTGAGGCGCGCAACCTGACGAAGGCCCTCGCGAAAGTCGCAAAGGGCGAGGCCTTCCTGCTGCAGGGCGGCGACTGCGCCGAGAGCTTCGCCGAACACGGCGCGGACAATATCCGCGACTTCTTCCGCGCCTTCCTGCAAATGGCCGTGGTGATGACCTATGCCGGCGGCATGCCGGTGGTGAAGGTCGGCCGCGTCGCCGGCCAGTTCGCCAAGCCGCGCTCGTCCGACAACGAGACGATCGACGGCGTGACGCTGCCCTCCTATCGCGGCGACATCATCAACGACATCGCCTTCACGACGGATGCGCGCGAGCCCGATCCGACCCGGCAGGCCATGGCCTATCGCCAGTCGGCGGCGACGCTCAACCTGCTGCGCGCCTTCGCCTATGGCGGCTATGCCAATCTCGACAATGCCATGAAATGGATGCTCGGCTTCGTGAAGGACACGCCGGCAACCGACAAGTACAGGCATCTGGCGGAGCGCATCGAGGAGGCTCTCGACTTCATGCGTGCCTGCGGCATCGACCCGGAAGCCCATCCGGAGATGCGCACGACGGAGCTCTACACCAGCCACGAGGCGCTCCTGCTCGGCTACGAGGAGGCGCTGACCCGCGTCGATTCGACGAGCGGCGACTGGTACGCGACCTCCGGCCACATGCTCTGGATCGGCGACCGCACCCGCCAGCCCGACCATGCCCATGTCGAGTATTTCCGCGGCATCCAGAACCCGATCGCCTTCAAGTGCGGGCCGAGCCTCGACCCCGACGGGCTTCTCAGGCTGCTCGACGTGCTGAACCCAGAGGACAAGGCCGGGCGCATCACGCTGATCTGCCGCTTCGGCGCCGACAAGGTCGAGAAGCACCTGCCGGCGCTGGTCCGCGCTGTCGCCCGCGAGGGTCGTACCGTGGTCTGGTCCTGCGATCCGATGCACGGCAACACGATCAAGGCGGCGAACGGCTACAAGACGCGGCCCTTCGACCTCGTCATGGGCGAGATCGAGAAGTTCTTCGCCATCCACGAGGCCGAGGGCACCTATGCCGGCGGCATCCATCTGGAAATGACCGGCAAGAACGTCACCGAGTGCACCGGTGGCCGCGCCGCGATCACCGACATGGACCTCTCCGACCGCTATCACACGCATTGCGACCCGCGCCTCAACGCGGAGCAGGCGCTGGAAGTGGCCTTCAAGGTTTCCGAGATGCTGAAGCGCCAGCGGCTGAACCGCGGCCCGGGCGTGCGCGAAGCGGCCGAGTAAGTTCAGGCCCGCAGAAACGGGAAAAGGCCCGCGACGGTGACCGTCGCGGGCCTTTTCGTATTCCAGATCAGCCGATCAGTACTTGATGCCGACGCCGGCGCGGACCGTGTGCACCGTGACATTGCCCGAGCCGAAACGGGCGAAGGTGACGCCCTGATATTCCGCGCGCAGCAGGAAATACTGGGCGAGGCGCATGTCGACGCCAGCACCATAGGCAAGACCGGCCGAGGTGACCGACTTGTGATACTCGTAGCGGACCGGGGTCGTCGCGCCGCAACCACCCGTCGCGCAGGTGTCGGCGGTATAGACCGCGTTTTCCGCACCGCGCCCGACGGCGAGGCCCGCGGTCAGGAACGGCAGGAAATAGCCCATGTCCCAACCGGCGCGCAGGCGGAACGTCATGTAGTCGGAGACGCGCAGCCGCGTCTGGAGCCGCTGGTTGGTGAAGTCGTAGGAGCCTGCGGGCCCGGCCTGCGAAGGGATTCCGACGACCTGCGTGGCATTGGGCGCAAGGAAATTGCCGAAGCGGTCCATGCCGAGGCGCGTATAGTCCATTTCGACGCCGACCACCGCGTCCTCGAACTGCGCCTGATATCCGGCGAACAGACCAAAGGCGCCCCGGTTGGCGGCGCCGCCCGGTGCCGGATTGAGCGGCAGGTAGGAATTGGCCGGGATCATGCCGCTATAGGCGGCGGTATGGGCGGCGATGACGGTCGTCGGGTTGAGGTTCCCGCTCGAGTAGCCGTAGAAGCCGCCGACATAGATGCCGCCCCAGTTCGGGCCCGCGGCCTCGACGGTGGGCATGGACCCGCGCAGCGACATGTCGGCCGCGCCCGCCGGCGCACAAACCGCGAATGCCGCGGCCAGAACCGCCGAGCAGAGGGAAATTGTCGAACGCGCCGTCATGCCGGCCTCCTGCCTGAGTCGCGGCCCAGGACTGGGGGCCGGTCTCGAACGGCCCTATTCATGAATCATCAAGGTTACCGCCGGGTTAAGCGGGCGACGCCGCAAATGCCTGACGGGCCTTACAAATTTACCTTTCGTTCACATCTCGCACCGAGCCATGTGGTCAATGCCGGGCGCCCCTGCGATGCCAGCCTCATTGAGAAGGCCCCTGCGGCAGGCTAAATCAGGGATCATGGACCTTTCGAGCCGCCCTCCGCCGACCTCCTTGCGCATCGCCGTCGCCCAGCTCAACCCGATCATGGGCGATGTCGCCGGCAATCTTGCCAAGGCGCGCGCCGCGCGTGCCGACGCCGCCGCCGCCGGGGCTGACATCGTCGTGTTCTCGGAATTGTTCATTTCCGGCTATCCGCCGGAGGATCTGGTGCTGAAACCGGCCTTCCAGGCGGCCTGCCGCCAGGCGGCCGAGGCCATGGCCCGCGATACCGCCGATGGCGGGCCCGCTGCGATCATCACCACGCCATGGGTCGAGGACGGCAAGGTCTACAATGCCGTCGTCTGCTGCGACCACGGGCTGATCCAGGCCGTGCGCGCCAAGGTTGACCTGCCGAACTATTCCGTCTTCGACGAAAAGCGCGTCTTCTCATCGGGGCCGCTGCCCGGCCCCGCCAGCGTGCGCGGCGTCCGGATCGGCCTGCCGATCTGCGAGGATATCTGGGACGACGAGGTAGTGGAGACCCTGTCCGAGACCGGCGCGGAATTCTTCATCGTGCCGAACGGCTCGCCATATCGCGAGAGCGTCTACGACGAGCGGATGAACACCATCGTCGCCCGCGTCACCGAGAGCGGGCTGCCCATGCTCTATGTCAATCAGGTGGGCGGGCAGGACGAACTGGTCTTCGACGGCGCCTCTCTCGCCATCAATGCCGACCGCTCGCTCGCCATGCAGCTGCCGGCGTTCCGCGAGACCATTGCCATCGTGGACGCCCGGAAGACGGATGGCGTCTGGCGCTTTTCGGGCCCGATCCATCAGCATGTGACCGGCGACGAGGCCAATTACACGGCCTGCGTCCTGGGCCTGCGCGACTATGTCGAGAAGAACCGCTTCCCCGGCGTGGTGCTGGGCCTCTCCGGCGGCATCGACTCGGCGATCTGCGCGGCCATGGCCGTCGATGCGCTCGGACCGGATCGGGTCCATTGCGTGATGCTGCCCTACCGGTTCACGTCGGAAGAATCGCTGAAGGATGCCTTCGCCTGCGCCAAGGCCCTCGGCGTGCGCTACGACATCGTGCCGATCTCGACGGCCGTGGAGGGGCTGGAAGCCTCGCTCGCCCCGCTGTTCAAGGGCACCAGCCGCGACATCACCGAGGAAAACCTGCAGAGCCGCGCGCGCGGCACCATCCTCATGTCGATTTCCAACAAGTTCGGCGCGATGGTGGTCACCACCGGCAACAAGAGCGAGATGTCGGTTGGCTACGCCACGATCTATGGCGACATGAACGGCGGCTACAATCCGATCAAGGATCTCTACAAGACCGAGGTGTTCCGCCTCTCGGCCCTGCGCAACCGCTGGAAGCCGGAAGGCGCGCTCGGGCCGGACGGTGAGGTGATCCCCGAGAACATCATCGTCAAGCCGCCCTCGGCGGAGCTGCGAGAGAACCAGAAGGATCAGGACTCGCTCCCCGCCTACGACGTGCTCGACGCGATCCTCGAAAGCCTCGTCGAGAAGGAGGCTTCCGTCGCCTCCATCGTGGAGGCCGGTTACGACCTCGAAACGGTGAAGAAGGTCGAGCGCCTGCTCGCCATCGCCGAATACAAGCGCCGGCAGGCCGCGCCCGGCGTGAAGGTCACCGCGCGCAATTTCGGCCGCGACCGGCGCTATCCGATCGTCAACCGCTTCCGCGACACCGGCGAGCCGGTCTCAGAACCCGACCTGACGTTGGTCAGCCCGACCGCCGCGCCGAAGCTCGACGTGGTGGATTTCTGAGGCATAGCACCCGCGAAATGGCTGGACCTGTCCGCCCAGGCGGGCTATCCGGCCCGGCAACGCAGTCTGGAATCGCTCATGACCGATGCCGAAGCCCTGAAGCGCGACGCCGCCGCGAAGGCCCTGACCTATGTCGAGGACGGCATGCGGCTCGGCCTCGGGACGGGCTCGACGGCGAAGCACTTCGTCGACCTGCTCGCCGAGCGCGTGAAGGCGGGGCTGAAGGTCGTCGGCGTGCCGACCTCCGAGGTGACGCGCGCGCAGGCCGAGCGGCTGGGCGTACCGCTGACGACGCTCGACGAGACGCCGGAGCTCGACCTGACCATCGACGGCGCCGACGAGATCGATCCGGCCCTGAACCTGATCAAGGGCGGCGGCGGCGCGCTGCTGCGCGAGAAGATCGTCGCTGCGGCTTCCGCGCGGATGATCGTCATCGCCGACGCCTCGAAGCAGGTCCCGGCGCTCGGCCGCTATCCGCTGCCGATCGAAGTCAACGTCTTTGGTCTTGCCGCCACGCGGCACGCCATCGAGAAGGTTCTGGAGGCGGCAGGCTGCCCCGGCCCTCTCAGTGTCAGGACAAAGGCCGACGGCCATGTTTTCGTCACGGACGGCGGTCACATGATCCTTGATGCGGCCTGCGCGCGGATTCCCGATCCCGCCGCGCTTTCGCACCGCCTGCATTCCGTGCCCGGAGTGGTTGAGCACGGCCTGTTCATCGGTCTGGCGTCGCTCGCGATCATCGCTTCCCCTGGAGGCGCAGAGGTCGTAGGACGTATCGGACAGTAAGGCCGGACCGGTCGCCGGCGGCCTAGAGCTTCCCTGAGGAGTGATCCTGATGTTCGCCCGTTCGTTCGTTGCCGCCGCGCTGGCGTCCGTCGCCTTCGCCGCGTCTCCGGCCCTCGCCCAACAGCGCCCCGCGCCGTCGCTGGCGCAGGCGGCGCCCGCCGCCCCCGCCGCGGCGCCGCAGCCCGCCGCCGAGCATGTCGCGCTCGCCCGCCAGGTGGTGGAGCTTTCCGGCGCGTCCTCGTCCTTCGAGGGCGTCATCCCGGCCTTCATCGAGCAGGCCAAGGCGCTGTTCCTGCCGACCAATCCGGATCTCGGCCGCCAGTTCAACGAAGTCGGCGACTCGCTGAAGGCCGAGTTCCAGCCGCGCGTCAACGAGCTGATCAACGGCATCGCGGTTGCCTATGCCCAGCGCTTCTCGATGGACGAGCTGCGCCGCATCCAGGCCTTCTACCAGTCGGCCGAGGGCCAGAAGCTGGTCCGCACCATCCCGGCGATCATGGAAGAGACCTTCGGCCGCTCGCAGCAGTGGAGCCAGGGCGTGACGCGCGACATCGTCGCCCGCTTCCGCGAGGAATTCGCCAAGCGCGGCATCCGTCTCTGACATCGAGACCGCCGCTTCCGAAGTTCTGAAACGCGCCGGGATCCCGGCGCGTTTTCTTTTTTGGCTGGCTCAGTCCTCGTCCGCCTTCATCGACCAGCCGAGGCGGGCCCAGAGCATGGGGCCGAGCAACGCCAGCACGGCAACCGCCAGCAGCGTCGCCGAGATCGGGCTGGTGACCAGCACGCTGGCATCGCCATTGCTGATCTGCAACGCGCGGCGCAGCTGCGTCTCGGCCATGGGTCCGAGGATCATGCCGACGACCACCGGAGCGATCGGGTAATCGAAGCGGCGCATGCCATAGGCCATGAGCCCCAGCGCCAGCACCACGCCGAGCTCCACCAGCGAGGCCTTGGCCGCGAGCACGCCGACCGTCGCGAAGACCAGGATGCCGCCATAGAGCCATGGCCGCGGGATCGACAGCAGCCGTACCCACAGACCCACCAGCGGCAGGTTGAGCACGATCAGCATGACGTTGGCGATGAACAGCGAGGCGATCAGGCCCCAGACCACATCCGCGGAGGTGACGAACAGCAGCGGTCCCGGCTGAAGATTGTACTGCTGGAAACCAGCCAGCATGATCGCCGCCGTCGCCGACGTCGGGATGCCGAGGGTCAGGAGCGGTACAAGCGTGCCGGCAGCCGAAGCATTGTTGGCCGCTTCCGGTCCGGCGACGCCCTCGATGGCGCCGTGACCGAACTCTTCGGGATGCTCGGCGAGGCGCTTCTCGGCGGCATAGGAGAGGAAGGTCGGTATCTCGGCGCCGCCCGCCGGCAGGGCGCCGATGGGGAATCCGAAAGCGGTTCCGCGCAGCCAGGGTTTCCACGAGCGCCGCCAGTCCTCCGCGGTCATCCAGAGCGAGCCGCGGATCGCCTCCACCGTGCCCTCGCCTTCCTTGCCGCGCTGGGCGGCCACCGCCATGGCCTCGCCGACCGCGAACATGGCGACGGCGACGGTCGTCACCTCCAGCCCGTCCAGCAGGTCCGGAATGCCGAAGGAAAGGCGGGGCTGGCCCGTCAGCTTGTCGATGCCGACGATGCCGAGCGTGAGGCCGATGGCGAGCGAGGTCAGGCCGCGCAGGCGCGACGAACCGAAGGTTGCCGACACCGTGATGAACGCGACCACCATGAGGGCGAAATAGTCTTCGGGACCGAAGGCGATGGCGACTTCGGCAAGCCACGGCGCGAAGATGGTCAGCAGCGCCGTCGCGATCGTGCCGGCAACGAAGGAGCCGATGGCGGCGGTGGCGAGCGCCGGCCCGCCGCGGCCCGCCCGCGCCATCTTGTTGCCCTCCATCGCCGTGACGATGGAAGCGCTCTCGCCGGGCGTGTTCAGGAGGATCGAGGTGGTCGAGCCACCATACATGCCGCCGTAATAGATGCCCGCGAACATGATCAGCGAGCCCGCCGGGTCCATCTTGAAGGTCACCGGCAGAAGCAGCGCGACAGTCATGGCGGGGCCGATGCCCGGCAGGACGCCGACCGCCGTGCCGAGGATGACCCCCACCAGCGCGAAAAGCAGGTTCGCCGGCTGGATGGCGATGGACAGGCCGTTGAGCAGGAGCGACAGCGTTTCCATCGGCGCCTCAGATCCAGCTTTCGGCAAGGCCAGAGGGCAAGGACAGGCCGAGAACCTTGGCGAAGAACACGAAGATGACGATGGCCATGGCCGCGCCGATGCCGAGATCGACCACCGGCCGCGTCGAGCCGAAGGCGCGGGCGGTCGCGGCGAAGAGGATGGCACAGGCCGGGATGAAGCCGGCGGTCTTGATCAGCAGCAGCATGGCGGCGATGCCGCCGGCGATCCACATCACCGCGACGGGCTCATCCGGGTCGCGCGCGGGAGCTTCGCCCCGCAGCCCCGCGACGACCGTCAGCGCGCCGAGCACGGTGAGGAAGCCGCCGACCAGGAACGGCATCATCTGCGGCCCGAGCGCCTGGCTGCCGAAACTGGCGCGCACCTGAAAGCCCTGCCAGACCACGACGGCCGCGATCACCAGGAGCGCGGCGCCGATGACAACGACCGGGCGGTCCGGCCTCTTGTGCTCCCCGTCCATGGCGTCAGGCACGCACGAGGCCGAGATTGCGCAGAACGCCCTCTACCCGGGCGTTTTCTTCCTTCAGGAAGGTCGCAAAGGCATCAGCGGCAAGATAGGTATCCTGCCAGCCCTTGGCCGCCAGCTGGTCGGCCCAGGCCTTCGACTTGGCCATCTTCTCGACGACCTCTCCAAGGCCCGCCTTCTGGGCATCGCTGAGGCCGGGGCCGCCGAACACGCCGCGCCAGTTCTGCAGTTCGAGTTTCAGCCCGCCAGCGGTCAGGGTCGGCCCGGGCAGCCCGGCCGTCCCCTCGGGCGCGGTGATGCCGAGCCAGCGTAGACGACGGCCTTTCACGTGCTGCTCGAACTCGCTGACACCGCCGACGCCAACCGTCACGCGGTTCGACAGGATGGCCGCCATGGCCTCGCCCCCGCCGGAATGGGCGATGTAGTTGACCTTGCCGCCGTCGGCTCCGGCCATGCCGGCGAACATGGCGGCGGTGATGTGGTCGACGCCGCCGGCGGAACCGCCGCCCCAGCTCACCTTGGTAACATCCGCCTTCACCGCCGCCGCGAGATCCGCGACCGACTTGATCGGCGACGCAGCGCTGACCACCAGCGCCTGCCATTCACCCGTGAGCCGCGCGACGGGGGTCACCGCATCCAGCGTCACCGGCGCCCTGTTCATCAGGATCGCGCCGACCATGACGAAGCCGGAGACCATGAGCGCGCCGGGATCGCCGCGCGAGGAATTGACGAACTGGGCGATGCCGATCGTGCCGCCGGCGCCCGCGACATTGGTGACCTGCGCGGAGCGGACGATGCGCTCGACGGTCAGCACGCTCTGCATGGTGCGGGCGGTCTGATCCCAGCCGCCGCCGGGGGCGGCGGGAGCCAGCAGCTTCAGCTCGGTCGGCGCCTGCGCGGCGGCCGGACCGGCGAGCACGGCGGCAAGGCCGGCTCCGAGCGCGACAGCCTCGCGCCGGGTGATGATCGACATGGCGTTCCTCCCGAACGGTTTTGACAGTTTGTCGCACCCTCGGAGCGAGCGGGCAATGCGGGAAATGCGGGATCAATCAGGCTGGCGGCGCGAAGGTCGGGGACAATGCCGCGACGGCCGCGCGGTAGCGGCGGTAGGGCTCCTCGTAGCGCGCGCGCGCGGGCGCGGGCGCGAAACGGTCGGCGACATGGACGATGGCGCGGCTCGCCGCGCGCCGGTCCGGATAGACGCCGAGGGTAACGGCCGCGATGACCGCAAGGCCCGCGGTGGTCAGCTCGTGATCGGCAAGACGCAGCACCGGGCAACCGAGAATGTCCGCCTTCATGCGGCAGAGAAGATCGCTGCGGGCAAGCCCGCCGGCGAGCCTGATGTCGCGCGGCGCGACGCCGCTCTCCGCCATCGTGTCGGCGATATGGCGCAGGCCGAAACAGAGCCCCTCATAGACCGCGCGCGCCATGACCGACCGATCCGTATCGAGGCCGAGGCCGAGAAGCGCCCCGCGCGCGTGAGGGTTCCACAGCGGCGCTCGGGCACCGGAATGGAACGGCAGGAAAGTGACGCCTCCGGCTCCAGGCGGAGCGGCGGCGATGTCAGCCTCGATGGCCGCGAAGTCCTGCCCCAGCAATTCAGCCCGCGCCCATTCCAGCACGCTCCCCGTGCCGCCCATCGAGCCACGCACCAGCCAGCCGTCGCCGAGCGGCACGGAATAGACACGCCGGGACGGATCGCGCACCGGGCGCTCCGACGCCACTCCGAACGACGTCACCGTACCGGATATGTCGAGCGCCTCGCCCGGCTCGGCAATGCCGCTCGCGACATAGGCGCATTTGCTGTCGAAGGTCGCGGCGACGACGGGGATCGCTCCGCCCCCAAACAGACCCGCATAGCGGGGAGCGAGGACACCGACGCGCTCGCCGAGCGCGGCCGGCCGACCGAAGATCGCGGGGTCGGTGCCGAGCGGGCGCGTGATCTCCGCATCATAGAGGCGGAGCGCGGTGTAGGGATCGAGAACCGACGCGCCGCAGAGCTGGTGAACCAGAACGCCGGTCGCGTCGAGCAACCGGTCCATGGCGACCGCGAGATCGGGGCGCTCCCGGCCGAGACGCAGCAGCTGGGGCAAGGGATCGGCGACAGTCGGCCGCGGCGCCTCCGGCCTTTTGTCGAGAAGCTCGCCGATACGGGCCACGTCCACGGCGGCGCGCGTATCGAAATACATGACAGCGGCACCAAGCGGCCGGCCGGCCGCCATCGGGACCCACCCGGCCAGCGGCCCTGCCGCCGCGACCGCGTCCGGTTTCACGCCCGCCCTGCCCGCCTCCGCCAGCGCCTCGTCGAGAAGCGCCAGCCACTCGGCGGGGTCCTGCTCGTAGCGGCGACCATCGATGGCGGAGTTCACCGGCCTCGACCAGCGCCACAGCGTCGCGCCATCCGCCGCGACGGCGCTGACGCGCAGGCTTTGCGTGCCGAGATCGACAGCCAGGATCGTGACCGGCGCGGCCTGCTTCACGGCGTTCTCCCCTCGACGGCGCTGGGACAGTCGCCGCTTCCGGTTGTTCGCTGCCATTCTTACGGGAGGCTTGCGCCCGGTGGCAGGGGCTCAACAGCTGCCGCAGGGCAGATCGGCGGTTTTGAGCGGGGCGGGGCGCTATGATAAGCGCTCGGCAGTTCCCATCTCAGCCCTCCATCCGCAGCCAGAGGTTTCAATGAGCTACGACGTCGATCTCTTCGTCATCGGTGGCGGCTCCGGCGGCGTCCGCGCGGCGCGCATCGCGGCGACCCACGGCGCAAAAGTGATGCTCGCCGAGGAATACCGGATGGGCGGCACCTGCGTCATCCGAGGCTGCGTGCCGAAGAAGCTGATGGTCTATGCCTCCCAGTATCACGAGCATTTCGAGGATGCGGCGGGGTTCGGCTGGACGGTCGGGCCCGCGACGTTCGACTGGCCGACCTTCATCGCCGCCAAGGACAAGGAGATCGGCCGGCTGGAAGGCATATACGCATCCAACCTCGCCAAGGCGGGTGTCGAGATCGTCTCCCAACGCGCGACCATCACCGGCCCGAACAGCGTGCGTCTTGCCGACGGGCGGACGGTGACGGCCAAGCTTATCCTCGTCGCGACCGGCGCGGCCCCCTCGATGGACAGCACCCTGCCGGGCAGCGAGCTCACCATCTCCTCGAATGAAGTCTTCCATCTCGCGAAGCAGCCGAAGCGCATCGTCATCGCCGGCGGCGGCTACATTGCCGTCGAGTTCGCCGGCGTCTTCGCCGGGCTCGGCTCGGAGGTGACGCTGGTCTATCGCGGCGCGAAGATCCTGCGCGGCTTCGATGAGGATCTGCGCGACCACCTGATGGCCGAATATGCCCGCAAGGGCATCCGGCTCATCATGAACGAGACGTTCTCAGCCATCGAGAAGACGGCGGACGGCCTCGCCGTGCGCTTCCGCAACGGGCATGAGACGATCGTCGCCGATCAGGTGCTGATGGCGATCGGCCGGCGGCCCAACACAAAGGGGCTGGGCCTGGAGGCGGCAGGCGTCGCGCTCGGCCGGAACGGCGAGATCGCCGTCGATACCGACAGCCGGACCAATGCTCCCTCGATCTATGCTGTCGGCGACGTCACCGACCGGGTGAACCTGACCCCGGTTGCGATCCGCGAGGGCCACGCCTTCGCCGACAGCCTGTTCGGGGGCAAGTCCTGGACGGCGGATCACGCGACCATCCCGACCGCCGTCTTCTCGGAACCGGAGATCGGCACCGTCGGGCTGACGGAGGAGCAGGCGCGGCTGACCGGCCGCGCCGTCGACGTCTACAAGGCGACGTTCCGGCCGATGAAGAACACAATCTCCGGCCGCGAATCACGGATGCTGATGAAACTCCTGGTTGATGGCGAGACGGACAAGGTTCTTGGGGTGCACATTTGCGGCCCCGATGCCGGAGAAATGATCCAGCTTGTCGGTATCGCGGTAAAGATCGGAGCGACCAAGGCGCAGTTCGACGCGACCATGGCGGTTCACCCGACTGCCGCCGAGGAACTGGTCACGATGCGGACCCCGAGCGCCAAATACGCACGTTCCGCCGTAAACTGACGCCAATTCGCGAGTTTCGACCAAGCCCGCTGCTTCCGCAGTCCAATCCAACGTCGGAATTGTTGACCGATATTGTCAGAATAATATCGCGACCATTTTGTCGCACGAACTGTATCTATCCCTGAATTGGCAATTTGAGGATTCTCCCGCAACCAATGGTTATTTTGCAGCGCAAAAAACACTTTTACCGTCAATTAACCATGTGATGCGCTCATCGTGTCAGCGTCAATCAGGCGCCTGACCGCGACGAGACCCTGCCGATGACAACCAGCGGAGCCACCACCCTCG
Organism: Phreatobacter sp.; assembly: GCF_016793595.1. GTDB lineage: Bacteria > Pseudomonadota > Alphaproteobacteria > Rhizobiales > Phreatobacteraceae > Phreatobacter. Next base: position 95,048 of record NZ_JAEULY010000015.1, read on the forward strand.
CCTCCCGCCTTGCCTTCCACGGCATCGACGAGGCGACCACCCACGCCCTCAGGCTTGCCTGGGTCGACATCAAGGACGACCTGCCGCGCATCCTGACGAACTTCTACGCCCATCTCGGGGCGGTGCCCAATCTCGCCCAGATGATCGGCAGCCAGCAGGGCCGCCTGGTCGGTGCGCAGACCAAGCACTGGGAGCGCCTGTTCAGCGGCTCTTTCGACAATATCTACGAGGAAGGCGTTCGCCGGATCGGCCTGACCCATCACCGCATCGGGCTGGAACCCAGCTGGTATATCGGCGGCTATTCCTTCGTCATGAAAGAGCTCTACGGCGTCATCGTGAAGTCCTACCGGTTCCGCCCAGCCGTCGCGACCGCGCGCCTGCGGGCGATCACCTCGGCCATCATGGTGGATATCGACCTCGCCATCTCCGTCTATCAGGAAGTGCTGATGGCCGAGCGGCAGCAGCGCGGCGAGGCCCTGTCGACCGCCATCGCGACCTTCTCGTCCGGCGTCACCGAGCGGCTGGCGCGGTCGGAGGAGGCCGGCAGCCAGCTGAAGGTCTGCGCCGAGGCGCTCGACGTGGCGACCCAGCGCTCGCTGGGCGAGGTGGAGACGGTCAACGACGCCGCGCGCCTCACCGCCGGCAATGTGCAGGCGGGCGCCGCCGCGACCGAACAGCTGTCTTGCTCGGTGCGCGAGATCGGCCAGCAGTCGACCCATTCGGCCGAGGTTGCCCGCCAGGCCGCCGCTGATGCCGCGGTCGTCACCGAGGCGATCAGCGCGCTGGCCCGCCGCGCCGACGAGATCGGCGAGGTGGTCGAACTGATCAACTCCATCGCGGACCAGACCAACCTGCTGGCGCTGAACGCGACGATCGAGGCGGCCCGCGCTGGCGAGGCCGGGCGTGGCTTCGCCGTCGTCGCGAGCGAGGTGAAGGCGTTGGCCGGGCAGACCGCCAAGGCGACGACGGACATCTCCACCCGCATCGGCCAGATGCAGTCCGCCACCGGCGAAGCCGTGAAGCGGATCAGCGACATCGCCCAGGTGATCGACCAGCTGTCCTCGATCGCGGTCTCCATCGCCTCGGCGGTGGAGGAACAGACCGCCGCGACCAGCGACATCGCCCGCACCATGCAGGACAGCTCGCTCAACACGCAGAAGGTTTCGAGCGGCGTCGAGCAGCTCAGCCACGTGGCGGCGCAGGTGCAGAGCACGGGCAAGGATCTCTCGAAGGCGCGCCAGAGCCTGACCGAGCAGATCGGCGGCCTCAGGGCCGAGATCGACACTTTCCTGGAGAAGGCGAAGGCCGCCTGACCAGGCCGCCTCACCGGCCGCGGCACGCGCCGTTCATGCGCGTGCCGGCGGGCAGGGCAGCCCCGCCGCGGCCGGCCCGCGAACCTTAACCCCGGGTTCACCATGAGGCCCTAACGGTCCGCCGTCCCCCGGTTACAATCCCGGTGCTATCCGGGCCCACCTCAAGGCCTTTCATGACTACGCCTAACGATCCGGGCCTCGCGGCCCGGCTTCAGTTCCATGGAATTGACTCCACCGCCCGCGCCGAACTGCGCCTGGCCTTCGCCGACATCCGAGACGATCTCGACACGATCATCCGCGGCTTCTACGGACATATCACCAGGGTACCGCACCTCGCCGCGCTGGTCGGCGATGGCACGTCCCGCCTCGTCGCCGCGCAGAGCCGCCACTGGGAAGGCCTGTTCGCGGGGACTTTCAACGACGACTACCTCGCCAGCGCCCGGCGCATCGGCGGCATTCACCACCGGATCGGACTGGAACCGGGCTGGTACATCGGCGGCTATTCGTTCGTGCTGCGCGAGATCGAGACGGCGCTGATCCGCCGCAACCGGCTGCGGCCCGCGCGCGCCGCGCGCCGCCTGCGCGCTGTCACGTCCGCGATCACCCTCGACATGGACATCGCGATCTCCGTCTATCAGGACGCGATGATCGCCGAGCGGCAGCAGCGCGGCGCGAAGCTCGCCGCCGCGATCGACCGTTTCTCGGGCGCGGTCGCACGCCGCTTCGTCGACGCCGAGGCGGCCGGCGGGCGGATGCAGGCCTGCGTGGCGCGACTGGAGCTGGCGGCCGACCGCTGCCATGGCGAGGTCCGCACGGCGGGCGCGGGGGCGGACATGACCGCCGACAACGCGCGCGCGGGCGCGGCCGCGGTGGAGGAGCTCGCCGCCTCGGTGCGCTCGATCAGCAGCCAGTCGGACCATTCCGCCGAGGTCGCCCGTCGCGCGGCGGCCGATGCCGAGGAGGCGACAGCCTCCATCGACATGCTCGCGAGCCGGGCCGAAGAGATCGGCAATGTCGTGGAACTGATCAACGCCATTGCCGACCAGACCAACCTGCTGGCCCTCAACGCCACCATCGAAGCCGCCCGCGCGGGCGAGGCCGGTCGCGGCTTCGCGGTGGTCGCCAGCGAGGTGAAGGCGCTGGCCGGCCAGACCGCCAAGGCGACGAGCGACATCTCGGCGCGCATCGCACTGATGCAGGAGGCCACCCGCACGTCGGTGGGTCGCATCGGCTCGATCGCCGGCGTCATCGGCGACATCAACAGGATCGCGGCTGCGATCGCCGTGGCCGTCGAGCAACAGAACACCGCCACCGAGAGCCTCGCCGCCACCATGCAGGAGACGTCCCGGCACACGGACCAGGTGTCGTCCAGCGTCGGCGCGCTGAACGGCGTGGCGGGCGACGTGCAGGCAGCCGGCCATGTCCTCTCCGAGGCGCGCGCCAGCCTTGCCGGCGAGCTCGACGCGCTCCGCTCGGAGGTCGATGCCTTCCTCGACGAGGCCCGAGCGGCGTGATGCGAGCCCGTCCCATCGCCATTCCGACAGGGGTGAGGCAGAGCGCCTGACCTGATGGATCCCGGGGTTGGGCGCCGCTCGCGCCCGCCCCGTGCTGCATCGCGGTCGCAGGGCAAATGCCCCCGCTTCCGGAAGCCTCGACAGCAACAGGCGCGCAAAAAGGCCCGGGAGGCGATCAGCCATCCCGGGCCTTTTCCGTTTGCTTGTCTCCGTGGGCCTTGACGCCCCGGCGTGATTGCCGGGGGCCCGTCCCCTTCAGGGGCGCGCGCTGCTACTGCGTCACGCTGCCCGGACGGTCGCGAGGAACTTCTGCATTTCCTCGCGCAGGCGCGTCGCCTGGCCGGCGAGGCTTTCGGCGGAAGACAGGACCTGCGTCGCCGCCGCGCCCGTTTCCGACACGGCCTGCGAAACACCGACGATGTTGGACGAGACCTCGCCGGCGCCGGCCGAAGCCTGGCTGACGTTGCGGGCGATTTCCTGCGTCGCGGCGTTCTGCTCTTCCACGGCGGCGGCGATGTCGCCGGCGATCATCGACATGTCGCGGATGACCTTGGCGATGCCGGTGATCGAATGGGCCGATTCCGAGGTCGCGGTCTGGACGCCGGAAATCTGCTGGGCGATGTCGGTGGTCGCCTTGGCGGTCTGGTCGGCGAGGCCCTTGACCTCGGCCGCCACCACCGCGAAGCCCCGGCCAGCCTCGCCGGCGCGCGCTGCCTCGATGGTGGCGTTGAGCGCCAGCAGGTTGGTCTGGGCGGCGATGGCGTTGATGAGCTCGACGATCTCGCCGATCTTCTGCACCCGGTTGGACAGTTCGTTGATCTGCCCGGCGGAAACGTCGGCGCCGGCCACGGCGTCGGAAGCCATGCGCGAGGACTTCTCGACCTGGCTGCCGATCTCGCGCACCGAGGCGGCAAGCTCCTCGCTCGCCGAGGCGACGGTCTGGATGTTGGTCGTGCTTTCCTCGGAGGCCGCGGCAACCGCATTCGACTGGGCGGATGCTTCGGCGGCCGCGCCGGTCATGGTTTCGGCTGCGCTCTTCAGCTGCTCGGCGGAGGCCGAGACGGAGGAGACGATGCCACCGACAGCCGCGTCGAACTCATCGGCCATCCGGTTCATCATCGCGCGCTGTTCGGCTTCCGAACGCGACTTGGCGGCTTCCTGCTCCTCGCGCAGCTGCTGCGCCTCGATGCCGTTCTGCTTGAACGTATCGGCGGCGCGGGCGATGTCGCCGATCTCGTCGCGCCGCTCCTGGCCGACGACGGCGATGTCGAAGCGGCCATGGGCGAGTTCGCCGAGCTGGCTCGTCAGAAGGCGAAGCGGACGGGCAATGCCGAAATTGCCGATCACGACGCCGAGGCCGAGGCCGAGAAGAACGCCGACAACGCCCATGACGACCAGCAGGAACGACATGTTCCGGTTGATGCTGGTGACATTCTTGTTCAGCGCCGCGAGGCGCGTCATGTTCATGTCCATCAGGCTGCGAATGTCCTCGCGCGCCGCGAGAAAGGAATCTCGGCCGCTAGCGACCAGGACGGTCAGCTCGCGCTGCTGTTCGGGCGTCGCGCGATCGGTGATCGCCTTGGCGATGGTGAGAGCCTTCTGGAGATTGGCCCGGTAGGTCTCCGTCGACCGGCGCAGCTTGGCGACGCCCTCCTGCACATCCGCCATGGGGGACTGGGCCACCTCGTCGATCCGCGCGCGGAACAACCCCGCCTCCCGGTCGATCTGCTCAAGCGCATACTTGATCATGTCGGGCGTCGTGTTGGCCGCGAGCATAGCCTCGAGCCGGCCGATCATGATCAGATTCTGGCCGCCGCGCGCGGCCGTCACGGCGCGGGTGGCGACGCGTTCCATGCGGTCGGTCTCGCGATCGACCTCGTTGAGGGCGTAATAGCCGATCGCAGCCATGCTCAGCGTCAGCACGTTGAGCGCGAGAATGATGAGCATCAGTTTGGATGTGATGCGAATGCGGGAGAAGACCGACATGTGAGGCGTTCCACGGGGCACGGAGCGTGCGCGCCGCCACCATGGTGAGACAGAGTGAATCATGGGTTAATCAGGCACTGCAAGACACGGAACTACATGTGCAATATTCCAAGGTCACACCTTACCCAAGGTATTCAGAAATCATGTTTGATACTTCAAAGTAAACTGCCGCTTTCACAAGGAACGCGCTCCCATTTGGCGCAGCCCCGCAGATCGGCCCCGTGTCGCGGCCAGACTTTCGCCGAAGGATGGTCAGTAGCCCAGATCCGACAATGCCACGGCAATCCAGCGGGGTGCCGGGCGACAACGAAAGCTCAATCCTGTCGTCCAACTTGATTACCTCTGGCACGACGACCGCGACCGGCGGATCACACGGGACCAGCGGCTGCCCGTCGCGCCGCCCTGCTGCCGTACGGCGACACTGTCATGGCCGACATGCACTGTTGAGGGCACTGCCCGCGACGACAGGGAGATTTTTGGATGACCGACGATATCGTGACGCTGTTCCACTCGCCGCAGAGCCGCTCGGGCGCGGCGCTTGTCCTGCTGGAGGAACTGGGCGCGCCCTACAAGCTGCATGTGCTCAACATGAAGGCCGGCGAACAGCGCGGGCCCGAGTATCTGGCGGTCAATCCGATGGGCAAGGTGCCGGCGATCCGCCACCGCGACGCGCTGGTCACCGAGCAGGTCGCGATCTCCATCTATCTCGCCGATGCGTTTCCCGGGGCGGGCCTCGCGCCGGCCATCGGCGATGCCGAACGTGGCGCCTATCTGCGCTGGCTGGTCTTCTATGCCGCCTGTTTCGAACCGGCGGTCAGCGACCGCGCCATGAAGCGCGAGGCGGGCAGCGCCCAGAGCTCGCCCTACGGCGATTTCGACACGATGTATGAAACGCTGGTGCAGCATCTTTCGCGCCAGCCATTCTTCACCGGCGAACGCCTGTCGGCGGCCGACATCCTCTGGGGCACGGCGCTGCACTGGATGACGATGTTCGGCCTCGTGCCGGAGCGGCCGGTGATCACCGACTTCATCCAGAAGATCGTGTCGCGGCCGTCCTACAGGGTGATGATGGACCTCGACGAGAAGCTCGCCGCCGAGCATCAGGCCGCTGTGGTCGCGGCCGCAGAGGCAGCCGGCTGACGCCGGCTCAGCCGCACTCGCCGACGAGGCGGTGGACGACCCAGCCGGTACGGCCGAGGCTGAACTCGGCATCGCCCGGCTCGTAGAACTTGCCATCCGGCCAATGGGTGACCTGCACCCAGCGGCCGGAGGTGACGAGGCGTCCCATCTGGACGGACCGCATCTTCACGCCGTGGCCGGTGGGCATGCGGCGGATCATCGGCGCGTCGGTCGAGGGAGCACTGCGGAGTGCGGCGAAGCCGTCGGCGGTCGGCAGAACCTCGCAGACCGCGTTGAGGGCGCTCGCGGGTGAAGCCGCGAGGCCGAGGGCCAGCGCCGTTGCGGCGAGCATGCCGAGGCGGCGGGCAGAAAGGCTGCAGCGGGTCATGGCGTCATCCCTCTCGGTGGATCAGGTTGACGCTTCAGTAGCTGGCGCGGATTGGCGGACGATGCCGGACCGGAGCACCGCCCGTTTCAACTCTGTCCGCTTCCGCTTCAGCGCGGCTCGATCCGCAGCGTGCCGATGGCGTCCCGCGCGATGTCCTCCCGCCTGGTCCTCATCGGGATGAACTCCACCCGCGACCAGCGTTCGGCAAGGTTGCCGTAGAACCGCGAGGTCGGCAGTCCCGACTGTCCCGTCGAGTGCATGAACACCGAGCGCTCGGGATCGGCCATGTCGTAGAGCGCGCGCAGCGACGCGGCATGGCGCGACACGAAGGGCTCGGCCTCGTTGCGGATCGTGTGGCGGTTGACGTTGACCGTGTAGGTGTCGCCGGGAACGGGGACGCGGACGTCGAAGAGCCAGGCGAGAGCGGCGACGCGCGCGAAAGGCCGGTGCTCGGACCGCGCGTCGTGGGCGCGGCCCCACTGCCATTTCGAGCGATCCTGACCGTAGCGCTTCTCGATGTCGTCCAGCGCGAGTTCCAGCGCACGCGTAACCAGCGCAGCGCAGGAGACGGCGCCGGCCGGGGTGCCGCGGGTGGCGCACCAGTTCGACTGGCCCTCGCGATTCTGCAGGACGTTCATCATGAAGACCTGCCGCTGGTCCCACAGATCGCGGAACAGTTCGGGGCCGAGCTCGTCGGCATAGACGAGGCGGGTCAGTTCGCGCATCCACGCCGTGGCGATCAGCGGCTCGGGGCGGTCGGCCGCCATCGTGCCGTCGAAGGCCTTGAGCATGTCGAGCGCCCACTGCTCGCGTGCCGGCGTCTGGTGCCGACGCTCGCGCTCGCCCGCCGGGTAGAGCTGAAGCAGGAGCGGCAGCACCTCCCGCACGGCGTTCGAGCGGTGATCGGCCTGAATCTGCCGGAAGCTGTCCAGCGAGTGCTTGTCGCGCTGGGCCAGCAGTTCGCGGATGCGGTCGGCGCGGTGCGGCGTCGCCCATTCGCCGGTGATGAAATGGGGATAGCCCTCCGCCGTGATCCGCTCGTTGGCGGTGTAGCGGAAGCCACGCTCCGGATTGAACTCCTGCGGCAGTTCCTCGAACGGGATGAAGCCGGCCCAGTCGTAACGCGCGTCCCAGCCGGGCGCTGGAAAGAGGCCACGCAGGTCGTTGTCCGGCCGGCGCACGGGGACCCGGCCGGCGGCGACGAAACCGATATTCCCGTCAACGTCGGCATAGACCATGTTCTGCTGTGGCGCGTGATAGTGGCGGGCAGCGGCAAGGAACTCCTGCCAGTTCTTCGCCGTATTCAGGCGCGAGAAGGCCTGGACCGTCAGGTTGTCGGGCTCGAGCGCGGTCCAGCGCAGCGCCAGCGCATGACCCTGCGGAGCCGCCTCGGTCGCGCCGCGGGACGCCCCGTCCGAGATCACCGGCCCGTGGCGGGTGATGCGCACGTCGAGCGTCACGTCGGCGGCGCCCTTGACCTTGACGACCTCGCGGACGGTCTCGAAGTCGCGCCAGCCGTCCGGGGTCTGATAGCGGCTCGGGTTCTGCGGATCGATCCGCTCGATATAGACGTCCTGCACGTCCGGCCCGGTATTGGTGAAGCCCCAGGCGATGCGGTCGTTGCGGCCGAGCACCACGCCCGGCACGCCGGGCAGGGTCGCCCCGATCACCGTTCCGGACGGCGAGGTCAGCCGCGCGAAATACCAGAGCGCCGGCGCCGAGAGGCCGAGATGCGGGTCGTTGGCGAGCAACGGCTTGCCGGTCTGCGACCGCGCGCCGGACACGACCCAGTTGTTCGAGCCGACGCCTTCGAGGCCGAGATTGAACGGCCGGATCATCGCGTCCGCCCGCTGGGCCTGGCCGCCGAGCGAACGGTAGAGCGCGGTATAGTCCGGCAGCACCGGCCAGCGCTCGCCGGAATAGGGCGGCAGGAACTCGCCGATGCGTTCCATGGAGAAGCCGGCCTGCGCCAGCCGGAGGCGGGTGATCTCGGCATTGAGATTGCCGCCGAGATCGAGCGCCATCATCAGCGACCAGCCGATGGAATCGATCGGCGTCCATGGCTCGGGACCGGGCGCGCCGAGAATTTGGAACTCCGGCGGCAGCGGCGTCGTGCGGCTGGTCAGGTAGGCGTTGACGCCGCGGGCATAGGCCGCGAGCGAGACGCGCGTCTCGGCGTCGAGATTGGCCCAGATCGCCTCCGCGGACCGGCGGATGCCGATGGTGCGCAGGAAGCGGTCGGTCTCCAGCCCCGGCGCACCGACCACCTCGGCGAGGCGGCCATTGGCGATGCGGCGGTTCATCTCCATCTGCCACAGGCGATCCTGCGCGTGAACGAAGCCGAGGGCGGCGGTGGCGTCGCCATCGGTCGCCGCGAAGATGTGGGCGACGCCCTCCTTGTCGCGGATCACCTCCACCGGCCGTTCGAAGCCCGGCAGCGTGATCGTGCCGGCGACCTGCGGCTCCACCGCGCGCACGTACCAGACGACGGTGGCGACGACCGCCACGACGGCCAGGACGACGAGAAGCGCGGTCCATTTGAACAGGCGACGGATGAAGCGCATGGGACAACTCGGTAGATGGCCGCTGCCGGGAGCCGGAGAGCGGGCGCGGAGTTGATCATTGGCCGCCGACCGGAGCAAGGTGCGTTTCGACTGAGCGCACGGCAGCACCCGAGTGGAGGACGCCATGGCAGACAATGACGACGATGCGGCTCTCGAACGCGCCGCGCGCAGGATTTTCGAGCTGCAGAACCCCGGCAAGCCCTGGCCGCCCGGACCGCTGGCGAGCGCGGAGGAGAAGGAGCGCTACCGGCAGCTCGCCCGCAAGGAACTCGGCTCCAAGGAAAGCTGACGGCCGGCCGGCTTGAACAGCCGCCGCCGCCATGCGAGGAAGCGCGCCTCATGTAGCGCCTTTCGCTACATAGTTTCGGGACTTTCTCGGCCATGGCGACCTTCAAGCCGCTCGTCTTTTCGGGCATGCAGCCTTCGGGCGACCTGCACCTCGGCAATTATCTCGGCGCGCTGGTGAACTGGGTCGCCATGCAGGAAACCCACGATTGCATCTATTGCGTCGTGGACATGCACGCGATCACCGTCTGGCAGGACCCGAAGGCGCTGCAGAAGGCGATCCGCGAGGTCACGGCCGCCTATATCGCCGCCGGCATCGATCCGAAGCGCTCGATCCTGTTCAACCAGAGCCAGGTCCACGAGCATGCGGAGCTTGCCTGGGTGTTCAACTGCATCGCGCGGATCGGCTGGATGAACCGCATGACGCAGTTCAAGGACAAGGCCGGCAAGGACAGGGAGAACGCCTCGCTCGGCCTCCTCGCCTATCCGAGCCTGATGGCGGCCGACATCCTCGCCTATCGCGCGACGCACGTGCCCGTGGGCGACGACCAGAAGCAGCACCTGGAACTGACCCGCGACATCGCGATCAAGTTCAACAACGACTATGCCGAGCGCATTGCCGAACTCGGCCATGGCGACGCCTTCTTCCCCGTCACCGAGCCGGTGATCATGGGGCCGGCGACGCGCGTCATGTCGCTGCGCGATGGCACCAAGAAGATGTCCAAGTCGGACCCGTCCGACTATTCGCGCATCGCGCTGACCGACGATGCCGACACCATCGCCCAGAAGGTCCGCAAGGCCCGCACCGACCCCGAACCGCTGCCGACCGAGGAAGCCGGCCTCAAGGGGCGCGCCGAGGCCGACAACCTCGTCGGCATCTTCGCGGCGCTGTCGGGGCGCACCAAGGCCGACGTGCTGAAGGAGTTCGGCGGCGGCCAGTTCTCGACGTTCAAGGTTGCGCTGGCGGACCTGTCGGTCGCCAAGCTCTCGCCGATCACGTCGGAGATGAAGCGGCTTTTGAACGACCCGGCCGAGATCGACCGCATCCTTGGCACCGGCGCCGAGCGCGCGCGGGCCGTCGCCCGGCCGGTGATGGATTCGGTCAAGGACATCGTCGGCTTCGTCCGTTCCTGAACAGACGCGGGACAACTCGCGGCTGTCGCCATGCGGCAGCTTTGTGACAGTTGACTCTTTTTGCGCGCCTTCCGACTGTGAGCATCAATTTTCTCCGCTCCGGGCGTCCGGGCGGAGCCTTACGGGAGCCTGCCTCATGACCACCCTCCGCCGTGGCGCGCTTGTCGCCGCCTTCGCGCTCGTCGCCGGCTCCGCCGGCGCCCAGCAGCTCATTCCCTCGCCGACGCTGGACGCGATCCGCGCGCGCGGCCATCTGGAATGCGGCGTCCATCTCGGCCTGCCGGGCTTCTCCTTCGCCAACGACAAGGGCGAGTGGACCGGCCTCGACGTCGATTATTGCCGCGCGCTGGCAGCCGCCGTCCTCGGCGATGCCAACAAGGTCCGCTACACGCCGACCTCCGTGCAGCAGCGCTGGCCGGTGCTCCAGTCGGGCCAGGTGGACGTGCTGTCCCGCAACACCACGATCACCTATTCGCGCAACGCCACGCTCGGCGTGAACTTCCAGGGCATCAACTTCTACGAGGGCCAGACCTTCATCGTGCGCACCGCCTCGGGCGCCAAGAAGCCGACCGACCTCGAGAACGCCTCGATCTGCGTCGCCGCCGGCTCGACCGAGGAGCGCATGGCCGCGGACTATTTCCGCGAGCGCAACCTCAAGGTCTCGATCATCAACTTCCAGAAGAACGACGACGCCATCGCCGCCTATGATGCAGGCCGCTGCGACAGCTACACCGCTGGTGTCGGCGCGCTCGCCGGCCAGCGCATCAAGCTGCGCAATCCCGGCGAGCACACGATCATGACCGAGCTGATCTCCAACGACCCGCAGGGGCCGGTCACCCGCTACGGCGACGAGCGCTGGCAGGCCATCGTCCGCTGGGTGCTGAACGGCATGATCGCCGCCGAGCATCTCGGCGTGACCTCGAAGAACGTCGACGAGATGCGCTCGAACTCGCGCAATGCCGAAATCCGCCGCCTGCTCGGCGCGGACGGCAATTTCGGCGCCATGCTCGGCCTCGACAATGCCTGGATGTTCAACGCCATCAAGCAGGTCGGGAACTACAGCGAGAGCTATGAGCGCACGGTCGGCAAGGGCTCGCCGCTCGGCCTCGAGCGCGGCGCCAACCAGCTCTGGACGCGCGGCGGCCTCCTGTTCACGCCGCCGTTCCAGTGATGGCTTTGCGGCCGAGGATCGCGCAGGTCCGCCGCAACTGATCCGCTTCCGCCCGTCCGGCACCGCCGGGCGGGCATCCCCTCCGCCGCAGCGCTTTAAGACAGGCCGTTCTTGACCCGCTATTTCTACGACAAGCGTGTGCGCGAAATCTTCTGGCAGGCCGCGTTGCTGCTCGGCCTTGCCGCGACGGTGGTCGTCATCGTCCGCAACGCCTCGCAGAACATGGTCAATGCCGGCATGGCTTCCGGCTTCGACTTCCTGTGGCGCACCTCGGGCATCGATGTGCCCTTCGTGCTGACCAACTACACACCGGATTCCAACATTCTCGCCCTGCTCTGGGTCGGCGTCGTCAACACGCTGGTCATCTCCTTCGTCTCGGTGGTGGCTGCGACGCTGCTCGGTTTCGTGATCGGCGTGGCGCGGCTCTCGGCGAACAAACTGCTGTCGGGACTTGCCGGCGCCTTCATCGAGTTCGTCCGCAACATCCCGCTGCTGTTCTTCGTGCTGTTCTGGTATTTCGGTGTCATCGCCGCGCTGCCGGGACCGCGCCAGTCGATCGGCATCTTCTCGGTCGCCTATCTGAACAATCGCGGTCTCACGATCCCGGTGCCGACGGACGGCAGCGCGTTCCGCATTGCCGCGGGTGTCGTGCTGGTCGGGCTGGTCGTGCAGGCCGCCATCGCCTTCTGGGCCAAGCGCCGCCGTGACGCGACGGGGCAGATCTTCCCCGTCTGGGCCAGCGGCCTTGTCCTGCTCGCGGCCCTGCCGGCGCTCGCCTTCGGCATCGCCTCGGCGATCAGCCCGTGGGACGTGCCGGCGCTGCGCGGCTTCAACTTCCGCGGCGGCTTCGTGCTGGTGCCGGAATTCGTCGCGCTGTTCGCGGCGCTGACCACCTACACGGCCGGCTTCATCGCCGAGATCGTTCGCGGCGGCATCCAGTCCGTGGTCAAGGGCCAGTGGGAGGCTGCCTATGCGCTGGGGCTGAGGCCCAACCGCGCGCTCAGCCTCGTCGTCATCCCGCAGGCCATGCGGGTGATGATCCCGCCGCTGACCAGCCAGTATCTCAACGTCTTGAAGAATTCCTCCTTCGGCGCGGCCATCGCCTTCCCCGAACTCGTCAGCGTCTTCGTCGGCTCCGCGCTGACCAATACCGGTCAGGCCATCGAGATCATCGCCATCACGCTAGCGATCTATCTCGCCATCGGCCTCGCCGTCTCGGGCTTCATGAACTGGTACAACGCCAAGACCGCGCTGGTGACCCGATGAGCGACGTCGCCGCGCCCTCCATGCCGCCGCTCCTGCGCCGCCTGCGGCAGGGCTATTTCGCGACGCCCGTGGACGCGGTCGTCTCGCTGCTGTGCATCGCGGCGATCGTCGCCATCGTCGTTCCCATCGTGCGCTGGGCGATCATCGACGCCCAATTCGCCGGGACGACCCGCGCCGACTGCACCGGCGAGGGCGCCTGCTGGGTTTTCATCAAGGCCCGCTTCGGCCAGTTCATGTATGGCTTCTATCCCGTGGAGCAGCGCTGGCGGGTGAACCTTGCCGGGCTGCTGCTGGTCGCCACGGTCGCTGTGTCCTTCTGGAAGGCCCTGCCGCGCCGCGCCATCACGGTCCCCGCGCTCTGGGCGCTGGTGCTGCTCGTCGACGCCTGGCTGCTGGCCGGCGGCTTCGGCCTGCCGCGCATCGAGACGCGCCAGTGGGGCGGCCTGATGCTGACCGTGTTCCTGTCGGTCTATGCGGGCGTGCTCGCCGTGCCGCTCGGCATCCTGCTGGCCCTTGGCCGGCAGTCGGAACTGCCGGTGATCCGGCTGGTCGCCACCATCTTCATCGAATTCTGGCGCGGCGTGCCGATCATCACGGTGATCTTCCTCGCCTCGCTCCTCCTGCCGCTGGTCATGCCGGCCGGCTGGGACATCGACCGGCTCGTGCGCGCGCTGGTGGGCCTCGCCTTCGTCATCGCCGCCTATATGGCGGAAGCGGTGCGCGGCGGCCTGCAGGCGATCCCGAAGGGCCAGTGGGAGGCCGCCGCCGCCGGCGGGCTCGGCTACTGGCAGACCACCGGCCTGATCGTGCTGCCGCAGGCGCTGCGCATTTCCATGCCGGCCATGACCAACGAGTTCATCGCGCTGGTGAAGAACACCTCGCTGGTCTCCATCGTCTCGATCTTCGACCTGCTCGGCATCGCCCAGGCCTCGCTCGCCGATCCCGCCTGGGTCGGCATGAACAAGGAGGCCTATGCCTTCGCCGGCACGGTCTACTGGGTCATCTGCTTCGGCCTGTCGCGCTGGTCGCGGCATCTGGAAGCCAGCCGCAAGACGACGCACTGATCCCGACGCACTGATCGCGCGGCACTGACGCGCGCCCGGCTGCATTGCCGGACGCCGCCTCCGGCGCTAGGTCAGCGGTCTCTCGCGCAATGGATGCCGCCATGACCGCTGCCGCCGGCCCCCTCTCCGACATCAAGGTCGTCGAGCTCGGCTCGTTCATCGCCGGACCCTATTGCGGCCAGCTGCTCGCCGACATGGGCGCCGACCTCGTCAAGTTCGAGGATCCCGGCAAGGGCGACCCGATGCGCCAGTGGGGCTTCGCCAAGAAGGACGGCGCTTCGGTCTGGTGGCCGGTCATCGGCCGCAACAAGAAGAGCGTGACAGTCGATCTCCGCAAGCCCAAGGGGCAGGACATCCTGCGCCGCCTTGTCGCCGGGGCCGACGTGCTGCTGGAGAACTTCCGGCCCGGCACGCTGGAGAAATGGGGCCTCACCGTCGAGGCCCTGCATGCCCTCAATCCGAAGCTGATCATCGCCCGTGTCTCCGGCTACGGCCAGTACGGCCCCTACTCCGAGAAGGCGGGCTTTGCCGCCGTCGCCGAGGCCATGGGCGGCATGCGCACGATCAACGGCTACCCCGACCGGCTGCCAACCCGCACGGGCCTGTCCATCGGCGACACGCTGGCCGGCATCTACACGGCCTTCGGCATCCTCGCCGCGCTCCACCAGCGCGGGAGAGACGGCAAGGGACAGGTCATCGATGTCGGCCTGACCGATGCCATCCTCGCCTCCATCGAAGGGGTAATCGCGGAATATTCGGTGACCGGCCATGTGCGCGGCCGCACCGGGCTGACCTCGCCGGGTTTCGCTCCCTCCAACATCTATCCGACCCTCGACGGCCACCACATCGTCATCGGCGCCAATGCCGACACGATCTGCAAGCGGCTGTTCGCTGTCATGGGCATGGATTTCCTTGGCCAGGACCCGCGCTTTGCCACCCACGGCGCACGCGGCCAGCCGGACAATCAGGCGGAGATCGACCGGATCATCGGCGACTGGACCAGCACCAAGGCGAGAGACGAACTCCTCGCGCTGCTCGACGGCGCGGCGGTGCCCGCCGGCGGCGTCAACGACGCGGCGGCGGTGACGGCCGATCCGCATTTCCGGGCGCGCGACATGGTGGTCGAGGTCGAGACGAAGGCGTTCGGCCGGATGCTGATGCAGGGCATCGTGCCGAAGCTCACGCGCACCCCCGGTGCGGTCCGCTGGCCGGGCGCCGGGCTCGGCGAGCATACGGAGGCAGTGCTGAGAGCGGCGGGCTTCGCGGACGAAGAAATCGACGAGATGCGGAAAGACGGCGTTCTCTAGCCCGACCGAATTGACTTCATGCCTCCCGCCACGTGAGATCGGCCCATGTCATCCGATCTCGACAGCCAGTTCCTGTCCCAAGCCGTCAGGCTGTCCCGCATCCATATGGAGGCCGGCCACGGCGGCCCCTTCGGCGCGGTGGTCGTCCTCGACCGCAAGGTCGTCGCCGAGGGCTGGAACCAGGTCACCTCGACCAACGACCCGACCGCCCATGCAGAGGTCGTCGCCATCCGCCGCGCCTGCACGGCGCTCGGCCGCTTCGACCTCAGCGGCGCGACGCTCTATACGAGCTGCGAGCCCTGCCCCATGTGCCTCGCCTCGGCGCTCTGGGCGCGCGTCGGCCGCATCGTCTATGCGAATACCCGCGACGATGCCGCCGCCATCGGCTTCGACGACGCGCCGTTCTACGAGGAGATGAAGCGCGCGCCGGCCACGACCATGGCGCGGATGGACCATCAGCCCTCCGCCGAGGCGCGCGGCGTCTTCCTCGAATGGGCGGCCAAGCCCGACAAGGTCGAGTACTGATGCCGCCGCTTCTGGAAGCGCGCGGCATCGTCAAGCGCTACGGCGCGCTGACCGCCAACGACCATGTCGATCTGACCGTCGCGCCAGCCGAGATCCACGCCCTGCTCGGCGAGAACGGCGCGGGCAAGTCGACGCTGATCAAGATCCTCTACGGCCTCGTCCAGCCGGGCGAGGGTAGCATCGCCTTCGAGGGCCGGCCGGTGGCGCTGACAAGCCCCGCTCAGGCGCGCCGGCTCGGCATCGGCATGGTGTTCCAGCACTTCTCGCTGTTCGAGGCGCTGACGGTGGCCGAGAATGTCGCGCTGTCGCTGCCGGCGGAAACGCCGATGGTGACCATCGAGGCGGAGGTCGCACGCCTCTCGGCTGCCTATGGCCTGCCGCTTGAGCCCCGCCGCGAGGTCTGGCGCCTCTCTGTCGGCGAGCGTCAGCGCATCGAGATCGTCCGTGCGCTATTGCAGAACCCGAAGCTGCTGATCCTCGACGAGCCGACCTCGGTGTTGACCCCACAGGAGGCCGACCGGCTGTTCGAGACGCTGGAGAGGCTGAAGGCCGAGGGCCGCAGCGTTCTCTACATTTCCCACAAGCTGGACGAGGTGCGCCGCCTCTGCGACCGCGCGACCATCCTGCGTGCCGGCAAGGTGGTCGCCGCCTGCGATCCGCGCGCCGAGACGGCCGCGAGCCTCGCCCGCATGATGGTCGGCGCCGAAGTCGGCCAAGTGCGCGCGGCGGCTCATGAACCGGGGGCGGTGCGGCTGTCCGTGAGCGGCTTGTCGCTGGCCGCCGCCGATACCCACGGCACGGCGCTTCGCGACATCACGCTCGCCGTGCGCGCCGGCGAAATCGCCGGCATTGCCGGCATTGCCGGCAACGGCCAGGACGAGCTGTTCGCCGCGCTTTCCGGCGAGCGCGGCAGCGCGGCCGGATCGGTCGTCATCGACGGCAACGCCGTGGGCGCGGAGAGCGTCACGGCACGGCGCAGGCGCGGCGCGGCCTTCGTGCCGGAGGAGCGGCTCGGCCATGCCGCCGCGCCGCGCTTCACGCTCAGCGAGAACACGCTGCTGTCGGGCCATGCCACCAACGGCTTCGTGCGCGGCGGCCTCATCGACCGCAATGCCGTGTCCGAATGGTTGCAGCGGGTCATCAAGGCGTTCGACGTGCGCATGAGCGGGCCTGATCCGGAGGCGCGGGCACTCTCAGGCGGCAATCTCCAGAAGTTCGTCGTCGGCCGGGAAATCCTGCGCGAGCCTTCCTTGCTGGTCGTCGCCCAGCCGACCTGGGGCGTCGATGCGGCGGCCGCCGCGACCATCCGGCAGGCGCTGATCGATCTCGCCGCGCGCGGGACGGCGGTGCTGGTCATCAGCCAGGACCTCGACGAACTGTTCGAGATCAGCGACCGCATCGCGGTCATTTCGGAGGGCCGGCTGTCGGAAGCAGCCCCAGCGCGTTCGCTCACGCGCGAGCAAATCGGCCTCATGATGGGCGGTATCCACGGCGAGGCCGCGGCATGAGGATCATGCTCGAACGCCGCGACGACCGGCCGCGCTGGTTGAGCCTCGCCTCGCCGCTGGCGGCCGTGACGCTGACCATGATCGCCGGCGCCATCCTCTTCGCGCTGATGGGCCGCAACCCGGCCGCGGCGCTGAAGGTCTTCTTCATCGATCCCTTGAGCGACGGCTGGGCGCTGCAGGAACTGGCGGTGAAGGCGACGCCGCTGATCCTCATCTCGGTGGGACTGGCGCTCTGCTACCGCTCCAACACCTGGAACATCGGCGCCGAGGGACAGCTCGTCATGGGCGCGATCTTCGGTTCATGGCTGGCGCTGGCGACCCACGGCACGCCGAACGGCCCCTGGGTGATCGCCGCCATGCTCGCCCTCGGCGCGCTCGGCGGGATGTGCTGGGCACTGATCCCCGCGCTTCTCAAGATCCGCTTCGGCGTCAACGAGATCCTGACCAGCCTGATGCTGGTCTATGTCGCGGAACTGACGCTCGACTATCTCGTGCGCGGGCGCTGGCGCGACCCCAAGGGCTTCAACTTCCCGCAATCGGTGAATTTCGAACCCGAAGCGACCATGCCGCTGCTGGCGGAATCGGGACGGCTGCATGTCGGCTTTCTCATCGCCATCGCCGTAGCGCTCACCGCCGCCTTCGTCATGGCGCGAATGATCAAGGGCTTCGAGATCAGGCTGGTGGGCGAGGCGCCGCGCGCGGCCCGCTTCGCCGGCTTCGACGACCGCCGCACGACGCTCCTCGTCTTCGCGGTGTCCGGCGCGCTGGCGGGCCTTGCCGGCATCATCGAGGTGGCGGGGCCCATCGGACAGCTCCAGCCGTCGATCTCGCCGGGCTACGGCTTCACGGCGATCATCGTCGCCTTTCTCGGCCGGCTGAACCCGATCGGCGCGCTGATTGCCGCGCTGTTCCTCGCGCTCACCTTCATCGGCGGGGAAAACGCGCAGATCGCCATGCGCATCCCGCTCGATGTGACGCGCGTGTTCCAGGGCCTGCTGCTGTTCTTCGTGCTCGGCTGCGACGCCTTCCTGCTCTATCGCCTGCGCATCCTCTCCGCAGGGAGGACCACCTGATGGGCCTGTTCGAAGCGATCCTGCTCACCGTCGTCACGGCCGCGACCCCACTCCTCATCGCGGCGCTGGGCGAACTCGTGGTCGAGCGCTCCGGCGTCCTCAATCTCGGCGTCGAGGGCATGATGATCGTCGGCGCGGCCACCGGTTTCGCGGTCGCGATCCTGACCGGATCGGCACTGCTCGGCGTTCTCGCCGCGGTTGCCGCCGGCATGGCCATGGCGGCGCTGTTCGCCGGACTGACCCTCGGCCTCGCCGCCAACCAGGTCGCCACCGGGCTTGCGCTGACCATCCTCGGCATCGGCCTGTCGGGCCTGATCGGGCGCGACTTCATCGGTGCGCGGCGCGACCCGATGGCCAGGATCGTCGTTCCCTACCTCTCCGACATCCCGGTCGTCGGCAAGCTCGTCTTCGCGCAAGACCCCATCGTCTATGCCTCGGTGGCGCTGCTCGCCGGCGTCTGGTGGTTCCTGTTCAGGAGCCGCGCCGGACTGGTGCTGCGCGCCGTCGGCGAGAGCCACGCCTCGGCCCATGCGCTGGGCTATTCGGTGCTGAAGATCCGCTTCCTCGCCGTGCTGTTCGGCGGCGGCTGCGCGGGCCTCGCGGGGGCCTATCTGTCGCTCGCCTACACTCCGTTCTGGTCGCCGGGCATGACCGCTGGGCGCGGCTGGATTGCGCTCGCCATCGTGGTCTTCGCCAGCTGGCTGCCGCTGCGCGCCGCCATCGGCGCCTATCTGTTCGGCGGCGTCACGGTTCTCCAGCTGCACGCGCAGGCGCAGGGACTCGGCATTCCAAGCCAGCTCATGTCGGCCCTGCCCTATCTCGCGACCATCCTGGTGCTGGTCCTGATCAGCGCCGGGCGGCGCGGCAGCCAGGCGCCGGCGTCTCTCGGCACGCCTTTCGTACCCGATCGCTGAGCCCGCGGCGCGGTGTGGCGCTGGTGGGTGTACCACCCCTGTCGCATTGACTTGTCCGCCGCCAGTCCTTACCCCTGAGAGCATAAGAAGAAGGCTTCGGGACCGTCGCACCATCGGGCGCCGGCACATTCGAACAGACAGGCGGAGGAGCCTCATGGCCCTGCGGATTTCCGGCAAGAACCTCGATATCGGCGAGGCGTTGCGTGATCGGATCGCAGGACGTGTCAGTGAGGCCGCAGGGCGATATCTCGACGGCAGAGTGACCGGCCACGTCACCGTGGAGAAGGAAGCGCACGGCTTCCGCTCGGTTGCGGCCCTCCACACCCCCACGGGCACGACCTTGCAGGCGGAGGCCTTCGCGGCCGATGCCTATGCGGCCTGCGATCTCGGTGTGGAGCGGATCGAAAAGCGTCTGCGGCGCTATTCCAAGCGACTGAAGGACCGCGCTGGCAATCTCGCCATGTCGGCGGTGGCCATGCCCTCCTATATCATCGAGGCGCCCGACGAGGCCGCAGGCGACGACGGTGCCGGCAGCTTCGAGCCGGTCATCATCGCGGAGCAGACGGCCAGCCTGCGCCGGATGACCGTGGCGGACGCCGTCATGGAACTGGATATGACCGGCGCTTCCGCCGTGGTTTTCCATCATGCGGTTCACGGGCGCGTGAATGTGGTGTACAGGCGCGCGGATGGGCATGTCGGGTGGGTGGACCCGCCGTCGCCGCCGAACGGGCCAGCCTGACGGACCGGCCGGCCGGGGGGCTGATCCCCCGTCATGGCACCGTCATTGCATGGACCCTATTGACGGCCGCGAACTGGCCCGCACTTTCCGAGAAGGCAGCCGATGCCGCTTCCAGACATTATAGCAGAAGGCGCGATCATCCCCGCCCTGCGTGCGGATTCGAAGAAGCAGCTCCTGCAGGCCCTGTCCGCCCGGGCCTCCGAACTCACGGGCCGCCCGGCCTCGGAAATCTTCGACACGCTGAGCGCGCGCGAAAGCCTCGGCTCCACCGGCGCCGGCAGCGGCATCGCCATTCCCCACGGCAAGCTGCCGAAACTGGCGCGGGTCACCGGCCTGTTCGCACGGCTGGAGAAGCCGGTTGATTTCGATTCCATTGACGGCCAGCCGGTGGACCTGGTCTTCGCGCTGCTCGCCCCCGAGGGCGCCGGCGCCGACCACCTGAAGGCGCTGTCGCGGATCGCCCGGCTCACCCGCGACCCCGGCAATGTCCAGAAGCTGCGCAGCGCCCGCGACGAGGCGAGCCTGCGCGCGCTGCTGGCGCAAGCGCCGACCCCTCACGCCGCGTGAGGCCGGGCCGCCTCGCGGCAGCGCTGGCGGTTGCGCTGGCCTGTATCGTCCCGGCGATGGCCTCCGAACCGCCGCGACGCATCGTCTCGCTCAACCTCTGCGCCGACCAGTTCGTGCTGGCGCTCGCCGACCGCGATCGGATCGTCGCCCTGTCGCGGCTCGCAACCGACCCCGCGATCTCGGCCGCCGCCGATGCGGCCAGAGGGCTGCCGCAGACAGGCGGCACCGCGGAGGAGGTGCTGTCGCTGAACCCCGACCTCGTTCTGGTCGGGCCGCTCGACCGGCTGGGCACGGCCCGGATCCTTGCCGCGCGGGGCTTCCGGGTCGAGCGCATGGCGCTGCCGGCGACATTCGCCGAGACCCAGGCCGAAATCCGCCGCATCGCCGCGCTGGTCGGCCATCCCGAACGCGGCGAAGCGCTGGCCGCGCGCCTCGACGCCCTGCCCCTGCAACTCGGCCGGATGCCGGCGGCACTGCCCTACGAGCGGCGCGGCTACGCGGCCGGTGCCGCCTCGCTGACCGGCGAGGTGCTGTCCCGGGCCGGCTTCCGCCATGCCGACCAGGGTTCGGCCGGGCTCGGCCGCTTCGTACCGCTGGAGGCGATCGTCGCCGCCCGCCCCGATGCGCTGGTGGTGAGCGAGACGGCCGCGCGCGCGGCCGATCACGGCTCTGCGCTGCTGCTGCATCCGGTCCTCGCCCGGCTCTTTCCGTCGGAGCGACGCGTCACCCTGCCGGCCGCGCTGACCGTCTGCCCGGGTCCGGCCCTGGCCGATGCCGTGGAGCATCTCGCCGAAGCGCGCCGACGGCTTCCCTAGATCGGACTGCTCACATTTCGATCAACTTCGGGCCTGCCATCATCTTGGCTTGCCGATCTGCGATCCCCAGCTAAGGTTTCACCTTCCGGTGCTGACGGGAGGGGGGCCGGGGAAGACAAGCGGAGTGCCTGTGGCCGATCTGATCGCCTTCGACGACTGCATCAAGCTCGTGCTGAGCCTCGATACGATGAAGCCGGCGCCCGGCCAGCCGCGCCGCCTCGATGGGCTGTTTCGCGACCTGTCGCGCTTCCGGCCGCACGAACCCGCCTATGAATTGCAGGATCTGATCTGGGCGATCTGGACCAATCACGAGGACGACTACGCCGACGAGGCGATGGAACAGGCGATCAACGCCATCGCTGCCAAGGACTATGACATCGCCCATCTCGTGCTCGATGCGCTGGTCGATGCCCGCCCCGAATGGTCGGAAGCCTGGAACAAGCGTGCGACGCTGCATTTCATCAGGGGCGACGATGCCTATGCGGTGTCCGACATCATGGAGACGCTGAGGCGCGAGCCGCGGCATTTCGGCGCGCTGTCCGGCTTCGCGCAGATCTGCCTGCGCCACGGCCGCGAGGCGGAGGCGCTGATCGCCTTCGAGGCGGCGCTGGCGGTCAATCCGCATCTCGAGGGCGTGGCCGCGCTGGTCGCCGAGATGCACGCCAATGGCGGGCGCGTCCTGCACTGACGCGTTTGCAAGCGAAGTAGACACCGGTTCGCGCGAGGAAAACGCGATCATGTAGGAATCCGGATCATTCCTGCGAAAGGCAGGAATGATCCGGGCGGGCTGCCGCAGCCATCGCGAACCCGATAGACGGATAGCCCCCTCCCCGCGGACCACCGTCTTGTCCTTCCTCGCGCTCATCCTGAAGGCGCTCACAACCGCCGTCATCGTCGTCGCCGCATCGCTGGTCGCCGAGCGGACGCGGCCGTTCCTCGCCGCCATGGTGCTGTCGCTGCCGGTCTCGACCGGGCCGGCCTATGTGCTGCTCGCGCTCGACCACGACGCGCCGTTCATCGCCGAAGCCTCGCTCGCAAGCCTTGCCGGCAATGTCGCCATCGTGCCGGCGGCGCTCGCCTATGCCGCGCTGGCGCGCCGCGGCTCGGGACTGATCCTGTCCTATGCCGGCCTGATCGCGGCGTGGATCGCCGCGATGCTGGTCGTCAGGGCCTTCGCGTGGACGACGACATCAGCCGTCGCGATCAACCTCGTCGTCTTCGCCGCCGCCATCGCGGCGACCTGGGGCTGGCGGACGGCCGCCACGCCGCCGCCCGCGCGCCGTCGCTGGTTCGATATTCCGCTGCGTGCCGCGATCGTCGTCGCGGTCGTCGTCTCGGTGATCCTCGTCTCGGAAAGCGTCGGCCCCTCCATCACCGGCTATGCCGCCCTGTTTCCGGCGAGCTATTCGAGCTTCATCCTGCTGATGCACCGGCGGCTCGGCGGGGCGGTCGTCGCGGCGGCCTTCATCAACGGGCTGATCATGCTGGTGGGATTCACCGCCTTCCTGCTGGCGATCCACCTCTTCGCGCGCGCGGGCTATGTGTGGACTGGCATCCTCGTCGGCCTCGCCTTGCCGATCCTGTGGTCGGCGGCGCTGCTCGCCTTCATCCGGTTCAGGCGCCCTTCGCGCGCCTAGCCTTGAGGGCGTAGAGCGCCTCCTGCGCCTCGCGCGGCGTCATGTCGTCGGGATCGAGACCATCGAGCAGGTCCAGCGCCGGGTCTGTCTTTGCGACCGGGGCCGGGCGCGGCGCGGCAGCGAAGAGCGGCAGATCGTCGACCATGCGCCTGACCGGCGCGGCGCGGTCGGTCGCTTCCAGCTCGGACAGGACCTGCCGTGCGCGCTCGACCACGGAGGGCGGCAGCCCCGCGAGCTTCGCCACCTGGATGCCGTAGGAACGGTCGGCCGCGCCGTCGGTCACCTCGTGCAGGAAGATCACGTCGCCCTGCCATTCCTTCACGCGCATTGTCGCGTTGTGGAGGCGCTTCAGCCGCTTCGACAGCGCCGTCAGCTCGTGGAAATGGGTGGCGAACAGCGAGCGGCAGCGGTTGGTCTCGTGGAGGTGTTCCACCGCCGCCCAGGCGATGGAGAGGCCGTCGAAAGTCGCCGTGCCGCGACCGATCTCGTCGAGGATGACGAGGGCGCGGGGACCGGACTGGTTGAGGATCGCCGCCGTCTCGACCATCTCGACCATGAAGGTCGAGCGTCCGCGCGCGAGATCGTCGGCCGCCCCGACACGCGAGAACAGCCGGTCCACCACGCCGATATGGGCCGAGGCCGCCGGCACGAAGGAACCCATCTGGGCCAGCACCGCGATCAGCGCGTTCTGGCGCAGGAAGGTGGATTTACCGGCCATGTTCGGGCCGGTGATCAGCCAGATGCGCCCACTGCCATTGCCCGCCTCGCTGCCCGAGAGGTCGCAGTCATTGGCGACGAAGGGGCCGCCTGAGCGCAGGGCCTGCTCGACCACGGGATGGCGACCCTGAGCAATGGCGAAGGCGTGCGAACCGTCGACCAGCGGGCGCGCGTAGGACTGCTCGACCGCGAGCGTCGCCAGCGCCGCGGCGACATCGACCACGGCGAGCGCGTCGGCCGCCGCCTTGATGGTCCCCGAGGCGGCGAGAACGGTGGCCGCGAGTTCGCCGAAAATCTCCAGCTCCAACCCCAGCGCCCGGTCGGCCGCGCCGGCAATCTTCGCCTCCAGCGCCCCGAGCTCGGTGGTCGTGAAGCGCATGGCGCCGGCCATGGTCTGGCGGTGGATATAGGTGCCGTTCAGCGGGGCTTTGAGAAACGCGTCGCCGTGCTGCTGGGAGACCTCGACGAAATAGCCGAGCACATTGTTGTGCTTGACCTTCAGCGTCCTGACGCCGGTCTCCTCGGCATAGCGCGCCTGAAGCGAGGCGATGACGCGCCGGCTCTCGTCGCGCAGCGCCCGCGTCTCGTCCAGCGCGGCGCTGTAGCCCGCGCGCGCGAAGCCGCCATCGCGCTTCATGAGCGGCAGGTCGTCGGCCAGCGCCGAGGCCAGCAGGGCGGCGACGGCGGGATCGGGCCTTGCCAGCCCTTCGGCGGCCTGCCGCAATTCTCCGGCGGCCGCGCCGGACACGAATTCGGCGAGGGCCGAGGCGGCGACCAGTCCCTGCCCGATGGCGGCGAGATCGCGCGGCCCGCCGCGATCCATGGCGATGCGGGTCAGTGCCCGCGCCATGTCGGGCGCAGCATCGAGATGGGCGCGGATGTCCGCGCGCAGCCCGGACCCGGCGACCAGCGCCGCCACCGCGTCGAGGCGCCTGTCGATGGCGGCCGGATCGGTCAGCGGATTGGCGAGCCGCCCGGAGAGCATGCGCGCGCCGGCCGCCGTCACCGTGCGGTCGATGGCGGAGAGGAGCGAGCCCTGCCGCTCGCCGCCGAGCGTGCGGACGAGTTCGAGATTGGCGCGGGTCGCCGCATCGATCAGCATGGCGACGCCGGCCGGCTCACGGACCGGCGGCGACAGCGGAGCGCGCGAGGCGATCTGCGTCCGCTCGACATAGGTGACGACGGCGGCGGCAGCGGTCGCCTCGAGCCGCGAGAAGGCGCCGAACCCGTCCAGCGTCTTGACGCCGAAATAGGCGGCCAGCCGGCGCTCGGCGGTCGCGCCATCGAACAGGTCGCGCGGGCTCGGCGAAACCGAACGGTAGCCGCGCCAGAAGTCGCCCCATTCGGTATCGGCGAACAGCGCGTCCGAGACGACGATCTCCTGCGGGTCGACGCGGGCGATCTCGGCGGCCAGCCGCGCGCCATCCGTCTCCGCGACGCGGAACTCGCCTGTGGAGATATCGACCCAGGCGAGGCCGAACCCATCCAAGCCCGCAGAGGAGGTCTTGGCGCGCGCGACGGCAAGCAGGTAATTCGAGCGCCGCGCCTCCAGCAGCGTGTCCTCGGTCAGCGTGCCGGGCGTGACGAGGCGCACGACGTCGCGCTTCACCACCGACTTGGAGCCGCGCTTCTTCGCCTCCGCCGGGTCCTCGACCTGCTCGCAGACCGCGACCTTGAAGCCGAGCTGGATGAGGCGGTTCAGGTAGTCGTTGGCGGCATGGACCGGCACGCCGGCCATGGGAATGTCCTCGCCGAGATGCTTGCCGCGCTTGGTCAGCGCGATGCCGAGCGCGCGCGAGGCGCGGACGGCGTCGTCGAAGAAAAGCTCGTAGAAATCGCCCATCCGGTAGAACAGCAGCGAGTCCGGATTGGCCGCCTTGATCTCGATATACTGCTCCATCAGCGGCGTGACGCGGCTGTCCGCCGGATTGGCGGCCTCCTCTGTCGCGGCTGGCGGGCGAAGCTGATGCATGGCCGGGACGCTGGCAGGTGCCTGCCGCGATTTCAACAGGGCGCGGCCGCCGCCCACAGGGTTTAGCCCCGAACTAGCCGAGGATACGGGCGAGATCGGCCTGCACGGCCTTCAGTTTCGGCAGCAGATCGCGCACCAGCAGATCCGGCGGGAAGCGCGTCGCCTGCGTGCCGACATTGATCGCCGCCAGCGTCCGGCCGCGAATGTCGAAGACAGGCACCGCGATCGAGGTCAGCCCGATCTCCAGCTCCTGGTCGATGATCGCGCGGCCGTCACGCCTGATGCCCTCAAGGAGGCGCATGATCGCGTCGGCATCGGTCACTGTCCTGCCGGTACGCGGCGCGCGCGGCATGGCCTCGATGCGCCGGCGCGCCTCCTCGTCCGGCAGCGCCGCCAGCAGCACGCGGCCCATGGAGGTGCAGAAGGCCGGCAGCCGCGCGCCGACCGACAGGCCAACCGACATGATCCGCCGGGTGGCGGCCCGCGCCACATAGACGATCTCGCTGCCGTCGAGGATCGAGGCCGACGAGCTCTCGCCGATCTCCTCCGAGAGCCGCTCCAGCGCGCTCTGGAGAATGGTCGTCAGCGGCGTCGAGGACAGATAGGCATAGCCGAGCCGGAGCACGCGCGGGGTCAGCGTGAACAGGCGGCCATCCGTCTCGGCATAGCCGATGCGCGCGAGGGTGATGAGGCAGCGCCGCGCGGTCGCGCGCGTGAGGCCCGTCATCCGCGCAATGTCGGCGATCGTCAGGCGCGGATGGCCGGCGTCGAAACAGGCGATGACGGCGAGGCCCTTTTCGAGGCCCAGCATGTGATCGCGGTCGATCTGCCGGAAGGGTTCTGCGGGCTGGTCCAAGGCGCGGCCTGTTGTGCGGTCACCGCACGTCGTTGTTCCCAACCTATTGGCGCGTTTCTGACCTGCGGGCAATGGCGAAGCCCTTTTCCTGTCCCGTTCCGCAGTGCAAACTCGGCTGGTCGTTCCCCCTTGGAATTCCGTCCGCATGTCTCTCCGCATCCTCGTCGTCGAAGGCAACAACGCGGCCGACCGCGCCCGGCATGCTAAAAACCGCGGCGCGACGCCGTCCGAGGCCTATGCGGAGGTACTGAGGGATCTCGCACCGGATGCGGTCGTCGACCTCTGCTTTCCGGCCGACCCCGGCGCCAACCTGCCCGATTCCGGCGGCCTTGCCGGCTATGACGCGGTGGCGCTGACCGGCTCGTCGCTGAACATCTACGACATGACGCCGGAGATCACCGCGCAGATCGACCTCGCCCGGCAGGTCTTCGCATCGGGCACGCCGGTCTTCGGCTCCTGCTGGGGCCTGCAGATCCTGACGACGGCGGCCGGCGGGGTGGTTCGCCGCAATCCGAGGGGCCGCGAGATGGGCTTCGCCCGCAAGATCGTGCCGAACGAGGCCGGCCGCGCCCATGCCATGCTTGCTGGCCGGCCGGCGGCCTTCGACGCGCCGGCCATCCATCAGGACGAGGTCGAGACCATGGCGCCCGGCACCACGCTGCTCGCCTCCAACGGCATGAGCGAGGTGCAGGCGGTGGAGATCCGGGTCGGCAAGGCCACCGCCTGGGCGGTGCAGTACCACCCGGAATTCTCGTTCGGCGAGGTCGCCGCCATCGGCGGCGCGCTGGGCACGAGGCTGATCGAGGAAGGCTTCTTCCGCACCATGGACGAACTTGGCCGCTGGCGCGCCGACCTCGACGCGCTCGATACCGATCCGGCCGACGCGGCGGTCGCCTGGCGGCACGGTTTCGACACCGAACTGACCGAAGAGGGCCGCCGCCGGCTCGAGCTGTCGAACTGGATCGCCGCGCGGGTGCGGCCCGAGAAGAGCGCGCGAGGCCGTGCATGACCGACCTACCAGTGGCCGAAACGCCTTCGGGCACGCGCGCCCAATTGCGGCTCGACACGGCATCGTGGCCGGTGCGCGCGGCGCAGGGGATCAGGGAGACGCTCGGCTACGGCATCGGCTACGCGCTGCCGTTCTATTTCGCGCGATCCGCGAAGCCCGTCGATCCCGAGCCGCTCTGGCGCCTGATCACCACGCGGCAACCGGCACCCGTCCAATCATTGATCGACGCCTGGCCGCCGGGGCCACGCCGCGAGCGCATCTTGCGGCGCTTCCTGGAGCCGTCCCACGCCGAAGGGATCGAGTATCACTACGACGTCTCCAACGACTTCTACGCCCTGTTCCTCGACCGGCGCTTCATGTTCTACACCTGCGCCGATTTCAACGCGCCCGGCGAGACGATCGAGGACGCGCAGCTCAACAAGGCCAACCACATCCTCTCGCTGCTCGACCCGAAACCCGGCGAGAGGATCATCGAACTCGGCTGCGGCTGGGGTTCGATGATGAAGCACATCCACGCCCATACCGGCGATTCCGAGAACCTGTCCGGACTGACGCTCTCGCATGACCAGCTCGCCTATGTGCGCGGCACGCTCGGGCTGAACGCCGAGCTCGGCGACTTCATCACCCGCGACTACGGCACCGAGACCTACGACAAGATCTATTCGATCGGCTCGTTCGAGCACATCAAGCCGGACGAGGTGCTGCCGCTCTACAAGCGGCTGCATGCGGCGTTGAAGCCGGGCGGGCGGGCCGTGTTCCACTTCTTCTCGCTGAACGGCACTGATCGCTGGCCGGCGGCGATGGTGGCGGCGCAGGCCTATTTTCCAGGCTCGACGCTGTCGCTGCATCAAGATCATCTCGACTGGGCGGGGGAGGCCGGCTTCCGTCTCGTCCATGATTCCCGGCACGACTACCGGCCGACGCTGCGCGCCTGGTTCGACCGGCTGGCGGAGAACCGCGACAAGGCCCACGCGCTGGTCGGCGTGCCGGTGACCAACAAATACCTCGTGTTCTTCGCGGCCTCGTGGACGCTGTTCGACCTCGGCAAGGCGACGTTGCATCGCCTCGTCCTGATGAAGGACTGAGCGTCCATAGCGTTTTCGAGCGAAGTGGACACCGGTTCGCGTGAAGAAAACGCGGCAATGCGAGATTGCTACCGGAACAGCCGCTCGAAGAAACCGTTGCCGTTGCCCGCCGGCGGGCGGATCACATCGCCGGGATTCTCGGTGCCGCCCGGCCGCTGGGCCGTGCGCTGCGGCTGCGGCTGCGGCTGCCGCTGCTCGATGCGCGACATGGTCATCGGCTGGTCGAGGCCCTCGCCCGGCAGGATGCGGCCCGGCGCGTCGAAGGAGCGCCAGTTGCCCGGCAGGTCGACGACCTGCTGGCCGCGATGGGCCTCCGCCATGGCGCGGTTCCAGACCTCGACGGGCAGTCCGCCGCCGGTCAGCCGGCGGGTCGGCGTGCCGTCGTCGTTGCCGAGCCATACGCCGGCGACGAAGCGGCCGGTATAGCCGACGAACCAGGCGTCGCGGAATTCCTGGCTGGTGCCGGTCTTGCCCGCGACGATCCAGCCCGGCAGGCGCACGGTGCGCGCGGTGCCCGACACGGTCGTCTGGTTCATCATCGCGTTCATCATGGCGACGTGGCGGGGCTCCACCACCTGCCCATTGTTCATCGGCCGGCGCTGGAACAGCACGCGGCCGTTGGTCGTACGGATCTTGGTGATGAGGTGCGGGATGACGCCGATGCCGCCATTGGCGAAGGGCGCGTAGGCGCCGACCAGTTCGAGCAGGTTCACCTCCGACGTGCCGAGCGAGATCGACGGGTTCGCCGCCAGCGCCGAGCCGACCCCGAGCTTCTGTGCCGTGCGCACGACTGACCGGGGACCGACTTCCTGCCCCAGCCGCACGGCCACCGTGTTGAGCGAGGAGGCGAGCGCCGTGGTCAGCGAGACGTCACCGCGATAGTCGCGCGTGTAGTTTTCCGGCCGCCACCCCGCGATCTGAACAGGCGCGTCCGAACGCACCGTGTCGGGGGTGAGGCCGCGCTCCAGCGCCGCCAGATAGACGAAGGGCTTGAAGGCCGATCCCGGCTGGCGACGGGCCGCCGTCGCACGGTTGAACTGGCTCTGCGAATAGTCGCGGCCGCCAACGAGGGCGCGCACCGCGCCGTCCGTGTCGAGCACCACCACAGCGCCCTGCCCGACGCCATAGCGCTGGCCGCCGCGCGCCAGCGTCTCGACAAGGGCGGATTCGGCCGCCTGCTGCACCGGGCCGACGATGGTCGTCTCGACCACGAGGTCCGTCTCGACCTTGCCGACATAGTCGTCGATCAGGTCCATGACCCAGTCTGCGACGTAGTTGATCGAACCGCCGGGAACGGCGCGACTGGCGACGGCCGGGTTGTCGCGCGCGGCGCGCGCCTGCGCCTCGGTGATGTAGCCCTGCTCGGCCATGGCCGCGAGAACGAGCTTGGCCCGCTCCTGCGCTTCCTGCGGATTGCGCGTCGGCGCGAGCCGCGAGGGCGCCTTGACGAGGCCGGCGATGACCGCTGATTCCTGCAGGGTCAGGGCGGTCGCGGGCTTGTCGTAATAGCGGCGGGCGGCCGCCTCGATGCCATAGGCGCCGGCGCCGAAATAGACGCGGTTGAGGTAGAGTTCGAGGATCTGGTCCTTGGAATAATTGTGCTCCAGCCAGAGCGCCAGCAGCGCCTCCTGCACCTTGCGACCGAGCGTCCGGTCGGGGGTCAGAAACAGATTCTTGGCGAGTTGCTGCGACAGGGTGGAGCCGCCCTGATGCATGCCCCTGCGGGTCAGGTTGGTGAAAACCGCGCGGCCGAGGCCGACCACGTCGAGGCCGAAATGCGAGTAGAAGCGCCGGTCCTCGATGGCGATCAGCGCCTGGGACACGTGGCGCGGCAGGCTGCGAAGCTGGATGGCCGCGCCGCCGGTGTCACCGCGATTGGCGAGTTCGGCGCCGTCGGCCGCGACGATGGCGATGTTCGGCGGCCGGGGCGGCACCTGCAGTGAATGGGTCGGCGGCAGATGCGCGGCGTACCAGGCGATGACGCCGGCCACGATGATGCCCGCCCAGATCGAGGCGGTCAGGCCCCAGATGAACAGGGTGCCGAGAATGCCGCGCCGCTTCCTGCCGCGCGGGCGCTCGTCGCGCCCCCGCTTCGATCCACGACGTCGCTCGGCCTTCGCCACCTCGACCTCCGGCTCCCGTTCCACCCTGCGCGGTTTCGGTGCGGGACGGTCCGGCTCGGCGATACGCACGGAGGGCCGGTCATCGGGCCCCGCGCGCAGGTCCATGCCCCCGCGCGCCGTCCCGAAGCTCGGCTCGATCCTCTCATTGCGCCCGCGGCGGCCCTTCGCCATCCGTCCCGTCAGCCCCTTTGCACCCTATGCCTGCTGTCTCCGGGGTAATCCCGGCGCAATGAAGGGGGGGTTAAGGCAATTCTGCGAGACGGCGTTCATTTCCGGTCAGGGTTAACGGCTCGCGCCGGCGATCAGCGCGCCTCCTCCTCCAGCACCTGCATCAGCACCTTGCGGATCGCCGCCTGTCGCTGCGCCGTCTGGATCTTCGCGCCCATCAGGTCGGTGACGTAGAACACGTCCACCGCCCGCTCGCCGAAGGTCGCGACATAGGCCGAGGCGATATTGAGGCTGTGGCGGGACAGCGCCGCCGTCAGGTCGTGGAGAAGGCCCGGCCGGTCGAGACCGGACACCTCGATGACCGTGTAGCGGGTCGACCAGGTGTTGTTGATGGCAACTTCCGGCGCGATGCGGAAAGTGCGCGAGCGCTGGCGGCTGGACGATTTCCTGGCGACCGCCGCCACGGCCTCGCCGACCTTCATCTCGCCGCGCAGCGCCTTCTCGATGCCGTCCGCGATGCGCCGCGCCCGGCGCTCCTCGTCCTCGTCGCGATCGAATCCGCGCGTGATCGAGATGGTGTCGACGGCCAGTCCGTCGGTCGTCGTGTAGATTTGCGCGCCGATGATGTTCGCGCCCGCGGCCGCGCACGCGCCCGCGATGATCGACAAAAGCCTCGGATGGTCGGGCGCGAGCACGGTGAGGTGCGTCACGCCCTGGCCGTTGAGCAGGTCGACGCGCGTCGCAAGCGACTTGCCGGCGGCCTCGGTCTCGAGAAGGAAGCGGGCATGCTCGATCTTGGTGGCGAGATCGACCTTCAGCCAGTACGCGGCATAGTGGCGGCCGATATAGGTCTCCAGCGCGTCACCAGCCAGGTTCGCGAGCTTGTCCGGCGCGGCGCGGCGGAATTCCTCCTGCGCCATCTCCACCCGGCGCGAGCGGTTCACCTCGGAGAAGCCGCCGGTCACAACCGGCTCGGTCTCGTAATAGAGGGTCTTGAGCAACTGGCTTTTCCAGCCGTTCCAGACGCCGGGCCCGACCGCCATGATGTCGGCCGAGGTCAGGATCAGCAGCAGCTTCATCCGCTCGAGCGACTGCACGACGCCGGCGAACATCTCGATGGTCTTGCGTTCGCCGAGATCGCGCGACTGCGCGATGGTCGACATGACCAGATGCTGCTCGACCAGCCAGGAGACCAGTTCCGTTTCGGCGGCGTTGAGACCGAAGCGCGGGCACAGGCGGCGCGCCACCTTGGCGCCGGCCACCGAATGGTCCTCCGGCCGGCCCTTGGCGATATCGTGCAGGAACAGCGCGACGTAGAGCAGGTCGCGGTTGCGCGGCTGGATGGTCTTCACGAGATCGGCGGCAAGGCCGAGATTGGGATCGCCGCCGCGCTCGATCTGCTGGAGCATGCCGATGCAGCGCAGGAGATGCTCGTCCACCGTGTAGTGGTGGTACATGTTGAACTGCATCATCGCCACGACGCGGCCGAAATCCGGCACGAAGCGGCCGAGCAGGCCCGCCTCGTTCATGCGCCGCAGCACGATTTCCGGCGTGTTGGCGGAGGTCAGGATCGAGACGAAGAGCTGGTTCGCCGTCGGGTCATGCCGCAACGTGTCGTCCACCAGCTTCAGCGACCTGGTCAGCAGCCGCATCGCGTCCGGATGGAAGGCCAGATTGTAGCGGTCGGCGAGCCAGAACATGCGGATCATGTTGACGGGATCGCGCGTGAAGGCTTCCTCGTCCGCGACCGTGATCCGGTCGTGGTCGATCTGGAAGTCCGTGCTTTCCTTGAACCCGCGCCGCGATTTCGGACGCAGTTTCGCGATGAAGCGGTCGAGCACGGGCGCCGGCTTCTCGTGCCGCTCCTCCAGTTCCGCGCAGAGAATGGCGGTGAGGTCGCCGACGTCCTTCGCGATCAGGAAGTAGTGTTTCATGAAGCGCTCGACATCGACCAGGCCGTTATGGTCGCGATAGCCGAGGCGGGGCGCCAGTTCGCGCTGAAGATCGAAGGACAGGCGCTCCTCGGGCCGCCCGGTCAGGAAGTGCAGGTGGCAGCGCACGGTCCACAGGAACTTCTCGCAGCGGCGAAACATCTGCGCCTCGCGCCGCGTGAAAACGCCCTTCTTCGCCAGTTCCTCGTCGGTCTTCACCCGGTAGGCGTAGCGCGCGATCCAGAACAGCGTGTGGAGGTCGCGCAAGCCGCCCTTGCCATCCTTGACGTTGGGTTCGACGAGATAGCGCGACTGGCCGGTCTTGCGGTGCCGCTCGTCGCGCTCGGCGAGCTTGGCGGCGACGAATTCCGGCACCGTGCCCTTCACCACCTCGGCGTCGAAACGGCTCTCCAGCTCATCGAAGAGCTGGCGGTCGCCGAGAATGTAGCGGGTCTCGAGGATGGCGGTGCGGATGGTGAAATCGGCGCGCGCCTGGCGGATGCACTCGTCCACCGAACGCGTGGCGTGGCCAACCTTCAGCCCCATGTCCCACAGGCAATAGAGCATGGCCTCGGCGACGCTCTCGCCCCAGGCGGTCTGCTTATAGGGCAGCAGGAACAGGAGATCGATGTCCGAGCCCGGCGCCAGCATGCCGCGCCCGTAGCCGCCAGTCGCGACCACGGTCATGCGCTCGCCGGACGACGGATTGTCGGAGGGGTAGAGCTGCCCGCAGATCCAGACGAACAGCGCGCGGATCACCTCGTCCTGAAAGTCGGAGAGCGCCTCGGCGCAGGCGCGCCCGTCGGCCGTCTCGATCAGCCGCGCCTCGGCCTTGCCGCGCGCCTCGGCCAGTTCCTTTTTCAACGCTTGCACGACGGCGCCGCGCGCAGCCTGCGTGTCGCCCGCCCTCACCCGGATGCCGGAGAGCAGCTCGCCAAGGTCGGCGGGATCGATGAGCGGCGCGCGGGTGGCTGCGCGGCCATGGGCTCGGGCTTCGGTTACGGTCGAATCCATCGGGCTCGTCGTTCGGCGTGATCGGTGGCCGCGGACCATACGCGCAACGCCCGGCGGATGCGAGATGTCGAGAGCGGGCATGACGCGCGCGCCGCCGGCCTGTAAGCAGGGGCCCGGAGCCCGCCATGACCTATCAGACCGACCCGCGCGCCTTCCTGATCTCGCTCGGCCATGCCGCGATCAAGGCCGCCCTGCCCGACCGGATCGCCGAACATCTGCCCGACGTCCCGGAAGGCAGAACCGTGGTGGTCGGCGCTGGCAAGGCGGCGGCCAGCATGGCGGCGGCCTTCGAGAAGCTGTGGCCGGCACCGCTGGAAGGCACGGTCGTCACCCGCTACGGCCATGCCGTGCCGACCTCGCGCGTCGAGGTGCTGGAGGCTTCGCATCCCGTTCCGGACGAAGCCGGCCTCATCGCGAGCCGGCGCATCCTCTCGCGGCTGGAGGGCCTCACGGACAGGGATCTCGTGGTGGCGCTGATCTCCGGCGGCGGCTCGGCCTTGCTCGCCCTGCCCGCCGGCGACCTCACGCTCGACGATCTCAAGGCGGTCAATTCGGCGCTTCTCGCGTCCGGCGCCGATATCGGCCAGATGAACTGCGTCAGGAAGCACGTTTCCGCCATTGCCGGCGGACGCCTCGCGGCGGCGGCCCATCCCGCCGGGATCGTCACCATCGCCATTTCGGACGTGCCCGGCGACGATCCCGCGGTCATCGCCTCCGGCCCGACCGTTCCCGACCCGACGACGCGCGAGGACGCGCTCGCCGTCGTCGCGCGCTACCGCATGCAGCTGCCAGAGGCGGTCATGCGTCATCTCGAAAACGCCGCCTGCGAAAGCCCGAAACCCGGCCACCCCGCCTTCGCGCGCGGCACCGACGTCAGGCTGATCGCCCGCCCCGTCGAGAGCCTGCGGGCCGCCGCGGCCATTGCCGAGAAGGCCGGCCTGCCGACCCTCGTGCTCGGCGACACGATCGAGGGCGAGGCGCGCGACGTGGCGCAGGTTCACGCCGCCCTTGCCCGCAGCGTGCTGGATCACGGCCTGCCGGCCCGGCCGCCCTTGCTGATCCTCTCCGGCGGCGAGACGACGGTGGCCCTGCCGAAGGGCGGCGACTATGGGCGCGGCGGCCGCAACTCGGAATTCGCCCTCGCCTTTGGCGTCGCCATCCAGGGCTTCCCCCCGGAAATGCGCGCGCGCATCCATGCGCTCGCCATCGACACGGACGGCATCGACGGCATCGAATCCAATGCGGGCGCCATCATCACACCCGGCATGTTCGCGGCCGCCGAGACGCTGGGGCTGTCGCCGCGCGCCTTTCTCGACCGCCATGACGGTTTCGGTTTCTTCGCGGCCGTCGACGGGCTGGTGGTCACCGGGCCGACCCATACCAACGTCAATGATTTCCGCGCGATCCTGATCGCATAGGGATTGCAAACGATTGACTCCGGCGCCCGGCGTCGCCATCCATGACCCGGGCGACGGCTGCGCGAAACCCGCGCCAGATCAAGCGGACAAGGCATGGATCGACGATCGCGGATTTTGCCCGCCCTGTTCCTCGCTTTGGCCGCGATGCTCGCGCCGGCTGCGTCCGAGGCACAGCAGCGCACCCGTCTCGTCATCTACACGGCCTCGGAGGTCGATCAGCTCTCGGCGCTGAAGGCGGCGATCGAAGCCGACCACCCGGACGTCGAGGTGGCGTGGGTGCGGGATTCGACAGGCGTGATCACCGCCCGCCTCATCGCCGAGCGCGACACGCCGCGCGCCGACATGATCTTCGGCATCGTCACGTCGAGCCTCCTGGCTCTCGAACGGATGAACGTGCTGGAGCCCTATATGCCGAAGGGCGTCGACCAGCTCAAAGCCCAGTTCCGCGACCCCAACGATCCCTATAGCTGGACCGGCCTCGACGCTTTCGTCGTCGCCGTCTGCTTCAACACGAACGAGGCGCGGCGCCTGTCCATCGCGCGGCCCGAGCGGTGGCAGGACCTGGCAGGGCCGCAGTTCCGGAACCGGATCGTCATGCCGCATCCGGCTTCGTCCGGCACGGGCTTCCTGCTGGTGTCCAACTGGATTCAGGTCATGGGCGAGGATGCCGCCTGGCAGTTCATGGAAAAACTGCATCGCAACGTGGCGCTCTACACCCATTCGGGCAGCGCGCCCTGCGTGCAGGCGGCGCGTGGCGAGCGGCTCGTCGGCCTCAGCTTCGACATGCGCGCGGCGCGCGAAAAGGCGCTGGGCGCGCCGGTGGACGTGATCATCCCGGAAGAGGGCGTCGGCTGGGAAATGGGCGGCATGGCCATCGTTCGCGGCCGGCCGGCCGCGCAGACCGACGCGGCCAGACGGATCTCGGACTGGGCGATCGGTCCCAAGGCCAACGAGCTGTTCGCGCGATTCTACGGGATCGTCGCCCGGCATGGCTTCGGCTCGCCGCCGCACTATCCGCGCGAGGCGGAGAGCCGCATGACGCCGAGCAATTCCGAATGGATGGCGGAGAATCGCGACCGCGTCCTGGCGGAGTGGACCCGTCGTTTCGACAATCCCCTGACGAACCGGAACTGACTGGCCAAAAGGAAAGGGCCGCCTCGCGGCGGCCCTCCATTCGGCTTTCGGTTGCGCGAGACGCGCCGCCGATCAGTTGCTGGCGGTCACGCCGGCGGCGCGGATGACCGGCGTCCACTTGGCGATCTCGGCTTCGAGAAAGGCGCGCAGGCCCGCGGGCGTCGCGAGGCTGGCCTCGGGAAGGTCAGCGCCAAGCTCGGTCAGGCGAGCCTTGACGTTCGGATCGGCGAGGGCCGTACGCAGCGCCTCGTTCAACTTGGCGATCACCGGCTCCGGCGTGCCCTTCGGGGCGAGCATGGCGTTCCAGACCACCACCTGATAGGCGGGCAGGCCGGCTTCGGCCGTGGTCGGAACATCCGGAAGCGCGGCGTTGCGGGTCTGCTGGGCGACCGCGAATGCCTTGATCGTGCCAGCGCGAACCTGCGGGGCGACGTTGACCACCTGGTCGCAGAGATAGTCGACCTGACCGGCGACGAGGTCGTTCATGGCCGGGCCGGTGCCGCGATAGGGCACGCTCTGCGGCTTCACGCCGATGATCGCATGCAGCAGGAGGCAGGTCGTGTGGCTGACCGAGCCGATGCCGGCATGGGCGTTGTTGGCGGTGCGCTCGTTGGCCTTCAGCCAGGCGACGAACTCCGCGAGGGTGTTCGGCGGCAGCGTCTTCTTGGCGGTGAGCAGGATGGCGTTGGTGTTGACGAGGCCGATCGGCGAGAAGTCGTTGACCGGGTGATAGCGCAGGTTCGGATAGAGCGCGACGGACGCGGCATGGGTGCCGGTATGGCCGATCATGATCGTGTGGCCGTCCGGCTGGGCCGTGGTCAGACGGGTCGAACCCGTGGTGCCGCCCGCGCCGGCGACGTTCTCGATCACGATGGCCTGGCCGAGCGCCTTCGACATGGACTCGGCGACGATGCGCGCGACGACATCGGTCGGACCGCCGGCGGCGAAGGGAATGATCATGGTCACGGGGCGCGACGGGAAGGTCTGCGCGGCGGCGGGCAGCGTGCCGGCGACAAGCGCTGCGGCGGCTGCGACAAGGAGATGGCGTTTGTGCATGAGCGTCCTCTGTCGTTGTACGCGGTAACTCCGACGGGCGTTCTTGCCGGCCCTGTCGTCGGAATGTCGGCATACCTAATGTTCTCCTTCATGGATACAAGAACCTCTCAGGACCCGGCCCGGAGGCGCTTCATGGTTGATTCAGATGGTGCTGGAGTACTTTTTCCGGGCTTCCGCAGCCTCGACGTGCCGACCAGCGGAACCACGATCCGGGTGCGGACCGGAGGCTCCGGCCCCGCGCTGCTCCTGCTTCACGGCTATCCGCAGACCCATGTGCTCTGGCACAAGGTCGCGCCGCGCCTCGCCGAGCGCTTCACCATCGTCGCCGCGGACCTGCGCGGCTACGGCGACAGCGGCAAGCCGGCGACCACCGACGACCACGCGCCCTATTCCAAGCGCGCCATGGCGCAGGACATGGCCGAGGTGATGACCGCCCTCGGCCACGACACCTTCTTTCTCTGCGGCCATGACCGTGGTGCGCGCGTCTCCCATCGCCTCGCGCTGGACCATGCCGCGCGCGTGCGCCGCCTCGCCGTGCTGGACATCGCGCCGACACGGGAGATGTACCGCGACACGACGGACCTGTTCGCCCGGCTCTACTGGCACTGGTTCTTCCTGATCACGCCGGCGCCCTTCCCGGAGCGGATGATCCGTTCCGACCCCGACGCCTACTGGCTGAAGAAATGCGGCTCCGGCTCGGCCGGCCTTCAGCCCTTCACCGAGGAGGCCCTGCACGAATATCTGCGCTGTTTCCGCAACCCCGACACGATCCATGCGAGCTGCGAGGACTATCGCGCCGCCGCGACGATCGACATCGCCCATGATGATGCCGACGGGGGTCGCAAGGTCGAGTGCCCCATGCTCGTGCTATGGGGGCAGAACGGCGTGATCGAGAAGTGCTTCGATGCCCTCGCGCTGTGGCGCGAGCGGGCGAGCGACGTCAGCGGCCACGCGCTGCCGGCCGGGCACTATCTCGCCGAGGAAGTGCCCGAGCTCGTCGCGGACGAACTCGAGCGGTTCTTCGTCTGAGCCTCAGTTGCCGGCGACGACGCCCGCCGCCTTGATGACCGGCGTCCACTTGTCGACCTCGGCGCGGACATGGGCGCCGAGCGCCTCCGGCGTCTGGCCGGCGGCATCCGGGATTTCGCAGCCGAGCTCCAGCAGCCGCTTGCGGACGCTTTCATCGGCAAGGGCGGCGCGGCCGGCGGCATTCAGCCTGTCGACGATCTCGCGCGGCGTGCCCTTGGGCGCGAACATGGCGTTCCAGCCGACCACCTGGAAGGCCGCAAGGCCGCCTTCGGCGCTGGTCGGCACGTCCTGCGCCACAGCGAGGCGCGAGGGGGTCGCGACGACGTAGGTCTTCAGGTTCGAGAGCTGCGGCACGATGGTGACAGTCTGGTCGCAGACATAGTCGAGCTGCTTGCCGAGCAGCGCCGCAAGCGCCGGACCCGAGCCGCGGAACGGCACATGCTGGACCGGCGCGCCGACGAGGTGATGGAAGAACACGCAGGTCAGGTGCGAGGTCGAGCCGACGCCGCCATGTCCGTAATTGTAACGAGAAGGATTGGCGCGGATCAGCGCGATCATCTCCTGCAGCGTGTTGGCCGGGAAGTCCTTGTGGGCCGCGATCATCATCGGCGTGCCCGAGGCGTTCATGATCGGCTCGAAATCGGTGCGCGGGTCGTAGGCAAGGTTGGGGTAGAGACCGACCGAGGCCGAATGGGTGCCCATATTGCCCATGATGATCGTGTAGCCGTCCGGCGTCGCGCGGGCGGCCCTGAGCGATCCGGTCGTGCCACCGGCGCCAGCGACATTCTCCACCACGATGGACTGGCCGAGCGTGCGCGACATGTGCTCCGCGACGATGCGCGCGATGATGTCCGTGGTGCCGCCGGCGGCGAAGGGAACGATCATGGTGATCGGGCGGGCCGGGTAGGTCTGGGCGGCGGCCGGCGCTACGAGACCGGCGGCAAGCGATGCGCCCATCAGGGCGAGGGTAGGCAGCAATCGTTTCATCGTTTCCTCCAATCGTTTGCAACGCCGCATGGCCTGCGGCTGGTTTTGTTGGGCCGCCCGCGCGGGCGACCGTCAGAAATGCTTCAGGCCAAGACTTTCCAGAAGCGGGATCAGTTCGGACTGCGTGCGCAGGCGATGGCCGCGCGCCGCCGCATGAGCCGCCGAAGGATCGCCGGCCCGGATCGCGACAATGATGCTCCGGTGGTCCGCGATCGATTGCGGCAACTCGCCGCGCAGGCGCAGGGTGAGCATGCGCGCGCGGTGCATCTGGTCGTTGACGGTCTGGACGATGCGCGCGATGCGGCCGTTGCGCGCGCCCTCGATCAGAGCGCGGTGGAAGGCGGCATCCGCCTGCCCCCAGGCGGTGAGGTCGCCAGAGGCGAAGGCGGCCTCCATGTCGGCGGTGCGGTGTTCGAGCGTGTCGGCGATCACCTGGCGGTCCGCCTCCGGCAGAGCAGCGACAAGCTCGGCCGCACGGCCCTCGATGGCGACGATGACGTCGTAGATCTCGCGGATGTCGTCAGGCGCCAGCGCGCAAATCAGGATGCCGCGCTTCGGCACGATGCGGACGAGGCCCTCCTCCTGCAACTTCAGCGACGCCTCGTGGACGGGCGTGCGGCTCATGCCGAGCCGGAGCGCGATCTCCTGCGCCGAGGCCTGATAGCCGGGCGCGAAAGTGCTCTCGCGGATCGCTTCCTTCATCGCGGCATAGGCGTCATCGACGAGCGAAGGACGCCGGTCGCCGGTCGCCGCGGCTGAC
Organism: Phreatobacter sp.; assembly: GCF_016793595.1. Classification (GTDB taxonomy): domain Bacteria; phylum Pseudomonadota; class Alphaproteobacteria; order Rhizobiales; family Phreatobacteraceae; genus Phreatobacter. Next base: position 135,196 of record NZ_JAEULY010000015.1, read on the forward strand.
GCCGTCCGTGCCATGACAATCTCCCTGAGCTGTTGATATCAACTTCCATGGAAGATGCAATGGAATGATTGACACAGCCGCGCCGCTCGGCCATGGGACTGCATCACGCCCCCGTCACTCCAGCGACAAGCGGACCCCATGAAGACCTATCGGATCGCGTCCATTCCGGGAGACGGCATCGGAACGGAGGTCATCGATGCCGGCGTCGAGGTGCTGGAGGCGCTCGCGGCGCGCGAACAGTTCGCCGTCGCCTTCGACCGCTTCGACTGGGGCGGCGAGTACTACAAGAGGCACGGCCGGATGATGCCGGAAGATGGCCGCGAGCAGATCAAGGGCCACGACGCGATCCTGTTTGGCTCCGCCGGCCATCCCGACATTCCCGACCACATCACGCTCTGGGGCCTGCGGCTCGCGATCTGCCAGCCCTTCGACCAGTACGCCAACGTGCGCCCGACCCGCATCCTGCCGGGCATCACCTCGCCGCTGCGCCATGTCTCGGGACCGGAGCTCGACTGGGTGATCGTGCGGGAGAATTCCGAGGGCGAATATTCAGGCGTCGGCGGCCGCGTCCATCAGGGCCTGCCGATCGAGGCCGCGACCGATGTCTCGATCATGACCCGTGCGGGCGTCGTCCGGATCATGCGCTTCGCGTTCAGGCTGGCGCAGAGCCGGCCGCGCAAGCAGCTCACCGTTGTCACCAAGTCCAACGCCCAGCGTTACGCCATGGTGATGTGGGACGAGGTCGCGGCCGAAGTCGCCAGGGAGTTCCCGGACGTGACCTGGGACAAGGCCATCGTCGACGCCATGACCATGCGCATGACGCTGAAGCCGGAGACTATCGACACGGTCGTCGCGACCAACCTGCACGCCGACATCCTGTCGGACCTCGCGGCGGCGCTCGCCGGCTCGCTCGGTATCGCGCCGACCGCCAACCTCAATCCGGAGCGCGAATTCCCCTCGATGTTCGAGCCGATCCACGGCTCGGCCTTCGACATCATGGGCAAGGGCATCGCCAACCCGGTCGGCACGTTCTGGTCGGCCTCGATGATGCTCGACCATCTCGGCGAGGCAAAGGCGGCGGCCCGGCTGATGCGCGCCATCGAGCGCGTCACGGCGGACAAGAACCTTCACACGCCCGACCTCGGCGGCAAGGCGACGACCCGGCAGGTGACCGATGCCGTCATCGCTGCGATCCGCGCCGACAACGAATAGGCGCTATCATGCACGACCTCGCGCATGATGGAGGCGATCCTGGCTGAACCCTTCCTGAGCCGCATCGGACGCAGGATCGCGCCGCCGCGCTTTCTCCTGTTCGCGGCGATTTTCGTGCTCGTTGCCGCCTGCGGCAGCCTCTGGTTCATCGACAAGCGGATCGCACTACTGGTTGGGTTCGATGCAGCCGCGGTCGCCTTCTTCCTGTCCGCGCTGCCGCTGCTCAACGACAGCCCCGGTCAGATGCGGACCACAGCGCAGGCGAACGACGCCAATCGCGGTGCTCTGCTCGCCATCACCGCGCTGCTTTCGGTCGTGATCCTGTTCGCGGTCGGCACGCTCATCGCCAACAAGCCAGCGCTCGACTGGCATGGCGTCGGCCTGATCGTCGCGACGCTGGCGCTGTCGTGGTGTTTCGCCAACACCATCTTCGCCCTGCATTACGCGCATCTCTTCTATCTCGAGGGCAGCAGCGGCGATCGCGGCGGCCTCCAGGTGCCCGGCACACAGCATCCGAACTACTGGGACTTCCTCTATTTCAGCTTCACGCTCGGCATGACCTTCCAGACATCGGATATCGCGATCAGCGGCACGCATCTGCGCCGTGTGGTGCTGGGGCATTCCATGATCGCCTTCCTGTTCAACATGGGCATTCTGGCCTTCACGGTGAACGCGCTTGGCGGCCTGTAGGAAGGGGCGGCCAAGAGCATGGCGGCCCTCGCCGAAACGCGCGCGTCAAGCAGGTGACGGGGCCTGAATTGGATGTCATTCAGGCCGGCAACGACGACATCGAACGGATTTTCAGGAGAGGCAGATGGCCCGCTCTAACACCTACAAACTCGCCGTCATTCCCGGCGACGGCATCGGCACGGAGGTGATGCCGGAGGGCATCCGCGCGCTGGAGGCCGCGGCGAAGAAATACCGTTTCTCGGTCGATCTCGACCATCACGACTTCTCGTCCTGGAACTACTACGAGAAGCACGGCCGCATGATGCCGGAAGACTGGAAGGCGAAGATCGGCGGTTCCGACGCCATCTTCTTCGGCGCGGTCGGCATGCCCGACAAGATTCCCGACCACATCTCGCTCTGGGGCTCGCTGCTGCTGATGCGCCGCGAGTTCGACCAGTATGTGAACCTCAGGCCCGTGAAGCTGATGCCGGGCGTGCCGGCGCCGCTGGCAAACCGCAAGCCCGGCGACATCGACTTCTTCGTCGTTCGCGAGAACACCGAGGGCGAATATTCCTCCATCGGCGGGCGCATGTTCCCCGGCACCGAGCGCGAATTCGTCGTGCAGGAGACCGTCATGACGCGCATCGGCGTCGACCGCATCCTGAAATACGCCTTCGAACTCGCCATGAAGCGGCCGCGCCGGAAGCTGACCAGCGCCACCAAGTCCAACGGCATCTCGATCTCGATGCCCTACTGGGACGAGCGCGTCGCCGAGATGACCAAGGCCTATCCCGATGTCGCGGTGAACCAGTTCCACATCGACATCCTCACCGCCCATTTCGTGCTCAACCCTGACAAGTTCGACGTGGTGGTCGCCTCGAACCTGTTCGGCGACATCCTCTCGGACCTCGGCCCGGCCTGCACTGGCACGATCGGCATCGCGCCGTCGGGCAATATCAACCCCGACCGCAAGTTCCCCTCGCTATTCGAGCCGGTCCACGGCTCGGCGCCGGACATTGCCGGCAAGGGCATCGCCAATCCGGTGGGGCAGATCTGGTCGGCGGCGATGATGCTCGACCATCTCGGCGAGCCGGAAGCGGCGGCCGCCATCGTGCGCGCCATCGAGGAGGTTCTCGCCAAGGCCGACTACCGGACCCGCGACCTCGGAGGCAAGGCCGACACCATTGCCTGCGGCAAGGCGATTGCCGACGCGATCGCCTGACGCTCCTTCCCGAAGCAGGCCCCGCGCGCGCGTCGCCCTGCGGCCGGCGCATGGGGCCTTGCCGGATTCGCTGCTGACAACATGTCGCAGTGGCGTTATGACGCACCTTGTGACTGGCATGGGCATCCGCCCCTGCCGATCGGGGGCGTTGGCGCATGGACAGCATCTTCTGGATCGGGCTGCTCGAGGTCGTCTGGATCAACATCATCCTGTCCGGCGACAATGCGGTGGTCATCGCGCTCGCCTGCAAGGACCTGCCCGACCGCCAGCGGCTGATCGGCATGATCATGGGCGCCGGCGTCGCGATCCTGCTGCGCGTCGTCTTCACGCTGATGGTCGCGACCCTTCTGGACCTGCCGTTCCTGCGCCTTGCCGGCGGCGCCCTGCTGGTCTGGATCGCCATCAAGCTGGTGACCGACGAGGCCGGCGACGACGATCACATCCGCTCCTCCGACCAGCTGTGGTACGCGGTCCGCACGGTGGCGATCGCCGATGCGGTGATGAGCCTCGACAACGTGCTCGCCATCGCGGCTGTCGCGCGCGACAGCCGCTTCATGCTGGTCCTCGGCCTCATCATCTCGATCCCGCTGATCGTTGCCGGCGCGTCGCTGATCATGAAGCTGCTGGAGAGATTGCCGATCCTGGTCTGGGCGGGCGCGGCCCTGCTCGGCTGGCTGGCCGGCGACATGATGCTGAACGACCCGGTGGTGAAGCGCGCCATCGGCATCGACGCGGTGCACCGTTTCGAACTGCCGACGGAGGTGATCGGCGCGCTGTTCGTCATCGGCGTCGCCTACCTGATCAGACGCGCGAGACCGGCCGCCGCGGCCTAGCCATTTTTGCGGGGAGCGTCAGGCTGCCGCTGCTGACATCGCGGCCAATCCAGTCTATGTCGCAGCTTCCTGCGGCCGAACGTGGCCGAGCGCGAGGGAAGCGAGCGGCATGGACAGTCAATTCTGGGTAGGCCTGGTCCAGATCATCTGGATCGATCTTCTGCTCTCCGGCGACAATGCCGTGGTTATCGCGCTGGCCTGTCGCGGCCTGCCGGAGCGGCAGCGCAAGATGGGCATCCTGCTCGGCGCGGGCGCTGCCGTCGGCCTGCGCATCCTGTTCGCTCTCGTCATCACCTATCTGCTCGCCGTACCGTTCCTGAAAGTGGTCGGCGGCCTGCTGCTGTTCTGGATCGCGGCCAAACTGGTGGTCGGCGAGGAGGATGGCGGCCATGGCGACGTCGCGGCCAGCGACAATCTCTGGGGCGCGGTGCGCACCATCGCCATTGCCGACGCCGTCATGAGCCTCGACAACGTGCTGGCCATCGCGGCGGCGGCCCACGGCAATGTCTGGCTGTTCATCTTCGGCCTGGCGCTGACCGTGCCGCTGATCGTCTTCGGCTCGGCGCTGATCCTCGGCATCATCGAGCGTTTTCCGGCCTTCGTCTGGGCCGGCGCGGCGCTGCTCGGCTGGATCGCCGGCGACATGCTGCTGAACGACCCGGTCATCCTCAAGCAGATGCAGGCGTTCAACCCGGCGCTCGTCGTCGCCGACACGGTGAACACGGCCGTCGGCATCAAGGCCGCGCCGATCCCGCATTACACGGCCGCCGTCGTCGGCGCGCTGATCGTGCTGGCCATCGGCTACGTCAAGCGCGGTGGCAAGGCGCAGGAAGCTCCGCCTGCGCATTGAGCGCCGGCCGATATATGCCTGACGCAGACTACGCCCGGCGGATCTCGCCGGGCGACACGGTCCAGATGTCCGCGCGACCCCTGAGGCTTTCGAACGCCTGCGGGTCGGCCCCCGTCATCCAGACCTGCGCCCCGAGCCGGTCCAGCGCGTCGTAGAGCGCGGCGCGGCGCTCGGGATCGAGATGGGCCGCGACTTCGTCCAGCAGCACCACAGGCGTGAAGCCGGCCATTTCAGCGACAAGCCGGGCATGCGCCAGCACCAGCCCGATCAGCAGGGCCTTCTGCTGGCCGGTGGAGCAGCGCTCGGCCGGCGCGCCCGAAGGTCCATGCACCGCGAGCAGATCGGTCAAGTGCGGCCCATTGGTCGTCCGCCCCGCCGCGCGATCGCGATAGCGGTTGTCGCGCAGCACGGCGCGGTACTCGTCCTCGACGTCGAGGGCCGGGCGCTCCAGAACCCCGGCCTCCAGCGCGCCATCGAGCGCCAGCGCCGCCCAGGGAAACAGCGAGGCGGGATCGCGCGTCGCCTCGATCAGGCCGGCGAGGCGGCGCACGGTCTCCGCGCGCGCGGCCGCGACCGCGACCGCCAGTTCCGCGGTCTCGTGTTCCACCGCCTCCAGCCAGGCGGTCTCGTGGAAGCTCTCTTCCAGGAGGCGGTTGCGGGCGCGCAGCGAGCGCTCCAGCGCATTGACCCGCGCGCCATGCTCGGCATCCACGGCCAGAACCAGCCGGTCGAGGAAACGGCGGCGCTCGCCGGCCGAGCCGAGAAACAGCCCGTCCATGGCCGGCGTCAGCCAGACGACGCGGACATGCTCGGCGAAGGCCGCCGCCGATCCAGCGGCGACACGGTCGATGCGGCAGATGCGCGTGCGCGCCTCCTCCTCGCCGCCGTCGATGCCGGTGCCGAGCACGCTCTCGCCATAGGCGCCCTCGACGGTGGCGCTGACCGCCCAGCCGCCATCACCCTGATCGAAGGCGGCTTCCGACAGCGTCGCGCGCCGGAGGCCGCGGCCGGGCGTCAGGAAGGACAGCGCCTCGAGCACATTGGTCTTGCCCGCGCCGTTCTGGCCGACCAGCGCGACAAGCGGCGCCCCCGGCGTCAACGCCGCCGCCGCATAGCTGCGGAAGCGCGACAGGGCGACTTTCAGGATGCGGCCCTGAACCGGCTGAGGGTCGTCCGGGATCAGCGGAATCGGGAGGGACATGGTTTCCTATCTGCCCCATGGCGGCGGGCCGGCGCCATAGTTAAATCACCCTGGTCCGGCGAATGGCCGGAGCACGTTCATCTCCTTCCGGGTGTCCCAATGCCGACAGCACTATACGACCTCTCCGTGCCGGTCTTCGTCCAGATGCTGACCAGCCTGTCCGCCCTGCTCGACAAGGCGGTCGCCTTCGCGGAAGCGAAGAAGATCGATCCGAAAGTGCTGCTGGACAGCCGCCTCGCCCCTGACATGTTCCCGCTGGTGCGTCAGGTGCAGCTCGCCACCGATTTCGCCAAGGGCGGCGCGGGCCGGCTCGCGGGCGTCGAGCTGCCGAAATATCCCGATGTCGAGACCACGGTCGAGGAGCTGAAGCAGCGAATCCAGACCTGCATCGGCTTCGTCACGGGTCTCGACAAGGCCGCCATCGACGCGGGCGGGACCCGAGACATCACCCTGCCGCTCGGCGGCAATCCGATGACCTTCAAGGGGCAGGCCTATCTCGCCCACCTCGCCTTGCCGAACTTCTTCTTCCACTGCACCACGGCCTACGCGATCCTGCGGCACAACGGCGTGGAAGTCGGCAAGCGCGATTTCATCGGCAAGCCGGCGGCCTGATCAGGCGGCGGGCTTGTCCTCGCCATAGCGGAAGCGGAAGTCGCAGTGGCTCGCGCCCTGCATGATGGTCTGTGTCCGTTCCAGCTTCAGCTTGGGGTCATAGCCCTCGCAGAAGGTGCCGTCGCGCTGGCATGACAGGAGATGGCCGATCTCGCCGAGACCCATCTCCTTGTACATCTCCGAGTAGCGGCAGCGCGTGACATTGAACGAATAGGTGTCCTCGGTGCGACCGAGGACCTCGACGTCGAGCGCGCCGCCCTTGGTCCAGAGATCCTGCATGTCGATGAAGCCCTGAAGCGAGGTGCCAGCGGGCGCTTCGGCGGCGAAACGCTGGCCCTGCTCGATGGCGGACCGCGTCACCGCCTCGGCGACGACCTTGGCCGCCTCGGCCTTGCCGTGGCTCTCGGTGACCGCGTCGTAGACGTGCTTGAGGATTTCCGCCTCGATGCGACGCTTGTCGTACATCGAGAGGCCCGGCAGGTGGGCGGGGGCGGCAGCCTTGGTGTCGGTCATCGTGTCGTTCCCTGGAACCATTCGAGGGTGCAAGGGAGCGCGGGCCGGCCGGCATTGCAAGCGCGAAGCCGCATGGCCAGCATCACGCCAGCGGCATGGATGGCGGCCGCGTCAGGCGACGTTGGCGGGCTGAGGGATTGAGCGGGCGCGCAGGCGCGGCTCGACCAGCAGCTTCCGCGGCTCGGGGCCGTAATAGCCATCGAGATGCACCATCGGCCGCGGCTTGACGATGATCGAGATGATCCGCTCCAGCAGCGCCTTGCCGGAAATGGGTTTGGCGACGAACTCGTGGACGCCGAGGCGGGTCGCCTCCGTCACGCGCCAGCGCTCGAGATGCGAGGTCAGCATGATGATCGGCACATCCGGCACCGGAAACGAGGTCGGGTTGCGGACGATGCGCAGCATTTCCGCGCCGTTCAGCATCGGCATTTCCCAATCGAGGATGACGATGTCGGGTGCGTGCAGCCGGATATGTTCCAGCCCGGCCAGCCCGTCGGAGGCCTCGTGCACCGACTTGATGCCGATATTGGTGAGAATGTTGCGCACGACCCGGCGCATGAACTGGTTGTCGTCGACGATCAGCACGTCGACGCTGGAGAGCAACTGCTCCGCCTTCTTGGAGATCAGCCCATTCATGATTGTGTCCACCCACCCCTGGATCAGATGGCGGGAAACTACGGGCCGGCTCTTGAACCGCGGCTAAGCCGATTGAATCAATTTGAGCGAATTTGCGTTTTTTGCCGAATCGCCGTCGAGGACAGCGGCGATTTCAGTCCGTGCAGGAAAATCCAGGCCGGCGGAGGCGCATAGGGCAGCAGCAAACCGTCGCTCTCGTTCAGCCGATAGCGGGCGAGCGTCTGGGCCGCGACGCCCGCGACGGCCCTCAGCCCCGCGCCCGGCCGGTCGACCACGGCCATGGGCAGCGCGCCGGCTATGCCGCGCCAGTTCTGCCAGAGATGAAACTGGCCGAGATTGTCCGCGCCCATGATCCAGACGAAGCGAACGCCGGGGCAGCGCGCCTTGAGGGCGGCGATCGTGTCGAAGGTAAAGCGCGTGCCGAGCGCCGCCTCCACACCGGTGACATGGATCTGCGGGTGGTTCGCCAGCCGCTGCGCCGCCACCATGCGCTCGGCGAGCGGCGCAAGGCCGCCGCCGGACTTGAGCGGATTGCCGGGCGTCACCAGCCACCAGACGGCGTCGAGGCCGAGGCGCTTCAGCGCCGTCAGCGCCACCAGCCTGTGAGCCTCGTGCGGCGGATTGAACGAACCGCCGAACAGGCCGATGCACATGCCGGCCGCATGCGGCGGGAGCGCGAGCCGGACGCCGGGCCGTGGCCGGCGCGGCGCGATCCGCGATCCATGCGGCCTCACGGGCGGATCTGCCCCGTACCGCGAATGCGGTATTTGAAGGAGGTGAGCTGCTCGACGCCGACCGGGCCGCGCGCGTGCATCCGGCCCGTGGCGATGCCGATTTCCGCGCCGAAGCCGAACTCGCCACCGTCGGCGAACTGGGTCGAGGCATTGTGCAGGACGATGGCGCTGTCGACCTCGGCCATGAAGCGGTCGGCCGCCATCTGGTCGGTCGTGACGATGGCGTCGGTATGGTGCGAGCCGTAGCGCTCGATATGCGCGATGGCGTCGCCGAGGCCCGAGACGACCTTGACCGCGATGATCGCGTCAAGGAACTCGGTCGACCAGTCTTCCTCGGTCGCCGGCGTCACGCGCGGATCGACGATGCGGGTCAGGCTGTCGCCGCGCACCGCGCAGCCGGCATCGAGCAGCGCCGCAACCAGCGGCCTCAGATGCGTGCCGGCGCAGCTCTCGTCGACCAGCAGCGTCTCGGCCGAGCCGCAGACGCCGGTGCGCCGCATCTTGGCGTTGAGGACGATGTCCTTGGCCATGGCGAGGTTCGCCGCGCCATGGACATAGACGTGGCAGTTGCCGTCGAGATGAGCGAAGACCGGCACCCGCGCTTCCTGCTGAACGCGCGCGACGAGGCTCTTGCCCCCGCGCGGCACGATGACGTCGACGCCGCCGCCGAGGCCCTGCAGCATGAGGCCGACCGCCATGCGGTCGCGGGTCGGCACCAGCGAGACCGCGGCGGCGGGCAGGCCGGCCTTGTCGAGGCCGGCGGCAATGGCCTGATGGATGGCGCGGGTCGAGCGGAAGCTGTCGGAGCCGCCGCGCAGGATCACCGCATTGCCGGCCTTCAGGCAAAGCGCCGCGGCGTCCGCCGTGACGTTCGGGCGGCTTTCGTAGATGACGCCGATGACGCCGAGCGGCACGCGCACGCGCTCGATATGCAGGCCGTTCGGCCGGTCCCACTCGGCGATGATCGAGCCGACGGGATCGGCCAGGTCGCGAACGATTTCGACGCCGGCGGCCATGGCCTCGATCCGCGCCTGCGTCAGCGACAGCCGGTCGATGAACGAGGCGGCCGCGCCGTCACGCCGCGCGTCGGCGAGGTCCTCGGCATTGGCGGCGAGAATGGCATCGGCCCGCTCGCGGATCGCGACGGCGATGGCGGAAAGCGCCTGATCCTTCTGCCGGGCCGGGGCGAGCGCGAGGCGGCGCGCGGCCGCCTTGGCGCGCTGGCCGAGTTCGAGCATGGTCTGTTCGATGCCGGGCGACGTATCGACGGCGCTGAGGGGCGCGGACATTCAGTTCCTCCACGGCCGGTCTGCCTAGCACGGCCGGTGATTTCCGTAAAATCCGACCCACCCTGCGAGATCGCCGACGCTTTGACCATCGTGGTTAACCGCGGCTTAACGGCTCGAAGGTCATCTAGAGGGGCGGACGCGCGATCCGCATCCATCCGGGTGCCATGACCGACGACCTCAACGCCCCGCTCGGGGTCGAGCCAAAGACCGAGACGAAGCGACGGTGGCCCCTGCCGCCGCTGCTGCCGGTCGTCGCCGGCCTGCTCGGCTCGCTGGTGGTCGGCCTCGCGGGCGCCGTCGCCGTGGTCCACAACCCGCTCGGCGGCGAGCCGCGCGCGATCAGCGCCATCGCCATGCCGCCGCCGCGCACCGCCGAACCGACCAGCCCGCAGCAGGCCGCCGCCGCGCCCGTGGCGACGCCGCAGGAGGAAGGGCCGACGGTCAATGTCATCAACGGCATGTCCGGCCAGTCGCAGGCCGTGCGCATCGCCGCGACGCCGCCCGCTCAGGCGGCGGGGCTCGACCCGCGCCTGTCGGAGCGAACCAGCCACGGCCCGCTGCCGCGCATCGCGCCGGACGGGCGCAGGCCGTCTGAAGCCTATGCCCGCGCTTTCGTGCCCCCCGCCGGAGCCGGCGGCTCCATGCCGCGTGTCGCGATCCTCATCGGCGGCCTCGGCATCAGCGCGAACGGCACGTCGGAGGCCATCGGCAAGCTGCCGGGGGCCGTCTCCTTCGCCTTCGCGCCCTATGGCAGCGATCTCGAACGCCTGATCGGCCGCGCCCGTTCGAATGGCCACGAGGTATTCCTGCAGGTGCCGATGGAGCCGTTCGACTATCCCGACAATGATCCGGGCCCGCAGACCCTGCTGACCACGCTCTCCACCGAGCGCAATACCGAGCGGCTGCACTGGGCCATGGGCCGGTTCCAGGGCTATGCCGGCATCGTCAACTACATGGGCGGCAAGTTCACCGCGACGGAAGCGGCGATCGCGCCGATCCTGCGCGAGGCGCACCGGCGCGGCCTGATGGTGATCGACGACGGCACCAGCGCGCGCAGCCTGGTGCCGCAGATCGCCGCCTCGATCCAGCAGCCGGCGCTGCGCGGCGACATCCATCTCGACCGCGTGCCGACGCCCGCCGAACTCGACGCCCAGTTGGGGCGGCTGGAGGCGAGAGCCCGGGAGACCGGCTTCGCGCTCGGCGTCGGATCGGCGCTGCCGGTGACGGTCGACCGGCTGGCGCGCTGGGCCCGGGCGCTGGAGAGCCGCGGCATCCTGCTGGTTCCGGTCTCGGCCGGGGTGGCGCGGCGCCCGCCGGCAGGCTAGCTAACGGCGAGTGCCGCCGGACACCAGCCGATGACCCGCTTCGAAGACCTGCCCTACCGCCCCTGCGTCGGCGTCGTGCTGCTCAACCGGCAGGGCCTCGCCTTCATCGGCCGGCGTGCCGACGCCACCGCCGAGCACGGCGCGGGCGATACGGCCTGGCAGATGCCGCAGGGCGGCATCGACCCCGGCGAGGAGCCGCTGGCCGCCGCGACGCGCGAACTGTTCGAGGAAACCAATGTCCGCTCCGCGACACTGCTGGCGGAGGCGCCCGAATGGTTCGCCTACGACCTGCCGCAGGTGGTGGCCGGGCAGTCGTGGAAGGGGAAGTATCGCGGGCAGACGCAGAAATGGTTCGCCTTCCGCTTCGACGGCGAGGACGGCGAGATCAATGTGGCGCGACCGGGCGACGGGCATCACAAGCCCGAGTTCGACCGCTGGCGCTGGGAGACGCTCGATGCGCTGCCCGGCCTGATCATCCCGTTCAAGCGCGGTGTCTACGAGCAGGTGGCCGCGACCTTCCGCCCCTTCGCCCATCCGGTGTGAACGGGCACGCCCGCCTCCGGATTCTTCCGCATCGCACAATTCTGCGGCGGGCGTAGCCTGTCTCCATCGCAATCGGCGCTCGGGAGGCAGCCATGGACAAGCGTTTCGGGACCCGCCATTTCGAGATCGACAGGCGCGTGCTGATTGCCGGCGCGACGGTGCTGACCGCCGCTGGCGCCACGTCCGCCGGAAGCCAGGAGCGCCCCATGATCGACAATGCGACCGCGCTGATCGTCGTCGACGTGCAGAACGACTTCTGCCCCGGCGGCCGCCTTGCCGTGCCGAAGGGCGACGAGATCGTGCCTGTGGTGAACGGCATCGCCCGGCGCTTCCAGAACGTCGTGTTCACGCAGGACTGGCACCCGGAGGGGCACTCGTCCTTCGCCTCCAGCCATGCCGGCAGGAAGCCGTTCGACATGGTGCAGATGCCCTACGGGCCGCAGGTTCTCTGGCCGGACCATTGCACCTGGGATTCGGCCGGCGCCGAGTTCCACGAGGGACTGGACGTGCCGCATGCCCAGACGATCGTCCGCAAGGGCTACCGCAAGGAGGTCGACAGCTATTCCGGCTTCATGGAGGCAGACCGGCGCACGCCGACCGGCCTCTCGGGTTACCTGAAGGAGCGCGGCGTCACCCGCGCCGTGGTGGTCGGTCTCGCGACCGATTTCTGCGTGAACTGGACGGCGCAGGACGCCGCCAAGAACGGGCTGCAGACCTTCGTGGTGGAGGATGCCTGCCGCGCCATCGATCTCAATGGCTCGCTGGGCAAGGCCTGGAGCGACATGGCCGCGCTCGGCGTGAAGCGGATCAAGGCGAGCGAGCTGATATAGGTACATGATCCCTTTATGTGATTTTTTACCTTGACCAACGTTACGCTGCATGATAGGGATTCAGGCACGTTCGGAAGTTGCGCGTGTATCCACCACGCCGTGAGGCAGCATCGTAGCCCTTAGGAAGATGGGAAAGCCCTGCGTGGTATCGCTGGCAAGCGCTTGAAGTATCAAGGACCTCTATCGTCGGGCATGACCTAAGCAGTGGATTCTCTTGACGAATCCATTGACAATTCTTAGTTTCTTTACACTCCCTCGGCCCGAGCCCTCCGCCTAGTGCGGATGGGAGCCACCGACTGGTGGTGTTTGCCTCGGTAAACTAGGGCCGGGGGACGCGTGCCCGAAGCTGGCGATGCCAGATGGTGAATTTCCCGGCCTTGGCGGTGTCCCTAAACGGGTCTGTAACGCCCGCCAATTGCAAAACATGCGTAGATAACGACAGCTTTGCAGCGGAAGAGTTTGCTGCGCGGTGATGCTCATTCACTTGATAAGCAACGCTACCAAGAAGAATGTCCGTCATCTGTAACAATGGGGTGCTTTTGGAATCGCGGAATTGGCAACGCCTAAAGGGCCAATCGCGAGGATCGCCCTGCTTCCGCCGGCCGCTATTCAGTATTTGCCGCAGGTCCTCAGGACGCTGGGTCGTGTGTCTGGAGTCCGGGTATAGATGGAAGAGCGATGAATACAGCCGGGCGCACTTCGACGCGAGCTGATAGATTTCTTTGTTGAAGCCGATCTCTCGGCTACCACCATTGAACTGCTCGTCGTCAAGCTTGCTGGTATCAACGACAATGCAATGAAAGTGAGCGTCCTCCATACCCCCGCGACCGAAGAATGTGTCGACAATCCGCTGGTACGCAGAAAGCTTGGAAGGTGAGACCTTGCCCCACTTCATCTCACCGGCGGGGAGTTCCGGCAGACGACATTGGGCAATAGCTTCTGTCGCCGCTGACTGGCTAATCAGAGGCAACGTCAGCGCACCAAGAAGAAGATAGCGGTGCTTAGTTTGACTTGTTTCATCGATATAGATCTCTCGGACTGAAGCTGGGTCCGGCGTCTCTCTCTTGGATTTTGGAAGAAACATGAGTGCAAAGCCAAGGCTGGGGCAGACCAGTTCGCTGCATTTTAGGCGGCTGTCCACGAACTTGAATGCGACGGATTGAAGATCGCTTCAACACGGCGCTGCGGCAAGTGGCTAAGCACAGGCTTAAGCCTACGGAAGGCAAGGCTGAGAAGGGTGAGCCCGGCCGTGAGCCGGGCTTTTTCATGGGGCTTCATATGTTTCAGTGGTTCTGGACGAGCATTTTGCGCCTTCCCCCGACGTGCTTCCTCCAATGGGAGATCGAAGCTCGCGAAGGTATCGAAACCTTCAAGGTGCAAATTGGGACGAGCCTGATCGTTGAGATTAGCGGTCCCGCGACAGTTACCGTGAACCGCGACTAGCGATTGCTGCTGTAGCGGTCTCGAATGTGACTGTTGAAATAAATTCCCGCCGACCGCGCGTTGATCAGGCCGACGTAAACACTCTCAGGCACCCGATAGTAGTCGTAAGGCCCGCCGCTTTCGCGAAACCAGATCGATAGCGTCGATGTAGCGTAGTCGTATTCGGCCCGCGCAACTGCGGTTGATTTCAGGAAGGGCATGCCGACCCCCGGAGGCTCGATTGCCCCACTCGCATACCGCAGCGCTAGGGTTGGTGCGTCAAGTATATAGTCGCAAAAGCAAAAGGCCGCCCGGTGGGCGGCCTTTCTGAACTTCAGCCGTTGCCGGCGGCTCAGTGCGTCGCGCCGATGGTGCCGAGCGCGCCCTTGAGGCTCTGGAGCTGGCCGAGCCGTTCGGCGGCCTTGCCGCGCGTCGCATCGTCCTTGGCATCGGCGATGTCGTCCTGCGCGTCCTTGATCTCCGCGTCGATCTGGTCGGCGTGAAGATCCTCGACCGGCGTCGCGCGCTCGGCAAGCACGGCGAGCGAACCGTCCGAGACCTCGGCGAAGCCGCCGCGCACATAGAGGCGCTTCGGCTGGCCGTCGGCATGGATGGTCAGGATGCCCGGACGCAGCGACGCGACGAAAGGCGCGTGGCCGGCGAGCACGCCGAAATCGCCGTCGGCACCCGGCACGACGACCTGCTCGACGGCACCCGAGAAGAGCTGCCGCTCGGGCGAGACCAGTTCGAAATTGAAGGTCGCCATGTTGCGCGATCCCTTTATCTCAGCCGCTTACGCGGCTTCGGCGGCCAGCTTGCGGCCCTTCTCGACCGCTTCCTCGATGGTGCCGACCATGTAGAAGGCAGCCTCCGGGAGATGGTCGTACTTGCCCTCGACGAGGTCGCTGAAGCCCTTCACGGTGTCCTTCAGGTCGACGAACTTGCCGGGGGCGCCGGTGAAAACCTCGGCGACGTGGAAGGGCTGCGACAGGAAGCGCTCGACCTTGCGGGCGCGGGCCACCGTCAGCTTGTCCTCTTCCGAGAGCTCGTCCATGCCGAGGATCGCGATGATGTCCTGGAGCGACTTGTAGCGCTGCAGGGTCTGCTGGACCTTGCGGGCGACGGCGTAGTGCTCCTCGCCGATGACGCGGGGGTCGAGCATGCGCGAGGTCGAGTCCAGCGGGTCCACGGCCGGGTAGATACCCTTCTCGGCGATCGAACGGTTGAGAACGGTCGTCGCGTCGAGGTGGGCGAATGAGGTGGCCGGGGCCGGGTCGGTGAGGTCGTCGGCCGGCACGTAGATGGCCTGAACCGAGGTGATCGAGCCCTTCTGCGTGGTGGTGATGCGCTCCTGCAGTGCGCCCATGTCGGTGGCGAGGGTGGGCTGATAGCCCACCGCCGAGGGGATGCGGCCGAGCAGCGCCGACACTTCCGAACCCGCCTGGGTGAAGCGGAAGATGTTGTCGACGAAGAACAGCACGTCCTGGCCCTGGTCGCGGAAGTCCTCGGCGATGGTCAGGCCCGAGAGCGCGACGCGGGCGCGGGCGCCCGGGGGCTCGTTCATCTGGCCGAACACGAGGGCGCACTTGGAGCCTTCGCCGCCGCCCTTCTTGTTGACGCCGGATTCGATGAACTCGTGATAGAGGTCGTTGCCCTCGCGGGTGCGCTCGCCGACGCCGGCGAACACCGAATAGCCGCCGTGGGCCTTGGCGACGTTGTTGATCAGCTCCTGGATGAGCACGGTCTTGCCGACGCCGGCGCCGCCGAACAGGCCGATCTTGCCGCCCTTGGCGTAGGGGGCGAGGAGGTCGACGACCTTGATGCCGGTGACGAGGATTTCAGCCTCGGTCGACTGCTCGGAGAACGAGGGAGCCGGCTGATGGATGGCGCGGGTGGCGGCGGTCTTGACGGGACCTGCCTCGTCGATCGGCTCGCCGATGACGTTGAGGATGCGGCCGAGCGTCTCGGGACCGACCGGCACGGCGATCGGCTGGCCGGTATCGGTCACGTCCTGACCGCGGACGAGGCCCTCGGAGGTGTCCATGGCGATGCAGCGGACGGTGTTCTCGCCGAGGTGCTGGGCAACCTCGAGAACCATGCGCGCGCCGTTATTGCTGGTCTCCAGCGCGTTCAGAATCTGCGGCAGGTGATCGTCGAACTGGACGTCGACGACTGCGCCGATGACCTGGGTGATACGGCCGACCTTACCGCCGGTGGCGGCCTTCGCGCTCGTCGCCTTCTTCGCCATGTTACGGTCCTCTAGATGATGTCGTGGCTCAGAGCGCCTCAGCGCCCGAGATGATTTCGATGAGTTCCTTGGTGATCATCGCCTGACGCGCGCGGTTGTACTTGAGCGTCTGCTTCTTGATCATCTCGCCGGCGTTGCGGGTGGCGTTGTCCATGGAGGACATGCGCGCGCCCTGCTCGGAAGCGGCGTTCTCAAGGATGGCCTTGAAAATCTGGATGGTGATGTTGCGGGGCAGGAGATCGGAGAGGATCTCGGCCTCGCCCGGTTCGAACTCGTAGGGAGCCTTGTCGGTCGCGGTGGCGTCGCCGCCGACCTGCGCCGGGATGATCTGCTGCGCGGTCGGGATCTGCGCGATCACCGATTTGAACTTCGAGAAGAACAGGGTGGCGACGTCGAAGGCGCCTTCCTCGAACAGCTGGAACAGCTTCGCGCCGACTTCCTCGGCCTGGGCGTAGGAGAGCTGCTTGACGGCCCGGAACTCGATGAAGCCGACGATCTGCTTGTCGAACTGGCGGCGGATCAGGTCGTAGCCCTTGCGGCCGACGCAGAGGAACTTGACGGTCTTGCCCTCGGCCTGCAGCGCCAGGGCGCGCTCGCGGGCAAGGCGGACGATGGAGGTGTTGAAGGCGCCACACAGGCCGCGCTCGGCGGTGGCGACGACCAGGAGATGCACGTCGTCCTTGCCGGTGCCGGCGAGCAGGACCGGGGCGTCGGCACCCGACACGGAACCCGCGAGATTGGCGAGCACAGCTTCCATCTTCTCGGCATAGGGACGCGCGGCCTCGGCGGCGGTCTGGGCACGCTTCAGCTTCGCCGCGGCCACCATCTGCATGGCCTTGGTGATCTTCTGCGTCGCCTTGACCGAAGCGATGCGGTTGCGGAGATCCTTCAAGCTCGGCATCAGCCGACGTCCCTTCTGGCTTCGATGGCCTGTTCAACCTTGCGGCGAAAGGCCAGCGGATCTGCGATCGACTTGATGGGCGTGGCGTTGATGCCCGTCCCATGGATGGTCACGTTCCCGAAATCGAGAACGCGGCCGAGAAATGTCTGGTCGACCGCAACCGAGTCGACCTTTTCGAGCCGCTGCTCGATGGTGGAGCGGGCGATGAAGCCCCACTTCGCCACCACCTTGCGCGACGTCACCGCCAGTTCGGTCGTCCGGCTCATGAACCAGGCGACCGCGAGCCAGAGACATGCCGCGGCCAGAAGGATCAGCCCGTAGAACGGCACGAAATACGCCGCCACGAGACTGATCAAAGTCCCGACAATGGGCCAGAAGTAGACGATCCAGTGGATCGTCGCTTCATGGACGATGGTTTCGCCCGGCCCGAGGCTGTCGGAGACGTAGCTCATGCGAAGCGCATCAGCCGAACGACGCCGCGAAGCCCTCCACGAGCGACTTCAGCTTGGCGGCCGTGTCGTCCGAGAGATCCTTCGAGGAGCGGATGGCTTCGAGGATGGCGCCTTCCGAGCGCAGCTTGCCGAGCAGGCCTTCCTCGAAGGCCTTGACGCGGTTCAGCGGCAGCTTGTCGAGGTAGCCGTTGGTGCCGGCCCAGATGACCGCGACCTGCTCTTCCATCTTGAGCGGCGAGTACTGGTTCTGCTTCAGCAGCTCGGTCAGACGCGCGCCGCGATTCAGCAGGCGCTGGGTCGTGGCGTCGAGGTCCGAACCGAACTGCGCGAAGGCGGCCATCTCGCGATACTGGGCGAGCTCGCCCTTGATCTTGCCGGCGACCTTCTTCATCGCCTTGGTCTGCGCCGAGGAGCCGACACGCGACACGGAGAGGCCGACGTTCACCGCCGGGCGGATGCCCTGGAAGAACAGGTCGGTCTCGAGGAAGATCTGGCCGTCGGTGATCGAGATGACGTTGGTCGGGATATAGGCCGACACGTCGTTGGCCTGCGTCTCGATGACGGGGAGCGCGGTCAGCGAACCCTTGCCGGCCTCGTCGCCCATCTTCGCGGCGCGCTCGAGCAGACGGGAGTGGAGATAGAACACGTCGCCCGGATAGGCCTCGCGGCCCGGCGGACGGCGCAGCAGCAGCGACATCTGGCGGTAGGCGACGGCCTGCTTGGAGAGGTCGTCATAGATGATGACGGCGTGCATGCCGTTGTCGCGGAAGAACTCGCCCATGGCGCAGCCCGAGAAGGGCGCCAGGAACTGCATCGGAGCGGGGTCCGAGGCAGTGGCGGCGATGACGATCGAATATTCGAGCGCGCCATTCTCCTCGAGCGCCTTCACGAACTGGGCGACCGTGGAGCGCTTCTGGCCGACGGCGACGTAGACGCAGTAGAGCTTCTGGTGCTCGTCGGCGCCCGCAACGTTCAGCGGCTTCTGGTTGAGAATGGTGTCGAGGGCGATGGCGGTCTTGCCGGTCTGGCGGTCGCCGATGATCAGCTCGCGCTGGCCGCGGCCGATCGGGATCAGCGCGTCGATGGACTTCAGGCCGGTCGCCATCGGCTCGTGGACCGACTTGCGCGGAATGATGCCGGGAGCCTTGACGTCGACGCGGCGGCGCTCGGTGGCCTCGATCGGGCCCTTGCCGTCGATCGGATTGCCGAGGGCGTCGACGACGCGGCCGAGCAGGCCCTTGCCGACGGGAACGTCCACGATGGCGCCGGTGCGCTTCACCGTGTCGCCTTCCTTGATGTCGCGGTCGGCGCCGAACAGCACGATGCCGACATTGTCGACTTCGAGGTTGAGGGCCATGCCGCGGATGCCGTTGTCGAACTCGACCATCTCGCCGGCCTGGACGTTGTCGAGGCCATAGACGCGGGCGATGCCGTCGCCGACGGAGAGCACCTGACCGACCTCGGAGACCTGCGCCTCCTGGCCGAAGTTCTTGATCTGGTCCTTGAGGATCGCAGAGATTTCAGCGGCGCGGATATCCATCAGCCGACCTCTTTCATGGCGGTTCTAATCGAGTTGAGCTTGGTGCGGAGCGAGGTGTCGATCATCCGCGAACCGACCTTCACGATCAGCCCGCCGAGAATGGCCGGGTCCACCTTCACTTCGATCTTGGGTTCCTTGCCGAGCACGTCCTTGAGGGCGGCCGACAGGGTCTTGGAATGGGCGGCGGAGAGCGCCTCGGCGACGGTCACCTCGGCGGTGATCTCGCCGCGCGCCTTCGCGACCAGCGCGCCGAAGCCGCGAATGACGCCCTCGATGGCGAAGAGGCGGCGATTCGACGCAACCACCTTGATGAGATTGCCAGCGAGGCCGCCGATGCCGGCCTTGTCGAGAATGGCCGCGACGGCCCTGGCCTGATCGTCGGCAGAGAAGACCGGGCTCTTGACCAGACGGCTCAGGTCGTCGGAACCGTCGAGAAGGGCCTTGAAACGGGCGAGATCGGCCTGAACCTGATCAACCTGGCCGGCCTCCGTCGCGAGGTCGAAAAGGGCGGATGCATAGCGTCCCGCCATGCCGGAAACCGTCTTGTCTTCGCCAGCCACCGCGTCTCTCGCGTCTCGCGCGTCGGGCCCCGCCATCCGCATCGGCCGCGCCATTCTCGCGCGGCGGCTGCAAACTCTTGGCCCGACTGGGAAATTACTGTCCGGGGGCCTGCGCACAAGCGCTCTGCCCCCAAAGCCGCGTGTCCGGTAGCACAGGCCATCCGATGGTGCAACGCCACGAAGGCCGGGTTCCTGTGCGCGAAAAGTCACGGGGGCGTCGGATTCGGGCCCTCGCTCCCGCCCGACCCAAAACGGGCGGCCGATGGGCCGCCCGCTCGCAAGGCCATTGCAGGATGGCGATCAGGCGGCGGCCTTCTGCGGGGCCATGCGGCCGTAGAAGGTCTCGCCCTTGGCCGCCATCTCGCGCAGCAGCTTGTTCGGCGCGAAACGGTCGCCATGCTTCGCCGCGAGAGCATCGCACTTCGCGACGAAGGCCTTGGCGCCGATATTGTCGATGTAGGACAGCGTGCCGCCCGACCAGGGCGCGAAGCCGAAGCCGAGGATGGAGCCGACATCGGCCTCGCGCGGATCGGTGACGACGCCCTCCTCGACGCAGCGCGCCGCTTCCAGCGCCGTGGTGATCAGGAGGCGGTCGATGATCTCCTGCCGGTCGATCGTGTCCGGGTCCTGCTGAGTGCCGACGAAGGTCTTGAGGCCCGGCCAGATCGTCTTCTTCCCCGTGTCGGGATAGTCGTAGAAGCCCTTCTTGGCCTTCTTGCCGACACGACCTTCCTGCTCGACGAGGAAGGTCAGCAGCTTCTCCTGCTGCGGGTCGACCGCCTGCGAACCGACCTGCGCCTTGGTGGCCTTCAGGATCTTCAGGCCGAGGTCGATGGCGACCTCGTCGTTGAGGGTCAGCGGGCCGACCGGCATGCCCGCCTGCTTGGCGAGATTGTCGACCATGATGGGGGGCACGCCCTCCATTACCATCAGATGGGCTTCCTTGATGTAGTTGCCGACGCAGCGGTTCACGTAGAAGCCGCGGGTGTCGTTGACCACGATCGGCGTCTTCCTGATCGCCTTGACGTAGTCGAGGGCGGTGGCGAGCGCCTTGTCGCCGGTCTTCTCGGCCATGATCGTCTCGACCAGCATCATCTTGTCGACGGGCGAGAAGAAGTGGATGCCGATGAACTGGTCCGGGCGGACCGAGTTCTGGGCAAGGCCGGTGATCGGCAGGGTCGAGGTGTTGGAGGCGAAGATCACGTCCGGACGGATCGCGGCCTCGGCCTTCTTGATCACCTCCGCCTTCACGGCCGGGTCCTCGAACACCGCCTCGATGACGAGATCGACATCGGCGAGAGCGGCATAGTCCGGGGTCGCGGTGATCTTCGCCAGCAGCGCCTCGCGCTGGGCGCTGGTGGCGCGGCCCTTGTTGACCTGATCGGTCATCAGCTTGTGGGAATGCGCCTTGCCCTTGTCGGCGCTCTCCTGGTCGCGGTCGATCAGGACAACGTCCATGCCCGCCTGCGCGGTGACATAGGCAATGCTGGCGCCCATGAAACCGGCGCCGATGACGCCGACCTTCTTCAGGCTCGTCGGCGGCACGCCGGCCGGACGGCGCAGGCCCTTGCCGAGCGCGCCGAGCGACAGGAACAGCGAGCGGATCATCGCATGGGCCTGCGGCTGGCGCAGGACATGGGCGAAGTAGCGCGACTCGATCTTCAGCGCCGTGTCGAAGGGCACGAGCAGGCCCTCATAGACGCAGCTCATGATCGCCCGCGCGCCGGGGAAGTTGTCGTAGGTCTCGCGGCGGTAGATGGCGTTGGCGGGCGGCCAGACCATCATGCCGGCGGCCGAGTAGATCGGGCCGGAGGGCTGCTTGAACTTCGGCTTGTCCCAGGGCTTGACGGGATCGACGCCGGCTTTCAGGCGGGCCTTTGCGGCTTCGATCAGCTTGTCGGCGGGAACGATCTCGTCGATCAGGTTCATCGCCTTGGCGCGGTCGGCCTTGAGCTGGTCGCCCTTCAGCAGCATCTGCAACGAGGACTGGATATCGGCCATGCGCGGCACACGCTGGGTGCCGCCGGCGCCGGGGAACAGGCCGACCTTCACCTCGGGCAGGCCGACGCGCAGCTTCGGATTGTCGGAGGCGATGCGGGCGTGGCAGCCGAGCGTGATCTCGAAGCCGCCGCCGAGGCACATGCCGGTGATGGCGGCGACGAAGGGCTTGCCGCAGGTCTCCAGCTTGCGAATGACGAGGGAGAACTGGCGGGTCTGCTCGAAGAAGTCGACCATGGCCGCGTCGGGGCCCTTGGCCTTGAAGTTGGCCTTCAGCGTCGCGCCCATGCGCTCCAGCATGGTGAGATCGGCGCCGCCGGAGAAAGTGTCCTTGGCCGAGGTCAGCACCACGCCCTTGACGGCGGGGTCGGCGACGATGGCGTCGATGGCGGCGTTGAGGTCCTGGCCGACGGATTCGTCGATGACGTTCATCGACTTGTCCTTCATGTCCCAGGTGAGGACGCCGAGGCCGTCGGAATCGAGATCCCAGGTGAAGTTCTTGAGGTTCATGATGTCGGCTCCCCTCAGACGCGCTCGATGATGGTGGCGGTGCCCATGCCGGCGCCGATGCACAGCGTCACGAGGGCGGTCGACTTGCCGGTGCGCTCGAGTTCGTCGAGCACGGTGCCGAGGATCATGGCGCCGGTGGCGCCGAGCGGATGGCCGAGCGCGATGGCGCCGCCGCAGACGTTGATCCTGTCGTGCGGGATGTCGAGCGCCTGCATGTAGCGCAGCACGACGGAGGCGAAGGCCTCGTTCAGCTCGAACAGGTCGATGTCGGAGATCGACATGCCGGCCTTCTTCAGCAGCTTCTTCGTCACGTCGATCGGGCCGGTCAGCATGATCGCCGGCTCGGAGCCGATATTGGCGAAGGCGCGGATGCGGGCGCGGGGCTTGAGGCCCGCGGCCCTGCCGGCCTCGGCATTGCCCATGAGCACGGCGGCGGCGCCATCGACGATGCCGGAGGAATTGCCGGCATGGTGGACGTGGGTGACGCCCTCGATGTCGGGATGCGCCTGAACCGCGACCGCGTCGAAGCCGCCGGCCTCGCCCATCATGACGAAGGACGGGTTGAGGCTCGCCAGCGACTGCATCGTGGTCGAGGGACGCATGTGCTCGTCATGGTCGAGGATGGTGATGCCGTTGATGTCCTTCACCGGCACGACCGATTTCCTGAAGCGGCCCTCCTCCCAGGACCTGGCGGCGCGCTTCTGGCTCTCGACCGCATAGGCGTCGACGTCGTCGCGCGAGAAGCCGTATTTGGTGGCGATCAGGTCGGCCGAGACGCCCTGCGGCATGAAATAGGTCGGGACGGCCACCGAAGGATCGACCGGCCAGGCGCCGCCGGCCGCACCCATGCCGATGCGCGACATGCTCTCGACGCCGCCGCCGACGACCATGTCGTGCTGGCCGGCCATGACCTGCGCCGCCGCGAAGTTCACGGCATCGAGGCCCGAGGCGCAGAAGCGGTTGATCTGGATGCCGGGGACCTCGTTGCCATAGCCCGCCTTCAGCGCGGCGATGCGGGGAATGTCGCCACCCGCTTCGCCGACGGGATCGACGCAGCCGAACACGACGTCATCGACGAGGCGCGCGGTGTCGAGCCCCGAACGTGCCTTGATCGCCCGCAGCGCGGTGGCGGCGAGCTCGACGGCGGTCACCTCGTGGAGGGAGCCGTCGGACTTGCCCTTGCCGCGCGGCGTGCGGACATGGTCGTAGACGAAGACGTCGGTCATGGCGGGTTCCTTTCCCGTTCGAACCAGTGGCGCTGGCGCTAGAGCGTGCGCGCGATGAGCAGTTTCATGATCTCGTTGGTGCCGCCGTAGATGCGCTGGATGCGCGCGTCCCGGTACATCCGCGAGATCGGATATTCGTCCATGAAGCCGTAGCCGCCGAAGAGCTGGAGGCAGCGGTCAACCACGGTGTTCTGGAGGTCGGAGAGCTTGTACTTGGCCATGGACGCCATGGCGGTGTCGCACTTGCCCTGGATGTGCAGGCCGACGCAGTACTCGTAGAAGACCTTGGCCATGGTGGCCTGCGTCTTGATGTCGGCCAGCTCGAACTGGGTGTTCTGGAAGTCGATGACCGGCTTGCCGAAGGCCTTGCGCTCCTTGACGTAGTCGACGGTCAGCGTCAGCGCGCGCTCGATCATGCCCACGGCGCCGCCGGCAATGGTCAGGCGCTCCTGCGGCAGCGACCGCATCATCTGGTAGAAGCCCTGGTTCGGCTCGGAGCCGAGCAGCGCCTCGGCCGGCAGCTTCATGTCGTCGAAGAACAGTTCGGACGTGTCGGCCCAGTCGAGGCCGAGCTTCTTGAGCTTGCGGCCGCGGCGGAAGCCCGGCGCGTTGTCGGTCTCGACCACGAAGAGCGAGGTGCCCTTGGCGCCGGCGGAGGGATCGGTCTTGGCGGCGACCACCACCATGTTGGCGTGCTGGCCGTTGGTGATAAAGGTCTTGGAGCCGTTCAGCACCCAGCCATTGCCGGAGCGCTCGGCCTTGGTGCGGATGCCCTGGACGTCGGAGCCCGCGCCCGGCTCGGTCATGGCCAGCGCCGCGATCAGCTCGCCGGACGCCATCTTGGGCAGCCAGTTCCGCTTCTGCTCGTCCGTGCCGAAATGGAGGATATAGGGGGCGACGATGGGACCGTGGATGGCCCAGCCCCAGGAATCCGCGCCGGCCAGGGCGATCTCGTGGGCGATGATCGCCTCGTGGCTGTAGTCGCCGCCGGCCCCGCCATATTCCTCGGGGATCGAGGCGGAAAGCAGCCCGGCCTCCGCCGCCTTCAGCCAGGCGTCGCGATCCATGACGCCCTCTTCCGACCAGCGGTCGAGATTGGGCGTGAACTCCTTGGCGAGGAAGGCGCGCGCGCTCTCGGCGAGCATGTCGTGCTCTTCGGTGTGCCAGGCCGGCTTCGGCAGGTTCAGCGCGCTCATGTCAGTCTCCCGGATCGTTTTGTCCATCGGTGGGGCGTGCTGTTACACATCGCGGCCATTGCCGCCGCCAGACGGACTTATGGGGGAGACGGCCCGCGAGGACCGTCTCCACACTTCTTATCTTTGGCGCATTTTCTTCACGCGAACCGGTACCCACTTCGCTTGAAAATGCCCGCCCGCATCAGAACGCCTCCGCCGGCAGGGCCATCATCGAATCCGCGCCGGCCGTGACGCGGGCGAGATGGGCGCCGCTCTCGGGCATCAGTTGCTCGAAGAAGAAGCGCGCGGTCGCCAGCTTGTGGGTCATGCGCTCGTCCGCGCCTCCGGCGAGCTTCTCCTGCGCGGTCTTCGCCATGCGCGCCCACATGTAGCCCATGGCGACGAGGCCGAAGAGGTGCATGTAGGGCGTCGAGCCGGCGCCGGCATTGTCGGGCTTGGCCAGGGCATTCTGCATGAACCACATGGTCGCGGCCTGCAGGTCCTTGAGGCCCTTCGACAGCGCGCCGATCATGGGCCCGAGCGCCGCGTCGTCCTTGTTCTGCGCGCAGAACGTGCCGACCTCGTTGAAGAAGGTCATCACGGCGCGGCCGCCATTGGCGCCGAGCTTGCGGCCGACGAGGTCGAGCGCCTGGATGCCGTTGGCGCCCTCGTAGATCATGGTGATGCGGGCGTCGCGGACGAACTGGCCCATGCCCCATTCGTTGATGTAGCCGTGGCCGCCATACATCTGCTGGGCCTTCACGGCGTTGTCGAAGCCGAGATCGGTCAGCACGCCTTTGACGATGGGCGTCATCAGGCCCATGTGATCCTCGGCCTTCTGCTTCTCGGCCGCATCCTCGGAGCGGTGCGAGATGTCGGCCTGCAACGCGGTCCAGAGCATCAGCGCGCGGCCGGCCTCGTTGATGGCGCGGATGGTCATCAGCGTGCGGCGCACGTCCGGGTGGACGATGATCGGGTCGGCCGGCTTGTCTGGAGCCTTCGGGCCGGAGAGCGAGCGGCCCTGAAGACGGTCCTTCGCATAGGCCACGGCGTTCTGGTAGGCCGCCTCCGACTGCGACAGGCCCTGGATGCCGACCGACATGCGGGCCTCGTTCATCATCACGAACATGGCGTTGAGACCCTTGTTGGCCTCGCCGACCAGCCAGCCCTTCGCCCCGTCATAGTTCATGACGCAGGTGGAATTGCCGTGGATGCCCATCTTCTCCTCGATCTTGCCGCAGGAGAGCGGGTTGCGCTCGCCGGCGGTGCCATCGGCCTTCGGCAGGAACTTCGGCACGACGAAGAGCGAGATGCCCTTGGTGCCGGCCGGCGCGCCCTCGATGCGGGCGAGGACGAGGTGGATGATGTTGTCCGACATGTCGTGCTCGCCGGCAGAGATGAAGATCTTCTGGCCGGTGATCGAATAGGAGCCGTCGCCGTTCGGCACGGCCTTGGAGCGCAGCAGGCCGAGATCCGTGCCGCAATGCGGCTCGGTCAGGTTCATGGTGCCGGTCCATTCGCCGGTCGCCATCTTCGGCAGATAGGTCTGCTTGATCTCGTCGTTGGCGTGAACGTAGAGCGCGGCCATGGCGCCCTGCGTCAGGCCCGGATACATGCCGAAAGCGAGATTGGACGAGGACAGGTACTCGCCGATCGCCGCGTTGAGAGCCAGCGGCAGGCCCTGGCCGCCATAGGCGGGGTCGAAGGACAGCGCCATCCAGCCGCCTTCGCGATATTGGTCGTAAGCTTCCTTGAAGCCCGGCGGAGTGGTGACGGACCCGTCATCGTTGCGCTTGCAGCCGACCGTGTCGCCGACGACGTTGAGCGGCTGGATGACCTCCTCGCAGATCCTGGCGCTCTCGCCCAGCACCGCCTCGACGAGATCGCGCGGCGCATCGGCGAAGCCCGGCAGGTTGCCATAGCCGTCCATCTTGAGGACGTCGTAGAGGACGAAAAGCGTGTCTTCGACCGGAGCCTTGTAGATCGGCATTCTGGTTCTCCTCCGCGGGGCCCGCGTGTCGGTGCGGGCTCGATGCAAAAATCCGCCGTCCGGCGTGGGTGGCTGTCAGTCCCCGGAAGCCGGGATGTTCCTGTCGGTGAGACGCGCGTCGATGACCGCGATCGCCCGCTCGAGTTCGGTGATCGCCGTGTCGATGTCGCGCTTCTGGGCGTGGAGGCGGCCGACCTGCTCGCGGTACTTGCCGCGCGCGACCTTCATCTGTGTGACGCCGCCGTCGCCGAGATCGTAGAGATCCAGCATGGCCTTCACGTCTTCCAGCGAGAAGCCGACGCATTTGCCCATGAGAACGAGCCGAAGCCTGCCACGGTCGCGGCGCGAGTAGAGCCGGTCCTGGCCCTGCCTTACCGGGGCGATCAGCCCCTTCTCCTCGTAGAAGCGCAGCGCGCGGGCGGTGACGCCGAAGGTGCGGGTCATCTCGCGGATGGTCAGGAGGTCCTTGCCGCCGGGCGCGGAGCCCGTGCCGGCCAGAAGCTCCGCCAGCGTCGCCATGGAACCCACTTCCGCCATGTCATGAGCCGCTGCACTGGTCATGTGCCCGTCGGTTCCCCGGCTTCCTCGCGGCGATCATCGTCGCCCTGCCGGTGTGGTATCCTACGTTTACGTAAACGTCAACATCGAAAGCTTGCGGCGCCTCGCCGCCGAAAGCTGTCGCGGGATGCGCCGCTTGCCTGTAACGGTTGTGTGAGCTGATCCGTATGACAACGTAACAGGAGCGACGTGAGAGACCGCGACGAGGAATGGAGCGCGTGGATGCGGGCCGGCCTCGCGGGCGACGAGGCGGCCTATGCGCGGCTGCTTCACGATCTGACGCCGTTCCTGCGGGGGTTGGCACGCTCGGGGCTGTCGCGCGCCGGCCGATCGGTCGCGGAAGCAGAGGACATCGTGCAGGACGTGCTGATCGCCATCCACACCAAGCGGACGAGCTGGGTTCCGAGCCAGCCGCTGGTGCCGTGGCTGCGGGCCATCCTGAAGCACAAGCTGATCGACGCGCTGCGCCGGCGCGGTTCATCGGGCCATGTCGATATCGACGCGTTCGCCGAGGCGATCCCCGCGCCGTCGAACGAGCCGGAGATCGCGACGCGCGACGTGGTCAAGCTCGCCGACAGCCTGCCGGCCGGCCAGAAGGCGGTGATCCGCTCGATGTTCGTGGACGGCAACGACACGCGCGAGACGGCGACCGCCCTGTCGATGAGCGAGGGCGCGGTGCGCGTCGCATTGCACAGGGGCCTTGCCGGCCTCGCCAAGATGCTCCGCGGGAGCGTGTGAGATGAAGACCGAAGACCTCATTGCCGGACTGGCGCGGGATGCCAAGGCGGCAGGCCCTTCCCTTCACGGGCGGCTGATGATCGCGGCGGGCGCGGCCGCGACGGTCGCCTTCGCCCTGATGATGCTCGCGATCGGCACGCGGCCCGATCTCGCCTCGGCCATGGGCACCGTACTGTTCGGCCAGAAGCTGCTGCTGGTGGCGACGCTCGCCGTCGCGGCCCTGGCCCTGCTGCGCGCCGCCGCGCGCCCGGAAGCCGACCTGCCGAAGTCGGTGCTGGTGCTGCCCGCGCTGATCTTTCTGTTCGGCATGGGACACGAGGTAGCGACACAGCCGGCCGCTGTCTTCGGCGCGCGGCTGGTCGGCAACAATTCCGCCCTCTGCCTGGTCGCCATCCCGCTGCTGGCGGCGGCGCCGCTGGCGATCTTCCTCGCGGCACTGCGCAACGGCGCGCCGCAGAGCGCCATGCAGGCCGGCGCGCTGGCGGGATTCGCGGCAGGGACGATCGCGGCCTTCTTCTACGGGCTGCACTGCGCCGACGATTCGCCGTTCTTCGTGGCCACCTGGTACACGATCGGCATCGCGCTGACCGGCACGGTCGGCGCGCTCCTCGGCCGGCGCATGCTCGCATGGTGAGACTGCCGGTCCCCCGCGTGCTGACATGACGCGGCGCGCGCCAGCGTCCATAATGGGGCGACCTCAGCGCGAGACAGCATATCCATGGCTTCCGATCACCACCGCCCCGTCGGCAAGGGCGACCGCGTCTTCCTGATCGACGGGTCGTCCTTCGTCTTCCGCGCCTATTTCCAGTCGATGAACCAGGACCGGAAGTACAATTCGCGGTCGGACGGCCTGCCGACGGGCGCCGTCAGGCTGTTCTCGACCAAGGTCCTGCAATTCGTCGAGGACGGCGCGCTCGGGGTGAAGCCGACCCATATCGCGATGATCCTCGACAAGAGCGAGCAGTCGTTCCGCAAGGAGATCTACCCGGACTACAAGGCGCACCGGCCGCCGCCGCCGGAGGACATGGTGCCGCAGTTCCCGCTGTTTCGGGCGGCGATCCGCGCCTTCGGCCTGCACGCCATCGAGCAGGACCGCTACGAGGCCGACGATCTGATCGCGACCTATGCGGATGAGGCCTGCGGGCGCGGCGCGGACGTGCTGATCATCTCGGCCGACAAGGACCTGATGCAGCTGGTGCGCCCCTCAGTCGCCTTCTACGACCCCGAAAGCGGCATCAAGGGCAAGCCCGGCTACCGGCCGGAGCGGCTGTTGACCCACGGCGACAAATTCGAGCGCTGGAACGTGCCCGCCGACAAGGTCGGCGACGTCACCGAATACTGGGAAGGCCTGCCGCCCGAGAAGATCGTCGACATCCAGTCGCTGGAAGGCGACACGTCCGACAACGTGCCGGGCGCGCCGGGCATCGGCCGCAAGACGGCGGCGCAGCTCATCGCGGAGTATGGCGACCTCGACACGCTGCTGGCGCGGGCCGGCGAGATCAAGCAGCCGAAGCGCCGCGAGACGCTGACTAACCCGGACGTGATCAGCAAGGTGCTGATCTCGCGCCAGCTGGTACAGCTCGTCCGCGACGTGAAGCTGGAAGTGCCGCTGGACGAGACCGGGCTCGCGAAACCCGACGGCCGGACGCTGGTCGCCTTCCTCAAGGCGATGGAATTCACCACCATCACCAAGAAGGTCGGCGAGCTCTATGGCGTCGATCCCGCGAAGATCGATCCCGATCCGGCTTTCGCGATCGATCCGAATGCACCGAAGCCGGCGGTGGTGACCGCACCTGCCGCGACCTCTGCGGCGGCGAGGGCGGCGGAGCCTGTCGCGGAGGGCGCCCCGACGGCCGCGACCCGCGCGGCGAAGGCGCTGGTCGATGCGAGGGCCGTCGGGGTCGATCATGCCGGCTACCAGTGCATCACCTCGCTCGATGCCCTCGACGCCTTCATCAAGGCGGCGGCGGAGGCCGGTGTCGTCGCGCTCGACACCGAGACGACGTCGCTCGACGCGATGAGCGCCGATCTCGTCGGCTTCTCGCTCGCCTATGCGCCGAACAAGGCCTGCTACG
The DNA here is from genome assembly GCF_016793595.1 of Phreatobacter sp. GTDB lineage: Bacteria > Pseudomonadota > Alphaproteobacteria > Rhizobiales > Phreatobacteraceae > Phreatobacter. Next base: position 165,058 of record NZ_JAEULY010000015.1, read on the forward strand.
TGCCGCTCGCCCACAAGGCGGGCGAAGCCGGCCTGTTCGATTCAGGGTTGGTCGAAGGCCAGATTCCCGTGCAGGCGGCGCTGGAGCGGCTGAAGGCGCTCGCCGAGAATCCCGGCGTGCTCAAGGTCGGACAGAACCTGAAATACGACCTGCTGATCCTGCGCCGCCACGGCGTCGATGTGCGCCCCTACGACGACACGATGCTGGTCTCCTACGTGCTCGATGGCGGCCTCGGCTCGCACGGCATGGACGCGCTCTCGGAGCGCCATCTCGGCCACCAGCCGATCAGCTTCGACAGCGTCACGGGCACGGGGCGGAACCGCATCACCTTCGACCGCGTGCCGCTGGACCGGGCGACCGCCTATGCGGCCGAGGACGCCGATGTGACGCTGCGTCTCTGGCAGGTGCTGAAACCCCGGCTGCCGGCGGAATCAAAGACCGTCGTCTACGAGACGCTGGAGCGTCCGCTGGTGGACGTGCTGGCGCGCATGGAGCGGCGCGGCATTCTCGTCGACCGGCAGGTGCTGTCGCGGCTGTCAGGCGACTTCGCGCAGACGGCGGCGCGCGTCGAGGCGGAGATACAGGAACTGGCTGGCGAGCCGCTCAATCCCGGCTCGCCCAAGCAGCTCGGCGACATCCTGTTCGGCAAGATGGGCCTGCCGGGCGGCTCGAAGACCAAGACCGGCGCGTGGTCCACGGCGGCCGGCGTGCTGGAGGACCTCGCCGACGAGGGCCACGAACTGCCGCGCAAGATCATCGACTGGCGCACCGTCACCAAGCTGAAATCGACCTATACCGACGCGCTGCCGACCTACATCAATGCCGAGACCGGGCGCGTCCACACCTCCTTCGCGCTGGCCGCGACGACGACGGGGCGGCTGTCGTCATCCGAGCCGAACCTCCAGAACATCCCGGTCCGCACCGAGGAAGGTCGCAAGATCCGCACCGCCTTCATCGCCGCGCCCGGCCGCAAGCTGGTCTCGGCTGACTATTCGCAGATCGAACTGCGCGTGCTTGCCCACATCGCCGACATACCGCAGCTGCGGCAGGCCTTCGCGGATGGCGTCGACATCCACGCCATGACCGCTTCGGAAATGTTCGGCGTGCCGGTCAAAGGCATGGACCCGTTGGTGCGCCGCCGCGCCAAGGCGATCAATTTCGGCATCATCTACGGCATCTCGGCCTTCGGCCTTGCCAATCAGCTCGGCATTCCGCGCGAGGAGGCCGGCGCCTATATCAAAAAGTATTTCGAGCGCTTCCCCGGCATCCGCGACTACATGGACGAGAAGAAGGCCTTTGTGCGCGAGCACGGCTATGTCGAGACGATCTTCGGCCGCAAGTGCCACTTCCCGGCGATCAGGTCCGGCAATCCGTCCGAGCGCGCCTTCGTCGAGCGGCAGTCGATCAACGCGCCGATCCAGGGCTCGGCCGCCGATATCATCCGCCGCGCCATGATCAGGATGGACGCGGCGCTATCAGAGGCGAAGCTCGACGCGCTGATGCTGCTGCAGGTCCATGACGAACTGGTCTTCGAGGTGCCCGAGGACCAGATCGACGTGACCCTGCCTGTCATCAAGCGCGTCATGGAAAAGGCGCCCGAGCCGGCGCTGGAACTGAAGGTGCCACTCAGCGTCGATGCGCGCGCCGCAGGCAACTGGGAAGAGGCGCATTGAGCGAGGCGGAGGCGACGCCGGGGCCGGCGGACGTCCCCAATGTGTGGGGCGTCCTCTGGCTGATCGGCGTCGTTCTTGTGGGGCTGTTCCTGCTGGTCTCAGGCTTTGCGCAGCGTCCACCGGAGCGGAGCGCGCTGACGGTCGCTGACCATGTCGGGCCGATCAGCTACACGACGCCGCTGGTACGGGTAAGCCGCGGGCGGCGCGGCACCTCCACCTACCGGACGCAGAAGATCCTGCTGTCCGTTTCCGGCTTTGGCCCCATCGAGGTCTCGCCGCCGCCGACCTTGTGGGTCGATGGCATCGACCGGCTGCGCTACGGCCAGCAGGTCCGTTTCCTTGTCGATCCGCATCTGAGGCTGGTGTTCGAGGCGACCAGCGAGGGGCGTACGTTCCTGTCGTTCGCGGAGAGCGAGGGCAACCGCCGCGGCCGCAGCAACGGTCTGATCGTCGCCGGGCTGTTCTGCCTCGGCGTCGCCGCCCTGCACGGCTTCAACCTGCGCAGGGGGTGATGCCGGATTCCGGGAGAGTATCGGCTGGAGACTGCGTCATGCCCGGCCTTGTGCCGGGCATGACGAGAATGGGCAGCGCCTCCGGCTCACTCGCCAGACTCAGGTGACGATGGTCGCGGCCTTCTGGGCGAAACGGCCGTCGAAGGATTTGGCGATGATATCGGCCGAGACGTTGGCCATCTCCGCATCCAGCGCCTTCAGCATGTCGAAGACCGACTTCATGCCGTCCTGCGCCATGATGCCGGTCTTGGAATAGGCATCCTTCGAGGCCTGAACGGCCTTGATGTAGAGCGCCTTGTCGCCGAGGTGATACTGCTCCGGCACGGCGTCGGCGACCTCGGCGGGCGAAGCCTTGTCGATCCAGCGCAGCGCCTTGTAGAGACCGTTGACGGCAGCCTGCGTGGTGTTGGGGTTCTTCTCGATGAAGTCCTGACGCAGATAGAGGCAGGCGGCCGGATTGGACGCGCCGAACAGGGCGCGGGTGCCGGCCTCGGTGCGGGTGTCGATCAAGGTCACCACGTCGCCATCCGCCTCCAGCTTGGCGATGACCGGGTCGAGGTGGGAGATCACGTCGATCTCCCCGCGCTTCATGGCCGCGACCGCGCTGGCGCCGCCGCCGATGCCGATGAAGCTGGCATCGCTCGCCTTGAGGCCGGCCTTGGCCATGGCATGGACGGCGGTGATGAAGGTGGACGAACCCGGCGCGGTGACGCCGATCTTCAGGCCCTTGAAGTCGGCCGGCGACTTGACCTTGTCGGCGATCGCCTTGCGCACCGCGATGACGATGGTGGGAAAGCGCAGGATCTCGATGGTCGAGCGGATGTCCTGCCCCTTGGCCTGCATGCGCAGCGTGTGTTCGTAAGCGCCAGCCACGAGGTCGACCGAGCCGCCGACCAGCGCCTGTAGCGAACGCGCGCCGCCGGCGAAGTCGTTGATCTCCATGTCGAGGCCGAAATCCTTGAAGAAGCCGCGGCGCTCGGCGATCGTCAGCGGCAGATAGTAGAGGAGCTGCTTGCCGCCGACGCCGAGCGTCACCTTCGGCTTTTCCAGCGCGCCTTGAGCGAAGGCCGGGCCCGGAAGACCCGCCAGCCCCGCGCCCGCGCCGATGAGCGAAAGTACCTGCCTGCGATCCATGTCGTCCTCCACGTTTTTCACGGCGCGCCGGCGGCGCCTGTCGATCAAGTCGTCCTGGTTTCAGACCGTTTTAGTCTCGCCCGGCTTCCAGACAAGCAGCGGCTTCTCGACCAGCGTCACGATGCCGTCGATCAGCATGACGAAACCCATGAGGATGACCATGCCGGCGAAGACGCCGGTGACGTCGAAGACGCCCTCGGCCTGATGGATCAGGTAGCCGAGGCCCGCGGCCGAGCCGAGGTATTCGCCGACCACCGCGCCGACCACGGCGAAGCCGACCGAGGTGTGCAGCGACGAGAACACCCAGGCGAGGGCCGCCGGCCAGTAGACGTGGCGCAGCAGCTGCCGCTCGTTCATGCCGAGCATGCGGGCATTGGCGAGCACCACCTGCGGCACCTCGCGCACGCCCTGATAGACGTTGAAGAAGACGATGAAGAAGACCAGCGTGACGCCGAGCCAGACCTTGGACCAGATGCCGAGGCCGAACCACAGGGCGAAGATCGGCGCGAGGACGACGCGCGGCAGCGCGTTCATCATCTTGACGTAGGGGTCGAAGACGGCGGCAACGAGCGGCTTCCGCGCGAACCAGAAGCCGATGACGATGCCTAAGGTGGCGCCGATGACGAAGGCGAGGATGGTCTCGACCAGCGTGATCCAGAGGTGCCGGTAGACCGAGCCCTCCATGAACATGGAGCCGACGCGCACGATGACGTCGTAGGGCGTCGAGAAGAAGAACCGCATGGTCTTCACGTCGCCGACGACCGGCCAGTTGGTGACGACGTGCCAGAAGGCGAAGATGCCGACCGCGACGAGGATCTGGAGGGCCAGGAGCTTTCCGCGCGAGATGGGCATCAGGCGGCTCCCTGTCCTGCGCCGGCCTTGCCGGGAAGGCCGTAGGTCTTGCGGACCTCGTCGCGCAGGCACGACCAGATTTCCGCATGGAGGCGGTGGAAGGCTGGCTCGGCCCGGACCTCCGCGATGTCGCGCGGGCGCGGCAGGTGGACCGTGAATTCGCCGATGAAGCGGGAGCTCGGGCCGGCCGACATGACCACCACGCGGTCGGAGAGGGCAATGGCCTCGTCGAGATCGTGAGTGACGAACATCACGGCCTTGCGGTCCTGCTGCCAGAGGTCGAGCAGGAGTTCGCTCATGATCAGCCGCGTCTGGGCGTCCAGCGGACCAAAAGGCTCGTCCATCAGCAGGATCTTCGGTTCGCGGACGAGAACCTGCGCCAGCGCCACGCGCTTCTTCTGGCCGCCGGAGAGCTGGTGCGGGTAGCGGTCGCCGAAGGCGGACAAGCCCACCTTCGCGAGCATGGCGCGCGCCTTCTCGTGGGCTTCCCTGCGCGAGACGCCGGCGACTTCCAGACCGATGGCGACATTGTCCTCGGCCGTCTTCCACGGCATCAGCGCGTCCTGCTGGAAGAGATAGCCGGCCTTGGCGTTGAGGCCCGCGAGGCGCTCGCCGAAAATGTCGCAGGTGCCGGACGACGGCGGCATGAGGCCGGCGGCGATGTTCAGGAGGGTCGACTTGCCGCAGCCGGTCGGGCCGAGCAGGGCCACGAACTCGCCGTCGCGGACGGAGAGATCGACGGGCTGAACCGCTTCGTATTTCCCGCCGCCCGCCAAAGCGTATGCGACCGAAACACCCTTGAGGTGTACGGCAGTGCTCACATTGCCTCCCGGCTTGTCCGTCGGGAGCCCGGCGGCAAGGCTACGCTCCCTGTTGCGGGGAAGACTACCGGCCGGAGCCCGGCTTGAGAAGTGAGCCGGCGTCGCAGCCGTGTCAGCCCCGCTCAGCCGCGACCTTGACGATGGCGGCGCGCAGTTCGGGAATGCCCTCGCCCTTGCGGCTGGAGGTCGCGATGATCTCGGGGAAGGCGGCCGCGCGCTTCTTCAGCGCCTCGAGCGTCGCGGCGACGAGCGCCCTGAGCTCGGCACCGGAGATCTGGTCGGCCTTCGTCAGCACGACCTGATAGGACACGGCCGCGCTGCCGAGCGCGTCCAGCACCTCCGCATCCACCGGCTTCAGCCCGTGGCGGGCATCGACCAGCACGTAGACGCGGGCGAGGTTCTGCCGGCCGCGCAGATAGTCATGGATGACGCGCGTCCAGGCCTTCACCTTCGCCTCGGGCGCGGCGGCAAAGCCGTAGCCCGGCATGTCGACGAGCACGATGCCGGGATTGGCCGGCCCCTCGACATGGAAGAAGTTCAGCTCCTGGGTGCGGCCGGGCGTGTTCGAGGTGCGCGCGAGGCTGTTCTGGCCGACCAGCGCATTGATCAGGCTCGACTTGCCGACATTGGAGCGGCCGGCGAAGGCGACCTCGACACCCGCCATCGGCGGCAGGTGCTTCATGTCCGGCGTGCCGCGCCAGAATGTCCAGGGCCGGGCGAAGATGAGCCGGCCCGCCTCGATCGGGTCGGCGGTCATCGTCTAGTCCCCTGGTTCAGCGGTCAGGCCGCCGGCTTGGCGGGTCCGGCGCCGAACATCGAACGGAGATTGTCCCACAATTCGATCTTCACGCCGTACTTGCGCATGATGATGCCCTGCTGGAGCACCGAGAGGAGATTGTTCCACGCCCAGTAGATGACGAGGCCCGCCGGGAACGAGGCCAGCATGAAGGTGAACAGGATCGGCATCCACTTGAAGAACACCGCCTGGATCGGGTCCGTCGGAGCCGGGTTCATCTGCATCTGGACCCACATCGTGATGCCCATGATGATCGGCCAGACGCCGATCAGCAGGAAGGCCGGCACGGTGAAGGGAATCAGGCCGAACAGGTTGAAGATCGAGGTCGGATCGGGAGCCGAAAGGTCCTGGATCCAGCCGAAGAACGGCGCCTGCCGCATCTCGATGGTGATGAACAGCACCTTGTAGAGGGCGAAGAACACCGGGATCTGGATCAGGATCGGCCAGCAGCCCGCCAGCGGATTGATCTTCTCGCGCTTGTAGAGCGCCATCAGCTCCTGCTGCTGCTTCATCTTGTCTTCCGCGAACCGGTCGCGGATCGCCATCATTTCCGGCTGCACCTTCTTCATCATGGTGATGGAGGCGTAGCTCTTGTTGGCGAGCGGGAAGAACAGGCCCTTGATCAGCAGCGTGACCAGCAGGATGGCGATGCCGAAATTGCCGGTCTGGATGAAGATCCAGTCCATGACGACGAAGAGCGGCTTGGTGATGAAATAGAACCAGCCCCAGTCGATCAGGCGGTCGAACCGGTCGACCTTGAAGGCCGAGGCATAGCCGTCGACGACACTGACTTCCTTGGCGCCGGCGAACAGGCGCGTCGTGGTCTCGTGGGTCGCGCCGGGCGCAACGGTCGCGGCGGGCGCGAGGAAGTCGGTCTGGAAGCTCTTGGTCGTGCCCGACTGGAAGAACTTGAAGGCGGCGTCGGTCTCCAGCGCCTGATCCGGGATCAGCGCGGCGGCCCAGTACTTGTCGGTGATGCCGAGCCAGGCACCGCGCGCCTTGAAGGCCTGCGTCTTGGCACTCTCGATGGCGGAATAGCCGACTTCCTGCAAACCCTTGTCGCCGAAGACGCCGATCAGGCCCTCGTGCAGGATGTAATAGCCGGAGGTCTGCGGCACGCCATGGCGGGAGATGAGGCCGTAGGCGTGCAGCGTCACCGGCGCGCCGCCGGCATTGATGACCGCATCCTTCACCGTCACCATGTAGTTGGCGTCGATCTCGAAGGTGCGGCGGAAGGTCAGGCCCTGGCCATTGTCCCAGGTGATCACGACCGGCGCGCCGGGGGCGAGCTTGCCGGTTCCCTGCTGGGTCCAGACGGTCTGGGCGTTCGGGACGGCGGTGCCGGCATTGGCGACGCCGACATAGCCGAACTCGGCATAGAACGGATGCTGGTGGTGGACCGGATCGATCGGCGAGCCGGCCGGCGCGAAGAGCACGACATGCGCACTGTTGCGCGCGGTGGTCTCGCGGTAGCCGGTCAGGACGATGTCGTCCAGGCGGCCGCCGACGAGGTTGATCGAGCCGGTGATCCGCGGCGTCTCGATGCCGACGCGGGGGGTCGCGGCGAGGATCGCCTCGCGGGTCTGGCCGCCGGCAGGCGCCGGAGCCACGGCGCCGGGAGCGGCGGGCGCGGTCGAGGCCGCGCCGGGGGCCGGCGCGCCCGGAGCCGCCGGCGTGGTCGACGGAGCCTGGCCGGGCTGGGCCGGGCGCGGCTGCTGGGCCTGCTGTTGCGCCTGCTGCTGACGCTGGCGCTCCATCTGGGGCATGCCGACGAAATACTGCCAGCCGACGAGAACGAGGATCGAAAGGACGATCGCGAGAATGTAGTTGCGGTTGTCAGCCATCGGTCTGTCGGCAGGAGGTCAGGACGGGGCGCCGGCCGGGTGGCGCGGCGGGCGGGGAACCGAGGCCCGGCGCAGGGCGTCGGCGAGATCGGTCATGAGAGTGTCGAACGGACGGTCGAGCGCGTTGCGGTTCAGGACCAGCACATAATCCGAGCCCGGGGCGGCGCAAGGCGCGGCACCAAGCCGCACGGCCTCCTTGAGGCGGCGGCGCATGCGGTTGCGCTCGACGGCGCCACCGGTCTTCTTGGTGACGGTGAAGCCGAAGCGCGGCGGCAGGTCGTCGCCGCGGCGGCGCTCCTGCAACACGAAAGCCGCCGTTGCGACACGGCGGCCCTTGGAACAGGCAACGAAGTCGGCGCGGCGAACGAGGCGGCGGGGTGTCGTCGAACTTGTCATCCGCACCTCCCGCCGTGTCCGGGCCGGACCCACGATCACGGGATCGCGGACCTGCCCAGGTTCTGCCCTATCGCGCTGTCTTCACGCAGACAGGCGCTTGCGGCCCCGCGCGCGGCGGGCGGCGAGGACGCGCTGGCCGCCCTTGGTCGCCATACGGGCACGGAAGCCGTGGCGGCGCTTGCGGACGAGCTTGGACGGCTGGTAGGTGCGTTTCACGGGACGTCTCCGCGCGTATCTGGATCAATCGATCAATGGGGTTTCAGGAACGGCCTGCAGGCGGCGAACCCTCAAAAGGCTCACGCGCTCGGGCGCGGGCCGCTCCCAAGTCGGCGCGGGTTATGGCCGCGCTTCCACCAAAAGTCAACGCGGAATGGCCGGGAGCGACAAAGCACCCGGCCGATGGCGGCTTCAGGTCAGCGGAATCCCGGAGACATGGGCGCGGAAAGCCGGGCGTTCGCCGATGGCGGCATACCAGCGGTCGAGATTGGCGTAGGCGGGGCTTTCCGGGACCAGCGCCTTGTAGCGGAAGGCCATGACGCCCATGGGAATATCGGCCACCGAGAAGGTGTTGCCGACAACGTAGAGATGACCGGCGAGGTGAGCGTCCAGAACCTTCATGGCCGCGATGGCGGACATCTTGGCCGCATCGATCGCCGCCATGTTGCGCTTGTCCGGGTCCGTGCGCACGAGGCCGAGGAAGACCGGGCCGACCGCCGCGCCGAGCTCGGTCTGCTGCCAGTCCATCCACATGTCGACCCGCGCCTGATCCGCCAGCGCGGTCGGCATCAGGCGTCCATGCTTGCGGGCGAGGTGACGGCAGATGGCATTGGATTCCCACAGGATGGCACCATCGTCCTCGGCGGTCGGAATCTTGCCGTTCGGGTTCATCGCCCGGTAGTGCGGTTCATCGACGATCCCGAACTGGCGGCCGGCCTCGACGCGCTCATGGGGAACGCCGAGTTCGCCGATGCACCACATGACCTTCTGCACGTTGGACGAATTGTTCCGTCCCCAGACCTTCAGCATGGATCGTTCCTATCGCTGGCATGTCGGGCAATAGAACGTCGATCTGTTCGACTGCACGATGCGGCGAACAATGGTCCCGCAACCCGGCGTCGCGCAAGCCTCGCCTTCGCGGTCGTAGACGCGGAAACGGTGCTGGAAATAGCCGAGCTCGCCCGAGGGCTGGGCATGGTCGCGCAGGGACGAGCCTCCGGCCTCGATGGCCTCGGCGATCACCTCGCGGATGACCGGCACCAGCCGCTCCAGCCGCGCGGTCGGCGCACCGGCCTTGGTGACCAGCGTGCCGGCGGCGCGCTGCGGCGACAGGCCGGAACGAAAGAGCGCCTCGCAGACATAGATATTGCCGAGGCCGGCGATGATCGACTGGTCGAGCAGCGCCGCCTTCAGTGGCGCCGCCTTGCCGCGGAAAGCCTCAGCCAGATGCTCGGCCGAGAGTGCGTTGCCGACCGGTTCGACGCCGAGGTGGGCGAAAAGCGCGTGGTCGGCCAGTTCCGCGCGCGGGATCATCAGCATGAAGCCGAAGCGGCGCGGATCGTTGTAGGTGACCGTCGCGCCGGACGAGAGGCGCAGCACGACATGATCGTGAGCGGAATCGCGCGAACGCTCGTGGTGGAACTCGCCGACGACACCCTGCTCGATGCGGAACGAACCGGACATGCCGAGATGCATGACCAGTACGTCGCCCTGGTCGAGATCGGCCAGCAGATATTTGGAGCGGCGGCCGAGCGCCTCGACGCGCCGGCCGGTCAGCCGTTCGCCGAAGCGCTCGGGGAAGGGAAAGCGCAGGTCGGGGCGGCGGATGTCGGCGCCCAGGATGGTCGCACCCTCCATGACCGGGGCGAGACCCCGGCGCACCGTTTCGACCTCGGGGAGTTCGGGCATCGGTCAACCATCCGGTGAGGCCGCGGGAAACCGGCGGCGATCCCCACATAGCGCCGGGGAACCGGTTCCGCTATGGTCCGGCCGAATTGCAGGGTCGGTCCATGTCAGCAGCCTCCTCCACCACCGATTTCGGCTTCCGCCGCGTCGATCTCGACGCCAAGCAGGGGCTGGTGGACGACGTGTTCCACAAGGTGGCCGGCCGCTACGACCTGATGAACGACCTGATGTCGGCGGGGCTGCACCGCGTCTGGAAGGACGTCATGGTGACGCGGCTCGGCGTGCCGAAGGCGCGCGCCTTCCACCATCTCGACGTTGCCGGCGGCACCGGCGATGTCGCCTTCAAGGTGGTCGGCGCGGGCACGCGGGCAGACGCGACCGTCTGCGACATCAATGCCGAAATGCTGAAGGTCGGCCGCGACCGCGCCGCCAAGCGCGGCCTGTCGGAGCGCGTCGAGTTCGTGCAGGGCAATGCCGAGGAACTGCCGTTCCCGAGCCGCTCGTTCGACGGCTACACGATCGCTTTCGGCATCCGCAACGTGCCGCGTATCCAGAAGGCGCTCGACGAGGCCTATCGCGTGCTCCGGCCCGGCGGGCGGCTGCTGGTGCTGGAATTCTCGCCGGACGTCGTTCCGGGTCTCGACCGGGTTTATGACGCCTATTCGTTCAGCGTCATTCCGCCGATGGGGCGGATGGTGACGGGCGATGCCGAGCCCTACCAGTATCTGGTGGAGTCGATCCGCAAGTTTCCGCGCAACGAGGCTTTCGCCGGCATGATCGAGAAGGCGGGTTTTGCGCGCGTCGCGGTGACGCCGATGACCGGGGGCATTGCCTGCCTCTCCGGCGGCTGGAAGATCTAGAGCATGATCCCGAAAAGTGGGAACCGGTTTTCGGAGATGATCATGCTCAGCCAAGAATCCAGCGGGCGAGCCGCCCCGTGATACCGACCCTCGTCCATGCCGCGCGCCTCGCCCGGGCGGGCTTCGTCTTCGCCCGCGAAGGCGTGTTCGGCCTCGTCGACCCGCAGGTGCTGCCGCCCGCCGCCCGTCTCGGCCTCAAGCTGGCGCGGCTCGTCGAGCGGCGCGGCACGGGCACGCGCGCCGACCGGCTGACCGCCGCCCTCACCCGCCTCGGGCCGACCTATGTGAAACTCGGCCAGTTCCTGTCGACCCGGCCGGACGTCGTCGGCGCGGCGATTGCCACCGATCTGGAAGCGCTGCAGGACAAGGTGCCGCCCTTCGACGCGAAGGAGGCCGAGCGGATCGTCGCGGAGACACTGGGCGCGCCGCTCGATGCGCTGTTCGTCTCGTTCGGCCCGCCGATTGCCGCCGCCTCCATCGCGCAGGTCCATCGCGCCACGGTGAAGGACGGCGACAGCCTGCGCGATGTCGCGGTGAAGGTGCTGCGCCCGCGCGTCGCCGACCGTTTCCGGGCCGACCTCTCCGACTACTATTTCGCGGCGCGCCTCGCCGAGCGCTTCGCGCCGGAGAGCCGACGGCTGAAGCCGGTCGGCATCGTCGACACTCTGGCGCGCTCCATGGCCATCGAACTGGACCTCCGGCTGGAGGCCGCGGCCGCCTCCGAAATGGCCGAGCGGACCAGGGACGACCCCGGCTTCCGCGTGCCGGTCGTTGACTGGAACCGCACGGGCAAAAGCGTTCTGACCACGGAATGGATCGAGGGCATCCGCCTCGGCGACCGGGCGGGGCTGGCGGCGGCGGGCATCGATCCGCGCGCGCTCGGGCAGACGGTGATCCAGAGCTTCCTGCGCCACGCGCTCCGCGACGGCTTCTTCCACGCCGACATGCACCAGGGCAACCTGTTCGCGGACGCGGCCGGCAATCTCGTCGCGGTCGATTTCGGCATTATGGGCCGGATCGGCCCGAAGGAGCGGCGCTTCCTCGCGGAAATCCTGCTCGGCTTCATCACCAAGCAGTATCGCCGCGTGGCGGAGGTGCATTTCGAGGCCGGCTATGTGCCGGCCCACCATTCCATCGACGAGTTCGCGCAGGCGATCCGCGCCATCGGCGAGCCGATCCATTCGCGCACAGCCGACCAGATCTCGATGGCGCACCTCCTGTCGCTGCTGTTCGAGGTGACCGGCATCTTCGACATGAAGACGCGCACCGAGCTGATCCTCCTGCAGAAGACCATGGTGGTGGTCGAGGGCGTCGCGCGCTCGCTCGATCCTCGCCTCGACATCTGGACCAGTTCGGAGCCGGTGGTGCGCGAATGGATCACGCGCAACCTCGGGCCGGTCGGGCGGATCGAGGAGGTCGGCGAGGGCGCGCGTTCGCTGGCCAAGATCGTCGGCGAGGCCCCGGCCCTGCTCGGCCGCGCCGCCATGCTGTCGGAGCGGATCGACGACCTGACCCGCGAGGGCTTCGTGCTGGCGCCGGAATCGCTCAAGGGCATCGGCGAGGCCGAGGCGCGGCGGAACCGCTGGTCGACCGTGGCGCTGTGGGTGATCGCCGCGCTGCTGGCGGCGAACCTGATCTGGGGTTGAAGGCGACCCGCCACCGCCAAACCTGTATAGTCGCGCCATGGCACAGACGCTTACGCCCGATTCCGCCGTCGATCGCCTCGAACAGCTCTATGACGAGGCGACCGCCGCGCTCCGCTCCGCGCTGGAGCGTTATCTTTCAGGTGGGCAGCCGCCATCCCCGGAGGAGCGCGCCCGCTTCGTCTATCCCGAGCTTGCCGTCACCCACGCCCCGGACCGCGCCGCGCCGCGTAACCGGCGGGCCTATGCCAAGTTCTCCCAGCCCGGCCTCTACACGACGACGGTGACGCAGCCCGGCTTCTTCCGGCGCTACCTGCTGGACCAGTTGCGCCCGCTCGTCTCCGAATATGGCGCGACGCTGGACGTGCGCCCCAGCACGCAGGAAATCCCCTACCCCTACGTGCTCGACGGCGTCGACGAACTGGCCGCCGGCGGCCGGAGCCCGTCGGAGCTCGCGCGGCACTTCCCCTCGCCGCTTCTGTCGCTGGTCGGCGACGAGGTGGCCGACGGCACATTCGACGGACTGCCGAACGGCGCGCGGCCGCTGTCGCTGTTCGACGCCGTGCGCGCGGACTATTCGCTGCGGCGGCTGGTCCATTACACCGGCACGGACTGGCGGGCGGTGCAGCCGTGGATCCTGCTGACCAACTATCACCGCTATGTCGACCAGTTCGTCGCCTGGGGCGCCGAGGAGATCGCCGCCGGCCGGGCGCTGCGGCTCACCGCGCCGGGCGGCCAGACCATCGACGCGTCCAGTCTCGAAGGTGGCGTGGCGCGCGTCGCCGCCTCCGCCTGGCATCGCTATCAGATGCCGGCCTACCACCTGGAGCGGCAGGGCACGGCGGGTGTGACGCTGGTCAATATCGGCGTCGGCCCATCCAACGCCAAGAACATCACCGACCATCTCGCGGTGTTGCGGCCCCATTGCTGGCTGATGATCGGCCATTGCGGCGGCCTGAGGCAGGCGCAGGAGATCGGCGACTACGTGCTGGCCCACGCCTATCTCAGGCGCGACCACATTCTCGACGCGCTGGTGCCGCCGCAGATCCCGATTCCGGCGCTGGCGGAAATCCAGACCGCCCTGCAGGAGGCCTGCGCGGCCGTCACCGGGGCATCGGGCGACGCGCTGAAGCACCGCCTGCGGACCGGGACGGTGGTCACCAACGACGACCGCAACTGGGAACTGCGCTACACGCAGGAGGCGCGGCTGTTCAACCTGTCGCGCGCCATCGCCGTGGACATGGAGAGCGGCACCATCGCCGCGCAGGGCTATCGGTTGCGCGTGCCCTACGGAACGCTGCTCTGCGTTTCCGACAAGCCGCTGCACGGCGAGATCAAGCTGCCGGGCGCGGCCAGCGCCTTTTATGCCAACGCGGTCGCCCAGCACCTGCTGGTCGGGCTCGACGCGGTCGAGCGGCTGAAGCGCACCGGCGGCGCCATCCATTCGCGCAAGCTGCGCAGCTTCGACGAGCCGCCATTCCGCTAGAAGGCCAGCCAGCCGACCGGCCTGCCACTCGACGGCCTTGAAAGGCCGCCGCAAACCCTTACCTTCGCGCCACCCCGAACCGTGCCGAATGCCGGCATGGTCCGGGTCGTTTTTGTCGCATGCTGTTTCCGGAAAACCGGTTCCCATTTTTCCGCAGCATGCTCTAGCGGGCGCGCCACATGCTCACCGGCAAGCGTATCCTTCTCGTCATCGGCGGCGGCATCGCGGCCTACAAGTCGCTGGAACTGATCCGGCGGCTGCAGGATCGCGGTGCGAAGGTGCGCGCGATCCTGACCAGGGCCGGCACCGAATTCGTCACGCCACTGTCGGTCGGCTCGCTGACCGGCGACAAGGTGTTCCAGGAGCTGTTCTCGCTGACCGACGAGAACGAGATGGGTCATATCGAGCTGTCGCGCGACGCTGATCTTCTGGTCGTCGCGCCGGCGACCGCCGACCTGATGGCCAAGATGGCCAACGGCCATTCCAACGACCTCGCCTCGACAGCGCTGCTCGCCACCGACAAGCGCGTGCTGATCGCGCCCGCCATGAATGTCAGGATGTGGCTGCATCCGGCGACACAGCGCAATCTCGCGACGCTGCGCGGCGACGGGGTCAGCGTCGTCGGGCCGAATGACGGCTCCATGGCCTGCGGCGAGTTCGGCGCAGGCCGCATGGCCGAGGTGCCCGAGATCATCGCCGCCATCGAGGCGATGATGGCGAACCCGGCGGTGAGCCACCCGCTCAAGGGTCGCAAGGTTGTCGTCACGTCTGGCCCGACGCGCGAGGCCATCGACCCCGTGCGCTATATCTCCAACCATTCCTCCGGCAAGCAGGGACACGCCATCGCCAGGGCGGCGGCCGAGGCCGGCGCGGATGTGACGCTGGTGACCGGCCCGGTTGCGATCGCCGATCCGGTCGGGGTCAACGTCGTGCATGTCGAGAGCGCGCGCGACATGCTGGCGGCTGTCGAGAAGGCCCTGCCCGCCGCCATCGCGGTGTTCGCGGCGGCGGTCGCCGACTGGCGTGTCGCCGATGTCGCGGGGGGCAAGATCAAGAAGGGCGCCGGCGGCCCGCCAAGCCTCGCCTTCGTCGAGAATCCCGACATCCTCGCGACCGTCGCGGGGCTCAAGGCGGAACGGCCGGACCTCGTCGTTGGCTTTGCCGCCGAGACCGACAATGTCATCGACAATGCCCGCGCCAAGCTCGCCCGCAAGGGCTGCGACCTGATCGTCGCCAACGACGTCGCAACCGGCACGGGCACGTTCGGTGGCGATGCCAACACCGTCCATCTGGTGACGCCTGACGGCGTCGAGACCTGGGCGCGCCAGTCCAAGGACGAGGTGGCGCGCGCGCTGGTGGCGCGGCTCGCCGAGAGGATCGCCGGCAAATGACCGGACAGAGCGCATGAGCAGCAGGCTTTCCATCCCCGTTCAGCGCCTGCCACATGGCGAGGGCCTGCCGTTGCCCGCAGCGCAGACGGAACATGCCGCCGGCATGGATCTTGTCGCGGCGCTGCCGGAAGGCGAACCGCTGGTGCTGAAGCCCCTTGCCCGCGCGGCCGTGCCGACCGGCCTCGCCATGGCGATCCCCCCCGGCTACGAGGGGCAGGTGCGGCCGCGATCCGGACTTGCTCTGAAGCACGGCATCACCGTGGCCAATGCGCCCGGCACGATCGACGCCGACTATCGCGGCGAGGTGAAAGTCATCCTGATCAATCTCGGCGAGGCTCCGGTGACCATCGCCCGCGGCGAGCGGATCGCCCAGCTGGTCATCGCCCCGGTCACCGCCGCGGAGCTGATTGTCTCTCCCGACCTGCCTGAGACCCAGCGTGGTATCAGCGGATTCGGTTCAACCGGTAGTTGAGAAAAATATCCCCTGCGTTGTAGACAGGGGGCACATGCACCAGATACTCCTTCTGCCCAATACCGATCTGTGATTTGCTGCGGATGGGTGAGCGACGTCGCCCATCAGGTCGAGGACATCATGCCGATCCTGTCGCGTCGTGGCCGGCTGGCGATTGCCGCCGTTGTCGATATTGCGCTGCACGCGGTCTCGGGACCCGTCGCAGCCAAGGCTCTGGCTGCCCGCCAGAACCTGCCTCCGCGCCATCTCGAGCCGTTGCTGCAAGCGCTTGTCCGCAGCGGCATCCTCAAGGGCCTGAGGGGGCCGCGCGGCGGCTATGATCTCGCGCGCGAGCGCAGATCCATCACCTGCGGCGAGATCGTCCGCGCGACGGTGGAGATGGCGGACGACGAGTTCGATACGATTTCGCCACTCGTGTCGGCCGTGGTGGTGCCGGCGGTGGAGGCCGCCGAGCGCACCTATTTCGCGCAGCTCGACCGGATCACCATCTCGGAACTCTGCGCGGCGGCGTCGGAGAACCTCGCGGATTCGCCGAACCTCCAGTACGAAACGGCCTGACGGCTCAGCCCGCGCCGACGCGGGCGAGGCGTTCCAGCGCGCCGTCGAGCGTCTCGTCGCGCTTGGCGAAGCAGAAGCGCACGACCGAGGTCACCGGCGTCTCGGCGTAGAAGGCCGAGACGGGAATGGCCGCGACACCGTGCTGCTGGACGAGGCTCTTGCAGAAGGCGACATCGTCGGAAATGCCGGCCGGCGCCAGATCGATATTGATGAAATAGGTCGCCGCGCTCGGCAGCACGTCGAAACCGCAGCGGACGAGGCCCGCCTGGAAACGGTCGCGGGCGCGCTGCAGGTCGGCACGCATGCCGTCGAAATAGCCGGTGTCCTTGCCGAGGCCATAGGCGACGGCGGCCTGAAGATTCGGCGGCGTCGTGAAGGTCAAGAACTGATGGGCCTTGGCCAGCACGCGCATGATGGCGGGCGCGGCGGCGACAAAGCCGACTTTCCAGCCGGTCAGCGAGAAGATCTTCCCGGCCGACCCGATCTTGACCGAGCGCTCGCGCAGGCCGGGAACGTTGAGCACCGAAACGTGCCTGTGGCCGTCGAACACGACATGCTCCCAGACCTCGTCGGAAATGACGGTGGCGCCGAAGCGCTCGCAGAAGCGGCCGAGCAGCGCGAGGTCTTCGGTCGGGGTGACGGACGCCGCCGGATTGAGCGGGTTGTTCAACAGGACCACGCGCGTCTTCGGCGAGAAGACGGCGGCAAGATCTTCCTCCGTGAAGCGCCAGTGTGGCGGGCGCAGCGTCACGAAGCGCGGCACGCCGCCCGCCCTGCGGACCAGCGGCAGATAGGCATCGTACATGGGCTGGAACAGCACGACTTCGTCGCCCGGCTCGATCAGCGCGAACAGCGCGCCGGCAATGGCCTCGGTCGCGCCCGAGGTAATCATCACCTCCTGCGCCGGGTCGAGCGTCAGGTTCTGATGGAGGCCATAGTGGGTGGCGACCGCCTGCCGGAGCTCGGGCAGGCCCATCATCGGCGGATACTGGTTCCAGCCGGAAATGACCGCCTCCGCCGCCTTTTCGCGCACATCGGCAGGGCCGGGATCGTCGGGAAAGCCCTGACCGAGATTGATCGCCCCGGTCTCGCGCGCGAGCTGCGACATGACCTCGAAGACGGTGGTGGGCAGGTCGGCGAAAATCGGATTCATCGCGCACCGCAATGTCACGCGTTCGCTTCAACGAACGATATGATCGATATGCCGAAGCGCCTCGTCAGTGTCAAACCGTCACGGCGACGAAGGTCATGCGGTGCGGCGTCAGGCCGAGATTCGGCAAATGGCGTTCGGCCGCAAAGCCGTGGCGGGCCAGGAGCGCAATCATCTCCGCCGACGAATAGGTCGACAGTCCCAGTTCGCCACGCAGCTTGCGGTAGGGCGAGACGGCGGTGGCCGCGAGGCCAGCGATGGCGGAGAGGAAGAAGCCGCCACGCGAAGCGTTCCGGAGCAGCGAGGCGACGTCCGCAACGATCCCCGCATCCGGCGGGATTACGTCGGCGATGACCAGGCGGCCGCCCGGCTTCAGCTTGGCGCGGAAACGGTCGAGCAGGGCCTCCAGATCGGCAGGGGACAGGTACTGGATCAGCGATGAGACGACGATCAGGTCGGCGCCGCCGTCCGCCAGCACGCCGTCGAGTTCCTCGGGCAGGGCGCAGGCGATCTTCGGTTCCGAGGCGAACCGCTCGCGCAGCTTCGCGACGACGGACGGTGCCCCGTCACAGAGGACGAGACGCCCGACAGCCCCAGCGACACGGCCTGCCTCCAACGCCTCGCCGCAGGCATAATCGAGCAGGACCGCCTGCCGGTCCGCGCCCATCAGCCGCAGGTGGTCGAGGATACCGTCCGCAATGGAGCGGTAATGCAGGTCCTTGTGCCGGTCGCTGACATAGATGGCGTGCTCGCCATCCCAGAAGGAGCGCCAGTCGGCCATCAGTGCGAGTGACCCGTCAGGCGGTCCTGCAACGCCAGCAGGACGCCGGAGGTCACGAAGACGACGTGGATGCCGACCAGCCACATCATCTCCCGGTCCGACATGGCGCCGACATTCATGAAGGCCTTGAGCAGATGGATCGCCGAAATGGCGACGATGGAGGCGAGCAGTTTCAGCTTCAGCGCGGAGAAGTCGATCGTGCCCATCCATTCCGGCCGGTCGCGGGCCGTGATGTGCTCCATTTTCGACACGAAATTCTCCCAGCCGGAGAACACCACCATGATGACGAGGTTCGCGGCCAGCGACAGGTCGATCAGCGTCAGCACGCCGAGGATCACGTCGGCTTCCTTGGCGGTCGGCACCTTGATGATGAACGCGACGAGATCGCGGACGAAGACGACCATCAGCGCCGCCAGCCCGAGCATCAGCCCGATATAGAACGGCGCCATCAGCCAGCGGCCGGCGAAGATCGCCCGTTCGATGCCGGCCTCGAAGCGTTCGGGCCGGGTTTCGGGGGTCTGGGGTTCGGTCATCGGAAATCCTTGCGAAGCGCTGCGCCTGTCGCCGCGCGCCGGCCTATTCTCCCTCGCCGAAACGGTCGGCGAGCAATGCCGCGAGCGCATCGACGACCTCGGTGGCCTCGGCGCCGCTGGCGCGGACGGTGACGGACGTGCCGATCGCCGCCGCGAGCATCATCAGGCCCATGATCGATGAACCATCCACCGTCTCGCCGCAGCGCGACACCTTCACCGAGGCGTCGAACCGGTCGACGCAGGCGACAAACTTGGCCGAGGCGCGCGCATGCAGCCCCCGCTTGTTGGTGATCGGCAGTTCGCGCAGCACCTCGCCGGGCGTTGCGGGCGCATCGGGGGAGAACGCGGCGCTATCGTCCGCCATTGCGGTCATTTCCTCTGCCTGACGGCGCGATTGCAGCAGCTTCTGGCCGCCTGAGCGATGCGGCGCGCCAGTCTAACCGTGATTTTCGCACGATCTCAATGGCCTGCCAGCACGCGGCTCGCGATATTGATGTATTTCCGGCCGGCTTCCTGCGCGTGCAGCACCGCTTCCTGAAGCGGCTTTTCAGTGCGCACCGTCGCGAGCTTGACCAGCATCGGCAGATTGATGCCGGCAATGACCTCCACCGGGCGCCCGCTCATCACCGATATGGCGAGATTGGAGGGCGTGCCGCCGAACATGTCGGTGAGGACGGCCACGCCGTCGCCGCTATCGACCTGATCGACAGCGGCGATGATGTCGCGGCGGCGCTGATCCATGTCGTCGCTCGGGCCGATGGCGATGGTCTCGACCTGCTTCTGCGGTCCGACCACATGCTCCATCGCATGGCGAAACTCGACGGCCAACTGACCATGCGTGACGATGACGAGACCGATCATCCGGCACTCCGCGCGCCGAACCATGCGCGCCTGACCACGAAAGAGAGCGGAATGTTCACCATGTAGCGGGCCGGCGCAAGGGCATGTTCACAGACGATAGGCTGGTTAGTGCGGCGCAGCAACAGGGAGTGGAAATCCAGCCAGCCACTGGCATCGCGCAAGAATCGCCCGAACCACCGCGGCACCGGCGGCAACCGGTTGACGCGGCAAAGTGACGCCTGCGAGCACGGTGGAAAGCGTCCCGGGCTCCGGCATGCGGTCGGCGTCCGGAGCATCGAGGTCGACGACCAGCCCGGCGACGGCGAGCGGTTCATGGGCCAGTTTCCGGATGCCGAGGCCGCGGACTTCCAGCAGTCCGGCAAGAGGCGCGGGAGCCCGCACGAGAAGCCGGTCATGGGCGGCCTCGAGCTCCACGCGGTCGTCGGCGACGAGCCGGGCGACCGGCGGCAAGGTTCCGCCGAAACGGTCGAGGAGGTCGAGAACGAGGCGCGACTTGCCCGAGCCCGACGGCCCGCGCACGAGAATGGCCCGGGCGCCGACCAGCACGGCACTGGCATGGATGGTCGCCATGGCTCAGCCCGCCGGCAGGCTGACGACGAAACGCGCGCCGAGCGAGGTCGGCTCGCCGTCCGGTCCGGCAGGTCCCGGCCGGTTCTCCGCGCGGATGCGGCCGCCATGGGCCTCGACGATCTGCTTGGAGATCGACAGGCCCAGTCCGGAATTCTGGCCGTAATCCTGGTGGGGGCGGTCGGTGTAGAAGCGTTCGAAGATCTTCTCCAGCGCGTCGTCGCGGATGCCGGGACCGTCGTCGTCCACGACGATCTCGATCGAGCCCTTCAGCTTGCGCGCCTTGACGCGCACCTCGCCGTCCGCCGGCGAGAACGAGCGGGCATTGTCGATCAGGTTGGTGATCACCTGGCTGATGCGGCTGTCGTGGCCGGGCAGGAAGAAGTCCTGGCGCTTGCCTCCCTCGAAGGACAGCCTGACGCTGGCCTCGCCCGGCTTACGGGTCTCCTCGGCCATGACGACAAGGGTTTCGAGCAGTTGACCGAGGTCGATCCGCGTCGATTCCTGGCGCTGCAACTCGGCATCGAGGCGGCTGGCGTCGGAAATGTCGGTGATGAGGCGGTCGAGCCGCTTCACGTCGTGCTGGATGACCTCCAGCAGGCGTTTGCGGGAGGAGTCCGACTTGGCGAGCGGCAGGGTCTCCACCGCCGAGCGCAGCGAAGTCAGCGGATTCTTGAGCTCGTGCGCGACATCCGCGGCGAACCGCTCAATCGCCTCGATGCGGGCATAGAGCGCGTCGGTCATGTCGCGCAGCGAGCGCGACAGGAGGCCGATCTCGTCGCGGCGGTGGCCGAAATCCGGAATTTCCTCGCGCGAGCGATGGCGGCGGCGCACCTGTTCAGCGCCCTCCGCCAGCTTGCGGACAGGACCGGCTATGGTGCGGGCCATGAGGATCGACAGGACGACCATGACGAGGGCGGCGACGAGGAAGACGCGCAGCACCTGGAAGCGCTCGGCATCGAGATGCTGGTCGATCTCGCCACCCTGCGTGTTCATGAGCAGAACCCCGAGCACGCCCCGGAATCGCTGGATCGGGATGGCGACGGAGACGATCAGCTCGCCGCGGTCGTTGACCCGGACCATGCTGATCTTCTGCCCGTTCAGCGCCTGCGCCACCTCCGGATAGCTTTTGCCGTTCCTGAAGCCGAAATCGCGATAGATCGGGAAATCGCCGCCACCGCGCAGGAAACGGCGGACCTCGTTCCACCATTTCTCGTAGAAGGGCGGCTTCGCGCCGATGGGCGGCAGGTCGAGCGTCTGGATGTCGCCGCGACCATAGAGGGTGCGGCTGTCGAGGATCAGGTTGCCCTCGCGGTCGTAGATGCGCGCCTGCGTCTCGGTGGGGCCGGTCAGGCGGCGCAGGACCGGGGCCACCCGTTCCGGATTGATCGGGAATTCCAGCAGCGCGCTCGGATCGTCGACCGACGCGCCGGTGCCGCCCAGCTGCATCTCGAACAGCTTGTCCGGGTCGATCGGGATCACCGACCCGTCGACCGCCGCCGAGGCGGCGATGGCGCCGGCAATGATCTCGCCCTGGACGATGAGGCTCTGCGCCCGCGATTCGATCAGGCCGGCGCGAAACTGCGACAGCCACAGGATGCCCGAGACCAGCGCGACCAGCCCGGCGAGATTCAGCGCGACGATGCGGCGGGTGAGGCTGGAGAAGGAGCGGTTGAGCACCACGCGCACGGAACGCGCCACGACATGGGCAAAGCGCGGCCATGCGCGGCGGGCGCGGGCCGTCGCGGGCGCCGCCTGCGCGTCGGCATTGTCGCTGGGTCGTGTGCGGTCGAGCATAGTGTCTCGCCGGCTCGCGGCCGCCTCACTCCTTGAAGCGGTAGCCGACACCGTAGAGCGTTTCGATCATCTCGAAATCGTCGTCGACCACCTTGAACTTCTTGCGGAGGCGCTTGATGTGGCTGTCGATCGTGCGGTCATCGACATAGACCTGATCGTCGTAGGCCGCATCCATCAGGGCGTTGCGGCTCTTCACCACGCCCGGGCGCGTCGCGAGCGCCTGAAGGATGAGGAATTCGGTCACGGTGAGCGTCACCGGCTGGCCGTCCCAGGTGCAGGTGTGCCGCTCCGGGTCCATGCGCAGCTTGCCCCGCTCCAGCACCTTGGCGTCGGTCTTGGCCTCGGCGCCCGGCTCCTTGGCGGCGGCGCGGCGCAGCACGGCCTTGACCCGCTCAACCAGCAGGCGCTGGGAGAACGGCTTCCGGATGAAATCGTCGGCGCCCATCTTCAGGCCGAACAGCTCGTCGATCTCCTCGTCCTTGGACGTGAGGAAGATCACGGGCATGTCGGTCTTCTGCCGCAGCCGGCGCAGGAGCTCCATGCCGTCCATGCGCGGCATCTTGATGTCGAGGATCGCCAGGTCCGGCGGCGACTGCTTGAAACCGTCCAGCGCGGCCGCGCCGTCATTGTAGGTGACGATACGGTAGCCTTCGGCTTCGAGCGCGATGGAGACCGAGGTCAGGATGTTCCGGTCGTCGTCGACGAGGGCGATGGTCGGCATGAGGAACCTTGTGCGGGGGGCGGCGGGACAGTCCCGCCGTTCCAATGCGGCAAGCGTGGCAAAAATGGGACTCGGAAAGGATAAACCGATGTCCAGCCGCTGTCATGAGCGAGTTTTTGCGGTCCAGACCGCGAAAAGCGCGTGCGGGCGGCTCGATTCGCAGTTTCCGGAAATGCCGAGGGCCGGGAATGACCCGGCCCTCCAAGCAAACGTGCTTCCCTGTGCGGGCGGTTATTTCGGCACTTCGACCGGGCTGTCCGACTGCTCGCGCAGATAGGCCATCAGGTCGGCGCGCTGCTGCTCGGACCGGATGCCGGCGAAGGACATCGAGGTGCCCGGCACCGCGGCGCGCGGATTGGTGATGAAGGCGTAGATGGCTTCCAGCGTCCAGGGCTCGGAGGCCTTGCCCTTCATGGCGGCGGAATAGTTGAAGCCCGGCGTGGCGCCATGGTTGCGGCCGACAATGCCGTAGAGGTTCGGGCCTGCGCCATTGGCGCCGCCCTTGTTGACCGTGTGGCAAGTGGCGCACTGGCGGAACACGGCCGGGCCGTTGGCGGCATTGGCCGAGGCGAAGACTTCCGACATCGGCTTCGGCGCGGCGGCCTGCGCGGGCGCGGCCTGCTGGCCGCCGGCCGGCGCGACGGCAACCTCGTAGCCGGGCTTGGCGGGCTTCTTCGGCTTGTAGATCAGCTCATTGGCCAGGATGGAGCCGCCCAGCGTCGAGGCGCCGACAAGCAGCAGCGCCATCATGGCCTTGTTGAATTCAAATCCGTCCATCGGGACCAGCTCCACGGGATCGGCGGCCTCTTAAAGGATCGATGCGCGCGAACGCGCGGACGGGCCGGCCGATTTGGCGCGGACACTATCCAATTTGCGCCGCAACAGGCAACCCGTATATCCACGTGTCCCGCATGCTCCTTTCGACGGTTCCAAACTGGCCCCATCAGCCGCCGTCCAGACCCCGCGCCCGTGATTTCGCGTCCATGACCCAGTCAATCGTCCTGATTCCGGCTCGCATGAGCGCCTCGCGCCTGCCCGGCAAGCCGCTCGCCGACATCGGCGGCGAGCCGATGATCGTCCAGGTCATGCGCCGGGCCGAGGCCGCCGGCGTCGGTCCGGTGGTGGTCGCCACCGACTCGGAAGCGATCTGGACGGCCGTGGAGAAGGCCGGGGGCCGCGCGGTACTCACCAGCGCCGACCATCCGACCGGCTCGGATCGCATCCACGAGGCCGCTGGCATCGTCGATCCGGAACGGCGCTACGACCGCATCGTCAATGTGCAGGGCGACCTGCCGACGCTTGAGCCCGGCATCGTGCGCGCCGCCGCGGACCTCCTCGACGACCCCGCCGTCGATATCGGCACACTCACCGCCGTCATCACCCGGCACGAGGAGATCACCAACCCGAACGTCGTGAAGGTCGTGGGAACACCGCTGTCGGAGCGGCGGCTGAGGGCGCTCTATTTCACGCGCGCGACCGCGCCTTCGGGCGACGGGCCGCTCTATCACCATATCGGCCTCTACGCCTATCGCCGCGCGGCGCTGGACCGCTTCGTCGCGCTTCCCCCGGCGCCGCTGGAGACGCGCGAGCGGCTCGAACAACTCCGGGCGCTGGAAAACGGCATGCGGATCGACGTTGCCGTGGTCGATGCCGTGCCGCTCGGCGTCGATACGCCGGCCGACCTCGAGCGCGCGCGCGGCCTCATCGCCAAAGCTGCGCCGTTGCGATAAGAACACCGCCCCGCATCGGAGTGACGCGTCCCATGATCCTCGCGCCCAAGCGTATCGCCTTCCAGGGCGAGCTCAGCGCCTTCTCGCATCAGGCCGCCAACGCGGTCTTCCCGAATGCCGAGGTTCTGCCCTGCCCGAGCTTCGAGGACGCCTTCGCCGCGATCCAGAACGGCGAGGCCGATCTCGGCATGATACCGATCGAGAACTCGATCGCGGGCCGGGTCGGCGACGTGCACCACCTGCTGCCGACCGCGGGCCTCAACATCATCGGCGAGTTCTTCCTGCCGATCCGCTTCCAGCTGATGGGCGTGAAAGGCTCATCGCTGGCGACGGTGAAGACCGCACGCAGCCACATCATGGGTCTCGGCCAGTGCCGGCAGATCATCCGCAAGCTCGGCCTGAAGCCCATTGTCGCGGCCGATACAGCCGGCTCAGCCCGCGAGGTCGCCGAGATGGGCGACCCGGCGCAGGCCGCCATCGCCCCGAGGCTGGCGGCGGAGGTCTACGGGCTCGACATCCTCGCCGAGGATATCGAGGACGCCGCCAACAACACCACGCGCTTCGTCATTCTGTCGCGCCAGAAGATCTGGGCCGCGCCCGGTCAGGACTGCCTGACGAGCTTCGTCTTCCAGGTCCGCAACGTGCCGGCCGCTCTCTACAAGGCGATGGGCGGCTTCGCCACCAACGGCGTCAACATGACGAAGCTGGAGAGCCACATGATCGGCGGCCGCTTCGTGGCGACGCGATTCTATGCCGAGATCGAAGGCCACCCCGACGACCGCCCGGTGAAGCTGGCGCTGGAGGAGCTCGCCTTCTTCGCCAAGGAACTGACCATTCTCGGCGTCTATCAGCAGAATCCCTGGCGGGCCGAGGTCGAGAAGCTGGTGGTCGAGTAAGGGCCGCTCGCGGGAAGCCGGCGAATCGCATCATTCTCCGCCGATGGCAGGAGACATTCCCGATCTCGGCACGATGCGGCTGGCGCTGACGCTGGCCGATGCCGGCGACCTCAGCGTCGCGGGCAAGGCCGCCGGGGTCGGACGGCGGACCGCCGCCGCCCGGATCGCGCAACTGGAGCGCCAGACCGGCGCGGTGCTGTTCGACCATTCGGGCAAGCGCGTGCGGCTGACGGCGGCGGGCGAAGCCTTCATCGGCGAGGCAAGGCTGGCGCTCGCGGCGCTCGACCGGGCGGAGCGGCTTGCGCGAGAGGTAGCCGAACCTTCCGATATTATCGGGATAGGCGCGATTCCCGACGCGCTGGTGTCGGTTTGCCGCGACCTGCTCGATGATCCCGTCTGGCGCGACGAGGGTTTCGCGGTGCGGCTTCATCCCCTGTCGCGAGAGGATCAGACGCAGGCCCTCGCCGAGGGCCGGATCGCGCTCGGCTTCGTCGCCGCGCCGCTGCCGGTCTTGCCGCGCCTGTCGTCCAGGCTGGTGGCGACCTCGAAATGGTCGGCGGTCGTCCCCGACGCCGAGGCGCGGCTGCGCAAGACGGCGAGCCTGTCCAATCTCGCGCGCAAGCCGCTGGTGATGCTGGACCGCGTGGCGGCGCCGCTCGCGGTGGATGGTGTGATCGCGGCGCTCGGTGCGACGGGGGCACGGCCCGCCATCGCTCAGGAGGCGCCCGACTGGACCGGCGTCATGGCGCTGGTGGCGCTCGGCCTCGGCTCGGCGCTGGTGCCATCGGCCGTCGCCAAGCGCGTCGCGGTCCAGGGCGCCACCGTCATGCCGCTGGTCGAAGCGGAAGACCTGCCGCCCTGGACCATTTCGGCCATCTGGCTGCCGCAGCCGACCGGCGCGCGGGCGGCAAGGGCGATCCAGATCGTCAGAGCCCGTCCGGACTGAGGCGCAGGCCGCCGTTCACGAAGGACCGGATCAGATGATGCGCGATCGCCAGCGGCGGCGGGCATGACAGGCGCTCGGGGTGCTGCCTGGTCAGGATCTGCCAGCATTCCTCGCGGGTGAACCAGCGGGCGTCCTCCAGTTCCTCCGTGTCGATCTCGATGTCGCGGGACAGCGCCTCGGCGTGGCAGCCGATCATCAGCGAGGCCGGATAGGGCCAGGGCTGGTCGAACAGGTAGCCGACCCGGCCGACCTTGATGCCGGCCTCCTCCATGATCTCGCGGCGCACGGCATCGGCCACCGTCTCGCCCGGCTCGAGGAAGCCGGCCAGCGCCGAATACATGCCCGGCGGAAAGCGGCGCTGGCGGCCCATCAGGCAGCGGTCGCCGTCGACGGGGAGCATGATCACCACGGGGTCGGTGCGCGGGAAGTTCTGCGCGCCGCAGGAGGGGCAGTCGCGCCGCCATCCCGCCTGCTTCGCCTCGGTGACGCCGCCGCAGCGGCCGCAATGGCGGTGCGAGGCGTGCCAGTGCATCAGCGCCTTGCCCTCGGCCATGGGGCCGAGATGGTGCGGCTCGACCACACCCTGCATGGCGATGGTGCGCATGTCGGTGATCAGCAGCGTCGGGTCGTCGACGGTGATCTCGGCGATCCGGTAGGCGTTGGGATCGGGCTTCACCAGTTCCTTGACCAGGCGGGCATAGCGCGGCGCGCCATTGGCAAGGCCGAGGAACGCCGTCTCGATGGGCTCGCCGAAAGCCGCCGCCTCGGCAGCGGTGAACAGCGGATCGCCGCGGTCGCCGTTGCGCCTCAGGATCGGCGTTTCGCCGGCGAAGACATAAAGCCGCGCGCGGGGGTCGGCGAAGGTGGCGGTCAGCCAGATGTCGTCGCCGCGCTTGGCGCTCATGCGGTCGAGGTCGTTGTCGGTATAGCCGAGCTTGACGGGCGGCAGCGGCGGCAGGTCTGACATGGGAGCGGCTTTGGCTGGTATGGCGGGCCGGCGACGCTCGCATGGCGCGAAGCGCCGAGCAACGCGCTATCCGGCGGGGGGCCTTGCAGGCGAGAGCCTTGCGGCGAGCGCCGAGACGAGGCCGTCGCGGGAGGCCGCCGCATAGGGCTGCGCGGGCGCCTTGCCCCAGACCGGGCCGGGCCAGGCGGGATCGCCGGCAAAGCGCGCGATCACATGGACGTGGAGCTGCGGCACCATGTTGCCGAGCGCCGCGACATTCAGCTTGTCGCAACGGGTCATGGCGCGCAGCACGCCGGAAACGAGGGCGATCTCGTCCATGAGGGTGGCGCGGTCCTCCGGCGCGAGATCGACGATCTCGACGGCTCCCTCGCGGCGGGGGACGAGGAGCACCCACGGATAAGTGGCATCGTTCATCAGCCTGACCTGACAGAGCGCAAGGTCGGCCACGGGGACGGAATCAGCGGCGAGGCGGGGATCGAGATCGGCGAATGGCGCGGGCATGGCACTACCGTCCTGAACTGGGGCCGCCCCTTGAACACCCGCGCCGGCCGCCCGGCCAGTGAGAATACGGATGGCCGGAAAAGAAATTGACGGGCAACGGGAACGTCATCTCAATACAACCATAACGAGAAGACGCGGGAGATGATCATGGCTGCCATCACTGTGCATTTCGCCACCAACCGCAATCGGACCAATGACGGCGAGCTGTTCGGCATCGACTTTGCCAGCAGCACGTCGCCGGGTCGCTACATTCCCGGCCGCATCACGCTGCACAAGATCAGCTCCGGCGCCGATTTCGGGTGGGCCTGGGACGAGGCGTCGCTTCAGCTGGACAACCCCATCGATCCGAAATCGGGGGCCGCCGCCATCGCGGCGCTGAAGCGGATCGCGCCCGCCAATGCCGGCGATGACACCGGCGCGGCCCGGTTCGCGAGCGAGACCATCCAGCGCTCCCACCTCCTCAAGGGACGCGCCGGCTTCTCGCTGTTTCACCTGCACGGCTTCGCATCGACCTTCCGCGATTCGATGAACCGCGCGGCCCAGATCGCCGACAATTACGGCGCGAGCAGCATCTTCACCTTCTCGTGGCCGGCCAATGGACGCGCCAATCCGACCGACTATCGCGACGACCGTGTCGCCGCCGAAAAATCGGCCCGCGGGATTGCCGACGCGCTGACCCGCTTCCTCACGACATTCCGCGCGGACAAGCGCAGCAAGGCCGCGACCTTCGAACTCGTGGCTCATTCGATGGGGAACTACGCGCTGCGCCATGCCATTCAGGCGATCCACAAGGCCCAGCCCGACCTGCTGCAGCAGAAGGTCTTCCGTAATGCCTTCCTGATGGCGGCGGACGAGGACGACAATGCCCTCGGCCTTCCGGCCAAGCTGCGCCGGCTCTACGACATTGCCGGCATGGTGCAGGTCTATCGTTCGGGCGGCGATCTCGCCCTGTTCGCGAGCCGGGAAATCCTGAACAGGGTCGAGCGGCTCGGCCTCGTCGGCCCGCTCGACTGGAGCAGGCTGCCGCCGGGGCGCACCATCTGCGTCGATTGCAGCGATGTCGGCTCGACGAGCAACGAACTCGGAAAGACCCATTTCGGCCACCAGTACTACCGGATCCGGCCAGAGGTGCTGCGGGATGTGCGGGCCGTCCTCGCGGGTGTCGCGCCGGGCCGCATTCCCGGACGATACCCGGCCATGGCGCCGCCGCCGGGTGCGACCGAATATTATATCGGCTACGGGCCATGAGGCGCGCCGACGCCCCCCGCTTGCTTCGCCGGGCCCTTAAGGCCATATAGCGGGCGGGAGGCTGGCGGTGGACGAGACACTCGCCAACCCGGTCAGGTCCGGAAGGAAGCAGCCGTAACGAGCCCGTTTCGGGTCGCGTGTCCAGCCTCCCACCTGAAATCTGCGGCTCCCTGCTTGCCCCGCGACCGCGGGCGCGCGAAGCTTGGGGCCGTCGATATCCGCCGAACCCTGTCGAGCAGCTGGCCATGGATTCACCGCCCGAGAACGAACCCGGGTTCGATCTCGGGACGCCGGAACCGGCCGCGGCCCAGGCGAGCTACCGTGTCCTCGCCCGCAAATATCGTCCGCAACGCTTCGAGGACCTGATCGGCCAGGAGGCCATGGTCCGCACCCTGTCGAATGCCTTCGACACCGGCCGGATCGCGCAGGCCTATATGTTCACGGGCGTCCGCGGCGTCGGCAAGACGACCACCGCCCGCATCCTCGCCCGCGCGCTCAACTATGAGATTCCCGGCGAGGTCGACCGCCCGACCATCCATCTCGACCGGCTCGGGCGGCACTGCCAGTCGATCATGGAAGGCCGGCACGTCGACGTGATGGAGATCGACGCCGCCTCGCATACCGGCATCGACGACGTCCGCCAGATCACCGATGGCGCTCACTACGCGCCGGTTTCGGCCCGCTACAAGGTCTATATCGTCGACGAGGTCCACATGCTCTCGGAGAAGGCGTGGAACGCCTTCCTCAAGACGCTGGAGGAACCGCCGGCCCATGTGAAATTCATGTTCGCCACCACCGAGATCCGCAAGGTTCCGGTGACCGTGCTTTCCCGCTGCCAGCGCTTCGATCTCCGGCGCGTCGATGCCGACGTGCTGGTGCGTCACCTCGCCGGCATCTGCGACAAGGAGCGGGTCGAGATCGAGCCGGACGCGCTGAGCCTCATCGCGCGTGCGGGCGAGGGCTCGGTGCGCGACTCGCTGTCGATGCTCGACCAGGCCATCGCCCACGGCGCCGGCAGGGTGGAGGCCGCGGAAGTCCGGCGCATGCTCGGCCTTGCCGACCGCGCCCGCGTCATCGACCTGTTCGAGCATCTGATGAGGGGCGATCTCGCGGCCGCCATGGGTGAGCTCAAGAGCCAGTATCACGACGGCGCGGACCCCGAGATCATCCTCACCGAGCTCGCCGAGTTCGTGCATTTCGTCACCCGCGTGAAGGTGGTGCCGGCGGCGGCCGACGACGTGTCGTTCAGCGAGACCGAGCGAAGCCGCGGCCGCGACTTTGCCGAGAAACTGTCGCACCGCGTGCTGGCGCGCGCCTGGCAGATGCTGGTCAAGGGCATCGAGGAGGTCGGCCGCTCGCCGCGTCCCTTCGCCTCCGCCGACATGGCGCTGGTGCGCATCGCCCATGCGGCGGACCTGCCGACGCCGGACGAGGCGTTGCGCATGCTGGCCGATGGGTCGGGCGCCGTCGGCGGCAGCGCCGCTGCGCGCGTGACGACCGGCGGCAATGGCGGCGGCGCGACTGCCCAGGCGATGGCCGTCGCCGGCGGTGCGCCGCGTCTTGCCTCCGTGGCCCGGCCGGAAGGTGCCCCTATCGCCATGCGTGCGCCCGAGCCGGCAGCCCGGCATCTGGTGGTCGCCGGCTTCACCGAACTTCTGAAGCTCTGCGCCGACAGACGCGACGTGCGCCTCAAGCAGCAGCTCGAGAGCGACGTGCACCTCGTCCATTGCGAGGATGGGCGCCTCGACATTCGTCCCACCCGCAATGCCGCGCCAACCCTTGCAGGCGACCTCCAGAAGAAGCTGTCCGAATGGACCGGCCGGCGCTGGATCGTGACCATCTCATCGGCCGAGGGCGAACCGACGGTGCGCCAGCGCCTCGCCGACGAGCAGGAAGCGCGCGAGCGCGGCGTGCTCGCCCATCCCGCCGTGCAGGCGGTGCTGGCCAAGTTCCCCGGCGCGGAGGTCGTCGCCGTGCGCCCGCTCGCAGGCGAGGGGCTCGACGCCCCGGCACCGGCGGCCGCCGGCACTTCCGACGACCCTGGCGCCGACGACGACGGCAACTGGGAGCCCGTCGATCCGTGGGACGACGATTTCTGATCCCGTTCGAGGACTGACGTCATGAAAGACATTATGGGCCTGATGAAACAGGCGCAGGCCATGCAGGCGAAGCTCCAGGAGGCGCAGGCCGACATGGAGCGCACCGAGGTCGAGGGCTCGGCCGGCGGCGGCCTCGTCACCGTGCGCCTGACCGTCAAGGGCGACCTGCGCGGCCTGTCCGTCGATGCCTCGCTCCTGAAGGCCGACGAGAAGGAGATCGTCGAGGACCTGATCGTCGCGGCCCATGCCGACGCCCGCAAGAAGGCCGAGGTGGTGGCGCAGGAGAAGATGAAGGGCGTCACCGGCGGCCTGCCGCTGCCGCCGGGCATGAAGCTGCCGTTCTGAGGTTTCCATGCCGCTCCGGCGTCTCGCCATTTCCGAGGTGAAGCCCTTCGCCTATGCCTTCGAGGCGGGGATCGGCGGCACGATGACCGATGTCGGGCGAACGCTCGGCAGCGAGACGATCGGGCTGATCATCCAGACCGTGCCGCCCGGCAACCGCGCCTCGCGCCGGCACCGTCACGTGTTCCAGGAAGAGATCCTGATCGTGATGGGCGGCGCCGGCATGCTGCTGCACGGCGACGAGCGGATTGCGGTGAAACCGGGCGATGCCTTCTGCTATCTGGCGAACGATCCGGAACTCCACACGTTCGAGAACACCGGCTCCGCCGACCTCGTCATCTGGGCTTTCGGCAACCGCTTTCCGCACGAGGTCTGCCTCTACCCGGACCAGGGCGTCGCCTTCGTCGAGGGGCTCGGCGCGGAGGTCCCGCTCGACAGGATCGCGGCAAGCGCATGGACCGAGGATCGGCGCAAGACATGAGGGCATTCCAATGAGCCGCCGCGTCGCAGGCCCCGAGATCGAGCGCCTGATCCAGCTGCTGGCCAAGCTGCCGGGGCTCGGGCCGCGCTCGGCCCGCCGCGCCGCGCTGCATCTCGTCAAGAAGCGCGAAAGCCTGATGCAGCCGCTGACGGCGGCGCTGGGCGAGGCGCTCGACAAGATCGTGATCTGCTCGACCTGCGGCAATGTCGACACGTCCGATCCCTGCACGGTCTGCACCGATCCGCGCCGCGACGGCTCGGTGATCGTGGTGGTCGAGGACGTTTCCGACCTCTGGGCGCTGGAGCGCGCCGGCGCGATCAACGCGAAATATCACGTGCTTGGCGGCACGCTGTCGCCGCTCGACGGCGTCGGGCCGCAGGACCTCAATATCGAGAGTCTCGTCAACCGCGTCAGGGCAGGCGGCGTGCGCGAGGTGATCCTTGCCGTGAACGCCACCGTCGACGGCCAGACGACCGCGCACTACGTCACGGACCTGCTCGCCGGCACCGGCGTCACCGTGACACGGCTCGCCCATGGCGTGCCGGTCGGCGGCGAGCTCGACTATCTCGACGAGGGCACGATCTCGGCAGCGATCCGGTCGCGGACGGCGTTCTGAGCGTCAGAGCGCCAGCTCCCCGGCCTGAAATCGCCGCGCCGTCTCCTTCGCGCCGACCGCATAGAGCGAGGCGAGAGCAGCCGTCACGGGCCTGACCAGCCGAGGGTCGGCGGCGAGTTCGCCGAACACTTCGCTCAACGACAGCAGGGCCGGCGCCAGCCGCTCGGCAACCGGTCCGGCCTCGCGCGCAATGTCCGCCAGCCGACCCGCCATCGGATCGCGCACGTCGATGGCCGCGCCCTTCTCGTCGATGCCGGTAACGTAGCGCATCCAGGCGGCGATCCCGAGCGCCGGTGCGCCGGCCGCCATCCCCTTGCCGAGGCGTTCGCGGACGGTGGCGACGAGACGCTGCGGCAGTTTCTGCGAGCCGTCCATGGCGATCTGCCATGTGCGGTGGCGCAGCGCCGGATTGGCGAAGCGCTGGATGAGGCTTGCCTTGTAGGCCTCGACGTCGAAGCCCGTCAGAGCCCTGAGCGTCGGCGTCGCATCGCCCACGAGCCGGCGAACCGTTCCGGCGATACCGGTATCCGCAATAGCGTCGGCGACCGTCTCGTAGCCGCAGAGATAGCCGAGATAGGCGAGCGTGGAGTGCGACCCGTTGAGGAGGCGCAGCTTCATCAGCTCGTAGGGCGCGACGTCCCCGACCATCTCGACACCTGACGCGGCGAGGTCCGGCCGGCCGGAAGGGAAATGGTCCTCCACCACCCATTGCCAGAAGGGCTCGGCGACGACCGGCCATGCATCCTCGACGCCGAGGGCGCGGGCGATTTCCTCGCGATCGGCATCGGTCGTCGCCGGCACGATGCGGTCGACCATGGTCGAGGGACAGGCGAGGTTGTCCCCGACCCATCGGCCAAGGTCGGCATTGCGCAGGGCGGCGAAGCGGGCGAGCACGCGCTTCACCGTCTCGCCGTTGGCCGGGAGATTGTCGCAGGAGAGCACCGTGAAAGGCGCGACACCCGCCGCGCGCCGGCGCGCCAATACCTCGACGATGATGCCGACCGCCGAGCGCGGCAGGTTCGAGGTCAGGTCGTGACGGATATCGGGGTGATCCTCGGCCAGCGCGCCGGTGGCGGGATCGTGGCAGTAGCCCTTCTCGGTGACGGTCAGCGAGACGATGCGGATGGCGGGATCGGCAAGGCGTTCCAGCAGCTTCAGCGGCGTTTCGGGAGCGACGAGCACCTCGCTGACCGATCCGATGATGCGATGACGCGTCGGCCCGGCCGAGCGCACCGCCAGCGTGTAGAGCCCGCCCTGCGGGGTCAGCGCATCATAGGTGTCCGGCGCGCGGAGCGAGGCGCCGACGATGCCCCAGCCTACCTCGCCGGCCGCCAGCCGGTCATCGATCACCACGGCCTGGTGCGCGCGGTGAAACGCGCCGATGCCGAGATGAACAATGCCCGGCCTGATCGTGGCGCGATCATAGGCGGGGCGCGCGACTACAGCCGGCACGTCGGGCAAAGTCTTTTCCGACAGCCGCCTCACAGCCGATACGCCTTCTTCGCGAGGCCATAGGCGAGATCGCTGGCGAGATCGAAAGCCTCGTCCTCGTCAAGCCGATGGTCGGCGACCAGCTCTGCGAGATGCGCACAGTCCACGCGGCGGGCGACGTCGTGCCGGGCGGGAATGGACGGGAAGGCGCGGGTGTCGTCGTTGAAGCCCGCCGTGTTGTAGAAGCCCGCCGTCTCGATCGCCTGCGCCTTGAAGCGTTTCATGCCCTCGACCGAATCGAAGAACCACCAGGGCGGTCCGAGCTTCAGCGCGGGATAGTGACCCGCGAGCGGCGCGAGTTCGCGCGAATAGGCGGTCTCGTCCAGCGTGAACAGGATGATGCTCAGGTCCGGCTCGTTGCCGACCGCGTCGAGCAACGGCTTCAGCGCCGCGACATAGTCGGTGCGGCCGGGAATATCGGCGCCCATGTCACGGCCGAAGCGGGCGAAAACATAGGCGTTGTGGTTGCGCCGCGAGCCCGGATGGATCTGCAGGACGAGGCCGTCGTCGAGGCTCATCCGCGCCATCTCGGTGAGCATCTGGCCGCGGAACAGATCCGCCTCCTCCGCATTGGGCGCGCCCGTCGTCACCGCCCGGAACAGCCGCTCGGCATCGGCGACGGAAAGGTTCGCCGTGCGCGCCGAGGGCAGGCCGTGGTCGGAGGCGGTCGCGCCATAGCGCCTGAAGAAGGCGCGGCGCTTGCGGTGCGCCTCCAGATAGCCCGTCCACGTCGCCGTATCCTCCCCGGTGATCTCGCCGAGCCGCGCGACATTGGCGCGGAAGCCCTCGAAATCCGGATCGGTCACGGCATCGGGCCGATAGGTCGTGACGACCCGCCCCTTCCAGCCGGAAGCGGCGAGCCGCGCGTGCCATTTGAGGTCATCGAGCGCGCCTTCCGTGGTCGCGATCACCTCGATGCCGAAAGCCTCGAACAGGGCGCGCGGCCGATAGGCCGGCAGTTTCAGCGCCGTGTCGATCCGCTCGTAAACCGCGTCCGCGTTCGCAGTGTTCAACCGCTCGTCCAGTCCGAACAGGGCGGCGAAGGCATGGTCCAGCCAGAGCCGGGTCGGCGTGCCGCGAAACAGGTGATAGTTCGCCGCGAACAGCCGCCAGACCGCGCGCGGGTCGGTCTCCACCGGCGTACCGTCTTTCGCGGGGATGCCGAGCGCCTCCATCGGCACGCCCTGAGAATGGAGCATGCGGAAGACGTAATGGTCCGGCGTCACGAAGAGCGAGGACGGGTCGGCGAAAGCCTCGTTCTCGGCATACCAGCGCGGGTCGGTATGGCCGTGCGGCGACACGATCGGCAGGGCCGCCACGCTGTCGTAGAGCCGCCGCGCGATGGCGCGAGCGGTCGGATCGGCGGGAAGCAGACGGTCGGGTGGCGCAATGCGGCTCGTCGCCGCCGGAAGCCTCTGCGGGATCATCGCTCCTCCCATGCGCCCGCCGCTGTGCCGCGGACGTGGCGTCGCACATGCTCGGAAACTAGTATGGTAGTTTGGCAAGTCAATCGAAACGGCGCGCGCGCCATGCCGGCTTGCCCCGCGCTCCCGGCTGTCGCAGAGGTTGGACTGCGCGGCGCGAGCGAGACGGCAAGGAGACGGGGTTGAGGACGATCACGGTCATCGGCATCGGCATGGGCAGTCCGGAGCACCTGACGCTGGAGGCCATCGCGGCGATCCGCTCGGCCGATGCCTTCCTGATGATCGAGAAGGGCACGGCGGCCGACGAGCTCGTGGCGATCCGCGAGACCATCCTGGACCGCGTGCTCGACGGCCGCATGCCTGCCATCGTCCGCATCGCCAATCCGAAACGCGACGCGGCCGATCCGGATTATCGCGCCGGCGTCGACCGCTGGCATGGCGCGCGCGTCGCGCTCTATTCGGAAGCGATTGCCGGGCTGCCTGACGATGCGCACGGCGCGTTCCTGGTCTGGGGCGATCCGGCCTTCTACGATTCGACCATCCGCATCCTCGACCAGGCCGCGACCGGCCGCGCGACTTTCGCCCTGAAGGTCATTCCCGGCATCAGCGCGCCGCAGGCGCTCGCCGCCGCCCACGGAATTCCACTCAACCGGATCGGCGAGCCGATCCACGTCACGACCGGACGCCGGCTCGCCGCCGGACCGCCGCACGATCTCGACTCGACGGTCGTCATGCTGGACGACGGATCGGCGCTGGAGGCCCTGGACCCCGACGGAATCGCGATCTGGTGGGGTGCCTATCTCGGCACGCCGGACGAGGTTCTGGTCGCCGGTCCGCTCGGCGAGGTGAAGGCGGAGATCCTGCGTCTGCGGCGGGAGAAACGTTCCGCCAAGGGCTGGATCATGGACACCTATCTGCTGCGGCGGATCGCCGGATAGGCGTCACGCCCGCGCAATGGCGTGAAAGAACGAACCCGATACCCGGCCGCGCACATGACCGACCGGGCCGAGGCTCGCACCCTCGGCATCGACCGCCTCGCCCAGCGTCCCCTCCGGCGAAGACGCGATGATCGTCGCGTAGTGGAACTCGTGCCCCGTGAGCCGGCTGCCGCCCGGCCCGAGAACGCTCGGCGACGCGGTCGTCACGACCCGGTATCCCAGCGACATCTTCCGCCTGGCGAAACTGGTCGAGACCGGCAGCAGGCCGAGCATGGGATGGCCGGTGCCCTCGGCATCCTCCAGCATGTCGCCGAGAACCATGTAGCCCCCGCACTCGCCGTGGACGGGCCTCGCCTCGGCGAAGCGCCGAACGCCCTCCCGGAAGCGGGCCGCGCCCGACAGCGTTGCCGCATGGAGTTCGGGATAGCCGCCCGGCAGCCAGCAGGCGTCGCAATCGTCCGGCGGCGGCTGGTCGGCCAGCGGCGAAAACGGCACGATCTCGGCGCCGGCGGCGCGCCAGCCGGCCTCGACATGCGGATAGACGAAGGAGAAGGCGGCATCGCGCGCCACCGCGATGCGGCGGCCCGGCGGCGGCAGCGGTGGTGCGTTCGCATGGGCGACCGCCGGAATCGCGGCATCCGCGGCGGCGACAAGCGCGTCGAGGTTCACGGCCGCGGCCACGGCGTCCGCCAGCCGGTCGAGGCGCTCCGCGAGATCGGCCGTCTCGCCGGCCTGGACGAGGCCGAGATGGCGCTCGGGCAGGATCAGGCTCGCCTCGCGCGGCAGCGCGCCGAACACGGTCAACCCGATCCGCTCCATGCCGTCGACGACGAGGCGGCGGTGCCGTTCGCTCGCCACCTTGTTGAGGATGACGCCGGTCACCTTGATGCGCGGATCGTAAGTCGCGCAGCCGAGCGCGACGGCGGCGGCCGACTGCGCCTGTCCCGACACGTCGATGACCAGCACGACGGGCCAGCGCAGCCGCGCGGCGATGTCGGCGCTCGCGCCGGTGCGACCCTTCGCGGCGCGGACGCCGTCGAACAAACCCATCGATCCCTCGCCGACGACGATATCGGCGGCAGCCGAGGCTTCCGCCGCGAGCCGGTCGATCAGCGCGTCCGGCATGGCGAAACTGTCGAGATTGCAGCTGGGCGCGCCAGTCGCGGCGGCGTGAAATGCGGGGTCGATATAGTCCGGCCCGCATTTGACGCCGCGCACGGCAAGCCCGCGCCGACGCAGCGCGCGCTGCAGGCCGAGCGTCACGGTCGTCTTGCCGGAGCCGGAGCGCGGCGCGCCGATCAGCAATCCCTTTGCCGGCTTCATGACTGATGGTCCATCGCCGGAGACAGCACATAAGCCGCGATTGCCCGGCGAAGCTCGGCGATGGCGCCGATGGCGATCACGGCCGGCGAGCGGATCGCCCCGGTCTCCGCAAGGCCGGCGAGGTCGCCGAGCCGGCTCTCGGCCACCTGCTCGCGATCGGTCGAGACGCGATAAACCGCGATGGCCGGCGTGTCCGGGCCAAGCCCGCCCGCCATCAGGGCGGCCGTGATCGGCGCCAGATTGGACACCGCCATGTAGAGCACGATGGGCTGGCCGGTGCGAGCGAGCGCCGCCCAGTCCAGCGCCTTGTCCTCGGCGAGATGGCCCGTGGCGAGGATGACCGCGTGGTTGGTGTCGCGCGAGGTCGCGGGAATGCCGTGGACGGCGAGACTGGCGAGGCCGGACGAAACGCCCGGCACGATACGGAAGGCGATGCCGGCAGCCGCCAGCGTCTCGGCTTCCTCGTGGCCGCGCCCGAAGATGAAGGGGTCGCCGCCCTTCAGCCGCAGGACGCGGCGGCCGGCGCGGGCATGGGCGACCAGCATGGCGCTGATCTCAGCCTGTTTCGGCGACGGCTGGTGGCCGCGCTTGCCGGCATTCTCCAGCAGCGCGCCGGCACGCGCCAGCGTCAGCACGCGTGGATCGATCAGCGCGTCGTGAACGACGACGTCGGCCTCGGCGAGAGCATGGAGCGCGGTCAGCGTCATCAGGCCGGGATCGCCGGGACCGGCGCCGACCAGCCAGACGGTGCCCGGCGCGAAGGCCGGCAGAAGATGGTTCGGCAGGGCCGGGATCATGATGCGCCTCCCCCGCCGCGCGGGCGGAAGCGCCGGTCGTAGCCGGCCGAATAGAGTGCGCTCTCCCGGAAGTCGGCGCTGCCCAGCGCCGGGCCGACGAGGATCAGCGCCGTACGCTCCAGCTTCGCCTCGGCGACCTGCGCCGCGATGGTGGCGAGCGTGCCGGCGATGGCCGTCTCGTCCGGCCAGGAGGCGCGGAAGACAACGGCCACGGGGCAGTCCGCGCCGTAGAGCGGTGTCAGTTCGGCGACGACCTTGCCGATGACGTGGATCGACAGGTGGATGGCGAGCGTCGCGCCAGTCGCGCCGAAAGCGGCGAGGGTCTCGCGCTCCGGCATGGACGAAGCGCGGCCGGAGGTGCGGGTCAGCACCACGGACTGGGCGATCTCGGGGAGCGTCAGTTCGCGGGCGAGGGTCGCGGCGGCGGCGGAGAAGGCCGGCACGCCCGGCGTCACCGTGTAGGCAATGCCGAGCGCGTCGAGCCGGCGAAGCTGCTCGCCCATGGCGCTCCAGATCGAGAGATCGCCGGAATGGAGCCGCGCGACATCCTGGCCAGCGCGGTGGGCCGCTTCGATCTCGGCCATGATGGCGTCGAGGTCCAGCGGCGCGGTATCGACGATGCGTGCGCCGGGCGGGCACCAGCCGAGGATTTCTGGTGGCACCAGCGACCCCGCGTAGAGGCAGACCGGCGAGGCGGCGACAAGGTCGCGCCCGCGCACGGTGATGAGGTCGGGCGCGCCGGGGCCGGCGCCGATGAAATGAACCGTCATGAAGAGGCTCCGCGCGCCAGCGCGCATGTGACGCGGCCGAGGGAAATGCGGGGAAGGACGAGGTTCGCCCGCGGCCCGGCGGCGGCAAGCGCGGCGGCCTCGGCCACGGAGCCGACGCCATAGAGGGCGACGACACGGGTGGAGCGGGTGGCGCAGCCGGCATCCTCGCCGCGCAGGGCCTCATCGGGAATCGCGACCACCGGCACCCCGAGGGCCATGGCGAGCCTGGTCAGGCCCGGCTCGGCGGCGCGCGCGGCAGCCGTCGCCAGACAGCCGATGGAATCCATGGCGAGGTCGAGGCGCGCGAGCGCGAGGTCGAGGCAGGCGCGGATATCCTTCTCGTCCGTGCCGGGACGAAGGCCGATGCCCGCCGCGATCATGCCTGACCCGCGACTCATGGCTTCACCACGCGCCATTGCGTCACCGCCATGGCCGGGCGCCAGCCATGCTTGCCGCCGACCGCACCCAGTCGCTCGATGCCGATGCGGCGCATGGTCCCGCCATACTCGGCGAACAGGGCGGCGAGGCGGGCCTCGCCCTCCAGCGTCACGGCATTGACGACCAGCCGCCCGCCCGGCCTGAGCGCCTGCCAGCAGGCATCGAACATCGCGGGATCGGCAATACCGCCGCCGATGAAGACCGCATGTGGCGGTTCCAGGCCGGCCAGCGCCTCCGGCGCGCGGCCCTCGATCACCATGACGGCCAGCCCGCCCAGCGCCAGCGCGTTGCGACCAACACGAGCGGCGCGCTCGGCGTGGGCTTCGATGGCAATCGCGCGATTCGCCGGGTGACGCAGGCACCATTCGATGCCGATCGAACCCGAGCCCGCGCCGACATCCCAGAGCAGTTCGCCGGCGCCGGGGGCCAGCGCCGCCAGCGTCACCGCCCTGATCTCGGCTTTGGTGATCTGGCCGTCATTCTCGAACCAATCGTCGTCGAGCCCGACGGCCAGCGGCACCACCCGCGCGTCGCGATCCGCCACGACCTCGACGGCGACGAGGTTGAGCGGGTCGATGCCGGACAGGTCGAAGGCGTCCGCGCGCGCAATGCGCAGGCGCTCGCGCGGCCCGCCCATGGCTTCGAGAACCGTCAGGCTCGACCGGCCCATGCCGCGCGCGGCGAGCAGCGCGGCGAGCTTCCGGGGCGTCGCGCCGTCCCACGACAGAGCGAGGATGCGCGCGCCGGGCTGGAGATGCGGCACGATGCGCTCCAGCGCGCGGCCGTGCAGCGAGACGAGGGCGCAATCCTGCTGGGCCCAGCCGAGCCGCGCGCAGGCGAGCGCGAAGGCGGAAGGTTGCGGGATGACGCGCATCTCGGCCGGCGGCACGAGGGCGGCAAGCTGGACGCCGACGCCATAGTGGAAGGGATCGCCGCTCGCGAGCACCACGACCTTGCCGCCGCGCCGCGCCGTGATGGCCGGGAAGGCATCATGGATCGGGCTCGGCCAGGCGAGCGTCTCACCCGCAAGAGGCGCGACGAGATCGAGATGGCGCTTGCCGCCGACGACCAGCTCGGCATCGGCAAGCGCATGGAGCGCCGCCGCCGAGAGACCGGCGCGACCGTCCTCGCCGATGCCGATGACGATGAGCCACGGCGCGATCGCCGCGCTCGACAGGGGCGCTTCGTTCCGCGACAAGTCAGCCATGGCGAGCCCCCCGACCGACACCGGCGGACATCAGATCGCGCTGCTGATCCTCGGCGGCACGAGCGAGGCTGCCGCGCTCGCCGCACAGGTCGCCGCCATGCCGGACGTGCCCGCGCTGGTTTCGCTCGCGGGGCGCACATCCGCGCCGCTTCCGCTCGCCCTGCCCATGCGCGTCGGCGGCTTCGGCGGCGCGACCGGACTTGCCGCATTCCTGCGCGACAGCGGCGTGAAGGCCGTGGTCGATGCGACCCACCCCTTCGCCGCGATCATGCCGTTCAACGCCGAGACCGCCTGCCGCGCCGCCGGCGTGAATCTGGTCGCGCTGCGCCGGCCGGAATGGGCGCCCGTTGCCGGCGACCGCTGGCTCGATGTGCCGGACATGGCGACCGCCGCGCTTGCCCTGGGGCGCGAACCGAAACGGGTGCTGCTGACCATCGGCCGGCAGGAGCTTGCCGCCTTCGCCGCCGCCCCGCAGCATCATTACCTCGCGCGGATGATCGATGAGCCGAAAGCCGGCCACGGTCTGCCGGATCTGACGGTGATCCGCGCGCGCGGCCCCTTCGCGCTGGCCGACGAAATCGACCTGATGCGCAGCGCGGCCATCGACACCGTCGTCGCCAAGAATGCCGGCGGCTCGGCGACCGAAGCGAAGCTTGCCGCCGCGCGCGCGCTCGGGATTGCCGTCGTGATGGTGGCCCGGCCGGCGAAGCCCGGCGTGCCCGTGGTCGAGACGGTGGAGGCGGCCGTCGGCTGGCTGAAGGATCACGGCATCCTCCCGACCGAACGGGGCGTGTAGAGGAAGCGCCTGCCATCGGCGCCGCCGACGGTTCGGGTCCCGGAAGCGCCGATCAGCACCAGTGTCGCCATGTCGGCCGTGGTCGCCGCCATTTCCGCTTCCGCGAGCGGCAGGACGCGGATGGCCTCGTCCGCGCGGCCGATGGCGCGGGCGAAGGCGACGGGCGCATCGGCCGCGCGGTGGCGACCGGCGAGCTTCAGCGCCTCGCCGAGCTGCCACGGCCGGGCCTTCGAGATCGGGTTGTAGAGCGCCACGACGAAATCGGCCGCCAGCGCGGCTTCCAGCCGGCGCGTCACCACATCCCAGGGCTTCAGGTTGTCGGAGAGCGACATCACCGCGAAGTCGCCGCCGAGCGGCGCGCCGAGCTTCGCAGCCGCTGCCAGCACAGCGGTAATGCCCGGCTCGACGCGAATGTCGACGGAAGCCCATTCCGGCCGCGCATCCTCCAGCGCCTCGAAGACCGCCGCCGCCATGGCGAAGA
Source organism: Phreatobacter sp. (assembly GCF_016793595.1). Taxonomy (GTDB): domain Bacteria; phylum Pseudomonadota; class Alphaproteobacteria; order Rhizobiales; family Phreatobacteraceae; genus Phreatobacter. The sequence goes on from NZ_JAEULY010000015.1 coordinate 207,299, forward strand.
CACCGGGGTCGCCGCCCGAGACGACGGCCACGGCGCGGCCGGCGGCCGCGAGATCCAGTGCATGGCGGGCACGGTCCAGCTCGACGCGGTTGTCGGATGCATGGCGCACGAGGCCGGCACGCTCGGCTACGCGGCCGACATAGGGGCCATAACCGACGAGGTCGGTCGCGGCATCGAGAGCGGCGGTTGCGGCTGGCGTCAGCCAGCGCGGATCGCCGGGGCCGAGGCCGATGACGGTAAGGGAGCCGGTCACAGCCGCCGCCCCTCGCCCGGCACGAGGATCATCGAGAAATAGGGCGCCTCATCGTCGGTCTTCTCGGCCAGCGGCAGGATCTTCTGCGCGGCCATGGTCGCGCGCTCGACATAGATGGCGCGGCCGACGAGGCCCGCGGCCTCCAGCGCGCGGCGCACCTTGGGCAGGTTGCGGCCGAGCTTCATCACCACGGCGGCGTCTGTGTCCTTCAGGCGACGGGCGAGATCCTGTTCGGGCAGCGTGCCAGGCAGGACGGTCAGCACATCGTCACCCCAGGTGATCGGCGCTTCGGCCAGCGTCCAGGCGCCGGACATGCCGGAGATGCCGGGGATCACCTCGAAGGGGAAGCGCGGCGCCAGCCTTCGCCACAGATGCATCAGCGAGCCGTAGAAGAAGGGGTCGCCCTCGCAGAGGATGGCGACGACGCGGCCGGCCTCGGCCTCTGCCGCCAGCAGCGCCGCGGATTCCGCGTAGAAGGCGGCGATGGGCCCGGCATAGGCGGCATCCGCCACCGGCGCTTCGGTCGTGACCGGATAGACCAGCGCGATCTCGCGGGCGGGATCGGCGCCGATGATGTGGTCGGCGATGGTGCGGGCATTGCCGCGCTGGCCCTTCCGGCAGAAATGAACCAGGCGGTCGGCCGTCGCCAGCACGTCGCGGGCGCGCACGGTCACGTAGCCCGGATCGCCCGGGCCGAGGCCGACACCGTAGAAGCTGGGACCAAGCGTCACCGCACTCACTCCTTCACGCTGGCGAGCGCGTTGACGGCGGCCGCAGCCATGGCCGAGCCGCCGCGCCGGCCATGAACGACGAGAAAGGGCACGCGCCCGTCCTTCGCCAGCGCCTCCTTCGATTCCGCCGCGCCGACGAAGCCGACGGGAATGCCTATGACGGCGGCCGGCCTCGGCGCGCCGTCGTCAAGCATGTCGAGCAGGCGGAACAGCGAGGTCGGCGCATTGCCGACAACGACGAGGCTGCCCGCAAGCCGCTCACGCCAGAGCTCCATGGCCGCCGCCGAGCGGGTTGTGCCCATGGCCTCCGCAAGGCCCGGCACGCGTGGATCGTCGAGGGTGCAGAGAACCTCGTTCGCGGCCGGAAGGCGCGCGCGGGTGATGCCGTAGGCGACCATCCTGGCGTCGCAGAGGATCGACGCGCCGGCGGCGAGCGCCGCCTCGGCCACGGCGGCGAAATCGGCAGACATCTCGACATCCGCCGGCAGGTCGGTCATGCCGCAGGCATGGATCATGCGCACCACGACCCGCTCGGCGGTTCCGCTGAATCGCGACAGGTCCGCCTCGGCGCGGATCATCGCGAAGGAGCGCGCGTAGATCGCCGCGCCGTCGCGCAGATAATCGGAGCGGGTGGCGGCGTCGGCGGTCATGGCGAGACGGTGTCCGGAACGGATGTGAAGGCGAGATCGCCGGGCGCGGCAAGCAGGCGGGCGAGGATGTCCGCGGCGAAGCGGCCATGGGCGGGATCGGAGGCTGTCCCGTCAAGCACCAATCCATAGCCGCCGCCCTGCCCGACCAGCGTCACGCCGGCCCGGCCGGGATGGGCGCAGCCCTTGGCGCAGCCGGAGACGTGAAGGGTCAGGCCGCCCGCGATGCGGCCGGCTGCGGCCATGGCGAGACGCGTGGCGTCGGCCTGCGCGGGAGCTTCCCCGCGTAGACATGCGGGCGCACCGGGACAGGCATGGACGGCGAGACGCGGGTCGGCGGGGTCGGCGATCAGCCCGATGCCGGCGAGCGCGGCCAGCGTCGCGGCGGGGTCGACAAGGCCGGTCAGCGACAAGCCACGCCACGGCGTCGTGCGGATGTCATGGGCGGCGTGGCTCCGCGCCACGGCCGCGACGGCATCCAGCTGCGCAGCATCGAGGCGGCCGAAAGGCGCGGCGGCCATCACCGCGAAGGCTCCGCCACGCTCGGGCACGATGCCGGCGCGCGGCGCGGCGGGGCGCCTGACGGGGGCGTCGACGGGATGCAGGCCGAGCGCTGCGGCCTCCGGCTCCAGCGCTTCGCCGGGCAGGTCCCGCAGGCGCCGAAAACGGCCCGGCTCGCGGCGGTGCGCCTCGGCCAGCGGCGCCAGCAGGGCCCGCACGGCGGCGGGCGCTTCGGCGGGGGCCACGCTGCCGATCCAGCGTCCATCCGGCAGCGCGATCACCAGCGCGCCCGCCGCATCCGCATGAAGGCGCAGATCCGCTGCGATATCCTCGAGCGGCAGACCGCCGCCATCGACCACGACCAGCGCCTTGGCCGGCAGGCCGGTCAGGTCCGCGCAGGCCGCCTCGATCCCTTCCGCGAGCCGCGCGGCATCGACGGCCTCACCCGCCTGGCGGCCGGCCAGCGGCGAGGCCAGAACCAGCCGCCGCGGCCCGTCGCCCTCGTCCGCATCCGCAAGGCCCGTGGCCAGAAGCTCCTCGACCAGCGGCCCATGCGTCTCCGGCCGCACGCCGCGAAGCTGCAGGTTGCCGCGCGCGGTGATGTCGATGAGGCCGCTGCCGTGGCGGCGCGCGAGATCGGCGATGCGGCGGAGGTCGTCCACCGAGAGCCTGCCGCCGCGCGGATGCAGACGCACCAGCCAGCCGTCGCCGGTTTCCATGGGACGCAGCGCGCCGGGGCACCAGCCGCGACGCAGGGCGGCGTTCGTCCGGATCATTCGGCAGCCTCGCGCGGCGAGATGGCCAATAGCGCGTCGATGGAATTGAGCCGGCTGATCCAGAGTTCGCGTCGCCGCGCCTCGGCGAAGCGCGCGCGGATGGCGTCCAGCGCCGGCCGGTTGGCCCGTTCGAGACGACCCGCGACCACGGCATCGCCCAGCCATGCCGTAAACAGCGTGTCGAAATGGCCCGACGGTACGGCGTCGGAGGTCGCCGCGAAGACGAACAGGCTGTCGAGCGCCTCCGCGAGTTCCGCCGCGCCGCGCCAGCCATGCCGCAGCTGCCCGTCGATCCAGCCGGGATTGGCAAGGCGGCCATGGACGACGCGCGAGATATCCTCGGCAAGCGTCCGGCCGCGCGGCTTTTCGGGATCGGAAGTGTCGAGACTGTATGCGCGCGGCGTAACGCCAAGGCTTGCCGCCGCCGCCGCGAAGCCGCCGATCAGATCGGCGCCCGACGACGCTTCGAGAATGTCGCGGCCAGCGGTGTCCGAGACATGGACGAAGGCCTCTGCGCCGCGGACGCGCGCGGCGAAGGCGTCGCTGCGGATGCCCTCGCCGCCCGCGCCTCCATAAGAATGGCTGGCAGAGGCGAGGTAGGTTGCTCCGAGGTCGGCGCGATCCCGCCAGTCCGTATCGAGCGCGGTCTTCGCCACGCCCGCGCCGAAGCGGCCGGGGGCCGCGCCGAAGATGCGGGCGCCATCCTCGCCGCGACGGCGGGCGGCGGCAGGCTCGTTGACGATATCGTCCTCGTCGAGAGCCGCGATGGCGCGCGCGCAGGAATCGAGCAGCGCGATCAGATCGGGGAAAGTGTCGCGAAACGCGCCGGATATGCGCAGCGTCACGTCGATGCGCGGATGGTCGAGCCGCGCCTGCGGCAAGATGGTGAAGCCGGTGACGCGGGTCGACGCCGCGTCCCAGGCCGGCACCGCGCCCATCAGCGCCATGGCGTGGGCGGCATCCTCGCCACCGGAGCGCAGCGTCGGCGAGGCCCAGAGATCCATCACGATACGGCGCGGCCAGTCGCCCTGGTCTTGCAGATGGCGATCCAGCACCGCACGGGCGGCGCGCGCGCCGAGCGCGGCGGCGGCGCGGGTCGGAATGGCGCGCGGATCGAGGGTAGCGAGATTGCGGCCGGTCGGCAGCACGTCGGCCCGGCCGCGATGGGGCGATCCAGAGGGGCCGGGCGCGACGAAGCGGCCGTCGAGGGCCGCCAGCAGCCCGGCGCGCTCGCCCGCCGACGAGACCTCGTCGCGCGCCACGCGCCCGAAGACATGCAGGCCGTCGCGGAACGGCAATTCCGCGAGATCACAGAGATGGGCGTCGAGCGCGGTGAGCGCATCGGCCATCGGCATGTCGCGGGTGACGCCGCAGGCCGATGCGAGGCCGTTCGCCTCGGCGCGGTCGCGGATGTCGCGGGCGACAAGGTCGGCGCGGCGCGGGTCGAGCACCTGCGCCGCAGAATATTCCTCGACCAGCTCACGCAGCAGCCCGGCCGCCGGCCCCGGCCCGGCCGTGGCGAGCGGCGGCGGCAGATGGCCGAGCGTGACGGCCGACAGCCGCCGCTTCGCGGGGCCAGCCTCGCCGGGATCGTCGACGATATAAGGATAGATCACCGGCACGCTGCCGACGACGAGGCGGGGCCAGCAGGACGCCGACAGCGCGACGGCCTTGCCCGGTAGCCATTCGGTCGTGCCGTGCGTGCCGAGATGGATCAGCGCGTCGATACCCTCGGCAGATCGCAAGGCCGCATAGAAGGCGAGATAGCCGTGCCCGGGCGGCACGTCGGGATCGTGATAGGCGGCCTTGCGGTCGGCGGATGGATCGCGCGCGGGCTGAAGCGCGACGATGAGGTTGCCGAGCCGCAAGACGCCGAAGCGGAACAGACCATCGCGGAAAGCGGGGTCGGCTTCAGGCGCGCCGTGCGCCTCCGTCAGGGCGCTCCGCGCTTCAAACGGCAGCGCGTCAAGGAAGATGCGATAGTCGGCAAGCGGCAGTTCGAGCGCCTCATGCCCACCCGCGAGCGCGGGCATGACGACATCCGGCGCGATCGGATCACCGACTGCATAGCCGGCTACATGAAGAATATCGCGGATGGATGCGACGCTCGCCGGCGTGTCGAGCCCGACCGCGAAGCCCACGCGGCCGCCGCGCGCGGGATAGTCGGTCAGCACCATGGCGACGCGCCGCTTGTCTCGCGGTTTCGCGGCGAGCGCCACCCAGCGCGCGGCCAGTGACGCGAGGTGATCGATGCCCTCGGGGTCGGGCACGAAAGAGCGTCCGGCGAAGCCGCCGGCATAGTCCTCGTCGGCCTTGAAGGCGACGGGAATGCCGCCGATGCGGCCGTCGAATTCCGGCAGCGCCATCTGCATCGCAAGGTCCGCCGCCGAGAGCCCGCGCGGCGAGGCTTCCCATGCATCGCGCGGACTGCCCACCGGCACGGCCTGCAGGATCGGGCAGTCGGCCGCATCCAGCACGAAGCCATCGCCGTCGCGCGCCGAGAAGGCGGTCGTCGTGACGATCACAGTCGGGCGGCGCGCCGCGATGAGTTCGGCCAGCGGCGCGGTGGCGGCAGGATCCTTGAGGCTGGTGAGCGCGATGACCAGCGGCGCGAGGCCGCGCTGAACCAAAGCTGCTTCCAGCGCAACCGAAAGGGCAGTGTCGCCGGCCGCGACGGCGGAGCGATAGATCAGCACGAGCGCGAGCGGGCGGTCCGGCGGCAGTCCATCGAGGACTGCGCGCGCATCCTGCGGAGCGCCGTTGGAGACGGCGAACAAGGTCGGCATGGGCACAGGCGGCGGCACGCACCGCGGCGCGCCCAGCGCCTGCCCTATTCGGGCAAGGAAGCCGTCCATATTGCCGAGCCCACCGCCCGCACGGAAATAAGCGAGGAGGGCATCCGCCAGATCGGGAGCAACGGTGCCATAGCCGGCGAGCCTGATGTCGTCGCGGTCGTCGCCCGGAAGCACCGCGAGCGGAATGCCGGCGGCGCGGCAGGCGGCGGAGAGTTGCTCGATGCCATAGCGCCAGTAGTCCAGCCCGCCGAGGCAGCGGACCACGACGAAGCGCGATCGCGCGACCGTCTTTTCGATCAGCAGGTCGACCGAGAGCGGGTGCCGCAGACGGCGCAGGCTTGCCAGCCGCACCTCGAGGCCACACCCGCGCGCGACGGCCGCCAGCGCCGACAGCTCGCTGTCCGAGAAGGACAGCACCACCACGTCGCCGGGCGGCAGGGCGAGGTCGACGGCGGCGTCGGCCTCGTCCAGCGTGACGGTCGTGGCGGGCAGGAGGTGCATCGGGCGACGCGTCTCCCTCAGCCGACGAGCGCGGCGGCAACCGCGTCGCGGTCGAAGCCCTTGAGGCCGATCACGACCAGCCGGCCGGCGCGGTCCTCGCCCGGTGTCCAGGCGCGGTCGTAATGGTGCGAGACGCGCCGGCCGACGCCCTGCACGACGAGGCGCATCGGCTTGTCGCCCACCGCCGAGAAGCCCTTCAGGCGCAGCACGCCGGCGGCTTCCGCCGCCTTGGCGACGCGCGCGGCAAGCTCCTCGGGAGCGGCCACCTTCGGCAGCGGGAAGGCCTCGCTGTCGAAATCGTCATGGTCGTGGTCTGCCTCGCTCTCGTGATGCGAGGGGCGCGCGGCGAGATCGGCCTCCGCCGCCGCGCCAAGGCCGATGACCAGAGCGGGTTCGACCGCGCCATGCGCCGTCTCGACGATCTTGATCGCCTTGGGCAGGTGCTGGTTGATCTCGTGCTTCACCCGGTTGCGGGTGTCGAGGTCGATGGCATCCGACTTGTTGAGCAGGATCAGGTCGGCGCAGAGGATCTGGTCCTCGAACACCTCCTCCAGCGGGTTGTCGTGATCGACCGCGACATCGTCGGCGCGCTGCGCGGCGAGCGCCTCCGGATCGTCGGCGAAGGTGCCATCGGCCACAGCCGGGCCGTCGACCACGGCGATGACGCCGTCGACCGTGACACGCGCGCGGATGGCCGGCCAGTTGAAGGCGCTGACCAGCGGCTTCGGCAAGGCGAGGCCGGAAGTCTCGATCAGGATATGCTCTGGCGGATTCGGCCGGTTCAGGAGCTTCTCCAGCGCCGGCACGAAGTCGTCGGCCACCGTGCAGCAGATGCAGCCGTTGGGCAGTTCGACGATGTCCTCCGCCGTGCAGCCCTCGATGCCGCAGCCGGCGATGAAGGAGCCGTCGAAGCCGAGATCGCCGAACTCGTTGACGAGCACGGCGATGCGCCGCCCGCCGGCATTCTGCAGCAGGTGACGGACGAGAGTGGTCTTCCCCGCGCCGAGGAAGCCGGTGACGATGGTGCAGGGAACTTTCGAAAGAGAGGTGCTTGCGGCGGTCATGGCGGTCTCGGTCAGCGAAGCGGGGGAATGCGGGCGACGACGCCCTTGCGGATGATGTCGGGGCGCTCGCGCCAGGTGACGATGCCGTCGCCGGTGGCGCGATACTGGCCGGCGAAGCCGATCAGCGTGGCTGCGGCCGTGTCGGGGTCGAGGTCGCCATAGACATAGGTCCAGCGGTCCGGCCCCGAGATAGCGACCGTGCAGGGCCGCTTGCAGACCGACAGGCATTCGACCGGCTCGACGGACAGGTGCGCGAGCGCGGGATCGGCGGCGATGGCATCCTCAAGCGCGGCATGGAGGCGCGCGCCCGGACGCGGCGCGTCGGGATCAGCGCCCGACGCGCGACAGGTGGTGCAGACCATCAGGCGGATCGCCCCGGGGGGTTCGGCGGTCGGCCCGGTGGCGGGAGCGGGTTGGGTGGCTGTCGTCATGGCGCGCGGCTCACCGCATCCGCCACGTGTGGGTCCGAGTGCCGCGCAAGCACGTCATGGGCCTTCTCCGTCGGTCACGGCCGGCGAGATGCCGGCGAAGCTCCCAAGGACGGAGCCGGGAATCACCCGGACACAGCCGCCAGCGGAACACCCCGTCCGATGGGCCCATGAGAAGCACTGTTGACGGCAGGTCTCCTGGCTCGCGGGTCTTCTCCGTGCGCCGCCTTCCCGGGTCTTGCCGCCCAGTGGCGTGTGGCGCGCGGATCACCGCTTACAGTTGCGGGGGCAGCCATGGTGTCTCACCATGTTCCCTTTTCACCGCCCTTGAAGGCGGCACCGTCGCCCGTAGGACTATCGGCCCGCGCCGGCATTTGCAATGGATGCCCTTCGACCGAAGCCGGACCAGACCCCTTGCCCCTTCCCCGCATGACCCTCGTCCTCGGCGGCGCGCGCTCCGGCAAGAGCCGCCACGCCGAAGCGCTGATCGAGGCCGAAACGGCCCCGTGGACCTATGTCGCGACGGCGCAGGGATGGGACGACGAGATGCGCGCGCGCATCGCCGAGCACAGGGCGCGGCGCAGCGACAGCTGGCGCACGGTGGACGCGCCGCTGGAGCTTGCCGCAACGATATCGGCCCATGGCAACACGCCCGTCCTGGTGGATTGCCTGACGCTCTGGCTGACCAATGTCATGCTGGCGGAACGTGACATGACCACTGAGCGCGCCGGTCTTGTCGATGCCTGCCGGCGCGCGGCCGGCCCGCTGGTGCTGGTGTCGAACGAGGTCGGCTTCGGCATCGTACCGGAGAACGCGCTGGCGCGCCGGTTCCGCGACGAGGCCGGGCGGCTGCATCAGGAGCTTGCGGCCATCGCGGACCGCGTGGTTCTGGTGGTCGCGGGAATCCCGATGCGGGTGAAGTGAGGCGGCGATGACGACGGAAACCGACGAGGCCGCGCGCCACAAGGCCAAGATGGAGAAGCGCAAGGCGGTGCAGGACGCCGAGGTCGCCTCGAAAACCCTCGAGAAGGGCCTGCTGATCGTCAATACGGGGCCGGGCAAGGGCAAGTCGACGGCGGCCTTCGGGCTGATCCTCAGGGCGCTCGGCCATGGCTGGCGCGTCGGCGTCGTGCAGTTCATCAAGGGCGCATGGGACACCGGCGAGCGACGCGCGCTGGAGGCTTTCGGCGAGCGCATCGCCTGGCATTCCATGGGCGAGGGTTTCACCTGGGAGACGCAGGACAAGGCCCGCGACATCGCCGCCGCCACGCGCGCCTTCGACAAGGCGAAGGAACTGATGGCCGACCCGACCATCGGCCTCCTCGTGCTGGACGAAATGAACATCGCGCTGCGCTACGACTACCTGCCGCTGGCGGAGGTCGTGGAGACGCTGAAGAACCGGCGAGACGGCCTGCATGTCGTCGTGACGGGGCGGAACGCCAAGCCGGAACTGATCGAGGCCGCCGACCTCGTCACCGAGATGGGGCAGGTGAAGCACCATTTCGCCGCCGGGGTGAAGGCGCAGAAGGGCATCGAGTTCTAGATCATGACGCGCCGCCTGATGATCCAGGGCACCGGCTCCGACGTCGGCAAGTCGCTGCTGGTGGCGGGGCTGGCGCGCCTGTTCGCGCGGCGCGGCCTGAAGGTCCGGCCGTTCAAGCCGCAGAACATGTCCAACAACGCGGCGGTGACCGCCGATGGCGGCGAGATCGGCCGGGCACAGGCGCTGCAGGCGCGCGCGGCGGGTATCGCGCCCAGCGTTCACATGAACCCGGTGCTCCTGAAGCCGCAGAGCGAGGTTGGCTCGCAGGTCATCGTGCAGGGCAAGCGGGTCGGCGCGGCGAAAGCGCGGGAATTTCAGGACTGGAAGCCGCGCCTCTTGGAAGCGGTGCTCGATTCCTACGCGCGCCTTTCGGCAGAAGCCGATCTGATGCTGGTCGAAGGCGCCGGCTCGGCCTCGGAGGTCAATCTGCGCGCGCGCGACATCGCCAATATGGGCTTTGCCGAAGCCGCGCGCGTGCCGGTCGTGCTCGTCGGCGACATCGACAGGGGCGGCGTGATTGCGAGCCTCGTCGGCACGAAGGCGGTGATTTCGCCGGAGGATGCGGCTTTGGTCCACGGCTTCATCGTCAACCGCTTCCGGGGTGATCCCGCGCTGTTCGCGGATGGCATGCATTTCGTTGCCGAACGCACCGGCTGGACCGCCATCGGACTTGTGCCGCATTTCCCCGACGCCGCGCGCCTGCCGGCCGAGGACATTCTCGGCCTCAGGGCCGGGTTCGGCGAAGCGCGCGCGGGGAGCCCGGTGATCGCCGTGCCGGTCATGCCGCGCATCGCCAATTTCGACGATCTCGACCCGCTCAAGGCCGAGGCCGGCGTGGAGGTGCGGCTCATCGAGGCCGGCCAGCCGCTTCCGGCCGAGGCGGCGCTGGTGCTGCTGCCGGGGTCGAAGACCACCATTGACGACCTTCTGTTCCTGCGTGAGCAGGGCTGGGACATCGACATCGCCGCTCATGTCAGGCGCGGCGGGCGGGTGCTCGGCATTTGCGGCGGCTACCAGATGCTTGGGCGGACCATCGCGGACCCCAACGGCATCGAGGGGGCAGCGCGCACGGTACCGGGCCTCGGCCTCATCGCCGCCGATACCGTGCTGACCGGCGACAAGAGCCTCGTCGCGGTGACGGGCACGGCCGGCGGCGCGGCCTTCTCCGGCTATGAGATGCATCTCGGCGTCACGACGGGCGAGGACTGTGCGCGGCCCTTCGCAATGCTGTCGGACGGACGAGGCGACGGCGCGGTCTCGGCGGATGGCCGGGTCGCGGGAACCTATGTCCACGGCCTGTTTGCAGATGACGGCATGCGCCGGGCGTTCCTGTCGGCACTGGGTGCGGAGACCAGCAACCTCGCCTATGAGGCCATGGTCGACGCGGTGCTTGACCGCTTCGCCGACCACCTCGCGGCTCATCTCGACATCGACAGGCTGTGGACCATCGCGGGCGAGACTGTCTGAGGCACCCCGAAACGAAACCGGGCGGCACGAGGCCGCCCGGAATCAGATACTCTCAGGGCGAAAGGCTCAGGCGGCGCCGTAGCCGACCGTGCCCTTGATCTCGAGGAATTCCTCGAGGCCGAAATCGGCATATTCGCGGCCGTTGCCGGACTGCTTGTAGCCGCCGAAGGGCGCGCCGCCGTCCCAGGCGGGATAGTTGATGTAGACGTTGCCCGACCGCATCTTCGAGGCGAGCTTGCGCGCCTTGTCGATGGAGCCCGACTGCACGTAGGAGGCAAGCCCGTAGGGCGTGTCGTTGGCGCGGTCGACGATCTCGTCCTCGCTCTTGTAGGGCAGGATCGACAGCACCGGCCCGAAGATTTCCTCGCGCGCGATGGTCATGTCGTCGGTGACGCCGGCGAAGACGGTCGGGCGCACGTAGTAGCCGCGGTTCAGCTCCTCCGGGCGGCCGGGACCGCCGGTGACGAGCTCCGCGCCTTCCTTGATCCCCGCCTCGATCAGCTTCTGGATCTTGTTGTACTGAATCTCGCTGACCACCGGACCCATCCAGGTGTCGTCGAGCGTCGGCGAACCGACCTTCAGCTTCTCGGCGGTCTCCTTGGCGACCTGCTTGGCTTCGTCGTGCCTGTCGGCCGGCACGAACATGCGGGTCGGAGCGTTACAGGACTGGCCGGAATTGCGCATCATGCCCTCGACGCCGAGCTTCACCGCCTTGGCGAGGTCGGCATCGGGCAGGATGATGTTGGCCGACTTGCCGCCGAGCTCCTGATGGACGCGCTTGACGGTATCGGCCGCCGCCTTGGCGACGAGGATGCCGGCGCGGGTCGAGCCGGTGAACGAGACCATGTCGACGCCGGGATGGCGGGCAATCGCCTCGCCCACGGTCGGCCCATCGCCGTTGACGAGGTTGAACACGCCCTTCGGCACGCCGGCGGCATGCATGACCTCGGCGAAGATGATGGCGTTGATCGGCGCCACTTCGGACGGCTTCAGGACCATGGTGCAGCCGGCGGCAAGCGCCGGGGCGACCTTGCACATGATCTGGTTGATCGGCCAGTTCCACGGCGTGATCATGCCGACGACGCCGATCGCCTCCTTGGCGATCAGGGTCGAGCCGCGCAATTCCTCGAACTCGAAGTTCTCGAGCGTCTCGATCATCTTGGCGAGATGGGCCGTGCCCATGCCGGCCTGCGCCGTGTGCGCGAGCTTCTTCGGTGCGCCCATCTCCTTCGACAGCGCATCGGCGATGTCGGCATAGCGCGCCTTGTAGGCCTCGGCGACCTTGCGCATCAGCGCGAGGCGCTCTTCCTTGGTGGTCTGCGAGAAGGTCTTGAAGGCTTCGCGCGCGGCCTTCACCGCCTTGTCCACGTCGGCCTCGGTGCCGAGCGCGATGGTGGCGAAAGCCTCCTCGGTGGACGGGTCGATCACGTCGATGGTCGCGCTGCCGGTCGGCGCAACCCACTCGCCGTTGATGTAGAATTTCAGGTTGTTCGACATCGCCTTCGTCCTCCAAACGCGCTTTATGGCCCCGATCATGCCGAATTCGGAGATGGGGCGCAGAACCTGCCACCATTCCGGGACAAAAAGCCAGAGCCGAGCCCCGTTTTTCCGGCAGGGCTCCCTTCCGCTGTCGCACCCCTTGCGGAGGCCCCAAAAGCAAAGGGCCGCGCTCGTCGCGCGGCCCTCCACCCGTGGAACTGAAGTTCCGATCAGCGCGTCGCGCGGGCGCGGGCGCGGATCATGAAGGCGTCGTAGGTGAACTCGGCGACCTGCCACCAGAGATACTGCTCGTTGCGGCTCGCCTGCATGGACTCGATGATCTTCTTGAAGTCGGCGTTCTTCGCGGAGATCTCGGCATAGAGCTCGTTGGTCGCGTTGAACGCGGCTTCCATCACCTCCTGCGGGAAGGGGCGGAGCTGCGTGCCGGCGGCCACCAGGCGGCGCAGGGCGGCCGGGTTCTGCAGGTCGTACTTGGCCGGCATGACCTGGTTGGCGCTGGCGCAGGCATTGGTCAGGGCCGCCTGATAGGTCTTCGGCAGGGCGTTCCACTTCTCCGAGTTGATGAAGGCGTGAACCGTCGGGCCACCCTCCCACCAGCCGGGATAGTAGTAGAACGGCGCGACCTTGTTGAAGCCGAGCTTCTCGTCGTCGTAGGGGCCGACCCACTCCGCCGCGTCGATCGTGCCCTTTTCCAGAGCCGGGTAGATGTCGCCGCCGGCGACCTGCTGCGGCACGACGCCGAGCTTCGCCATCACCTGGCCGGTGATGCCGGCGATGCGCATCTTCAGGCCGCTGAGATCGGCAACGGTCTTGATCTCCTTGCGGAACCAGCCGCCCATCTGGGCGCCCGTGTTGCCGGCCGGGATCGCGTGGATGTTGAACTTCTTGTAGAACTCGTTGAACAGCTCGTTGCCGCCGCCCTGGATCAGCCAGGCGTTCATCTGGCGGGCATTGAGGCCGAAGGGAACGGCCGTGCCGATCGCGAAGGTCGGGTCCTTGCCGACATAATAGTACGAGCAGGTGTGGCACATCTCGACGGTGGCATTCGACACCGCGTCGAGGGCCTGCAGGCCGGGAACGATCTCACCGGCGGCGAAGACCTGGATCTGGAACTTGTTGTCGGTCATCTCCGCGACCTGCTTGGAGATGGTGTCCGCGGCGCCGAAGATGGTGTCGAGCGACTTCGGGAAGGACGAGGTCAGGCGCCACTTCACCTCGGGCGCGGACTGGGCGACGGCCGGCGCGGCGACAGCGGCAGCAGCGAGGCCGGCGGTGGAAGCGGCCAGGAAATTGCGGCGTTTCATCGGGGCTCCTCCTCAGAAGCGAAAAGCCGGATTCCCGGCACAGTTCAGCGGAGGGGCCATAAGCCTGATGCCGGGGCAAATCAGCAATGCCCTGCCCGCATGGCTGCCACCCGTGTCAACTTTCGTCTAGTCGGGAGCCCCTTCGGATCGACGCCCGCCATACGGGCCTCCCGTGGCCGTTCGGCACGCTGGCGTGCAACGCGCCAACGCCTATAGTGGCGTGAAACGACAAGAAAAACGGCCGTCGAATGCGGCTTGGGGAGAACGCGATGGATGGGGCAGGCGCCTGTTCCGAACGGTTCATGCTGGTTGGCCCTGACCGCGTCTTCTACGCCGGGTTGCTCGGCCGGCCGCGACGCCGCACCCTCGGTTCCTTCGTCCTCTTCGCCTCGATGGAAGGCCGCCTGTGCCTGACGGTCTCCGGACAGCCGAGCCGATGGGTCGAGGCCGCGGTGCTGCCCGCCTATGCCGAGCATACGATCGAGAGCGAACACCCGCACGCCATCGGCATCCTGATCGAGCCGGAGACGGTGGACGCGGCGGCGCTCGCGCAATTGCAGGCCGAGGCCCTCGCGACCGACGAAGCCCGCCTCGCCGGCCGCATCCGCGACGCCTATGCGACGCTCCGCGCGACGCCCCTGAAGCACGAGATGACCACGGAGGCCTTCGACCGGGTGGCGCTCGGCGCGCCGCTCGCGCGCCGCGACATCGACCCGCGCATCGCCCGCGTCGTCGCCATGCTGCACGCCCGCCCCGGCGACGCGCTGACCGCCTCGGACTGCGCAGGGGAAGTGAACCTGTCGGTCTCGCGCTTCCTGCATCTGTTCAAGCAGGAGACGGGGTTCGCCTTCCGCGCCGTGCGGGCCTGGAAGCGGGCGCGGCACCTGCTCAACTACGCCAACGCCACGATCAACATGGCGCATCTCGCCCTCGATATCGGCTACCCGGACTCGACCCATTTCTCCCATTCGATCCGGCGCTTCTACGGGCTCCAGCCGCGCGCGATCTTCTCCGGCTCCCGGCGTCTCGAAATCTTCCGCAACGACCCCGCCGAGGCATGACCAGTTCACGCAAGAAGACGGGACCGCGTCGGCCCTAGCCTTGCCGGCAGGCCCCCATCACCAGACGGAATCCGCCATGCTGTTCACCGCCGAGCACGAGGAGGTCCGCCGGACGCTCCAGAAATTCATCGCCAGCGAGGTGAACCCGAACGTCGACGCCTGGGAGGAAGCCGGACGCTTCCCCGCGCACGACCTGTTCAAGAAGATGGGCGATCTCGGGCTTCTCGGCCTCAACAAGCCGGTCGAGTATGGCGGCATGGGGCTCGATTATTCCTACGCGATCCTGATGGCGGAGGAGCTCGGCGGCATCACCTGCGGCGGCGTGCCCATGGGCATCGGCGTGCAGACGGACATGGCGACGCCGGCGCTCGCCCGTTTCGGCTCGGACGAACTCAGGCGCGAGTTCCTCGCCCCCGCGATCAGCGGGGACTATGTCGCCTGCATCGGCGTCTCGGAGCCGGGCGCGGGCTCCGACGTCGCCTCGGTCAAGACGACCGCCCGCTCCGACGGGGACGACTACGTCATTTCCGGCGGCAAGATGTGGATCACCAACGGCGCGCAGGCCGACTGGATCTGCCTCCTCGCCAATACCGGCGAGGGCCCGGTCCATCGCAACAAGTCGCTGATCTGCGTGCCGATGAAGGAGAAGGGCGTCACCGTCGCGCGCACGCTCGACAAGCTCGGCATGCGCTCCTCGGACACCGCGCAGATCTTCTTCGACGAGGTGCGCGTGCCGAAGAAGAACCGCGTCGGCGAGGAGGGCAAGGGCTTCACCTACCAGATGATGCAGTTCCAGGAGGAGCGGCTGTGGGGGGCGGCGGCCAAGCTGAAGCCGGCCGAGCGGATCATCGACCAGACCATCGAGTATACGAGCGGCCGCAAGGCGTTCGGCCGCTCGATCCTGGACAATCAGGTGGTTCATTTCCGCCTTGCGGAACTCAAGACCGAAGTGGAGCTGCTGCGCTCCCTCGTCTATCGGGCCGCCGAGCAGCTTGTCGCGGGCGAGGACATGACCACGCTCGCCTCGATGGCGAAGCTCAAGGCCGGGCGGCTCGGCCGCGAGGTCGGCGACAGCTGCATGCAGTACTGGGGCGGCATGGGCTACATGAACGAGACGCCCGTCACCCGCTACTACCGCGACTCGCGCCTCACCTCGATCGCCGGCGGCGCCGACGAGGTGATGCTGTCCATCATCTCCAAGGCCATGGGCACGCTGCCCGGCATGAGCAACCGATGATCACCCTCTATCACTGCCTCTCCGCCCGCTCGTTCCGGCCACTCTGGCTGCTGGAGGAGATGCAGCTTCCCTACGATCTGAAGGTGCTGCCCTTCCCGCCGCGCGCCGCGGCGAAGGAGTATTTCGAGATCAACGTGCTCGGCACCGTGCCCTTCCTGATCGACGGCGAGACGCGCATGAGCGAGTCCGCCGCGATCTGCGAATACCTCACCATCAAGCACGGCCCGACGCCCCTTGCCGTCACGCCCGACGAGAAGGATTTCGGCCTCTGGCTCAACTGGCTGCATCATAGCGACGCGACGCTGACCTTCCCGCAGACGCTGGTGCTGCGCTATGCGCGCTTCGAGCCGCCGGAGCGCCGCCAGCCGCAGGTCGCCGAGGACTACGCCAAATGGTTCCTCGGCCGACTGCGCATGCTGGATGCCCACCTTCTCGCCAATGAATGGCTGGCGGCCGGTCGTTTCACGGCCGCCGACGTCACCATCGGCTATGCGCTGATGCTGGCCGAAGTGCTGGGCCTGTCGAAGGAGTTCCAGCCGCAGACGGCCGCCTACTGGGCGCGGCTGAAGGCGCGCGACGGCTTCAAGCGCGCGCTGGCCGCCCAGCAGAAGGCGGCTGATGCGCAGGGCATTCCGCCGATCTTCCCGACGGCCAAGGCGGGGTAGCCCGCCATCAGCCACTCCGCGCAAGACGGCGCGGCGGCCCGCCGACAGTCTCGCGGAACACCGGCGCAGTGTCGCCGCGAGAGCTTCTGAGACTATGGCCGTCATCGACACCCGCATCTCCGCCGCGAGCGAGGCCTTCCAGGCAAACCGCACGCATATGCTCGGCCTGCTGGAGAAGGTGCGCGGTCTGGAGGGCCGAGCCCGCGCCGCTTCCGCCGCCGCCGGGCCGCGCTTCCACGAGCGCGGCCAGCTGCTGCCGCGCGAGCGCATCGCCCTGCTGCTCGATCCCGGAGCGCCGTTCATCGAGCTTGCCACGCTGTCCGGCTACCAGATGGATACGAAAGACCCGGACAAGAGCGTGCCGGGCAGCGGCGTCATTTCCGGCATCGGTTTCGTCTCGGGCGTGCGCTGCTACGTCTCGGCCTCGGACGCCGGCATCGATGCCGGCGCGCTCCAGTCGATGGGCCTTGAGAAGAAGCTGCGCGGCCAGGAGATCGCGCTGGAGAACCGCCTGCCCTATATCCAGCTGGTCGAGAGCGCCGGCGCCAACCTCTTGCGCTACCGTGTCGAGCACTTCATTCACGGCGGCACGACCTTCCGCAATCTCGCGCGCCTTTCGGCCGCCGGCCTGCCGGTCATCACCGTGACGCATGGCTCCTCGACGGCTGGCGGCGCCTATCAGACCGGTCTCTCCGACTACATCGTCATGGTGCGCGGACGCACGCGCGCCTTCCTCGCTGGCCCGCCGCTGCTGAAGGCCGCGACAGGGGAGGTCGCAACCGAGGAAGAGCTCGGCGGCGCCGAGATGCACACGACCATTTCGGGCCTCGGCGACTACATGGCCGAGGACGACCGCGACGCGCTGCGCATAGCGCGCGAGATCGTCGCGGGGCTCGGCTGGGACAGGGACGTGCCGCCCTATCCGGCTCCCGATTTCGAGGAGCCGCGATATGACGCGGAAGACCTCCTCGGCATCATGCCGGCGGACCTGAAGCGGCCGGTCGACATGCGCGAGGTGATCGCCCGCATCGTCGATGGCTCCAACTTCCTCGCCTTTGGCGAAACCTACGGCCCGGCGACCGTCTGCGGCCATGCCGCCATCGAGGGCCACCCCGTCGGCATCATCACCAATAACGGTCCGCTCGACCCCGCCGGCGCCAACAAGGCGACGCACTTCATTCAGGCCTGCTGCCAGTCGAAGACGCCGATCATCTACCTCAACAACACGACCGGTTTCATGGTCGGCCGCGCCTATGAGGAAGCCGGCATGATCAAGCACGGCTCCAAGATGATCCAGGCGGTGACCAACGCCACCGTGCCGCAGATCACGCTCTATTGCGGGGCGTCCTACGGCGCGGGCAATTACGGCATGTGCGGACGCGGCTTCAATCCGCGCTTCTGCTTCTCCTGGCCGAATGCACGCACCGCCGTCATGGGCGCCGAACAGGCGTCCGAGACCATGGCCATCGTCGCGCGCGCCGGCGCCGCCCGGCGTGGCAGGCCAGCCGACGAGGAACAGATCGGCGCGATGAAGGCTCAGATCACCGAACTGTTCGAGAGCCAGATGGACGTGTTCACGACGTCGGCACGCCTGCTCGACGACGGCGTGATCGATCCGCGCGACACCCGCGCCGTGCTGGCCGAGACGCTCGCCGCCTGCCGCGAGGCGGAAAGGCGCAAGCCCGTGCCGATGCAGTTCTCGGTGGCGAGGCCGTGACCATGACCGCCACCAGGACGACCGCCACTCCCTTCCGCACCGTACTCGTCGCCAATCGCGGCGAGATCGCCCTGCGGGTCATGCGCACCGCCCGCCGCATGGGCTATGGCACGGTCGCCGTCCATTCCAGCGCCGACACGACCTCCGCCCATGTTCGCTTCGCCGACCGCGCGGTGCTGATCGGCGGCCCCTTGCCCGCCGAATCCTACCTCGACATCCCCGCCATCATCGACGCCGCCAAAGCTTCCGGCGCCGATGCTGTCCATCCCGGCTACGGCTTCCTCGCCGAAAACGCCGCCTTTGCGAATGCCTGCCGCGAGGCCGGGCTCGTCTTCATCGGCCCCTCGCCTGAATCCATCGAGGCCATGGGCGACAAGGCGCGCGCCAAGGCTTTCATGCAGGCGGCGGGCGTGCCGGTCGTGCCCGGCTATCAGGGCGACGACCAGAGCGAGGCGCGGTTCGCAGCCGAAGCCCAGACGATCGGCTTTCCCGTGATGATCAAGGCCGTGGCCGGCGGCGGCGGGCGCGGCATGCGCCTCGTGGCCGATGCGGCGAGCCTGCCGGCCCTGCTCGCGAGTGCGCAATCGGAGGCGAAGAACGCCTTCGCCGACGCGACCGTGCTGATCGAAAAGGCCGTCGTCTCGCCGCGCCATATCGAGATCCAGGTCTTCGGCGACTGCCACGGCAATGCGCTGCATCTCGGCGAGCGCGACTGCTCGGTCCAGCGCCGCCACCAGAAGCTGGTCGAGGAAGCACCCTCGCCCGCTGTCTCGGATGCACTGCGCGCGCGCATGGGCGAGGTCTCCGTCAAGGCGGTGCAGGCGCTCGGCTACGAGGGCGCCGGCACGCTCGAATTCCTGCTCGACCGCGACGGCGGCTTCTACTTCATGGAGATGAACACCCGCCTGCAGGTGGAGCATCCGGTGACGGAGGCGATTACCGGGCTCGATCTCGTGGAGTGGCAACTTCGCGTGGCCGCGGGCGAGGCCCTGCCGCTCGCCCAGCACGAACTGCGCTTCGCGGGCCACGCCATCGAGGTCCGGCTCTGCGCGGAGGACCCGGCCCACGACTTCATGCCGCAATCGGGCCGGTTCGGCGCATGGGCGATGCCGGAGATGCTGCGCGTCGAGACCGCCATGGCCGATGGCGCCGAGGTGCCGCCCTTCTACGATTCCATGGTCGCCAAGCTCATCGCGCACGGGCCGACGCGGGACGCGGCGCGGCTGATGCTCGCGGAAGGACTGGCCCGCGCCACCGCGCTCGGCGTCGCGACCAATCAAGGCTTCCTGAAGCGGGTGCTGGAACACGAGGCCTTCGCGGCCGGCGAGGCGACCACGGCCTTTGTCGGCGCGCATGGCGAGGCGCTCGCGTCGCGGCCATCGGCGATATTGCCCGATGCCGCGCTGGCGGCGCTCATCCTGTTCGTGGCCGACAGCGCGCCACGACACCGCGCCCGCGCGCGCCATGTCGGCCCGCCGCTGCCGGTGCCCATGCTCGTGGAGATCGGCGGGACAAAATCCGAAGTGGCGATCCACCGCGACCGGGACGGCGGCTATCGGATCGATGCCGGCGATCAGCGGACCACCGTCATCGTCGAAGCGATATCGGCGGCCGGCCTCAGGCTGCGCCTCGGCGCGCTGGCGCTGGACGTGCCGTTCCACCGCGTGGGAGCTGATCTCTTCATCCAGCGCGGTGCGGACCAGATCCACGTTCGCGACCTCACGCGCGCTGCGACCAAGCCGGCGGGGAGCGACGGCAGCGATGGCAGGCTTGTCGCGGCCATGAACGGCCGTATCGTCGCCGTCCACGCGGCTATTGGCGAGGACGTGGCGGCGGGCCAGCCGCTGGTGACGCTGGAGGCGATGAAGATGGAGCACGTGCACGCCGCCCCTGTCGCAGGCAGGCTGGTCGAGATCGCCGTCACGCCCGGCGAACAGGTCACAACCGGCCGTCTGATGGCCGCCATCGAGAAGACCGCCTGAGCGGAGACACGCCATGTCCGACGTCCTGACCGCCAAATCCGGCCACGTCCTGACCGTCACCATCAACCGGCCCGACAAGCGCAACGCCATGAACGCCGAGGTCATCGCCGGCATCGCGGCGGGCTGGCGGGCGGCGCACGAGGACAACGACATCCGCGTCATCGTGCTGACCGGCGCCGGAGACAAGGCCTTCTGCGCCGGCGCCGATCTCGGACGCGGACAGGGCGCGTTCCAGGACTTCTCCAAACCCAACAGCGATTATGCCGACCTCCTGCGCCTGACCCAGAACGCCACCAAACCGTCCATCGCCAGGGTCAACGGCACCTGCATGGCCGGCGGCATGGGGCTCCTGTGCATGACCGACATGGCGGTCGCCGCCGACAATGCCGTATTCGGCCTGCCGGAGGTGAAGGTCGGCGTCTTCCCGATGCAGGTGCTGAGCCTTCTCCAGCTCACCGTGCCGCGCCGTCTCGTCGCCGAGTGGTGCCTCACCGGCGAGCCCTTCACGGCCGAGGAAGCGAAGGCCGCCGGCCTGATCAACCACGTCGCGCCGGCGGGCGGGCTCGACGCCAAGGTCGACTGGCTGATCGGCCGCATCACCGACAAGTCGCCGGCCGCCATCCGGCGCGGCAAATATGCGATGCGCGCCATCCACGCCATGAGCTTCGACGAAGCCATCGCCTACACCGAGGGGCAGATCGCGCTGACCGCCGCGACCGAGGATGCGAAGGAGGGCATCGCGGCGTTCCAGGAAAAGCGCAAGCCGGTCTGGACTGGGCGGTAGCACGCAGTCGCACTCCCTCGCCGTCATGCCCGGGCTTGGCCTGGGCATCCACGAATTCTCATTGAGCGCGGTGTTCAGGTCGTGGATGGCCGGGACAAGCTCGGCCATGACGCGTCAGATCTAACGGCGTCGATACAGTAGCGGCTCAACGCAAGACGAACACCGGCGAGGCTGGAACGATCAGCCCCATGAGCGACAAGGTCATCATCACCTGCGCCCTCAACGGCGTCCTGACCGATCCGAAGCAGCACGCCGTGCCGGTGACGCCGGCCGAGATGGCGGCCGAGGCCAAACGCGCCTTCGAGGCGGGCGCGGCGATGATGCATATCCACCTGCGCCAGCAGGGCGAGGGCAAGGGCCACTTGCCCTCCTGGGACCCGGCCCTCTCGGCGGAGGTGCAGGCGGCGATCCGCGCGGCCTGCCCGGGCGTCATCATCAATCACACGTCCGGCGTGGTCGGTCCGAACTATCAGGGCGCGCTCGACTGCATCGCGCGGACGAAGCCGGAGGTCGCGGCCTGCAATGCCGGTTCGCTCAACTATCTCAAGGTGAAGTCGGACGGCTCGTGGGCCTGGCCGCCGCACCTGTTCGACAATCCGGTCGAGAAGGTGAAGGCCTATCTCGACGTGATGATCGCGTCCCGTTCGCTGCCCGAGTTCGAGTGCTTCGACACCGGCATCGTCCGCTGCGTCGAGATGTTCCGGCGCGCCGGGCTCTATGGCGGGCCGCTGCAGTACAACTTCGTCATGGGCGTCGAATCCGGCATGCCGGCGGACC
This sequence comes from Phreatobacter sp., assembly GCF_016793595.1. Classification (GTDB taxonomy): domain Bacteria; phylum Pseudomonadota; class Alphaproteobacteria; order Rhizobiales; family Phreatobacteraceae; genus Phreatobacter. The sequence continues at coordinate 229,032 of NZ_JAEULY010000015.1, forward strand.
CGGACCTGCTGCCGATCCTGCTGAAGCTGAAGGCCCCGGATTCCAACTGGCAGGTGACCGCCATCGGCCGCGCCAACATCTGGCCTCTGCACCGCCGTTGTGCTGAACTCGGCGGACATCTGAGGACCGGCCTCGAAGACACGTTCTACAAGGCCGACGGGGAGAAGGTGACCTCCAACGGGCAGTTGATCGCGGAGATCGCCGCGACGGCGCGAGCCGCCGGACGATCCATCGCCAGCCCCGCGGAGGCACGCGCGATCCTGAAGATCGCCTGACGCCTTTCTGAATTGCCTGCCTTTCGAAGTGCCTGCCTTTCGAAGTGCCTGCCGAGCCGGAATACCGGCCGACCAGAAAAGTGCCTTGGGGAATGCCGACAAGGGGAGACCCGGCTTGCAATTCATCCAGCTCGTCATCAGCGGGCTTGCGCAGGGCTGCATCTACGGCCTGATCGCGCTCGGATTCGTGCTGATCTACAAGGCGACAGAAACGGTCAATTTCGCACAGGGCGAGCTGTTGATGATCGGCGCCTTCGCCGGTCTCTTCGCCTCGACCGTGCTCGGCCTGCCCTATTGGCTGGCGCTGGTCGCGGCTATGATCGCCACCGCCATCGTCGGCTTCGGGCTGGAGCGCGTGGTGCTGCGCCCGATCCTCGGCCAGTCGGCGGTGTCCATCGTCATGGTCACCATCGGCATCGGCTACATGTCGCGCGGCCTCATCACCATGCTGCCGGTGGTCGGCACCGACACGCACACCCTGCCCGTGCCGTTCCGGGGTGAGGTGTTCCGCGTCGGCGGCCTCGTCATCTCGGCCGAGCACATCGTCATCATCGTCACGACCATCGTGCTCTGCGCGCTGCTGGCGGCGCTGTTCCGCTACACCAAGGTCGGCGTCGCGATGCAGGCCATGAGCCAGAACCAGCTCGCGGCCTATTACATGGGCATCCCCGTGAAGCGGCTCTCCAGCCTCGTCTGGGCCATCGCCGCCGCCGTCGCCGCAATCGCCGGCATCCTGCTCGCGCCGCTCACCTTCATCCACGCCAATATGGGCCTGATCGGCATCAAGGCCTTCCCGGCGGCCGTCATCGGCGGCTTCACCTCGCTGCCCGGCGCCATTGTCGGGGGCCTGATCATCGGCGTCGTCGAGCAGCTCGCCGGCTTCTACCTGATCGAGGGTTTCAAGGACGCGGCGCCCTTCATCGTCGTGCTGGCCATGCTGGTCTTCAAGCCGAACGGCCTGTTCGGCGAACGGCTTGCGAAGAAGGTGTGACGCCATGCGCTTCATCTTCAAGACCCGCTACGAGCAGGACATCAACCTCTTCCAGCATGGCGGCCAGGTCTTCTGGTACGCCGTCCTCGGCCTCGTCCTCATGGCCGCGCCCTTCGTCGTCTCGTCCTATGTGCTGACGCAGCTCAGCCAGATCTTCATCTATTCCATCGTCGCCTTCGGCCTGATGCTGCTCGCCGGCTTCACCGGCCAGCTGTCGCTCGGCCACGCCGCCTTCCTCGCCGTCGGCGCCTACACGGAAGCGGTTCTGGCGACAGCCGGCGTGCCGTTCCTCGTCTCGGTGCCGCTGTCCGGCCTGTTCGCCGCCATCGTCGGAATCATCGTCGGCCTGCCGGCGCTCAGGGTGAAGGGCCTCTATCTCGGCATCGCCACGCTCGCCTTCGGCACGATCATCGAGGAGATCATCGCGCGCGCCGAGCCGATCACCGGCGGCAATGCCGGCCTGATGGTGCCACCGATCAACCTGTTCGGCATGCGCTTCGCCGACGGCCCGGCCTTCTACTATCTCGCCTTCGCCTTCGCGGTGGCGGCGGGGCTGATCCTCATCAACCTCCTGCGCTCGCCGACGGGGCGCGCCTTCGTCGCCATCCGCGACTCCGAGATTTCCGCCCAGTCGATGGGCGTCAACCTCGCCGTCTACAAGACCATGTCCTTCGCCATCTCGGCGGCCTTCGCGGGGGTGGCGGGCGCGCTCTACGCCCACAACATCCGCTTCCTGTCGCCGGACCAGTTCACCGTCGTCCAGTCGATCGAACTGATCATGATGGTGGTGATCGGCGGGCTCGGCTCGATCCACGGCGCGGTCTATGGCGCGATCTTCCTCATCGCCCTGCCGCAGGCGATCAATGCGGTGAAGCCGTTCCTGCCGCTGTTCCTCTCCGAGGCGACCGGCCTGCAGCCGACCATATTCGGCCTCGTCCTCGTGCTGGTCGTGCTGTTCGAACCGCTCGGCATCTACGGCGCCTGGCTGAAGACGCGGACCTATTTCGACCTCTTCCCCTTCTACCGGCAGGGCATGTTCCGCCGGCAGAAGGCGTTCCAGAAATCGGACCGGCTGAAATGAGCGCGCCCTTCTTCCAGGCCGAAGGAATCTCCGTCCAGTTCGGCGGGCTGAAGGCCGTCGACGGCGTCAGCTTCACCGTCGACAAGGGCGAGGTCTTCACCATCATCGGACCGAACGGCGCCGGCAAGACGACGGTCTTCAACATCATCAGCCGCATCTACGACCCGAGCGCCGGCCGCGTGGTGCTGGAAGGCGAGGACATCACGGAGGTTCCCGCGCATCGCATCGCCAAACTTGGCATCGCCCGCACCTTCCAGAACATCGAGCTGTTCGAGCATGCGACCGTGCTGCAGAACCTGCTGATCGGCGCGCATGTCCATCGCGCGACGAACCCCGTCGCCGAGGCGCTGTTCCTGCCCTCGGTGAAGCGGGCCGAGGTCGCCTTGCGCGAGAAGGTGGAGGAGGTGATCGACCTGCTCGATCTCGCCGTCCACCGCGACTCCATGGTCGCCGGCCTGCCCTATGGCGCGCGCAAGGTCGTCGAGCTCGGCCGGGCCCTGTGCACGCGGCCGAAGCTGCTGCTGCTGGACGAGCCCTCCTCCGGCCTCAATGTCGAGGAAACCGAGGACATGGCCTTCTGGATCGAGGACATCACCAAGGATCTCGGCATCACCGTCATCATGGTCGAGCACGACATGACGCTGGTCTCGCGCGTCTCCGACCGGGTTCTGGCGATGAACCAGGGCCGCATCCTCGCCATGGGCGCGCCAGCCGAGGTGCAACGCCACCCCGCCGTGGTCGAAGCCTATATCGGCACGCCGGCCGGTCCCGGCATGGCGCCGCTGGAGAAGGCGTCATGAGCGAGCCGATGCCGAACGAGCCGATCCTGACGCTCGCCAATGTCGAGGCCGCCTACGGCGCGGTGAAGGCGATCCGCGGCGTGTCGCTCAAGGTTCCCAAGGGCGCCATCGTCACGGTGCTGGGCGCGAACGGCGCCGGTAAGACGACGATCCTCAAGACCATCTCGGGCATACTCGATCCGCAGAAGGGCTCGATCGCCTTCAAGGGCGAGGCCATCGAGCGGCGCGACCCCGCCGACATCGTTCGGCGCGGCATCAGCCAGGCGCCCGAAGGCCGCGAGGTCTTCCCGCTGCTGTCGGTGCGCAACAACCTGATGATGGGCGCCTATACGCGCTCGGATCGCGATCAGGTGGCGCGCGACATCGAGCTGGTCGAGAGCTATTTCCCGATCCTGAAGGAACGCGCGGATCAGGAAGCCGGCCTTCTCTCAGGCGGCCAGCAGCAGATGCTGTCGATCTCGCGCGCGCTGATGGCGAATCCCGATCTCCTGCTGCTCGATGAGCCCTCGCTCGGCCTGTCGCCGAAACTGACGCAGGAGATTTTCGCCATCGTCAGGCGGATCAACCGCGAGCGCGGCGTGACCATCCTCCTCGTCGAGCAGAACGCCGCGCTGGCGCTGGCGACGGCCGATATCGGCTACATTCTGGAGCTCGGCCGCATCGTCATGGAAGGCCCCGCCGCCGAACTCGCCGAGAAGGACGACGTGAAGGAGTTCTATCTCGGCCAGAAGGATGTCGGCGTGCGCGGCCAGCGGCGCTGGAAGAAGAAGAAGATGTGGAGGTGATGATGGGCCTTCTCGACATCTGGCCGAACCAGGACATCCGGCTCCCGACCATCCCCAGGGGCGACACCATCGCGCGCGTCTTCGACGCGGCGGTAGCCTTGCGCGAGACCAGAGTCGCCGTGCGGCAGAAGGAGTTCGGCATCTGGCAGGAGACGACATGGGCGGAGATGGGCCGCGCCGTGCGCGAAATCGGCATGGGCCTCGTGGCGCTCGGCCTGAAGCCCGGCGACACCGCCTCGATTCTCGCCAATACGCGGCAGGAATGGACCTATGCCGACTATGCCGTGATCGGCGCGGGCGGCGTCTCGAACGGCATCTATCCGACCGACGCGCCGGGTCAGTGCGAGTATCTGATGAGCGATTCCGGCTCGCGCTTCGTCTTCGTCGAGGATGAGGAGCAGCTCGACAAGATTCTCGAGGTGCGCGCGCGCCTGCCGCTGCTCGACAAGATCATCGTCATGGAGACGGAGGGCCTGACCCGCTTCTCCGACGAGCAGGTCATGACCCTCGACGACCTGCGCAAGCTTGGCCGCGAGGAGGATGCCCGCAATCCCGGCGAATGGGAGCGGCGACGCGACGCGCGCGGACCCGACGACCTCGCCATCCTCGTCTACACCTCCGGCACCACCGGCAAGCCGAAAGGCGCGATGATCACCCATCGCAACATCCTCTCGGCCATCGAGGTGATCGCCTCGGAATCGATCCGCCAGAACGAGGACGACCAGCGCATGGCCTTCCTGCCGCTCTGCCACGTGGCCGAGCGGGTCGGCGGCCAGTTCCTCGCGCTCTATTCCGGCGCGACGCTGAACTTCGTCGAGAATCCCGAGACCGTGCCGGACAATGTCCGCGAGATCGCGCCGACCATCTTCTTCGCGGTGCCGCGCATCTGGGAGAAGTTCTATTCGGGCGTCACCATTCGCCTCGCCGAGGCGACGCCGCTGCAGCGCGCGATCTATGGCTGGGCGATCGCGCAAGGGCGGCAGGCCGCCGACCTCGCCATCGACGGCAAGCCGGTGCCGGCCGCGCTCCGGCTGAAGATGAAGCTCGGCCGCTGGCTCGCCCTCGACAATATCCGCAAGGCCATCGGCATCCATCGCTGCCGCTTCCTCGCGACGGGCGCGGCGCCCATCTCGCCGGATCTGATCCGCTGGTACTTCGCCCTCGGCGTGCCGATGCTGGAAATCTGGGGCATGACCGAAACCTCGGGCGCCGGCTCCGTCGTGCCCATCGACAAGGTCAAGCCGGGGACCATCGGCCGGCCCACCAGCGCCATCGAGATGCGGATCGGCGAGCACGGCGAAATCCTCGCGCGCGGCCCCACCATCATCAAGGGCTACCTCAACCAGCCCGAGAAGACCGCCGAGACGATCCGCGACGGCTGGCTGCACACCGGCGATGTCGGCTCGGTCGACAACGAAGGCTTCTTCCGCATCACCGACCGGATGAAGGACATCATCATCACGGCGGGCGGCAAGAACATCACGCCGAGCGAACTTGAGAACGAGCTGAAATTCTCACCCTATGTCACCGACGCGGTGATCATCGGCGACAAGCTGCCCTATCTCACCGCCCTGATCATGATCGACCAGGAGAATGTCGAGAAGTTCGCGCAGGACCACGACATCCCCTTCTCGAACTATGCGAGCCTGTGCCGCGCCAAGGCCGTGCTCGACCTGATCCAGGGCGAGATGGACCGGGTGAACAGGAAGTTCGCCCGCGTCGAGCAGGTGAAGGCCTTCCGCCTGATCGAGCAGCGCCTCACCGCAGAGGACGAGGAGCTGACGCCGACCATGAAGCTGAAGCGCAATCTCGTGCAGAAGAAATATGCCGACCTGATCGCCGGCATGTACCGCAGTTCCGCTGCGTAAGGGCCCCTATAGGCCCGGCATCGGTCCCGTACTAGCATCTGCCACAAGGACCGGCAGGGACCGGCCAGAAACAAGGTTCCGGACATACCGGGCCCATCCAGATGGAGGACACCATGACTCTCAGATTGAGCGCATGTTTCGCCCTTGCCGCCGGCATCGTTGCTGGCCCGGCGATGGCACAGACCCAGGGGATCACCGACACCCAGATCACCATCGGGACGATCCAGGATCTTTCGGGTCCGATCGCCGCCTTCGGCAAGCAGACCCGCAACGGCATGCAGATGTTCTTCGACGAGCTCAACGCCCGCGGCGGCATTCACGGCCGTCAGGTGCGCCTCCTCGTCGAGGATAACGGCTATGACCCGCGCAAGGCGCTGCTCGCCACCCAGAAGCTGGTCAATTCCGACCGCATCTTCATGATGCTCGGCCATATCGGCACGGCGCAGAACATGGCGGCGATGCCGGTCCAGTTCGAGCGCAACGTGCCGAACTTCATGCCGGTCACCGCGGCGCGCGAAATGTACCTGCCGCCGACCCGCCTGAAGATGGCCTTCGCCACCGCCTATTACGATCAGCTCCTGACCATGCTGCCGAGCATCGTCCAGGAGAAGAAGGCCACCCGCGTCTGCACCGTCTATCAGGACGACGAGTTCGGCCTCGAGGTGATGCGCGGCGGCGAGGCGGCGCTGAGGACCATGAACATGGCCTTCGTCGAACGCGCCACCTATAAGCGCGGCGCGACCGAGTTCTCCTCGCAGGTGGCCCGCCTGAAAGCCGCGAACTGCGATCTCGTGGTGATGGGCACGATCATCCGCGAGACCGTCGGCGTGCTGGCGGAGGCGCGCAAGATCGGCCTCACCGTCACCTTCGTCGGGACGAGCGCGGCCTATACGCACCTTATCCCGGCGCTGGGCGGACCGGTCGCCGAGGGCTTCTACGCGGTGACCACCACCGCCCACCCCTATCCGGATGATCCGAACCCGCAGATCCGCGACTGGGCCGCCCGCTACAAGGCGAAGTTCGGCGAGGATGCGACGGTGTTCTCCGCCTATGGCTGGATCATCGGTGACCTGTTCGCGCAGGTCGCGGAAAAGACCGGCCGCGACCTGACGGTGGACAGCTTCCTGCGCACCATCGAGACGACGCAGTTCGGCAGCGACATGTTCGACAGCCAGGGCTGCAACATCACGCCGCAGAACCGGCTCTGCAACAATGCGGCGCGCCTGTCGCAGGTGCGGAACGGCCGCTGGGTGGTCACCCAGGGCTGGGTGCGCGGCGCCACGCCGACGCATTGAGGGCACGATCGGGAGACGCCGCCGGCCAGCCCGGCGGCGTCTTCTTTTTTGCGCAGCATGCGCGCAGCAAAAACCCGCAGGAGCGCGCCGTGACGCATCCCTTCTACACGGCCGATCACGAGGCCTTCCGCGACCAGATCAGGCGTTTCGTCGCCCGCGAGATCGAGCCCTATGCCAGCCAGTGGGACGAGGCGGAGGAGTTCCCGCGCGAGCTCTACGCCAAGGCCGCCGCCATCGGCCTGATCGGCCTCGGCTTCCCGGAGGAATATGGCGGTTTCGCCGCCGACCGGTTCATGTGGATCATCGCGACGCAGGAACTGGCGCGGCCCGGTGCCGGCGGCATCAGCGCCAGCCTGATGAGTCACGCCATCGGCACCCCGCCGATCGCCAATGCCGGCTCTCACGACCTCAAGAGCCGGGTGCTGCCGGGCATCTTCGCCGGCGAGAAAATCTCCGCGCTCGCCATCACCGAGCCGGGCGGCGGCTCGGATGTCGCGAACCTCAAGACCACCGCGCGGCGCGACGGCGACCATTACGTCGTCAACGGCGAGAAGACCTTCATCACCTCCGGCATGCGCGCCGACTACTACACGGTCGCCGTGAGGACCGGCGGCGAGGGCATCGATGCACAGGGTGCCGGCGGCGTCAGCCTCCTCGTCATCGAGCGCGAGCGCGAGGGCTTCACCCGCACACCGCTCAAGAAGATGGGCTGGTGGGCCTCCGACACGGCGACTCTGCATTTCGACAATGTCCGCGTGCCCGCCGGCAACCTGCTCGGGCAGGAAGGGCAAGGCTTCAAGATCATCATGCGCAATTTCAATCACGAGCGCCTGACCATGGCGGCGGGCTGCATAGCCGCGAGCCGCGTCTGCCTCGACGAGGCAAGCTCCTACGCGAAGGAGCGTGTCACCTTCGGCAAGCCGCTGACCCAGCATCAGGTGATCCGCCACAAGCTCGTGGACATGGCGCAGAAGGTCGCGGCCGGTCAGGCTTGGCTCGAAATGCTGACCTGGCGTCTGGAGCAGGGCGAGAACCCCGTCGCCGATATCTGCATGCTGAAGAACCAGGCGACGCAGACCATGGCCTTCTGCGCGTCGGAGGCCGTGCAGATCTTCGGCGGCGCCGGCTTCATGCGCGGCGCCAAGGTGGAGCGCATCTATCGCGAGGTGAAGGTCAACGCCATCGGCGGCGGCACCGAGGAGATCATGAAGGATCTCGCCAGCCGCCAGATGGGGCTGTGAAGAGACTGTTCGATCCAATCCGAAGCTCGGCCGGAGCAACGCATCCGTCATGCCCGGCCCTGTGCCGGGCATCCACGAATTCCTCGACCGACGTGGTCAAGTCGTGGATGGCAGGGGCAAGCCCGGCCATGACGAGCCGCGCCTGGACAGGCTGACCGAACAACCTCACGTCCGCTCGATGCGCGCCGCCCTGGCCGGATCGAACCACCAGGTGCCCGGCACGCCCCGGGCATATTTCGGCTTGGTCTCGGGAAAGCCGAACTGGTCCCAGTAGGCCAGCCAGTGGCTCGCCTTGTACCAGTTGGGCACCCAGTAGCGCCCGGCCCGCAGCACGCGGTCGAGCGCGCGGCAGACGGTGACAAGCTCGGCCCGTGTATTCGCCGCCAGCGCCTTGTCGATCAGGGCATCGATCACGGGATCGGCGATGCCGGCGAGATTTTGCGAGCCCGGCTGCCGGCCGCTCGCCGAGCCGAAGAAGGTCCGCATGCTCTCGCCCGGCGTCATGGACAGGGAATAGCGGCGGATGGTCAGGTCGAAATCGTAGTCCTTCAGCCGGCTCTGGTACTGAGCGGAATCCACGCGCCGGATTCCCGCCTCGATGCCGAGCCGGCGAAGATTCGCGACGAAGGGCTGGGTGTGGCGCTCCAGCGAGGGCTCGAAATCGAGAAACTCCACCGTCATCGGCCGCCCCTGCGCGTCCAGCAGCCGGTTGTCGCGCAGCGTGAAGCCGGCCTCGCGCAGGAGCTGCGTCGCCTGCCGCAGCAGGTTGCGGTCCTGTCCCGAGCCGTTGGAGACCGGCGGCGCATAGGGCTCGCCGAAAACCTCGTCCGCCACCTTGCCGCGGAACGCCTCCAGCAGTGCCAGTTCCTCGCCCTCCGGCTTGCCCGTCGCCATCATCGGCGAGTTCTGGAAGAACGAGTGCGTCCGCTTGTAGCTGTCGAACATCACGTTCTTGTTGGTCCATTCGAAGTCGAAGGCGAGGCCGAGCGCCTCGCGCAGCTTCGGGTGGGCGAATTTCTCGCGGCGCGTATTGATGAACCAGCCCTGAGCGCCCGACGGCGTCTCGTCCGACACCTCGCGGCGCACCACGCGGCCGTCCCGCGCGGCGGGGAAATCGTACTGCGTCGCCCAGGTGCGCGAGGTGAATTCCTCGCGGAAGGCATAGGTGCGACTCTTGAACCCCTCGAAGGCGACATCGCGGTCGCGGAAGAATTCGAGCCGCACGATGTCGAAATTGTCCTGCCCCACGGACACCGGCAGGCCCGCGCCCCACCAGTCCTTCACGCGCTCGTATTCGATGAAGCGGCCGGCCTCGAAGCGCCCGACCTTGTAGGCGGACGAGCCGAGCGGCACGTCCATGGTCGAGGCCTCGAAATCGCGGCCCGCATACCAGGCCTTCGACAGGATCGGCAGGCCCGCCGTGGTCAGCGGCAGCGAGCGCGAGCGGCCCGGCGCAAAGCGGATCGCCACGGTCCTGGCATCCTCGGCCTCGGCGCCCGCGACATCGCGCAGGACGACGCGCAGCAGCGGATGTCCCTTCTCCTTCAGGGTCATGACCGACCAGGCCACGTCCTCGGCCGTGATCTTCGCGCCGTCGTGGAAGGTTGCGATGTCGCGCAGCGTGAAGCGGTAGGTCAGTCCGTCGGCGGATATCCGCACCTTCTCGGCGGCAAGGCCATACATGCTGTCCGGCTCGTCGCCGGCGCCGACCATCAGCCGCGCGAAAATGCCGTCGAGCGCGGGCGGCGCGTCGCCGCGCAGCACCAGCGTGTTCATCGTGTTGAAGGTGGTCGGGTTCTGGTTGTAGCCCCAGCTCGACGCGGTGTGCACGAAGGCGCCGCCCTTCGGCGCATTGGGGTTCACATAGTCGAAATGACGGAAATCGGCCGGATATTTCAGGTCGCCGAAGGACGAGATGCCATGCGTCTCCGTTTCGCCCTGCGCCCGCGCGCGCGGCGCGATCAGGCCGGCGCCAGCGCCGGCGGCGGCGAGGGTCAGCACGGAGCGGCGGGACAGTCTCGGCATGGCGATCCTCGTTGGTCGCGGCAAGGGTAGGCGATGGCGCTACCGTCGCCAAGCGCCGCCGGGCGCGCCGCCGTCACCCGATGGGCAGGACGTTGGTGTGTTTCACCTGCGTCAGCGCGAAGCTCGATTCGATGGAGGCGAGCCCGTCATGCTTGGTCAGCTTGTCCTTCAGGAAGCGCTCGTAGGCCGGCAGGTCGGCGCAGACGACGCGCAGCAGATAGTCGCGCTGGCCGGTCATCAGGTAGCACTCCATCACCTCCGGCCAACGCGCGACCGCCGCCGCGAAGCGGTCGAGATCCTCCTCGCGCTGGCGCTCCAGCTTGATCGAGATGAAGACGCTAACCGGCAGGTCCACCGCCTTCTGGTCGACCACCGCGACATAGGAGCGGATGACGCCGGCCTCCTCCAGAATGCGGACGCGCCTGAGGCATGGCGTCGGCGACAGACCGACGCGCTCCGCCAGCGCCTGATTGGTCATCCGGCCATCCCTCTGGAGCTCGGCGAGGATGCGGCGGTCGATGGCATCGAGACGCATGGATTGGTGATTCCTGCCAAATGTTGCGCAGCATTCTGCATGAATCGGCCAACATGGCCAATCCGGACCATCGCATTTGGCATGCGCGGCTCATCCGGCTCTGGCATGATCATGCCCTCCCTCCGCACGGAACGCCGCGATGACCGACCGCCTGTCCATGCTCTCCGCCCTTGAGCGCAAGGTGCTCTGGCTCGCCTCCTGGACCATCCATCACGCCAACCATGTGCGCGACAATCGCGACGGGCTGAAGGTCGGCGGCCATCAGGCCTCGTCCGCCTCGCTCGCCACCATCATGACCGCGCTCTATTTCGCGGTCCTCAGGCCGCAGGACCGGGTGGCGGTGAAGCCGCATGCCAGCCCGAATTTCCACGCGATCCAGTATCTCGTCGGCAACCAGACGCGCGAGAAGCTGGAGAACTTCCGCGGCTTCAAGGGCGCGCAGAGCTATCCCTCGCGCACCAAGGACGTGGACGATGTCGATTTCTCCACCGGCTCGGTCGGCCTCGGCGTGGCGCAGACGCTGTTCTCTTCGCTGGCGCAGGACTATGTGCGCGCCCATGGCTGGGGCGCCGGCCGGCCGGAGGGCCGCATGGTCGCGCTCATCGGCGATGCCGAGATGGACGAGGGCAATATCTACGAGGCGCTGATCGAGGGCTGGAAGCACGGCCTGCGGAACACCTGGTGGGTGGTCGACTACAACCGCCAGAGCCTCGACGCCGTCGTTCGCGAGGGCCTGTGGGAGCGTTTCGAGACCATGTTCCGCAATTTCGGCTGGGACGTGGTGATCCTCAAATACGGCAAGCTCCTCGAAGCCGCCTTTGCCGAGCCCGGCGGCGAGGCGCTGCGCCGGTGGATCGACACCTGCCCGAACCAGCTCTACTCGGCGCTCTGCTATCAGGGCGGGGCCGCGTGGCGGAAGCGGCTCGCCGACGATATCGGCGATCAGGGCAAGGTCTCCAAACTCCTCGACCGGCGCAGCGACGACGAACTGGCGCGCCTCATGACCAATCTCGCCGGCCACGACATGCCGACGCTGCTGGAGGCTTTCGAGGCCGTCGACCATGACCGGCCCGTCTGCTTCATCGCCTATACGATCAAGGGCTTCGGCCTGCCGTTCCAGGGCCACAAGGACAACCATGCCGGGCTGATGACGCCGGCCCAGATGGAGAACTGGCGGCAGGCCATGGGCGTTCGGCCGGGCCATGAATGGGACCGGTTCGAGGGCCTGAAACTGCCGGCGGCGCAGATCGAGAGTTTCCTGAAGACCGTGCCCTTTTTCGCCGAGGGCCGCCGCCGCTACGAGGCGCCCAAGCTGCCGATCCCGGCGACGCTCGCTTTCCCCGCGCAGGCCGCCATGTCGACACAGCAGGGCTTCGGCCTGATCCTCAACGAGATCGCGCGCGCCAGGGAGCCCTTCGCCGACCGGATCGTGACGACCTCGCCGGACGTGACGGTCTCGACCAATCTCGGCGGCTTCGTCAACCGGCGCGGCCTGTTCGCGCGCCAGTCCATGGCCGACACGTTCAAGCAGGAGCGCATTCCCTCGACCTTCGCCTGGGAGTTCTCCCCCGGGGGACAGCATATCGAGCTCGGCATTGCCGAGATGAACCTGTTCATCCTGCTCTCGGCGCTGGGCCTGACGCACTCGATCCACGGCGAGCGGCTGCTGCCTGTCGGCACGCTCTACGACCCGTTCATCCAGCGCGGCCTCGATGCCCTGAACTATGCCTGCTACCAGGATGCGCGCTTCATGCTGGTGGCGACGCCGGCCGGCGTGACGCTCGCGCCCGAGGGCGGGGCGCATCAGTCGATCGCGACACCGTTGATCGGCATGGCGCAGGACGGCCTTGCCGCCTTCGAGCCGGCCTTCGTCGACGAGACCGCCGCGATCATGCGCTTCGGCTTCGACTACATGCAGCGCGACGGCGAGGGCGATCCGGACGAGCGGACCTGGCTGCGCGACGAGACCGGCGGCTCGGTCTATCTGCGCCTGTCGACGCGCACCATCGAGCAGCCGCAGCGGACGATGACGCCGGAACTCGCCGGCGACATCATCGATGGCGCCTACTGGATGCGCCCACCCGGCCCCAATGCGCAGGTGATCATCGCCTACACGGGCGCGGTGGCGCCCGAGGCCGTCGCCGCCGCCGGCCTGCTGGCCGAAAGCCATCGCGACGTCGGCGTCCTCGCCATCACCTCGGCCGACCGCTTGAACGCCGGCTGGACGGCGGCCGAGCGCGCGCGCCAGCGCGGCCATCACGGCGCCATGAGCCATGTCGAGCGGCTGCTTAGCCCCCTCTCGCGCGACTGCGGCATCGTCACGGTGATCGACGGCCATCCCGCGACCCTCGCCTGGCTCGGAGCCGTCGACGGCCACCGTGTCAAGGCACTCGGCGTCGAGCATTTCGGCCAGACCGGCACGGTCGACGATCTCTACCGCCACCACGGCATCGACACCAACGCCATCCTTCACGCGGCGCAGGCGCTGACGACCGGCCGGCCGGTCCGCTATCTCAAGGCCCTGCCCTGACCCCCGGCCCGCGTGCCGAACCGGGACGAAAGGTTGACGGCCGGCATGCGGGCGCGACCTCCGCGCCTGGATGGGCGGAGCGTCAGGACGAAGCGGCGGTCCCGGCGAGCGCATGGTGTTTCCGGCGGGACCGTGGTTTTCCGGCAGGACCATGCGGAACTCGTCCTGAAAGCTGCCTTGGACAGCGCGCCGATTGCCGGCCCGACGCGGCCCGGCCGGCGGGCCATAGCGCGAACATCCGGAAATCAGCGATTCGGACATGGTTCGTTCGCTGATCGATCCAATCGTTAACGGCGTGACGGCGGATTGCCCGCGCGGGACTTTGGCGCGGCGAAACGGGATATCGCGAACGAGACTGGGTCGCAGGTCAGCAGAAGCGCCCCGCTCCTTCCTGTCCTACCGCGCCGCGAGGGGCGCGCGGCGGCCGCCGCATCCCGGTTGATCGTCAGGCGCGGGAGGCTCGACGCCGAAGCCCGCTCCGCCAGCCGGGCAGGGGAAGAGCGGCCGCCGACAGGCCAGCGGCGAGCAGCAGGGACGCTGATGCCGGACGGGGCAGATCTTGGCTGAGGGGCCGCTGGAACGGGCCGGAGCCGGCCGCCAGGCGGATCGGGATGGGCGCCCGAACGCCGGAGCGTCAGGCGGCGGCGACGCGGCGCATGACGAGGCGTACGCCGCGCGCGACCATGGCCATGACCGAGCCAAGACCGACGAGATGCGAGCCGAAGGCGACGACGGCCAGCGGGATCGCGTCCGGCCGGACGAAGGCGGCGGCGACGAGCGCGGGCGCCCAGACGACGGTCAGCAGCGCCGAATTGACCATGGCCCCGGCCAGCGTCGAACCGAGACCCTCGCCGCAGGTCCAGAGCGGCAGCGGCGCCTCGGTGTCGGCCGCGCAGCCGGCCAGCGCCTGTAGCGGGGCTTCCAGATGCAGCGCCAAGAGCACAACCGTCCACAGCGCCGCATAGGCGAGCGCCCAGGCCGGAACGGCGGAGCGCAAACGGGCAAGGATGAAGCTCACGGCTTTGGGCTCATGGCGGCGCGGGAACGCTCCTGTGACAGCCCGCTCAGTCTAGCCGGGAACTCCTAAGAAGCCGTTCCGCGACATGCGGAAAGACGAGGCCTTGCCGTCAGGAACGGCCGCTGCGGGCCGGCGGCATGACCAGCCTGTCGCGCCGGCAGGCCCGGCGATCGATCTCCTGGCAGGCCGTGAAGTTCATGTCGCGGCCGATGCAGATGCGCACCTCGCGCAGCCGGCGCTCGTCGCACTGAACCGCGATCATCTCGCGCGTGAGGCCCGGATTGGCGCGCACGAAAGCGTCCTCCACCTCGTCCGGCGATACGGTCCGGTAGTCGGAGACGGTCTCGAACTCGGCGGGGATGCGCACCTTGGCGCGCGCCTGCCTGACGCGCTCGAAGAAGACCGAGGCCGAACGCTCGCCCGAACAGGTGCCGTGCTTGGCCCATTGGTGGCGGACGAGGCCCGGGGCCGGCATGATGTCGAGCATGGCATTGACGGTGCGGCGCTCGAGCTCCGGCGCGGGCACCTGGCAATATTCCGGGAAGCCGCGGGTGAATTGCGGCCAGAGCCCATGCACGACGAAGTGAAAAGGCCGCTCGCCCGCGCATTGCATGGAGCGCGCGCTGCGCTCGCCCGACGCTTCGCAGAAGGACGGCGACCAGGACAGCGCCAGAACGTAGAAATCGAACTCGCCGGGCGTGACGCCATGGCGGGCCTGCGCCGCGGCCGGAGCCTGGCCGGCGGCCAGCAGCAGGGCCGCGCCGACCACGACAGAACGCAACAGGGCTGCAAACCGCTTCGCCATGATCTCCTCCAGCACCGTGCCGCGAAGATTATTGGCGCGATGAGAACAAAAAAAGAACGTATGTTACCGGATGCCGCCCGCCACGCCAGCCTGCCGGCTGATCCGCCGCACCGGGGCCCGGCCGCCGCTCAGCCGCCGGCAGGCGCGCTCAGGGCCGCGCCATGCGGCAGGCGGGGTCGAAGCTGCGGCCGCGATCGAGGCCGTGAACGCACCACTCGACGCCCCATGTGAAACCGGCAAAGCCCTGGTCTTCCATGATGGCGTAGCTGACGGTGCGCACGCGGCCGTCGGAGAGATGGGCGCGGCCGGTGCAGTAGCGGCGCGGAATATTGTTCTGGCCCCAGGGATTGCTCGCCACCACGCGCAGGCGGTCGAACCCGGCAATGGTCAGCGGCGAATTCCAGAACTTCGCCTCCTTCTCGGCGAACCGCGCGCGGATGCGTTCCAGGGCGGCGCTGTCGTCACAGGGCAGCAGCGCATTCTGGAAGCGCGGATCGCGGAACAGGACCGCGCCGGCCAGCCCGAGGCGGCCGAGCTGGTCCGCGCGCGCGCGGGGATAATCGCCGCCCGGCACGCGGCCGGTCGTATAGGTCGAGCCGTTGAGCCCGCGCGGGCCGTCGCCATACCAGAGGCCCTGGGCCGAGGCGTCGGTGGCGATCAGGGCGAGGCCGAACAGGCCGGCAAAAAGGGCGCAAATCCGCATGGCAGGATGCTCCGGGCAGGTTGCGCGACGATCCACGTCCCGGCGGCCGGGGTCAAGAGCGGCCAGGACACAGTCCGGCCGGCTTCACGGCCGCCGGATGCGCACGTAGAGCGCGCCCGCCCCGCCATGGGCGATGCCGGCTTCCTCGAAGCCGATGACCAGTGGGCGCATGTCCGGCAGCGTCAGCCATTCCGGCACGACGCGGCGCAGCACCCCGCGCTCGGCATAGGCGTCGGGCCGCCATGGGTCGTCGTCGAGGCCGCGCAGCCGCTTGGGCGCGCCCTTGCCGGTGATGACGACGACGAGACGGCAGCCCTCGGCCTGCGACCGCCGCAGGAAGGCGACGAGGCGGCGATGCGCGGCCTCCTGGGTGAGGCCGTGCAGGTCGATGCGGGCATCGACCTCGGCCATGCCGCGCGAGAGCTTGCGCCGGAGACCCTTCTCCAGCGCCGCCAGCGGCGGCGGCGCGGGCACGGCAGGGGCCGCCGGGACCTTGCTCCTGACCGGCGGCTTGCGCGCCGTCGCGGGCGCCGCCTCCGGCTCCGGCGCGGGCTCCTCGGCCGGCGGCATGCGCGCGGGGTCGAGCGGCTTCACGCTGCGCGCCACATGCGACCAGAGCTTGCGGTCCTCGGCCGAAAGGCCCCTCGGGCGGCGGCTCATCGGCGCGGGCGCGGTTCGGGCACCGGCACCTCGGTCGCGTCGGGTGAAATCGCCCGCGGCAGCAGCACGTACCAGTCGGCGCGGTGGCGGATGCGGCCGGCGATCGAGCCCGCCTCCAGTCCGGTGCCGATATAGAGGTCGCCGCGCGCCGGGCCGACAATGGCCGAGCCGGTGTCCTGCATCACCATCAGCCGGCGGAAGGGCTCGCCCGTCTCGGTCGGGCCGGTCGGCAGATGCGCGTCGATGAAGACCGGCGTGCCGTAGGCGTGAACGTTGCGGTCCACCGCGATGGAGCGCCAGTCGGACACCGGCACGCCCTGCGCGCCGACCGGGCCGTCCTCGGCGGACAGCTCGGTCTTCACCCGGAAGAAGACATAGGAACGGTTCTGCCAGCGGATGTCGCGGGCGGGCTCCGGGTTCTGCGCCATCCAGTTGCGGATGAAGTCCATCGACATCTCGGCGCGGGTGGCGATGCCGCGCTCGATCATGACCCGGCCGACCGGCACGTAGCGGTGGCCGTTATGGGCGGCATAGCCGATCCGCAGCGTCGAGCCGTCGGCGAAGCGCAGCCGCGCCGACCCTTGAATCTGCGTGAACATGACGTCGACGGGATCGCGCGCCCAGGCGATCTCCAGCCCACGGCCATCCAGCGCGCCCTGCTCGATCTCGCCACGGTCGAAATAGGGCTGGAAGCGCCCGCCGACCCAGCGGCCGGCGCCGGAGCGCGCATCGAACCCGGCTGTGCGGCCGCGCGCCGAGGCGAGGTCGTCCGGGCGCAGCATGAAGGGCGCGGTGAATTCGTCGGTGCGCTCGCGCGAGGCGAGAACCTCGGGCTCGTAATAGCCGGTGAGGAAGCCGTCGGCCTCGATCTGGTCGCCGAACCGGGCGAAACGCACGGCCCGGAACTCCGCCTCGAAGAAGGCGCGCGCGGCCTCGCGGCCAACCGGCTGCGGCAGCGCCAGCGCGCGCGGGCAGACCTCGCGCAGCGCCTGCCAGACGACCGGCGCGGAACGCGGCGGATTGCGCGCGGCCATCACCTGCCGGCAGGAGATCAGAAAGGCCTTGAGGGCCAGGTCCTGCCGGTCCTCGGCCCAACCAGGCACGGCGGCGAAGGGCACCGCCTCGCTCCAGGTCTCGGGATAGACGAAGGGAAAGCCGGACGGATGCACCGCAAGTTCGGGCGGAGCGGCCGTCGCGTCAGCGGCGGGAGGCGTCGGCTGCGGTTCTGTCGGCGACGGTCCCGGACCGTGGGGCGGCAGGGAGGCTTGCGGACCGGGAGGGGCAGGTTCCACCGAGGGAACGGCTGCCTGCTCGGACGAAGCGGGCGCGGCGGGCGATGGCGCGGGCACCTCCGCCGATTGCGGGGTGGCGGGAGACGTTTCGGCGGCAGATTGCGGGACGGCGGGGGACGACCCGGACGCTGCCTGCTGCGGCCGCAGGAGGATCAGAAGGTCATTGGAACCGGCGGCGGCCGGACCGGCCAGCCCGCACAGGGCCACCGCCGCCGCGAGGACCGCGACGCTCGCGGCGCTGGTCCTGCGGCCGGCCATGAACGCTCTCGCTCCCGTGCCGGATCAGGCGCCGGCTTCGGTGGCGATCAGTCGCCAGTTCGGGTCGCGGTCCGTCACATTGCGCGCGAAGGTCCAGACATCGGTGACGTCGGTGACGCGATCCGGCGAGCCATCGACGACATTGCCGCCGCGGTCGCGGGTCGCGGTGACCAGCTGCGAGACGAATTTCAGCGTCACCTGCGCCTGGTCGCCACGCAGCTGGGCGTCGGTGATCCCGGCCTTCTCGATGCCGACGAAGCGGGTCTCGACGCTCTCGCCACGGCTCTCGCGGTCGCGGATCGCGGCCTCGAAACCGTCGAACACGTCCTTGGCGAGCAGGTCGCGCAGGGTCTTGCGGTCGCCGGAGGCGAAGGCGAGCACGATCATCTCATAGGCCGCCTTGGCGCCACCGACGAAGCCGGCCGGCTCGAACGAGGCATCGCGCGAGGCAATGGCGTCGAAGCCGCGGGCCAGCGGCGAGCCGGGCGGCGCGATGTCGCCCCAGCGCGGCTCGGACGGATCGGCGACGGGGAAGGGCGGCGGCGCGGCGCCGTTGCGGGCCGGCATCGGGATGACCTCGCCCGGGGGCTGCGCGCCCGGTCCGCCGTCCCGGCCGCCCATCTCGCGATTGTTGTTGTCGCGGGGCCGGAACGGATCGCGCTCGGAGCCGGTTTTCGTCCCCAGCACGCTGCGCAGGCGGAAGAAGATGAACACCGCAAGGGCGAGGAAGATGATCGTATAGATGTCGAATGCGTTGTTCATGGCGGCCGTCTTTCGGGAGCGGAGCTCGACCCACGCGATCATCCGCGAACTGGTTCGTAGTCTACCCGCAGTCGGACGCACAAATAAGGCATTTTTTTCGGATCGCCAGCGGCCCGCGCCGTCGTGTCGCGGCGAGGGGAACCGGCCCGGCCACCCCCGCCGCGTCGTCGATGCCCCCCGATTTGCCTCAGAACTGCTTCGCCAGGCGCGGATCGAGCGCGTCGCGCAGGCCGTCGCCGAGCAGGTTCACCGCAAGGACCGTGACGGAGAGGAACAGGGCCGGAAACAGCACGATGTAGAACTTGACCTGCCAGAGCGCCCGGCCCTCGGCCATGATATTGCCCCAGGACGGGATGATCGGCGGCGTGCCGGCGCCGATGAACGACAGGATCGCCTCGGTGATCATGGCGGCGGCGCAGATATAGGTCGCCTGAACGATGATCGGGGCCAGCGTGTTCGGCAGGATGTGCTTGACGATGATCACCGGCGTCGAGGTGCCGGAGGCGATGGCCGCATCGACATAGGGCTGCTCGCGCAGGGACAGCACGACGCCGCGAACAAGACGCGAGACGCGCGGAATCTCCGCGATGGTGATGGCGAGGATGACATTGCCGACCGAGCCCCGGGTCAGCGCCATCAGCGCCACCGCGAGCAGGATCGAGGGGATCGACATGATGCCGTCCATCACGCGCATCAGGACCGCATCCACCTTCCTGATGTAACCGGAGATCAGGCCGATGATCAGGCCGCCGATGGAGGCGCATATCGCCACCGAGAAGCCGACGATCAACGAGACGCGGGTGCCGTAGAGCACGCGCGAATAGATGTCGCGGCCGAGCATGTCGGTGCCGAACCAGAACTGCGCCGAGGGCTCGCGCGTGCGCAGGCGCGTCGAGATCGCCGTCGGGTCGATCGTGCCGAGGAAGGGCGCGAAGATGGCGATGAACACCACCGAGAACAGGATCACCGTGCCGATCGTGATCGTCGGGTAACGGCGGACGAAGCGAAGGGGGGTCATGCGCCGGCGTACGGGGGACTGCTCGGCGACGTCGATGGGAGCGGAGGTATCGGGGCTATGCGCGGTCAATAGCGGATCCTCGGATCGACGAGGGTATAGACGAGGTCGACCATCAGGTTGACCAGCACGTAGACGAAGGAGAACAGCAGGACGAGACCCTGGATTACCGGATAGTCGCGGCGCAGGATCGCATCCACCGTCAGCCGTCCGAGCCCGGGAATGGCGAAGACGCTCTCCGTCACCACCGCCCCGCCGATCAGCAGCGCCACGCCGATGCCGATCACCGTGACGATCGGCACGGCGGCGTTCTTCAGCGCGTGCAGGAACAGGACGTCGCGCTGGCTGACGCCCTTGGCGCGCGCGGTGCGGATATAGTCCTGCTGGAGCACTTCGAGCATGGTCGCGCGGGTGATGCGGGCGATCAGCGCGACATAGACGCAGCCGAGCGCCACCGCCGGCAGGATGAGGTTCTCAAGCCACGGCTTCACCCCTCGCGCGATCGGCGTGTATCCCTGCACGGGCAGCCAGTCGAGCTCCAGCGCGAAGATGTAGGCGAGGATGTAGCCGACGACGAAGACCGGCACCGAGAAGCCGAACACGGCGAAGGCCATGATCGTCCGGTCGACCCAGGTTCCCGCCTGCCATGCCGCCAGCACGCCCATCGGCACGGCGACGACGATGGCGAGGACCAGGGTCACGACCATCAGCGACAGGGTCGGCTCGACCCGCTGCGCGATCAGCTGCGTCACCGGCAGCCCCGTGAAGATCGAGGTGCCGAGGTCGAACCGCGCGATCTGCCACACCCACTCGCCGAACCGCACCAGGAACGGCCGGTCGAGCCCGAGGCTCTGGCGGATCTTCTCGACATCTTCCGGCGTCGCCTGATCGCCCGCGATGACCGCCGCGGGGTCGCCGGGCGCGATGTAGAGCAGCGAGAACACGAACAGCGCGACGACGGCCATGACCGGGATCGTCGCGAGTATCCGCCGCAGAATATAGGTCAGCATCGGGCCTGCCTTTCAGGATGCGGAACGGCAGGCGCAAGGCCCGCCGTTCCGCCGATCAGCGTCAGGCCTTGGCGACGTTCCAGAAGAACGGCAGCGGTCCCTTGGTGATGCCGCTGACATTGCTGCGCCAGGCCGTGTAGGTCAGGAAGAAGCCGGGCGGCACGTAGACGACATTGTCAAGCGCCGCCTTGTTGAGCGCGCGCATGGCGGCCTTCTCCTCGTCGAGGTTCTTGGCCTCGAACCAGTTGGTCACCTGCTGCTCGACCGCCGGAATGTTCGGCCAGCCGAACCAGGCGCCGTCGCCGTTTGCCCGGATCGCCGTATAGGCGGCCGGGTTGATGCAGTCGGCGCCCGCATGCCACGAGAAGAAGATGTTCCAGCCGCCCTGCGCCGGCGGGGACTTCAGCGCGCGGCGCTGGCCGGTCGTGCCCCAGTCGGTGGCGACGAAATCGACGTTCATGCCGATTCGCTTCAGCAACTGGTGCGCGACGTCGCCCTGCGCCTTGGTCACCGGCTGGTCCTGCGCCACGACCATGGTCACCGGCTCGCCCTTGTAGCCGCTCTCGGCGAGCAGGCGCTTGGCACCCTCGATGTCGCGGCGGCCCTTGAGGATCTCGCCGCCCTCCTCGTTGTAGAGGGGCGTGCCGGGGGTGAAATAGCCCGGCAGCGGCTTCCAGAGGTTGTCGTCCGAGCCGACGATGGCCCGCATGAACTCCTCCTGGTCGAGCGCCATGAGGATCGCCCGGCGCGCCCGCACGTCGTTGAAGGGCGGGTGCAGGTGGTTGAGGCGGAAGGCGCCGATATTGCCGAGCGGATCGCCGATATCGACGCGGATATTGCGGTTGCGCTTCAGCACCGGCACGAGGTCGGCGATCGGATTCTCCCACCAGTCGATCTCGCCGTTCTGCAGCGCCGCCGAGGCGGTGGCGGGGTCCGGCATGATCACCCATTCGATCCGGTCGACCAGCATGCGCTTGCCGCCGGCGAGCCAGGAGGCCGGTTCGGAACGCGGCACGTAGTCGGCGAATTTCTCGAACACGGCCTTGGCGCCGGGCACCCAGTCGCCGCGGACGAATTTCATCGGGCCGGAGCCGATATATTCGGTGATCTGCTGGAACGGATCGGTCTTGGCAATGCGCTCCGGCATGATGAAGGAGCAGGGCGAATTGTTCTTGCCGAGCGCCAGCAGCATTTTCGGATAGGGCCGCTTCAGCCGCCAGCGGAAGGTGGTGTCGTCGACCGCGACGATCTCCTCCTGGATCGCCTTGATCATCAGGCCCATGGGATCGCGGAACGACCAGCGGATGAGGCTGGCGACGCAGTCCTTGGCCAGAACCGGCGTGCCGTCGTGGAACTTGAGGCCCGAGCGCAGTTTGAACGTCCAGGTCAGGCCGTCGGAGGAGACCTCCTCGGAATCAACCATCTGGCGCTGCGGGACCAGCTTGTCGTCGACGCCGTAGAGCGTGTCCCAGACCAGCGCGGCGGCGTTGCGGACGACATATTGCGTCCCCCAGATCGGGTCGAAATTCGCGAGATTGGCCTGCGGCACAAAGCGTAGCGTCTTCGCCGCCGCGCCCTGCCCGATGGCCGGGGCGGACAGGCCGCCCGAGGCCGCGACGAGACCGGCGCCAGCGCCCGCCCTGATGAAAGTCCTGCGGTCCATAGTGTCATTCTCCCCTGGAACCCCTGCAGCTCCGGACTTCGTCCTGTGAGCGAGGGGTGGATTCGCCGTCGGAATCGACTGACCCGCCGATGCCGCTCCGGTCGCTCACGGTAACGCGTGGCAAGCGCCGTGCCATAAGGACTTTTCCGGGGAATGTCGTACCGATGGGACAGAATGAGGCCGGCCGACAGAGCGTCGGGCGCCTTATTCGGCAGCAGGCCCGGTCTTTGGGCATCGGGCCGCCCGTTGCCCCGGCCGCGACGGGCCCGGCCGCCGCGCAAGCAGCTGGTCCGCTTATCTCCCTTTCCGGCCCCTATCTGGACCAGGCACCGCTTCCCGACCTCACGCCAAGGCACGGGATTCGGCGCTGGCAGATCAATGTTCGTTTAGCGCACAGTCGTCTGAATATCGCACTTGACAGAGCCGGTCTCCGGCGCGAGGACGGAGGCGGAAACGCGACAACAGGTAAGGGCAGGCCATGGCCGAGTTCATGTCCCTCAGCGCGGCGATCGCCGGCGCGGTCCGCGACGGTGACACCGTCGCGATGGAGGGCTTCACGCATCTGATCCCCTATGCCGCCGGCCACGAGGTGATCCGCCAGGGCAAGAAGGATCTGACGCTGATCCGCATGACCCCGGACATCCTCTACGATCAGATCATCGGCATGGGCCTCGCCAAGAAGCTCGTCTTCTCCTGGGCCGGCAATCCCGGCGTCGGCTCGCTGCACCGGGTGCGCGAGGAGATCGAGGCCGGCCGCCTCGCCATCGAGGAGCATTCCCACGCCGCCATGGCCAATGCCTTCGAGGCCGGCGCGGCCAACCTGCCTTTCGCCGTGTTCCGGGGCTACAAGGGCGTCGATCTGCCGAAGGTCAATCCGAACATCCGCTCGGTGACCTGCCCCTATACCGGCGAGGTTCTGGCGACCGTGCCGGCCGTGCGCCCGGATGCCTCGATCATCCACGCGCTGAAGGCCGACCGTGAGGGCAACGTCATGCTGGAAGGTATTGTCGGCGTGCAGAAGGAGGCGGTGCTCGCCGCCAGGCGCTCGGTCGTGACCGTCGAGGAGATCGTCGATGACTTCGGCCCGCGCAACGCCAATGCGGTGATCCTGCCGTCCTGGACGGTCGGCGCGATCGCCAAGGTGCCCGGCGGCGCCCATCCCTCCTATGCGCAGGGCTATTACAAGCGCGACAACGCCTTCTACATCGCCTGGGACAAGATCGCCCGCGACAAGGCGACGTTCCTGAAATGGATGGACGAGAACGTCATGAACAAGGGGCCCGAGAGCTTCGAGGCCCATGCCCGCCGCTTCGCGGTCGCGGCCGAGTGAGGGGACAGACGCGATGACCGACTACAGCCCCAACGAGATCATGACCATCGCCGCGGCGCGGCTGCTCACCAATGACGATGTCTGCTTCGTCGGCATCGGCGCGCCGTCGGCCGCCTGCAACCTCGCGCGCCTCACCCACGCGCCGAAGATCACGCTGATCTACGAGAGCGGCACGCTGTCGACGCGGCCCACCGTCCTGCCGCTGTCCATCGGCGACGGCGAGCTTTGCGACACCGCGCTGACCACCGTCTCGGTGCCGGAAATGTTCCGCTACTGGCTGCAGGGCGGGCGCATCACCATCGGCTTCCTCGGCGGCGCGCAGATCGACCGCTTCGCCAATCTCAACACCACGGTCGTCGGTCCCTACGACGCTCCGAAGGTGCGCCTGCCCGGCGGCGGCGGCGCGCCGGAGATCGCCATCAATTGCGGCCAGATCTTCATCATCATGGCCATGGGCCAGCGCGCCTTCATGGAGAAGCTGCCCTTCATCACCTCGCTCGGCCACGGCACCGGCAAGGGTTCGCGCGAGGCGCTGGGCGTCAAGACGCGCGGGCCGACCCAGCTCATCACGGACCTCTGCATCTTCGAGCCGGACGCGGAGACGAGCGAATTGACCGTCACCTCTGTTCATCCGGGCGTCACCCGCGAGCAGATCCAGGAGAACTGCGGCTGGCCGGTGAAATTCGCGCGCGAGGTGAAGGAAACCCGCGCGCCCGACACCACCGAACTCACCGTGCTGCGCGACCTGCACGCGCGCACCAAGGCCGCCCACGCGGCCTGACCGATTCGAAGGAGATGACCATGGCCGATGTCTTCATCTGTGACGCGGTTCGCACCCCGATCGGCCGCTACGGCGGCGCGCTCGCCAAGGTGCGGGCCGACGATCTGGCGGCCGTGCCGCTGAAGGCGCTTCTCGCGCGCCACCCGCAGATCCGCGACGCCATCGACGAAATCGTCTTCGGCTGCGCCAATCAGGCCGGCGAGGACAATCGCAACGTCGCCCGCATGGCCTCGCTGCTGGCGGGCCTGCCCGACGCCACGCCGGCCATGACCGTCAACCGGCTCTGCGCCTCCGGGCTCGATGCGGTCGGCGCCGCCGCCCGCGCCGTGAAGGCCGGCGAGATCGATCTCGCCATTGCCGGCGGCGTCGAGAGCATGACCCGCGCGCCCTTCGTCATGGGCAAGTCGCAGGAGGCCTTCGGCCGCTCGGCCGATATCTTCGACACGACCATCGGCTGGCGCTTCATCAACCCCCTGATGAAGCAGCAATACGGCGTCGATTCCATGCCGGAGACCGGCGAGAACGTGGCGGAGGAATTCCAGGTCTCCCGCGAGGCGCAGGACGCCTTCGCGCTGGCCTCGCAGAAGAAGGCGGGCAAGGCGATTGCCTCGGGCTATTTCGCCGAGGAGATCGTTCCCGTCGCGGTGCCGGGCGGCAAGGCCGGCCCGATCGTCGTCGACAAGGACGAGCACCCCCGCCCGGAGACCACCGCCGAGGGCCTCGCCAAGCTCAAGGCCTTCGTGCGCCAGCCGGGCACGGTCACCGCCGGCAACGCCTCCGGCGTCAATGACGGCGCTTGCGCCATGATCATCGCCTCGGCCGAGGCCGTGAAGAAATATGGCCTCACCCCCCGCGCCCGCGTGCTCGGCCTCGCCTCGGCCGGCGTGCCGCCCCGCATCATGGGCATCGGCCCGATCCCCGCGGTGAAGAAGCTGATGGAGCGGCTCGACCTGAAGATTTCCGCCTTCGACGTCATCGAGCTCAACGAGGCCTTCGCCAGCCAGGGCATCGCGGTGCTGCGCGGCCTCGGCATCGCCGAGGATGCGGATCACGTGAACCCCAATGGCGGCGCCATCGCTCTCGGCCATCCGCTCGGCATGTCGGGGGCGCGCATCGCCGCGACCGCAGTCCACCAGCTGGAGAAGACCGGCGGCCGCTACGGCCTCGCCACCATGTGCGTCGGCGTCGGCCAGGGCGTGGCGCTGGCGGTCGAGCGGGTGAACTGACGCGGATCAATGCAGCCGCGGGCGGGGCGCAACATCGTCCGCGGCAACGAGAACAAACCAGAGGAAACGACGGCGATGACGCTGATCCTGCCGCGGGAATCGACCAGGGCTCATCCGCCGAGCCTGCATCCGGCCTATACGAGCACGGTGCTGCGCGCGCCGAAAAAGCCGCTGATCCTCGTGCCGCACACGCTCTCCGAGCTGACCGGCCCGGTCTATGGCCACGACAAGGTGCGCGAGAGCGATTCCGACCTCACCCGCCAGCATGACGGCGAGCCACTCGGCGAGCGGATCATCGTCACCGGCCGCGTGCTGGACGAGGACGGCCGCCCGGTGCCGAGCGCGCTCGTCGAGCTCTGGCAGTGCAACGCCGCCGGCCGCTACGTCCACACCCGCGACCAGCATCCGGCTCCGCTCGATCCGAACTTCACCGGCGCCGGCCGCTATCTCACCGGCGAGGACGGCCGCTACCGTTTCACCACCGTCAAGCCCGGCGCCTATCCCTGGCGCAACCACCACAATGCCTGGCGTCCCGCCCATATCCATTTCTCGGTCTTCGGCCCGTCCTTCCTGTCGCGGCTGGTGACCCAGATGTATTTCCCGGGCGATCCGCTGTTCCCGTTCGATCCGATCTTCAACGGCATCCCGGACGAGCGCGCGCGCAATCGCCTCATCGCCCGCTTCGACCTCGAGACGACCCAGCCGGAATGGGCGCTCGGCTATCAGTTCGACATCGTGCTTCGCGGCCGCGACGCGACCCCCACGGAAGAGCCGCATGACCATTGAGACCAGCCAGGACACCACGCGCCCGGACGGCATCTCGCCGTCGCAGACGGTCGGCCCGTTCTTTCACTACGGCCTGACGCCCGGCGAGGCCTATCCGCACGTGCCGGTCTCCGCCGACGGCCATGTCGCCGCGCGCGGCACGCCCGGCGAGCACATCATCGTCACCGGCCGGGTGCTCGACGGCGAGGGCCAGCCGGTGCCCGATGCCATGATCGAGATCTGGCAGGCCGATTCGGAAGGCCGTTACGCCCATCCGAACGACAAGCGTCCGCGCGCCAGCAACACGTTCATGGGTTTCGGCCGCTCCGACACCAGGGCGGACGGCACCTTCCGCTTCGAGACGATCAAGCCGGGCCGCGTGCCGGGCCCCGGCGGCAAGGATCAGGCGCCGCATCTGGTCGTCGCCGTGTTCGGCCGAGGCATGCTGAAACAGCTCCACACCCGGCTCTATTTCGAAGACGAGACCGCCAATGCCGAGGACGCCATCCTCGCACTGGTTCCCGCCGACCGCCGCCAGACGCTGATCGCGGCGCGCGAGGGACAGACCTACAGCCTCGACATCCGCCTGCAGGGCGAGGACGAGACGGTGTTCTTCGACGTGTGACGGATCTGGATTGGGTTAGCTCACCTTCGCCTCTCCCCGGCGGGGAGAGGTGGGGGCCGACCCAGCCTTCCCGCTCAGCTCCGCGCAGCCACGGCCACCGCCGCCCCGGCCATCACGGCTCCCGTCCCGCGATTGACGAGGCGCATGGCGCGCGGGCTTGAGATGAGCCGGCGCGCGCGGGACGCCGCCAGCGCATAGGTCCACATCGCCGCCGAGAGGATCAGCATCATCGTAACGGCCAGTTCCATCGCCAGCAGCGGCGTCAGCGCGGCGAGATCGACCACCAGCGGCAGGATCGAGACGAAGAAGACCATGACCTTGGCATTGCCCATGGTCAGCGCGAGACCGCCGAGGAACAGTTTCCAGCCCTCGCCGCGCGCCTGCGGGGCTTCCTTCGGCGCGTCGGCCGGCGCGGTCCAAAGCTTGAACGCCAGATAGAGCAGATAGGCGACGCCGGCATATTTGATGACCAGGAACAGCGTCTGGAAATTCTGCGCCAGCGCCGCGAGCCCAAGCGCGACGAGCGCGAACCAGACGAGGTCGCCGGCGATGACGCCGAAAATGAACGGCGCTGTGCGCCTCGCGCCGACCGCCAGCGTGCGCGCGACGATGGCCGCGACCGCCGGCCCCGGCGAGAAGGTCGCCATGGCATAGACGCCGCAGAAGACGAGAAAGCCTGACAGATCCATCGCAGCCGCTCTTCTGGTTGCCCGGAGGTCGTCTCAGATGGAGAGCGCGACGCCGTTCAGCACGGCCACATACTGGCACGCCGCGGCGACGAGCACGAATCCGTGCCAGATGGCGTTCTGGAAACGCAGCGACTGCCAGAGGTGGAAGATCACGCCCGCCGAATAGATCAGGCCGCCCACGACCAGCATCACGATGGCCGGCATCGGCAGGGTCGCGAAGACCTGATGGGCGATGGCGACGCCACTCCAGGCGATGGCGAGATAGAGCAGCACGGCGACGCGGTCGTAGCGGCCGGGCGCCGCGAGCTTCAACACCGCGCCGGCAAGGCCGGCGACCCAGACGCCCGCCAGCATCGCATAGGCCTCACCGGTGCCGGCATGGATCATGAACGGCGTATAGGTGCCGGCGATCAGCAGGTAGATGGCGGCATGGTCGAAGCGGCGCAAAATCCATTTGGTCCGCGACACCGGCCACATATTGTAGGCGGCCGACATGGCCATGACCGTGATCAGCGTCGCCGCATAGACGACCAGCGACGAGACAGTGGCGAGTTCGGCGCGATAGAGCCCGATGCCGACCAGGGCGCCGGCGGCAAAGACCGCCGCGACCACGCCGAGGCCATGGACGACGCCGTCGGCGATCATCTCGGCCCGATCATAGCGCCAGGTCAGGCCCAGCGGGCGGCCGTCTTCGGCACTCATCGGCGAACCATTGCTGAAATGCCACGCGGCATCTGTGAAACCTGTCTCAGGATGCCTGCCGGCGCTTCGCCGTCAAGCTTCGATCGCCGCGCCATTCTGTCTCGGCTGATGGCGGGCTGATGACGAGGGCAAGGCCGTCGCGCGTCATTCGGGAAGCGCGTGGGCGATGACCTTGCGCATCAGCGTCGGGAAGGCCTCGTCCGGCACTTCCGCCAGCGCGATCCACCGGCTGCCGGCGGGCGCGGCAAAGCCGGCCGGTGCTGCCGCGCGGAACACGGTCAGCTCCAGCGGAAAATGCGTGAAGACGTGGGCCACCGTCCCCGCCAGCCGCATGAACGACAGTGCGAGCGGGGCGGCATCGAGTGCTCTCGCCGCGTCGAAATCCGCCGACCATTCGGTGCCCGGCACCTCCGCCATGCCGCCGAGCAGGCCCCGCGCGGGCCTCGTCCTCACCAGCAGATGCCCGTCCTCGCGCACCACAACGAAGGCAGCGCCGCGCCGGAGCACGCCGGCCTTTTTCGGCGCCTTGCGCGGATAGGTCTCCTGCGTGCCCTCGGCGCAGGCCCGGCACCAGACGTTCAGCGGGCACAGCGCGCTCGCCGGCCGCTTCGGCGTGCAGATGGTCGCGCCGAGATCCATCATGGCCTGCGCGAAATCGCTGGGCCGTCCGGCATCGAGCAGTTCCGCCACCCGCGCCTTGATCAGCGGCTTCGCCGCCGGCAACTCGGTCTCGATGGCATCGAGCCGCGTCACCACGCGCTCGACATTGCCGTCGACCACCGCCGCCGGCCTGCCGAAGGCGATCGCCGCAATGGCCGCCGCCGTATAGTCGCCGATGCCCGGCAGGGCGCGCAGGCCCTCGACCGTATCGGGAAAGCGCCCGTCATGGTTCTGCGTCACCGCGATGGCGCAGGCGTGCAGGTTGCGCGCCCGCGAATAGTAGCCGAGCCCGGCCCATGCACGCATCACCTCCTCGATGGGCGCCACGGCGAGGCTCGCCACATCCGGCCAGCGGGCAAGGAAAGCGGTGAAATAGGGCCCGACCGCCGCGACCGTCGTCTGCTGCAGCATGATCTCCGACAGCCAGACGCGGTAGGGATCGACGGCCTCGCCCGGCAGGGCGCGCCAGGGCAGCCGCCGGCGATGCCGGTCGTACCAGCCAAGCAGGGCGGCGGCCTCGCGCGAGGTTTCCCGCGCGGCGGGGGAGCGTGCTAGTCTGGGCTTCACGAGGCTGGGACTCATCGAGGCCGACACTGGCCTCATCGACCGTCCCGTTCAACCGGCGCAACCATGAGTTCACAGACGTTCCGTCCAAGGGGACCGCGACCGCTGGCCGATATCGCCGCCGCGCCCATCGCCGGCGCGCTGCGCCAGGCCGGCTTCGCCGCCACGGAAGTCGTCACCCGCTGGGACGAGATCGTCGGCGAAGACCTCGCCCGCCGCTCCGCTCCCGTGAAGATCGCCTGGCCGCGCCGGCCGCAGGGACGCGATGCCGGCGAGCAGGAGCCGGGCACGTTGCACATCCGCGTCGAGACGCCCTTCGCGCTGGATATCCAGCATCTCAGCGCCACCATCGTCGAACGGGTCAATGCCTTTTTCGGGTGGCGCTGCGTCGCGAACGTCCGGCTGTCGCAGGCGCCGCTCGCGCCGCGCAAGCCCAAGCCCGCGCGCCCGGCGCCGCCGGACGAAGCCCGCCTCGCAAAAGCCATCGAAACGGTCGAGGACGAGGCGCTGCGCCGCTCGCTTGACCGTCTCGGCCGCGCCATCGGCAGGGCCCCGGCGGGAACGCGGTGACGCCATTCGCCGTTTCTGGTAATCGTGATCCTCAAATCCCAGTGCAGGAACCGTCATGACATCAGCGATTCCCACCGCCCTCGCCGCTCTCGCAATCGCCCTGTCCGCAGGCGCCGCCAGCGCGCAGGTGATGCAGGACGAGACCCGCGACCGCGTGCTCCTCGTCCACCAGAGCCGCGGCACGCTCGCGCCCGGCACGGCGCCGAAATGCTTCCCCTCGAATGTCGACGACACCGTCGCGGGCTCGCAGTACCAGTGCCCGATGGCGCGCCGCAACGGCCAGCCGCGCTACCCGACGGCGCGCAGCTTCTGGGGCCTGTTCGGCGGCTACTGAGGTTCTACGGCGTCTCGACCGTGAAGCGCGGTCCGTCGAAGACATAGACGACGCCCTGCCGCACGAAGACCTCGGCGGCCTTCTGGCGGCTCATGCTCGCGGTGAGCGCCATCAGCGCCCGGCCGACCCCGCCATGGGCGACCACCACGCTCGGCCGCTCGATCTGCGCCATGAAGGCGCCGAGCCGTTCCGCCACCGTCTCGTAGTTCTCGCCGCCCGGCGGCGAGACATGCCACTTGTCGGCGATGCGGGCTTCGGCGACGACAGGCGAGCGGGCCTCGACCTCGGGCCAGGTCAGGCCCTCCCAATCGCCGAACGAGACCTCCTTCAGCCGGTCGTCGGTCCGATAGGCCGGCGGATGCAGGCCGAGCCGGGCCCGCAGGATCTCCATGGTTTCGCGGGTGCGCGACAGCGGGCTCGCCCAGTAGGCGAGGTCCTCGTAGCGCGCGTCCAGCCGGGCGAGGATGGCGCCGGTCTCCTCGGCCTGCACGCGTCCGACATCGTTCAGCGGAATGTCGCGCTGGCCCTGCAGGCGGCCCTCGGCGTTCCAGTCGGTCTCGCCGTGGCGGATGAAATAGAGCTTCGGCAGGGTCTGGTGCATGGCGTCGGTCTGAATGTGTCCAGGCGGATATGTCCCCGACCGGCGCGGATGTCGAGACATTCCCGCGCGAAACAGGCTTGACCTTGGCGCGCCGGCGAGCCACGTCCGGCATCGACCAGCGAAGGAAGCCCCGTGACGCCATCGCCCTATTTCCGTGCCGGCCTCATCGCGCTCGTCGTGGCGCTCGCCATCGACCAGGGGTTCAAGCTCGCCATGCTGTACGGCGTCGGCATGGTCACGGGTCAGGTGATCACGCTCGCGCCGGTGCTCGACCTGGTCATGGCCTGGAACTACGGCGTCTCGTTCGGCCTGTTCCAGCAGGACAGCGAACTGGGGCAATGGGCGCTGGTGGCGTTCAAGATCGGCGCGGTCGCGCTGATCGCGTGGTGGCTGTGGAAGGCGGAGAGCCGCTTCACCGCCATCGCGCTCGGCCTGATCGCCGGCGGCGCGCTCGGCAACGGCATAGATCGCGTCATCCATGGCGCGGTGGCCGACTTCTTCGCCTTCCATATCACCACGTCCACCTGGCAGTTCCGCTGGTACGTGTTCAACCTCGCCGATGTCGCCATCGTTGCCGGGGTCGGCCTGCTTCTGTATGAGTCCCTCTTCGGCGGTTCCTCGACCGCCTCGAAATCGGCATGATCCTGATGGATAGAGCCGCATTCGCAAGGGGCGACCGGCCCTCCCGTCCTGAAGGGTGACCAACATGACGCGCATCCGCACCGCCGTTCTGGCGACCGCGATCTGCCTTTCCGCCGGCGCCGCCGGCGCCCAGTCCCAGGATACGAGCGGCATCGAGCGCTCGCTGTTCCAGGGTCTGCTGAGCGGCCTCGGCGTAACCGGCGACGAGCGGCCGCCGATCGACTACCGCGAGCGCGCGCCCCTCGTCCTGCCACGCAGCAACAACCTGCCACCGCCGCAGGAAGCGGGCGCCGCCCGCAACCCCAACTGGCCGAACGACCCGGACGTCGCGCGCGCCCGCGCCGCGGGTCTTGCCGCCAACGCCCCCATCGTCCGCGACGATAACGGCCGCACCCTGACCAATGCCGAGATGCGCGCCCGTCAGGGCGGCGGCGGCTGGTTCGGCGGCGGACGCGTCGATGCGACGCGCCAGCAGTCCGAGGCGCAGATCGCCGCGCCCGCCACCGCATCCCAGATGGGCGTCCAGCCGATCTGGTCTCAGGTCGGCTCGCTGTTCGGCTCGTCGCGCGACAACGAGGTCGTTGCCTTCCCCGGCGAAGCGCCGCGCCGCCGTCTGGTCGAGCCGCCGCCGGGCTACCGCACCGCTTCGCCGGATGCGCCCTACGGACCGGTCGGCCGGCGTCCGGAAGATCCGCATGCCGCCTATAACCGCCAGTCCCCGGGGCAGGACCCCGCCGCCGGCACCGGTCGCTGAGGCAGGGCCTGCCATCATGCTGAACCGCCTGTCAGGCCGGCCGACCGATGGCGAGGCTGAAATCCGCTATCTGGACGGCGACTACCGCGTCATCCGGCCGGGTGCCTATGTGCGCTGCGCCGTGACCGGCCAGCACATCCTGCTCGACGACCTGAAATACTGGAGCGTCGCGCATCAGGAGGCCTATGCCACCCCGGAAGCGGTGATGGCCCGGCTCCACCCCGAGCGGGTCAGACGTCCGGCGGGCGCCTGACGCCGGCCAGCAGCCGGTCGAGCGCGGCTTCGTCGTCGATCACGGCGCGGACCGGCACCACCGTCGCCGCAGCCGCCAGCGCATCGAGGGCCGGCGAGCCCTTCAGCTTCACCGCATCCTTTTCGGTCGTGACCAGCGGTAGGCCGGTGCGCCCGGCCTCCGCCAGCAACCTGTCGGCGTCGGCATCCCCATAGGCATGGTGGTCGGCGAAGGGGCGCAGCACGGCGTTGCGCGCGCCGGCCTGTCCGAGCGTCTCGGCGAATTTCGCGGGGCGGCCGATGCCGCAGAAGGCGAGCACATCGCGGCCGTCCAGCCACTGCGAAATCGCTGGGTCGACCCGGAGCGAGGCCCGCAGCACGGCACGGCCGGCAGCGGCGGCCGCCGCCGCGAGACCGTCGCCCGCACGCCCCGCCCCGACCACGACCAGCGCCTCGGCGCGGGCGAGCTGCGGCGCGAACGGCGCGCGCAGGGGACCCGCCGGCAGCACCAGGCCATTGCCGAGGCCGTGGGCGCCGTCGACGACGAGCAGCGAAAGAGTCTTGGCCAGGGCCGGGTTCTGAAAACCGTCATCCATCACGATGACGTCCGCGCCGGAGACCGCCGCCAGCCGGGCCCCGGCCAGCCGGTCGCGGGCGACGATCGTCGGCCCGCCGCCGGCGTGAAGCAGGGCTTCGTCGCCGACTTCCGCGGCCGTCGCATCGGAACCCACCAGCACCGGACCGGCGAGCGAGCCGCCATAGCCGCGCAGCAGCACGACCGGACTGCGCCCGCTCGCCCGCAGACGGCTGGCGACCAGCCGCGCGATGGGCGTCTTGCCGGAGCCGCCGACCGTCGGATTACCGATGCAGATGACGGGAATACCGGCGTCGGCTCCCGGCTTCGCCATGCGCGCCAGCGTCACGGCGCCGACCGCCCATCCCAGCGGCGCGAGCAGACGGCCCGCAAGGCCGTCGGGATCGGACCAGAAGGCCGGGGCCCTCATGGCGGCCTCACCCCTGCCGCATGGCGAGGGACAGGAAATAGGGCTCGATAGCCGCCAGCGTCCGATCCAGCGCGCCCCCGAGGGCGGCGACCGCCTCGGCCGCCGCGTCGCGCTGGCGCTGGCGCTCGGCCTTGTCGGTCAGCAGCGACAGCGTCACCTCGGCGAGAGACTGGCTGTCCCTGACGGCGACGGCGCCGCCGGCCTCGGCCAGCGCCGCATAGACCGCGGCGAAATTGGCGACGTTGGGGCCATGGACGATGGCCGCGCCAAGCTTCGCCGGCTCGATCGGATTCTGGCCGCCATGGCGGATCAGCGAACCGCCGAGCAAGGCAACCGGGGCCGCCCGATAGAACAGGCCCATCTCGCCGAGCGTGTCGGCGACATAGACGGCGTGGCGGATCGCCGGCAGCGCGCCTTCCGAACGGCGCACGGCCTGCAGGCCGTCCCGCTCGGCAAGCGCCGCGATGGCCTCGCCGCGCTCGGGATGGCGCGGCGCGATGATGGTCAGGAGATTGGTGAGCCTCGGCGCCATCAGGCGATGGGCCTCCAGGACGATCTCGTCCTCGCCCTCGTGGGTCGAGGCGGCGAGGAAGACCGGCCGGTAGCTGATCGCCTTGGCCAGCGCCATGGCGGCATTGGGCTCGGCCTCGGGGGCCGGCACGTCGAACTTGAGGTTGCCGGTGGTCGAGACGCGCGGCGCACCGAGCGCCTCGACGCGGCGGGCATCGTCCACCGTCTGCATCAGGCACAGCTCGAAGCGCGACAGCAGCGCGCCGATGGAACGCGGCACGCGCTGCCAGCCGCGAAACGAACGCTCGGACATCCGGCCATTGACCTGGATGAGCGGCGTGCCGCGCGCGGTGGTGCGCATGATCATGTTCGGCCAGAGCTCGGATTCCGCGAAGATGGCGAGGTCCGGCTCCCAGTGGTTCAGGAAGCGGTCGACATAGGCCGGCACGTCCCAGGGCATGAACTGATGGATGGCGCCCGGCGGCAGGCGCTTGGCGGCGAGCCTTGCGGCCGACAGCGTGACCGTGGTCACGAGCACCGTCACGCCGCGCGCCTGCAGCCGCTCGACCAGCGGCACGATCGACAGGAATTCGCCGACGCTCGCGCCGTGCAGCCAGACGAGCCTGCCATGCGGCCGTTCCACGGTCGGCTCGCCCCGACGCTCGCGGACGCGGTCCGGGTCTTCCTTGCCGCGCTGCAACCGCCGCCTCGCGACGATTCCGGCAACGAAGGGCGAGAGGACGGCCGTTGCTCGCGCATAGGCGCGCAGCGGCGCGGGCGTGCGGATGGCGCGCGTGTCACGCATGCGCCCGCCCCCGACGCTCGGTGCCCGCCCGCAGCGCCGCCGTCGCCTCGCGCGACGCCGCGAGTTCGTCAATGGTCGCCTCCGACCACATGGCCGGCGTGGCACGGCCTTCGGCAATGTCATAGGCGCGGGCGGTGGCGTCGTTCATCGCCTGCTCGACCTTCAGGCGATAGCCCTCAAGCGCTTCCGCGTCGGCGTCGCACGGCACCCAGACCGGCGGGCCGGCGACCACGGCGCCCCTCGAGAACGGCAGGTTGACGCTCGCCTTGTCCCAGGATTTCAGGTCGATGCGCCGCTTCGTCGCAATCGCGATGGGCAGGATCGGTCGCCCCGACTGTTTCGCCAGCATGACGATGCCGAGCCCCGCCTTGCGGGCGATTTTCGGCACGTCCGCCGTCAGCGCCACGGTCGTCCCTGCCTCCAGCGCCTCGACCATCTGGAAATAGGCGCCGACGCCGCCCTTGCGGGCGAACTGGCCGCTGTGGTCGCCGGAGCCCCGGATGGCCCGGATCCCGAGCTTCTCGGCGGCGATGGCGTTCATCTCGCCATCGGCCGAGCGGGAGATCAGCACGACCGCGTCATATTCCGGGCGCTTCACGAAGGGCGTCAGGAAGTGCTGGCCGTGCCACATGGCGAAGATCACGGGCAGGTTGGCTTCCGCGTAGTCGTGGAGGTTGGGCGGATCGAGCGCGAACCGGCCCGTCCGCCAGACGAGCCTCAGGTAGCCGGCAAGAAACGACCCCGCCGCCGAGCGGACGGCGGGCGAACGCCCCAGTTTCTTGAGGAAGGACACCGGGCCCGAGCCCGTCCTCAGGCCGCGTCCGGATCGAGCAGGCGGTGCAGGTGAACGATGAAGTAGCGCATATGCGCATTGTCCACGGTCTGCTGCGCCTTGCCCTTCCAGGCGGCGTGAGCGGCGGCGTAATTCGGATAGATGCCGACGACATCGACCTTCGACAGGTCGCGGAATTCGGTGCCGGCGAGATGGGTCAGCTCTCCGCCGAACACCAGATGAAGAAGCTGCTTGGATTCCTCAGTGCCCGCCATGGCAGCGATGTCCCCGTCTCGATAAGTCGTCGCGATGATCGTCCGGCGGCGGTCAGCTGCCGCGCCGCACAATGTCGTATAGCGGCGATCCGGCGCAAACCAGCGGAAAATGAACCGGAACCGGCCTGTTATAGACAGGAACAGCCCCGTCGAACCCGGTCAGCGATGCCCCCGCTTCCTGCACCAAAAGATCGGCAGCCGCAAGGTCCCAGTCATGGCTCTGGCCGCCGGCGAAGGCGGCGTCGATCTCGCCCGCCGCGACCTTGGCGAAGCGCAGTGCCAGCGAATGGACCTTCGGCAGCAGGATGGCGCCGCCGCGCTGCGCCTTGTCCAGCATGGGCTTCGGCCCCGCGACCCGCGCGCCCATCAGGCCCTCTCGCGTGCCAGCCGCGAGCCGGCGGCTGCCGAGATAGGCGCCATGGCCGCGCGCGGCGGTGAAGACGCGGCCGGCCTCGGGCTCTGCGAGGGCGGCGGCCACCGGGCGGCCATCGCGCACCACCGCGACCGATATCGTCCAGTCGGGCAGCCCGCCGGCAAAGGCGCGGGTGCCGTCGATCGGGTCGACGATGAAGACTTCGCGCCGGTCGAGCCGGGCGGGATCGTCGGCGGTTTCCTCGGACAGCCAGCCGAAGCCCGGCCGCGCCGCGCGCAGCTCCGTCTTCAGAAAGGTGTCGATGGCGATGTCGGCTTCCGTCACCGGCGAGGAATGGCCCTTGGTCCAGGTGCGCATGCTGGCGCGCGCATAGCCGAGCGCCATCGCGCCGGCACGCACGGCGAGATCGGACAGCAGGTCACGGAGCTGGAGATCCTCAGCGTCCGGCAACGGTCAGCCCTTCCACCATGACGGTCGGCGCGTCGGTGCCATAGCGGAACGTCAGGTCGTTCGCCGGCGTCAGGTTGAGGAAGATGTCGGCGAGATTGCCGGCAATGGTGATCTCCGCGACGGGAAAGGCCAGTTCGCCGTTCTCGATCCAGTAGCCCGAGCAGCCGCGCGAATAGTCGCCGGTGACCATGTTGACGCCGTGGCCGATCATGTCGGTGACATAGAGCCCGTCCTTCACCGCGCCGATCATCGATTGGGGCGTCGCGGTACCGGCGGCGAGAAAGAGATTGGTCGCGCCGGGGGCCGGCGGCCCGCCGACGCCGCGCGAGGCATGGCCGGTCGTCTTCATGCCGAGTTCGCGGGCCGTCGCCGTATCGAGCAGCCAGCCGGTCAGCACGCCGTCGTCGACGAGGGTCATCGGCCGCGTCGCGACGCCGTCGCCATCGAAAGGCCGCGAGCCGAGGCCCCGGCGGCGATGCGGGTCGTCGACGATGGCGACACCCTGCCGGAACACGCGCTGGCCCAGCTTCTCGCGCAGAAAGGACGTGCCGCGCGCCACCGACTGGCCATTGGCCGCCGCCGCGAGATAGCCGGGGAAGCTGCCCGCCGTGCGCGGATCGAAGATCACGGGCACCTTGCGGGTATCGACCTTGCGGGGATTGAGGCGACGGACGGCGCGCTCTCCGGCGCTCCGGCCGATCGTCTCCGGCGCTTCGAGATCGGCGCGGTGACGCACCGAGGCGTAGTCGTAGTCGCGCTCCATGCCGGTGCCCTCGCCGGCAATGGCCGTGGTCGAGAAGGACGTGGACGAACCGAGCGAGACGCCCTCGAACCCGGTGGAGGTCACGAGCGCGAAGCCGCCGAGACCCGCGCCCGCGCCCGCGCCGCCCGACTTCGTGACGCCCGGCACGGCGAGCGCAGCGGCCTCGGCGCGGCGGGCGAGATCCTCCAGTTCCGCGACGCTGGTCAGCACCGGATCGAGGAGATCGAGGTCCGGCCAGTTGCGGGCGAGGTCGGCGGGGTCGGCGAGGCCGGCATAGGGGTCCTCGGGCGCGACCTTCGCGATGGCGACGGCCCGCTCGGCCAGCGCCGCGAAATCCTCGCGCGGATCGTTGGACGAGACGGAGGCGTTGCGGCGGCCGACGAAGACGCGCAGGCCGAGGTCGTCGCCCTCCGAACGTTCGGACCCCTCCACCTTGCCCTCGCGCATCTGGACGCTGACGGACATGCCGCGCACGGCCATGACGTCGGCGGCGTCCGCGCCGGCCTTGCGCGCCGCATCGACGAGGCGGCGGGCCCGCTCGACGAGCGCGCCGGTATCGAGAAGATCGGTCATGAAGGGCCTTGGAAAGGAACCGGGCGGGAAGCAGTGTCCTCCCCCGTGTAGGCATCGCGGCAGGCCGTTTCAAGGCACGGCCTCCGCGCCGGCGTCCGCCGGGGAGCGCGCCACGAACAGATTCCGTTCATCCTGTCGGTGAAGCTCCCGGAAAGCACGCCCGCCAAGTGTTCGGAAAGCAAGCTCCCCAAGCCTTTCTCAAGCATAGGGAATGATGGCGACTTTCCCCGGTCGGATTGAGGTCCGTTTAACCGTCCGCCTTAAGCTCCCCGACAAGGAATGCTGCGACAGTCCTCCCAACGAAGGGACGAGAGCCTGAGCACAGGCCATAGATCCCAGGGAGCATACCAGTGTCGCGTCAGACAGAGCCCGGCGGTGCCGCCGCCGGGATCGGGGCCGCCTTGCGCCTCGATCCCACTCATCTTCCCGCCCGCTACTCCGCGCCCGACAAGGGCGCGGATGGCGGCCAGCGGTCCATCGACCTCTCGGCCAGCCGGGTGGTGATCCGCCGGACCGCCTCGGGCGCGCGGATGAAGCTGCAGCTGCCGGTCAGCGCCTATCAGGGCGTCGCGGTGCGGCTCGCGGAGCCCGCGCAGGCCGATGCCGTCGAAGTCGTCCTCGTCCATGCCGATCCCGGCCTCAGCGTGCCGCTGTTCTCGGCCGGCGATACCGCCGACGTGGTCGCCGAATGGCAGCGCTGGGGCAATGCCCTCGCCATGCCGCTGCTGATCAGCCAACCCGACGGCTCGCTGCGCGAGGCCTTCGCCCGCATGGGCGCCGTCGCCCTCGGCAAGCCCGGCCCGCGTCGCCGCCGCCGCTCGGCGCTGCGCGCCCGCCGGCCGCAGGCCCTGATGCGCCGCCGGCCCGGCCGCGCGCTCGCCGGCCAGCCGGTGCATCGCGAACGCGAGATCATCGCCCGCAACTGACGATCCTCGCGCAAGCGTGACTTTCTGCGGTCTTCATGTGACGGCCCCGATGTTGCCACGCCTTCGGGGGAGGGTTATGCCCTGTCGATCCGGCCTCTCCGGCCGCCCGAGGACATGATCCATGCTGTCGCGCCGCCATCTTCTGGAAGGTTCCGCCGCCCTCGGGCTGGCTTCCACCCTCGGGACCCTGCCGCTCGCCGGCCCGGCTTCGGCGCAGGCCCGCCGTCCGGCCGCCGAGCGCGTCAATGTCGAGGAACTGATGCAGCCGGGCCCGCTCGGCGACGTCGTGCTCGGCAAGGCCGACGCGCCGGTGACCATCGTCGAATATGCCTCGCTGACCTGCGGGCACTGCGCGACCTTCCACACCACGATCCTGCCCGAACTCAAGAAGAAATATATCGAGACGGGCAAAGCCAAGCTGGTGTTCCGCGAATTCGCCCTGAACCAGCTCGACGCCGCCGTCTATATGCTGACGCGCTGCGCGCTCAACGCCGACGGCAAGACCGAGGGCGGCGATCAGGCCCGCTATTTCGCGCTGATCGACGTGTTCTTCCAGCAGCAGCGGACCTGGGCCTTCGGCGGCAATCCGCTGGAAGCCGTGACCGCCATCACGCGGCAGGCCGGCATCACGCAGGCGCAGTTCGAGGCCTGTCTCAACAACCAGCCGATCCTCGATGCGCTGAACTCCACCCGCGAGCGCGCCGCCAACGTCTTCGGCGTCGATTCGACTCCCACCTTCTTCATCAACGGCCGCCGCATGCTGGGCGCCCAACCTGTCGCCGAGTTCGAGAAGGTCATCGATCCGCTGCTGCCGGCCTGACGACCGCCCCTGCGGAGCGTTGCGGGGTCGCGCGCCGTCATGCCCGGCCTTGTGCCGGGCAGCCACGACTTGAACACGACGCCATGAAGGAATTCGTGGATGGCCGGGCCAGGCCCGGCCATGACGCGGAGGCCTTTGCCCGACGGTTCCGGCAAGCCGGAGACTTCGTGCCCACAGGCGAAACTTCCTGCCCGCAAACGAAAAGGCCGCCGAGGGATCGCCCCGGCGGCCTTTTCGGTATGTCCGTTGCCGGCCGACGAGGCCGGCTGAATGGGGTCAGTTCAGCTTCGACTTCACT
Source organism: Phreatobacter sp. (assembly GCF_016793595.1). Lineage (GTDB taxonomy): Bacteria > Pseudomonadota > Alphaproteobacteria > Rhizobiales > Phreatobacteraceae > Phreatobacter. The sequence continues at coordinate 269,687 of NZ_JAEULY010000015.1, forward strand.
TCGTCGATGCCGGCCTTGATGAAGGCCTCGCCGCCCGCGCCCTTGGCGAGGTCGGCAAGCACGGCGCCGGCGGCGGAGGTCGCCACATCGGCGGCGGCGGCGCGCACGTCGGCGATCGCCTGCGCCTCGGCCTGGGCGATCTTGGTCTCGGCCATCTTGGTGCGGCGCGCGACAAAGTCTTCCATCTTCGCCTTGGCTTCGGCGGCGAGACGCTCGGCGTCGGCCTTGGCGGCGACGACGATGTCCTTGGCCTCCTGCTCGGCGGCGGTCTGACGCTTCCGGTAGTCGGCGACGATGGCCTCGGCCTCCTCACGCAGGCGCTTGGCCTCGGCGAGGTCGGACGCGATGCGGGCCGAGCGCGCGTCGAGCGCATTCAGCAGGCTGGTATGGGCGCCCATCTTCCAGGCGATGGCGAAGAAAATGAGAAGGCCGATCCAGATCGGCAGATATTCGCTCATCCGGACCTCCTCAGCTCTTCAGCGCGGCGTCGACGGCGGATTCGACACGCGCAGCCTCAGCCTTCGCGCCGGCAAGGCGCTCGACGATGGCGTGCGCAGCATCCACCGCGATGGACCGCACGTTGCCCATGGCCGTCGTGCGGGCCGTGGCGATCTGGGCCTCGGCGGCGGACAGGTCGGCCGCGAGCTTCGCCTCGAGCGACTTGCGCTCGGTATCAGACTGACCGGTGATCTTGCCGCGCGTCTCGGCCGCGATGGCCTGGGCGTTGGCGCGAGCCTCGGCCAGCGACTTCTCGTAGGAGGCCGTGGCTGCGTCAGCCTCCGCCTTCATCGACTGGGCAGCGGCGAGATCGGCCGCGATGCGACCGGAGCGCTCCTCCAGGATGCCGCCGATGCGCGGCGCGATGTGCCGCGACATCAGGTAGTAGAGCAGGCCGAAGGCGATCGCCAGCCACAGGAGCTGCGACCCGTAGGTCTCGACCCGGAAGGCCGGGAAGCCGCCTTTGGACGGGACTTGCGTCCCGGAAGTGGTGTTCGTCGCCATTGCGGCACCCTATCGGCGTGCCCGGGCTTCTCGCCCGTCACGCGAAATCGAAGGCCGGCCGCGAGGCCGGGCGGTGAACGCCGGAACGGCCGCGACGGCGGAGCCCCGAGGCTCCGCCACGCAGCCGGGACGCCCGCCGCGGATCAGACCACGAAGAGCAGGACGAGGGCGACGACGAGCGCGAAGATGCCGAGGCCTTCCGCGAGCGCCGCGCCGACGATGGCGTTGGTGAACTGGCCGGCCGCGGCCGACGGGTTGCGCAGGGCGCCGGCAACGAAGTTGCCGAAGATGTTGCCCACGCCCATGGCGGCGAGGCCCATGCCGAGGCAAGCGAGACCAGCGCCGAGGAACTTGGCTGCAACCGGATCCATTTTGAACTCCTGTGAGGTGTTGGGAGCGAAGGGAGGATTAGCGACCTGCCGTCACCGATAATCAGTGATGGCCAGGATGGAGGGCGTCGTTGAGGTAGATGCAGGTCAGGATCGTGAAGACATAGGCCTGCAGGACAGCGACGAGGAATTCGAGCGCGGTGAGCGCGGTGATCATGAAGACCGGCAGAACCGAGCCGACCATGCCGACGGCGCCGGCACCGGCCATCGCGACGACGAAGCCGGCGAAGACCTTCAGCGCGATATGGCCGGCGGTCATGTTGCCGAACAGACGCAGCGACAGCGAGATCGGCCGCGACAGGAAGGAGATCACCTCGATGACCACGATGATCGGCAGGATCGCCTTCGGCAGGCCCGACGGCGCGAACAGCGCGAACCAGTGGGTGCCGTGCTTCATGATGCCGTAGATGATGACCGTCGAGATGACCAGCAGCGCCAGGGCGGCGGTGATGACGACGTGGCTGGTGACCGTGAAGGCGCCGGGAATCATGCCGATCAGGTTGGAGAACAGCACGAACATGAACAGCGAGAAGACCAGCGGGAAGAACCGCATGCCGTCGGTGCCGGCGGTTTGCCTGACCGTGCCGGCGACGAATTCATAGGCGAGCTCCGCCATCGACTGCATGCGCGTCGGAACCAGGCGGCGCCCGCTCGTCGACAGCAGCAGGAAGGCCGCCGTCAACCCGACGATGATGAACATGTGCAGGGCGGAATTGGTGAAGGCGAAGTCGGCGTTGCCGACCTTGATCGGAACGATGGGGACGAGCTCGAACTGTTTGATCGGATCGGCCATCGCCGGTCTGCTCCCGCATGCGATCTAGTCGGTGATCGGACCAGCTTCTCAGCCGCCCCGATTGGCCCGCTGGGCCGATCTGACGAGGTTGTAGATACCCGTCGCGAAGCCCAGCAGAAGAAACACGATGAGACCCCAGGGCCGCGTTCCGGCGAACCGATCCACCAGCCAGCCGATCAGCGCGCCGGCGATAACGCCGGACACGAAATCGGCGGAGAAGCGGAAGAGCTTCACCAGGCCAGACGGCTCAACCGCCGCTTGGCCAACCGGCGCCGTGCCCGAGGTCCGCTGCTGCTCGTAGGCTGCAAGCTTGGACTCGAGGGCGCGGCGACGCGCGTCGAGGTCGGCTTCTGTCGGTGGGCCCTGATCCGATCCCTGTCTTTTTCCGTCTTCCACCATGCCAACCTCGTCGGCCGGGCGGTCGTCGGAGCAAAAACACCGGAAAGAAGCCGGTTTGCCACCCCCGAAAGCCGGGCACACCTATAGTGATGCGGCGAAAAGGTGTCAAGGATCGCCGATCCATGTTCAAGGCATTGATATTGCTTGATATTACTTCAATGGAACCGATTGTCGCCCCTGCTCTGCGACAACACGCGCGCACTGCAGCATGCGGCACGCAAGGCTAGCCTTTGCCGCGAGATCGCAGGCAAACTCCGGCGCGGAAGCGATACGCTTCGTCCGCAGGCGGGCCGCGACCGGGGCCGCCAGGCCCGCGGCGACTTTCGACCATGGGGACACCGCATGACAACGGCACTATCGGCGACCGCGACCGCGCTGCACCCGCTCGATCCCCTGTCCGGCGCCGAGATCGCCGCCGCGCGCGCCATCCTCTTCGCCGCGAAGGCGCTGCCCGACACCACGCGCTTCGCCTCGCTCGAGCTCGACGAGCCGCTGAAGGCCGAGATCGCCGCCTGGACGCCGGGCCGGCCGATCCGCCGCCGCGCTTTCGCCATCACCATCGATGCCGCCACCGGCGCGGTCCACGAGGCGCTGATCGATATCGGCGCGGAGGCCGTCCTCGCCTTCGCCACCCGCGACACGAAGGCGCCCCCCTACGGCCAGCCCGCCGTCATCATCGAGGAGTTCTTCAAGGCCGGCGACATCGTCAAGGCCGATCCCGGCTGGCGCGCCGCCATGGCCCGTCGCGGCCTGACCGAGGACGAGATCGCGCTGGTGCAGGTCGATCCCTTCTCCGCCGGCTATTTCGGTCGCGACGCGGAACTCGGCCGCCGCCTCGTCAGCGCGGTCAGCTACTGGCGCGAGCACATCAACGACAATGGCTATGCCTCGCCCATCGAGGGCGTGGTGGCCCTGGTCGATCTCGTCGAGAACCGGGTCGTCCATCTCGTCGACGAAGCCGAGATCGTCCCGATCCCGCGGAAGCGCCGCAACTACGACCGCCAATCCCTGCCCCCGCCCCGCACCGACCTGAAACCCCTGAACATCGTCCAGCCGGAGGGCCCGAGCTTCAAGGTCGATGGCTGGAAGGTCGACTGGCAGAACTGGTCGTTCCGCATCGGCTTCACCGCCCGCGAGGGCCTCGTGCTCCATCAGCTCGGCATCAACGACAAGGGCCGCCTCCGCCCGATCATGCACCGGGCCAGCGTCACCGAAATGGTCGTGCCCTACGCCGACCCGACCGCCAACCACTTCTGGAAGAGCGCCTTCGACGCCGGCGAATACGGTCTCGGCAAGCTCGCCAATGCTCTCGAACTCGGCTGCGACTGTCTCGGCCTGATCCACTATTTCGACGTGCCGATGGCCGACGACAACGGCAATTCCACCGTCATGCCCAACGCCGTCTGCATGCACGAGGAGGATTACGGGCTGCTCTGGAAGCACTACGAGATGCGCACCGGCGTCTTCGAGGCGCGCCGCTCGCGCCGCCTCGTCATCTCGTTCTTCGCGACCGTCGGCAATTACGATTACGGCTTCTACTGGTACCTCTATCAGGACGGCACGATCCAGCTGGAAGCCAAGCTCACCGGCATCATCCAGACCGCCGCCGTCGCGCCGGGCAAGACCTATCCGTGGGGCGGCATGGTGGACGAGGGCCTCGGCGGGCCGACCCACCAGCACTTCTTCAACGTGCGCATGCACATGGCCGTGGACGGCGAGGGCAACACCGTCACCGAGCATGAATTCCAGCCGCGGCCATGGGGCACCGACAACCCCTACGGCAATGTCTTCGACACGACCTCGCGCGTCCTCGCCAACGAGCGCGACGCCGCCCGCGAGGCCGACGGAAAGACCGGCCGCTACTGGAAGATCACCAATCCCAACGCCAGCAACAGCGTCGGCAAGCCGACCGGCTACAAGCTGATCGTGCAGCCGAGCCCGCTCATGCTGGCGCAGGAGGGTTCCAGCGTCGCCCAGCGCGGCGGCTTCGCCACCAAGCACGTCTGGGTGACGCCCTTCGACCCTGCCGAGAGGTATGCCAGCGGCAACTATCCGAACCAGCATGCCGGCGGCGACGGCCTGCCAGCCTACATCAAACAGGGCCGCTCCATCGCGAATGCCGATCTCGTGGTCTGGCACTCCTTCGGCCACACCCATGTCTGCAAGCCCGAGGATTTCCCGGTCATGCCGATGGAATATGCCGGCTTCATGCTGAAGCCCAACGGCTTCTTCGTGGAGAATCCCGCCATGGACCTGCCCGCGGAGAAGAACCATGCCAGCGTGCAGCTTGGCGCGGGCAAGGATGGATGTTGCTGCGGGTGAGGGTTACTCGGCGGCAGTCTTCGGCGGGCGGCGCCTGACGGGGCCACCCTTCCCCCGGCGCGCCTTGCTCGCCTTCATGTAGGATCGCAGCACCGCATTGATGTGGGTCTGGTAAGGCCCCTTCTCCGTCTTGAAGAAGGCGAGAACGTCCTCGTCCAGCCGGATCGAGATCGCCGCCTTGCGCGGCGGCGGCGTCCATTCCGAGACCTTGCCGACGAAGACCAGTTCGGAACCGGCGAGGTCGAAGTCGGAATCGGGATCCTCGGCAATGGCGCGTTCGATGTCCTCGTCGGTCATCGCACGCACGCGCTCCCAGTCGGTCTCGCCCTTTAGCTTACCGGACCGAATGTCCTCCAGCGTGACGCGCGTAATCTTCTCTTTCATGGTCCCTCGCACGCCGGGCCGAGATCAGGCGGCGGCTCTCCCCACGCAAGGTCCAGACGACGGCGATCAGAACGCCATCGACCGATCCAATGGCTATCCAACGCGCTTCAACTGCGTGGGACGATTCATACACCGGGCCATCTTGATCGAAGACGTTGACTGCGTCCTCGAAGTCGATCCCGTGCTTCTCGATATTGGCGAGGCGCTTATTCTCATCCCACTCGAACTGCACGGCATATCTCCGACACGAACCGAACCAAAATGCTTGTCCTGTCGTGTCGGCACGATCGCCGATGAGGCGCTGGTCCGCGCCGATGTACCATCATACGTACGTATATACATTCATGTCAACGCCTCGCACCTTCGGCGATGAGCCCTTCGATCCAGCGAAGACCCTCAGCAATACGATGTCGGCCGTGCAGGAGCGCAGCACACAGCTGCATGATCAGCGGCGAGGCCTAGGAAATGCTGGGAGCCTTCCGCGGCTGCTGGATTGCCTTCCATTCGCTTTGGTCGGCCGGGAATGACGAGCTGCCGCAGGATCGCGTCTGGCCGTGAGCAAATCGGCGGCCGCCGCTCAAAACTCGTGCCGGACGCAGCTATCGAACGTGCCTGAAAGGTACCGAAACAGCGTTACGCTGTCAAGGACTTTGATCCTATTTTGGTCTCGTAGGAAAGCGACCACCTGCACCGACCTATTCGTCATGGCCGGGCTTAGCCCGGCCATCCACGACTTGAACACGAGGCCAGAGAAAGGCGTGGATGCCCGGCATAGCCGAGGCATTTACCTCGGCGTTCAGAGCAAGAGACGGCGGCTGAAGGCCGCTGAGGGCCGGGCATGACGCGGTGAAGGTCTTGAGAGGTCGCCGATCCGAACCCGGCCTCACTCCGCCGCGATCAGCCGCTCCGCCCGTCCCAGATCGACGCTGACCAGCGTCGAGACGCCGCGCTCGGCCATGGTGACGCCGAACAGCCGGTTCATCCGGCTCATGGTGATGGGGTTGTGGGTGATGACCACGAACCGCGTGTCGGTGGTCCGCGCCATCTCGTCCAGAAGGTCGCAGTAGCGCTCGACATTGGCGTCGTCGAGCGGTGCGTCGACCTCGTCCAGCACGCAGATCGGCGCGGGATTGGTGAGGAACACCGCGAAGATCAGCGCGATGGCGGTCAGCGCCTGTTCGCCGCCGGAGAGCAGCGACAGGGTCTGCGGTTTCTTGCCCGGCGGGCGGGCGAGAATGTCGAGGCCGGCTTCCAGCGGATCGTCGGATTCGACCAGTTGCAGTTCCGCCGTGCCGCCGCCGAACAGGGTCGTGAACAGCTTCTGGAAATTGCCGTTGACCGTGGTGAAGGAGGCGAGCAGGCGCTCGCGGCCTTCGCGGTTCAGCGCGCCGATGCCGGTGCGCAGCTTCTTGATGGCTTCGACGAGGTCGTCGCGTTCGGAGACCATGCCGTCGAACTGCGCCTGCACCTCGGTCAGTTCCTCGTCGGCGCGCAGGTTGACGCCGCCGAGCCGCTCGCGCTCGCGCTTCAGCCCCTCCAGCTTGTCCTCGACATCGCGGGCGGCGGGCAGGTTCGCCTCCGCATCGATCCCGGCAATGCGGGTGAGCGCCGGCGGCTCGGTTTCGAACTTCTCGGCGATCTCCGCGCCGATCTCCTGGATGCGCTGGCGGGAGGCTTCCAGCCGCGCCTCGGCGCGGACGAAGGCCTCGCGGGCGCCGGTCATGGCGTCGAGCGCCGCGCGCGCCGCGCGGTCGGCATCGGCCAGCGCGGTTTCGCCGGCGGCGAGCTGGTCGGCGGCGGCGCGCTGGGCGGCCTCCGCCTCCTGAATGCGCGCGATGACCTCGCGGCGCTTGACGAGATAGGTGTCGGGGGCTTCGGCAAGGGCCTGCGCCTCAGCCTTCGCCTCGACCTGCCGCTGTTCGAGGTCGGCGATCTGGCGGCCGGCATTGGCCTGCCGGTTCGCCCAGGCCTCGCGGTCGCGGCCGATCTCGGCGATGCGGCGGGTGCGCATCTCGGCCTCGCGGGCCAGACCCTGCGCCTCGGCACGCGCTTCGGCGAGCGCCGCCCGCCCCTGCGCGACCTCCATGCGAATCTCGGCAAGCGATGCTTCGAGCCGGCTCGCCTGTCCGAGCCCCTCCAGCGCGCGGACGGCGTCAGCCTTCACCGCGGCGGCTTCCTCGACGCTCGCCTTCAGCCGCAGCCGCGCCTCGACCAGCGCGGCAAGCCGGGTGGTGACGGCGGAGGCGGCGCGCTCGGCGGCCTGCAACTGGTCGCGCAGGCCGTCGGCGGCGCGCTGAGACGAACGCCAGCCGTCGCGGGCCGCCTGTTCGCGGGCGGCGGCGGCCTTGACCACGCCGACCGCGACATCGGCCAGCGCCTTGAGATCGTCGACCTTGGCCTTGGCGGTCACCAGATCCTTCTCGATATCGCCGAGGCGGTTGCGCTCGGCGAGACGGCGCGCGGCGGCGGTCGGCGCATTGGCGGCGACAACGAAGCCGTCCCAGCGCCAGAGGTCGCCTTCCTTGGAGACCAGCCGCTGCCCCGGCTTCAGGAGCTTCGCCAGCCGGCCGCCATCGGCCTTGGCGACGATGCCGATCTGGGCGAGGCGGCGGGCCAGCTCGGCGGGAGCCTTCACCCGCGCCGACAGCGGCTCGACGCCCTCCGGCAGGGCCGGATCGCCAGAAGCGTCCGCACCCGCCCAGTGCTGCGGCGAGGCCGAGGCGGTCGGCGCGTCGAGGTCGTCGCCGAGCGCCGCGCCCAAGGCCGTCTCGAAGCCGCGCGCGACCGAGATGGCCTCGACCACCGGCGGCCATAGCGACTTGTGCGCGACGTTCAGAAGCTTGGAGAGCGTGCGCACCTCGGTATCGAGGCGCTGCACGTTGCGCTCGGCATCGGCCAGTGGCCGACGGGCATCGCCCTCCTGGCTGCGTGCGACCGCATGGCCCTGTTCGGCGGCGACGGCCTCGGCCTCGGCGGCGGCGAGAGCCTCAGCCGCCTGTTCCAGCTGGGTCTTGAGCGCTTCGAGCCGCGCGGCATGATCGGAGCCGGCCTCCAGCTTCGCGGTCTCGGCGTCGATCTCGGCGAGCTGGCCTTCCAGCCGCACCATCCGCTCGGACGTGTCGCGGATCGAGCGTTCCAGCTGGTTGCGGCGGGCGACGATCTCGGCCAGCGCCGATGTTGCTTCGGCGAAGGCCTTTTCGGACGCGGCCAGCACGGTTTCGGCGGCAGCGACCTTCGTGGCGGCGGCCGCTTCGCCGCCCTTCGCGCCCTCGGCCGCGGCAGCGAGCTCCGCCGCCTCGGCAGCGAGCCGGGCGAGGACGGTGTCGGCATCGGCGCCCATCGCACGCTCGCGCGCGATGTCGGCGTCGAACTGCGCGAGCCGGCGCTCGAGTTCCTCCATGCGCGCGCGGGCGCGTTTCTCCTCGCCCTCCAGCTGATCCCGCGCGACGATCAGGCGCTGGAGCACCGCGCCGGCCTTGGCGGCCTCGTCGCGCAGCGCCGGCAGGTGGTGGGCGGCGACCGCCTGATCCTTCGCAGCGGCAGCCTGATCGGTGGTGCGCTGGGCGACCACGCGCGTCTCCAGCTCGACAAGGCGCTCGGCCTCTCGCACGGCCTCGGAGGCCTCGCGGAATTTCAGGAAGGCGAGCGTCGCCTCGCCCTTGCGGATATCAGCCGAGAGGCCGCGATAGCGCACGGCCTGGCGCGCCTGGCGCTTCAGGCTGTCGAGCTGCGTCTCGATCTGGGCGAGGACGGTTTCCAGCCGCTCCAGATTGGTCTCAGCCGCCTTCAGGCGCGTCTCGGCCTCGTGGCGGCGCGCATGGAGGCCGGAAATGCCGGCGGCCTCTTCGAGGATGCGGCGGCGCGCCTGCGGCTTGGCGTTGATGATCTCGCCGATCTGGCCCTGCCGCACGAGCGCGGGCGAGCGCGAGCCGGTCGAGGCGTCCGCGAACAGGATCTGCACGTCGCGGGCGCGCACCTCACGGCCATTGACCTTGTAGAGCGAGCCTGCCTCGCGCTCGATGCGGCGCGAGACTTCCAGCACGTCGTGGTCGTTGAACTGGGCCGGCGCGAGACGCTGGCCGTTATCGACCGTCAGCATCACTTCGGCGGTGTTGCGCGCGGGCCGGTTGCCGGAGCCGGAGAAGATGACGTCGTCCATGCCGGACGCGCGCATGTTCTTGAACGAGTTCTCGCCCATGACCCAGCGCAGGGCCTCGACGAGATTCGACTTGCCGCAGCCGTTCGGCCCGACGACGCCGGTCAGGCCCGGCTCGATCAGGAATTCCGTCGGCTCCACGAAGGTCTTGAAGCCGTGAATGCGCAGACGGGAAAATCGCATCACATGCCGGGCGGTTGAAGAACTGGGCCGAAGGCTGCCACGGATCGCCGCCAAACGCCATATCTAGCGTTGACGTCCCGCCGCACCCTCAACATCTTGCTGCACGTCTCGCTTCACCGTGGTCAGGCGGCGGCCCGCGCGCAACCCGGACCCGGCGACTTTTGCACAGGAACGGGCCGATATCCCCGATTCATCGGATACCGGCCAAACCGCCATGCTGCGGCGCACGACGACGTCCTTCCGAAGCTTTGCCGACATCGTGTAGAATCATTCGCATAAGCATCAGGACGGGAAAACCCGCCCGCGGAGGAAACCATGACGACGAAGACCATGCCGAAGCCCGTGAAGGGCGCGGTTCGGCTGGAAGACCGCTACGGCAATGTCGGCCTCAAGGCCGTTGCCGGCGCCATCAAGCCTCAGAAGCCGACCAAGTCCTGACCGCCGCGCGCGATTGGTCGCGCGCCAGTTCAACCGGCCTCCGCCCGCGGTCCGACCGCCCGGCGGCCAAAGCACTGCGCTCCAGCCAGACGCGTGCCCTCCCGGCAGCTGCAATTCTGCCGTTCCGGGCCGGCGAACATGCATGCCCTGAAACGACAACGGCGGCCCGCAGGCCGCCGCCGAAATTCCGCCGCGCCCGGAGGCGGCGCCGGGTCAGCGCACGATGACGCGCGTGCCGTTGCCGACGCGATTGTAGAGGTCGATCGCATGTTCGTTGTGCATGCGGATGCAGCCGGACGACACGGCCTCGCCGATCTGCAGCGGCGAATTGGTGCCATGGATGCGATAGAGCGTGTCGCGGCCGTTCTGGTAGAGATAGAGCGCGCGCGAGCCCATCGGGTTCTGCGGGCCGCCTTCCATGAAGGCGGGCAGCGTCGGCCAGCGGCGGCGCATCTCGGCCGGCGGCGTCCAGGTCGGCCATTCGGCCTTGCGCTGGATGATGGCGGTGCCGGTCCAGCCGAAGGCTTCGTTGCCGACCGCGACCTGATAGCGGATGGCGGTGCCGCCCTGCTCGACCAGATAGAGATGCTTGGACGCGGTCTCGACCACGATCGTTCCCGGCGCCTCGTTCGTGCGATAGGGCACGCGCAGCGGCATGCGCCAGTAGTCCATCTCGACCTGCGGCGCCTGCGCCATCAGCGTGCGATCACGATCGGATATCTGCCCGGACGAGGAAACCGTCTGGTTGTTGCAGCCGGCCAGCACCACGGCCGCCAATGCGAGAACGCCCCACCGCATGTCGAATGCCCTCTAGCAACGCTGTTGGGACGCGCAGGCCATCCACCTCGCGCGTTCCGTTCAACCCACAGTCATCCTTGTGGCGAAGGCATGACGCCGGGTCAACGCATTCAGCGACCGCAATGCGGCGAAACCCCTGAAACTGTTGCATTTCTGCCATGCCGTTGCAGGTGAGGTCGCCAACCCCTGTCCAGAAGACGGCATGGCATTGCCACGATCCTTTCACGATCGGGCCGAACGCACGCCGCACCGGGCGGCGAGTGTCGTGGGTGTCGGAACCGGGCCCATGCAACCCGCAAACGACCCGATGGAGACGAAACATGAAAACCGCCACGGCGGCCCCGAATGCCCTTCCCACCCCCAAGCGCGACGCCCTCGCGGAGCGCTATGGCCAGATCGGCATTTCCGCGGTCGCTGCTGCCGCACCTTTCATCCCGGCCCGCAAGCCGGCCCCGGCCCCCCAGCCGCGGCGCGACATCGTCGCCATGGACTGACGTTTTTCCGGCGATGGCCGGGCAACGTTTGGACTTCCCGCATGCCTCTCCTGAATGACTTAAAGGGCTGGTCGCAAGACCGGCCCTTTTTTTGTCCGGGAAAGGGCTGAGCCCGGTCGCAAGACCGGCCGCTGTTTGCCTGGCGTCACGGTCCCCGCCACCACGCGAGAAACAGGCTCGCGGCGATCGCCGCCATGACCAGCGCGATCAGCGCATCCAGAATTCGCCAGGCAGCCGGCCTTGCGAAGACCGGCGCCAGCAGCCGCGCGCCGTAGCCGAGCCCGTAGAACCACAGGGCCGAGGCGGCGCATGCGCCGACGGCATAGGCGACGCGCGCCGGTCCCTCGAACTGCGCCGACAGGCTGCCGACCAATACCACCGTGTCGAGATAGACATGCGGGTTGAGGAAGGTGAAGGCGAGAGCCGCGGCCAGCGTCGGGCCGAGCGCGGCGGACGCCGGTCCCGCTTCGGCGGTGAGCCGGCCGGGATCGAGCGCCCGGCGGCCCGCCTTCACGGCATAGGCGGCGAGAAACGCCGCTCCGCCCAGCGTGGCAGCCGCGATGAGCACCGGCGAGGACTGCACCAGCGTCCCCAGCCCCGCGACGCCGGCAACGATCAGCAGCGCGTCCGACAGCGCGCAGACCGTCGTCACCGCGAGGACATGCCGGCGCAGCAGCCCCTGCCGCAATACGAAGGCGTTTTGCGCGCCGATGGCGACGATCAGGCCAAGGCCGATGAGGAAACCGGTGATGGCGGGCTGCAGCAGCGTGGCGGCAAATGCGGGCATGACGGTCTCATAGCCGATCTTCCCCTATCGGCCGCAATGGCGACGCGCCGCCACAAATCGTCACGCTCGCGTCATGTTGTCGGGCCCATGTCCGGCGTCCCTGATCTTCGGCCGGCTTTCCAGCCTCGGCCGAACCGGCTACGGAAGCCGAGCCGTCACCCGCGGAGTGCGTCCCTCATGCTCAATGCCTATGCGGTCCAGAACGAAGCGCTCGTCAGGGTCGAGACGACGCATGACGCAGTGCCGCCCGAGGTGAAGTGGGTCGATCTGCTGACACCCGGGACCGGCGAGGACAAGCTCCTGGAGCGCTGCCTCGGCATCGAGATCCCGACCCACGAGGAAATGCTGGAGATCGAACCGTCGAGCCGGCTCTATGTCGATCACGGCGTGCGCTACATGACCGCCACCCTGCTCTGCAACACCGAGCTCGGCACGCCGAAACTGACGCAGATTTCTTTCGTGCTCGCGCCCGGCCGGCTGGTCACCGTTCGCTACGACACGCCGAAACCCATCAATCTGTTCCTCAACCGCGCGCAGAAGCCCGGCACCGTGCAGGGCAGCCCGGAATCGATCCTGACCGGTCTGCTCGACACCATCGTCGACCGCGTCGCCGACATCCTCGAAAAGGTCAGCGAGGAGATCGAGCAGGTCTCGACCGGCATTTTCCGCAAGACCGGCACGCAGCGCGACAAGCCTTTCCAGGAAGTGCTGCAATTTCTCGGCACCAAGGGCGAACTGGTCTCCAAGGCCCGCGAGAGCCTCGTCTCGATCAACCGCCTGCTGCTGTTCCTCGCCACCGAGATCGAGGGCAGCAAGGTGTCCAAGGACGTGCGCACCCTGGTCAAGACCCAGACGCGGGACGTGGAATCGCTGACCCAGCACTGCGATTCGCTGTCGAACAAGATCACCTTTCTCCTCGACGCGACGCTCGGCCTCATCGGCATCGAGCAGAACAACATCGTGAAGATCTTCGCGGTGCTTTCGGTGGTGTTCATGCCGCCGACGCTGGTCGGCACCATCTACGGCATGAACTTCAAGGCCATGCCGGAGCTTGCGTGGGAGTTCGGCTACCCCATGGCCATCGCGCTGATGCTGGTTTCGGGGATCGGCCCCTATTTCTATTTCCGCAAGAAGGGCTGGCTGTAGCCGGTTTCCCGCGGCCCCTCATGCGCCATGCCCGTCCTTGCGCCGGGCATCCACGCCTTCCTTCTTCGTCCTGTTCAAAGCGTGATGGCCGGGACAAGCCCGGCCATGACGAGACGGCTGCGCCTGGGGAGTTTGCTTCACTCCGCGGCGAGGCGCTTGGCGCCGATCACCTGCAGTTCGGCGAGGACGCCGACGAAGGCTGCCTGGGCGGCGACGAAGGCCATGCCGAACAGGTTCGGGCTGACGTAGCCGGAGAACAGCAGGCCGAGGCTGCCGCCCACCCAGACGGCGTTGACGAGTGCGATGGTCAGCACGGCCGGCCGGCTGGTCGCGGCGCGGGCGGCGACGAGGCCGACGCAGAGGGCAAAGGGGATCAGGATGGCGCCGGAGGCGCGCAGCAGCGGCACCGGCAGGTTCAGCAGGGGCCCGAGGATGCCGGCGCCCACCACCAGCATGACGCCCATGGCGCCCGAGGTGATCGCGTCGAAGGCCATCAGGCGGCGCAGGAAGGTGGCGGTGTCGGCGGCGCGGAAGAGGTTGAGGGCGAAGGACACGGGATGCTCCTGTTGGGGTCCGGCGCGGTCCGTTGTGTTCCGCGACTGTCGCCATGCTGACGGCCGGCGGTGCGCTGGTCGATTACCTCTGAGGTCATTGGTTGCGCGCCCCGCGCCCCGCTAATGTGAGTCCATGATGAACCAAGCCCGCACCAAGACCGCCGCCGCTCCCGCCCGCCAAGATGCGCGCCCTGTAGGGGATCACCTGCGCGAATGGCGTCAGCGTCGGCGGATGAGCCAGATGGACCTCGCCATGGAAGCCGATATCTCGACCAGGCACCTCTCCTTCGTGGAGACCGGCCGCTCCGCGCCGAGCCGGGAGATGCTCCTGAACCTCGCCGAACAGCTCGACATCCCCTTGCGCGAGCGCAACGTGCTGCTCGTGGCCGCCGGCTTCGCGCCGATCTTCCCCGAGCGCGGGCTGGACGATCCCGGCCTCGCCAACGCCCGCAAGGCCATCGACATCGTGCTCGCCGGCCACGAGCCCTATCCCGCCGTGGCGCTCGACCGGCACTGGACGCTGGTCGCGCATAACCGCGCTATCGCGCCCTTCCTCGAAGGCTGCGATCCCGCGCTTCTGACGCCGCCGATCAACATGCTGCGCCTGGCGCTGAACCCGAAGGGTATCTCGCCGCGCATCGATAATCTGGGGGAGGTGCGCGGCCACCTGCTGGCGCGACTCAGGCGGCAGATCGAACTGACCGCCGATCCGGTGCTAGAAGGTCTGCTGAAGGAGGTCTCCGGCTATCCCGTGCCGTTCTCGCACCCGCATCCGAAGAAGGGGCAGGAGGCAGGCGAGCTGTTCGTGCCGATCCGGCTGAAGACTTCGGGTGGGCTCCTGACGCTGATTTCCGCGACGACGGTGTTCGGCACGCCCATCGACGTGACGCTATCGGAACTCGCCATCGAGACCTTCCTGCCGGCCGATGCCACGACCGCCGAGGCGCTGCGCAAGATGATGCCGGGCTAGCCGACCAACCTCTTCTCCAGCGCCTCGATCCGGTCGGCCTCGCCCGGCGGCTTGTCCCAGCGGATGCGCGAGATGCGCGGGAAGCGCATGGCTATGCCGGACTTGTGGCGCGTCGAGCGCTGCAATCCCTCGAAAGCGATCTCCAGAACCAGCCCCTCGCGCGCGGTGTGCGTCACCTCGCGCACCGGTCCGAAGCGGTTGATCGTGTTGTTGCGCACGAAGCGGTCGAGTTGGCCGAGTTCCTCGTCGGTGAAGCCGAAATAGGCTTTGCCCACGGGGACGAGCTCGTCCGCGCCCATCTCGCCGCGCCAGACGCCGAAGGTGAAGTCGGAGTAGAAGCTGGAGCGCTTGCCGTGGCCACGCTGGGCGTACATCAGCACGCAATCGACCACCATCGGGTCGCGCTTCCACTTGTACCAGAGCCCCTTGGGTCGGCCCGGCAGATAGGACGCATCCCGCCGCTTGATCATCAGCCCCTCGATGGCGGCGGCGTCCTCGCCCGCCCCAGCCGCCTCAGGGTTTGCGCGAAACCCGGCAAGCGCGCCCCACGACGCGAAGGGCACCAGGGGCGAGAGGTCGATGCGCGGATTCGCGAGGCCGGCGACCAGCGCCTCCAGCCGCGCGCGCCGTTCGAGGAAGGGTTTGTCCCGCAGATCCTCGCCAGCCTCGAACAGCAGGTCATAGGCGCGGATATGGGCGGGGAAATCGGCGAGCATGGCTGCCGTCACCTGCTTCCGGTTCAGCCGCTGCTGGAGCACGTTGAAGCTCTGCACGCGGCCTTCGCGCAGGATCAGCAGTTCGCCATCGATGGCGCCGTCAAAATCCATGGCCTCGGCGAGATCGGGAAAGGCGCCGGAGATGTCCTCGCCGGTGCGCGAATAGAGCCGCGCGACGCGCCGGCCGGCGGCTGTGGCCCCAGCCGCTGCCTGAACGCGGATGCCATCCCACTTCCACTCGGCGGTGAAGTCGACAGGGTCCAGCTTGTCGAAATCACCGTCCTCGATGGCATGAGCCAGCATGGGCGGCCGGAACGGCGCGGGATCGGTAGCTTCCGGCCGAGGCGCGCGGCCTTCCACCCAGGCGAACAGGTCCTCGTAGGGCGGCGCGAGACCCGGCCAGACCAGTTCGATCTCGTCCGGCTCCCTCGCTCCCAACGCGGCGACCGCCGTCTTGGCGAGGCGCGCGGAGACGCCGATCCGCAGCGCCCCGGTGATCAGCTTCAGCAGCGCCCAGCGGCCGGTCTCGTCGAGATGGTCGAGCCAGCCGGCGATGAGCCTCGGCAGTTCGGTCTTCGAGGCGGTGGCGAGCGTCCCGACGACCTCCGAGAGCGTTGGCGCGGGCGGGGCGTTGTGGCCGGGGCGGGCAACATCGTCGTTCGCCGCCTTGGGCGGAGCCGGCCACATCAGCGCGACCGTCTCCGAGAGGTCGCCGACATAGTCGTAGGACAGCGCGAACAGAACGGGGTCGGTGCGCTCGGCAATGAGGCCGCGGATCAGGCCGGGCTTGGCGTGTCTGAACGACAGCGCGCCGGTCATGGCGGCAAGCGCGAAGCCGCGCTCGGGGTCCGGCGTATTGCGCAGGTAGTCCGCGATCAGCGCCAGCTTGCCGTTGCGGCGCGGTTCGTAGGCGAGGCGGTCGAGCAGGGCGGCGAATCGGTTCATGGCGAAGGCTCCGCCGGCGTCGCATCGCCAATAGCAGGCTCCGTCTCTCCCTCGTCGCCGTATCCCACCAGCCGCAGCGGCTTCGCCCGCAATCCCCGCGTACCGCACCAGTGGACGAGCGCGTCCTCCTGCCCGTGAGTGACCCAGATTTCCTCCGCTCCGGTGTCAAGGATCGTCTCGCCCAGCTCGTCCCAGTCGGCATGGTCGGAGACGATCAGCGGCAGTTCGATGCCGCCCTGCCGCGCCCGCGCCCTCACCCGCATCCAGCCGGAGGCGAAGCAGGTCACCGGATCGGGAAATCGCCGCGCCCAGAGGTCGCGCATGGAGCCCGGCGGGCAAATGACGATGGCGCCCGCGAGATCGGCCTTCGACGCCTCCTTGGCGAGGCGGATGTCGCCGAGCGCAATGCCCTCGCTCTCATAGAATCGCGTCAGCTTCTCGACCGCGCCGTGAATGTAGATCGGCCGCGCGTAGCCGGCGGCGCGGATCAGCGCCATGATCCGCTGCGCCTTGCCGAGCGAATAAGCTCCAACCAGATGGGCGCGCTCCGGGAACAGCCGCACGGAGGCGAGCAGTTTCGCCACCTCGTCCCGCGCGGACGGGTGGCGGAAGACCGGCAGGCCAAAAGTCGCCTCGGTAATGAAGACGTTGCAGGGCACGACCTCGAAAGCCTCGGCCGTCGGGTCCGCCGCGCGCTTGTAGTCGCCGGAAGCGACGATGGTCAGGCCGCGCCACGTGACCGCGATCTGCGCCGAACCGAGGATGTGGCCGGCGGGGTGGAAGGTGAAAGTGACGCCGTTGATGGTAACCGGCCGGCCCCATTCCGCCGCCTGCTCGCTGCCGGCGAAATCCTCGCCATAGCGGATCGCCATGATCTTCAGCGTGGCCGATGTCGCGAGCACCGCGCCGTGGCCGGCGCGCGCGTGGTCGGAATGGCCGTGCGAGATCAGCGCTCGCCCGACCGGCCGCACCGGGTCGATATGGATGCCGGCGGGCGGACAGTAGAGCCCTTGCGGCGTCGGCAGGAGGAGGTCGTCCGGGCGGATCATCGATCGAAGAGCGCCTTCCGGGGCAGCATTATCGCGTCATGGCCGAGCCTGTCCCGGCCACCCACGACTTGAACACGACATGACAGGAATTCGTGGATACCCGGGCCGCGCCCGGACATGACGCAAGGAGGCGGGCCTGTTTTCTCATCCGACTCACTCACGAAAACGGGACCAGCCGCGCGCAAGCGCCTTTTGCGTCCGGCCTCGCCAAGGATTACATAGACGTCATGACGCCCGACACGGTTCCGGACCTGGAAGCGGAGACGCCGCGGATCGCCCTCTGGGCGGCCGGCATCGGCATAGTGGCGCTCGCCCTGACCTCGGGCCTCCTGTGGTGGACGCAGGGCACGAAAGTGTTCCTCGACACGCTCGCCGCCGGCCTCGCCTGGTGCTTCTGAGACAGCCATGACCTCCTCGCCCCCGGGCGCCCCCGGCCGCCGCTCCCGCTCCGCCGCGCTGATCCTGTCGCTGGCGCTTCTCGTTGGTGGCCTCGGCATTCTCGCGCTGGTGGTGCACTTCACCATGCCGCGTGGCGGCCAGATGGCAACAGCGCCCTCCGCCATCGGCGGCGCGTTCCAGCTCACCGACCAGACCGGCAAGCCGTTCACCGAACAGGACCTCGCCGGCAAGCCGAGCCTGATCTTCTTCGGCTTCACCCATTGCCCGGACATCTGCCCGACCAAGCTGTTCGAGATGACCCAGGCGCTCGACCGGATGGGCGCCGATGCCGCGAAGGTCAACACGGTGTTCATCACCGTCGATCCCGCCCGCGACACGCAGGAGCTGATGGCCGCCTATATGGGCAGTTTCCACCCCACCATCAGGGGCCTCACCGGCACCGACGAACAGGTGCAGGCCGCCATGCGCGCCTATCGGGCCTATGGCCGCCGGGTGCCGCTGGAAGGCGGCAACTACACGATGGACCACACGGTCTTCGTGTATCTGATGGACAAGAGCGGTCGCTTCATCTCGACCTTCGACGTCGCACGCGACCCGGCGGCCGTCGCGCAGGAGCTGCGCCGCTACTTCTGAGACAATCGCTCAGACGTGCTGGCCGCCATTGATGTGGATCTCGGCGCCGTTCAGATAGCTCGATGTCTCGGTGCACAGCACGTAGATGATCTTCGCAACCTCGTCCGGCGTGCCGAGGCGGCGCATCGGAATCTGCTCGACGATCTTCTCGGTGCCCGGCGACAGGATCGAGGTGTCGATCTCGCCCGGCGCGATGGCGTTGACGCGGATGCCGTGCGGCGCGAAATCGGCGGCCATCTCGCGAGTGAGGCCGGCGAGCGCCGCCTTGGAGGTGGCATAGGCCGCGCCCGCGAAGGGATGGACCCGCGACCCCGCGATGGAGGTGACGTTCACCACCGATCCCTTCGCCTCGGCAAGCTCCTTCAGAAGTCCGCGCGCCAGCAGGATCGAGGCGAAGAAATTCACCTGCATGACCTGCTGCCAGACCTTCAGCGGGGTATGCAGCGAATCGAGCCGCGCGCCGCCCTCGCCCTTCGGCGAGATGCCGGCATTGTTGACGAGGGCTTCCAGCCGGCCGCCGGTGAGCCGCGTCCTGATCTCGTCGATGGCGCGCTCGGTGTCGGCCGGGTCCGCCAGATCGACCTGGATGTGATCCTCCGGCCCCATCTCCCACGGGCAGTTCTCCGGGAAGGACTGGCGCGAACAGGTGATGACCCGCCATCCCGCCGAGGAAAAGCGCTTCACCGTGGCGTGACCAATGCCGCGGCTGGCACCGGTCAGGAGCATGGTTCGACGCGGCTGGTTCATCGTCGGATCCTTGGGCATGTCATCGCTGTGCGGAGGAATGGACCTCGGCGGCCCGTGGGCTACACTCCATAGACCAGTTCGGACAGATAAGCATCCAGCGAGGATCAACAATGCCGTTCCGTGCCAATGCCGGCCGGACCACCTATGCCTTCGCGGACCTGAAGGACCTCATGGCCAAGGCCTCGCCGCCTCGGTCGGGCGATCAGCTCGCCGGTATCGCCGCAGCAACGATGGAGGAATGCGTCGCGGCGAAGATGGTGCTGGCCGACCTGCCGCTGAAGGCGATCCTCGCCGAACCGCTGATCCCCTACGAGGCCGACGAGGTGACGCGCCTCATCCTCGACAGCCATGACATCGGCGCTTTCGCGGCCGTGGCGCATCTGACCGTCGGCGAATTCCGCGACTGGCTGCTGTCGGAGGCCGCGACGACCGGCGCGCTCGCGGCGCTGGCGCCCGGCATCACGCCGGAAATGGCGGCGGCCGTCTCCAAGCTGATGCGCAACCAGGACCTGATCCTCGCCGCGCGGAAATGCGAGGTCGTCACCCGCTTCCGCAACACGATCGGCCGGAAAGGCACCATGGCCGTCCGGCTCCAGCCGAACCACCCGACCGACGATGCCGCCGGCATCGCCGCCTCCATCGTCGATGGGCTGATGTACGGGGCGGGAGACGCCACGATCGGCATCAACCCCGCCTCGGATTCGCTCCCCGGCATCGGCGACCTGCTCAAGCTGATCGACGCGATCATCCAGCGTCACGAAATCCCGACCCAGGGCTGCATCCTCACGCACGTCACCTCGTCAATCCAGCTGATCGAGCGCGGCGCGCCGGTCGATCTCGTGTTCCAGTCGGTGGCTGGCACGCAGAAGGCGAACGAAGCCTTCGGCATCTCGCTGTCGGTGCTGAAGGAGGGGCTCGACGCGGCCCGCTCGCTGAAGCGCGGCACGG
Source organism: Phreatobacter sp. (assembly GCF_016793595.1). Taxonomy (GTDB): domain Bacteria; phylum Pseudomonadota; class Alphaproteobacteria; order Rhizobiales; family Phreatobacteraceae; genus Phreatobacter. The sequence goes on from NZ_JAEULY010000015.1 coordinate 289,939, forward strand.
TCGGCGACAACGTCATGTATTTCGAGACGGGCCAAGGTTCGGCCCTGTCGGCGGAAGCCCATCACGGCATCGATCAGCAGACACTGGAGGCGCGCGCCTATGCGGTCGCCCGGGCCTTCTCGCCGCTGCTCGTCAACACGGTCGTCGGCTTCATCGGCCCGGAATATCTCTACGACGGCAAGCAGATCATCCGGGCGGGGCTGGAGGACCATTTCTGCGGCAAGCTGATGGGCGTGCCGCTTGGCTGCGACGTCTGCTACACCAACCACGCCGAGGCCGATCAGGACGACATGGACACGCTGCTCACCTGCCTCGCGGCGGCCGGCGTCTCCTACATCATGGGCGTGCCGGGCGCGGATGACGTGATGCTCAACTACCAGTCGACCTCGTTCCACGACGCGCTCTATGTGCGCGAGGCTTTCGGCCTGAAACGCGCGCCGGAATTCGAGGGCTGGCTTCAGCGCATGGGCATCGCGGATGCGGAAGGCCGCCTGAGGCCACCCGATCCCGGCCATCGGCTGATCGCGGCGGAATAGGCCATGGCCCAGCCGCCCGACCGCAACCCCGCCGATCCCTGGCGGCATCTCACGGCGGCGACGCCCGCGCGCATCGCGCTGGGACGGGCCGGCGGCTCGCTGCCGACGCGCGAGGTGCTGCGCTTTGCCCTGGCGCACGCACGGGCGCGCGATGCCGTTCACGCCGATTTCGACAGCCGGACGCTCGCGGATATGCTGCGCGCGGAGGGGCTCGTCACGGTTGACGCGACGAGCCGGGCGGCGGATCGCGCCGCCTATCTGCGCCGACCGGACTGGGGGCGTGACCTGTCGGAGGCCTCGCGTGCGGTGCTGAAGCCCGATGGCGCAGCCGGCGAACTCGTCGTCGCGGTGGCGGACGGCCTGTCGGCAACGGCGGTCGAGGCCCATGCCGTGCCGCTGGTGAAAGCCCTGCGCCCGCTCCTGGAAAAGATGGGCATTCCGCTCAGTTCGGCCGTCATCGCCACCGGCGCGCGCGTCGCGCTTGGCGATGCCATCGGCCAGGCGCTTGGCGCGCAGGCGGTTCTGGTGCTGATCGGCGAGCGACCGGGCCTCTCCTCCCCAGACAGCCTCGGCGCCTATCTCACCTTCGACGCACGCCCGGGCCGGATGGATTCGGAGCGCAACTGCGTCTCGAACATCCGACCCGAGGGGCTGCCCGTGGAGGCCGCCGCCCTCAGGCTCGGCTGGCTGATCGGCGAGGCTTTCCGCAGGAGGCTGACCGGAGTGGCACTGAAGGACGAGAGCGAGGCTCTGCCGGCAGCCCCAGCAGACCCGTCGCTATCGCCTCACGGATAGAGCCGGCTCTTCGCCGCCCACGGCCCTTCCGGCCTGTCCCGACGGAACTGCACGCGGTCGTGCAGGCGGAACGGCCGGTCGTGCCAGAACTCGATGGAGACGGGCAGGATGCGGAAGCCGGTCCAGTGCGCCGGACGCGGCACCTCGCCGATGGCGTATTTCGCCGTGTAGGTCGCCACCGCCTTTTCCAGCGCGAAGCGGCTTTCCAGCGGCCGCGACTGCTGGCTCGCCCAGGCGCCGATGCGGCTGCCGCGCGGGCGCGTCGCGAAATATTCGTCGGCCTCGGCGTCGGTGACACGCTCGACCGGCCCGCGCACCCGCACCTGCCGGCGCAGCGACTTCCAGTGGAATACGGCGGCCGCCTTGCCCTGCCCGATCAGCTCGGTGCCCTTGGCGCTCTCGGTGTTGGTGTAGAAGACGAAACCCCTGACATCGACGCCCTTCAGGAGCACCATCCGCACGTTCGGCAGACCATCGCCATCGACGGTGGCGAGCGCCATCGCGGTCGGGTCGTTCGGCTCCGACGCGGTGGCGTCGGCCAGCCACCGGTCGAACAGGACGAAGGGCTCGTCGATTTGCGTAAAATCGTCCTGATCCGAACCGGACATTAACCAACTCCGATGTTGAGTGTCTCCAGAGCCATCAAAAGCTCGGGAGTTGCAGGCGTATGGGTGAAACGGCAGGCGTCCGCCGCATCTATAGCGAAAGCGCGGGGGGCAGCCCATGCCCGCCCGCCGACGTTCGCCCATGCGGCCGCCGCAGGGCGCGCCTCGCCACCGTTCTCGCCGGCTTCCTCGGCCTTCAGGGCTGCGCCATGACGCTGCCCTCCCTCTGGGAACGCACCAATACGACACCCCCCGGCACCGCGCAGATGGCGGCGCAGGCCACCGACCCCGTGACCACCGGCTCGGTTCGCCGGCCCCCGGCAGCGAGCGAAGCGCCCGCCGCGCAGGGCGGTCTGCCGATCCCGCAGGCCGACTGGGACGCCGCCAAGGCGAAGCTGATGGAGGCTCTCGCCGACCGCGCCGACACGCCGAGCCTGCCGTGGGACAATCCGCAGAGCGGCATGAGCGGCACGGTGACCGCGATGCAGCGCGCCAGCGGCACGAACGGCCAGACCTGCCGCGACTTCCTCGGCAGCGCCATCAAGGACGGCAAGGAGGTCTGGTTCGACGGCCGCGCCTGCCGTACGGTCGGCCCCTGGGCCGTCGTGGAACTGCGTCCCTGGCGGCGGACCTGACAGGCGTCCGGCTTCGCGGCTTCGCGAACTTGTGAAGCTGGCGGAAGCTACCCACATTGCAGGGCAGCAAATCCATTCCCACGGCCGGCCGCATGCCCGCGCGCCGGCTTTTCAAGGACCACCATGGCACGCGATCCCTACGACGTGATCGGCGTCGCGCGCTCGGCCAGCGCCGACGAGATCAAGAAGGCCTTCCGCAAGAAGGCGAAACAGCTGCACCCGGACGCCAATGCGAACGATCCGAAAGCCCAGGACCGCTTCGCGGAACTGAACAATGCCTACGAACTGCTGTCGGATGCCGACAAGCGCAAGAGTTTCGACCGCGGCGAGATTGATGCCGAGGGCAAGCCGCGCTTCACCGGCTTCGAGGGCTTCTCGCGCGGCCGGCCGGGCGCCGGTCCGCAGGCCGGACCCTCCGGCGAAACCATTTTCGAGAGCTTCTCGTTCGGACCGGACGGCTTCCGCCGCTCGACCAACCGGCCCGGTGGCGGCCAGGCCGGCCCGCCGCCGATGGACGATTTCTTCGACATCCTCTCCGGCATGACCGGCGGGCGGGCGGGCCGCGCCGGCCCCGATCCGTTCGAGCCTGGTCCGCCGCCCCGCGCCGGCGGCGAGGACATCACGCTGACCATCAAGGTGCCGTTCCTCGACGCCGCCCGTGGCTCGACCCAGCGCGTCGTGCTGCCGACCGGCGAGGCCGTCGACGTGAAGGTTCCGCCCGGCACGCGCGAGGGGCACCGCATGCGCCTGCGGGGCAAGGGCAAGCCGGGCAGCCTCGGCCGCCCGCAGGGCGACGCCTATGTCGTGGTGTCGGTGGAGCCGCATTCCGCCTTCAAGGCCGAGGGCCGGAACCTGACGCTTGATCTGCCGGTTGCGCTGGACGAGGCGATCCTCGGCGGCAAGGTGCGCGCGCCGACCCTCGACGGCGAGGTGGAGCTGACGCTCCCCGCCATGACCTCGTCGGGCAAGACCTTCCGCCTGCGCGGCAAGGGCCTGCCCGTTGAAGGCAATCCGGGCGATCTCTACGTGACCGTGCGAATCGTGCTGCCGGAAGCAAGTCCCGATCTCGAGGGCTTCGCGCGCGTCCTGAAGGACCGTCGCAAGACCAATCCCCGCGAGGGACTCTAGGTCCGGCCGCCATCCCCCATGATTCAGCTCGACCACCTCTCCGTCGTCGCGCCAAGTCTTGTCGAAGGCGTCGCGCATGTGCGCGGCTGTCTCGGCCTCGACGTGCCATTCGGCCAGCGGCACCTCACCATGGGCACGCATAATCACCTGATTCAGCTCGGCGGTTCCGTCTATCTGGAAATCATCGCGCTCGACCCTTCAGGCGCGCAGCCGCCGCACCGCCGCTGGTTCGGCCTCGACGACGGGGCGCAGGTTCGCGCCGACTGGGACGCCGGCCGCCGGCTCAAGGGCTGGGTCGCGCGGACCGATGCCATCGATGCCGTGCTGGCAGGCCGCGAATCGACCTTCGGGCGAAAAGTGGCGCTGCCACACGACACACCGGCCTTCGATTTCGCCATTCCCCACGACGGCTCGCTGCCGCTGGGAGGCGCCGCGCCCTCGATCATCGACCGCCGGGGCCAGCCGCGATCCATGGCGACCATCGCCGACCTCGGCGCGCGACTGGTCTCCTTCACGCTGGAATACCCGGATTCCGCCCGTATCGACGCTCTCCATCGCGAACTCGGCGCGATCGGCGCCCCTGTCGTGCGCGCAGGAGCCCGGTCGCGCTACATCGCGCGGATCGAGACCGCCGGCGGCATCAGGGAGCTGACCTGACGGCAGCGCCGCTTTCCGGGCCTCTCGCCTTGCACCGCAGCGCCCGCAATGGCATAGGGTCCGGCTGATTTTCAGTCAAAAACGCCGGGCGAGGAACGACATGGCGGGCATCATGCAGGGCAAGCGCGGCCTCATCATGGGGGTGGCGAACAACCGCTCCATCGCCTGGGGTATCGCCAAGGCCTGCGCCGACCAGGGCGCCGAGCTCGCCTTCACCTATCAGGGCGATGCGCTGGAGAAGCGCGTGCGGCCGCTGGCGGCCGAGGTTGGCGGCCATGTCGTCGGCCATTGCGACGTGACCGACGCGGCGACCATCGATGCTGTCTTCGCGGAAACGTCGAAAGTGTTCGGCGGCAAGCTCGATTTCGTGCTGCATGCCATCGCCTTTTCCGACAAGGACGAGCTGACCGGCCGCTATGTCGACACGACCGAGGGCAATTTCTCGAAGTCGCTGCTGATCTCCTGCTATTCCTTCACGGCCATCGCCCAGCGCGCCGAGAAGCTGATGACGGATGGCGGTTCGCTGCTGACGCTGACCTATTACGGCGCCGAAAAGTGGATGCCCCACTACAACGTCATGGGCGTCGCGAAAGCAGCGCTTGAAGCGAGCGTGCGCTACATGGCGGCCGACCTCGGCGAGAAGAACATCCGCGTCAATGCCATCTCGGCCGGCCCGATCAAGACGCTGGCGGCCTCCGGGATCGGCGACTTCCGCTACATCCTCAAGTGGAACGAGTACAACGCGCCGCTGCGCCGCACCGTGACCATCGAGGAGGTCGGCGATTCCGGCATGTATTTCCTGTCGGACCTGTCGCGCGGCGTGACCGGCGAGATTCACCACGTCGACGCCGGCTACAATGTCGTCGGCATGAAGAACCCCTACGCGCCGGACATGAGCGTCGCGAAGGAGTGAGGGACCCAGGCCGGCTGGGAGACTCGGTGAATAGCCGGAACCTCATCATCATGGCCGGGCCATCCACGACCTGGGCAGGGCAATGAAGGAATTCGTGGATGCCCGGACCAAGCCCGGGCATGATGGGTAGCTTTGCGCCCTTCCAAATCTGTGCCGCCCGCCCGCACGGGCCTCACGTCGCGTAGAAGAACCGCTCGCTCGCGATCTTGCCGCCCTTCACCTGATAGACGCCGATCTCGTCCATCTTCAGCCGCTCGCCGGTTTCCTTGCGGGTAAAGTCATAGGTGAAGCGGACGCAGAAACTGTCGCCGTTGACATAAGGCCCCTCGACCGCGGCGCTGTGGACTTCGTGGCTGGTCACCCACCACTCGCCCTTCTGGCGCAGTGCCTCCTTGCCGCGCATCTCGGCCATCGGGCCGTCCATCGCCTCGTAGCTGACGATGTCGTCGGCATTGTACCTGGCGGCGGCCTCGTGGTCCTTGCCCACCTTCAGCAGCGCCACGAAATCACTGGCTATATTCTGCGTCGTCATGGCGTCTCTCCTCAGCGGCTCGAATGGCGGCGCACCTTGTCGGGCGGCTACCCGAAGCGTGTCAGCAGACCGGCAGGATGCTTGCCGGCATTGCGGTCTTGACCCATCCGACTTTCGTGACGCCATTCCCCGCTTGATCGCTTCGCGCGGGCGCTGCACCATCGCCGCCACAGGCCACAACGGCCATGCTCGCAGGGGAGCGCAGGCAATGACGCTGAAGACCTTCGGACGATGGAAGATGCTGGCCGTGGCGGCGGTGGCCGCCGCCGGCGCGGCGGCGGGCCTCGGCTACGCCTACGCGCAGGAGAAGCTGAAGATCGGCTTCGTCTATGTCGGCCCGGTCGGCGACCACGGCTGGACCTACCAGCACGATGTCGGCCGGCAGGCCATCGAGCGCCAGTTCGGCAACCGGGTGGAGACGACCTTCGTCGAGAAGGTGGCCGAGGGGCCGGATGCCGAGCGCGTCATCGAACAGCTCGCACGCACCGGCCACCGCCTGATCTTCACGACCTCGTTCGGCTTCATGGACCCGACCGAGCGCGTCGCCCGCCGCCATCCGAACGTGCGCTTCGAGCACGCCACCGGCTACAAGCGCTCGGCTAATCTCGCCACCTATGCCGGCCGCTTCTACGAGGGCCGCTACATCCTCGGCCAGATCGCCGCGCGCCTCTCCAAGACGGGCACCGTCGGCTATATCGGCTCCTTCGCCATCCCCGAGGTGGTGTCCGGCATCAACGCCTTCATGCTGGGCGCTCAGTCGATCCGGCCGGACATCAAGATCAAGATCGTCTGGGTGAACTCCTGGTACGATCCCGGCAAGGAGGCGGACGCCGCCAAGGCGCTGGCCGACCAGGGCGCGGACATCCTGTCCCAGCACACGGATTCGCCGGCCGCCATGCAGATCGCCGAGCAGCGCGGCATCCTCGCCTTCGGGCAGGATTCCGACATGATCCGCTTCGGCCCGAAGGCGCAGCTGACCTCGATCGTCAACGACTGGGTGCCCTACTACACCCAGCGCGTGCAGGCGATGCTGGACGGCAAGTGGACCTCCGGCGACACCTGGGGCGGCCTCAATACCGGCCTCGTCCACATGGCGCCCTATACCAACATGCCGGCCGACGTGAAGGCCATGGCGGAAGCGACGGAGGCCGCGATCAAGGCGGGCACGCTGCATCCGTTCCGTTGTCCCGTGGTGCGGCAGGACGGAACGACCGTGCCCTGCGAGGGCAATGGCACGCTGTCCGACCCGCAGATCCTCGGCATGAACTTCTACATCCGCGGCATCGACGAGCGGGTGCCGGCGGCGAACTGACGGGACCGTTGCCTCCGCGGCGCGCAATCGTCTAAACCGCAGTCCTCAATGGCCCGCCGCCTCCCGCGGCGGGCTTATCCGTCTGCCGCCCATGACCGCCATTCCCACCCTCTCCTCGTTCCGCCGCATCGTCGTGAAGGTCGGCTCGTCGCTGCTTGTCGACGGCGAGAAGGGCGCGCTGAAACAGGCGTGGCTGGATACGCTCGGCGAGGACATCGCCCGCCACGCCGCGCGCGGGGCCGACATCCTGGTCGTCTCGTCCGGCGCCATCGCGCTCGGCCGCACCATCCTGAAACTGCCGAAGGGGCCGCTTGGCCTCGAACAGAGCCAGGCGGCGGCCTCCGTCGGCCAGATCGCGCTGGCGCGCGCGTGGTCCGAAGTGCTTGGCCGCCATGGCATCGTCGCCGGCCAGATCCTCGTGACCCTTAACGACACCGAGGAGCGCCGCCGCTACCTCAACGCCCGCAACACCGTCGAGACGCTGTTCGCCGTGCGCGCCGTGCCGGTGGTCAACGAGAACGACACGGTGGCGACCGACGAAATCCGCTACGGCGACAATGACCGGCTGGCGGCGCGTGTCGCGACCATGGTCGGCGCCGACTGCCTCGTCCTGCTCTCCGACATTGACGGGCTCTATACGGCGCCGCCGCAGAAGGACCCGGCCGCGACGCTGATCCCGGTCGTGCCGCGCATCACCGCCGAGATCGAGGCCATGGCCGGGGGAGCCGCCTCGGAGACCTCGCGCGGCGGCATGACCACCAAGGTCGAGGCCGGCAAGATCGCGACCACCGGCGGCACGGCCATGGTCATCGCCTCCGGCAAGCACGAGGCTCCGCTCGCGCGCATCGAGGGCGGTGGCCCCTGCACCTGGTTTCTGGCACCCGCGAGCCCGGTCACGTCACGCAAGAAGTGGATCGCCGGCTCGCTGGAGCCGCGCGGCGTGCTCTGGCTCGATGCCGGCGCGGTCGACGCCCTGCGCAAGGGGCGCAGCCTCCTCCCCGCAGGCGTGAAGAAGGTCGATGGCGTGTTCGAGCGCGGCGACGCCGTGATCGTGCGCGGTCCGGACGGAGCTGAGGTCGGCCGCGGCCTCGTCGCCTTCGACGCGGTCGCCGCCGTGCAGATCATGGGCCGCAACTCGCAGGCCGTGGAGGCTGTGCTCGGCTACAAGGGCCGCACCGAGATGATCCACCGCGACGACCTGGCGCTGGCGGCGGAGTAACAGCTCACACCGCCATGGCCTGCTTCTCGCGCCGGCGCTGCACCGAGGACGGAATGCGCAGGGCCTCGCGATATTTCGCGACCGTGCGGCGGGCGATGTCGATCCCGGCTTCCTTCAGCTTGTCCATGATCGCGTCGTCCGAGAGCACGTCGTCCGGTGTCTCGGCATCGATCATCTGCTTGATGCGGTAGCGCACGGCCTCGGCCGAATGGCTCTCGCCGCCTTCCGAACTCGCGATCGACGAGGTGAAGAAGTACTTCATCTCGAAAATGCCGCGGCTCGTGGCGATCGACTTGTTCGAGGTGACGCGCGACACCGTCGATTCATGCATGCCGATGGCGTCGGCGATGGTCTTGAGGTTCAAGGGCCTCAGATACTGCACGCCGAGCGCGAAGAAGGCGTCCTGCTGGCGGACGATCTCGGTCGCGACCTTCAGGATGGTGCGGGCGCGCTGGTCGAGCGCGCGGGTCAGCCAGGTCGCCGTCTGCAGCGCATCGGCGAGGAAGGTCTTGTCGGTGTCGTTCTTCGCGGTCTTGGAAATGCGCGAGTAATAGCTCTGGTTGACCAGCACCTTCGGCAGGGTCTCGGTATTGAGCTCGACGATCCAGCCGCCATCGGGGCCCGAGCGCACCATGACGTCCGGCACCAGCGGCTGGACCGGCGCGAAACCAAAGGCGAGGCCCGGCTTCGGGTTCAGCCGGCGGATTTCCGACACCATGTCGGCGAGGTCCTCATCGTCCACCTGACAGAGCTTCTTCAGGCCGGCGAAATCGCGCTTGCCGAGCAGGTCGAGATGGGCGACCAGCACCTGCATGGCCGGGTCGAAACGGTTCTTGTCGCGGAGCTGGATGGCGAGGCATTCGGCAAGATTGCGCGCGGCGACGCCCGATGGCTCGAAGCTCTGGATCACCTCCAGCACGCTCTCGACATCGGCGGCTTCCGCGCCGAGCCGGTCGGCGACATCCTCGACCGTGACGGTCAGGTAACCGGCATCGTCGACCGAGTCGATCAGCATCTGGCCGATCAGCCGGTCGGACAGGGTCTCGACCGCCAGGACGAGTTGGTTCGACAGATGGTCGGCCAGCGACAGGTCGGCCGAGACGAAGGCTTCGAGGTTGTAGTCCTCGTTGTCGCTGCCGCCGGAGCCGACATTGGCCCAGGACGAGGTCATCGGATCGGAGGCGGCGTCGACATGCTTGGCCTCGGGGCCCTTGTCGTCGGGGAAGACGTTTTCGAGATCGGTGCCGAGCCGCTCCTCGATCTCGGTGCGGCTGTTGCCCATGTCGTCGCCGAGCCAGTCGCCGTCCTGGGCATCGCCGGGGGCGGCAGCAGGGGCGGCATCGGCCGCCTCGCCGTCCACGGCGGGCTCGGGCGCGTCGGCGCGCTCCAGAAGCGGGTTCTTCTCCAGCTCCTGCTCGACATAGGCGACGAGGTCGAGATTCGACAGCTGCAGGAGCTTGATGGCCTGCATGAGCTGGGGCGTCATGACCAGCGACTGGCCGACGCGAAGCTCTAGTCTGGCTGACAGCGCCATCGGATCAGGAGCGTCCCTAGGGTTTACCGCGCTGCATCATAGATGGGCGGGCGCGGTTAGCAAGGTTCATGCCATAGATCAGATGACGGATCGGTTAAGGGCCCCGGATGACGCCGGATTCAATCAGCGGACCCGTTTCCCTATTCTCTTCCGGCAGACCTCACGAGAGAGAGACCATGGTCGCGCGCCTTGTTCTTGCCGTTTGCCTGCTGGTGAGCGCATCGGCGTTTCCCGCCCTCCCCGGCCCCGGCCGACGAAGCCAATGCCGTTATCGACGCCTGGGTCGCGCGCTACAGCGCCAATGACAGGGACGGCGTGGTCGGGCTCTATGCGCCCGACGCGATATTGCTCGGCACGACCAGCCCGGTGATCTCCGAGGGCACCGAACAGATCAGAACCTACTTCGACGAACTGCCCGGCAGCGGCAGGTCGAACCGAATCACCGAACGGCGCACGCTCGTTCTCGGGCCAGACGCGGTGCTGGGCACCGGCTTCTATGCTTTCGCGCGCGCGGCGGAGGGGAATGCCCCGCGTCCGTCGCGCTTCTCCATGCTGGTGGTCCGGCGCGAGGGGCGCTGGATGATCCTGCACCACCATTCGTCGCCGCACTCCGCCACGCGGCGGTAGAGGCTAGAGCCGGAACTCCTCGCCGAGATAGAGCCGGCGCACGTCGGGGTTCGCGACGATCTCGGCGGGCGAACCCTCCATCAGCACCTGGCCGGAATGGATGATGTAGGCGCGGTCGATGAGGCCGAGCGTCTCGCGGACATTGTGGTCGGTGATGAGCACGCCGATGCCGCGCTCCTTCAGATGCCTGACGAGGTTCTGAATATCGCCGACCGCGATGGGGTCGATGCCGGCGAAGGGCTCGTCGAGCAGCATGAAGGACGGTTTGGTGGCCAGCGCGCGGGCGATTTCGAGGCGACGCCGCTCGCCGCCGGAGAGCGCGATGGCCGGGCTCTTGCGCAGCTTGGTGATGGTAAACTCGTCGAGCAGCTCGTCCAGTTCGCGCTCGCGCTTGGCCTTGTCCTTCTCGGTCACTTCGAGGACGGCGCGGATATTGTCCTCGACATTGAGGCCGCGGAAGATCGAGGCCTCCTGCGGCAGGTAGCCGATGCCGAGGCGGGCGCGGCGATACATGGGCAGCGCGGTAATGTCGTGACCGTCGAGCTCGATATGACCCTTGTCGGCCTCGACCAGCCCCGTGATCATATAGAACACGGTGGTCTTGCCAGCGCCGTTGGGGCCGAGCAGGCCGACCGCCTCGCCACGGCGCACGTCGAGGCTGACGCCGCGGACGACCGCGCGACCCTTGTAGCTCTTCCAGACGCCGTGGACGCCAAGCACGCCCTGTCCCGAGCGCGGCTCATGCTGCTCCGCCGGCACGGGGACCGGGGGCGGCGCGTCGAGCAGCGCCACGTCGGCGGCCATTTCCTTCACCAGCCAGTCGGAATCGATCTCCGCCGGCGGCGGCTCCGCCCGGCGGCCGAGCAGACCGGAAACGCGATCGAGGACGGACATGGAGCCGGTCAGCTCCGCGACGAGCGCTGCTGCGGGCGCGCGGGCGCGCAGTCGGGATTGGCCGCGCCGCGCGCGCCGCCACCGCCGGCCGTGCCCGACAGGACGCCGGAAACGCGGCCGCCGGACGGCGCCGAATCGAGCCGGACCCGGTTGGCGGTAAGGTCGGCGTGCAGGCGCCCGCCGCGCAGCACGTTCTCGCACTGGGTCAGGACGACATTGCCTTCCATGATCGCCTCATTACGGCGGGCGTCGAAGGAGCCGCGCTCGGCGGTCGCCTGCTGGTTGCGCGACGAGACGATGACGCCGCCCTGCATCTCGAAGCGGCGGACATTCTGGGTCGGGGACGCCGCGCCCGCGCCGCTGCCCTGCCGCGGCGTGGTGGTCGAGGCGCGCGTCTGCTGGCCGCTATCACCGCCCTCGTAGAAGATCACGAGGCGCGCGGTCTGGAGGGTGGATTCGCCCTGGCGGATGCGGACATTGCCGGAGAGCACGGCGCGCTTCTCGTTGTCGAAGACCTCGGCGCGGTCGGCCTCGAAATTGATCGGCTCGCTGCGGTTCTGGGTGAAGCCGACGAAGGGGCTGCCTGACTGCTGGGCCATGGCGGCCGGCATCATGAGGCTGGCGAAGCCGAAAACGGCCAGCGCCTTGACGGTCAAGCTCTTGAAGCGGCGGGCGGGCGAGCCGGCGAGCGGCATGGGTGTCTCCGGATCAGGGTCGCGCGGTCTCGGGCGAGGGCGCCGACAGGTCTGTGATGGTCGGGTCGGGCGGTTCGGGCATGAAGTTACCACGCACGCGGCCCTCAAGCACGATCACCTTGCCATTGTCTCGTATGTCCATCCGCTCGGAGAAGAGCTCGCCGCGCGGCGAGGCCAGCGCGACCGGCCCGTTCGACTGGATGGTACCGCCGCGCGTGTCGATCAGCGCGTGACCGACCTTGCCGGACTGGCCGTTGGACGTGGTGACGGAGACTTCCTGGTTCAGCTCGACGCGGCCGGTCTTGGTGTCGAGCACGCCAGCCGGCGAGATGACACGGGCCGTGCCGCCGCCTTCCATCTCCATCTCGGCGTCGATGGCCGAGAGGGCGACGATGTGGGACTGGGTGATGTCGTGCTCGGCGCGGGTCGCGGCGACCCGGTAGAAGCGGTTATCGGTCGTGTAGCCGGTGAGGCGCGGCGCCTCCATGGTCACTTTCGAGCCCGACATGGAGATCGAGCCGATCGAAACCGGCAGGTTCAGCGCCTTGAGCGGATCCCACCACGAGATGAAAACGACCAGCGAGAACAGCCCGATCGTCACGATGGGCACCGCGACGCGCAGGCGGCGGACCCGGCGCGAATGCCGGTAGGCCCGGGCGAAGGCAGCCTCGCGGTCGGCCTCGGCGCCCTGCGCGCGGCCGCCCCCGATGGAGCCCCCGATATCCTCGATGCGGCGTGCAGCCATGCCCGATCCCGTTCGCCGTGACCTGACCGCCCCTTCCGGTGCGGCCTCGCGCGACGCATTCATCATTATTCTATGGCCCGAGCGTGGCGAGAGCAAAGGCGAACCGCGCCCGGATTGGCAGCAATTCGCCTCTGGGAACCCTCTGCTACCTCCAAATCCTTAGGAATGGGCAAAGATATCCGTTTCGGGCCAACCCGCGAGGTCGAGTTCGGCGCGGGTCGGCAGGAAGGCGAAGCAGGCCTCGGCCAGCGCCGCGCGGTTCTCGCGCGCCAGCATCATGTCCAGCCGGTCCTTCAGCGCATGGAGGTACAGCACGTCGGAGGCAGCATATTCGAGCTGGGCCAGCGACAATGTCTCCGCCGCCCAGTCCGAGCTCTGCTGGGCCTTGGACATGTCGAGGCCGATCAGGTCCTTGGCGAGATCCTTCAGGCCGTGCCGGTCGGTATAGGTGCGGGCGAGCTTGGAGGCGATCTTGGTGCAATAGACCGGGCTGGTGACGACACCGAAGGCGTTCTTCAGCACCGCGACGTCGAACCGGGCGAAATGGAACAGCTTGACGATGGCGGGGTCGGTCAGGAGGGCGCAGAGATTCTTCGGCGCCGGCCGTCCCGGGCGGATCTGCACCACGTCGGCCGTGCCGTCGCCGGGCGAGAGCTGGACCACGCAGAGGCGGTCGCGGTGGGGGTTGAGACCGAGCGTCTCGGTATCGATCGCGACGGCCCCGACGCGGTAGTGCGAGAGATCGGGCAGGTCGTCGACATGCGAGCGGATGGTCATGGCGGGTGTCCGGGAGGCAACGATTGCGTGGCGTCGGTTGTTCACGTCCTATAGTGCCGACGAAACGGGAAATCCAATGGACGGACCGCCGCTCAGGCTCCTCGCTTTCGACGCCGACGACCTTTCCGTCGTGTCCATGCACCTGCAGGACGCGGTGCTGACGGCCGCCGATGTCGCCTTCCTCGCGCGCGAGCAGCGCTTCGCTCTCGTCTGCGACCGGTTCGACTGGGGCGCGGCCGACGGCCTCGCGTGCGCGCGCAGGCGCACGGGACTGCGCTTCGAGCGCGTCCGCGCTGTGAAGGCCCGCGACGTGCCGCAGGGCTCGGAAGCGCCGCTGCAACTGCTCGCGTTGCGGTTCGAGCCGGGCACGGCGCCCGCCGGCGTCATCGAACTCGTCTTCGCCGGCGGTGCGGGGCTGCGCCTCGACGTCGACTGCATCGAGGCGGCGATGGACGACCTCGGCGCGCTCGGCCCCGTGCAGCCTACGCCGAACCACGGCTGAGGCCGATCCTACGCCGCCCTTGCCACCTCGGCGGCAATGGTCGCCACGGCCTCGACGGTCGCGGCAGCCGGCGTCATGCGCCAGGACGCGAAGAAGTCGAGATCGGGCAGCGGCACGCTGGTGCGCAGCGCACGCAGGCGACCGGAGCCAAGCTCCGGCCCCGCGATCTCCTCGGGCACGGCGGCGATGCCGAGACCATCCTCGGCCATGCGCAGGATCGTCGCCATGGAGGACGAGGCGTGGATGCGCACCGGCGGCAAGCCCGGCGCCGAAAACAGTTCGCGCATGACCAGATAGGGCCGCGTGTTGCGCGAGAAAGTCAGGATCGGATGGGCCGCCAGCATGGCCAGCGGCGCCGGCTGCGGCAGGGCGAGGCCGGGTCCGGCGAGGAAGGCCATCCGGTATGTGCAGAGCGGCATGTTCTTCAGCTGCGTCGCCGCGAAGGCTCCGAGCGCGAAGACGAGGTCGAGTTCCTGCCCTACCAGACGGTCGCGCAGGTTCGGCGTGATATCGACCTCGATCTCCAGCGCCAGCCCCGGATAGGCCTTGGCCATGCGCTCGACGAAGCGGGAGAGCCAGGTGTGGACGATGGTTTCGGCGACGCCGAGGCGCAGTGTGCCGCGGATGGCCGTCCGGTCGGCAACGGCATGCATCATCTCGGTGCGCAACTTGAGCAGACGCTCGGCATAGTCGAGCACGCGCCGACCGGCCTCGGTCGGCATGACCGTCCGCTTCTCGCGTTCGAGCAGGCGGTGGCCAATATCGGCTTCCAGCTGCGCGATGCGTTGGGAAACCGCCGGCTGGGTGGTGTTCAGCTTCGCCGCCGCTCGGTTGAAGCTCTTCAGCGTCGCCACCCAGACCAGCGTCTCCAGAGCCTTGAAATCTACCATCGGCGTTCTGATCGATAAGAAAATTCTATCGATACCGATCCAAACTTCGGATTGGACGCAATGCAAGCGGAATGATGGTGTAGAATCCCAAGGACCAACTTCGGACCACAGTTCCTTGGGGATCGGCCATGGCCATCGCACAGTTCCGCGCACCGAACGTCGACGTCACCGACCCGGTGAAGGTCCGCCAGGCGGTTCGGCGCGGCGACATTACCGGCCATACCGCAGGCCTCGCGCCCGGCCGCGTGCAAGGTAACCTCGCCATCCTGCCGAAGGACCTCGCAGCCGACTTCCTGCGCTTCTGCACGCTGAACCCCAAGCCCTGCCCGATCATTGGCATGTCGGAGCCCGGCAATGCCGCGATCCCCGCGCTTGGTGCCGACCTCGACATCCGCACGGATATTCCGCGCTACCGGGTCTGGAAGGACGGCGTGATGGTCGATGACCCGACCGACATCCGGTCGGTGTGGCGCGACGACCTCGTCGCCTTCGTCATCGGCTGCTCGTTCTCGTTCGAGGAAGCGCTGCTGCAGGACGGCCTGCCCATGCGCCATATCGAGAACAATACGACCGTGCCGATGTGGCGGACCTCGATCCAGTGCCAGCCCGCCGGCCCCTTCGCCGGTCCGCTGGTCGTCTCGATGCGGCCACTGAAGCCGGCCGACGCGATCCGTGCGGTGCAGATCACCTCGCGCTTCCCCGCAGTGCACGGCGCGCCGGTTCATATCGGCCTGCCCGAATCCATCGGCATCAAAGACATCAGCAAGCCCGATTACGGCGACCCGATAGAGGTGAAGGCCGACGAACTGCCGGTCTTCTGGGCCTGCGGCGTCACCCCGCAATCGGTCATCGCGGCCGCGAAGCCGCCCTTCGCCATCACCCACGCGCCGGGCTCGATGCTGGTGACGGACCTGTCCAACAGCCGGATCGCCGCGCTGTGACGGCCCCCGCCTCGACGCCCCACCCCGGCTTCGGGGTGTTCGCGAAAGTCCATCGCGAGTTCCACGACGCCCTCGCCGACGAGGGCTGGACCCCGATCGCCGGCTATTCTGGCGTCGAGGAGAAGATCCTCTCCGGCACGCTCGACCATCAGGCCCGCACCGGCGCCGTGACCCGCCTCGCCCGCTGGCAGCCGGGCGCGGCGGTCGACCGCACGGTCGCGCATGACTGGTGCGAGGAGGTGTTCATCGTCTCGGGATCGCTGTCGATTGGCACGCTTGCTGCAAAGCAGGACGGCGTTCGGTTGCCCGCCGGCACCTATGCCGTCAGGCCACCCGACATCGTGCATGGTCCCTTCTTCAGCGACGACGGCTGCCTGCTGATCGAATTCATGTACTACCCTCCGCATTCATAACAAGCATTCCAGAGACCGCCGACCGACCCCTGCCGCGCAAAGCGGCGGACCCACGAGGAGAGACCACCATGACCGGATTGCGATCCGCCGCGGCCGCCGCCGCGCTGACACTGGGGCTGGCTGCGCCCGCGCTCGCGCAGACCATTCCGCCGGGCCCGCCGATCAACATGCAGATCGTCACCCAGCCGGGACCTGCCATGCCGCAGTTCACCCGCGTCGACCAGCCGCTGCTGCGTGACGGCCTCGCCACCAAGTCGAACGGCCGTATTCGCGTGACGCTCGCCTCCTGGCCGGAGCGCAACCTGAACGGCCCGGAGATCCTGCGTCTCGTCCGCTCGGGTCAGGTCGATATCGGCGCGGTGCCGCTGAACACGGTCGCCGGCGACGTGCCGCTGCTCGACGTCATCGATCTCGCCGGCCTCAACCCGGACCTCGAGCAGGCGCGCAAGGTTGCCGCCGCCATGCTGCCGGAGGTCAACAAGGAGCTGGAGCGCTTCGGCGTCCGCATCCTCGCCATGTATCCCTTCGCGGCGCAGGAGTTCTTCTGCCGTGGCCAGGTGACCAGCCTCGCCGACCTGCGGGGAAAACGCATCCGCACCGGCGGCGGCTCGTCCAACGACTTCGTCACCTCGATCGGCGGCCAGCCGACCGGCATCGGCTTCCCCGAGGTCTATTCAGCGCTGGAGCGCGGCGTGGTCGACTGCGCCATCACCGGCACTGGCTCGGGCAACTCGGCCCGCTGGTACGAAGTGACCCAGAGCCTCTACGCGCTGCCGCTGTTCTGGTCGGTCTCCGCCTATGTCGTGAACATCCAGTGGTGGAACCGGCTCGATCCGGCCGTGCGCGCCCTGATGGAAGCGACCATCAAGGAGGTGGAGGAGGCGCAGTGGAAGCTCGGCCTCGAGCAGACCGAGGACGGCATCGCCTGCAACACCGGCAACCGCGAGGGCTGCAAGCTCGGCCGCGTGCCGGACGCCAATCCGATGCGCGTGTTCCGCCCGGTCCCGGCCGATACCGAGGTGATGCGCGCGACGCTGTCCTCGACCATCCTGCCGAACTGGGTGAAGCGCTGCGGCGCGCGCTGTGGCGAGACCTACAACCGTCTCGTCGCGCCGATCACCGGCGTTCGCTACGCCGGCAACTGACCGGATATCGAACCGCTCTCACGCGGGCAGCAGCCGCCGCCCGCGTGAAAGCCCTGACGACAAGACAAGGCGATCCGGTCAAGGATCGCTTCTGATGGCCGCAACCGGCCGAGGGGACCGTCAATGCTGAACACCCTGATCGACGCCGCGGGCGCCGGGCGGCGTTCCGTGGCCTGGCTCGGCCGGATGATGGGCTATGCCGCGGGCTGGTGCTTCATCGGCACGGCGGGACTTATCACTTTCGACGTGCTGGCGCGCCGGTTCCTCGGCTTCTCGACACAGGCGACGACGGAGCTCTCCGGCTATGCGCTGGCCTTCGGCATGGCCTGGGGGCTGTCGCACACGCTGTCCATGCGCGCGCATGTCCGCATCGACGTGATCGTCAACCTGTTCCCCGACCGCATCCGCTACTGGCTGCACCTGACGAGCCTCGCCTTCCTCGCGGTGCTGGCCGGCTACCTGTTCTACGGAGCCTGGACGCTGGTCGAGGAATCCATGCTGTTCAACGCCACCGACATCTCCGTCATCCGCACGCCGCTCGCCATTCCGCAGGGGCTGTGGGCCTTCGGCATCGGCATCTTCCTGCTGCTTATCCTCGCCCTCCTGATCGAGTGCTTCCTGCTGATCGTCGCGGGCCGTGGCGGCGAAGCTGAATCGCTGCTGCACAGCCGCACCTATCAGGAGGAGGTCGCCGAAGCGCTGGAAGCTGTCGGCGAGCCCAATGCGGAAGAGATCGCCAAGTCCATCCAGCCCGAGGTGAAGCCGTGATCGCCGTCGTCTTTCTGCTGATCCTCGTCGGCATCATGTTCGGCATGACCTTCACAGGTCATGCTCCCTCCGGCGAACTGATGGGCGAGATCCTGCTGCTCGTCGGCCTGTTCGTCTTGTTCTTCGGCATGGGCATCTATGTTGGCGCGGCGCTGGGCGTGCTCGGCCTGATCGTCGGCTATGCCTTCTCCGACCGGCCGTTCTGGCTGTTCATCGGCCAGACCATCTGGAACCCGTCCTCGTCCTTCGTGCTGGTGGCCGTGCCGCTGTTCCTGCTGATGGGCGAGATCCTGCTGCGCGCCGGCCTCTCCGACCGGCTCTATCGGACGCTGAACATCTGGCTGAACCGGATGCCCGGCGGCCTCCTTCACACCAATATCGCGGCATCCGGCGTGTTCTCGGCCATTTCCGGCTCGTCGGTCGCCACCGCCGCGACCATGGGCTCGGTCGCGCTGCCCTTCTTCAAGGACAAGCCCTACGACCCGAAAATGGTGCTCGGCTCGCTCGCCGCCGGCGGCGCGCTCGGCAACCTGATCCCTCCGGGCATCACCTTCATCATCTATGGCCTGATCACCGAGACGTCGGTCGGCGCGCTCTATGTCGCGGCCATCGGGCCGAGCATCCTGGTGGTCGCGCTGTTCATCGCCATCATCCTGATGAAGGCGAAGACCGCCGCCCCGCGCGATCCGGACGGGCCGCGCTATTCCTGGGGCGAGAAATTCCGCAGCCTGATCGACCTCCTGCCCACCGCCATCCTCATCCTGATCGTGCTCGGCACGATCTATGGCGGCCTCGCCACGGCGACGGAATCCGCGGCGCTCGGCGTCATCGCGGCCATCGTGCTGGCGGCGATCGACGGCAAGCTCAGCTTCAAGATGCTCAACGACTCGGCCGAGGCGACCGCGCGCAACACCGCGCTGATCGGCCTGATCCTGTTCGGCGCCTATCTGCTCAACTACGTCTTCACGGCGCTCGGCGTGCCGCAGGCGCTGGCCAAGCTCGTCTCCGAAATGCCGCTGCCGCCCTGGGCGATCATGCTGCTGATCATCGGCTTCTACCTGGCGCTCGGCACCTTCATGGAGGGCTTCTCCATGATGATCACCACGATCCCCGTGATCTTCCCGGTCGTCACGGCGCTCGGCTACGATCCGATCTGGTTCGGCGTCATCGTCGTCATGCTGGTCGAGATCGCGCTGATATCGCCACCGGACGGGACGGTGCTCTACGTGCTGCAGGGCATGAGAAAGGATGGCGGGCCGATCACCGATGTCTTCTCCGGCGTGCTGCCCTTTATGCTCGTCTACATCCTCGCGGTGGGCATCCTGATGATCTTCCCGTCCATCGCGCTATGGCTGCCGACAGTGATGCGTTAGGTGGCGTGCTACGGCGGCGGCGGTGAAGCGCCGCCATCTTGAGGCCCCATTGCGCTTTCAATCAGCGGAACGCGTTGCCTGACATGGCGGTTCAGGTGGCGTTCAGTTCTCCGCGTCCATTGATCGGCTCTCACAACCCCACCGGGTCGTGCGGCGAGGGGTCTTCCGGGAATAACCGTTGCTGCGGGGATTTGCCCGCCAACGCTTTATTCGTGCGCAGACCATCGCTATAGCACATGCCCGGAAATCAACGCACAAAGTCGGCTGCGACCAGGCCGGCAAGAGACGAAAGCTCGAATATGACACGTGTCGCGATCGTCGGTGGCGGGCCGGGTGGCCTGTTCACCAACTACCTCCTCGACCGGTTCTGCGATGGCCTGTTCACGGCCACGCTGTTCGAGGCCTCCGACCGCCTCGGCGGCAAGGTGGTCACCGACCAGTTCGACAAGGGCAAGTCGCTGTTCGAGCGTGGTGTCGCCGAGTACTACGACTACTCGCATTTCGGCCCGGATCCGCTGAAGCGGATCATCACCGAGGTGATGGAGCTCGACGTGGTGCCGATGGACGGCAAGGGCGTCATTCTCGACGGCAACATCCTCAACAACCGCCGGGACATCAAGAAGCACTGCGGCGAGGCGACGCTGAAGGCGCTGGACGAGTTCCACGCCAAATGTCGCGAACTGTGCTCTCCGGACGAGTATTACGAGGGCTATTCCGGCGACGACAACAAGCACCCCTGGGCGGGCAAGACCTTCCGCGACGTGCTGGACGAAATTCCGGACGAGACCGCGCGCAAATATATCGAGGTCGCCGCCAAGTCCGACGTCGCCACCGAATCGCAGCTGACCAACGCGCTGAACGGCCTCAAGAACGTCCTGATGGACGATCCGAAGTACCTGCGGCTCTATTCCATCGTCGGCGGCAACGAGCGGCTGATCGACGGCCTCGCCGAGCGCATCTCGGCCAAGGTGATGCTGGAAAGCCGCGTCTCGAAGATCACCCGCAACGAGGGCGGCACCTACAATCTGACGGTGCGCCGCAAGGGTCGCGACGAGGTGCACGAGTTCGACCATGTCGTGGTCGCGCTGCCGAACTACTGGGTCAGCCAGATCGAGTTCGAGGGCCGCGGCGCCCGCATGGCGATCCAGAAGCACCAGGCGCGCTATGACAATCCCGCTCATTACCTGCGGGTGACGATCCAGTTCAAGAAGCCGTTCTGGAACGAGCATTTCCAGGGCAGCTACATCATGACGGACGCCTTCGGCGGCGCCTGCCTCTATGACGAGTCCTCGCGCCATCCCTCCAAGCACGGCGTGCTCAGCTGGCTGATCCCGGCGACGCAGGCCCTCGCGCTGTCGAACCTCGACGATGACAGGTTGATCGAGCTCGCGCTCGACTCGCTGCCGCAGGACCTGATCGCCACCGCCCGCAAGCAGTATCTCGACGCGAAGGTGCAGCGCTGGGTCGGCACGATCTCGGGCCTCCCGGGCGGCCATCCGGCTCCCGAGCTGCGCGAGCGGCACCAGCCGGACGGCAAGGTGCTGCCGAACCTCTATCTGGTCGGCGATTACCTGTTCGACTCGACCGTCAACGGCGCCTACGACTCGGCCAATTTCGCCGTCGACATGATGATGGGCAAGCTGCGCGGAGCCGCCTATTCGGGCGCCCGCAAGAAGGCCGATCTCGAGAAGCAGAAGGGCGTGGTCGAGGAGGGCTTCGTCGAGTCGACGCTCACCGACGACTACCACGACAAATATGCCGTCGGCCTCTCCTACGAGGAGAGCTTCCGCGAGTATTTCGACGAGCAGTACAATGCCGACCTCTACGAGTGCATTTTCGGCATCAAGGCGCCCTACACGCTCCTCGATGTCGGCTCGGCCTCCGGCCTGACGCTGAAGTGCTTCGCCGATATCGGCATCGACGCCTGGGGCATCGAGAACTCGCGTCACGTCCATGCCCAGACGCCGAAGGACTGGCTGCACCGCAACCTGCTCGGCGACGTCACCAACCTGCCGTTCGAGGACCAGTCTTTCGACGTGATCTACGACACGTGCCTCTGCTACGTACCGGAAGAGCTGATCGACAAGGCGATCGCCGAGCTCTACCGCGTCACCCGCATCGGCATCTTCTTCGGCGGCATCACCGCCGACATGACCCGCGAAGTGATCGAGTATCACGACGTCTTCGACGGCGTGCTGACGCTGGAATCGACCTGGCAGTGGTCGGAGCGCTTCCAGCGCCACGGCTGGCGCCCGGCGGTTCACGACCAGAAAATTCTCAAGAAGGCGTGGAAGATCGAGTGCGACGCCAACGAGGGCGACTTCCCCTGGTATCCGGATATGGAGACCATGCGCTATTGCTTCTACGCCAAGCCCGATGCCGGCAAGTGGGTGGAAAAGCTCATGGCGGGCCGTGAGAAGGGCCCGACGAGCAAGCTGAAGCTGGTGGCCGGCGGCAAGCGCTGATCACGCTGCAATCGATCTCAACGGTATCGGAGGCCGGGCTTTTTGCCCGGCCTTCTTCGTTTCTGCCGGAAGAAGGCTTGCATCGCGACGGATTTCGGGTGCATCGCGCCGTTGAATGAGGCAAGACGGGTGGAGCGCACTTCTCGCACCCCTCGCCCCGGGCAGGCAGGATCCAGAGCCGGACATGATCCAGGACAAGAACTACGTCGAGCCCGAAGAGGACAACGACGAGGAGGAAGAAGAGGACGTCAGCGCCGACGACATCAAGGCGATCCTGCGGTTCCTCTCGCCCTTCGCCGCGCCCTACAAGGGCCTGCTGGCCTTTCTCGGCGTCCTGATCCTGATCGAGGCGGGGCTCAACTTCTCCTTCCCGCTCGTCACCCAGTATCTGATCGACGAAGGCCTCATCAAGAAGGAGTGGCGGGCGCTCATCAACTCGCTGATCTTCATGGGCGTGGCGGCGCTGGCGGTCTCCGTGGTCGCGCTGATCGCCGACTACGTCTACACGCGCCTGTTCACCCAGATGACCAAGGACATCCGGCAGCACCTGTTCGACCACGTGCAGTCGATGTCGATGCCGTTCTTCCACACGACGCCGACCGGCACGGTGCTGTCGCGCTTCTCCGGCGACCTCGTCGCGCTGGAAGCCGGCATTGTCGGCGTGGTGCCGCAATTCATCATGCCGTTCATGGAGGTCATCTACGCGACCATCCTGATGTTCATGTTCGACATCTGGCTCGGCCTGATCGCCTCGCTGATCTTCCCGCTGATCCTGTGGTGGCCGCGCATCTTCGCGCGCAAGGCCTTCATCGCGGCCTATGAGAAGCGCCAGACCGAGGGCCGCCTGATCGGCGCGGTCCAGGAGAACGTCGCGGCCCAGCCGGTGATCAAGGCGTTCGGGCTCGCGCCCCGCGCGCGCATCGACTTCTCGACGCTGAACACATCATGGTTCGGCATCGCGCGGCGCACGAATTTCGCCTCGGCGCTGGTCGAGCGCACCGCGCAGACCGGCCTCTATGTCATCCACATCGCGGTCTTCGCGCTCGGCGCCTACTGGGCCTATACGGAGCGGATCACGGTCGGCACGATCATCGCCTTCGAGGGCGTGTTCCTGTCGATGGGCTATGCGCTCACCAACGTCACGCAATACGTGCCGACGCTGGCGCAGGCCGCCGGCTCCATCCACCACCTCAACGACCTCCTCGCGGTGAAGCCGACCATGGTCGACCCGCCCGGCGCCGGCGAACTGAAGCCGTTCGAGCGCGAGGTGCGTTTCGAGACGGTCGCCTTCTCCTATCCGGGTTCGTCGTTCCGGACCGAGGGGCTCGACGTCACGGTGCCGAAGGGTTCGTTCCTCGGCATTGTCGGACCCTCCGGCTCCGGCAAGAGCACCTTCCTCAACCTGCTGATGCGCTTCTACGACCCGAGCGAGGGGCGCGTGACGATCGATGGCACCGACATCCGCACGGTGACGCAGGAATCGCTGCGTCGGCAGATGGCCGTGGTGTTCCAGGAGAGCTTCCTGTTCAACACCTCCATCGCCGAGAACATCCGCATGGCGCATCCCGCCGCCACGATCGAGGAGATCCACGAAGCGGCGCGCCAGGCGGAGGTGCATGATTTCATCATCTCGCTGCCGGCCGGCTACGACACGGTGGTCGGCGAGCGCGGCGGCCAGCTCTCGGGCGGGCAGCGGCAGCGCGTCGCCATCGCGCGCGCGCTCGTGCGCAACCCCGCGCTGCTGATCCTCGACGAGGCGACCAGCGCCCTCGACGCCGCGACGGAAGCGAAGCTCAACGACACGCTGCGCAAGATCGCGGAGACGCGTACCGTGGTCTCGGTGACCCATCGGCTCGGCAGCGTCGTCACAGCCGACCGCATCATCGTGCTGGAGCACGGCCATATCGTCGAGACCGGCACGCACAGCGCGCTGCTCAGGCAGGACGGTCTCTACGCCACGATGTGGTCACGCCAGCAATCGGCCCGGCGCGTCGTGGCGCGGGAGGACGACGAGGAAGAAGAGGAATAGGCTGGCTAGCGCCCTCTCCGGAGAGGAGGGTTGCTGTCCGACGGGCGCAAAAGGCAAATGCCTTCCCTTTCTGTCGCTGATCCATCCCCTTACAATCGCTGCGTTTTCCTCGATGGAGGCGCGGCATGTCCGTCAGCGTGGCCGAATCACATGCAACTGGCCTCAGGAGCGCGCTCGCCACGCTCCGCCGTACATTCGCGCCGGCGGACCATCTGGCGCTCTGGACGCTGACGCTGGACGGAGCGGTCGCCGGGGCGCTGCTGCGCGAGGGCGGCAGCTATCGGCTCGACCTCGTCGGCAGGGAGGCCGAGACGCGCGACCTGCTCGCCAATGCCGATGGCATCGCGGTTCTGGAAAACCAGCTGTCCGCTCGTCTCGGCGGCACGGTGCGGCTTCAGGCGGTCGCGGCATAGGGCGAGCTCGTCTCTGCGTGGATCAATAGCCTCTCACCAGCGCCGGATGAGGGGGATCAGCAGGCACCTTCACCCGCCCGCTGCGCGGGCACCCTCTCCCGCAAGGGGAGAGGGTTCGGAGCCCCCCAATAAGGGGTCGAGCCTCTCCGTCGAACCATCGGGTAAGCGATCCACCACTGATCAACACTCACAGCTGCGAGGCATCGAGCGAGGTCAGCGCAGCTTCCGAGCGCGCGAGGATCAGTTCCACCACTTGTTCCGCCGCATCCTCGGCCGTCACGACGTCCGAGCGCAGCACCAACGCCGGGTCGAGCGGCGGCTCGTAGGCCTGCGCGCGACCGGTAAAGTGGGCGATGCTGCCCGCCTCGGCACGCGCATAGAGGCCTTTCGGATCACGCTCGCGGCAGGTATCCGGCGAGGCATCGACGAAGATTTCGAGGAACTGCCCACCGCCGAACTGCGCCGCCACCCGGTCGCGGTCCGCGCGAAACGGCGAGACCAGCGCCACGAGCACGATCAGCCCTGCCTCGGTCATCAGCTTGGCCACTTCCCCGACGCGCCGGACGTTCTCCGAGCGCGCGGCCGCATCGAAGCCGAGATCGGCGTTCAGCCCCTGTCGGAGATTGTCGCCGTCGAGCAGCGCCGTGTGCCGGCCGAACGCCACGAGGCGGCGCTCCACCAGATTGGCGATGGTCGATTTCCCCGAGCCCGGCAGGCCGGTCAGCCAGACGACAAGGGGAGACTGCCCCTTGAGACCAGCGCGCGCGGCCGGCGTCACTTCTGTCGGATGGCGGTGAACCTCGCGCGCACGGTCGAGGCTCTCGACGATCATGCCGGCCGCGACCGTCAGATGCGTCGCGCGGTCGACGAGGATGAAGCCGCCGGTCTCGCGGTTATCGGAATAGGGGTCGAAGGCGATGCGGCTTGCCGTCTCGATCTCCGCCCGGCCGATGGCGTTCAGCTCGAACCCCTGCGGAGCGGGGAGGCGGGCGAGGCTCGCCACGTCCAGCCGGTCCACGAGGCGCGTGACGGTGGCGGGCACGGTGGCGCTGCCGATCTTCAGGAGATAGCGGTCGCCGGCGCGGCCGGCCTTCTCGTCCATCCAGACGAGGTCGGCGGCAAGGCGGCGCGCTGTGGCCGGACGCTGGCGCGGGTCGGCTAGGAGGTCGCCGCGCGAGATGTCGACTTCGTCCGAAAGGGTGAGCGTGACGGCGCGCGCCGCCTCGGCGGCGGCCAGATCTCCGTCCTGCGTGACGATGCGCCTGACGCGCGAGGCGCGCCCCGAAGCCGCGACCACCACGGGATCGCCGACCGCGACGCGACCCGAAGCGATCGTGCCGGCGAAGCCGCGGAAATCGAGACTCGCGCGGTTGACCCACTGCACCGCCATGCGGAAGGGCGCGGCGGCATCCTCGCCTGTCGTCTGAACCTGCTCGAGGTGGCGGATCAGCGTCGGCCCCTCATACCAGGGCGTATTGCGGCTGCGGATGGTGACATTGTCGCCGAATCGCGCCGAGACCGGCACCGCGACAACCGAACGGAAGCCGAGCGGCGCGGCGAAGGCATGGAAGTCCGCGACGATTGCTTCGAAGCCGTCCCGCGAGAAATCGACGAGGTCGATCTTGTTCACCGCCAGCACGACATGGCGGATGCCGAGCAGCGAGACGATGGCGGCATGGCGGCGGGTCTGCTCAAGCAGGCCCTTGCGCGCATCGACCAGCAGGATGGCCAGCTCGGCGGTGGAGGCGCCCGTCGCCATGTTGCGCGTGTACTGGGCGTGGCCGGGCGTGTCCGCGACGATGAAGGCGCGCCGCGCGGTGGAGAAGAAACGGTAGGCGACATCGATGGTGATGCCCTGCTCGCGCTCGGCCTCCAGTCCGTCGAGCAGCAGGGCAAGATCGAGATCCTCGCCCGTCGTGCCGAAGCGGCGCGAATCCGATGCCAACCCCGCGACCTGATCCTCAAGCAGGCCGATGGAATCGTGAAGCAGGCGGCCGATCAGCGTCGACTTTCCGTCATCGACCGAGCCGCAGGTGATGAAGCGCAGCGCGCCGCGGTCACGAACGGGGAGCAGGTCATTGGCAGGATCGAGGCCGAGTGGCCGGGTGGCGAGCGAGACGGTCATCAGAAATACCCTTCGCGCTTCTTGCGTTCCATCGAGGCCTGGAGCGCGCCGTCGACGAGCCGGCCCTGCCGCTCCGACGAACGCGAGGCGACGATCTCGGCGATGATGGCCTCGACCGTGACGGCCTCGGATTCGATGGCGCCGGTCAGCGGCCAGCAGCCGAGCGTGCGGAAGCGGACACGCTTCGTGACGACGGTCTCGCCGGGCCGAAATCGCATGCGCTCGTCGTCGACCATGATCAGCGCGCCGCCGCGCTCGACCACCTTCTGCTCGGCGGCGAGATAGATCGGCACGATCGGGATGGCTTCGGCGCGGATGTAGTCCCACACATCCAGCTCGGTCCAGTTGGACAGCGGGAAGACGCGCATCGTGTCACCGGGGGCGAGGCGGGTATTGTAGAGCCGCCAGAGTTCGGGGCGCTGGTTGCGCGGATCCCAGACATGACCCGACGAGCGATGCGAGAAGATGCGCTCCTTGGCGCGCGCCTTTTCCTCGTCGCGGCGCCCGCCGCCGAAGGCCGCGTCGAAGCCGTGCTGGTCGAGCGCCGCCTTCAGCGTCTCGGTGAGCATCTGGCGGGAGTACTCGCCGGTCTCGGTGTCGAAGGGCGTGACCCCCGCCGCCGCGGCCGCCTCGTTGCTGTGGACGAGAACGTTCAGCCCGTATTTGCCGGCGATCCGGTCGCGGTGGTCGATCAGCGCGCGGAAGTCCCAGCCGGAGGCGATGTGCAGGAACGGGAAGGGCGGCGGCGCGGGGTAGAAGGCCTTGCGCGCGATGTGCAGCATCACGCTGGAATCCTTGCCCACCGAATAGAGCATTACCGGGTTGCGGAATTCGGCCACGACCTCGCGCATGACGAAGATGGCCTCGTCCTCGAGGCGCTGAAGGTGGGGCGAAAGCGGCCGGCGGCCCTCCCCGGAGGAGAAGGTGTCAGCGCCCGGAATGCGGGCGGCGGAAGCAGTCACGACGGGATACTCCGATAGGCCTCAGGCGGGTGGAAACGGGACCGGCGTGCGGCGCAGCCAGGGGCGCGCGCCGGGAGCGGCGGGAACCTCGGCCGTGTCATTCGACGCCGGCTGATAATGACGGGAGACGGCGACGATGCGTCCCGTCTCGATGGCGCGGGCGGTGCCTTCGTGAGCCACGTCGAACGCGTCGACGCCGGCGCGCGCGAGCAGCGTGACCTGGTCGCGGAGCACATCGCCGGATGCGCGTATTTCGCCGGCAAATAAGTGCCGATCACGCAGCAGTCGGGCGATGGAATAGAGGCGGCCGTCGGCATAGCGCGGGATGACCAGCTTCACGAGCGACAGCCGCGGCAGGATGGCCTCCAGCCCGTCGAGCTTCTCGCCCGAGGCGATGACGACGCCGAGCGGCGCGTTGCGGGCCTCCAGCGCGGGCCATTCGGCGACAAGCCGCGCCTTGGGCAGGCCCACGGGACCACTGTCGGGGAAAGCCTCGCCCTCGGCTGGAAAGGTCCAGTCGTCGGTGACGCGAACCCCGTGTCGGAAGAGTGCCATGATCAATACCCTGCCGTTGCTGCCGCCGGCCGATGGATGCCGCATTCCGTCTTGGCCGTGCCGCGCCAGCGACCGGCGCGGACGTCCTCGTCACTGGCGACCCGCGAGGTGCAGGGCGCGCAGCCGATGGAGGCATAGCGTTCCGCCACCAGCGGATGCGGCGGCAGATCGTGAGCCTCGGCATAGGCGGCGATCTCGGCCGCGCCCCAGCCCGCGAGCGGATTGACCTTGATCCGAGCACCCTCGGCCTCGAAGACATCGAGGCTGCTCCGCGTCTCGGCCTGAAAGCGCTTGCGGCCCGACATCCACGCCGCGAAGGGTTCAAGGGCACGTGCGAGCGGCGCGACCTTGCGGAAGCCGCAGCAGGCATCGGGATTCTGTTCGGCCAGCGCCAGCCATGGATCGCGCACGCGCGCCTCATCCGCAGAGGGACCGACCGACCGGACGTCCGTCAGGCCGAGACGCGTGACCAGCGCGTCGCGGTAGCCGAGCGTCTCGCGGAAGTGGCGGCCAGTATCGACGAAGATCACGGGAACATGGCGGTCGACCTCCGCCGCCATGTGCAGCAGCACGGCCGATTCCGCGCCGAAAGACGAGACCAGTGCGATGCGACCGGCGAACAGGTGGCTCAGCGCCAGTTCCACAAGCGCGGCAGGTTCGCGGCCGCCATGGAAGCGCTCTAGCGCGGCCGCCTCCTCGGACAGCGCGGCGAGCGGCTCAGGACGCGCGCGGGACAGGTCAAGCCTCGGCATAGAGCGCCTCGCGGAACGGCGCCTCGCCGACGCGGCGATAGGCATCGAGGAACTTTTCCTGCGGCGACGTCCGGATCTTCAGATAGGTCTCGACGACGGTCTCCACCGCATCGACAACCTCATCGGAGGAGAAGCCACGGCCGACGATTTCGCCGATGGAGGTGATCTCGTCGCCTGAGCCGCCCAGCGTGATCTGGTAGAATTCCTCACCCTTCCGGTCGACACCGAGAATGCCGATATGGCCGACATGGTGATGGCCGCAGGCATTGATGCAGCCGGATATCTTCAGCTTCAGCTCGCCGATTTCCTCCTGCCGGTCGAGCGCCGCGAAACGCTCGGAAATGCGCTGCGCGACGGGGATCGAGCGGGCATTGGCGAGGGCGCAGTAGTCGAGGCCCGGGCAGGCGATGATGTCGGTGACGAGGCCGGCATTCGGGGTGGCGAGCCCCGCCCGCTTCAGCGCGGCATAGACGGCGGGAATGTCGTCGAGGTGCACCCAGGGCAGGACGAGATTCTGCTCGTGGCTGACGCGGATCTCGTCGGCGGAATAGCGCTCGGCGATATCGGCGATCATGTCCATCTGCGCCGAGGTGGCATCGCCCGGCGGCAGGCCGGTGGGCTTCAGCGAGACGGTGAGGATGCCGTAGCCCGGCGTGCGATGGGCATGGAGATTGCGGCGGAGGAACCGGGCGAGCTCCGGGTCGGCGGCCTTGGCCTTTTCCAGCACGTCCGAATGGGCCGGCAGGGTGGCGAGCACCGGTGGCGCGAAATAGGACTGGATGCGCGAGATCTCATCAGCCGGCAAAGTGAGTGCCGTGCGGCCGAGGGCGGCGAACTCGCGCTCCACCGCCTGCCGCATCTCGTCCTCGCCCATCTCGTGGACGAGGATCTTGATGCGCGCCTTGTACTTGTTGTCGCGCCGGCCATCGAGGTTGTAGACGCGCAGGATCGCCTCGCAATAGGTCAGCAGGTCCGCTTCGGGCAGGAAATCCCTGATCTTCCTGGCGACCATGGGCGTGCGACCCTGACCGCCGCCGACGAAGACGGCGAAGCCAAGCTCGCCCTTGGCGTTCCGCTTCAGCTCGAGACCGATATCGTGCACCTGGATCGCCGCGCGATCGTTCGGCGCGCCGGTCACCGCCAGCTTGAACTTGCGCGGCAGGTAGGTGAATTCGGGGTGGATCGACGACCATTGCCGGAGGATCTCGGCATAGGGACGTGGATCGCCCACCTCGTCCGCCGCAGCGCCGGCAAAATGATCGGCCGTGACGTTGCGGATGCAGTTGCCGGAGGTCTGAATGGCGTGCATCTCGACCTCGGCGAGTTCCTTCAGAATGGCCGGCATGTCGGCCAGCCTGATCCAGTTGAACTGCAGGTTCTGGCGCGTGGTGAAATGGCCGTAGTCGCGGTCATAGGAGCGCGCGATATGGGCGAGCCGGCGCATCTGGCGCGACGACAGCGTGCCGTAGGGAATGGCGATGCGCAGCATATAGGCGTGAAGCTGCAGATAGACGCCGTTCATCAGCCTGAGCGGCTTGAACTGGTCCTCGGTCAGTTCGCCCGAGAGGCGGCGCGCCACCTGATCGGAGAACTCGGCGACCCGCTCGTTCACGAAGGCATGGTCGAATTCGTCATAGCGATACATGGACAGAACGACCTTCAGAGGTGGGCGTAGGCTTCGGGGGGCAGCGGCACGGTCGGGCCGGTCGCGCGGATCAGTTCGCGCAGCGACACGGGCCGCACGAAGCCGCCTTCGCGGATGATCTCGATCAGCGCCGGCTCGACGATGAGGCAGGCGTCCTGATCGGCATTTGCGCGGGCGAGCAGGGCGTCGGCGTCTTCCGACGTCTCGGCGACTTCGGCTCGGCCGATATCGATGGACCATGTGCCGTCGCCGTGACGGAAGACCACCGCACCAGTGGCGAGATCGTTGGAAGTGGCGACGACCGGCTTGAAGACCTTGGACTTGCGGGCCTGCTGAGGATTGGCGGACATGGGCGTCTCCTTCAGGCCGCTTCGGCCAGCGTCAGCGCGAAGGGCTCGGCTGCCGCGATGTCGCCATGGGCGGTCGCCTCGCCGATCAGAATGAGGACCGGGCCGGAGAGATCGTCGCGCGCGGCGAGGCTCCGGAGCTCGCCGAGCGTTCCCGCGAAGAGGCGGCGGCTGGCCCGGCCGGCATTCTCGACGGCGAGGACCGGCGTCGAGAGCGGAAGGCCGGCGCCAACGAGGCGCGCGACGATCCGGTCGGCCACCGACTTGCCCATGTAGAGCGCAACCGTGCTGCCCGATGCCGCGAGATGTTCCCAACCCTGGGGCTCTCCGCCATCGGCCCCGTGGCCCGTCGCGAGGATCAGGTGCTGGGAGACGCCGCGCAGGGTCAGCGGCACGGCGGCATCGGCGGCGGCGGCGAGCGAAGCGGTGATGCCGGGCACGATCTCGTAGGGAACGCCGGCAGCGCGCAGCGCGGCGATCTCCTCGCCGGCGCGGCCATAGACCATGGGGTCGCCGGCCTTGAGGCGGACGACGCGGCGGCCCTCATGCGCGAGATGGACCAGCAACGCGTCGATCTCGCCCTGCGTGACCGAATGCCGCCCCTTGCGCTTGCCGACGGACATGCGGTGCGCGTCGCGGCGGCCCATGGCGATGACGGCGTCCGGCACCAGCGCGTCATGAACGATGACATCGGCGGTCTGAAGCAGGCGCTGGGCGCGCAGGGTCAAAAGGTCCTCGGCGCCGGGGCCGGCACCGACCAGAAACACCTTGCCTTCGGCGGCCTCGCTTTCGGCCGAGCCGAGCGCCTTGCGGGCGATGATCTCGGCGCGGTCGAGTTCGCCGGCAAGCGCCACGTCAGCGGCACGGCCCTCGAACAGGCGCGTCCAGAAGCGGCGGCGCGGCGCGCCCTCGGCCAGCGCCTCGTTGACGCCGCCGCGGATGCGCGCCGCGAGTTCCCCGAGCCGGCCGAAGGCGGGCGGCAGCAGCGCCTCGATCAGCGCGCGCACTTTCTGGGCCAGCACCGGGGCATGACCGTCCGTCGCAATGGCGATGGAGACCGGCGCACGATCGACAATGGCGGGGACGGCGAAGTCGGAAAGATGCGGCCGGTCCACGACATTGACCGGCACTCCGGCCGCACGGCCGATCATCGCGATGCGGGCATCCTCGGCTTCATGGCCCATCGCGACGAAGAGGAGAGCCGCGCCCGCGAGGAAAGCCGCGTCAGGTTCGGCGTCGGCAAGCGCCACACCGTTGGCCGCTGCAAACCGTGCGAGGTCGGCCGTGGGCGACTGCGCGCAGAGCACGAGGTTCGCCTCCGTGCGCACCAGCAGCCGAAGCTTCTGCAAGGCCTGTTCGCCACTACCGGCGACGACCACCCGGCGGCCGGCGATATCGTAGGAAACGGGGAAGAACCTGAAACGCGACACGGGACGGCTCCTCAATGCGACGGAAACAGGCGCAGGGTCTTGAGGGAGAAGCCCACCGTATCGCCGCGAGCGATGACGCGGCCGGGCGCAATCTCGGCCTCGACGGGCGGGTGACCATCCGCGACCAGCAGCTCGACGCGACGGACGGCGCCGGCACGACGGACGCCTGCGACGGTCGCCGCAATGCGCGGCCCGGTTGCCGCTTCCAGGTCGATATCGGCGGGCCGAATGAACAGCGCTGCGGGACCGGCCGGTGCGTTCGGTATGGCGGGCGCAAGCGTGACGTCGCCGAGGCGGACCTTGCCGTCCGCGACCAGCACGTCGAGGCGCGAGGGCTCGCCGACGAAGCCGGCAACAAAGGCCGAGGCCGGTCGATCGTAGATCTCGTCGGGCGTGCCGATCTGTTCGATGCGGCCACGGTTCAGCACCGCGACGCGGTCGGCGAGCTCCAGGGCCTCGTCCTGGTCGTGGGTGACGAAGATGGTGGTGTGGCCGGTGCGCTCGTGGATCTCCCGCAGCCAGCGCCGGAGGTCGCGGCGCACCTGCGCGTCGAGCGCGCCGAAGGGCTCGTCCAGCAGCAGCACCTTGGGGTCGACCGCGAGCGCGCGGGCGAGCGCGACGCGTTGGCGCTGGCCGCCGGACAACTGGCCGGGATAGCGCCTCTCCAGTCCCGGCAGCCGGACGAGGTCGAGAAGCTCGGACACGCGCCGGCGGATATCGGCGCGCGAGGGGCGCTGTGCGCGGGGGCGCACGGAAAGGCCGTAGGCGATGTTGTCGGCCACCGTCATGTGCCGGAACAGCGCGTAGTGCTGAAAGACGAAGCCGACATGGCGGCGCTGTACGGCAAGGCGCGTCGCATCCTCGTCGCCGAACAGCACGCGGCCGGACGAGATCGACTCGAGGCCCGCAATCACGCGCAGCAGCGTCGTCTTGCCGGAACCGGACGGTCCGAGCAGCGCCAGCAGTTCGCCACCACGGATATCGAGGTCGATGCCGTCGAGCGCCGCCGTCCCGCCGAAGGCCTTGGTGATGGCCTCGACGTGGATGGCGGCGGGCGCCGCCTCAATGCCGGTGCGCGCCCGCAAGCTCGTCGCCGTATCGCCATTCGAGGAGGGATTTGGCGAGAAGCGTAACGAGGGCGAGGCCGGCGAGAAGCGAAGCGACGGCGAAGGCGCCAACGAAATTGTACTCATTGTAGAGGATCTCCACGTGGAGAGGCATTGTGTTGGTCAGGCCACGGATATGGCCGGAGACGACGGCGACCGCGCCGAACTCGCCCATGGCGCGGGCATTGCAGAGCAGGACGCCGTAGAGCAGCGCCCATTTCACGTTCGGCAGAGTGACGGTCAGGAAAGTGGTCAGGCCGGAGGCACCAAGGGTCAGCGCCGCCTCCTCCTCGGATGTGCCCTGCTCCTGCATCAGCGGGATGAGTTCGCGCGCGACGAAGGGGAAGGTCACGAAGATGGTGGCGAGCACGATGCCCGGCACCGCGAAGATGATCTTGATGTCGTTCGCCTGAAGCCATTCGCCGAACAGGCCGTGCGACCCGAACAGCAGGACGAAGACGAGCCCGGAGACGACCGGAGAGACCGAGAACGGCAGGTCGATCAGCGTGATGACAAGGCTCTTGCCAGGAAATTCGAACTTGGCGATGGCCCATGCGGCAGCGAGGCCGAAGACGAGGTTCGCAGGTACGGCAATGGCCGCCACCAGCAACGTCAACTGCACCGCCGCCAGCGTCGCTTCGTCGTTGAAGGCCTCGACGAAGGCCGGCACGCCCTTGCGCAGCGCCTCGGCGAAGACGGCGGCGAGCGGCAGAAGGATGAACAGCGCGACGAAGCCGACCGCGATCACAGTGAGAGCCCAACGCACCACGGGCTGCTCGGACGCGACCGGTCGCCAGCCCTGCCCCCGGACTGCGTGGAGCGCCTCAGCCATGACCGAGCCTCCGTCGGCTCCAGGCCTGGATCAGGTTGATGGAGAAGAGGGTTGCGAAGGACAGCGCCAGCATGATCGTCGCGATGGCGGTCGCGCCGGCATAGTTGAACTCCTCGAGCTGCACGATGATGAGCAGCGGCGCGATCTCGGAGACGAAGGGCATGTTGCCGGCGATGAAGATCACCGAGCCGTATTCACCGACGGCCCGCGCGAAGGCGAGCGCGAAGCCGGTCAGCACGGCCGGCACCAGCGTCGGCAGGATGACCCGTGCGATGGTCTGGAAGCGACTTGCGCCGAGGGTCGCGGAGGCCTCCTCGATCTCGCGGTCGAGCTCGGCGACGACCGGCTGCACGGTGCGCACGACGAAGGGCAGGCCGATGAAGGTCAGCGCCACGAAAATGCCGAGCGGGGTAAAGGCGACTTTCAGGTCGAACCACGCATCCAGCCACGAGCCGACCCAGCCGTTCGGCGCGTAAAGCGCGGCGAGCGCAATGCCGGCGACCGCCGTCGGCAGCGCGAAGGGCAGGTCGACCATGGCGTCGATCAGCGCGCGGGCGGGAAAGCTGTAGCGCGTCAGGACCCAGGCAATGACGAGGCCGAAGACGGCGTTCAACGCGGCCGCGGCGAAGGACAGGTAGAAGCTGGTTTCCAGCGCCGCGCGCACCCGCGGCTGGGTTGCGATGCCGATGAGACCGCCAAGGCCGAGGCCGCTCGCGCGCCAGACGAGCAGGCTGAGCGGGATGAGCACGATCAGCGACAGGTAGGCCAGCGCGAAGCCGAAAGTGATCCCGAAGCCGGGCAAGGCGCTCGGCTTCGGGATCGCGATCGCGCGGGAGGGTAGCGCGAAAGCGGTCATCGCGTGGCTGCCGAGGGACGATGGATCTGGTCGAAAATGCCGCCGTCGGCGAAGTGCTCGGCCTGCGCCCTGGTCCAGCCGCCGAAGACCTGATCGATGGTCACCAGCCTGATCTGGGGAAAGCGGGCGAGATCGGCGACGTCGGCATGCTGCGGCAGGTTCGGCCGATAGAAATTGTGCGCGATGATGCGCTGCGCCTCGGGCGAATAGAGGAAGTCGAGATAGGCCTGCGCCACCGCCCGCGTGCCGCGCCGGTCGACCACCTGGTCGACGAGGGCCACCGGCGGCTCGGCGAGGATCGACAGCGACGGGAAGACGATCTCGAACTTGTCCTCGCCGAATTCCTTCAGCGCCAGATGCGCCTCGTTTTCCCAGGAGATGAAGACGTCGCCGACATTGCGCTGGGCGAAGGTGGTGAGCGAGCCGCGCGCGCCGGTGTCGAGCACCGAGACGTTGCGGTAGATGGCCTCGACGAAGCGCTTCGCGGCGGCCTGGTCGTTGCTGGTGCGGTCGAGCTCGTAGGCCCAGGCGGCGAGATAGTTCCAGCGCGCGCCGCCGGAGGTCTTCGGATTGGGTGTCACGACGCCGACGCCGGGTCGGGCAAGGTCGGCCCAGTCGCGGACGCCCTTCGGATTGCCCTTGCGGACGATGAAGACGATGGTCGAGGTGTAGGGCGAGGAATTGTTGGGCAGGCGGGTCTGCCAGTTGGCCGGCAGGCGGCGCGAATGCTGGGCGATGGCGTCGATGTCGCCGGCCAGCGCCAGCGTCACGACATCGGCGTCGAGCCCGTCGATGACCGAGCGCGCCTGACGGCCGGAACCGCCGTGCGAGGCCCGGATGGTGACCTGCTGACCGGCCGTCTCGCGCCAGTGGCGGGTGAAGGCCTCGTTGATGGCCCGGTAGAGCTCGCGTGTCGGATCATAGGAGACGTTGACCAGATTGACCGGCGGGGGCGCCGTCTGGCCACGGGCATAGATCGTGGTGCCGAGCACCAGCCCGAAGGCCAGCAGGACGCCGGCGGCATCGCGCAGGCGGGACGGAACGGACGGGCTCGACATGTCGGTCTTCCTCGATGCGGCCGCGCCGGAAAGCGCCAACCTGAGATCGGAGGAAGTCCGAAAACATACGACTATTCAATATGTTCCGGGAAATAAGACCAAACCCGTCGAATCCACGGATGAAAGGGGAAGGGTCTTGTCGTCTGGACGCGCTGTCAGGAGGACAGGCTTCTCCCCCGAGCCGGAGCAGCCGGTGGGTCCATGGACCCGATCTGGCAAAACAGCCAGCCTTGAGGAGAGCGTCCTTCTCCGCAGCGGGGCGGTCGTCCGTGAAAGGAGAAGATATTTCTCCTTTCACGCAGACGCCGCATGCGACCCGGCGGACCGGGCGCTCCGCGCCTGCGTCAGGCGTCCATCTTGAGTGCGGCGATGAAGGCTTCCTGCGGAATATCGACCTTGCCGAACTGGCGCATCTTCTTCTTGCCCTCCTTCTGCTTGTCGAGAAGCTTGCGCTTGCGGGAGATGTCGCCGCCATAGCACTTGGCGGTGACGTCCTTGCGCAGGGCCGAGATGGTTTCGCGGGCAATGACCTTGGCGCCGATCGACGCCTGGATCGGAATCTTGAACAGGTGCTGCGGGATCAGGTCCTTCAGCTTCTCGCACATGGCGCGGCCGCGGCTCTCGG
Organism: Phreatobacter sp.; assembly: GCF_016793595.1. Lineage (GTDB taxonomy): Bacteria > Pseudomonadota > Alphaproteobacteria > Rhizobiales > Phreatobacteraceae > Phreatobacter. The sequence continues at coordinate 326,775 of NZ_JAEULY010000015.1, forward strand.
CGCGGTTGCGATGGACCAGCATGGAGAGCGCGTCCACCGGCTCGCCGTTGACGAGAATCGACATCTTCACGAGATCGCCCTCGCGATAGTCGGTGATCTGGTAGTCGAAGGAGGCATAGCCCTTCGAGATCGACTTCAGCCGGTCGTAGAAATCGAAAACCACCTCGTTCAGCGGCAGATCGTAGGTGACCATGGCGCGCGAGCCGACATAGGTCAGGTCCACCTGGATGCCCCGGCGATCCTGACAGAGCTTCAAGACCGAGCCGAGATAGTCGTCCGGCGTCATGATCTTGGCGCGAATCCACGGCTCCGAGATGATCTCGATCTTCATCGGATCCGGCATGTCGGCGGGATTGTGCAGTTCCAGCAACGAGCCGTCGCGCAGCAGGATCTGGTAGACGACCGAGGGCGCGGTTGCGATCAGATCGAGATTGAACTCGCGCTCCAGCCGCTCCTGGATGATCTCGAGGTGCAGAAGCCCGAGGAAGCCGCAGCGGAAGCCGAAGCCGAGGGCGGCGGAGCTCTCCATCTCGAAGGAGAAGCTGGCATCGTTGAGACGCAGCCGGCCCATGGCGGCGCGCAGATCCTCGAAATCGGCGGCATCCTGCGGAAAGAGGCCACAGAAGACCACCGGCTGCGCCGGCTTGAAGCCCGGCAGCGCCTGCGCCGTCGGCTTCTTCTCGTCGGTGATGGTGTCGCCGACGCGGGTATCCGCGACTTCCTTGATCGACGCGGTGATGAAGCCGACCTCGCCGGGACCGAGATCCGGCACATCCTTCAGCTTCGGCGTGAAAACGCCGATCTTGTCGATGTCGTAGACCGCGTCCGTGCCCATCATCTTGATGCGCTGGCCCTTCTTCATCGAGCCGTCGATGACGCGGACCAGCACGATCACGCCGAGATAGGCGTCGTACCAGCTATCGACCAGCATGGCCTTGAGCGGCGCCGAGCGGTCGCCCTTCGGGGCCGGCAGGCGCTTCACGATGGCTTCCAGCACGGCCGGAATGTTGAGGCCGGTCTTGGCCGAGACCTCGACCGCGTCCGAGGCGTCGAGACCGATCACGTCCTCGATCTGCTGCTTGACGCGTTCCGGCTCGGCCGCCGGCAGGTCGATCTTGTTCAGCACCGGCACGATCTCGTGGCCGGCATCGAGCGCCTGATAGACGTTGGCGAGGGTCTGGGCCTCGACGCCCTGGCTGGCGTCGACGACGAGGATCGAGCCCTCGCAGGCTGCGAGAGAGCGCGACACCTCATAGGCGAAGTCGACGTGACCGGGCGTGTCCATGAGATTCAGGACATAGGTCTTGCCATCCTCGGCCTTGTATTCGAGGCGCACGGTCTGCGCCTTGATGGTGATGCCGCGCTCCTTCTCGATGTCCATGTTGTCGAGGACCTGCTCGGTCATCTCGCGCTCGGACAGGCCGCCGGTCACCTGGATGAGGCGGTCGGCGAGCGTCGATTTGCCGTGGTCGATATGCGCGACAATCGAGAAGTTGCGGATCAGGTCGAGAGGCGTGTCGGTCATGGGCCGCACATAGCAGCAGCAGCCCCCGTTTGGAAGGATGTGCTGGGCTTTCGGGGGGCGGAACGGCGGCTGAGCGAGATCAAGGCGGGCCGGCGTCCACTGGACGAAGGTCGCGCCATGACCGATCCCATGCTCTTCGCCCTCGCCGTCCTCGCCCTGCTCGGCACGCCCGGACCGACCAACACGTTGCTGGCGACCTCCGGGGCACTGGTCGGCGCAATGCGCTCGTTGCCGCTGATCGGCGCGGAGATCGCGGGATATCTGCTTGCGATCCTCACAATACACGTCGTTCTCGCTCCGACGATCGCCGCTTATCCGGCATTCGGTCAGGTCCTGCGCCTTGTGGCGGGGCTCTACCTCGTCCTCGTCGCCATCGCCTTGTGGCGGCGGCCGGTGCTCGCCGATGCCGAAGCCCAGGGCATCGGCCCGGCGCGCGTCTTCGTGACGACGCTGCTCAATCCGAAGGCGGCGATCTTCGCTCTCGTCGTCCTGCCCTTGTCCGAGGCGGACGCCCTGGCCTACCTCCTCGCCTTCTCGGGCCTCGTTGTCGTGGTTGCGACCGCATGGATATTGGTCGGGGCCGGCATCGGCAGGCTGGCGGCAGGCAGGGCGCAGCACGGGATTTCGCGCGTCGCCGCCGTGGTGCTGGCCTGTTTCGCCGGGCTCATCGTCGCCGGCTAGCTTGCGCGGCCTGCCCGGTGGGTGCGACATTGTGGCCTTGCGGTCGATGAGAGGCCCCGATGCCCCGCAAGCGCGAAGCCTACCAGAGCGGACACAACCCCAAATTCATGGTGGTGGTGGACGAGAGCCCCGAATGCGACCGCGCCGTCGTCTTCGCCGCCCGCCGTGCCTCGCGCACCGGCCACGGGCTGCTGATGCTGGCGGTGATCGAACCGAGCGTCGGCGACGGACAGGCGCTGTTCGGGGTCGCGGACGTCATGCGCGCGGAGGCGCACGCGGAGGCGCGCGCGAAGCTCGACGCCGCCGCCGACCGGACCATGAAGCTCGTCGGCGTCGAGCCCGAACTGGTGGTGCGCGAGGGTGTGCTGGCCGACGCGATCCTGGCGCAGATCGAGGATGATCCGGACGTCGCGATCCTTATTCTCGCCGCCGGCACCGGCAAGGACGGGCCGGGACCGCTGGTCTCGAGCCTCGCCCGGTCCGCCGGTTCCTACCCGATTCCGGTCGCGATCGTGCCGGGACACCTCTCCGACGACGACATCGCGGCGCTGGCCTGATCGTCGCCCCCTGAATCCGGTTGACGGCGCGCCCCGCCCTCGCCACATGTTTCGTGGAATGGTTCGATTGAATCATTCCAAACCGGCCCCGGCCTTGAACCGGGCGTTCGAGGAGCCAGCCATGTTCATCCAGACCGAAGCCACGCCGAATCCGGCGACCCTGAAGTTTCTGCCCGGCCGCGTCGTTCTTGACGAGGGCACCCTGCACATGCCGACGCCCGAGGCCGCAAAGCAGTCGCCGCTGGCCGAGAAGCTGTTCGCCATCGACGGCGTCGCTGGCGTGTTCTTCGGCAACGACTTCATCACCGTGACCAAGGGCTCGGCCGAGTGGCCGCACCTGAAGCCGGCGATCCTCGGCGCGATCATGGAGCATTACATGTCCGGCCAGCCGCTGGTGCGCGGCGAGGCGAGCCTCGTGCCGGACGGCAACGAGGAGTTCTTCGATCCCGCCGACGCCGAGACCGTCGATACGATCAAGGAACTGCTGGAGACGCGCGTGCGCCCGGCGGTTGCGGCCGACGGCGGCGACATCACCTTCCGCGGCTTCAAGGACGGCATCGTCTATCTCGCCATGCAGGGTTCCTGCGCGGGCTGCCCGTCCTCGACCGCGACGCTCAAGCACGGCATTCAGAACCTGATGCGGCATTTCCTGCCGGACGTGCGCGAGGTCCAGTCCGTCTGACGGACCGGACCGTCCGTCGGCCATCGCCGCCACGGCGCCGTTCGACACCCTTCCGGCAGCGCGCCAGAGGGTGTAGCACCCTGTCATGCTCGTTCTTGCACTCGACACGGCGCTCGGCGCCTGTTCGGCCGCCATCCTCGACACCGGCTCCGGCCGCGTGCTCGCGCGGCGCTCCGAGCCGATGGAGCGCGGCCATGCCGAGCGGCTCGTGCCGCTCGCCGCCGAAGTGTGCGGCGAGGCCGGCATCGGCGCGGGCGACTGCCGGCGCTTCGTCGCGACCGTCGGCCCTGGCAGCTTCACGGGCCTGCGCGTCGCCATCGCCGCGGCGCGCGGCATGGCTCTGGCGGCCGGCGGCGACGCGGTGGGCATTCCGACGCTTGCCGCCCTTTCCGAACCCCATCTTGCCACCGCCGAACCCGTCGCGGTCCTCGCCGCCATCGATGCCCGGCACGATCATGTCTATGCGTCGCTGACCGGCCATGACCGGATGCTCGCCGTGCCGCCGCGATATATGCCGGTGGCCGAGGCCGCCGGACTTGCTGCCGCCGCGCCCGTGGCCCTGGTGGGACCCGGCGCGGATGCCGTGCTCGGCGCCTGGCCGGTCGGCGCCTCGCCGCCGGTGATCCTCGACGAGGCGGCCTATCCCGACATCGCCGTCGTCGCGCGGCTCGGCGCTGCCGCAGATCCCGCAACCTCGCCCTGCCGGCCGCTCTATCTCAAGGCCGTCGACGCCAAGCCGCAGGCGTCCGCGCCGCTGTTCGGGAGGGCGCGGTGAGCCCCTTTCTCGACCTCTGGTCCTGGTGGCCGCAGACGAGCCTCGTCATTGCCCGGGCCGAGACCGCCGATGCCGAGGACCTCGCCACCATCCACGCCGACGCTTTCCATCGCGGCTGGCCCGCTGACGACTTCGTCGCCATGCTGGGCGAGAGCGCCGTACTGGCCCATGTCATCCGCCGCCGTGCCGGCGCGCCGGCAGCCGGCTTCGTGCTGAGCCGCCTCGCCGCCGACGAGGCCGAGATTCTCACTGTCGCCGTCGATCCGCGCCTGCGCGGACGCGGGCTGGCCGGCCGCCTGCTCGACGAGCACGTCAAGGACCTGATGCGCGCGGGCATCCGCAACCTGTTCCTGGAGGTCGAATCGGAGAACGCTCCGGCGCTGAAACTCTATGCACGGCGGGGCTTTGCGACGATCGGCAGACGCAAAGGCTACTACAAGTCAGCAAGCGGCGCGGCGGATGCGATTACCATGCGGCGCGAGCTGCCGCCGCTCTGACCGTGTTGCCCGGATTCCGCGCCTTGCAATTTCGTCGCAACGTTCCCGTTTCGGACTCTTAAACCGCGAGTCGCCGAGAGGGTAGATTGGCAGTGATTCGCGGCGCGGGGCGGCGTTGCTGCGATGCCGCTGAAGCGGGGATGATGCGGGCCGCGTGGTGAAGGATCAGCGATGCCGGGCCTGGATCAGGTCGACGATGCATCCGGCGGCGGGCAACGCGCCGCACGCGCGCTGTTCCAGCGCCCGATCCGTCTTGCGGCTGCCGCGACCGCCTTGCTCCTGTCATCCACCGCGCTCGTCTCGGCCGAAGAGTCCGGGATCGACGTCTTCCATGCCTTCTCCGCAATCCGCGCACACGAATGGGCGGCGTTCGGACTCAATGTCGGTGTCGTCGTGTTCGGCGTCATCACCGGCATCGCGCTGCTGCGCAGCCGCACCAAGGCATCGCAGGACCAGGTGCGCACACGCGAGGAAATCAACGCGCTGAAGCTCGCCCTGGACAGGACGAACGCGCTGCTGACCCTCGATCCGCACATTGTCGTCGTCTGGGGCGGCGACAAGGACGAGCCCGAGATCGTCGGCGACGTGTCGCTGGTCACCGAGCTGCCGGCCGCCCGCCGGGCGCTGGCCTTCGGTGCCTGGCTGCCGGCGGAACGCGCGGCGGAACTCGAGCGCGCCGTGGAGGCGCTGCGCCGCGGCGGCACGCCGTTCCGGGCGGATCTTGTGACGCTCGCCGGACGGCCCATCGAGGCCGAGGGGCGCGCCATCGGCGGGCGCGCCGTGCTGCGCCTGCGCCTCGTCTCGGGCGTGCGCGAGGAGCTGATCCAGCTCGCCGCCCGCCACGAGGCGCTGAGCCGCGAGACGCAGACGATCCGCTCCTTCCTCGGCTCCATCCCGGTTCCGGTCTGGCTGCGCGACGCCGACGGCCGGATCGCCTGGGTCAACGATGCCTATGCGACGGCGACCGACGCGGAGACGGGCGCTGCAGCGGTGGCGGCCGGCGCGGAACTGCTTGAGACGGGCGACCGCACCGAAGCGGCTCGCCAGCGCGGCGCCGGCGAGCCCTTCGCGCGGCGCGTCGCGGCCATCGCCGCCGGCCAGCGGCGCGTCTTCGACGTGATCGAGCGGCCCGCAGCGGGCGGGGCGGCCGGGATGGCCATCGACGTGACCGAGCTGGAGACCGTGCGTTCCGAGCTTTCCGTCGAGATGGAGACGCACAAGCGCACGCTCGACCAGCTCGCCACCGCCGTCGCCATCTTCGATTCGGCCAAGCGGCTGGTCTTCCACAACGAGGCGTTCCGCCAGCTCTGGGACCTGCCGCCGGCCTTCCTGCATCAGGGCCCGACCGACGGCGATATTCTCGATCGCCTGCGCGAGCGTGGCCAGCTGCCCGAGCAGTCGAACTACCGCGAGTGGAAGAAGGGCCTGCACACGGTCTACGAAGCCGTGGATACCGAGCCGCGCCTCCACGAATGGTCGCTGCCGAGCGGGCGCTTCCTGCGGGTCGTGCAGAATCCGGACCCGGCAGGCGGCGTCACCTATGTCTTCGACGACCTGACCCAACGCCTGCAGCTGGAGACGCAGGTGGCCGCGCTCGGGCGCGTCCAGCGCGAGACCATCGACCATCTCGACGAGGCGGTGGCGGTGTTCGGTTCGGACGGGCGGCTGTCGCTCTCAAACCGCGCGTTCGCCGCGCTATGGGATTTCGCGGACGATGTGCTGGCGGAAAAGCCGCGGATCGACCAGATCGCCAGTCTCTGCCTGCCCTATGTCAGGGACGGCGGGGTGTGGACCGAGATCCGCTCCGCGGTGACGGCGCTCGCCTATGAGCGGCGCCAGCATTCCTTCCGCATCGAGCGCACCGACGGCTCGGTTCTCGACACGGTCACGGCACCGCTGCCTGGCGGGGCGACGCTGGTAACGTTCCGCAATGTCACCAACATGGTCATGGTCGAACGGGCTCTGACCGAGCGGAACGAGGCGCTGGAGGCGGCTGCCAAGATCCGCAACGACTTCGTCCACCACGTCTCATACCAGCTGCGCACGCCGCTCACGACGATCATCGGCTTCGCGCAGGTGCTGGACGACCCGGCCATCGGGCCGCTGAACGAACGGCAGCGCGAATATCTCGGCTATATCGGCGCCTCCTCCGCCTCGCTGCTGTCGATCATCAACGATGTGCTCGACCTCGCCACCATCGATGCCGGAGTGATGCAGCTCGAACTGTCCGACGTCGATATCCGCGCGGCCATGCAGGCCGCCGTCGATGCGGTGAAGGACCGGCTGGCGGAGAACCAGAACCGCATCGAGATGCGGGTCGCGCGCGACATCGGCTCGTTCAAGGCGGATGCCCAGCGTGTCAGGCAGGTGCTGTTCAACCTCCTGTCGAACGCCATCGGCTTCTCGGGGCGCGGCGGACTGATCGTGCTCGACGCGGAGCGTGAGGGCGACACCATCGTCTTCAAGGTCCGCGACCAGGGCACCGGCATCGCACCTGACATGATGGGGCGGATGTTCGAGCGGTTCGAGACGCTCACCACCGGCACGCGCCATCGCGGCGCCGGGCTCGGCCTTTCCATCGTCCAGAGCTTCGTGCAGCTCCACAAGGGCCGGATCGAGGTCGATTCCGCACCGGGCCGCGGAACCCAGGTCAAGGTGACCTTCCCCGCCGATCTCGGCGACTATTCCAAGGCCGCCGAATAGCCAGCGGGCGCCGTGCGAACCGCCTGATCGGCGGTGTGGCGGGACATTGGACGGCGCTTCGATTGCCTTCCAGCCGCCGCGCGCGGGCCGCAAATATGCTCAGGCACACGCTTCATTAACGATAAACGCAGTTCACTGTGCGCCGAGATCGTTCGCGATCGCTTGCCGTCCCGATCGCCGCCGAGTTCAAGCGCCATGCCCGCTGCGTCCGTCGCCTACGCGTCCCCCGCCCGAGATTTCCCGCCAGCGTTTCCCCCGCCCGAAGCGTCGATGACAGAACCCTTCCGCCTCGCCCTGACCCTCGCCAACGAGGCGGAGACGCGCCGTCTCGCCATGGATCTCGCCATGGCGGCGCAGGCCAACGACATCATGACGCTGGAAGGCGACCTCGGGACAGGCAAGTCGACGCTGGCGCGCGCGCTTATCCGCGCCATCGCCGAGGACGACAAGCTCGACGTGCCGAGCCCGACCTTCGCGCTGGTCCAGCCCTACGACCTCAAACGCCTGCCGGTGGTCCACGCCGATCTCTACCGGGTCGCCTCGGCCGACGAGATCGCCGAGCTCGGCTGGGACGAGGTGTCGGACAACGCGCTGCTGCTCGTCGAATGGCCCGACCGGCTCGGCGGCGCGCTGTCCGGCGACCGGCTGGAGATCACCCTGTCGCTCGCCCCCGGCAACGGGCCGAACGCCCGCCGCGCCGAGCTGATCGGCCATGGAGCCTGGGCGGCGCGTCTCGCCCGCATGGCGGCGCTGCGCACGTTCCTCGACAATGCCGGCTGGGGCGGGTCGCTCCGCCGCCACCTCCAGGGCGACGCCTCCACCCGCAGCTACGAGCGGCTGCTCGACGGCCAGCGTCGCGCCGTTCTGATGAACGCGCCGCGCAGGCCGGACGGCCCGCCGGTGAGAAACGGCCTGCCCTACAGCCGCATCGCCCATCTCGCCGAGGACATGGTGCCCTTCGTGGCCATGGCCGAGGGCCTGCGCGATGCCGGCCTGTCGCCGCCGGAGATCGAGGCCATCGACCTCGAACAGGGTTTTCTGATCATCGAGGACCTCGGCAGCGACGGCGTGTTGAAGGACGGCGCGCCGGTGGCGGAGCGCTATCTGGCGGCCGTCGACGTGCTGGCGGCGATCCATGCGCGCCCGCGCCCGGCGACGCTCTCGACGCCGAAGGGGCCCTATGCGCTGCCCGCCTACGACCGCGAGGCGCTCGGCATCGAGGTGGAGCTGCTGCTCGACTGGTATCTGCCGATGAAGGATGTCCGCATCCCGGCGAGCGAGAAATACGTCTTCCTCCAGCGCTGGACGGACCTGTTCAAGGAGGTCGAGGCGGCGCCCAAGACCTGGGTCCTGCGCGATTTCCATTCGCCGAACCTGATCTGGCTCGCCGGGCGCGACGGCGCCGAGAAGGTCGGCCTGATCGACTTCCAGGACGCTGTCATGGGGCCCGCGGCCTATGACGTCGCCTCGCTGGCGCAGGATGCCCGTGTCACTGTCTCCGAAGAGCTGGAGCTGCAGATCCTCTCCCGCTACGCCAGCGCCCGGAAGGCTGCCGACCCGTCCTTCGACATGGCCGCCTTCGCGCGGCTCTACGCCATCATGGGCGCGCAGCGGGCGACCAAGATCCTCGGCATCTTCGCGCGGCTCGACCGGCGCGACGGCAAGCCGCAATATCTGGCTCACCTGCCGCGCATCTGGGCCTATCTCCAACGCTGCCTCGCCCACCCGGCCCTTCATCAGGTGAAGCGCTGGGTCGATGACCGGGTGCCGTCGCCTTGACGCAGATGCCCGCCCGTCCGATCGACACCGCCATGGTGCTGGCGGCCGGCCTCGGCACGCGGATGCGGCCGATCACCGACCGCATCCCGAAGCCGCTGGTGGAGGTCGCGGGCAGGACGCTGCTCGACCATGTGCTGGACCCGCTGGCGGAAGCCGGCGTGACGACGGCGGTGGTCAATGTCCACCACCTCGCCGACCAGATCGTGGCCGCGGTGCGGACCCGCGAGACCCCGCGGATCATTGTCTCCGACGAGCGGGGCGAGCTGCTCGATTCCGGCGGCGGCGTCGCCAAGGCGCTCGACCATCTCGGCGAGACCTTCGTTATCCGCAATGCTGACAGCTTCTGGCTCGATCGCGGCCCCTCGAACATCGCCCGGCTGATCGCCGCCTTCGATCCTGCGCGCATGGACACGCTGCTGCTGCTGGCGGCGCTGCCCGACGCCGGCGCGCTCGATGGCAATGACAGCGTCGGCTTCGACGGCCCCGGCGACTTCTTCATGGATCGCGAGGGGCGGCTCGAGCGGCGCGGCGCCCGTGTCGCCGCTCCCTATGCCTATGCCGGCGCGGCGGTCATGCGCGCGGTGGATTTCGCCGGACGCGCGGCAGGCGAGACCTTCTCGCTCAACACGCTCTGGAACGCGTCGCTGGCCGAGGGCAGGCTCCACGGCCTCGTGCTCAACGGGCTGTGGCTGCACGTCGGCACGCCCGAGGCCATCAAAGAGGCGGAGGCGGCGATTCGCGCCGGCTGACCCTTCCCTTTCGCACCTTCCGGGTGTATTTCCCCGCCTCCTTTTCGCTTCCACCCGGTCCGATCCCGGGCGAAGGACACAAGACCATGGTCAAACGTTTCGACACGGGCTCCGGCCCGTCCCAAAGGCAGTTGCGCGTCGGCGAACTGATGCGCCATGCGCTGGCCGAAGTGCTCCAGCGCGGCGAAATCCATGATCCGGTGCTGGAGACGCATATCGTCACCGTGCCGGAGGTGCGGATGTCGCCGGACCTGAAGATCGCCACCTGTTTCGTCATGCCGCTCGGCGGCGGCGACCAGCAGGCGGTGATCCAGGCGCTGGCCCGCAACAAGCGCTACCTGCGCGGCGAGCTTGCTCATCGCAACAACCTGAAATACGCGCCCGACCTGCGGTTCCGTATCGACGGCTCGTTCGACGAGGGCTCGCGCATCGACCGTCTCATCGACAGCGACGAGGTCCAGCGCGACGTGAAGAAGGCCGATCAGGACAAAGGCGATCTGGAATGAACCAGCCCCGCTCCAAGAAGATCGACGTCCACGGCTGGATCGTTCTCGACAAGGATTTCGATCAGACCTCGACCCAGGCGGTATCGCAGGTTCGTCGCCTGTTCAACGCCAAGAAGGGTGGCCATGCCGGCACGCTCGACCCGCGCGCGACCGGAATCCTCCCCATCGCGCTCGGCGAGGCGACCAAGACGGTTCCCTTCGTCATGGACGGCCGCAAGACCTACCGGTTCACGGTCGCCTGGGGCGCTGAAACCGCGACGGACGACACCGAGGGCGAGGTGACGGCGCGCTCCGAGATTCGCCCCGCCCGCGCCGACGTGGAGGCCCTGCTGCCGCGCTATACCGGCGAGATCATGCAGGTGCCGCCGAAATTCTCTGCCATCAAGGTGGACGGCGAGCGCGCCTACGATCTTGCCCGCGACGGCGAGGAGGTGACGCTGGAGGCTCGCCCGATCACCGTCGAGACGCTGTCTCTGATCGCCTTCTCGGAGACGGAGGCCGAGTTCGAGGCCGAGTGCGGCAAGGGCACGTATGTGCGGGCGATTGCCCGCGATATCGGCCGCGACCTGAAATGCCTCGGCCATGTCACGGCACTCCGGCGCACCCGCGTCGGCCCGTTCGGCGAGGACGACACGGTGACGCTCGCCGAGCTGCGCGAGCTCGCCGATGGCAAGATCACCGGACAATCGCTGGAGGATGCGCTGCTGCCCGTCGAGGCGGCGCTCGCCGAGGTGCCCGAGGTCAAGGTGACCCGCGACATCGCGGCGCGCCTCGTGCGCGGCCAGAGCGCCATCCTGCGCGGCCGCGACGCGCCGATCGACGGACCCGCCTGGGCTTCGGCGGGCGGCGATCCCATCGCGCTCTGCGAGGTGGAGCGCGGCGAACTGGTGCCGAAACGGGTCTTCGTGTTCGCGGCATGACGAAGAGCGGGTGAACTGCGCGCGGGTGCGTTGACGCACCGGTTTTCACTCGCTATGACACGCGCCTTCGCCCAGATGGCGGAATTGGTAGACGCACTGCTTTCAGGTAGCAGCGCCGCGAGGCGTGGAGGTTCGAGTCCTCTTCTGGGCACCAATTTCAAGCGCCCGCATCGGTTCTTCCGATGCGGGCGTTTTCATTTCGGGCACACCCCTCCCGACGCGTCGGCGCAACGCTGCGCCCTGATGGGCGGCCGGGCTATCCTCCGGTCATGATTGAACTCGAATCAGGCGATTACAGCGCCGCCGTCTCGCCGTTCGGCGCCGAGCTCCGCAGCTGGCGCGCGGGCGGGCACGAACTGCTCTGGCAGGGCGACCCCGGCTGGTGGGCTCAGTCGGCGCCGGTGCTGTTCCCGATCGTCGGCTGGGCACGCGACGGACTTGTGCGGATCGACGGTATCGCCCGACCGATGGGCGTTCACGGATTTGCCGCGCAAGGCGCCTTCGCGATCGACACCGTGGCGCGGGACCACGTCCGCCTGACATTGCGCGAGACCGGGGCCAGCCTTGCCGCCTACCCGTTCCCTTTCAGACTGACGCTGGAATACCGGCTGGCACACGAGAGCCTTGCCGCCACGGTGGAGGTGGAGAACACGGGCGCGCGAACGATGCCCTTTGCCGTCGGCCTGCATCCCGGCTTCAACTGGCCCCTCGCCGGCGGGCAGCGCGAGAGCCATGCGACTGTGTTCGAAGCGGCCGAAGCCTCCGACGTGCCCGTGATTGCGCCCGGCGGCCTGTTCAGCTCCGCCAGACGACCCGTCCCGCTCGTCGATCGCAGATTGCCGCTGAACGACAAGACCTTCGCGGCCGAGGCGCTGTGCTTCCTGAACGCCCGCAGCCGTTCCGTTCGCTACGAGGCCGGCCCGCGTGATCCGGCGGTCACCCTCGCCGCGACCGGTTTCCCGCATTGGGCGATCTGGTCGAAGCCGGGCGCGCCCTTCGTCTCCATCGAGGCCTGGACCGGACACGGCGACCCGGAGGGCTTCGAGGGCGAACTCAAGGACAAGCCGTCGATGCGGCTGCTGGCCTCCGGCGCGAGCGACCGTTGTTCGCTCGTCATGTCGTACTCTGCCAACCGCGAACCATAGCGAGCGCGACTGCTTCGAGGGCGTGGGCTCGGGGTACGACCACCGGGTCGAGGACGTGGATGCCCGGCACAAGGCCGGGCATGACGAAATCGGCGATGGACGGCGCCTTACTTGCTGACGTTCCAATAGACGGGCAGGCCGGCGACCAGCAGACCCTTGAGGCTCGCCTGATAGCCGCGCACCAGCCAGAACTGGCCGACCGGGATATAGGGCACCGTCTCCACCGCCCGCTCCTGGATCTGCCGCGCGATGGCCTGCCGCCCGGCAAGGTCAGGCGCCATGGTGAAGGCCGCGCGCAGCTTCTCGATGGTCTCGTCGCAGGGCCAGCCGAACCACGCGCGGTCGCAGTTGGAGCGCAGCGCAAGATGGCCGACCGGCTCCCACATGTCGGGAGCGGCAGGTCCGGAGAGGAAGGCCGACCAGCCGCCCTGCGCCACCGGATTCTTCGAGGTGCGGCGGCTCGACAGCGTGCCCCAGTCCATCGCCTGATAGTCGACGTTGAGGCCGATGTCGCGCATGGCCTGTGCGACGACGAGGGTCGCCGGGCTCAGCGCCGTCTCGGTGGCGTCGAGGAGCACGATCTTCTCGCCGGCATAGCCGCTCTCGCGCACGAGCTGGCGGGCCGCCGCGACGTCGGCGGGCTTCCAGGCAGCGTTCGAGAAATAGGGCGAGTCGCACATGAAGAACGATGGGCAGTTGGTGTAGAGGCTCTTGTCGTCGACATAGGCGCGCAGCGTCTGCTCCTGATCGACGAGGCGCAGGATCGCCTGCCTCAGCTTCGGATTGTTGAAGGGCGGCTGCAGCTGGTTCATGCGCATGACGCCCTGCAGCGCCGAGAGCCGCCCAACCGCGATGCGCGAGTTGGACTTGACCAGCTCGATCATGTCCGGGGGCAGCTCCTCGAAAATGTCGATCTCGCCGGCCTGCAGCGCGTTCAGCGCCGTCTGCGCGTCGGGCATGATGATCCACTCGACGCGGTCGACATTGGCGCGCTTGCCGCCCGCGAGGCCGTCCGCCGGCTCGGCGCGCGGCACGTACATCGACGCCTTCTGGTAGACGATCCTGGCGCCCGGCGACCATTCCGCGCGCACCATCATGAACGGACCGGAGCCGACGGGATCGGTGATGTTCTGCGTCGCGGGCGTCGCGGCGATGCGCGCGGGCATGATGAAGGGCACCATGGAGCTCGGCTTGCCGAGCGCTTCCAGCACGAGGCCCCAGCGCTCCTTCAACACCAGCGTCACGGTCTTGGCATCGGTGGCGGTCAGCGAGGCTGTCTGGCCCATGAGCTGCTGGCCGAGGCCGTCGCGCTCGCCCCAGCGCTTCAGCGAGGCGACGACATCCTCCGCCGTCACCGGCTGGTTGTCGTGGAACTTCAGGCCGTCGCGCAGCACGAAGGTCCAGGTCAGGCCGTCGGCGGAGACGCTGTGGCGCTCGACCATCTGCGGCTTGATCGCGCCAGACGAGTCCTGCGCGAACAGCGTGTCGTAGACCATGTAGCCGTGGTTGCGGACCATGTAGTCCGACGTCGTGATCGGGTCGATCGTTCGCAGGTCGCCGAAGGGACGAACCTTGAGCACGGTCTGCGCCAGGGCCGGCAGCGCCGTCATGGTCAGCGCCATCGCGGCGGCCGCAACCGCCAATCGTCTCGTCCAGCGGGTCATCTTCCATCCTCCCTGTCTCGTCATGCGTCGCCTTCTCGGCGCTCTTGCCCGTCACGCGGGTGTTCGGTCAGGCGCGGATCTGCCGCGCAAGCTTCGGATCGATGGCGTCGCGCAGGGCGTCGCCAAGCACGTTGACGGTGAGCACGAGGAGCGCGAGCGCGGCGCCCGGAAAGGCGATCATCCACGGCGCGCGCTGCATGAAGGCGCGGGCCTCGGCCAGCATGTTGCCCCAGCTCGGAATGGTCGGTGGTGTGCCTGCGCCAAGGAAGGACAGCACGGACTCGACGATCATCGCGGAGGCGAAGACATAGGTCGCCTGCACGATCACCGGGGCCGCGACATTCGGCAGGATGTGCTGGGCGAGAAGGCGCGGCGTGCGCGTGCCGCCGGCGCGCGCGGCCTCGACATAGGGCTGCTCGCGGATCACCAGCACGGACGAGCGGACGATGCGGGCCATGCGCGGGATCTCCGCGATGGCGATGGCAATGATGACGTTGCGAACGCCGGCGCCGAACAGCGACATCAGCGCGATGGCGAGCAGGATGCCGGGAATCGCCATCATGCCGTCCATTACCCGCATGACGATGCCGTCGAGACGGCGGACAAAGCCGGCGACGAGCCCGATCACGAGCCCGAACGCCCCGGTGACGAGCGTGACCAGCGCGCCGACCGTGAGTGAGATCGCCGTGCCATTGAAAGTGCGCGACAGGGTCGAGCGGCCGATCTGGTCGGTGCCGAAGGGGTGGGCGAGGCTCGGCGGGCGCAGGCGCTGCAACGGATTGACCCGCGCGGGATCGACGAAGAGCAACGGCGCCAGCAGCGCCATGACGGCGAAGAACAGGAGGACCAGCAGACCGGTGAAGATCACCGGATTGCCGCGCAGGAACCTGGCCAGCTTTCCGAACCATTCGCCGGCCGCCTGTATCGTGGTCGCTGTCGGCTGAGGCGGCGCATCGGTCATCGCCATCGCGCCCTCAATACCGCACGCGCGGGTCGAACAGCACGTAGCTGAGATCGACCAGCAGGTTGATGAGCACATAGACGCCCGAGAAGATCAGGATGAGGCCCTGCACCACCGGATAGTCGCGGCGCAGGATGGCATCGGTCGTCAGTCGCCCGAGGCCGGGAATGTTGAACACGGTCTCGGTGACGACGACGCCGCCGAGCAGCGCCGCAATGCCGACGCCGACGACCGTGACAATGGGAATGGCGGCATTCCGCAATGCGTGCCGGACGAGCACGCGCAGCGGCATCAGACCTTTGGCGCGCGCGGTGCGGACATAGTCCTCGGACAGCACCTCCAGCAGGGTCGCGCGGGTGACGCGGGCGAGCAGCGAGGCGTAGAGCATGGCGAGCGCCATGCCGGGCAGGATGAGGCTATTGAGGCAGGCCCAGAAGCCGTTCGCCAGCGGCACGTAGCCCTGGGTCGGGAACCAGCCGAGCCCCAGCGCGAAGACATAGACCAGCAGGAAGGCGATGACGAAGACCGGCGAGGAGAAGCCGATCATGGCGAAGGCCATGACCGCCCGGTCGGTGCGGGTCCCGACCCTGGCCGCCGCCAGCGTGCCGAGCGGCAGGGCGATGACCAGCGCCATGACGATGGCCACCAGCGCCAGAAGGACGGTCGGCTCGACGCGCATGGCGATGAGCCGCGTCACCTCCATGTCGGAGAAAACGGAACGGCCGAGATCGCCGGAGAGGATGCGGCCGGACCACGCGACGAGCTGGTCGATGAGAGGCTTGTCGAGACCGAGCTGCTGGCGGATGGCCTCGATCTGCGCCTCGGTCGCCTGATCCCCCGCGATGAGAACGGCCGGATCGCCGGGTGTCAGGCGCAGCAGGAAGAACACGAACAGCGCCACGAACAGGAGCACGGGCACGGTCGCAGCCAGACGCCGGAGCACATACAGCATCATGACCGCATCGCCCCGTCCGAAAGTGTGCGCCGCACCATGCCCCGCTTCCCCGAAGATCGATTTTTTTGTAAAACGTTTCAAATCAAGCTTGCACAGACATTCCCGCCCATCAAGCGAAATTTCTCTGCTGCTCCATTGCAATCTGCAGGACAGATTGAAAGAATGGCGATGACGAATTGAACCGTTTCAAAAGCGGAGACGCCATGGCCACGATCCGCGATGTCGCGCGGCTGGCGAATGTATCGATGGCCACGGTGTCGAATGCGCTGAACAGCGCCGACCGGGTCAGCGAGGAGTTGCGCGCGCGGGTTCAGGCGGCCGTCGACAAGCTCGGCTACGCCCCCCATCCGGCCGCGCGATCCCTGCGCAAGCGGACGAGCGGGCTGCTCGGGCTCGTGGTCGGCGACATCACCAACCCGTTCTTCTCCGACCTGTTCGCAGCGGTCGAGGATGCCGCCGCCGCGCGCGGACATCTCGTCCTCCTGTGCAATTCGTCCGAGAAGGTCGAGCGCGAGGAAGCGCATCTGAAGATGCTGCGCAGCCAGCGTATCGACGGGCTGATCCTTGCGCCCACCGGCGCGGTCTCGATGAACCGCGCGGCGCTGCTGGCACAGCTTGAGGTGCCGGTGGTGCTGGTCGATCGCGCCATGGACGGGCTCGGCTACGATGCCGTCGTGCTCGACAATCATCGCGCCGCTTTCGAGGCGACAAGCCACCTCGTCGCGGCGGGACATCGGCGCATCGCGCTGATCAACGGACCGGACGTCGTGCGCACCGCGGCCGACCGCCTCGCGGGATACCGGGAGGCGTTGCTGGCCGCCGGCATTGCCTTCGATCCCGGCCTGGTGCGCGACGCGGGCTTTCAGGAAGCGCCGGCCTGCCGCGCGGCGATCGACCTCCTGCGCGCCGACGCGGCGCCGACAGCCATCTTCGCCACCAACAACCTGATGACCCTCGGCGCGATCCGGGCGCTGGCCGATCTCGGGCTGAACTGCCCCGAGGACGTGTCGATCGTCGGCATCGACGACCTGCCATGGGCCGACTCGGTCTCGCCGCGCCTCACCGCCGTAGCCCAGCCGGTGCGCGCCATCGGCGAGACGGCACTGAACATCCTGCTCGACCGCGTCACGGGCAGCCGACTCGGGCCAGGCACCGTTACCGTCATGGCCCCCCGCCTGATCGTCCGCCGCTCCTGCGGCACGCCGTCGCCTTCCGCATCCGAGCCTGCCCATGTCGCATGATCTGATCGACCTCAGCGCGACCGAAATCCGCGCCCGCCTGCGAGCCGGAGAGGTCACATCGGCAGAACTGGTCGAGGCCGCCGCCGCCCGCATCGCCGCGATGGAGCCGAAGATCAACGCGATCCCGACGCTCTGCCTCGAGCGCGCCCGCGCGCAGGCGCGCGCGGCCGACACCGCCCGCGCCGCCGGGCGCGATACGGTGCTGTCGGGCATCCCCATCGTCGTGAAGGACAACAACGACGTCGCCGGCGTGCGCAATACCGGCGGCACGCCGATCTTCAAGGACCGGATATCGACGACCTCCGACCGCACCGTGGCGCTGATGGAGGCCAACGGCGCTGTCGTGCTCGGCAAGTCGAACCTGTCCGAGCTCGGCGACGCGCAGACGACCAATGCCGTCCATGGCACGACGCTGAACCCCTATGATGTCAGGCTGACCTGCGGCGGCTCCTCGGGCGGCTCGGCGGTGGCGCTGGCCACCGGCGAGGCCTGGCTGGCGCATGGCAACGACTATGGCGGCAGCCTGCGCATCCCCGCCGCCTTCTGCAACGTGCTGGGCCTCAGGCCGACGCCGGGACGCGTGCCGCGCAAGCGCCTGACCGATCCCTTCGACACCATCTTCGTCGAAGGCCCCATGGCGCGCTGCGTCGACGATCTCGCGCTGATGTTCGACGCGATGGTCGGCTACGATTCCGGCGACTTCCTATCAACGCCCGCCTCCGGACCATCGTTCTTCGCCGCCGCGCGCGAGCCGCGAAAGCCGGCGCGCATCGCCGTCTCCACGGATCTCGGCCTGCCGGTCGAAGCGCCGATCCGTGCCGTAGTCGAGGCCTTCGCCGAGATGCTCGCCGGGGCGGGCATCGCCGTCCACCGGGGCCACCCGGCAACGACAGGCGCGATGGACGCTTTCAGGGTGCTGCGCGGCGAGAGTTTCTTCGCGACCTGGGAGCCGCTGCTCGACCGGCACCGCGATCTGTTTCCGGCAGCCGTCATGGGCGACATCATGCGCGGGCGCGACCAGCCGGGCCGGGCCATCGCGGCGGCCAACCGCGCGCGCACCGATTTCTACCGCCGCGCCGTAGATTTCCTCGACGACCACGACTTCCTCGTCTGCCCGGCGGCGCAAGCCATGCCGTTCTCCGTCGACATTCTCGCGCCGGAGACGATCGATGGGCAGCCGATGCAGGATTATCTCGGCTGGATCGCGATCACGGCGATCTGGTCGCTGAGCGGCCTGCCCGCCATCTCCGTGCCGATCGGGTTCTCCGATGCGGGGCTCCCCATCGGCGTCCAGATCCTGTCGCATGGCGGCCGCGAGCGAGACCTCCTGCGCCTTGCTGCGTGGATCGAACGGGAACTCTCCCTGCCCGCCACGCCCATCGACCCGCGATGACGACCGCAGCCTCCAGCCTGCCGCCGGTTCCGAGGCTGCCGCGCCGCCGGCTGGCCGAGGGGATCGATGTCAGCCTCATCGGCTTCGGCGGCGCGCCGCTCGGCGATCTCTTCGGCAGGCTGGACGAGCGCGCGGCGCAGGAGACGGTGTCAGCGGCGCTCGATGCCGGCGTGAACCTCATCGACACCTCGCCGCTCTACGGCCACGGGCTGTCGGAACACCGCATCGGCGCGGCCCTGCGCGCGGCCGGACGAACGGACATCGTTCTCTCCACCAAGATCGGCCGCTGGATGGACCCGGCAGCAGCCCCAGGCGACCGCTCCGGCTATGCCGGCGGCCTGCCGCACGGCGCGGTGGTCGACTATTCCCATGACGGCGCCATGCGCTCCTTCGAGCAGTCGCTGCTGCGGCTCGGAACCGACCATGTCGACATCCTGCTCATCCATGACGTCGATGTCTGGACCCACGGGACCGACATGGAGCGGCGGTTCTCCGAGGCGATGAACGGCGCCTATCGCGCCCTCGACCGGCTGCGGTCCACCGGTGCGGTGAAGGCTATCGGCGTCGGGGTCAACGAAGCCGAGATGTGCGCGCGCTTCGCCCGCGCGGGCGACTTCGACGTGATGATGCTCGCCGGCCGCTACACGCTGCTGGAACAGGGCGCGCTCGACAGCTTCCTTCCCCTCGCGCTGGAAAAGGGCATCGGCATCATGCTGGCCGGCGTGTTCAATTCCGGCATCCTCGCCGGCGACGCGGGCCCCGGCGCGCATTACAATTACCGACCGGCATCGCCCGAAATTCTCGCGCGTGTCCAGGCGATCGACGCCATCTGCCGGTCTCACGGCGTGCCGCTCCGGCAAGCAGCCATGGCCTTCGCCGCCGCTCATCCCGCGGTCAGGACGCTCGTGCTCGGCGCCGTGCGACCGAGCGAGATCGTCGCCAATGTCACCGCTGCCGCGGTGGCCACGCCACCGGCACTCTGGAGCGATCTCAAGGCCGCCGGCCTGATCGCCGCCCATGCTCCAACGCCGGCCTGAGCCATGAGGATCGACGCCCACCAGCACTTCTGGCAGGTCGCGCGCGGCGACTATGGCTGGCTCGACAGTGCCCCGGACGTGCTGCGGCGCGACTATGGCGCGGCAGACCTCGCGCCCCATCTCGCGCGCCACGGCATCGGCGCGACGATCCTCGTTCAGGCCGCGCCGACGGTCGCCGAGACCCGTTTCATGCTCGCCACCGCGCGCGAGGCCGGTTTCGTCGCGGGCGTGGTGGGCTGGGCCGACCTTGCCGCGCCGGACGCGTCTTCGGTCATCGCGGAGTTGGCGCGCGACCCGCTTCTCGTCGGACTCAGGCCCATGGTGCAGGACTTGCCCGACGACGACTTCCTCGCCGACATCGCCCTCGGGCCAGCGCTGCGAACCATGGTCCGCCACGGCCTCGTGTTCGACGCGCTGGTTCTCCCCCGCCACCTGTCGCGGCTACTGGTTCTGGCGGAGCGTCATCCCGACCTTGCCATCGTCATCGACCACGGCGCCAAACCCTTCATCCGCGACGGAACAATCGACCCGTGGCGGGCCGACATGGCGGCGCTCGCCGCGCTGCCCAATGTCGCCTGCAAGCTATCGGGTCTCGTCACCGAAGCGCGGGACAACTGGTCGGCAAGCGACCTCGAACCCTATGTCCGGCATCTCGTCGACGCCTTCGGCGCCTCGCGGCTGATCTGGGGTAGCGACTGGCCGGTGGTGAACCGAGCCGGCGGATACGATGCCTGGCACCGCGCGGCGGAAGCGCTGACATCGTCGCTCGCCGCCACCGGACAGGCCGCCATATTCGGCGGCAACGCTGCGCGGACCTACCTCAGGCGAGCCGCGACACAGGGACAATCGGGAGCGTGACGTGCTGAAGGGCCTCGACCCCATCCTCGGTCCCGATCTCCTCTGGGTCCTTGCGGCCATGGGCCATGGCGACGATCTCGCCATCGTGGATGCCAATCATCCCGCCGAGAGGATCGCGGCGGCCACCGTGTCGCGACGCATCGTGCGCCTGCCGGGCCTCACCATGCCGCGTGCGGTGCGCGCGATTCTGTCGGTCCTCCCGATCGACGATTTTGAACCGGAGCCGATCCGGCGCATGTCGGTGGTCGGCGATGCCGATGCCGTGCCGGCCGTCCAGCAGGAGGTGCAGGCCGAGATCATCCGGGTTCTCGGGCGCGACGTCGTGCCGACGGGAATCGACCGCTACGCCTTCTATGCGGCGGCGGCGCAAGGCTTCGCGGTCGTCCAGGTGGGCGACCCGCGGCCCTATGGCTGCTTCCTGATCCGCAAGGGCATCATCACCGGCGCGATGTGATCGCACCCGCGACCAGGCCCACGAAGCGGCTGCGCATCACGATGACCGGCCGGTGGGTCGGCTAGAACGAGGCCATGAGCGGCTCGCCGGACAAGCTCGCGGCGAATCCTACGCGGCAACCGCCCAGTGGTCGGCGTCCTCGGTCAGCCCGATCAGGGCGAGGCCCTGGGCGATGGATTCGAAATGGTCGGCGGAGGTGAGCTTCCCCTCACCGAAGCGCTCGGCGAAGAGGCGGCGAACGGCAGGCACGAAGGAGGTTCCGCCGGTCAGGACCACCTTGTCGACATCGCCCGGCGCGATGCCGGCGCTCACCAGCGCCTGATCGACGCTCGCCATGATGCGTGCGAGATCGTCGTCGATCCACGTCTCGAAATCCGCGCGCGTGATGGTCGAGCGGATGTCCAGCGCACGCTCGGCGAACCGGAACGCGACGGCGTCCTGCACCGACAGCGCGACCTTGGCCGCAGAGACGGCCCGGTAGAGCGGGAAGCCAAGATCATCCTCGATGAGCCCGATGAAGTCATCCAGAGGCGCGGGATCGAGGGCGACGCGCGCAAGCTTCCGCAACTCGCGAAAATCCGCGCTGCCCTTCATCAGCGCGAGTTCGTTCCAGCGGGAGAGCGAGGCGTGGTAATGGAGCGGCATCGGCAGAACCTTGCCGAAGGACCGGTAGCTACCTCCCTTTCCAAGACGTGGCGAGATCACGCGATCGACGATCCGGGAATCGAACGTGTCGCCGGCGACGCCGACACCGGCATGACCGAGCGGTTCGGCCGTCAGGCTACCGCCGGCGCGCGAGAACCGCATGACGGAGAAGTCGCTGGTGCCGCCGCCGAAATCGGCAACCAGCACGACAGCGTCGCCCTCCAGATCGCGCGCGAAAGAAAAGGCCGCGCCGACGGGTTCATAGACGTAGCGGGCGTGGCCGCCGCCGAGGCTGGCGAACGCATCGCGATAGCGCTGCATCGCCAATGCATCATCCGGGCTGGAGCCGGCGAATTGCACCGGTCGCCCGACAACGAGGCGGGCGGCCGAAAGGTCGAGGCCCCCCGGGATATGACGCGCCAACGTCTGCAGAAACGTCACCAGCAGATCCTCGAACTGGAACCGCTGTCCGAAGATCATCGTCGACTGAAAGGCGCGGCTCGCGGCGAATGTCTTGAACGACTGAATGAAGCGCAGTCCGATGCGCTCCTCGAGGAAATGCTCGATCGCCCAGGGACCGCCCTCGACGCGCGGCGGCTGCGCCATGCGTTCCTGCCAGAAGCACAGGGTCGAGGCGAAGACGCTCAGGCTGTCCCCGCCATGGGCGAAGCGGATGGTGCTGACGCGCCCGTCAGCGCTCGCGACGGCGACGACCGTGTTGCTCGTACCGACATCGATGCCGATCGAGGCGGCACGCGGGGCGCTCGACATTGGAGGCTCGGCTGTTTGAGGAGCGCGTGAGATAGCCGCGTCAAACCGGCGTGGCAAGGGCAGGATGGACTGGCCCCGCAGGCACGGCCAGTCTGACAGGCTGACAGGCGATGATCGTTCGGCCCTGTGGCTCTCGGACCAAAAAAAGCGAAACTATCTTTGGCGTCTGAGGAGTTGGCGCACCCGGCACGATTCGAACGTGCGACCTTTGCCTTCGGAGGGCAACGCTCTATCCAGCTGAGCTACGGGTGCATGCCGACGCCGCGACAATCTGGCGACGCGCAGTCTGTGTAGCGGATCAGCCGGTGCGCCGCAATCGCCCTCGCAGCGTCGTGGAATGGCGAATGGCTCGCCGGCAATCCCTTCGTCGCCGCGCGCCGCGGGACAGGCGTGATGCCCGTCCCGGCGACGCATTCCGCGTCTTCGGCAGACCATCCCGCCATTGGCGACGGCGCATCGTCGCGAAGCTGGAACGACCCACATTGTTGACAATCAACAATGTGGGTCGTTCAATCCGCTGCAATTCCCGCGCGACACGCGGGACCGGGATCAGGGAGGGCATCATGACGATCGACCGGCGGACATTCGCCACGGCATTCGGCGTTGCGGCGGGCACCGCCTTCATCAGCCGACCGGCCCTTTCGCAGACTGGCGGCACGCTCGACGAGGTGAAGCGGCGCGGCTCGCTGCGCGTTGGCGTCACGCAGGCCCCGCCCTGGTACTCCAAGGACGCCCGCACCGGCGAATGGTCCTCCGGCGTCGGCGTCTCCGTCGGCAAGGCCATGGCCGCGGCGCTGAACGTGCGTTTCGAACCGGTGGAGGTGACCTGGGGCACCGCCATCGCCGCGCTGCAGGCGAACCGCATCGACATCATGTACGTGCTGGACGCGACCCCCGAGCGCGCGCAGGCGGTCGATTTCCCGAAATCGCCGCTGCTCTACTATTCGCTGGCGGTGCTGGCGAAGGACGACCTCGCCGTCCGCAACTGGGAAGACCTCAACAAGCCGGACGTTCGGATCGCCGTGCCGCAGGCGACCAGCATGGACCGGTTCCTTTCCGCCAATGTCGCCAAGGCCGCCATCCAGCGCTTCCCCGGCAATACCGAGGCGATCGCCGCGTTCCAGTCCGGCCGCGTCGAGGCGGTCTGCCTGTTCCATCCGCCGCTGATCGCAGCGCGCCAGCGCCTCGGCGCCGGCAAGATCGTCGTGCCGCAGCCGACCCAGTCGAACCCGTCCAGCGCCGCGGTCCGCAAGGGCGACACCGCCTTCGTCGAATGGGTCGATGCGCGGATCACCGAGTACTACAATTCGCGGCAGATTCAGGCCTGGTACGAGGAGTTCCTCGCCGGGTTCGGCCTCGATCCGAAGGCGGCGCCGCCGATCATCAAGGAAATGCTCGGCTGACGCGGCGGCGGGCATGTACGCCTGGGACTTCACGCCGGTCCTCGCCAACAGCGACCTGCTGCTGGCGGGCTTGCGGAACACGCTGGCGCTGACCGCCGTGGCGCTGGCCGGCGGCTTGCCGGTCGGTCTCGCGCTGGCCCTGGCGCGCCTGTCGGGGAAACGGCTGCTGTCGGCGCCCGCCGGCATCGTCATCGAGGTGTTCCGCACGACGCCGCCGCTCGTCCAGCTGTTCTGGTTCTATTTCGGCCTGCCCATCGTGCTGAACGTCGAGATGACGCCCCATCTCGCGGCGGCGCTGACCTTCACGATCCAGTCCGGAGCCTTCTTCGCGGAGATCTTCCGGGCCGGCATCGTCTCCGTGGACAAGGGCCAGCGCGAGGCCGCCCGCGCCATCGGCATGAGCGGCGCTCAGACCATGGGGCGGATCATCCTGCCGCAGGCGGTGAAGCGCATGTTCCCGGCCATGATGGAGCGTTCCATCGAGCTGATGAAGACCACGACGCTGGTCGCCACCGTCTCCTATGCCGATCTGCTCTATCAGGCGAACGAGCTCGCCCAGAAGACCTTCCGGCCGCTGGAGGTCTTCACGGTCGCGGCCCTGATCTATTTCGTCACGATCTCGCTGTTCAGCGCGCTCGGCGCGCTGGTCGAGCGACGGATGGCCGCGAGCGGCGAAATGGCGGCGCGCTGATGGCCTATCGCTGGGACTTCACGCCGATCCTCGACAACTGGCAGGCGCTGGCGTTCGGCGCCGTCGGCACCATTCGCCTGTTTCTCGTCTGCCTCGTCCTCGGCCTCGGCTTCGGGCTCCTCGTGGCGCTGGCGCGGCGGTCTCGCCACGCGCCGCTGCGCTGGCTCGCCATCGGCTTCATCGAGTTCTTCCGCAACACGCCGGTTCTGGTCCAGATTCTCTGGTTCTATTTCGCGCTACCCATGCTGGTCAGCGTGGAGATCAGTCCGTTCATGGCGGCGATCCTCGGCATATCGCTGAACTCGGCGGCCTATTCCGCGGAGATCTATCGCGGCGGCATCCAGTCCATCGAGCCGGGGCAGTGGGAGGCGGCGCGCTCCATCGGCATGAGCGGCCTGCAGACGCTGCGCCGCATCGTCCTGCCGCAGGCACTGCGCCGCGTGCTGCCGGCGCTGACCAATCGCGGCATCGAGATCTTCAAGATGACGACGCTCGCCTCGGTGGTCGCCTATGTCGAGCTGCTGCATCAGGGCAAGCTGGTCGCGTCGCTGAACTTCAACCCGCTCGAGGTCTATACGGTCGTCGGCGCACTGTTCTTCCTCATCCTCTACCCGCTGGTGCGCGCGACCTACGCGCTCGAGCGGCGCCTCGCGCGGAGCGACTGATGGCCGGTCCCGTACTCAGCCTCAAGGGACTCGGCAAGCGCTTCGGCGGAAGCCCGGTCTTTTCCGGCGTCGACCTCGACGTCGCCAGCGGCGATCGCATCGCCATCATCGGCGCGTCGGGCTCCGGGAAATCGACACTGCTGCGCTGCATCAACTTCCTGGAGCGGCCTGACGAGGGCCGCGTGATCCTCGGCGGCGAGCCGGTCGGCGAGGCGCGGGAGCGCAGCGACGGGACGGAGATGCGCTATGACGAGCGTGCGCTGAACCGCCTGCGCCAGCGCGTCGGCATGGTGTTCCAGCAGTTCAACCTGTTCCCGCACATGACGGTGATCGGCAATGTCATGGAGGGGCTCGTCACCGTGAAGCACCAGTCGCGCGACGAGGCCCGGCCGAAAGCGCTGGCCGAACTCGCCCGCGTTGGCCTCGCCGACAAGGCGGAAGCCTATCCCGCTCATCTCTCGGGCGGGCAGAAGCAACGCGTCGCCATCGCGCGCGCGCTCGCGATGGAGCCGGAGATCCTGCTGTTCGACGAGCCGACCTCGGCGCTCGATCCGGCTCTTGTCGGCGAGGTCCTCAACACCATCCAGTCGCTCGCCGAGGACGGCCGCACCATGCTGCTGGTCACCCACGAGATCGGTTTCGCCTACCACATGGCGACGCGCGTCATCTTCGTCGCCGACGGCGGCATCTACGAGCAGGGCACGCCGGACGAGGTGCTGAAAGCGCCGCGCCGGCCGCTCACCCAGGCCTTCATCGCCGGCCATCGCCGGTTCAATTTCTGACGGGAACAGTGCCATGAGCAGCACCGCGGGCAGCGCCCAGGGCTATCTCGACGATCCGCGCAACGAGGCCGTTCTGGTCTATGTCGACAGCGCCTTCGTGCCGCGCAACGAGGCGCGGGTGTCGATCTTCGATTCAGGCTTCGTGCTCGGCGATGGCGTCTGGGAGGGCCTTCGCCTCAAGAACGGCCGGCTGATCCAGCGCGAGGCCCATCTCGACCGGCTGTTCGAGGGCGCCAATTCCATCGCGCTCGACATCGGCCGCTCGCGCGAGGAGGTGGCGGCCGCCATCGACGCGACGCTGGCGCGCAACGGCATGACCGATGGCGCGCATATCCGGCTGATGATCACCCGTGGCGTCAAGAAGACGCCGAACCAGGACCCGCGCTTCGTCATTGGCAAGGCGACCATGGTGATCGTCGCCGAGTACAAGACGCCGCGGCCGGAATCGAAGGCGCGCGGCCTGTCGCTGTTCACCTCGACCTTCCGCACCAGCACGCCGGACGTCTTCGACCTCAGACTCAATTCGCACAGCCGTCTCAACCTGATCCAGGCGCTTATCCAGGCGATCAACGCCGGCGCGGACGAAGCGCTGATGCTGGACCCCAACGGCTTCGTCGCCAGCTGCAACTCGACCAACTTCTTCATCGTCCGGCGCGGCGAGCTGTGGAGCTCGACCGGCAGCTACTGCTTCAAGGGCCTCACCCGGCAGGCGGTGATCGATGCCTGGCGCGCATCGGGCACGCAGGCGCTGGAGAAGGACTTCACGCTGGCCGAGGTCTATGGCGCGGACGAAGCCTTCGTGACCGGCACGCTCGGCGGCGTTACGCCCGTGACCCGGATCGACGGCCGGACGATCGGCGCGGGCGCGCCCGGACCGATGACGCAGCGCGCCTCGGAGCTCTATCAGGCATGGGTCGCCCGCTGATGCGCGCCGCGTCCGCCTCCGTCGACGAGCCGCTGGCCCAGATTCGGCGCGCGACCTTTCGCGACCAGATCGCCGAGCGCCTGCGCCACGCGATCGTGGACGGACAGATCGCGCCGGGCAGCGCGGTGACGGAGCAGCAGCTGGCGGCGGAATTCGGCGTCAGCCGCGGGCCGCTGCGCGAGGCCATGGGCCAGCTGGTGGAAGAGGGGCTGCTCGTCTCCGTGCCCTATACGGCGACACGGGTCGTCAGCCTGTCGCGCGACGATGTCAGCGAGATCTATTCGCTGCGAACCGCGCTCGAGACGCTGGCCTTCGCGCAGATCTGGGACCGGCGGACGCCGCAGTTCGCGCGCACGCTGAAAGCGCGGCACAAGGAATTGCTGCTCGCCCTGCCGGCCGGCGACGGCTTCGCTTCCTCGCTGGCCGAGGTGAAATTCCACTCGACGGTCTACGAGTTCTGCGGCCACCGGCTGCTCCTGGAGACCTGGCGTCGGATATCGGCGCGGCTGCACCTCTATCTCGCCATCCACCAGAAGGCTCACGGGCGCGCGGGTCCGCTGGACGATGCGCATAGCCGCTATGTGGAGCTGGCGTTGGGAGACAGGCTGGATCTCATGCAGTCCGAGATCGAGCACCACATGCAGCGCGGCATCGTTCAACTACAGACCTATCTGCAGGACGGCAGGTTCGTCGCAGCAGCGCCAACCCGCCGCGCGGCTCCTGGATCAGGCGCCTGAGGCCGGCGCCTGTTCGCGTCAGCCTTCCTGTTCGACGAACCTGACGCCGACGGACTGCTCGGCCCGCCAGACCACGCGGCAGTGGCGGGTTGCCTGCCGGTTGCCCGACAGCCGCAGCAGAAATTCGTCGGGAATCGCAACCAGATCCCTCATTCCGAGCTTGGCGCCCGTCTCGGAAATGTCCTGTATCACGCAGGGAACGCTGGTCCCGTCGGCCGGATTCTCGATGGCGACGGGATAGACGATGTCGCGCCGGTGAGCGCGGCGCTGGTCCTTCTGCCCCAGCGCGGGGCCGGTTCGGGATGAGCGGAACGGCATGGCCATAGCATCCGAGTGGAATGACGGCCTCTCGGGATATCAGACAGACGTTACGGAAGGCTTGCCTCAGCCGCCGGAGATGCGCTCGATCTCGGCGCCACAGGCGGCCAGCTTGGTCTCCAGACGCTCGAAGCCGCGATCGAGGTGATAGACCCGATTGACGGTGGTCTCGCCCTGCGCCGCCAACGCCGCGATCACCAGCGAGACGGAGGCCCTGAGGTCCGTCGCCATGACCGGCGCGCCTTTCAGCGTATCGACGCCCTCAATGGTCGCGGTCTGGCCGTCGAGATGGATGTTCGCGCCGAGCCGCGCCAGTTCCTGCACATGCATGAAGCGGTTCTCGAAGATCGTCTCGGTGATCCGCGACGTGCCCTTCGCACGCGTCATCAACCCCATGAGCTGGGCCTGAAGATCGGTGGGGAAGCCGGGGAAGGGGTCGGTCGTCACCGAAACCGGCTCGATGCCGTGACCGTTGCGGGCAACACGGATGCCCTCGTTGGTGGCGCTGATCTCCGCACCGGCCTGACCGAGCACGTCGAGCGCCGATTGCAGCAGTTCGGGACGCGCGCCCTCAAGCAGCACGTCGCCGCCGGTCATGGCCACGCACATCGCGTAGGTGCCGGTCTCGATCCGGTCCGCCACGACCGCGTGATGCGCGCCCTTGAGGCGGGTGACGCCGGTCACCTCGATCACCGGCGAGCCCTGCCCCTTGATGCGAGCGCCCATCTTCGCGAGGCAGTCGGCAAGATCGACGATCTCCGGTTCCTGTGCGGCATTGCGGATGACCGTGGTGCCATCCGCGAGGGCGGCGGCCATCAGCGCGACATGGGTGCCGCCGACCGTCACCTTCGGAAAGTCGATCTCGGCGCCCTTCAGTCCCTTCGGTGCAGAGACAACCGCATAACCCGCGTCGATCTCGATCGTCGCTCCGAGGCGCTCCATCGCCATCAGCAGGAGATCGACCGGCCGCGTGCCGATGGCGCAGCCGCCCGGCAGCGACACGCGCGCCTGGCCCATGCGCGCGAGCAGGGGCGCGATGACCCAGAAGCTCGCCCGCATGGTCGAGACGAGCTCGTAGGGGGCGGTGGTATCGACGATGGATCGCGCATTGAGCCGGACGGTCTGGCCGGTCAGCACCTCATCGCCCGAGCGCTTGCCCGCGACCGTGACGTCGACGCCGTGATTGCCGAGAATACGGGCGAGATTGTTCACGTCGGACAGACGCGGAACATTGGTCAGCGTCAGTTCGTCCTCGGTCAGCAGCGAGGCGATCATCAGCGGCAGGGCGGCATTCTTGGCGCCCGAGATCGGGATCGTGCCATGAAGCGGGTTGCCACCCTTGATGCGGATGCGATCCATGCGGAACTCCTCGATAAGGGCGGCGAAATGGCATGTTCCGGCGCGGGCGAAACCTCCGCCGGACGGAGATTCGGCACGGCGCGCGCCGTGCGAACCGTCTAGCCGACCAAACGGGGCGAAACAAGGAACGCGCCGCGGCGGCGGCAAGGCGACCTAGCCGGAACCGTCCCGTTCCGGCTCCGCGCGGGCACGCGCCTGATCCTTCCTGCGGCGCAGATTGGCTTTCAACTGGGCCGCGAGCCGCTCCGCGCGCGCGTCCCGCGCCTCCGTTTTCGTGCCCTGCAGCCGCTCTTCGCGTCCGGTATCGTCGGGTTTTGGATCAGCGCCCATGGCTCAAGGACTAGCGGCCACCCGGCCCCGCGCGCAAGGCCACACAGAGAAGACCCGCCTCGGCTCTTGCATCCTCAAGCCCCCTGTGGCAGGGAAGCGCTCCGTTCGACACGGCGCTTCGTGCGCGGTCGCGGCTTGCTGCGGTAGCTCAGTGGTAGAGCACTCCCTTGGTAAGGGAGAGGTCGAGAGTTCAATCCTCTCTCGCAGCACCATTTACCCAACTGTTTTCGTTGGCCTATTGTGGATGGCTCCGCCGGGATTCCTTGTCCGCCGTCGTGCAACGCAGCGCGGCTGAAGGCGTCTCTTCCGGCACAAACTTGACACGCGCATCCCCCGCCCGCTCTCGGACGCGCCTCGATTGAACGGCAGATTGGGAAGCCGTGCCAAGCCTTTGATCCAGCGAAGTCGCGCTTCCAGCGAGCAGGACCGCCGTCGGGAGTATGCCGGCCGCCTGTCTCTGACGATCGCGGGATCGAGGATGCGGCGCGCCTCGTAGCGGGCCGGCGCGCGGCAAGGCCACCACGCGCAGCAATGGCGCGGCCCTGACGAGGACGGACCGATGAGGCTAGCAAGCTTCACGGAAGGGCCGGTCGCTCACTTCTTCATCGCCTGGACAATGCCGCGCATTCGGCCGGATTCGTGCGCGAGCATGGTTGCGAACTGGGTCGATGGCAGGAGATCTGCCGTGCAGCCCAGGCGCTCGATCGTCGCGCGAACGGACGGGTCGGCGAGAGCCTGCGCGACATGGCCGGTCACGAGATTGATGACTTCGCGCGGCAGCGCGGGAGGGCCGAACAAGCCAGTCCACGCGGTAATCTCGACACCATCACCCGCCTGCTCGCGGAATGTCGGAACCTCGGGCAAGAGGTTCGAGCGCTGCGCCGCCGTGACGCCGAGTGCCAGGACCGCCCCCGCCTGGATGTGGTCGAGGCATGAGGTGAGATCGACGCAGGCGATGGGAAGCTGCCCGGACAGGACGTCGGTGACGGCAGGCGGCGCCGCCCGATAGGGAACGTGGAGAAGATGGGACCGCGTCCGCGACGCCAGCAATTCCATGGCGAAATGCGGCGTCGAGTTCACACCGGCTGTGCCGTAGGCGATGGCGGTGGCCGCCGTGCGCGACCTGTCGACGATGTCCCTGACGCTCTTCAGACCGGATCGCGGGTTCGCGATCAGGATCATCGGGACATCGACGAGTTTTGCCACCGGCGACAGTCCGGCAAGCGGGTCGAAATTCGACGTCGCGTTGTCGGTGTGCGGGTTAATGACGATCGCGCCGGTGGTGGCGACGACGAGCGTATGGCCGTCGGGGGCCGCTTTCGAGACGGCCTGAAGCGCTACCGAACCGCCGGCTCCCGGCCGGTTTTCGATCACGATGGGTTGCCGCAGCCGGGGGGCCAGGAAATCGGCCAGTATTCTCGCGACGACATCCGTCGATCCTCCCGCCGCGAACGGCACGACGAGGCTGACCGGCCTGGTGGGATAGGCCATTGCCCGGGCGGCCAGAGGAGCGAGCAGGCCGCTCAAGACCAGTGTCCTTCGTCGCAGCATGGCAAGATCTCCGGGTATTGGGGTCAGGGCGAAGGCACTGCGGGATCAGCGTGCGGCCCGTCGGGCCGGACCGTGTCCTCGCGGCAGGCGGCGGGACCCGTGGCGAGGCGGATGATGGCTCGCGCAACCATGTCGCTCCGGCATCGCAACTCGATCCGTCTCATGATTGATGGATCATATATCGACACGATAGATCGAAAAATAAACCACCGTCAATGTCCGTTGATCGAGCGTGGCGACGTTCGCCACGGATTCTGCGATCGCAACCGGTCGCGATGGGTCGCTGTTGCCGCGCCGAAAGGCCGTAGCCTGTCGCCTTGTCAGGACGGGCGGGCACAAGGCTTCTCGGCAACGCGAAGATCAGGCCTGACACCATTCTGCGGGTCGCGGCGCATGCGCAGCGGAGGCTGCGATATCGATCCGGGCTCGCTCCGTGACGGGCCATTGGCGACGACATGGATGAGTTCTGCGCGCGCCGCCTCTGGCCTGGGCACCGATCCGCGACCAAGCTATCGCGTCAGCTTCTGGCGCTACAAATAGATACAACGTATTGAATATAGATATGACAATAATCCGGCAATATCAGTACGATAATCACACTCCTGGTGTTTTCTGCGGGAATCTTCAGCCACAACGGCACGTCGATTAGAAAAAATGATCTTGCGTATCGATATGGAGGTCGCATAGTGTTTTCGTCGACCGAGGGAAAGAGGCCGCGATGAAGCACGCGAACAAGACAGCGATCGTGACCGGCGCGGCGCAGGGCATCGGCCTTGCCTGCGCGCAGCGATTGCACGAGGAAGGCGCGACCGTCTGGTTGTCCGACCAGAACGCGGAAAAGGTGAGCGCTGCGGCGGCCAAGCTCGATCCCAGCGGCAAGACCGCTTTCGCCTTCACCTGCGACGTGTCCAAACGCTCCGAGGTGGCGGCGCTGGTGGCCAAGGCCGTCGAGCAGAGCGGCAGGCTCGACATCATGGTCAACAATGCCGGGATCACCGTTTCGAAGTCGGTGCTGGAACTCACCGACGAGGATTATTCGCGCGTCATCGGCGTCAATCTCAACGGCACCTTCTACGGCACGCAGGAAGCCGCGCGGGTCATGGTCAAGCAGGGTGGCGGCGCCATCGTCAACATGTCCTCGATGCAGGCCATTCTGACCATCCCGACCAACGTGCCCTATGGCATCTCCAAGGCCGGCATCAACCAGATGAGCCGCATCTTCGCCGTGGCGCTGGCCAAGGAGAACGTTCGCGTCAACGCCGTCGGCCCCGGCACCATCCTCACCGACCTGACGCGCAACGGCGTTCTCTCGAACGAGGAATCGTACCGCCGCATCCTGTCGCGCACGCCCATGGGCCGCTGCGGCGAGCCCGAGGAGGTGGCGAGCGTCGTCTCGTTCCTCGCCAGCGACGATGCCTCCTACGTCACTGGCCAGGTGCTCTACATCGATGGCGGGCGCATGCCGCTGAACTACACCGTTCCGGTGGACGCGCTGCCCGGATCCAAATCCTGATCCCAGAAATCCCGAGCCGAGGAAAACCCATGCAGATCGAGCGTATCGGCGTCGGGCCGCGGATGAGCAAGGCCGCCTGCACCGATAGTCTGGTGTTCACCTGCGGCGAAGTCGCGACCGACAAGACCAAGGACGCGTTCGGCCAGACGCAGGAGATTCTGGACGCCCTGGACGCAAGCCTGCGTCAGGCGGGCACCCACAAGGAGCGCATTCTCAGCGCCACCGTTTGGCTCGCCGACATCAAGGACTTCGCCGAGATGAACCGGGCCTGGGATGCCTGGGTTCCGCAGGGCCATACCCCGGCGCGGGCAACGGTCGAGGCGAAGCTGGTATCGGCCACAGCGAAGGTCGAGATCGCGGTCATCGCCCTGCGCTAGCGCGCTGGGCGCAAGGCACGGCGCAGGTGACCCCGCCTGCCTGACGTGCCTCATCCCCCGCGCCCACCAAAGCCTTGTCGCCCCAACCACTCGTCAGTGCTTCAAGTGACCGACCATCAGGCGGTGTCGCGAAACGATGCCGGGTGCTCCCAAGGAACCATGACATGGCAGCCGAACCCGATTCCGCGCACCAGCCGCAGGCGATGACCACAGCCGAGGCCGTGGTCGACCAGCTCGCGCGCAATCAGGTCTCCACGGTCTTCGCCCTCCCCGGCGTGCAGAACGACCACCTGTTCGATGCCTTTGCCGGGGCCGCCGACAGGATCGGCCTGATCCATACACGCCATGAACAGGGCGCCGCCTACATGGCGCTTGGCGCAGCGCTCGCCACCGGCAAGCCCTCCGTCTTTACCGTCGTGCCCGGCCCCGGCATCCTCAATGCTGCGGGCGCTCTGTGCACTGCCTATGCGCTGAACGCCCCGGTTCTCGCGCTGACCGGACAGATCGCCAGCGCGGCGATCGGCAGGGGGCTCGGCCTTCTGCATGAGATTCCCGACCAGCTCGGGGTCCTGCGCTCGCTGACGAAATGGGCGGACAGGATCCATGCCCCGCATGAGGCGCCGACGAAAGTCAACGAGGCCTTCGCGCAGATGCGGAGCGGTCGACCCCGCCCTGTGGCGCTGGAATGCGCCATCGACGTCTGGCCCCGCCGCGCGCCCGTCGCCGCCCTGGAGCAGGGGGAGCCGCGCGCCATCCCGATCGACTACGACGCGGTCAAAGCCGCCGCCAGGCTCCTGTGCGGTGCGCGCCGGCCTCTCATCATCGTCGGCGGCGGCGCGCTCGGTGCCAGCGAGGCGGTGCGGGAGGTCGCGGAAATCCTCCAGGCCCCCGTTTCCAGCCACCGCACCGGACGCGGCGTGCTGGACAGCCGCCACCCCCTGAGCGTCAACAGCGCCGTCGGGCATCGGCTGTGGCGTGACGCCGACGTAGTGCTGGCGGTCGGCACGCGGTTGCAGTTGCAGCAGCTGCAATGGGGGCTCGACGACCAGATCAAGATCGTGCGCGTCGATGCGGACGCGGACGAGATGGACCGGGTGCGGCCGGCCAGCGTCGGCATCGTCGGCGATGCCGGGCCGGTCATGGCGGCCCTGGCGGACGAATTGGCTGTTCAGGCGGGCTCGCGGCCCTCGCGGGCCGACGAGATGAGGCAAATCAGGGCGCTGTCCGATGCCGACTGGGCGCAATGCCGCCCGCAGATCGACTTTCTCGACGCCATCCGGTCGGAGCTTCCCGAGGACGGCATCTTCGTCGACGAGCTCACCCAGCTCGGCTATGTCAGCCGTCTGTCATTTCCGATCTACAAGCCGCGCACTTTTATCACGCCCGGCTATCAGGGCACGCTGGGCTGGGGGCTGGCGACGGCCCTCGGCGTCAAGGCGGCGATGCCGGACAAGGCGGTCGTGGCGGTCAGCGGCGACGGCGGCTTCATGTTCAATGTGCAGGAACTGGCGACCGCCGTGCAGCACCGCATCCCGATCGTGGTGGTGTTGATGAACGATGGCGCCTTCGGCAATGTCATGCGCACGCAGACCGAGGATTTCGGCAACCGCCGGATCGCCAGCAACCTGAATAATCCAGACTTCGTGAAGCTCGCGGAAAGCTTCGGCGCGCAGGGCCTGCGGGCCAAGACGCCGGCGGAGCTGAAACAGGCGCTCCGGCAGGGCTTCCAGTCGGGGATGCCGACGATCATCGACGTGCCGGTCGGACCGCTGCCGAGCCCCTGGAACGTGCTGCGCTTCACCCGGTCGCGCCCGTGAACGTAGCTGCCGGGCGAGTGCGCCTCGGCCAGTGCGACAAAATGCTTCAGCCTTCGTCTCCAGCATCATTTTCGTCCGGCGGCGTGCCGCCTGACGGGCCGAGCCGGTCTCCGTCTTGCGCGGAAGGGGTTTAGCGTCATTGCGCCGCATTTCCCGGGCTTTCGCAGTCTTCTTTCGGGTGTCGTATCGTATATTGATACAGAATATTTTATATAGACCTACTATATTTATTGTGTATCGTTCCTTCCCGAGGTGACCTGAACCTAGTCAAAGGCAACGAAGGGGGCAGTCGACATGAAGCTCAATATCGCTTTGATCTGCGGCTTGTGGCTTGCGGGGTCCGTCAGCGGAGCCGCCGCCCAGGGTCAGACGCTCGATGCCATCAAGCAGCGCGGCAGCCTGCAGTGCAGCACCATCGCGGGCGGCTCGCCCGGCTTCTTCGAGCTTGATGACAGGGGCCGTTGGAACGGTTTCGATTCAGAGATCTGCCGCGCCGTCGCCACCGCCATCCTGGGCTCGCCGGACAAGGCGATTTTCGTGCCGCTGAGCTGGCCGCAGCGCTTTCCCGCGCTTCAGTCCGGCAGCGTTGACATCGTCGTCAACCACACGAGCTGGACGCTTCAGCGTAATTCGGTCCTCGGGTTCCAGTTCACGCTGCCCTATTTCTTCGGCGGCACGCAGTTCATGGTCAAGAAGAGGGCCGGCGTTACCAGCGCGACGCAGCTCGATGGCGTCACCGTCTGCGTGCCCGCCGGCACGACCACGGAACGGCTCGCGGCGGATTATCTGGCGTCGAAGAAGCTCAACTTCAGAATGCTTCCCTTCGAAAAGACCGAGGATGCCCGCGCGGCCTATCTGGCCGATCGCTGCGACACAATTGCCGGCTGGGGCCCAACGCTCGCGGTCTTCGGGGTTCGCCGCGCGCGTGACACCGCGGAGAACATCGTCCTGCCGGAGGTGCTGACCAACGAGCCGGTTTCGGCGGTGGTTCGCCAGGGCGACGAGAAGTTCCTGATCCTGGTCAACTGGGTGATCGCGGCGCTCATCGAGGCGGAGGAACTCGGCATCACCAGCGCCAATGTCGATTCCATGAGGGGGCATGCCGATCCGCGCATCGCCCGGCTTCTCGGCTCGCAACCGGGACTCGGCCGGGGTCTCGGCCTTCGCGACAGCTGGGCCTACGACGTGATCAAACATGTCGGCAATTACAGCGAAATCTTCGCCCGCAATCTCGGCGCTGGATCGGCCTACAACCTCCCCCGCGGACTAACGCGGCTCTGGAAAGATGGCGGCGTCCTTTACGCGCCGGTCTTCGACTGAGGCCTTCGAGCATGCGCGCCATCGGCCCGGAACGTTCCCTCTGGCTTGTGGCGCGCGGTCTCTGGTTCCATCGGCAGCTGCGCCGATACGTCGTTCAAGGCCTGTTCCTCGGCGCGGTCCTGCTGGCGCTGGCGACCACGATCAGCAACGTGCACAGCAATCTGGTCCGCCAAGGCATGGCCTATGGCTGGGATTTTCTCTGGCGCAACACCGGATGGAGGCTCTCGACCTCCATCCTGAGCCAGGACCTGGGCGACCCCTACTGGTGGACGATCGCCATGGGCGTGCTCAACACGCTGGTGCTTGGCCTGCTGTGCATCGTCCTGGCGACCATACTCGGCTGCTGCATCGGGCTGTTCCGCCTGTCGTCGAACGCGGCGGTGCGAGCCTTCAGCACCGTCTATGTCGACGTTCTGCGGAATGTGCCGGTCATCATGCAGATCTATTTCTGGTACGAGATCTTCAAGCACGCGCCGACGGAGCGTCAGGCGCTGGCCTTCGGCGGCGGCTTCTTCCTGAGCAGCCGGGGCTTGTATTTCCCCGCCCTCCGGATCGACCCCGGCGCGGGACTGCTGCTGGCGGGCCTCGCTGTTTTGGTCGGCGCCACCGCCTATATGGCGATCAAGGGCAGGTCCATCTACCCTCTCCTCGCGAGCCTGGCGGCAAGCGCAGTCGTCCTGGGCTGGCCGGGAGGGGCGGTCCAGTGGCAGCTGCCGGTGCTGCAGGGGTTCAGCTTCCGCGGCGGCCACCGGATGCCGGTCGAATTCCTTGTCCTGCTCGTCGCGATCACGCTCTACTCGGCGAGCTACATCGCCGAGATCGTGCGCGGCGGCCTGCTCTCCGTGGAAGCCGGGCAGATCGAGGCCGGCCGCGCGCTGGGCCTGAGGGAGCGGACCATCAACTGGCGCATCCGCTTTCCGCTCGCCATGCGCAGCGCTCTGCCGCCCCTGAGCAACCAGTATCTCATCACCATGAAGGTCACGTCGCTGGGGGCTGCGATCGGCTTCGCCGACCTGTTCTCCGTCACATCCAGCAGCATCAATCATGCCGGCCAGACCATCGAGATGCTCGTCGTGATGATGGGCTCCTATCTCCTGATCAACTATGTCCTGGCCACCGTGATGCAGCGCCTGAACCAGCGCATCGCCCTGAAGCGCAATGAACCCTCGCCGCGCTCGGGCCCGCGGCAGCCCCTGACGGCTTGGCTCCGGTGGAACAGGGCCAAGCCGGGATCGGTCAATCCATGACCGCCCCGGTGCCGGCCCCCATGACCGCGCCGAACGTGGCCCGACCGACGCTGCGTTCCCAGCTCTTCGGCACCAGGACCAATACGCTGATCACCCTGGTTCTGTTCGCCGTCGCGGCGTTCCTTCTCGGCTCGGTCATTCGCTGGGCCTTCATCGACAGCCTCTGGAAGGAAACGCGCGAGGGCCAGTGCGCGACCGTCAGCGGAGCCTGCTGGGCGGTCATCCAGGCACGCTACCGGCTGATCCTCTTCGGGCTTTACCCCTATGACGAGCACTGGCGCTCGGCCCTTGCCTGCCTCGTCGCCCTGTCGATGGTGCTGCTGAGTTGCATGCCCCGGTTCTGGAGCCTGCGGCGGCTGGTCGCCATCTGGCTTTGCGGGGCAGGCATTTTCGTGCTGCTGATGCGCGGCGGCGTTCTCGGCCTGCCTCTGGTAACGACGGACAAGTGGGGCGGGCTGGCGCTCACCCTCTATGTCTATCTGTCCACGGTGATCATCGGCGTGCCGCTGGGCATCGTTCTGGCGCTCGGACGCCAGTCGGACCTGCCGGCCATCCGTTTCGTCATCACCATGGTGGTCGATTTTGTCCGGTCGATTCCGATTCTCGCGGTGGTGTTCTGCGCCGCGCTGTTCGCACCCTTCATTCTTCCGGGCTGGCTGACGCCCGACACGCTCTATCGGGTCATCCTCGCCTTCGCCTTCTTCTTCTCCTGCTACTACGCGATGATCGTCACGGGTGGCATCCAGACGGTAACGCCCGGGCAGTATGACGCCGCTGCCGCCCTTGGCCTTGGATACTGGCGCTGTCGCCTGCTGATCGTCATGCCCCAGGCGCTGCGCGCCGCGTTGCCGGCCACGATCAACCACATGGTCATTACGCTCAAGGAAACCTCGGTGCTGATCATCATCGGCATGTTCGAGCTGACCGCTTCCGGCAATGCGGCGCTCCAGAGCAGCCAGTGGCAGCAATATTACATCGAGGTCTACATCTTCGTTTCGTTGATCTACTTCACGCTGTCCTTCTCGCTGTCGCGCTACGGCGCCTATCTCGAGCGGAAAATGCGGGTCGGTTCCAATGCCCGGTGACATTCCGGCCAAACCTCGAGAGGTTTCCATGTCTGACCAGAAGACCGTCATCGTGACTGCCGCCAGCCGCGGCATTGGGGCTGCCTGCGCGCGTACGCTCGCCGCCAAGGGCTGGCGGGTGGTGCTGATGTCGACATCGGCCGACTGCGAGACACTGGCCGCCGAGCTTGGCGGCTATGCGATGCGCGGCTCAGTGACGGAACCAGCCGATCTTGCCGCGCTGGTGCAACTCGCGATGGACAGAACAGGCCGCATCGACGCCCTCGTCGCCAATACCGGGCACGGGCCGGGATTGTCCGAGGTAAAGGCCGGCCCGGCCTATGGCCCCGATTCCGCCGGCCACCTTCTCGATATCGACGATGTCGACTGGCATGCCGCCCTGGACATGTACGTGATGAACGTCATCCGGCTGGCGCGGCTGATCACGCCGATCATGATGAAGCAGGGCAGCGGCGCCATCGTCGCCATCTCCTCCAAGATCGCCGTCGAACCGAAGCCTACCTATCCCACCAGTGCCCTGCGGCTGGCGCTCCATGCCTTCGCCAAGCTCTATGCGGATCGCTACGGTCGCGCCGGCATCCGCTTCAACTGCGTGCTGCCGGGCTTGATCGAGAACTGGCCGGTGCCCGAGCAGGCCTTGCAGCAATTGCCGCTCGGCCGCGCCGTGAAGCTGACCGAGCTTGCCGAAACCGTCTCCTTCCTGATCTCGGATGTGGCCGGCGGCGTGACGGGGCAGAGCATCCTGGTCGACGGCGGCTCCGCGCGCGGCGTCAGGTAGGGTCGCGGCTACGGCGCGTCGCCGGCGGTTGCCGGGTAGCTGCCGCCCAGAACGCGCGTCGCCTGCTCGGCGACCGAGATGGCCAACGCGCCGACGCGGTCGAAATCCGCGTGGGGCAGAGTGACCGAATCGCTGGTCAGAACAATCGAGCCGACCGGCGTCGGCCCGCTTCCCCAGACAGGGGCGGCCACGCTGCTGATCCGAGCCTTGGAGCCTCGCTCCGAGCAGGCGTAGAGGCGCTGGCGGATGAGCTTGACCTCCTTGCGCAGGTCGCCGGCCACGTCGCCGGTGCCGGAGGCATCGGCGGTCAGCTTTCCCGCGATCTCATCGATCGAGGCTTCGTCGAGAAAGGCCAGGATCGCCCGCCCGGAGGCGGCGATATGCATGGGAATGCGCTGGCCGGGATCGGAGGAATTGGCACGCCCCTTCTCGCCGTCGATCTTGTCGAGATAGATGATGTCGGGAAAATCCGCCCAGGCGAAATAGGCCGTCAGCTCGGAGTTCTTGGCAGCGTAGCGCAGGATCGGATGGACCAGTCGGCGGGCCTCGTTCTGGGCGATGACGCGCGACCCCAGCTCCCAGATCCGAAGCGTCGGCTTGTAGCGGCTGGAGTCGGCGGTCTTCTCGATATAGCCCTCTTCGAGCAGGGTCTGGAAAATGCGCTGAACCGCGCTCTTGTTGAGCTTGATCGTGCGCGCCAGCTCCGAAATCCCGCGCGGCGTGTCGGACAGCGCGAGGGATTCCAGGATCCGGAGGCTCTTGCGAAGGGTCGTGCTCATCGGTCGTGGATTGTCTCGTTCCAGAAGTGGCTGCGGGGAGGACGCCCGAACTCCGTCGAGCGGTAGGTGAGAACATCCTTGGCGTCAATCGACGCATTGCATTGCAATACGATATGGTCGTCCGGGCCGCGTGCCCTCCGCGCCCCGGGCTCGACTGGCAAGGGCATTCGTAGATCGTCGCTTCAAGGCGAGCACGATCGTCTGGCTTGCACGGCCCCGCATGATCATGCTGCGTCCATTCTTTGATATTTCTCGTATCATTATACGATACATTGACTTGTCGCGGCTCGCAAGCCCATCTGTTTCGCTGTTTCTGCCCGCATCCCATGCAAACGACGCTTCGGATCGCATGGCAGCGCAATGCCCCGCCTCTCTTCGCCTGCCCCGAATGACCCTTGACAACATCACGACCGACATACTCAAATACGTTGTATTGTATTTTGATCCAAAGTACCAGATTGCGCCGATGCGGCCCATCTGGACATGCATCGCGCCGGCGAGGGACCTGGATGACGCCCGAGACGTTTTCACTGCCCTCCGGCGCCTGGGAACTGCCGGATGAGCTTGAGCTGCTGCGGGAAACGGTGGCGCAGTTCATGCGCAACGAGGTGAGGCCGATCGAGGATCGCCAGCCTCACGACTGCTTCGAGCTACCGGAAGCCGATCTCGCCGGTCTTCAAGCCAAGGCCAGGGACCTCGGCCTGTGGTGCCTGTCCTCTCCGGTGGCCCATGGCGGCGGCGGCCTCGGGCTGCTGGCTCAGGTCCTGGTCGCCGAGGAGGCCGCCAAGTGCAGGATGGGCGCCTATGTGCCCGCCTGCGGCGCCTTCGGCATCGACCCGCCGAGCGTCATCTGGCTCGGCAACGACGACCAGATCAAGCGGTACGGCGTCGCCGGCATCCAGAAGGGCAAGAAATCCTTTGTCGCCATTTCCGAGGCGGATGGCGGCGCCGATCCCGCGCGCTCGATCAAGACGCGCGCGGAGCGCGTCGGCGACCACTACGTCATCAATGGCACCAAGATGTGGATCACGGCGGCGGACAAGGCCGACTGGGGCCTCGTTTTTGCCCGAACGGGCGATGCCGGCGACCGGGGCGGCATTAGCTGCTTCATTGTCGACCGTCACATGCCCGGCATCAGTGTCCGCGAGATACCGGTGATCCGGTCCTACTCGCCCTTCGAGGTGCATTTCGAGAACGTGCGGGTGCCGGCCGAAAATCGTCTTGGCGCGGAGGGCGAAGGCTTCGCGGTTTGCCAGAAATGGCTGGTCCATGCCCGCGTTCCCTACGCGGCGGCCGTGATCGGCATCGCGCAGGAAGCGCTCGGCATGGCGACCGCCTGGGCGCGGCAGCGAAAGTCCTTCAAGTCAGCGCTGGCCGACAAGCAGGCGATCCAGTGGATGATTGCCGACTCGGAGATGGAACTGCGCGCATCGCGCCTGCTGACCTACCAGGCGGCATGGCGGGCGGACCTCGGCCACGACATCAAGATCGAAGCCTCGATCGCCAAGGTGATGGCGACGGAAGCGGCGGGCCGCGTCATAGACCGCTGCGTGCAGATTTTCGGCGCCCTCGGCGTCGCCAGGGAACTGCCGATCGAGCGCTGGTATCGCGAACTGCGCATCAAGCGCATTGGCGAGGGCCCCTCGGAGGTCCAGCGCATGGTGGTGGCGCGCCACCTCATCAACGAGGGCAGGTGAGGCGGCCATGGCCATCGACTTCTCGACAGAAGACGGCGTCGCCGTCATCACCATCAACCGCCCGGAGCGGCGAAACGCCCTCGATGCCGAGCACTACGATGCTCTTTCCAGGGCGTGGCAGCGGGTGCGCGACGATGACGCCATCCGCGTCGCGGTGATCACCGGCGCGGGCGACAAATCGTTCTGCGCCGGCGCCGACATCAAGTCCTTCGTGGGACGGGATGTCGAACTTTCGGAACTCTGGCTGACCCAGAAGGGCCAGTTGCTGAACCGGGGCCTCGAAATCTGGAAGCCGATCATCGCTGCGGTGAACGGCGCCTGCGTCGGCGGCGGCATGACATTGCTGCTTGCCACCGACATTCGCGTGGCGGTCGAAGGCGCCGTCTTCAGCGTCTCCGAGGTGAAGCGCGGGATCATCGCTGCCAATGGCGGCACGCAGCGGATCATGCAGCAGCTTCCCTACGCCGTCGCGATGGAAATGCTCCTGACGGGCGAGTCGATCGACGCCGAAACCGCCCTTCGCTGGGGCCTGATCAACCGGATCGTCAAGCCGGACGCACTGATGGAGGCCGCGCTCGACTATGCGCGCCGGATCGCCGCCAACGCCCCCCTTGCCTTGCAGGCGGCGAAGGAGCTGGCCATTCGCTCGCGCGACATGGACCTGCCGACCGGGCTGCGCATGGAGCAGCTCGTCAACCGCATCCTGCATCACTCCGAGGATACCAAGGCCGCCAAGGCCGCCTTCGCCGAGAAGCGCCAACCCATATTCAAGGGGCGGTGAGGACATGGCGGATGGAGCTTCCGAGAATGCAGGCCAGCCCCTCCCGCTCGCGGGCCTGCGCGTGCTCGACCTCACGCAGATCTATAACGGCCCATACGCCACCTTCCTGATGGCCATGGCCGGCGCCGAGGTGATCAAAGTCGAGCCGCCCGGCGGCGAGTTCCTGCGTCGACGCGATGCGCGCAGCGGCGCCGGCGTGCCCTTCGCCATGCTCAACGCCAACAAGCGCTCCATCTCCCTCAACCTGAAGACGCCGCGCGGCCGCGACATGCTGCTGGATCTCGTCCGCCAGGCCGACGTGGTGGCCGAGAACTTCGCCCCAGGCGTCATGGACCGGCTGGGGCTCGGCTACGAGGCGCTCCGAGCGATCAATCCACGCATCATCTACGCGTCCGGCAGCGGCTATGGCAGCGAGGGCCCCTATCGCGACTACCCGGCCATGGATCTCACCGTGCAGGCCATGTCGGGCGTGATGAGCATCACCGGCTTCTCCGAGAACGCGCCAGTCAAATCAGGAGCCGCCCTCTGCGATTTCTTCGGCGGTGTCCATCTCTACGGCGCCATCACGACCGCGCTCTTCGCGCGCGAGCGGAGCGGCAGGGGCTGCCGGATCGAGGTCGCCATGCTGGAGGCCGTCTATCCGTCGCTCGCCTCCAGCATCGGCATGACCTACGGCGAGCGTGACGACATTCCCATACGCACGGGCAACCGGCATGGCGGCCTGTCGCTCTGCCCCTACAACGTCTATCCGGCCAGCGACGGCTTCGTCGCGATCATCTGCAACAGCGACAAGCACTGGCTGTGTCTGGTCGATGCCATGGCGCGCCCCGATCTGAAGGGCGATGCGCGGATGGCGACCATGCGCGACCGCGTCGCCCACATGGACGAGATCGACGGCCTGATCGCGAAATGGACATCGTCGCAATCGCGCGACGAACTGTTCACACGGCTCGCCGCCTTCCGCGTGCCGTCTGCGCCGGTCCGCGATCTGCCGGAGGTGATCGCCGATCCGCACATGCATGAGCGCGGCATGCTGCTGGAGGTCGATCATCCCCAGTACGGCCGGATTACCGTCTGCCGCAGCCCCATCAATTACGGCGACGCGGCGCGGCCCGACTACCGGGTCAGCCCGGCCTATGCGGCAGACAACGCGGCCGTCTACGGCGAGATGCTCGGCATCCCCGCCGCCGAACTCGCGGCGCTCCGCGCCGAGGGAGTGGTCTGATGCGCGGCCGGGCGGTCATCGCGGGCGTCGGCCACACCGCCTATGGCAAGCACGAGGGTAGGGATCGTATCTCCCTCATCGTCGAGGCAAGCCGCAACGCTATCGCCGACGCCGGCATCGCCAAGGACATGGTCGACGGCGTGCTGGTCAAGATGGCCAATGCCGAACCCTCCATCCTCTACGGGCAGAAGGTCGCGGAAGCGCTGGGCATGCGGCCGAAGGTCGGCTGTTCGCTCGACCAGGGCGGTGCCGCCAATATCGCCCTGATCAGCTATGCGGCGATGGCGATCGAAGCGGGCCTCATGGAGGTCGCCATCATCTGCTACGGCGACACGCCGCGCACCGGCAGCCGCAAGGTCTATGGCCGCGCGCGCGGCGACGATGCGGTCTATGGCTGGTATTCGACCGCC
Organism: Phreatobacter sp.; assembly: GCF_016793595.1. Taxonomy (GTDB): domain Bacteria; phylum Pseudomonadota; class Alphaproteobacteria; order Rhizobiales; family Phreatobacteraceae; genus Phreatobacter. Next base: position 371,063 of record NZ_JAEULY010000015.1, read on the forward strand.
GCCGGATATGCGCTGCTTCATCAGCGCTACCGGCAGCAACATGCCATTCCCGACGAGCATTTCGGCGCCGTCGCGGTCACCTGCCGCGACCACGGCGCGCGCAACCCCAACGCCCATCTTCAGAAGGCGATCAGCCTCGACGAGTACATGGCCTCGCCCTTCGTGGTCGAGCCGCTGCGGCGCGACGATTGCTGCCTGCTGTCCGACGGCGCGGCGGCGGTCATCGTGATGTCCGCGAAGCGAGCGGCGGAACTGCGGATCGCCGGGGCGGTTCCCATTCTCGGATTCGGCCAGGCGCAGGAATCCTGGGACGTCCATCTGCGCGAGAACATGACCCGCACGATCTCCAGCCTTTCCGGCGAGACCGCGCTGAGGATGGCGGGCCTCGACCGCCGCGATATCGCAGTCGCCCAGCTCTACGACTGCTTCACGGTGACGCCGCTGATCACGCTGGAGGATTACGGCTTCTGCAGGCCCGGCGAAGCCGCCCGCTTCGCCGCCGACGGCGGCATCGCGCTCGACGGTCGGCTGCCACTGAATACGAGCGGCGGCCTTCTGTCCGAAAGCGGCACGCCCGGGCTCCAGCTCGTCATCGAGGGCGTTCGGCAGATGCGCGGCGACGCCAACCTACAGATCAGGGGCGGCGGCGCCTGCATCGTCAGCAATCAGGGCGGTACCATGCATACGCATGCGACGCTGATCCTCGGGAGAGCGGCATGAGCTTTCCGCTGCCCGACGTGACCCCGCTGAACGCGCCGCACTGGAACGGCCTGAAGCAGGGCCGCCTGATGTTCCAGCGCTGCCGCGCCTGCGGGCATGCGTGGCTGCCGGCGCGCGAAGCCTGTCCGCAATGCCTGGCGGTGGAGCCGGAATGGCAGGAATCCGCCGGCCGGGGCGCCGTGGTGAGCTGGGTCGTCTACCACACGGCCTATGACGCGGCCTTCAAGGATCGCCTGCCCTACGACGTCACCTGCGTCGCGCTCGACGAGGGACCGCGCATTCTCACCAATGTCATCGACAGCGATGCCGGCGCGAAGCTGCGCATCGGCGCCCGCGTCAGCCTCTGCATCGAGCACGAGGGCGAGCTTGCCCTCGCGCGCTTCAGGCTGGCCGGCGCCGGCTGACCTCACCATCCACGACATCCCTCCGGGAGCATCGAAATACCGTGTCCAAGTCAGCGCCCCAGTTCATCGTCTTGAACGGCAACCTCATCCCCTATGAGGAGGCGGTGGTCCATGTGATGTCGCCCGCGCTCAAGTATGGCCTGTCCGTGTTCGAGGGCCTCAGGGCCTACTGGAGCGCCGCGGATCAGGACCTCTATGTCTTCCGCCTTCAGGACCATACCGACAGGCTGCTGCAATCGATGAAGCTGCTGCGCTTCCAGCACGGCTTCGACGGCGCGGAGATCAACCGGATGACGCTCGATCTCCTGCGCCGCAATGACGTCAGGGCGGCCGCCCATATCCGCACGACCGCCTATCTCGACGGCAAGGGCGAGCAGCAGGCCAAGGGACCGGTGAGTTACGCGATATCGGCGCTCGAAAAGCCGCGCACGAGCAAGATCGACGCGGGCATCCGCTGCCAGATCAGCTCGTGGATGCGCATGGCCGACAATGTCATGCCGCCCCGCATCAAGTGCGGCGGCAACTATGTCAACGGCCGCCTCGCGCGCTATCAGGCGATCGTGGACGGCTACGACGAGGCGATCCTGCTCAACACGCAGGGCAAGGTCGCGGAAGGACCGGGAACCTGCATCTTCTTCGTGCGCAGGGGTGAGCTGGTCACGCCCGACATGGCGAGCGGCATCCTGGAAAGCCTGACCCGCGATACTGTCATCAGGCTCGCTCGCGAGGGCGGCATTGCCGTCTCCGAGCGGGCGGTCGACCGCACCGAACTCTACGCCGCCGACGAGGTGTTCATGGTCGGCTCGGCCGCCGAGCTCGTTCCCGTGGTGGACATCGACGGCATTGCCATCGGTGCCGGCGCGCGCGGCCCGCTGACGGCCCAGTTGCAGCAGGCCTATTTCGAAACGGTCACTGGCACGAGGCCGTCGCCCGCGGGCTGGCTCACCTCCGTCTACAAGGGCTGATGATGCACCCCCTGCCCGACTGGGCTGAGACGCTCGAGGAGGGCGGCCGGATCGGCCGCTCCGAACTCACCAACCGGACGGCGGACATTCTCGCCGCCGCGGGCGTTCCCATGCCCGGCGCCGCGCAGGCGGCCGCGCTGCTGGTCGAATGCCAGGCGCGCGGCATCAACAGCCACGGGCTGGCGCACCTGCCGATCTACCTCCAGCGGATCGGCAACGGCGCAATGGACCCGAAAGCCGTTCCTGCCATTCTCGACACGGGCGCCGCGACTGCGGTCGTGGACGGACGCAACGGCCTCGGCGTTCTGGTCGGGCTGGCCGCCATCGACGAGGCCTGCCGGCGGGCCGATGCTATCGGCATGGGCGCCTGTGCCGTTCGCGACAGCAATCATTTCGGCGCGGCGGCGCCGCTGGTCGGCCGCGCGGCGGGGAGCGGCTTCATCGCGCTGGCCTTCTCCAATGCCGCCCCGACCATGGCGCCGGCTGGCGGCCGGGAGCCTATTCTCGGCACCAATCCGCTCGCTGCCGCCTTTCCTCGCGCGGGACGTCAGCCGCTGATCATCGATATGGCGACCAGCGCGGTGGCGCGCGGCCGCTTGCGTCAGGCCGCGCTCAGGAAGCAGGTCATTCCCGCCGACTGGGCGCTCGATGCAGCCGGCAGGCCGACCACCGATGCCGAGGCCGCGCTCGCCGGAACCGTGCAGCCGCTCGGCGGGCCGAAAGGCTATGCATTGACATTGATGGTCGAGCTGCTCTGCACCGCCTTGTCGGGCGGGCGCCCCGGCTACGAGGTGCTCAACCCTCACGATCCGGCTCCCGCCGCGGCTGGGGTCAGCCATCTTTTCATAGCTCTTGATCCTCGCCGGTTCGCCGGGCTCGATGAGGCCCGGTCGGCGGCGACCCGCCTTGGCGCACGCATCGAGGCAAGCCCGCCGGGCGCCGACGGTATTGCTCCGCGCCTTCCGGGAACACGGTCGGAGACGACCGCCGCCGCCCGCGCGCGCGACGGCATTCCGCTCACGAGCGATCTCTTGGCTCATCTGCGCAAGGCGGTTCGGCTCGTCGCCGAGATGTCGGCGCGCCCTTCGTTTCAGGAGTGATCCTTGGCCTACCAGATTGCAGTCGATGTCGGCGGCACGTTCACGGATGGCGTTCTCCTTGACGAGGCCGCCAATACGATCTGGGTGGCGAAATCCCTCACCACGCCCAGCGATCCCGGCGAGGGAATTGCCCGTGTCGTCGAGATGCTGCTCGCCAAGAGGCCGCCCCCCGCCGGCGGGCGCGCGCATGGCGTCGAACGCGTGGTTCACGGCACCACGCTGATCACCAATACGCTGCTCGAACGCAAGGGCGTGCGGACCGCGCTTGTCGTCACGGCAGGGATCGAAGACACCTTGGATATCCGCCGGGAGATGCGTTACGATACCTACGATCTCGCCGCGACATTTCCCGAGCCGCTGGTGCCGCCGGCCCTTCGTTTCGCCATCGGCGAGCGGACCGGCCCGTCCGGCGAAGTGTGGCGGCCCGTCGCCGGCGCCGATGTCGAGGAGCTTGGCCGCCGGCTCGCGAACGAGGATGTCGCGGCGGTCGCCGTCTGTTTCCTTCATGCCTGCGTGAACGGCGAGCACGAGCGGCAGACCGTGGACATCCTGCGGCGGATATCACCGGAGCGCAGCTACTCCCTCTCATCGGAAGTGGCGAGCGAGGTCGGCGAGTACGAGCGGATGTCGACGGTCGTCGCCAACGCTTATGTCCAGCCCATCGTCGATCACTACATGCGCGTGCTCGGCCAACGCCTTGCGGAGCTCGGCGTTGCCGGGCGGCTGGACATCATGGTGTCCCACGGCGGCTTCACCGAAGCCGAGATCGCTGCCCGGTTCCCGATCCGTCTGCTCGAATCCGGCCCGGCGGGCGGCGTCCTCAGCGCCATCAACTGCGGCAGCGCCGAGGGCATCGACCGCATCCTCGCCTTCGACATGGGCGGCACGACCGCCAAGTCCTGCGTCTCCATCGGTGGTGTTCCCGCCATAACCAATGTCTTTGAATTCGCTCGCGTCAGGCGCTTCAAGCGTGGCAGCGGCCTGCCGGCGGTCTCCCCCAGTATCGACCTGATCGAGATCGGCGCGGGCGGCGGCAGTATCGCGCGGCTCAGCGCCCTCGGCCTTCTGCAAGTCGGCCCCGACAGCGCCGGCTCGGAACCGGGGCCCGCCTGCTACGCGCTCGGCGGCACCCAGCCGACCGTGACCGACGCCGATCTCGTCCTCGGCTACCTCGACGCCGACGATTTTCTCGGCGGCACGATGAAGCTCAGCACGGTCAAGGCGACGGAGGCGCTTGCCGCGCTCGGCGGACGGCTCGGGCTCTCCGCCGAGGAAACAGCCTGGGGCATCCACGACATCGTCAACGAGAACATGGCGGCGGCGGCCCGGACCCATATAGCCGAGCACGGCCACGACGCCCGCAGCTTCACTTTCGTCTCGACGGGCGGGGCTGGCCCGGTCCATGCGATCGACGTGGCGCGCCGGCTGCGCATTCCGCGCGTCCTCTGCCCGATCGCCTCCGGCGTCGGCTCCTGCCTCGGCTTCCTCGCCGCGCCGGCGCGCGCTGACCGCTCCTGGTCGCGACTCGAACCGATCGGCAACTTCGACCGGGAGGCGCTGTCGCGGCGGATAGAGGCGGCGCGTGACGAGATCGCGGGCGACCTCGCCAAGGCCAATGTCGCGAGGGACGATATCGTCTGGCGGACGGCGGCCGAGATCCGCTATCGCGGCCAGGGTGCCAGCATCGAGATCGACTTCGGCACGGCAGTCGCTGCCGCTCTTGCCCCCGAACGGCTCCTGTCCGGCTTCGAGGCGGAGTACAAGCGGCTTTACACGCGCATCGTGCCCGACGGGGTTCCCGAGATCGTCACCTGGCGCATCTCCGGCCAGTCGCCCCGCGCGCAGCGGCGCTACGCCTTCCCCGCCTCGGAGAAGGCGGAGTTCAGCAGCGAGCCCAAGGGCATGCGACGCATCTACCTGCCCGGCGAGAAGCGCTACGCGACCGTTCCCGTCTACGACCGCTACCGGCTGCCGCCGGGAGCGACGCTGGCCGCGCCGGCGGTGATCGTCGAGCCGGAATCGACGCTGGTCATCGGGCATTCGGCCAGCATCCGCGTGCTCCCGACGGGCACGATCCAAGTCGATCTGGAGGACGCGCGATGAGCGGCACGAGGCAAGCGATCGATCCGATCACGCTGGAAATCCTCTGGACGCGGCTGGTCAGCGCCGTCGATGAGGCGGCGGCGACCTTCGTGCGCACGTCCTTTTCCACGCTGGTGCGCGAAGCGAACGACTATGCCGTCGTGCTGACCGACAGGCGGGGCCGCAACATCGCCCAGTCGTCGCAGAGCATCCCGTCGTTCATCTCGACCATGCCGGTGACGATCCGGCATTTCATCGAGACCTTCGGCATCGAGAGCATGCGCGAGGGCGACGCCTTCATCACCAACGACCCGTGGATCGGCACTGGCCATCTCAATGATGCCAGCCTTGCCGCGCCGATTTTCCGGAATGGCGAGGTCATCGGCTTTGCCGGCGTCGTCAGCCACCTGCCCGACATTGGCGGCCGCCTGCGCAACGCCGCCAACCGGGAACTGTTCGAGGAAGGCCTGCAGATCCCGCCCATGCGCATCCTCGCCGCCGGCAAGCCGGAGGCCGCGCTGATCCAGCTCATCCGCGCCAATGTTCGTGTGCCGGACGAGACGATGGGCGACATCTGGGCGCAGATTTCCTGCTGCGGCACGCTGGCCGATCGGATCAATGTCCTGATCGACGAGACCGCCATCGATTTCGATGCCTTTTCCGACGAGATCATCTCGCGCACCGGCAATGCGATGCGCGACGCCATCGTCGCGGTCCCCGACGGCGTCTATGACTACGTGATCGAGAATGACGGCCCCTCCGAAATGCCCGGCGGCGTCATCCGCATCGCTTGTTCCGTGACTGTCGCGGGCGACCGGATCGCCGTCGACTACACGGGATCGAGCCCGCAGGTCAGCCTCGCCATCAACACGGTGGCGAACTACACCTTCGCCTACAGCGCCTATGCGCTGAAGGCGCTGCTGGCGCCCTGGATTCCGAACAACGAAGGCAGTTTCGCGGCCATCTCGGTCACCGCGCCGGAGGGTTCTATCCTCAACCCGACCAAGCCCGCGCCCTGCGGCGCACGCGGCATGATCGGCCACCTGCTGCCGCCGGCCATCTTCGGGGCTCTCGCCGAGGCGCTGCCGGACCGCATCCAGGCGTCGCCTGGCTCGCCCTCCAACAACGTCCAGCTCGCAAGCCTCAGCGGCCATGTGCGCTATGCGGTGAATGCGTTCATCGGCGCCGGTCAGGGCGCCGGGCAGCACCAGGACGGCATGTCGGCCATCAGCTTTCCGAGCAACCTGTCGAACACGCCGATCGAGGTGCTCGAATCGCAGGCGCCCATCGAGGTGCGCAGCCGCGCGATCCGCCGCGGCTCCGGCGGGCGCGGGCACCGCAGGGGCGGCGACGGCATCAGCTTCGAATTCGCGATGCGCGGCGACAGCCCGGCCATCGCCTCGTTCATGGTCAACCGCGTCCGGCGTCCGGCGGCGGGTCTCGCAGGCGGCGAGCCTGGCGCTGCCGCCCGGTTCGAGCTCAACGGCAAGCCGACCGAACCCTCCGGCCAGCATGTGCTGCGAAAGGGCGATGTCGTGCTGATCGAAACAGGCGGCGGCGGCGGGTTCGGCACGCCCAGGGGCTGAAAGCCCGCTCATCAAAAACGCCTTCGGGGAAACAACCATGACACCTTGCATCATCACGGTCGCGATGACTGGTTCCGTGCCGCGAAAGAAGGATACGCCGGCCGTCCCGGTCACCGTAGCCGAACAGATCGAATCGACCCATGAAGCCTTCGAGGCGGGGGCCTCGCTCGCCCATATCCACGTTCGGGACGATCAGGAGAACTCATCTTCCGATCCCGAGCGGTTCGCTGCCGTTCAGGCCGGCATCCAGAAGCACTGCCCCGGCATGATCGTCCAGTTCTCCACCGGCGCCCGCGGGCGCCAGCTCAGCGAGCGCGGCGGCATGCTTCACCTTCGCCCCGACATGGCGTCGCTGGCGACCGGCTCGGTCAATTTTCCGACCTTCGTCAACGAGAACCCGCCCGATTTCATCAAGGGTCTCGCGCAGACCATGCTCGACCACGACGTCAAGCCGGAATGCGAGATTTTCGATCTGGCGATGCTCTACAACGCGGCGGACCTCGTGCGGGAAGGGCTGCTGAAGTCACCACCCCATGTGCAGTTCGTGCTGGGGATCAAGAACGCGCTGCCCGCCCGCCGGGAGATCCTCGAATTCGAGGTGGCCCAGCTGAAGACCATCCTTCCCGCCGCGACCTGGACGGCGGCCGGGCTTGGTCGCCACCAGCTCGAGGTCAACCACTGGGCGCTGGAGATGGGTGGCCATTGCAGGACCGGCCTTGAGGACAATATCCGGTTCGACCAGACGCGGCTGGCGAAGAGCAATGCGGAACTGGTCAAGCGGCTCGCGGACCTCTGCGGTTCGTATGGGCGTCGGCCTGCGACCGCCGTCGAGGCGCGTCGCATTCTCGGCTTGAGGGCCGCCTAGCCGTCGGGTCTTGCGGAAGGGGAGTGTTCGCGGCCTTTGGCGACGTCACGCGGCGCTGAGCCGTTCCGCGGCTTTGCGGATCGGCCCTGCCTTCGCGGCGTCATTCAGCAGGCAGCGAGCGGAACCCCGACGGAAAGGCCGGGGAAAGGCTCGCGGTCCCTCAGGGCACGACGAACCGGGCCGAGACCGAATGATTGTGGCCGTCGCGGCCGGAAATGACGACCCGCGCGCCCTTGGCGAGCGGCGCCTCCAGCCGGCCGGTCAGGCGGTTCGGGCCGCTCGCGGCGAGCGCGACATTGATGGTGCGGCCGGCATCCTGGACGACCGCGCGGACGCTGGCGCCCTGAACCGGCGTGACCTTGCCGTCATCCAGCAGATAGACGCTGATTTCCGTCGGCGCGACGACGAGCTCGACCTGATGATCCGCGCTGCCGGCGACCATGCCGCCATTGGGCCCGGCCCGCTGGGCGACGGCAGAACCGGCAGCGACCGTCACGGCGAGGGCCATGGCGAGAATGATCTTCTTCATGGGCTTGGTCTCCTTTGCTGGGGATCAGTAGGCATCGGCTACGGACACGCCGGACAACGACTTCTCGTCGCGCCGGGCGAGCAGGGCCTCAAGCGGCTTGCGGCCGAACCTGAGGAAGAGAACGGGCGTCAGGAACGTGTCGAGCAGCGTCGCCGAGACAAGCCCGCCGAAGATGGTCACGGCCACGGGGTGCAGAATCTCGCGCCCCGGCTCGCCCGCGCCGTAGAGGAGCGGGATGAGCGCCAGACCCGCCGACAACGCGGTCATCAAAACCGGCGACAGCCGCTCGAGCGAGCCGCGGATCACCAGATCACGCCCGAACCTCTCGCCCTCATAGAGCGCGAGGTTGATGTAGTGGCTGATCTTGAGGATGCCGTTGCGCGCGCTGATGCCGGCGAGCGTGATGAAGCCGATCATCGACGCGACCGAGAAGGACTGGCCGGCTAGCCAGAGGGCCGCGACGCTGCCGATCAGGGCCAGCGGGATATTGGTCAGGATGATCGCGGTGAGGATGGCCGACTGGTAGCGCGAGTAGAGCACCATGAACACCAGCGCCAGCGACACCAGCGACAGCCCGCCGATGACGAGCGTCGCCTCTTCCTGCGCCTGGAAGGTGCCTTCCAGGCTGGTGCCGTAACCGCGCGGCCATTCGGTCTCGGCCAGCACGCGACGGACGTCGGCGACGATGGCCGCCATGTCACGCTGGCCGTCGCCGTTGGCGGAGACGACAATGCGGCGCTGGCTGTTCTCGCGCAGGATCTGGTTCGGGCCTTCGCCCTCCTCGACACTGGCGATCAGGCGCAGCGGCACGAAGCCCTTGGGCGTCGGCACGAGCAGGTTGGCGAGGCTCGTGGTCGAGCGCTCGTCCTCGGCCAGCCGCACCACCACGTCGAAGCGGCGATTGCCCTCGACGATCTGGGAAACGACCCGGCCGTTCGACAGGCCCTCCAGCGCATCCGTGATCGCCGCCGGCGTGATGCCATAGAGCGCGGCGCGCTCGAAGTCCGGGGTGATCCTGAGTTGCGGAATCAGCACCTGCTTTTCGGTGTTGAGATCGACGAGGCCCGGAACCGACTGGAGGCGGGACTGCAGGTTGGCGGCAAGCGTCCGCAGGACGTCGAGGTCCTCGCCGAAGATCTTCACCGCCAGCTGCGCGCGCACGCCGGACAGCATGTGATCGAGGCGATGGGCGATGGGCTGACCGATGGCGACGCCGACCGGCAGGACCGACAGACGTGCCCGGATATCGGCGAAGACCTCGTCCTTGGTCCGGGCCGAGCGGGCCAGGGCGACGTCGATCTCCGAATTGTGCACGCCCTCGGCATGCTCATCCAGTTCGGCGCGGCCGGTGCGGCGGCCGACGCTGCGCGCCTCCGGGACCTGCATGATCAGCCGCTCGGCAATGGCGCCGAGCCGGTCCGACTCGGCGAGCGAGATGCCGGGATTGTACTGGAGGTTGATCAGCAGCGTGCCCTCGTTGAAGGGCGGCAGGAACAGCCTCGGCAGCTGGAAGGCGCCGAGCCCGGCCAGCGTGACGCCCGCGATGACCGCCGCGAAAAGGGTCTTCGGCCGGTCGAAGGCCCAGTTCAGCAGCAGCCGGTTGCCGGACTTGAGCTTGCGCACCAGCCAGGCGTCCTTGTGCTCGCGGATGCGGGTGCGCGACAGCAGATAGTAGGAGAGGACCGGGGTGATGGTGATCGAGATGATCAGGCTCGCCAGGATGGAGACGATGTAGGCGACGCCCAGCGGCGCGAAGAGCCGGCCTTCGATGCCTGACAGCGCGAAGAGCGGGATGAACACAAGGATCACGATCATCGTCGCGTAGACGATGCCAGAGCGCACCTCCTGGCTGGCCGCGGCGATGACGCCGAGGACCGGCAGCGGATGCTCGCGCTCGGAGTTCTCCTTGAGGCGCCGGAGGATGTTCTCGACATCGACCACCGCGTCATCGACCAGTTCACCGATGGCGATGGCGAGGCCGCCCAGCGTCATCGTGTTGATCGACAGTCCGAACGCCTGAAAGACGACGGCGGTCGCGAGAATCGAGATGGGGATGGCGGTGAGCGAGATGAAGGTCGCCCGGACATTGAGCAGGAACAGGATCAGGATGACCGCGACGACGGCCGCAGCCTCCAGAAGGACGGTCTGGACGTTGCGGATGGCGGTCTCGATGAACGTCGCCTGCCGGAACTGGATCTGGTCGGCGCGCACGCCTGCCGGCAATGTGCGCTGAATCGCGGCAAGGCGGGCCTCGACCTCCCGGGTCAGCGTCACGGTGTCCGCCGTCGGCTGTTTCTGGACGCCGACAATGACCGCCGGCGCGCCCTGATAGCCGGCGTCGCCGCGCTTCGGACGGGGGGCGAACTCGACCCTCGCCACCTGACGCAGCAGGATCGACGCGCCGCCCTGCACCGTCACGACGAGGTTGCGCAGGTCGTCGAGGCGGTTGGTCAGCCCGATATTGCGGATCAGGTACTCGCGGGAATGCTGGTCGACGAAGCCGCCACCGGTATTGGCGCCAAAACGCTGAACCGCCTGTTCGATCTGCTGCGGCGTGATCGAGAGCCGAGTCATCTGCACCGGGTCCGGCGTGATGCGGTACTGGCGCACTTCACCGCCGATCGGGATGATCTGGGAAACGCCCGGCAGGGTCAGCAGCTGCGGCCGGATCACGAAATCGGCGATCTCGCGCAGGTCCATCGGGCTCGTGCTGGACGATGTCAGCGCGATCAGCATGATCTCGCCCATGATCGAGGAGATCGGGCCCATCTGGGGCTGGACGTTGCGGGGCAGGCGGGCCTGAACGAGGGACAGGCGCTCGGCCACCTGCTGGCGCGCGCGATAGATGTCGGTGCTCCAGCCGAACTCGACATAGACGATCGACAGGCCGACACCCGAGACCGACCTGACGCGATTGGCGCCGGGCATGCCGTTCATCGCCGTCTCGATCGGATAGGTGATGAGCTGCTCGACCTCCTGAGGCGCGAATCCCTCCGCCTCGGTCATCAGCACAACGGTCGGCCGGTTGAGGTCGGGGAAGACGTCGACGGGCAGCCTCGGCACCACGAAGGAGCCGTAGGCGATGAGGATGAGCGCCGCGGCGAGCACGAAGAGCCGGTGCTTCAGGCTGGCATTGACCAGGATGTTGAACATGGCTCAGCGCACCTGATTGATCAGCGGCGCGCTGCGGATGACGATGCGCTCACCGGTTTCGATGCCGCCGGTGATGAGGACGCGCTCGGCATCGAGCGGCTCCATCCGCACCGGACGCGGTACGAACACCTCGGCGTCGCGGTGCTGGAACACGACGCTCTGACCGTTCGGGGCCTGCGTCACGCTCGCCCGCGGCAGCACGATGCTGGTGAGCTTCCGGCCCGTCTCCGCGATCACTGAAATCGGCGTGCCTATGTCGAGCGATGACGGCGCATTCTCGATCTCGAACTGGAGCAGCGTCGACTGCTGCTGCAGCGAACGGGATCGCCCGACTAGCTTGAGAGTCAGAACCTGACCGTCGGGAAGCCGCGCCGTCGCGGTGCGGATGTCGCCGGGGTTGATCTGATCGAAGACCAGCGCCTCCACCCACAGGGAGCGCGGATCGATGACCTGGAACAGGATGTCGGCGGGCGACACGACCTGACCGATGGATACGCGGACTTCCGCGACGACGCCGTCCACCGGCGCCGTCAGCGGCTCGGGAACGACCTTGCTCTGGCGCAGCTCCGTCCGCCGCCGCTCGAGGCCGCGCAGCTGGATCTCCGTCTCCTCCAGCGACTGCCTCGGAATGGCGTTGCGCTCGACCAGCACGCGCTGGCGCTCGAGCCTCGATCGATAGAGGGCGATCTGCTGTTCGAGATCGCCTTCCGTCTGCTGCAGCGTCGCCGCATCCACAGGCAGGAACGAGGGCTGGACGAAGGCGAGCACTTCCCCGGCGCGCACGCTCTGGCCAAGGCGCGGCAGGCCATTGCCCGCCGTCGAGATTCGTCCGCCGATCGTGCCCTGAACCTGGCCCGACCGGTTCGGATTGGCGATGATCCGTCCGGCGAAACGCACCGTCGGGCTCGCCTCCTGCGGGGCCACGATTTCGGTGCGGACCTCCAGCAGGCGCTGGGTGGGTTTCGGCAGGAAGATCGAACCGTCGGGGCGGCGATGCGGCGCATTGCCCTGCGTCGAGGCCGGCGCGCCACCGTGATCATGCCCCTCGTGAGCGAAGCTCAGCGTGGTCGCCATGACGAGGAAAGCGATGGCGGAGATACCGATCACCAGCTTCGGCCGCGACCTGAAGCCAAGGCCGATCAGGAGCCCGAGCAGCAGCGGGGCCCCAGCGACCAGCATGGTCGGCCTGACGGTCGAAACCTCCTGTTGGACGCGGGTCACGATGCCACGCCAGCCGCTCGCCCGCGCCGCCGTGGCCGCCGCCGGCGACGGGATGGTCAGCGAGCCGACGAGCAGGTCGGTGGTCTCGCCATGCCGGATGTCGGCGACGACTTCGAGGCTGCCCGGCTGCTTCAGCGCGGGCGTCGTCACCTCGTAGGTGCCGTTCGACTGGGCCTCGGCCTTGTGCGTGGTGCCGTTGATCGTGACCTCGATGGTCGCGTCGGTCAGCGGCTCATTGCTGGCGAAACGGTCGAGATAGATGACCAGAACCTCGCCTTCGACGATGCCGACGAGTTCGAACTGATCCGAACCCGCCGTGATCCGCGGGCTGGCCACCGCCGCGGCCGGAGCCGCTTCGGGGCCATGATCGTGGCCGGGACCCGCAATGGCTCCGCCCGGGGCAAAGAGACTAAGGGACGCGATAGCGCCAAGGATGCGCAAAAGGCGCGACGCGGTGCCGGACAGCGACATGAGAAGGCTCCAAACGACAGGGGTCTTCGCACGCCGGTACGACGTGCGACGTCAGGTCGAATGCAGCTGGCGTGGTGGTCGTTCGAGGCGGCTCGCGGCCGCGGCGTCCAGGACGAGGTCGTCCGGAATTGCAATACGGCCCGATACCGCATCGTAGCGGGCGAGCATGGGCGCGCCGACCTGCGGCGAGATCGGTGACGAATGGTGGAGGCAGCAGTCGAGCCCGCCGGCAGGATGGTCGGGCGCAGCCGGCTCGTTCTGGTGGGAATGCTGATGCCCGGCATGCGCGGCATGGGCGCCGCTTTCCAACTGGCCGCCCGCGGGAGAGGCGTGGGTCGCATGGACATGCGCCAGCGGCGCCGACATGGCGAACAGCACCATCACCGCCAGCACAAGGCGTGCCGCCGATTCAAAAGGTCCGGTTCTGACCAAGCGACGGATCAAGGTGGCCCGTTCTGAGTTGCCAATGAGTCGCAAAAACTAGTTCAACGCGCCCATTCTGGCAATGCCGTGTAGGACCGGCACGCCCGTCTCGCAAGCGCGAAGGGCCAGACCCTGGACGCAAAAGCGTGAACATGGGTTGAACGGACCCGATTGGCCCCGCGACATGACAAGGCCGGCGCAGCCTGATCGGGATGCACCGGCCCGCCTGTTCGTCATGCAGGCCCGCTCTCGACAGACGGCGCTACTTGCCCTGCCCGGCCTGGAACATCAGCGGCGAGATCGTCAGATGATCACGGCTCGCCCAGTCGAGCTGGCGGACGCCAGCCTCGGCGCGGCGCTGGGCCGCTTCCAGCTTCTCGCAGGCGCTGGCCAGATCCATGGTCAGCACCTTGCCGCCATCGACCACCTTCTTGCCGTCGACGAAAACCGTGCGGATGGCCCGCTCGGCCGCCGCATAGATCATCGAGCGCACGGGGTCGCGGACCGGGCGCATGGACGGGTGGGTGACATCGACCAGCACGATGTCGGCCTTGGCGCCCTTGGCGATGCGGCCGATATCGCTGCGGCCGAGCGCCTTGGCGCCGCCGAGGGTCGCGGCATTGAACACGTCGGATGACCGCACATCGTAGCAATCCTGCGCGATCACTCGCGACATGATGGCGACGTGGCGCATCTCCTCGATCATGTTGTGCGGATAGGTGTCCGTGCCGATCGCCATGTTGACGCCGCGGCGGACATATTCGCCGAAGGTCCGGAGCGTGATGCCGCGGCGCTGGAACACGGTCGGGCAATGGGCGACCGTCGTGCCGGTGTCGACAAGGTCCTGAATGTCGTCTCGCCGCGTCCAGTGCGCCGAGCTGTGATGGTCGAGGAAGATGCCGTGGCCGATCAGCGAGCGCTCCGAGAGCACGCCGAGGGAGCCGAGCCATTCCACCGGCGTCATGCCGTGGCGGCGGGTCATCTCGTGGAACTCGACGACCGACTGGGCCGCGTGAATCTGGAACGGCAGGTTGCGGCGCTTCGCCTCATCGAAGGCGGCCTTGATCAGGCCGGGCGAACAGGTGTCGATCTGGCTCGGCGAGACCATGCCCGACATGCGGCCCGACGGGTGCTTCGCCGCCTCGTCGAGCACGGACATCGCCGCATCCATCGCGGCGAAGCCCTCGTCCTGAGCCCATTCATATTCGACGACATAGCCGTTCTTGGTGAACCAGCGCGCCGAACGGAACATCGGCGACAGCACGCCGCGCAGGCCCGAGGCGGCGAAAGTGTCGACCCAGCCCTTCCAGGCGACGGACATGTCGACCAGCGTGGTGACGCCGGACAGCAGCAGTTCCGAATAGGCGACCGTGGCCGAGGCGGGGATGTCGTCGGGGTCGGGCGCGCCGCCGGCATCGGCCCGGAACAGCGGCATGAATTCGTAGAGCGACGACTGGTAGAGCTTCTGCGAGCCGAGCTCGTCGTTCCAGCCCTTGGTCATCGGCTCGGAGGCGGGATGCGAGTGGACATTGACGAGGCCGGGCATGACGAGAAGGCCGCGCCCATCGATGGTCGTCTCGGCGGCGCCGGCAAAGCCGGGGCCGACATGCACGATGCTGTTGCCGTCGAAGGCCACGTCCGCGTCGTTGAGATAGGTGTGCTTCTCGCCGTCATAGGCGACGACCCAGGCGGCGTTCTTGATCAGAGTGACGGGCATGACATCTCGTCCGGACTTGGAATGAAGCGGCCGGGCACGCGGCAGGCGCGCCCGGCCGTGTTTGGAGATCAGCGCACGAAGCGCAGGTCGAGGCCCTTGTAGAAGCCCGAGCCGTAGTTGTTGTGCGCCCGGAACGGGGCAAGACGGTTGGAGACCGCGATCTTCATCGGCTCGTGGTAGAGCGGAATCCAGACCGCCGCCTCATGGACCTGCTGGAGCACCTGGCCATAGGCCGCGGCGCGATCGGCCTCGTTGACCGCGGTCATGCCGGCCTGAAGCAGGCGGTCGGTGTCGGCATTGCGCCAGTTCATCCGGTTCGGCGTCGGCACGTTGGTCGAGCGGAAGTAGAGGTTCAGCGCGTCACCGGCCGTGATGTAGGGGAAGGACATGCCGAACAGGTCAAATTCCTGCGTGGCGAGCTTGCCCCAGGCAACCGTCGCATCGAAGAGCTGGATGCGCAGGTCGACGCCGATCTTGCGCAGGTCGCCCTGCACGGCCTCGGTGAGCTTCGACCAGGTCGAACCGGTGAACGTGTAGACGATCGGCGACAGCCGGACGCCGTTCTTGGCGCGGAAGCCGTCGGGACCGCGAACCCAGCCGGCCGCGTCGAGAATGCGGTTGGCTTCCGCGACATTGGTGCGGATGAGCTGCGAATCGAGCCGCTTGTCCCAGTCGGTGGCCGACTGGTGGATGTAGGAATAGGCGGGTTCGGTCTCACCGAAGTTCAGGTCGCGGGAGATCGCCTCCTGATCCACGGCCATGACGATGGCGCGACGCACGGCCGGATCATCAACGCCGGCCTTGTCGACCTTGAATCCGATGAAGTAGGTCCAGAACGCCGCCGGATTCTCGACCACCCGCAGGTTGCGGTTGGCGCGGATCTGGGCGAGGCCCGAATAGGGCACGTACTGGGTGGCCTGGCTCTGGCCGGTCAGCACGGCGGCGAGACGGGTGTTCTCTTCCGGCACGATGCGCCAGACGATCTCCTGGATGTGGGCCGGGCCGCGATTCTCGTAGATCGGCGGACCCCAGCGATAGGCGTCGTGACGGCGCATGCGCATGTCGTTGCGCGGGCGCCAGTCGACCCAGCAATAGGGGCCGGTTCCGTTGAAGCCGCGCACGCCGAAATCGGCGCCGAGGGCCTCGACATTCGCCTTGTCGATGACGACCGCGAAGCTCTGGGTGAGCTGGTAGAGCAGTTCCGAGAACGGCGCGGTGAGACGGTATTCGACCGTGTAGGGGTCCTTGGCGACGATGTCCTCGACCGGGCCGGCGCGCCAGCGCACCGGCGAGCGCGTCTCCGGATTGATCCAGCGCTTCAGCGAATAGACGACATCGTCGGCGGTCATCTTCTTGCCGTCGCAGAACTGCACGTCCTGCCGCAGCTTGAACGTATAGACCTTGCCGTCCGCCGACACCGACCAGCTCTCCGCGATGCCGGGCTTGATCGACGTCATGTCATGGTCGAGCGACACCAGCGTATCGGCCAGCATGAACAGCGCCTCGGTGGCGGCGCGCGCCGTCGAGCGGTGCGGATCGTAGCGGTCGGAATCGACCTCGCGGACGATGGTCAGCGTGTTTTGCGCCTGAGCCCTTGCGGCCTCGGTCGCGACAAGCAGTCCGCCGCCGGCAAGCGCCGTGGCGACCAGTGCCAGTTTTCTGAAGTTCATCAGTTCAACTCCTCTGAAGTCCTGGGGTTTTGCGCGGCCCGTTCTGCGCGGGCCGTCAGGTGTTGCGGAGCCTCGGGTCGAGCAGGTCGCGGAGCGCGTCGCCGAGGACGTTTGCGCAGAGGACGAGCAGGACGATGACGAAGGAAGGAATGACGGCGATGTGGGGGGCGAGGAACAGTTCGTTGCGGCCGGCGGAGGCCATGGTGCCGAGCTCGGCGGCGGGCGGCTGGGCGCCGAGGCCGAGGAAGGACAGGGCGGAGCCGAGCAGGATCACCTGGCCGAAGCGCAGGGTCAGATAGACGAAGACCGAGGAGATGCAGTTGAGCGCGAGGTAGCGGGTCAGCAGCGTGCGGTCGTTGAGGCCGATGGCGCGGCCGGCCTCGATGAAGTCCTGGCCCATGACCACCAGCGCCGAGGCGCGGGTGACGCGGGCGACGGTGGGGATGGTGGCGATGGCGAGCGAGATGACGACGGCGGTCATGCCCGGCCCGACCACGGCGGCGAAGGCAAGGCCGAGCAGGATGGCCGGGAACGACAGCAGGATGTCGGCGAGGTGCATCAACCAGCCGTCGAGGCGCTTGTAGAAGGCCGCGAGGAGACCGAGGGCGAGGCCGATCGCGCCGCCGATGGCGGTGGCGATCAGGCCCATCAGCAGCGTCGCGCGCAGGCCGAACAGCACGCGCGAGAACAGGCACCGGCCGAGCCCGTCGGTGCCGAGCAGGAATTGCCAGCGGCCACGCCCCTCCCAGACCGGGGGCAGCATGCGCAGGCGCGTGTTGGTCAGGTAGGGATCGTTCGGCGCGATCCACGGCGCGAGGATGGCGGCGGCGATGAGGAGGACGAGCACGACGGCCGCGGCCAGCGCCAGGCGGTCGCGGAACAGCCGTCTCAGCGCCGAGGGCGGGCGCGATGCCGCGGCGGGCGCAGCGGCGGAGGAAGCGGACTGGGCCATCACTTGGCGACCCGCGGATCGAGGACGCCGTAGAGCACGTCGACGACGAGATTGATGACGATGAACGACACCGCGAGGACCAGGATCGAACCCTGCGCCAGCGGCAGGTCGCGGGCGAGGATCGCGCCCACCGCCAGCCGCCCGACGCCGGGCCAGGAGAAGATCGTCTCGGTGACCACCGCGCCGCCGAGCAGGAAGCCGGCCTGCAGGCCGATCAGGGTGATCACCGGGATCAGCGCGTTGCGCAGCACGTGGCGGATGATCACCGTCCGTTCGGCGAGGCCCTTGGCGCGCGCCGTGCGGACATAGTCGGCGTTCATCACCTCCAGCGCCGCCGTGCGCGTCATGCGCGCCACCGGGCCGATGAAGATCAGCCCCAGCGTCAGCGCCGGCAGCGCGATATGGGCAAGGCCCTCGCGCGTCCACAGCGGCCCGGCGCGGCCGAGGAAGGGCAGCAGCTCCCACTGGTAGCCGGCATACATGATCAGCATCAGGCCGACGAAGAAGACCGGCGTCGAGACGCCGAGCACCGACACCGCGATGATCAGCCGGTCCAGCAGGTTGCCGCGGTTGACCGCCGCGACGGTGCCGAGCGCGATGCCGATCGGCACCGACCAGACGAGGCAGGCGATCATCAGTTCGGCCGTCGGCCCGATCGCATCCGCCAGTTCCGAGATGACCGGTGTGTTGTTGATCATCGAATAGCCGAGGTCGCCACGCAGCACCCGGCCCATGTACAGCAGGAACTGCACCACCAGCGGCCGGTCGAGGCCAAGATCACGCCGGATTTGCTCGACCACCTCGGGCGTCGCCTGCGGGCCACCGATCACCTGCGCAACGTCCCCCGGCACAAGCTGCAGCAGCATGAAGCCGAGCAGCAGAACGCCAAACAGAACCGGTACAGACAAAACCGCCCGATGGATCAGATGGGTGCCCATCCGGTCAGCCCTTCCATTCGCCGGTCGCGTCGTGGACGCAGGCGCCGCCGAGAATGGTCAGGTCGCAGCGCGTCCCGGACAGCAGCTGCTCCGGCGTCGCCGTCAGCAGGTCGCGCGAGAACACCGCCACATCGGCCGCCTGGCCGGGCCTGAGCGTTCCGCGATGGTCCTCGCACTTGTTCACGTAGGCTCCGAATTCCGTATAGGCCTGGATGGCGCGCTCGATCGAGATCGCCTCGCCGCCGCCGACCACCGTGCCACGAGACGTCTTGCGCGTCAGCATGGTGTAGAAATTCGGCCAGACATTCGCGTCGCAGACCGGCGCGTCGGTCGAGGCGGCCGGGCTGAAGCCCATGTCGATCCAGGTCTTCATGGGATAGCTGGTCGCCGGACGCTCGTCCGGCATGACCGACTGATAGAGATCGCCGAAATCGTAGATGAAGACCGGCTGCGGCACGGGCTCGATGCCGGCGCGCCGCATGCGCTTCATCTGATCCATCGTGTTGAAGCCGCAATGCTCGATCCGGTGGCGGCGATCCGCGTCGGGGTATTTCGCCAGCGCCTTCTCCGTCGCGACCAGCGTCTGCTCGATGGCGCCGTCGCCGATGGCGTGGACGGCGAGCTGATAGCCGCGCGCATGCACGGCCATGGTCGCCTCTTCCATTTCCTTGTCGGTCAGGCAGTAGATGCCGTGGGTCTGCTCCTCGCCCTCGTAAGGCGCGGTCATCGCGGCGGTCTTGCCGCCGGCGGAGCCGTCCGTGAAGATTTTCACCGGGCCGATGCGCAGCATGTCGTCGCCCGAGCCAGTGATCAGGCCCTCGCCGTGGCACTGGTCGAGAATGCCGTCGGGGATGTCGAGCAGGCACTGGGTGACGCGGATCGGCTGACGGCCGGTGCGGACCGCCGTGCGATAGGCGACGATCTCGCGGTATTTCGAGTGAATGCCGACGGCGGCGTCCATGGTCGACGTGATGCCGAAGGAGTTCATGTACTGCGCGCCGCGCTCGATGGCGGCGACCAGCTCCTCGTCGGAGGCCGCCGGCAGCACAGCCTTGACCGGCAGCCGGCCATTCTCGGCGAGAAGACCGGTCAGATCGCCGTTGACCTGCTCGATGGCGCCGCCGGCCGGAACCGGAGAAGACTTGGTGACGCCTGCGAGCTTCAGCGCCAGCGAGTTGACCACCGCGAGATGACCGCAGGTGCGGACGAGATAGACCGGGTTGTCGGGCGCCGCCGCATCAAGTTCGGTGCGGTGGGGGTGCCGGCGCACGTCGAGCTGGAAGTGATCATACCCGCGCGCGAGAATCCATTCGCCGGGTTTCCTGGTCTTCGCGGCCTCGCGAATGAGGTTCAGAAGCCCGTCGAGCGTGTTGGCGGCCTGGGGCCGCGCATCGACCTCGGCCATGGACACGCCCATGGGCAGGAGATGGGCATGGGCCTCGAACAGGCCCGGCGTGGCCAGCCGGCCGCGCAGTTCGACGACCTTCGTGGCCGGTCCGATCAAAGGCTCGATGTCGGCGGACGAGCCGACCGCCAGCACCTTGCCGCTCCACAGGGCCACGGCCTCCGCGACGGGCTCACCATAGGCGACGAAAACGCGGCCGCCGCGCAGAACGACATCGGCCTTGGGAAGGATTGGCATGCAGTCTCCAATACGATCGTTTCGGAAACTGGCACGCTGTTTCGCCGCCGTGCAAGCTGTGGACGCGCCGGGCTCCTTCGTTCGGGCCGGGGTAGATTTGTCGCGACGAGGCGCTAAGGTGGGGAACTTTCGGTTCGTGCATGACCTTGCGGGAAAACGTGCATTTCCTCCCGCATCGCGCGTGGCGAACTGCACCCGGCATCGACTGCTGTGATGCGCGTGGCGATAGGTCGCGCGTCCCTTCGCGGAGCCCGGCGTCAGCGACCCTGCCGGAAATAGTCCGGGCGCGGAATGGTCCACTGGTCGCCCCAGACCTGGTTGCCGCCATCGACGACCATCACCTCGCCGGTGACGAAGGCGCCGCTCGGACCGACCAGATAGGTGACGGCGTCGGCGACGTCGCGCGCCGCGCCGAACCGCTGCATCAGGTTCGAGCTCGGCAGGTCGCGCTGGGCTTCCTCGGAATAGACGTCCATGCCTTCCGTGGCGATGGCTCCCGGCGCGACGCAATTCACCCGGATGTTCAGCGGCGCCCACTCGATGGCGAGGGTCTTGGACAGGTAGATCACGCCCGCGCGCGCGGCGCAGGTGTGCGCAACCCCCGGCATGCCCCGCCAGACCACCGTGACGATATTGACGATGGAGCCGGCCTGCCCGGCGTCGCGCCAGCGCTTCGCGGCCGCCTGCATCATGTACCAGGAGCCGTTGAGATTGGTGTCGATGACGGCGTTCCAGCCCTTCACCGAATAGTCGATGGCAGCTTGCGGAAACTGGCCGCCGGCATTGTTGACGAGATGATCGAGCCGGCCGAAACGGTCCCAGATCTCGGCCTGCATCCGGTCGACATCCTCCGCGTCGCGAATGGTCGCCGGCCGCACCATCGCCTCCGCGCCGATGGAACGCAGCATGGCGGCGGTCGCCTCCAGCTTCTCGACCTTGCGGCCGCAGATCACGACCTTCGCACCCAGCCGGCCGCACTGGATGGCGATGGCCTTGCCGATACCGCTGCCGGCTCCCGAAACAAGCACGACCTGATCCTTCAGCAGGTCCTCGCGATAGGTCAGCGGCGCGGTGAGCGGATCGTGGGATGCGGCATCGGTCATCAGGTCAGCCTCCGCGGGCCGGCGGCTCGTAGCCGGCGGGAACGGGAACGGGGAAGTCCATCAGCATCTGCGCGAAGGCCTTGCCCTGCGGGTCGATGCGCAGCGAGGCGACGCCTCCCCCGCCGAGGCAGTCGTGCAGCACGAAATTGAGCGCGGCGATGCCGGGCAGGTCGAAGCGCTCGACGCGGGTGACGCCGGTCTGGCGGAAGTAATTCTTGACCGCTTCGGGCGTCAGCGCCGCCTTGATCAGCCGCAGGTCATCGGCGCGGCGCGCGATCACGCCGATATTCGCGGAATTGCCCTTGTCCCCGCTGCGTCCGACCGCGAGGGCAACGAGCGGCAGCGTCGCTGCTTCGCCACGAACCGTCGCCACCCCTGCCATCTCGACCGGCGCGGGATCGCTTGGCCCTCCCTTCGGGGCCTCGACGACGAAGCTCTCGTCGCCAATGGCCACCCTCGCCGTGACACTGTCGGCCGGCACGAGGAACGAATAGCCGCGAAACACCGGCTGCACGCCAGGCCTGCCCGCAAAGAAGCCGGTGAGCCCCTGCGCCATGGCGGTGGCGGCCGGCGCGATTTCGCCAGCGAGAATCGCCAGCGGCTTCTCCTGCGCGTGCTGCGCGGCGATCTTCAGAACGACCTCGCGGCTGGCGCGCGCTTCGGGCCGAGCGTTGTCGCCATGGGTCGCCTCGCTGCCGAGCACTTCGACGGAGGTCTCGGTGAAATCGGCGTGGCCGGCTTCGGCAATCAGGCGGCTGGCGCGCTTCAGGATGGCTTCGCCCGCGCGCGCCGCCTTGGCCGCGGCATCGCGCCCGCCGATCGTGACCGTTCCGATGGTGCGGAAACCGTCGGGGTAAGTCGCGCTGACCTTGAGCATGCCGGAAGGCGGGCGGCCCTTGGCACCCGCGACGCGGACGCGATCCGGCCCGTCCTGCACCATCGTCACCGTGCGGAAGTCGCAGGCGACGTCGGGCAGGAGATAGGCGGCGGGATCGCCGATCTCGTAAAGCATCTGCTCGGCCACCGTCAGCGGCGTGATGCGGCCCCCGGTGCCATCCGGCTTCGTCACCACGAATTCGCCAGAGGCGTGGCACTCGACGACCGGGAAACCCATATCGTCCCAGCCCGGCACCTCGGCCCAGTCGGTGGCGATGCCCCCCGTCACCTGCGCGCCGCATTCGATGAGGTGACCGGCAAGGCTGCCCGCAGCGAGCTTGTCATAGTCACCCGCGCCCCAGCCGAACTCATGCATCAGCGCGCCGAGCGTGACGGCGGAATCGACGCAACGGCCGGTGATGACGATATCGGCACCCTTGGCGAGCGCCGCCGCGATGGGGCCCGCCCCGAGATAGGCATTGGCGCTGGCGAAACGCTCCGGCATCGGCGCGCCCGTGAACATCTCCGTTGTTCCCGCCGCGCGGATCGCCTCAATCTGGGGCAGCACATCGTCGCCGGTGACGACGGCGATCTTCGGGGACAGGCCGAGCGCGGCAGACCGGCGCGCGAGTTCCACCGCCGCGCCTTGAGGGTTCATGCCGCCGCCATTCGAGACGACCTTGATGCCGCGCGCCGTGATCTCCGGCAGCAGACCACCGACGACCTCCACGAAGTCCGGGACATAGCCGAGATCGGGCTTCCTCGCGCGGATGCGTGCGAGCAGCGCCAGCGTGATCTCCGCGAGATAGTCGAAGACGAGATAGTCGATATTGCCGCGCGTCACGAGCTGGCGGGCGCCCTCGGGGCTGTCGCCCCAGAACCCGGCAGCACCGCCGATGCGGACGATCCGTTCCGCGCTCATGACGCCACCCAGCGGGGCTGGCGGCGCTCGTTGAACGCCTTGAAGCCCTCCACGGCATCGTCGGTCCTGGCCAGCAGCGGCAGCACGCGCTGGGCATATTCGACGCCGTCGAGATAGGGCATTTCGGCGATCGTGTTCAGGGCCCTGCGGCCGAAGCGCATGGCCGTCGGCGCGCCGCCCGAAAGCGTCGCGACCAGTTCGTCGATACGGGC
This sequence comes from Phreatobacter sp., assembly GCF_016793595.1. Lineage (GTDB taxonomy): Bacteria > Pseudomonadota > Alphaproteobacteria > Rhizobiales > Phreatobacteraceae > Phreatobacter. Next base: position 394,614 of record NZ_JAEULY010000015.1, read on the forward strand.
GTCCAGATCAGCCGCCGGCACGGCCTCGCTCAATGCGCCGATGGCAACGCCTTCCGCCGCCGAGACCGGCTTGCCGGTGGCCGAGAGGCGCATGACATCGCGGCGCGACAGGACCCTCAGCATGGAGGGCAGGATCATCAGCGGGAACAGGCCGAGCGTGACTTCCGGCGTGCCGAGCCGGACATGGTCCGCGCCAATGGCGAAGTCGCAGGCGCAGACGAGACCGAAACCGCCCCCGAGCGCGTGGCCGTTGACCCGCGCGATGGTCGCCACGGGACAGTTCTCGAGCGCGCGCAGAAGGATCGCAACCGGATTGTCGAGACGGTTCGGATCGACGCGGAAGGGATCGCCGTCCGCATCGGATTTCAGGTTGCCGCCGGCACAGAAGACCTTTCCGCCCGCGCCAGTCAGCACCAGGGCGCGGACACCTTCGCGGCGGCCGGCTTCCTCGACGCCGGCGATCAGCTCGGCAAGAACCGCATCATCCAGCGCGTTGCGCTTTTCCTCGCGGTCGATGACGAGCCACAGCACCGCACCGCGCTGCTCAAGGCGGACCTCGCCCATCGTTTCTCTCCCTATTGAATATCATTCATTTTTCATGGACTGTACCGCAAATTGCTCGTCTTGCAAGGGCATGAGAGGCTGGCGCCACCAGCCGGATGGAGGAAGCCATGACCGATCAATCGCCCGACAGCCCCGTCCTGTTCGATATTGTCGGCTCGGTGGCGGTCATCAGGCTGAACCGCCCGAAGCAGCTCAACGTGCTCGATCCGGCCATGGGCCGTGGCCTCGTCGCGGCGGTCGATGCGGCGGCCGATCTCGACGCCGTTCGGGCGGTGGTGCTGTCCGGCACCGGCCGGTCCTTCTGCGCCGGCGGCGATCTCAGCCTGTTTCATGGCGATCTCGCGGGTGCGTCGGAATCGGCAGCCGACCTCATCGACCTGTTCCACACCGCCCTGCGCGGCATCGCGCTGATGCCGAAGCCGGTGATCGCGGCCGTCCATGGACCGGTCGCGGGCGGCGGCTTCTCGCTGGCGGTTGGCTGCGACCTGGTCGTCGCGACGGAGGATGCGACCTTCCTCGCGGCCTATACGAAGCTCGGCACCAGCCCGGATGTGGCCTGTCATGGTCGCTGGCACAACTTGTCGGGCGCCGGCGCGCGCTCGACCTTCTGCTGACCAACGAGCGGGTCGACGCCAGGACCGCGCTCGCCTGGGGCCTCGTCAACCGGGTCGTGCCCGCCGGCGAGGCGGAACAGGCCGCGATTGCCCTTGCCACGACGTTCGAGGGAGCTTCCGCCGCAACCACGGCCGCGGTGAAGCGGCTCGTCGGCGATGCGGTGTCGGCCTCGTTCGACGCCCAGCTCGATGCGGAAAAGGCGTCGTTCGTGGAGCGCGCCGGCACGGCCGATTTCCGCGAGGGCATCACAGCCTTCATCGAGCGGCGACCGGCGAAGTTCGCGAACTGACGAAGCTCAGCTCCGCAGCAGTTCGCCCGCGATGATCAGCTTGCGGATTTCGGTCGTGCCTGCCCCGATCTCCAGCAGCTTCGAGGCGCGATACAGGCGGTTGACCTCGGTCTCGCGCATATAGCCGGCGCCGCCGAAAATCTGAACCGCATCGCCGATGACCCGCGTGCATCCCTCGGCGGCGAACATGATGGCGGCGGCGGTGACCTTGTGGATCTCGCCGCGCCCGCCGTCGCCTTCGCCGAGGTCGTTGGCCTGCGCCAGCGTGCGGTAGCAGAGCGACTTCATCGCCTCGACCGTGACATACATCTCCGCCAGCTTGCCCTGCACCAGCTGGAACTCGCCGATGGTCTTGCCGAACTGCTGGCGCGTCTTCGCATAGTCGATGGCGAGATCGAGCGCGCGCTCGGCCATGCCGACATTGATCATGGCGACGATGGCGCGTTCGAGGTCGAGGCCGCTCATCACGACGGCAACGCCGCGGTTCTCATCGCCCACCATGTTCGTCGCCGGCACGCGGCAATCGTCGAAGGTCAGCTCGGCCGTGGTCGAACCGCGAAAGCCCATCTTGTCGAGCTTCTGCGCCACAGCGAAGCCCGGCGTGCCCTTCTCCACCACGAAGGCGGAAATGCCCTTGGCGCCCTTCGCCTTGTCGGTCTTGGCATAGACGAGGACGAGGTCCGCCACGGGGCCGTTGGTGATGTAGAGCTTGCGGCCGTTGAGCACGTAGTCGTCGCCGTCGCGGCGCGCCGTCGTCGCCATGGAGCCGAGCGCATCGGAGCCCGCCCCGGGCTCCGTCAGCCCCAGCGCGCCGATCTTCGTGCCGTCGCAAAGGCCGGGCACGAAGCGCTTCTTCACCGCCTCGCCGGCATTGCGCGCGATGTTGTTGAGGCAAAGGTTCTCGTGCGCCACGTAGGACAGCGCGACGGCCGGATTGTAGCGCGCGAGCCCCTGCGTGATCAGGCCCGACGTGAAGAAATCCGAGCCCGAGCCGCCGAGGCTCTCGGGCACCGTGACGCCAAGAAAACCCATCTCCGCGAGCTTCGGCATGGCCTCAGGCGGCCACCATTCCTCGTCGTCCATCCGCTGCTGCAGCGGCAGCAGCTCGTCCTGCGAAAAGCGCGATGCAAGATCGAGAATCTCGCGCTGGTCGGGCGTCAGGTCGAAGGCGGAATAGGGGCTGTTGCGCCCCTCGGCGGTGGCCGTGGTCATGGTGTCCTCCCCAGGACGGTTCCGCCTGTTGCGGCGTGTTGACATGCTTCAGTGAATGATATTCAGTATTCCCATCTTGGCAAGCGCCCGGGCCTTTCGCGAGGAAGGCATTCGACAGAGGCGCAGCCGAGGAGGAACGCAACGGACAGGGAGGAGCGCGGCACCACCGCGCTTGCTGCACGCGCATGCCCGTGATCAGCGCTCAGAAGATGCAGGATCGGCGCGACTCGATCCTTGCCGCGGCGCGCGGAGCCTTCGCCAAGGGCGGCTTCGAGGGCACATCCATTGCCGACATCGCCCGCGCGGCGCGCGTCTCCGACGGCCTCGTCTATCGCTACTTCGCGAGCAAGCGCGATCTCCTGAACGCGGTGCTGACCGAGTTCTACGAGCGCACCATGGTCGACCTCGAAGCCATTGCCGCGCGCGATGCCCCCTTCGAGGAACGCCTGCACGACATCATCCATCGGCATATCGAGGCCTTCGTCCACGATACCGACGCCTGCCGCCTGTTCATTTCGGAAGTACGGACGGCCGCCGACTATCAGGGCTCGCCCGTGCAGCAGCTCAACCGGCGTTACACGTCGATCCTCGTGGGCATCATCGAAAGCGGAATCGCCAAGGGCGAGGTGCGCGCGGACATCGAGATGCGCCTCGTGCGCGACGTGATCTTCGGCGCCATCGAGCACCGCACCTGGGCCGCCGTGAATGGCCGCCCCCTCGACATCGACGCCACCGCCGGGGGCCTGGTCGAGTTGCTGCGCTACGGCCTGATGGCGCGACCGGAAAGGACCGGCCAATGAGCGCCCTTCCCTTCGATGCGCTGCTGGTCGCCAATCGCGGCGAGATCGCGCTCAGGATCATCCGCACGGCGAAGCGGCTGGGGCTGCGCACCGTCGTCGTCGCCCATGAGGCCGACCACGGATCGCCCGCGACGGCGGCCGCTGATGTCGTCGTTCCGATCCACGGCAAGACCGGCGTCGCCGCCTATCTCGACGGCGCGCAGATCATCGACGCCGCGCGCAAGACCGGCGCAGGCGCCATCCATCCCGGCTACGGGTTTTTGTCGGAGAATGCGGCCTTCGCGCGCGCGGTCGCGCAGGCGGGCATCGCCTTCGTCGGCCCGACGCCGGAGGCCATCGACCTGATGGGCGACAAGGTGCGCGCCCGCGCCTTCGTCGCGAACAAGGGCTTTCCCGTCGCGCCATCGGCGATCGAGGACGATGATCCCGCGACGTTCGTGGCGCGCGCCCGCGCACTCGGCGCCCCGCTGCTGGTCAAGCCGTCCGCCGGCGGTGGCGGCAAGGGCATGCGCATCGTCCGCGACATGGCGGTGCTCGAACAGGAGATCGCGCAGGCACGCAGCGAGGGCGAGCGCTATTTCGGCGACGGCCGGCTCTATGTCGAGCGCTTCGTCGAGCAGCCGCGCCACATCGAGGTGCAGGTGATGGGCGATGCCCACGGCACCGTCGTCCATCTCGGCGAACGCGAGTGCTCGGTCCAGCGGCGCTTCCAGAAGATCGTCGAGGAGACGCCCTCGCCCGGCCTCAGCGCCGACGAGCGCCGGCGCATCTGCGATGCGGCGGCCGGCATTGCCCGCGCGGCCGGCTATCGCAATGCCGGCACGGTCGAGTTCATCTACGGCCGCGGCGAGTTCTACTTCCTCGAGATGAACACGCGCCTGCAGGTCGAGCACCCGGTGACCGAAATGGTCACAGGCATCGACCTGGTCGAAGCGCAGCTGCGCGTGGCGGCCGGCGAAAGGCTGACCTTCGCGCAGAACGACATCCGGTCGAACGGCCATTCCATCGAGCTGCGCATCTATGCCGAGTCGGCATCACGCGGCTTCACGCCGACGACCGGCTCGGTGCTGGCGCTGCGGCTTCCGTCCGGTGAGGGCGTGCGCGTCGATATCGGCATCGCCGAGGGCCAGCGCGTCACCACCAATTTCGACCCCATGCTCGCGAAGCTGATCGTCCACGCGCCGGACCGGGGCGAGGCCATCGCGCGGGCGCGCAAGGCGCTGGCCGACTTCGCCCTGCTCGGCTGCGAGACCAATATCGGCTTTCTCGACCGGCTCGTCGCCGATCCCGCCTTCGCCGCTGGCGAAGTTCATACCGGCTGGCTCGACGCCAATCCCGCGCTTGCCGCCGATCCGGAGATCGCTCCCGACCTGCGCCGCAGGCTCGTGGCCATCGCGGCGCTGGCGACGCGCGCGATCCGCGACGGCGCGGATGCCGTGCCGCCGCTATATGCCGCCATGGGCGGGTGGAGGAACTGATGCGCCACGCCTTCGAGATCGGCGGCATCGAGACCGAGGTCTGGCTCGCGCGGGACGGCGACACCTACCGGCTGCATGGCGACGCAGGCGAAGCGCGTGTCGCTCTGGCCAAGCGTGGTTCCGATGCGGTGCTCGACATCGACGGCCTCACCGAGAAGGCGCTTGTCGTCCTCGACGGCGAGACCATTCATGTCCACGTGGCCGGCGGCAATTACATGCTGCGCCATCTCGATCCCGCGCGACGCTTCGCCGATGGCGATGCGGGCAGCGGCGCGGATGTCGCGCGCGCGCCCATGCCGGGCACCGTCGTGCGGATCGATGTGACCGCCGGGCAGAAGGTCGCGACCGGCGATGCGCTCGTCGTCATCGAGAGCATGAAGCTGGAGACCACCATCCGCGCCTGGCACGACGGCGTCGTCGCCGACATCCATGTTTCGGCCGGCCAGAGCTTCGACCGCGACGCGGTTCTCGTAACCCTTGCGGCGGAGGCGGCCTGACATGCGCCGGATCGTCTCGTCCATCGATACGCGCTCGGCGGAGTTTACCGCCAACGTCGCGCACAATCGCGGCCTCGCCGCTGGCCTGAAATCGGCTCAGGATCGCGCGCGCCGCGAGCGCCCACAGCGCGACCTCGATCGCCTCGCGCGGCAAAACAAGATGTTCGTGCGCGACCGGATCGAGGCGCTGCTCGACCCCGGCACGCCGTTCCTGGAACTGTCGACGCTTGCGGCCAACCAGGCCTATGAGGGCGACGTTCCCGGCGCCGGCATCGTCTCCGGCATCGGCATCGTCTCCGGCCGCGAAGTGATCATCCACGCCGACGATGCCAGCGTGAAGGGCGGCGCCTGGTATCCGCTCTCGGTGAAGAAGATCGTCCGGACGCTCGACATCGCCATCGAGAACCGCCTGCCGGTGGTGCATCTCTGCGACAGCGCCGGCGGCTTCCTGCCGCTGCAGGCCGAACTCTTCGGCGACCGCTATCTCGCCGGGCGCATTTTCCGCAATCAGGCGATCCTGTCGAAGATGGGCATTCCGCAGGTCGCCATCGTACTCGGCCATTGCACGGCGGGCGGGGCCTATGTGCCGGCGCTCTCCGAATACAATGTCATCGTCAAGGGCACGGGCGCGATCTTCCTCGGCGGCCCGCCGCTGGTGAAGGCAGCGACCGGCGAGGAGGTCACCGTCGAGGAACTCGGCGGCGCCGACGTCCACACCCGCATTTCCGGTACCGCCGACTATCCCGCGACCAACGAGCGGCACGCCATCGCCATCGCGCGCGAAATCGTCGGCACCTTCCCGAAGCGCGCCAAGGCAGCCGTGGAATGGGCCGCGCCTGAGCCGCCGGCCTACGACCCGGCCGAGCTCTACGGGATCATTCCGCGCGACATCAAGGTGCAGTTCGACATGCGCGAGGTGATCGCCCGCATCGTCGATGGCTCGCGCTTCCACGAATACCAGCCGGCCTATGGCACCAGCCTCATCTGCGGATTCGCCAATGTCTGGGGTTGTCCTGTCGGAATCCTGGCCAATAACGGAGTCCTGTTCAACGACTCCACGCTCAAGGGCGCGCATTTCATGCAGCTCTGCGACCAGAAGAAGACGCCGATCCTGTTCCTGCAGAACATCACCGGCTACATGGTCGGCCGCGACTACGAGCATCGCGGCATCACCAAGGACGGCGCCAAGATGATCATGGCGGTGGCCGGCCTCGAGGTTCCGAAGATCACCGTCGTCGTCAACGGCTCGTTCGGCGCCGGCAATTACGGCATGTCCGGCCGCGCCTTCGATCCGCGCTTCCTGTTCATGTGGCCGCAGAGCCAGATTTCGGTGATGGGCGCCGAGCAGGCCTCCAACGTGCTCGCCGACATCAAGCTGCGCCAGCTCGCCCGCCACGGCGAGAAGCTGGACGCGGCCGGCATCGCCGCCATCCGCGAACCGATCCTGGAGGAGTACCGGCGGCAGTCGAGCGCCTATTACTCGACCTCGGAGATCTGGGACGACGGCATTCTCGACCCCGTCGATACCCGCAACGCACTGGCGATCACCCTTTCGGCCGCGCTCAACGCGCCGGGCGGCGATCCCCATTACGGCGTCTTCAGGATGTGAGGGCGCGATGACCACAAACGGCACACCGACGTCCAGCCATTCCCTTGCGGATCGTCCCGTCGTCCTTGCCTGCGACGCCATCGAGCGCTCCTTCGGCGGCCTGAAGGCGCTGAAGGGCGCGACGCTGAACGTCCGCGAGGGTGAGATCTTCGGCCTCGTCGGCCCGAACGGCTCGGGCAAGACGACCCTCGTCAACGTCGTCACCGGCTTCTATCCGCCGGAGGCCGGGACGGTGACGCTGTTCGGCGAGAACATCACGCATGTCGCGCCCCACCTCATCGCCCGCAAGGGCGTCGCGCGCACCTTCCAGAACCTCGCCCTGTTCAAGGGCATGAGCGTGCTCGACAACATCCTGATCGGCCGCCACACCCACATGCACCCCTCGGCGCTGGGCACGCTGTTCTACTGGTGGTGGGCGCAGAGGGAGGAACTCGCCAACCGCCGCATCGTCGAGGAGGTCATCGAGTTCATGCAGCTCCAGGACATCCGCGACGAGCCCGTGGATGTCATCCCGCTCGGCCTGCAGAAGCGGGTGGAGCTTGCCCGCGCACTGGTCGCCGAGCCGCGCTTCCTGATCCTCGACGAGCCCATGGCCGGCATGAACCAGGAGGAGAAGGAATATATCGCGCGCTTCATCCTCGATGCCCGTGAGGAGCGCGGCGTCACCATCCTTATCATCGAGCACCACATGGACGTGGTGACCGCCATCTGCGACCGCGTCGTGGTGCTGAGCTACGGCGAGATCATTTCGGAGGGTCCGCCGCAGGAGGCCATCGCGCATCCGAAGGTGGTCTCCGCCTATCTCGGCGAGCGCGCCGCCAAGCGCCACCAGCAGCAGGCGGTGGCGTCATGACCGCGCACGCGACACCGCCCGCCGCCATCGCCTGGCCGAAGATGCAGGACGGCCAGCCGGCGACGCTCGTCGCGGCGCTCGCCCGCAACGCCGCCGAGTTCGGCGGCCGGGTCGCGTTCCGCGAGCGCAAGTACGGCGTCTGGCAGGAACAGACTTGGGTCGAGGTGCTGGAGGAGACGGCCGCCATCGCCGCCGGCCTCGAAGCGCGTGGGCTGAAAGCCGGCGCCGCTCTCACTGTGATCGGCGACAACCGCCCGCGCCTCTACTACGCGATGATGGCCGCGAACATGCTGCGCGCCTATCCCTCGCCCTGCTATCCCGACATTCCGCTGGACGAGCTGATCGCCGCCACACGCCACGGCGCGCCGACCGTCGCCTTCGCCGAGGATCAGGAGCAGGTCGACAAGCTGCTGGAACTGCGCGGCAAGATCGGCCGGCCGACCACCATCGCCTATGACGACGAGCGCGGTCTCGCCGCCTACGGGGACGATGGCATTCTCTCCATCGAGGCGCTGATCGCGGAAGGCCGCGCGCGCCTGCAGCGGGAGCCCGGTCTGGTCGCGGAACTGGTGGGACGCCCGGGTGCCGACGACATTACCGTGCTGCTGCATTCATCCGGCACGACCGGCCAGCCCAAGGGCATCCCGCTGCGCCACCGCAACGTCACGCGCGGCGTGCTGAACGCGGCCGCCTCGGGCTATTTCCACCAGCACGAGGAACTGTTCGCCTATCTGCCCACGGCCTGGGTCGGCGACTTCGTCTTCACGCTCGGCGCGGGACTGATGCTGACCGCGACCATCAACATCCCCGAGCGGCAGGAAACGGTGCTCCACGACCTGCGCGAGGTCTCGCCGACCTTCTATCTTGCGGCGCCGCGCGCCTGGGACCAGATGCTGACCCGCATCCAGGTCGGCATCAAGAACTCCACGCCGCTGAAGCGGAAGCTGTTCGACACGTTCATGCCGCGCGCCGTGGCGCTGGAGAAGAAGCGCCTCGCAGGCGGCAGCCCGACGCTGCCGGAGCGCCTCGTCCACGCGGTCGGCGACGCGCTCGTCTATGCGCCGCTGCGCGACTATCTCGGCCTTGCGCGCGCCGAGCGCGCCTTCACCGGCGGCGAGGCGCTGGGCGAGGACACGTTCCTGTTCTTCCGGGCGCTGGGCATCCGGCTCAAGCAGTTCTACGGCCAGACCGAAACCTGCGCGCTGACCGCCGCCCAGAGCGAGGGCACGGTCAAGCTGCACACGGTCGGCCGTCCCATGCAGGGCGTCGAGATCAGGATCGACGACTCGGGTGAAATCCTCGTCCGCTCGCCCTCGGTCATCGACGGCTACTACGACGATCCGGAATCCTCGGCCAAGGCCATCGCCGACGGCTGGCTGCATACCGGCGACGCCGGACGGCTGGACGAGGACGGCGACCTGATCGTGCTCGGCCGCGTCAGCGAAGTGGTGCGCACCGCGAACGGCGAGCGCTACATCCCGAACTTCATCGAGAACCGGCTGAAGTTCTCGCCTTACATCCGCAACGTCGCTGTGCTGGGGGCCGGCCGCGACATCCTCACCGCCATCGTCTGCATCGATTTCGAGGCGGTCGGCCACTGGGCCGAGGAGCGGCGCATCTCCTATACCTCCTATGCGGACCTGTCGCAGAAGCCTCAGGTACAGGAGCTCATCGGCAGCGTCGTCGCCCATGTCAACGAGACCCAGCCGGCGACGCTGCGGGTGCGCCGCTTCGTCAACCTGCACAAGGATTTCGATGCCGACGACGGCGAGATCACGCGCACGCGCAAGCTCCGCCGCAACATCATCGAGACGACCTACGAGCCGCTGATCGCGGCGCTCTACAGCGATGCGCGGGAGACCGTCTACGACGCGACGATCACCTACGAAAGCGGCGAGCGCGGCGTCATCCGCCGCACCCTGACGATAACGGAGGTTCCGGCCTGATGGACTATATCCTCATCGCGGAACTCGCCGTTTCCGGCCTTTTCGTCGGGCTGATGTACGCCCTCGTCTCGCTCGGCATTGTGCTGATCTACAAGACCTCCGGCCTCGTCAACCTTGCGCAGGGCGCGATGGCGATGACCGGCGGCTATGTCACCTGGGCGATCGCGGCCGGGCTCGGCGCGCCGATGTGGATCGCCATCGCCCTGGCGCTGGTCGTCATGTTCTTCGCCGGCATGATGGTGGAGCGCCTCGCGCTGCGCCGCATGATCGGCCAGCCGGTGATCATGACCATCATGCTCACGCTCGGCATCGAGATCATGCTGCGCGGCCTGATGCCCGGCGTGTTCGGCGCGGCGGTGAAGCGCCTCGACATCGGCATTCCGCAGGCGCCGCTGTTTCTCGGCGAGCTCCTGATCAACCGCGCGACGCTGATTGGCGGCGTCATCTCGCTCGGCCTGATCGTATTGTCGCTCGCCTTCTTCAACTCGCGCTACGGCGTGGTCATGCGGGCGGTCGCCGACGACCAGACGGCGTCGTGGTCGGTCGGCATCCGGGTCGAGCGCGCCATCGCGGTGGCCTGGGGCCTCGGCGCGGTCATGGCGACCTCCGCCGGCATCCTCTGGGGCGCGACGCAGGGCGTCGACTGGTCGCTGTCGCTTCTGCTCGTGAAGGCGCTCGCCATCGCCATTCTCGGCGGGCTCGATTCCATTCCGGGCGTGCTGCTGGCGGGGCTGATCGTCGGCGTGGCGGAGAGCCTCGCGACCGGCATCATCGACCCGCTGGTCGGCGGCGGCACCCGCGATATCGTCGCCTCGGTGATCATCCTCCTGACGCTTCTCCTGAAGCCTCACGGCCTGTTCGGCCGCGAGCATATCGAGCGCGTGTGAGGCCACCATGTTCTATCGCCGCGCCGGCATCCGCCACACCCGCTACCAGGACGAGAGGCAGCTTTTTCCCCTCGGCTTCGACCGCTTCCTCATCGTCACCGTTCTGGTGATTCTGGTCGCGGCGCCCTTCCTGCTCGACCGCTTCTACCTTGCCGGCTACCTCATTCCCTGGCTGATCTGGACCTCGGCCGCGCTCGGCCTCAACCTCCTGATGGGCGGCGCGGGACAGATCCATCTCGGCTACGGCGCGGTGATGGCCATCGGCGCCTATGGCTCGGTCCATATGGTGCGCGCGGGCGTGCCGCTGGAGATCGCCATGATCGGCGGCGGCCTCCTGTCGGCGTCCATCGGCATCGTCTTCGGCGCGGCGGCGCTGCGGGTGAAAGGCATCTACCTCGCCATGGCGACGCTCGCCATGCAGTACATCGTCGATTTCGTCATTTCGCAGACGCCGGCCATTTCCGGCGGCTCGCTGGCGACCATCCAGGTGCCGCCGGTGCGCTTCCTCGGGATCAGCCTGCGTGGCGACACCGAGACCTATTACTTCGCGCTGTTCATCTGTTTCCTGATCACGCTGTTCATGCTGAATGTCGGCCGCACCAGCTTCGGCCGAGCGCTGGCCGCCGTGCGCGAGAAGGACTACGCCGCCCAGATCCTCGGCGTCAGCGTGTTCAAGTACAAGCTGCTGGCCTTCTGGGTCTCGTCGTTCATCGGCGGCGTGGTCGGCTCGGTTCTCGCGGTCTGCTACCTGCGCGCCATCTCGCCGGACCAGTTCCATATCGAGCTGTCGATCCAGTTGCTCGCCATGGTCATCGTCGGTGGCCTCGGCTCCGTGCTCGGGCCGTTCTTCGGCGCGGCGCTGATCCTGTTCGCGCCGATCGTGCTGAACAACCTGACGGGCTTCGTCGCGACCTCGTTCGGGCTCGCCATCCCCATCGACCTGCGCGCCCACATCCCGCTCATCGCCTACGGCGCGCTGGTCATCGGCTTCCTGCTCTACGAGCCGCTCGGCCTCGCCAAGATCTACTCCAATCTGAGGAACTACATGCTCGTCTGGCCGTTCCGCCACGCCCAGCGGTGACGACCTTCAACAAATCACAACGGGGCGGAGGAAACACCCAATGGCAGTCAACCGTCGCATCTTCGTGTCGGGCTCGGCGGCAACGCTCGCCGCCCCGGCCCTGATCCCGTCCCACGCCTTCGGGCAGGACAAGGTCATCCGCTTCACGATGGCCCAGGACTTCACGCGCATCTATACGTTCGTGACCTCGGAATACAGCCAGGGCCAGCGGGACTATTTCACGCTGATCAACGAGCGCGGCGGCGTGAACGGCCACCGCATCCAGGCCGACGTTTCCGACCACGCCAACGACCTGCCGCGCGCCATCGAAGCCTATGAGCGCGGCAAGCGCGAGGGCGCGGTGCTCTGCGATCCCCTGTCGACGCCGGTCGCCCGCGCACTGGTGCCGCGCGCGCTGGAGGACAAGATCAACCTGATCACCGCCTTTTCCGGCCGCTCGGACGCGGCCGATGGCTCGGCCTTCCCCTATGTGCTGCCGCTGTCGATCAACTACTGGACGCAGGCCGGCCTGATCGTCGACCACTTCGCCAAGGTCGCGGGCGGCAGCCTGCGCGGCAAGAAGATCGTCTTCGTCCACATCGACACGCCGTTCGGCAAGGAGCCGCTGCCGATCCTCCAGGTTCTGGCCCAGCGCCAGGGCTTCGAGCTGGTGACCTTCCCCTATACGCCGCCCGGCAACGACCAGGCGGCGATCTGGCCGCAGGTGCGCCGCGCGCGCCCGGACTTCGTGATGTTCTGGGGCGCCGGCGTCGGCCAGACCGTCGCCATGACCGAAGCCATCCGCAACGGCCTGCCGATGGACCGTGTGTCCTCGTCCGTCTGGATGTCGGAATCGGACATGGAGGTGGTCGGCAAGGCGGCGGCGAAGGGCGTGATGAAGGTCGAGCCCTGCGCCTCCGGCCGCGACCCGAAGCCGATCAAGGACATCCTTGCCGAGGTGGTCGCCAAGGGCAAAGGCGCCGGTCCCGAGGCCAAGATCGGCACGGCCTACTACAATTACGGTGTCCAGATGGCCTCGCTCATGGTCGAGGGCGTGCGCAAGGCGTTCGAGAAGGCGCCGAACGGCCCTATCACCGGCGCCTGGCTCAACGAGGGCCTGCGCTCGATTTCCAACTTCACGGCGGACGGCATGCTGCCGCCCACCACCGTCACCAAGGAAGACCATCAGGGCGGCGGGCAGGGCCGCATCTCCCAGTGGGACGGCACCAAGTTCGTGCCTATCACCGGCTGGTTCACGGCCAACCAGGACGTCGTCTGGGGCGAGGTGAAGAAGTACTCGGAAGAGTTCCGCCGCACCGGCAAGTGAGCCGCATCTGACTGATCGGGCCGCGTTCGCGCGGCCCGGTTCCGCCACAGCGAAGGCCGTCCATGTCGCTTCTGATGCTCAACAATGTCGAGGTCGCCTATGACCGCGTCTTCCTCGCGGTGAAGGGCGTTTCCATCGAAGTGCCCGAGCGCGGGCTGGTGGCGCTGCTCGGCGCCAACGGCGCGGGCAAGAGCACGGTGCTGAAGTCGGTGAGCGGCCTCCTGAAGCCCGAGCGCGGCGAGGTCTCGCGCGGCGAGGTCGTCTTCGCCGGCGAAGACATTCTGGCGCTCGACCCGCCGGACCGTGTCCGGCGCGGCATTGCCCACGTGCTGGAGGGCCGGCGCGTGTTCGGCCATCTGACGCCGCAGGAGAACCTGCTGGCGGCCGCCTCCATGCACAACGACCGCGCCAAGGTGAACCGGCTGATCGAACAGATGTTCGCGACCTTCCCGCGCCTTGCCCAGCGCGCCAAAGCCAAGGCCGGCTATCTCTCGGGCGGCGAGCAGCAGATGCTGGCGATCGCCCGCGCGCTGATGACCGAGCCGAAGCTGCTGATGCTCGACGAGCCGAGCCTCGGCCTCGCGCCGTTCCTCGTCGACGAGATCTTCGACATCGTGAAGAAGATCAACGCCGAGCAGGGCGTCGCGGTGCTGCTGGTCGAGCAGAACGCGACCGCGGCGCTGGAGATCGCCCATTCCGGCTATCTGATCGAGAATGGCCGCATCCTGATGAACGGCACGGCCGAGGTGCTGAGCGCCAATCCCGATGTCGCCGAGGCCTATCTCGGCGGCCACCAGCGGGTCGACTACCACGCGGTGAAGCACTATCGCCGCCGCAAGCGCTGGCTCGCCTGAGCCGGAGGTTCGGCGCGGCCGGCATCCGGATTTCGTCGCGCCCCGGAATCGCCCCGGGGGCACTCGCGGCACGCCCTTCCACATTGAGCATGAGACCTGAACGGCGGCCGCCACGCGAGCCGCAGGCTCCGGCGCCTTGCCGTCCGGATTTAGTTATGCAACATAACTGTTATCGCTATCCGGAGCCGGACCATGCCGATATCCGTGGCCGCCGCGCCAGCGTCAGGTCCGCTCGCCATCACGGTGAGCGGCGGCGTCATGACGGTCGGGCTGAACCGGCCGGCCAAGCGCAATGCGCTGGATGACGCGACGGTCCTCGCGCTCGAAGGCTGCTTCGCCACGCTGCCCAAGGGCGTTGCCGCGGTCGTCATCCACGGCGTCGGCGATCATTTCTGCGCCGGGCTCGACCTCTCCGAACTGACCGAGCGCGACGTCACCGACGGCATGCTGCATTCGCGCATGTGGCACCGCACCTTCGACCGTATCCAGTTCGGCCCCGTGCCAGTGGTCGCGGCGCTGAAGGGCGCGGTGATCGGCGGCGGTCTTGAATTGGCGGCCGCCTGCCATGTGCGCGTCGCGGAAACCGGCACGTTCTACGCCCTGCCCGAGGGCCAGCGCGGCATTTTCGTCGGCGGCGGCGGCTCGGTGCGCCTGCCGCGCCTCGTCGGCGTGGCGCGGATGGCCGACATGATGCTCACCGGCCGCACCTATTCCGCCGAGGAGGGCGTGCCGCTCGGCTTCTCGCAATATCTCGCCGGTGCCGGCGAGGGCTTCGACCTCGCGCAGAAGCTTGCCGCCAGGATGGCCGGCAATGCGCCGATGACCAATTTCGCCGTCATCCAGGCGCTGCCGCGCATCGCCGACAGCGACCCGCAGGCGGGCCTGCTGATGGAATCGCTGATGGCCGCCGTGGCGCAGGGCGACGACGAGGCCAAGACGCGCATGCGCGATTTCCTCGCGAAGAAGGCGGGCAAGGTCAGGCCCGGCTAGACCGGAACAAGGTGCACGCGCCCGACAAGAGGCGCGGCACGAGGAGGACAGGGAGGACGCCATGAATGCCGTGACGGCGCATCCGCTGCGCCCGCTCCGGTTCAACGATCCGGCGGTCGATGTCGAGCATCGGCCGGACGGCACGATATTGCTGCGACCGCGCGAGGCGCTGCCGCCCTATCCCGACCGGATCACCGACCGCCTGCTGCACTGGGCGCGCGAAACGCCCGGCCGGGTGTTCATCGCCGAGCGCGTGGGCGAGAGCTGGCGCCCGGTCACCTATGCCGAGGCGCTGCGGGCGGCTCGCGCCATCGCGACAGCGCTGATACGCCGCAGGCTCTCGGCCGAGCGGCCGCTCGTCATTCTCTCGGGCAATTCGGTAAGTCACGGGCTTCTAGCGCTGGGCGCGCTGATGGCGGGCGTGCCCTTCTGCGCGGTGTCGCCGGCCTATTCGCTGGTGTCGAGCGACTTCGCCAAGCTGCGCTACGTGATGGAGCTGCTGACGCCGGGCCTCGTTTTCGCGGACGACGCGAAGACCTTTGCGCCGGCCATCGCGGCGGCCGTGCCCGGCGGGACGGAAGTCGCGATCGGTCAGGGCAGCCTGTCCGGTCGCTCGGCGACGCTGGTCTCCGCGCTGACCGCCGAGATCGACGATGCTGCCGTAGACGCGGCCCATGCCGCCGTCGGCCCCGAGACCATCGCCAAGTTCCTGCTCACCTCCGGCTCCACCGGCAATCCCAAGGCGGTGATCAACACCCAGCGCATGCTCTGCGCCAATCAGGTCATGCTGCGCGAGACGCTGACCTTCCTGAAGGAGGAGCCGCCGGTCATCGTCGACTGGCTGCCGTGGAACCACACGTTCGGCGGCAACCACAATTACGGTCTCGTGCTCTACAATGGCGGCACGCTCCATATCGACGACGGCAAGCCGGTGCCCGGCGGCATCGAGGCGACGATCAGGAACCTGCGCGAGATCGCGCCGACGGTCTATTTCAACGTGCCGAAGGGCTACGAGTCGCTGGTGGCGCATCTGCGCGCCGACGCTGCCCTTCGGCGAACCTTCTTCTCGCGGCTGCAATGCCTGTTCTTCGCGGGCGCCTCGCTTTCGACCCATGTCTGGCGCGCGCTGGACGAGCTCGCGGTGATGGAGATCGGCCACCGGCTGCCCATGCTGACCGGCCTCGGCGCGACCGAGACCGCGCCCTTCTCGCTGTCGGTGACGCCGCAGGGCAGCCGCTCCGGCCATGTCGGCCTGCCGGTCGCCGGCAACGCGCTGAAACTGGTGCCGTCCGGCGGCAAGCTGGAAGCGCGAGTGAAGGGTCCGAACGTCACCCCCGGCTACTGGCGCCAGCCCGATGTCACCGCCAAGTCCTTCGACGAGGAAGGCTTCTACTGCTTCGGCGACGCACTGCGGCCGGTCGACCCGTCGGACTTCTCGCGCGGCTTCGATTTCGACGGCCGCATCGCCGAGGACTTCAAGCTCGCGACCGGGACGTGGGTCAGCGTCGGCCCCTTAAGGGCGCGTTTCATCGCGGCGACCGCACCGATGACCCGCGACGTGGTGATCGCCGGCCTCGACCGCGACGACCTCGCCGGGATCGTCCTCCTCGATCCCGACGGCGTGCGGGAGGCCTGCCCGCACCTCAAGAACACCACCGACCTGAAGGTCATGGCAGCCGACGCCGCCCTGCGCGACCTCTATGCGGAAAGGCTCACGGCCTTCGCGGCGGCGGCCACCGGCTCGGCCACGCGGATCGCCCGCATCCTCCTGCTGGACGGGCCGCTCTCCATCGACCGGGGCGAGGTGACCGACAAGGGCTCGGTCAACCAGCGCGCGGTGATCGCCGGGCGCACTGGCCTGGTCGAGGAGCTCTATGCCGAACCCCGCCCTGCCCGCGTCATTTCCGCCGAGGGGCGATGACAAAGGCGGCGGCGGATGCTTGTCTGACGGAAATGACAAAGGGCTGCATGCAAGCAGCTCATCGACACCCCCCGGGAGGATTTCAGATGATCACGCTTTCACGACGCAGCACGCTTCTTGGCGGCACGGCCCTGGGCCTTGCCGGGCTCTCCGGCCGCGCCTTCGGCCAGGCCGCCGAGATGACGGTCGGCATCACCATTTCGATCACCGGGCCGGCCGCCGCGCTGGGCATTCCGATCCGCAATTCGGTCGAGCTGATGCCGACCGAGATCGCCGGCGTGAAGATCCGCCCCATCGTGCTCGACGATGCCGGCGACCCGACCGCCGCCACCACCAATGCCCGCCGCTTCGCGACGCAGGACAAGGTCGACGTGCTGATGGGCTCGTCCACGACCCCGCCCGGCATCGCCGTGTCCAATGTCGCGGCCGAGGCGCAGATCCCGCACTTCTCCTTCGCGCCGATCCCGGTGCCGCCTGAGCGGCAGAAGTGGAGCGTGGTCATGCCGCAGCCGGTGGCGCTGATGGCCAAGGCCCTGTTCGAGCACATGAAGAAGAACAACGTGAAGACGGTCGCGATGATCGGCTTCTCGGATTCGTGGGGCGACCTGTGGCTGCGCGAATTCAAGGCGCAGGCCGAACCCGGCGGCATGCAGCTCGTCGCCGACGAGCGCTACGCCCGCGCCGACACCTCGGTCGCCGGCCAGGCGCTGAAGATCGTCTCGCTGCGGCCGCAGGCCGTGCTGGTCGCCGCCTCCGGCACGGGCGCGGCACTGCCGCAGATCGCGCTGCGCGAGCGCGGCTATCAGGGGCCGATCTACCAGACCCACGGCGCGGTGACGCGCGACTTCATCCGCATCGCGGGACGTTCGGCCGAGGGCGTGATCATGGCCTCGGGCCCGGTCATCGCGCCGGAACTGCTGCCTGCCGGCGCGGCCACGAAGGCGCCGGGCCTCGCCTATGTCACCGCCTACGAGGGCAAATACGGCCAGCACACCCGCACCCAGTTCGGCGCGCATATCTTCGACGCCTACAAGGTGCTGGAGCGCGTCGTGCCGGTTGCGATCAAGGCGGCGCGGCCGGGCACGCAGGAGTTCCGCGAGGCGATCCGCAAGGCCATGCTGACCGAGAAGGACATTCTCGCCAGCCAGGGCGTGTTCAACTTCACCGAGACCGACCGCTACGGCGTCGACGACCGCGCCCGCATCCTCATCACGGTGAAGGACGGCAACTGGGCGCTGGTGAATTGACAATGACGGAGCGGCGGCCGACCGCCGCTCCGCCTTCCGCGATGAGTTCAAGGGCATTTCGATGAAGCGCGTGCAGGTGGCCATTATCGGCGCGGGACCGTCCGGGCTGCTGCTCGGACATATCCTTGATAGGGCCGGGATCGAGACGATCATTCTGGAGAACCGCAGCGCCGACTATGTGCTGGCGCGGGTGCGCGCCGGCCTGCTGGAGCAGGGCACGACCGACCTCTTGCGCGAGACCGGCCTCGGGCAACGCCTCGACCGCGATGGCCTCGTCCATCACGGCCTGTCGCTCGCCTTCGACGGCGAGCTGCATCGCATCGACCTGACGGCCTCGTCCGGCAAAACGGTGACCATCTACGGCCAGACCGAGGTGACCCACGACCTGATGGATGCGCGGGCCGCCTCGGGTGCGCCGACGATCTACGAGGCGCAGAATGTCACGCCGCACAATTTCGACGGCGCCTCGCCGCGGGTGACCTATGTGAAGGACGGCGTCACCCACGAGATCGCCTGCGACTTCATCGCCGGCTGCGACGGCTTCCACGGCGTCTCCCGCCAGAGCGTGCCGCAGGCGGCGCTGACCACCTACGAGCGGGTCTATCCGTTCGGCTGGCTCGGCATCCTCGCCGAGGTGCCGCCGGCCGACCACGAGCTGGTCTATGCCAATTCGCCGCGTGGGTTTGCACTGTGTACGATGCGCTCGAACACCCGCAGCCGCTACTACGTGCAGTGCCCGATCGGCGACAAGGTGGAAGACTGGTCCGACCAGCGCTTCTGGGACGAGGTACGACGGCGGGTGGACCCGCAGACGGCCGAGAAGATCACCACCGGTCCGTCCTTCGAGAAGTCGATCGCGCCACTCCGGAGCTTCGTCGCCGAGCCGCTGCGCTTCGGCCGGCTGTTTCTGGTGGGCGATGCCGCCCATATCGTGCCGCCGACCGGCGCCAAGGGCCTGAACCTCGCGGTCAGCGACGTGCGCTACCTGTCGGAAGGGATCATCGGCCACTACGCCGAGAAATCCGATGACGGGCTCGACCGCTATTCGGACCGCGCGCTGAACCGCATCTGGAAGGCCGTGCGCTTCTCCTGGTGGATGACCACGATGCTGCACCGCTTTCCCGACGCGACGCCGTTCGACCAGAAGATCCAGGAGGCGGACCTCGCCTATCTGGTGGCGTCGCAGGCGGCGATGACCTCCCTGTCGGAAAACTATGTGGGCCTGCCGCACTGAAGGTTGCGGGATAAATACCTAGGATCAAAATCCTTGACAGCGTAACGCTGGTCAGGTAGATTTCAGGCATGTTCGACAGGTACGCCTTGATCATCGGGTTGATGCCGACCTGCCGGAATTGACCTCGTCATACCCGGCCGCGTGCCAGGTATCCACGCCTTCCTTCATCGTTGTGTTCAAGTCGTGGATGGCCGGGACAAGCCCGGCCATGACGGGAAGCACCGTTTTTCTGCCGATGGATTACCGGTCAAGTAGTAATTGGAGCCTAAAGTGCCGATGCGCGGAGCAATCGATGGGCTTCTTTGATTCTCTTTGGCGGCATCTTCGGTTCAAATTCTTGGTGCTTGCCGCCATCGCGGTGGCCACAGCGGTCGCGTGGATGTTTGAGATCACATCCAGCGTGGGTCTTGGCCTTCTGCTTATGACCGCGGGATGCATAGTCGCGTGGAATGAAATCGATAGGAGCAAAGACCGATCGCGAATGTCCTACGACGAGCGCTACGGCGACGGCTGGCTCCGGCGAAGCATCGACCGTCTCAAGGGCATTGTCGCCGGTGCAGGCCCTCAGCCGCCAAGCCCCAGATAGCTCTCGGCAATGCGGGGATCGCTGGCGAGTTCTGCGGCCGGACCCTGCAGGCCGATGCGTCCCAGCTCCATGACATAGGCCCGGTCGGCGGCGTTCAGCGCGGCGCGGGCGTTCTGCTCGACCAGCAGGATGGCGACACCGGTGGCACGCAAATCGCGGATGATGGCGAAGATGTCGGCGACCACTTTCGGCGCGAGGCCGAGGCTCGGTTCGTCGAGCATCAGGAGGCGCGGGCGGCTCATCAGCGCCCGCCCCATGGCAAGCATCTGCCGCTCGCCGCCGGACAGCGTGCCGGCGAGCTGGGCGCGGCGCTCCTTGAGGCGCGGAAAGCGTGCGAAAACCTCGGCCAGCGTCTCGGCCGCGAGGCTGCGGCCGGTGCGAAAGGCGCCAAGGATCAGGTTGTCCTCGACCGTCATGGCACCGAACAGTTCGCGCTTCTCGGCGACGAGGCAGAGGCCGAGCGCGACGCGATCCTCGGCCTCGACGGAGCCGATGTCGCCGCCGTCGAAAACGATGCGGCCGCGCGCCGGCAGCAGGCCCATGGCGGCATTGAGCAGCGTCGACTTGCCGGCGCCGTTGGCGCCGATGACGGTGACGATCTCGCCGGGGGCGACGGCGAGCGAGACGTCGCTGACCGCCTCGACACGGCCATAGGCGACGGACAGGCCCTCGATGGCGAGGAGCGCGGTCATGCCTCGGCTCCGAGATAGGCGGCGAGCACGGCCGGGTTGCGCTTGATCTCGGCGGGCGGCCCCTCGGCGATGCGGGTGCCGAAATCGAGCACCACGACATGATCGGTGAGGCTCATGACGAAGCCCATATCGTGCTCGACCAGCAGCACGGCGACGCCTTCGGCGCGCAACTGGCGCAGGAGATCGGCGAGCGCCGCCTTCTCGAAATGGCGCAGGCCCGCCGCGGGTTCGTCGAGCAGCAGGAGGTCCGGCGCAAGGCAGAGGGCGCGGGCGATCTCGACGATGCGCTGCTGTCCCAGCGCCAGCGACCCCGCCGGCTTGTGCATGTGCTCGGCAAGGCCGACACGCACGATCTGCCGGGCGGCCTCGCCCAGCATGCGCCGTTCCTCGGCGCGGTCGAGATGCAGCAGCCCGCTGATGAAGCCGGCCTCACCGCGCAGATGCGCGCCGATGGCGACATTGTCGAGCACGCTCATCTCGGGCAGCAGCTTGACGTGCTGGAAGGTGCGGGCGACGCCGCGCGCCGCGATGGCCTGCGGACGCGCGCCGTCGATGCGCTCGCCGGAGACGGCAATGGTGCCCCCGCTTGCCGGCAGGACGCCGGTGATCAGGTTGAAGGTGGTGCTCTTGCCGGCGCCGTTCGGCCCGATCAGCGCGACGATCTCGCCGCGCTTCACCTTCAGCGAGACATCGTTGACGGCGACGAGGCCGCCAAAGGTCTTGCGGGCGCCGGAGACCTCCAGAAGCGGCTCGGCGGTTGCCCGCGCAGGCTCGGGCAGCGGTTCGGCGTCCGTGTCGACCGGCGCGGGAGGCGGCGGCGGGAACAGGCCGGCGATGCGCGGCCAGAGCCCGTCCTTGGCGACCTGCAGGATGACGACCAGCAGGAGGCCGAAGACGATGGTCTCGTACTGCGCCGACGTGCCGAACAGGGCCGGCACGATGCGCTGGAGCGCGTCCTTCAGGAAGGTGACGAGGCCCGCGCCGACAATGGCGCCCCAGACTTGGCCCGCCCCGCCGGCCACCGCCATGAACAGATATTCGATGCCGGGATGGACGCCGAAGGGCGTCGGGTTCACCGCGCGCTGAACGTGGGCGTAGAGCCAGCCCGAGAGGCCGGCGAGCAGCGCGGCATAGACGAAGACCGCGAGCTTCATGCGCGCCGGCTCGATGCCGAAGGCTTCCGCCGCCACCCGGCCGCCGCGCAGCGCGCGGATGGCGCGGCCGGTGCGGCTGTCGAGCAGGTTCATGGTCAGGATCGCAGCCCCCAGAACCGCGCCCCAGATGACGTAGTAGGCGGCGCGCGGATCGACCAGCGACCAGCCGAACAGCGACAGCGGCGGGATGCCGGAAATGCCGTCGTGGCGGCCGAGGATCTCCAGCTTGCCGAACGCATAGTAGAGCGCGATGCCCCAGGCGATGGTGCCCAGCGGCAGGAAATGGCCGGAGAGGCGCACGGTGACGAGGCCGAGCACGACGGCGGCGAGCCCTGTCACCACCAGCGCCACGGGCAGGCTCGCCCACGGCGACCAGCCGAACTTCGCGGTCATGACGGCGGTCGTGTAGGCGGCGAAGCCGCAGAAGGCGGCCTGGCCGAAGGAGGTCATGCCGCCGACGCCGGTGAGGAGGACGAGGCCCATGACCACCAGCGAGGCGAGGCCGATATTGTCGAGCAGCGTGATCCAGAACACCGAGACGCCGGGAACCAGTGGGATCAGCGCGACGACCAGAGCGAACAGGGGAAGGGTGAGGCGGTGCATCACTCCTCCTCCTCGTCCGAATGCGGATCGGTCCACGAGCGGATGAGGAGCACCGGCAGCAGCAGGGTGAAGACGATGACCTCCTTCCAGTCGCTGGCATGGAAGGAGGCGAAGGCCTCGACGACGCCGACGAGGAGGGCGGCCGCCGCGGTGAGCGGATAGCTGACGAGGCCGCCGATGATGGCGGCGACGAAACCCTTCAGGCCGACGAGAAAGCCGGTGTCGTAGTAGAGCGTGGTCATCGGCACGATCAGCACGCCGGACACCGCCCCGATGACCGCCGCCAGCGTGAAGGCGATGCGCCCGGAGAGCGCGAGGCGGATACCGACGAGGCGCGCGCCGATGCGGTTGATGGCGGTGGCGCGGAGCGCCTTGCCGGTGATGGTGCGGCCGAAGAACAGGTAGAGCGCAACGATCAGCGCGGCGGTGATGGCGTAGATGCCGAGGTTCTGGCCGGTGACGACGATGGGACCGACCGGCAGGACGGCCGAGGAGAGCGGCGGCGCGCGCAGGCCCTCGGCGCCGAAGAAGACGAGGCCGATGCCGGTCATGGCGAGGTGGACGCCGACGGCAGTGATCAGGAGGACCAGCACCGAGGCGTCGGCGATGGGCTGGAAGGCGACGCGGTAGAGATAGGGACCGATGGGGGCGACGATGGCGATGGTGAGCAGCAGATTGACCGCGGCGCCCGGCTGTGCCGCGACGATTGCCTTGGCGAGGAACAGGATGGCGAACGGCAGGCCGAGCTTGAAGGCGGCCTCGCGCGCGACAACCCTGAGACCGAGATCGCGCCGCCGCGACACCATCTCCATGGCGAAGGCAGCGGCCCCGAAGGCGACGACCATGTAGGCGGTGCCGGGCAGCTTGCCGGCCTCCAGCAGCGCGAAGGTGAGCCCGCCATAGGCGACGAACTCGCCCTGCGGCACGAAGATCACCCGCGTCACCGCGAAGACCAGCACCAGCGCCAGACCGAGCAGCGCGTAGATCGCGCCATTGGTCAGGCCGTCCTGCAGCAGGAACAGGAGGATCGTGCTATCCATGGACGGTCCCGCCCCGCGCCGCCCGGGTTGCCGGGCGCGCCGCCGCGCAGTCCGTAGGGAACGGCTGGGCCGTCACGGTCATCATCCTCCCTTTCGCGTTTCGCCTCTATCGGGCGCTTCCGCGTGAATTAGATATGAACTATAATTATCTGGCGAGGGAGCACAACTGTCCCCGCGACGGCAATTCCCGACGGGAGCGAGCCTGACATGACGGTGGCAGCGGCGGCCAGAGCGGCGAAGAGCGGCGAGGATGCAGGCGGCCTGTCGGAAGGCATGCTCGGCGGCCTTCTCGGCTACCGGCTGCGGCGGGCCCAGCTCAAGGTCTTCGAGGACTTCCTGGCGAGCTTCGCGCCGCTCGGCCTGAAGCCGGCGCAGTTCAGCGCCCTCGTGCTGATCGCGGCCAATCCCGGCCGCAGCCAGCGCGAGATCGCAGCCGCGCTCGGCATCCAGCGGCCGAACTTCGTCGCCATGATGGACGAGTTCGAGCGGCGCGCGCTCGCCCGGCGGCATCGCTCGCAGACCGACCGGCGCAGCCACGCACTGGCGCTGACCGAGGCGGGCGAGGCGCTGCTCCGGCAGGGGCGGACCATCGTCGCGGCCCACGAGGCGCGCATCGCGGCGCGCCTGAACGAGACCGAGCGGGCGGAGCTCATGCGCCTGCTGGCGCTGCTGGGGCCAGCCGCTGCCGATTGACCCTTGCGGCGCGGGCGCTTAACTCAGGCGCTCCGTCCGCCGCCCGAAGACCCTCTCCCATGGCCCTCCGCGAGATCATCGTCATTCCCGATACCCGCCTGAAGCTCGTTTCCGAGCCGGTGGCCGGCGTCGACGCCGCCGTGCGCAAGCTCGCCGACGACATGCTGGAGACCATGTACGAGGCGCCCGGCATCGGGCTCGCGGCCATCCAGATCGCCGTGCCGAAGCGGATATTCACCATCGACCTCGCCCGCAAGGAAGAGCCGAAGGCGCCGATCGTACTGATCAACCCGGAGATCACCTGGACCTCGGACGAACTCTCCGTCTACGAGGAAGGCTGCCTCTCCATCCCCGAATATTACGAGGCAGTGGAGCGGCCGGCGAAATGCATGGTCCGCTATCTCGACCTCGAGGGCAAAACGGTCGAGATGATGTGCGAGGGCCTGCTGGCGACCTGCGTCCAGCACGAGTTCGACCATCTCAACGGCGTGCTGTTCATCGACCACCTGTCGCGGCTGAAGCGCGACCGCGTGATGAAGAAATACGCCAAGGCGGCCAAGCGCGAGGCGACGGCGTGAGTCTTTCCGTCGTCTTCATGGGAACGCCGGACTTCGCGGTCCCGACGCTCTCCGAGATCATCGGCCAGGGCCATGACGTGGTCGCGGTCTATACGCGGGCGCCGAAGCCGGCGGGTCGCGGCATGGACGAGCAGAAGACCCCCGTCCACAAACTTGCCGATCGCTTCGGCATCCCGGTCTTCACGCCGCGAACGCTGCGGGACGCCGCGGCGCAAGCCGATTTCGCCTCGCTCAATGCCGACGTGGCCGTCGTCGTCGCCTATGGCCTGATCCTTCCCGCGCCGGTGCTGGACGCACCCGCCCTCGGCTGCCTCAACCTGCATGGCTCGCTGCTGCCGCGCTGGCGGGGCGCCGCGCCGATCCAGCGCGCCATCATGGCGGGCGACGCCGAGACCGGCGTCATGGTCATGAAGATGGACGAGGGGCTCGACACCGGGCCGGTGGGCATGGTCGAGCGCATCGCGATCACGCCCGACATGACCGCGCAGGACCTGCACGACCGGATGAGCGTGCTCGGGGCCGACCTGATGGTGCGGGCGCTGGCCGCGCTCGACCGGGGCTCCCTCGCCTTCTCGCCGCAGGCGGAGGACGGCGTGACCTATGCCGCCAAGATCGACAAGACCGAGGCGCGCATCGACTGGCGGAAGCCGGCGGCCGAAGTTCACAACAGGATCAGGGGGCTGTCGCCGTTCCCCGGCGCGTGGTTCGAGGCCGATCTCGGCAAGGGCCGCGAACGCGTCAAGGTGCTGCGCGCATCGCTGGCGGAGGGCAGCGGCGCGCCGGGCACGGTGCTGAACGACACTCTCGCGATTGCTTGCGGGGAGGGCGCGGTGCGACTGGTGGAAGTGCAGCGCGCCGGATCGAAGGCGATGAAGGCCGCCGATTTCCTCAACGGTGCGAAGATCGGCCCCGGCACGATCCTCGGCTAGCCGGAAAACGCTCCGATGCCGCGCTACAAGCTGACCATCGAATATGACGGCGAGCCCTATATCGGCTGGCAGATGCAGGGGGCGAGCTTCGGCAAGTCCGTGCAGGGCGAGCTTGCCCGCGCCATCGCGGAATTCTCCGGCGAGGCGGTGACGGTCGCCGGAGCGGGACGCACCGATGCCGGCGTCCATGCGACCGGACAGGTCGCCCATGTCGACCTGTCGCGCGACTGGCCGAACCGGGTCGTGCGCGACGCGACCAACCGCTATCTCAAGGACGACGCCATCGCGGTGGTCGCCGCCGAGAAGATGCCGGACGCGTTCGACGCGCGCTTCTCGGCGGTCAGGCGGCACTATCTCTACCGGATCATCGACCGCCGGCCGCCGCTGACGCTGGACCGCAAACGCGCGTGGTGGTCGCCGAAGCCGCTCGACGTCGCGCGCATGCAGGAGGCGGCGAGCGTGCTGGTCGGCCGGCACGATTTCACGACGTTCCGCTCGACCGAGTGCCAGGCGAAATCGCCGGTGAAGAACCTCGACCGCTTCGACATTACCCGGACGGAAACAGGCATCGAGTGCCGGCTCGATGCGCGCTCGTTCCTGCACAATCAGGTGCGGTCGATGGTCGGGACGATCAAGCTCGCCGGCGAGGGCCTCTGGACCGCCGCCGATGTCGCCGAGGCGCTGGAGGCGCGCGACCGCAAGGCCTGCGGAACGGTCGGCCCGCCGCATGCGCTCTACCTGACGCAGGTGGACTATCCGGCGACGTGGGTGCCGCTGGCGGATGCTCCGGAGAGCGGTCAGGCGCCAAAATAGCGGTCGATGATCCGGCGATAGATGGCGGTCAGCGCGACGAGGTCGGCGACCGGCACGCGCTCGTCCACGGCATGCATGGTCTGGCCGACGAGGCCGAACTCGATGACCGGGCAATAGTCCTTGATGAAGCGCGCATCCGACGTGCCGCCGGAGGTCGAGAGCTCCGGCCGCCGGCCGGCGACCTCGGCGATGGTTGCCGCGATCATCTCCACGAAGGGGCCGGGCTTGGTGATGAAGCTCTGCGAATTGCCGCGGGCATAGGCGACGGACGGCGCGATGCCGGGCTTCGCGCAGGCCGCAGCCACGCCCTCGATCCAGCTCTTCAGCCCATCCAGCGTATGCTCGTCGTTGAAGCGGATGTTGAACCGCCCCACCGCCCTCTGCGGGATGACGTTGGTCGCGGCATTGCCGACATCGACCGAGGTGATCTCGATGTTCGATGGCTGGAAATGCGCATTGCCGGCATCGAGCGGCTTCGCCGTGAGCCGGGCGAGAATATCGACAAGAACGGGAATGGGATTGGCCGCGCGATCGGGATAGGCAACGTGGCCCTGCCGGCCCTCGACGGTGACGATGGCCGAGAGCGAGCCGCGCCGGCCGATCTTGATCATGTCGCCGAGCGCCTCCGGGTTGCTGGGCTCGCCGACGATGCAGTGGTCGAAGCGCTCGCCGCGCCCATGCGCCCATTCCAGGAGCTTGACCGTGCCGTTGACGGAAGGGCCTTCCTCGTCGCCGGTGATCAGGAAGCCGATCGAGCCCTTCGGCCTGCCGCCGTTCGCGGCGAGATGATCGAGGGCGGCGGCGAGGAAACAGGCAATGCCGCCCTTCATGTCCACCGTGCCGCGGCCATAGAGTTCGCCGCCTGATATCTCGCCGGCGAAGGGGCCGTGGCTCCACCGCCCGGCATCGCCCGGCGGGACGACGTCGGTATGGCCGGCGAACAGGAGATAGGGCGCCTCCACGCCGATGCGGGCGTAGAGGTTCTCGACGTCCGGCGTGCCGGGCTCGGAGAAGGTCACGCGCTCGACGGCGAAGCCCGCCGGCCGCAGAACGGCCTCGAGGGCGGCGAGAGCGCCGCCCTCCTCAGGCGTGACCGACGGGCACTGGACGAGGGCGCGCGTCAGCGCGACCGGATCTGCACTCATGCCTGAACCGTCTCGAGGGGATCGGGGCCGTAGGCGTTCGCGCCCTTGGTGCCTTCCAGCGCGCCAAGATCGATCAGCAGCCAGATGGCGGCGGCGCCGATGACCAGACCGAACAGGCCGGCGATGAAATAGCCGAGGAAGCCGAAAATGCCGGTCAGGGTCAGGACCTGGAAGGCGATCGACGCGATGAAGAAGCCCTGGACGAACATCTGGGGATGGCCGCGATCGTTGGAGCGCTTGATCGACACGCAATAGGCCGGCACCGCGAGGGCGAGGCTGACGAGCGTCGCGAGAATCAGGCTGATCGAGCCGATGATCAGGCCATTGAGCATGCCGGCCACGATCAGCGCGGCGAAACCGATCCAGAAAGTCTGCCGGCCGATGCGGCCGTCAACGGTGAGCAGAAGCTTCTGGAAGTCGATACCCATGAATTGCATTGCAGTCTCCGATCGTTCAGTCGCCCCGCCAGACACTGGCGGGCATCGGATTACCTCGTCAACGCCGAAGGTTTCAGCGGCGTGTCACTGAAGGGGGTCCGGCCCGTAACGATTGGAACCCTCCTCGCCGCGCATCAGGCCGAGATCGATGACCAGAGCGATCAGCGCCGCGAGCACCCACAGGCCGAGGATGAACAGGACCGGCCCCATCGGCCCCTGCGAATCCATGTAGCCGAGCACCTGCAGGAAGCTGACGAGGAAGGCCGGCAGGAAGAAGAACAGGAGATAGAGGTCGGAATGGCCGCGGTCATGCGCGCGTTTGATCGACAGCGCGAGCGAGGGATAGAGGAAGGCGAGCCCCACCACGGCGGCGGCGGGGTGGCCGCCGAAATCCATGGCGAGGCGGTCGCCGATATAGGCAAAGACGTTGAGCACCACCGCCCCCCCCCAGAACGGCAGGCGGGGGATGCGCCCCTCGAAGGACAGGAACAGGTAGGACCAGGCGCCGGGCTCCAGCCAGATCTGCCGGTCGGTCCAGTCGATCCGCGCCATGGCCGGCCGCCCTTGCCCGCGCCGCGCTCAGTCGCGCAGCAGCTCGTTGATGCCGGTCTTGGAGCGGGTCTGGGCATCGACGCGCTTGACGATGACGGCGCAATAGGTCGACGGGCCCGGCGTGCCGTCCGGCAGCGGCTTGCCGGGCAGGTTGCCGGAAACGACCACCGAATAAGGCGGCACGCGGCCGACGAAGACCTCGCCGGTCGCGCGGTCGACGATCTTGGTCGAGGACGAGATGAACACGCCCATGGCGATGACCGAACCCTCGCCGACGACGACGCCCTCGACCACCTCTGAGCGGGCGCCGACGAAGCAATTGTCCTCGATGATGGTCGGGTTGGCCTGCAGCGGCTCAAGCACGCCGCCGATGCCGACGCCGCCGGAGAGGTGGACGTTCTTGCCGATCTGGGCGCAGGAACCGACGGTGGCCCAGGTGTCGACCATGGTGCCCTCGTCGACATAGGCGCCGAGGTTCACGAAGGACGGCATCAGAACGACGTTCCTGGCGATGAACGCGGAGCGACGCACGACGCAGTTCGGCACGGCGCGGAAACCGGCCTTGCCGAACTCGGCCGCGCCCCAGCCATCGAACTTGGACGGCACTTTGTCCCACCAGGTCGAGCCGCCGGGGCCGCCGGAGATCGGGGTCATGTCGTTGAGGCGGAACGACAGCAGCACCGCCTTCTTCAGCCACTGGTTGACCACCCACTCGCCGCCGGACTTCTGGGCGACCCGCGCCTCGCCCGAATCGAGCAGATTCAGCGCCGTTTCCACGGCGTCGCGAATCTCGCCCTTCGTCGAAGCGTCCACCGACGCGCGGTTCTCGAAAGCGGCCTCGATGACGGACTGGAGCTGGGCGTGCGACATGGGAGGGTTCCGCGCTGGCTGACTAGGCTTGGTATCTTGGCTCAATATCGAATGCCCGGGCCTTGTCTCCGGGCCTCCCGCCCCTGTCAAGCGATGCCGCGCGCAATCGGGCAGGGCGGCGATGCGCGCAGCGCCGCATAGCCAGAAGCCCCCCCGATCCTGTATGCAGCAGCCAGAAGCGGGCCGATATCGAGCGCGGCGACCGCACCCTTGCGAGCATTCGTGTTACTCGAAATTGCGATCATCCTGGTCCTCACCGTCGTCAATGGCGTCCTCGCCATGTCGGAACTGGCGGTGGTCTCGTCCCGGCCCGCCCGCCTGAAGGTGCTGGCCGATCAGGGCAGCAGGGGCGCGGAAGTCGCGATCCGCCTCGCAGAACATCCCGGCCGTTTCCTCTCCACCGTCCAGATCGGCATCACCCTCGTCGGCGTGCTCTCCGGCGCCTTCTCGGGCGCGACGCTCGGCGTGCGCCTGTCCACGTGGATGCAGGATGTCGGCCTGTCGCAGAACGTCGCGGAATGGCTCGGCGTCGGCGTCGTCGTCGTGCTGATCACCTATCTGTCGCTGATCGTCGGCGAACTGGTGCCGAAGCAGATCGCCCTGCGCGATCCCGAACGCGTCGCGGCGAAGGTTGCGCCGGCCATGAACCTGCTCTCGCGTCTCGGCGCGCCGCTGGTCTGGCTGCTCGACAATTCCGGCCGGCTGATCCTGATGCTGCTCGGACAGCGCGGCAGCGGCGGCGACGGCGTGACCGAGGAAGAGGTCAAGACGATCATCGCCGAGGCGGAGACGGCCGGCGTCATCGAGCGCGACGAAGGCGAGATGATCGCCGGCGTCATGCGCCTCGCCGACCGCACCGCCAATGCCCTGATGACCCCGCGCCGCGAGGTGGAGGTGGTCAATCTCGCCGAGCCGCTGGAGACCATCCGCCAGCGCGTGCGCGCCTCGCGCCGCTCGCGCCTGCCGGTGCAGGACGGCGACGCCGATTCGATCATCGGCGTGGTGCTGGCGAAGGATGTGCTGGAAGCCTTTGCCGCCCGCGCCCGGCCGGACCTTGCCAGCCTCGTGCAGGAGGCGCCGATCGTGCTCGACCGCACCCATGCGCTCGATGTGCTGCGCGCCATTCGCGGCAGCCATGTGCACATGACGCTGGTGTTCGACGAGTACGGCCATTTCGAGGGCATCGTCACCGCCAACGACGTGCTGGAGGCGATCATCGGCGCGCTCCCCGAGGCGGCCGACGAGGAACTGCCCATCGTCACCCGCGACGACGGCTCGCTGCTCATTTCCGGCTGGATGGCGGCGGACGAGTTCGCCGCGCAGCTCGGCATTCCGCTCGATCGCGACGCCGACTTCCAGACGGTGGCGGGCTTCGTCCTCGCCGAGATGCAGCGCCTGCCACAGGTCGGCGAGAGCTTCGAGAAGGCCGGCTGGCGCTTCGAGGTGCTCGACCTCGACGGCCGGCGCATCGACAAGATCCTGGCAAGCCGGCTGTCCTGACCGCAAGCCCGGCTTGCGCATTTGCAAGAATCGGATTGCTGGACTCGCGCCGCGACCCATCGCGGCGCATGTTCACCGGCGAGGGCGGACATCGGTCCGCCGATCCCCCGCGCCGAGGAGGCCTGCCATGTCCGTTTCTGAAGCTGCCGTCTCTGAAAAGTCCGCCGAGAAGAATGATCGCGCCATCGTCTCCGCCGAGACGCCCCGCGACCCGATCACGGCCGGCGTCCGGATCGGCCATGTCCATCTCAAGGTCGCCGATCTCGACCGCGCGCTCGGCTTCTACCGCGACGTGCTCGGCTTCGAGGTGACCCAGCGCTACGGCGATCAGGCGGTGTTCCTCTCCGCCGGCGGCTATCATCACCATCTCGGCCTCAACACCTGGGAGAGCAAGGGTGGTCGTCCGCCGGCGCCCGGCACGACCGGCCTGTTCCACACCGCCATCCTCTACCCCGATCGCGCGGCGCTCGCCGACGCGCTGCGCCGGCTGGTGGAGGCGGGCATCCGGCTGGACGGGGCGAGCGACCACGGCGTCTCCGAGGCGCTCTACCTCACCGACCCCGACGGCAACGGCGTCGAGCTCTACTGGGACCGCGAGCCCGCCGACTGGCCGAAGAATGCCGATGGCACGCTCGCCATGGTGACGCGCCGCCTCGACCTTCAGGCGTTGCTGGCGGACGCCCCGCGGAAGGCGTGATGACGCAACAGGTGCGCTTTTCCCGCGCCCCTGTTTCAGGGTTGCTCCGCATTGGCCCCCGCCTGCGCCGGGACTAGCTTCCGCTGGTTCCGGCTCAGACGGGAGGGAACCATGTCACGCAAATTCATCGACTGCCGCGAAATGCCCGGCGAGATGGCCTGCACGATCGCGATCAGCGCCGACAGCGACAAGGAACTGCTGGAGGCCGCCGTCCAGCATGCGGTGACCGTTCACAAATACCAGGACACGCCGGACCTCCGGAAAGCGATCATGGGCTCGATGCATGTCGGCACGCCGCCGGTGGAGCGGCCGCGCGCCGCCTGATTCCCTGCTAGGCGTGCAGGCGGATCAGCCTTTTCCCCCGGTTCTCGCCGCGATAGAGCGAGGCGATGGCGTCGGGCGCCGCCTCGATGCCCTCCAGTACGTCCTCGGCATAGCGGAGCCTGCCTTCGCGGACCCACTGCGCGAGACGCGGCAGCGCCTCGCCGAAGCGGTGGGCAAAGTCGAAGATGACGAAGCTCTCCATGCGCGCCCGCTTGACCAGCAGGTGACGCTCGGGGCGCGGGCCCGTGGGCCACGGGTCCCAGCTCGGCACCGAGGCGGTGCCGCAGACGACGACGCGCGCCTTCACGGCGAGATGGCGCATGACGGCGTCGGAAATCGCGCCTGACGTGTTGTCGAAATAGACGTCGACGCCGTTCGGACAGGCAGCGGCCACGGCGCCCGCGATGTCGTTGGTCGCCTTGTAGTCGATGGCGGCGTCGAAGCCGAAATCCTGAAGGCACTGGCGGACCTTTGCCGCGCCGCCGGCAATGCCGACCGTGCGGCAGCCCATGATTTTCGCGATCTGCCCGACCGCCGAGCCGACCGCGCCGGCGGCGATGGAGACGACCACGGTGTCGCCGGGCTTGGGCAGGCCGATGTCGAGAAGGCCGAAATAGGCGGTCAGTCCGTTGATGCCCATGATGCCGAGCGAGGTGGAGAGCGGCAGGTCCGTTTCCGTCACCTTGCGCTGGACGGCGGAAGCGGGGACGACGGCCAGCTCCTGCCAGCCGAACATGCCGGTCACCTTGTCGCCGGGTGAGAACCCCGGATGCTCCGAGGCCACGATCTCGCCGGAGGCGAAGGAGCGCATGACCTCGCCGATACCGACCGGCTGCGCATAGTTCGCCACCGCCGAGACCCAGCCGCGCATGGCCGGCTCGACCGAGAGGAACTGGTTGCGCACGAGGATGTCGCCGGGCTTCAGCGCGGGCGTGTCGGCGGTCTCGATGCGGAAGTGCTCAGCCTGCGGAATGCCGTCGGGGCGGGCGGCGAGGACGACGCGGCGGGATGTGGGCATGGCGATTGGTCCCTGCTGGTTCGGCCGCACAGCAAAGCACGTCACAACCCCATTGGGCATTGTCCGGACCCGAAATTCTCAGGCCATGTCTTGACTTGCGATCAAGAACAAAAATAGAACATCAATGCACTCGGCAATGCCTTTCCCGCGCAATCCAAGTTCGCGCGGAGGCCCGGGGCAGCATCTGCATGACAGTCAGACAGAGGATGGGAAAGCCGTGGGCGATGCGCCGCGCGGCCGGGGGAGGACTTTGGCATGTCGATGGAGCTCTATGTGCTGTCAGATCGGCAGCTTACATCGATTGCGGAGTGGCAGGCGGCTATCGATCAGGAAGGCTTTCGACTGAAGCTGGACGAAGGGGCCGCGTTCACCGCGCTGGATGGCTATCTACCCGCCCATTTCGGCGCGGCACTGGCCGGCTTCGAGGTCAATCACTGGGACCCTCAGGCGATGAAGCGCGACGATCCGGAATATGTCGACTTCGTGAAGGACGAGGTTCATCTGCTCGCCTTCCGCTGGGGTGGCAGTGAGCACGAACTGTTCGGCGTCTTTGCGGCCGCCAGCGCCTATGCCCGCGCAACCGGCGGCTGGGTGTTCGACTGCGAGTCCGGCGAGGCGATGACGCCTGACGCGACCGCTGAATTGGCAAGGAAGTTCGAGGCGGATTTGCCCAGGGCGGCCTGATCTGAATCCGGCAGGGCGCGGGGAAGGAGGGCCCTGTGGCGCAGGAGGGACTTGTCCATGTCCATCGGGATGGGATGAAGTATTCCTTCGCCGCCGTGCAGGAGTTCGGCTCATCTCACTTCGGCGGACCGCTACAGCACGAGATTGCCGGTGTTCCCTACGATCCCGCGCCGCTGCACCTCATCGGAAAGCTCGGCGGCGCCATATTCCAGGATTGTCCGGGCTGCCGCCGCCCGCCACCATTGGTCTGAGCCTGTGGGGAAGCGGCGGCGGCGAGCAGGTCACGCTCGTCTTCGTCTGCAATATCGAACGGCAGACGGTCGAGACCTGCAACGTCTGTGCGTGAGCGGATCGCCGCCTACAGCCCCCGATTGCTCGCCTTCACCGCATCAGCCTCGACATAGACTTCGCCGCCCATCTTGAGAAAGCGCTGGCTCATCTCGGCCATGCCGGCCTCGGCGGTGAGCGCGTCGCCGCCGGCGGTCGCGCGCAAGGCCGGATCGTTCAGCGTCGCCGCATAGTCGCGCACGTCCTGCGTGATCTTCATCGAGCAGAATTTCGGCCCGCACATGGAGCAGAAATGCGCGACCTTGTGCGCCTCCTTCGGCAGGGTCTCGTCGTGGAACGCGCGGGCCGTATCGGGGTCGAGGCCGAGATTGAACTGGTCCTCCCAGCGGAACTCGAACCGCGCGCGTGACAGCGCGTCGTCGCGGAGCTGCGCCGCCGGATGGCCCTTGGCGAGATCGGCGGCGTGGGCGGCGATCTTGTAGGTGATGACGCCGGTCTTCACGTCGTCGCGGTTCGGCAGCCCCAGATGCTCCTTCGGGGTGACGTAGCAGAGCATGGCGCAGCCGAACCAGCCGATCATCGCCGCGCCGATGCCCGACGTGATGTGATCGTAGCCCGGCGCGATGTCGGTGGTCAGCGGTCCGAGCGTGTAGAACGGCGCCTCGCCGCACTCCTTCAGCTGCTTGTCCATGTTGATCTTGATCTTGTGCATCGGCACGTGGCCGGGGCCCTCGATCATCACCTGACAGCCTTTTTCCCAGGCAATTTTGGTGAGCTCCCCGAGGGTCTCAAGCTCGGCGAACTGCGCGGCGTCGTTGGCGTCGGCGATGGAGCCGGGGCGCAGCCCGTCGCCGAGCGAGAACGACACGTCGTAGCGGCGCATGATGTCGCAGATCTCGTCGAACCGCTCGTAGAGGAAGCTCTCCTTGTGGTGGGCAAGGCACCACTTGGCCATGATCGAGCCGCCGCGCGAGACGATGCCGGTGACGCGTTTGGCCGTGAGGGGAACGTAAGGAAGCCGAACGCCGGCATGGATGGTGAAATAGTCGACGCCCTGTTCGCACTGCTCGATCAGCGTGTCGCGATAGAGCTCCCATGTCAGCTTCACGGGATCGCCACCGACCTTCTCCAGCGCCTGATAGATCGGCACCGTGCCGATCGGCACCGGCGAGTTGCGGATGATCCATTCGCGAGTGTTGTGGATGTTGCGGCCGGTCGAGAGGTCCATGACCGTGTCGGCGCCCCAGCGGATCGACCAGACCAGCTTGTCCACCTCCTCCTCGATGGAGGACGAGACGGCGGAATTGCCGATATTCGCGTTGATCTTCACGAGGAAGTTGCGGCCGATGATCATCGGCTCGAGTTCGGCGTGGTTGATGTTGGCGGGGATGATGGCGCGGCCGCGGGCGATCTCGTCGCGGACGAATTCCGGGGTGATGAAGGCGGGCACGGCGGCGCCGAAGCTCTCGCCGTCGGCGAGCTTCGCCTCGGCCTGTTCCAGCATCGCCTTGCGGCCGAGATTCTCGCGCTCCGCGACGTAGATCATCTCCTTGGTGATGATGCCGGCGCGCGCGAACTCGTACTGGGTGATCGGCGCATTGCCGACGCCGCGCAGGGGCTGATTGGCGACGGGGAAGGCGCGGGCGAGGTGCCGCCCGGCATTGCCGTTGTCCTCCGGCTTGATCTCGCGGCCCTCATAGGCCTCGACGCCGCCGCGCTCGATCACCCAGGCCTGCCGCACGCGGGAGAGGCCCTTCTCCACGTCGATGACGACGTTCGGGTCGGTATAGGGGCCGGACGTGTCGTAGACGGGCAGCGGCGGCTCGCCAGAGCCTTCCGTCAGCACGATCTCGCGCAGCGGCACGCGAATGTACGGCGCGCTGTCCGGGGTCGCGAAGACCTTGCGGGAAGCCGGCAGTGCGCCGGTGGTGACGGCGGCCTTGATGTCCTTGACCGGGGCGTTCATGGGTGAATCCTCGCGTGAGGGCGACGTGAAGGGGTGAGAATCAGGGGGTTGGCGTCTGCGGCCAGTAACCGGCGATCGTCAGGATCGCGCCGATGATCAGCCAGATGGCGGCCGCGACGGTCAGCGCGCCCGGTATGTCGTTGAAGCGGCTGCCGATGCGGATGACCGTGTCGGGCAGCGCGATGCGAATGGCGCCGCCGATCAGCATGAGCCAGCCCAGCAGCGTGACCAGCAGCCGCCAGTCAGGTGCGATCACCCGGTGCGCGAGCACGATGGCGAGGCCCGCCGGCATGATCATGAGCCCGGACAGGTACATCAGCGCCGGGCTCTTCAGAAATTCGGCGACGATGGCGCGGAAGGTCGCGGCGTTGATCAGCGCGCCGATGCCCACCGCCAGCATGACGGGGCCGATAAGTCTGGCCAGATAGACCGAAGTCAGCATTGCGTCCCATCCCTCCGCCGGCATGACCCGGATCAGGTTCAAGGGTCGCTACGGGGTTCCCTTCGGAACGTTGCAGCCTCTCAGCCCCTTCGTCGGGGCCCCCCTTGGACGAGGTCCAATCTGGACCTTTGGCAGGCGAAGCGCAAGGCGGCGCGCGCAGGGCGCGTGCGGGAAAACCGCAATCCTCGCGGAGGTCTTTTGGGACGGTGGCTATTCCCCGGACGGCTCGTGCGCCAGCCAGTCGCGCACCCGCGTCTCGGGGTCATCGGCATTGGCGATGTCGGAGACGACCGCGATGGAATCGGCCCCCGCCGCATAGACCTGAGGCGCCCGCTCAAGCGTGATGCCGCCGATGGCGACCAGCGGGATGGCGCCGATGCGCTTCTTCCATGCGGTGATGCGGTCGAGACCCTGCGGGCCGAAGCGCATCGTCTTGACGGTAGTCGGATAGATCGGGCCGAGCGCGATGTAGTCGGGCTTGTGGGCGAGCGCTGTTTCAAGCTCGGCCTCGTCGTGGGTCGACAGGCCGAGGGTGAGGCCCGCGCGGCGGATCGCCGCCACGTCGGCCGTGGCGAGATCCTCCTGGCCGAGATGGAGATGGGCGGCACCGGCCGCGATGGCGGCCTTCCAGTAGTCGTTGATCACCAGTTTCGTCGCTGTTCCGGCGACCGATTCCACGGCTTCGCGCGCGAGCGCCTCGGCCTGGTGCTCCTCCAGATTCTTCACCCGGAGCTGGATCGTGCCGACGCCGAGGTTCGACAGTTCGATCAGCGAGCGGATGCTGTCGACGACGGGATAGAAGCGGTCGGGATAAGGCATGGCGGGCTGCCCTCGGGAAAGCCCGGCGCCGGATGGGCCGGCCCACTAACCTGTGCCCCCGCGCGGCGAAGTCAAGAACGAACCGGCGGTCGAACGGCAGACCAGCGCTCGCTCGGCGCCCTCTTGGCCGAGGCGTCAGGCGACCTTGCCCAGAAAATCCTCCACGGCCGCGCCGAGGCCGCCGGCGGAGGCCTCGACCGAAGCCGTGGTGCGGGTCATCGCCTCGGAGGAAGCCGCGCTGGCGTGAGCCTTCTCCGCGATGTCGTCGACGGTCGTCTCGATCACTCCGGCGAGCTCGCGCATCTCGCCGATGCTGCGATTGATCTCGCGCACGGCCATGGCCTGTTCCTCGATGCCGGCGGCCA
The DNA here is from genome assembly GCF_016793595.1 of Phreatobacter sp. Taxonomy (GTDB): domain Bacteria; phylum Pseudomonadota; class Alphaproteobacteria; order Rhizobiales; family Phreatobacteraceae; genus Phreatobacter. The sequence continues at coordinate 432,192 of NZ_JAEULY010000015.1, forward strand.
GCGCGCCGGCATTCCGATCGATCTGGTCCATGCGGGTGGAGATGCCGTCGATGGCGCCGACCGCGCCCCTGGTGAGCCGCTGCACGGAAGCGATCTGCTGGGCGATGTCGCCGGTCGCCCGGGACGTCTGCACCGCCAGCGACTTCACCTCGCTGGCCACCACCGCAAAGCCCTTGCCGGCCTCTCCGGCGCGCGCCGCCTCGATCGTCGCGTTCAGCGCGAGCAGGTTGGTCTGTTCCGCGATCGACTGGATGAGCGCCACGACGGTGCCGATGCGCTCGGCGGCGCCCGACAGTTCGCTGATGCTGCCATTGGCGGCCGCCGCCTCTCCCGCCAGTTCGCGCAACACCGACGCCGTCTCGTGGACCTTGCCCGCGAGGTCGTCGACCGAGGTCGAGAGCTGGTCGCTGGCGGCGGCAACCGCGCCGATGGTCTCGACCGCTGCGCGCGAGGACCGGGCGGCCTGACCGGTCATCCCGGCGGTGCTGTCGGCCGCGGCGCGCAGGGTGCCCGACGACCGGCCGAGTTCGCCCATGCCGGCACGGACCGCGCCAAGCACGCCGGCGACATGGCTGCGAAAATCGGCGATGGCGCCGTCGAGGCGGGCCCGCTGATCGTCACGCGCCGAGGCGAGCGCCCGCTCGCTGGAGGCCGCCGCCTCCATCCGCTCGGTGGCGAGGTTGGCCTCGACGACGGCCGCATCGGACACGGCGAACGAAGTGGCAAGGCGGTTGCAAAGCCAGGCAAGCGCCGCGGCCTGGGCAACCAGGATCACGGCGTGGATGACGACACGGCCGAAATCGCCGCCCTGCGGGAAGACAGCCAGGGGATAGAGGAGGTTCAGGCCGAGGTGGTGAACCGCGACCACCGCCGTGAAGGCCGCGATCGCACGCCAGCAACACCACAGCGCGACGATGGCGAGGCCGGCGAAGAACATCATGTGCATGTCGATCTGATAGACCGAGCCTTCGAGCGCGAAGGTCAGCAGGGCGACGAGAGCCGCCGCCGAAACGGCGGATCCGGCGCGCGCGGCGATGTCGATCCGGCGCCTGCCAATCGCCAGCAGGCCGAGGCCGGCGACCGCCACCGCGCAGAGCGCGACGATGACATTGGCGTTCGGGCCGCGCAGACAGGCGACAGCCAGGATGACGGTCGCAATGCCCAGGACGGCCCCCTGCATGACCGGGGCGACGGCGAAGCGCAGCCGGTCGAGGGTCGATGACGGCATGATCGATGCGGCGGCCACGGCGGCAATCATCGGGCGGGGTCCTTGGCAAGGGCGAGGAAGGGAGACAGACAGGCGACAGCCAGCGACGCGTCGAGCACAAGGGCAGCGCCCGCGCCATAGAGGCGGGCGACGAAGCCGGGGGTTCCGGACGAGGCTATGACGATGCGGTTACCCCGGTTCGCCGCGCGCAGCTCACCGTTGGCGCGGGCGGCGATGGCGGCAGCGCCGCCGGGCTCAGCCGACCAGGCGAATACCGCCACCGGCCGCCCCTCGCGCGGCATGACCACAACCAGCGCCGGAAGCATCAGGCTCGCAAGGATGATGAGCGGGAGCAGGCGGCGTGCCCGGCCGTCGGGTCGAGATTGCAGGAAGGCGCGGGGCAAGGGTAGGCAGGTCGCTCTGGAGGTTGATGCGGGCGACCAATGCGGAAACGGCCCTGCGTAACCAAGTACCGTCGCATGGTTGCATTTCGGTTAAGGCGGCCGTCGGCACGCGGGCGCCGAAAAGTGCTCGACCGCGGCAATGCGACGGCGGCTCGGACTACCGGCAAAGCCTCGCACCACCCGGCCGTGCGGCGCTCCCATGCATCGGCGCCCAGCGCCTGCGCTGCCTTCACCGCGCAGGCCAAATCGGCTAAGACCCGGCCACGCCGCGCGGGAAGACGCGGCGGCCGGAGCCGCCCATGTCGCATACGCCCCTCGATGCCCAGGATATCGGCCGCGTTCTCAACGAGGCGCTGCCCTACATGCAGAAATACGACGAAGAGATCGTCGTGGTGAAATATGGCGGCCATGCCATGGGCGACGAGAGCGGAGCGCGCTCCTTCGCCCGCGACATCGTCATGCTGGAACAGTCCGGCATCAATCCGGTGGTCGTCCATGGCGGCGGGCCGCAGATCGGCCAGATGCTAACCAAGCTCGGCATCAAGAGCGAATTCATCGACGGCCTGCGCGTCACCGACAAGCAGACGGTGGAAATCGTCGAGATGATCCTCGCCGGCTCGATCAACAAGCAGATCGTCGGCTTCATCAACGCCGCCGGCGGCAAGGCTATCGGCCTCTGCGGCAAGGACGGCGACATGGTCAAGGCGGCCAAGGTCACCCGCACCACCCGCGATCCGGATTCGAATATCGAGAAGGCCGTCGATCTCGGCTTCGTCGGCGAGCCCGACAAGGTCGACACCAAGGTGCTGGACACGGTGCTCGGCAAGGATCTCGTGCCGGTACTGGCGCCGGTGGCGACCTCGGTCGAGGGCGACACCTACAACGTCAACGCCGACACGTTCGCGGGCGCCATCGCCGGCGCGTTGAAGGCCAAGCGCCTGCTGCTGCTGACCGACGTGCCCGGCGTGCTCGACAAGGACAAGAACCTGATCAAGTCGCTGTCGGTCGAGGACTGCCGGCGGCTGATCGCCGACGGCACGGCCACCGGCGGCATGATCCCGAAGATCGAGACCTGCATCTACGCCATCGAGCGCGGCGTCGAGGGCGTCGTGATCCTCGACGGCAAGACCCCCCATGCGGTTCTGGTGGAGCTACTCACCGATGGCGGTGCCGGCACGCTCATTCACGCGTGAAGTGCTGACGGGGCTTGCGGCAGCGGCCTGCGCGGCCGCCGCCCTCGCCACCCCGGCCTCCGCCGAGACGCGCCTGTGCAACCGCACGAGCGTCGTGACCGAAGCCGCCATCGGACTGATCGTCGAGGACGCCGCCGCGACGCGCGGCTGGTTCCGGCTCGATCCCGGCCAGTGCCGGGCGATCCTCCAGACCGCCGACATGCCGGGCAGGCTGTTCCTGCATTCGCACCCGATGGGCGAGCCGGCGGGAACCGATCTCGGCCAGCCGGCGCAGCTTTCCCTTTGCGTCGGCGAGGGCGACTTCCTGATCGCCGGCGCGCGCGCCTGCAACCAGCCGAACGCGCGCCTCGCCGCCTTCGCCGAGGTGCGGCCGACGGTGGCCGAAGGCATCGCCGTGCTGTTCCTGTCCGAGGAGGCCGACTACGACCTGCCGCAGGCGCGGCGGGCCGGCATCCAGCGCCTTCTGACCCGCATGGGCTACGATCCAGGTCCCATCGACGGCCTCGACGGACCGAAGACGGAGGCCGCGCTGCGCGCCTTCATCGCCGACCGCAACCTGCCGGCCGAGGCCAATATGCAGGCGGATTTCTTCGATCTGCTGCTCGCCGCCATGCGCGCGGGCGAGGGACCGGGATTTGCCTGGTGCAACGATACGGGGCGGCGGGTCATGGCGGCGCTCGGCATCGATCAGGACGGACGGATCGTGACGCGCGGCTGGTTCCGCATCGAGGCCGGCGCCTGCCTGAAACCTCCGCTGGAGGGCACGCCCGCTCGCGTCTATTCCTTCGCCGAGGCCGTGGATGCCGAGGGTCAGCCAGTACAAAAGGACGGCCGCCCCATCACCTTCGGCGGCGACGTGCCGGGCTGCGTCAGGCCCGCCGAGTTCGAGATTGCCGGGGCGGACGACTGCGCCGTCCACGGCGCGACGCGCGTGCAGTTCCTTGCCGTCACCTTCGACGGCCGCCGCCGCGCCTCCGTCCGCTTCCGGGAGTGATGATGACCGATCCGCAAGAGGCCCATCCCCAGGCAGCCCGCGCCGCCTTCGCCCATGTCGAGGCCTGGATCTTCGACCTCGACAACACGCTCTATCCCGCGCACCTGTCGCTCTGGGAGCAGATCGACGCGCGCATCAAGGGCTATGTGGCGAAGCTCCTGAACATCTCGACCGACGAGGCCTTCCGGCTCCAGAAGGACTATTACAAGCGCTACGGCACATCGCTGCGCGGGCTGATGATCGAGCACGGCATGAGCCCGGACGATTTCCTGTCCTATGTCCACGACATCGATCATTCGCCGCTGCAGGCCAATCCCGAGCTTGGCGCGGCGATCGCGGCCCTGCCCGGCCGGAAATTCGTGTTCACCTCCGGCACGCACAGCCATGTTCAGGCGGTGACGCGCAGGCTCGGCATCGAGAACCATTTCGACGGCGTGTTCGACATCGTCGATGCCGGGCTGCTGCCGAAGCCGCATCGCGTCACCTACGAGAAGTTCCTCGCCGACCACGGCGTCGATGCCGCCCGCGCGGCCATGTTCGAGGACCTGCCGCGCAATCTCGAAGCGCCGCACGCGCTCGGCATGAAGACGGTGCTGGTGGTGCCGGAACGCACCCGCGAGGTGTTCCGCGAGGCCTGGGAATTCGAGGGGCGCGACGACGACCATGTCGATTTCGTCACCGACGACCTGACCGCCTTTCTGGTGACGCTGCGGCTCTGAAGGAGGGGGTCAGCCCTCCTTGGCGAGCCCTTCCCAGAAGGCCTTGGCCTTGGCGAAGAAGCCGGCCGTCTCCGGCTGGGTCGCGCCGGAGCTTTCCTTGTCGAACTCGGCGAGCAGTTCCTTCTGGCGCTTGGTCAGCGCGCGCGGCGTCTCGACATCGACCTGCACGTAGAGGTCGCCGACGGATTTCGAGCGCAGCACCGGCATGCCCTTGCCACCGAGGCGGAACCGCTTGCCCGACTGCGTGCCCTCGGGGACCTTCACCTGCGCCCGGCCGCCGTCGATGGTCGGCACCTCGAAGGAGCCGCCGATCGCGGCCGTCACCATCGAGACCGGCGCGCGGCAGTAGAGGTCCTGCCCGTCGCGCTGGAAGAAGGAATGCGGCTGGATCGAGAGGAAGATGTAGAGGTCGCCCGGCGGGCCGCCACGGAAGCCGGCCTCGCCCTCATTGGCGAGGCGGATGCGGGTGCCGTCCTCGACGCCGGCCGGGATGTTCACCGAGAGCACGCGCTCCTTGGTGATGCGGCCAGCGCCCGAACAATTGCCGCAGGGGTCCTCGATCACCTGGCCACGGCCCTGGCAGGTCGGGCAGGTGCGCTCGACCGAGAAGAAGCCCTGGCTGGCGCGCACCCGGCCGTGGCCGCCGCAGGTGCCGCAGGTCTTGGGCTTGGAACCGGGCTTGGCGCCGGTGCCCGAACAGGCTTCGCAGGAGACGGTGGTCGGGATGCGCACCTGGGCGGCCTTGCCGTTGAAGGCTTCCTCCAGCGTGACGTCCATGTTGTAGCGCAGGTCCGCGCCGCGCTCGCGCCCACCCGGTCCGCGCCGGCGGCCGCCCATGCCGAACAGCTCCTCGAAAATGTCGGACATGGAGGAGGAGAAGTCGCCACCGAAGCCGGGATGGCCGCCACCGCCGCCATTCTCGAAGGCCTGGTGGCCGAACCGGTCATAGGCCGCGCGCTTCTGGCCGTCCGAGAGAACCTGATAGGCCTCGTTCAGTTCCTTGAACTCGGCCTCGGCCTTGGCATCGCCGGGATTGCGGTCGGGGTGGCACTGCATCGCCTTCTTGCGGAAGGCGGATTTCAGCGCACCGTCATCGGCATCGCGGCCGACCCCCAGAGTTTCGTAATAGTCGCGCTTGGACATCGACCGCGCTTTCGCCCCTGTTCAAGCGACAGCCCCCGGATGTGATCCGGGGGCTCGATGGTAAAGCCGGATGGGCCTTACGCGCTCTTCTTCTTGTCGTCCTTCACCTCGGTGAAGTCGGCATCGACGACATCGTCCTTCTTCGGAGCATCGCCTTCGGCGCCGGCCTCCGCCTGCTGGGCCGCATACATGGCCTCGCCGAGCTTCATGGAGGCCTGAGCCAGTGCGTTGGTCTTCTCCTTCAGAGCCTCGACATCCTCGGCCTTGACGGCTTCCTTGACCGCGGCGAGCGCGTCCTCGATGGCCTTGCGATCGCCTTCGGCAACCTTGGAGCCATGCTCGGCCAGCGCCTTCTCGGTCGAGTGAACGAGGCCATCGGCCTGGTTCTTCGCCTCGGCGAGCTCGCGGCGGCCCTTGTCCTCGGCGGCGTGAGCCTCGGCGTCCTTGACCATCTTCTCGATGTCGGAGTCCGAGAGGCCGCCGGAGGCCTGGATGCGGATCTGCTGCTCCTTGCCGGTGCCCTTGTCCTTGGCCTGGACATTGACGATGCCGTTGGCGTCGATGTCGAAGGTCACCTCGATCTGCGGGATGCCGCGCGGAGCCGGCGGAATGCCCATCAGGTCGAACTGGCCCAGCATCTTGTTGTCGGCCGCCATTTCGCGCTCGCCCTGGAAGACCCGGATCGTCACGGCCGACTGGCTGTCGTCGGCGGTGGAGAAGACCTGGCTCTTCTTGGTGGGGATCGTGGTGTTGCGGTCGATGAGGCGCGTGAAGACACCGCCCAGCGTCTCGATGCCGAGCGACAGCGGGGTGACGTCGAGCAGCAGCACGTCCTTGACGTCGCCTTGCAGAACGCCGGCCTGGATGGCCGCGCCGATGGCGACGACCTCATCCGGGTTGACGCCCTTGTGCGGTTCCTTGCCGAAGAACTGCTTCACGACTTCCTGCACCTTCGGCATGCGGGTCATGCCGCCGACGAGAACGACCTCGTCGATCTGGCCCGCGGAGATGCCGGCGTCCTTCAGAGCCTTCTTGCAGGGCTCCATGGTGCGCTGGATCAGGTCGTCCACCAGCGCCTCGAACTTGGCGCGGGTGAGCTTCAGCTGCAGATGCTTCGGACCCGAGGCATCGGCCGTGATGAAGGGCAGGTTGATCTCGGTCTGCGTCGAGGACGACAGCTCGATCTTGGCCTTCTCGGCGGCTTCCTTCAGACGCTGGAGCGCGAGCTTGTCCTTGCGCAGGTCGATGCCCTGCTCCTTCTGGAACTCGGCCGCCAGATAGTCGACGAGGCGCATGTCGAAGTCCTCGCCGCCGAGGAACGTATCGCCGTTGGTCGACTTCACCTCGAAGACGCCGTCGCCGATCTCGAGGATCGAGACGTCGAACGTGCCGCCGCCGAGGTCATAGACCGCGATCGTGCCGGCCGACTTCTTGTCGAGGCCGTAGGCGAGCGCCGCCGCGGTGGGCTCGTTGATGATGCGCAGCACTTCGAGACCGGCGATCTTGCCGGCATCCTTGGTGGCCTGGCGCTGGGCGTCGTTGAAATAGGCGGGAACGGTGATGACCGCCTGATCGACGCTCTGGCCGAGATAGGCCTCCGCCGTCTCCTTCATCTTCATCAGCGTGAAGGCGGAGATCTGCGAGGGCGAGTAGCTCTTGCCTTCGACCTCGACCCAGGCGTCACCGTTGCCGGCGCGGGCGATCTTGTAGGGGACGAGCTTCTGGTCCTTGGCGACGGTCGGGTCGTCGTAGCGACGGCCGATAAGGCGCTTCACCGCGAAGATGGTGCGCTCGGGATTGGTCACCGCCTGGCGCTTGGCCGGCTGGCCGACGAGGCGCTCCTCGTCGGTGAAAGCGACGATGGACGGCGTCGTGTTGGCGCCTTCCGAATTGATGATGACTTTCGGCGTGCTGCCTTCCATGACAGCCACGCAAGAATTGGTCGTGCCGAGGTCGATACCGATGACCTTGCCCATGGTCTTCTCCTTTTCAAGCGGATCGGCCGGGCCCGAAGCACCCGCGGGGCTCACGTGCCCGGAGGGAAGACGATTTCCCCTCAAGACCGCTTGCGCCGACCCCTCCTAGCATCTCTGGGGTTGGGTTCGGCGGAACGGCCCGAAAATTCGGTGTTCCGCCGGTTGGGCCGGATATAGGGGGGGCGATTTGTCGCCGCAAGCATCCTTGTCACGTCGCTGTGAAGTAAATGCCCGCCGGACTGCATTGCGCGCGTGGCGCCGCGACCTGTCCTGCCACCGGTCTCATGAGCCCGCAGTGCGGCCCCGGCGCAACATCGGGCGGGCCATGCATGACGAATGGGCAGGCGGGGATGACCCGGCCCGCCGGCCGGGCTATGTGTCGTCCCCTGTCTGCTGTTCGGAATCATCGATGCTGCCTGCCGTCGCCCTGGTCGCCACCCTCGCCTTCGCCTTCGGCGGAGCAGACGGGGCGCGCGCGCAGCTCCAGCTTCCCGGAGCGGTCGCGCCGACGCCGCAGGGCGCTTCCGCGCCGAGCTCGCGGCCGGCGGGGCCCCGCGCTCCCGGGGCCGAGCAGCCGGGAGGCGCGGTGCCACGCAGCATCGGCGCCTCCGGCCTCAGGCGCTGGGAGGATGTCCTGCCCGGCCGCACGCTGCGCTTCCTAGGGCAGCAGGGCTCGATGGTGATCACGCGGGCGGGCACGGGCTATACGATCACCGCCACCGGCGTCGGCCGGCGCGGCAACGATATCCGCAACGTCTGCACGCCCGACCTGAACAACGGCCAGACGGTGACGCTGAAGCCCGTCGGCCGGCCACAGGGCATGGCGCGGTTCGAGGCCGCGTTCCCCGGCTGCACGATGATGATCGACGTCCTTTCCGAGGTCGCCTTCGTCTCCGCTCCCGAGGGCGCCTGCCGCTTCGCCGACGAATGCGTGGTCGACCCGACCGGCATCTGGGGGCCAGGCGACCGCGAAATTCCCGCCGACCGCGAGATCGAGCGCGCGCGCGGTGTTGCCGAGCGGCGGCTGAACGATGCCCGCCGCGCGCTTCAGCAGCGCCTGCGCACGACGCCGGAAGGCCGCACCTTCCTGCAGGAACAAGCGGGCTTCCCGGCCAATCGCGAGCGGGTCTGCCGCAACTACGGCACGTCCGATATCGGCCCCGGCTATTGCCAGCTCAAATATACCGAGGCGCGCGCGGAAACGCTGGCCTCGCGGCTCGGCATTTCCACCGATGCCCCGCCGCCGGCCGCCCGGCGCCCCGCCGCGCCCCGACCGGCCCAGCCGCGGCCGCCCGCGCCGGCACCCGCCTCGGCACCACTGCCGCTCCGATGACGCCGCTGCCCGTCGTCCCGGGCTGCACCTGGTATCCCGGCTATCTCGACGCGAGCGCGCAGCAGGCCATGGTCGCCATGTTGCGGGAGCTCATCGCCGGGGCGCCGCTGTTCCAGCCGGTCATGCCGCGAACGGGCAAACCCTTCTCGGTCAGGATGACCAATCTCGGCGGTCTCGGCTGGGTGTCGGACATCAAGGGTTACCGCTACCAGCCGCTGCATCCCGAGACCGGCCGGCCCTGGCCGCCGATCCCGGCCGAGATCGTGGCGATCTGGGATCGCGTCTCCGGCTATCCGCACCCGCCGGAGGCCTGCCTCGTCAACTGGTATGCGCCCGGCGCCAAAATGGGTCTGCACCAGGACCGCGACGAGGAGGATTTCGACGCGCCGGTGGTCTCGGTATCGCTCGGCGAAACCGGCATCTTCCGCATCGGCGGAACGACGCGCGGCGGCGGGACGCAATCGGTGAAGCTCGCCTCGGGCGACGTGCTGACCTTCGGCGGCGCGGCGCGCCTCGCCTTTCACGGCGTCGACCGGCTGGTGCCGGGATCGAGCGCGCTCCTGAAGGATGGCGGCCGGATCAACCTCACGCTTCGGCGCGTGACCAAACCGGCCGCCTGAGGGAACAACCGCGTATCGATACCGCTTCCGCGTCATGGCCGGGCCTGGCCCGGCCATCCACGGCTTGAGTCTTCAGGCGCCGTCACGCCGTCGGCGGAGCGGTCGCCGTCATCATGAAGCCGAGAACCGCGCCGGAGGAATCCTCGACCACGGCGATACGGCCGACATTGGGGATGTCGAGCGGCTCCTGCAGGACATTGCCACCACCCGAGCGTACCGCGTTGAGGCGGCCGTCGAGATCCTCCACCTGCACGTAGGAGAGCCAGCCGGGCTGCGATTCCTTGTCTTCCGGGTCCATCGGCATGAGGCCCGCTGTCGGCGTGCCGTCGGCGGCCTTGGCGATCCAGTACTCGCCGTCCGGCATGGGGAAGAGCTCGAAGGTCCAGCCGAGCGCCTGCCCGTAGAAGGCCTTGGCCCGGTTGATGTCATCGGTCATCAACTCGTTCCAGTTGAACTTGCCGCTCATGCGGTCCTCCCTCAGATGCGCGCGGAGGGAGCATTCCCCACCGTCAACGGCATTGCAGCATGGTCCGATTGCAGGCGGGCGACAATGAGGCGCGATGCCTCCCCGGTCGGCCCTATTTGATCAGCCGCGACAGCACCCGCGCCGTGTAGTCGACCATCGGCACGATGCGCGCATAGTTCAGCCGGGTCGGGCCAATGACGCCGAGCACGCCGACGATCCGGCTCTGGGCATCGCGATAGGGCGCGACGATCATCGAGGAGCCGGACAGCGAGAACAGCTTGTTCTCCGAACCGATGAAGATGCGGACGCCTTCGGCGGTCTCCGCCCGCCCCAGCAGGTCGACCAGCTCGCGCTTGGATTCGAAATCGTCGAACAGCAGACGGATCCGCTCGAGGTCCTCCATGGCCCGGAGGTCGTCGAGCAGGTTCGCCTGGCCGCGCACGATCAGGCGGCGCTCGTCGGGCTCGCCGCCCGACCAGGAGGCGAGACCCGCCTCGACCAGCTTCTGCGTCAGCCCGTCCAGTTCGGCCTTGGCGGTCGCCAGCGACTTCTGCAGCTCGATGCGCGCATCGGCAAGGGTGCGGCCGCGGATATGGGCGTTGAGGAAGTTCGAAGCTTCCACCAGCGCCGAGGGCGGCATGCCCGCCGGAATCGGCACGATGCGGTTCTCGACCTGCCCGTCCTCGGAGACCAGCACGACCAGCGCCCGCTCCGGCTCGATGCGGACGAATTCGATATGTTTCAGCCGGACGTTCGACTTCGACGTCAGCACGACGCCCGCGCCGCGCGACATGCCGGACAGGAGCTGGGAGGCGTCCGACAGCACGCTTTCCATGGATTGCTGGCGCGCCGAGGCCGCCACCTGCGCCTCGATGGCGTTGCGCTCGGATTCGGCGAGGTCGCCGAACTGCATCAGCGCATCGACGAAGAAGCGCAGGCCCGTTTCGGTCGGCAGGCGACCGGCCGAAGTGTGCGGCGCATAGATGAGCCCGGCTTCCTCCAGGTCCTGCATGACATTGCGGACCGAGGCCGGCGACAGCTGCATCGGGATGATGCGCGACAGATTGCGCGAGCCGACCGGCTCCCCGGTGGCAAGGTAGCTCTCGACGATCTGGCGGAATATCTCGCGCGAACGCTCGTCCAGCTGGGCGAGGGCGGAAACGTTCGTCGGCGGACGCGGAACTTCGGCAGACAAGGGGTAACCTCCGCCACCGAATTTGGTTCGGCCGGGACATTAGATCAAGCGCGAGCAGACCTGCCCGGCCGCATAACCACGATCAAGCCTACCGAACCTCGATCCGGACCCGCAGGCTGGTCCCGATGGACCGGCCATTCCGGAAGAAGAAGTCTCCGCTCATATCGCGCGCGGCGGCGGCCTCTGCCTGCTCCCGGGTCGGTCCGGCCGGATTGGCCGCGTGTTCCGCCTGGAATCTCTCCATCGCGGCGGAGAAGCCAGGCGTCGCGTAAAGGGCGGGCCGCCTCACCAGAGCCTGTCCCTCGTCATTCATGGCGATGAACGAGCCCCGCACCTGTGTGCTGACATCGACCTGATTGATGCAGGCTCCGCCAGTGCCGCAGGGCGCTCCCGGTATCAGCTCGATCCACTTCGGGCCACCGACAAGGACCGCATAGTACATCAGGCTGGCCCTGCCCTCGGGAACACCGCTCGCGCGCAGCCCCTCGTAGAAGGCCCGATGGGTGACGCGCCATTCCCGGACCTGCCGGATGCAATAGTGATCGTGGATCACGGCCGCCCGGATGAAGGCCTCGTCGAAGGGCGCGCCGACGAATGGCTGCGCCCAGGACGGGATCGAGGCGCCATCGGTCTCAAGACCCTTCCTCGCCTCCCAGCCCAGCCCGTTGGCATCGATGAAGCCGAAATTCTCGTCGAGGCGGCACTTTCCGGAAGCGGCGCACCCGTCCGGCACGAGCTTCAGCACGCCGACGAAGCGGGCCTGCGCCCATGCCGATGCGGGCGCGAAGAGGGGCCCCCCAAGCGCCGCAAGCAATAGCCAGCATGCAATTCGAAAACCTCGCCTCATGACATACCCCGCGCAACGTGAACGAGCAGAACCGGCGAATTGCACCATTTCCTATGGCTTCTTCGCCTCTTCATCTACTGGTGGGAATACGGATCGACCGGCAGCGCCCGAACCGGCATGTCCTTGCCGCGCGAGCCGTCCCGCCCTATGACCCCGCGATCTCAACGAATGCCGGACACCCCGATGCGACCCTCCAAACGCGCGCCCGACGCGCTGCGCCCCGTCTCGCTGGAACGTGCGGTCGCCCGCTACGCCGAAGGCTCGTGCTTCGTGAAGTTCGGCAATACCCACGTGCTCTGCACGGCCTCGCTCGAGGAAAAGCCGCCGCCGTGGCTGCGCGGTCAGGGTCGCGGCTGGGTCACGGCTGAATATTCGATGCTGCCGCGCGCGACGCTGGAGCGTACCCGCCGCGAATCAACCTCCGGCAAACCCTCGGGACGCACGCAGGAAATCCAGCGCCTGATCGGCCGCTCGCTGCGCACCGTGGTCGATCTCCAGCTTCTGGGCGAGCGGCAGATCACCATCGACTGCGACGTGATCCAGGCCGATGGCGGCACGCGCACGGCCTCGATCACCGGCGCCTGGGTGGCGCTGCATGACTGCATCGCCTGGATGACGGCGCGTTCCATGCTGAAGGCGAACCCGATCCGCGACCATCTGGCGGCAGTGTCCTGCGGCATCTACGAGGGCACGCCGGTGCTCGACCTCGACTATGCCGAGGACTCGGAGGCCGATACCGACGCCAATTTCGTCATTACCGGCAAGGGCGGCATCGTCGAGATTCAGGGCACGGCCGAGAAGACGCCGTTCACCGACGAGGAACTGCTGCGGCTGCTGGCGCTCGCCAAGGACGGCTGCGCCAGGCTCGTCGACCTCCAGAAGACGGCGGTGGCATGACCCGTCTCGGCCCCGGCCTGAAGCTCGTCGTCGCGACCCACAACAAGGGCAAGCTCGCCGAGTTCCGCGACCTTCTGGGCCCTCACGGCATCGCGCTGACCTCGGCGGGCGAACTCGGCCTGCCGGAGCCGGCCGAAACCGGCACGCTCTATGCCGAGAACGCCGCGATCAAGGCGCGGGCGGCGACCACGGCCACCGGCCTGCCAGCGATCTCCGACGATTCCGGGCTCGCCATCGACGCGCTCGACGGCGCGCCGGGCCTGTTCACCGCCGACTGGGCCGGCAATCCCCGCGATTTCGCCGCCGCCATGGCGCGGGTCGATCGCGAGCTGTCGCTGCGCGGCGTCGCGACCACCGGCGCGAAGGCGCATTTCGTCTCGGCGCTGTGCCTGACATGGCCCGACGGCACCGAGCAGATCTTCGAAGGCCGGGTGTTCGGCACGCTCGTCTGGCCGCCGCGCGGCGACAAGGGCTTCGGCTACGACCCGATGTTCCTTCCCGACGGCCACGCCCTGACCTTCGGCGAGATGGGTCCCGAGGCCAAACACGGCCTGCCGCTGAAGGGCGAGGGCCTGTCGCACCGGGCGCGCGCCTTCATGAAGCTGGCGGATTCGGTGCTTGGTGACGCGGCGGGCAAAGCCTAGATACAGCCGATGACGACCGACCTTCCGGGCATGGGCACCAAGGGCGATCCCGGCTTCGGGATCTATGTCCACTGGCCGTTCTGCGCCTCCAAATGCCCCTATTGCGACTTCAACAGCCACGTGCGGCATGTCGCGCCGGACCAGCAGCGCTTCGTCGCGGCCTTCGCCCGGGAACTGGCGACCAACGCGCGACGGACGCCGGGGCGCACGGTGTCCTCCATCTTCCTCGGCGGCGGTACGCCCTCGCTGATGGAGCCGGCGACCGTCGGCGCGGTGCTGGACGAGATCGCGCGGCTCTGGCCGGTCGCCGCCGATTGCGAAGTGACGCTGGAGGCCAACCCGACCAGCGTCGAGGCCGAGCGCTTCAAGGGCTTCCGCGCGGCCGGCGTCAACCGCGTCTCGCTCGGCGTGCAGGCGCTCGACGACAAGGATCTCAAGAGCCTCGGCCGCATGCATTCGGTGGACGAGGCGCTGCGCGCGGTCGATGTCGCCCGGAGCCACTTCGACCGCTATTCCTTCGACCTGATCTATGCCCGGCCCGGCCAGACGGCGCAGGCGTGGGAGGCAGAGCTCCGGCGCGCCATATCGGAGGCCGCCGAACACCTGTCGCTCTACCAGCTGACCATCGAGGCCGGCACTGTGTTCGAGGCGCTGCACAAGGCCGGCAAGCTCGCCATGCCCGACCCGGAGACAGGGCGCGTGCTCTACGACCTGACACAGGGCATCTGCGCGGCGGAGGGACTGCCGGCCTACGAGATCTCCAACCACGCCCGGCCGGGCGCGGAGTGCCGGCACAATCTGATCTACTGGCGTTCCGGCGATTTCGTCGGCGCCGGCCCCGGCGCGCATGGCCGCCTGACACTCGGCAACGGCCGTGTCGCGACCTCGACCGAGCGACATCCGGAGACCTGGCTGGACCTGGTGGAGCGGCAGGGTTCGGGGATGATTGCGGAAGAGCATCTCGTCCAGATCGAGAATGCCGACGAATTCCTCGTGATGGGCTTGAGGCTCGCCGAGGGCATCGACCTTGCCCGCTACGAGGCGTTGTCGGGCCAGTCGCTCGATCCCGAGCGCATCGATTTCCTCGAAGGCGAGGGTCTGGTGCAGCGCCTGCCCGGCGAGCGGCTCAAGGTGACGCCGCTCGGCTTTCCCGTGCTCGACGCTGTCGTCGCTGACCTCGCGCGATTGGACTGAACGCGTTTTGCACGCTGATCGCGCGCTTCTCTTCACGCGAACCGGTACCCACTTCGCTCAGAAGCGCTATGGCCGATTAGCGGCAGGCCCGCCCGCCTCCCATGTCGAGGTGGAAATGGTCGCGGTGCAGGGCGTTGAAGACGGGCGAGAGCGTTACGTCGAACCATCGGCATGCGGCATCGCGGGCATGGCGCATGAAGGCGACGCGGGCCGCATCCTCCGACGACCAGTCGCCGAGCAGCGTCAGCCGCCGCCCGTCCGCCAGCACGAAGCCGCCGATGTCGATGGCGTCGGCGGTCGCGTGGCGGCTGCGCCGGCCGGCCGGCGCGTGGTTGATGTTTCGGCAGGAATAGGTGCCCATGTGCTCGATCCGCGCGACCTCGCTGCCGAGATGCTCGCGCGCAGCCCTCGACAGGCCATGACGCTCGTAGAGGGCGAGCGCCAGCACCGCCCGGCAGGAGAGAACGACCGGCGAGGACAGTGTCGCGCGGGAAAGCCGGGCGACCCGGCCGGCATTGGCGAAGCCGCAGCCTTCGCCCGTTACCTGATCGGGCACCGCATCGAAGCGCAGATCCGCACGATCCAGCGCCGCACGGCAAAGGCCGGGGTCGGCGCGGGCGCGCGAGACCTTGAACGCCGTGAGAAAGCCCGGCTCGTCACGGATGTCGAGCGGCGCGAAGGGGTTCAGTTCCGGCGGAACCGTGACACGCCCAGCCGCGACGAGCAGCATCAGCCCCAGCAGGAGGAGCGCGAGACCGCCGATGACGGCGCGGGCGAGGCGCAGGGCCATGGTGCAGCCTAACCGGGAGCCGGAGCGATGTTCCGGGCACCGGCCGCGACCGAGCGTCGCTGGCCGGTGGCGTTTTGGCCCGGCGCAGCCTAGTTTGCGGCCATGCTCCAGCGGCTGCGCCTGCCGACACTGACCGACGCGACCTGGCATCCGAGCCTGCGCCTCGAAACCCTGATCCGTCTGCGCTGGTTCGCGGTGGTGGGACAGACCACGGCCATCGTCACGGTCTACTGGGCGCTGAACTCCGACCTGCCGCTGGATCTCTGCCTGCTGACCGTCGCCGCCTCGGCCTGGGTCAATATCGCGCTGCGCCTGCGCTACCCGCCCCATCATCGCCTGTCACCCTTCGAGGCCGGCGCGTCGCTCGCCTGGGACATCGTCCAGCTGGCGACGCTGCTTTACCTGACCGGCGGCCTGGAAAATCCCTTCGCCTTCCTGTTCATCGCGCCCGTGCTGATTTCGGCGACGTCCCAGCCGCCACGGGTGACGCTGATGCTCGGCCTGCTCGTGGTCGTCTCGGCGACCGTCGTCGCCTATGCGCATCTGCCGCTGCCGTGGGAGTGGCACGACGACCTGCGCCTGCCGCCGCTCTATCTCGTGGGGGTCTATGCGGCCCTGCTGATCTGCATCTCGTTCATCGGCATCTATGCCTGGCAGGTCGCCGAGGAGCAGCGCCAGTTTGCCGATGCGCTGACCGCGACCGAGCTGGTCCTCGCGCGCGAGCAGCATCTCTCGCAGCTGGACGGGCTCGCCGCCGCCGCCGCCCATGAGCTCGGCACGCCGCTCGCCACCATCGCGCTCGTCACCAAGGAACTCGCCGGCGAACTGCCGAAGGACGGCCCGATCGGCGAGGACATGGCGCTGCTGCGCGAACAGGTCCAGCGCTGCCGCGACATCCTCGCCAAGCTGAAGAGCCTGTCGTCGGGCGACGCTCCCTTCGACACGATGTCGCTCGCCCAGCTCATCGAGGAGGTGGCGCAGCCGCATCGCTTCTTCGATGTGACCATCACGGTGGAGCTGCCGGAGAAGAGCGAGGACGAGCCGGTGATCGGCCGCAATCCGGGCCTGCTCTACGGCCTCGGCAACATCGTCGAGAACGCGGTCGATTTCGCCCGTTCGGCGGTGACCATCGCCGCGCGCTGGGACGAGGAGACGGTGCAGGTCTCGGTCATGGACGACGGGCCCGGCTTTCCGCCCGAGATCATCGACCGGATCGGCGAGCCCTATTTCACCCGGCGCGGCAAGGGGCGCGGCGGCCGGTCCCGCGCCGAAGCCGAGCCGGGGGAGGACCAGTCCGGCCTCGGCCTCGGCGTGTTCATCGCCAAGACCCTGCTCCAGCGCTCCGGCGCGCGCATCGCCTATCGCAACCGGCCAGGCCCTGAAACCGGCGCGCTGGTCGAGGTTTCCTGGCCCCGCTCAGCCTTCGGGACCAGCGGCACGCGGGCGGCCGCGACATCGCCTGCGGCCCCGCACGCCTGGCCGCCGACTTGAGAGACGGAGCGCCAAGCCCTACATATCCCGCAAGAAACAATGCTGAATTGCCCCGATGCGGGCCCAGAGGAGACCCCGATGCCGGAGATCGAGACCGCCCCGACCGCCCTCGCCATGGCGCTTCCGGCGGATCGGTCGCTGCTGGTGGTGGACGATGACAAGCCGTTCCTGCAGCGGCTGTGCCGGGCCATGGAGGCGCGCGGCTTCGCCGTCACCGCGGCCGAGAGCGTGGCCGATGGCCTGGCCGCCGTCGCCGCCAGACCGCCGGCTTTCGCTGTCGTGGACATGCGCCTTGCCGACGGCAACGGCCTCGACGTGATCTCCGCCCTCAAGAGCGCCCGGCCCGACGCGCGTGGCGTGATCCTGACCGGCTACGGCAATATCGCGACGGCGGTGACGGCGGTGAAGCTCGGCGCGGTCGATTATCTCGCCAAGCCCGCCGATGCCGACGAGGTGTTCGCGGCGCTGATGGCCACGGGCGCCAAATCGGCCGACCTGCCGGAAAACCCGATGTCGGCGGACCGCGTGCGCTGGGAACATATCCAGCGGGTCTATGAGCTGTGCAGCCGGAACGTCTCGGAAACCGCGCGCCGGCTTGGCATGCACCGCCGCACGCTGCAGCGCATTCTGGCGAAGCGCGCGCCGCGCTGAGCCGTCAGAGGTCGGTCAGCCCCCGCGCCTGCGGGTCGCAAAGCAGCGTCATGCGGCCGGCGGCAGCGCGGGCGAAGCGGAGCATCATCACCTTGCGCGTCGGCGCGGACAGTGCCTGCGACGGCCCTTCCCGCACGATTTCCGCGTCATGGGCGTCGGCGAGGATGAGGCCGGCGTCCTCGGGGAGGATACCGACCGGGAAATCCGGCGCGACCGCGAAGAACACCCGGTCGGCGTGGGCGCGGTAGTCGCTCCACTTGCGGTCGGCCCTGAAATCCTCGACCGAGGACTTGATCTCGACGATCCAGAGCGCGCCGGTGCGCGACAGGGCCGTGAGATCGGCGCGCCGGCCCGAGGGCAGAGGAAGTTCGGGCACGACCGCGAGGTCCATGGCGGCGAACAGGCGCGTCACCCCGCGCGCAATGGCGAGCGCCCGGTCGGACTGGCGGCCATCGACGGGAGGAACGAGGGATGCGGCGGCAAGCGAGTTCATTGCCGCATTGTTGCTCATCTCCAGCAAGAATGAAACGGGAACGTTCGCTCTCGCTTCCCTTCCCGCCCTTTTCGTGTATAAGCCGCGCCTTCGGTGGCCCAATGGCCGCCGGACCATGCACCCTCGCGGCGTGCATGGCCATCCGACCGCGCTGGACGACATCCCGGCGCCGGCCGCAAGACCCCTCAGTTCAGAAGGAACAGCCCGATGTCGGTTTCCGACGCCCGCAAGGCCGAGCTCATCAAGGAATATGCGACCAAGGCCGGCGACACCGGTTCGCCCGAGGTCCAGGTTGCGATCCTCACCGAGCGCATCACCAACCTGACCGAGCATTTCAAGAGCCATACGAAGGACAATCATTCCCGTCGTGGCCTCCTGAAGATGGTCTCCGCGCGCCGCTCCCTGCTCGACTATGTCAAGCGCAAGGACGAGGCCCGCTACAAGACGCTGATCGAGCGTCTCGGCATCCGCCGCTGATCTCAAGGACCGGCCCCGCCCGCGCGGGGCCGTTTCGCATCCGGGCATCCCGTGCGGGGCCGATGAGCGGCCAACGCGACGGCCATGCCCCATCTAGAAGGGCTATCCCGATCCCGGGCGCCCCAACCGAAGGGCCTCCGCGCTGATCGCGAGGCCCGGCTCAACAAGGCCAGACCACTGGACCACCAGATCGCCATGGCAGGATCGCAGCGAGCCGGGGACGCGAACGCGTCCTGAAGCCGGTCCGCTTGCGGGCCTCTCGCCGTTCTGCCCATGGCCATCCGCCGTCCGTACGTCCGAGAAAGGAAAGAAGAAATGTTCGATATCCATCGCGAGGAGATCACCTGGGGTGGTCGCAAGCTCGTCCTCGAAACCGGCAAGGTTGCCCGCCAGGCCCATGGCGCCGTGCTCGCCACCTATGGCGAGACGACCGTGCTCGCCACCGTCGTCTCCAATTTCGAGCCGAAGGCCGGCATCGACTTCTTCCCGCTGACCGTCAACTACCAGGAGAAGTTCTTCGCGGCCGGCCGCATTCCCGGCGGCTACTTCAAGCGCGAGGGTCAGCCGACCGAGCGCGAGACGCTCATCTCCCGCCTGATCGACCGCCCGATCCGCCCGCTCTTCGTCGACGGCTACAAGAACGAGACGCAGGTCATCGTCACCACGCTCTCCCATGACATGGAGAACGATCCCGACATCCTCGCCATGGTCGCCGCCTCGGCCGCGCTGACCCTCTCCGGCGTGCCCTTCATGGGCCCGGTCGGCGGCGCTCGCGTCGGCTATATCGACGGCGAATACGTGCTGAACCCCTATGTCGACGACATGAAGGACTCGAAGCTCGATCTCGTCGTCGCCGGCACCGCCGACGCCGTGCTGATGGTCGAGTCGGAAGCCTCCGAGCTGTCCGAGGAGGTCATGCTCGGCGCCGTCATGTTCGGCCACAAGTACTTCCAGCCGGTCATCAATGCGATCATCAAGCTGGCCGACAAGGCCGCCAAGGAGCCGCGCGCCTTCGCCCCGCCGGACCATTCGGCGCTGGAGAAGCAGATGCTGGCGCTGGTCGAGGCGGACCTCCGCGCCGCCTATTCGATCCGCGAGAAGACCGCCCGCTACGCCGCCGTCGGCGAGGTGAAGAAGAAGGCGATCGAGGCTTTCGCCGGCGATGCCGCCGAGGGCAAGAACGACAAGCTGGTGGTTGCCGGCGTGTTCAAGGAGCTGGAGGCCAAGGTCGTCCGCTGGAACATCCTCGACACCGGCAGCCGCATCGACGGCCGCGACGTGAAGACGGTCCGCCCGATCGTCTCCGATGTCGGCGTCCTGCCGCGCACCCACGGTTCGGCGCTGTTCACCCGCGGCGAAACGCAGGCGATGGTCGTCACCACGCTCGGCACCGCCGAGGACGAGCAGTTCATCGACTCGCTGACCGGCACCTACAAGGAGAACTTCCTCCTTCACTACAACTTCCCGCCCTTCTCGGTGGGCGAGGCCGGCCGCATGGGCCGTCCGGGCCGCCGCGAAGTCGGCCACGGCAAGCTCGCCTGGCGCGCCGTCCACCCGATGCTGCCGGAGAAGCACGAGTTCCCCTACACGATCCGCGTCGTGTCGGAGATCACCGAGTCGAACGGTTCCTCGTCGATGGCCACCGTCTGCGGCGCCTCGCTGGCGCTGATGGACGCGGGCGTGCCGATCAAGCGGCCGGTCGCGGGCATCGCCATGGGCCTGATCCTCGAGGGTGAGCGCTACGCGGTGCTCTCCGACATCCTCGGCGACGAGGATCATCTCGGCGACATGGACTTCAAGGTGGCCGGCACGGCCGAGGGCATCACCTCGCTGCAGATGGACATCAAGATCGCCGGCATCACCGAGGAGATCATGAAGGTCGCCCTCGAACAGGCCAAGGGCGGCCGCGAGCACATTCTCGACGAGATGGCGAAGGCGCTGACCTCGGCGCGTTCGGAGCTCGGCGAGCACGCGCCGCGCATCGAGAGCTTCAAGATCCCGACCGACAAGATCCGCGAAGTCATCGGCACCGGCGGCAAGGTGATCCGCGAGATCGTCGAGAAGACCGGCGCCAAGGTGAACATCGAGGACGACGGCACCGTGAAGGTCGCTTCCGCCAACGGCGAGTCGATCCGCGCGGCGGTCAACTGGATCAAGTCGATCACGCAGGAGCCCGAGCTCGGCATGATCTACGAGGGCACCGTGGTGAAGGTCGTCGATTTCGGCGCCTTCGTGAACTTCTTCGGTTCGCGCGACGGCCTCGTCCACATCTCGCAGCTCGCCAACAACCGCGTCGGCAAAGTCACTGACGTGGTCAAGGAGGGCGACAAGGTGAAGGTGAAGCTGCTCGGCTTCGACGATCGCGGCAAGACGCGCCTGTCCATGAAGGTCGTCGACCAGGCGACCGGCGAGGACCTCGAGAAGAAGGCCAAGGACACCCCGGCCGAAGAGGGCGACGCCGCCGAGTGATCGGCGTCTTTTAGCCTCAGGAATGAGAAAAGGGCGGCTCTCGGGCCGCCCTTTTTTGTTTGGCCGCCGCTTATGAGCTTCAGCGGAGGAACTGGAGAACCTGCTGGTCGCCCTGCGAGGCGAAGGACAGGGCCGAGGTCGCAAGCTGCGCGCGGGTGTTGAGCGCGAGCAGGTTGGCGCCCTCTTCGTTCTGGTCGGCGAGCACGAGATTGTCGGCGCCGCCCCGCAGCGTGTTCATCGTCGCCCTGGTGAAATCCTGCCGGTTCTGCACCATGGAGAGATTGGAGCCGAAGGACGACGACTGCGAGCGCAGCGAACCAAGCGCCGTCGTCAGCTTGCCGAGAATGGCGTCCAGCGAGGAATCGGCATCGGCCGCCGTCAATGCCTGCACGTCGATGCCGAGATTGGTCGAATTGATCGGCTTGCCGCCCTTCGACTGGATCGTCAGCGAGGACGAGCCCGTCTCGTTGAAGGTGATGCCGAGCGCGTCACCGCGCAGCAGGTTGATGCCGTTGAAGGAGGCATCCTCAGCGGTCCGGTCGAGCTGCTGGCGCAGGTCGTTGAACTGGCGGATCAGGTCGGCTCGGACATCGTTGCCGCCGATAGCGCCGGTTCCCACCGTGCCGTCGATCTCGCCGTCGCCGCCGATGCCGGCCAGCGTCATCGCGGATGTCGAGAGATTCTCGATCCGCAGCCTGCCATTGTCGTTGGAAGCGCGGACCTTGGCCTGAAGGCTGGAATTGCCGTTGATATCGGCGACCAGCTGATCCACCGATTTCGCACCGCCCGTGCCACCACCGCTGCTGCCATTGGCCGTCGCGCCGCCGCCAAAGCCCATATTGGCGATGGGGGAAGCGCCACCTCCAAGGGCCATCATGTTGGAGATGGAGATCGATGAGGTCGGTCCGGTGTGCGTGCCTGAAGCGATATAGAACTCCATCCTGCCCGGCTGGGTCAGGCTGTTGCGCGCGCGTATATCCGACCCGAAAAGTGCCAGCCGATCATTCGTATGGACGACGGCCTCGCTCAGATCCACGGCACCGTCAGTGTTCGTGTCGGCCGTGCCAGTGGTCAGATTGACGAAGACCGGCGGACCGCCGTCCACCGCGACGTCGAATGAGTAGCTTTGACCGGCGGAGACATCGAGATTGACGAAATTGCTGGAGCCGGTGAGCAGGGGCTCAGGACTCGCCCCGACCGAGTTCAACGCGATATCGACCGGCACGGCGCCGATGGAGCCGCCGGAGAAGGACAGGTTCTTCGTCGTGACATTGCCGATCGCGGCGCCGTCGATCTTGTAGGCCCCACTCTTGAACGACTTGTCCTGGCGGGCCTGGCGGATCGACGACTGAAGCGACTCGACCGTGCGGGTGATCGACTTCAGGCCGTTATCGGCGGCTTCCAGCGTCTTGATGCCATTGGACATGGAATCGAGCAGCGAGCCGAGATCGTTGGCGCGGGCGTTCAGCGATGCCGAGGTGAAGAAGTTGGTGGGGTTGTCGAGGGCCGAATTGACCTTCTTGCCCGAGGCAAGGCGGCCCTGAATCAGTTCGCGGTCCGACGCGATGCTCTGCAATGCCAGCAGGTTCGAGCGAACGCCGCGCGAAATGGTAATCCCGGACACGCACGCACCCCCTTCTAGGGCCCCTCCCGTTCAGGGAGGCGAATCGTCCCACCGCCAATCCTGGGCGGCCTCCTTTTTTGGAGGTGCGGAGATACTGCCAACGATTTCCTAACGCTGCCCTGACGTCAGGCAACCGGATCGCGTAAATTTACCGAAGATCGCGCGGTGCGTGCAGACGCCACAGTCGACCCGAACGGCGACCGGACGGCGCGCGCCGCCCGGCCGGATAGGATGTCGCGTCAGTTCGCGGCGAAGCAGTAGATCAGCCCGTTGCCGCCGGTGGCGCGCAGCGAAGGCAGGTCGCAGCCGCGCGAGGGGTGCGAGGAATTCCACGACAGGGCCGGCGGCTCGGTATTGAGGCCCTGACGGTCGTGGTGGCCGACCATGGCCGAACCTTCGCCACCCTTGGTCCAGTTGCCGCAGGTGCGGTCGGCATCGCCGGAGAACGCCGTACCGTCCGCTTGGCTGCCGGTCAGGATGTCGTGCTGGTTCGGCGTGTCGCCGCGGCCGTTGACCATGGCGCCGGCCTCGGTCAGCGCGGTCTGCTTGGTCAGGTTGTTGGTGCCGTGCAGTTCGGCGACGCTGTTGGCGATGACCACGCCGCGGGCGTTCTGCCACGGGCCGCGGCCGATCCGGTCGCGGGCGTTGACGGCATTCGCGCCTTGCGTCGACAGATAGGCGCGCCACGTGCGCGCTCCCGCGCCGGCTGCCGTCGCCAGCACCTGGCAATGCCGATCGGCGCCTTCGAGCCCACCGAGATTGCCGCCCTGAAGCGGTGCGGAGGTAATGAAGAAGCCCATCTGGGGCGCCTGCTGAGCCATGGCCGGCGCGGCCATCAGGGCGAGCGCGCCCGCCGCTGTCACGAGGCTTTTCGTCATGGTCATGTCCGCGATCCTCCCGCCGGATCTGCCCTGGCCTTGTCGTGGCCTTCTGCCGGCATGCGAGCGAGCCTGTGATGGTGCATCAGCCGCGCCAAGACACAGATCGGTGAGGATTGTTATGAAGTTACATCGGCAGGGCCGGCGTCAGGCGGGCGCGGCGAGCTTCTTGACCGCCGAACTGGTGACCACCTCGCGCCGCTCGGCATAGGCCTCGTGGTTCTCCTCGATGCGCGGCAGGTCATAGAGGTAGTTGACCATCACGCCGTGCGACTGCCTGAGGCCGGAGGCGGAGAGGTCGGCGCCCGGATTGATCCGCTCCAGCCGCGCGCCATTGCCGAGATGGAACCGCGCCACGGGATCGAGCGGCCGGTTGCCGCTGGTCTTGGCGGCGGTGAAGTAGCGCGCGGCCGCGCGCGCGAGCACCCGGTCGATCTTCTGCGCCCGCACGCCGTCGGCGCGCCAGTCGGACTCGTCGAGCGCGGCCAGAAGATCCTTCTCCTCGTCCAGCAGGAAGCCGGTCTCGCTCCGGCGCTCCTTCGCCAGCCATCTGGCGAAGCCCGGCACCGGCGAGAGCGTGACAAAGGTCGTGAGCTTGGGCAGCTCGCGCTTCAACTCCTCCACCACCTGCTTGATCAGCAGCGAGCCGAAGGAAATGCCGGCAAGGCCGGTCTGGCAATTGGAGATCGAATAGAACACCGCGACGCGCGCATCGTCGGCGGCGAGCGGCGCACCACCCTCGGCGATCAGCGGGCCGATGGCGGCCGGAATCTCGGCGGTCAGCGCCACCTCGACGAAGATCAGCGGCTCGTCCT
The DNA here is from genome assembly GCF_016793595.1 of Phreatobacter sp. Lineage (GTDB taxonomy): Bacteria > Pseudomonadota > Alphaproteobacteria > Rhizobiales > Phreatobacteraceae > Phreatobacter. The sequence goes on from NZ_JAEULY010000015.1 coordinate 456,712, forward strand.
CGAGCCGGGGATGGAAGAAGGCGTAGCAGCGCCGGTCCTCCGGTTCGAGGCGGCGGCGCAGGTCGTCCCAGTCGCGGATCTCGTGGACCGCCTCGTAGCGGATGATCTTCTCGAGGATGTTGGCCGGCGTCGACCAGTCGATGCGCTTCACGACGAGGAACCCCCGGTTGAACCAGGACGACAGCAGGTGGACGAGGTCGGTGTCGAGAAGCTGCAGCTCGGCGGAGGCGCCGACATGGGCGAGCAGATCGTCCCTGAGCCGGACCAGCGCCAGCGTGCCGCCGGGCGCCAGATTGAGCCGGCGGATCAGCTCCTGTCGGCGCGGCTCGGCCGCTTCGTGCAGCGCGAGCGCTGCGGCGCCGGTCGGGTCGGTCTGGTAGGCGGCGATGGCGGCGTCGAGCTTCGCCTTGTCCGCGCCGAAGCCGGTGGCAAGCTCACGCAGCACCGCGAGCCGGCCCTCCGCGTCGAGCCGGGCATAGCCGGAGAGGATATCGCGGGCGAGCGCCGTGCCGGAAGCCTCGCCCCGGCGGGACAGCAGCGTGCGGGCGAGCGTCAGAATGTCGGCGGCCGTGCGCGGTTCGAACTCGGCCGGCTTCCAGCCGATGAGCTCGCGCGAGCGGCGCGAAACGGTGGCGAGCAGATCGGTGACGAAGGTCATGCGTCCGGTCTCCACGGCCGCAGCGGAGGCGGCCTCGGGAGAGCATCGTGCCACAGGATGCTGCGTTGCGGCGAGCCCCTTTCCGACGCGGCCGAACGCCTCAACCGGCAAGGGTCATCCGGCCGGCTGCCAGTCGATCCTCAGCTCCTCGCGGAAAGCGAAGCGCTTCAGGTGCTCGGCAACCACTTCCTCCAGCGTCGGCAGGCGGTCGGTGGAGGCGTCGAGCTTCAGGCTCAGCACGTCTCCGTTGGCGGTCAGCGTCAGTTCGGCGGCATCGCTGAACGGCACCTTGCCGCTGCGGTCGTCGAAGGTCACCTGGAACTTGTGACTCCAGTGCTTGCACAGCTGCTGGAGATAGCGGCTGGCGTTAGCCGTCGCGATGTCGGCGAGCGAAACGGGCATGTCGGGATCCTCAAACGGGGGCGCCGCGATCAGCGTCCCATCTGGGACGAGAAAGCACGCGGGAGCACCCCGGCCATCCGCAGGGCACCCGCGCGCAACGGGAATGCTCGGCTGATATGCCGTTTCAGCGGTTCTTGAAGGCCGGTTTGCGCTTCTCGGCGAAGGCCGACATGCCTTCCTTCTGGTCGGCCATGGCGAACATGGCGTGGAACACGCGCCGCTCGAAACGCACACCCTCGGCGAGCGTCGTCTCGTAGGCGCGGTTCACCGATTCCTTGGTCATCATGACGGCCGGCAGCGACAGGTCCGCGATCTGGGTGGCGACCTTCACGGCCTCCTCGACCAGCTCGGACGCGGGAACGACGCGCGAGACGAGACCGACACGCTCGGCTTCGGCCGCATCCATCATGCGGCCAGTCAGGCACATCTCCATGGCCTTGGACTTGCCGACGAAGCGGGTGAGGCGCTGGGTGCCGCCGGAGCCGGGCATGACGCCGAGCTTAATCTCGGGCTGGCCGAACCGGGCGGTGTCGGCTGCGAGGATGAAATCGCACATCATGGCGAGCTCGCAGCCGCCGCCGAGGGCGAAGCCCGCCACCGCCGCGATGATCGGCTTGCGGCGCTGGCCGACCCGGTCCCAGGAGGTGATGAAGTCCTCGAGATAGCTCTCGGGATAGGTCTTGGCCTGCATTTCCAGGATGTCGGCGCCGGCGGCGAACGACTTCTCCGAGCCTGTCACCACCATGCAGCCGATGGCCGGATCCTTCTCGAAACCGTCCATCGCCGTGTTGAGTTCGCCGATCAGCTGACTGTTGAGCGCGTTCAGCGCCTTCGGGCGGTTGAGCGTGATCAGCCCGACCTTGCCGCGCGTCTCGACGATGATGGTCTCGTAGGCGGCGTTCTCGGCCATGGAGGGCTCCCGATCGTGTCGTTCGTTGTGGCGCGAGAGCTAGCCGAGGCCGACGGGCCTGTCATCCTGTCCGATGGGGGATGGCATGGGGCGCGGCGCGTCAGACCCTTCTCAGGCTGACGCTGTCGATGCGGTGGTCGTCGGCCTTCTTGAGGATCAGCTTGGCGCGATGGCGCGTCGGCATGATGTTGTCGCGCAGGTTGACGAGGTTGATGCCGTACCAGAGCGCCAGCGCGGTCTTCATCGCCTCGAACTCGGTTTTCTCGGCATAGCGGCGGAAATAGCTCTGCGGATCGCGGAAGGCGGTTTCCCGCAGGCGCATGAACCGCTCCAGATACCAGCGTTCCAGCACGTCCTCCTCGGCGTCGATGAAGACCGAGAAGTCGAAATAGTCGGAGACGAAGGGAATGGCCTTGCCGTCGCGCGGGGGACGGCCGGTCTGGAGCACGTTCAGCCCCTCGACGATGAGGATGTCGGGACGGTCGACGGTGACGCCGCCGCCGGGCACCACGTCATAGACAAGGTGAGAATAGATCGGCGCATGGACATGCCGCTCGCCGGCCTTCACGGCCGCGAGGAAGCGCAGCAGCGCCTTGGTGTCGTAGCTCTCCGGGAAGCCCTTCTTCTTCATCAGCCCCTCGCGCTCGAGATAGGCGTTGGGGAAGAGGAAACCGTCGGTGGTGATGAGGTCGACCTTCGGCGTGTTGGACCAGCGCGACAGCAGCGCCTGCAGCACGCGCGAGGTCGTCGACTTGCCGACCGCCACGGAGCCCGCCACGCCGATGACGAAGGGAATCTTCACGTCCTTCGCGCCGAGGAACGACTGCGAGGCGCGCGACAGCTTCTGCTGGGCGGCGACATAGAAGGATAGGAGGCGCGAGATCGGCAGGTAGATCGCCTCCACCTCCTCGATCGAGAGCTGGTCGGTGAACGATTTCAGCCGGGCGATCTCCTCCGGCGTCAGCGTCATTGGCGTGTCGGCGCGCTTGGCCGCCCATTCCGCCCGCGTGAACATCCGGTAGGGCGAGGGATTGCCGTTGGTCTCCGGCACGGGGGCCGCCGCAGCGAGGCTTGCTGGCATCGGACGCTCGTTCATCGGGTTGCGGGCTTCAGGGATTGGCCTTGGGGCGGGATGCCTTCTCGGCATGACCGGACTGGGCCGTGCGGCGCTCCAGCTCGGCCATGACCTCGCCCAGCGCGATGCCGCGCGATTTCCAGACGACCATGAGATGGAACAGCACGTCGGCGCTCTCGGCGACAAGCGGCGCCCTGTCGCCCTGCGTCGCGGCGATGACGGCCTCGACCGCCTCCTCGCCGAACTTCTTGGCGCAATGGACGGGCCCCTTGGCGAGCGAGGCCGCGGTGTAGCTTTCGGCGGGCGGCGCAGCGGCGCGCGAGGCGACGATCGTCTCGAGCTCGGCGAGCGTGAAGGAACTCATCGGCACACAGCCCTTCGCAGAAGACGCCTCGCCGCCGGCGGGCGCGAAAGTCGCGGCATGATGCAGATTATGACGCCGATGTCACGGTGGCAGATGGGCGGAGGGGCGTCGCGGCCGGGTTCACGCGATCGCACGGGTCAGAGCGGGCAGGCCATCAACCGGGCATCATCGCCATAGCTGGCGAGCTTTTCAGCCACCGCGCCGGAGGGCGTTTCGCCAAAGCCCTGCCGCGTCCAGAACGCGGCGGAATTGTTGACGGCGACCAGCGAGAGCGCCGTGAAGCCGAGCGAAAGCGCATGGCGCTTGAGAGCGAGAACAGCGGCTGCGCCAGCCCCCGTACCGCGCGCGGCAGGCAGCAGGGCGAGATCGTGGATATAGTAGACGTCGGCATCGCCCGGCAGCGACCCGAGCAGAGCATTGAGCGCGGGTAGCGACCCCGATCGCCACGGGTGGCTGATCACATAACCCGCTGGCTCGCCTGCGACGACCAGCAACCGGCAGCCGGCCGGATGCAGCGCGAGGCGCTCGGCGAAGACAGCATCGTCTTCGGGAAAGGCCGGGTGGACCATGGCTGCGATCCCGCTAACCGAAGCGAGATCGCCGGCGGCCATGCCGCGCCAGAGGACATTCGCGGTCATACGGGGAAAGGGCTCACGCGTGCCGCCAGGCCTTCTCGATGGCCCTGGGCTTGGCCGCGAAAGCCTTGTCGCCCGTGCGCTGCACCTCGCGTTCGAGGCGGACGTGGCGCGCGGCGATGCGCGCGAGCTTGGCGCGGCCGGCCTCGCCCCGGTCCATCCGTCGGGCGAGCAGGTCGAGGTCGCGGATCGCCCCCATCAGCTCGCCGATACGGTCGAGCTTGCGCGCCTTCGGGCCGGCCTTTTTCGGCCGGCGGTCGTCCAGCGCCTCGATCAGGTGCAGGCAGTCCTTGATGCGCTTGCGCGCCTCGTGCAGCGGCTCGGTGGAGGGATGATCCTCGTAAGCGAGATAGGCGCGCCGCGCCCGGGAATAGGAGCGCGCGACGGCCTTGGCGAGAAAGTGCTTCGGCACATCCGCCGGCGCGAGCCGCGCGATGACCCGCGCCTGCCGCTGGAGCGCGCGGCCGAGGGCCGGGAGATCAACGCGAGGGCCTTGCCCATCGCCGGGACCTGCCGCGCCGACGGCGCGCGCGGCTTCCGCCAGAGCATGGGCGTCGCGAAGCGGCGCCAGGGCATGGGCGAAAGCGCGCAGGAAGCCGTTCTCGCGCTCGACAGCGTCCCTCGCCAGCGGCTTCAGGGCGCGCAGCAGGCTGCGCGCTCTCTTGATGTGGCGGCGGGCGAGATGCACCGCCCTGACCGTGTCCTTCTGGGTGGCGATGAGCCGGCCCGCCGCGCGCGCATGCGCGCCCGCGGCAAGCGCCAGATCCTTCGCCTCCGCGACCGGCTTCACGCAGCAACCCCCGTGCCGATCGGGCAGGAGACGCCGGTGCCGCCGAGTCCGCAATAGCCGCGCGGATTCTTCGCGAGATACTGCTGGTGGTAGTCCTCGGCGAAGTAGAAGGCCGGCGCGTCGAGGATCTCGGTGGTGATCGGGCTGTAGCCCTGCCCGGCCAGCGCTTTGCCATAGGCCGCCTTCGACGCCTCGGCCGCCCCGCGCTGGGCCTCGCTCGTGACATAGATGCCGGAGCGGTACTGCGTGCCGACATCGTTGCCCTGACGCATGCCCTGGGTTGGGTCGTGGCTCTCCCAGAAGGTCCTGAGCACCTCCTCGGTCGAGACCTGCGCCGGGTCATAGACCACCAGCACCACCTCGTTATGGCCGGTCATCCCCGAGCAGACCTCCTCGTAGGTCGGGTTCGGCGTCGTGCCCGCGGCATAGCCGACCGCCGTGACGAACACGCCGGGCAACTGCCAGAACTTGCGCTCGGCGCCCCAGAAGCAGCCGAGACCGACGACGATCTGTTCCATACCGTCGGGATAGGGGTCCTTGAGGGGCCTGCCGTTGACGAAATGGCGCTCGGCGGTCGGGATCGGCGCGGAGCGGCCCGGCAGGGCCTCACCCGCGGCCGGCAGGGACAGCTTCTTCCTGAGATTGAACATCGGATACCTCCTCGATGCCCTCAGTTCGGCAGGACAGGGCCCGACGTTACTCGCCAGGGCGCGCGATGGGAACATGGCTGTCCGGCGGGCAGCCCATCACGGTCGCGTCAGTTCACCAGATCGTGGCTGGGTCGCGCCGCATGACGCGCGCAGGATCGCGCGACAGGAGGTGCCGCGATGCATCGAGAGGCTCATCCGAACCGCGCCGTTGCCTTGCCCGTGTCGCGCCGCTGGCTGGTGGCGGCTCCCGCCATCGTCCTTGCGGCCCGTCCGGCCGCGGCGCAGCTGGTGCCGACGCCGCGGCAGACGCGCGGGCCGTTCTACCCGGCGACCAGGCCGTCCGATTCCGATCTCGATCTGACGCAGGTCGCCGGCAGGCCGGGCCGTGCCCGCGGCGAGGTGATCGAGGTGACGGGGCGGGTTCTGCATGCCCGCTCGGGGTCGCTGCCGGACGCAACCGTCGAGATCTGGCAGGCCGATGCGGACGGGCGCTATCACCATCCCCGCGAGAGCGCCGGCGCCGCCGACCCGAATTTCCAGGGCTTCGGAGCCGTGCGCTCGGATGGCAACGGCGGCTATTTCTTCCGCACCGTCCGTCCGCGCTTCTACGGCTCCGGAGCCGGCATGCGCACGCCGCATATCCATTTCCGCGTCCTCGTGGAGGGACGGCCGGAGCTCGTCACGCAGATGTATTTCCCCGGGGAGGCCATGAATGCCCGCGACGGCCTGTTCCGGTCGCTTTCCGACGAAAACGCCCGCGACGCCGTGACCGCGCGGCTGGAGGGCGGAGCCGTGCCGCGCTTCATCTTCGACATCGTCGTCGCCTGACGCGTCTTCACGCGAACTGGGCCTGCGAGGATCAGCGCCTGCCGATCACGCCGACCTGCGGTTCATTCCTCCGGCCGATCAGCATCATCATCGCTCCGAGCGTGAGACCGATGACGGCCGTGGGCATGGCAAGCACGGCGAGCAGCCCCGGATCCCAGAGCCAGCCGAGATCGCGGGCGACGAGCAGCTTCTCCACCTCGCCGAGGCTCGCGGGGTGGATCGCGCGCCAGCTGTCGGCTCCGGACGTGGTGATCAGCCGCTGGCCGGCAATCGATCGCGTGCCGTCGATGACCAGCGCGACGAAGCCGACGGCGATCAGCACGAGCCCGATGAGGCGGAACAGGAAGCGGATCATGTCACCTCATGCGGCCGGTTTCGGAGGCGACATAACCTTAGGGAATGCCGCCGGCAAGGGCATCAGAACCCGCCCCCCTGCGCCGAAGGCCGACGCGGCGGCGAATACCGGCCTCACGACCATCAATATGGCGACGCCGGTCGCCGACGGCCAGAACCCTGCCGTCCCTACCAGCTCTGCCTGAGCGCGACGCTTCCCCTGATGGATCGGTGGCGGTCGCCGAGTTCGCCGTCGAGGGCGAGGGAGGCATTGAGGCCCTGGCGGAAGCGGGCCTCGACGCCGAGGGTGGCGAGCGCGGTGTGGGTG
>NZ_JAEULY010000019.1 GCF_016793595.1 Phreatobacter sp.
ACCGCGTCGAACGCATGTGGTGCAGGCTCAAGGACTTCCGGCGCGTCGCAACCCGCTACGACAAGCTCGCCCGGAACTACCTCTCGACCGTCCTCATCGCCGCAACAACCGCATACTGGCTCAATTGAGTCCGGACCCTAGTCCTCTTCGGTGCCGCCGGGCTCCGGCTCGCCGCTCGGCTGCAGCGCCAGCAGCACCTGTTCGAGCGCGACAGCAAACGCCTCACGCTCGCGGTCCGCGAGCGTGTCGAGCGCCGCGACGATGGTGCTCAGCGGATCCTTCTCCAGAATGGCGCGCCCGGCATCGGACAGTTCGAGCAGTTCGGCACGGCCGCGTCCGGCCGATCCGGCCTTCCGCAGCAGTCCCTTGGCGATCAGCGTCCTGACCGTCCGCGAGACCGGACCGAAGGCCATGCCCTGGAACCGCGCCAGATTGATCGCCGTGCACTGGGCGCGATCGGCCGTCGAGAAATAGCGAAGCGCCGTCCACTGGGCCGGAAACAGCCCATGGCTGTGCCCCGAGGAATGAAGCGCCCGCGTCGACTGCTCGAACAGCCGGGCCAACGAGTCGGAGCGGATGAACTGTCTCGCCATATCCCAGAACGACCTGCCGAGCGCCTGACGAATCGATCCGGCGCCCGGCGCAGACAATGCGCCGGCCGCGTGTGGGTGTCATCCGCCCGTCAACCAAAGATCATCATACATATTGAAATGCTCACTGAGCTATTATAACCTTGCCGCGTCCTGGCAAGCTCAAGGAGAAGTGTCATGCGTCTTTCGATATCCCGCTCCATCGCCCTCGCAGGCCTGCTCGCCCTCGGCGCGACGGCCACGAACACGCCGGCGGTCGCTGCCGGCTGCGGCGGCTATGTCAATGTCTTCGTCTCCGGATGCGCTCCGTGGGACAACAATCCGCGCCGCATGCCCGGCGCGCCCGGCTATCAGGCGCCCCGCCCGACCACGCCGACGATCCAGCGCACCACGACGGTGCTGCCGCCCCAGACGTCGATGACCCGCCCGGTCATCGCGCAGCAGCCGAACCGCCTCATCACCGACAACGGCGCGGGCCTGCTCAGCCCCGGCAACCGGAACCCCGGCATCATCTCCAATGACGGCGGCGGCCTGCGTAACCGTTCCGGCATCCTGTCGGATCAGGGCGGCGGCATGCGCCGCTGACGGCCGCACCGGAAGTGAGGCCGCCGGGCAACACCGGCGGCCTCGAATTGCCACGCAGGGGCACACCCGACAATTCCCCCTTGCGCGCGTCGTCCGTGCGACTTCTAAAAGAACCAGTGAGCAATTAGAAGAGAGGCTAGGCCAGTGCATCGTCACGTCGCGTCACGCACCGGAATCGTGTCGAGGGCCGCCATCGTCGCCTGCGGGCTGGTGGCCGCGCCGCTGTCGGTCCTTGCGGCGGGTACCGGCCTGCCCGCGCCCGCGACGACCGCCGCTTCGGCCTGGTCCATGCTGTTCGACATCGACACGCGCTTCACCAGCTGGTCCGGGACGCGCGGCACGCCCAATGTCTACGATCTCGGCACGCCCGGCCGGGGCTCGCTGTTCTACATGCCGATGGCGCTCCAGATCGTCGGCAAGCCCAATCCCGATCTCAAGCTGGAGCTGATGGCGCGCACGGGCTGGGTCGATGCGCGACAGAATTCCGGCGGCGGCCTCGCCGGCCGCGTCTCTGCCCTCACCGACACGCTCGTGTCGGGAACCATGACCTATCTCGGCATGCCCGGCATCCAGCCCTTCGTCTCGATCAACGCGAATCTGCCGACCGGCGCGGCCAACCTGCGCGGCACCGGCGCCTTCGCCCGCATGGACCCCGATCTGGTCGAGGTGCCGAATTTCGGCGAAGGCTTCAATCTCGGCGGAACGCTCGGCGCCAACATCCCGGTCGGCGAGTTCACGCTGCTCACCGCCAGCGTCAGCCATACCTGGCGCGGGCCCTATACGCGCGACCCAGTCACCGGCTTCGGCGACCCGGACAACCGGATGCAGCCGGGCTCGTCGTCGTCGGCCTCGTTGCAGGTCGCCCACATGCTCGGGGCGCTGCTGATCAAGGCCGGCGCCACCTACATCATCAACACCGCGACCCGGATCGACGGCACCTATATCAACCGGCCGGGCGAGACGATCGCCCTGACCGCTTCCGCCGGCTACACGTGGAACCCGGACCACAACACCACGCTGTCCGCCTCGTTCAGCCGCACCAATCCGAACCTCATCTTCGACCCGGCGATTCCGGCGGCGGTGCGCGAGGCCTTCAACTCGAACAGCAATGCGGTGCGCCTGCGTCTCGACCACAGCTATCGCCTCACCGAGCAATGGATGGTCGGGGCCTTCGTGAGCTGGTTCAACCGCGACGCCAACGCCTATGTCCCGACCTCCGGCGCGTTCTCGCCCGCCAAGTCCAAATGGGCCGTCGGCGGCTCGGCGCGCTATCAGGTGACGCAGAACGCCGCCCTGACGCTGCGCGCCGAACATTTCTGGGTGCATCAGCGCAGCCGCCCCGATGTCGTCGATCCTTTCCTTGGACCCTTCCCGGGCACCGCCATTCCCGCCCTGAGCTACACCGGCTGGACCGTGTCGCTCGGCGGAACGATCACCTACTGAACGGGGAAATGCCATGAAGTCCCGCGCCGCCACGGTCCTTTCCGCCGCCGTCCTCGCCCTCGTCCTCTCATCCTCCGCCGAGGCCCAGACGGTCTGCGCGGAAGGGCGCACGCGCGAGGGCAAATGCGTCAGCGCCGCGCTCGCCTCCGCCGCCCGGATCGCCGCGATCGTCTACGGCCAGACGCGCCTGTCCTTCTCGATGCTGCCGATCCTGCCAAGCCAGGATCATGCGCTCACCGACCCGACGATGCGCCGGCATGTCGGTCGCGAGGTCAGCGCCATCCATCCGTGACCGCATCAGGGGGAAGCACCGCAGACGTTGTCTCGCTCCGCCGGGCGTTGTATCCATCGGTACTTAACGCAGCCGCCACGCGGCACGAGGAACAGACCGATGAAGATCAGCGCGCGCAACCAGCTCAAGGGCAAGGTCGTTGAGATCACCAAGGGCGCCACCACCGCCCATGTGAAGCTCGACATCGGCGGCGCCATCGTCACCTCCGCCATCACCAATGCGGCGGTGGACGAGCTGAAGCTTGCCGTCGGGCAGACCGCCTATGCGGTGGTCAAGGCGTCCGACGTGATGGTCGCCGTCGACTGACGGCCATGGTGCGCGAGAACGAGATCAGGGCCGGCGAGGTCGCCGTCGACATGCCGCCGGCCAACGATGCCGGCCTCATCTTCATCGGCACCATCCGCACGCCCTGGACGTCGCGGCTGGAATGCCCGCGACGGGGGCGCGAGGACGGCCCCGTCTGCCGCATCGAATTGTTCGAGCCATGGAGCCAGGGGCTGCAGGGCATCGCCGCCTACGAGCGTCTCGAAGTGCTCTACTGGCTCGACCGGTCGCGCCGCGACCTCGTCCGCCAGAGCCCGAAGAATGACGGCTCGGCCCATGGCGTGTTCTCGCTGCGCTCGCCGGTGCGCCCCAACCCCATCGGCACGTCGCTGGTGCGGCTCATCCGCGTCGAGGGGCCAGTCGTCGAAGTCGCGGGCCTCGACTGCCTCGACGGCACGCCGCTCATCGACCTGAAGCCGGACCGGAGCCTGTTCAATCCGCTCGCCCCGCCGCAGAAGGGCGATTTCGAGACGGCCTGAGGCCAACAGGCCCTTTCAGGGCGCCGGGGCGGCGTGCCAGTCTCCCCGGCACCATCGCGCAGACGGGAAACAGGGCGCCGCCATCATGCCCGCCATCGACCGCCGACTGATGATTGCAGGCACCGGCGCCGCACTGGCGGCCCCTGCCCTTGCCCGCACGCCCTTCGTCGTCGATGGCGCCGGCCGGCATGTGACGATTCCTGCCAGCGTCGAGCGCGTCTTCCCCGCAGGTCCGCCAGCCGCGATCCTGCTTTACACGCTGGCGCCCGACCTGCTTATCGGCTGGCCCCGCGCCAACCGGCCCGAGGAGCGCGAGTTCCTGCTGCCCGAAATCGGCGCCCGGCCGGAGGTCGGCCGCATCACCGGGCGCGGCAACACCGCCAATCTCGAACTGGTTCTGGCGCTGAAACCGGACCTCATTCTCGACGCCGGTTCCGTCCGCCGCACTTTCGCGGAACTGGCTGACCGCGTGCAGGAACAGACCCGCATCCCCTACGCGCTGCTCGATGGCAGCTTCCACGCGACCGCCGGCACTTATCGCACGCTCGGCCAGCTCACCGGTCGCGAGCGCCGCGCCGCCCAGCTCGCGAGCTGGTGCGACGACACGATGGGCTCGCTCGTCGCGCGCATCGAGAAGGTCCATCCGGACAGCCGCCCGCGGGTCTATTACGCCCGCGGCCCGCGCGGCCTGGAGACGGGCCTTGCCGGCTCCATCAATGTCGAGACGGTCGAGTTTCTCGGCGCGGTCAATGTCGCGCGCGGCGCGGCCGGCTCGGGCCTCGCCAATGTCTCGCTCGAACAGGTGCTGGCCTGGAACCCGGAGGTGATCGTCACCATCGACCAGACCTTCGCGGCCAATGTCCGCGCGGATCCGGCCTGGGCCGGCGTCAGGGCCGTGCGCGAGGGTCGGGTTCATCTCTCACCGAAACTGCCTTTCGGCTGGGTCGATTTCCCGCCCTCGGTGAACCGCATGGCCGGCCTCTGGTGGCTCGCCAAGCTGCTCTACCCCGCGCTGTTCCCGGAGGACATCCGCGCCCTGACCCGCGACTTCTACGCGCTGTTCTATCAGGTCACGCCGAGCGAGGCGCAGCTCGACCGCGTGCTGGAAGGGCGCGGCTGATCATGCGGGCCCGCACCCTCGGCGGCAGCACCATCGCCTTCGCCGTGCTGGTGACCGGCGTCGCCGTCGCTTTCGCCGTCGGCCGGTTTCCGGTGACCCTGCCCGATCTCGCAACAGCCCTCTGGTCCCGCGTGACCGGAACTCCTTCCGGCCTGTCTCCTTCCGTGGAAGCCGTGGTCTTCTCGATTCGCGGCCCGCGCGTCGTGGCAGCGCTCGCCTGCGGCGCGGCGCTGGCCATTGCCGGCGCGGCCTTTCAGGGCCTGTTCCGCAACCCGCTGGTCTCGCCTGATATCCTCGGCGCCTCGTCCGGGGCGGCGCTCGGCGCGGTGCTCGGCATTTTCCTGTCCTTCGGCATTTTCGGCATTCAGGCCGCAGCCTTCGCCGGAGGGCTTCTCGCGGTCGCGGCGGTCTATGCCGTCGGCTCGACCATTCGATCGGGTGACCCGATCCTGACGCTGGTGCTGACCGGCGTCGTCGTCGGCGCTCTGCTCGGCGCCGGCGTCGGGCTGATCAAGGTTCTGGCAGACCCCTACAACCAGTTGCCGGCCATGACCTTCTGGCTGCTCGGCAGCCTGTCGGCGGCCAATGCGCGCGACCTCGTGCCGCTGATCACGCCGGTCATCCTCGGCGCGGCGGTGCTGATGGCGCTGCGCTGGCGGATGAACGCCCTCTCGCTCCCCGAGGAAGAGGCGCGCGCCCTCGGCCTGCCGACCGGGCCGCTGCGCCTCGCCATCGTCGCGGCGGCGACGCTGGTGACCGCGGCGAGCGTCGCCGCCGCCGGCATTATCGGCTGGGTCGGCCTCGTCGTGCCGCATCTCGCGCGCTTTCTCGTCGGGCCGGATTTCGGCCGCCTGATCCCCGCCAGCGCCATGCTTGGCGGCGGCTATCTCCTGCTGATCGACACGCTCGCCCGCACCGTCGGGCCGGTGGAAGTGCCCCTCGGCATTCTCACCGCCGTCATCGGCACGCCCTTCTTCATCTGGCTGCTCGCCACCGCGCGCGGAGGCTGGTCGTGAACCTTGCCGCCGAAAGCCTCGCCTTCGGCTATCCCCGCCACCCGGTCGGCCGCGACGTCTCGCTTGCCGTCAGGTCGGGGGAGGTCCTCGCCCTGCTCGGCCCCAATGGCGGCGGCAAGACCACCCTCCTGAAGACCCTGCTCGGCCTGATCCCGCCGCAGGGCGGCGCGGTGACGCTCGACGGGCGGCCGCTCGCCGCCCTGACCATCCCTGAACGGGCGCGGCTGATCGGCTACGTGCCGCAGGCCCATGGCGGCACCTTCGCCTTCACCGCCTTCGAGGTCGTGCTGATGGGCCGCACGGCCCATGGCGGACTGTTCGCGCGGCCGACCGCCCGCGACCGCGAGATCGCCCTCGCCATGCTCAGCCGGCTCGGCATCGCCCATCTCGCCGAGCGCCCCACCACCATGATTTCCGGCGGCGAGCGGCAGCTGGTGCTCGTCGCGCGCGCGCTCGCGCAGGAGCCGCGCTTCGTCGTCCTCGACGAGCCGACCGCCAGCCTCGATTTCGGCAATCAGGGCAAGGTGATGCGCCAGGTGCGCCACCTCGCCGCCGATGGCCTCGGCGTGCTGTTCACCACCCATGATCCCAATCAGGCACTCAGCCATGCCGACCGGGTGGCGCTGCTGCGCGGCGGCGGCGTGATCGCATGCGGGCCCGCGCGCGAGGTGCTCACCGCCGCCCGCCTCGCCGCGCTCTACGATGCTCCCGTGGAAACTGTCGTGGAGACTGGCGGGCGCACGGCCTTCCTGCCCGGCTGACCCGCCGGCCGTTTGCGAGCTCCGCCATTGCGGACCATCCACCGGCCGGAACGAAGGCCCGCGCGCGGTGTTGCAATATCCCGGACCTGCGGCTACAAGGCGCCCGCATTGGCCGCGGTAGCTCAGCTGGTAGAGCACGTCATTCGTAATGATGGGGTCGGGGGTTCGAATCCCTTCCGCGGCACCATTCCTCCCGAACATTCGCTGACCTGACCCGCGCTGGTGGACGCTTGTCGGTCCGCCCCGGGCGGCCGATTCCGGCGCGCGGACGATCGCGGCCACCCACGGCGCTATTCCGGCATGCAGCCGGTGAGGTTGGCTCGCATCGGCGCCGGAGCCATGATCGGTGGTGCGGTCGCTCCCGGAATCCGGAGCACGGCCCGCGGAAGGATGTTCGCCCTTGCGTCTGGGGGCGAACGTGTCGAAATGGTCGTCATCGTGGCCTGCCAGCGCGATAGGTGTTGTGGATGCCGGGGACGAGGGACCTGCGCGCAAGGATCGAGGCCGCGCTCCGGCAAGACTGGCAGCGGCTGTTCTCCTATGCTCATCGGCTCACCCGCGACCGGGACGAAGCTGCGGATCTGCTCCAGTCCTGCGCGGTCAAGGCGCTGGCGGCGCCGCGCGGCCCCGACAGCGAGGCAAGCCTGCGCGCCTGGCTCTACACCATTCTCCGCAATGCCTGGGTGGATCAGCTGCGGCAGCGCCCGCCGTCAGGCGATGACGCCGCGCTCGGACCGGCCGGCGCCGAACTCTGGAGCTTCGACGACCGGCTGATCGCGGACCTGACGGTGCGCCGGGCGCTGGAACGCATCGACGGCCAGCATCGCGAGGTCATCGAACTGGTCGATCTCGCTGGCTTTCGCTATGCAGAAGCCGCGCAGATTCTTGCCGTGCCGACCGGCACGGTGATGAGCCGCCTGAGCCGGGCGAGGCTTGCATTGCTCGAAGCCATCGAGGGTCAGAACATCCGTCCGATTCATTCGGGGCGCCGGCATGTCGCGTGAGGCGAACGAAAACGACAGGGCGGCAACCATCTCCTGGGAGATGCTCAACGCCTATGTCGACGGCGAGCTGGAACCGGCCGCCGCGGCGCAGGTGGCCGCCGCCATCGCGCACGACACCGCGCTGGCGGCGCGCGCCGCGACCCTGTCCCGCCTGCGCGCCGCATCCCGCCGCATCGGCCCTGCGGAGGCTGCCCCGCCGTTCATGGCCTTGCCGACCGGCATGCCCCGGTTTCGCGGGGCGCTCGCGATCGCCGCGACGCTGCTGGTCGTGGTGGCGCTGGGCGGCCTCTGGATGGGGTCCATGCGTCCCGCCGCTGTGCACGAGGCCGCGCTGGCCGACGCCGTGGCCGCCCACCATCAGTGGCTGCAGCACGATGTTCCGGGTCCGCATGACAGCCCCGTCCTTGCGGCGGCGGGGCTGCGGACCGAGGGCCTGCCGGACCTCTCGGCCGCCGCGATGCGCCTCGTCTATGTCGCGCTCGATCCGCGGAACCGGACCGGCGGCGTTCTCGCGGGATATGTCGGGCCCAATGGCTGCCGGGTCGGAATATGGATCGGCCCGCCCATGGCCGGCATCCCCGACAGGGCGGTGATGGCCGACGGGGCCGATCTCTCGATACGGGCCTGGAGCGATGGCCGGACCGGTTATGCGGTCATGGCACGGGGCATCGCTCCGGCACGGCTTGAGCAGCTGACCGCGCTGGTCACGCGCGCGGTGCGCGAGCCCGTGCCCGAGGAGCGACTGGCGGGGAGCCCCGGTCCGTCGTCCACCTGCGCCGGCTGAGGCACGGCCGGCCAGCCGGAAATCTTCCGCCCACAATGGAATAAATCGAAGCTGGGCCACGTCTCTCACAGGCGGGGAATATGTCCCCTCGGGAGAAACGCCATGCGTAGCGAGAACATGTCTCAGCGCAGCAACGAAAGAACGGATAACAGGGCCGATGGGCCGTCGAGGCGCGGCATGATGGGCGCGAGCCTCGCCACCATTGGCCTCCTGACCAGCGGTTCCGCATGGCTCGCCGGCACCGGCCGGGTCGAAGCCCAGGCCAGCGCGCCCGCGAGCCGGCCGGCAGCCGCCCCGCAGGCCTTCGACTATCCCGGCAAGGATCGCGGCCTGAGGCTGCTCGGCGACCGGCCGCTCGTCGCCGAGACGCCGGAAGCACTGCTCGACGACGACACGACGCCGATCGCGAAGTTTTTCGTCCGGAACAACGGCCAGATTCCCGACGAGGCCGCCAATGCCGATGGCTGGCAGCTGAAGATCGAAGGCGAGGTCGACAAGCCGTTGACGCTGACCATTGCCGAACTCAAGGCGCGCTTCCCGGTCCACACCTTCCGCATGGTTCTGGAATGCGGCGGCAATGGCCGCTCGTTCTACCAGCCCGCCGCGCGCGGCAATCAGTGGACCAACGGCGGCGCCGGCTGCGCCGAATGGACCGGCGTCCGGCTCGCCGACGTCCTGAAGGCAGCGGGCCTCAAGCCCAGCGCCAGGTTCACGGGGCATTTCGGTGCCGATCCGCATCTGTCGGGCGACACGACCAAGGATGCCATTTCCCGCGGCATGCCCATCGACAAGGCGCTGGAGCCGCATTCGCTGATCGTCTGGAGCATGAACGGCCAGCCGCTGCCGCATATTCATGGCGGGCCGCTGCGCCTGATCATTCCGGGATGGCCGGCCTCGCTCTCCTCCAAGTGGCTGAACCGCGTCCTCGTCCGCAGCACGCCGCATGACGGTCAGGGCATGGGCGGCACATCCTATCGCGTGCCCACCGTGCCGGTCGTTCCCGGCTCCAATGTCGATGGCAAGACGAATTTCGCCGACATGACCTCGATGCCCCTGCGCTCGATCATCACGGCTCCGGCCAACGGCACGCGGATCGCAGCGGGCACGCGCCGGCTCGACCTGCGCGGGGCCGCCTGGGCCGGCGACCACCAGGTGTCCCGGGTCGAGGTGTCCTTCGACGCGGGCCAGCGCTGGCACGCCATGACGATGGCGGCACCGCGCAACCGCTACGACTGGGTGCGCTGGTCGGGTTCGGTCGAGCTTCCCAGCGCCGGTTATTTCGAGCTCTGGGTCAGGGCGACCGATTCCCGGGGCGTCAGCCAGCCGCATGTCGCCACCAACTGGAACCCGCAGGGCTATGGCGCCAATCCGCTCCATCGCGTTGCCGTGCTGGCGGCATAGCGATGCGGAGATTGTCGCTGCTCCTGGCTGCCGCCGCCGTCGGCGTGGTGCTGGCCTCGTCGCCCGGCAGGGCCCAGTCCGAGGAAACACCCGAGAGCCTTCCGGATTTTCCCGGCCGGGAGGAAACCTTCGGCTATTGCATCGGCTGCCATTCCATGAAGGTCGTCGGCCGTCAGGGAATGGACCGGCCGCGGTGGGACGAGACGCTGACCTGGATGACGGAGAAGCACAACATGCCGCCTCCCGACGCCGAGATGCGGAAAGTGCTGCTCGACTATCTCGCGCAAGCCTTCCCGCCGGCCGCTCCGGCGCAAGGCGGCGGCTTCGTCGTGCCGTTCGCCCCGCAGCAGTGATGCTGCCCTGCTGATCGTGCCGCCGGGCCTCTGCCACGAGGCCCGGCGGGACCAAAACCGGTCGAAAAGGTTCGCCCCGAACGATCCGGGACGCCTCTCGTCGCGCGGAACGGGGATCGAGACGGCTCCGCTGGCCGGCGAACCGCTCGCAATGCCGGGAAAGCGCGAGAACTCAGCCCGCCGCAGGTGCCCCGAGCGGATAAGCGCGCAGAAAGACCTCGGCGGCGACCCGCGCGTGATCGCGGGCCTCGCGCTCTGATATCGTGGTTTCGAGGCCGAAAATGATGCGCCGGCTCATCTCCGAGAGGCAGAGATCGAGGAACTGGCGCGCCGCACGGCGAGGATCGTCGACGGTCATCCGCCCCTCGGCCGCCAGACGCGCGAGATATTCGCCGAGCCGGTGGGTCGCGAACATCGGCCCGTCCTCGTAGAAGGCACGCCCGATCTCGGGCATGCGCGGGGCGATGCCAACCACCAGCCGCAGGCGCGCCACGGCTTCCGGGCGGCTCATGGCGAGAATGGTTCTGGCGCCGACCGTGGTCAGCGCCTCGGCGACCGGGCGATCCTCGGCGACGAGCTCGATGAAGCGCTCGGCCTGCTCGCGCTTCTCGATGCCGACCAGAGCGGCGATCAGATGCTCCTTGCTGGGGAAGTAGGCATAGATCGTCGCCTTGGAGACACCGGCCGCGCGGGTGATCGCATCCATGCTCGCCGCCTCGAAGCCGCGCTCGAAGAACACGCGGCGCGCGCCGTCGAGGATCTGCCGGCGCTTGGCCGTATCGGTCTCCGCCCGCTCCCGGCCGGCGACCGCCGCTTCCTCAAGCCCGAGATCACTCACTTGTGCCGATCCCCCATGTGCCGTCAGCGCACACCTCCTCTTGTAGTCGTCGCGGCAGGGGTATAAGTCAAGAATGAACTGAACGGTTCAGTTTGATTTTTTGCATGAGGCATCCGATGGCTGACGCCGCCGGGACCGCGCCTTCGGTGCGCGCCGATGACGCTCCAGTTTCTCCGCAGCAGCCCGCCGCTCCGCCACGCAGGCGGCGGCGGTTGCTGGTCGGGCTCGTCGGGCTGTGCGCCCTCGCGGCCGCCGGCTGGTATGGCCAAGACTGGTACGTCAACGGCCGGTTCATCGTCTCTACGGACGACGCCTATGTGCGGGCCGACACCACGGTTCTGGCCGCCAAGATCTCCGGCTACATCACCGAGGTCAGCGCCCGCGACAATGCCGCCGTGAAGGCCGGCGACGTGCTGGCCCGGCTCGATGACGGCGACTACCGGATCGCGGTCGAATCGGCTGCCGCGCGCGTTGCGACCCAGGACGCCACGATCCGGCGGATGGAAACGCAGATCGGAGCGCAGGCCGCGGTCATCGCGCAGACGAAGGCGCAGCTCGGCATGGTCGAGGCCGACACGCCCCGCGTCGCCGCGGCGCTGGCGCGCGCCCAGCGGCTCGTCTCGCAGGAGTTCGCCAGCCAAGCCGCATTCGACACGGCCCGCGCCGACCGCGACCGCAACCAGGCGCAGATCGAACAGGCCAGGGCCGGCGTCGCCGGCGCCGAGGCGCAGGAGGCCGTGCTCAAGGCACAGCTCGCCGAGGCCCAGCGCCAGAAGAGCGAGCTCGAGGCCGCGCTGGACCGTGCCCGCCGCGATCTCGATTTCACGCTGATCCGTGCGCCGATCGACGGCGTGGTCGGCAACCGCGCCGTTCAGGTCGGCCAGTTCGTCCAGCCGGGCACGCGCTTGCTGGCGTTGGTCGACACAGCCTCGATCTATGTCGAGGCCAACCTGAAGGAGACCCAGCTCGCGCGCGTCGCCATCGGCGAGCCGGCGAGCGTCGCGGTCGATGCCTTCGCCGGGCGCGCCATCGCGGGACGGGTGGACAGCATCTCGCCGGCCTCCGGCGCGCAGTTCTCGCTGCTGCCGCCCGAGAACGCCACCGGCAACTTCACCAAGATCGTCCAGCGCATCCCCGTCCGCATCCGCCTCGACGCGCGCGCGGTCGAGGAAGGCCGCCTGCGGCCGGGCATGTCGGTCGTGGTGTCGATCCGCACTGATACCGGCGCTTCGCCGGCCCGCGTCGGCACCGTCGATCGGGCGGCACGTCCCGTCGCCGCCGGCACCGATGACGGCGCGACACTCGCCGCCCGGTCAGCCCCGTGAGCGCTGGCGCGGCAACCGCCGACACCCTGCCCCCCGCCGCTACGGCGGGGGATCGCATTCCGCTGCCGCGCCTCCTTGCCTTCCTCGCCATGGTCTTCGGAATGTTCATGGCGATCCTCGACATCCAGATCGTCTCGGCCTCGCTCGCCGAGATTCAGGCGGGGCTGTCGGCCAGCGCCGACGAAATCTCGTGGGTCCAGACCTCCTATCTGATCG
The DNA here is from genome assembly GCF_016793595.1 of Phreatobacter sp. Taxonomy (GTDB): domain Bacteria; phylum Pseudomonadota; class Alphaproteobacteria; order Rhizobiales; family Phreatobacteraceae; genus Phreatobacter. The sequence continues at coordinate 12,532 of NZ_JAEULY010000019.1, forward strand.
CGGAGGTCATCATGATCCCGCTGTCGGGCCTCCTGTCGCGCGCGCTGTCGACCCGCGTCATCTTCACCATCTCCTGCGCCGGCTTCACGGTGATGAGCCTGATGTGCGCGCTCTCCACCTCGATCACCGAAATGATCATCTGGCGCGCGCTGCAGGGCTTCCTCGGCGGCGCGATGATCCCGACCGTCTTCGCCACGGCTTTCACCGCCTTCCCGCCGTCGAAACGCGCCATCGTTTCGCCGATGATCGGCATGGTCGCGACGCTCGCGCCGACCGTCGGGCCGACCGTCGGCGGCTATCTCACCGACCTGTTCTCCTGGCACTGGCTGTTCCTGATCAACGTGCCGGCCGGCATCGTGGTCTGCGCCATGGTCTGGCGGCTCGTTGATTTCGACAGGCCCGAGCCCGCCCTGCTCCGCCGGTTCGACTGGCTGGGCTTCGCGGCCATGGCGGTGTTTCTCGGAAGCCTCGAATTCGTGCTCGAGGAAGGCCCGGCCAAGGACTGGTTCCAGGACCATCTGATCCTGGCATTCACCATCGCCTGCGTCGTCGGCGCCGTGGTGTTCTTCTGGCGCGCCTTCACGCAGGAGGTGCCGATCGTCGACCTGACGGCCTTCGGCAATCGCAACTTCTGGACCGGCTGCCTCGCCTCCTTCATCTGCGGCATCGGCCTCTACGGGCTGACCTATCTCTATCCCGTCTATCTCGGCCGCGTACGCGGCTTCTCGGCCCTGATGATCGGCGAGACCATGTTCGTCACCGGCATCGTCATGTTCATCTCGGCGCCGATCGTCGGCCGCCTGTCGACCAGGATGGACCTGCGCGTGATGATGGCGATCGGCTTCCTGCTGTTCGCCGCGGGCACGTGGCAGGCATCCTTCGTGACCAAGGACTGGACCTTCGGCGAACTGCTGGTGCCGCAGATCCTGCGCGGCGCGGCGCTGATGCTCTGCATGGTGCCGATCAACAACCTGTCACTCGGCACGCTGCCGCCGGAGCGCATGAAGAACGCCGCCGGGCTCTACAATCTCACGCGCAATCTCGGCGGCGCGGTGGGACTGGCGCTGATCAATTCGCTGCTCAACCACCGCACCGACCTCCACATGCAGCGCCTGCGGGAATCGGTCGCGTGGGGGCGCCCGCGCGCGGAGGAGACGCTCGCCGGCCTGACCCAGCAATTCCAGTCGCTGGGCTCGGATGCCGAGCTGGCAGCGATCAAGCAGATGGCCGCCATGGTGCGGCGCGAGGCCTTCGTGATGGCGCTCGGCGACGTCTTCTTCGCACTCACTGTGCTCTTCGTCGCAATGCTGCTGCTGGTGCCGCTGATGCGCCGGCCGAAGGCCGTGGCCGCCGCCGCCCATTGAGCCGGGGCGTCGCCCGGGCGATCTGGTCGCATCGTTGCCGTCGTTCTGGCTCTCGCCGCGCCCGCGAAGCGACGCTAAGACGGAGCCTCGTCCGACGACATATCAGGGAAAGTGCCCACGATGAGCAATGCAGCAGCGAAACCGGCCCGCGAGGTGCTGCTCGAGCGCCTGTTTGACGCGTTCAACCGGCACGACGCCGAGGCCGTCATGGCCTGTTTCACGCCGGGCATCGTCTTCGATGCCGCCGTCGGGCCGGAGGCTCACGGCCGTCGGTTCTCGGGACAGGATGCGGTGAAGGCGGCCTTCGTGGCGGTCTGGACCGATATGCCCGACGTGTCCTGGACCATCCGTCGGCACACGATTGCCGGTGATGTCGCCCTGTCGGAATGGCTGTTCGCCGGGACGCGGCGCGACGGGCAGAGGGTCGAGGTGAATGGCCTCGATGTCTTCGCCTTCGACGGCGAGCTGATCGCCTCCAAGAGCGCCTACCGCAAAGACCGGCCGGTTCCGGCGGCATAGAGCCAGCCGGGGGCTGTCGCAGTCCCATGGGACCAGATTTCAGCGATTCATGGTACCACCGATTGACGCCCTCGCCGCCCCGCGCGAACAATTCGAGCCGGTAAGCGCGAAGGGACTGATCGAGTGGCTCGCCGGCTGGATTCCCTGTCTTGGGGCACGCTCTTCGACCGCACCGCCGTCTCCGGGAGGCCGCTGCAGAAGCGGCTGCGCGAGATGGTCATCGGCGCGGCATCGGAAGGCTGGTTGCGACCGGAAACACCGCTGCCGTCGAGCCGCTGCCTCGCCGAGACCCTGAGCGTCGCGCGGAACACGGTACTGCTCGCCTATGAGCAGCTGGTCGAGGAGGGCGTCCTCGAATCCCGCGCGCGCCAGGGCTTCTTCATCCGGCAGTCGTCATCGCTGCCGACACCCGGGGGCACAGATCGGTCCGCGGGCGACCTCGACTGGTCCGAGCGCCTGTCGCTCAGGCCGTCGCTCCGGCGCAACATCGTCAAGCCACAGGACTGGCTGAGCTACCCCTATCCGTTCCTCTACGGCCAGTTCGACCCGGCGCTGTTCCCGACCAACAACTGGCGCGAATGCGTGCGCGAGGCACTGAGCGTCGCCGAAATCCGCGACTGGGCCGTCGACCGGATCGACGGCGACGATACCCAGCTGATCGAGCAGATCCGGACCCGCGTCCTGCCGCGCCGTGGCATCTGGGCGGGCACCGACGAGATCATGGTGACGCTCGGCGCCCAGCAGGCGCTGTATCTGCTGTCGATGCTGCTCGTCGACCAGAAGACGGTGGTCGGCGTCGAGGAGCCCGGCTACCCCGACGCCCGCAACATCTTCTCGTTGCGCACCTCGAACCTGCGCCGCCTTCCGGTCGATGCCAATGGTGTCGTCGTCGGCGCCGTGCCGAGGGACTGCGGCCTGCTGTTCCTGACGCCGAGCCGGCAATGCCCGACGGGCGTGACGCTGGCGCCGGAGCGCGGCGCGGCCCTGCTCCAACTGGCCGAGCAGCGCGATCTGCTGATCATCGAGGACGACTACGAAAGCAATTTCGGACTGGCCCAGAACACAGTGCAGTCGCTGCGCGCGCTCGATACGACGGGACGCGTGCTCTATGTCGGAAGCCTGTCCAAGACGCTCGCCCCCGGTTTGCGTTTCGGGTTCATCGTGGCGCCAGCCCCGGTGCTCCGGGAAGCGCGGGCGCTGCGGCGCCTGATGATGCGGCACGCACCGATGAACAACCAGCGTGCGCTGGCCCTGTTTCTCGCCCTCGGCCATTTCGACCGGCTGCTGCGGCGCAGCGCCGAGGCACTGAGCGACCGCGCCGCGATCATGCGCGATGCGCTGGCGACCCACATTCCCCAGTTCGAATGTTCGTTCGGCGCCGGCGGCTCCTCGGTCTGGGCCAGAGGTCCCGCTTGGCTGGACAGCCGCGAGCTTGCCCGGCGCGCGGCCCTGAACGGCGTCCTTGTCGAACCCGGCGACGTCTTCTTCTCCGGCGAGCAGCCGCCCCTGAACTATCTGCGGATCGGCTTCTCCTCGATCGCCGCCAACCGCATCACGCCAGGCATCCGCATTCTCGCGCAGCTTGTGGAAGAGCTGCGCTGACCCTCGCGAACAGGGGGCCAGCAGCCGCAACTGGCGCAATAGTTCGGCGCATGCTGGCTCTATGGTCCCAGCCGTTTCCCGGTAGCCTGATCCCGGCAGTGACCACTGCCGCGCTGCACGGCGGCGCGCTGGTCGATGCCGGCCGTGCCCGTGCGGGGCGCGAGGATTGTGCCAATGGAAGACCTGCTGCTCCGCCCCAATCGCGCTCCGGATCGCTACGATCCCCGCTACGATCCCGTGACCGATCCCGGGCCCGGGCGCAATCGCGACTATGCGCCGACCTACTGGATCGACACGGCGGGCGAAACACCCCACGACGATGGTCCCGTCACCTCCGACATCGACGTGGATGTCGCTGTCATCGGCTCGGGCTATACCGGGCTGAGCTGCGCGATCCATCTGGCGAAAGAGCATGGCATCAAGGCGACGGTGCTGGAGGCCAACCGCGTTGCCTGGGGGTGCAGCACCCGAAATGGCGGACAGGCGCAGATTTCGGCGGGGCGGCTGAAGCGGTCGCAGTGGATCGAGCGCTGGGGCGTCGATGTCGCGAAGAAACTGCACACCGAGATCGCCGAGGGATTCGACCTCTTTCGCGACCTGATCAATTCGGGAGAGTTCGACTGCGAGGCGGAGGATGGCGGCCATCTGTTCATCGCCCATCGCGCCGCGATCATGCCGAAGCTGGAGGCGGAATCGCGCCTTCTCAACGAAACGTTCGGCTACGGCACCCGCATTCTGTCGCGCGAGCAGGTCCACCGCGACCATCTGCGGGACGAGGAAGCCGCCGGCGCCATGTGGGAGCCCGACGGCATCGGCGTCCACGCCGCCAAGCTGGCTTTCGGCTATCTCGGCATGGCGCGTCGCCTCGGCGCCAAGGTCCACAGCGGCAGTCCGGTCACCGGCTGGCAGACCCGCAACGGCATCCACTATCTCGCGACCCCCGGCGGCACCGTGCGCGCCCGCGCGGTCGCCATCGCCACGGCCGGCTATACCGCGCCGGGCATGCACGATCTCACGCGCCACCGGCTGATGCCGATCCTCTCCAACTCGATCGTCACGCGCCCCCTGACCGAGGCCGAACGCCAGGCCTGCAACTTCAAGAGCAAGCTGGTTCTGACCGACACGCGCACCCTGCGGCACTACTATCGCCAGCTGCCCGACGGACGCGTCCAGATCGGCAGCCGCAGCTCGATCACCGGCGCCGATGCGGAAAACCCCAAACATCTGAACGCCCTGATCGAAGGTCTCGGGCGCAAGTTCCCGGCCCTGCGCGGGATCGAGATCGATTACTCCTGGTGGGGATGGGTCGATGTCAGCCACGACATGATGCCGCGCATCTTCCAGCCGGATCCGGCGCGGACGATCTACTACGCCCTCGGCTATGGCGGAAATGGCGTCATGTATTCCGCGCAGGCCGGCCGCCGCATGGCGCAGCTGGTAGCCGGCAAAGGACAGGCGCTTGACCTTCCGATCTTCACCTCCCCCCTCCCGAGCCACGGCCTGCTCACGCCCTTCCGGCGGCTGGGGCAGCGGGCGATGTATCGCTGGTACTACCTCAGGGACGAAATGCTCTGACACCTGCCACGGCGGCCGCGGATCTCGCTCATTGCGAGCGACGCGACCGGGCGAGCAATGAGGGCGCCCCCGCTTCGCCCGGCGCTGAAATCGCCCCGCGGCGGACTGAGTTCGAAAAGACGCTGAGAACAAACGGAAGGAAACCTCCGATGAGGATGACCACTGAAGAAGCCTTTGTGAAAGTCCTCCAGATGCATGGCATCGACCAGGCATTCGGCATCATCGGATCGGCGATGATGCCGGTTTCCGATCTGTTTCCGAAGGCCGGGATCACCTTCTGGGACTGCGCCCACGAGGCCAATGCGGGCATCATCTGCGACGGCTACAGCCGCGCCACCGGCCGCATGGCGATGGCCATCGCCCAGAACGGTCCCGGAGTGACCGGCTTCGTGACCGCGATCAAGACCGCCTACTGGAACCACACGCCCATGCTGCTGGTGACGCCTCAGGCGGCGAACCGCACGATGGGCCAGGGCGGTTTCCAGGAAGTGCCGCAGATGGCGCTGTTCCAGGACATGGTCTGCTACCAGGAGGAGGTCCGCGAGGCCTCGCGCATTCCCGAAGTGCTGAACCGGGTGATCGAGAAGGCGCTGCGTGGCGGAGCGCCGGCGCAGATCAACGTTCCCCGTGATTTCTGGACGCAGGTCATCGATGTCGAGCTGCCGCAGATCGTCAAGCTGGAGCGTCCGTCAGGCGGCAAGGAGGCGATCGCCGCAGCCGCCAAGCTTTTGTCCGAGGCGAAGTTTCCGGTCATCCTGAACGGCGCCGGCGTGGTCATCGGCGGCGCGATCGAAGCATCCGCGGCGCTCGCCGAGCGCCTCGACGCGCCGGTGTGCTCGGGCTACCAGCACAACGACTCGTTCCCCGGCAGCCACCCGCTGGCGGTCGGCCCGCTCGGCTATAACGGCTCGAAGGCGGCCATGGAGCTCATTTCCAAGGCCGATGTGGTGCTGGCCCTCGGCACGCGCCTCAACCCGTTCTCCACCCTGCCCAGCTACGGCATCGACTACTGGCCCCGCAACGCCGCGATCATTCAGGTCGACATCAATGCCGACCGCCTCGGCCTGACCAAGAAGATCACCGTCGGCATTTGCGGCGACGCCAAGCAGGTCGCCCAGCAGCTGCTCGAGCAGCTGTCGAGCAGCGCCGGCGACGCCGGCCGCGCCGAGCGCAAGGCGCTGGTCCATCGCACCAAGTCCGCCTGGCTCCAGATGCTCTCGTCCATGGATCACGAGGACGACGATCCCGGCACCACCTGGAATGAGGAAGCGCGCGCCCGCGACAAGGACCGCATGTCGCCGCGTCAGGCCTGGCGGGCCGTTCAGGCCGGTCTTCCGGACAATGCGATCATCTCCACGGACATCGGCAACAACTGCGCCATCGGCAATGCCTATCCGGTGTTCGAGCAGGGGCGGAAATATCTGGCGCCCGGCCTGTTCGGGCCCTGTGGCTATGGCTTCCCGGCGATCATCGGCGCCAAGATCGGCTGCCCGGACGTGCCGGTATTCGGCTTCGCCGGAGACGGCGCCTTCGGCATCTCCATGAACGAGATGACCTCGATCGGCCGCGAGGGCTGGCCGTCGGTGACCATGGTGATCTTCCGCAATCACCAGTGGGGTGCCGAAAAGCGCAACACGACGCTCTGGTACGACAACAACTTCGTCGGCACCGAGCTCAATCCGAACTTCAGCTACGCCCGGGTCGCGGACAGCTGCGGTCTGAAGGGCGTCGTCGTGACGACGCAGGACGAGCTCACCGCCGCGTTGAAGGTTGCCGGCGAGGAGCAGGCCCGGGGCGTCACCACCTTCATCGAGGTGATGCTGAACCAGGAGCTGGGCGAGCCGTTCCGGCGCGACGCCATGAAAAAGCCCGTGGCCGTCGCCGGCATCGACCGCGCGGACATGCGGCCCCAGCGCCCGTTCTGACGCTACCGAACAGCATCGCGGCGCGATGCAGGAGAGCCGTGCGGCGCCGAATTCGGCGCCGCGCCACGGCCATGCGGAGCCATGGGCCCTGGCTCGGCTCAGGGATGAATCCGGACGCATGACGGGCGGGTCAGGACAGCCAACCGGCGCGGAAACACTGTTCCTCGCCGCCGTCGTCCTCATCGCACCGCACTTTCTGGCGCATGCCTCCAGGGAAATGGGGCTATGAAACCACTCGACACCATCGTCAATGCGGCCCGCGCCAATCCCCGCCGGATCGTCATGGCGGAAGGGGAAGACGCCCGGATCGTCAAAGGCGCGGTCCGCGCAACGCGTGATGGCCTTGCGAGGATCACCCTGCTCGGCCGCAAGGAGGTGGTGCTCCGGCTGCTCGCCGAGCATGACGCGAGCCCGGCCGATTTCGGGATCGACGATCCCGCGACCTCGCCGAGGCTCGACGGCTATGCCGCGGCCTTTCATCAATTGCGGAAGGGCAAGGGTATCGACGCGGTGGCGGCACGGCGGGCAATGGGCGACCCGCTCCGCTATGCGGCCATGATGGTGCGCCTGGACGATGCCGACGGCACGATCGGCGGCGCGGTCGCGACGACGGCGGACACGGTGCGCACGGCGCTCCAGATCATCGGTCCCGCTCCCGGCGCGGCGCTCGTTTCAAGCTTCTTCCTGATGATGCTGTGCGAGCCCCATCACGCGAAGAAGGGGGCTTTCGCATTCGCCGATTGCGGCCTGGTAGTCGAGCCCGACGCCGCCGAGCTCGCGGGCATCGCGGTATCCACCGCGCATTCGCTCGCGACCCTGACCGGACAGGTTCCGAAGGTCGCCATGCTGTCGTTCTCGACCAATGGCAGCGCTGTCCATCAGCGTGTCGAAAAGGTGGTTCGGGCGACCGAGCTGGCGCGGGCCGCCGACCCGTCGCTCGCCATCGACGGCGAGTTGCAGTTCGATGCCGCTTTTGTCGAAGCGATCAATGCGTCCAAGGCGCCCGGTTCGGTTACCAAGGGCGAGGCCAACGTGCTGGTCTTTCCCAATCTGGACGCAGCCAATATCGGCTACAAGATCGCCCAGCGGATCGGCGGCGCGAAGGCGATAGGGCCCATCCTTCAGGGATTGAACAAGCCGGCTAACGACCTGTCGCGCGGCTGCAGCGCCGAGGACGTCTACGACATGATCGCGGTGACCAGCGTCATGGCTGGCGACCTGACGCGCCAGTGACGACCGGTGCCACCGGGCTTGTGAGGGCGCGCGATCCGGTCCGGCAGAGGCCCGGCTCTGCCGCCCTCGGAGGCGTTTCGGCGGCAGCGCTCGACATGGAGCGCCGCCGCCTGCCGCGTCAGCGCGGCGGCGTGGTCCAGTGGAGTTCGTCCATCGGCGACATCGCACCCCAGATCGTCGCCGGCACGGCGCCCAGGGTCTTCTGGAAGACGCCGACATAGGGCAGCGTGTTGATGAAGAAGATCGGCGCGTCATCGACGACGATCTTCTGGAATTCCGCATAGAGCGCCTTGCGGGCGGCGAGGTCCGGTTCGACGCCCGCCTTGGCGAGCAATTCGTCGACTCGCGGATTGCTGTAGCCCTGCGTGTTGGACCAGATCACGCCCTTGCGGATGTTGCTGCTGAGATAGGTGCGGTCGACGCCGATCACCGGATCGCCCCAGTTGAACACCGTGTCGAGGGTCAGATCGAAATCCCACCCACCGACCCGGTGCGCCCAGGTCGCGAAGTCGGGCGAGGTGCGGACCTGGACGTCGATCCCGACCTTCCGAAGCTGCGGCTTGAAATATTCGGCGGTGCTCTTCACCACTTCGTTGCCGGGCGAGTAGTCCACGGTCAGGGTGAAGCGCGTGCCGTCGGACTTACGCTTATGGCCGGCCTGGTCAAGCAGCTGGTTCGCCTTGTCGAGGTTCAGATCGTACTTCTCGACGTCGGCGGTATAGAAGGGTGAGTTCGGTGCAATTGGACCCGTCGCTGCCTTCGCCCGATCGAGGAGCAGGCGTTTCAGGATGAAATTGCGATCGATGGCGAAGCAGATGGCCTGGCGCACGCGCTTGTCGTCCAGCGGAGCCTTCTGCGTGTTGAAGGCAAGCCAGGTGAGCGCGCCGATGCCCTCGAAGCCCTTGTCGGAAACGGAGAGGGAGGCGTGTCGCGCCATCCGTGCCGTGTCTCGCGGCGTCGACAGATAGGGCACCATGTGCGCTTCACCACGCTCCATGGCGAGCATGATCGCCGTCGGATCGTTGATGTAGCGGAAGATGATGCGGTCGAGCAGCGGCCGGTCCGGAATGAAGAACTTGTCGTTGCGCTCCAGAATGGTGTGCTCGCCGCGCTTGAACTCGACCAGCTTGAACGGTCCGGAGCCGACAGGAGCGCTGTTCGCGGGGTGGTTTCTCAGATCCACACCGTCATCGAAGACGTGCTTCGGCAGGATCGGGCACAGGGCCGGCGACATGGCGAGAAGCAATGCCGGATGGGGCCGGCTAAGTCTGATGACCGCCGTGTGGGCGTCGGGCGTCTCGACCGACGCGACCGGCGCGAACATTTGCTGGAACGGATGGTATTTCTTCACCGTCATCACGGAGAAGGCCACGTCCTCCGACGTGATCGGCTTGCCGTCATGGAAGGTCGCGCCCTCGATCAGCCGGAGCGTCAGCGACTTGCCATCAGCTGCCAGATCCCAGCTCTTGGCGAGATAGGGCTGAGGCCGCCAGTTGCCGTCGAAGCGCAGCGGACTAGCGAAGATCTGCGTACCGGGAACGGCCGTTGCGACGCCCGATTGCACGGCCGGATTGAGGTGACGCGCGCCGCCGCCGGCTTCGGGAATGATGAGCGTGCCGCCGCGCCGTGGCGTCTGGGCCGGAGCCCAGTCGAGACCGGCCGCAAGAGCGGCGCTCGTGGTGGCCGACAGAAGTGCGAAATCGCGCCTGGAAAAGAGTCCCATGGAAATCCCCTGTCCTGCGCTCTGGTTGTTTTATGCCGCAGGCGGGCAACGGTATTGAGGCGGGCGCGGGCGATTGTAGGCCCAGATTTCGGAGACCTATGGAACCAGCCCGCCGGGCCCGGTCTGCGCCGAATTCGCTACGGAGGCTGGCGGGAACCGGCGACGACCAGTCGCGGAAACCGTTGATCGGACGAGGCGCCACGGCAGATCACGTGGCCTCACCGAAGGCGGCCATCTGGCCCTATCGGCGCCGCGGAACGCCGCCCTAGGCTGACCTGCCGCGGCCGGATCTGCCGCCCGTTCGGCGCTGTCAGGCTTGCGCATCCGCGGGGAGACTTCAGGTGCTCGACGAGACCGTCATCTACAAGGCACGCAAGATTATCACCATGAACCCCGACAGGCCCGTCGCGACCCATGTCGCTGTGCGGGGCGGGCGCATTCTCGGCGTCGGTTCGCTCGATGATCTTCGTGGCTGGAGCAAGCGGGACGTCGACATGACGCTTGCCGACAAGGTGCTGATGCCCGGCATGGTCGAAGGTCACAGCCACGCATTCGAGGGGCTCGTCTGGGACCATACCTATGTCGGCTCGTACGAGCGCCGCGACCCCGACGGCAAGCCTTGGCCGGGCGTCGGCACCATCGAAGCGCTGATCGCGCGGCTCAAGGAAGCCGAGGCGCGCCTCGGTTCGCCCGACCAGACGCTGACCGGCTGGGGCTTCGACCCTCTGTTCGTCGAACGGCGGCTGACCGCGGCGGATCTCGACCGGGTATCGACGAGGCGGCCGGTCGTCGTCCAGCACGCCAGCGGCCACATCATCAATGCCAATTCTCTCGTCATGGAACGTGCGGGCATCACGCCCAGCACCAATTCGGAATTCATTCTGCGCGATTCCGAAGGCAGGCTGACCGGTGAATTCGCCGGCCAGGTCGGCCGCTTCATGCTCGCCAAGGCGATCGGCGGAACCGGCCTCGCCGATCTCGGTGACCGGCCCGACGCCGTCCGCCGCTTCGCCAAGGCGGCGCAAATGACCGGCGTCACCACCGCGACCGATCTCCACAACGATCTTTCCGAGAAGACGGTCGAGACCTTCCGGACGGTCACCGCCGAGGATGACTTTCCGATCCGGCTGGTTCCGGCATTTCGCGGAACCCACACCCGCGAGGACGCCGTCGCCTATGTCGGCGGCCTGCAGCGCTACAATTCGTCAAAGCTCCGCTTCGGCCTTGTAAAGCTCATCGCTGACGGATCGATCCAGGGGTTCACCGCGCGCCTGCGCTGGCCGGGCTATTTCAACGGCAGCAAGAACGGTCTCTGGTACATCGCCCCCGACGAACTGAAGAGCCTCGTGAAGCGCTATCACGAGGCCGGCCTGCAGGTGCATATTCACACCAATGGCGACGAGGCCACCGAGGCCGCGCTCGACGCCATCGAGCACGTTCTGGCGGACGTCCCGCGCCGCGATCACCGGCACACCCTGCAGCATTGCCAGATGGCCAGCGCCGCTCAGTTCCGACGCATGGCCGCGCTGGGAGTCTGTGTCAATCTCTTCGCCAACCACATCTACTACTGGGGCGACGCGCATCTCGCCCACACGATGGGACCGGACCGCGCGGACCGGCTCGATGCCTGCGCCACGGCGCTTGCCACGGGCGTACCCTTCGCCATGCACAGCGACGCTCCCGTCACGCCCATCGGCCCGCTCTTCACCGCATGGTGCGCGGTCAACCGCAAGACCCTGTCCGGGCGGGTTCTCGGTGCCGAGCAGCGCATTTCGGTGATGGACGCGCTGCGTGCAATGACCCTCGGCGCGGCCTACACTCTCAAGATGGACGCGGATATCGGCAGCATCGAGGTCGGCAAGTTCGCCGATTTCGCGGTGCTCGAAGACGACCCTACCGAGGTGAACCCGGAGGCGCTGAAGGACGTGCGCATCTGGGGCACGGTGGTCGGCGGCCGCATATTCCCGGCACCGAGGGCCTGACCGTGGTGCGGACGCCTGTCACCGTCATCGGCGGCTTTCTGGGCGCGGGCAAGACGACGCTGCTGAACCATCTGCTGCGCCACACCGATCAGCGGCTGGCCGTTCTCGTCAACGATTTCGGCGAGATCAACATCGACGCCGAGCTGATCGCCAGCCATGACGGCAACACGGTGAACCTGTCGAATGGCTGCATCTGCTGCAGCATTGGCGACAGTCTCGTCGAGGCGCTCATCGGCGTCATGCAGCAGGCCGAGCGGCCCGAGCACATCATCATCGAGGCGAGCGGCGTCGCAGACCCCGCCCGCATCGCGGAGCTCGCCACGCTCGATGCCTCGCTGGAATTGAACGCTGTGGTCGTGCTGGCCGATGCGCCGCGCCTTCCCGACCTCGTTCGCGACAAGTATGTCGGCGATGTCGTCGAGCAGCAGCTTCAATCGGCCGACCTGATCGTCATGAACAAGGTCGACAGGCTCTCGACGACCGACCGCCGGGACGCGACCGAGGTGCTGCTTCGACTGGCTCCAGATGCGCGGGTCATCGAGGCGGTGAACGCCAGCGTGCCCGTGGAGCTCGTGCTCGATGCCGGCCGCGATCTCGAGGCGCTTGCAAGCACCCCGGCCCTGTCCGGCGGCGGCTGTCATGCGCCGGACTGCAACGACCCCGATCATCACCACGATCATCACGGGCATAGCCATGACCGGCGGCATGCCAATCTGTTCGCGACCTGCACGCTATCCGCCGACAAGCCCGTGCCCCGGGCCGCACTGACGCGGTTCCTCGACGGGCTTCCGAAGGACGTGCTGCGGCTCAAGGGCCTGGTGCTGACCGACGAGGATCCGTCGCGGCCCATGCTGTTGCAGATGGTCGGCCGCCGCTGGACGCTCGACGCGGACCACCGGCTGGAAGCCACGCCGAAGACCCGCCTCGTCGCCATCGCCGTCGCGGCGGAGTTCGATGCCGCCAGCCTCCAGCAGGGCTTTGCCGCTCTACAGTAGCAATCGGCCAGACCCGCCGTGCTTCACGGCGACCCCTTGGCGGGTCTTGAATCCACCTGCCCCCGCCACCTCGATAGGCCTCAGGCGACCGAGGCCACCTGTCCCTGAACCGGGTTGTCGACATCGGCCGGAAGCGCGTGATGCGGTGCATCACCGCTATCCGTGACGAGATGGCAGGCGACGCTGCGCCCGCCGGCGACCTGGCGCAATTGCGGCTCCTCGCGACGGCACCGGTCCTCAGCGAACGGGCAGCGGCCAGCGAACCGGCAGCCGCGCGGCAGCATGATCGGGCTCGGCGGGTCGCCCTGAAGCCTCACCCGCTGCCTGCGCTCGCTGCTTGCCCCCGGCACCGCCGACAGCAGCGCCCATGTGTAGGGGTGCAGCGGCTGCGCGAAGAGGCTGTTGCGGTCGGTCAGCTCGACGATACGGCCGAGATACATGACCGCGATCTGGTCGCAGAGATACTGGACCACGCGCAGATCGTGGGAAATGAAGAGGTAGGAGAGGCCGAAGTCCCGCTGCAGTTCGACCAGCAGGTTCAGGGTCTGGGCCTGGATCGCCACGTCGAGCGCCGATACCGGCTCGTCGCAGACGATGAGGTCGGGGCGGCTCGCGAGCGCGCGCGCGATCCCGACGCGCTGGCGCTGGCCCCCCGAGAACTGATGCGGGAACAGGGCAAGCTGTTCGGGCCGAAGCCCGACCCGCCGGAACAGTTCGGTGACGCGATCGGCGCGCTCCGCCGGTGCCCCGACATCCATGAGGTCCAGCGGCTCACGCACGATGTCGCCGACCCGGGTCCGCGGATTGAGCGACGAATAGGGATCCTGGAAGATCATCTGGAACCGACGACGCGCGCGACGCAGCGGCTCGCCGCTCAGCGTGGTCAGGTCGGTGCCGTCGAGCTCGATCGATCCGCTCGTGGCGGTGATCAGCTGCATCACCGCGAGAGCGGTGGTCGTCTTGCCGGAGCCGCTTTCGCCGACGATGCCGAAGGTCGTGCGGCGCGGCAGCGCGAAGCTCACGCCATCGACGGCGTGAACGGTCCGCTGCGGCGCGAACGGATGCGGCCGTGGCAGCGGAAAATGGACCTTGAGGTCGGAGACGCGAAGAAGCGGGGGATCGGCAATCTGGCTCATGGGACCAACATGTCGTCGAGGAGCCAGCAGGCGGCGGCATGATCGGGAGCGACGGCGCTTGCCTGCGGAATGGCCTGGCGGCACCGCAGCATGGCATGCGCGCAACGCGGCGCGAAGGAACAGCCCGGCGGCAGGCGATTCAGCGGCGGCACGATGCCCGGGATCTCCTCGAGGCGCTGGCGTTCCGTCCCGGTGGTGAAATGCGGGATGCAGGCGATCAGCGCCTTCGTGTAGGGATGCTGGGGCCGTGCCAGCACGGCGTCTGCCCGCCCCTCCTCGATCTTGCGGCCGGCATACATGACGACGACGCGATCCGCCGTATCGGTGACGACGCCCATGTCGTGCGTGATCAGCAGGATCGCCGTTCCGAACCGCTGCTGGATGTCCTTGAGGAGGTCGAGGATCTGGGCCTGCACCGTGACATCGAGCGCGGTGGTCGGCTCGTCGGCAATCAGCAGCTTCGGCCGGCAGGCGAGCGCCATTGCGATCATCGCTCGCTGACGCATGCCACCCGACAGCTGGTGCGGATAGTCGTGGACGCGCTGCTCCGGCGCGGGGATGCTGACAGCCTGAAGCAGTTCCACCGCCCGATCGAGCGCGGCCTTGCGATTGAGGTCCTCGTGGAGACGCAGCGTCTCGGCGATCTGGTTCCCGATCGTGAAGACCGGGTTCAGCGCCGTCATCGGCTCCTGGAATATCATCGAGATATCCTTGCCGCGCATGCGCAGGAGCCGCTGGGGCGTGGCCCCGACGAGTTCCTCGCCTTCCAGCCTGATGCTGCCGCTGCGGATCATGCCGTTCGGCTGCGGTACAAGCCCCATGAGGGCGAGCCCGGTCATGCTCTTGCCGCTGCCGGATTCGCCGACGAGACACACCGTCTCGCCCGCCGCGATGTCGAACGAGACGTCGCGGAGAACGCGCGTCTCGGCCGAGCGCGACTTGAAGACGACGTTCAGGTCCTCGACGCGCAGGAGAGGTTGGGGGGTCATCGCTCTCGGAGCCTCGGGTTGAAGGCCTCGTTCAGTCCATCGCCGATCAGGCTGATGCTGAGCACCGTCAGGAAGATGGCGACCCCGGGGATGGTCGCCGCCCACCAGGCGTCGAGCATGTAGGGACGGTTGCCGCCCATCATCCGGCCCCAGCTCATCAGATTGGGGTCGCCGAGTCCGAGGAAGCTCAGGCCGCTCTCGAAGAGGATCGCGACGCCAGTCGTCAGCGTTGCCGAGACGATCAGGGGTGGCAGCGCGTTTGGCAGCACCACGCGCCAGATCAGCCGGCGGTTGCGGGCACCGATCGAGCGTGCCGCCTTGACATATTCAAGCCCCTTGATGCGCAGGAACTCCGCCCGCGTCAGCCGCGCGGAACTGGTCCAGCTGACGATGCCGATCGAGACGGCGACGCTCCAGAGCGTCGGCGAGAAGATCGTCACGATCGCCATGGCGAGCAGGAGCGGTGGCATGACCTGAAACACCTCGGTCAGGCGCATCAGCACCCGATCCACCAAACCGCCGTAGAAACCGGCGAGCGCCCCGACCGTGACCCCTATCGTCATCGTCAGCGCCGCGGCGATCAGCCCGACCGCGAGGCTGACCCTGCCCCCATTGACGATGCCGGCGGTAATGTCGCGCCCGAGATAGTCCGTGCCGAGCAGCGCGCCTTCCTCGCCGGGCGGCGAGAGGGGGGCCGATACGATGTCGAACGGGTCGACCGGGTAGAGCTTGGGGCCGATCAGCGTCATCAGCAGGAAGGTCGCCAGAATGATCAGCCCCGCCACGGCCGACGCATTGCGCCGGAACATGCGCCAGGCATCGCGGGCAGGACTGGCCGCCGGCGCGGGCGTATCCACGACCTTGTCGGCGTCGCTGAGGTCTGGCGCGATGAGACTCATGAATTGGCCCTGATGCGCGGATCGATGAGGCGATAGGCGAGATCGGTCAGCATGTTCACGACGATCACCACGACGGCCGAGAACAGCAGGATGCCGAGCAGGGTCGGTGAATCGCGACGCAGGATCGACATGTAGGCAAGGCTGCCGAGGCCCGGCCAGGCGAACACGGCCTCGACCAGAACGGCACCGGCCAGCACGCTGGAGAACTGCAATCCGACAATGGTCACGATGGGCAGGATGGCGTTGCGCAATGCGTGCTTGAAGACGACCAATCGCTCCGGAACGCCCTTGGCGCGCGCCGTGCGGATGTAGTCGGCGCCGAGAACCTCGAGCATGCTCGCACGCGCCATCCGGCTGTACTGAGCGATGTAGATGATCGAGAGCGTCGATGCCGGCAGAACCAGATGGTGCAGCACATCGAGCGTGCCGGCCCACCAGCCCGCGTCGAGGCGGGCAACGTCGCGCATTCCGCCGACAGGGAAGATGGGTATGGCCGAGGCAAAGAGCAGGATCAGCAGGATGCCGGTCCAGAAGACCGGAGCCGAGAACCCGACGAGCGACAGAACCGTGATGAGGTTGCTGACCCAACCATTGGGGCGGCGCGCGGCCATCACGCCGAGCAGGGTTCCGACAACGATCGCGATCAGAATGGCGGAAATCACCAGGAGCAGGGTCGCCGGCAGACGTTGCAGGATCAGCGAGAGCACCGGCGCGTTGAAGTAGAACGACTGGCCGAGATCGCCGGAAAGCACGTGGCTCATATAGAGCCAGAGCTGATGGATGAAAGTCTTGTCGAGCCCGTATGCGGCGCGCAGCTGGGCCAGCACTTCGGCGTTCGTGCCGCCCATCTCGCCGGCAATGACCTCGGCCGGATCGCCCGGCGCGAGATGGATCAGCGCGAAGTTCAGCACGATGACGATCAGGATCATCACCGCTGCCTGGGCAGCACGTCCGAGAATGGAGAAGAGGACCTGCATGGCGGGGGCTCCGGCGGCGGTCGGATCGTCAGGCGGGCGCCGTCGCCCGATGGAGAACGCCCATCGAGCCGGCAAGGCGGATCTGCCCGCGCCGGGTTCGCGCGCCGGGCTCCGGGGTCATGGCGACGCGAAGACCGGCCGCACGATCGTCAGCCGACAGCAGCGCGCCTTCCTGTTCGGAAAGGTCGTCCATCAGTGCATCCTCTGGCCTGCGCTTTATTTGTTCTGGATCGCAGTTCTTGCAGGCTAAGAGGGATTGGCTGGCCGGATTTAGAACCAGTTCAATCGAACAAATGGAGCCAGCCTGACCAGCAGCTTTCGCCGGTCGGGCGAATGGGATCGCGGCGTGACGGGCGCCACCGGAATCGGGACGCCGTCAGCGGGTTGCACCATGATCCCATGGCCGTGGCGATGTGCAGGGCCGCTGGCGTTGGCGGCCGGCCGCAATTGAGGATCGGCGGCAAGCCTGGGCCGCGATCAGGTCCGCCGCTGGATTTCGACGTCGTCGTGCGAGCCCTTGCCGAGACGCACGGCCAGACCTCGGTCTGGGGGCCAGCGAAGACCGCTCGGCGCGGCGGCATTCGCGGCGGCCCCGTATCAGACCTTGACCTCGCTCAGCGCCTTGGCGAAAGCCTGGAAGAACTGATCGGCCAGTTTGCGTGAGGTAGCGACGATCAGGCGGCTGCCGAGCGCTGCGAGCTTGCCGCCGATCTCGGCCTTGGCCTCGTAGGTCAGGATCGTGTCGCCGCCGTCCTCGGCGAGGCGCACCTGCGAGTTGCCCTTGGCGAAGCCGGCAATGCCGCCATTGCCCTGGCCGACGATCCGGCAACTGGCCGGCGCGTCGATGTCGGTGAGTTCAACGGTTCCGGAGAAGGTCGCCGAGACCGGCCCTACCTTGAGCTGCACCTTGGCCGCGAAACTCGTCGGCGAGGTCTGCTCGACCTCCTTGCAGCCGGGAATGCAACGCTTCAGCGTCTCGACGTCGAACAGCGCGCGCCAGACGAGATCGCGCGGCGCCGCGATGCGGTGCTCGCCAACAATATCCATGATCCTCTCCCGTGAAACTCAGACGGCGCAGTAGCGCTCCTGAATGCCCTTGTCGGCGAGCAGGGCCGCGGCGCTGCTCTCGTGGACGACTTCCCCCTGATCGATGATCACCGCCCGGTCGGCGAGCTTCAGCGCCCATTCGACATTCTGCTCGACGAGCAGGAGCGTGACGCCGGAATCGCGAAGGCGGCGGAACAGCACGCCCATCTCCTCGACGAGCACCGGCATGATGCCCTCGGAAGGTTCGTCCAGCAGGATCATCTTGGGACGCGCGATCATGGCGCGGGCGATGGCCAGCATCTGCTGCTCGCCCCCGGACATGGTTGTGCCCTGTTGGTCGAGCCGCTCCTTCAGGCGCGGAAAGCTTTCGGCGATCTCGTCGATGGCCTGCTTCTCGTCGATGCCGGCCCGGCTCGCCACCAGGCCCAGCTGCAGGTTCTCCCGAACGGTGAGCCCGGGAACGATGCGGCGCTCCTCGGGCACGTAGGCGAGGCCGAGGCCGAAGCGCGCATGAGCCGGCAGCGGCAAAAGGCTGGCGCCGTCGAAACGCACCTCGCCAGCCGCGCGCGGCATCAGGCCCATGACGGAGCGAATGGTCGTCGTCTTGCCGGCGCCGTTGCGGCCGACCAGCGCGACGATCTCGCCCTTGTCCACGCGCAGCGACACGCCGTGCAGTACGTGGCTGGCGCCATACCAGGCGTTGAGGCCCTTGATCTCAAGCATAGCCATCGTTCTGTCCGAGATAGACGCGGCGGACTTCGGAATCCGCCTGGATGTGCTGCGGCGGTCCGTCGGCGATCAGACGGCCGTGGTGCAGCACGAGGATGCGGTCTGAAAGGCCGAGGATCATCTTCATCTTGTGCTCGACGAGCAGGATGGTCCGGTCGGCTGCCAGTTTCTCGATCAGCGCCACCATGTCCTTCGTCTCCTCCGGCCCCATGCCGGCGGTCGGCTCGTCGAGGAGCAGGAGTTCAGGATCGGCCACCAGCGCGATGGCGATTTCCAGCGCCCTCTGCTGGCCGTGGGCGAGGAACTTGGCGGTGGCGCCGCGCTGCTGCGACAGCCCGACGGCGGCGAGCGCCGCATCGGCCTTAGCGTCGAGCTCGGGCAGCCGGCTTCGATCGGTCCAGATGTCGTAACGCGCCCGGAAGGCCTGCGCCGCCACGCGCACGTTCTCGTGGACGCTGAGATCCGGGAAGATATTGGTGATCTGGTAGGATCGGGCGATGCCAAGATGGACGAAGCGGTGCTGTGGCGTTCCCGTCAGGTCCTGTCCCTTGAACCGGATCGAGCCGGTCGAGGGCGGCAGCACGCCGGACAGGACGTTGAAGAAGGTGCTCTTGCCGGCGCCGTTCGGGCCGATAATGGCCGTCACCTTGTTCGGCTCGAACGACGCGGTGACGCCTTCGAGCGCGACGAAGCCGCCGAAGCGCCGGCCGACATTCTCGACCGCGAGAAGGGAAGTGGTCATCGGCCGGCCCTCCAGGCGAGCGCCGTGCCCCAGATGCCCTTGGGCAGAAACAGCACGAACAGGATGAACACCGAGCCGACGACGATCTGCCAGTGCGAGGTCCACAGCGAGATCACGTCCTCCATCAGGAGGAAGGCCAGCGCGCCGACGAAGGGACCGAAAAACGAGCCCGCGCCGCCGAGCAGCGTCATCATCACGATCATGCCGGAGGTGTGGTAGTGCAGCGTGTCGAGCGGCACGATGGCGAGGTGCAGCGCCGACATCGTCCCGGCCAGCGCGCAGATCAGCCCCGACAGCGTGAAGGACAGGAGCTTGGTGCGCTCCACGTCGTAGCCGCAGGCGCGCGCCCGCGTCTCGTTCTCGCGGATCGCCTCGATCGCCGCGCCGAAGGGCGAATTGAGGATGCGCGAGACCAGCCACAGCGCCACCGCCGCGAAGATCATCAGCACGTAATACTTGGCGACCGGGTTGAGGAAATCGACGGTCACGCCGAACAGCGAGATTTTCGCGACCGTGAAGCCACGCAGGCCGTTCTCGCCGCCGGTCCAGGACGAGGCCTGAAGCGCGGCGTAGTAGACGAGCTGCGACAGCGCGAGCGTCACCATCGAGAAGTAGATGCCGCGCGTGCGGATCGACAACAGGCCGATCACCACGGCGAGCGCTCCGCCGATGGCGACGCCCAGCGCCATGGCCACGAACCAGGGCAGCCCGAACTGGCCGATGGCGATGCCGGTGGCATAGGCGCCGGCGCCGAAGAAGGCTGCATGACCGAAGGACAGGAGCCCCGTATAGCCGAACAGCAGGTTGTAGCCGACGGCGAGTAGCCCATAGATCAGAACGTTCACCGCCAGCGCCTTGGACGGCAGAAGCCAGGGCAGCAGGCACAGCGCGAGGATGGTCAGCGGCACGCGCCAGGCGGTCAGCGTCGCGACCAGACCTGCGGGGCGGGCGGCCGCCGCTGCCATGGCGGGAAGCGGGGAGGACGGCGAGGTCATCGATGCTCTCCCCTCAGTGGCCGGCAACGGCGCGGCCGAACAGGCCCTGCGGCCGGACCAGCAGCACCAGCGCCATCAGCGCGAACATGACGATGGTCGCCATCTCGGGCGCGAACAGCGCCGTCATGCTGACCGCGACGCCGACGAGCAGGCCTGCGACGACCGCGCCGATCAGCGAGCCCATGCCGCCGATGACCGTGACGACGAAGGCCTCCGCCAGCACCAGCGCGCCCATTTCCGGATTGACGCTCCGCATCGGCGCGGCGAGCACGCCGCCGAGCGCGGTGAGCCCGATGCCGAGCCCGAAGACCATGAGCCAGACCTTGCCGATATCGACGCCCAGCACCCGCATGATCAGCGGATCGCGCGCGCCGGCGCGCACGATGAGGCCGTACTTCGTTTTCTCCAGAAACAGCCAGAGCAGGACGAGCACGGCGGCCACGACGCCGACCACGAACAGCCGGTAGACCGGGAAGAAGCCGATGCCGAGATCGGCGACACCCGACAGCAAAGCCGGCGTCTCGAACGGAATGCCGTCGCTGCCGAACACGATGCGCACCGCCTCGACCAGCACATAGCCGAGGCCGAAGGTCAGCAGCAGCGGATCGTCCACCGAGCGCTTGTAGAGCGGCCGGATCAGCAGGAACTCGATCGCCATGCCGAAGGCGCCGATGGCGAGCGGCGCGACGAGCAGCCCCCACCAGAAACTGCCCGTCAGCGAGGCGACCCACAGGCCGGCATAGGCGCCGACCATGAACAGCGCGCCATGGGCGAAGTTCACCACGCCCAGCATGCCGAAAATGATCGACAGGCCGAGCGCGACCATGATGAGGATCGCGCCGAGCGCGACCCCCGAGAACAACTGCATGGCGATGAGTTCGGCGTCCATGGCGGGCCCTGGGCTCCTTGCGGCGGGGGATCTGTGCGTCAGGCCGGGAAGCCAAGCTCGGAGCAGGTGCGCAACATGGCTTCCGAGGCCGGCTCGGTCGCCAGGACATTGAACAGGTCGGCATCGCCCTTCATGTCCGCGCGCTTCTTGGACTCCAGCACGAGCACCGACTGCATCGACTGGTGGTCGCACTTGCGGTAGCTCTGCGCGCCCTTGGCAACGTCGTATTTCAGCTCCTCAAGGGCCGCGATGACCTTGTCCGTGTCGGTGCCGCCAGCCGCCTGCATGGCGAGCAGCAGCGAATAGACGCCGGTGAAACCGTAGGCGCCGTAATCGGTAGGCACGGCGCCGCCATGGGCCGCGCGGAAGGCGTCGTTGAACGCCTTGGCGGAGGGAATGGACTGCTCCAGACCCCAATAGTAGTTGGCGCCGCCGACGACCCCGGCGAAGGCGTCGGGGCCGATGGCGAGGCGCTGGTTGTGCAGCAGCACCGGCACCACGATCCGGGCATTGCGGTTCATGCCGAAATCGACGGCCTGCTTGATCGAATTGGCCTGATCGCGGCCGAAATTGGCGATGCACAGGATGTCCGGGCGCATCGCGCGCAGGCGCGGCATGAAGGTCGAATAGTCGGGCGCGCCGAAGGGATGCAGGATCTCGCCGACGCTCTCCGCGCCGAGCGCGGCCTGCGCCCGCTTGAAGCCGCGCAGCATCTCGTGGCCATAGGCGTAGTCGGCGACGAGATAGGCGACCTTCGAACCGCGCTTGAACGTGTGCTTGGCGACCGCAGCGGTGGTCATGTGCGGGTTCAGCGCCTCGTGGAAGGTGAAGCGGCTGAAATCCTTGACCTCGTTGATCGTGTCGGACTGGCTGATCGACACGTAGATGACGCCGCGGGCGCGTGTCACCTCGTTGACCGCAAGCTGGACGGCGCTCGACAGCGCGCCGACGATGGCGTGGGCCTTGTCCTTCTCGATCAGTTCCAGCGTGCGGGTCGCCGCCTCGCCGGCATTGAGCTTGTCGTCACGCACCAGCAGCTCGACCTTGCGGCCCGCGACGCCACCCTTGTCGTTGATCAGCTTGACGGCGAGTTCGGCGCTGCGCACCTGATCACGCGCCTCGGCCGCGAAGGGGCCGGTCAGCGGCGTCGGGAAGCCGATGCGGACGGTGTCGGCGCCCTGCGCGTTCGCCACCCAGGGCGCGGCGACGAGGCTGGCGCCAGCGCCCATCAGCACGGTGCGGCGCGACGGCGACGGGAAGCGGCTGTTGATCATCGTGGTCATTCGTTCCTCCTGATATCTGCTCTCGTTGTGTCGGCTCATATGCGTCCCAGTGCCCTGAGCAGGCGGGCCGGGGTCATGGGTATCTGGGCGATGGTCGCCCCGAAGGGCGTCATGGCATCGTTGACGGCATTGAGCGCCGCGGCCGACGCGGCGGCGGTGCCGGCCTCGCCACAACCCTTGGCGCCGAGGATGGTGTCGAGGGTCGGGGTTTCGACATGGCCGATCTCGATATCCGGAATCTCGCAGGCCATGGGCACGAGGTAGTCGGCGAGCGAACCGTTGGTGAGCTGGCCGGCCGCGTCGTAGAGGCATTCCTCGAAGAAGGCCGCGCCAAGCCCCTGCACGACGCCGCCGCGCACCTGTTCGTCCACCAGCAGCGGGTTGATGATGCGGCCGCAATCCTCGACCACCCAGTGCTTCAGGATCTTGACGAAGCCGGTCTCGGCGTCGAGCTCCACATGGCAACCCTGGATGCCGTTGGTGAAGGCGAAGGGATAGCCCTGCGGCGCGAAGTGATGGGCGACGGTGAGCTGCGCCTCCGTGCCCGGCGGCAGCGTGTCCGAGCGGAAATAGGCGATGCGCGCGACATCGGCGAGCGACAGCCGCTGCTGGCCGAGCGCGTCCACGATCCAGCCGTCCAGGAGGTCGAGCTCGTCGGAGCGGGCCTGAAGGATCGCCGCCGCGACCTTCAGCACATTGGCTTTCAGGGCGCGCGCGGCGCGCAGCGCCGTCTCGCCGCCAATGCCCGCGCCGCGGCAGGCCCACGTCGCGCCGCCATGCGGCGTCACTTCGGTATCGCCGGTGATGACGCGGACCTTCTCGCGCGCGACGCCGAGCTGATCGGCGACGATCTGGCCAATGATGGTTTCGGTGCCCTGTCCCTGCTCGGTCACCGAAATCAGACAGCGCACCTCGCCCGAGGGCGTCACTTTCACCACCGCTCCGTCCTGCGCCGAGATGCGGGCGCCGCCGATGCCGTAGAAGGCCGGGCTCGGATTGGAGATTTCGACGAAGCTCGCAATGCCGATGCCGCGATGGATACCCTTCGCGCGAAGTTCCGCCTGTTCGGCGCGCAGCCCGTCATAATCCATCATCGCCTTGAGGCGAGCGAGGCATTCCTGATGCGACAGGGCCTCGAACTTGTAGCCGGTCGGCGACTCGCAGGGATAGGCGTCGTCCGCGATCAGGTTGCGCTCGCGCATGGCAGCGGGATCGAGGCCCGCCTTCGCCGCCGCCATGTCCACCAGCCTTTCGGTGACCGCGGCGGCAATGGGGTGGCCGACGGCGCGATACTGGCTGGTCTGCACCTTGTTCTGGAACACGACCGACAGTTCCGCGCGGTAGTTGCGGAACCTGTAGGGCGCGCCCATCAGCCGGATCACCTGGTTGCCCTCGACCGCGCTGGTGCGCGGATAGGTCGAGAAGGCGCCGATGGCCGTGACGTCGTCGACGTCCATGCCGATGATGGTGCCGGCCGCGTCGATGGCCATGCGCGCACGCACGCGGTGGTCGCGCGCATGGATATCCGAGACGAAGGACTCGATGCGGTCCGCGACGAACTTGACGGGACGGCCCAGCAGGATCGACAGGCCGACCACGGCCATGTCCTCGTGATAGACGTGCAGCTTCATGCCGAACGAGCCGCCGATATCGGGAGCAACGACCCGCACCTGCGCTTCCGGAATACTGAAATGCCGCGAATAGAGGTCCTGGAACTGGAACGGGGTCTGCGTCGCGTGATGGACGGTGAGGCGCTCCTCGCTCGCGTCATAGTCGGCAAGGATCGCGCGCGGCTCCAGCGTCACGGCGGTATGCCGCCCGAAGAGGAACTCCTCCTCGACGACATGAGCGGCGGCGGCGAACAGGCCGTCGATGCCGCCGGTGTCGAGCTTGGCGTGGAAGCAGATATTGTCCGCGAGCTCCTCGGCGACGCGGTCGGCGCCCGGTTCGCGCGCCGCGTCGATGTCGATGACCGGCGGCAGTTCCTCGAACTCCACCATGACGGCCTCGGCCGCGTCTTCCGCCTGCGCGCGCGTGTCGGCGACGATGGCGACCACGGCCTGTCCGGCCCAGGTCGCCTTGCCGACCGGCAGCGGCAGTTGCGGCGCGGATTTCATGCCCTTGAAATGGTCGAGCGTGCCCGTCCACGGCTGACAGATGCGCGCGAGATCCTCGCCGGTCGCGATCAACCGGACACCCGGCATGGTCCGGGCCGCCTCGGCGTCAACCGAGACGATCCGCGCATGGGCATAGGGGCTGCGCAGGAAAGCCGCATGGACCATGCGCGGCAGGACGAGGTCGGTGACATAGCGCCCCTTGCCGGCAAGCAGGCGCCTGGCGTTCGGGCGCGAAACGGAACGGCCGATGTAGGAATTGGGCCGGTCGAGGGCGCCGAGAGGAGCGTTCATACTGCGACCTCCTCGCCGGCACGCTGTCGCGCCACCGTCTCGATGGCATCGACAATGGCCTCGTAGCCGGTACAGCGACAGTAATTGCCCGACAGCGCGTCGCGGATTTCCTCGCGCGTCGGAACGCCCGGCTGCGCGAGCAGGCTGTGTGCCGTGACCAGCATGCCCGGCGTGCAGAACCCGCACTGGAGCGCGTTGCGCTCATGGAATGCGGTCTGGACATCGGCGATGATGCCGCGCTCGCTCAAACCTTCGATGGTCTCGATCGCCGAACCTGCGGCCTGCACGGCGAAGACGAGGCAGCCATGGGTCGCCTTGCCATCGACCAGCACCAGGCAGGCACCGCAGACGCCCATCTCGCAGCCCGTATGGGTGCCCGTGAGCTGCATGTCGCGGCGCAGGAAATCGGCCAGCGTCTCGCGCGGCTCGATCTCGCGGGTGACGTCCTCGCCATTGACGGTGAGCGTGACGGAAGCGGTGATCGTCATGCCGCCACCGCTGCGTTGTCGACAAGCCCGCCGAGCAGGCGGCCGAGCAGCACGCGTGCGAGATGCAAGCGCATGGCGGCGGGCGTCCGTTCGTCGTCCGGTGGGTCGAGATCGCCGGCGAGCGCCTGCTGCGCATCGGCAATCGCGTCGCCGTCGAGCACACGGCCGACGAGGCGGGCTTCCGCCTGCCGGGCGCGGACAGGTGTCGCCGCCGCCGACAGGAAGGCGAAGCGCGCTTCCGCGACGGCCGGGCCGTCCATGTCCAGCATCAGGCCAGCCCCGATCACGGCATAATCACCGCGCCTGCGGGCGAATTCGTCGAAGGCCCAGCGATGCGACGGCCGGGCAACGGGGACGTGGAATGCCACCAGCAGTTCTCCCGGCTCGAGCGCCGTCTGGTAAAGGTCGAGGAAGAACGCCTCGGCCGGCACGCGGCGGTGTCCGTCCGGGCCCGCGATCTCCATGTCCGCGCCGATAGCCAGCATGACCGCTGGAAATTCCGCGGCCGGATCGGCGAGCGCGACACTGCCGCCGAGCGTGCCCCTGTTGCGGATGGCGGGGTGCGCGACATGCGGCGCGGCCATCCGCAGCAGCGGGGCATGAGCGGCGATGAGCGGGTCGGTCAGCGTCTCGACATGACGCGTCAGCGCGCCGATGCGCAGCCGGTCACCGTCCAGCGCGATGCCACGGAGTGCGTCGATATGGGCGATGTCGATGAGCACGTCCGGCGCCTGGAGCCGGAGCGCGAGTGCCGGCGCAAGGCTGTGGCCGCCCGCGAGATAGCTCGCTTCCCCGCCGGCCTCGGCGAAGGCGTCGAAGGCCTCCGCGATCGTTGCGGGGCGCACATAGCGGAAGGCGCGTGCTTTCACGCCCAGACTCCTCGATGACGTTTCCAGCCAGATTTGTAACCATCTGGTCACTTTCACATTATTCGAAGCATGCGGACGAGCCCGCGTCAACTAGAAATGACCACTTGGTCACTTTTTCGCATTGCGCTATCCCCTGTGTCGGCAGTGGCAACCGGGCAGATTCGAGCCGGACGATGGCGACAGGGGCAGCAGGCGGCGCGAACAAGCCGCGCAGGCGCAACATGCGCGCGGCGGATCGGGAGCAGTTGATCCTCGAGGAAGCCGTGCGCTTCTTCGCGGAGCACGGCTTCGAGGGCCAGACGCGCGAGCTCGCCAAGCGCATGGGCATCACGCATTCGGCCATCTACAGGCATTTTCCGAGCAAGGAATCGCTGATCGAGCGCGTCTACGAGCACATCTATCTCAGCCGCTGGAGCCCGGCCTGGGCGCCGCTCATCCGCGACCGGTCATTGACGCTGGAAGCCCGCCTGACCCGCTTCTATCTCGAATATGTCGAGCGGGTTTTCGACCATGACTGGGTGCGCATCTTCGTGTTTTCCGGCCTGCGGTCGTTCGACATCACCAAGCGCTATCTCGTCATCGTCCGTGACGAGATCATTCGTCCCGCCTGCGAGGAACTGCGCCGGGAACTCGGCATCGACCTCCCCGCCGGCACGGAACTCACCGAGCGCGAGCTCGAAATGGCCTGGGGCCTGCACGGGCGGATCTTCTACCTGGCCATCCGGCGCTTCGTGTATCTGACACCGACCCCCGAACGGCTCGACGACGTCGTTCGCGATGCCGTGCGCATTCACCTCGCGGGCGCCAAGGCTCTCGCCAGCGCCGACGATCGCCCGTGGAACGCCGCTGACAATGCGACCTGACATCGGAAAAACTAGCCGGCGGCATGCTGCGAATCGTCGCGGCTCCGGGCCCAGACGTTTCGGGCCCGTTTGCGCTCAATGAGAAGACAGCAGGTGTCACTGCGTGGCATCCGAACCTTGCAAGGCTGGGAGCCCGCTCGACGGAAACGGCGTTCCGGGCCATGCTTGCGCGGCTGCGTTCGCCGTTTGGCTGGCGGATCACCCCAAGGCCGCCCGCCGGACCTGACGCATGTCACGCGGCAAGCCCGGACCGCCAGACTGTGCCAGAGTACCATGATGATCACGCCTCGCCTTTCATCAGCCCTCGCCGCCGTGCTTGCCGCATCGCTCGCCGCAATGTCCCCGGCCGTGGCTCAGACTCCCCGCCCGCTTCCCGTGCCGGCGGCGGCACAGCCGGCAGCCGCGCTGCCCGGCGGCGCGACCTCATTGCAGGAAACGCATGGCGACTGGGTCGTGGGATGCGTGGTGCAGGGAACGGCCAAGCGCTGCGGCGTGACCCAGGAGCAAACCAACCAGCAGACGCGCCAGCGCGTCGTCGCCATGGAGCTTGCCCCCGCGGGAGACCGGATCGAGGGCGCTCTGCTGCTGCCCTTCGGGCTGTTGCTCGATCAGGGCGTCGCGCTGCAGGTCGACGATCAGGCACCCGGCCAGCCATTGCGGTTCCGCACCTGCCTGCCGGGCGGCTGCCTGGTCCCGCTCGGGTTCGATGCCCGCCAATCGGCGGCCCTGCGCGGCGGGACGGCGCTGAAGGCGCGGGTCGTGCCGGATGGCGGCCAGCCGACGGTCCTGACCATCTCGCTGAAGGGGCTCGGATCCGCGCTCGACCGCACCGCGGCGCTCGCACGCTGACAGGCAGCCTTCCGCCGCGGCTCAGCGCGGCGGAATGAACGGGCGTCGCTTGCCCTCGCCGCGAGGCTGCGGCGCCGCGGTCCTCAGCGCCCGCGTGATCCAGTGGCGGGACTCCTTCGGATCGATCACGCCGTCGATCTCCAGGAATGCCGCCATGTTCACGGCCTTGCCGCGCTCGTAGAGCTCCGCGACGTGCCGGTCATAGGTCGCCTTCTGCTCGGCGGGGTCGGCGATCGCCGCCAGTTCGTTGCGATAGGCGAGGCGCACCGCGCCTTCGAGGCCCATGCCGCCGAACTCGCCGGTCGGCCAGGACACGATGAAGACGGGGGCCTGGAACGAGCCCGCCGCCATGGCCTGCGCGCCCAGTCCGTAGCCCTTGCGCAGCACGATGGTCATGACCGGCACGGACAGCGCCGCGCCCGACAGGAACATGCGCGAGACGCGCCGCACCAGCGCGGTCTCCTCGGCCGGCGGTCCAACCATGAAGCCGGGCGTGTCGCAGAGATTGAGCACCGGCAGGCCGTGGCCCTCGCACAGGTCCATGAAGCGGGCCGCCTTCTCCGCGCCCTCCGCATCGATGGCACCGCCGAGATGCTTCGGATTGTTGGCGATGAGCCCCAGCGGCCGGCCCTCGACGCGGATCAGCGCGGTGATGATGCCGATGCCGTGGGTGGCCCGCAGCTCCAGCACCGAGCCGGTATCGGCGATCAGCTCGATGACCGCGCGGATGTCGTAGGCCCGCAGGCGGTTCTCCGGGATCGCGGCGCGCAGGCGCTCCTGGTCGGCGCATTCCCAGTCGTCCAGCGGACCCTGGAAATAGGCAAGATACTGCTTCGCCGCCGCCACCGCGGCAGCCTCGTCGGCAACGAGGATATCCACCACGCCGTTCGGCACCTGAACCGCCATGGGCCCGACTTCCTCGGGTGAAAAAACGCCGAGGCCGCCGCCTTCGATCATGGCCGGGCCGCCCATGCCGAGATTGGCGTTCTCGGTGGCGATGATCACGTCGCAGCAGCCCGCGACGGCTGCATTGCCGGCAAAGCAACGGCCGGAGACGATGGCGACCGATGGCGCCACGCCGCTATGACCGGCGAGCAGCCGAAAGGTCGGCACGTCGAGGCCGGCAACGCCCATATAATCGGTCTCGCCCGGCCGGCCGCCGCCACCCTCCGCGAAAACCACCAGCGGCAGACGCTGCTCGCCGGCGAGATGGAACATGCGATCCATCTTCTTGTGGTTCATGAACCCCTGGGTGCCCGCGAACACCGTGTAGTCATAGGTCATGACCATGCAGCGCGACGCATCGTCGGCGAACCTGTCGCCATTGATCGACGCCACGCCGCAGATGAGCCCGTCCGCAGGGCTCATCTCGCGCAACTCCTCCAGCGACCGGCGGCGGCGCTGCGCGGCGAGCGCCAGCGCGCCGTATTCCATGAACGTGCCGGGATCGCAGAGGTCCTCGATATTCTCGCGCGCGGTGCGCTGCTTCGTCTTGCGCCGCCTGGCGACCGCCTTCGGCCGGCGATGATCCGTCAGCGCGTCGTACAGATCCTGCACCTCGGCGAGATCCGCGCGAATGTGGCCGGCGCCCGCATCGGCGGCGCCATCATCGTCATCCGCCGCGATGTCGCCCGGCTCGAGGAAGGCGAGCGCTTCGCCGACATCGACCTGATCGCCGGCCTTCAGCGGCAGGAGCCGCACGAGGCCGGCCATGTCGGCCGTCACGACGTGCTCCATCTTCATCGCCTCGATGATCGCAATCTGCCGGCCGGCCGGAACCGCGTCGCCCTCGGCGACGTCGATCGAGACAATGCGCCCGCTCATCGGCGCCTTGACCGGCGCGGTTCCCGCCGGCCCTCCCGCCGTGGCCCGCTTCGCATCGCCCGCCGCGCCTGCGACCGGCGCAACGGTTCGGGCGATGCGCGGCGCCGCCGCCAGCCGCGCCCCGTGGCGCTCGACGAAGGCCGTATCGAACTTGTCGGCGAGCACCTCCGGATCCGACAGCAAGGCCTGGAGCACGGCGATATTCGTCTCAACGCCCTCGATGCGGAACTCCGACAGCGCGCGGAGCGCGCGGCCCGCCGCATCCGGCCAGCGGCCCGAGGGGGCGAAGGCGATCACTTTTGCCAGCAGCGAGTCGAACGCGGTCGAGGTGCGATAGCCCGCATAGCCGAACGTGTCGATGCGAATGCCCGAGCCACCCGGCGGATCGAAGGCGGCGAGCGTGCCACCGGTCGGCACGGCCTGCCCGTCGGCCGCCATCTTCTCCATGTTGACGCGCACCTGAACCGCCATGCCCGAAGGCGCGGCCGGCATGCCGCCGAGGCCGAGTCCCTCCAGCGTCGCACCCGCGGCGAGACGGATCTGGGTGGCGACGAGGTCGACGCCGGTAACCTCCTCGGTCACCGTATGCTCGACCTGAAGGCGGGGGTTGGCCTCCATGAAGACGAAGCGGCTGGCAGCTTCATCGACGAGGAATTCGACGGTCGTCAGCGTCTTGACGCCCGCCGCGCGGCCGAGCTGCACGGCGGCCGCGATCATGCCGTCGCGCAGCGCCGAGGACAGCCCCGGAGCGGGCGCGATCTCGACCAGCTTCTGGTGCCGGCGCTGAAGGCTGCATTCGCGCTCGAACAGATGCGTCACATGGCCGGAGGCATCGCCGAGGATCTGCACCTCGACGTGGCGAGCCGGGCGGATCAGCTCCTCGACATAGAGCGCGTCGGAGCCGAAGGCAGCCTTTGCCTCGGAGGCGGCGCTGCGAAAGGCATCCGCGAGCTCCTCCACGCGATTGACGACGCGCATGCCGCGCCCGCCGCCACCCGCCAGCGCCTTGACCATGATCGCCCGCCCGCCATGGGCGGCCATGAATGCCCGTGCCTCGTCGAGCGTCGTCGCGCCCGACGTTCCGCCCGCCAGCGGCAGGCCGGTCTCGGCGGCGAGACGCCGCGCCGCAGCCTTGTCGCCGAACAGCGCCAGCGTTTCCGGCGCGGGGCCGATGAAGGTGATGCCCGCGTTCGCGCAGGCCCGCGCGAAATCGGCGTTTTCCGAAAGGAATCCGTAGCCCGGATGCACCGCGTCGCAACCAGTCTTGACCGCCGCGTCGACCACCGCAGCGATGTCGAGATAGCCGGCCGCGCCCCGGCCTGGCAGTTCGACCGCCTCGTCGGCGCGCGCGACATGAAGGGAGGCCCGGTCGTCAGGCGTGAAGACGGCGACGCCGGCAATGCCGAGGTCGCCAAGCGCCCGCGACACCCGGATCGACACTTCGCCGCGATTCGCGATCAGAACTTTCCTGAACATGCTGCCTTCGATGGCTGGGGGAGAGAACAAACTTAGCCCGCGAGCTTCTCGCGCCGGACGGAAATGCCGGCTGCTTCGCGGTCCCACGTATCCGTCGTGATCCCGTCCTTGCGGATGAGGTATTTCTCGACCTTGTTGGTCGGCGTCTTCGGCAGGTCGCCGATGACGCGGATGTAGCGCGGCACCATGAAATGGGCCATGCGCGGCGTCAGGAAGGCGAGCAGTTCGGCGGGATCGAGCGCGCGTCCCTCGGCCAGCGACACTGCGACGAGGATGTCGTCCTCGCCGTGCGGGCTGGGCACCGCGACGGCGGCCGCCTCGCGCACCGCCGGATGGGCGCAGACCTCCAGCTCGACCTCGAAGGACGAGACGTTCTCGCCGCGCCGGCGGATGGCGTCCTTGAACCGGTCGACGAAGAAGTAGTTGCCGTCGGCATCGATGCGAAAGGCATCGCCGGTGTGGAACCAGCCATTGCGCCAGGCGCTCGCGGTCGCCTCCGGATTGGCGTTGTAGCCATGGTTCAGCGCCCAGGGCGCATCGGTGCGGATGACCAGCTCGCCGATCTCGCCGCGCGGCACCTCGCGGTCGTGGGCATCGACAAGCCGGAGCTGCACGCCGCGGCGCGGCTTGCCGCAGGTCGCGGCGACGGACGGGTTCGGCTCGGCGACCAGCGGGCAGGACACCTCGCTCATGTTGAACAGCGTGCGCGTGATGACGCCGAACCGCTCGCGGAAGGCAACGCCCTCGGGGCTCAGCGGAATGATGATGACGTTCTTCAGCGGCGTGTCGCGCTCGCCTTCGCGAACCGGCTCCTTCATCAGGAACGAGGCCATGACGCCGAGCAGGATGACGACGGTCGTCTGGGTCGCAGTGACGATGTTCCAGAAGGTACGGGTGTCGAAGGCTTCCAGCAGCGCGATCGATCCACCCGCCACCAGCATGGCATAGGTCGGCGCGGTGCCGCCGACATGGAACATCGGCAGATTGACCATGAAGCGCTCGTCCGGTCCGACGAAGGATACGCCCTCGCCATCGGCGGCCAGCGACGTCGCCATGGCATGGAGATGCGCGTAGGACGACAGCACGCCTTTCGACGGGCCGGTCGTGCCGGATGTGTAGATGATGCTCTGCGTGTCCCAGGGCTCGATGGCGCGGGCGAGCGGCAATACCTCACCCTCGCTTCTGAGCTGCTCGGCCGGCAGCATGGCGAGCCCGTCGACGGGAGGCGCCACGCCGCCCAGCACAACCACCCGCTCGAGCGCGGCCTTGTCGACATGCTGAAGCCGCTCGATCAGGCCGGCATGGCCGATCATCAGTCGCGCGCCGGAATTGCGGATCACGTGTTCGAGGATGCCACCGCGATAGGCCGTGTTGATCGGCACATAGACCGCGCCGACATAGTTGATCGCGAACCAGACCTTCAGCCCCTCGACGCCGTTGGGCAACCAGACCAGCACGTGCTCGCCCTGCGCCACGCCGAGATCCTGAAGGCCGCGCGCAATGGCCCTGACATCGTCGCGCAGCGCGCCGTAGCCGACCCCGCCGCCATCGGGCATGACGACGAAAGGCTTGTCCGGCGTGGCGGCGGCATGGCGATCGAGAAGGTCGCGCAGGACGCAGGCCTCCCGGCCCGGCACACCGCTGGCTGTCATGATCTCCTCCTGTGCGCCCTTGAGGGGGTCTTCGCGTGGCCGACCCCCCAAGGAGGCCCGGCCACGCCATGCTAAGGGGCGGGGTCAATAAATCAATAGACCAAATAATTATTGTGCTCGTCCATCCGGCTGATAGCATGAAGCCAACGAACAACAGCGAGCGCAATCCGCACCATGGCGCGAAGAGCATCCGAAGCCCCCCCGGTCTCCGGACGGCGAAATGCCGCGACGGCGGCGCAAAACCCCGCTGGCAAGCGCTCGGCCGCGGGCGCGGCGAACGATGTCGCGACGACTAGATCGCCGAAGTCTGCCGACGCCCCCAAGCGGCCGCCGGGCCGCCCCCGCAATTCCGAGCGCGACCGCCCCGATCAGACGCGCGACCAACTGCTCGATGCCAGCATCACGCTCTTCGCGCGCTACGGCTTCGACACCGTGACGACCGGCCAGATAGCCGAGGCGGCCGGCCTGACCCAGTCCATGGTTCACTATCACTTCGGCACCAAGACGAAACTCTGGGAAGAGGCGATGCGTCGGCTGATGCGGCGGCGCGGCCGGCTGTTCCGCGCAACACCGGCAGACCTCGCCGGCCTCGACCCCCTCGGCAAGCTGAAGGTGCTGACCCGCCGCCTGATCGAGGCCAACGCAGCCAATCCCGACCATGTGCGGATCGTGGTCTATGAGGCAACCACGCGCAGCCCGCGGCTGAAATGGCTGATCGACAACTTCCTCGCCCCCGGGTTCGGGGTGTTCGATCAGGCCGTGCGCGAGGCGATGGATTCAGGCGCCATGCGCCGGGCGCCCGTGCACGACATCACCAATGCGGTGACCTCGGCTGCCTCGCTCAGCTTCGCGCTGCATACCATCGTCAAGGACATGTACGGCGTCGACCTTGGGCAGCAGAGGGCGGTGGCGTCGTTCTCCGACACGCTCATCGACATCCTGTTCGACGGCCTGCTGGCGGCGCCTGCCCAAGGCTCCGCGTCGCCGCGCCAGCGCGCTCCCGAGACCGACACGGTCTGACGCCGCATCCCCCATGAGGCGGATAGCTGCATGATCGTCAACAATCAATTGCTCTATTGATTTTTCCGGCGCCGGACGTCAGCCTGCGACCAAAGGCAAAGCCGGGAGGAAGGCGTGGACGAGCGGGACTATCTCGCCATGGTGTCGTCGGTGCAGGATCGGCTCTGGCCGGCGGAGTTGCCGCGCGTGCCGCAATATCCGTTCGGCGAAATCCTGCTGACCGACCACCTGCGACGGTGGGCGGAGATCCAGCCGGAGAAGGCGGCGATCAACTTCTACGGCGCGGTGACGACCTATCGCGAGCTGGACCGCCTGAGCGATGCCTTCGCGGCCCTTCTGGTCAGCCTCGGCATCGGCAAGGGCGACCGCGTCGCGGTGTTCATGTCGAACTGCCCGCAATTCATCGTGGCCTTCTACGGCATCCTGAAGCTCGGCGCCGTCCACGTGCCGTGCAATCCGATGTTCAAGGCCCCCGAGCTACTCTACGAACTCAACGACACCGCCGCGACGGCCATCCTCTGCCTCGACCAGCTCCACGACACGGTCGCGGAAGTCCTCGGCCAGACCTCGGTCCGGCATGTGCTGGTGACATCCCTTTCGGAGATGGCTCCTGCAACGCCCGCCGTCCCCGCGCCGGCGACGGTTCTCGCGCCGAAGCGCGCGATCGCCGGCGCCGTCGATATGTTGCCGGCGCTCGGCGCAACAGCTGGCCCCTTCGTCCCGCCGGCTCCTGTCTCCCTCGATGACGTCGCAGCGCTGAACTATACCGGCGGCACGACCGGCATGCCCAAGGGGTGCATCCATACCCAGCGCGACATGGTCTACACGGCGGCAACCACGGTCCCCTTCTCGCTCGGGACAACCAAGGACTCGACCTATCTCTGCTACCTGCCGGTGTTCTGGGTCGCGGGCGAGGTGTTCGGCGTCATTTTCCCGGTCTTCGCCGGCTGCACCTGCGTTCTGTTGAACCGCTGGGACCCTGTCGCCTCCATGGCCGCGATCGACCGGCTGAAGGTGACCCATGCGAGCTTCCTGGTCGACGGCGCGGTGGACATCGTCGATCACCCCGAGCGGCCGAATTACGACCTGACAAGCCTCGAGCGGACGGGCGGCGTCTCCTTCGTCAAGAAGCTCAATCCGGACCTGCGGCGCCGCTGGCGCGAGGTGACCGGCTCGACGATCCGCGAGGTCGCGTGGGGAATGACGGAGACCCACACCTGCGACACCATGAACTACGGTCTCGACCGGGACGATTTCGACCTCAACTCGCAGCCGGTCTTCGTCGGCTTCCCGGTGCCGGGCACGGATTTCAAGATCTGCGACTTCGAGACCGGCGCGTTCAAGGCGCTCGGCGAGGAAGGCGAGATCTGCATCCGCTCGCCCTCGCTGTTCAAGGGCTACTGGAACCGCCCCGACGCCAATGCCGAGGTGTTCCGCAACGGCTGGTTCCACACCGGCGATATCGGCGTCTACGACACGGACGGCATCCTGCACTTCCTCGGCCGCCGCAAGGAAATGCTCAAGGTCAACGGCATGAGCGTCTTCCCCGGTGAGCTGGAGGCGATTCTCGGCCAGTATCCGGGCCTGCTCGGCTCGGGCGTCATCGGCCGCCCTGACGAAGCCAAGGGCGAGGTGCCGGTCGCCTTCGTCTGGCTGCCGGAGGAGCAGCGCAACGCCGCCGGCCAGGACGCCTTCCGCCAGTGGTGCGGGCGAATGATGTCTTCCTACAAGCAGCCGGAAATCCGCTTCGTCGACGTCCTGCCGATGACCGAGACCGGCAAGGTCAAGAAAGAGCAGCTTCGCGCGCTCCTCTAGAGCCGCCAGACGCATGCCGGCTCTCGCCGGACAATGAACATCGAGAAGCCGGCATGACCGGCAGGAGGAAAGATCATGTCTCGCAAATTCTGGAAGAAGGCCGCGCTCGGCGGTCTCGCCGCCTTCGCGGCGCTCGCCATGGCCGAGGCGCCGGTGCGGGCCCAGGGATCGGGCCCCATCCGCATCGGCGTCCTCAACGACCAGGGCGGCCCGTACTCGGCGATCACCGGTCCGGGCTCGGTCGCCGCGGCCCGCATGGCCGTTCAGGATCTCGGCGGCACGGTGCTCGGCCGCCCTGTGGAAGTGCTC
This sequence comes from Phreatobacter sp., assembly GCF_016793595.1. Classification (GTDB taxonomy): domain Bacteria; phylum Pseudomonadota; class Alphaproteobacteria; order Rhizobiales; family Phreatobacteraceae; genus Phreatobacter. Next base: position 48,709 of record NZ_JAEULY010000019.1, read on the forward strand.
TCCGCCGACCACCAGCACAAGCCCGATCTCGGCTCGTCGCTGGCGCGCGAATGGTATGACGTGCAGGGCGTCCGCGCGATCTTCGACATCTATTCCTCGGGCGTCGCGCTCGCCGTCCAGAAGGTCGCGCAGGACAAGGATCGGCTGCTCGTCGTCTCCATGGCTTCCAGCGCCCTCATCGGCGGCGCACAGTGCTCGACCCACGGCATGCAATGGGCCAATGACGGCTACGCCGTGTCGAACCTCACCGTGCGCGGCGCATCCGGCCAGGGCGAGAACAGCTGGTATTTCCTCACTGTCGACTACGCCGCCGGCCACTCGATCGAGGCCGACGCCACCAAGCTGATCCAGGCCGCGGGCGGCCGGGTCGTCGGCGCGGTGCGTTTCCCGCTCGGCACGCCGGACTTCTCTTCGTTCCTCCTGCGGGCTCAGGCCTCCGGCGCCAAGAACATCGGCTTCATCGGCGGCGGCTCCGACATGATCAACTCGGTCAAGCAGGCCGACGAATTCGGCCTGCGCGCCGCCGGCCAGCGCTACGTGCCCTTCTCCATGACCACGGTGGACATCTCCGCCGTCGGCAGCCAGGCGACCCAGGGCATGCCGGTCGTGCTCTCCTACTACTGGGGTGAGAACGCCGAGACGCGCGCCTTCGCCGACCGCTTCAAGCAGGCGACCGGCAGCCTGCCGACCGACCCGCAGGCCAATGTCTACAGCGCCGTGCGGCACTACCTGCGCGCCGTGCAGGCAGCCGGCACTGTCGAGACCGCGGCGGTCCTCGCCAAGATGCGCGAAATGCCCGTGGAGGATTTCTTCACCCGTGGCGCGCGCATTCGCGCCGACGGCCGGCTGATGCGCGATGTGATGTATGCCGAGGCCAAGGCCCCCGGCCAGATGAGCAATCCGGAAGATCTGCTCCGGGTCGTCTCGCGCTTCACCGGCGAGCAGGCCTTCGTGCCGGCGGCCGAGAGCCAGTGCCCGCTGATGCGTCGCTGAACGGCCGGGTTGACGACAAGGCGGGGACCGGGCCATCCGGTCCCCGCGAATTCAACCGAGGCGACAGGGCAGCAATGACAGAGGTGATCCACACCGCGCCGGACGAGGCGCTGACCGATCAGCCCGCCTATCGCGAGCCTGGACGCTTCATCGACAGCGCCGACCCCGCCATCCGCGCCCGCGCGCAGGGCATCGTCGAAGGCGCGGCCGACGACCGTGAGAAGGCGATCCGGCTGTTTTACCACGTGCGCGACGGCTGGCGGTACGACCCGTTCAACTTCCGCCTGACCCCCGAGCACCACATGGCGAGCACCGTGCTCGCCGCCGATCACGGCTACTGCATCACCAAGGCCGTGCTGCTCTCCGCCCTCGCCCGGTCCATCGGCATCCCCTCGGCGATAGGGCTCGCGGACGTCACCAATCACCTGACCTCCGAGAAACTGACGCGGCAGATGGGCGGCTCGACCCTGTTCGTCGACCACGGCTTCTCCCTGCTGCATGTCGACGGCCGCTGGGTGAAGGCGGCGCCCGCCTTCAATATCGAGCTGTGCCAGCGCTTCGGTGTCGCGCCGACCGAGTTCGACGGTCGCGCCGACGCGATCCTGCAGGAATTCGATGCGAAGGGGCGGCGGCACATGGAATATCTGCGCCAGCACGGCGCCTGGTCGGACCTGCCCTTCGACAAGGTCGAGCGCGACTTTCACAAAGCCTATGCCGGCTCCGACATGATCCGGCAGTCCGGTGACAGGCCGGCGAGCGAAAAGGCCGGCGCTGCCGGGGACGACCCCTTTGGCACGCGCTGACACCAGACACGTCATGACGGCGCATCCGCCTGTCGGCTGGATTGGCCCCGACAGGCCTGCGGTCCACACTGATTACCAGCAGACGGGCCGCACGCCCGCGCATCAGAACAAGCGAGCGAAACGATGAAAATTCAGGGCATGGCCGCGGTTGTCACCGGCGGCGCTTCCGGCCTCGGCGGGGCCACGGCATCGCGGCTGGCGGCTGCCGGCGCGAAGGTCACGATCTTCGACCTCAACGAAAGCCTCGGCATCGAGAAGGCGAAGGAAGTCGGCGGCCATTTCGTCAAGCTCAACGTCACCGACGAGGCGGCGGTCGACGCTGCCCTCGCGGAGGCTGAAGGCCTGCACGGCAAGGCGCGCATCTGCGTCAACTGCGCCGGCATCGGCCCGCCCGCCAAGGTCATCGCGCGCGACGGCTCGGCCCTGCCGCTCAAGGACTTCAACACCATCATCCAGGTGAACCTCATCGGCACGTTCAACGTGCTGTCCAAGTTCGCGGCGCGCCTGCACACGGCCGATCCGGTCGGCGAGGAGCGCGGCGTCATCATCAACACCGCCTCCGTCGCCGCCTTCGACGGCCAGATCGGCCAGCCGGCCTATGCAGCCTCCAAGGGCGGCATCGTCGGCATGACCCTGCCCATCGCGCGCGAGCTCGCGCGCTTCGGCATCCGCGTCGTCACCATCGCGCCCGGCCTGTTCCTCACCCCGCTGATGGGGTCGCTGCCCAAGGAGGCGCAGGATTCGCTCGGCGCGCAGGTACCGTTCCCCTCGCGCCTTGGCCACCCCGACGAATATGCCCAGATGGTCGAGGCCATCGTCACCAACCCGATGCTGAACGGCGAGACCATCCGCCTCGACGGCGCTATCCGCATGACGCCGAAATGAGCAGCCACGCACCGGCCGAGCAGGTCTCCGAACGTGCCCGTGTCATCGCCGCGAAGGTCGAAGCCTTCGTGCGCGACATCGTCGTGCCCTACGAGCGCGATCCCCGTCTCGGGCCCCATGGTCCGTCCGAGGATCTGGTCCGCGAGCTGAAGGACAAGGCCCGCAAGGCCGGCGTCCTGACCCCGCACATCCTCGGCGACGGCGACCATCTCACGCAGGTCGAAACGGCCTATGTGCTGATCCGTTCGGGCCTCTCGCCGCTCGGCCCCGTCGCGGTGAACACGGCCGCTCCCGACGAAGGCAACATGTACCTTCTCGGCAAGGTCGGAAGCCCCGAGCAGAAGGAGCGCTTCCTGAAGCAGCTCGTCGAGGGCCGCTCGCGCTCGGCTTTCTTCATGACCGAACCGGCGCTGGAAGGCGGCGCGGGGTCCGACCCCTCCATGATGAAGACGACCTGCCGGCCCGACGGCAATCACTGGGTGATCAACGGCCGCAAGGCCTTCATCACCGGTGCCGAGGGCGCCAGGGTCGGCATCGTCATGGCGAAATCCGACGACGGCGCCTGCATGTTTCTCGTCGATCTGCCGGACCCCGCCATCCGCATCGAGCGGGTGCTCGGCACCATGGACTCCTCGATGCCCGGCGGCCACGCCGTTGTGGTCATCGACAACCTGCGGGTGCCGGCCGACCAGATGCTGGGGGCGAGCGGCGAGGGCTTCAAATATGCGCAGGTGCGCCTGTCGCCGGCCCGGCTCTCCCATTGCATGCGCTGGCTCGGCGCCTGCAAGCGCGCCAACGAGATCGCCACCGATTATGCCTGCCGGCGCGAAGCCTTCGGCAAGCTTCTGGTCGACCACGAGGGCGTCGGCTTCATGCTGGCCGAGAACCTCATCGACCTGAAGCAGGCCGAACTGATGATCGACTGGTGCGCGGGCGTGCTCGATTCGGGTTCGCTCGGCACGGCAGAGAGTTCCATGGCCAAGGTCGCGGTTTCCGAGGCGCTGATGCGCATCGCCGACCGCTGCGTGCAGGTCATGGGCGGCATGGGCGTCTCCACCGACACCATCGTCGAACAGGTGTTCCGCGAGGTCCGCGCCTTCCGCATCTATGACGGCCCGACCGAAGTGCACAAATGGTCGCTCGCCAAGAAGATCAAGCGCGACTGGAAACACGCCCGGCAGGCCTGAAGGCGCCGGCAGCGAGAAGGATCACGACCATGGCCGAGGCCTATATCATCGATGCCGTGCGCACTGCGGGCGGACGCCGCGGCGGCAAGCTCGCCGGCTGGCATCCCGCTGATCTCGGCGGCGAGGTGCTGAACGCCCTCGTGGATCGCACCGGCGTCGATCCGGGCGCGATCGAGGACGTCGTGGTCGGCTGCGTCACGCAGGGTGGCGAGCAGGCCTTTCAGATCGGCCGCAACATGGTGCTGGCCTCGAAGCTGCCGCAGAGCGTGCCGGCGGTCTCCATCGACCGCCAGTGCGGCTCCTCGCAGCAGGCGATCCAGTTCGCCGCGCAGGCGGTGATGTCTGGCACGCAGGACCTGGTCATCGCGGCCGGCGTCGAGAGCATGACGCGCGCGCCGATGTTCTCGAACGTCGCGCTCTACGGCAAGGCGGGCGTCGGAACCGGCCCGGTCTCGCCGCGCATCCGCGAGCGCTTCGGTGTCAACGAGTTCAGCCAGTTCACCGGCGCCGAGATGATCGCCAAGAAGTACGGCTTCACCAAGGACGAGCTCGACCGGTTCGCGCTGGAGAGCCACCGGAAGGCCATCGCCGCGACCGAGGCCGGCGCCTTCGGGCGGGAGATCATCCCCGTCGATGTCGACGGCGTGCCGCATATCCGCGACGAGGGCATCCGCTTCGACGCGACGCTGGAGGGCATCGGCTCGGTGAAGACGCTGGTGGAGGGCGGCTACATCACCGCCGCCAATGCCAGCCAGGTCTGCGACGGCTCGTCGGGCGTGCTCGTCGCCAGCGAAGCCGCGGTGAAGGCTCATGGCCTGAAGCCCATCGCGCGCATCCACAACCTGACCGTCACCGCCGGCGATCCCGTCATCATGCTGGAGGAGCCGATCCCGGCAACCGAGCGCGCCCTGAAGCGCGCCGGCATGCGCATCGAGGACATCGACCTCTACGAGGTCAACGAGGCCTTCGCGCCCGTGCCGCTTGCCTGGCTGAAGGCGACCGGCGCCGACCCGTCGCGCCTCAACGTCAATGGCGGCGCCATTGCGCTCGGCCATCCTCTCGGCGCCTCCGGCACCAAGCTGATGGCGACGCTGGTCCATGCGCTGCGTGCGCGCGGGAAGCGCTACGGCCTCCAGACCATGTGCGAGGGTGGCGGCATCGCCAACGTCACCATCGTCGAGGCGCTCTGATGCCTGGCAGCGCCGTCCCGGCTCGGGGCGGCGCTACTGCACGACCTTTAGGGGCTTTTCAAGCACCGCGAGCACGCGCCTGAGTTCCGGCCCGCGCTTCATGATCAGGCCTGTGGCGCTGACGACCGAGTAGGCGCCCTGCTTGGCCTCCGGATTCTTCTCGATCCGGTAGAGCGGCACTTCCGAGGAGCGGCGGAAGATGGCGAAGACCGCCTTGGATTTCAGGAAATCGATGGCATAGTCGCGCCATTCGCCGGCGGACACCATGCGCCCGTAGAGTTGCAGAATCTGCTGCAATTCGCGCCGATCGAAGGAGACCCTCGGAGGAGCGGCACCGGCGTTCAGGGGAACGACGGTGCCGGCGGGACTCGTCTCGATGTCGGACATGAGGCTCCTTTCGGCGCTCCGGCTCGCGTCATCTGCCGGTCATGATCGACCCATGAGCCGGGATTGGCAAGCCGGAAGCGGCAGGGCTTCAGACCGGCTTTGCCGTACGCTCGAACAGCGGCAGGGTCTGGTACTGCCCCTTGGCTTTGAGGATGCCTTCCTCGACCAGCTTGTCGTGGACGACCTTCGCCTTGTCGTAGGCGTAGGAGCCCGCATAGAAGGCGATCGTGCCGCCTTCCCTGGTCTGGCCGGCCAGCAGCTTCACCATCTCGTAGTCGGTCAGCCCGCCATAGGCGTCATTCGCCTCGGTGCGGAACTCGCCGACATGGAACAGCGTCACGACGTCGAACATCGGCAGCAGGCGCTTGTCGAGCTGATAGATGTCGCCGAAATAGGCCTTGTAGCCCCAGCCAAGTTCCGGATTCTCGACGATCATCGTCTCGTAGGTGCGAATCTCGCCGGGCGAGGCCGTGATGCCGAGAATGGCGTTCTTCAGACCTTTCTCGACATTGTGCAGGCCGAGAATGTGATGCCCGCCGGTGCCGAAATGGAAGATCGCCTTGCCGGTAATGTTCTCCGCTTCGAGCCAGTCGCAGAAGTGAACGTCGCAGGGGCATTCCTTGACCCTCAGGTCCCAGAAGTGATCCCAGATATGCAGTGCCATGGCCTTGCCTTTCGTGAAGCTCGCTTGCGCCGCGCGGCGCGGATGGGATGGATCAGTGGGTGACGGGCCGCGTGCGCAGCGGCACCGATTCGAGATGGGCGCCGCGGGCCCCGCGCTTCAGCACCAGCTTGCGGTCGTGCAGGGCGTCGAGCCCGGGCCTCAGGCCGACGCTGACCAGCGTCGAGCCGTCGAGAACCGCGGCAAGCGTCGCCATCAGGCGCGCCTCGCCCGCCTCGTCCAGCGCGCTGGTCGCGCCGTCGAGGATGACGAGGTCCGGCTTCTGCACGATCAACCGGGCAATGGCGAGGCGCTGGCGCTCGCCGTTGGACAGCGTCTGGTCCCAGCGGTCGGTCTCATCGAGCCGGTGGCTGAGATAGCCAAGCCCCGCCTCGGTGAGCGCCTCGGACAGCACGGCATCGGCCACCTCGGCACTCTGGGCCGGATAGAGCAGCGCCCCGCGCAACGTGCCGGCCGGCAGATAGGCGCGTTCCGGCACGAAGGCGATCGTGCCGCCCGCCGGCAGGGCGATAACGCCGGTGCCCCAGGGCCATAGCCCGGCCATGGCGCGAACGAGGGTCGATTTGCCCGTGCCGCTCTCGCCGGCCACGACGACCTTCTCGCCCGGCTCGATGCGTGCGGTGATCTGGTCGATGAGCACACGGCCCGTGCGGTCGGCGACGGTCAGTTCATCGAGCCGCAAGGCGCCCGAACCGGACGGCGCGAGCACCACGCCGCCGGTATGCAGCCGGTCGAAATCGCCGTCGATATCGTCGATGGCATTGGTCAGTTCGGTCACGCGCTGCATCGAGGCGTAGCACTGGGCGAGCGCCTTGAAGTTGTCGACCAGCCAGGCGATGGCCACCTGCACCTGCATGAAGGCGCCGGCGAGCTGGGTCACCTGGCCGAGCGTGAACTCGCCGGAGAGATATTTCGGCGCCGCCAGCAGCAGCGGCAGGACCGGGATGAACACGCCGTTGGAATTGGTCAGCCAGGTGATGTGGCCATGGCGGCGCACGACACCGAGCCAGCGGGTGACGAGGTCGGCATAGGTCGCGCCCAGCGCGCGCCGCTCGTCCGCCTCGCCGCGGATCAGCGCGACGCTCTCGGCGTTCTCGCGCAGCCGCGTCAGCTCGAAGCGCAGCTTCGCCTCGCCCTCGTTGCGCCGCGCCACGGCCCCCGGCAGCTTGCGGCCGATCCACAGCATCAGGCCGGAGACGCAGACGCCGTAGACGATCGCGGCCAGCACCATGTAGCCGGGGATCACGATGTCGGTGGAGCCGATATGGAGGGTCAGGCTGCCGCCGACCATCCAGAGCACGCCGACGAAGGTCAGCGCCGAGACAATGGAGGTGACGAGGCCGATGGCGAAATCGACGATCGGCTCGGTCGCCATGCGCGTATCGTCGGCGATGCGGTATTCGGGGTTGGCCGGCTCGGTGCGCGCAAGGCCCATGCGATAGTAGCGCTGGCCGCCGATCCACCGGTCCAGCAGCGAGCCGATCAGCCATTCGCGCCAGCGCACCTGCAGCGTCTCGCGCGACAGGACGATGCCGACGCCGATCGCCGCCGCGCAGAAGACAAGGCCGAGAAATGCGATCACCGCCCAGAAGACGGTGTGGCTGTCGGAATTCTCCAGCGCGTCGAAGAAGCGCCGGTTCCAGGTATTGACCGCGAAATTGATGCCGACATTGACGACGAGGCAGGCGCCGAGCGCCAGCGTCAGGAACCAGGCGCGGCGCGCGCTGGCTCCCCGCCACCAGCCTATGGCGAGCGCGAAGAAATCCCGGAAGACCTTGCGGTCCAGCCCGTCCGAGGTGGGCACGCTTGCTGCGGGAGACGACATGAACGCTGGCGGACCCGCCTGACCTCACGAAACTGTGACCGTCACCATTTCAGAAGTGCCGGCCGGGCGCAATTCGCCTCCAGTGCCGCACGCGGGCGATGAACCCAGCCTGAACCGGCCGCCTCAGCCGATACCGAGCACCCTGAGCCAGATGATCGATGAGAAGACCGCCAGCAGGGTCGACAGCGCCACCGTCGTCGAGGCGATGCCGACGCCCTGCCCGTAGCGGGCGGCGAACAGATAGGCGTTGATGCCGGCCGGCATGGCCGCGAACAGAACGACGGTGCCGGTCCAGGCCGGCGGCAGCGCGAAGACGTGGTGGGCGATGGCATAGGCGATCGCGGGGTGAACGATCAGCCTGAGAAAGGTGATCATCAGCGCCACCGGCACGTCTGCCCGGACGCCATAGGTCTTCAGCGACAGGCCGAGGGCGATCAGCGATAGCGGGATCGTCGTGCCCGCCACCATGTCCAGCATGGTGCCGAGCGGTCCGGACGGCTTGATCCCGAGGAGCTGCGCGCCAATGCCGAAGGCCATGGCGATGATCAGCGGGTGGGTCGCAAGGCCGCGCACCAGCTTGCCGAACACGGCGCTGCCAGCCGCGCGCGTGCCCTCCAGCATCAGCGTCGCCGTGGTCATGGTGATCGGCAGGTTCACCGCCAGCAGCATGGCGATGGGAAAGGCGGCCTGCTCGCCATAGGCCTTGAGGATGATCGGGATGCCGATCAGCACCGTGTTGGCCTGCCCGGCCGCAAGCCCCGCGATGACGGCATCGCCGTGGCTGCGCTTGAACACCGTGGCCGTGAGAAGAGTGGCCGCGATCCAGATCGCCGCCATGCCGGCGTAATAGGCAATCCAGTAGCCCCACGGAAAAATCTCCGGGAAGACCGCCGACGTCAGCAGTTTCAGGATCAGCGCCGGGGCGCCAATGACGAACAGGTAGGAGGTCAGCCCCTCGTTCGCCTTCTCGCCGATCAGCCCGAGCAGCGCCGCCCCGTAGCCGAGCGCCACGAGGCCGAAGACCGGCACGACGAGGAGGATGAGTTCGAGCATGGAATGGCGGGAATCCGGAGCGAATTCACCGGCAGTAAACCATTTCTTCGTCATTCGGCGGTAGCCATGTCGCATGTCCGCCATGCCCGCAAAATCCCTGGGTTCCCCGCCGCTACGCGTGCTGGTCGCCGACGACCACGAATTCTCGCGCGAGGTGGTCGCCCGCATCGCCAGCGCCCTCGGCCATGACGTGACCGCGGTGGATGGCGGCCATGCCGCTCTGGAGGCGGTCGCCGGGCAGGCCTTCGACGTGGCGGTTATCGACCGGCGCATGCCCGACATGGATGGCGCGGCGGTCGCGATCGCCATGAAGGCCCATCCTGGCCACCCCCGCCTCGTGGCGCTGTCGGGCGACGATCCCGCCGACATGCTGCCCGGTCTGTTCGACGTCGTGCTGCAGAAGCCGGTCGAGGCCGCCGTGCTTGCGAGGGCCCTGGCGGGCTGAGCCTGCAAGACGTGACGGTTGTGCAACGCACACCTGCCAGTTGTTCAGGCATCTTTAACCAAGCCTGCCTCTTGATCACACTCAGGGTAGATTCACATTCTCCCGGGTGACTCGATCCATGACCGCGCGTTCTCTGGTACGCCCAGATTCAAGGATTTCCGGCACGGTCCGGCGCCGTTCCGCCGCGTGCGCCGTCCGACCCACCGACATCCTCGTCGTTCTCCATCAGGAGCATTCGACTCCCGGCCGCGTCGGCCGCCTGCTGCAGGAACGCGGCTTCCGGCTCGACATCCGCCGCCCCCGCTTCGGCGACCCGCTGCCGACCGACACGACCCACTTCGCCGGCGCGGTGATCTTCGGCGGCCCGATGAGCGCCAACGATCCCGACGATTTCGTCAAGGCGGAGACCGACTGGATCGGCCTAGCGCTGAAGGACGAGCTGCCCTTTCTCGGCATCTGCCTCGGCGCGCAGATGCTGGCGCGGCACCTTGGCGGGAAGGTCTATTTTCACCCGCAGGGCCATGTCGAGGTCGGCTATTACCCGCTCTACCCGACCGAAGCCGCCCTCAGTGAGCTGCCCTGGCCGGATCATGTCTATCAGTGGCACCGCGAGGGATTCGACGTGCCGGCCGGCGCCGAACTGCTGGCGACCGGTGACTGTTTCAGCAATCAGGCGATCCGTGTCGGGCGGGCGGCCTACGGCATCCAGTTCCACCCGGAAGTGACGCACTGGATGATGAACCGCTGGACCACGCGCGCGCACGAGCGCATGGCCTCGCCCAATGCCCGCTCCAGGCAGGAGCATTTCGACGGCCGGCTCATGCACGATCCGGCGGTGCGCGTCTGGCTCGACTCGTTCCTCGATCACTGGACCAGCCTGAAAGTCGCGTAAGCGCCGCTTGTTGCTGGCGTCATGGTGATGACATCGCGTTTGGCGAGCGTCACACTGGAAGGGAGGTCCTCGGCGATTCGCTTGGAACAGCGGTGCTGACGGCGAGCCCGTTCCGGCCCCGGCCCGCACGCTCAGGCGACATCTCCCGGACCCGCCCGCACGAGGCCCGTTCTGGCCTCGGCGCCGCATGGCAGGGAGGTCGGCATGCCCCGCATCTTCACCGGTCTGGAAGTTCCCGAGACCATGGCGGACGACCTCAGCAAGCTGCGCGGCGGCCTGATGAGTGCCCGCTGGATCGAGCCCGAGGACTATCACCTGACCCTGCGCTTCATCGGCGATGTCGACGAGCGCACCGCCAATGAGATTGCCGACCTGCTCTACGCCGTGAAGAAGCGCTCCATCGAGGTGACGCTGACCGGCCTCGGCGCCTTCGGCGGCGATCGGCCCCGTTCGCTCTACGTATCGGTGAAACAGACCCAGCCGCTGCTGGAATTGCAGGCCGAGCACGAGCGCATCATGCGGCGCGTCGGCTTGTCGCCGGAAACGCGCAAATTCGTGCCCCATGTGACGCTTGCGCGGCTCGGTCGCGACGCGACCGCACGCACGGTGGCAGACTGGCTGGCGCTGCGCGGCCTGTTCCTCAGCCGCACGTTCATCGTGCCGAGCTTCGTTCTGTTCTCGTCGAAGGAATCGGTCGGCGGCGGTCCCTATCTCGTCGAGGAGACCTATCCGCTGGCGGCGTGAGCGAAGCCACGCGCCCGCGCGGCCTGCCTATCGTGCTGCGACGACCGCTTACTGCTGCGCGGGAGGAGCGGCCGCCTGGCTCTGGGTCGGCTCCGACGTGCCGGTCCGGCCGATCATCCGCGTGAACCAGTTACCCTGCGCCTGCTGCGGCTGCGGCGAGACCGGCTCCACCGGCGCGAAAGCCGTGCCGGGAACGCCCGAAGGCATGACGCCGCCCACCTGACGCTGGGCGATCGTGGTGCGCAGCGGCGAGGGCTGAGGCACCGGTGCGAGAGCAAGGCTTGTCGGAACCGTCATGTTGCCTTGGGGCGCCGGCGTGGCGGCCTGAGCGGTCGCGGTCTGGCTCGCCGGGGCCGCCGCCGGCGGCGCGGACGGGGTGGCAGCGGCCGTCTGCGCCTGCGGCTGGGTCGCGGCAACCGGCGAGCGCGCCGAAACCAGCGTCACCGGCGTCGATTCCTGCGAAGCCAGCGAGAAGGTCTGCTCGCTCGAACCGACGCGGATCTGGCGATGGGCGAAACGGTCGGCGAAGCGGCGATGCGTGCCGCCGTCGATTCCGGAGCGCGCCGGCGCGGCTTCGACTTCGCGGGACAGCGATGCGACCTGCGCCATGTCGCGGGCGTTCTTGGCGGCCACCGCCTGCCGGATCGGCGCCGGCACGACATAGGTCGGGCAGCGGCCAGCGGCCTGGAAGTTCGGGCGCGGCGTTGCGTCCTCGCCGACCGCCGTGAAGCGGGCGCGAACTGAACGTGTCGGCGCGGCGCGCGTCACCGGCGCCATGGTGGTGACCGGCTGGTTGAGCGAGGTCGGAACCGGCGTCGCCGAGGTCGTGACGGCGGCACGCGCCGTTCCGGGCGAACGCTGGCCGGCCCAGGGATCGGCGGCGATCATCTCGCGGGTCTGGCCACCGCCGCCGCTGGCAAGCGGCGAATCCGGCGCGACGGCGTTGAACACATAGCGGCGCTCGCAGACATCGACCTGCGGCTCCTGGCGCGTGACCTCGAAGTGGTCGTGACCTTCCTTCAGGTTGCGCCAGAACGCCATATGCGGGCTGTTGCGGTGGCGGGCCATGTTCCGCGCGGTCATGCGGAACGGATAGGCCTGAACCTGGAAGCTCTCCTGCCCGCCCTGTAGCGCCTCGCGCGCGATCGCATAGACCTCGGCGATGGCCTCGTCAGTCATGGCGTAGCAGCCGCGCGACGAGCAGTCGCCGTGGACCATGAGATGCGAGCCGGTCCGCCCGTAGGAACGGTCGAACTGGTTCGGGAAGCCCATGTTGAAGGCGAGGTAGTAGGACGAGTTCGGGTTCATCAGGCTCATATTGATCTGATAGAAGCCCTCCGGCGACTGGCGGTCGCCCTCGCGGACCTTCGGGCCGAGATCGCCGGAATAGTTGCAGATCGGATAGGTCTTGAAGAGCGCGTAGCGGCCGGAGCCGTCGCGCTTCCACACTTCCAGCTCGGCTTCCTGCTTGAAGATGCGGATCAGCACGGGCGAGGTGCGCGTCATGCCGCGCACATTCAATTCCTCGGCGACAGCCTGGGAGATCGGCATATGGCCGCGGTTCGGATTCGAGCGGGACATGCCGCCTTCCTGGCAGCCGGCCAGCAGTAGCGCGCAGACGGTCGCCGTCGCAGCGAGCCGCCAGCCCTTCATCCGCGATGCGCGAGGGGAAACGCCCTCGGCGGCTCCTGCCGTTTGACGCAATGCTCTGCTCCCGAACCTCAGGCGCGAAGCGCCCTTTATTGCGGTCTCAGCTTGGCGCTGACGATCCTTAACGGACCCTTTCCGGCCGAGGGATAGCGTCAACCCGGGGTTACCGCAAGCAGCGGAAATTGACCTCGACGGTTAACGAAATGCCCATGCGCGTCACATCGTGGTGATCTGTGGGCAAGGAACGTGGCCACGGTGTGGCAGGCGGCCAGCCGACGATCAGATCGCGCGGCCGATGGCGAGGAACTTGTCGCGCCTCAGGCGGCGGATTTCCTCGGGCGCGAGACCGCGAAAGCCCTGCAACGACTGAGCAATGGCGTCGCCGACGCGGGAAACCGCGAGATCGGGGTCGCGGTGCGCGCCGCCGACCGGCTCCTGCACCATCTGGTCGATCACGCCGAAGCGCAGCAGGTCCTGCGCGGTGATCTTCATGTTGGTGGCGGCTTCCTGGGCCTTGGTCGTGTCGCGCCAGAGGATCGAGGCCGCGCCTTCCGGCGAGATCACGCTGTAGATGGCGTGTTCCAGCATCAGCACCTTGTTGGCGGTCGCAATCGCGATGGCGCCGCCCGAACCGCCCTCGCCGATGATGACGGCAACGTTCGGCACGCCCAGCGACAGGCTCTTGTCGGTGGAGCGGGCGATGGCCTCGGCCTGGCCGCGCTCCTCGGCGCCGATGCCGGGATAGGCGCCGGCGGTGTCGACCAGCGAGATCACCGGAATGTCGAAACGTTCGGCGGTCTCCATCAGGCGCACGGCCTTGCGGTAGCCCTCCGGTCGCGCCATGCCGAAATTGTGCCGGATGCGCGTTTCGGTCGTGTCGCCGCGCTCGTGCCCCATGATGCAGACGCTTTCGCCGCGGAATCGTCCGAAACCGCCGACAATGGCCTCATCCTCGCCGAAGACGCGGTCCCCCGCGAGCGGCGTGAAGTCCTCGATCAGCTGGCCGATATAATCAAGCGTGTGCGGCCGTCCCGGATGGCGCGCGACGAGCGTCTTCTGCCAAGGCGTCAGCCCGGCATAGAGCTCCCTCAGCGCCTGATCGGCCTTCTGCTCGAGCTTGGTCACTTCCTCGCTGATCGAGACGCCGCCGTCCCGCTGCGCGACTTCGCGCAGTTCCTCGACCTTGGATTCGAGTTCGGCAATCGGCTTTTCGAAGTCGAGATAGCTTCGCATCGGAAGGGTATGGCCCCGGGATGAGGGCGGCCCGAGGGCCGGCGAAGGGCGAGGACATGCCCGCCGGGTGGGGCCAAGTCAAGGGACGGCTGGGCCGTCACTCATCCTCGGCAAGCGGATGGAGGTCTCTGACGAGCCCTGCCAGCCGCTCGTCAAGCACATGGGTATAGATCTGTGTCGTGGCAATGTCGGCATGACCGAGCAACTGTTGCACGGAGCGCAAATCCGCTCCGTTCTGCAGGAGATGGCTGGCGAAGGCGTGGCGCAGGACGTGCGGCGAGACCTTCGCCGCCGGCAGCCCGGCGGCCCCGGCCACCGTCTTCAGTTCGCGCCCGACATGTTGCCGCGTCAGATGACCGCTCTCGCCCGACGAGGGGAAAAGCCATTTCGATGCGGCAAGACCGGCCTGTTCGCGCAAGGCCAGATAGGCGGCCATCGCCGCCTTGGCCGCATTGTTCAGCGGCACGATGCGCTCCTTGTTGCCCTTGCCGCGCACCACGAGGAAGCGTTCGTCACGTCGCGCGGCGGTCACGGGCAGCGCGATCAGCTCGGAAACGCGCAGGCCCGTGGCGTAGAGCAGTTCGAGAAGGCAGGCCATCCGGGCTACCCTCAGCCGCTCGCCGATCGGACGCGCCGCGTCGTCCAGCCCCTCCTTCGCGACCGCCAGCAGCCGGTCGACCTCCGATAGCGCCAGCGATTTCGGCAGCGGCCGGCCGCGCTTCGGCCCCTCGAGCACGGCGGCGGGATCCTCGGTTCCGAGCCCTTCCGTATAGATGAAGCGATGAAGCTGGCGCAGGGCCGAGAGCCGCCGCGCGACCGAAGCCGTCTTCAGCCCGCGCGACTGGCAGTCGGCGAGATAGGCGCGGATCGCGTCGGTTGTGGCCGTTTTCGGCGCAAGCGCCTCGCCCGCGAGGAATTCGGCGTAGTCGTCGAGGTCGCGGCGGTAGGCGTCGAGCGTGTTCTTCGCCGCCCCGCGCTCGGCGGCCATCATGTCGAGGAACAGGTCGATCTCGCCGGCCACGGCGCCTAGCGCCTGGGCTGGAGGCGGGCGGGCGGAATGGTCACGCTCATGTCGCGCGGCTCCGGCTCGACCAGATAGGCGAAAGCCAGCATCCCCGAGAAGATCACTCCGCCGATCAGAATGAGGACCGTCAGGAAGCGGACAAGCGTCGGCAAGGAGGGCGTCCCCCAAGGGATTTGCGGCCAGGAACCTGCTCCGAGACTGACCATGAATGCGGCTGCGCCGCAACCGCTGCGCGGTGGATGGCGGCGGCGGGCGACTTTCGGAGCGGGAAAGGCGCCTCTATGGTCGCGCGGCCCGATGAGGACCCCCATGCCCCTGACCGTCGCCACCTGGAACATCAATTCCGTGCGCCTGCGCATCGACACCGTCGCGCGTTTCGTCGACGCACACCGGCCGGACGTCCTATGTCTGCAGGAAACCAAGTGCATGGACGGCCAGTTTCCACTCTCGGACGTGAAACGGATGGGCTACGACCACGTCGCGATCCACGGCCAGAAGGGCTATCACGGCGTCGCGGTCTTCTCGCGCCACGCCCTGAAGGACGTCGAGCGGAAGCCCTTCTGCGGCAAGCAGGACGCCCGGCACATCGCGGTGACGCTGGCGGAAGGGCCTGCCGCCGGCACGCGCATCCACAATTTCTACGTTCCCGCCGGCGGCGACGAGCCGGACCCCGCGATCAACGACAAATTCGCGCACAAGCTCGGTTTCCTCGACGAGATGGAGGGCTGGGACGCGCTGAAGGTCGGCGATGGCAAGTCGAAGGCGATTCTCGTCGGCGACCTCAACATCGCGCCGCTGGAGCACGACGTCTGGAGTTCCAAGCAGCTCGCCAAGGTCGTCTCGCACACGCCGCTGGAGCGCCGCCGCCTGACCGAAGTGTCCGAGCGCGGCGGCTGGATCGACATGATGCGCTCGCTGACCCCCGAGCCGGAGAAACTCTATACGTGGTGGAGCTACCGTTCACCGGACTGGGCCGCCGCCAACAAGGGCCGCCGGCTCGATCACATCTGGCTCAGCCCGGCGCTGACGCCGGCCATGAAGAGTTTCGAGATCGTGCGCGAGGCGCGCGGCTGGGACCGCCCGTCCGACCACGTGCCGGTGATCGCTACCCTCGATTTCTGAGTGGCGCTCCGGGCAGGTTTGCCAACTCTCTTGTTGCATTGCATCACCCGAACGCCCTATGGCGGCGGCCGGGCGTTTCGTTGACACCCAACAGGGCCGCTTCTACGGTGCGCGCCCGGTCAATTTGACCTTGAAAATCGATTATCCGAGCGGAATTTTCCATTTCCCTCGGGGAGGGACACGATGAAGATCCTTGTGCCCGTGAAGCGGGTGGTCGACTACAACGTGAAGATCCGCGTGAAGCCCGACGGCTCGGGCGTGGAACTCGCCAACGTCAAGATGTCGATGAACCCCTTCGACGAAATTGCCGTCGAGGAGGCGATCCGCCTGAAAGAGAAGGGCGCGGCGACCGAAATCGTCGTCGTCTCCATCGGCCCGCAGGGCGCCGCCGAGACGATCCGCACCGCGCTCGCCATGGGCGCCGACCGCGGCATCCACGTGAAGACCGACGCCACCGTCGAGCCGCTCGCCGTCGCCAAGATCCTCAAGGGCGTTGTCGGTGAGGAGGCCCCGGGCCTCGTCATCCTCGGCAAGCAGGCCATCGACGACGATTCCAACCAGACCGGCCAGATGCTGGCGGCGCTGCTCGGCTGGCCGCAAGGCACTTTCGCCTCGAAGGTCGAACTCGCCGGCGATGCCGTCTCGGTGACGCGCGAAGTCGATGGCGGCCTCCAGACCGTGCAGCTGAAGACCCCCGCCATCGTCACGACGGACCTGCGTCTGAACGAGCCGCGCTACGCTTCGCTGCCGAACATCATGAAGGCGAAGAAGAAGCCGATCGACGAGAAGGCCCCGGACGCCTACGGCGTCGACGTCGCCCCGCGTCTCAAGGTCCTCAAGACCGCCGAGCCGGGCGGCCGCAAGGCTGGCGTCAAGGTCGCCTCCGTCGCCGAGCTCGTCGGCAAGCTGAAGAACGAAGCCGGGGTGCTCTGATGGCAACGCTTCTGATCGCCGAACACGACAACGCCTCCGTCAAGGATCCGACGCTGAAGGCGCTGACCGCTGCCGCCGCCCTCGGCGCTCCGGTGACCGTTCTCGTCGTCGGCCAGGGCTGCGGCCCGGCCGCCGAGGCCGCCGCCAAGCTCCAGGGTGTCGCCAAGGTGCTGGTCGCCGACAATGCGGCCTATGCCCATCAGCTCGCCGAGCCGACGGCGGCCCTCATCGTCTCGCTCGCCAGCGGCTTCGATGCGATCGTCGCGCCGTCCACGGCCAACGGCAAGAACGTCCTGCCCCGCGTCGCCGCCCTGCTCGACGTGATGCAGATCTCCGACATCACCAAGGTCGTCTCGCCCGACACGTTCGAGCGGCCGATCTATGCCGGCAACGCCATCCAGACGGTGCAGTCGACCGACGCCAAGAAGGTCATCACCGTCCGCACCGCCTCGTTCCAGGCGGCGGGCGCCGGCGGCTCGGCCCCGGTCGAGAACGCGGCGGCGGCGGCCGATCCCGGCATCTCGACCTTCGTCGGCGAGGAAATCGCCAAGTCCGACCGCCCGGAGCTCGGCGCGGCGAAGATCATCATCTCCGGCGGCCGCGCGCTCGGCTCCAAGGAGAACTTCACCAAGGTGATCGAGCCCGTCGCCGACAAGCTCGGCGCGGCCATGGGCGCCTCGCGCGCCGCGGTCGATGCGGGCTACGCCCCGAACGACTGGCAGGTCGGCCAGACCGGCAAGGTCGTGGCTCCCGAGCTCTACATCGCCGTTGGCATTTCGGGCGCTATCCAGCACCTCGCCGGCATGAAGGACTCCAAGGTGATCGTCGCCATCAACAAGGACGAGGAGGCGCCGATCTTCCAGGTGGCCGATTACGGCCTCGTGGGCGACCTCTTCACCATCCTTCCCGAGCTCGAAAAAGAGCTCGGCAAGTAAGCCTCTGGGGCGGGCGCGGCGTGACGTCGCGGCCGCCCTTGTCTTTTCAACGGTCAGGATGGCGCCGGCAGCGCCGCCGTCGTAGAGATAGCGGCGAGTTCGTTTTGATCGTGCCGCCGACCCGACGGGTCGGGCAGGCCTTCGGGTGAGACCATGGACATTCGCAAGATCGGCGTGATCGGCGCCGGCCAGATGGGCAACGGTATCGCGCATGTCGCCGCGCTGGCGGGCATCGACGTGGCGCTGCACGACCTCTCGGAGGACCGCATCAAGTCGGGCCTTGCGACCATCAACGGCAATCTCAGCCGCCAGCTCTCCAAGAACCTGATCTCGGAGGAAGAGCGGCAGAAGGCGCTGCTGCGGATCGAGCCCGCGCCTCAGGTCGACGGCCTTCGCGACTGCGACCTGATCATCGAGGCGGCGACCGAGAACGAGCAGGTCAAGGTCAAGATCTTCCAGTCGGTCTGCCCCATCGCCAAGCCGGAGGCGATTCTCGCCACCAACACCTCGTCGATCTCGATCACGCGCCTCGCCTCCACCACGGACCGGCCGGAGCGCTTCATCGGCATCCACTTCATGAACCCCGTGCCGGTGATGCAGCTCGTCGAGCTGATCCGCGGCATCGCCACCGAGGACGAGACCTTCGAGGCCTCGCGCGCCCTGTGCGCCAAGCTCGGCAAGACCGTCGCGGTCGCCGAGGATTTCCCGGCCTTCATCGTCAACCGCATCCTGCTGCCGATGATCAACGAGGCGATCTACACGCTCTACGAGGGCGTCGGCTCGGTCGAGGCGATCGACACCGCCATGCGACTCGGCGCCAACCATCCGATGGGTCCCCTGCAGCTCGCCGACTTCATCGGCCTCGACACCTGCCTGTCGGTCATGCAGGTGCTCTATGAAGGCCTCGCGGATTCCAAGTACCGCCCGTGCCCGCTGCTGGTGAAATATGTCGAGGCCGGCTGGCTCGGCCGGAAGTCCCAGCGCGGCTTCTACGACTATCGCGGCGAACGCCCGATCCCGACCCGCTGACACCCCTCGTCAGACATCGTTAAGGCTGATCGGCTACTTCTCGCGCCAGCGGGAAGGAATGGTTCGATGTCGACAGCCGCCATAGCCGGGGCCCTCGTGGGCATGTCCCAGGCCAAGACTCAGATGGGCATCCAGGCCGTGCTGGTGAAACAGCAGCTCGAGGCCGACCAGGGCGTCGTCGATCTCCTCGCCTCCGCCGTGCAGGCCGCGCCCGCTCCGGGCACGGGTCAGGTCGTCGACAAGACCGCGTGAGGCCGCGCGGCTTCAGCCCCGCACCAGATCCCCGAGCAGGCTCGCCGCCACCGTCGCCTTGGACACGGTCAAGCCGGAATTGGCGATCTCCGCGACCGCCGTGCGGATGCGCTCGGCGCGCGCTCCGTTCACAGCCATCCAGGCCGCGACCGCCGGCTCGCCCGCCGCCGTTCCGTTCATCATGTCGGCCGCGATCCGTCGCTCCGCCACGGCGATTGAGTCGAGCGCGCGGTCGAGTGCGAGCCGGTCGAAATAGTCGGTAACGACGATGCCGCGCGCGGCGTTCTTCACCTGATCCAGCCGGAACACGGCCGAGGCGGCGAAGGCCGTCGCCGCGACGTCGGAGACGGGGCGGCCGGTCTCGTCCGCCACCGCGACGATGTCGGGCGCCGCGGCCAGATGATTGAGGCTCGCCAGCACGCCCGCGAGCGGATCGGGAACGCCGGCCGCATGCAGCTCCGCCGTGCGTGCCACGCGCGCGGCAGCCGCATCCGGCGGCAGGGCGGTGTCGAGGCTCGCGGCAACGGCCTCGATCCCGGCGCGGTGATGGGCGATGACCTCGGCAAGCCCCCTGGTCAGGTCGACATTGCGGATGAACCAGACGACGCGATCGATCAGCAGGTCCTGGATCGCCGCATAGAGGTCGAGCTGAAGCGGCCCCGCCACGCGGTTGTCGAGACTGTCCAGTTCGGTGTTCAGCGCGGTCATGCCATAGGCGTCGCGCACGGCCGCGAAGGCCGAGGCGATGGTCGCGACATCGGCGCCGGTCTGGTCGACCAAGCGGGCGACGAAGGCCGGCCCGCCGCGATTGATCATCGAATTGGCCAGGCCCGTCGCGATGATCTCGCGGCGCAGGCGATGGTTCTCGATCGCATCGGGGAACCGCTCCTGCACCGGCCGCGGGAAATAGCGGACGAGCTCGCGTGCCAGATAGGGATCGTCCGGCACCGGCGAGGCGAGCAGATCGTCGTAGAGGTCGATCTTCGCATAGGCCAGCAGCACGGCGATCTCCGGCCGGGTCAGCGGATCGCCGCGCCGCCGGCGTTCGGCGATCTCGGCATCGTCGGGAAGGAACTCGACCGGGCGGTCGAGCTTGCCCTCGGCCTCCAGCCCATGCATCAGCCGCTGCTGGAAGCCGAGATCCTCCAGACCGCGCCGCTGGGACAGCGAGAGCGCCAGCGTCTGCAGGTAGTTGTTGCGCAGCACGAGCCGGCCAACCTCGTCGGTCATCTCGGCCAGCAGCGCGTTGCGCGCCTCTTCGCTGAGGCGGCCGTCCTTCTCGGGGATGGCGAGCGCCACCTTGATGTTGACCTCGACGTCCGAGGTGTTGACGCCGGCCGAATTGTCGATGGCATCGGTGTTGAGGCGCACGCCGCGCCGCCCGGCCTCGATACGACCCTTCTGCGTCATGCCGAGATTGGCGCCCTCGCCGATCACCTTCGCCCGGACATCCATCCCGGTGATGCGGATCGCATCGTTGGCCCGGTCGCCGACCTGATCGTCGGTCTCGGTCGTCGCGCGGATATAGGTTCCGATGCCCCCGAACCAGAGCAGGTCGACCTCGGCCCTGAGGATGGCGCTCATCACCTCCTGCGGCGTCGCCTCGGCCTTGTCGAGGTCGAGGATGGCCCGCACCGCCGGGGTCAGCGGCACCGACTTCGCGGAGCGCGAGAACACGCCGCCGCCCGCGGATATCAGGCTCTTGTCATAGTCCGCCCAGGACGAGCGCGGCAGCTCGAACAGCCGCTTGCGCTCGGCCCATGCCGCGCCGGGGTCCGGATCGGGGTCGAGGAAGATGTCCCGATGGTCGAAGGCCGCCACCAGCCTGATCGTCTTCTCCAGCAGCATGCCGTTGCCGAAGACGTCGCCGGACATGTCGCCGACGCCGGCCACCGTGAACTGCGTCACGCCGATATCGGCGCCGGTCTCGCGGAAATGGCGCTTCACGGCCTCCCAGGCGCCGCGCGCGGTAATGCCCATCTTCTTGTGGTCGTAGCCCTGGCTGCCGCCGGAGGCGAAGGCATCGCCCAGCCAGTGTCCCTGCTCGATGGAGAGCTGGTTGGCCGTGTCCGAGAAGGTGGCCGTTCCCTTGTCCGCCGCCACCACCAGATAGGGGTCGTCGCCGTCATGGCGCACGGTGTCGGCGGGCGGCACGATGTCCTGCCCGACGATATTGTCGGTGATCTGCAACAGCGAGCGCACGAAGATGCGATAGGATTCCGTGCCCTCTGCCATCCAGGCGTCGCGCTGCGAGGCCGGCGGCAGCCGCTTCGGCACGAAACCGCCCTTCGCGCCCACCGGCACGATGACCGCGTTCTTCACCTGCTGCGCCTTGACGAGGCCAAGCACCTCCGTCCGGAAGTCCTGCGGCCGGTCGGACCAGCGCAGCCCCCCGCGCGCCACCTTGCCGAAGCGCAGGTGCACGCCCTCGACCCTCGGCGAATAGACGAAGATCTCGTAGAGCGGCTTCGGCGCCGGCAGGCGGTCGATCTTCTTCGACTCGAACTTGATGGCAATGGTCGGCCGCAGCTTCCCGTCCTTGCCGAGCTGGTAGAAATTGGTGCGGACCGCCGACTGGATCAGATTGATGAACGACCGGAGCATGCGGTCTTCATCGAGCGAGGAGACCTGCGCCAGGCCTTCCTCCAGCCGGGCCACCAGCTCCGTCTGCTTCTGGTTGCGCTCCGCGACCGAAAGGCCAAGCCTCGGGTCGAAGCGCAGATGGAACATCAGCACCACGCCCTTGGTGATCGGCGCGTGTTTGCGCAGCGTCCCCCAGAGGTAGTCCTGGCTGAACGGCACGCGGATCTGCCGAAGCATGCGCGCCAGCGTGCGGATCACCGCGACGTCGCGCCAGGCGAGGCCCGCCTCCAGCGTCAGCGCGTTGAAGCCGTCGCTCTCGGCATCGCCGCGCATCACCGCCATCAGCGCGGCTTCCAGCTTCTCGTCGAGCGCCTCGAGGTCGATCACCTCACCGCCGGGACGGGCCAGCGACATGTCGTGCAGCCAGACGGTGGTCATGCCCGCGCCGGACGGCGTCACCTCGTAGGTGCGCTCGTCGACGACCGCGAAGCCCATGGCTTCGAGGATCGGCACCCGCTCCGACAGCGGGATCGGACGGCCGCGCGCGAAGACCTTGAGGCCGGCTTCCTTCCGGTCGGCCTGGCTTGGCCGGTAGAAGTCGATGGCGATGCGCCGCTCCTCGCTCAGTCCCTCGAGGATGCGGATATCGACGATGGCGTCTTCCGGCGTCACCGCCTCGCGATAGGCCGCCGAGAAGGCGTCGCGATAGCGGCTCGCCAGGAGGCCCGCTCGTGCTGGGTCGTGGATCAGCCCGATCGCCTCGCCGAGGCCGTCGCTCCAGGTTCTGACGATGCGCGAGACCGCCGTTTCCAGCTCGCTCTGGTCGATGCGCGGCGTTTCGCCGTCGCTGCGCCCGATGATGAAATGCACGCGGGTCAGCGGGCCGTCCGGGAAGAACGGATAGAAGGCCGAGACGCGGCCGCCATAGACCGAGGCGAGATAGCTGCCGACGGCCAGCCTGACCGTGGTGTCGAACCGGTCGCGCGGCACGTAAACCATTACGGACACGAAACGGTGGAAGCGGTCTATGCGCGCGAGCACGCGCACGCGCGGACGGTCGTCCAGCTGCATCACCGCCATGGCGTGATTGAACAGCGTGTCGTCGTCTATCTGGAACAGCTCGTCGCGCGGATAGCTCTCCAGCACATTGACCAGAGCCTTGCCGGAATGTCCGTCCGGATCGAAACCGGCGCGGCCGAGCACCCGATCCACCTTGCGGCGGAGATAGGGAATGGTCCGGGTCGAGCGCGTATAGGCGGTGGAGGTGAACAGGCCGACGATGCGCACCTCGCCGACCAGCTGCCCGGCCCGGTCGAAGCGCTTCACGCCGACATAGTCCATGTAGATGCGCCGGTGAACGCGCGAGCGCACATTCGCCTTGGTGATGATGAGCGGCACCGGCTGCATCAGGAATTCGCGCATTTCCGGCGTCATCGTCACCAGCTCGGTGCCGCGCCGGAGGATGCGCACGCCTTCATTGCGCAGGATGCCGAGGCCGGAAGTGAACTCCGGCTCCATCTGCCCCTCGGCAACGCCGCCGACATAGGAATAGTCGCGCACGCCGAGGAAGGTGAAATTGTTGCCGGCCAGCCATTCGAGAAACTGGATGCCTTCCGCCATCTCGGTGACAGGCAGGACCGGGTTCGACTTCAGGTCCTCGATGATCGTCTGCACGCGGGTGATCATCGGCTTCCAGTCGGCGACGCACTGGCGCACGTCGGCCAGCGTCGCTTCGAGTTCGGCGACGATGGCGGCGCGCCGGTCGGCATCGGCGATACGGTCGATGTGGATGTGGATCAGGCTTTCCCGCGCGATCACACCATCGCCGCCGTCGAGCCCGCGATAGGCGGCGAGCGTGCCATCGGGCTCACGCTCGACGCTCAGGATCGGGTGGGCGACGAGCCGCAGCGGCACCCCGAGTTCGGTGAGAACGCCAAGCACCGAATCGACCAGGAACGGCATGTTGTCGTTGACGACCTGGATCACCGTGATGCCGGCCAGTGGCGAGGCGGCCGATGTCGGCTCGGGATCGGTCAGGACGATTGCGGAGGTGCCGGGAACATGGCGCGAGAAATTCGCGAAAGCCGTCGCGGCGAGGCCTGCAAGATCCCGGGCTTCGTAGCTCACCACATCCTCGGCCGAGGCGCGCCCGAACAGATCGGCGGCGAAATCCGCCGGTACTCCGCCTTCCGTGCCTCTCAGGATGATGCCGGCCTGTTCGATGATGGCGGCCGCGCCGCGCGCGTCCTCAGCCCGGTTCGACATGCAGAGCTCCTTGGCGGCGCCTTGTCGTTCTTGTTCGCACCACGAATCCAGCATGGCCTCGGGGCCCCTCGGTCGTAAAGTCAATTTCGACCCTGCCGGCCCCGTGCTACGAGGCTGCGACGCGTTCGTGACGAAGCGATGAGGCCCGTTCGGCGCGATCCAATCGATTGACAGGCGAGAGGAAGCCCATGAGCCGCGCTGCCGCAAAAGCTGTGAAGACCGCCCCGGCCAAGCCGGCAAAGGCCGCGCCTGCCAAGGTCGCGTCTGCAAAGACTGCCTCGCCGAAGCCGGCGTCACCGCGCAAACCGGCCAAGGCCGAGCCGATCATCGCTCTCGACCTGCCGGCGGCCCCGCTCGATGCCGAGATCGAGGCCTATTTCCAGAAATGCCGCGACAAGATCGGCTATGTGCCGAACGTGCTGCTCGCCTACACCCATGATCTCGCCAAGCTCAAGGCCTTCGCGGCCATGTACAACGACCTGATGCTGGCGCCGTCGGGCCTGTCGAAGCTGGAGCGCGAGATGATCGCGGTCGCCGTCTCCTCGGTGAACCGCTGCTACTACTGTCTCACCGCTCACGGCGCCACGATCCGCCAGCTCTCCGGCGATCCCGAGCTTGGCGAGATGATCGTCATGAATTACCGGGCCGCGCAGCTCGACGCCCGTCAGCGCGCCATGCTGGATTTCGCGGTGAAGCTGACCGAGACACCGTGGTCCGTCGAGGACGGTGACCGCGACGCGCTCCGCAAGGTCGGCTTCTCCGAGCGCGACATCTGGGACATTTCGGCGACGGCCGCCTTCTACAACATGTCCAACCGCATGGCGACGGCGACGGACATGCGGCCGAACCACGAATATCACGCCTCCGCGCGCTGAACGCGCCGGCTGGCACTGGACTGCGCCGATGGCGCGCCTAAATGAGAACTTTCGGACAGGCGCGTCATCGCGGAGGCTGAATCCATGGCCACCAATTCTGTCTACCGGACAGCCTCCGATCTTCCGGGGGTGATACCGGTCTTCCCGCTGCCCGGAGCCTTGCTGCTGCCGCGCGGCCAATTGCCGCTCAACATCTTCGAGCCGCGCTATCTGGCGATGATCGACGATGCCTTCCTCTCGGGGCAGCGGATCATCGGCATGATCCAGCCGCTCCCCGGTCAGGAGGATGCGAAACGCCCGGCCCTGTCGGAAATCGGCTGCGCCGGCCGCATCACCCAGCTCGCCGAGACCGGCGACGGGCGCTACATGCTGAGCCTGACCGGCATTGCGCGGTTCCGCGTTGTCGAGGAAGTCACCGCGGCCACCGCCTATCGCCAGTGCAAGGTCGATTTCGCGCCCTACGAGACCGATTTCGAAGCGCGCGCGGGGGAGGAGGCGGTCGATCGCGACGGGCTGCTCAAGACGCTGCGCGAGTTCCTCGACACCAATGACATGGAGGCCGACTGGGACGGCATCCGGCGCGCCCCGACCGAGGTTCTGGTCAATGCGCTCTGCATGATGTCGCCCTGGGGCGTCAAGGAGAAGCAGGCCCTGCTGGAAGCCCCCGACCTGCGCACGCGCGCGGCCCTGCTCGTGGCAGTGGCCGAAGTCGCGCTCGCCAGGGACAAGCCCTCCGAGGTCAAGCCGCCGCTCAACTGACGAGGTGGCACGGCCGCCGGGCCTGCGCTAAGGATGAGCCGACCGGCAACAGCGATTGCGAGATCATGGCCGAACCGACCGAGACCGGCACCAGTGCCTCAGACCCGAAGACCACGGTACCCGTCACCCGGCCCGGGACGGTAGATCCGCGGCTACTGGACATTCTCGTCTGTCCGGTGACCAAGGCGCCGCTCGAATACGACGCGGCGGCCGGAGAGTTGATCTCGCGCGCGGCGAAGCTGGTCTATCCGATCCGCGAGGGCATCCCGATCATGCTGCCGGAAGAAGCGCGCCCGCTCGGCGGTTGAAGTGCTCAGATCAGCGCGGCGACATCGATCGCCTGTCGTTCGGTCAGTTCCTTGCGCAGCTTCTCCAGTGCCCGGCTCTCGATCTGCCGGACGCGCTCCTTCGATATGCCAAGCTCGGCACCGAGGCATTCAAGCGTAGCGGCCTCGTCGCTCATGCGCCGCGCCGCCAGGATGCTGCGCTCGCGCGGGGAAAGCACCTGCATGGCCTCGTTGAGCCAGCGCGCCCGCCGGTCGCCGTCGATCGCGTCCTGAACGACGTCGTCCGGACGTGGCGCGGCATCGATCAGCTGGCTCATGCGCTCGGCTGCGCCGCCCTCCTCTCCCTCGAAGGCCGGCGCGTTCAGCGACACGTCCGCGCCCGAGATCCGCGCGTCCATGACCGCAACGTCGGCCACGGCCACGCCCACGGTCTGGGCGATGTGCTGGTGGATGGCCGCCGCGCCGACGCCGGACCCCAGCGTCTGGGACAGCTGGGCGCGCAACCGCCGGAGATTGAAGAACAGCGCCTTCTGCGCCGACGACGTACCGCCGCGCACGATCGACCAGTTGCGCAGGATGTAGTCTTGGATCGACGCCCGGATCCACCAGGTCGCATAGGTCGAGAAGCGAACCTCGCGTTCCGGCTCGAAGCGCGATGCGGCCTCCAGAAGGCCGACATGGCCCTCCTGGATCAGATCGGCCATTGGCAGGCCGTAATGGCGGAATCGTGCGGCGATGGCGATGACGAGGCGCATATGCGCCTGGGCGAGACGGTGGAGCGCAACCTCGTCGTCACGGCTCTTCCACCGCACGGCGAGTTCCATCTCTTCCTCGCGGCCGAGAAAAGGAGCATTCATCGCAGCCTTCATCAGACCGCGCCGCGAACCGGAATCCTCAGACATGACGCTCTCCCTCGCGCCGTCCGCGGCAGGTTGCCCCTGCTCTGATGGATTTGAACCGGATTCGTAGGGGTGCGGACGCCAATGCGCCAGCGTCCGGGCGGATCGCAGCGAAAATTGCGACCTTCTGCCGCACAAATGCGGCTCGGCCCGTCAACTTTGACTGGTGAGCGGTCCTGTCACAGCAAGCCTTCCCAATCGAGGCTCCCAAAAGCAGAGAGCCCGGCGCTGCCGCCGGGCTCCCGCAATCTCGGTATCGTTGCGCCGATCAGGCTGCTTCGACTTCCGTTTCGTCGCTCTCGTCGATTTCCTCGGCCTTGGCGGGACCACGGCGCGGCCCCTTGGCCAGCTGCGCCTCGATCAGCTTCACGGCCTCGGCCTCGATGACGCGCTCGACAGCGGCAAGCTCGCGCGCCATGCGGTCGAGAGCCTGTTCGTAGAGCTGGCGCTCCGAATAGGACTGCTCAGGCTGTGCCTCGGAGCGGAACAGGTCGCGCACGACCTCGGAAATGGCGATCAGGTCGCCGGAATTGATCTTCGCTTCGTATTCCTGCGCCCGGCGCGACCACATGGTCCGCTTGATCCGCGCACGGCCCTTCAGCACTTCCATGGCCTTGGCCATCACATCGGGCTCGGCGAGCTTGCGCATGCCGACCTGGGCGATCTTCGCGGTCGGCACCCGAAGCGTCATCTTGTCCTTTTCGAAGGTGATGACGAACAGCTCGAGCTTGAACCCTGCAATGTCCTGCTCCTCGATCGAGACGATCTGCCCGACCCCGTGGGACGGATAGACGATGTACTCGTTCGTCTTGAAGCCCTGACGGGTCTGCGCGTTCTTCTTAGCGGTCATACTGCGCCTTACTCCTCGCCGGCCGGATCGCGGCCGCTGGTGACGCCGGGCGTGAGGCGGAACGCCAAGGCCCGGTCCATGACGCCTGGCAAGCCGGGCTCATGGTGGTTCGCGCGAAAGGGACCATGCGGTGTCCGGCAGGCCGGACCCCATCCCTGACGTCAGCCCATGAAAAAACGACCTCGGCCGGCGCAACAGGCACCGTCTCGGGCCCCATCACGACGTTTCATCGGAATTTTTCCGAAAAAAGACGCTCCGCAATGGGGAGCGTACCGATGGGACCGCTGTTTTGATCGACTGTGGCGCGACCATACCACAAATTTCGCCGAAATCAAAGGCTTAAGCGCCGAAGCCCGGCCGCACGGCGGGAACTGGCCGTTTTCGCGGGGGTGCCGCGGACGCTTTCGTGCCTCAGTCGCCCGCACCCGGATTGGGCGAGAGAAGCGGCTCCTTGTCCGGCTTTCCGTCCCACTCCTTGGCGTCGGGAGGTGAATCCTTCTTCTGCGTGATGTTCGGCCATTTGGCGGCGAAATCCGCATTGATCCCGAGCCACTTCTCGAGGCCGGACTCGGTATCCGGCTTGATCGCCTCGGCCGGGCATTCCGGTTCGCAGACGCCGCAGTCGATGCATTCGTCCGGATGGATCACCAGAAAATTCTCGCCCTCGTAGAAGCAGTCGACCGGACAGACTTCCACGCAGTCCATGTACTTGCACTTGATGCAATTCTCGGTGACCACATAGGTCATGGACGTCTCCGGCCGGGGCTGGGCGATCTTGCGGATTACCAGATGAGGTCGTTCGTACGCAAGCGATCTGGCAGTGCAACATGGATAGCACCGTTGAGCCGACGGGCCACGAGCCTGTAGGAGGAGGCCGTGTCCGGCCGGAACGTGGCGGGCCGAAGGAGGCGTTGGCCATCATGAGCGTGCTGATCCTTCACGCCCTCTACATCATCGCGATCACAGCCGAGGCCATGACCGCCGCGCTCGCCGCGGGCCGTCGCAGCATGGACTGGGTGGGCGTCTGCCTGCTCGGCGCCGTCACCGCGCTTGGCGGCGGCTCGATGCGTGACGTGCTGCTCGGCCATTACCCTCTGGTCTGGGTCGCGCACCCGGAATACCTGCTGCTCACCGCAGCCGCCGCCCTCGCGACCATCGCCATCGCGCGCTTCATGCAGCGGCTGAAGCGGCTGTTCCTGTTCCTCGACGCGATCGGACTGGTCGCCTTCACGGTCATCGGCTGCAATGTCGCGATGGAGATGGGCCTGCCGGTGCTGGTCGTGATCGTCGCGGGCATGATCACCGGATGCCTCGGCGGCGTCCTGCGCGACATCCTCTGCAACGAGATCCCCCTGCTGTTCCGCAGCGAGCTCTATGCCAGTGTCGCGGTGGTGACGGGTGCCCTGTTCGTCGCGGGCCACAAGCTCGGCCTGCCGCACGACGCAGTGCTCTTCGCCTCCATGGCCATCGGCCTCGCCATGCGCCTTCTCGCCCTGCGCTACAGCTGGAACATGCCGAAATTCGTCTACAATGAGGAATGGCACTGAGCCGCACGGAGCGGGGGTGCGACAGGCGCGCATCTTGCCCGGCCTCGGCGCCAACACGATCTAGTGGGCCAAATCCGGGGCTCTCGTCCCGCCCAATCCCTCGGGGGTTTCGTCATGAACTACATGAAGACCGCCATCCTGCTGGCCGGCATGACCGCCCTGTTCATGGGCATCGGCTTCCTGCTCGGCGGCCGCACCGGCATGCTGATCGCGCTGGCGGTCGCGGCCGCGATGAATTTCTGGAGTTATTGGGGTTCCGACAAGGCCGTGCTCAACATGTACGGCGCGCAGGAGATCGACCAGAATTCCGCGCCCGATCTCTACAACATGACCTGGGAGATGACCCAGCGCGCCGGCATGCCCATGCCGCGCCTGTTCATCATCCACGAGGACCAGCCGAACGCCTTTGCGACCGGCCGCAACCCCGAGAACGCCGCGGTCGCGGTGAATACGGGCCTGCTCAACGCGCTGACACCGGAGGAAGTTGCGGGCGTCGTCGCTCATGAGCTGGCCCATATCAGGAACCGTGACACGCTCACCATGACCATCACGGCGACGCTGGCCGGCGCCGTGTCCATGCTGGCGAACTTCGCCGCCTTCTCTGGTGGCAACGGCGAGAATCGCAACGGTTTCGGCATCATCGGCACCATCGCCATGATGATCCTCGCGCCACTAGCGGCTTCCATCGTGCAGATGGCGATCTCGCGCTCACGCGAATACGAGGCCGACAAGCTCGGTGCCGAGATCTGCGGCAATCCCATGTGGCTGGCCTCGGCCCTCGCCAAGATCGCCGGCGCCCACAACTACACCCAGAACAACACGGCCGAGCACAATCCGCAGACCGCGCATATGTTCATCATCAACCCGCTGTCGGGCGAGCGCATGGACAACCTGTTCTCGACCCATCCCGATACCGGCAATCGCATCGCTGCCCTGCAACAACTCGCCCAGGCATGGGGCACGGGCGGCTATGTCCAGCAGCAGCCGGCCGCCTGGGGCAGCAACGCTCCGCGTCGCGGTCCCTGGGGCTGATCTCCCGCGCGAACCGGCCGCTTGCTGGCGGACGGTGCGCGCCCTAAACGGGCTCGATGACCAAGCGACCCCACCGCGCTGCGGCGCCCGTCCGACCGGCCGCGCATCCAGGCCTTCCCGCGCGCCGGCGCGCGTGCGACCTCGTCGACGCCGTCCTCGTCCGCCGACGGCCGCTCGACGAGGCGCTGGAGGAACGCACCGAACTCGACGCGCCCGACCGCGCGCTGGCGCGCAAGATCGCCGCGACCACGCTCCGCCGCCTCGGCAGCATCGACAAGGCGCTCGGCGAACGACTGGCCAAGGGCCTGCCTGAAGGCCTGCCACGCCTCGGGACGATCCTGCGCACGGCCGCCTGCCAGATCCTGTTCCTCGACGTACCGGACTATGCCGCCGTCGACAGCGCCGTGCGCATGGTCGAGGCGAACGGCAAGACCAAGGGCTTTGCCGGCCTGGCCAATGCCGTGCTGCGCGGCATCGGCCGCGACAAGGCGGACCTGCTTGGCGCCCTCGATCCGCTCGACGACCTGCCCGCCTGGTTGCGCGAACGCTGGATCGCCGCCTATGGCGAGGCCGAGACACGCGCGATCGCCAGCATCATCGTCGTCGAGCCGCCGCTCGACCTGACCGTGAAATCCGATCCGCGAGGCTGGGCCGGACGCCTCGGCGGCACGCTGACGCCAACCGGCTCGGTGCGACTGAAACCGGAGGGCGCGATTCCCGCGCTCCCGGGCTTTGCCGAAGGCGAATGGTGGGTCCAGGACGCCGCTGCTGCAATTCCCGCCCGCCTGCTCGGCGACGTGCGGGGCCTCGCCGTCGCCGATCTCTGCGCGGCACCGGGCGGCAAGACGGCCCAACTCGCCCTCGCCGGCGCAAAGGTCACGGCTATCGACCGGTCGCCAAGGCGGCTCGAGCGCCTTGCCGAGAACATGACGCGTCTGAAACTGGACGTGACGATGCTCGCCGCCGACGCCGCCGAGATCGAGGGCCGGTACGACGCGATCCTCCTCGACGCCCCGTGCACGGCCACCGGCACGATGCGCGGCAATCCCGATGTCATGCACCTGAAATCGATGACCGATGTCGAAGGCCTCGGCCGCCTGCAGGCGCGCCTGCTCGACCGCCTCGGCGATCTGCTGAAGCCCGGCGCCCGGGCGGTCTACTGCACCTGTTCGCTGGAACCGGAGGAGGGAGAGAACCAGATCGCCGCCCTGCTGGCCCGCGACGACAGGCTCACGCTCGACCCGATCCGCCCCGACGAAATCGACGGCATCGCCGCTTTCGTCACCCCTACCGGATACATGCGGACCCTGCCGAGCCACTGGCCCGCCACGGACGCGGCGCTCGCGGGCCTCGACGGCTTCTTCGCCGCCCGGCTGCTGCGGCGCGCCTAGAGTCCCCCCGGCTCCACCGTTTACCCTTCGCAGAGAGCGAAGCCATAGGCTCCATCGTCCATGTCCGGCACCGCCCTCCTCCTCACGCAGGCCCTCCTCTATTTCGGCGTCATGGCGGCGCTGTTCCGCCTGCGCCGTCTCCTCGGGCTCGGCGTCTTCCTGTGCGCCCTCGGCGTCATGCACTTTCTGGAGACCTATCTCGCGGCGGTCTTCTTCATCGAACTGCCTTTCGGCCTGCTGTCGCCGGGCTCGACGGTGCTGTTTTCGGGCAAGCTGGCGATCATCCTGCTGTTCTACATCCGCGAGGACGCCGAAACCGTCCGCCAGCCGATCTATGGCCTGCTGATCGGCAATTTCCTGATGGTCGCGCTGGTGGCGACGCTGCAGCTCTACGGTCCGCCGGTCTCGCTGCCCGGCTACAATTCAGACCTCACCCTGATCAACCAGATGGGCGTGCTGATGATCTGGGGCACGACGCTGCTCTTCGTCGATGCCATCGCGCTGATCCTGATCTATGAGAAGCTCCGCAGTCTGTTGCCGACCTCCGTCGTCCTGCGCTCCTGCATCAGTCTCGGGCTGATCCTGAGCTTCGATCAGGTGGCCTTCTTCACCGGGCTGCACGTGGTGACGGGCACGCCGCTGAGCGCGCTGACCGGCGGCTGGGTGGCCAAGATGGGCGCCGCCGTCGTCTATGCCGCGCTGATCGGCCTCTATCTCGCCCTGCTGGAACGGGACGCGGCCGAACCCTCCGCGCAGCCTCTCTCGGACACGTTTTACAAGCTCACCTATCGCCACAAATACGAGGAACTGCTCGACCGCAGCGGCCAGGACGTGCTGACCGGCGCCCTCACGCGCGAGCGGTTCGAGGCGCTTGGCCAGCCGACCCTGGCGCGCTCGCTGGCGGCCGGCCACAAGACAAGCCTCGCAATCTTCGACATCGACCATTTCAAGAGCATCAACGACCGCTACGGCCATGTCGCCGGCGATGAGGTGCTGCGGCGCGTCGTCGACTGCGCGCGTGCGGAAATCCGCGGCGACGATCGCGTCTTCCGCTATGGCGGCGAGGAATTCGTCGTGCTGTGCGAGAACATGACGCACGACGCGGCCCTCGCTGCTGCCGAGCGGATGCGCATCGCCGTCAGCCAGACTCTGGCGCGGGAGTTCGAGGCCGAGCCGACGATCAGCATCGGCGTCGCGACCTTTCCCGACGACGCGGCCAGCATTCGCGGCCTCGTCGCGCATGCGGATGCCCATCTCTACGAGGCCAAGCGGCAGGGCCGCAATCGCGTCGTCGGCAACCGCCCGGCGCGAATGGCCGAGACTGGGCAAGACAGGGCCAGATGAGGACCTGGCCCTGCTCCGGACAGGGCGGGCCGCGACGTTCGGTGAACCCACCGGGCCCGACGCCGACCCCCTCGCGGTCGCGCGCGTCATCCGTTATGGTTCGCGCGCTTCGCCATTCCCGATGTGCCGACCATCACAGGGCTTCCGCATTGACCGCTCCGCTGTCCCGCCGCTCCGCCGTGCTGCTCATCGTCGCGGGTTCGCTGGCGCTCGGCGCCTGTGGCCGGCGCGGCGGTCTCGAATTGCCCGGGCCGACGCCCCATCCGGTCGGCGGCCCGACCCCGCCCACGCCGCCGCGCGCCGCCGCGCCGGCGACGCAGGTCGCCGCTGATCCCGCGAACCCGCCGCAGCGGCAGCCCGCACCGCGGCCGAACTACGATCCCAACCGCCCGGTGGGTCGCGGCCAGATCCTGCCCTCCGGCACCTTTGTCCTCGACCCCCTGCTCTGACGCCCTCCCATGCATCACTTCGCCTATCGTGACGGCGTCATGCACGCCGAGGACGTGTCGCTCGACCGCATCGCGGCCGAGGTCGGCACCCCCTTCTATTGCTATTCGACGGCGACGCTGGAGCGGCACTACCGCGTCTTCTCGGAGGCCTTCGCCGGGATCGACACGCTCGTCTGCTATGCGATGAAGGCCAATTCCAACCAGGCCGTCATCAAGACACTGGCGCGGCTCGGCGCCGGCATGGACGTCGTTTCGGGCGGCGAACTGAAGCGGGCGCTGGCCGCCGGCGTTCCGGGCGAGCGGATCATGTTCTCCGGCGTCGGCAAGACCGAGGCCGAGCATCGCGCGGCGCTGGAAGCCGGCGTCTTCTGCGTCAATGTAGAGAGCGAGCCGGAGGTCGAGCAGCTCTCGCGCGTCGCATCCGCCATGGGATGCACCGCGCATATCTCGTTCCGGGTGAACCCCGACGTCGACGCGAAGACCCACGCCAAGATCTCCACCGGCAAGAAGGGCGACAAGTTCGGCATCCCGATCTCGACGGCGCGCGAGGCCTATGCCCGCGCCGCGAAACTGCCCGGCATCCACGTCGCCGGCATCGACATGCATATCGGCTCGCAGATCACCGATCTCGCCCCCTTCGACAATGCCTTCGCGCTGATGGCCGAGTTCGTCGGCACGCTGCGCGCCGACGGCCATGTCATCGACCATGTCGATGTCGGCGGCGGCCTCGGCATTCCCTACAAGGACGACAACGAGCCGCCGCCCGACCCCATGCGCTATGCCGAGGTGGTGAAGCGCCATACCGCCGGCCTCGGCGCCAGGGTCGTCATGGAGCCGGGCCGCATGATGGTCGGCAATGCCGGCATCCTCGTCACCCGCGTCATCTACGTGAAGCGGACGGAAGGCCACGCCTTCGTCATCGTCGATGGCGCGATGAACGACCTGATCCGCCCGACGCTCTACGAGGCCCATCACGAAATCCGGCCGGTGAAGGAGCCGGAACCCGGTGCGCCGAAGCCCAAGGTCGACGTGGTCGGCCCCATCTGCGAAAGCGGCGACTATCTGGCCCTCGGCCGCAAGCTGCCGGAGGTGAAGCCCGGCGACCTGATCGCGGTGATGACCGCCGGCGCCTATGGGGCGGTGCAGGCCGGCACCTACAATACCCGCCCGCTATCGCCCGAAGTGCTGGTGCGCGGCGCGGATTTCGCGGTCGTCCGGCCCCGCCTCGACGTCGATGCGATCATCGCCATGGATCGGCTGCCGGAATGGATGTGACGGGGGCAGCCACGGTGGAGCATCCGCCGAGCCCGGCGCCTGCCCCTGTTCCCCGCGTCTCGGTCGTTGCGCCCTGCTTCAATGAAGCCGACGGGCTGCGCGCCTTCTACCAGCGCTGCACCAGTGCCTGCCGCGTTGCGGTGGGCGAATCCTACGAGATCGTGCTGGTCGATGACGGCTCGTCGGATGGCACCTGGCCTGCCATCGAGGCGCTGGCCTTGGCCGACGACCACATTGTCGGCCTGCGTCTTCTGCGTAACCACGGACACCAGCTTGCCTCCACCGCCGGTCTGGCGGCGGCGACAGGCCAGCGCATCCTGCTGATCGATTCCGACCTGCAGGCCCCCCCGGAACTGCTCGCCGAGATGATGCGGCTGATGGACGCCGGCGCCGACGTTGTCTACGGCCTGCGCACCGACCGGGCCGGCGAGAGCTGGTTCAAGCGGGCCTCGGCCAGCGGGTTCTACCGCATGCTGTCCTGGCTGGCGGATGCCCCTATCCCGCGCGATGCCGGCGACTTCCGGCTGATGACGCGGACCGTGGTCGATGCCTTCCTGCTCATGCCGGAACATCACAGGTTCATCCGCGGCATGGTCAGCTGGATCGGCGGCAGACAGGTCCCCCAGCCCTATTCCCGCTCGGAGCGTCATGCCGGCGTGACCAAGTATCCGCTGGGCAAGATGGTTCGCCTCGCCATCGACGCGGTGACCAGCTTCTCGATCCGGCCCCTGCGCGTCGCGCCATGGACCGGGATCGCCTTCGCGCTGCTGGCGATGGTGATCTTCGCCTATACGCTGGTGCAATGGGCGCGCGACCACGTCATCGACGGCTGGACCAGCCTCATGGTGGCGACCACGCTGTTTTCCGGGGTGCAACTCATCGTGCTCGGCATATTCGGCGAGTATCTGGGGCGGCTGGTCCAGGAGGCCAAGAACCGGCCGCTCTATCTGGTGGCCGATGTCAGGCATGGTCGCCGGCTCCACGCGGTGCCCGCCGCGTTTTCCAGTTTGCCGCCATCCGAGCAGCAAGCGCTGAGCCTCGCCTGGCGCGACCACGGGCAGAGCGGCTCCGCCTCGTCAGTCATCGGTCGCTAGCCGATGCGCCGCGTTGCGCTCTTCGGCGCGGTCGGTCTCGCCAACACCGCCATCGACTTCCTCGCCTTCCTGTTTCTGGCCCAGACGGCGGGCGTTCCGCCCCTGTTCGCCAATGCGGCGAGCTTCACCCTTGGCGCGGCCAACAGCTACATCCTCAATCGCCTGGTCACCTTTGCCGATGCCGCGGCCCCCGTCATATCAGCACGGGCCATGGCGCGCTTCGCCGCCGTGACGATCGTCAGTCTGACCCTCTCCTCGCTCGCGCTCGCGGCCGGGCTCGCCCTCTCGCTCGGGGTGGTTCCGGCCAAGATCGTGTCGGTCGTCATCACCTTCGTGGTGAGCTTCCTGCTCAATCGCTACCTCGTCTTCTCGCCGGCAGTCCGCCCGAAGCGCTGACGGCAGACGGGGCCGAACGTCGCATTGACCGGTGCCGTGGAAGGCGCTTCAAGCACGCCTAATCGGCCCCGAAGGAGGTTTCCATGCTGCCAGACCGGCTTGTCAACGGCTACGCCGCGTTTCTCGAAGGCCGCTTCCCGCAGGAATCGGAGCGCTACCTGCGCCTCGCCGAGACCGGGCAGAGCCCGCGAACCATGATCGTCTCCTGCTGCGACAGCCGCGTCTCGCCCGAGGTCATCTTCGACGTCGGACCGGGCGAATTGTTCATCGTCCGGAACGTCGCCAATCTCGTGCCCCCCTACGCACCGGACGGCAACCAGCACGGCACCTCGGCCGCGCTCGAATTCGCCGTTCAGGCCCTGCGCGTCTCCGACATCGTCGTGCTCGGCCACGCCCAGTGCGGCGGCATCCGCGCATCCGTCGACGAGGATCAGGAACCGCTCTCGCCCGGCGACTTCATCGGCAAGTGGATGTCGATGATCTCGCCGGCCATCGAGCGGCTCGGGCCCCGCGGCGGCCGCTCGATGACCGACTATCTCCGCGAACTGGAGCTCGCCGCCGTCGTCAACTCGCTCGCCAACCTGCGCACCTTCCCCTGCGTGCAGATCCTGGAGGAGCGCGGCAAGCTGAAGCTGCACGGCGCCTTTTTCGGCGTCGCCACCGGCGTTCTGAGCGCGCTGGACGAGGCGACCGGCGTCTTCTCGCCCGTTCTCGACAAGCCGGGGCGCGTGTTCTCCTGCAGCGCTGCCGGCTGATCCGCGTCAGCGCCGCTTTCTCTCCGCCGCCGCGCTGCTAGGCTGCGCGGCAGGCCCCGCCGTTCGAAGCGGGGCGCGGAGGAAGCCGCATGAAGGCGCTGGTGATCCACGGCCCCCACGACCTCAGGCTGGAGGAGCGGCCGGTCGCGCCGCTCCAGGCCCATGAGGTCGCCGTCAGGATCGGCGCGGGCGGCATCTGCGGTTCGGACCTGCACTATTTCCACAATGGCGGTTTCGGAGCTGTCAGGCTCAAGGAGCCGATGATCCTCGGTCACGAGATCGCCGGAACGGTGGAGCGCGTCGGCGATGCCGTCTCGTCCGTCAGGCCCGGGGACCGGGTGGCGGTGAACCCGTCCCGCCCCTGCGGTGCCTGCCGCTACTGCCTCGAAGGCCGTCAGAACCACTGCCTGAACATGCGGTTCTATGGCTCGGCCATGCCCTTTCCGCATATTCAGGGGGCTTTCCGCGAGATTCTCGTTTGCGACGCGGTGCAGGCGCACACCGTCGGCGACCAGATTTCGCTGGGCGAGGCCGCCTTCTGCGAACCGCTGGCGGTCTGCCTCCACGCGGCCCGGCGCGCCGGGCCGCTGCTTGGCAGGCGTGTGCTCGTCACCGGTTGCGGACCGATCGGCGCGCTCTGCGTGCTGGCGGCGCACGCCGCGGGCGCGGCGGAGATCGTCGCCACCGATATCGCGGACGCGACGCTGGCGGTGGTGACGAAACTCGGGGTTGCGAAGACCCTCAACACGGCTGCCGACCCGGAGGCCCTGAAACCCTACGAGGCCGACAAGGGGGCGTTCGACGTGATGTTCGAGGCCTCCGGCAACATGAAGGCGCTGACCGGCGCCTTCGCCGCGCTCAGGCCGCAAGGCGTCATCGTGCAGGTCGGCACGGGCGGCGACTTCACCCTGCCGATCTCGGTGCTTGTGGCCAAGGAATTCGAGTTGCGCGGCACGTTCCGCTTCCACGAGGAATTCTCAACCGCCGTCGCGATGATCTCGTCGCGCCGCATCGACGTGCGGCCGCTCCTGACCGCAACGCTGCCGATGGACCGGGCCGTGGACGCGTTCCACCTCGCCTCCGACCGCTCCAGGGCGATGAAGGTGCAGATCGGGTTCTAGGTGTTATCAGAAGCGATAGGTTTCGCGTAGAATCTCAAAAAGCTGACGCGCAGAATCCTCGGTCAGTTGGATTGTCTGGCTCAGTTTTCCCGGTATTTCGCGCTCGCTGGAACCCATTGTATCGATTTGGACAATGGGCGACTTGCTCGCATCGCCAAATGTTTTCACCTTGGCGACGACTTGGGTCGGGTGAAGGCGACCATCACCCGGTGCTTTCTCAAACCGAGTGATGATCGCCATTTCTGCCTCACGCGGTCGCCTTGATCACCTTGGCGACCTTCTCGGTCAGTTCGCCGATCTGCGCCTCGGTGACGATCAGCGGTGGGGTGACGGCGATGGTGTCGCCGGCCGTGCGGATCATCAGGCCCTCGTCGTGGAAGGCGCGGTCGATGCACTCGAAGCCGCGCTTGCCGACGCCGCCCTTGTTCGGCTCGAAATCGACCGCCGCCGTGAGGCCGACCTGCCGGATGTCGAGCACGCCGGGAATGTCGCGCCATGCGGAGAACACCGCATCGGCCCAGACCGGCTCCAGCGCCTTCGAGCGCTCGAACAGGCCCTCGTCGCGATAGAGGTCGAGGGTCGCGAGGCCCGCCGCGCAGGCGAGCGGATGGGCGGAATAGGTGTAGCCGTGGAACAGCTCCACGACATGCTCCGGCCCGGTCATGAACGTGTCGTAGATGTTCTTGCGGGCGATGACGCCGCCCATCGGAGCGACCGCATTGGTGACACCCTTGGCGAAGGTGATGATGTCGGGCGTCACGCCGTA
Source organism: Phreatobacter sp. (assembly GCF_016793595.1). Taxonomy (GTDB): domain Bacteria; phylum Pseudomonadota; class Alphaproteobacteria; order Rhizobiales; family Phreatobacteraceae; genus Phreatobacter. The sequence continues at coordinate 87,661 of NZ_JAEULY010000019.1, forward strand.
GCGCTCGGAGGCGAACGGCGCGCCGAGGCGGCCGAAACCGGTAATGACCTCGTCGAAGATCAGGAGGATGTCGTGCTTGTCGCAGAGTTCGCGCAGGCGCTTGAGATAGCCCTTCGGCGCCGGCAGAACGCCGGTGGAGCCGGCCATCGGCTCGACGATGACCGCCGCGATGGTGGAGGCGTCGTGCAGCGCGACGATGCGCTCGAGGTCGTCGGCGAGATGGGCGCCCCATTCCGGCTCGCCCTTGGAGAAGGCCTGCTCGGCGCGATTATAGGTGTGCGGCAGATGGTCAGCGCCGGAGAGCAGCGTGCCGAAGAACTTGCGGTTCGGCACGATGCCGCCGACCGTGATGCCGCCGAAACCGACACCGTGATAGCCGCGCTCGCGGCCGATCAGGCGGGTCTTGGAGCCCTTGCCGCGGACGTTCCAGTAGGCCAGTGCGATCTTCAGCGCCGTGTCGGCCGCTTCCGAACCCGAGTTGCAGAAGAACACATGGTCGAGATCGTTCGGAGCCAGCGCCGCGATGCGGCTCGCCAGCTCGAAGGCCTTGGGGTGGCCGTACTGGAAAGTCGGCGAGAAATCGAGCTCGGCCGCCTGCTTCTGGATCGCCTGGACGATGGGATCGCGGCCGTGGCCGGCATTCGAGCACCAAAGGCCCGCCGTGCCGTCCATGATCTGCCGGCCCTCGGGCGTGTAGTAGTACATGTCCTTGGCGCGCGAGATCATGCGCGGGCGCGCCTTGAACGCGCGATTGGCCGTGAACGGCATCCAGAAGGCCTGGAGATCGTTCGGAATGGCCGTGGCGGCGCTATCGTCGGCGCCAACCACGCGCAGGGCGCTCGTCTTGGACATCAGTCAATTCTCCGGAAGAGGCGGGATGGAGAATGACCATACCAAGGGCAGAACCGCGGGCAAGATGAGATGCGGAAGGGGAGGGATGCGGGCCCGCCGAGCCCGCCGGGCGGTTCCAGCGCGCGCTTCTCCGAAGAAGGAATTCCACGATCCCGGCCCCGTCACCCCTTCAGGAAGGCCAGCCGCTCATCCGCCCGCGCCGGGGCGATGTCGAGGATTTCGGCGGTCACCACGCCCTCGGCAACGAACGGGTCTTCCAGAACGCGGGCTTCGAGATCGGCCTTCGACAGGTTGTGGGCGAGAATGACGCCGCCAAGGCCGGGCTGGAGGCTGCCGGCCAACAGGAAGACGCCGTCGTCGAAGCCGCGCCGCAGCCAGCTATTGTGCCCTTCCATGAGCTGCGAGGCGCGGGATCGGTCGGCAAATTTCAGCGTGGCGATGAACATGTCGCGGGCTCCGTCAGGCGTTCGGAAGCGAAGGGTCGCGTCTCGCAAGGCCGGGTAGTTCACCCGCCAGCCAGGTCTCCATGGCGGCGACCTCGCGGCGGATGAAGGCTTCGTCGCGAAAGGCCGTGGCCAATGCGGCAATGCCCTGACTGCGGACGAGGAGATGCAGGGCGAGCCTCTCGGCGTCATCGTCGCGGCCAAGCGCGCTGAACTGCTGTGCGAGCCAGTCGCGAAACAGGCCGAAGAGCTCTGTCGCCCGGTCCTTGGCAACGTGGTCGAGCTTGGCGAGTTCGCTGCACAGCGTGCCCACCGGGCAGCCGTGCGCCATGATCCCGGCGCGGTTGGCGATGAGCATGTGGATGAAGCCGGCGATGCGTCCCACGGGCTCATCGGCGCCTGCCGCCCACCCCGCCAGCATGGCCCGGGTTTTCGCCATGCGGAGATCGATGACCGCCTCGAGAATCTCGTCCTTGGTCTTGAAGTGGTAATAGAAATTGCCGCGCGACAGACCGACGGCGGCGGCGATATCGGCAAAGGAGGTCGCCTCGAAGCCGCGCTCGTAGAAGAGCGTGTCCGCTGCCTCGGTGATCTGCCGACGGGTCTCTGTCGCGGCCACGTACATCCTCGTTGTGAGCCTGCCCCGTTCGGGCGACCAGCGCCCACTTTAGGTCATGCGTCCTACGCAGGGGTAGGACACATGACCTACATGTGTCAATCCCGCGGCCTCCTGCATTCCTGCGGCGTCCCAGGCGGAACCGGCTCACGACAGCCCCCCGTTTGACCGAGCCGTCTAGGTCAGCCGTCTTCCGGTCTCGCGACCGCATATCTCCGTGCGGCCCGGACGCAGAGCAGCCGCCCTTGAGCCGGGCACCACCAGCCATCCGCATCTGCTATTGACCCGGCCCTTCGAGATAGCAGGTCCGCAACATGTCGCCGTCGTCCGCCGAACCCGTAGCCGCCACGCGTGACATCGACGGTCCAGCCGCGTGGTTCCGCCTGCTGGTCGCCGTCGCGCTCGGCACGATCGGCGGCGTCGGCAGTTGGTCGGTCGTGGTGGTTCTGCCGGCCGTGCAGGCCGATTTCGGCGTCGCGCGCGGCGACGCTTCACTGCCTTACACGATGGCGATGATCGGCCTTGCCGTCGGCGGCGTGTTCCTCGGCAAGGTGACCGACCGGATCGGCATCATGCTGCCTGTGGCGGCCGCCGGAATCATGATCGGCCTCGGCTATGTCATCGCAGGACTTGCACCCAATATCTGGGTCTTCGCTCTCGCCCATGGCCTGTTCATCGGCATGGTCGGCGCGGCCGTCGTGCTCGGGCCGCTGATGGCCGACGTGTCGCTGTGGTTCAACCGGCGACGCGGCATCGCCGTGGCGCTCTGCGCATGCGACAATTACCTCGCCGGCGGAATCTGGCCGCAGGCCGTGCGCTTCATGCTCGATGCCTATGGCTGGCGCGTCACCCACTTCATCATCGCAGGCGTCGTGGTGGCGACGATGACGCCGCTGGCCCTGCTGCTGCGCCGCAGGGCGCCGGCTGCCGCGTCCCCCGCCGGCCCGGCAAGCCCGGTCGCGAAACCGGGCACGGGGGCAATGCCGCTGGGCCTGCCGCCCAATGTCCTGATGGCGGCCCTGTTCGTCGCCGGCGTCGCCTGCTGCGTCGCGATGGCCATGCCGCAGGTCCATATCGTCGCCTATTGCGCTGACCTCGGCTACGGCGTCGCCCGCGGCGCGGAAATGCTGTCGCTGATGCTCGGCCTCGGCATCATCAGCCGCATCGGCACCGGCTTCATCGCCGACCGGATCGGCGGTCTGGCGGCGCTATTGCTGGCGTCATGCCTGCAGGGCGTGGCGCTGCTCCTGTTCCTGACCTCGAGCGAACTGACCTCGCTCTACATCTTCTCGGCGCTGTTCGGCCTGTTTCAGGGCGGCATCATCCCCTGCTACGCCATCATCGTCCGCGAGTACTTCCCGCCCGGCGAGGCGGCGTACCGGGTCGGCGTGGTGCTGATGGCGACGCTGATCGGCATGGCGCTGGGCGGCTGGCTGTCCGGCGTCATCTACGACCTGACGCGGTCCTATCAGGCCGCCTTCGTCAACGGCATCCTGTGGAACGCGGTCAATCTGGCGACTGTCGGTTGGCTGCTGTGGCGGCGCGAAAGGCTGGCCCGCGACACCGCATTGCAGGCCTCCTGAGGCAGGCAAACGGGAAAGGCCGCCCCACCTGGCGGCGGGGCGGCCTCCCTCCTGTCCACTCTTTCGAGCGCCGCGCCGGTTTGGGGCTTCACCGCCCCGTCCGTCGCAAGGACAGGCAGCGGCCTCGGGGAGGCCGCCGCGAAAACTCACATCACCACGACCCGCGTTCCGACACGGACCCGGCCGTACAATTCCATCACGTCCTCGTTGCGCATGCGGAAACAGCCCGACGACACCGCCTGTCCGATGGTCCAGGGCTCGTTGGAGCCGTGAATGCGATAGAGCGAGGATCCGAGATAGAGCGCGCGCGCGCCGAGCGGATTGGCGGGGCCTCCGGCCATGAAGCGCGGCAGGTCGGGGCGGCGGCGCAGCATGTCGGCGGGCGGACGCCAGTCCGGCCACTCGGCCTTGCGCGTCACCGTCTTGGTGCCGGTCCAGCCGAAGCCCGGCCGGCCGATGCCGACACCGTAGCGGCGAGCCATGCCGCCGGCCTCGACGAGGTAGAGATAGCGCTCGCGGGTATCGATGACGACCGTGCCGGGGCGATGGCTCGTGCGATACTCGACCGTCTGCGGTAGGTAGCGCGGATCGATGGACGGGCGGATGCTGGTGCGGCTGCGCAGCGCCTGCTCAACCTCCGGGGCGTACGCCGCATGCTGGTGCGGGGCGTGGATCGGTCGCACCGGCTCCAGGCCCGGCGCGACCGCCACGGACCTCTGCTCGAAAGGGCCGCGAACCTGCGCGACAGGGGGCGTGGCGCGGACGACGCCCGGGCCGGGATCGTGGGCGCGGGAATCGGGAACCCGGCGCGCGGTGGCGATGGGGCCGGCCGGCGGCTGGCCGCCATTATAGAGGAATTCGATGAAGCCGCCGCCCATGTCGCCGGCGCGGCGGGCGCCGGCGATCTGGCCGTGGGCGGGCTGAAGGGTGGCGGCGGACACCGCGCAGAAGGCCGCGAGCGCGGCCGGCAGGCTGAGCTTGGACATCGACGGACTCAAGTGAACACACACGTCGACGGGCGGGAGGCGCCGTCTCTCATCCGCGATGGAAAGCCCAAGGTCCCCACCGAATGGTAAACGGCGCGGGCCGACGGGCGGCCTTTCCGTCAACCATCTCGCCAAAGTCTTCCTCAAGGTTAACCGGCGGTTCAAATGAGCCGGAACGGTCGGCATCGAGTGCGTTAACGTTCTGTCATCCTTAACATTTTTTCCAATTGTGCCTTAGCGATCTGTGGCATTTCGCCAACCCCACCTTAACCCTCCGCGCCCAAGGCTTGGCCAGTCCGGACCAGAAGGCCCGGGCCGCCTTCTCATGCCTCCGGGTCCTTCATGCGCGCGTCGAAGAGAGCCTTCCGTATCGAATCCTATTCCCACCCGCCGGATGCGATGGCCTTCCCGGCCTTCACAGGCGAGGGCCATCAGGAGATCATGGCCGAGCTGAAGGCGCTGCGCGCCCTGATCAAGCCCGAGGAAGTCTCCAAGCAGGTCATCGAGGCCTACCGGACCGAGATGCAGGAGGCGCTCAAGCTCAAGACCGAGCTCGACCAGATCTGGGAGGCGATCAACCAGACCAAGCACGAGATCGCCACGCTCCACGTCACCGGCTTCCAGGGCAAGCAGATGACGCGCGTCACGCACGAGCTGGACGCCATCGTCTCGGGAACCGAGGACGCGACGGAAGGCATCCTGTCGGCGGCGGAAGGCATCGACCAGATCGCCGGCCAGCTCGCCGCCAAGCTGAAGAGCGTGCAGGATCGCGCGGCCATCGACGATATCCAGCAGCGGATCATCACGATCTTCGAGCACTGCAACTTCCAGGACCTGACCGGCCAGCGCATCACCAAGGTCGTGAACACGCTGAAGTTCATCGAGGAACGCATCGTCAAGATGATGGACATCTGGGGCGGGCTCGACAGCTTCAGGGATGTCGAGATCGACGGCATCGCGGACGCCACCGGCGATGCGGCGCTGCTCAACGGCCCGAAGATCGCCGGCGAGAGCGGCCATGCCAGTCAGGACGACATCGACGCGCTGTTCAACTGACGTTGCGTCCGCCTGAGCTGCGCGCCTGTCATTGCCGAAGTTTAACCCGATAGCCGCGGGTTCGGCTCATCGTTGCCCAGATTCCGCCCGCACCTGCGGCCATGTAGCATCGGACCGTTCCTGTCCGCCCCCCTTGATTCGGGCCCGATGCGCTTTTCCCTCGCCCTTCTCGCGTTCTGCTCGCTCGCCGCGCCCGCCATGGCGCAGGCGCCGGGCGCCGCCGACCAGGCGACAACCGAGCACCGCGCGCGCCAGGAGGAACTCGCCCGCATCCGCGCCGGCCTCGAGCGCGCCGAGGCCGCGCGCTTTCGCATTTCGACCGAGATCGAGACCATGCGCGCCGACCGCGCCGCGCTGGTCAAGGCGGGCATCGAGACGGCGGCGCGCCTGCGCGAGGCCGAGGCGCAGGTCGCCGAGAGCGAGACGCGGCTAATGAGCCTCGACCAGCGCCAGGGCGAGCTGCGGACGTCGCTGCACGACCGGCGCGAGCTGATCGGGCAGGTTCTGGCCTCCCTCCAGCGCATGGGCCGCCGCCCGCCGCCGGCCATGCTGGTCGGGCCCGACGATGTCCTGAAGAACGTCCGCACGGCCATGCTGCTCGGCACGCTGGTGCCGGAAATGCGCGAGGCGGTGGGCATTCTCGCGCGCGATCTGGAAGAACTGTCGGTCCTGCGCCGGTCCATCGCGGAGAACCGCGAGCGCCTGCGCACCGAGTTGGCCTCGCTCGGCACCGAGCGGATCCGACTGGATGCCCTGTCCGAGGCGCGCCAGCGCCAGCTGGTCGATGGCGAGAAATCGCTGGAGGCCGAGAAGGCGCGGGCGTCCGATCTCGCCCGACAGGCCGGAAATCTCGAACTTTTGATCGGCCGCATGGAGACCGAGATCTCGGCGGCCCAGCGCGCGGCGGACGCTGCCCGCACCACCGTCATCGCCCGCGGGGCCACGGCGACCGACCGGCGCCAGCAGATGGCCGCCCTGCAGAACGCCGCCCGCATGACCCCCGCAATGCCCTTCGAGCAGGCGCGGGGCCGGCTCGGCATACCGGTTCTGGGCGTCCGGCTACGCGATTTCGGCGCTCCCGACGGCCATGGCGGCACCGAACGCGGCCAGTCCTTCGCCACACGCCCCGGAGCTTCGGTGACGGCCCCCTCGGACGGCTGGGTCGTCTATTCGGGGCCGTTCCGCACCTATGGACAACTCTTGATCCTGAATGCCGGCGGCGGGTATCATGTGGTTCTTGCAGGTATGGACAGGATCACCGTGGATCTCGGCCAGTTCGTGCTGGCGGGCGAGGCGGTCGGCGTGATGGGCAACGCTCCGCCTCCCACCTCGGCAGTCACGACCGGTTCCTCGCAGCCGGTGCTCTACGTCGAATTTCGCAAGGATGGGTCGAATGTCGACCCCGCGCCTTGGTGGTCCCCGCGGACACCCGGCGTCCAGGCCAATGAAAGGGTTCGCGGATGATGCGCAAAGCTTCGATCCTTCTCGCAGGGGCCGCCATGGGGGCGCTCGCGACCGTGGCGGTCACGCAGCCCCGGGCCATCCTCGGGATGGACGCCAATGCCGCGGCTTCCGACACCTACCGCCACATCAACCTGTTCGGCGACATCTTCGAGCGCGTGCGCACCGACTATGTCGAGAAGCCGGATGACGCCAAGCTGATCGAGGCGGCGATCAACGGCATGCTGACCTCGCTCGACCCGCATTCGAGCTTCATGGACGCGCGCAACTTCCGCGACATGCAGGTGCAGACGCGCGGCGAGTTCGGCGGCCTCGGCATCGAGGTCACCCAGGAAGAGGGCCTGATCAAGGTCGTCTCGCCGATCGACGACACGCCGGCCTCCAAGGCGGGCATTCTCGCCAATGACATCATCACCCACATCGACAACGAGCCGATTCAGGGCCTCACCCTGCAGCAGGCGGTCGAAAAGATGCGTGGCCCGGTGGGCTCCAAGATCACCATCCGCGTCAACCGCGCCGGCACCCCGCCGCGCGACATCGAGATCACCCGCGACCGCATCGTGATCCGCGCCGTCCGCCACCAGATCCTGGGCGACGATGTCGGCTATGTCCGCGTCACGCAGTTCAACGAGCAGACGACCGAGAGCCTCCGGCGCGCGATCGAGGACATCAAGGCCAAGGTGCCGGCCGACAAGCTGCGCGGCTATGTGCTCGACCTGCGCCTCAATCCGGGTGGCCTGCTCGACCAGTCGATCTCGGTCTCCGACGCCTTCCTCGAGCGCGGCGAGATCGTCTCGACCCGCGGCCGCAATGCCGAGGAAACGCAGCGCTGGAACGCCCGCTCGGGCGACCTGACCGGCGGCAAGCCGGTCATCGTGCTGATCAACGGCGGTTCGGCCTCGGCCTCCGAGATCGTTGCCGGCGCGCTGCAGGACCACCGTCGCGCGACGGTGCTCGGCACGCGCTCCTTCGGCAAGGGCTCGGTGCAGACCATCATCCCGCTCGGCAGCCAGGGCGCGCTGCGCCTGACCACGGCGCGCTACTACACGCCGTCCGGCCGCTCGATCCAGGCCCGCGGCATCGACCCGGACATCGTGCTCGAACAGCCGGTGCCGGAGGAGCTGCGCGCCCAGGCCCAGGCCACCGAGCGCCGCAGCGAAGCGGGCCTGCGCGGCCATCTGCGCAATCAGGGCGGCGAGAGCAACGAGGTGCGTTCGCCGACCGAGGTCTATGTGCCGCGCGAGCAGAAGGACGACATGCAGATCAAGCGCGCGCTCGAACTGCTGCGCGGCGAGGCGACCGATCCGGCCTTCCCGCCGAGCCAGCGCGCCGCAGCCGCGCCGGCAGCGGGCGCGACGCCGGCCGCTCCGACGACGCCCGCGGCCCCTGCTGCTCCGGCTCCCGCGCCGTCCCGCTAACGGCTTCGGCCCGGACCGGCAGACATTCCAGACCCCCGGTCAGCAATGGCCGGGGGTTTTCTCAACCCCGACCCCTTGCTGCCTCGCCATGTCCCTCTCTTCGTCGCAGACCGCCCTGTTCGCCGACACGGTGCTGTCGGCCTACCGCTCGGGCCGCCAGATCGCGCCCCTGAGCACCACGGAGCCGACTTTCACCGTCCGCGACGGCGAGAGGGTCGCCCATGAGGTCGCACGCCGTCGCGTCGCCGCCGGCGAGCGGATCATCGGCCGGAAGATCGGCTTCACCAACCGCACCATCTGGGACGAGTACAAGGTCTATTCGCCGATCTGGGGACCGGTCTATGACACGACGTTCCGGGATGTGTCCGGCCCGGCGGAGGCGGCCATCGGCCACCTCGTCGAGCCGCGCATCGAACCGGAGATCATCCTCGGCTTCACGGGCCCGGTGACGGCGGCCATGGACGACCGCGCCATCCTCGGCGCGGTCGGCTGGGTCGCGCACGGCTTCGAGATCGTGCAGTCGCTGTTTCCCGGCTGGATCTTCCAGGGCTCCGACTGCCAGGCGGCCTTCGGGCTGCACGGCGCGCTGTTCTGCGGGCCGCGGACGCCGGTGGGCGGCGATCCCGGCCGCTGGCTGGAGGCGCTCAGCACCTTCGCCATCACCATTGCCCGCAACGGCGAGACACTCGACCGGGGCGTCGCGGCCAATGTGCTGGATGGGCCGCTCTCGGCGACCCGCCATCTCGCGGGCGTGCTCGAAGCCGACCCGCAGGCGACGCCGATCGGCGCGGGCGAGATCATCACCACCGGCACGGTGACGCGCGCGTTTCCCATCGCGCCCGGCGAGGAATGGTCGACCACGGTGGAGGGCATCGACGTCCAGCCGATGCGCCTCGCGCTGGTCTGAACGGATCAGGTCTCGACCATCGCGCGCGGCGGCTTGCGGTCGCCCTCGCTGCCGGCCATGAACTGCGCCTTGGCGAGGTTGGCGAAGACGCCGCCCTGCGCCACCAGTTCCTCGAACGTGCCGCTCTCGATGACGCGGCCCTGATCGAAAACGAGGATGCGCGTTGCGTGCCGGATGGTGGCGAGACGGTGGGCGATGACGAAGGTCGTGCGTCCCTTCATCACCTCTTCCAGCGCCGCCTGCAGCTTCTGCTCGGTGGTGGCGTCGAGCGCCGAGGTCGCCTCGTCGAGGATCAGCACGGGCGGGTCCTTGAGGAGCGCGCGCGCGATGGACAGGCGCTGGCGCTCGCCGCCCGACAGCGAACGGCCGCGTTCGGCGACCTCGGTGTCGAGCCCGTCCGGCTGACGCTTGAGGAAGTCCATCGCCTGCGCCCGCTCGCAGGCCTGCCAGATCTCGTCGTCGGTCGCCTCGGGGCGGCCCACCTGCAGGTTCTCCTTGATCGTCCGCGCGAACAGCATCGGCTCCTGGAACACGACGCCGATATTGCGACGGAGCGAGACCAGCGTGATGTCGCGGATATCGTGACCGTCCATGGTGACGCGGCCGGATTGCGGATCGAAGACGCGGTGGAGCAGCGACAAGGTCGTGGACTTGCCCGAACCGGTCGAGCCGACCAGCGCGATGGTGTCGCCGGGCTGCGCGACGAAGGAGAGGTCCGCCACCGCCGCGCGCTTGCCGTCATAGGAGAAGGAGACGTTCTCGAAGGCCACCGTGCCGGCGACACGGCCGATATCGACGGCGTTCGGCCGATCGTGGACCTGCGGGGTGGTATCGATGACCTCGAAGAAGTCCTTGATCTTCGGGCCTTCGAGGAAGACGGCGTTGATGAAACCGACCAGCGCCTCCAGCTTGCCGATCAGCATGGTGGCGAAGCCCATGAAGGTGACGATCTCGCCGATGGTGGCGAGGCCGTTGATGTGCAGCCAGGTGCCGATCAGGAAGATCGACAGCACCGTCAGCGTCGCCGAGGCGCGCGAGGCGACCGCCGCGATGGCCCACCACGACAGAACCGGAATCTGCGCGGCGAGCAGCGCGTCGATGGTCGCGCGCATGGCGCGGACCTCGGCTTCGACGCGCGTGAAGGACTGGATCACCGGCACGTTGCCGAGAGCGTCGGTCGCCCGCTCCGCGAGGGCGTTGTGATATTCCTGAACCTTGCCCTGAAGGCTCTCCGTCCGCCGCAGCACCCAGCTGGTCAGGATGAAGAAGAAGAACACCATCACCACCAGGACCGAGCCGAGCCGCCAGTTCACCCAGAGCGAGACGGGGACCAGGATCACCAGCGCGATCATCGAGGCGCAATGCTCGCGCAGGAACGACAGCAGCAGCCAGGCCATGGCGTTCGAGCCTTCGAGCATCTGCTTGAGCAGGCGGCCCGAATGCGCGCCGGAATGGTAGCTGAGCGGCAGGTTCAGCACGTGCTCGAAGAAATGCTGCATGAAGGCGAGGCGCCGGCGATGCGACATGCGGTCGGCATGGAGCGCGACCAGGACGCCGGCGGCGATGGTGAACAGGCCGAACACAACCCAGGCCGTCACCAGCGGCAGGATCTCGGACCAGGTCACCGTGCGCCCCCGCGCCTGCGCGCCCGTGAGCGCATCGATGATCCGCCCGAACAGGATCGGCTCGGCGAACATGATGCAGGCAAGCGCGATGTTGCAGAGGAGCAGGACCATGCCGAGGCGCTGCTCGGGCCCGAGTTGCCGCAGCACGCGCCAGTAGACTTTCAGGAGTGACATCAGGCGCCTCGGTCGTTCGCGGGCCCTGCCCGCTTCATGCCCTGTGAAACATGCCGTTCAACGCGCCGCAAGGGCTGCGGTTTCCCGCTCAGAACGGGCGCCCCGCGCCGGGCCCCGGCAGGCCGAGATGGGCCGAGACTGTTGCCGCGATGTCGGCAAAGGACTCCCGGTCGCCGATAGACCCCGCCGGCTGGCCGGGACCGAAGGCGAGGATGGGCACGTGCTCGCGCGTGTGATCGGAGCCCGGATAAGTCGGATCGCAGCCGTGATCGGCCGTGACGAATACGAGGTCGCCCGGCTTCAGGCGTTGCCGCAACTCCGGCAGCCAGCCGTCGAACGCCATCAGCGCCCGCCCATAGCCTTCGGGATCGCGGCGATGGCCATAGAGCGAGTCGAAATCGATGAAATTCGCCATCAGCAACCCGCCGTCGCGCAACCGGTCGAGGGCCGCAAGCGTCGCCGCGCCGATGGCCGCGTTGCCGTTAGCCTTCACCTCCTCGCCCGTGCCGATATGGGCAAAGATGTCGCCGATCTTGCCGACGGTGACGACATGCCGCCCGGCGTCGGCGGCGATCTGGAGAAGCGTCGGTGCCGGCGGCGCAACGGCATAGTCGCGGCGGTTGCCGGTGCGGACGAAATCCGTGGCGCCGGATCCGACGAAGGGCCGCGCGATCACCCGCCCGATACCGAGCGGATCGACCAGACGCCGCGCGATCAGGCAGAGCTGGTAAAGCCGCTGAAGCCCGAACGCCTCCTCGTGCGCCGCGATCTGCAAGACGGAATCGGCGGACGTGTAGAGGATCGGCCTGCCGGTCCGCACATGCTCCTCGCCGAGTTCGGCGATAATCTCCGTACCCGAGGCGTGCTTGTCGCCAAGAATGCCAGGAAGCCGCCCTTCACGGATGATCGCCTCGGTCAGATCAGTCGGAAAGCTGGGCTCGGTGCTCGGGAAATAGCCCCAGTCGAAAGTGACCGGCACGCCCGCGATCTCCCAGTGTCCGGACGGCGTGTCCTTGCCGCGCGACGTCTCGACGCCGAACCCGAAGCGGCCCCTTGGCGGGCCGGCGATCTCGAGCCCCGGTGGAACCCGTCCCGTCGACTGTCGCGCCGCCTCGCCTAGGCCCAGTGCCGCGAGGTTCGGCAGCGCGAAGGGCATCCCGGTCGCGGCGAACCACTCCGCGACATGGCCGAGCGTGTCCGCGCCAGCGTCGCCGTAGGCGGCCGCGTCGGCACTGGCGCCGATGCCGGCCGAATCGAGGACGATGACGATGGCGCGGGCCATGGCTCAGCCCGTGATCCGGGCCTGGACCAGCGCGCCAATGACCGCGCCGCCCGCGCCGAGGGTCACGGCCTTCGCGATCATCGCCGCAGCCGCATCGAAACCCGCCTCGTCACGGGCATGGATCATCGCCAATGGCTGGCCGGGTTCGACCGCATCTCCGAGCGCGACGATGTCGGTGAGCCCCACGGCGTGATCGACGGGGTCGGCGGCGCGCGTGCGCCCGCCGCCGAGCGCCACCACGCTCATGCCCACGGCGCGGGTATCGACCTTCGTCACCACGCCGGCCTTGTCGGCCAGAACCGGCCGCACCAGCGGCGCGCGCGGCAGATGCTTGTCGGGGTGTTCCATCAGATCGGCGGGGCCGCCAAGCGCCGTCACCATCTGCTGGAAGATCTCGGCGGCGCGGCCATTGGCGAGCACGCGCTCCAGCTTGCCCAGCGCGGTATCGAGATCGGGCGCGAGCTTGCCGAGCACCAGCAGTTCGGAGGCGAGCGCCATGGTCACGCCATGCAGGCGGCTCTCGCGATAACGGCCTTCGAGATAGTCGACGGTCCAGCGCACCTCCACCGCATTGCCGGCGGCGTTGGCCAGCGGCTGGTCCATCGGCGTCACCAGCGCGACCGTGGGCAGGCCCGCGCCGCCCGCGACCGCCGCGATGCTCTCGGCAAGTTCCTTCGAGCGCGGAAACTCCGGCATGAAGGCGCCGGAGCCGGTCTTCACGTCCATCACCAGCCCGTCGAGCCCGGCGGCAAGCTTCTTCGACAGGATCGAGGACGTCAGAAGCGGAATGGTCTCGACCGTCGCGGTCACATCGCGCACGCCGTAGATGACCTTGTCGGCGGGGGCGAGATCGGCGGTCTGCCCGATGATCGCGCAGCCGATATCGCGCACGGTGCGCCGGAACAGATCGCGGTCGGGCGTCGCATTGTAGCCGGGGATCGATTCCAGCTTGTCGAGCGTGCCCCCGGTATGGCCGAGGCCACGGCCGGAGATCATCGGGACGAAACCGCCCGCCGCCGCGACCATCGGCGCGAGCATGAGCGAGACCACGTCGCCGACGCCGCCGGTCGAATGCTTGTCGAGGACGGGACCCGGCAGGTTCAGGTCGCGCCAGTCCAGCGTCACGCCGGAGCGGACCATGGCCTGCGTCAGCGCCACGCGCTCGGGCATGGCCATGCCGCGAAAGAACACCGCCATGCAGAAGGCGGCGACCTGCGCGTCGGTCACCGTGCCCTCGCCGATTCCGGCGACGAAACCGGCGATGGCTTCGTCCGACAGCCTGCCGCCGTCGCGCTTCTCGCGGATGATCTCCTGCGGGATGAAGGTCATGCCGCACCTCCCGCCGCCGTGAGCAGAACGTCGAGCAGGCCGGACGCACCGAAGCGGAACGTGTCGGGCGTCGCCCAGTCCGGACCCATCCTCCGGTCGGCAAGGTCGAGATAGGCGCGCGCATCGGCGAGCGTGCGGATGCCGCCCGAGGGCTTGATGCCGACCCGCCGGCCAGAGGCGGCGATCTCGTCCAGCATGATCGCCACGGCCTCGGGGGTCGCGGAGGTCTGGGTCTTGCCGGTCGAGGTCTTGATGAAGTCGGCGCCGGTGCCAATGGCGATGCGCGCGGCTTCCCGGATCAGGTCGGGGGTTTTCAGCTCGCCGGTTTCGAGGATCGTCTTCAGCGTGCGGGTCGGCGGCACCGAGGCGCGAACCGCGCCGAGCAGAGCGCCGACCACCTCGCGCCGGCCAGCGGCGAGCGCCCGCCACGGCAGCACCAGATCGATCTCGTCGGCGCCGTCGAGCAGGGCGTAGCGCGCCTCGTCGGCCGCGCCCATCACGTCATCGTCGCCGGCGGGGAAGTTGACGACCGTGGCGACCTTGACCGGCACGCCCTTCAGGAGACGCCGCGCCTGCGGCACGAATCCGGCCCACAGGCAGACGGCCGCGACCGGGCCCGCAGGCGTTGCGGCGCGCGCGCAGAGCTTTTCCACGCCCGCCTCGTCGAGCCCGTTGGAGAGGTCGGTCAGGTCGAGCAGCGCAATGGCGCGGCGGGCAAGGTCTGAATCGCTCATCGAACTGGCATCGGTCATGCGGCAAGCCTTGCAAGGAAGCCTCGGATCACCGCCTCCATGGCGGCGGCCCCCTGATGGGCCACAGCCTTGGTCTCGGCGTGCGAGGGCGCATGCGCCGCCATGCCGGCGGCATAGTTGGTGATCATCGACAAGGCCGCGACGGGGAGACCCGCATGGCGCGCCAGGATCACCTCCGGAACTGTCGACATGCCCACCGCATCCGCGCCGAGGCCACGCAGCGCGCGGATCTCGGCCGGCGTCTCGAAGCTCGGCCCGGTCACCCAGACATAGACGCCCTCGTGCAGTGCGATGCGCGCGGCGGCCGCGCCATGGGCGAGGGCGGTGCGCAGGCCGGGGTCGTAGGCGTCGTTCATCGGCACGAAACTGGCGTCGCCGGAGAGGCCAACCAGCGGATTCGGTCCGAACAGGCTGATATGATCCTCGATCGCCATGATGCTGCCCGGCGGCATGTCGGCCCTCAGCGAACCCGCGGAATTGGTCAGCAGCAGGGCGCCGACGCCAAGGTCGGCAAAAGCGTCGATGGCGGGCTTCATCGCGCGGGGATCGCCGCGCTCGTAGGTGTGAACGCGTCCCTGCATCATCGCCACGCGCCGGCCCTCCAGCGTCCCGATCACCAGCCGCCCGGCATGGCCGGTGACGCCGGAAAGTGGAAAGCCGGGCAGGTCGGCATAGGCGATGGCGACCGGCGTCTCGACCGCCTCGGCCAGCGGCCCGAGCCCGGTGCCGAGCACGACCGCGCAGTCGATCGGCGTATCGCCGGCAATGGCGCGGATGGTGGCGGCGGCGCTCATGCGAGATTGTCCGGGCCGAACGAGTGCGGCAGCAGCTCGCCGAGCGTGAAGCTGCGCCGGATGCCCTGCGGCCCCGCGATATGAATCGCGGCCATGTCGGGCGCGAATTCGCGCAGGCGCTGCCGGCAGGCGCCGCAGGGTGTGCAGAGCGGCTCGCCGTCGCCGACCACCAGCACCTCGGTTATCGCCCGGTCGCCGCCGAGCACCATGGCGGCGATGGCGCCGGCCTCCGCGCAGGTGCCGACGGGATAGGCGGCGTTCTCGACATTGGCGCCCGCATAGAGCCGGCCCGAGACCGCGCGCACCACCGCGCCGACCCGGAAGCGCGAATGCGGCGCATAGGCCGCCGCCTGCGCCTGTCTCGCCATCGCAAACATCTCGTCGAGATCGGCGCTCACGAACGGTCCTTCACGTAGGGCGCGCCGGAGGCTTTCGGCGGCACGGCGCGGCCGATGAAGCCGGCCAGCAGAATCACGGTGAGGATATAGGGCAAAGCCTGGATCGCCTGAACCGGGATCGCGCCGACGCCTGGCAGGCTGGCGCCCTGAAGCCTGAGCGCCATGGCGTCGAGGAAGCCGAACAGCAGGCAGGCGCCGAGCGCGGCCCAGGGCCGCCACTTCGCGAAGACCAGCGCGGCGAGGGCGATATAGCCCTTGCCGGCGGTCATGTCGGGCACGAATCCGGCCGATTGCGCGATGGAGAGATAGGCGCCGCCAAAGCCGCAGAAGATGCCCGCGACCAGCACGGCTGAATAGCGCAGCCGCGCCACCGACAGGCCGGCGGTCTCGACGGCGGCGGGGTTCTCGCCGCTCGCGCGCAGGCGGAGGCCCCAGCGCGTGCGGAACATCAGGAACGCCGTCAGCGGTACCAGCAGGAAGGCCGCATAGACCAGCAGCGAATGACCGGAAACGACCTCGGCATAGAAACTGCCGGCAAAGGGCACCGCATCGGCGACGCCCGCCAGCGGCAGCGCGACCTCGCCGAAGCGCGCCTCGCCGGCAAGCTGCGGCGTGCGGCCGCCCTGTCCGAACCAGGCATTGCCGAGGACGGCGGTGAGGCCGGCAGCGAGGAAGTTCAGCGCCATGCCCGAGACGATCTGGTTGCCGTTCCAGGTGATCGTGGCAAAGCCGTGGACGAGCGCGAAGGCCACGGAGGCGACGATGCCCGCGAGCAGGCCCAGCCACGGATTGGGAACGACCGCAACGATAGCGGCGGCGGCAAAGGCGGCGGCCAGCATCTTGCCTTCGAGGCCGATATCGACAACGCCCGCCCGCTCCGACCAGAGCCCCGCGAGGCAGGCGAAGATCAGCGGCGTTGCGAGCCGCACCGCGCTGTCGAGCGCCGCGAGAGGGGCGAGCCAGCCGCTCATGCCGGCACCGCCTTGCGGCCGAGCCGCTGCGCGAGCGCGAGGCCGCCATGGCGGACCATGCCCTCGAGCGCGCCGGAGAACAGGATGACGAGGCCCTGGATCACCACGATCATGTCGCGGGTGATGGCGGGCTTCTCGAACGAGAGTTCCGCGCCGCCCTGCGCCAGCACGCCGAACAGCAGCGCCGCGGCGAGGATGCCGGCGGGATGGCCGCGCCCCATCAGCGCCACGGCGATGCCGACGAACCCCGCGCCGGCAGCGAATTCGTTGATCAGCCGGCCCTGCACGCCGAGGATCTCGTTGGTCGCCATCAGGCCGGCAAGCGCACCGGACAGCGCGAGCGCGATGACCGTGACGCGCGCAGGAGAGATGCCGGCATAGGCCGCGGCCTCCGCATTCGCGCCAACCGTGCGGATGGCGTAGCCGAGTCGGGTGCGCCAGATCAGCACCCATACGGCAAGGCAGGCGACAAGCGCCATCGCAAAGGAGAGGTTGAGCGGGGTGCGCGGCAGATCGATCCCGAACCGCGCGGCGAGGTCGGCGAGCGAGGGCAGCCGCGCCGCCGGCGGGAGCGCTGCCGTTTCCAGCGCCATCGAGCCGGCCATGCGCAGCGGTCCCGCGAGCAGATAGACCAGCAACGCCCCGGCGATGAAGTTGAACATGATGGTTGTGATGACGATGTGGCTGCCGCGATAGGCCTGCAGCCAGCCGGGAATGGCGGCCCATGCCGCTCCGCCGAGCGCGGCGCCGAGGATCGCCAAGGGCAGCAGGAGCGGCCAGGGCAGGCCCGGCAGCGCCAGCGCCACCAGCGCCGCGCCGAGGCCGCCCATCAGCGCCTGCCCCTCCCCGCCGATATTGAAATGGCCGGCATGAAAGGCGACGGCGACCGCCAGCCCGGTGAACACGAAGCTGGTCGCGTAGTGCAGCGTGTAACCGATGCCGTTGCCAGAGCCGAGCGCCCCGCGGAAGGCAATGCCTGCCGCCTCGACGGGGCTCTCCCCGATGGCGAGCACGAGCAGGCCGGCGGCAGCCAGCGCGATGGCGACATTCACGAGCGGCAGGACAAGGCCAAGCCAGCGGGGCGGGAGCGTCACGCGGCCCTCCCGTGGAGGCCCGCCATCATCAGCCCGAGTTCGGTCTCGTCGGTTTCGCCTGCGTGGCGCTCGCCGACGACGCGCCCGCCGCACATGACGAGGATGCGGTCGGACAGGGCGAGGATCTCGTCGAGCTCGCTCGACACCAGCAGGATCGCCGCGCCGGCATCGCGCAGCGCCATCAAGCGGGCATGAATGAACGCGATGGCCCCGACATCGACGCCACGGGTCGGCTGGCCGACGAGAAGGAGCCTGGGCGCGCGTTCCATCTCGCGCGCGAGAACCAGCTTCTGCTGGTTGCCGCCGGAGAACAGGGCCGTGGCAAGGATCGGCGCGCGCGGCCGGATGTCGAAGCTCTTCATCCGGGCCTCGCAATCGGCGATCTCGGCGGCGCGATCGAGGAACGGGCCGGGCCCGAAGGCCGGCTCTGGCGTGCAGCCGAGCACGGCGCTGTCAGCCGCGTCGAAGGCGGCAACGAGGCCACGCCTGAGGCGGTCTTCCGGCACGTGTCTGAGGCCCCGTTCGCGCAGCGCCAAGGGATCCTCGTCCGGCCGGATCGGAACCTCGTCGAGCAGGATGCGGCCGCTGGTCGGCTGGCGCAGCCCGGCGAGAATGTCGAGCAGCTCGGACTGGCCATTGCCGGAGACGCCAGCCACCCCGACGATCTCGCCGGCCCGCACCTGGAAACTGGCATCGTCGAGCCGCCTCTGCCCGCGTGCGTCGATCAGCGACAGGCCCTCGACGGTCAGCACCGTGACGCCGGGCGGCCGCGCCTTGCGATCGGGGTCGAAGAGGACGGAGCGGCCGACCATCAGCTCGGCAAGTTCGCGCGGGCTGGTGGCGGCGGTCGTCAGGGTCGCCACCATTTCGCCGCGTCGCATGACCGAGACATGATCGGTCACGGCCATGATCTCCTTCAGCTTGTGGGTGACGAGGACGATGGAACGGCCCTCGCCCGCCAGCCGGCGCAGCAGCACGAACAGCCGCTCCGCTTCCTGTGGTGTCAGCACGGCGGTCGGCTCGTCGAGGATCAGGATTTCCGCACCCTTGACCAGCGCCTTGACGATCTCGACGCGCTGGAGCTCGCCAACCGACAGGTCGGCGATGCGCGCGTCGGGGTCGATCGCAAGGCCATAGGCTTCTGCGAGTTCGGCGAGGCGCGCCCTTACGCCGCGTTCGGCCTTCGCCGTCAGGAAGCCCGTCGCCATGCCGAGCATGACGTTCTCGACCACGGTGAAGGCCTCCACCAGCATGAAGTGCTGATGGACCATGCCGATGCCGAGCCGGATGGCATCGGCCGGCGAACCGATCGCCACCTCGCGCCCGTTGACGGCGATGGTGCCGGCATCCGCGGCGTGGAAGCCATAGAGGATCGACATCAGCGTCGACTTGCCCGCGCCGTTCTCGCCGACGAGACCATGGATCGAACCGCGCGCCACCGTGAAGTCGACCGCCCTGTTCGCCGCCGCCGCGCCGAAGCGCTTGTCGATGCCGCCCATGGCGACGGCGGGCGCGGGCCCGGTCATCGCACAGCCGCCGTCATGGCAAAATCCCTGTCATGACAAGACCGCGATCATGGATCGATCACCATGCCGTCCTCGGCGCATTCGAGCGTCGCCTTCTCGCGGTTGGCCAGCATCTGCGGGCCCATATGGGTGAGCACGATGCGCCTCGCGGCAAGGTCCGGCAGGCGGCTTTCCAGTGTCTTCCAGTCGAGGTGGTTCTTCAGCGGGATGTCGTAGGTGTAGCACTCGACGAGCAGCGCATCGGCGCCGGCCGCGAGCGGCACGAGCGCATCGGTCCAGGCGCTGTCGCCGCCATAGGCGAACACCTTGCCGTCCGCAGCCAGCCGGTAGCCGAGGCACGGGCCGGCACGCGGGTCGTGCACCATCGGAAAGGCAATGACGCCGATCCCGGCGACCTCGGCCGGCATGTCCGGCGCGACTTCCTGATAGGTCACCTCGAAGGGATAGGCATTGCCGGACGAACCGGGAAACGCTGCCTCCATGGCTGCCTTCGCCCATTCGGCGACGCGCTTGGGGCCGGCGATCAGCAACGGCGCGCGGCGGCGGACATTGAACAGGGCATCGAGCATGAAGGCGGGCAGGCCGCCGAAATGGTCGCCGTGGAAATGCGTGAACAGGATCGCCTGGATCGCATTGCGGTCGATGCCCGCGCGATTGATCGCGGTCATGGAACCGGCGCCGCAATCGACAAGAATGTTCGCGCCGGCGACGGTCGTCACATGGAGGCAAGTGGAGAAGCGGCCACCCGAGCCGAAGGCATCGCCCGAACCGACAATTGTAACCTGCATGCTTCAGCGCACCGGACAGTCGCCGGCGGCCATCACGTCATGGACGCGCAGCCGGCCGGCGCGGATGTCATCGGCCGCCTTCACGACGGCCTCGCGCATGGCCGGCGTGATCAGCGGGCGATTGTGTTCGTCGTCGGCCCAGTCGACGCCGTTCTCGGCAAGACCGAGAACCGTGGTTCCGGACGACCAGCGCCCCTCGCGGCCGGCCACCAGCGCCGCATGGATGGCGACGTCGACGCGCTTCAGCATGGAGGTCAAGACGCGGCCGGGATGCAGGGCGTTCTGGTTCGAATCGACACCGATGCCGAGCTTGCCGGAATCAGCCGTTGCCTGCAGCACGCCGATGCCGGTGGCGCCGGCGGCGTGGTAGACGACGTCCGCCCCTTGGGCGATCTGGCTGCGCGCCAGTTCACCGCCGCGAACGGGATCCGAAAAGGCCGCTCCCGTCGTGCCCGTCATGTTCTGGATGACGCGGATGTCGGCGCGGCCGGCGCGCGCGCCCTGCACATAGCCGCAGGCGAACTTGCGGATCAGCGGGATGTCCATGCCGCCGACGAAGCCGATGGCGCCGGTCTGCGACTTCATCGCCGCGAGGAGCCCGACGAGATAGGAGCCCTCGTGCTCGCGGAACAGGATGTTCTGGACGTTGGGGCGGTCCACCGTCGCGTCGATGATGACGAAGCGCGTATTGGGAAACTCGCCCGCGACCTTTTCCATGGCGGCGCGGAAGGCGAAGCCGACCGCGATGATCGGATTCTGGCCGCGCTGGGCGAAGGTGCGCAGCGCCTGTTCGCGCTGGGTATCGTTGCGGATCTCGAACTCGCGATAGGCGATGCCGGTCTCGGCCTTGAAGCGCTCGGCGCCGGTGAAGGCGGCCTCGTTGAAACTCTTGTCGAAGCGCCCGCCGAGATCGTAGACGAGCGCGGGGGCGAAGGACTGGGCCAGCGCACCCACGGTTGCACCGATCACGAGGAGAACCGTCGCGGCAAGCCGCTGGAGCCAGAGAGCCATCGCCGTCGTCCCTTCGCGCACTCGCGCCGCCAGGCAGCCTGAAACAGGCAGTCTGGCACGCGGCCCCGTCCTGTCCAGCCCAAAAGCCGCCGGTATCCGCAAACCTGGCGCAGCGCATCGCTTGCCGATATGACCGTAGCAAATGCACGCCTCGTCCCCGCGCTGCCCGGATGACAGCACGGCATCGCCTGTGCAGAGTCCATGTCCCCCGATGAGGCCGGAACATCCATGACCAAGACCGAAACGCTCAGCATGCCCGGCCTGTCCGCGCCCGGCACCATCGGGATCGATGCCAACGGCATTCCGCACATCCGGGCCGGGAACGAGCCGGACCTGTTCTTCCTTCAGGGCTTCCACGCCGCCCGCGAGCGGCTGTTCCAGATCGACCTGTTCCGCAAGCGCGGGCTCGGCCTGCTCGCCGCCGATTTCGGCCCCGGCTATCTCGAACAGGACCGCGCGTCGCGGCTGTTCCTCTATCGCGGCGACGCGGAAGCCGAGTTCGCCGCCTACGGACCAGAAGCCAAGGCGAACTTCACCGCCTTCGCCAACGGCATCAACGCCTTCGTCGCGATGACCGAAAAGGACCC
Organism: Phreatobacter sp.; assembly: GCF_016793595.1. GTDB lineage: Bacteria > Pseudomonadota > Alphaproteobacteria > Rhizobiales > Phreatobacteraceae > Phreatobacter. Next base: position 109,314 of record NZ_JAEULY010000019.1, read on the forward strand.
CTCGCTGCTGCCGTTCGAGTTCGGCCTGCTCGGCACGAAGCCGGCGAAATGGGCGCCCGAGGATGTTTCGCGCGTGCGCACGCATTCGCTCTCGCGCAACGCCCTGTCCGAGATCCTCCGTTGCCAGGTTCTCGCCAAGGCCGACCACCGCACCGACCTGCTGCGCCGCTATCTGGAGCCCAGGGTGACGCCGGTCGTGCCGGAAGGGCTCGATCCCGCCTCGGTGCCCATGGCCGTGCTCGACATCGTCAAGCTCGCCACCGCCAACGCCACCTTCTCGAAGGAGCGTCTCGCGGCGAAGCTGGAGGACGCGCCGAAATGGCGGGTCACCACCGACCTGCTCGAAGTGGTGCTCGACGCGCAATATACCGGCTCGAACAACTGGGCCATCCACGGCTCGAAGACCGATACCGGTTTGCCGATCCTCGGCTCGGACCCGCACCGCCTTCACGGCATGCCATCGCTGCGCTCGATCGTGCACCTGACCTGTCCGGGCCTCGACGTGGTCGGCGCGGGCGAGCCTTCGGTGCCCGGCGTGATGATCGGCCATAACGGCACCATGGCCTGGGGCCTGACCATCTTCTACATCGACCAGGAAGATCTTTACGTCTACGAGACCAATCCCGACGATCCCGAACTCTACCGCTACCAGGGCGGCTGGGAGCGGTTCCGGACCGTCGAGGAGCGCGTCGCGGTCAAGGGCCATCCGGACCAGGTCCTGGCGCTGAAGTTCACCCGCCACGGACCGGTCGTGCATACCGACACCAAGGCGAACCGCGCCTATGCGGTCCGCTCGGCCGGCTTCGAGCCGGGCACCGCGCCCTATCTGATCGCCCACAAGCTGATGCGCGCGAAATCGCTGGACCAGTTCCGCGCGGCGGCGGTGACCTGGGGCACGCCGTCCTGCAACCTCGTCTATGCCGACAAGGCCGGCGACATCGCCTGGATGCCTGCCGGCATCAACCCGATCCGCCCGAACTGGGACGGTCTGCTGCCGGTTCCCGGCGACGGCCGCTACGAATGGGCCGGCTGGCGCGACCGCGCGGCAGCTCCGCTGGTGCGCAACCCCCCTCACGGCTTCGTCTTCTCCGCCAACGAGATGAACGTGCCGGACGGCTGGGACCATCAGGCCTATCCGTTCGGCTTCGAATGGGTGGACCGCGCCCGCGCGACCCGCATCGAGGAAGTGCTGTCATCGGTCTCGCCACATACGCTCGCAACCTCGCGCGCCTTGCAGACCGACGTCGTGTCGATCCCGGCACGCCGCCTCGGCAAGCTCCTGTCGGGCCTTGCCAGCACCGACGCCGATACGGCCGCCGCGCTCGCCCTGCTCGCCGGCTGGGATCATGCGCTGACGAAGGAGACCGGCGCCGGCGCGCTGTTCGAACTCTGGTGGTCGCGCCACCTCAAGAGGGGGCTGTGGAACGCGCTCGTCGCGCCCGATCTCCACGCCCTGATGGTGCCCGGCGACGTCGATGGCACATTGGAGGCGCTCGAGCAGCCCGACGACCGGTTCGGCGCGAACCCCGCGCAGGGCCGCGACGCGCTCCTGCTCCGCTCGCTGGGGGCCGCCTATGCCGAGATGAAGACGCTGCTCGGCCCCGATCCGGCCGGTTGGGCCTGGGGCAAGCTGCACCACGGCTATTTCGAGCATCCGCTGACCTTCCTGCTGCCGCCGGACACGGCCAAGGCCTGGTCCATCGGGCCGCTGCCGCATCAGGGATCGGGCGTGACGCCGATGCATACCGGCTATCGTCCCAACGACTTCCGGACGATGATGGGCTCGTCGTTCCGCTTCGTTGCCGACCTCGCCGATCTCGATCGCTCGGTGGTGGTCAACACGCCCGGCCAGTCCGGCGACCCGAATTCGCCGCACTACCGCGACCTGTTCGAAACCTGGATCAAGGGCGACTACGTGCCGCTGCCCTATTCGGCTTCGGCGGTCGATGCCGCGCTGGAGAGTCGCACGCTGTTCACGCCCGGCTGATGCCGGGAGCCATATTTCGGCGGCGGCAACATTGCCGCCGGTGAAAGGGGTGTGGCTGAAACGGGCCTTTCCTAGCCTGCCTGGGTTCAGTCGCAGACAGGTGCCCCCATGCCGAACAATGACGCCCTCGCCGCGCTCAATCGTGCCCTGGCCGCGATCGATGTCATGATCCGCAGCGGCAAAGGCAGCGGCGGGCGCCTGCCGGAACTCGCGCGCGAGGCGCGCGAGAACGCCGATCGCCTTGCCGGCCCGGCGCGCTTCTCATCGCGCGGCGACGAGATCGGCTGCGACTGGTCCGCGCCGGAACAGACCTGAAGTCTCCTTGCGCGAGGATGCAACAAGCCCGCGTCGCGGGTTTACACCGAACCAGGCTCAGACCGGCAGGCTGGCGGTCGCCTTCACTTCCTCCATCACGGCATAGGTCCGCGTCTCGCGCACACCCGGCAGCGACAGCAGGACATCGCCGAGGAAGATGCGGTAGGCCGCCATGTCGGCGACGCGCGTCTTGACGAGATAATCGAAGCCGCCAGCCACCAGATGGCATTCCAGCACGTCGGGCGCGCGCGCCACCGCAGCCGAGAAGCGGTCGAAGACATCCGGCGTGGTCTTGTCCAGCGTCACCTCGACGAAGACGAGGAAGCCGCGGCCGAGCTTCACCGGATCAAGCCGCGCACCATAGCCGGCGATGATGCCCTCGCGGGTGAGCCGTTTCACCCTTTCGCTCGTGGCGGTCGGCGACAGGCCGACGCGCTCGGCCAGTTCCACATTGGAGATCCGTCCGTCCTGCTGAAGCAGGCGGAGCAGCTTGCGGTCTAGGTTGTCGAGCGGAGCGGTCATGGCAGGCGGCGATAGTCTCTGTAAATGTGTATCATTGTAGAGATTATCACTGTCAAACTGGAAAACAATCTATCGAAACACATGACATGCTGGCTTATGGTAGAGATATCGAACGCCAAACACTGAGATCCCCCGTGCCATCCAAGCCTTCCTTCGACGCTCCCTATGCCGAAGCTGACGAGGCCATTGCCGCCCGGCTGCTGGCGGAAGCCGGCCTTCCCGCAGCCGCGGAGGCGCGGATCGATGCCCATGCGCGGCAGCTGATCGCGGCGATCCGCGCCAGGTCGGGCGGGCTGGGCGGCATCGAGGACTTCCTGCGCGAATATTCGCTGACCACCAAGGAGGGCCTCGCCCTCATGGTTCTGGCCGAGGCGCTGCTCCGCGTGCCGGATTCGCGCACCGCCGATGCGCTCATCGAGGACAAGCTGTCGGGCACCGACTGGGCGCATCGCGCGACCAAGTCCGAGGCCTGGCTGGTATCGGCCTCCGCCTGGGCGCTCGGCGTCACAGCCCGCGTCATCCATCCCGGCGAGACGCCCGAAGGCATCCTGGAAACGATCGGCAAGCGGCTGGGACTGCCGACCGTGCGCGCGGCGACCCGGCAGGCCATGCGCCTGCTCGGCTCGCATTTCGTGCTGGGCCAGACGATCGCCGAGGCGCTCGGCCGGGCCGGCGCGGCGCGCCGCTTCCGCTACTCCTACGACATGCTCGGCGAGGGCGCGCGCACCGCCGGGGATGCCGCGCGCTACTTCGCCTCCTACCGCGACGCCATCGAGGCCATCGGCAAGACCGCCGGCAACGAGACGCTGCCCAACCGGCCCGGCATATCCGTGAAGCTCTCCGCGCTGCATCCGCGCTACGAGGCGGTCAGCCACGCGCGCGTCATGGCCGAACTGGTGCCGCAGATTCTGAAGCTCGCGGAAGCCGCGAAGGCACACGACCTCAATTTCACCATCGACGCCGAGGAGGCCGACCGGCTGGAACTGTCGCTGGAGGTAATCGAGGCGGTGCTGGCTTCGCCCTCGCTCGCCGGCTGGGACGGGTTCGGCCTTGCCGTTCAGGCCTACCAGAAGCGCGCGCTGGCGGTGATCGAATGGCTGGAGCAGATCGCCGCCCGGCACGACCGCAAGCTCATGGTGCGCCTCGTCAAGGGCGCCTACTGGGACACCGAGGTGAAGCGCGCGCAGGAGCGCGGCCTTGCCGACTACCCGGTCTTTACCCGCAAGCCGATGACCGACCTCAATTACATGGCCTGCGCGCGCCGCCTGCTGGCCGCGCGGCCCCGGCTCTATCCGCAATTCGCCACGCATAACGCGCTGACCATCGCGACGATCCTCGAAGAAGCCGGCGAGTCGCAAGGCTTCGAGTTCCAGCGTCTGCATGGCATGGGCGAAGCGCTCTACGACCAGTTCCTCGCGGACCTGCCGCAGGCGGCTTGTCGGACCTATGCGCCGGTCGGCGGTCATCGCGACCTGCTCGCCTATCTTGTCCGCCGGCTGCTGGAGAACGGCGCCAATTCCTCCTTCGTCTCGGCCTCCGCCGACCCGGCCGTCCCGGTCGAGACGCTGCTGACGCGGCCGCAGAGCTGGATCGGCACCTCTGGTGACGCGCGGCCGCATCGCCTGCCCCTACCCAAGGATCTCTACGCGCCCTCGCGCCTCAACTCGGCGGGCGTCGAGTTCGGTGATCGCGACGCGCTCGCCGCCTTCAGGGCGGAGATCGCGGCGGGAGCAGCGCGCGCGCCAACAGCTGCCCGGCCGCTGGTCGGCGGCAAGGCCATGGCCGGCACGGCGCGGCCGGTCACGAGTCCGGTCGACGGAGGTGCTATCGGCACGGTGGAGGAGGCCGACGCGACGACCGTCGCCGCCGCCTTCGCCGCCGCCGGGCAAGGCTTCCGGCGCTGGAGCCGGACGCCGGTGTCGCGCCGCGCCGAGATTCTCGAAACCCTCGGCGACAGGCTCGAAGCCGAGCGCGGCATGCTCTGTCACCTGCTCGCGCGCGAGGCCGGAAAGACGCTCGACGATGCCGTCGCGGAGATCCGCGAGGCCGTTGACTTCTGCCGCTATTACGCTGCCGAGGCGCGCCGCCATTTCGGCGAGGGCCAGCTCATGCCCGGCCCGACCGGCGAGGAGAACCGTCTGACCCTGCGCGGACGCGGCACCATCGTCTGCATCTCCCCCTGGAATTTCCCGCTCGCCATCTTCCTCGGCCAGGTCGCCGCCGCGCTCGCGGCCGGCAATGCGGTGATCGCCAAGCCGGCAGAGCAGACGCCGCTGATCGCGGCCGCCGCCGTGAAACTCGCGCACGAGGCGGGCGTGCCGGCCGATGCGCTGGCGCTCATGCCCGGCGACGGCAAGGTCGGCGCGCTGCTGACGGCGGACCCGCGCGTCGCCGGCATCGCCTTCACCGGCTCCACCGAGGTCGCGTGGATCATCAACAGGGCGCTGGCGGCCAAGCGCGGCCCCATCGTGCCGCTGATCGCCGAGACCGGCGGCATCAACGCCATGATCGTCGACGCCACGGCCCTGCCCGAACAGGTGAGCGACGACGTCGTGACCTCGGCCTTCCGCTCGGCCGGCCAGCGCTGCTCGGCGCTGCGCCTGCTCTGCCTGCAGGAGGACATTGCCGACCGGATGCTGGAGATGATCCGCGGCGCGGCGGCCGAACTCAGGATCGCCGATCCCGCCGATCCCGCAACCCATGTCGGACCGGTGATCGACGCCGAGGCGAAGGGGAAGCTCGATGCGGTGGTCGCCCGGGCAAAGGCAGAAGGCCGGCTCATCTGGCAGGCGCCCGTTCCCGCCGGTGCGCCGAAGGGCCTGTTCGTGCCGCCCGCCATCGTCCGCGTGACGCGGCCGGAGGATCTAACCGAGGAAGTCTTCGGCCCGGTGCTGCATGTCACGACCTGGAAGGCGGGCGCCCTGCCGCAGCTTCTCGACGGCATCGCCGGCAACGGCACGGGACTGACCCTCGGCGTGCATTCGCGCATCGACACGGTCGCCGAGCAGATCGTCGAGCGGCTCGCCAACGGCAATGTCTACGTCAACCGCAACATGATCGGCGCGGTGGTCGGCACGCAGCCCTTCGGCGGCTCGGCCCTCTCCGGCACCGGGCCGAAGGCCGGCGGGCCGCACTACCTGCCGCGCTTCGCGCTGGAACAGGTCGTCTCGGTCAACACCGCGGCGGCCGGCGGCAATGCCAGCCTGCTGGCGGGCGGCGAAGGCTAGCGCCCGACGCTAGCCCTTGCCCGTCGCCAGCTTCCACAGCCGCCCGTCGATGGCGGCGAGGCCGAGGCCGATGAGGCCCATGCCGGCGAAATGCGTCCATGCCAGCCGCTCGCCGAGGAACAGGCTCGACAGCAGGATCGCCGAGACAGGGATCAGGAACGTGACCAGCAGCAGGTTGGTCGGGCCGGCGCTGTCGAGGATGCGGAAGAAGATGATGTAGGCGAGCGCGGTGGAGAGCGCCGCGAGGCCGAGCACGGCGAGGATGACAGGCCAGCCGGGCATGGCGAGCGTCCATGGCCGGTCAACGATGGCGACGATCGGCAGCATGGCGATGGTCGTCACCGTGAGCTGCCCCCATGCGGTGAAGACCGGGGTCAGCCCCAGCGGCTTGAAGCGCCGGCCCCAGAGCCCCGAGAACGCGTAGGAGATGGCGGCGGCGAGGCAGGCGGCAAGCGCCCAGAGCGGCGTGTCGAGCGCGCCGAAGGCGGCGGGCCCGACCAGCACGACGACCCCGGCGAAACCCGTCAGCACGCCGGCGACCTTGGGCGGCGTCGCCTTCTCGTCGGCCGTGAACAGATGCATGACGATGACCGTGAACAGTGGCGTGGTGGCGTTCAGGATGGCCGCGAGACCGGCGGGAATGGCGGTCTGGCCCCAGAAGATCAGCGAGAACGGGATCAGATTGTTGAGCAGCGCCATGACGGCGAGTGTCGCCCAGACCTCCCGGCTTCGCGGAAAGGCCTGCCCCATGGCCTTGAGGACCGCCAGCAGGACGATCCCGCCAATGCCGACGCGGGCCAGCACCAGCGTCAGCGGCGGCAGACCATCGAGCGCGACACGCACGAAGAAGAACGACCCGCCCCAGAGAACAGAGAGCGCTAGCAGCAGGGCCCATTCGCGGGAGGTCATCGACAGGCCTGTCGGGCAGGAGGAGCGATGCCTATCTTTATCGGCGGATGCAGCCGCCGTCGCCACCCGCTTCCTCCGTTCAGCCCTGCTTCAGCCAGCGCATCCCATGGTCTCGGTTGCAATCATTGACAGGCCGCAATTCTGTGGCAGCGTCATTCATCCGCTGAAATAGACCTTTGATTCGAGCAGGAACGAGGACCACCCGCACACGATGTCCAGCACCATCGAACGACTGCACGAGGCCGTGACCCGGATCAGCCGCAACGTGGCCGATACCTCGCGCACGGCCAAGCTCGTCCAGGGCGGCCGGACCAAGATGGCGAAGAAGCTGGTGGAGGAAGCCTCTGAAGTGTCCCTCGACGCGGTGACCAACGACCGCGAGGCAGTGGTCCGCGAGAGCGCCGACCTGATCTACAACCTCACCGTCCTCTGGGTCGACATGGGCATCTCGCCCGACGACGTCTGGAACGAGATGAAGCGCCGCGAGCAGCTCTATGGCATCGCCGAAAAGCTGCACAAGGGCCCGGTCGCGGTGATCAATGGCGGCGTCACCGTCGGCCCCCAGGGCGACAAGGGCTGAATCCTCGACAAGGGCTGAGCCAGGCAGGCGCCGACCGCCCCCTTGCGCTGGCCCCGTCAGTCCCGCAGGAACAATGGCACATCGACCGGCGGCAGGCGCACCTCGCGATTGACCGCGTTCAGCATGCCGACGGCACGGCGGATCAGCCAGCCGTCCCGCTTGGGACAGGCTTCCGTGGCGAGTTGCTGCGCGGCGCGGATGGTCCGCACCAGTCTCGCCCGCTCGGGCGTCGCGAGACCCGCCCGTTCGACGGTTGCGCGCGTGCGCAGGAACTGGGTGGGATCGGCGCAGATGTCGCCGCGCGGCAGGAATTGCGCGGTCGCGGGACCGGAACCCGCAAGGAGCATCAGCGCGACGGCGGCGGTTCCGACGAGCTTCGCCGCGGCGCTGGCCAGCAGCGCGGGATCGCCGGATACCGCAAGCGTCTTGACCCGCGCCGTCTTGCCCTGAACCACGCTGACCGCCGACCGCGCGACCCCAAGCGACGACGCCACCAGAGCCTCCAGCGCGGCATTGGCCTTGCCGTCCTCCGGCACGGCCCGCACCCGCGCCTTCAGCACGCCCCGACCGTCGGCGAGGCGATCGATGCCGTCGAGTGCGTCACGACCGCCACGTGGCGTCAGGCGCACATCGACCATCAGGCGGCCATCGGCGATCCGGTAGGGCCTGTCGCTCATGCCGCCGCTCAGAACACGTTGGGGTAGATGTAGCGGATGATGACCTGCTGGATCAGGATGATGCCGAGCAGCAGCACGATCGGGGAAATATCCACCGCGCCGAAATTCGGCATCCGCGCCCTGATCGGCGCGAGCACCGGCTCGGTCAGCGCCCGCAGGGTCGTGTCGATCTGGGCGACGACCTGATTGCGGTAGTTCACCACGTTGAAGGCGATCAGCCAGGACATCACCGCCGAGATGATGATGATCCACCAGTAGAGGTTGAGGGCGATCAGGACGACGTCGAGAATGGCTTTCATGGGGCCGCCGTATGCGTGGAGCGTCTGGGCCCCGATTTATGGGGTCCAGCGGCGCAAGGGGCAAGCGGCAGCTTCACCGCACCTGTTCAGCCCGCCGCGAAGGACGAGCGCTGCGCCCAGCCGGTCATCCGGTTCTCCAGCCAGACGGTGGCCATGTACATGGCGACGCCGAGGATCGCGAGGGCGATGAGGGATGCGAACAGCAGCGGCACGTTGAAGTCGGCGGAGGCGCGCGCCATCAGGTTGCCGATGCCGAAACGCGAGGCGTTATATTCGGCGATGACCGAGCCGATATAGGCCAGCGTGATCGCGACCTTCAGCGAGCCGAAGAAATAGGGCAGCGAGCGCGGAATCCCGATCTTGGTCATGATCTGGAACTTGGTGGCGCCGAGCGCCTTCATGACGTCCTCGGTCTCGGGCTCGATCGTGGCGAGACCCGTCGCGACGTTCACGACGATGGGAAAGAACGAGATCATGAACGCGGTCAGCACGGCGGGAAGCCAGCCGACGCCGAACCAGATGACGAGGATCGGCACCACGGCGACTTTCGGCACCGTGTTGAAGCCGACCAGCAGCGGATAGAATCCCGCGTAGAAGAACCGGCTGGCGCCGAAGAGCAGGCCGAGCGCGATGCCGAAGGCGACCGCCAGGCCGAAGCCGGCAATGGTCATCCAGGCCGTATGGAACGAGTGCAGGCCGATCTGGCGCCGGAACTGCCAGAGCGAGATGGCGATATCGCTCGGCGCGGGCAGCACGAAGGTCGAGATCGACAGCGCCTTGCAGAACAGTTCCCACAGCAGGAACGTTCCGGCCGTGCAGATCAGCGGGGCAAGTTGCAGCGACAGCTTGGCGCGATCGGTCGCGCCGGACATCAGCACCTTCGCGAAGATCCACGCGACATAGGCGCCGCAGGCAATGACCAGCGCCACGGGCCAGCTGGTCAGAAGAAAATCCGCGATCGCGTCCATGGTCTGCCTTATGCGGTCGCGCGCGCTTCCGCGATGCGGGCGCGCAGGTCATGGACGATGTCGGAGAATTGCGGGGTGTAGGTGATTTCGATGTCGCGCGGACGGGCGAACTCGACCTCCCGCTCGGCGATGATCTTTCCCGGGCGCGACGACATGCAGAAGATGCGGTCGGCGAGGAACACCGCCTCGCGCAGGTCGTGGGTGACGAGGATCACCGTCAGCGTGCCGGACATGCGCGCGTGCAGGTCGCGGATGACGCACCACAGCTCCTCGCGCGTGAAGGCGTCGAGCGCGCCGAAGGGCTCGTCGAGCATGAGCAGCTTGGGCTCGTGGATCAGCGCCCGGCACAGCGAGGCGCGCTGCTGCATGCCACCCGAGAGCTGCCAGGGGAACTTGGCGCCGGCGCCCTTCAGCCCGACCGATTCGAGCAGGGCCTCGGCCTTGGCGACATATTCGGCCTTGTGCTTCCTGAGCCGCGAGCGGTGCGGCTCGACGATCTCCAGCGGCAGCATCAGGTTTTCCAGCGTCGTGCGCCACGGCAGCAGCGTCGGCGCCTGGAAGGCCATGCCCGCCATCTTCACGGGATCGCGGACTTCCTTGCCGTCGACGACGACCGCGCCCTTCTGGGGGAATTGCAACCCGGTCGCCAGTTTCATCAGCGTCGACTTGCCGCAGCCCGAGGGGCCGACGACAGCGGCGAACTCCCCCTCGTTGACCTTGATGTCGAGGCTGTCGACGGCAAGCGTGCCGCCGGTCGCATAGGTGTGGCTGACGCCGGTCAGTTCGACGAAGGGACGCAAGGAGATGTCACTTTCGGCCTGAATTGGGGCAAGGGCATTCGCGCCCCCGCAAGCTCAAGATCGAAGCAAGGGTCAGGCCAGTCGGCGGTCGCCGGCCGCCGGGAGGAAGTCGGAGACGAACACGTCTTCCGGCTTCGGCTTGTTCTTGTAGGTGAAGGTCAGGCCGATCTGGTCGATCGACTTGGCGAGGCGCACGGGATCGACGCCACCGAGGCCGTTGGCCTTCACCCAGGGGGTCGCGACGTAGTTGTCGATGCACATCTTGAGGCGCTCGGCCTCGGTCTCCTGCCGCGCGACGTCGTTGCGGGCGAGCACCAGTTTCACGGCCGTCGCCTGGTCGGCGATGCAGTCGCGGATGCCCTTGATGACCGCGCGGTTGAAGGCGGCGACCTGGTCGCGCTTGTCCTTCACAAAGCCCGGGCTCGGCATCAGCACGTTGCCGTAGAGTTCGACGCCATAGTCGTACATGTGCAGCACGACGATGTCGGCGTCCGGCACGCCACGCGACTTCAGGTTGATGTAGGACGAATGAGCGAAGCCGAAAATGGCGTCCACCTCGCCGGAGGCCAGCATGGGTTCGCGGACCGGGAAGCCGACATTCTCGAACTTCATGCCGGAATCGTTGAGGTTGTTGACCGCCTTGAAGATCGGCCACTGGGCATAGGCGCCGTCCGGGGCGGGCGCGCCGAACTTCTTGCCCTCGAGGCTCTTCACGTCGGTCGAGATGCCGCGCGACTTGCGGCCGATGATCGCGAAGGGCGGGCGGTCATAGACCATCATGACGCCCTTGAGATCGACGGTCGGGTTCTCGTCGCGGAACCGGATCATCGAGTTGAAGTCGCCGAAACCCATGTCGTAGGTGCCGGAGGCGACGCGGGTCACGCCCTCGCGCGAGCCCGAGGAGGCGTCGATCGTGACGTTGAGGCCCTCGGCGCGGAAATGGCCCTTTTCCAGCGCCATCAGGAACAGGCCCGCCGGCCCCTCGAACCGCCAGTCGAGGGTGAAGCGCACGTTGTTCGTGGCCTGGGCATGGACCGCCGGGGCGGCAAGCGGCAGCAGCGAAGCCGCGCCGGCAAGCGTCAGGGCGTCGCGGCGGGAGGGGCGGAAACGGAACTCGGTCATGGATGGGCCCTTGGAAGTCGGTTTGTGCCTCGACCTACCCTAGGGGCATGGCCGGACGGTGACCGTTCCGAGACCGGAACCGGCACCGTTATGATTATCGAGGCAGCAAAGACCATGCCGTTACGGACGGCAACCCATTTTTCAGGCAGATGCGGGGGATTGCCCAAGAATTCGGCGGTACGCTGTGCTTTGAGGCAAGGGTCCGTCAGTCGCGGCCGCGGATCGAGGCGGTTGTCGCGGGTGCGCCGAGTTCGAGCCGTGTCGGTTCGATCTGCGCGAGGCCGATGGGCGTGCGGATGGAGATGCGGGCCGGGACAAGAGCGCGCGTCCCGGCGACCGGCACCAGCCAGATCTGCATGTCGCGGTTCGCCTCCATCGGCGCGGTGACCGAGGGCCGGTGACCGGCGATGGCGCGGTAACGCGCGTTGCAGACGACCGCCGGGCCGTCATAGCCGGCGGCCTTCACGGTCTCCGTGCGGGCGAAGGAGAAGGACAGGTCGTAGCGCTGGCGGCCGTCGAAGACCGGAAAGGTCTTGGCGCAGGCCTCCGCCGTCACGGTCGGGCCGGCGCCGCCGACGAAGAAGAAACCCGCCGAGAGCGGATCGAGCACGCCCTGCCGGTGCGCCGAGGTCAGCGGCACCTCGTCGCCGGCCGCCGGCCGTTCCGGCTCGGCCGAATGCGAGCGCACCGAGCCGCCGGCCATGGCCATGCGGATCGCATCGTTCTGCTGGCTGGTATTGAGGGTGAGCTGGTAGTTCGCCGGCACGGCGCGAGCGCCGGCGATCCGCCCCGACGCGGTAGCCGAGCCACGCCCCGACGCGACCAGCCGCGACACGCCCGACAGGCGCAGCGACACGGAGGCCTGATAGCTCTCGCCCGACACCCGCCCCTCGAAGCCGGCAATGCCCACCTGCAGGCCGCCGATCAGGATCTCGTAGCGGCCGGAGACACGCTCCTGCGCGATCGCCGGCGAGGCGAGGACAGTGGTCGCGGCGAGAATGGACAGGAGGACCGATCGGGACACGGGACGCAAACTCCAAAACCAGCGCGAAGACCAGAGCGGCAGGCGCCGCACGGCGATCACGGGGCCGGCGGACAGCCGCATGAAAGCGCAAAACTGGTTAATGGGTTGGAAACGCTCCCCATGGGATTCAATAGACCGGGGAGCCCGAGGACTGCGCCGCGGAGCGGCCGCCGGGCCCGGAAAGGACGGCGGCGGGGGTGTCGGCCGCAGGCGCATGGTTCGGGGAGAGGCTGGCGGGGCTGAGACTTGCCGCCGCCGCGCGCTATCGCGCCCTCTGGTCGCGTCCGATCAGCCTCGCCGTGATCCAGATGCGCGTCGGCCGGACGCCGTCGCCTGGCATCCTTCTCGTGCCGCAGGATCTGAGAACCGCCGATCCCGTGCGCGCCGACGAGATCATGGCCGGCGTCAATGTCTTCGCCGGACGGATCGTCACCGCGGCCGATCCCTTCGCGGCCGAGGCGCCGACCCCCGAATGGGCCGAGGCGCTGGCAAGCTTCGGCTGGCTGCGCCATCTGCGCGCGGCGGGCACACCGGAGGCGGCAGAGGCCGGCCGCCGTCTCGTCCTCGCCTATCTCGACCGCGGCGACATCGGCCGACCCGCCGATGAGGCGCCCGCCATCGCCGCCGAGCGCATCCGGGCCTGGCTCGCCGCCTCCGGTTTGCTGCTGGCGGGCGGCGACGGCCTGTTCTACCGGCGATTTTCGCGCGCGCTGTGGCGGCAGGTCCGCCTGCTCCAAGCCCGCTATCGCGCCGTTCCGCCCGGCGCCGAACGGCTCTCGGTGCTGACGGCGCTGGTCGGGGCCAGCCTCTGCCTCGACGGCGAGACGAAGCTGCTGGCCTGGGCCTCGAAGCGCCTCGGCCTGGAGCTCGGCCGGCAGATTCTCGCCGATGGCGGCCATGTCAGCCGCGATCCCGGCGTCCTCGTGCCGCTGGTGCTCGACCTTCTGCCGCTGCGCCAGCTGTTCTCGGCGCGCAACGAGACGCCGCCGGCGGCGATCCTCACCGCCGTCGACCGGCTGATGCCGATGATCCGCTTCTTCCAGCTCGGCGACGGGTCGCTGGCGCGGTTCAACGGCATGGGACCGACGGTGATCGATCAGGTCGCCACCGCGCTCGCCTATGACGACAGCCGCGGCGTCGCCTCGCCCTCGGCGACCCATAGCGGCTACGAACGGCTCGCGGCCGGCGAGACGGTGGTGATCATCGATGCCGGCGCGCCGCCGCCGCCGGCCCATGCATCGGCGGCCCATGCCGGCTGCCTCGCGCTGGAGCTGTCCTCCGCGCGGCAGCTGATCGTGATGAATTGCGGCGCCCCCGCCATTCACCGCGCGGCCTGGCGGGACGAGGCGCGCAAGAGCGCGGCTCATTCGACGCTGACCGTCGCCGACCGTTCATCCGCCACCATCCTGCGCTTCGGCGCCGCCGGCGGCGCCCTGATCGCCGGGCCGCGCAGCGTCACGGCGCGGCGCAGCGGACTGGCGCTGGCGACCGCGCATGACGGCTATGGGTCACGGCTCGGCATCGTCCATGCCCGCAACCTCCGCCTCGGCGAGAACGGCGACCGGCTGCACGGCGAGGATGTCGTCGACGGGCCGGATTGTCCCTATGTCGCGCGCTTTCATCTGCATCCGGCCGTCCAGCCGATCCCGACCGAAAGCGCCCGCTCGATCCTGCTGCGCCTGCCGAACGGCGAGGCCTGGCAGTTCTCGGCAAGCGTGCCGGTCACGATCGAGGAAAGCGTCGCCCTCGCCATGCCCGAGGGGCCGCGCCGCAGCCTGCAACTCGCCGTGACGGTCGCCTCGTCGGCCGAGACGCCCCGGCTGGTCTGGCAGTTCCAGCGTTTCGCCCGCATCACCCGCTCGGCTGAGGAGACGGCGCCGGAACCGGAGCTGCCGCTTTGACAGGAATATTGTCCTTGACAGCGTGACGCTGGTCCGGTAGATTTCAGGCACGTTCGGCAGTTGCGCCTTGACGACCGCCGGCGAGCATCCCGCCAGACAATCCCGTGATGATCGCGCCGCCGGCAGTTCCGGTGGCCGATGCGCCATGCTAAGGCGCGCGGACATTTCCACACCCAGAGCATCCGTCGCCCGGTGCGCGGATGCCGTGCCGGAGCCTGCCGCCTTGTCCAGCCAGCCGAACCGCCCGATCGCCCGCGCGCTCCTGTCCGTCTCGGACAAGGCCGGCATCGTCGACTTCGCCCGCGATCTGGCGGGCCTCGGCGTCGCGCTGGTCTCGACCGGCGGCACGTTCAAGACCCTTAGGGATGCCGGCCTCGCCGTGACCGAGGTCGCGGAACTCACCGGGTTCCCGGAGATGATGGACGGCCGGGTGAAGACGCTGCACCCGAAAGTGCATGGCGGCCTGCTCGCCATCCGCGGCAATGCCGAGCACGAGGGCGCCGCGAAAGAGCACGGCATCCTGCCGATCGACCTGCTGGTGGTGAACCTCTATCCCTTCGAGGCAACCATCGCCCGTGGCGCGGGCTGGGACGACACGATCGAGAACATCGACATCGGCGGCCCCGCCATGATCCGCGCGGCCTCCAAGAACCACGACGCCGTGACCGTGGTGGTCGACAATGCCGATTATGCCGCCGTCATCGATGCCATGAAGGCGAATGGCGGCGCGACCCCGCTCGATCTCCGCCGCCGCCTCGCCGCCAAGGCCTATTCGCGCACGGCGGTCTATGACGCGGCCATCTCCAACTGGCTGTTCGACGAACTCGGCGAGACCTCGACCGCCTATCGCGCCTTCGGCGGCACGCTGGCGCAGGGACTGCGCTACGGCGAGAACCCGCACCAGTGGGCGGCGTTCTACAAAACGCCCCACCGCGCGACACCACGCCCGGGCGTCGCGACCGCCAGCCAGCTGCAGGGCAAGGAGCTCTCCTACAACAATCTCAACGACACCGACGCGGCCTATGAGCTGGTCGGCGAATTCGACCCGGCGCGCACGGCCGCCGTCGCGATCATCAAACACGCCAATCCCTGTGGCGTCGCCGAAGGCGACACTCTGCTGGGGGCCTACGAGAAGGCGCTGGCCTGCGACCCCGTCTCGGCCTTCGGCGGCATCGTGGCGCTGAACCGCACGCTCGATGCCGAGGCCGCCCGGAAGATCGTCGAGATCTTCACCGAAGTGATCATCGCGCCCGACGCGACCGAGGAGGCCCGCGCCATCGTCGCGGCCAAGAAGAACCTGCGCCTGCTGGTCGCCGGCGGGCTGCCCGATCCGCGCGCGGCGGGCATCATGGTCAAGACCGTGGCCGGCGGCCTGCTGGTGCAGTCGCGCGATAATGCGATCGTCGACGCCATGGACCTGAAGGTGGTGACCAGGCGCGCGCCGAGCGAGCGTGAACTGATCGACCTGAAATTCGCCTTCCGCGTCGCCAAGCACGTCAAGTCCAACACCATCGTCTATGCGAAGGACAGCGCGACGGTGGGCATCGGCGCCGGCCAGATGAGCCGGGTCGATTCCGCCCGCATCGCCGCCCGCAAGGCCGAGGACGCGGCTCAGGCCGGCGGCTGGGCGACGCCGCTGACCAGGGGCTCGGTGGTCGCCTCCGACGCCTTCTTCCCCTTCGCGGACGGACTTCTCGCCGCCGTCGACGCGGGCGCCACCGCCGTCATCCAGCCGGGGGGCTCGATGCGCGACAAGGAAGTGATCGATGCAGCCGACGCGGCTGGCCTCGCCATGGTGTTCACGGGAACGCGCCACTTCCGGCACTGAGGCCCACGCACTACATTGGCGGCGGCGACGACGGAGACCTGACCTTCATGCTGCTCGCAACCACGCCGACCATCGAGGGCGGCCGCATCATCCGCTACAACGGCATCGTGACCGGCGAGGTGATCCTCGGCGCCAACGTGTTCCGCGACTTCTTCGCCTCGATCCGCGACATTGTCGGCGGCCGGGCCGGCTCCTACGAGAACGTGCTCCGGGACGGCCGCACCACGGCCTTCCAGGAGATGATGCAGGAGGCGCAGCGGCTCGGCGCCAATGCCATTGTCGGCATCGACATCGACTACGAGACCATCGGCAAGTCGATGCTCATGGTCTCGGTGTCGGGAACGGCCGTGACGGTCGAGATGATGATGCAGCAGGCGCCGTCGCCCCAGCCCGGCTATGGCGGCTCCGTGCCGCCGTGGGGCCAGAGGTAAGGTTCAGGCCGCCGGCCGGTCCGTTTTCACCGTCATCAGGATCGCCGCGCCGATCGCGAACATCACGACCAGCACGCCGAGGCCGGCCCGCTGGTCGTTGAAGGCGAGTGTCATGACGCTGGCGAGGAACGGCCCGACAAAGGCCGTCACCTTGCCGGACAGCGCGAACAGGCCGAAGAACTGGCCGATGCGCTCGCGCGGGGCGAGCCGGCAGAGCAACGCGCGCGAGGCGGCCTGCAAGGGGCCGGCCGCCGCCCCGATCAGTCCGCCGAGGACCAGATAGACCTTCTCCGGAACGGTGGCGAAGAAGCCGTCGCCGGGCACCGGCGGCGTGGTCGGGAAGACGAAGAAGATGTGGTCGCGGCCGATCATCAGGATGGTGATGACCGCAAAGGACAGGAAGCCGATCGACCCCAGGATGACCTTCTTCGAGCCGATGGCGTCGTCCAGCCGGCCGCCGAGCAGCGCGCCGGCCGTGCCGGTGATGGTCAGGAGGATACCGAACAAGCCGATCTCGATGGTGGACCAGCCGAACACGCCGGCCGCATAGATGCCGCCGAGCGCGAACAGCGCGATCAGCCCATCCTGATAGATCATGTTGGCGATCAGGAAGGTCATCACCCGCTTGTACTGGCGCACCTCCAGGATGGTCGTCCTGAGGCTTGAGACGCCGGAGCGCATCGCATCCTTCATGCCCATCCTCGCCGGCACGTCGGGCGTGAACAGGAACAGCGGGATGACGAAGACGAGGAACCACAGCGCGGTCAGCGGGCCGGCCGCGCGGTCGCCCTCGCGGGCGAGGGGGTCGAGGCCGAACAGCGGGTTGAGCCCGATCAGCGTCTTGCCCGTCTCCGGGCTGCCGACGAGGAAGCCGAGCATCAGGATCAGCGAGGTCATGCCGCCGACATAGCCGATGGCCCAGCCGAGGCCCGAGAGCCGGCCGATCCGCTCCGCCGGCACGAGGTTCGGCATCATCGAATTGTTGAAGACGGTGGCGAATTCCGCGCCGATGGTCGCCAGCACGAAGCCGATCAGCACGATGGCGATCGTCTCCGGCACGCCCGGCCGGCCGAGCCACAGCATGGCCGAGCCGAGGATCAGCACCAGGCCGAAGGCGGCGATCCACGGCTTGCGTCGGCCGGACGCGTCCGCGATGGCGCCGAGCAGCGGCGACAGGATGGCGATGGCGAAACCGGCCGCGCTGGTGGCGAAGCCCCACATGGCCTGCCCTTCCACCGGATTGCGCGCGATGGCGCTGGCGAAGAACGGCGCATAGACGAAGGTGTTGATGATGGTGAAATAGGGCTGTGCGGCCCAGTCGAACAGCACCCAGCCGACGATGGCGGAGCGTTTGGCCGGCCTCATCGCGGCGCCTTCAGGGGGAGACGCGGTGGGTATCATGGTGCCAAGCTAGGCGCCCTTCGCCGATCGGTTGAAGCGGTATCCGCCGCCGTGGTTACCGGATACTGCATGTGAAATGTTGCGGACGCACGCCACAAAGCCTTCATTCCGGCCAGCGCGTCAGCAGCTCTGGACCATCGGACGGGGTACGGCCGACATTCAGGACATAGGCGAGAAGCGTGTAGATTCCGATCATGGCGGGGATCTCGACCGCGCCCCGCTCGCCATAGCGGGCGACGATCCGTCCGTAGGTGGCGTCGGACCAGCGGCGCGTCGCGATCAGTTCGGCGACCGAATCGTGGATCAGCGCCTCATCGTCGGTCATCCCCTCCGGGCGGCGGCCGTCGGCGACCGCGGCGAGGATGGCGGGCGCGACGCCGGCCTTCTCGGCCTCGCGGACATGGACCGACCACTCGAACTGCTGTGAGAAGGACCGCGCGACCTGGCAGATCGCCAGTTCCTTGAGATTCTCCGGCAGGCAGGAGCCGTAGCGCAGCCGCCGCCCGAGCGCCTCGACGTCCAGCATGACCTCCGGCGAGCGCAGCAGCGGCGCATAGGGCCCGAACGGCTCCACGCCGCGCCGCGCGCGGAAAACGGCTGCCGCCGCCTCCTGGTCCGGGCTGTAGGCCGAGGGCGGGATCGGCGGCATGCGGTCGGGGGCGGGCATGGCGGCTTTCAGGCTGGACTTTACGGCAAAGTGACCGACTCAATCGGCGCGGTCAGGTCATCATGGCGCGTGACAGGCGATTGCCAAGGGGCGCTGACGCAACGGGGCCATCCGCTTTCCGGCCTGATCGTATCGGTCAGCAATGTGGTGGGAATGACGATGAACGAACTGATGCGCCGATGGCCGTCGGCGGCGGCGGCTACCTTCGCCGCCTTTACCCTTGTCGCCGTCCCGGCCGCTGCCCAGCAGCCAGCTCCGCCGGCGGCATGGCCGATCATCTCGGATGCCGCGCGCATCCACCCCGCGCTTGCGCCGAGGGGCATGGTGGCGAGCCAGGAGGCGACCGCCACCCGCGTCGGCGTCGATATCCTGCGGCGCGGCGGCAATGCGGTGGATGCGGCGGTCGCGGTCGGCTTCGCCCAGGCGGTGACGCTGCCGCGCGCCGGCAATATCGGTGGCGGCGGCTTCATGCTGGTCCACCTCGCCGAGCGCAACGAAACGGTCGCCATCGACTATCGCGAAACGGCGCCCGCCGCTGCCACGCCGACCATGTTCCTCGGGCCCAATGGCGAGCCGGACCCACGCCTGTCGCGCGATTCAGGACTTGCGGCCGGCGTGCCGGGCACTGTCGCCGGCCTCGCCGAGGCGCACCGGCGCTATGGGTCGGGCCGTTTCTCGCTGGCGGAACTGATCCAGCCGGCCATCGCCCTCGCCCGCGACGGCATCGCGGTGGAGGAAGACCTCGCGGATTCCCTGCCGCGCGCCGCTGCCAGGCTCGGCCGCTTCCCCGCGTCGCGCCGGATCTTCCTGAAGGCCGACGGCACGGCTCCCGCACGCGGCGACCGGCTGGTGCAGGCGGACCTTGCCCGCTCGCTCGAAGCGATCGCCCAGCGCGGCCCGGCCGGCTTCTACGAGGGCGCGACCGCCGAGCGCATCGTCGCGGCGTTGGCGGCCCATGGCGGCATCATGACGGTGCAGGATTTCCGCGCCTACCGGCCGGTGATCCGCGATGTCGTGCGCGGCACCTACAAGGGCTATGCCATCGCCTCGATGCCGCCGCCCTCCTCCGGAGGCGTCCATCTCGTCCAGCTTCTCAACCTGCTCGAACCGCTCGACCTCGGCGCGAAGGGCCATAACAGCGCCGAGACCATCCACCTGATGGCGGAAGCGATGAAACTCGCCTATGCCGACCGCGCGCAATATCTCGGCGACCCCGACAGCGTCGCCGTGCCGGTGCGCGGCCTCACCTCGAAAGCCTATGCCGACCGCCTGCGGCCGCAGATCGATGCGGCGCGCGCCCGGCCCTCGGCCGACATCCGTCCCGGCGACCCCGCGCCTCACGAGGGCGAGCAGACCACCCATTTCTCGGTGGTCGATCAGTGGGGCAATGCGGTGGCCAACACCTACACGCTCAACTTCTCCTACGGCCTCGGCCTCGTCGCCGAGGGCACGGGCATCCTCCTGAACAACGAGATGGACGATTTCGCCGCCAAGGCCGGGGCGACCAACGCCTTCGGGCTGGTGCAGGGCGCCGCCAACCTGCCGGGACCGGGCCGCCGGCCGCTGTCGTCCATGACGCCGACCATCCTGTTCCGCGACGGCCGGGTGGCGATAGTGACGGGATCGCCGGGCGGCAGCCGCATCATCACCATCACGCTGCAGACCATCCTCAACGTCGTCGACCACCGCATGAACGCCGCCGAGGCGGTCATCGCCCCGCGCATCCATCACCAGTGGCTGCCCGACGCCATCGACGCCGAGAACGGCATCTCGCCGGACACGCTGCGGCTGCTGGCCGAGCGCGGCCACCGCATCACCCCGCGTCCTGCCTTCGGCAATGTCAACGCCATCATGGCGGTGCCGGGCGGCTGGGCCGGGGCGTCCGATACCCGTCAGCGCGGCACGCTGGCCGAAGGGCACTGACGACTGACAGCCTGCTGCCAAATGCTGTCAGCAAGCGTCATCGCGATCGTTGACGCCGGCCATCCATGTTCGCACAATGTTCTCATGAACAAAGAGCGAATCGGAAATCGGCGGATCATCCACGCCTTCGATGCCGGCAGCCCTTCGGCGCTTGCGGTTTCCGGCCTTGTCTCACGCTTTCACGCCTGGCGCGGGGCCTCGGGCCGCCGCTATCTCGCGACCGTCCACGGCGCCGGCGAGGCGCCGGCCTATGAGGGCGCAGTCATCGTGCTGGCCCGGCGCGAGCCGGACGGCACGCGTCTGGCGGTGTGGGCGGGTCGCGCACCGCGCACGCCACGGGCGCTGGCGCGCCTCGCGCAGATGAAGCGGGCCGAGGAGGTCCACGTTCATCTGATCGCCGAGCGGGACGAGGAGCGCGCCGCCGTCGAGGCAGACCTCGTCACGGTAGCGGCGGCCCCGCTCGTGCCGGAGGCGGCGGGTTTCCTCGCCGCCCCCTGATCACGATCAGCGCTGCATCGGCATCCGCGGACCGTCCGCCGGCGCCTCCTGGTCGGCGGAGCCATGGCCGTTCGCCTCGCGCTTCTTGACGGCGCGGCGCGACAGCATGTTCAGCGTCTCCACCAGGGCCGAGAAGGCCATGGCCGCGTAGATGTAGCCCTTCGGAACCTTGGCGCCGAAGCCCTCGGCGATCAGCGTCGTGCCGATCATCAGAAGGAAGCCCAGCGCCAGCATGACGATGGTCGGATTGCCGGCGATGAAGTTCGCCAGCGGATTGGCCGCGACAAGCATGACGATGACGGTGACGATCACCGCGATCACCATGATGGCGATCTCGTCGGTCATGCCGACGGCGGTGATGATCGAATCCACCGAGAAGACGATATCCAGCAGGATGATCTGACCGATCGCCGAGGCGAAATTGGTCACGACCGCACGGCCGGCCGAAGGCTCGTCATGCGAACCCGCGCGCGGATCGACGTTGTGGTGGATCTCCTTGGTCGCCTTCCAGAGCAGGAACAGGCCACCGGCGATCAGGATGATGTCGCGCCAGGAGAAACCCTTGCCGAGGATCGAGATGACCGGCTGGGTCAGCGTCACGATGATCGCCACCGTGCCGAGCAGGGCGAGGCGCATGATCAGCGCCAGCGAGATGCCGATCTTGCGCGCCTTCTCCCGCTGGCCGGCGGGCAGCTTGTTGGTGAGGATGGAAATGAAGATCAGGTTGTCGATGCCGAGCACCACTTCCATGGCGATCAGCGTTGCGAGGGCCGCCCAGGCGGTCGGATCCGCTGCGAGCCTCAAAAGATCTTCCACGTACCATCTCCGTTGCTATTGACGAGGGGCCGCTCTGAAGCGGAACGCCTGCAATGACGAAAGACGAAATGGTGTCGCACCCGGTCCCAAAGGCCCCGGGAAGGGCTCGGCGCGTTGTTTTGTCGCGCCTGCCCAAACGTCAGGACGGCCGTGTCAGGGCTTGAGGATGACCTTGCCCTTGGCGCGCCGACTGGTCAATTCGTTCAGCGCCTCGGCGATCTTCTCGAGGGGATAGGTGCCGTGGACATGTAGCGAGAGCTTGCCCTCGGCAGTCCATTTGGCGACCTGCATGAGGTTCTCGCGGTTCTTCTGCGGCTCGCGCTGGGCGAAGGCGCCCCAGAACACGCCGCGGATGTCGCAGCCCTTGAGCAAAGTGAGGTTGAGCGGGATCTTCGGGATCTCGCCGCCAGCGAAGCCGATGACCAGGAACCGCCCTTCCCAGGCGATGGCGCGCAGCGCCGGCTCGGCGAGCTTGTCGCCGACCGGATCGTAGATCACGTCCGGCCCCTTGCCGCCGGTGAGCGCCCGCAGGCGCTCCTTCAGATCCTCGGTCGCGTAATTGATCGTCTCGTCGGCGCCATGCTCGCGGCAGAAGGCGAGCTTCTCGTCCGAGGAAGCGCAGGCGATCACCTTCGCGCCCATGGCCTTGCCGAGCTCGATCGCCGCGAGGCCGACGCCGCCGGCAGCCCCCAGCACGGCCAGCGTCTCGCCGGGTTTCAGCTGCGCGCGATCCTTCAGCGCATGGATGGTGGTGCCATAGGTGATGATCATGCCGGCGGCCTGATCGTCCGACAGGGCGTCGGGGATCGGCGCCAGCATCGCCGCCTTGGCGACGATATGTGTGCGCGCCGCGCCATGGGAGGAGTTGCCGACCACCCGGTCGCCGACTTTCAGCCCGGCGACGCCCTCGCCGACGGCCACGACCCGGCCGGCGAATTCGGAGCCAGGCGAGAACGGCAGTTCCGGCTTCACCTGATACATGTTCTTGATGATCAGGTTGTCGAAGAAGTTGAGCCCGACCGACGCGACGCCGACCACGACCTCGCCGGAACCCGGCGCCGGATCGGGGAGTTCCTCGACCACAAGGCTTTCGGGCGGCCCATAGGCCTTGCAGAGAACGGCTTTCATCGGGGGATCCTCCAGTCGGGCGGCACGACACCAGCCGGAACGGGCAAGGTCAACCTCCGCCGAAGGGCGAGGCCGGGCGCGATCCGTTCCGGGGCGCGGCCCGCAGCTTTAACGCATCCGAAACAGCCATGGCAGACCGCCTCCGCAACGACTTCTGATCGCCTTATTCGGTGGTATGCTCATGACAATGACGTCCGTGCGCATGGAGGCCGCCCTGAGCGGCATGACGCATAATCAGGCTGCCCCGGCTGCCCGCCCCCGGCGGGTATGGCGTATTCTGCGCCCGGGATTCCTGCTCCCCGCGCTCCTCGCATCGCTTGTCCTCGGCCTGTTCGGCGGCTTCCTGTCCTTCGCCGACGAGGTGACCCGCCCCTACGACCCGTCCTCGCCGCGCACCGAGGCCATCGTCGCCATGACCGGCGGCTCCTACCGCGTGTCGGATGCGGTCGGGCTGCTCGGCTCCGGCCATGGCCGCCGGCTGCTCGTCAGCGGCGTCAATCCGATGGTGCGCGAACGCGAATTCGCCCGCGCCGTACCGGCCGCCCTGCCCTTTCTCGGCTGCTGCATCGATCTCGACCATCGGGCGCTGAACACGCGCGGCAATGCCATCGAGACCGCCAAATGGGCGCGCCTCCACGCCTTCCGCTCGCTGCTGGTGGTGACGTCGAGCTATCACATGCCGCGCACCATGCTGGAATTGCAGCACCTGCTGCCGGACGTGCAGCTCGTCGCCTATCCCGTGCAGACGGACGCCCTCAACCCCACCGGATGGTGGAAAGATCGCGCCAGCGTGAAGATTCTCGGCTTTGAATATGCCAAATATCTGCTGGCCGCCGTGGGTGTGAGGCTGGACGCTCCGATCGACGAGCGTCCCCGACCGATGCCGATGAGAACGGCCCGAAACTGACCGCCGCAGGGCGGGAGGAGCCCGCCCGATGCTTGCCCTGCGCTCCTTCGCGTTCAACATCTTCTTCTATCTCTGGACCCTCGTCCTGATGATCTTCATCATGCCGATGGTGCTTTTGCCCGGCTCCGGCCCGATCCTGTGGATCGGCCTCGTCTGGGGCCGCGGCAACCTCTGGGCACTGCGCGTCATCTGCGGCACGCATGTCGAGTGGCGCGGCATGGAGAAGATTCCGGACGGGGCCATCCTCGTCGCCGCCAAGCACCAGTCGGCCTGGGAGACCTTCGCTTTCTTCATCCCCTTCCGCAGGCCGGCCTATGTCTACAAGCGCCAGCTCGCCTATGTGCCGCTGTTCGGCTGGCTGATCTGGAAGGCGAAGCAGATTCCGGTGGACCGCGGCGGCAAGGGCGAGGCGCTGGCATCGATCACGCGCGGCGCGCTGAAGGCGGTCGGGATCGGCCGCCAGGTGATGATCTTCCCCGAAGGCACGCGCCGGGCGGTCGATGCCCCGCCGGACTACAAATACGGCGTGACGCACCTCTATTCGCGGCTCGACGTGCCCTGCCAGCCGGTGGCGCTCAATGCCGGCCTGTTCTGGAGCCGCAAATCCTTCACCCGCCGGCCCGGGACGGTGCTGGTCGAGTTCCTCGACCCGATTCCGCCGGGCCTGCCGCCGGAGGAATTCGCAGCCAGATTGCAGCACGACATCGAGACGGCCACAAAGCGCCTGATCGCGGAATCGCGCGGACGGGGTGAGGGCGGCTGAGCCTCACCCCTGCGGATGGAAGAAGTTGTAGACCGCCTGCGCCGTGCCGGCATTGATGCCGGGCGCGCGCTGGAGGTCCTCGAGGCTGGCCCGCTCGATCGCTTTCAGCGTGCCGAAATGGTTGAGCAGGGCGCGCTTGCGCGTCGGGCCGATGCCGCCGATCTCGGCAAGGCCGGCCGACCGCAAATCCTTCTTTCGGCGGCCGCGATGGGTGCCGATGGCGAAGCGGTGGGCTTCGTCCCGCAGCCGCTGGACGAAATAGAGCACGGGATCGCGCGGTTCGAGCCGGAACGGCACGCGGCCGGTCATGTGAAAGGTCTCGCGCCCGGCCTCGCGATCGCGGCCCTTGGCGATGCCGACCAGCGGCACGTCCGATATGCCGAGCCGTTCGAGGATCGCCTCGGCCGCCGAGAGCTGACCCGGCCCGCCGTCGATGATCACGAGGTCCGGCCAAGACGTATCGGCCACGTCCTCTTCCGGAGCGGCGACCTCGGCCTCCGGCTCGCTTCCCGCCTCCGGCTTCGGCGCATCCTTCAGAAGCCGCCTGAACCGGCGCTCCAGCACCTCGCGCATCATGCCGAAATCGTCGCCCGGCGCGATGTCCGACTTGATGTTGAAGGTGCGGTAGTCCTTGCGGCGGAAGCCTTCCGGCCCCGCCACGATCATGCCGCCGACGGCATTGGTGCCCATGATGTGGGAATTGTCATAGACCTCGACACGCCGCGGCGGCTTGTCGAGGCCGAGCGCGCTCGCCAGCCCCTCCAGAAGCTTCATCTGCGACGCGCTCTCGGCGAGCTGGCGACCGAGCGCTTCCCTCGCGTTCTGCGCGGCGTGATCGACGAGATCCTTCTTCTCGCCGCGCTTCGGCGCCTGCACCTCGACGCGCCGGCCGGCCTTGGTCGACAGCGCCTCGGCGAGCAGAGCCTGATCCTCGACCTCGTGGGACAGCAGCACCAGGGCCGGCGGCGGCTTGTCGTCGTAGAACTGCGCGACGAAGGAGGACAGCACCTCGGCCGCTTCCAGCGAACGGTCGGCCTTCGGATAATAGGCGCGGTTGCCCCAGTTCTGGCCGGTGCGGAAGAAGAACACCTGGATGCAGGTTTGTCCGCCATCTTGCACGGCGGCGAAAACGTCGGCCTCCTCGACGCCGCGAGGATTGATGCCCTGCGTCGACTGCACCGCCGACAATGCGGCGAGGCGGTCGCGATAGACGGCCGCCCGCTCGAACTCCATGGTCTCGGCGGCCTCCTCCATCTGCCTCGCAAGCAACTGCTTCACCGCCTGGCTTCGGCCGGAGAGAAACAGTTTGGCCTCCTTCACCAGCACATCGTAGTCGGCCGGCGCGATCTCGGCGGTGCAGGGACCGGCGCAGCGCTTGATCTGGAACAGGAGGCAGGGCCGGGTGCGGCTCTCGAACACGGCGTCCGAGCAGGAGCGCACGAGGAAGGCGCGTTCCAGCGCGTTGATCGTGCGTCCCACCGCCTGCGCCGAGGCGAAGGGACCGAAATAGTCGCCCTTCGGCACGCGCGCGCCGCGATGCTTGGCGATGCGCGGGGCCGGATGGTCACCCGTGATGAGGATATAGGGGAAGGACTTGTCGTCCCGCATCAGCACGTTGAAGCGGGGCCGCAACTGCTTGATCAGATTGGCTTCGAGCAGCAGCGCCTCTGTCTCGGTCTTGGTCGAGACGAACTCCATGGCGGTGGTCGCGGCGACCATCCGGGCGATGCGGCTGACCAGCCCCGTCGGGCGGGCATATGAGATCACCCGTTTGGCGATCGACTTCGCCTTGCCGACATAGAGCACCTCGCCCTTCACATCGATCATGCGGTAGACGCCGGGCCCCTTGGGCGCGTGCTTCACCGCCGCCTTGATCACCTCCATGCCGGCGGCGACCGTACCCTCGGCCGGGGCGGTTTCGTCCTCGACGGCCAGATCGAGGACGAGCGCCTCCGTCTCCTCCGCCTCGGGGGCTTCGGGATCGGTCAGGTCGGGTTCGATATTGGTCTGGCCGGGGCGACTCATCAGGAGCGATATATAGGCGATGCGGGCGTCCGATGCGTGGCATCAGGGCGCGGGCGCTTCATTCCCTGATGCCCCAGACATCCGGCGTCTGCCAGATCAGCCGCTGGCCGCCATCGACGGGCAGGGTGACGCCGGTCACGGCGCTCGCGCGGGCCAGATAGAGCACGGCCTCCGCCACCGCCTGCGGCGGACTGCCGGCACCGGTGAGGGTTGCCGCCTGCTGCCGGGCGAAATCCTCGGGGTGCTGGCGAATATTGGCGGCGGCCGGGCCCGGCGCGACGGCATTGACGCGAATGCGGGGGGCGAGCGCCTGCGCCATGGTCTCGGTCGCGGTCACCAGGGCGGCCTTGGTCAGGCCGTAGGAATAGAATTGCGGCGTCGGCTTGAACACGCGCTGGTCGGCGACATTGACGATGACCGAGCCGTCCGGCGCCTGAGCCGCGAAATCCTGCGCGAGGAAGGACGGCGTCTGGAGGTTGACGCGGAACTGGCGGTTCCACACCTCGCGGGTGAGCGAGCCGACATGGTCCTCGACGAACTCGCTGGCATTGTTCACGAGCAGCGTCAGCGGGCCGAAGGCTTCGGCCGCCGCCGCGATCAGGCCGTCGACCTCGGCGGGTTCGGCGAGATCGGCCCGCGCCACCGAAGCCCTGCCGCCGCGCGCCGCGATGGCCGCGGCAAGCGCCGCCGCCTCGGCTGTCGAGCGATTCGCATGGATGACCACGGCATAGCCGGCGGCCGCCAGCGCCTCGACGATGGCTGCGCCGATCCGCCGGGCCCCGCCTGTCACCAGCGCTATGCCGCCTTGCCCCATGATCCGATCCTCTGCGCTTCGCCTGACTTCCGCAAATAAAGCAGGCGTTGCCATTCGGCCACGGCTGCTAGCAGTGGCCCGAACCTTGGCCTGTCAGTAATGAACCGGCCCAGCACTGGCGCCTGCGGCGATGCCGCCGCGACACCCCTGACGTAGCAGGGAATTGCCGGGCCGCTTCTCTTGCTGCGCCTGCGAAACGACCTCCGTTCGCCACGATTGCGCCACAAGCCGGAAGAAGAGTTGGCCGTATTATCTCAATATCAATAGTTATTATATGTATATCTTACGATTGTAACGCTTTATTTCCAAATATGACTTGGCATTTCGTGCCTCATTTCAGCCAAGAACGGCAGACTATGAGTCACCTGTTCGCGAATGAACGCTAGCAGGCTCTCCGACGGGTAACCGACTATTAACGACGGAACCAAAGAAGCCGCGAAAATTGAACTGAATGCGGTTATAGATAGTTCACCGCACAGAATACGGGACGGCGCGAGGAGGCGAACTCCGGCGACGTTCGTGGGACAGGAGTTGGTTATGAAGAAGATCCTCTGGGCCGTGGCCGCTGCCGCTACCCTCGCCACCCCGGCTTTCGCGGCCGACCTGCCGCGCCGCCAGCCGATCGCCGACACCGTTTACGTTCCGGTGGCCCCCGCGGGCGTCTGGACCGGCTTCTACGTCGGTGCCCATCTCGGCGGCGCTTTCGGCTCGAACTTCCGCAACGACGTCGGCTACCGCCTCGGCGGCTCCTCGGGCTTCCTCGCGGGCGTCCAGGCCGGTTACGACTACCAGATCAACCGCGTCGTGCTCGGTATCGCCGGTGACCTGACCTATTCGACGGTCTCGCGCCGCTATATCGACCTGACCCCGTCGGACATCCGCGCCAAGCAGGACTGGAGCGGCTCGCTCCGCGCCCGTCTCGGCTACGCGGTCCAGGACAACATGCTGCTGTACGTGACCGGTGGTCTCGCCCTCGGCAATGTCCGCCTGAACGACGCCATCCTGGCCACCTCGCAGTCGCGCACGGCCTTCGGCTGGACCGTCGGCGCCGGCGGCGAGTACAAGTTCACCCAGAACTGGTCGGGTCTGCTCGAGTATCGCTACACCGATCTCGGCCGCGGCACCTACAACGCGATCTCCTTCGCGCCGCGTGTCGGCTACACCAGCCACACGATCCGCACCGGCCTGAACTACCGCTTCTGATCGGTTCTCCCGATCGAGCCTGCGACGGCCCGGGCAGCGCCCGGGCCGTTTGCTTGTCCGGGGCAGCAGCAATCAAGGCATCGTCATCGCCCGGTTGATCCGCCGCATTGCCTCGCCTGCCCAGTCGCCCTAGAACGCCGCCATGGCGCTCCTCGACCTCGCCAATCCGACCAGGTTCCTCGCCCTCGTGCAGCGCGCGCTGCCGTGGCTTGCGCTCGCGACCGCCGTGCTGTTCGCGGCGGCGGTTCATTTCGCCTTCTTCGTCGCGCCCGACGACTACCAGCAGGGCGGCACGGTCAGGATCATGTTCATCCACGTGCCGGCGGCCTGGCTGTCCATGGCCTGTTACGCGATGATGGCGCTGGCTTCCCTCGGCACGCTGGTCTGGCGCCACCCGCTGGCCGACGTCTCGGCCAAGGCGGCAGCGCCCATCGGCGCGGCTTTCACCTTCGTCTGCCTCGCCACCGGCTCGCTCTGGGGCCGGCCGATGTGGGGCACGTGGTGGATCTGGGACGCGCGGCTGACCTCCGAGCTCGTCCTGCTCATCATGTATCTTGGCCTGATCGCGCTCTGGCGCTCGGTCGATGACCCCGGCCGGGCCGGCCGGGCGGCGGCGGTGCTGACCCTCGTCGGCACGATCAACCTGCCGATCATCAAGTTCTCGGTCGACTGGTGGAACACTCTGCACCAGCCGGCTTCGGTGATCCGCCTCGGCGGACCGACCATCCACGCCTCGATCCTGATGCCGCTCATCGTGTCGGCGCTCGCCTTCACCGCGCTGTTCGTGACGCTGCACCTCGCCGCCATGCGCAACGAGGTGCTGCGCCGCCGGGTGCGCGCGATGCGGCTGATGGAAGCGCAGCGCGAGATGCCGCCGGTCGGCATCCGGACGGCAGCGGAGGCCAGCTGATGAACGATCCGCACGCCTTCTTCATTCTCGCCTCCTATGCGATCACGGCGCTGACCTGTCTCGGCCTGATCGGCTGGGTGGTGCTCGATCATCGCCGGCAGACGGCTGTCATCGCCGACCTCGAGGCGCGCGGCGTGACCCGCCGTTCGGGACGCTCCTCATGACCGACACCACCGCGCCCAAGCCGCGTTCGCGGTCCTGGCTCGCCTTCCTGCCGCTGATCGTCTTCGGCGGCCTCGTCGCCGTCTTCGTCATCGGCCTGAGGGGCGACCCGCAGCGTCTGCCTTCGGCGCTGGTCGGCCGGCAGGCACCGCAATTCGCTCTCGCGCCGCTGGAGGGCATCGGCCGCCCCGGCTTCACCACCGCGGATCTCCGGGGTCAGGTGACGGTCGTCAACGTCTTCGCCTCCTGGTGCATTCCCTGCCACGAGGAACACCCGTTCCTGATGGAACTGGCGAAGGACAATCGCATCCGCATCGCCGGCATCAACCAGAAGGACCAGCCGGAAAACGCCCGCCGCTTTCTCGGCCGCAACGGCAATCCCTATCATCTGGTCGGCGTCGATCCCGCCGGCCGGACGGTGATCGACTGGGGCGTCTACGGCGTGCCCGAGACCTTCATCGTCGGGCGCGACGGCACGATCCTGTTCAAGCATGTCGGGCCGATCACCGAGGCGATCCTCGCGAATCTGATCCGCCCCGAAGTCGAGAAGGCGCTGATGCGCTGATCTCCCCCGAACCGGGGAGATGCATCGCCGGGCCTCGCGCTTCACACTCGCTACGACCAAGCGGGTGACCTCATGACCGACCTTCTCATCGACCGGCGCGGGCCGGTCGCCGTTCTCACGCTCAACCGGCCGCAAGCGCTGAACGCGCTGTCGCAGTCGCTGATCCGCGCGCTGACGCAGGCCGTTCTCGATCTCGGCCGCGACGACGGCGTCCACGCGCTGGTACTGACCGGGGCCGGCGAGCGCGCCTTTTCCGCCGGCCTCGACCTGAAGGAGCTCGGCTCCAGCCCTGGCCTGCTCGGCATGGTGGAAGGCGACGGCGCCCGGCCCAATCCGATCAAAGCCATCGAGCAATGCCCGAAGCCGGTGATCGCCGCGGTCAACGGCGTCGCCATCACCGGCGGCTTCGAACTGGCGCTGGCCTGCGACATCCTCGTGGCCTCCAGCACCGCCCGCTTCGCCGATACCCACCAGCGCGTCGGAGTCATTCCCGGCTGGGGGCTCAGCCAGAAGCTCTCGCGCATCATCGGCCCCTCGCGCGCCAAGGAAATGGCCTTTTCCGGCCGCTTCGTCTCGGCGGAACAGGCGAGCCAGTGGGGCCTTGTCAGCCGCGCCGTGCCGCCGGGCGAGCTGATGGGCGATGTCATGAAGCTCGCCGAGGAGATCGCGGAAGTGCCGGCGGCCTTCCTCGCCGACTACAAGCGGCTCGTCGACGAGGGCTACGGCAAGCCCTTCGCCGAGGCCATGGCGCTGGAGGCCGACTGGTCGAAACGCCACAACAGCGCCATCGCCGTCACCGATCTGGAAGCGCGCCGCGCGGGCGTGCAGGAGCGAGGCCGATCCCGGTAGATCAGCCCACCAGCACGGCCACGCGCTGGATGGCGTTGCAGCCATAGCCCTGCGGGTTCCAGCCCGCAGCCCGCAGCGGCTGGACATTGCCGGCGGTGTCGGTCGCGCGCGTCCATATCTCGTGGTAGCCCTCGCCAACGAGGCGGATGGCGCCAGACCATCGCCGCCAGTCGTAACGATTGCGCGCGGGCGACAGGCGCATCGCGGTCCATGACAGGCCGAAATCGGCGGAGACCTCAACAATCCCGATGTCGTTTTCGCCGGCCCAGGCCGCGCCGCGCAGGTGCAGGGACGATCGGCCGGCGGGCAGGCGCGTGCCGCTCGCATGGCTGGTGAGGATCGAGCGCACCGGCATGGAGGCAAGATCGACGAAACCGGAGCGGCCATCGGCCTCCGCCCCCGGCGGCACCGGCACGGTCGGCACCCGGTAGCTCGTGCCGCCCATGCCCGGCCCGTCATGGACGCGGTCGCGCACCCAGATGCGCGTCAGCCATTTGTGCGACACCGAGCCCGGCCAGCCCGGCACGACGAGACGCACCGGCCCGCCATGGGCATGCGGCAGCGGCTCGCCGTTCATGGCGAAGGCGACGAGCGTGTGCCGCTCCATGGCCTTCGCGATTGGCACGCCGCGCGAGATGGATGGCCGCGCCGGATCGCCGGTCGCTGGCCGATCGAACCCATAATGGCCGGTATGAACCGCCGTGTCCTTCAGGCCCGCCGTCGCCAGCACGTCGGCGAGCGGCACGCCTGTCCATTCCGCGCAGCCGATGGCGCCGTTGCCCCAGGGATTGCCGCGCGCGGCCGGCATGTGGAACGCGCGGCCATTGCCGCCGCATTCCATCTGGAGGCGATAGGTGACCGCGCGAAATCGGCTCTTCAGCTCGCCGACGGTCAGGCGCAGCGGCGCGTGAACCTCGCCGTCGACCACGAAGGCATGGGCGTCCGGATCGGCGAGGGCCGGCGGCGCCAGGCCGTTATTGCGCAGGAAGAAGCGCCCGGTCGGCGTCGTCTCGTCGTCGAGCAGGTGCTCCGGCGTCTCGGCGACCAGCGGCGTTTCCTGCAGGAGGATCAGGCCGGGCGTCTTGCCGGCAAGCGGGCAAGTCGGCGCCACGCCTCGCGGAACCAGCCCTGCGGGGACGGTCTCCGGCCGGGCGACCCTGCCGCCGGCGGCGGCGGCCATGGCCCGCTCCGAACCGGCAGCAAGGCCCCGCTCGCGGCCCCGGCGGCCGAACACCTCCGCATCGGCCCGTTCGGGGTCGTCGCGATAGAGCTCCTCGACCGTGCGTTCCTTCTTCGCCGCCATGCCTCGCCTTCGCGCACTGCCCGCATCGGACCACTCTAGCGCGGCCGATGCGCGCCGGCGAAACACCCGTCGCGCAGGCCGGTTCCGGCGGCTGGAACGCTGTTCATGCGGCCCGTGTCATCGCCGCGTCACGGGAATAGGCGTTGACGGATGGGTCGCGGCGTGGCCAATGCGCGCCGTTACCTCATCCGGGTCCACGGCTTGGCCGCCGCGGGCCCGTTTTCAGTTCCCATGCAAGATCGGAGACCTCGCATGAGCCAATGGCACGTCTATCATGAAATCACCGGCCCGATCGTGATGATCGGCTTCGGTTCCATCGGCCGCGGCACCTTGCCGCTGATCGAGAGGCATTTCAAATATGATCAGACGCGCCTGACGGTCATCGATCCCGCCGATACCAACCGGAAGCTGCTCGACGAACGCGGAATCCGCTTCGTTCAGAAGGGTCTCACGAAGGACAATTACCGCGAGATCCTGACGCCCCTGCTGACCCAGGGCGGCGGCAAGGGCTTCTGCATCAACCTGTCGGTCGATACCTCGTCGGTCGACATCATGGAGCTGTGCCGCGAACTCGGCGCCCTCTATGTCGATACGGTGGCCGAGCCATGGACCGGCTTCTATTTCGATCACGACGCCGATGCGGCGGCGCGCACCAACTACATGCTGCGCGAGCGGGTGCTCGACGCGCGCCGGCGCAACCCCGGCGGGCCGACGGCGGTCAATTGCTGCGGCGCGAACCCGGGCATGGTGTCCTGGTTCGTCAAGCAGGCGCTGCTGAATGTCGCGACCGACCAGGGCGTCGCCTTCACCGAGCCGGCGACCAAGGCGGACTGGGCGGCGCTGGCGGCGAAGGTCGGCGTCAAGGGCATCCACGTCGCCGAGCGCGACACCCAGCGGTCGAAGAAGCCGAAGCCGGCCAACGTCTTCGTCAACACCTGGTCGGTCGAGGGCTTCGTGTCCGAGGGCCTGCAACCGGCCGAACTCGGCTGGGGCACCCACGAGACCTGGATGCCGGCCAATGCCGGTACGCACAAGACCGGCTGCGGCGCGGCCATCTACCTGCTCCAGCCCGGCGCGAATACCCGCGTCCGGTCCTGGTGCCCGACCATGGGCGCGCAATACGGCTACCTCGTCACCCATAACGAGGCCATCTCGATCGCCGACTATTTCACCGCGCGCGATGCGACCGGCCAAGTCACCTACCGGCCGACCTGCCACTACGCCTACCATCCCGCCAACGACGCGGTGCTGTCCCTGCACGAGATGTTCGGCGCGGCCGGCAAGCGCCAGCCGACCTGGCACATCCTCGACGAGGACGAGATCGAGGACGGCATCGACGAGCTCGGCGTGCTGCTCTACGGCCATGCCGGCAATGCCTACTGGTACGGCTCGCAGCTCTCCATCGAGGAGGCGCGCCAGCTCGCGCCCTACCAGAACGCCACCGGCCTTCAGGTATCCTCGGCCGTGCTCGCGGGCATGGTCTGGGCGCTGGACAATCCGGAGGCCGGCATCGTCGAGGCCGACGACATGGACTTCCGCCGCTGCCTGGACGTGCAGCGGCCCTATCTCGGTCCGGTCATCGGCACCTATACCGACTGGACGCCGCTCGATAACCGCCCGGGCTTCTTCCCGGAGGACATCGACGCCTCCGACCCCTGGCAGTTCCGGAACATTCTCGTTCGGGATTGATGGCCTCCCGTCGGCCGGGCGCTTGCCGCCCGGCCGTCACCGCTCTTCCAGCACATCCTCGAACAGGCCGAGCGCGGCCGCCGCGAAGGCGCGCATGTTGGGCTCGCGCTCGGCCGAGCCGGTATGCAGCGTGATGGTCCGCGATACCGGTCCCTCGACGCCGAGGCAGGCATGGCCGGCCGGATCGCCGTAGCGGTTGCCGGTCGGACCGGTCGCGCCGGTTTCCGAGAGGCCCCATGTCGCGCCGTGGCTGTCGCGGATCGTCCTCGCCATCAGCGCCGCCCAGGGCTCCGACGCCGAGCGGATGCCCGCCGCGACCATGTCCTTCGTACTGATGCCGAGCAGCGCCTGACGCGCCTTCGGCGTGTAGACGACGGCGCCGCCGAGATAATAGGCCGAGGCGCCGGGCACCGACAGCAGCGCCGCCGAGATCAGCCCGCCGGCCGAGGATTCGGAGACGGCCACCGTCTCACCTCGCTCCACCAGCAGGGCGCCGATCCGCCGCGCAATATCCTCCAGCTCCATGACAGCCCCCTTCCGCTTCGCGTCGCGCCACAATGCACGACGCGACGCGCCTGCGCGACCGCGTTGCGAACCGACACCACCCTTGCCGCCCTTGGCACCGGTCTTGCGATCCTTGTCCCGGATGTCGTGACGAAACCGGGAAATGCCGATGCCTGCCGCCCTTGCCGCCGTCTCCGACACGCCCCCGCCCGGCGTGCCTGCACAGGAAACAGGCACGTCGCGGCAGGTGTCGAACGCGCGGGCGTTCATCGAGTTCGAGAAGGTGTCGGTCCGTTTCGGCCGTGGCGACAGACAAGTGCAGGCGCTGGCCGAGACCAGCCTCAGGATCGACAAGGGCGATTTCGTCGCCCTTGTCGGCCCCTCCGGCTGCGGCAAGTCCACGCTGCTGAGGCTGGTCGGCGACCTCATGAAGCCCTCGACCGGCTACGTCTATGTCGGCGGCCGGGAGCTCGGCGCGACGCCGATCCGCATCGGCATGGCCTACCAGAACCCGACGCTGCTGCCCTGGCTCACCATCCGCGACAACGTCATGCTGCCGCTGAAGATCGTGCCGCCGTTCCGGGGCGAGTTCCTCGCCAAGCGCAAGACTGAGTTCCGCGACAAGGTGGAAGCCCTGCTCGATCAGGTCGGCCTTTCGGGCTTCGGCGACAAATTTCCCTGGCAGCTTTCCGGCGGCATGATGCAGCGCGCCAATCTCTGCCGGGCGCTGATCCACGAGCCGGACCTGCTGCTGCTCGACGAACCCTTCGGTGCGCTCGACCAGTTCACCCGCGAGGAGCTCTGGCAGATCATGCAGGAGCTCTGGGCAACGAAGAAGACCACCGTGCTGCTCGTCACCCACGACCTGCGCGAAGCCGCCTTTCTCGGCAACCGCATCTGCGTGATGAGCGCCCGGCCCGGCCGCATCCTCGATGATTCCGCCGTGCCCTTCGCGCGGCCGCGCACCATCGACATGACCTACGAGCCGGATTTCGTGGCGCTGAACCAGAAGCTGCGCAGCCTCATCGTCGAGGCGCGCGGCGGCACCGGCATCGTTCGGTAGAGAATTGTTTTGTCGCGTTTTGCACGCTGTTCGCGCGCTTCTCTTCCCGCGAACCGGTCTCCACTTCGCTCGAAAACGCTCTAGGGGGCATTGATCATGGACCGTCTCAGCGAACTCATCCGCGAACGCGCGGCCTCCATCGGCCTGATCGTCGGCGTCTTCGTGTTCTGGGAGGCGGCCTGCCTGATCGGCGGCGTATCGGACATCGTGCTGCCGCGGCCGACCCAGATCATCGCCGCGCTGATCGAATACTGGCCGGCGATCCGGCCGCATGCCGCGCAGACGCTCTACACCACGCTGGTGGGTTTCACGATCGGCGTCGCCGTCGGCATCCTGTTCGGCGTCGCCATCGGCTCGTCCAAGCTCGCCTACGACACCGCCTACCCCTTGCTGGTCGGCTTCTCGTCGATCCCGAAGGTGGCCGTGGTGCCGATCTTTGTCCTGTGGTTCGGGGCCGGCACCGTGCCGGCCATCCTCACCGCCGCGATCATCTCGATCTTCCCCATCACCGTGAACGTCGCGACCGGCATCGCCACCGTCGAGCCGGAGCTGGAAGACGTCATGAAGACGCTGAAGGCGTCGCGCTGGGACATCCTCTGGAACGTCTCGCTGCCACGCTCGATGCCCTACTTTTTCGCCTCGCTGAAAGTCGCGGTGACACTGGCCTTCGTCGGCTCCGTGGTGGCCGAGACGGTCGCCTCCAATTTCGGCATCGGCAACATGATGATGGTGGCCTCCTCCACCTTCAACGTGCCGCTGGTCTTCGCCGGCCTGTTCATCCTCGCCGGCCTCGGCGTCGGGCTCTACGCGATCTTCTCGGTGTTCGAGCAGCGGGTCACCGGCTGGGCGCACCGCAAGGATCTGGCGATGACGTGAGGCTGGCCGGGAACGGCATGGCGCGATAAGCCTCGATCAGCTCTGCCCGGAGGCTGCCTCATGCGCGAGATCACCTGCGCCGCCATTCTCGACCTCGCCGGCGCGCGCGGCCCCTCGCGCATCACGCTGGAGGGCGACAGGATCGCGGCCGTCCAGTCGCTCGAGGCAGGCGCTGCCTTCGACGACCTCCTCGTCATGCCGGCGCTCGCCAATGCCCACGACCACGGCCGGCCGATCCGCACCTCGTCCATCGGCGGCTTCGGGCGACCGCTGGAAGCCTGGCTGCATCGCCTGCGCCTGTTCGCGCCGGTCGATCCCTACCTCGCGGCGGCGGTGCCGTTCGGCCGCGCCGTCATGGGCGGACAGGGCGCGGCCATGGTCCATTATACCGGCGTGCAGGGCCTCACCGACTATGTGACCGAGGCGAAAGAGGTCGCGCGCGCCGCCGGCGATGCCGGGCTGCGCATCGCCTTCGCGGTGGCCATGCGCGACATGAACCCGCTGGTCTATGGCGATGGGCAGCCGATTCTTGACGCGCTGTCGCTGCCTGCTCGCAAAGAGATCGAGCAGCGCTTCCTGTCGACGCCGCCGCTTTCCGTCGCGGCGCAGATGGAACGTGTCGATGCCGTGGCGGAGGTCATCGGCTCGCCAACAGTCGACGTGCAGTACGGCCCGCAGGGCGTGCAATGGACGACGCCGGGCCTGCTGGAGGCCATTGCGGAAGGCTCGGCGCGCACCGGCCGGCGCGTCCATATCCACCTGCTCGAGACGAAGTATCAGCGCGACTATGCCGACCGCATGTTTCCTCAAGGCATCGTGCAGCACCTCAAGGATATCGGCCTCCTGTCACCGCGCCTGACGCTGGCCCACTGCGTCTGGGCGCGGCCCGACGAACTGGAGATGATCGCCGAAGCCGGCGCGACCATCTCGGTCAATACCTCTTCCAACTTCGCGCTGCGCTCCGGCATCGCGCCGGTGGCGGCCATGATCAAGGCCGGCTGCAAGGTCGGCATCGGCATCGACGGCTCAGCCTTCGACGAGGACGACGACATCATCCGCGAGATGCGCCTCGTCTGGTCGCTCCATGCCGGCTGGGGCTTCGACAAGGAGGTCGAGCCCGCGCAGGTGCTGGAAGCCGTGCTGGCGCAGGGCCACGCCACGCTGAACTCGCCAGTGACGGGCAGGATCGAACCGGGCGCGCCGGCCGACCTCCTCGTCCTCGACCGCAAGGCGCTCGATGCCGACGCGCTGATGGAGGTCGAGCCCATCGAATTGCTGTTCGCGCGCGGCACGGCCGCCCTCCTGAGGGAATCCATCGTCGCGGGCCGCACCGTGGTCGCGAACGGACGGCCGACCGGTTTCGACTTCGCGGGGCTGCAGCACGAGTTGCGAAGCCGGCTCAGGAACGGCGTCGCGGAACGCGGCCAGTTCCGCGCGATCCTCCCCGAGCTCGAAACCACGCTCGCCGGCCATTTCCGCGACCGTTTGGGCTGTTGCTAAACCCGGCGCTTTGCCTAGATTGCGCCATCCGTTTGGCTCCACCCCGCGAAGGATGGCATCATGGTCCCACGTTCCCTGTCGAAGCTCGTCGTCGCCGCGCTCGCGACGCTCGGTCTTGCGGCAACCGCCGCCGCGCAGGCGCCCCGGGAACTGAGGATCTTCAACTGGTCGAACTATATCGACGAGCAGGTGCTGCGCGACTTCGAGCGCGAGTTCAACGCCAAGATCACTTACGACACCTACGATTCCAACGAGGTGCTGGAGACGCGCCTGCTGGCCGGGCGCACCGGCTACGACATCGTCGTGCCCTCGGCGCCGTTCCTGTCGCGCCAGATCGCGGCCAATGTCCACCAGCGGCTCGACTTCGCGAATATCCCGAACCGTACCAATTTCTGGCCGGACATCCTGCGCCGCACCGCCGCCTATGACGCCGGCAACGCCCATTCCGTGAACTATCTCTGGGGCACCACCGGCATCGGCTACAATGTCGCGAAAATCCGCGAACGCATGCCCGACGCGCCGCTCGATTCCTGGAAGCTCGCCTTCGATTTCGACACACTGTCGAAGTTCAAGGATTGCGGCATCCACTTCCTCGACACCGCCGAGGATTTCCTGCCCTCGGTCATGCGCTATCTCGGCCGCGACCCGAACTCCAAGAAGCCGGAGGACTGGGAAGCCGCCGCCGCGCATGTGCAGAAACTGCGCACGCTGGTCACCAAGTTCCACTCGTCGGAATATATCTCGGCGCTGGCCAACGGCGACATCTGCCTGGCGGTCGGCTATTCCGGCGACATCTTCCAGGCGCAGAAGCGCGCCAAGGAAGCCAGCAACGGCATCGACATCCAGTACGTCATCCCGAAGGAAGGCGCGCAGATGTGGTTCGACCAGATGGCGATCCCCGCCGACGCGCCGAACGCCGATCTCGCCCACGCCTTCATCAACTATCTCAACCGGCCCGAGGTAATGGCGAAGGTCGCGAGCTTCGTCTCCTATGCCAGCGGCAATCTGGCGGCGAAGCCGCTTGTCGCGCCGGCCGTGCGCGACAACCCCTCGGTCTATCCGCCGGACGAGGTGATGGCGCGGCTGTTCACCGTGACGAGCCCCGACGCGCGGCTCCAGCGGGTCATCACCCGCGCCTGGACGCGCGCCAAGACCGGGCGTTGAGTTCATCGTGAGCGACACGCCCAAGACGACCGCGGCCCTCGGCGCGGTCCGCTCCGCTTTCGCGCCCTGGAACGACCCGGCCGCCAGACCGCTTGTCGTGTTCGACGGCGTGACCAAGCGCTACGGCACCGAGACGGCGGTCAACGACCTGTCGCTCGCCGTCTATGAGCGCGAATTCTTCGCCCTGCTGGGGCCCTCGGGCTGCGGCAAGTCCACGCTGATGCGGATGCTCGCGGGCTTCGAGACCCCGACCGCCGGGCGCGTGCTGCTGGCGGGAGAGGACCTGGGCGGCGTGCCGCCGCATCTCAGACCCACCAATATGATGTTCCAGTCCTATGCGTTGTTTCCGCATATGACGGTGGAGAAGAACATCGCCTTCGGCCTTGAGATGGAAGGCGTGGCGAGGCCTGAGATCGCCGACCGCGTCGCGGGCGCGCTGAAGCTGGTGAAGCTTGAAACACTCGCCTCGCGCAAGCCGCATCAGCTCTCTGGCGGCCAGCGCCAGCGCGTGGCGCTTGCGCGCGCGCTGATCAAGCGGCCCAAGGTGCTGCTGCTGGACGAGCCGCTCGGCGCCCTCGACCGCAAGCTGCGCGAGGAGACGCAGTTCGAACTGGTGGCCTTGCAGGAGCGGCTGGGGCTGACCTTCATCATCGTCACCCACGACCAGGACGAGGCCATGTCCATGGCGACGCGCATCGCGGTGATGGACAAGGGCCGCATCGCGCAGGTCGGCACGCCGCCGATGATCTATGAGGCGCCCGCGACGCGCTACGTCGCGGATTTCATCGGCGACATCAACATCGTCGAGGGCAAGGTCTCCGCCGTCGATGGCCGGCGGATCATGGTATCGACGCCGCTCGGCGACATGGCCGTGCCGGAGGTCGCAGACAGCCTCGTCGTCGGGCAGGAGGTCGCGGTCGCATGGCGGCCGGAGAAGACGCGCCTCGTCCGCGCCGAGGATGCGGTCACCGGCGGGCGGATGATGATCGAGGGCGTGGTCCACGACATCGGCTATCTCGGCGACTGGACGACCTATGTGGTCGAAGCCGGCGGCCGGCGGCTGCGCGCGGCGGTTGCCAACGCCTCGCGGATGGTCGAGCGACCGATCGGATGGGACGAGCCCGTGCGCCTCTGCGTCGCGCCGGAATCCCTGATCCTGCTGACGCGGTGACGCCATGAGCGAGCGCCAAGCCCGCCGCACCATCATCCTCGTGCCCTATCTGTGGCTCGCGGTGTTCTTCCTCGTGCCCTTCGCCATCGTCGCCAAGATGTCGCTGTCGCAGGTCGCGACCGCCATCCCGCCCTACGTGCCGGTCTTCGAGCTCGGCGACGGCCCGGCCGGCTGGCTCGCCAAGGCGCGCGAACTCTCCCTCGACAATTACGGGGTGATCGCCAGCGACCGCCTCTATATCGACGCCTTCCTGACCTCGATCCGGATCGCCGCCACCGGCACGCTGATCCTCCTGATCATCGGCTATCCCATCGCCCACGCCATGGCGCGCGCGCCGGAGCATTGGCGGCCGCTGCTGGTCATGGCGGTGATCCTGCCGTTCTGGACCAGCTTCCTGATCCGCGTCTATGCGTGGATCGGCATCCTCAAGCCCGAAGGCCTGCTCAACGAATTGCTCATCGGCCTCGGGCTGATCGGTGAGCGGCTCCAGATCGCCAATACCGAGACCGCCGTGCTGATCGGCGTCGTCTATTCCTACCTGCCGTTCATGGTGCTGCCGCTCTATGCGGCGCTGGAACGCATGGACCGCACGCTGCTGGAGGCCGCCGCCGACCTCGGCTGCCCGCCCTGGAAGGCGTTCTGGCGCATCACCGTGCCGCTGTCGCTGCCGGGCATCGTCGCCGGCTGCTTCCTCTGCTTCATTCCGATCACCGGCGAGGTGGTGATCCCGGACCTGCTCGGCGGCTCAGACACGCTGATGATCGGCAAGACGCTTTGGACCGAATTCTTCTCGAACCGCGACTGGCCGGTGGCCTCGGCGGTCGCGGTGCTGCTGCTGGTCCTGCTGGTCGGACCGATCATCCTCTATCAGCGCCAGCAGGCGCGGCAGCTGGAGGCGGCGCGATGAGTTCCCGCTCCCGCTTCCTGGATGCCACGGCGCTGACGCTCGGTTTCGCCTTCCTCTATCTGCCGATCGTCATCCTCATCGTCTATTCGTTCAACGCCAGCCAGCTCGTCACCGTCTGGGGCGGCTTCTCGACACGCTGGTACGGCGCGCTCTGGCAGAACCGCCAACTCCTCGATGCGGCCTGGATGACGGCGAAGGTCGCGGCGCTCTCGGCGGCCTTTGCCACGGTGGTCGGCACGCTCGCAGCGCTCGCTCTGACGCGCTACCTGCGCTTTCGCGGCCGGACGCTGTTCTCCGGGCTCGTCTACGCGCCGATCGTCATGCCGGAGGTGATCACCGGCCTGTCGCTGCTGCTGCTCTTCGTCTCGGTCGGCATCGACCGCGGCTTCTGGACCGTGACGGTGGCGCACGCGACCTTCACGTCGGGCTTCGTGGCGGTCGTGGTGCAGTCGCGGCTGATCACCTTCGACCGCTCGCTGGAGGAGGCCGCCGCCGATCTCGGCGCGACGCCATGGCAGGTGTTCTTCCGCATCACCCTGCCGATCATCGCGCCAGCTGTCATCGCCGGCTTCCTGCTCGCCTTCACCCTGTCGCTCGACGACCTCGTCATCGCGAGCTTCACCACCGGGCCGGGCTCCACGACCCTGCCCATGCGCATCTACAGCCAGGTGCGGCTCGGCGTGACGCCCGAGATCAACGCCATCTGCACGCTGATGATCGCGGCGGTGACGGTGCTGGTCATCGGCGCCTCGCTGGCGACCAAGCGCGGCCTGCCGGCGACCTGACAGACTGTTTGGAAGGTCACCGATCCCACCACGTCATGCCCGGGACAAGCCCGGCCATGACGATGGCGAGCGCTACTAGCGGTTGACCTGCGGGCGCTGGCAGTGGTTTCTCGGCTCAACAGTTCAGAGACCCTTGCCGCCATGACCTCCGCCGTCGAAAGCCTCGTGTCGATCCTCGACCTCGAACCGCTCGAGGTGAACCTGTTCCGCGGCCAGAGCCCGAAGGACCGCTGGCAGCGCGTCTTCGGCGGGCAGGTCATCGGCCAGGCGCTGGTCGCGGCCTGCCGCACCGTCGAAGGCCGCAGGCCGCACTCGCTGCACGCCTATTTCGTCCTGCCCGGCGACCCCAAGGCGCCGATCATCTACGAGGTCGAGCGCACCCGCGACGGGCGCAGCTTCTCGACCCGGCGGGTCAAGGCGATCCAGCACGGCGCCGCCATCTTCTCGCTCTCCGCCTCCTTCCACACGGAAGAGACGGGCGAGGAGCACCAGTTCGCCATGCCGGCCGTGCCGATGCCGGAAGACCTGAAGCCGGAATCGGAGGTGCGCGCCGAACTGCGGCCGGACATGCCCGAGGACGTGAAGAGCTATTTCGCCCGCGAGCGCCCCATCGAGATCCGCCCCGTGGAGGTTGACCGCTATACCGGCGAGAGCCAGCCGGAGGGCCGCTTCCACGTCTGGATGCGCGCGACGCGCGCCCTGCCCGACGATCCCGTCATCCACCAGTGCGTGCTCGCCTACGCCTCCGACATGACGCTGCTGGACGCCGCCAACCTGCCGCACGGGCGCTCGTTCTTCGACCAGTCGGTGCAGGCGGCGAGCCTCGACCACGCCATGTGGTTCCACCGGCCGTTCCGCGCCGACGACTGGCTGCTCTACGCTCACGAATCGCCCTCGGGGCAGGGCTCGCGCGGCTTCACCCGCGGCTCGATCTATACCCGGGAGGGCGCGCTGGTCGCCTCCGTGGCGCAGGAAGGCCTGCTGCGGGCCCGCCGGAAGCCCGCCTGACTGCCTCATTCTTGAGCGAATTCGCGTTGCGCGGTCAGCCGCAACTTTGGCTCAGCCCAGAAGTGCCCGCTTTTTAGGCATCGACGGGCTTCGCGCCGGGACGCGTAGCCGCGCGCGCCCTCCAACCATTTGATCTCACTGGATTTTGTGCGTCGCGGTAGCTCGTGGCACGCGACTTGATTGCTCATGTCCGGTTCGGACCGCGGCTTTGCCGGGGCTTTAGCCGACAAAGACCAGCGAGCCTCCCGCGACGACAGCGTCCCGCGAGGCCAGATCGGGGATGACGACATGAAAATCGTAATGGCGATCATCAAGCCATTCAAATTGGAGGAGGTCCGCGATGCCCTCACCGGTATCGGGGTCCATGGCCTCACCGTTACGGAAGTGAAGGGCTACGGCCGCCAGAAGGGCCATACGGAAATCTATCGCGGCGCCGAATATGCCGTCAGCTTCCTGCCGAAGCTGAAGATCGAGGTCGCGGTACCCGCCGGCGACGTCGACAAGGTCGTCGCCGCCATCGCCGGCGCCGCCAAGACCGGCCAGATCGGCGACGGCAAGATCTTT
This sequence comes from Phreatobacter sp., assembly GCF_016793595.1. Lineage (GTDB taxonomy): Bacteria > Pseudomonadota > Alphaproteobacteria > Rhizobiales > Phreatobacteraceae > Phreatobacter. Next base: position 153,069 of record NZ_JAEULY010000019.1, read on the forward strand.
GTCACCTCGATCGAGCACGCCGTGCGCATCCGCACCGGCGAGACCGACATCGACGCCCTCTGACGCGCCAACAGACATTCCCTGGAGAGTTCCCTCATGACCAAGTCCAACCTTTCCCGGTGGGGCATTGCGGGGCTGGCGCTCGCCGCCGCCGCAAGCCTCGTCGAGCCGGCGCTCGCGCAGGCTCCCGCCGCCGCGCCGACCCCGCCGAAGCCGAACAACGGCGACACGGCCTTCGTGCTGTTCTCGGCCTATTTCGTGCTGATGATGGCTATTCCCGGCCTTGCGCTGTTCTACGGCGGCCTCGTTCGCGCCAAGAACATGCTGTCGGTGCTGACGCAGGTCTTCGTCATCGTGGCGCTGGTCTCGATCATCTACGTGACCTACGGCTACTCGCTCGCCTTCACCTCCGGCGGCGGCCTCAACAGCTTCATCGGCGGCTTCTCCAAGGCCTTCCTGATGGGCGTCGACACCAACTCGACCGCCGCGACCTTCTCCAACGGCGTGGTCATTCCGGAATATGCCTACATCATCTTCCAGATGACCTTCGCCTGCATCACGCCGGCCCTCATCGTCGGCGCCTTCGCCGAACGCGTGAAGTTCTCGGCGCTGCTGCTGTTCACGGTCCTCTGGGTCACCTTCATCTACTTCCCGATGGCCCACATGGTCTGGTACTGGGCCGGCCCCGACGCCATCGCTGACGCCGTCAAGGCTGTCGCCGCCGCCGGCACCGACGCTGCCGCCAAGGCCGCCGCCGAGGCCAAGCTCGCCGCCGTCAAGGCCGATGCCGGCCTGATCTTCCAGTGGGGCGCGCTCGACTTCGCTGGCGGCACCGTCGTCCACATCAACGCCGGCATTGCCGGCCTGGTCGGCTGCATCGTGCTCGGCAAGCGCATCGGCTACGGCAAGGAACTGATGCCTCCCCACTCGCTGGTGATGACGCTGATCGGCGCCGCGCTTCTGTGGGTCGGCTGGTTCGGCTTCAATGCCGGCTCCAACCTCGAAGCCAACGGCACCGCCGCGATGGCGGCCATCAACACCTTCGTCGCCACCGGCGCGGCCACGCTCTCCTGGCTGTTCGTCGAATGGGCGGCCAAGGGCAAGCCGTCGCTGCTGGGCGCCGCCTCGGGCGCCATTGCCGGCCTCGTCGCGGTCACCCCGGCCGCCGGCTTCGCCGGTCCGATGGGCTCGATCATCCTCGGCCTGATCGCCGGCGGCGTCTGCTTCATCTTCTGCTCGACGGTGAAGAACGCCTTCGGCTACGACGACACGCTCGACGTGTTCGGCATCCACGGCGTCGGCGGCATCATCGGCGCCATCGGCACCGGTATCCTCGTCAGCCAGGCTCTCGGCGGCGCCGGCATCCCGGACTACGAGTCGAAGCCGGGCGAACTGGCGGTCGGCGCCTATGAGTTCGGCGCTGCCATCTGGGCGCAGATCAAGGGCGTGCTGCTGACCATCGTGTGGTCCGGCATCGGCTCGTTCGTGATCTTCAAGATCGTCGACGTGATCGTCGGTCTGCGCGTCACCGCCGACCGCGAGCGCGAGGGCCTCGACCTCGCCGAGCACGGCGAGCGCGCCTACAACCTCTGACGTTTTCGCGGCTTGCCCCCGCGAAACTGCCCCCGGCGACCCGTTCGCCGGGGGCTTTCTTTTGTCACCGCGGCCCTGGACACCGTCCCCCCGGGGCCATGGTTAATCCCCCGTCAACCCTTGCCTCGGTAAGGTCGGACAACGAACCGGAAGGCCCCGGCGCGGCTGCATGTGCGAGGATGCGGGTGCCCGGCCGCCGCCCTGACAGGATGCGAGAGACATGGCCGTGGCGCGCCGGCAGACCGGACCATCGCTGGTTCCAGAAGGGCTCGGCGGCCTGATGCGCCGCAAGCTGCGCCAGCTCATTGGGCTCGGCACGCTCGCCGCCGTCGCCATCGCGGCGCTCGCCATGCTGACCTGGACGGCCGGCGATCCCTCGCTCAGCCACGCCACCAACGCACCGGTGAAGAACTGGGTCGGCCGGCCCGGCGCCATCCTCGCCGACCTGCTGATGCAGCTCTTCGGCCTCGCGGCCATCGTTCTCCTCGCCATCTGCGCCACCTGGGGCTGGCGCCTGCTGCGAAGCCGCGCCTTCGACCGCGAGGCACTGCGCGTGCCCCTTGGCCTCGCCGCCGCCATGACCGTCGCGGTCGCCTGCTCGCTCATGCCCGCGCCGCGCGGCTGGCCGCTGCCGACCGGTATCGGCGGCGTCATCGGCGACGGCGGCCTTGCCGTCATCTCCGCCGTGCTCGGCCGGCCGGACGCGGCGACGCGCGGTCTCGTCGGCCTCATCATCCTCGCCGTCGGCGGCGTCCTCGCCGCCATCGCCATCTGCCTCCTGATGCGCCCCGAGCCGGTGACGCTGGAGGAGGAGATCGACCGCGTCGCGCCGAAGGCCCGCAAGCCGGCCGACGACGATCGCGAGCCCGGCCTGATCGGCCGCACCGTGTCGAGCGGCGTCGGCGCCCTCGCTCACGGCGTGCTCTCCGCCAAGGCGCGGCTTGCCCGCATGGCGGCGGAAGCTCCCGAGACCGCCCGCCAGGCGGCCGGCGCGGAGCCCGGAACAGGCGGGCCGCGCGGACCCGGCATGGTCGCCCGCGCGAAAACCTTCTTCACCGAACCGGATGACGATGGCCTGCCCTCGCAGCGCCGCGGCTCCGGCGTGCGCCGCGAGCCGGTCATGGAAGCGCCGGCCGAGCGCCAGCCGCGCACCTATCACGCCCCCGTCGGCCGCAGCCGCCCCGCCGAGGAGCATCTGGACGACGCGCCGAGCGTCTCTCCCGCCCATGCGCCGGAGCCGGACGAACCGCCCTTCGACATCGATCCGCCGAAGCCGGCCGCGGCGCCGGCGGCGGGGCCCCGCATCCACGCGCCCGCGCCTGCCCCCCGCGCGGCGCAGGTCCAGCAGAAGCTGCCGCTGCCTTCGCCCGACGGCGCGGGCGACAATTACGAGCTGCCCCCCCTCGACCTGCTGGCGGAGCCGAAGCCCTCCGAGCGGCATGCCTCCATGTCGATGGAGACGCTGCAGGACAACGCCACGACGCTGGCCTCGACGCTCGACGATTTCGGCGTGCGCGGCGAGATCATCAATGTCCGCCCCGGCCCGGTCGTGACCCTCTACGAGTTGGAGCCCGCGCCCGGCACCCGCTCCAACCGTGTCATCGGCCTCGCCGACGACATCGCCCGCTCGATGTCCGCCATTTCCGCCCGCGTCGCTCTCGTGGCCGGCCGCAACGCCATCGGCATCGAACTGCCCAACGCCCAGCGCGAGAACGTGCTGCTGCGGGAAATGCTGGCGAGTCAGGATTTCATCACCGCCAAGGAAAAGCTGCCGATCGCGCTCGGCAAGACCATCGGCGGCGATCCCGTCATCACGGACCTCGCCAAGATGCCCCACCTGCTGGTGGCCGGCACCACCGGCTCGGGCAAGTCGGTCGCCATCAACACCATGATCCTGTCGTTGCTCTACCGGCTGACGCCGGATCAGTGCCGCCTGATCATGGTCGACCCGAAAATGCTCGAACTGTCGATCTACGACGGCATCCCCCATCTGCTGACCCCGGTCGTCACCGACCCCAAGAAGGCCGTGGTCGCCCTCAAATGGGCGGTGCGCGAGATGGAAGAGCGCTACCGCAAGATGTCGAAGGTCGGCGTGCGCAACATCGACGGCTTCAACGCCCGCATCGCGGAAGCCAAAGAGAAGGGCGAGAACATCCAGCGCCTGATCCAGACCGGATTCGACCGGGAAACCGGCGAACCGATCTTCGAGAATGACGAACTGCCGCTCGAGCCCTTGCCCTATATCGTCGTCATCGTCGACGAGATGGCCGACCTGATGATGGTCGCCGGCAAGGAGATCGAAGCCTGCATCCAGCGCCTCGCCCAGATGGCCCGCGCCTCCGGCATCCACCTGATCATGGCGACCCAGCGGCCCTCGGTCGACGTGATCACCGGCACCATCAAGGCGAACTTCCCGACCCGGATCAGCTTCCAGGTGACGTCCAAGATCGACAGCCGCACCATCCTCGGCGAGATGGGCGCCGAGCAGCTGCTGGGCCAAGGCGACATGCTCTACATGGCCGGCGGCGGGCGGATCACCCGCGTCCACGGCCCCTTCGTGTCCGACGAGGAGGTGGAGGAGATCGTCCGCCATCTGAAAAGCCTCGGCACCCCGGACTACCACGACGGCATCATCGACGGCCCCGACCCGGACGAGGACGCCGAGCTCGACCTGGTGCTTGGCCTCGGCGGCAACACCCAGAGCGACGACGCCCTCTACGACCAGGCGGTGGCGATCGTGGCGAAAGACCGCAAGTGCTCGACTTCATACATCCAGCGCAAGCTCTCGGTCGGCTACAACAAGGCGGCGAAGCTCGTGGAGATGATGGAAGACCAAGGCGTCGTCAGCCAGGCGAACCACGTCGGCAAGCGCGAGGTTCTGGTCCCGGAGCGGTAGCCCATGATAAGATGAGCCGTCGCTCACGTGGAGGCCGAACATGGTGACGGAGGTTCAGATGGCTATGGCGTGGCTGTCGGAGATGCGAACCAGCAGGATCTCCGAAATCGTTCCCCTCCAACCACAGCGAACAGTCGCGGACATTATCGAGCACCTGGCAAACGAGCCTTCCGTGTCGTCGCTGTTCAGCCAGCTGAACGAAAAATCGCGACAGGAGGCGATCGCACAACTCAAGTCGGCCACGCCGCCAGGATTGAAGGCGTCCCTGCCTTATGCCGTTCCTCCAGACATCCGGAACAACAGAAGAGATAACGTCTCCGGCCTCTGGGGAGAGGTCGGAGATCAATGGGTGGAGGCCATGTGCGGAGCGGGGTACGAAAAGCAGGTGAAGTAAATACCCTTGGTGGTGGGGAGACGTGAGGAACCTGGCCCAGGTGGAGCAGTGTCTG
>NZ_JAEULY010000020.1 GCF_016793595.1 Phreatobacter sp.
CGCCTTGCCGAGCGCGGCGCCGAGGCCGTCATCCCCTCCACCGCCTCCCGCAAAGCACCCATTCCCTACGACACCCGCGCCTACAAGGAGCGCAACCGCGTCGAACGCATGTGGTGCAGGCTCAAGGACTTCCGGCGCGTCACAACCCGCTACGACAAGCTCGCCCGGAACTACCTCTCGACCGTCCTCATCGCCGCAACAACCGCATACTGGCTCAATTGAGTCCGGACCCTAGGGGAGATTGGGGACAGGTCACATTTGCCAGCATCTCACCCTTGCCGAACAACTGCCGCCTGAGCCTAGTCGTTACGGCTGAAACGGCAAAAGGCGTCTCGCGGCTTGGCTGACGACATTCCGGACCTCTGGCGGCGTGCCGCCGCGACCATGAAGGAACCATTGGGCTGGCCTGCTTGGCCGGCCGTCATGCCATTGCCAGACAAGACAAAGTCCGGTGTTCGCGACGTGGACCTTAAGACCGTCGCAGGTCAAACGCCCCGGATCGTCATCCCTCTGAAAGAGCGGACCGGCCCCGGCTTGGAGGGTGTTCGGCTGCGGATTACGGCATGGCCGTTTCGACGCGAGCATGATGGGACAGCGACGCTTGAGGTTGTCGGCGGCAGGAACTCCACCGATCGAGTTTTGCCGTAGCCATCGCGATCACGCTGCCTTGGCAACGATCGACATGGCCGTGATCCGGTAGCGGCTCTCCTGGTCCTTGGGCCCCTTTTCCAGCTCGACCGTGACGATGCAGCGATCGAAGCGCTGGCTCGCCGACGAGAGGGCAACGAGTTGGGTGTCGGCCAGCTTGATGGTGGAGGTAGCGTTGGTGGTCATGGTGGTGGCCCTTCCTGATGAAGTCGCCGACCCATCGCCGGTACCACCACGACCCCGCGAGGCGACAGGCCTCGGCGGGGTGATCTTGATCAGGCATTCGTCGGTGGCAGCGATCGATCAGTCGCGATCGGCCAGTTCCCTCGTTCGCCTGTTGAGCAGGGTCGCGGCGTTGAGGAGATGCTGCACCTCGTAGAGCTTCGGCTCGACATGGAGCACATGCTTGCTCTCTACCTTGATCCGTCCGCCATCGGCCAACCGATTTCTAACTCGGCGTCGCGCAGCGACTGTTCCCACCTGCCTGACGATCTCGGATCAATTCGACTGGCTTGATGGCGCAAGACGATCTAAGCGAGACGGAGTGGCGGCTGCGCCTGATGTTCTGGTCCTCTCGATGGGCCAGAACGAACTTCAAGCTGGATTACCTCAGAGAGGCAACATCAACCGGGCTCAGTCTGCCTCGGCTCGCACCGCGCAGCCGTCCATGAACATGCGCACCACGGAATCAGCCAGTTCGTCGAGGGTATATTTGCCCTGCGGGTGAAACCACTCGAGAGTCCAGTTCATCGAGCCGATCAGCAGGAGACGCTGTAATCCCAGATCGATGTCCGGCAGAAGGGCGCGGTCCTTTCGCCCCCGCTCCAGAATGCCGATCCAGATGTTTTCGTAGTCGTCACGGGCCTTTTTACAGGCAAGCTGAACATCCGGCGGGGCCTGCTTGAAATTGCGAAGGTGCGTTGCCGTGTAGTCGCCGTAGACGTGAAACGCCTGGAGGTGAGCCCGTACCGCCGCATGCAGGCAGTTACGGAAGCTCGCATTCCCCTCGATCTGCGCAAGAGCCGTTACCACAGAATCTGTAACGCGCTCGATGCCAAGATTTAGAATTTCTGTAATAATCTCGTCTTTGGACTTGAAGTGGTAATATACGCTCCCCGCGAGAATATCGCATTCCTTGGCGATCTCCCGCATTGACGTCGATGCAATGCCGTTTTGCGCGAAGAGCCGGGCAGCCGCGTCCAGAATTCGTTGTCTCATGTCGCGAGGAGAATCTGCTTCCAATGTCCCGGCCCCGGTGCGGTTGTACATTGCTGATCTTGCGTCCGCTTCATTGGTTCGACGTTGCCGCGATGTCAATCGGCGCTCAGATTGCGGTTCTGGTGCTGTTCCGAAGACACGCGGGCATCCGATGCTTCGAGGGCCGGCGAACTACTTCGAGCGCATGTCGCGGACGAGCGCGCCGTCCTTGCCTGTCCCCTGCGGCACCACCACCACGCGCCCACGCAAGCCGCATCGCTGCCTGAACAACTGCTCGACAGATTCGAAGAGTCCACTCTCGTGCGGGTCGATCATCGGTTCGACGACGATGCGAACGTCGTCGCCATCCGCGTCCCGATGCACCTCGACCCAGAGCCGCTTCGCCTGCCGAACCTCCGCCGCAAGCACCGCGATGTCGCGCGGGTGGATGAACATGCCCCTGACCTTCGTCAGTTCATCGGTGCGGCCGAGGATGCCGACAAGCCGCTTCTCCACGCGCCCGCAGGGGCACTCGCCGCCAGCGAAGGCCGAAACGTCCCCGGTTCCCAGCCGCAGCATCGGATAGACCTTGCGGGGAATGGTCACGACGACCTCGCCCGCCTCGCCGTCGGGACGCGGCTGGCCGGTCGCCGGATCGCAGATCTCGACCAGAATGTCGCTGCGGACATGAAGGCCGGAATGGACGTCGCACTCGTAACCGATAAGGCCGGCTTCCGCCGTGCCATAGGCCTGCCACGAGGCGACGCCGCGCTCCGCCAGGAAAACGCGAACATCGTCCGTGAGGCGCTCGCCCGCCAGTAGGGCGGCGCGCAGCCGCATCGTCCCCTGCCAGTTCGCGCCTGTCTCCTCATGACGCCGGATGAGCCCGATGAGATGGCTGGGCGTGCCGACGAAAACCGTTGGGCGCAGGTCCTGGATGAGCGACAGGACCGCCTCGCTCCCCATGGTTCCCGTTGGGATCACCGTCGCGCCGACCGATTGCAGCCCCTCATCGAACATGAAGGCGCCCGGCGTCCCCTGATAGGCGAGCGCGACAATGGCGATGTCGTCAGGGCCGATGCCGGCTGCTTTCACATAGGCGGCAAAGCCCCAGTAGTCCGGCCCAGCTCCGGCGAAATCGTAGGTTCCGCCGGGCGAACGGAAGATCCGCGAGACCTCCGCGAGCCCACCGAACGGCAAGACCGGGCCGAAGCCGTCCGCCACCTCCTGCACGGCGGCGAGTTTTCCCTTCGACAAGGTCGGCACCGCTGCGAAATTCGACGGGGTCAGCCCGTCGTGGGCAAGTCCCGCGCGGCCCATTCGCTGCGTGATCTCCGAACCGTCCGGCAGGTCCGAAGCGAGGCGCGCAATGCGCTCGAACACTCCCTCTCCCCGCTTCATGATCCTAGACCCACCGCTTTTTGCGCCGGTACCACTTCACGCTGCTGAAGCGACCCCGGTCATTGGCGCCCGCGCCGAGGTAGAATTCCTGGACGTTCTGGTCGTGCCGCAGATCCCGGGCGGCGCCCTCCAGCACCACCTTGCCGTCCTCGAGGACGTAGCCGTAGTCCGCGACGGCGAGCGCGAAGCGGGCGTTCTGCTCGACCAGCAGGATGGTCAGCCCCTGCTCGCGATTGAGACGCAGGACGATGTCGCAGACCTCCTGAACCAGCACGGGCGAAAGGCCCATCGATGGTTCGTCGAGCATGACGACCTGAGGGCCGGACATCAGCGCGCGGCCGATGGCCAGCATCTGCTGCTCGCCGCCCGACAGAAAGCCCGCGATCTGGTTTCGCCGCTCGCGCAGGCGCGGAAAGTAGTCGTAGGCCAGTTCCCGGCGCGCGGCGATCTTGCGCCCGTCGCGTTCCAGATAGCCACCGACGCGCAGATTCTCCTCGACGGTCAGGTCCTGGAAGATGCGCCGCCCCTCCATCACCTGCATGAGGCCGGCGGCTACCCTGCGGTCGGCCGCCATATGGGTGATGTCCTCGCCTCCGTAGGTGATGCGCCCGCGCGTCACCTCGCCGTCCTCGGTGCCCAGGAGGCCGGATATCGCCTTCAGCGTCGTCGTCTTGCCCGCGCCGTTGGTGCCGAGCAGCGCGGTGATCGCGCCGCTCCGGACCTGAAGCGACAGGCCCTTGAGCACGAGGACGTAGGAATTGAAGACGACTTCAATGTTCTCGACGGTCAGCATGAATTCATCACCGCGCGAAGGGGTAGAGGGACCAGTACATCTTGATCCGCTCCCACCGTGCCGCGAGCCCGGCGGGCTCGACGATCAGGGTCACGATGATCAAGGCACCGAACAGGCCTTCCCTGAGGAATGCGAGCATGTCGGTCAGCCGCGAGGCATCCGACACCAGCATCGTGGCGCCGGTCGTCAGCGCCTCGGGGAGCAGCGTTACGAAAATCGCCCCGAGCACCGAGCCGAGCACGCTTCCCAGCCCACCGACGATGACCATGACGAGCAGGCTGATCGACAGCCCCAGCCCGAACTGCTCGGGCGTGACATAGCCGACGTAATGGCCCCACAGCGCTCCAGCGATACCGGCGAGGAACGAGCCGATGGCGAAGGCGAGGACCTTGGTCCGGAACAGGTTGATGCCCATGATCTCGGCCGCGAGGTCGTGATCACGCACCGCCATGAGCGCGCGCCCGGTTGCGGTCCGCGTCAGGTTCCGCACGAACAGCAGCGACAGGACCGCCGCTGCCAGAAGAATCCAGTAGAATGGCAGATCACCGTGGATCTCGTAGCCGAAGATCTGCGGCGCGCCCGCCGACATGCCCGACGTGCCGCCCGTGACGCTGGTCCAGCCCTTGAACACGAATTCCAGGATGAACTGCGCCGCTAGGGTAGCGATGGCGAGGTACAGCCCCTTGAGGCGGACCGACGGGATGCCGAAGAAGCTCCCGACCACGGCGGCGACCAGCCCCGCGGCCGGCACCGCGACGAGAAACGGCACGCCTACGACGCTGACCAGATAGGCCGACGCATAGGCGCCGACGCCAAGGAATGCGCCGTGGCCGATCGAAATCTGGCCGGTAAAGCCGGTGATGACATTGAGGCCGAGCACCGCGATGATGTTGATGAAGATGAGGTTCGCCAGCCCCAGCTGATAGCTGTTCGCGAAGATCGGGAGGGCAAGCACGAGGGCGACCGCGGCTGCGATCCGTACCCGCCCCCATTTCGTCGGGAACAGGCGCAGCGCCTGCTCGTGCCGGACGATGAATTCACCGCTGCTCACAGCTCAGATCCTTTCGATAGCGCGCTGGCCGAACAGTCCGTAGGGGCGGACCATCAGCACCACGACAAGCAGGGCGAAGGCGGCGACATCGCGGAAGCCGTCGATGTCCAGGATGCTCTTGAACACGCCGTCCGCGACATTCTCGATCACGCCGATCAGGATGCCGCCGATAGCCGCGCCGACGACCGAGTCGAGACCGCCGAGGATCACCGCCGGGAAGACCTTGAGCCCAAAATGCGAGACGCCGAGATTGACGCCGCTGATGGTCGCGAGAAGCACACCGCCGACGGCCGAAACCACGCAGGCGATGGCCCACGACACCGCGAATATCCGACCGACGTCGATGCCCATGGCCATGGCCGCCTGCTGGTCGGTTGCCGTCGCGCGCATCGCCAGGCCCAGACGCGTCCAGCGGAAAAAGGCGCCGAAGGCGACCATGGCCACCAGCGAGAACGCCATGCTGAACAGATACTGGTATGATACCGGAACCCCGCCGATCATGACGGCGCCGTCCGGGATGGGCGATGGTATGATCTGCGAGTTGACGCCGAAAACGGCCCCGACAATCGCCCTGAGCACGATCGAAAGACCGAGCGTGATCATGATGACCGAGACGATCGGATCACCGACGACCCGGCGTAGCACCACCCTTTCGATGATGTAGCCGAGAATGCCGCAAAAGATGCCCGTCATGAGGAAGGACACCCAGAACGGCAATTGGTAGTTGACCGTCAGTGCAAAGCACACATAGGCCCCGACGAGCAGAAGCTCGCCCTGGGCGAAGTTGATGACGCGGGTCGTCTTGTAGATGACGACGAATCCGAGGGCGACCATCGAGTAGACGGACCCGACGACGACGCCGTTGACGATGAGCGAGAGCAGCGAAGACCAGCTCATGCGAGCTCCTTGATGGCAATTTCGACGTCGAGGCGCTGGGTTTTGCCCGACCGGAGGGCGACATCAATCGACAGGTTCGCCGCGATCGCGCCCTTGCGGTAGAGATCGTCGACCACGTCGCCGTACTTCTTCTCGATGACCGACCGACGCACCTTGTTGGTGCGGGTCAGTTCGCCGTCGTCGGCGTCGAGCTCCTTTGGGAGCAGCACGAACTTCTTCAGGTGGTATTCCGGTGGCAGGCCAGCATTGATCTGCCGGACGTGCGCCGCGATCATGTCACGCACCTGCGGATGCGCGGCGAGATCGCGATAGGTCGTGAAGGTGATGCGCTTGCTTTCGGCCCAGTTGCTGACGATCTTGCCGTCGATGTTGATCAGCGCGACCAGGAACGGCTTTCCGTCGCCGAAGACGACAGCCTCCTGGATCGCCGGAACGAACTTCAGCTTATCCTCGAGAAACTGCGGCGAAAAACTAGTGCCGTTGTCGAGGTGGCAAAGGTTGCGCAGCCGATCGATGACCACGAGATGCCCCGAAGCGCGGTCGATATACCCCGCATCTCCCGAATGCAGCCAGCCATCCACCAGCGTCTTCTCGGTTTCCGCCGGATTGTTCCAGTAGCCGGAGAAAACCGCGGGGCTCTGAGTCAGGATTTCGCCGTTCTCGGCGATCCTGATCTCCGTTTCCGGCAGAGGTCGGCCAACGCTGTCGAAGGCGATGTCCGCGCCCTGGTGCATGACCGAAATGCCACACAATTCGGTCTGGCCATAGACCTGCTTCAGCGGGATGCCGAGTGCGTGAAACAGCCGGATCGTATCCGGCGCCAAGCTTCCGCCGCCAGTCATCGGAATGCGCATCCGCGCAAGGCCCAGGCCGTCCTTGAGATGGCTGAAAAGTAGCGTCTCGGCGAGCTGACGCCCTGCCCTCACCCATAGCGGGATCGGTTTCTGGCTGGTCCTCTGCGCTTCGGCAGCCGCGACGTAGCGCGTGCCGAGTGGCAGAAGCAGCCTGTACATCAGTCGCTTGAAGGGCGTCGTGTCCTCGATGCCCGAATAGATCTGGGAAGCGAGATTTTGCCAGTACCGCGGCGGGCCGACGATGAAATTCGGCGCGATCTCGTAGATGTCCTGCGCGACCGTTTCGAGATTCTCCGGGAAGTTGACGGTGAAATGTGCCGCAAGGTGACAGCCGACGACGGACATCTGCTCGCCCATCCAAGGCATAGGCAGGGCCGAGAGGTAGTTGTCGCCGACATGCTTGGCATCGACCCGGTTCATGCCTTCGGCCATCTTGCCCATCGCCGAATAGGTGATGCAGGCGAGCTTCGGTCCGCCGGTCGTGCCGGACGTCACGGCGAGGACCGCGATGGCGTCTTCCGACCCATCGGCGATCAACTGTTCGACAGCCGCGACGGATGGAGGCGTGTCGCCAAGTGCGGCCCAGAACGTCTCCATCCTGACGACGCGCGGATCGCGATAGTCGTCGAGTCCCTTCGGCTCGAAATAGACGATCTTCCGGACGTTCGGAATCGCATCGCCGAGCGCGAGCAGCTTGTCGACCTGCTCCTGATCCTCCGCGAAGACGAAGGAGGCGTCGCACTGGCTGACGACGTGCAGGATCTCCTCGGAAGTCGATTCCAGATAGATGCCGACGGCGTAGGCGCCGATCGCCTGAGCGCCGAGTTCGGCATAGAGCCACTCGACGCGGTTGGCCGCGATAATGGCAACGCGGTCGCCGCTCTTCGCCCCGCTGGCGAGCAGGGCGCGCGCCGTCGCGATCGCCCGGTCGGCATATTCGCGCCAGCCGATTTCCTGCCAGATGCCGTAGCGCTTCTGGCGCAGGGCCACCATCGAGGCAGGAAGCTGTCGCGCATTGGCAAGGAGTTGCTGAGGAAAGGTCATCACGCGCGCCCCTCGGCAATGGAGTCGAACATTTGGGGGTCGCCGAGATAGGACCGCTGCACCTGCGGATCGGCCATGACCTTGTCGGGCGTGCCACGCGCGATGACTTTGCCGAAGCTGAGAACCGTAATGTCCTCAGACAGATCCATGACGACGCGCATGTCGTGCTCGATCATCACGATCGTCATTCCGGCCGTGCGATTGAGGTAGACGATGTACTTCGCCATATCCTCCTTCTCGGTCAGGGTCATGCCGGCCATCGGCTCGTCGAGCAGCAGCAGTTGCGGCTGCATCGCCAGCGCCCGCGCCAGCTCGATCTTCTTCTGCTGCCCGTAGGCCAGCGTGCCGGCGATCTGATGCCGAAGCGGCTGAAGTTCGAGCAGGTCGATGATCGTCTCGACTTCCTCGCGCGCCTCCACCTCGCGCCGCCGGCTTGGTCCCCAGAACACGCCGTCGAGCAGCACATTGGGACTAAAACGCCGGTGTCGGCCGATCAGGATGTTGTCGATGACGCTGAGGTGGCTGAACAGCGCGAGGTTCTGGAACGTCCTCGAAATGCCAAACGCGGCGCGCGCCGACGGCGACAGGCGCGTCAGGTCATTGCCCGCGAAGCGGATGCGCCCCCGCTTGGAGCGATAGCGGCCGCTGATGCAGTTCAGCAGGCTGGTCTTGCCAGCGCCGTTGGGGCCGATGATCGAAACGAGCGCGCCCGGAGGCACCGAAAGCGATACATCGGTGAGCGCATCGATGCCGCCGAACGAGAGTGCGAGGCTGTCGACTTCAAGGAGAGGAGCTGTCACGTCGCGGCTCCCTCTTTCCGGAAGTAGGCGGGTTCGCCGTAGGGCCAGACGTCGCCCCACATCTGCTGGCCGCCATCGACGGTAATGACCTCGCCGGTGACGAACGCCCCGGTGGGGCCAGCGAGATATGCCGCTGCCCCGGCAATGTCCCACGGCGAACCGCAACGCCGCATCGGGTTAGACTCCGCGAAACGCGCGGATGCCTCCGGCGGGTAGACCCCGAACCCGGTGGTTTCGACCATGCCCGGCGCGACACAATTGACCCGGATGCCGTGCGGAGCCCATTCGACCGCAACGGACTTCGACAGGTAGATCACCCCGGCCCGCGCGGCGCAGGTATGCGCGACCTGCGGCATGCCGCGCCAGATGTCGGCGACGATGTTGACGATGGTTCCGCCACGTCCGTCCTTGACCCATCGGCGCGCGGCCGTCTGCATCATGTACCAGGTGCCGTTGAGGTTGGTGTCGACGACCGCGTTCCAGCCCTTGATCGGGATTTCCAGCGCATCTTTCGGGAACTGGCCGCCGGCATTGTTGACGAGGATGTCGAGACCGCCCCATCCAGCCGCCACGTCGATCAGATGCTCGACGGCGTCGGGATCGCGAATGGACATCGGTACCGCCGCAACCTTCGCACCGAGGCCTTCGAGAAAGGTGCGCGCGATATCCAGCTTGTCGGCCTTGCGGCCGCAGATCACCAGCGACGCACCAGTCCGGGCGAAGAGCGTGGCGATCGCCAGCCCGATGCCGCTTCCCGCCCCGGAGACCAGCACCACCTTTCCCGCGAACAGGTTGGCGGCGTAGGCGAGCGGAGCAACCGCGAGGTCATCCATCGACGGACCGAATTGAGTTGGGTTCTCGGTCATCGAATGTCACTCGTAGCGCTTGGCGATTTCTTCGAGCATAACCTCGGTGGCGCCGCCGCCGATCGACAGGATCCGCGCATCGCGCACCATCCGCTCGATCTCGCTGTCGCGGATGTAGCCGAAGCCGCCGTGGAACTGCTGGCAGGCGTACATGACCTCGTTGACGAGCTCGCCGCCGAAGGCCTTCACCATCGAGACCTCCTTCACGCAATCGATGCCTCGCTCCATCAGCCAGGCCGTGTGATAGACGAGCTGGCGCAGCGCCTCGACGCGGGCGTCCAGCGCCGACAGCCGTTGCCGTATCGCCTGCTTGTCCCAGAGCACGCCCCCGAACGCCTTGCGCTCCCGGGCGTAGCGTCGCGTGATCTCCAGCGCGCGCGAGCATTCGCCGATCGCCATCGCGCCGATGACCAGTCGCTCGTTCTGGAAGTTCTTCATCACGGAGTAGAAGCCGTGATTGGTCTCCCCGAGCAGCGCGTCAGCGGGAATTTCGCAATCGTCGAACACCAGCTCCGCCGTGTCGGAGGAACGCCAGCCGAACTTCTCCAGCGGCCGGGCGACGTGAAATCCTGGCGTGCCCTTCTCGACGATGAACATCGACAGGCCGCGCGATCCCTTGGCCGCCGGGTCGGTCCGCGCGGCCACGAAGAAGACGTCGGCATGGACGCCGTTCGTGATGAACATCTTGCTGCCGTTCAGCACCCAACCCTTGTCCGTGCGTCGTGCGGTCGTGCGCAGCGCCGCGACGTCCGAGCCGGCATCCGCCTCGGTCACGGCAATCGCCGTGATCTTCTCGCCAGCGATCACCGCCGGCATATACTTGGCCAGCTGGTCTGGCGTGCCAACATGCGCGAGATGGGGCGACGCCATATCGGTATGGACGAGGACGGTTGCGCTGAAGCCGCCGAAGCCCGATTTCCCCGCCTCTTCCGCAAGGACGACGGTCGCCAGCTGGCTCAGCTCGGCGCCACCATATTCGGCCGGATAGCGAATGCCGAGGAAGCCGAGCTGGCCCATCGCCCGCAGCACATCGCGCGGCACGAAGCCCTGATCTTCCCAGGCCCGTCCGGCGGGCCGGACCTCGTTGTCGATGAAGCGGGCGATCTGTTCGCGGAGCGCGCGGTGTTCTTCGCTGAAGTAGATACTATTCACGGTTTCCCCCGGTATTCAGGATTTCTTGGGCAGCAAGCAGCGCGCGGCTGGCATTGCTGAAATTGGGCAGCCCGAGTTCCCGGCACAGCGACTGGCCGATCTGCGCCACCCGGCGCGCATCGATGCCGGTCGCAAGGCCGTGGCCGTCGAACAGCGTCAGCACGTCCTCGCTGGCGACGTTTCCGCTTGCGCCCGGGGCGAACATGCAGCCGCCCAACCCGGACGCCGCCGCATCGACGCGGCGGACGCCCGCCAGCAGGGCAACATCGAGATTGGCGATGGCCTGACCGTAGGTGTCGTGGAAGTGGACGCCGAGCCTGTCGAGCGGAACACGCCGAAGCACTTCGTCCAGCAGCCTTCGCGTTGCGGGAGGCGTGCCGCGCCCGATCGTATCGGCGAGATAGATGTCATCGACGCCGAGCTGGAGCAGCGCGTCGCACAGCTCGCCGACACGCGCCGGGTCGATCGCCCCCTCATAAGGGCAGACGAAACAACACCCGATATAGCCGCTGATGCGCACGCGGCTGCCACGACGCAATTGCTCGATGCCGGCAATCCGCTCCAGCGCTCCCGCCTTGTCGCAACGCTGGTTGCGCGCGAGAAACGTGTCGGACGCTGCGACGACCACGCCGGC
Source organism: Phreatobacter sp. (assembly GCF_016793595.1). Classification (GTDB taxonomy): domain Bacteria; phylum Pseudomonadota; class Alphaproteobacteria; order Rhizobiales; family Phreatobacteraceae; genus Phreatobacter. The sequence goes on from NZ_JAEULY010000020.1 coordinate 11,338, forward strand.
CCAGTCGAGGTCTGCGGCCATGAACCGGTGCATGCCGCGGACATCCAGCACGACGCCGCCATAGGCGACCCCGCGACCGCGCGGCAGCTGGGTGCACAGCGTGTCTGCATCGGCCATGGTCGGGACCAGCTTCTGGTGAACGAAGCTCGCCACTTCCAGTCGTGAACATCCCGCCGCGATCAACTCCTGGACGAGTTCGATCTTGCGTTGCGTCGGGACGACAGTCGGGAGCGACTGCAATCCGTCCCGTAAGGTGACATCGGTCAGCATGACAGGGATATTCACGGCCACCCCTATGCTTCGCCGGCAAAACGGATGAGCGAACGACCCATTGCCACGGTGTCGCCCTTGCGGCATGCCACCTCGGCGACCACGCCCGGTCCCGACGCGGTCAGGTTGTGGATCATCTTCATCGCCTCGAGCACGACGACCGGCTGGCCAGCCTCGACGGCATCGCCCGGCGCCACCAGCACCTCGACGACAAGGCCCGGCGTCGGAGCGGCGATATCGAGGCCGGATTTGGCCCCCGCGCTGGCGCTGCTCATCCGTTCCGCCGGGTCCACGTAACGGAAGGCCTGCCGGAGCGGCCCCACGGCTACGAACCGTTTCGCCCCGCTGCGTTCGACCCTTGCCGTGAAGGCGCGGTCGCCGGAGCGAAGCATGAACCGCTCGCCGTCCTGGCGGGCTTCGATCGCAACGGTCTCGCCGTCGCAATCGACCTGATACGCACCCTTTCGGCCGGAGACCGCGACCCGGTGCCTGCCCCCCGTATCATCCTCGAAATCCACGACGAGGCGCGCGGCGCTCCCCGCCTGTTCGAGCAGCCGCCAGCCGCCGAGGCTGCCCCACGGGCTGTTCCGGCTCCGGTCGCGCTGGACCGCCTCCTGTGTAAGCACCTCCGCGACCGCCGCAGCCATCAGGCCGCGATGCATGTCCTCGCGCGATGGCGCGATCTCCCACGGCTTGAAGCCATCGAGGAAGCGGGTAGTCGCGGTGCTCGCGCGGAATTCCGGCGTCTGCAGAACCGCGCCGAGATAGGCAGCGTTGGTGGCGATGCCGTCGATTCCAAGCCCCTCCAAAGCCGTCGCAAGCCCTTGCCACGCGGTCTCGCGGTCGGGCGCCCACACGATCAGCTTGGCGAGCATGGAGTCGTAGTAGGGCGTCACCGTGCTGCCGGCGGCGATGCCCGTGTCGAAGCGGAACCGGCACGATGGCCCAACCTCGTCCGGGACGACGATGCGCTCGATCCGGCCGAGCGCCGGGACGAACCCGTGCTCCGGCATCTCGGCATTGAGCCGCGCCTCGATGGCGTGGCCGTGAACGGCGACGTCGGCCTGCGTGAACGGCAGTGCTCCGCCACCGGCGACGAGGATCTGCAGCGCCACCAGATCCAGACCCGTCACCATCTCGGTCACGGGATGCTCGACCTGGATGCGCGTGTTCATCTCAAGGAAGTAGCAATCGCCCGATTGCGGGTCGTAGAGGAATTCCACCGTGCCGAGCGAGCTGTAGTCGATGGCTTTGGCGAGGCGCACCGAGCTTTCGAGCAATTGGAGGCGCAGGGCCTCGGGCAGCAGCGGCGCAGGTGCCTCCTCGAAGACCTTCTGATGCCGGCGTTGCAGCGAGCATTCCCGGTCGAACAGGTGCACGAGATTGCCGTGCGCATCGCCCAGGACCTGAACCTCGATATGGCGGCCGGCCGGGATGAAGCGTTCGAGCAGGACCGAGGAATCGGCGAAGGCGGCGGCGCTCTCGCGGCGCACGAGATCGAGCGCCGTGGCGAAGCCCTCGGCATCCTCGACGATGCGGATGCCCTTCCCGCCTCCGCCGGCGCTGGCCTTGATGAGCAGTGGAAAGCCGACCCTACGCGCCGCGGCGGCGAGAACGTCGTCGCTCTGATCCGCGCCGTCATAGCCGGGAACGGTGGGTATGCCGCGCTCGGATGCGATGCGGCGGGCCTGCAGCTTGGAGCCCATGGCCACGATCGCTTCGGGCGACGGGCCGATGAAGGCGATGCCTGCCTCCGCGCAGCGTCGCGCTAGGCCGGGGTTCTCGGCCAGGAAGCCATAGCCGGGATGGATGGCGTCCGCGCCGGTCTCGCGCGCGGCCGCCACCAGCCGATCCGGCAGCAGGTAGCTCTGTGCCGCGTCGGACGGGCCGATCAGCACCGCCTCGTCGCAGGAGCGCACATGCAGCGCGTCGCGATCCGCCTCCGAATAGACCGCGACCGAGACGATGCCGAGCTTCCGGCAGGTGGCCGCGATGCGACAGGCGATCTCGCCTCTGTTGGCGATCAGGACCTTGCGGATCAGGCGCGCCATGACGGCACCGTCTTGTTCAGGAAGGTGCGGATTCCCTCGCGACCGCACTCGGTTTCCCACGCGTCGGCCAGGCGATCGGCGGTGTAGGGAATGTTGTCGTGGTCGGCGTGGCTGTCGACATAGGAGATCAGGGACTTGGTGATCCTGATTGCCTCCGGAGCGGCTTCCAGGAAGGCGGCGATCTCGCGTTCGACGCCAGCATCGAGCGCGTCGTCCGAAACGACTTCGTGGACGAGCCCCAAGGAATGCGCCTCGGTGCTGGAGAACTGCCGGCCGGACAATGCATAGCGACGCGCGTTCGCGGCTCCGATACGGCGCACCACATGCGGCGCGATATTGGCCGGCACCAGCCCGAGCCGGACTTCGCTCAGCGCGAAACGGGCGCTCTCCGCCGCTACGACGCTATCCGCGATAGACACGAGGCCGACGCCGCCACCGAACGCTGCGCCGTTGACGCGCGCAATGACCGGCTTGCCCATGCCGTTCGCCGCCTGAAGCATGTCCGCCAAAGCCCGGCTGCTGGCGACCCGCTCGCTTCGGGAGGCCTCATTGATGGCGAGCATCCAGGCAAGGTCGCCGCCGGAGCAGAACATCTTGCCGGCGCCGGTCAAGACCACGAGCCGGACCTCGGCCATGCGGTCGCACTGCACGAAGGCGGCATTCAGTTCGCCGATCAGCCCGTCATTCAGCGCATTGCCGTTCCGGGGCCTGTTCAGCGTGATGCGGGCTACTCCCCGCGTGTCGGTTTCGATGGTCAGATTGTCGTACATGATGGCCGTTCACATCCGGAAGACGCGGAAGCGCGCAGGCGCGGGCGGCACCCGGTCCGCAAGCGCCAGACAAAGCCCGAGGACGTCTCGCGTCTGTGCGGGCTCGATGATCCCATCGTCCCAAAGGCGCGATGTGGCGTAGTAGGGGTCGCTCTGGGTGTCGTACTGGTCGCGCACCCGTTCCTTGAGCTCGTCGATTTCCTCGTCCGTGACCGCGGCTCCCTTGAGGCCGTTGCGGCGGACATCGACGAGCACGGTCTCGGCCGTCTCGGAGCTCATCGTGGCCACTTTGGAGTTCGGCCATGTGAACAGGAATCGCGGCTCGAATCCGCGCCCGCACATTCCATAATTGCCGGCTCCGAAGGAGGCGCCGATGAAGACCGTGTATTTCGGCACCGTGGCACAGGCGACCGCCGCCACCATCTTGGCGCCGTCCTTGGCGATGCCGCGTTCCTCAGCCTGCTGGCCGACCATGTAGCCGGTCGTATTCTGCAGGAACAGCAACGGCGTGCCGCGCTGGTTGCACAGTTCAATGAAATGCGTCGCCTTCAGCGCCGATTCCGAAAACAGAATGCCGTTATTGGCAACGATGCCGATCGGGTAGCCGTGGATGTGCGCGAAGCCCGTGACGATCGTCGTGCCATACGAGGGCTTGAATTCCTGGAACTCGCTGGCATCGACCAGCCGCGCGATAACCTCGCGCACGTCGTAGCCGATCTTGTAGTCCACCGGCACGATTCCCGTGATCTCGTCCGCGTCGTACAGGGGATCGCGGCTCTCGCGACGGTCGAAGGTCTGCGTGGTCGGCCAGTTCATCTTCCCGAAGATTCCACGAACGGCCTGATAGGCCTGCTCCTCGGTCTCCACGAGGATGTCGGAAACGCCGGACTTGTAGGTGTGCAGCTCCGCGCCGCCGAGGGTCTCGGGATCGACGATCTCCTTCAGCGCCGCTTTGACGATGGGCGGGCCGCCGAGGAAGATCCGGCCGATACCCCTGACGATGACGACCTCGTCGCACAGGGCGGGAATATAGGCTCCGCCAGCCGTGCAGCCGCCGAGCACAACCGCGATCTGCGGCAGACCGTCCATCGACAGGCGGCACTGGTTGAAGAACGAATTGCCGAAATGATCCTTGCCGGGAAAGGTTCGGTCCTGCGTGGGCAGGAACGCACCGCCTGAATCGACCAGGTACAGACACGGCAGCCGGTTTTCTGCGGCGATGCGCTGGGCTCGCACGTGCTTCTGAACGGATTCCGGAAAGAGGGTTCCGCCCTTCACCGTCGCATCATTGGCGATGATCATCACGGGGATGCCGTGGATCTGGCCGATGCCCGTGACGATGCCGGCGCCTGGCGACTGCCCCTCGTACTGGCCATAACCGGCGAGCGTCGACAGTTCGAGAAAGGGAGAGCAGGGATCAATGACCTGACCGATCCGGTCGCGAGCCAGCAGCTTGTTGCGCTCGAGGTGCCGGCTGATCTCGCGCTGACGGTTGCCGGAGACCACCCATGACTGGCGCTCACGCAGGGTCCGCGCCAGCGCCTCATGGTCGGCTCGGTTCCGGGCATAGTTGGGGCTATCGCGCTCAATGCGCGTTTTCAGCGACTGCATGATGTAGGCCTGAAACCTGGGGGCTGGCGGGCGGCCGGCACGTTGCCGGCCGCCGGTCGAACGGCTGCGGCGAGGACCTTAGTGGCCGAGCCAGGACGGACGACGCTCGAGCCTGACCGTGCCGAGCGGGACCGGCTTCCTGGCCTCGATGCGATACAGCAGGGTGACGTCGCTGGACCGGTGGTCGCGCGCCGTGAACACCAGCGGTTCCATCAGTCCGTCGACCTCGATCGGCGTTCCGGAATCGAGCGCCGTCTTGATCGCCTGTCCCGTGAGGCTGCCGGCGCGATCTGCGGCCTTCATCGCGGTGGCCAAAGCAATCATCGATGCCCAGCCGCGCAGGAAGTTCGGGTCGTCGAGCTGCGCGGGATTGTCGGCAGCCGCGGCCATTGCCGTCGCCACCGGCAGACCGCGCGCCGTCAGCGCCGCAAGCTGGACGGTGACCATGCCTTCGATGCCGGGGCCCGCGAGATCGATGAGGTTCGGATCATAGGTCCACACGCCGCCATAGAATTTCGGCGTAAAGCCTGCCTTGTGGCTGTCGCGAATGATGACGGCGACGGTCGAGGCAATCTGCTGCAGCCAGATGAAGTCCGGCTTCAGGTCCTTCAGGCGGGAGACCGGTGCGACAGCATCGATCGCACCGGGATTGACCACCTCCCGGCCGACGATCTCGATCTTCAGTTCGTCAGCATAGCTCTGAATGGCAGGCAGGACGCTCTTGCCGAAAGCATTGTCCATATAGACGATGGCCAGCCGCGGCCGGCGCGTCGTGTCGGTCCAGTTGTCTGCGATATGCTTCAGGCCGGCCCGGGCCTGAGCCGAATAATCTGCGCCGGCAAAGTAGTTGTAGGGTGCCCGCTGCGGGTCGGCGAGATGCGCCGAATAGGATGCCGAGAACCACGGCATCCGGTCACGCGCCACGGTATCCATCAGCGCCTCGGTGTCGCCGCTACCGAAACCCTGGATCGCGATGACGCCCGCGGCCTTCAGTTTCCGATAAGCCGCAAGAGCGCGCGGAATTTGATAGCCGTAATCCTCGGCGAGCAGCGTGATCTGCTTGCCGCCGATGCCACCGGCCGAGTTGATCGCCCGAACCGCCGCCTGGATACCCCGCGCATAAGGCACGCTCTGGGCTGCCACCGGACCGGTGGCGTCATAGAGCAACCCGATCTTCACATCCTGCGCGCGGCTTTCCGCCGCCATCAGCGCGACGGCGAGCCCTCCGGCGATCACCAGCCCCTTTGCCAAACTGATCATGGTATCTCCTCCTACCAAATGCTTGTTTGGTACAAAGGCTCCAGGGCGCCCCGCTTGTCAATGGTCCCTCAAATCCATCGGATGGATGATAGACCTTCGGCATATCACCACGCAGGGGCCGGCCCTCCGTGGCCCGCGCGCCCTTGCGCCGTCAAACCCGGGCGCTGCGCGGTCATCGCCGCCTGCCCCGGTTGGCGTTCGCCTTTTCGGCCCTGTTCGGCAACTGGGCCGGCGTCATGTTGCCGAGCGCCGAGTGTGGTCGGTGATGATTGTAATCCTCCTTCCATGAGGTGATAGCGCTCCGGGCCTCGGCGAGCGTCGAAAGCAGCGTGCCGTTGAGACGTTCGTCCTGGAAGCGCCCGTTGAAGCTCTCGACGAAGGCGTTTTGCATGGGCCTGCCTGGCGCGATGTAATGCCCTTCGGCCCTCATGGCATCAACTCATTGACCTGACACCATTTTCCCCTCAGGCTTGAGCGAGCGTCAGAGTGTTTTCGATCAGGTCACCGGCCACCTTCTGCTATTTTTCAAACGAAGGTCTCTGCGATATCCGCGCCGGCCAGTGGCCCTCGCTCACGAGAGACGTCACGGTCCGGCGGACAAGGTCTTCGACCGCCCGCACCGCGTTGGAGGGCGGGACGCTAGCAAGTCGACACAGAAACACCGACCTCTCGACCAGAGGTTCCACGATCCGGGCCCCCGACAGGCGTCCCGAAGCGAGTTCATCCCGCACCGACGAATAGGAGAGGATCGTATGGCCGATCCCGGCCATGGCGAGATCCTTCAGTTGCGGCACGGCGTCGACCTCGGCGATGACATGCAGATTGACCCCGGAACGGCGCGCATATCCGTCGATCAGTTCGCGAAGGCTGTGCATGCGCGCCGGCAGTATGAGCGGATAGTGCTTCAGGTCCGCAAAGGGGAAGGCACCGGTCGTGGCGCCATGCCCCGCCTCTATCGGCAGGGACTGCGCTGGTCCAACAAAGAACAGTTCCTCGTCGACAAGGGGCTGGTAGTGCAGCCCCTGACCGGTATCGGCTTGAAACATGAACCCAAGGTCGAGATGGCCGGAGCGCAGCCATCCCGGGATATATCCGGTGCTGCCTTGATTGATCAGCAGGGAGACGCGCGGCCAGGCGCGGACCACCTCCTTCACGATCGGCACCGTCAGGGCCACGGCGAGAGACTGGGCCAGCCCGATCGCAACACGGCCGATCGGCTGGGCGGCTTCACCGCGCAGGTCTTCCCGAGCGACATCGAGACGCCGCAAAATCTCGCGCGCATGGGTCAGAAGCTTGGCTCCGGCGGCGGTCGGAACCACACCGCGCCCGGTACGCCACAACAATTCGACGCCAAGCTCGGCTTCCAGCTTCCTGACCTGCAGGCTCAGGGCCGGCTGGGCGATGCCGAGCCGCTCGCTGGCCCGCGAAAACGATCCGTCGTCGGCGACGGCGGTGAAATAGCGAAGCGTCCTAGCGTCCATTAGATATATGGATTCGCTATAGCTACTATTGTCAATATGTCTTTGCGATATTGCTTGGAAGCAGGGAAGTTCCTCCTGCCGGCCTGAGAACGGGCAGGCGAGCGGATTGGCCAGGACGCGGAACACACGCGACGGTCAGGACGCTCCGGCCAAGAAGAAGCCGTCACGGAGGAAGCCATGACGATCAACCGAAGGACCGCGCTTGCGGGAGCCATAAGCCTTGCCGCCCCGGGAGCGCCATTCGCTCCCACGCCCCTACGCGCACAGGCGTGGCCGTCCAAGATCGTGCGCCTGCTGGTTCCGTTTGCGGCCGGCGGGCCCTCCGACTTTATCGCGCGCCTTCTCATCAATCCGCTGAGCGAGGTTCTGGGGCAGCCCGTGATCGTCGAGAACCGCGCGGGCGCGAACGGCAACCTCGGCATGCAATCGGTCATCCAGGGGGAGCCTGACGGCTATACGCTGCTGCACACCACCGTGACCATGCTGTCCGTCAATCCCATTCTTTACCCCGAGGCCCAGCTTCGGCCGATGGAGGAACTGGCCCACATCAGCACGACCGCCTCGCTGCCCAACGTGCTGGTGGTCAATCCGGCCATGAATATCCATTCGGCTGCGGAATTGGTCGCGCTGGCCAAATCGAAGCCCGGCGGGCTGACATGCGCCACGTTCGGACCGGGGTCATCGTCACATATTCTCGGCTCCCTGTTTCAGAAGATCGCCGGGTTCGAGGCTGTTCCCGTCACCTATCGCGGCAGCGCTCCGGCTCTGGTCGACGTGATGGGCGGCCGGGTCGATTTCCTGTTCGACAGCATGACGACCAGTGTCGAGCAGGTTCGGGCGGGAACCGTCCGCGGCCTGGCGGTGACCTCGCCGACGCGGATGCCACAATTGCCGGATCTGCCGACCATGCGGGAGATCGGATTTCCCGGATTCGATCTGACGTTCTGGCTTTCGCTGCAAGTGGCCGCACGAACGCCCCAGCCGATCGTGGAACGTCTACAGGACGCCCTCGGCAAGGTCATGGCCCGAAAGGACTATGCCGACGCCTTGCGCCTGCGCGGCGCCGAGCCGGTGATCGTGCCGCCGCGCGACCTGACGGCCTTCATCACGCGCGAATGTGCCCGATGGGCCAGCGTGTCCCGCGACATCGGCCTGCAGCCCGCCAAATAACGGCGGATCGATCACATGGCTGGCGATCGTGCCTCGCTCCCGCGGCATGCCCGCCAGCCGGCAACCCAAACTTCGGCGTCTCCTGGACGAACTGCAATGAAACCGCTGCGAAACATCACCGTCGTCGATCTCAGCAAGGTCCTGGCCGGACCGCTGTGCGGTCAATATCTCGGCGACCTCGGGGCCGACGTCATCAAGATCGAGCCTGTCGACGGCGGCGACGACACACGCGGCTGGCTGCCTCAGCGAGAGAAGCAGTCAGGACTCTTCCTGGCGGTCAACCACAACAAGCGCAGCCTGGCCGTCGATCTGAAGTCCGACGAGGGCCGTGCGATCGTCCACGCGCTGGTCGCCAAGGCGGACGTCGTGCTTCAGGGCTTCGGCGGCGGCACGGCGCAACGGCTCGGCGTTGACTACGAGACGGTGTCGAAACTCAATCCCAACCTGATCTATTGCGAGATTTCCGGCTATGGCCGCAGCGGTCCGCTCGGCGACAGCCCCGGCTACGATGTCATGCTGCAAGCCTTCAGCGGCATGATCAGCACCATGGGCGAGCCGGGCGGCAACGTCACGCGGGCGAGCTTTTCTCCCGTCGATATCGGCACTGGCCTGCACGCCGTCAGCGGCGTCCTGGCCGCCCTGCTCGAACGCTCGCAGACCGGACGTGGCTCTTACGTGGAGGTCACGCTGCTCGACACCTCCTTGAGTCTGATGGGCTATCTCGCGCAGGGCTACTGGCTGACGGGCAAGATCCCGCAACGGATGGGCAGCGCGCATCCCTCGCTGGCGCCATACCAGGCCTTTTCCGCCGCCGACGGTGAGTTGATGATCGGCGTCGGCAACGACGCCCAATGGCGCCGACTATGCGCGGTCATGGATATGGAGCCGCGCGCGACCGACCCCGCCTTCGCAACCAATGAAGCCCGCGTCGAAAATTTCGACGCTACCGCTGCGCTGGTTGAGGACAAGGTGAAGCAACGACCGGTCGCCGCCTGGCTGGAGGCACTCAGTGCCGCCGGCATTCCCTCCGCACCCATCCATACGGTCGACCAGGCACTGGCACATCCGCAGGTAGCCGAGCGCGGCCTGATCGTTGAAACCGACCACGCGCTTCTGGGGCCTTTGCCCCGCATTGGCTATCCGGTCGCCTTCAACGGCGAGCCGCGCGGCACCCGATCGGCGCCGCCGCTGCTTGGCGAGCACAGCGCCGATATTCTGGCCGGGCTTGGCTATGGCGCCGAGGCAATCGACGACCTGGCGACACGCGGGATCGTCAAGCTCGCGGCCTCCCCCGCACGGCCGGTCGGATGAACCTCCCGCCTTTGTTGCGCACGACAGTTTGAGGATATCGCCCATGACCGCCGATACGGCCATTCGCTACGAGAGCTCTGGGGGTATCGCCGAGATCATCCTCGACCATGCGCCTGTCAATGCGCTGAGCGTCCCGATGATCGAGGCGATCATTGCGGCGTTGAAGCGCGCTGCCGCCGATGATGCTGTGCGGGCCGTGTTGATCGCCAGCGCGGTGCCCCGCCGCTTCTGTGCCGGCCTGAACCTGGAAATCCTGCGTGGAAAGGCCGGGGCCGAGGCACGCCGCTTCGTCCAGCGGCTCTATGTCGACCTCTCGGATGCGCAGCACAATCTCGGCAAGCCGTCGATTGCCGTGGTCAGCGGCACGGCGCGCGGCGGCGGAATGACACTGGCGGTTTCCTGCGACGTGCTGATCGCCAGCGAAAGCGCCACATTCGGCTATCCCGAGATCGACGTCGGCGTCACACCAGCGATCCATTTTGCCAATCTGCCGCGTATCATCGGCCGCCACCGGGCGTTCGAACTGCTCTTCAGCGGCCGCTCGTTCGGCGCCGACGAGGCGCGCGAACTCGGCCTCGTCAGCCATGTCTATCCCGACAAGGACGCGCTGGAGGAAGCGCGCAAGCTTGCCCGCGTGTTCGCTGCGAAATCTCCCGCAGTCATGCGTCTCGCCCGCGCGGCCTTCATGCGCGCCAACGACCTGGACTACCGGCGAGGCATTGCCAATGCCGTCGAAGACTTCTGCAACGTCGTGGCGACCGATGACGCGCAGGAAGGCCTCAGCGCTTTTGTCGAGAAGCGTGCGCCCAACTGGTAGGCGGAAGAACAATGCCATTCGATCCGGCGGGCGCCGCCGCCGGATCAAGCAGGTTACGCGAGCCTGGATTGCGAGCTGAAGCGCCCGGTTCGACTGCGTGACGGCAAGTCGCTCTCGGAATGCTTTTGAAAAATGAGCGCCGGGCCGGCGCCTTGGCGCCAGCCAGCCCGGAGCGATGCAGGGTTCTGAGTCCCGGCCCGCTTCCATTGGCTTGGATTATTGCGCGACGAAATCCTTGCGGCGTCGCAACAGATATCGGTGCCGCCCTTCCAGGACGAGGACACCGGCCTGATTGTGCACGGTGCTCCTCAATCCCACCACGCCCGTCGTACGGTTGGCCGACAACTCGTCCACCTCCAACGCGGGATAGAGCGTGTCACCGACGAAGACCGGGTGGAGGAAGCGGCTCGACTGCTCGATGAAGGCCTTGAGCGAGTCCTCGACCATGTGCGGAAAGGTTCCGGCGCCCGCCACGGTCTGGATGGCGATCTGGTAGCCATGGGCCAGCATGTCTCGCAGTCCATGAGCCTTGCAGAATTCCCGATCGTAGTGGATCGGATGGTTGTCGCCGCTCGCGGCCTGGAAGGCCAGGAAGATGGCGTCGGTCATTGTGCGGCTCGGCAGGCAGAAGCGCTCGCCGATCCTGAAATCGTCGAACCACCGCTGCTCCGGAATCATTCGGTGCGAACGGACATCAAATGCGGCTCTTTCACTCGTCATTGGACGCTCATCCCGGTCTTCTTCACCACTTCTCGCCACTTGGCGATTTCGTCCTTCACGAACGCGCCAAGCGCTTCCGGCGGGGCCGGTTCCACCAGTTCGGCACCGATTTCCGCGAACCGCATCCGCAACGCCGGCACCGTGAGGGCCTCATGCACGGCGCCATTCAGGCGCAACACGATGTCCTTCGGCGTCGCCGCAGGCACAAAGAGCGCCGACCACGTATAGGCCTCGTAGCCCCTCACACCCTGCTCATCCAAGGTCGGCAGGTCTGGTACTATTGAACTGCGCCGGAGCATGGACCAGCCAATGGCCCGCACCGTTCCGCCCCTCGCCTGTGCCAAACCGCTGGCCGCCGCGTCGATGTAGAAATCCAGCCGGCCTGCGGCGAGATCAGTCAGCGCTGGCCCCGAACCTCGATAAGGAACGTGCAGCGCCTCGGTCCCAGCCATCATCAGGAACAGCGCTGTGCCTAGGTGCGGTGCGCTTCCGATGCCCGCCGAGCCATAGCTCGCTTGCCCGCCGCGTTCGCGAATCCATGCGATCAGCTCGGGAATGTTCCGCGCAGGGAGATCGTTCCGGACCAGTACGACGAGCGGAACCTTGGCCACCAGCGCGACCGGAGCGAAGTCCCTCTCGGTATTGAACGGCAAGCTTGGGAAAAGCGATGGATTGACTGCGTGGGCAACGGTCGTGAGCAGGATGGTCCGACCATCCGGAGCGGCTTTGGCGACAGCGTCGGTCCCGACAACGACTCCCGCCCCCGTCCGGTTCTCCACGACCACGGATTGGTTCAGCGATCGCCCGAGATGCTCGCCAAGGAGCCTGGCCTGGATGTCGGTCGGGCCGCCGGCAGCATAGGGCACGACCATTCGGAGGTTGGGGGCCGCCTGCGCGCCGGCAGGACGCGGGAACGCGATGCCGGTCAGAATGGCAGGTGCAAACGCTAGAACTGAACGCCTCGACAGCATGGTTGCGGTTCCTCCTGAGCCTTTTGAGAACCAGAGCGCATACCGAGGCCTATGAACACGCGGCCGCGAGTTGGATATCTCGATCTCGGAGGCGAGACTCACACCTCCTTGCCATGCCGAACAAACGAGTAATAATCCGACCGTCATGAAAGATAGTTATAATGGTGGGGTGCAAAAACCCCGCCGCTCAATCCGATCCGAGTGTTCGAGGCGGTGGAGCGGCACTTGAGTTTTACGCGCGCCGCTCAGGAGCTCAGAGTGACGCAAGGAGCCGCAAGTAAGGCGATCGCGACGCTCGAGTACCATCTGGGCTTCGCGCTCTTCGAGCGCACTGGGAGCGGGCTGGTGCCCTGCGAAGGCGTCGAGCAGTTTGCGCGCAAGGTCCGCTCGTCCCTCCAGAACATCCACGAAGCGACCAGGGTCCTGTCAGCTCAACGGATGCGCCTGCGTGTCCTGACGCTGCAAGCCTATTCAGGCTTCACCTCTCGCTGGCTCCTGCCACGAATGCCGAAACTTCACGCCGAGCACCCGGACATCGACCTCCGCCTGACGTCGGCCCACGACGGGCACGGCAAGGTCCCCGACGGATCTGAAGCGAGGATTCGATACGGTCGCGGCCATTGGCGCGGTGTTGCAGCCGATCTGCTGTTTCGGGACGAACTCTGTCCGGTATGCTCGCCGAGCCTTCTTGCTCCGCACGGCGCTCCCTATCCTCCCGAAGTCGTCAAGGCCATGCCGCTCATTCATCTGCGCGGCTTTCCCGGGGATTGGAATGAATGGTTGGCTGTGGCCGGCAGCCGGGATGTGAAAGGCGGTCGGTCGATCTATGTTGAAGAGCTGAGCGTCGCCTACCAAGCGGCGGAAAGCGGGGCAGGCGTGGTCCTTGGCCAGCGCAAGCACCTCACCCGCGAACTGAATGCGGGTACGCTCTATGAGCCGTGCGCAGCCGTGCTCAGGCGAGAGCTCGGCTATTATCTCACCTATCGATCAGAGCTCCTCAAGGACACCGCGTTTTTGGCGTTTCGAACGTGGCTTCTGTCGCAGGCGCGCGAGACGGGTGAACGGGGCTAGCCGGACTGGACGACGTCCTCTGGCGTAATCTCCACGGCATTGGCATCTCGCCGTATCGCTCAGACCAAGCCGCCGGGCGCGGACGTGCCGACGTTCGGTCCGAGCCGCAGACTGGATTACGAGGTCGAGCTCGGCATCTGGGTGGGTCCGGGCAATCCCGACGGGCGGCCAATCGCCGTTGACGATGCGGCCGATCACATCGCCGGCTACTGCCTGCTCACCCCTGATTCAGTGTGCGGGATTGCTGCGCTCCGGTCGATCCGAACATAAACCCACGCGAGTATGGCATGGTCGGAACCTGCGTTGTCAGAACGGCAGACCGGTCATCGCCACTGCCGTCGACGGCATGCCGGAACGCTTGGCACACCGCGACGAAATCGCCGCTGTGCGGCGACAGGCGGAGCGCAGTGACGCCGGCGCCCCGCAGCGTCCCGACGTCGTCGATCAGGTTGCAGCAATTGTAGGACAGCGTCTGCACGCCGTTCACGGCGAGGAAGTCCTGGCCGTCGAGGGTCTTGACCACCATTCCGTCGGGGTCCTGATCGCAGACGAACTGACAGGAATCCTTGGTCCGGCCATGGACGCGGGCGTGATAGCAACGGGCCGAGATGGCCAGCGGCACACGACCGAAGGCGAATACCTCGACCCCGATGCCGAGCGGACGGGCCGCCGCGGCAAGGCTTGCCACCGAAGCGAAGGGCAGTTCCGGAGGCAGGCAGACCGCCCGTGCACCACGCCCGGCAAAGAAGCCGAGCGTCGATTCGTTGTAGACATTCACGAGCGGCCCGATCGAGAAGGCCGGCTTGTCCGCCTGCCGGTCCTTGCCGACCCAGCGCATCAGCGTTAGGTCGTCGATCTCGACCTCGTGGTCGTTCTGAGCGAACAGCCCGGCGGCGGCCCGCCGCTCACGTGGCAGGGTGACGAGCGCGAGCGAGGCGAGCACAACGCTCTTGCCGCCCCGTTCCAGCCGCTCCGCGGCCTCGAGGACGCGGTCGGCATAGAGCGGCAGGCGCTTCGAGCAGACGGCCTCTCCGATGACCACCCGATCGACCGGCGCCTCGTCGGCGAGGCGAGCGTAGAAGTCACTCCAGGCATCGGTGGCCCAGTGGAACAGCAGTGGCCCGACGGTCAGTTCCATGACGTTCTCCGCCCGCGCCTCAACGCCAGGCCTTGCGATAGGCGCCGGCCGTCGTCTGCTGGCCTTCGGTCAGGCGCCACAGTTCGCTGGCCGGAATGGGCAGGCCTGCTGCTTCCGCCCTGCTAGCCTTGCGGAAGGCGCGAACCACGGCCTCAACATAGGCGCGGCTGCGCTGCCGGCCCTCGATCTTCAGGGCACGGACGCCGGCGCGGACGAGCTGCGGCATCAGTGTCGCGGCATCAAGGCTCACCGGATCCTCGAAGATGTGGCCGCGATAGTGCTCGGTCTGGAAGCAGCCCTTGCACAGCGTCGGGTAAGGCGCTGCGACTGCCTTTGGCACGCGATGGATGGTGAAGCCGCCGAGGCGCGCGACGAGATCATCGCACTCCTCGGAATAGGCGACATGGCTCGCCGGAGAGCAGACGCCGTGCATGTTGGGGGAGCGACCGGTCGCATAGGACGACAGCGAGCAGCGCCCCTCCGCCATGACGCAGAGCCCGCCGAAGATGAACACTTCGGTCTCGACCTCGATCTCGCGATTGATCGCCGCGATTTCCTCGACCGTCAGCACACGCGGCAGCACGACGCGGCGGATGCCGAACGTCTCGGCGTAGAAGTTGATGGCGTCAGCGTTCGAGGCCGCGGCCTGGACCGAGAGATGCAGGCGTCGGCCCGGATGATGCTCGGCCGCATAGGCCAGCAAGCCGGTGTCGGCGAGTATCACCGCATGCGCCCCGCAACCGAGTGCGTCATCTACGGCGGCGTGCCACAGCGCCTCGCTGCCGGCGCGCGGGAAGGTGTTGATGGCGACGAGAACCTTCACGCCGCGCGCGGTGGCATAGGCGATGCCCTCGGCCATCTCGGCGCGCGAGAAGTTGAGGCCGGGGAAGTTGCGGGCGTTCGTCTCGTCGTTGAACCCGCAATAGACGCTGTCGGCGCCGGCATCCACCGCCGTCCGCAGGGCGGCCGGCGTGCCGGCCGGGCAGACGATCTCGAGTCGTTCACCGGCCATGCTGCAGGCCCCCCCGGTTCGGTCTCGACAGGCTGACGCCGGTCAGGCGTTCGACGAGGGGGAGAATGTGGGACACCGGCGGCGCGGCCAGCGCGCGCAGGGGGCCGAGGCCGTGAAGGGCCTCGGCCGATAGATCGATCTCGGCGTCGTCGATGGCGTTGCGAAGCGCAAGGACCGCCTCCGTGTCGCCCTCGACGACCAGGTCGCGAGAGAAGAACAGCGCATCGCCGTCATAGCTGCCATGGACGAGGCCGAGGAGGGCCGCGAGGGGCCCGCCGATGCGAGCGTCCCGGAGCTGCGTCGTATCGCGCGGCAGGACGCGCAAACGGCCGTCCGTCGCGGCGGGATGAAGGATGACGACGAAAGGCAGGTCCGTGGGATCGATGAGGTAGCGGGAACCGGCATGCACGCCCAGCCTGTCGAACAGGCGCGGATGGCGCTCAGTGGCGACCGCAACGAGCCGGGACAGGAGCGTCTCGATCACGATGGACGGTATCCCACGCAGCAGCAATGCGGCGGCCGCCGGAAACGTCGGGATGCGTTCGGACTGATCCATGGTGAACTTACGGCAGGTCGGCGAGGCCGCGTCTTTGCGCCATCTCAAGGCGCCGACCTCGAAGGCTGGTCAGGAAGCAAGATCGTCGCATGCCAGAGAGGACTTTCGGGTGCAGCGGGATCATCCGCGGTTTCGCGGCCTGCGGGAATTTCTGGCCTTTCTCGCGGCGCACGAGGATCTCGCCCGCGTCGCGACGCCGGTGGACACAGTTCTCGACATGACTGAAGTGCAGCGGCGGATGCTGCGCGCCGGAGGGCCGGCCCTGCGCTTCGATGCCGCAATGGTCGGCGGCCGCCCCGCCCTCATGCCCGTCATCGCCAATCTGTTCGGAACGGAGGAGCGCGTTGCCGCGGGCCTCGGCGTCCGCCGCGAGCGCGTCGGCGAACTCGGCGAGCTGCTGGCGGCGCTGCGCGAGCCCGCGCCCGTGGACGGATTGAAGGACGCCCTGTCGCGCTGGCCGATGATCCAGGCGGCGCTGTCGACCCGGCCCGCCGTCGTCCGTTCTCCTCCCTGCCAGGAGGTTCGTCACGTTGGCCTTGCAGCCGATCTCGCGATGTTGCCGGTGCAGACCTGCTGGCCAGGCGAGCCCGCCCCGCTCATCACGTGGCCGCTGGTCGTCACGCGACCGCCGGATGGCGAATGGGGCGACACCGGACGCTACAATCTCGGCGTCTATCGCATGCAGGTGGCGGGCCGCGACACCGCGATCCTGCGCTGGCTCGCCCATCGCGGCGGCGCCGCCCATCACCGGGCCTGGGAGGCGCGGACCGAGGCCATGCCGGTGGCGGTGGCGATCGGCACCGACCCGGCCACCATGCTCTCCGCCGCCCTGCCGCTGCCAGAGACCGTGTCGGAGATCCGCTTCTCCGGCGTACTGCGCGGCGAGCGACCGCGGCTGGCGCCGGCCGTCACCGTACCGCTGATGGTGCCGGCCGACGCCGAGATCGTCATCGAGGGCTGGGTGCACCCCGGCGAGCGCGCGCCAGAAGGCCCCTATGGCGACCACACCGGCTACTACAATGCCGTCGAACACTTCCCGCTCATGCGGGTCAGCGCCGTCACAACCCGCACGGACCCGCTCTATCTGACCACCCATACCGGGCGGCCGCCGGACGAGCCCTCCGTGATCGGCGCCGTCTTCAACGAGCTGGCTCTCCCCATGATCCGTCGGCAGATCCCGGAGATTGGCGATCTCTGGCTGCCCCCGGAGACCTGCTCCTACCGGACGGCGGTGGTCTCCATCGACAAGCGCTATCCCGGCCAGGCCCGCCGGGTGATGATGGCGCTGTGGGGCATGCTGGCACAGTTCAGCTACACCAAGACCATCGTGGTCGTGGACCGCGACATCGCCGTGCGCGACTGGAGCGACGTGATGTGGGCGATCGCCACCCGCTTCGATCCCTCGCGCGATCTGGTCGTCATCGACCGCACGCCGATCGACTATCTCGACTTCGCTTCGCCTGAGGCGGGGCTCGGCGGCAAGCTCGGCATCGATGCGACGACGAAGGTCGGCGCGGAGACGCATCGCGAATGGGGTGCCGTCCTCTCCATGCCGAAGGACGTCGAACGGCGGGTCGATGCCCTGTGGCCGAGGATCGCCGCGGACCTGGCGGGGCGAAAGCCATGACGCCGCGCGTGGTCGTCGGGGTCAGCGGCGCGTCGGGCGCGGTCATCGCGGTGCGGATCGTCGAACTCCTCGCAACCCTCGGCGTCGCCATCGACCTCGTCATATCGTCCGCCGCCGAGCGGACACTCGCCCACGAGATCAATGCCGCCGCCGCGGACCGGCTGCGGGCCCGCGCCGACGTTGCCCACGGCATCGACGACATCGGCGCCACCATCGCCTCGGGGTCCTATCCGGTGGCCGGCATGATCGTCGCGCCCTGTTCCATGCGCACCTTGGCGGCCATCGCCCATTCCCTGTCGGACAACCTGCTGGTGCGCGCCGCCGATGTGCAGCTGAAGGAGCGGCGGCCGCTGGTTCTACTCGCGCGCGAGACGCCGCTGCACCTCGGCCACCTCAGGGCCATGACAGCGGTCACCGAGATGGGCGCCGTGATCATGCCGCCCGTTCCGGCCTTCTACCGGCGCCCCGCCAGCGTCGAGGCGATCATCGACCATATCGCCCGTCGCGCAATCGACCAGTTGCGCATCAGCCCGCAGATTGCCGGGGCGTGGACTCCCTGATCGGCCTTGGACCTGTGCCCATTGCCTGAGGTGACGGCCGAGACCGGCAGGCAACGATACGTTCATCCGCGACTGGCCCAAGGCAGACGGTGGAGAACAGAAACCCACCCCATCCGGACGTGCCGAATCCTGGTATGATCGTCACCGGAATGGTCTGCGGGCATGTTGAGCCGACCAGACGGAACGCACGGATGGTCCAAAGATCAGTCTCGGATAAAAACCAACCTAGGCTCTAACTGCCGCTGGATGACAAATCAGTGGCAGGTCACCCCGCTTGATGATCTGAAGAACTGCGCCGCGCTTGAAGTCATCGGTGAAGTTCGCTTTGCCCATCGGGGGCCTCCTTACCTCAAAACTGGGGAAGAACGCGCCCTGGAATCTAGGGGCGAGGCCTGGCGCAGGTCGGACGTCCGGCGCGGGCGCTCCGATCATCCGCGGCCGGGGGATTGAATCCTGAGTATCCCGACGCGAGCATTCTCGACCTCAGTCATGGCTGCGCCCGCGGCAATTGCGGGGCGGCCATGATCTTGGCCGCCGAATAGACCAGTGAGTGGGCAAGACCGAGCTGGTTGAGCCGGGCGCACACATGGTCCACGGGTGATCGCCTGATCCACTCCCCGACAATGGCGTTAGGCGCCTCGATATTCGCCCAACGCTTGCCGCGGGTGAGGAACCGCTCGCCGGCGGCAGGGGCGGCATCGCCATCGCCTCGCATAGCCGGCCGAACATCGGATCCGATGATACGGTGAGGACGAGAAAACGGCCGCCCGCCGGCTCGAAGTGATCACCGGGCGCGGCCGCGAAATGCAGATTGCCGAGGCACGAACGACTGGTGCCAAGCCTGTCGGACGCCGTCACCAGCACAGACGCCCAGGAGCCGGCGCTACTCGGCCCATGCCACCGAGTGGTCGCGGACGATCTCTGTTGCGCCGATGCTGCCAGGCGGTCGACCATAGACGGCCGCCTCGACGATCTCGGGGCCAAGGAATGCAAGCTGGATCATCATGCGGATGTTGCGGCTGCTCTTGCGCTCTCGCGCGGCAGGCGCATCAACACCATCGACACGCCCGGCGACCAGATCATCAAGCCACGAGCGCGCCTTGACGATCGCTTGGACCAGCCGCTCGCGATTGGCACGCTGCTGAGAGGCGGCGGCCGCGACCTTGTTGCCCGCTGCCGCGGCCTCGTGAATGACCTTCTCAAGCTTGGTCTGTCGGGCCGAGCTTCGGCTCGGCCGCCGAGGCCGAAGGTGCTGCCCGCTCGGTCCGGTCCTTCCGCTTCGTCACCATCGCCGACCTGCCGCAACCTGCGCCCTCGCGCCGGTCACACACACGCTCTCTTCGCTCCAGCAGTCCAGTCGAATGTGCGAGGAAGCTGGAAGATTGCGCGCATGTCTGGAAACAGCGGCCGCCAAGTGCTGCACCAATTGCGGGCGTACAGCTTCAGTGCACGCAATGTCATCCCTTCATCACCGACACCGTCACAAACGCTGGCCGCCACTGGCATCGATGGTCTGGCCCGTGATCCAGGCACCATCCGGCGAAGCCAGCACTGCAACAATGGCCGCGATATCGGCCGGCCGCCCAACCCGGCCGAGGGCGATTGTGCTGGCCACGGCCTGAGCCGTCTTTGGATCTCGCGCGCGAGGATTCATGTCGGTCGCTGTCGCACCGGGCGAAACCGCGTTGACGGTTATGCCGCGCCGTCCCAGTTCGTTGGCAAGAATGCGCGTCAGCGCCTCAAGGCCAGCCTTGGCTGGTGCATAGACGGCCATATGCGCGAAGGCAGCGCGCGTCCCTATCGAGGAGATGTTGATGATGCGGCCACCGTCGCGCAGATGCGGCAAGAGACCCTGGATGACGAAGAAGGGCGCCCGAAGATTCACTGTCACGGTCCGGTCGAAATCTACCGGAGTTGCATCAGCGAACGGAGCACCGCCGCCAACCCCCGCATTGTTGACGAGGATGTCAAGGCGGGGATCGGCAAACTGCGTGGTGAGGACGCTGGTGACGCGGGACACAAGTACATTCGCGCCCTCGGCCTCGGCCAGGTCCGACTGAACCAGAATGCCCTGCCCGCCGGATGAACGAATGGAAGCGAGGGTCACTTCGGCTTCTTCGACCGCCCTGTTGTAGTGAACGATGACATAGGCGCCATCGGCCCCAAGCCGCTCCGCGATGGCGCGGCCGATCCCGCGGCTCGCGCCGGTCACCAGCGCGAGCTTTCCCGCATGTACGCGCATGTCAGAGCGACCAGCCACGCGCGGATTCGAGCTGGCGCGCACGATTGATCAGAGCGCGACGGTCGATCTTGTTGGTGCCGGCCCAGGGCAAGTCGGCAACGAACTCGATGCGCCGCGGATGCTGGTAAGCCGGGCCGTTTTCGATCGCGAAATGCTTTACCCCGTCGACGCCGATGGAGACAGCGCTGGCGTCAGGCTCGCGGCGGACAATGAAGGCCACCGGCACTTGACCGCGGTCCTCGTCGGGGAGCGGCACGACGGCCGCCTGTTGAATCTGCGGATGTCGCTCCAGGAGCTTTTCAACTTCGCCCGGATAGATGTTCTCGCCCGAGCAGACGAACATGTCGTCGGCGCGCCCGACGAAGAAGTAGAAGCCGTTCTCGTCGCGGCGGAAGACATCGCCGGAGCGATACCAGCCTTCGTCGAGCACCTCGGCACTCTTGCCCGGCAGATTCAGATAGCCGGGTGTGACGGCGGGATTGCGCATCAGCAGCACTCCCTCGTTCTCGTCCGGCCCGTCGACGAGCTTCACCTCGCCGGTGGCCAGCGGGTAGCCGACCGCGAGCGGGGGCTGCGGGACACCTCCAGGGTGAGGGCCGAACACGGCAGGCCCGGCCTCAGTCGTGCCGAAGCCGTTGGTTACGGGAATGCCGGGGAACAACGACCGAATGCGCTCGATCAGACCCAGCGTCAGCGGTGCAGAACCAAGCCTGATCCGGCGCAGACTTGAGAAGTCGCGACCCTTCAGCACCTCCGTTTCCTTGACGACACGCGCGAGCATGGTGGGCACCGCCATCACATTCGTGACCTGGTAGCGCTCCAGCGCGTCGATATAGCTCTTCGCTTCGAAACCCGACAGATAGACCACCGCATTGTTGGTCGCGAAGACACTCTTGCTCTGGAACAGCCCGTTCATGTGGAACAGCGGCTGGGCGATGATCGAGCGCTCGGTCTCGCGCTCGACGGCAGCCGTCGTCTGCTCCAGCGCCCAGAGCTGGCCGAAATGGGTGAGCGGCACGCCCTTGAGCCGGCCTGTGGAGCCGGATGTGTAGAGGATCTGGCCGATCTCGTCGGCGGCGACCACGACGGTGTGGAACGGCCCGGGTACCGCGCGCGCCGCAAAGCCATCCGGTCCGTCATCGTCGAAACTGACAACCGGCACGCCGGCCGGCACCTGCGCGCGACGCGCGCCATCCGCGAAAGCAAAGGCGATGCGCGAATCCTGAAACACATAGTCGATCGTGTCCTGCGCCACCTTGGTATTGACCGGCACGGCGACGAAGCCGGCGCGCATGATGCCGAAATAGGCCGCGATGTACTCGGCCCGGTTCAGCGAGAGGATGGCGACCGCCGCGCCGCGCGGCAGGCCGGCACCGGTGAGCAGACGCGCGACGCCGTTGGCGAGGCCGTCGACTTCGGCATGGGTGAGGACGAGCGGGCTTTCCGGCCGATGCAGGTCGATCACCGCCGTGCGGTCGAGGTCGAGGGAGCGATCGATAAGATCGCCGAGATTGTTCCAGCGGGGCATGCCGGGCTCCTGATCGTCGGGCCTACTGGCCCTTGAGGCGGGGATTGAGCGCGTCGTTGAGGCCGTCGCCGACCAGATTGAGCGCAAGGACCGTGAGCATCACCGCCACGCCCGGCACGGCGCAGATGTACCAGGAGGTGCGGATGAGCGTGCGGCCGTCGCCGATCAGGCCGCCCCAGCTCGCGACATTGGGGTCGCCGAGGCCGAGGAATGAGACGGCGGACTCGAACAGGACGGCGCTGGCGACCACCAGCGACGACAGGATCACCACCGGTGGCAAGGCGTTCGGCAGGATCTCGCCGACGATGATCTGTACGTCCTTCATCCCGAGGGCGCGGCAGGCCTGGACGAATTCGCGCTCGCGCAGCGACAGGAACTCGGCGCGCGTCAACCGCGCGATGGGCGTCCAGGTGACGATGCCGACCGCGATGGTGATGTTGCCGATGGACTGGCCGAGGATCGAGACGATGGTCAGGATGAAGATGATGTTGGGGATGGTCTGGAACAGCTCGGCCGCGCGCATCAGCACCTCGTCCAGCCAGCCACCGAAATAGGCGGCGATGGCGCCGACGGTCACGCCGATGAGAGTTGCGGTGAAGCTCGCAAACAGACCGATGAGCAGCGTCGTGCGCGCGCCATGGGCGACGATGGCGGCGATGTCCCGTCCCAGTGAATCCGTGCCGAGCGGATGACGCCAGGTCAGGAAAGGCCAGACTTCCGGGCGGCCGACGATGCGCAGCGGGTTGCGCGGGAAGAGATAGGGCGCGGCCAACGCCGCAACGACGACGATCACCAGGACGGCGAGGCCGGCGAGCGCCGCGCGATTGCGCGCGAAGCGGCCGAGGAATGTCAGGAAGGGGGCCATGCTGCTAGCGGGCGCGGATGCGCGGATCGAGCTTGAAATAGGCGATGTCGACGGCCGCGTTCGAGACGGCGACGATCAGCGATGACAGCACCAGCACGCCCAGCACCATCGGGTAGTTTCGGCTCATGACGCTGTCGAGCATGAGGCTGCCGATGCCCGGCCAGGAGAACACCGCCTCGACGACGACGCTGCCGCCGACGACGGTGCCAAGCTGCAGGCCGAGCAGGGTCACCACCGGCAGCAATGCATTGCGCAGGACGTGACGGACGACCACCGCCCTGCCCGTCAGCCCCTTCGACCGCGCCGTGCGCACGAAATCCAGCCGGAAGACCTCGAGCATCGAGGCCCGCATGATACGGGCGTACATGGCCGAATAGAACAGGCCGAGCGAGAGCGCCGGCAGCACAAGATGACGGGCGACATCGAGCGTGTCGCTGACGAGGCCGCCCTCGCCGCCGACCGTGCGCATGCCGCCGACCGGCAGCCAGCCGAGCTTCACCGAGAACAGGATGGTCAGTATGATGCCGAGCCAGAAGGTCGGCGCGGCAAAGAAGAACACGGCGCCGAGCGAGATCAGGTTGTCCCAGATCGTGTTGACCTTGACCGCCGCGACGACACCGGCCGTCACGCCAATGACGAGCGCGACCGAGATGCTGGCGAGCATCAAGAGGATGGTCGCCGGGAGATGCATCATGATTACGTCGAACACGGGCGCGTTCTGCCTGTAGGAGAAGCCGAAATCGAGGGTAAGCACCGACCAGATGTAGCGGCCGAGCTGCACGATCGCCGGCTGGTCGAGCCCATAGAGCACGCGCATGCGCTCCAGCAGCGCGGGATCGCTGACCTGCTGGTCCGCCGACATGATGTCGAGCAGCGTTCCCGGCGCCAATTGGATCAACGTGAAGTTCAGGACGATCACGCCGAGCAGCAGCGGGATGACCTGAACGAGACGCCGAACGAAGATCCGACCCATTGGATTTGCTCCTATCGGTCGAGCCAGACGCCGGCCCAGCTATCACCCATGAAATCAGCCGTCTGCGAATGTCCGCGCACATCGGCACGGGCGATCGTGGTCGACTGGATTTCGACGAGCGCGGTCCAGGGCAAAGCCTCGGAAAGCACCTCCTGGAATGCGCGCGCCAGCGTCACGCGCTTGGCAGGATCAATTTCGGTGGAGAGCTTCTCGACGACGGCGTCCAGCTTCGGATCCGAATGGCCCGTCGCGTTCCGGAAGGCACCGCCCCTGATGATGTTGTCGGTGGTGACGAAGCGCGTCCATTCCGGCACGAGTTCGACCGTCCCCGAATTGTTCGACAGGGCGATGTCGTATTCGTAGTCGGTGTAGATGCGCTTGAACGAGGTCGCGCGATCGGGGATCGCGAGATCGACCTCGATGTCGAGATCCTCCAGCGCTTGCCGGACATACTGGCCGAGCTTGACGTTCTCCTCGAACCAGCCGGCCGCGACGAGATTGAGCTTGAACCTTCCGCCGCGCTTCTTCGGAAAGCCCGCTGCATCCAGCAACCTGCCGGCCTGTGCGAGATCGAAAGCATAGGGCTTCAGCTTCGGATCGAAGAAGATTTTGTTCGTGCTCGGTACGGAGCCGGATGCCGGTTTGGCGAGACCAAAGAAAATCGTGTCGGCAATGAACTGGCGGTCGATGGCGAGGTTGATCGCCTTGCGGATATCGGGGCGCTTGACGATGTCGCGACGGCTGTTGAACTCGATGGTCGATACCCAGGCCGAATTGTCATAGCCGACCGTGGTCGAGACAAAGCGCTTCGTATCGACCAGCCGCTTGATGTCTGGCGCCGGCGTCGGGTTGAAGACGCCGAGGTCGAGCTGTCCGGCCTCGAAAGCGGCCGAACGTGACGCGGGATCGCGCCACCAGCGGATGACGAGACGATCGAGATAGGGCTGCGGCGCGTTCCAGTAATCCTCATTGCGAACCAGCTCGGCATGGCTGCCGCGCACCCATTCCTTGAACTTGAACGGGCCGGTGCCGACCGGCGCATTGTTCGCGGGGTTGGTGAGGATGTCGCGGCCCTCGTAGATGTGCTTCGGGATGACCAGCCCGGCCTTGCCGGCCAGCACCGACTTCAGGAAGAACTCCGGCAGCGGCGTATCGAACTTCAAGAGCGCAGTGGTGGCATCGACTGCCTCCGCGGCGACAAGCGCCTTCAGTGCAATGCCCGCCGACAGCGGCTTCCAGTATTCGAGCGCGTTGAACACAATGTCGTCGGCGGTTAGCGGCTTGCCGTCGTGCCACACGACATTGGGACGCAGCTTGATGCGATAGGTGCGGAAATCCTCGGACGGTGTCACTTCGAGCGCCAGCACCGGAACAAAATCGAGATCGTTGTCGAGCGTCAGCAGGCGCTCGTGAATCTTGGTCGAGGTAAAGTATGGGCTAGAGCCGCCGCCCGGCGGCACGAACAGGGCCTGCGGCTCGAAGCCGCCCCAAGTGCCCGTCAGCGTGCCGCCGCGCTTCGGCTGCTGGCCGGCCCGTTGCGCGAAGGCATGAGAACCAAGACCGAGAGCGGCTGCGGTGCCGGCTGTGGCGGCGAGCAGATTTCTACGGGACAATTGGGACATGACATGTCACCTCGTCGGTGGATCGCCGGGTGGCGATCAGTTGGATGCAAGGGTTGCGTAGGTGGCGCGGCCGATCGCCAGCAGCGCGCCGCGCTCGTCGAAGACATCGACATCGGCAACGCCGACGCTGCGGCCGTTGCGGCGGACCTTCGCCTTGACGATCAGCGCCGTGTTGACGGCGGGGCGCAGGTAATCGACGCGGAAGTTGATGGTCGGCAGGCCGCGTCCGACGAGTTGCACCAGGGCGAAATCGCCAACCGTGTCGATCACCGAGGCGATCGGCCCGCCATGCCACTGGCCCGTGCCTCCGCTGCGTTCGAGTTCCGGGCGGAACGGAGCACGGACGGTGATCTCCTCATTCGCCGCGTCCGCCTCGACGACCTTGAGGCCGAGGAAGGCGATGAACGGCGAAGCATCGAACCTGGCCTGGATGGCCTCCGCCGACAGCGGAACAGCGACGGCATCAGTCGCTTTGGAAGCGGCGGCACGAAGGGCGTCGGCGCTCATGGCGTCACCACGACCTTGCCGAAGACCTCGCGATCCTCGATCACGCGCAGCGCCTCGCGGGCCTCCGTCAGCGGGTAGGTCTTGTCGACCAGCGCCTTGAGCTGACCCGACGCGACGAGATCGAACAGCGTGCGAATGTCGTCGGGCTCCCAGCCGTTGGAGCCGAGAATCTGGAGTTCGAAGGTCCAGATGAAGCGAATGTCCTCGGTCGGCGCATAGCCGGCAGTGGCGCCGCAGGTCAGAAGCCGGCCGCCGAGGCTCAACGCACGCAGCGACTTCACCCAGGTGTCTCCGCCGGTGAAGTTGACCACCGCGTCGATGCCGCCCTTGGCCCCGCCGCGACGGCGATGCGGCTTGCCGTGACGCTCCTGGATCACCTTGAGGAAATCCTCCTGCGTGTAGAGGATGATCTCGTCGGCGCCGAGTTCCTTAAGGCGCCTGCCCTTCTCCTCGCTGCCGGCTGCCGCGATGACATAGGCCCCGGCGAGCTTGGCGAGTTGCACCGCGCAAACCCCGACGCCGCCGCTGGCGCCGAGGATCAGCACCTTCTCGCCGGCGCTGATCTTGCCGATGGTGCGGACCATGCGCAGCGCCGTGCCGTAGGCGACCGGCAGCGCCGCGGCCTGTTCGAACGAGATGGCGTCAGGAATGCGGATGAGCTGATGCGCCTTGGCGCGGCAATATTCGGCGAGGCCGCCATTGACCGTCTCGCCCATCAGCCCGCCTTCAACGCGGTTGATCGGATCGACGAGGACGCGGTCGCCGACCGACCATTCCGTGACGCCCCCGCCGATCTCGGCGATCTCGCCGACCACGTCGAGCCCGATCACCACCGGGAAGGGAATTTTGATTCCGGGCATGCCGCGGCGGGTGAACACGTCGTGGTAGTTCAGCGAGCTGGCGCGTACCCGCAAGACGACCTCCCCCGCCCCGGCGGCGGGCGTCGGGAAGTCGGTCTCGTAGACCAGTTTGTCGAGACCGCCGTGCTCACGCAGGACAACCGCATGCATCGCCAATTCGCTCCGGTGTTCACCGCTTCTCGACGCAGCTTCGGCTGCCCGATGCGGAGTGCTGGCTGGCGGTCGATCGGCCCGATGCCGAGGGCCACAAGGAGCCAGCTGATTACTGCAGAAGTCTCGGAAGCAACGCCGTCCAAGTCAATGAAATGTACTTTTTAAAGAACGATCATCTATGGAGGCAAAGTCTCTCACGACGGGATCATGGAGATTGTTTCGTCCAATCAGGGCAAATTATAGCCAACCTGCCATTGGCTCTAGGCGAATCGTCCTCTTTAACGAACGACGCAGTGTCACCGCGGCATCGCTGCCGTATCCCGCCAACGCCATCCCTGGGTCCCGCAGAAGCACGACGCGTCGCGCGACATGCCATAGCTCCAACGGAAGCGGGTTTGCGGACTAGGTGCTTAGTCCCGAGGTCAGGTGAACTGGGACGGACTTGAAGCGGCCCGGCTGTTCTGCCGAGGCATTGCAGATGGCTTCGTAGGCGTGAGGCCTTGCAGGGCCTCCAAGCGCGGTCATCAGCACGCTGACGGCAACACCCTCGGCCCGTTCCAGCATCGCGATCACCTGCGCGAGCTTGGTGCCCTCCAGGAAGCGGCTGATCGCCGAGTTCTGCCCGCCCGCCCGCCGATCACGGAACGCGAGACATCAGCAAACCGGATTAAGAAACAGCGATGACCAAATCCATTCGATGGCCACCCATGCATTGACACGTATAATTAATTGAAAGGCAATTTGCAATTTGCAATTTGCAATTTGCAATTTGAAAATAAGCAATACAAATTACAAATAGACCACAAATAGGCAAGTCTATCTCAAGCTAAATACTTCTGAAATTCGCGAATAGCAGCCGCAGCCTCGCGATAAAAGACCCTGGCGGTCGAGGATCTGGATAACGCCATTGCCGGTCTGAATCGCATTGCTTTCACTGAATCCTTTCAAGATTATATTCACTGTTGCCCGACGCAGAGACATCACCTCGGCTATCGTTGCTTGCGTCACCGGGATTGCGCGACGATTGCATCGGTCGTCAGTCGTTAGCAGCCAACGTGCAAGCCGTTGCTCCGCACTGTGGATGTTGACGCAAGCGCTTGACTCCATCAGCTGGAAGATCAGCGCACGTGCATACCGTTTCACCGCCGCCATGACGGCTGGTTCCCGCGCCGTGACCTCGTTCAGGGCATCAATCTCCAGCCACGAGGCATAGCCAGCCACGGCTACGACACTGGTGCTGAGCGCGGCTTCACCACCGAAGAGCAAGGCGGCACCGACAAATCCTTCGTTCCCGATCGACGCCTTCTCGGCTGAAACGCCGCTCGGTTCGGTCTTCCGAAGCGAAACTACACCCGAATGCGGAAATATGGCGTGGGTGAATGGCTCGCCCTCTGAATAGAGCCTTTGGCCAGCGGAAAGAGGCCTGATGCTCAACGCATGACGTAGCGTGTCCAGCACATCTTCGCCGAACGCCAAGAGGACGCGGTTGCGTATGCTGAAGTCGTCTTGGTCTTTAGACATGTCGTCGGCAAATCCTAACCGGGGGCGTTAGGGAAGGTAACGGAATGTTAACGAAATTCGATTACGTTACCGTACATCACAATGACGGCAAGGAACATTTGATGGCGCATTACGTAACGCTTGAGCCATTCGACGCGCATTGAGCTTCCGAAACCGTAGCCGACTGGCACCGTGAAACGCAACCGCACTAAAGTTCGACGCTCTTCACGTGCGCACATCGTCATGCGCCTACCTGTCGCCTGGCGGGATCTCTCCAGCAGGCTCCGAGCCCGGAGGAATGATGCACAATCGCCTCGTCGCCCCTACTCAACCGCCCAGTGTCACCGACGCTGTCGAGCCGGCGGCATCGCTCCCTGAACCCCCGCGATCATCCCCCGAAGAGCAACCACAGATCAGCTACATGTTCGAAAATCGCTTCAGCGAGAAGAGCTCATCGCTCTCCGACGGGCGCTCAATCAGACGGCGATCGTTGCCGCTACAGATCGGGCCGGGCGGATCATTCATGCCAATGCTCGCTTCTGCGAGATCAGCGGATATGCCGAGGATGAACTGATCGGACAAGACCACCGAGTTCTGAACTCCGGACATCATCCCGGGGAGTTTTTCCAGGGCTTGTGGCGGACGATTGCACGCGGCGATACTTGGCATGGAGAGGTACGCAACCGAGCAAAATCTGGGGCGCTTTATTGGGTCGATACCACAATTGTCCCCCTCCTCTCGCCAAGCGGACTTCTTCAGGGCTATGTGTCGATCAGGTTCGACATCACGGCCCGCAAGCAGGCAGAACTTGAGCTTGCGACTGAGAATGTGTTTCGACGGCAGGCGGAAAATCTCCTCCGCCAGATCGTCGATACGATACCGGCTGGGATTTCGGCGTTCGACACGAACGACAGACTTTTGATCTACAATGACGCCTTCAAAGCTTTCTACCCGAAGGTGGCCGACCTAATTCAGGAAGGCGTCAGTTTTGGGGAGATTTTGAGGACTGCAGCGGAGCGCGGTCAGTTCGCGGAGGTTGGCGGGCGAGGTCGGGACATCGAGGCGTGGCTAGCGCGCCGGATGCGAGAGCATGCCAAGCCGACACAGACCCTTGTGCAGAAGCTCGACGACGGCCGCTGGGTTCAGATCCTCGAGCGGCGCACCGCGGACGGACTGCATGTCACAACTCGCGCCGACATCACCGAACTCAAAGTTGCCGAGCAAACGATACGGAAGCAGGCTGAACAGGATTCCCTGACCGGGCTTGCAAACCGTACAGCGGTCTACAATCGAGTTGTGCGGCTCCTCGCGGACAAGGCGCCGCAGGGTCTGCTCGTGGTGACAGACCTCGATAATTTCAAGGCGATCAACGACACGCTCGGCCACGACGCAGGTGATGAACTGCTCGTCGTCGTGGGACGCCGCCTCGCCGGTGCAGTACGCAAATCCGACATGGTCGCCCGGCTCGGTGGTGATGAATTTGCTATCGTCATAGACGGCATCACATCCAGGCAGGTTGCCGAACGGCGTTTGGCCCGGCTCGCCAATTGCGTACAGCAGCCCGTCGCGCTCACCGGCCGGACGGTTCAGCCGCGGATCAGCATGGGTGTGGTCCTGATGACCACCCAGAGCAAGAGCCGCAGGGATCTCTTCCGAGAGGCCGATCTGGCACTTTATCAGGCCAAGGCCGCGGGGCGTGGGAGGTACACCTTCTTCGACGAGACGATGTTGAAAGCGGCGGAGCGACGTCAATCGGATATCGAAGAACTCAGGATGGGCCTCGACCGTGACGAGCTCCGCGTGGAGTTCCAGCCCCAGGTCAATCTCCAGACCGGGGAGGCCGTGGGGCTGGAGGCCTTGGCGCGTTGGCAGCGTTGCTCCGAAACGGTATCGCCCGCCTCCTTCATTCCACTTGCCGAGGAATCCGGGCTGATCATCCCGCTCGGGACCCGCGTCATCGAAATATCCCTCGCCTTCCAAGCCTCCATGCGGGCAAAGGGGCTCCGCCCCGGCCGACTGGCGATCAACGTCTCAGCCGCCCAGCTGAAGCTAGACGATTTCGTCGAGACCCTCGCCAACCAGCTAAGCCGGTTCAGGCTGAGACCCGCGGATATCGAGATCGAAATCACCGAGACGGTGCTGCTCGACCGCTCGATCCATCAGATTGTGCGCACAATCGAGAAGCTTGACGCCCTGGGGGTCACGATCGCTCTCGACGACTTCGGAACGGGCTACGCGTCGCTTTCGCACCTGAAACAGTTCAAGGTCGATCGCCTGAAAATTGACCGTTCCTTCGTCGCCGACATCAGGCCAGAGGACGGCCGCGGCGTGATCGCGCGGACAATTGTGTCACTCGCCCACAGCCTGGGGATGGATGTGGTCGGTGAGGGCATCGAGACGCAGTTTCAGTCGGAAGCTTTGCGGGCGATCGGCTGCGACATCGGCCAGGGGTACCTGCTCTCCCCACCGCTCGTTCCCGACGAGACCGAACGATATCTCCAGCAACGCGCGACCGTTCCGGTCGTGCCGTCCATGCGCATCGTCGCCTGAACTCGGCAGCATGATCTCTGGGAATGACAGATGCGCAAACCTCGTCGCGGCATCCACCGACCCACCAGCTACGTGACCATAGGTACCCCTGACAACGTCGTTGATTTCCCCGGCCTGCAAAATCTGGAACAGGACGCAGGCCCGCATCGCGATGTCATTGCAACGGTCACCCACATCATCCGTCAGATGAGTGGCCTCGTGAATGCAATCAACGAGGGGCCGGCAACCGACGACGAAAAGGCCAAGTACGCAATCTGGCTTTGCTCGGCATCGGCTTTGTGCCTCCGCGTCCAGCTGGAATATTTCGATCACTTGATCGACGGCAGCGCGCGAACTTCCGATGGTCCGTCATTCGAAGCTCCGCTGTCCCCGGGGCCTCCTGCGTGAGCCCCCCACAGCAACACTGGAGAGAATTTCGCACGCAGGTGTCACTGCCGGCGGTCCTTGTTTCACGGGATAATGAAAGTGCGCCGCCTTTCCATGACCTAGATGGCAGCAGACTTGTCGCCGCTGTCGACTTGATCCAAGCGGATTACTTTCGCGCCTTGTCAGTTCCGGAGATCGCGCAACGAGCCGGCATGTCTCGGTCTCACTTCACCCGGTACTTTGCCGACGCCTTTCGGGACCACCCGGTACCAGTGCCTGTTGCGCGCCCGGGTCTGCCACGCGGCCCGCCTGATCTCCGCACCAGAGCATCCCCCGAGGACCATTGCGAGACTTGTGAGCTTGGCAGCGCCGAACGGATGCGCGTCATTTCAAACTCGCTTTCGCGACTACCCCCCGTGTTTCCGCGACACCTACCTATCCGCATAAACATCTGAAATGCGTTGAGTTTTTCTCATGCTCGCATTCCCCTGAGCTGTCCTCTTCCCCGATCAAGCGAGGCCCCGAATGAGCATCCCAACCCACCAGCGTCTGGCCTTTCACGGCATCGATGCGAATGTCTCTAAAGTCCTGCGTTCTCACAAGTCTCTGGTCCTGGAGATGATGCCCTCTATCCTCGACATGTTCTATGATCACATCGAGAGGTTCCCCGAGACCAAGGCGTTCTTCCGAACCCGCGACCACATGATGCACGCCAAGAAGATGCAGTTGCGGCATTGGAGCCTCATCCTCGACGGCAGATTCGACGAACACTACGTCGCGTCGGTAACGAAGGTCGGTGAAGTCCATAACAAGCTGGGGCTCGAGCCGATCTGGTACATCGGCGGCTACAATGCCTTGGTCACCGGGCTCCTTGACTCCATCGCGGCCAAGTTCAACAGCACTTGGCTGAACCGGGGCGCTTCTGTCACCCGAGCCGACGTCCAGAGGGCGGTGGTGAAGGCGGCCATGCTCGACATGGATTTCGCGATCGCGGTCTATGCTGAAGCGGGGCGACGCGATCGGCGCGAGACTCTCGACCGGCTCGCCAGCGAATTCGAAAGGACCGTGGGAACGATCGTTTCCGGGGTAGCAGCGCAATCGGCCGAACTGAAGACCGCAGCTGAAGCACTGAGCGCCACCGCGCAGCAGACCGCCGACCAGTCGCGAATGGTGTCCAGCTCGTCGGAGGAAGCCTCCGCCAATGTTCAGACGGTTGCTGCCGCCACTGAGGAGTTGTCCGCGTCGGTTTCCGAGATCGGATCGCAGGTGAACGACTCAGCCCGCATCGCGCGAGAGGCTGTCAGTGACGCCGAGAGAACGGTCTCGTCAATGCGTGCGCTTGCGTCCGCGGCCCAAAGTATCGGAGACATCGTGGATCTCATCAACAACATTGCCGGCCAGACCAACCTCCTGGCGCTGAACGCCACAATCGAGGCAGCACGCGCAGGCGAGGCCGGTCGAGGGTTCGCAGTGGTCGCCCAGGAGGTGAAATCGCTCGCCGAGCAGACGGCGAAGGCGACAACCGAAATTGGTGCGCAAATCGGCGAGATCCAGCGCTCGACCGCCGACTCGGTCAACGCCATCGATGGCGTCGCCAACATCATCCGGTCGATGGATGGGATCGCATCGTCCATTGCCGCCGCCGTTGAGGAACAGAGCGCTGCGACCAACGAGATCTCCCGCAATATCCAAGAAGCCGCTCACAGCACGAGCGCCGTCATGAACAATATCAGCGGCGTGACCGATGCAGCGGCTCATACCGGTGGGTCTGCCACGAGGGTTCTGACTTCGGCAACCGATCTCGAGCACCGGTCGCAGCGTCTGCGTGAAACCATGGCGACATTCCTGGCAACCGTCCGGGCGGCCTGACCGTCCCGGACCTTGCGGCACCCCTAATCGTTCCGCGCAGGGGCTCCGCAAACCATGCAGCCGAGCGCCCGACGGACAACTTGATGCGGACGGCGAGGTGACCGGTCCGGGCAAGTCGTGAGCTCGAAAGGGGCCGGCACCTGACAGCGCCGGCCCCTCCTTTGTGTGTGTGGCGTGTCATGCTGCCTGCACGCCGTGAAGGAAGGTCTGCACTTCCTGGCTGAGATGGCTGGAGATCTGCGCTACCTCCTGAGCTGCCGACAGCACCTGCGAGGACGCAGCGCCCGTCGACGTCGCTCCATCGCGAACCGTAACAACGCTGACCGTGACCTGTTCTGTGCCCCGTGCCGCTTCCTGCACGTTCCGGGCGATCTCGCCGGTGGCAGCCCCCTGTTCTTCCATGGCGGCTGCCACGCTTACCGAGACGCCCAACATCTCTTCGATCACCTTCGCGATCGTCGCAATGGCAGACACGACTGCCTCGGTGGATTGCTGGATTTCGCCGATCTGGGCAGCGATCTCGCCCGTCGCCTTGGTTGTCTGGCTCGCCAGTTCCTTGACCTCAGCGGCGACCACGGCAAACCCCCTCCCGGCTTCCCCGGCGCGCGCCGCCTCGATTGTGGCATTGAGTGCGAGCAGATTGGTCTGCCCCGCAATGTCGTCGATGAGGGAAATGACGCTGCCGATCTTCGCAGCGCCCGCGACAAGCCCCTGAACGATCGCTTGGGCCTCGGTCGCCTGCTCAACTGCGCGGGCTGCCGTACCGGACGACTGTGCCGCATGACCCGAGATTTCGCGGATCGATGTCGCCAGCTCTTCCGATGCGGCCGCGACCGTCTGGACACTCGCGGACGTTTCCTCCGCCGCACCGGCAAGAGATGCAGC
The DNA here is from genome assembly GCF_016793595.1 of Phreatobacter sp. GTDB lineage: Bacteria > Pseudomonadota > Alphaproteobacteria > Rhizobiales > Phreatobacteraceae > Phreatobacter. The sequence continues at coordinate 45,654 of NZ_JAEULY010000020.1, forward strand.
CGCCTGGGTGTTGTACTCGGCCGTCGACGTGAGAGAGCGGGCGCTCGCCTCCATCTCTGTGGCCGCGGAGGCTAGTTTCGAGGTCAGCGCGCCGACCGCCGCCTCGAAGGCCTTGGTCAGGCGGTCAAGGGTTGCAGCACGCTGCATCTTGGCGTCGTTCTCCGCCTCCCGTTCGGCTGCAAAGCGACGATTATCGATCAGATTGTTCCGAAAGACTTCGATCGAGCGAGCCAGCGCCCCGACCTCATCCTTCCGCCTGACCTCCGGCACCACCAGATCGGTATCGCCGTCGGCGAGCCTTTGCGTGGTTCCCGCCAGTTGATTCAGCGGGCGCGCCACCCGCGCGGCGGCAACCCAGAACGCGAAACCGGCAACCAGGAGACCGAGAACCAGGAGCCCGACATTTGCGGCGAGCGCTTTCGTCGCCTGTGATGCTGTTTCCCCCGCCAATGTCGCAGTCGCCTGGCCGATCGCCTCGTTCAGGCTAAGAATATCCTCGATGGCGCGCGTCGCCGCGGACACCCACTGGTTCGCATCGACGGGGTAAGCGGCGTCCGTGATTCCGGCCCTGTAGACGCGCTCGCGCAGAACCTGAAAGTCTCCAAAATACCCGGCTTTGATACGGGTAACCGCCGCCTTGAGGCCCGCCGAAGTATCTTCACGGCCGATCTGAAGATCAATCAGGCCCCAGGCGAGTTCCACACTGCCCCGAAGTCGCGACAACTCATCCAGGAGCTCCGGCGAAACGGCGCGCCCGCCGGAAATCACCGCGGCGATCGCCGCCCGCTCCCGACCTGCAAACTCGCTGGTGACCCATGCCAGATGCTTGAGCTTCTGGAGCTCGGCAATACGCGCCTCGGCGTTCTCGATCCGCAGCTCTGCCGCTAGGCGGAGCTGCTGCGACGCTTCGACAAGCGTTGTCAGCCCGGCGATAGTGCGGGGCGCGATCTGAGGTGCCCGTTGATCAACCGGCTTGACGATCTCGCCATCGACCTGGCTCCGGGTCGCTTCCACCTGCCGCATCGCGGTGTCTATCCGTCCCAGCTCGGGAAGGCCCGAATGTGTCGCGCGCAGGCGCTCCAGGGCTCCCCGGAGCGCTCTGTCACCCTGCTGTCGAAACTGTCCAAGGAGAGCCGTATCGCTCGCCGACGCGGGAGACGAAGAGTTCAGCAAGGTCGCCGTCCGGCCCCGCTCAGCCGCCCAGCTGCCCGCTGCTGCCAGGAGGAGATCGCCGGTGGCATTCCCCTCTTGAATCGCCTGCACGGTAGTTTTCTGCCGAAAGGCGGCAACGCTGTGCTGAATGGTCAGCCCGATGAGAAGCACCGCAAGGGCGGCAACGGCGGCGAACAGAACAGTTCGCAGGGACAAGTGCGACAGCATGGGACGTTCTCCGTGGGGAAGCGTACGGGAGGCGGCTTGTGACGAATTCGGTCATGCCCAAACAGCGAAGTCTGCGAACTTCGTGACCGCCTTCGATGCGCTATTGCCACCGTGAGGGCGGCTTTGGCCTCACGGTGGAAGTCCGCTATCGGACTTATTATGTCTTATATCGTACATTTTTAATGGTTAACCGTGGGTTACTCCGCCCGCTGGCTGCACAATTCTTGAGCGCCTCCTGTCGCTAGGAGCGCTGTGCGGTGCGGTGCGGTGCGAGATGTGGGTGAATGCGCCGTGAATCGCCCCTAGATTCCTAGGCGCCTTCTTCCCGAATTCTTGAGGCAAGGATGGCTCCGATGGGCAAGGCGAACTTCACCGAGGACTTGGAACGCGACGCGGTTCTTCAGATCGCGCGCCGTCGGCCCGACCGAACGATGTCTGGGCGATGGACTTCATCCATGCCCAGCTCGCCGCCGGCAAAAAGATCAGGGCGTTGACCGTCATCGACACCCTTTCGCGCTTCTTGCTCGATCGACCCGAAGTTCAGCTACCGGTCGGAGGGCATCGTTGCGGCGCTCGAACGGGTTTGCGCGACGTTCGGCTACCCTCGGCAACGTGTCTGGTCGCCACGAAGACGCCAAGCGCCCTGAATTCCGATGTCGAAGGCTAAAAGGTCCGGGTTACCTTGTTCAGAAATGGCGGGCGATCAGGATCGAGCCCCATGCTGCGCGCTTCTCGCTCGATCGACCGGTAGGCAGGGACGAGCATGCAGATCGGGTCGCATGTCGGATGATCATCGCCGATCCAGGGCAATTCCGAAGCGGGTCCGCCGGCCAGCAGCACTCTTGCGCCGTTGGCGGCGAGGTCCGCGCGCAGGCGGTCGATCGTCGGCGCTGTCGCGTCTGCCTGTCGCAATGCGAGCACAGGCGTGTCGCTGGTCACCGACGCCCGAGGGCCGTGGCGCAACTCGGCGGCGCTGTAGGCAAGAGCCGGCGCACCGATGGTCTCGGCGACCTTCAACGCGATCTCGCGTGCAGGACCCAGGCCGAAGCCGCGGGCGGTGACGAATGTGGCGCGCGAGCGCCCCAGCGTCTCGCCCCACGCGCTCCAGTCGAGCGATAGCGCCGCGGCGAGCCGATCAGGCATGCGCATCGTCGCAGCGAGCAGGTCACGGTCGCCGGCGGCCTGTCCGATCAGGCAGGCGCAGGCAAGCATGGAGTTCACGACGGACTTGGTTGCCGCAACCGACTTTTCCTCGCCGGCCGACACGGGAATGACGATATCCGCAGCTTTCGCGACGGGAGATTCGACATCGTTCACGATGCCGATCGTGATCGCGCCGTCAGCCGCGGCGGCACGAAGCGCGGCGACGAGGTCAGGGCTCTGGCCGGATTGGGAAATGACGACGAACAGGCCGTTCGCCATGTTCGGTTGCCGGTCGTAGGACGTGACCACGGAAGGCGCCGCGAACGAGGCGACGATGCGCAGTCTCGTCTCGATCAGGTAGCGAAGATAAGTGCCGACATGGCCGGAACTGCCGCGGCCGCAGATCACCGCAAATCGTGGCGCTCTTTCCACCAGGGCGGCGGCGGCACGAGCGATCGGTCGCGCATCAAGGAGTAGGCGTGCGGCAACCGAGGGAATCTCGGCTGCCTCCTGCGCCATGGCGGAACTCATCCTGCTCTCCTCGGCTCTCCTGGCCCATTGAGCTGGAAGCTCCGTGGCGCAAATCGCGCGTCCGGCGCCGGAGCGAAGGGATCAAAGAGGCTGCGCTGGAGCGAGCTGACGGCAAGCTCCACGGCCCCGACCAGAACCGCACGGCTCCCGAGCAAGCTCTTCTCGATAGCCGGGCGGCTGCCGAGAAATCTGGCCGCAAGCGTCCGGACGCGCTCAAGCAGCTCTGCCCGCGCGCCGATGCTGCCGCCGAGGACAATGATCTCGGGGTCCAACACGGCCCGGACGGCCATGATGGCATGGACGAAGATGCGGGCAGTTTCGTCGATGGTCATCGCGGCAGCCGGGTCTCCGGCGTCGAGCCGGTCGAAGACGCCGCGCACATCGTCCGCCTCGCCTCCCAAGCTCCTGAACCTGTCCACGATCGCGGCGCTTCCGATTGCGGTCTCGAGCGTGCCGAGTCGAAATCCGCGGCTGTCGAACGGGTCGCCGCCGATCGGCAGGTAGGCGATCTCGCCCGCGCCGCCACGCGATCCCTGGATCAGCTGGCCGTTGGCCACGATCCCCATCCCGATCCCGGTTCCGAGCGCGATAAAGGCCATGTCCATCACATGGCGACGCTCACCCTGCTGACGCTCGCCGACCGCCGCCACATTCACGTCGTTCTCGATGACGACCGGGAAGCCGAGGGCCCGGCCGAGCTCTCCAGCCACATCGATGACGTCGAGCCCGGGAATGTTCGGGGCCAGATGGATCTGGCCTGTCGCCGGCTGGACGACGCCGGGGCTGCCGACAGCCCCGCAGCGGATGAGCGAAGGATCGACCCCGCCCTTGGCCGCGACATCCAGCATCACGTCCTTGATCTGCCGCACGACATGCAGGCCGCCCCTGCGATCCGTCGCGAGCGTCGCCTCCCCGACGATCGTGCCGAGCAGGCTCGCCACGGCCACATTGACCTTGGTGCCGCCGAGATCCACCCCGACAACGTAGGCGCTCCTCTCGTCAAGCTCGTAGGTCGTTGCGCGTCGCCCGACCGCGCCCTGCGTCTGGCCGCAGAGCCGAATCCAGCCCGCGCCTTCCAGAACCTTGGCGATCTCCGATGTGGTCTGCTTCGAGAGGCCGGTCAGCCGGGACAGTTCCGCACGCGACACCGCCCCCTTCTCCAGCATGGCGGCGAACACGGCGCGGAGCGATGCGAGACGTGCGACCGAGGCTGCCCCGACGGCTTCCATCTCGAGAGATCCTTTAGTCAGCATTGCGAACTATCTATCGCAGCAATGGTCATGCTGTGTCAATCTTTCATACGAAAACGCCTCAGTACCGAAAGCGCAAGGAGGACTTTTCGCTCAATTAGTCCGTGTTATTGACAAACTCGCCACGGGCCGCTTTGATGAGGGCTAGGACGAAGGGGCGCCGTGAGGGAGCAGGCATGTGGCACAAGCGTGTGTGTCCTCATTCACGACCCGGCCCAGCCATCTCGCCACCAGTCCGGCGGGGACAGCCATTCGGGGAACTGCAGCGGATCATCCGCAGGCCGGGATTTTCGACGTGACCGCGACCATGGGACGCGCCGCGATCGAGCTGAGCGGAGTCGGCAAGCTCTTCGCCGCCGATCGGGCTGGCTCGCCGCCTGTGCTTGGCTCGGTCGACCTGACCATCGGCGACAATGAGTTCGTCGTGCTGCTCGGGCGGAGCGGCTGCGGCAAGACCACGCTGCTCAACATCGTGGCCGGGCTCGAACAGGCAACGAGCGGCGTCGCGCGCGTCGCCGGCCGCCCTGTTACCGGGCCGGGCGGCGGCAAGGGCATGGTGTTTCAGCAGAACGCCCTTTTCCCCTGGCTGACGGCTGCCCGCAACGTGATGTTCGCGGCCGAGAACCGAGGCGTCGGCAGGGCGGACGCCCAGGCGCTTGCCGACGATCTCCTCAGGCTCGTCGGACTGGAAGGCGTCGGGGACAAATATCCCGCGGAACTGTCCGGCGGCATGCAGCAGCGCGTTGCCATCGCCCGGGCGCTCGCGCTCGACCCGGACATTCTCCTGATGGACGAGCCGTTCGGCGCGCTCGACGAGCTGACCCGCAACGAGATGCAGGACGAGTTGCTGCGCGTCTGGCAGGCGCGCCGCAAGACCGTGCTCTTCGTCACCCACTCGATCTGGGAGGCCCTGATGCTCGCCGACCGGATCGTCGTCCTCGCTCCGCGTCCAGGCCGCATCGTCCTGGAGCGCCGGATCGATGAGCCACGGCCGCGCTCCCGCTCGTCCCTGTCTCTCGTGGAGACCCACGAGGCCATCTGGCAGGCCCTGCAGGAACGCTGACGATGGCCGCGCCCCGCCCCCGCTCGCTCGCGCCGGTGCTCGTCCCACTCGCCGTCTTCGCGCTGTTCTTCGCGACCTGGGAATATGCGGTGCACGCCGGCTGGCTGCGGCGGCTTCTGTTTCCGCCACCGAGCCGGCTCGTATCGAGCACCGTCGAGCTCGTCACCAGCGGCGTACCTGTGGGCAAGCTGCTCGCCGATCACCTCGGCGCGACGCTGGCGCGGATCGGCGGCGGCTTTCTGGTCGCGGTCGCGCTCGCGATCCCGATCGGCCTGCTCATCGGCTCGCGTCCTGTTCTCGACCGCATGACGCAGCCGATCATCGGCTTCTGCCGCTCCGTCGCGACCCTGAGCCTGCTGCCTCTGGCGCTTGTCTGGTTCGGCATCGGCGAGGCATCGAAGATCTTCCTGATCGGCTATGGCTGCTTCTGGGTGATGCTGTCGAACGTCGTGGCCGCGGTGCGCCTCGTCGACCCCGTGCTGCTGCGCGCTGCCCGCACGATGGATACGCCGGCGCGCCGCATCTTCATGCGCGTGATACTGCCCGCCGCCCTGCCACGCATCGCGGCCGGTGCCCGCATCGCGCTCGGCGTCGGGTTCATGGTCATCGTCGGGGCCGAGATGATCGGTACGACGACCGGGCTCGGCGCGCTGATCATGGAAGCGCGAACCTTCTACCGGACCGACGTGACGATGGTCGGGATGGCGACCCTCGGTCTTCTCGGCCTTGCGATCGCGGCCGGGATGACACGCCTCGAACATGCCCTCATGCCGTGGCTGCCGCGCGAGAGGGAGGCCGGCCGATGAGACATGCAATAGACCGGTACGCCGGCACGATCGGGGTCGCATTGTTCCTTCTGATCTGGGAACTTGCGGCGCGTCTGGTGTGGCGCGACCCGGCTGTGCTGCCCTCGCCGATCCAGGCGATCGGGCAAGCCTGGACTGTGCTTACCCTGCCGGAGCTGCTCGGCCATGTCGGCGTGAGCCTGGGGCGGATTCTCGCCGGCTTCGCCATCGCCGCCACTCTCGGTGTCGGCCTCGGCCTCGCCTGCGGCTGGTTCCGCGCACTTGGCTGGATCGTCCGGCCGCTCGTCGAAGTGCTGCGCCCGATCCCGCCGCTCGCCTGGATTCCGCTCGCCATCGTCTGGTTCGGCCTCGGCGAACCGTCGAAGATATTCGTGATCGTCCTCGGCGCCTTCTTTCCCATCTTCACGAACGCCTATCGCGGCATGACCATGATCCCGCCCGTCCTGTTCAGGGCCGCGCGGACCATGGATGTAGAGGGGTGGCGGCTGCTCTGGAGGGTCGCCGTTCCGGCTGCCATGCCCGATGTGGCGGTCGGCCTGCGGGTCGGGTTCGGCCTCGCCTTCGGCATCCTGGTCGCGGCGGAGCTCATCGCGGCCGAACGCGGCATGGGCCATCTGATCATGGAGGCGCGCCAACTCGGGCACCTCGGCGTCTCCGTCTTCGGGATCGTTCTCATCGGCGTCGTAAGCCTGCTGGCGGACCGGCAGCTTGGCATCGTCATCGCGCGCACCGTCGGACGGTGGGCAAAGGTCTAGGCACGAGGAGGGATCACGATGAACAGACGGGAACTGATGGCAGGCGTCGCGGCAACCGGCGCCATGTTGGGCGCGCCCAATCTCGCACGCGCACAGGCAAAATCGGAGATCACGAAGCTCGATATCGGCTTCGGGCTCGATCCGGTCTTTGCGCCGCATATCCTGGCCATGCAGAAGGGCTGGCTGAGGGAGGCCGGCTTCACCGAGGTGAACACGAAGTCGTTTACCAGTGGCGCGCTTGCGGGCGAGGCTCTGATCGCCGGTCAGATCCAGCTCTGGACGCCGGGCAATCTGCCGCCCATCTCGATGGTTGCGAACGACATCCCCGTCGTCGTGCTCGGCACGAACTGCATCGCCACCGAGGCCGATCGCCTTGTCGCCCGCAAGGACGCGAATGTCCGCAAGCCGGAGGACCTCTACAACATCAAGATCGGCCTCCTCGCGGGCTCGACGGCGAGCGCGATGCTGCAGAACATCGCCAAGCGTTACGGACTCGACGAGAGGCGGCTGCAGGCCGTCAACCTGCCGCCGCCCGAGCAGCTTGCCGGTCTCAATTCAGGAAACGTGCAGGCGCTGCTCTGTTGGCAGCCCTGGGGCTACAACGCCGTGAAGGGCGGAGGCGAGCTGATCCACAGCGGCACGACGAGCTATTTCGAGGCCAATCGCGGTCAGAAGGCCCAGGTCTCGGCGACGCGGTCCCTGTTCGTGACCAGCCAGGACTTCGCGCGCAGGAACCCGAACACCGTGCGCGCACTGATGGCGGCGCTCGTGGGGGGCCAGAAATACGCCGCCGACCCGGCCAACCGCGCCGAGGTGCTCGGCCTCGTGGCGCGGGAGACCAGACAGGACCCCACGCTCGTCGAGGCAATCTGGGACCAGTACGCCTTCAACCCGGCCTTCGATGAAGCCTATGTCGCGGACATGCGCTCCATGGCCGGCTACCTGGTGGCTTCGGGCCGCGTGAGAACCGTCACGGACCCGATGGAATACACTTTCACGGCCCCGGTCGCGGCGGCGGATCCCGCTCTCGTCAAGATCCAGGGCAAGGCGAGGATCTGAGCGCCGTGAATGGTCTTGGAATCGCTCTCGTCGGCGCGGGATTTATCGCGGACTACCACCTTGACGGCCTTTCGGTCGTTGCCGAGGCGGAGGTCCGCGTGATCGCGAGCCGGACGGTGACCAAGGCGCAGGACGTGGCGGCCCGCCACGGCGTAGCGGACGCGACCGACGACATCGGGGCAGCGATATGCCGGCCCGATGTCGCGGCCGTGGTCATCACCACGCCCGACGACACGCACGAGGCGCTCGCCTGCGAGGCCATGCGTGCGGGGCGGGCCGTTCTTCTCCAGAAGCCGATGGCACCGACCGCGGCCGCCTGCCGGCGCATTCTTGCCGTCGCCGCCGAGACCGGCGCCGACCTCCAGGTGAGCTGGATGCATCGTCATTTCGAAGAGGTCGCGGCGGCGCAGGCGCTGCTGGCCAACGACGCCATCGGGCGCGTGACCTCCGTCAGAATCCGCAACGCCACGCCCGGCCCCGACTGGGGCGACTGGTTCTTCAGGCGCGACGTCGTCGGCGGCGGGGTCGTGCTGCAGCTTGGGATCCACGGCATCGATCTCGTCAGTTACCTCTTCGGTCCGATCGTCGCCGTATCGGCCCGCACCGCGACACTCCTGAAGGAGCGGCGCCTTCGAGACGGCCGTGTGATCTGCGTCGAGAACCCAGACACCGCCCATGCCGTCTACGAACTCGAGGCCGGCCCGCTCGTCGCCCATGAGATGTCGATGATCGAGCCCGCCGGCACGGACCGCTTTCGCATGGAGATTTATGGCACGGACGGCGTGCTCTGGCTGCGAACGGAGCACGGCCCACTCGCGCTGAGGCGCAAGGGCGCCGACAGCTGGACCGCTTGTCCGGTGCCCGTGGCTCCCCTCGGCTATCGTCATCACCGGGCCTGGGTGGATTCTCTGCTTGGCGGTACCAAGCAGGCCTCTGCCAATGACGGTCTCCGAAGCATGCTGGTTGCCGAGGCAATCGCGGCATCGGCGGAGCGCGGCGGGGCCCGGATGCAGGTCGAGCCCACGTGAGCAAGTCGATGATCGCCAAGCTCCCCGTCGCCAGGCCTCGCATCGCTGTGCTCAGCTTCGCGCACTATCACGCGAACTTCTGGACTGAAGCCTTCCTCGCCGACCCTGACGTGAGCGTCACCTGCGTCTGGGACGACGAAACCGCGCGCGGGCAGGAAGCCGCCGACCGGTTCGGAATTGCGTTCGAGCCCGATCTGTCGGCCGCGCTTGCCGGCTGCGATGCGGTCGCGATCTGCTCGGAAACCGCAAGGCACCCGGAGCTGACCCTTGCGGCTTGCGCCGCCGGTCGCGCGGTCCTCTGCGAGAAGCCGACGGCCCGCACGGTCGCGGAGGCCGACGCGATGGCGGCCGCCGTCGGGCAGGCCGGCATCCTGTTCATGCAGAGCTTCCCCAAGCGCTTCGACCCGGCCTCGCACGCGCTGAAATGCCTGATCGACGACGGCCAGCTCGGGCGCGTCCACCTCGTCCGCATCCGGCACGGCCATTTCTATGGATTGCAGCCCGAATTTCGCGAGCGCTGGTATGTCGATCCCGAGCTGGGTGGCGGCGGTGCATTGCTCGACGAAGGGATTCACGGGGCGGACCTGCTGCACTGGCTCTTCGGCCTGCCGGCATCCGTGACCGCGGAGACGACCTCACCCGTTGCCGGCCTTGCCGTCGATGAGACCGCGACGGCCCTGTTCCGCTACGCCGATGGCATGATGGCGGAACTGACCGCTTCCTTCCTCCTCCCCGCCGCCGATACCTCCGTCGAGATCTACGGAACGCGGGCGACGGCGCTCCTGTCCGCCGTGGACCTCGCGTCCCGCGACATCACGCGCGAGGGCTTCCTTCGCGTTTCGGCGGAAGTGGCTGGCAAGAAGCGATGGAAGACCCTCGACGTGACGCCCCGCTTCAAGCTCGGCCAGTTTCATCATCAGAACGCGATTGGCTTCGTGCACTGCCTGCGCACCGGTGAGCCACCGCCGGCGGGCCTGGCGGAGGGCCGCGCCGCGCTGCTCATGATCGAGACTGCCTATGCCGCCGCCCGGACAGGCACGCGACAGCCGATCGGGCCGGAGCCGGGAGACTCAAGACAATGATCCGCGCACCCCTGCCGCCCCGGCTGACCCCTCTTGCCGACGAGTTCGGGCTCGTGCCGCTTTACGGCGACATCCACAATCATTGCGACCTGAGCTACGGGCATGGCCGTTTCGCCGACGCCCTCGCCCGGGCGGCGCTCCAGCTCGATTTCGTATCGATCACCGGCCATGCGCACTGGCCCGACATGCCCGTCGACGATCCGAGCGTCGCCCACATCGTCGCCTTCCACGTCGAGGGCTTCGCCAAGCTGCGGGAGGGCTGGCCCGGCCACTTCGCGGCGCTGGCAAAGGCGAGCACCGACAGGCTGGTCGTCTTTCCGGGTTACGAGATCCACTCGGCCGCCCACGGCGACTATACGATCGTCTATCGTGATCTGGATCAGGCTCCGCTGCTCCTCGAGAACAGTCCGGCCGAACTGAAGCAGGCGCTCGATCGCGAGCTTTCCGGACGCGCCTTCGCCTTCCCGCACCACATCGGCTACCGGCTCGGCGCACGCGGCATCAACTGGGACACGTTCGATCCGGCGCTTTCCCCATTCGTCGAGATGAATTCGATGCACGGCTGCGCCGAGGCCTCGGAGACGGACCGCGGCTATCTGCATTCCATGGGGCCGGTCGACGGTCGCTCGACCATGCAGCACGGGCTTGCCGCAGGGCACGTCTTCGGCATCGTCGGCAACACCGACCATCACTCGGCCTTCCCGGGTTCCTACGGGCATGGCCGCATGGCTGCCTATGCTACCGGCCGCGACCGCTCCTCCGTCTGGGATGCGATGCTTGCGCGCAGAACGAACGCACTGACGGGAGACAACATCCACCTGCTCGCCGCCGTGGGCAATGCCGTCCAGGGCGGAATCGTGCCCCCCTCGAAGGACGGCATGCTGCGTATCGAGGCCGTGGCAGGCGGGTTCATTGATGCGATCGACGTGATCCGCAACGGCAAGCTCGCTCATCGAATCTCGCCGGAGATCACGCCCGCACTGTTGCCCGAAGCACCCGAGACGGTGCTTTATCTGGAGCTCGGCTGGGGAGCGCGCGGTCGCAGCCACCGCTGGGAAGGCCGGATCGCGGTCGAGGACGGCGAGATTCTATCTGTGGAGCCTCGCTTCAGGGGCGCCGAGATCGTCTCTCCGCTGGAGGGCGACGATCACGGCCATGCTCTGCCCTCCATTGCCCTCGACGGGGATGCGGTGAGGTTCGCCGTCACGGCCGAGGCGAACCCGAACAATGCGACCTCCGCGACCCAGGGTCTGGCGCTCCGCCTGAAGCTCGGCACGCGCGCGGTGATCCGGGCCGAACTGTCGGGTCAGCGGGTCGACATTCCCGCCGAGCGGCTCTTTGAGGGGGCCAAGAGTGGCAATCTCGGCCCGATCGACAGTCCGGCCTGGCGCTTTCACGCGCTGCCGAGGCCGCATCAGTGGCAGTGGCATGGCGAGGTGCCGCTCGGCTCGTTCGACGCCGGCGAGAGCCTGTATATTCGCTTGCGACAGGCGGGTGCGCAGATGGCCTGGACATCTCCGATTTTCTGTCGCGCGCCCGAAGCCCGTTAGGAGACCAACGGGCGTAGCGAGATGAGCGTCCTGCATCGAAGCGCCGGCCGACGCCACCAAGTTCGCACCAGCGCGTCTCAGGAGCGTCCCCGCAGGAAAACACACTTCGCGCCGTACGATGAAGGCCAAACCCCTGGACACCGCATTCGTTAGCGCATTTGTCCGCGATCCGGCGGTTGCTCGGTATGTCAGACCGATCGCGGATCACCCTGTTCGCGCGTAGCCCATTCGACCGCCTGCAGGGCCCGCCAGTCGACCTTGTTCGATGCCGAACGCGGCAGGTTGTCGACGAACGCGACGGCGCGCGGGGCCTTGTAGGCCGCCATCCGCTCCCTCGCCCAGGACATCAGGCCATCGGCGTCCAGTTCCATGCCGGGCCGCCGCACGATCAGAGCCTTGACCGTCTCGCCGCGATGATCGTCCGGCGCGGCTATCACGCAGCATTCCTGGATGGCGGGGTGCCCGTATAGCACGGCCTCGCATTCGGCCGGCCAGACCTTGAAGCCGGAAACCGAGATCATGCGCTTCAGCCGGTCGACCATGTGGAAATAGCCGTCCTCGTCCACCCGGCCGAGGTCGCCTGTGCGAAGAAACCGCCGCCCCTCCCGTTCAAGAAACACTTCGGCATTGGCCTCGGGACGGTTCCAGTAGCCGCGCATCAGCTGGGGGCCGGAGACGATGATCTCGCCGATGGCGCCGGTCTCGACCTCGTCGAGTGTCTCGGGATCGATCACCCGCGCGATCGTATCGTGCACCGGAATGCCCAGGCATTGCGGCTTGGGGCGATCGGGCGGATTGATGTGGGTCGGCGAGATGGTTTCGCTCATGCCGTAGCCTTCGATGTAGCGAAGGCCCCAGCGGCGAAGCAGTTCCTCGGCCACCGCCGCGGGCATCTTGGCGCCGCCGCCGGTCACGACATTCAACGTGTCGAAAGCGCTTGCGTCGAAGCCCGGCGCGGCAAGGGCGTCGACGACCATGGTCGGAGCCGCGCTCCACATCGTCACGCCATAGGACTTGAACAGCGACGGAATGAGATCGCGGTCCCAGCGGGTCATGATCACCATGGCCGCGCCCGAGACAAGACTGCCGTTCAGCGAGAACTGCATGCCGGCGACGTGGAACAGCGGCATGAAGGCGGTCAGGACAGTGCCGTCCCCAGCGCCATACCATCGGGCCTGGAGAATGGCCGTGTGAAGCACGCTGGCATGCGTGTGGATGCAAGCCTTTGGCTTGCCGGTCGTCCCCGACGTGTAGGGCATGACGCAAAGGTCGTCCGGCCCCGTATCGTCGGGCAGAGGAGCGCGGGTCTCTGCGCATGCGTCGCGCCAGCCGACGATGCCCGCGTGCAGGCGGTCCGGCAGGCGGCTCCCGTCGATCACCGCCGGAAGCCTGAATTGCCTGGTATCCGGAAGGGCGTCGCCATAGGCCGCCGCGATGACATGCCGGAGCGGGTCGGGCATCAGTGCCGCAAACCGGTCCAGGAGCTCCGCACCGACGATCGCGACACGGGCTCCGCTATCGGTCGCGAGATAGGATAGTTCCCCGGCCGTGCTCATCGGGTTGATCGGAACAACCGCGGCGCCCGCTCGAACCACGGCCTGGAAGGCGATGACGAACTGCGGGGAGTTCTGCATGTCGAGCAGGACCCGGTCGCCCTTCGACACGCCGCAGGCATGTTGCAGGAAGGCAGCGAGGCGCTCGACCTGCTCCAGCAGGGCGCGATAGCTTACGGAAGCACCATAGAAGCCGATGGCCATGGCATCGCCCCGGCGCGCCGCCGTGTTCCGCAGCGCCTCCGACAGGGAGCGAGGCAGCGGGCCGAGGTTGCGGGTAACCCCGGCAGGCCAGAAGCGATCATGCAGTTCCGCGACATCAGCCGTCATTGCCGAACTCTCCATGCCGTTGCGTGCCAGGAATCGCATCGGCCACAGCAACCCCGCTGCTTCATGTCAGGGAACCCACCGGGGCGGGCGCTTCTCGACGAAGGCGAGCGGCCCCTCGGCCCGGTTTGGCGAGCCGCGCATGCGGCGATAGGCCGGCAAGGTGCCGCCACGCATCATCGCATAGGCCTCGCGCTCGCCGAGATGCAGCGTCCTCGCGACGACTTCCTTCGTCGCGGCGACCGCCGTGGGCGCGGCTTCGCAGATCCGCCGCGCCAGTTCGAGCGCGACGGAAAGTGTCTCTCCAGGCTTCACGACCCGGTTGACGAAGCCGTGTTGCGCAAGCTCTTCCGCCAATGCCGGACGACCGGTGAGCAGAAGCTCCATCGCGATCATGGGCGGCAGCCGGCGCGGGGCCCGGATGACCCCGCCGCCCTCGGCGACGAGGCCGTGGCGCACTTCGGGCAGAACGAAACGAACTCCCTCTGCCGCCACCACGAGGTCGCAGGCGAGCGCCAGTTCGAACCCGCCGCCCGCCGCAGTCCCGTTGACTGCCGCGATGACCGGCTTGGCGAGGTTCCAGCGCTCGGTCAGCCCCATATAGCCGCCGGCCCCGAAGCGGCTCTCGTCGCCGTTGCCGGCAGCGACATCCTTGAGGTCCCAGCCGGCGGAAAAGAACCGATCGCCGGCACCGGCGACCACGCAGACGCGCAGATCGGCATCGGCCTCGAAGCGGTTGAAGGCGGCATCCAGCCCGTCGCTCATCAACTGGTCGATGGCATTGGCCGGCGGACGATCCATCGTCACCACGAGGATCGAGCCGTCCTCGACCGCCGTGCGGATCATGCCGCCGGCTTGCCGTTGTCGAAAGCCCACGACTTGCAGACGATCTTCCAGCCAACGGCGAACTTCACCAGCAACAGCTCGTCCACGAAGCGGTTCGGCAGCAACGCGTCGCGCACGCGGACATGCGCTGTCGTCGGGCTGGCAATCGTTGCGCTGACCACCTCGTCGTAGCGCGGATCGTTGCGCGAGGCCGGAGACGCACGGTTAGCCACCCGCTCCATGTAGGCGTCCATCCCGAGCGCCGCGGTATTTCCCGCTTCGGAGGTGAACAGCTGTGCTTCCGGATGGAATACCGCCCGGAACCCTTCGACGCTGCCGTCGTAGAGTGCGTCGAAATAGCCCTGCACCGTGGCGAGGACCGCCTTCAGATCGTCCATCAATGTGCCCCTTCCATCGTCGCATTGTGCTCCCGGTCGGCGAGGAACAGGCTGTCGTCGAGAATGGACAGCAACCGCTCTGATTCAGCCTCCGAGATGATCAGCGGCGGCGCGAGGAACAGCGAAACCTGTTCGCCGCTCGTGCCGATGACGGCCCCGGCGCCGAGAGCGTGGCCGGCGACACGCGAGGCGATCGGGGCCTCCGGCGTATCTGCAAGCCAGTTGCGCCAGTCCGGGCCATGCAGCTCGATCGTCCAGTGAAGGCCCTGGCCCGCGACACGCGAGACGCTCGGATGCCGGGCGGCGATTTCGGTGAGGCGGCGGGCGTAGAGCCCCTCCAGCGCCTTCACGCGGTCGAGGAGGCCTTCGTCCCGCACGATCCCGAGATAGGCGCTGACCGCCGCCATGGCCATCGGATGCCCGCGGAGCGTGCCGTAGTTCTGCCAGCTCTTGCCGTCGAGTTCGGCGGCGACATCCTTGGAGACCACGATCGCCGCAACGGACACCATGCCGCCGCCGAGACCCTTGCCGAGCGTCACGATATCCGGACGCGTGTCACCGCCCTGGAACGCGAACGGGCGCCCGGAGCGCCCTACGCCCGTCACCACCTCGTCGGCGATCCACAGGCAGCCCTCGCGGCGCGCGATCCCGGCAACCGCATCCTGATAGGCACCGTCGTGATAGTAGCCGCCCTGGGTGTAGTCGATGATGACGGCGGCGGAATCGCGCAGTTTCTCGGCCGCGCCCGCGAGGCGTTCGTCGAGGGGCGGCAGGCGACGGGCCGCCTCCGTCGCGGAGAGATAGGTCGCCCCTTCCGGTGCCGGCAGCACATGAACCTTCGCGCCCGGCGGGGGAATCTTGGTTCCGCCATTCGGCGCCGCGAGGCCGCCATGCCAGTGCGGCTGGACCGTGACGTCGCGGCTGAGGCCGACCAGACCGTGATAGGCGCGCTCGCGCGTTGCGATTGCCTTGCGTCCGGTCAGCGCCTGCGACAGGGACAGGGCGATATCGTTGCCCTCGCTGCCGCTGAGGCAGAAGCGCACGGCCCCGGCCCAGTGCTTCTCGCCCTTGAGCGCGACATCGAACAGCTCCTCCGCCGCCTTGTCGCGGCCGCGCCAGCTCCAGCCCTCGCTGACCATCGGCAGCCCCGCCGCCTCGCGCAGCGCTTCGGCCATGCGCGGATGCCCATGCCCGAGCGGGCCGCCGGTATTGCTCCCGTCGAGCACCTTGCGCCCGTCGCTGAGATGGAAGTGCACGCCCTCGCCGCCTACGACCTGCGGCGCTTCAGTGCCGGCATTGAGACCCGTGCGCAGCAACCGGCCCATCGACGACCTCCCTGATTGTCTATCGCGTGACCTTAGGAGCGCGATGTGGGCTTCAACAGCGCCAGTTCCGGCATGGAATGGTGAGCCAGATCCGTCAGGCCGAGCGAAGCGCCGCGGCAATGGCGGCCAGTCTCGGATGAGCCTCCTTGGCGTCCAGCCGGCCATAGCCAACCAGCAGCCCCTGCCTGTCCGGCTCGCCGAGGTAGCACTGGGATAGCGGCTGGATGAAATTGCCGGAGGCGCGGCTGAGGCGGGAGACCTCGCGGTCGGTGATCCTACCCTCGAGGACCGGCCGAAACAGAGCCGTCAGGTGAAGCCCGGCGGGCGTCGGCGGCACTTCGAGTTCGTCGGGCATCAGGGTGCGCAGGGCATCCAGCACCGCCGCCTGCCGCTCGGCATAGACCTTTCGCATGCGCCGGAGATAGCGCAGCAAATGCCCCTGGCGCAGGAACTCCGCGAGCGCCAGCTGCGTCGTGCCCGCCGTGTGGACGTCTATGCGCGCGCGCCCGCGCGCGAAGGCTTCGGTGAACAGCCTGCTCGCGACGAGATAGCCAATCCTCAGGCTCGGCAGCATCACCTTGGAAAAAGTGCCGAGATAGATGACCCGTCCGACCCGATCGAGCGACTTCAGCGATGCCGTCATGCTGTCGCGGTGGCGGAACTCGGAATTGTAGTCGTCCTCGATGATCCATGCGCCATGCTGACCGGCCCATTGCAGCAGCTCCTGCCGGCGCTCCAGGTTCATGGCGACGCCGAGCGGGAACTGATGCGACGGGGTCACGACGGCGAGCTTGGCATTGGGCGCGCGGCGAATGCCCTCGGAAACGATCAGCCCCTTCTCGTCCACAGGGACCGGGACGAGCTTCGCCCCGGCCGCCTTCAGGCTCCAGCGCGCCTCGATGAAGCCGGGCTCCTCCACCCAGACCTCGTCGCCGGGATCGAGCAGCATCCGGCAGCAGAGGTCCAGCGCCCCTGAACTGGCGCTTGTGATGGCCACTTCGTCGGGCCGGCACAGCAGGCCGCGCACGGCACCGAGATATTCCGCGGTCGCCTCGCGCAGCGGCTGCCATCCCAGCGGCGACATGTCGACGCAAGCGGAGCGCGGCGGGTTCGCCCAGGTCTGGCGCAGTAGGCGCGACCAGACATCGAACGGGAAGCCCGACACGTCGGGCGTGCCCGTGCTGAACGGCGATCCGAGGTCGAAATCGTAGCGGGTGTCCAGCACCGAGCGCCAGCGCTGCGACAGCCAGTCGTCCGACGCGGTCGACGACGGTGTCGGCGCCGGCACCACGGGCGCGGAAGCCCGGGCGACCGCCGCGACCTCGACGCCGCCGCGCGGCACGGACCGGAGATATCCTTCCGAATAGAGCAGGTCGAACGCCGTCAGCACGATCGCGCGCGAACAGCCGAGTTCGGCGGCCAGCCTGCGCGAGCCGAGCAGCCGCGTCCCCGCGCTGAGGCGGCCGTCGAGAATCTGGTTGCGCAGGTGAGCCGCGACCTGCTGGTAGAGCGGCAGGTCGGAACCGCGGTCGAGCCCGACCCCGGCCACCGACACGCGGCCCCCCGTCGCGCTGTCGCGAGCCATCACGCACCCCGAAAGTTGACGCGGCAAGGTTACTAGACCCGCGTCGCCGGATCTCCGAATCCGCCGCCGCCGCACCCCTCAAGCGTGACGAGATCGCCGGCTTTCAGCAACAGGTTTGCCTTGCCCGCGAGCGGCTCCCGGGCGCCATCGCGCTCCAGCGTGACGACATAGGGCTTGCCGGGTTCGCCGCCGCTGAGGCCGTATGTCGGCATGACCGTGCGCTCGACACAGGTCGTCAGCCACATCGAGGGAGCGAGCACGCGGTAGCTGCGAATGACGCCGTCGCCGCCCTTGTGGCGCCCTCTCCCGCCCGAATCCCGCCGGATGGCCTGGCGCTCGACCCGGATGGCATAGTTCGCTTCAATCACCTCGGCGGGTGTGTTCGAGGTATTGGCCAGATGAACCCTGGTCGCCGGGCATCCGTCGCGATCGTGCCGAGCCCCCTCGCCGCCGCCGTGCACCTCGTAGAGCATGCGCCAGGACTGATCGGGCATGGGCTCGGCGAATGCCAGAAGACCCGAGGTCGCCGGGCCGCCTGCCGAGAGCTTTTCGGGAATGACCGATTCCATGGCGAGGAAGATCGCATCGACCACGCGCATCGACGTCTCGTGGTTGCCCGCCGCCACGGCGGCGTTCCAGCCGGGCTCGAGAATGGACCCCGGGCGCGTGATGATCGTGATCGGCCGCAACGCTCCGGCATTCTGCTGCATGTCGCGACCGCTCATGATGCGCGCCGCATAGACGACAGCGGAACGGGCGATGAAGGGCGTCGTGTTGCAGAAGGTCGCGACCTTGTCCGCCGATCCCGACAGATCGAAGGTCGCTTCGTCGCCGCGGATCTCGATCCTGACGTGGATGCGCGAGGGCTCGCCGTTCGGTCCGCCATCGTCGAGGAAGTCCTCGCCCTCGTAGACGCCGTCCGGCAGGTCGGCGATAGCCGCCCGCATCTCGGCCTCCGAGAGGTCGTGCAGCCGCGCCATCGTGTCGACGAAGGTCTGCGTGCCGTACTGCTCGCACATCTCCCGGATGCGCCGCTCCGCGGCGGTGGTCGCGGCGAGCTGCGCCATCAGGTCGCCTTCGCAGGAGACGGGATCGCGGACATTGGCGAGGATGAAGTCGAGAACCGGACGATTGACGCCGGCGGAACTGGCAATGGGCAGAGGCGGGATGCGGATCGCCTCCTGGAAGGTATCGACGGCGCGCGCGAGGTAGCTCCCCGGCCAGGTCCCGCCCACGTCGGGCCAATGGGCGAGGCTGAGCGCGAAGGCGATCAGCTTGCCGTCCACGAAGACCGGTCGCGCCACCTTGACGTCGTTGAGGTGGTTACCGCCGAGCGCGCCGACATTGTAGATGATCGCGTCGCCCTCTTTCATGCCGCTGGCCGGGCACACCTTGAGCAGTTCCCTGATCGTATAGGCCATGGCGCCAAGGTGGATGGGAATGTCACGCCCCTGCCCCACCAGGCCGCCCTCGGCATCGGTGATGGCGGACGACAGATCGCCGGCCTCGCGCAGCAGCGGCGAGCGCGCCGAGCGCGTCATGACAAGACTCATCTCTTCGGCTGCCGCCGAGAGACCATGACGGATCACCTCGACGACGAAGGGGTCCAGCGTGCTCATGCCGCGCTCCGGTTCAGGAAGAGGTTGCCGAGATCGTCCGCGCGCGCCTGCCAGCCCGGCGGAACCACGACGGTCGACCAGGCATCCTCGATGATGGCCGGGCCCGAAACCGTCGCCGCCAGGGTTTCGCGAGCTATAATGGCGGTTGGCACCGGCCGGCCGCCCTCGAAGACGCAGTCGCGCACGCGTTCGGTGACCGGCGGGCGACCGACATCGGGCCGCGAGAACGCGGTCATGGATGCCTTGACCGCCTGCACGCGCACGGACTCGATGACGCATGACTCGCCGGTGGCATAGCCGAAGAGCTGCTGGTGGCGGTTATGGAAGTCCGCCTCCAGCGCCACGATGTCGAGCGGCATGGCAAAGCCGATCGGAATGCTGTCGCTTTGCGCGGCATAACGCATCAGCGCCACATGCTCGATGGCGATGTCGCGCTCCGCTATGCCATTGGCGATGAGCGGCGTGGTCGCCTCCCTGACCAGTTCGCCGACACGTTCGGCGAAGGCTGCCTGCGGGAAGCCGTTCAGCGGCATCCTGACGGTTCGCTGTTGGAGAAAGCTGAAGTCGGCGGTCAGGCAGCCGAGCGCCGAGAAGGCGCTAGAAGCGGCGGGCACGACAATTTCCTTGAGCCCGTAGATGTCGGCGAGGCCCGTCGCATGCATCGGGCCACCACCGCCAAAGGCGAGCAGCGTGCAATCGCGGCCATCGACACCGCGCTCGACCGTGACGCGGCGCAGGGCGCGCGCCATCGACGCATTCGCGACCTTGACGATGCCGAGCGCCGTTTCGGTCAGGCCAAGCCCGAGCGTTTTCGCGATCGGGGCGATGACCCGGCGGGCGGCCTCGACATCCAGCTGGATCGTATCCCCGAGGCGAGCTTCGGGATCGAGATAGCCGAGCACGGCATTGGCATCGGTGATGGTCGGCCGGTCGCCGCCCCGGCCATAGCAGGCAGGCCCCGGCACGGAGCCGGCGCTCTTCGGTCCGACGGTCAGTCCGCCGGGTCCAAGGCTGACGATCGACCCGCCTCCCGCGCCGATAGAGTGCACGGCCAGCATGGGCTGGCGCAGCGGACGCCCGCCCATCATGCGGGTGTCCGTCATTTCCGCAGCACCGTCGACGATCAGGCAGACATCGGTCGTGGTTCCACCCATGTCGAACGTGAGAACACGGGGACGACCGAGGTCCCGCGCGAGGCGCGCCGATGCCGAAACACCTGCGGCGGGGCCGGACATGGCCATGACGAGAGGGCGGCGCTTCACGGCCGGGATCGGCACCATGGCGCCGGCCGAGTGAAACACCTGCAAACCCGCGCCCAGCGGCAGCTTCTCCTCGAGCTCGGTAAGGTATTCGACCGCGATCGGCATCGCAGCCGCATTGAAGGCCGTCGATGACGCGCGCTCGTATTCGCGCGCCTCCGGATTGATCTCGTGCGACACGCACAGATGCGGCACGACGCCTTCGAGACGCTCCGCAAGCATCTTCTCGTGGACAGGGTTCGCGTAGGAATGCAGCAGGCAGATCGCCACGCTCTGCACCTCGTTGGCCTTCAGCCAGGCAATGAGGCGCTCGATTTCGGCTTCGGGCAGGGGCTCGACGACGACGCCTGAGTGATCGAGGCGCTCCTTCACCCCGAAGCAGAGCGCTGGCGGTACCAGCGGCGGCGCCTTCGGACGGATATCGAGGCGATAGAGTTCCTCGCGCCGGTAGCGCGCGATCTCCAGCACGTCCTCGAAGCCGGCCGTGGCCACCAGCGCCACCCTGGGAAGCCGCTCCTCGACGAGAGCGTTGGTCACCCGCGTCGTCCCGTGCACGAAGCGGCGGACGTCGGCGGCGCCGAGTCCCACGGCGGCGAGCGCCTCGAGCATGGCACGCACGGGCGCGTCCGGGCGCGAGGGCACTTTCGCGATGCGGGTCTCGTTGCTCGCGGACTGGACGGCGATGATGTCGGTGAACGTGCCGCCGATATCCGTGCCGATGTCCCAAACCCTGGTTTGCACGTTCGTCTCCTCGATGAGGTTCACTTCGGCCGGCCTTGTCAGCCGGCCAGCGCCCGCTGGGGCTCGAAATGCGGAATGGCGTCGAGCAGTTCGCGGGTGTAGGCCGCCTGGGGAGCGGCGAAAAGCTCCCTGCTCGCTCCCTCCTCGACGACGGTGCCCTGGCGCATGACCACGATGCGCTCGCACATCATGCGCACCACGTTGAGGTCGTGGCTGACGAACAGGAACGACAGGCCGCTGTCCCGGCGCAGATCGTCGAGCAGCTTCAGCACCACCGCCTGCACGGACACGTCGAGAGCAGCCGTCGGCTCGTCGAGCACGAGCAGGCGCGGTTCGACCGCGATGGCCCTCGCGATGCCGATGCGCGCCTTCTGACCGCCCGAGAGCTGGTGCGGGAAGCGCCCGAGCAGGTCGCGCGGCAGTCCGCAGCGCTCGGCTGCTTCCTCGACGCGCCGCCTCAGCTGCGCCGCGTCCTGCGGCTTCACCAGACGCTTCACCGGATGGGCGATGCAGTCGAAGGCGCTGAACCGTGGGTTCAGGCTGTCGTGCGGGTCCTGAAAGACGATCTGGATATCCCGCCGGCGGGGCGAGGCATGGAAGTCCCGCGCGGGAATGGCCCCGATATCCTCGCCGTCGAACAGCAGCCTGCCGCCGTCGTGGTCGACGAGCCGGCAGATCATGCGCGAGATCGTGCTCTTGCCGGAGCCCGACTCGCCCACGAGCCCCAGGCTTTCGCCACGACCGAGCTTCAGCGACACGCGATCGACGGCCGCGACGTCGCCATAGCGCTTCACCAGGCCCTCGGCGTCGAGCAACGGCGGCGTTCCGCGCTCACGGGCGATCGCCGGGCCGGGCGGTCGCGGCGCTTCGCCCACGAGATCGTCGACGGTCGATTCGAAGGTCGGCGAGGCCGCGACAAGCCTGCGGGTATAGGGATGCTGCGGATTGCCGAAAAGCTCCGCCGTCGGCGCCCGCTCGACGACCTTGCCCTCCTGCATGACGACGACGTCGCGACAATAGCGAGCCGCAAGACCCAGGTCGTGCGTGATCAGGATCAGCGCCATGTTCCGCTCGGCCGTCAGCTGCGCCAGCAGGTCCATCACCGTCTTCTGCGTCGTCACGTCGAGGCCGGTGGTCGGCTCGTCCGCGATGAGCAGGGCGGGATCGCAGGCCATGGCCATGGCGATCATCACGCGCTGGCACATGCCGCCGGAAAGCTCTTCCGGATAGGCGTCGAAACGGCTTGCCGCGTTACGGATCCGCACCGCCTCGAGCAGTTCCAGCGCCCGCGCGCGCACCTGCGCCTTCGGCAGGTTCTGGTGGGCCTCGATGGCGTCCATGATCTGCCGGCCGATGCCACGGATCGGGTTGAGCGCGGACCTGGGGCTCTGGAACACCATGGAGATCGCGGCGCCGCGCAGGCTGTTCATCCGGGACGACGGCGCCCTGGTGATGTCCTCGCCCCTGAACAGTATCCTCCCCGAGGGAATGCGCGCGGACCGGTCGAGGAGCTGCGTCACGGCATAGGCGGTCACCGACTTGCCCGAGCCGCTCTCGCCGACGATGGCCAGGGTTCCCCCTTGCGCGACCTCGATGTCGACGCCGCGCACGGCCTCGACGATTCCGCCGCGCGTCGAGAAGGAAACCCTGAGGTCCTCGACCTTCAGAAGCGGCTCGGTCATGTCCGCATCCTCGGGTCGAGAATGTCGCGCAGGCCGTCACCGAGCAGATTGAAGCAGAGCACGGCAAGCATCAGGGCGAGGCCGGGAAAGGCCACCAGCCACCACTGGCCGGTGCCGATGAAGCGCGCGCCCTCCGCGACCATGATGCCCCATTCGGGCGTCGGCGCCTGGACGCCGAGGCCGAGGAAGGAGAGCCCGGCGGCATTGAGGATCGCCCAGCCGAGATTGAGCGATATCTGCACGGCCATGGCGGGTAGGATGTTCGGCAGCAGGAAGCGCAGGACGACGGCGGCATCGCTGTCGCCGCCGGCGCGCGCCGCCTCCACCCATCCGGCATGGCGCCTGACATTGACCTCGGCGCGGGCAAAGCGAATGTAGAACGGCAGATTGATGATTGCGGTCGCGATGATGATGTTCTCGACCCGGTTGCCGAGCGCCGCCACGAGCGCCATGGCGAGGACAAAGAGCGGGAACGCCATGAGCACGTCGACGAGCCGTCCCACCCAGCGGTCCAGCCTGCCGCCGACATAGCCGCAGAAGCTTCCGATGACGGCGCCCGCGACGAAGGACAGGCTGACCGCCGCGGCCGCGATCGTCAGATCGAGGCGGGTCGCGGCCAGGAGACGGCTGAAGATGTCGCGCCCCAGCTGGTCGGTCCCCGCCCAGTGAGCCGCCGATGGCGGCTTCAGCGCGTTGGAGACATTCGACGCGACCGGGTCGTAGGGCGCGATCCACGGGGCCAGGACGGCGACGGCGACCAGCAGGAAAGTGCCGGCGGCGGCGAAAGCCGTGACCGGGTTGCCGCGCAGCACCCAGCCAGCGTGCCTGAGAGTGCTGCTCATTCGACTGTTACCCTCGGATCCGCGATGCCGTAGAGCACGTCGATGGCGAGGTTCACCATCACGAAAATGGCCGCGATCAGCAGAACAAAGCCCTGCACCGGCGCATAGTCGGACGCCAGCAGCGCATCGAGGGCATAGGAGCCGATGCCGGGCCAGGAAAAGACCTTCTCGACCAGCACATTGGCGCCCAGCATGGTCGAGAACACGATGCCGATGATGGTCAGCACGGGCAGCATCGCGTTGCGCAGCGCATAGACGATGACGACCCGCCAGCTGCTCATGCCGACCGACCGTGCCGTTCGGATGAAGTCGCCGCCGAGCACGGCGAGCAGGGAAGCGCGCGTCATGCGGGCGAGCGGCGCCAGAACGAACAGCGCCATGGTGAAGGCTGGCAGGATCAGCTGGCCGAACGCAGCCCGCCATCCCGCGAAGTCGCCCACCATGAGGAAATCGATCAGCAGGAAGCCCGTGATCTCCGGCGGCTGGGCCGCGAAGATGTCGATCCGGCCGGTAGGATCGGGGGCAAGGCCGAGGAGGTAGTAGAAGACGTAGATCAGCAACAGGCCGGAGACGAAGGTTGGCACGCATACGCCGAGCGTGCAGACGAAACGCACGCCGTGATCGATCAACGAATTCGGCTTCAGCGCCGCGACGATGCCGAGCGGGATCGCGAGAGTCAGCGCGATGATCAGCGCGAAGAAACTGAGCTCCAGGGACGCCGGAAGCCGCTGGGCAAGATCGGCCAGCACCGGCTGGCCAGTGGTCATGGACCGGCCGAGATGGCCGGTCGCGATGTCATAGAGGTAGCGGACGAGTTGCTCGTACATCGGCCGGTCGAGACCCATCTGGCGGCGCAGCTCGTTGATCTCCTCCTGTCCGGCATTGGGGCCGGAGGCGAAGAACGTTGCCGGATCGCCCGGCAACACGCGCATGAGCAGGAACGTGAAGACGACGACGCCCAGAAGCGCCGGCACCGACGCTCCCAGCCGCTTCACGACTCTCCTGCCGATGTTCTTCGCCGCCGACATCGATCAGGCCCGCACGAGGTCCCGATAGTCCACCTGACGATGGAACCAGTAGGTGTAGCCACTGATGTTCCGCGCCATGACCGCATCCTGGTTGGGTTGCCAGAGCATCACCGTCGGCACCTCCGTGGCGGCGATGGTGATCATGCGCTTGCAGGCGGTGGCATATTTGGCCGGATCGGTTTCGAACCGCGCGGCCTGGACGAGACTGTCCATTTCCGCGTTCTTGAAGCCGCTGAAATTCCAGCGGTGCTCGCCGCTGAAATAGGTCCGCAGGAAATAATCCGGGGCCGGCAGCCAGGCGGTTCCCGACTCCATGAACAGCGGCAGGCGTCGCTCGACCTGAAGAGTGACGAACTGGGCATCCGGCATTTTCTGGACGGTCACCTCGATGCCGATCTTGGCCAGAGCCTCCTTCACCAGAACCGCCGCCGGCTCCGCCGCCGACGCCGCGCCGGCAGCGAAGGAGAAGGTCGTCTGCAGACCGTTGGGATATCCAGCCTCGGCCAGGAGGGCCTTGGCCTTCGCCAGGTCGGTATTCAGCGGCAGGCGCTGCGGGAAGGCCTCGGTCGGAACCTCGGTCCAGCGGGCGCCGAACAGCCGCCGTCCACGACCGAACAGGGCCGCCTTGAACATGTCCTCGTAAGGCAGGGCCGCGGCGACCGCCTGACGCACCTTGGGATTGTCGAACGGCGCGAGGCGCGTGTTGAAGACGATGCCGGTGAAACCGTTGGTTTGCGGCACGGCGACCAGCTTGATCCGCCCGCGCTGTTCCAGCGCGTCGATGTCGCTGGCCTGAAGGTCGATCGACAGATCCGCGTCGCCCCGCTCCAACAGGTTGGCGCGGGTCGCAGCCTCCGGCACGGTCTGTGCGATGACGCGGCGGAAGAACGGCAGCTTGCCTTCGGGACCGTTCTTCCAGTTCTCATTCCGCCGCAGCACGGTCTGCTGGCCCGGGCGGTGGGTCTCGACGATATAGGCCCCGCCCGCCGCGGTGTTGTCCTTCAGCCATGCCAGAGCCCAGGGGTCGTCGCTGGTCGCGTGCTTCTTGGCCAGCACGCTGTTGAACATCGGCGACAGCGGGATGGACAGGTTGGCGAGCGCGAGACGGTCGGGACGGTCGAGCGAAACCTCGACGGTCCGGTCGCCGACGATCTTGAACTGCTCGGGCTTCGTCAGGGATCCGGATGCGACCTGGGCCGCGGCCAGGGACTTCGCCGATACGGCGCGGTCGAGGGACCATTTGACGTCGGCGGCGGTGACCGGCGTGCCGTCATGCCAGGTCGCGCCCTGCCGCAGATGGAACGTGAAGGTCCGCCCGTCGGCGGAGCGGTCGACCTTCTCGGCCAGTTCGCCACGGATATTGTCGAAATCGAAGGTCCACTGACCTTCCACCTCCTTGCGGCCGAACGAGCCCAGGCGGTCGTAGATGCTCATGCCCACCCCGAACGCCTCGCGCGTCGATCCGGGAACGGTCGCGTCGAGCGAATTGATCGTGCCGGCCATGACGTGGCGAAGTGTCTCGGACCGCGTCTGGGCATCGGCGGACCGGACGGAAGCAGGCAGGAGCGCTGCGCCCGCAGCGGTGGCCAGCGCGGCTTTCAAGCCTTCACGGCGGGTGATTTTCGGAGAATTGGGTTTCATCGATCACGTCCCTCTGGCTGATTGGTTGCTTGGCGCGGTCTAACACGCAGTGTTTTTCTTCTGGCTCATCGGACCGCACCATGCACTGGCCATGGAAGGTCCAGATTTGAAGCAAAGCCGTGAGCCAGAGGCAAATGCTCAGATGTCAGATCTGGCTTCGCACACGGATCGGCACCGAGCGCCCCCGCTGACCGGACTGTCCGCCGGTTTCCTCGCCTGATTCAGCCAAGAACCCCTCCCGTCACGCATCGGTTTCGCGCGACACAACCGACGGGAACAACGGCTGCAAGAGTGTGGAGGAACGCGGTGCTGACGCGGCGATGGCTTCGGCGCGTCAGCCGGGTCACACGCGGGCCACGAAGCGATCGACGTCAACGGCGATCGACGTCAACGGCGACCGCCACATTCACCAAGCACGCCTTTGGAAATCGCAACAGACAGGGGGCGTCATCTGACCTCGTGTCTGACGCAAGCGGGGCCGCCGATTTGCAGGGAGCCGGGAGCCGGGCCTGGGCTGGCGCGCGGTTCGGTGGAACGGGCTGCGCCTCTGCGAGAGCGCGGGTCCGCAAGGCGACCGAAGACTCTATGCAACCTTGCTTCATTCGCGACCATCACCCGCAGGACGCAACGGCGCACAATCACCGCTCGCAACAAAGTGACCTGCCCGCGCCGGCAACCGGGTTGTATTCGAACTTCGCTAATTGTGGACTGGTTCCAAACAAGAGGCTGCCTCCAAGGTCCGGTTCAGAGCGGGAGACGGCGCGTGGCGAAACTCAACATCAACGGCCAGGTGGTCGAGATCAGCGCAGCGGACGATACGCCGCTGCTCTGGGCGCTGCGCGAGCAGGCAGGGCTGACCGGCACGAAATATGGCTGCGGCGTTGCCGCCTGCGGGGCCTGCACGGTGCATATCGACGGGCTGGCGACGCGCTCCTGCGCCATGCCGATCAGCGCCATCACCGAAAGCCAGAAGATCGTCACGATCGAGGGCCTGTCGCCGAACGGCATGCACCCGATTCAGGTCGCCTGGCGCGATCTCGACGTGCCGCAATGCGGCTATTGCCAGTCCGGAATGATCATGGCGGCGGCCGCCCTGCTGGCCGAAAAGCCCAATCCCACCGATGCCGACATCAATGCGGCGATGACCAATATCTGCCGCTGCGGGACCTACAATCGCGTGCGCGCCGGCATCAGGCAGGCCGCCGGCGTCCGGCAGGGTTGAGGGGAAGCGCCATGACACTCATCGACAACGTCGCCCCCACCCGTCGCTCCGTGCTGAAGGCCGCAGCCGGCCTTGCCGTCGGCTTCTACCTGCCGGCGAAGGACGCGCTGGCGCAGGCCGCCCCGCCTGCCGCCGCGCCTGAGATCAACGCCTGGGTGGTCATCCGCCCCGACGATACGGTGGTGCTCCGCATGGCCCGCTCCGAGATGGGACAGGGCACCCGCACCGGCCTCTGCCAGATGATCGCGGAGGAACTCCATTGCGACTGGTCGAAGATCGTCACGGAATATGTGACGCCGGGCCAGTCGCTGGCGCGCAACCGCGCCTGGGGCGCCTTCCTCACCGCCGGCAGTCAGGGCATCCGTCAGAGCCAGGATTACGTGCGGCGCGGCGGCGCGGTGGCGCGCACCATGCTCATTCAGGCCGCAGCCGACGCCTGGGGCGTACCGGCCGCGCAATGCACGGCCAAGGACAGCCTCATCACCCATGCCGCCTCCGGTCGCTCGGTGCGCTACGGACAGGTCGCCGCCGCGGCGGCCCGCCTCACTCCGCCGCAGGATGTCGTGCTCAAGGAGCCGAAGGACTGGACGGTCATCGGCCAGTCGGTGAAGCGGCTGGACACAGCCGCCAAGACGACGGGTTCGCTGATCTATGGCTCCGACCTGAAGATGCCGGGAATGCTGATCGCCGTTCCCAGGGAATGTCCGGTCTTCGGCGGCCGCGTCGCTTCCTTCGACGCCACCAAGGTCACCTCGATGCCGGGCGTGAAACATGTCCTGAAGGTGGGGGACACGGCAGTCGCCGTGGTCGCCGAGACGTTCTGGCAGGCGAAGACCGCGCTCGATGCGCTGCCGATTGAATGGAACTACGGGGCGAACCGCGCCGTGTCGTCGCAGACCATCGACGCCATGCTGACCGAAGGCCTGAGCGCGTCGGAGGCCTTCGTCGGCAATTCCAACGGCGACGCGCGCGCCGCCATCGCAGCCGCGCCACGCAAGGTGGAGGCGGTCTATTCCTACCCCTTCCAGAACCATGCGCCGATGGAGCCGATGAACGCCACGGTGGTCTGGACCGCGACGCGCTGCGACGTCTGGTGCCCGACGCAAAACGGCGAGGCGGCGCTGGTCGCAACCGCCGCCGCTGCCGGCCTGCCGCAGACATCCTGCGACGTGCACCGTGTCGATCTTGGCGGCGGCTTCGGCCGGCGGACGACCCACGACTGGCTGACGCAGGCGGTGCTGATCGCGAAGCAGGTTCCGGGGGTGCCGATCAAGACCCAGTGGACCCGCGAGGAGGACATGGTGCAGGGGCGCTATCACCCCGTCACCAAGTGCAAGCTGACCGGCGGGCTGGACGCGCAAGGCAACCTCACCGGCCTGCACATGCGCATCTCCGGACAGTCGATCCTCTCCTACGTGTTCCCAACCGCGCTGCAGAACGGCCGCGACCCCGTGCAGTTCCAGGGGCTCAATGCCGGCGGCAACGACAGTCAGATCGGCTATTCGTTCCCGAACCTGCTGATCGACCATGCGATGCGGAACACGCATGTACCGCCGCACTTCTGGCGGGGCGTCAACCACAACCAGAATGCCATCTATCTCGAATGCTTCCTCGACGAGCTGGCGCATGCGGCCGGGCAGGATCCGCTCGCCTTCCGCCGCAAGCTGATGGGCAATCATCCCAAACACCTGGCGGTGCTGAACGCGGTGGCCGAGCGCATCGGCTGGAACACACCCCCGCCCGCGGGCGTCCATCGCGGCATCGCCCAGCAGATGGGCTTCGGCAGCTATGTGGCAGCGGCGGCCGAGGTCTCGGTCGATGCCACAGGCAAGCTCAAGATGCACCGCATCGTCGCGGCGACGGATTGCGGCTACGCGGTCAATCCGCGCCAGATCGAGATGCAGGTGGAGGGTTCCTTCGTCTATGGCCTCTCGGCGCTGCTCTACGGCGAGTGCACCGTGAAGGACGGCCAGATCGTCGAGACCAATTTCGACACCTACAACGTGCTGCGCATGGACGAGATGCCGAAGGTCGAGACCATCGTCATGCCATCCGGCGGGTTCTGGGGCGGCGTTGGAGAACCAACCATCATGGTGGCCGCGCCGGCGGTGCTGAACGCCATTTTCGCGGCGACCGGCAAGCGCATCCGCACCGTGCCGCTCAAGGACCAGAACCTGCGCGCGTGATGCGGGTGGGCGCGACGCTTCTTGCCTTCTGCCTTGCGGCCCCCGCCGTGGGACAGGAGGTTGCGCGCTACGCGGTGACTGGCGATGCCGTCGAGGCGCCGCTCGCAGGCCTCTCGGGCGATGCCGCGCGCGGCGCCCGCATCGTTCGCAACAGGGAGACCGCGAACTGTCTAATCTGCCACACCGTGCCGGATCCCTCGGAAACCTTCATGGGCGAGATCGGACCGCCGCTCGCCGGCGTGGCATCGAGGCTGTCGGCCGGTCAGATCAGGTTGCGGCTCATCGATCCGACCGAGGTGAACCCGACCGCGACCATGCCCGCCTATCACCGGATTGCAGGTCTCGTTCATGTCGAGGCACGCTATCGGGGCCGCCCGGTCCTCTCGGCACAGGAGATCGAGGATGTCGTCGCCTATCTGTCGAGCCTGAAGGAGTGAGACCATGACGGCACACCGGGATCACCCGGCGATCGTTCTGTCCCGGCGAACGGCGATCGCGGCCACGGCAACGGCGGCGCTGCTGCCCCGTCTGGCAGGCGCGCAGCCCGCCTCCGGCGAGACCTTCGCGGCAGCCGAACAGGCGATCCTTGCGGGCCGCGTGCCGGTGTCAGCCGGCATCTTGCTCGACACGCCCCCTCTCTCCGAGAATGGCAATTCCGTCGATCTGACGATCAGGATCGACAGCCCGATGACCGTGGATGACCACGTGTCCTCGATCTATGTGCTGTCGGAAAAGAACCCGTTCCCGCGTGTCGCCGCGTTCCATATCGGCCCGCGAGCCGGACGGGCGGAGGTGGCGACGCGCATCCGGCTGGCGGAGACCCAGTCGATCGTCGTCCTCGCCGAGACGAGCAAAGGCGTCGTCCACCGGGGCACGCGGGAGGTCATCGTCATTCTCGGCGCCTGTGTGGACGGAGGCTGAAGCCATGGCCAGCGCCACCATTCCCGCGAGGATCACCATGCCGGCCGAAGCGCGCCGCGGCGAGATCATCGAGATCCGCGTGCTCGTTCGCCACGCCATGGAGCGGGGCCTCGACGCGCCGGGCCTGAGGCCCGTGCCGCGCAGGATCATCCACACGTTCCGCGCCTCCTACGGGAACGAGGAAGTGATGCGGATGGAACTGTCGCCCGGCATCGCCGCCAACCCCTACATCGCCTTCACCACCGTGGCGACCGAGACCGGCGAGTTCGTCTTCGAGTGGCTGGAAGACGGCGACGTGACCTACGAGCGCCGCCAGACGCTGACGGTCGCATGAGGCTCGCGGCTGTCGTCGCGGGATGCCTGCTGGCGGCGGCAGCGAGCGCGGGCGAGGTGCGGGCACCCGCGACCTTCCTCTCGCCTGATCTTCGCGCGCTGCAGGAAGACGCCTCCCGCCATCCCGGCTGGTTGTGGGTCGACGAGGGCGAAGCGCTCTGGAGGGCCACGCCGGCCACGGCGAGACCCTCGTGCCAGGGGTGCCACGGGGACATCGCGTCGATGCGCGGGGTCGCCGCCCGCTATCCCGTCGTGGCCCGCGACGGCACACTGCTCAATCTCGAAGGGCGGATCGAACGCTGCCGGACGCAGAACCAGAACGCACCGGCCTTCGGCTACGAGAGCGACGCACTGCTGTCCCTCACCGCCGCCGTCGCGCTGCGCTCGCGTGGCATGCCGGTTTCCGTCGCAACCGATGGGCCGGCCGCGCGCTTTCTCGCGGAGGGCCGGCGCTTCTACGAGACGCGACAGGGGCAGCTCAACCTCGCCTGCGGCCAGTGCCATGACGAGAATGTCGGCCGGCGTCTGCGCGGCGACGTCGTTTCGAGCGGACTTGGCACCGGCTTTCCCGCCTATCGGCTGGAATGGAACACGATGGGTTCGCTGCACCGTCGCCTGCGCGCTTGTTCGCTCGGCGTCCGGGCGACCCAGTTTCCCTACGGCTCCTCGGAATATCTCGCACTGGAGCTCTATCTCGCGGCGCGCGCCGGAGGCTTACCGGTCGAAGCGCCCGGCATTCGTCGCTGACCGACCGGCCATGAGCCGTCGCGCCGCGCCGGAATGAACTCACCGGCGCGCTCGCGAAGTCCGAAACGGGCGACGGTCTTGATCGGTGGTGCAGGGCGTTCTACGGACACGTCATGACGGTTTCGAGCGAAGACGAACTGGCGGCCCTGAAAGGGATTGGGCGCATTGTTGCCGATACGCTGGCCGCGATGGGCCGCGCCATCGAGCCCGGCATGACCACGCTCGAGCTCGATCAGTTCGGACGGAAGCTGCTGGAAAGTGCCGGCGCGCGTCCGGCGCCGGAACTCGCCTACGACTTTCCCGGCGCGACCTGCATCAGCGTCAATGAAGAAATCGCGCACGGCATTCCCGGTGTCCGCCAGATCAAGCCGGGCGACCTGGTCAATATCGACGTCTCCGCCGAGAAGGGCGGCTACTTCGCCGATACAGGCGCTTCGTTCGCCGTGCCGCCCGTGGCCCGCAACGTCGAGCGCCTTTGCAGGGACGGCCGCAGGGCCATGTGGGCCGGTCTGGGGCAGGTCGGGGCTGGCCGGCCTCTGGCAGGCATCGGGCAGGCCGTCGGCAGCTTCGCGCGCAAGCACGGCTATACGCTGGTGCGCAATCTCGCCAGCCACGGCGTCGGCCGCTCCCTGCACGAAGAGCCAACGGAGATCGCGACCTGGCCCGACCCTTCCGAGCGCCGCATCATGGCCGACGGGATGGTGTTCACGGTCGAGCCCTTCCTCTCCCTCGGCGCCGAGCTTGCCGAAGACGGCGAGGACCCCTGGACGCTCTACAGCCAGCCTCGGGCCCTCACGGTCCAGTATGAGCATACGGTCGTGGCGACGCGGAACGGACCGCTGATCGTGACCATGCCCGGTCAGCAGGGATAAGCTGCAGCCGCCGAAGTCCAGTTCCAGCAGTTCGCCAATTCCGGCTTCACCGTCTTCGGCGCCCGCGCATCCATCCACACGGCGCTGATGACGCTCGGCGTCGAGACGCGGCTTCGCGACGGCATGAGAGCATCGCTCGCGCTCGACGGCGAAGCCGGCGACCGGTACCGCGCGATGCGCGCGAGCGTCGGTCTCGGCAAGGTCTGGTGAGCGCAGGGCATCCGCGGGCCTTGCCCATGAGTCGACCGAGAGGACCTACGCCACCATCACGCTGCCGCCGGAGGGCGACAGCGTCTGTCCCGTGAAATAGCCGGCCTCGTCGCTTGCCAAAAACACCGCCGCGGGAACGACGTCGTCCACGGTTCCCGCGCGACGCAGAGGATAGGCCGCGACCGCCGCGCGGATCGCATCGTCGGTCATTCCCGCGGCCAGTTCCGTCTGGATGATGGCCAGGGCGATGGCGTTGACGCGGATGCCCGTCGGCCCGAGCTCGCGGGCCAGCGCCTGCGTGAAGCCGATCATGCCGGCCTTGGCTGCCGACAGATGCGTGAAATTCGCCGCGCCGCTGACGCCGAAACTGCCGGACATGTTGATGATGGAGCCCCGCCCCCGCGCGATCATGTGCGGCACGGCAAAGCGCGAGCATAGAAACATGCCGCGCAGGTGAACCGCGATCATCTCGTCCCAGACCTCGATCGGCATTTCAGCCAGCGGCCTGGCATTGAGGAGCCCGGCATTGTTGACGAGGACATCGATGCTGCCGAACCTTGCAAGCGTCGACCCGACCATGGCCTCGACCGCGCCGGCATCGGTCACATCGGTCGCGCATATGTCCACCGCATGGCCCGCCCGATCGATTTCGCCCGCCACGCGACGCGCCACGTCGATGTCACGGTCGGCGATCATGACTCGCGCGCCTTCAGCGACGAAGCCTGCGGCCATCGCCCTTCCGATACCGCGCGCCGCGCCGGTTATGATGGCCACCCGGCCACCAAGTCGCTGGTTCGACACCGGTCTGCTCCATTGGTCGCAGGGAAACGACAAGTGATCGCATGGAAACGACAAGCCCGAGGGAGGTCCCTCGGGCCGGTCGCGCAATCGTCCCGTGGCGCTGGATCAGACGAGATATTTCTGGAACTGCTGCGAGCGGGCGCGCGCGGCGGCCAGTTCTTCCGCCGTGAACTTGACCTTGCCGGCGAAGCGGTTGGTCACCAGCGCGTTGAGGTCAGGGCGGGTCGCGCCTTCGCCAGCCGCATACTGCATGACGAAATCGGCCATGGTGGAAACCTTGGCCGGATCGGAATAGCCGAAGCCGTGATCGGTCAGCTCCGGCACCAGATTGGTCAGGTTCACGAGGCCGAGCCCGATCCGCGAGTATTCCTTGCCGGTCGAGGAGATCGATACTTCCGAATTCGCCTTCAGGAAGATGTCGATGGACTCGTCGACGTTCGTCTGGGTGAACTTCACGGCCTCCATGGCGCCCTGCACGAAGGCCTCGCAGAGCGCGGCGTCGCGCTGCAAGCGCTGGGGCTGCGTGGTCAGCGCCTGGCCGTAGAAGTCGATCCCGACGCTCTTGAACAGCATGAAGCGCACGTCGGTGCCGAGCGGCGCGAGCGAGGGTACGGTGCTGGTGGCGAAAGCGGACACGGCGTCGACCTGCTTTTCCGCCAGCGAGCGCTCGCGCACCTTGCCGTCCAGCTGAATGATCTGGACCTTGGCGAGATCGAAGCCGGCCTTGGCGGCATAGAGAGGCAGGAACGGATACTCGCCGGACGTCACGCTGGCGCCGAGGCGCTTGCCCTCGAGGTCCTTCGGCGAGCGGATCGGCGAATCCGCGCGAACGCCGACGCCCATCAGCACCTCGTAGTTGATCTGCCCGATGCAGGTGATCGGCAGCTTGCGGGCCGCCTGGATGATCACCGTCGGCGTCGGCGCCATGCCGAAGTCGAACGTGCCCGCGCTGACCGCCTGCGCCGCCGAGTTCGACCCCGAGCCACGCGCGACGCTGACATCGAGGCCGGCATTTTTCCAGAAGCCCTTGTCGCGTGCGACATAGGCGAAGAGGTTCGGACCTTCCGGCAGCCATGACGTGGTGAAGCTGACCTTGGCAGCGCCCTGCGCAACGGCGGGCGAGGCGAGCGGCAGGCCTGCCGCGACCGCGCCGAGCCCCATGGTCTTGATGGCCGTGCGTCGAGAAATCGTCATGACCTGGCTCCCTTATGATTGCGCCTGGATGCGTTCGATAGGGAAGCTTTTCTCCGCGCGTGCTCGCGTGCAAGCGAAATTATGCCAGTTTCATAATTTCGCATGCACTTGAGTCATATGCCCAATCTTTCCGCTGTTTCGGCCAGACACTGCGAGCTACGATGCCAACGTCGCATTCCTTCGCAAGCGGAATGCATGCCACAAGTTAAATCATACATTCCATTGCCTACATTTTGGCATGCAACCTTGGGAAGCTGCGCATGCGGAACGCAGATCAGGATCGATCATGGCGGACAGCCTGTTGAGCGCCAGCGGCCTCCCTCCATCACCGGCGCATCACTATGCCGGGCGGTGGCAAACTCCGCTGCATCCTGAAACGCTGCCGGTCTTCTGCCCTGCTACCGGTAGCGAGCTCACCCTGAGCGCCGCCGCAGGCCCCGCCGATGTCGCTGCGGCCTGCGCGGCGGCAAGCGCCGCCCTACCCGCCTGGTGCGCCATGGATGCGCTGGACTGGGGCCGCATCCTGCGCCGCCTTGCCGACCTGGTCGCCAGTCGCATCGACATGCTGGCCGCGCTGGAATCCGCGACCATCGGCCGCCCGCTGCGCGAGATGCGCGCGCAGATGGGCCGCATTCCCGAATGGATCGAGTATTTTGCCGGCATCGCGCCCGGCCTCGAGGCCGAGGCGAAAACGCTGAAGGGCCATCTCCTCAGCTATACGGCCTACGAGCCCTACGGTGTCTGCGCGCTGCTGACGCCCTGGAACCATCCCATCCTCATTCTGGTCAAGAAGCTCGCGGCCGCGCTCGCTGCGGGCAATGCCTGCATCGTCAAGCCGTCGGAGCTAGCGCCGATCTCGACCCTCGTCTTCGCCCAATGGTGCGCGGAGGCGGGACTGCCTGCCGGCACGGTGAATGTCGTCGTCGGCGACGGGCGAGCCGGTGCGCTGGTCTGCGCGGCGCCGGAGGTTCAGCGCATCGATATGACGGGCGGCACGGCGACGGGACGGCGCGTCGCGGCCGCCGCGGCCGAGCGGCTCGTGCCCTGCACATTGGAACTCGGCGGCAAGACCCCCTTCGTGGTCTTCGAGGACGTCGATGTGGCGGAAGCGGCCGCGGGCGCGGTCTTCGCAGCGTTCATCGCCGCAGGACAAACGTGTGTCTCCGCGTCGCGCCTTCTGGTGGCGCGGCCGATCTACGAGGCGTTCAGCGAGGCGCTTCGCGACCGCGTCGAGGCGCTGCGGGTCGGCAACCCCGCCGACGCGGCAACCGATGTCGGACCGGTCATTTCCGCTGCATCGAAGGCGCGCTCCCTCGGCCATATCGACAAGGCCCGGGCGGCGGGCGCTCCGATCCTGGCCGGCGGTGCGCTGCCGGAGCTTGGGGCGGCGTGCGCGGGCGGCTATTTCGTCCCGCCGACCGTGTTCCGCGATGTCGAGCCGCACATGGACCTGTTCCGGGAGGAAGTGTTCGGGCCTGTCATCTCCGTCACGCCGTTCGACACCGAAGCCGACGCTCTGCGGCTCGCCAACGATCCCCCTACGCGCTCGGCGCCTCCATCTGGACCCGTGATGTCGGTCGCGCCCACCGCATGGCGCAGGCGGTGCGCGGCGGCATGGTCTGGGTCAACGACCACCACAAGAACGACCCGCGCTCGATCTGGGGCGGTTTCGGCGACAGCGGCTACGGCTGAAGGGACACCGCGTCAGCGTCCGGTCCAGACTGCCGGGCGCTTGGCCACGAAGGCTTCGACGCCGTTGCGGAAATCGTCGCTGCCATAGCAAAGGCGGATCAGGTCATCGCCGTCGATATCCGTCGCGGTGAGGCGGCGGACCGCCTCCTTGGTCGCGCGCATGGTGAGCGGCGCGTGCCCGGTGAGCCGCCCGGCAAGGTCGGCGGCGCGGCCATCGAGGTCCTCCGGCGCGACGATGGCGCTGAGGAACCCTCCGGCAAGCGCCTCATCGGCGGACAGCATCTCGCCTAGCAGCAACATGCGCTTGGTGCGCGCGGGGCCGAGCTCCGCCAGCAGGCGCGCATGGTTCTCGATGGACAGACAGTTGCCGAGCGTCCTCGCGATGGGAACGCCGAACTGCGCGGCGGGCGTGCCGATCCTCACGTCGCAGCAGGCCGCGATGGCGAGGCCGCCGCCGACGCACCAGCCGTCGATCACCGCGAGCGTTGGAACCCTGATCGCCTCGATGGCGGCAAGGATCGCCTCGATCCGTCGCTCATAGGCGATGCCGTCCTCGCCTGACCGGAAGGCGGCGAACTGGGCGATGTCCGTGCCGGCGATGAAGGCCTTGCCGCCGGCACCGCGAAGCACGACTGCTCGCAGGGTCTCATCGGCGTTGACCGCCTCGCAGATGGCCGCGAGCTCATCATACATCGCCCAGGTCATCGCATTGCGTGCCTGCGGGCGGTCGAAGAGCACATGACCGACGGCGCCGTCGCGGCGATAGCGCGTGATGCCCTGATCCATCGAATGCTCTCCTCTGCGGGGCCTGGCTACCGCCCGCACATCTCCCGACGCGGGCCAGAGACCTATCACGCTCGGTTGGCGAGATCCCAGACCACGTCAGTCAGCACCTGCGCACCGGCCGTCAGATGCTCGGGCTCCGTCCATTCGTCGGGATTGTGCGAGATGCCACCCCGGCAGGGCACGAAGATCATGCCGGCCGGGCAGACATAGTGCAGCTGGCGTGCGTCATGGCCGGCGGCCGAATAGACGTCCATGTGCGGGACCCCCCGCGCGGTTGCCGCCGCGGCGATCGCGGCCCGTATGGAGGGCGCGAAGTTCAGCGACGGCGAATGCTGGATCTGCTGCAGGTCCACGGCGCAGGGCCCCCTGTACCGTTCGACGATCGCCCGAATCTCGGCATCGACCCGGTCGACGACGGCATTGTCGGGATGGCGCAGATCGACCGAGAAATAGACCTCCGCCGGCACGACCGAGGGAGCGTTGGGCGTCACCCTCATCATTCCGACGGTGATGAGCGTGTCGTCCGGTTCCATCGCGGCCTCATCCATGGCCTGGATCATCCTGACGGCCGCCATCATGGCATCCTTGCGGTCCCGGCGCAGGGCCGTGCCGGCATGGGCGGCCTCGCCCGTCACCCGAATGCGGTAGCGCCGCGTACCCTGAATGCCGGTGACGACGCCGAGCGGAATGCCTGCTGCCTCCAGAACCGACGCCTGCTCGATATGCGGTTCGACATAGGCGGCGATCGGGAAGCCGAACGGACGCTGCGGCACATCGACATCGCCGGCAAGGATCGCGGCGACGGCCTCGCCGATCGTGACCCCATCGGCGTCGCGGATCGGCAGCACCTTGTCCAACACCTTGGTACCGGTGAACAGGTCGGAGCCGGTCATGCCCGGCGCGAAGCGCGATCCTTCCTCGTTGGTCCAGGCGACCACTTCGACGGATCGCAGGGGCCGCCCGCCCGCAGCCACCATCGCCTCGACGGCTTCCAGCGCGGCGAGCACGCCGAAGACGCCGTCGAACCTGCCGCCTGTGGGTTGCGAGTCGATATGGGACCCGGCGACGACCGGATCGAGCGAGGGGTCCTGTCCCTCGCAGCGCAGGAACAGGTTCGCAGCCGCGTCGGTGAACGGCTTCAGGCCAATGGCACGGCCCCAGGCGACGACTTGCGCCCTCGCCTCGCCCTCGATGGGAGACAAGGTCGGCCGATCGACGCCGCCATCGGCGCGCGCGCCGAAACGTGCAAGCTCCATGTGGCGCGCCCAGAGGCGTTCGCCATCGACGTGGTCGGAAAGGCGCTGCGACACGGCCGGCCTCAGTCGGCACGCATGATCTGCGCGGGATTGGCGCGCGGGTCGCGCGGCCCCCAGCGGCCGGCCTCGACCTGCGCGATGAACTCCGACAGAAGGCGGTTGAACAGTTCCGGCTCCTCAAGGTTCAGCGTATGGCCGGACTTCGGGAAGACAGCGAAGCCGCAGCGCGGCACCGTGCGCTTCAGGAACAGACCCGGCTGGATGCAGTGATCGTCCTCGTCGCCGGTCATCACCAGCAACGGCGCCTGCATGGCGCGGAACTCGGCCTCCAGATCATAGAGCGATGGGCGCTGCATCTGCACGCCGCGCATGGTGTTGGCCGCGCCTAGCGAGTCGTGCTGGCCGAGCCTGTCGGCGAACAGCTTCCAGCCGCGCGGGTCCTTGTCCTGGAACTGCACGCGCGATGCGCCTTCCGCGTAGGTCGGGGCGAAATCCCTGGCGCCGCGCTCCTGGAAGTTCTTCGCGACCTGCTCCGAAATGCCCCTGAAATAATCTTCATGGGCCTTTTCGGCACCGTAGCCGGCGCCGGCCGCGACCAGCGACAGGACCCGTCCGGGATGGCGCAAGCCGACATGAAGGGTCGCAAAGCCGCCCATGGAAAGCCCGACGATATGGGCTTTGTCGATGCCGGCGGCGCTCAGAACATCGACGATGTCGTCGGCCGCGCGCGCTTGCGAATAGCGCGCGATATCCGTCGGCACTTCGGAGGGCGGGAAGCCGCGCGCGGCGAAGGTGATGCAGCGGTGCCGGCGCGCGAAGAAATTCATCTGCGGCTCCCAGCTCCAGTGGCTGCCGCCGAACTCGTGGACGAAGATGATCGGCGTTCCGGCGCCGGCCTCCTCGTAGAACAGTTTCACGCCGTCGCTGGCGGTGGCGAATGCCATGGCGCCCTCCTCAGATCACCGAGCGCCGCGAGGCGATGCCACCATCCACCGTGAAGATGGTGCCGGACGTGTAGCCGGAACGGTAGGAGGCGAGGAAGACGATGAGGTCGGTGACCTCGTGGACATGGGCCGGGCGCTTCAGCGGATAGCGCTGCTCCAGTTCCTTGTAGCGATCGGAATCGCCCAGCCAGTCGGCGGCGCGCTTCTTCAGCATGTTGTAGATGCGGTCGGTATCGACCGGCCCCGGATTGACGCCGACGACGCGGATATTGTCGTCAAGCGAGTGGCCGCCCATGGCGCGGGTGAAGGCCATCAGGCTGGCATTGCCGGTGGTGCCCGCGACATAGGCGGGATCGAAAACCTCACCGCCATTGCCGATATTGTTGATGATGACGCCGCCGCCGCGCGCCTTCATGCGAGCATAGATCTGGCGCGTCATGTTGATGTAGCCGAAGACCTTCAGCTCCCATCCCGCGCGCCATTTGGCCTCGTCGACATCCCAGAGCGAGCCGCTCGGGATGACGCCGGCATTGTTGACCAGCACGTCGACATCGCCGGCCGCTTCCGCCAGCTTCTCGGCCGAGCCCGCATCGGTGAGGTCGAGCGCGTGGACGGTGACCGAGACGCTGTGCCTCGCCTCGACCTCGCGCTTCAGCTGTTCCAGCTTGTCCGCCGATCGCGCCGTGACATGCAGGTTGCAGCCCTCTTCGGCAAACGACCCGGCAAGACCATGGCCGATACCCTGAGACGCGCCCGTGATGAGGACGGTCTTGCCCTTCAGCCCCAGATCCATTTGAAAATCTCCACGAAACGAGCGCGCGGCGGCTGCCGGACGGATCAGAAAAGTTTGACGGCTTCGTTCTGGCCGCGAGCCTGCTCGACGAGCGTCGGCAGGAGGTCGACGAATTCCTGCACCCAGGCCGTCGGCACGCTGGTGCTGACCTTGATGAACCGGTCGCCGAAATTCGGCGTGTGGTAGGCGCCCTGCCGGATCATGATGTCGTGCTTCTGGTAGGCAGCGACCAGCGCCTCCGGCTTCACCCCAGCCTTCTGGCACTCCAGCACGATGAAATTGCCGTTGGACGGATAGACCGGCATGAGAAGGCCGGGGACCTTGTCCGAGGCCTCCCTGATCAGCTTCTGGTTGGCCCGCTGCTGTGCCAGAACCTGCGGGAACCACTCGTCCTTGATCCTGAGGCCGGCGAGCGCCGCCCGCTGGGAGAGGATGTTTGAGCCAAGATTGTTCGGCGGCGCGCTGGCCAACCGTTCGATGACGTCGGGATGAGCGACCACCGCGCCGACGCGCATGCCGGCAAGTCCGAGCCATTTGGAGAAGGAGTAGATGGTGATGGTGCGCTCGGGGTAGCGCGTCGCCGCCAGCGTGTGGTCGTAGGCGAAGTGGCGATAGGTGCAGTCGTGGATGAGGTAGGCGCCAGCCTCCTTCGCGATCGCCGCGATGGCGTCGATCTCGGCGGCCGTGCAGGCCGAGCCCAGCGGGTTGTTGGGATCGACGAGGTAGATGACCTTGGTCTTCGGCGTGATCGCCGCCTTCAGCCGCTCGGGCGCGAGGCGATAGCCATACTCCTCCCCGTAGATCGGGATCTGCGTGACGGTGCCCCCGACCGAGCGGGCGAAAGCCATCGGCCAATTCCAGGTCGGGTCGGTGGTGATGAACTCGTCGCCCAGGCCGAGCAGCGTGTGACACACATGGTAGAGCGAGGCGACGGCGCCATCCGAGAGCAGTGCCGCCTGCCCGATCAGGCCGAGATCGGCGATGATGCCGTGACGCAGCTCCTCCAGCCCCGCCGGGGGAGCGTAGATGTGGAACTCCTCGTCGCGAATGCACTTTTCCATGGCCTCGATGACGGCCGGGTGCGGCGTGGCGTGATTGGTGTTCTGGCCCATCCATCTGAGGCCCGGAGTGTTCACGAGCCTGTCGAAATGGGCGTTCCGAACCTCGAATGCCTTCGTCATCCCGCCACAACCTCCATCTGGCATAATGCGACCATCCGGGCGCCGCGAACGCTCAAGCTATGGCATCCTTTCGTTGAGGCGAACAGCCCAAAAATGCATCTTCAGCAAAAATTGGATGCAGAAATTATAATCTGGCATAATGAGACTTGAAATGGCCGCTCTCTGCGGCAATGCTGGCGACATTGAAGCGGGCGCGCCGTAACTGTGGAATGGGTATGGCGCTGGGTCCTGGTCGCATCGGGGCGCAGGCGGGGGTTCGGAGGGCATATGGCGACGGCGACAGCGCGCAAGGAGACGGCGACAACGACGGCCAATGGGGCGCTCGTTTCGATCCGCGGCGTGGGCAAGACCTACTTCACCGGCAGTTCCGCCATTCCCGCCGTCGCGTCGGCCTCGCTCGAGGTCGCCCGCGGCGAATTCGTGTCGTTGCTCGGCCCCTCCGGCTGCGGCAAGAGCACGCTGCTGATGATGATCGCCGGGCTCGAGAAACCTACCTCGGGCGCCATCGATCTTCTGGGCTCGCCCGTGCTCGCGCCGCGCCGCGACATCGGCATCATCTTCCAGGACGCGACGCTGCTGCCGTGGAAGAGCGCCCTCGAAAACGTGCTCTTCCCGATCCGCATCCTGAAGCTGCCGCTCGACCAATACATGCGGCGGGCACACGAGCTGCTGGCCATGGTCGGTCTCGCGGGGTTCGAGCACAAGAAGCCGGGTGAGCTTTCGGGCGGCATGCGCCAGCGCGTGACCATCTGCCGCTCGCTCATCCACGACCCCGACATTCTCCTGATGGACGAGCCGTTCAGCGCGCTCGACGCCATCACCCGCGACCAGATGAACGTCGCCTTGTCCGAGATTCTCGAGACCTACAAGAAGACCGTCATTTTCGTGACCCACTCGATCCGCGAGGCGGCATTCTTGTCGGACCGCGTCGTCGTCATGGGCGGCCGCCCCTCGGGCATCATCCTCGACATGCCCATGCCCTTTCCGCGGCCGCGGCGCTTCGAGGTGGAGGAAACCGTCGAATTCACGCAGGTCTGCCGCGAGCTGCGGCTGACCATCGAAGCCGCGCACGGCCACGCCCCGTCAACCCACGCCGCCCCCGCGGGCGCTTCCGTCATCGAGTGAGGGCAGGCCATGGCCGCAACGATCGGAACCGAGACTGGCGCAGTGCTGGTCAACCCCGCCGCCCGGAACCGCGCCGCCGCCGGCCTGCGCAGCATCGTGCTGCCGCTGGGCCTCGCGCTGTTCGTGCTGGTCGCCTGGCAGGTCTATGTCACGGTGGCGAACATCCCCTCCGTGATCCTGCCCTCGCCCATATCGATCGCGAAATATATCGTCGCGCGCTACGATATCCTGCTGATCCACGCGATCCCGACCACCGTCGAATCGGCTGTGG
Organism: Phreatobacter sp.; assembly: GCF_016793595.1. Taxonomy (GTDB): domain Bacteria; phylum Pseudomonadota; class Alphaproteobacteria; order Rhizobiales; family Phreatobacteraceae; genus Phreatobacter. The sequence goes on from NZ_JAEULY010000020.1 coordinate 88,660, forward strand.
GCTTCCTGCTGGCGCTGGGGCTCGGCGTGCTGCTCGCCATCCTCATCACCTATTCGCAGGTCGCGCGCGAGGCGCTCTATCCCAACCTCGTCTTCTTCCAGCTCATCCCGAAGATCGCGCTGGCGCCGCTGTTCATCATCTGGCTCGGCGTCGGCTCGCAGTCGCGCATCGCCTTCTCGGTGTTCATCGCCTTCTTTCCGGTGGTCATCGCCACGACCGCCGGGTTCCTCAGCGTCGACAAGAGCATCCTGCGTCTCTGCCGGTCGCTGACCGCGACGGAGTGGCAGGTGTTCACCAGCGTCCGCTTTCCCTCGGCGCTGCCGCACATCTTCTCCGGCATGAAGATCGCCATCACGCTGGCGATCATCGGCGTCATCATCGGCGAGTTCATCACCGCGCAGGCCGGGCTCGGCTACCTGATCATCTTCGCGACCGCCCGCGCCGACACGGAAGTGTCGATGGCGGCCATCGTCGTGCTTTGCATCTGTGGCTTGTTGTTGTACGGCCTCCTGGCGGTCGCGGAGATGATCGCGAACAGGTTCTACTCAGCGGATAGCCGATGAAAACGCGCAACGGCCGCGAACCCGGCAAGACGGCGGCGGTCGAACCGGAATCGCTTTCGGCCGAAGTTGTGGTTCGCCTCGAGGAGGAAATCCTCAAGGGCGTCCGGATGCCGGGCGACCGGCTGGACGAGCGTCAGCTCGCCGAGCAGTTTGGCATGTCGCGAACGCCGGTGCGCGAGGCCCTCCAGCGCCTTGCCGCCAGCGGTCTCGTCATCTCGCGGGGGCGTCAGGGCCTGCAGGTGGCGCATCTGTCGCTGGCCGACCTTCTCGACGCCTTCAGCGTCGTCGCCGAACTCGAAGCGCTCGCCGCCTATCAGGCCGCGCGGCGCATCACCGCCGATCAGCGTGTCAGGCTGCAGGCGGCGCACGATGCCTGCGAGACCGCCAGCCTCGCCAACGACGTATCGCCGTTCTACGAGGCGAACCTCGCCTTCCACGAGACCGTGGCGGCTGCGAGCCACAACCGCATCCTCCAGGAAGAGCTTCGCCGGCTGACGCTGAAGATCTCGCCATATCGCCGGACGATCACCTACCAGCCGGGGCGCATGGTCTCGTCGATCCCCGAGCACGGCGAGGTCATGGACGCGATCTTCAAGGGTGACGGTGCGCGCGCCAGTCGCGTCATGCGGGGTCACGTCACGTTGCTCGGCGAAGGCCTGTCGGACCTGCTGCATTTCCTGCGCTTCTCCGACCAGAAACTGATCCCGGAATTCGCGATCAACGACTAGAGGCAGTTCGACTGCCTTTGCGAGCTGTCCGAGCCGGCGGGAAGATCACGCCGGACGGCACGGACGCGCCTGTGGCGAACCGGCCTGCGCGGTCTCACCACGTGCAGAATGCACAACGTCCATCGCTCCCGTTGCCCCTGTACACATGCCGCCGCGCGTTCGGGAACCGCCTGCGCCTCGCAGCCGCCCCGTCAGGCGTCGCTGAAAATATCTGACATTATTGAAAATAGCATATTGCCAAGGAGACGGTACGCTGGATAGCGTTGCGTCAAAGCCCGGCGGTCCGCGCCGACAAGAAGCGTCAATGCCGGGCGCGGGAGCGCCGTCCTGGGAGGACAATCATGATCACTCGCCGCCGGGCCCTTGCCGGGCTTGCCGCCACCCCCGTCCTGGCCGCGCCGACGCTGCTTCTCGGGCAGGGCATTCAGGAGCGCACCATCCGCTGGGGGCATCTGAACAACACCGACCATCCGACCAGCTTCGGCGTCAGAAAATTCGGCGAGGTCCTGCTGCAGAAGAGCGGCGGCAAGATGCGCGTCCGCGAGTTCGCGGCATCGCAACTCGGCAATGAGATGCAGCAGCAGAGCGCGGTGCGCGGCGGCACGCAGGAGGTGATCTCCGCCTCCACGACGTCCCTCGCCACTGTCGTCAAGGACTTCGGCCTGCTGGATTTCCCTTTCATCGTCGCCAATGTCGCTCAGGCGGAGAGCCTTATCCTCGGCGATTTCGGCAAGGACCTGCTGAAGCTCCTGCCCGAGAAGGACATGATCGGCCTCGGCTACTGGGGCCTCGGCTTCCGCAATGTAACCAACAGCGTCCGGCCGATCGCCAAGGTAGAGGATTTCCGCGGGCTGAAGCTGCGCGTCATCCCGAACCCGGTCTATCTGGAGACCTTCCGCGCCTTCGGCGCCAACCCGGTGCCGATGAACTTCGCCGAGCTCTATACGGCGCTGGAAACGAAGACCGTGGACGGACAGGAAAACCCCTACGCGGTGACGCTCTCCAACAAGTTCTTCGAGGTGCAGAAGTTCGTCTCCTCGACCAACCACACCTACACGCAGAACATCATCACCGTGAGCAAGCGCTTCTGGGACCGGCTGTCCGAGCAGGAGCGCGCACTGATGACCGAGACCTATCAGGAGACGCGGGATTACCAGAAGGACCAGACGCGGATCGCGTCCGAGAAGGCGCTCGACGAACTGAAGACCCGCGGCATGCAGTTCACCGACGTTGCCCCCGCCGAGCTCGGCCGCATGCGCGACGCCATCAAGCCCGTCGTCGACAAGTTCTCGGCCGAGTTCGATCCGGCGCGCGTCCGCCAGTTCAACGGCGAACTGCAGCGGATCCAGGCGATCAACTGACGGCCCGGCCATACACCCGTCTTGCCGGCTGATCCGGCGAGGCACCCTCTTCCCGCTGGGGTTCCCGCCGCATGGACATGCTCGCCCGGGCGATCGACCTATATTGCCGGCTCACGAAAGTTCTCGCGGTCGCCTGCCTCGCGCTGATGGTCGTGCTGGTCTTCGGCAACGTCGTCCTGCGCTACGGCTTCAATTCCGGCATCGTCGTTTCGGAGGAGCTGTCGCGCTGGCTGCTGGTCTGGCTGACCTTCTTCGGGGCCATCGTCGCCCTGCGGGAGCACAAGCATCTCGGCGTCGACACGCTGGTTCAGCGCCTGCCACGGCCGCTGAAGCTCGCCTGCTTCATCGTCAGCTACCTGTTCATGATCTATGCCAGCTACCTGCTCATGAACGGCAGCTGGCAGCAGATGCTGATCACCGCCGGTGACCGGGCGCCGGCGACCTCCCTGTCGGTCGGCATCTTCTACGCCTCGGGCGTGGTGTTCGGCACATCGGCGCTGGTCATCCTGTTCCACGACCTCCTGCGGGTGCTGCTCGGGCGCGCGAGCGAGAGCGAGCTGATCGCGGTCAGGGAGTCCGAGGAAGGGTGAGCCGCGGCGAGCCCATCGGAATGTGCCCCTCATGACCATCGCCATCTTCACCTTCTCGCTCCTCGGCGCCATGGCGATCGGCATGCCCATCGCCTATGCGCTGCTCATCTGCGGCGTCGCCCTGATGGTGTCGCTCGACATATTCGACGCCCAGATCGTCGCGCAGAACGTCATCAACGGCGCTGACAGCTTCCCCCTCATGGCCGTGCCGTTCTTTCTGCTGGCCGGCGAGCTGATGAACCGCGGCGGGCTTGCGTCGCGCATCGTCAACGTCGCCATCGCGCTGGTCGGCCATCTGCGTGGCGGCCTCGGCTATGTCGCGATCCTGGCCTCCTGCATCCTTTCGTCCCTCTCTGGATCGGCCGCCGCCGATGCCGCGGCCCTCGCCGCGCTGGTCGTGCCGATGATGGTCGCCGCCGGGCACAGCAAGCGGCACTCGGCCGGCCTCGTCGCGGCCAGCGGCGTCATCGGCCCGGTGATCCCGCCGAGCATCGGCTTCGTGCTATTCGGCGTCGTCGGCAATGTCTCCATCTCCAAGCTGTTCCTCGCGGGAATCGTGCCGGGCCTGATGATCGGCCTCGGCCTCTGCGTCGCCTGGTGGTGGGTGGTGCGCAACGAAGAGGTGAAACCGTCGCCGCCACGCCAGTCCGGCACGCAGATAGTCAAGGCGGTCCTCGACGGCTTCTGGGCCCTGCTCCTGCCCGGCATCATCATCGTGGGCCTGCGCTTCGGCATCTTCACGCCCACCGAGGCCGGCGCGGTCGTCGCGGTCTATTCGCTGATCGTCGCGATGTTCATCTACCGCGAGCTGAAATGGAGCGACCTCTACGAGGTCTTCGCGACGGCCGCCGTGACGACCGGCGTCGTGATGTTCCTGGTCGCCGCTGCCCTTGTGTCGTCCTGGCTGATCACGGTCGCCGAGATATCGCAGCAGGTGGTCGATCTCCTGAAGCCCTTCATGTCCAACCAGACGATGCTGCTGATCGCCATCATGGTGCTGGTGGTCATCGTCGGCACCGCGCTCGACATGACGCCGACCATCCTGATCCTGACGCCGGTGCTGATGCCGATCGTCCGCGAGGCCGGCATCGACCCCGTCTATTTCGGCGTTCTCTTCATCATCAACAACTCGATCGGGCTGGTCACGCCACCTGTCGGCGTGGTCCTCAACGTCGTCTGCGGGGTCGCCAAGATCAGCATGGAGGAGATCATCAAGGGCGTGACGCCGTTCATGATCGCCCAGCTGATCGTCCTGCTCCTGCTCGTGCTTTTCCCGGTCCTCGTCATGGGGCCGGCGAGGTTCCTTGCCGGCTGATCATCAACCGGGTTCCCGACCTGCCCACTGGACGCGCCATGCCTTATCGCCTGAGCATCATCAACGGACCGAACCTCAACATGCTCGGCACGCGCGAGCCGGCCATCTACGGCCATACGACGCTCGCTGAGATCGAGCGCTCCTGCCGCAAGCGCGCGGAGGAGCGCGCCGCCACGCTGCTGTTCCGCCAGAGCAACGGCGAGGGCGCGCTCGTCGACCTGATTCAGGCGGCGCGCGAGGAGGCCGACGCCGTCATCATCAACCCCGCCGGCTATTCCTTCCATTCGGTGCCGATCCTCGATGCCATGAAGATATTCGAAGGCCCGGTCATCGAGCTGCACCTCTCCAACATTCACGCGCGCGACGAGTTGCACCGGCACTCGATAACCTCCACGGCGGCGACGGCGGTGATCTGCGGGCTCGGCCCCTACGGCTATCTCGCGGCCATGGATGCCGCCCTTCACCTTCTGGAACAGAAGCGATGAAGGCGGGTCAGGGCTTCCTTGCCATCTGGAGCGATGTCGCGCCGGAGCGGGAGACGGACTATCTCCACTGGTTGACCCGGGAACACACGCAGGAGCGCCTGTCGATCCCCGGATTTCTCGCCGTGCGGGTCTTCCGCAGCCGCGCTGCCGCCGTCCGGCGCTATTTCATTCTCTACACGCTGACCGAGAGCGGCGTGATGGGGAGCCCCGCCTATGTCGAGCGACTGAATGCACCGACCCCGTGGTCGCAGAGGATCATGCCCATGCTCGGCAATTTCCAGCGCGGCGGCGGCACGGTGACGGCGAGGCTCGGCAGCGGCTTCGGGGCGGTTGTCGCTCCCGTCCTTCTGGACGGCAACGAGGCGCTCCAGACATCGATCCGGGCGGCCGAGGTCGCGGCGCACGATCGCCTCGTCGCGGCATCGCTGCTGGCGGTGGATGGGGCGGGCACCGCTATCCGGACAAACGAGAAGTCCCTTCGCACCGGCGATCGCAGCTTCGACACGCTGCTGCTCGCGGAGGCCGTCGATGCGGATGCCTTGACTTCCGTGCTCGGCGAATTCGAGCTGTTCGATCAGGTCTTCGCGCTGGACAAGGCGCAGCTGACGAGCTGAAGCATCGACCGGCGGGCTCAGAGCCTCGGGATCGTCACTGGCGGGAGGCCGCGCTTCTGTGCGGCGATGCGGAACGGCGCATTCGGAGCGCCATATCCGGCATAGCCCCGGCGCTCGACGATCTCGAAGAAGAACCCGTCGCTTCCGGCCCGGCCGTAGAGCTGGAAGAACTCGCCCTGCGCATCGCGGTCGTACAGGATCGCCGCCTGTTCCAGCCGCGCGACCGTCTCGTCGCCAAGACCGAAGCGCGCCGCGAGATCCGGATAGTAGTTCGGCGAAACGCGCAGCGGCTCGAAGCCGTTCGCCGCCAGCGCCGCTGCGGTTCGCATGATGTCGCGCGTCGAGAAGGCGATGTGCTGGATGCCCGCGCCGAAGAACTCATTGACGAAATGGCCGGCCAGCGTGCGGCGGTTCTCGGCGCCGTTGAGGGTCAGGCGCAAGCCGCCACCCTCGTTCTCGATGACCTGACTGCGCACGAGCCCCCCGGGATCGACGACGTCGACCATGGGCAGTTTCCGGACATCGAAAAGCGACGTGTAGAACAGCAGCGAGGTCAGCAGCTCGTCGACGAACATGGTCTGCGCGACATGGTCGATGCGTTCGAGCCCGGCATCGCCGCCGCGCGCCGGATCGTCGCGCCCGATGAACTCGTGTTCCCACAGGCCGACAAGCTTCGGCGAGCGATCGACGAAGTAGATGACGCTGCCACCGATCCCGCGGATCGCCGGCATGCGGATCTCGCCGGGATTGGGCTCCTGCTCGAACGGCTCGGCGCCGAGCCCCACGGCCCGCGCCAGCGTCGCCTCGGCATCATCGACCTGAAGGCCGATCGCATAGGCGACGGCACCATGAGCCAGGAAGGCCGACCGCGCGAGCCCCTGCTGCTCGCTATTGACGACGATATTGATCTGGCCCTGCCGATAGAGATCGACAGACTTGGAGCGGTGCCGCCCCGCCTTGCGAAAGCCGAGCGCGTGGAGTGTCCCGCCGAGCTGTCCCGCCCGTGCCTCGTCGGCGGCGAACTCGACGAACTCGACCCCATGGACCACCGATCGGCCAGGCAGCGGCGCGGCAGGGACCGTGTCGCGCGGCAGGTCGCGCGACACCTGATCCATCAGATGGAGGAGCGAGCGGTGACCGTCCTTCGCGACGACCCGGGCGGAGCCGCCGCGGAACTGGTCGTTGAAAATCTCGAGCGACAGGTAGCCGTCATAGCCGGTCGCGCAGACCGACCGGACGAAATCGCGGACAGGCAGGTCGCCCTCGCCCGGCATGTTGCGGAGATGCCGGCTCCAGTGCAGCAGGTCCATGTGGATCAGCGGCGCATCGGCCAGCTGGACGATGAAGATCTTCTCGCCGGGGATGGACCGGATCGTCTCGGGATCGATGCCCTTGGCAAGGGAATGGAAACTGTCGAGCACGAGGCCGATGGCGGGATGATCGGCGCGCCGGACGATCTCCCAGGCGTCGCGGTGGTCGTGGACATGCCGGCCCCAGCACAACGCCTCGTAGCCGACGCGCAGGCCGCGCCGCGCGGCCCGCTCGCCAAGCTCCCGGAAATCGGCGGCGGCGCGATCGATGCCGCCAAGCGCATGCGGGGACACGCTGGAGCACACCAGCATCATGTCCGCGCCAAGCGCCTGCATGAGGTCGAACTTGCGTTCGGCGCGGTCGAAGGCCGCCTGACGGTGCGGCTCGGGCAGGGTCTCGAAATCCCGGAACGGCTGGAACAGCGTCAAGGCCAGCCCGTGGTCGGCGATCATCCGCCTGACGGCGGCAGGCGTCTCGCCGGACACGAGGAAATCCTGCTCGAACAGTTCAAGCCCGTCGAACCCGGCTTCCGCAATTGCCCTGACCTTGTCGGGCAGGGTGCCGCTGACCGAGACCGTCGCGATTGATGTCTTCATGCGCCCGCCCCCGTCGGCACGGGCGCGCCGATCAGCTCGCGCCTGAGAACGTCGGGTGCGACCGAGACGCCCGAGAAGATCCGGAACGCGTCGATCCCCTGAAACAGGAAGAGATCGAAGCCGGTCATGACCTCGACGCCGGCAGCACGCGCCTCGCGGAGGAAGCCTGTCCATTCTGGCGTGTAGACGGCATCGAAGGCCCAGCGTCTGCCGGGCAAGGCCGATGCCGGAATGGCATTGCCGCCGACCCCGTCCATCCCGAGCGGAGTTGCGTTGACGATGCCGTCCGCACCGCCGGCAGCCGTGGCGATGTCGCCGGCAATGGAAATGCGCATGCCGGTGGCTGCTGGCTCGAGCGCCAGGGCGAGCTGGCGCGCTCGGCTTTCGTCCGGGTCGCAAAGCCGGAGTTCGCTGGCGCCGAGCCTTGCCAGCGCGAAGGCGATGGCCTTGCCGACGCCGCCCGCCCCGGCCATCGCGACGACGCCCGGAGATACCTTGCCGAAACGGTGCAGGAACGCCGATGCGAAGCCCGAGAAGTCGGTGTTGAAGCCGCGCAGCTCGGCGCCCTCGAACAGGATGGTGTTGCACGCGCCGAGCGCCGCCAGATCGCGCGGCGGCGAGGCGACATGTTCGAGCACCCGCTCCTTGTAGGGGTAGGTGATATTGACGCCCCGGAAGCCCCGATCGCCGCAAGCCGCGAGCACGTGGTCGAATGTGTCGCCCAGTTCAGGCGGAATCAGCGACTCGTAGGTGACGTCAATGCCGCTGAGGCGGCCAGCCAGGCGATGAAGTTCGGGAGATCGCGAGCGCTGGATCTTGTCGCCGATCAGGCCGAGCCGTAGCGAAGGCATCATAAGCTCCCGGCGCAATGATTGTCAGTCATAGCGCCGTTCGTATGATAATCAAGAAAATCTATGATGCTCTAGCGAATGGCGCCCGTCCCCAACGCATGCTCGACGCCGCCCTGTATGTGACGCGCCAGCAGGTCGCAGGCCTCGTCGGCGTCGCGGCGCAACGCCGCCTCCTTCATCGCGAGGTGTTCGGCGGCCGCGATCGCCCCGCGATAGCTGAGTGCTATCATCTGGTAGCGCAGATATCGCTCGAACACCGTCGCGTGCGCGTCCATCAGCACCTGTGATCCGCAGGCGGAGACGAGCGCCTGATGGAACAGCCAGTCATAGCGCTTCCAGAGATCGGCATCGGTCCGATCCCCTTCCGCCATGCGCGCCTCCATCTGCGCCAGCTTGTGATGGGCGGAGATGACGCGCGCCTCCCAGTCAACGTCGCCCTGCGCGAAGGACTGGCGCAGGGCATGCGTCTCCAGGAATTTCCGCAAGGCGGCGACATCCAGGAGGTTCTCGACCGAGATCCGCATGACCTCGAAGCCGCGCTGGCCTTCCGCCAGCACCAGTTTCTCGGAAACGAGCCGGCTCAGGGTTTCGCGCAGCGTGCTGACGCTGGCGCCATAGTCGCGCCGCAGCACTTCCAGCTTCAGCTTCATGCCCGGAGACAGGACGCCGGTGATGATGTCCGCGCGGATGCGGCCATAGGCGCTCTCGCCGGCGGTCTGAAACAGGTTGTCGCTCATGCCGCGAGCCGGCGCTCCGGCAGGGCCTGCCGTTCGGCTATGGCCTCGACGCAGGCCCTGACATGCGTGTCGAGGACCAGCTTGGCCCGGTCGAGGCGCCGTTCCAGCGCGCAGGCCAGAAGTTCGGAATGCTCCACCGTCGCGATCTCGCCACGGAAAATGCCGACGACCATCTGGTAGCGCAGGTATTTGTCGTAGACCCCGGCGTGGATTTCGAGCAGTTCCGGCGAACCGCAGGCTGAGATCAGGCTGTGGTGGAATTCCCAGTCGTAGCGCTTCCAGTCGGCCGCGTCGGCCGGCTTGCCGGCCAGCAGAACCCGCTCCATGCGCGCCAGTTTGTGATGGGCCGCCACCACGCGGCCCTCCCATTCGAGGTCGCCCGCCGCGAAGGACAGTTCGAGGGCGTGCTGTTCGAGCAGCAGGCGCATCTCCGCCAGCTCGGACAGTTCGGCCAGCGATACCGGCGCCACCGCGAAGCCCTTCTGCCCCTCGGCGGAGACCAATCCCTCGGAAGTCAGGCGATTGAGGATTTCGCGAAGCGTCGAAACGCTGGTGCCATACTCCGCCCGCAGGCGGTCGAGCCTCAGTCGCTGCCCCGGTGCGAGCCGCCCGAAAACGATCGCCGAGCGAATGAGCTGGTAGGTCGCCTCTCCGACGGTGCCCGAAGAGCTTGCGGCATCACGCATGGCTGGTTCCGCGACGTAGGCCCTTCAGATAGCCAGGGTGCGGCTGGTCTGGCAACTGGCATCCAGACGCGACGTTCCGTGTCGAGGGACACGGAACACGGTTGCCCCGAATATCCGCGTCAAGCGCTCGCGCCGCAGTGCCGGAGCCGTAGGCGCGCGTATCGCTCAAGCGCTCTTGGGCTCCCACTCCTCGCCCCAGATCTGGACGACGTGACCGGGCGTGACCTCGCGGTACTGGCGCGGCGGCGGCACGTAGTCGGGCAGGCGCACCGGGCTGCGGATCTCGTCGTTGGAGACACCGCGCCGCTCGCCGCGACGCGTCGGATCCGGCACCGGCACGGCAGCCATCAGCTTCTTCGTATAGGGATGCTGGGGATTGCCGAAAACAGCCGCGCGCGGGCCGAGCTCGACGATCTCGCCGAGATACATGACCGCCACGCGATGGCTCATGCGCTCGACCACCGCGATGTCATGGGAGATGAACAGGTAGGCAAGGCCCATATTCGCCTGCAGGTCGAGCATCAGGTTGACGACCTGCGCCTTGACCGAGACGTCGAGCGCCGACACCGCCTCGTCCGCGACGATCAGCTTGGGCCCCAGCGCGAGAGCGCGCGCGATGCAGATGCGCTGGCGCTGGCCACCGGAGAATTCGTGCGGGAAACGGGAGGCCATGTCCGGCTTCAGCCCGACGCGATCGAGCAGCTCGCTGACCTTGTCGCGCGCCTGCGCCGTGGTGGCGAGGCCGTGGGCATAGAGCGGCTCCGCGATCGCCGAGCCGACAGACATGCGCGGATTGAGGCTGGCGAAGGGGTCCTGAAAGATGATCTGCATCCGCTTGCGCATGTCGCGCAGCGACCGCCCGTCCATCTTCAGAACGTCTTCGCCATCGACCACGACGGAACCGCTGTTCGGCTCGACCAGCCGGAGGATCGAGCGGCCGGTGGTCGACTTGCCGCAGCCGGATTCGCCGACCAGCGCCAGCGTCTCGCCGGCATGCAGCGAGAAGGACACGTTCTCCACCGCGTGAACGCGCCCCGAAACCTTGCCGAAAAGACCGGACGTGATGTCGAACCGCGTGGTCAGGCCGGAGACTTCCAGCACCGGCCGCTCGGCGGCCTTCACGGTGTCCGGCGTTTCGACCGGCACGTCGCTCTCGCCGGTCGTCTTGTTCACCACCGGGAACCGCATCGGCCGCGCGCGGCCTTCCATGGAGCCGAGCCGCGGCACGGCGGAAAGCAGCGCGCGGGTATAGGGATGGGCGGGCGCCGCGAAGATCTGGGCGGTGTTGCCGGCCTCGACCGCCTCGCCCTGATACATGACGACCGTGCGGTCGGCGATCTCGGCCACCACGCCCATGTCGTGCGTGATGAACAGGATCGACATGCCCTCCTCCTCCTGAAGCAGTTTCAGGAGTTCGAGAATCTGGGCCTGAATGGTCACGTCGAGCGCGGTGGTCGGCTCGTCGGCGATCAGCAGCTTCGGCTTGCAGGCGAGCGCCATGGCGATCATGACGCGCTGGCGCATGCCGCCGGAGAACCGGTGCGGGTATTCGTGGAAGCGCGACTTCGCCGCCGGGATGCGAACCTTCTCGAGGAGCCCGATTGTCTCCAGTTCGGCTTCCTTGCGCGACAGGCCCCGATGCGCGATCAGCGCCTCGGCGATCTGGAAGCCGACGGTGAGCACCGGGTTGAGCGAGGTCATCGGCTCCTGGAAGATCATCGCGACCTCATTGCCGCGGACCTCGTGCATGGCCTTTTCCGGCAGCGTCAACAGGTCACGCCCGGCCAGCTTGATGCTTCCCTCGATCTTGCCGTTCTGGGGCGGCACCAGTCGCATGATCGACAGCGCCGACACCGACTTGCCCGAACCCGACTCGCCGACAATGGCCACGGTCTCGCGCGGCGCGACATCGAAGGAGACGCCACGAACCACCGTCGTCCAGCCTGCATCACCACGGAACGATGTCCGGAGATTCGATACGGACAGCACGGGCATCGCCAAGCCTGGCGAAGGGGCAGTGACAAGCTGGCTGGCGGCGCTCACGGTGCTGCTATCCTCGGAGAACGGGAACGAAGCCCCAAAGCTCCGGTGCCGGAGCGATGAAGTCAATACACCAGCGGATGTTCTTGACCGTCGCGATTGCATGGCGGCGGCGGGCTCGCATTCGTGCCGGCCGCCGGGCATGCCTGATATATGGGCGGACGCGACGGGCGCTGCCCGTCATCGGAACAGGATCACGACGATGAACGGCATTCCCGCGACCGCGCTGCTGCGCCTTGCCTGCGATTTGCTCACGGCTGCCGGAGCGCCAGAGGCCCATGCGCTGACCGTGGCCGAGGCAATGATCGATGCCGACATCGAGGGGCTCGGCTCCCACGGCCTCATGATGCTGCCCATGTATCTCGACCGCGCCTCCGCCGGTTCGATCGATCCGCGCGCCAGCGGGCGAATCGTCACCGATCAGGGGGCGCGCGTCGTCATCGATGCCGAGAACGGCTTCGGCCATCTGACCGCTACCAGCGCGGCCGCGCTCGCCGCCGACCGCGCCGAGGCGCATGGGCTTGCAGCCGTCGCGGTTCGCAACGCCTTCCATTTCGGCGCGGCCGGGCGCTATGCACGATCGATGGCGCTGCGCGGCTGCATCGGCATCGTCCTGGCCAACACCCGCCCGCTGATGCCCGCGCCCGGCGGAGCGGAACGCGTGGTGGGCAACAATCCGATCGCCATCGCGGTTCCTGCCGGGTCGGAGCCGATCGTGCTCGATCTCGCGCTCAGCGCGGGCGCGATGGGCAAGATCCGCCTCGCCGATTCCAAGGGCGAGGCCATTCCCGGCGACTGGGCGACCGACGCCTCCGGCGTGCCGACCACCAATGCGGCGGAGGCGATAGCAGGCATGCTGCTGCCGACCGGTGGCGCCAAGGGTTTCGGCCTTGCCGTGATGGTCGACCTGCTGGTCGGCGGCCTCTCGTCGGGCGCCATCGGTCACGAGGTGCGCCCGCTGTTCGGCGACCTCAGCCAACCCTATGGCAGCGCCAATCTGTTTCTCGCCATCAAGGTCGACGGCTTCCGCCCGCTGGCCGAGTTCGAAGCCGCCGCCAACGCCTTCGCGGACAATATCCGGGGGTCGAAGCTGGCTCCCGGCGCCTCGCCCGTGCGCATGCCCGGCGACCGGGCCATCGCCGCCCACCGCGCCTTCGGCGGCACGCTATCCCTGCCGGCCGCGACGCTCGCTGGCCTGCGCAGATCGGCGGAACGGCTCGGCGTCGCCCTGCCGGCCGAACTTCCGGCCTGAGCGCCGGCCTGTCAGCCGCCGAGATAGGCCTTCGCCAGTCCGCTATCGTTGAGCGCTCCCTTCCACTCGGACGGGCCGATCTCACCCACAACGCGGCCGAGCTTCATGACATAGGCCCGGTCCACCGCCTCCGTCGCGAGCGCCACGTTCTGCTCGATCAGAAGGACGCTGACGCCTTCCGAGCGGATCTTGCCGATCACCTCGACGAGGCTTTTCACCACCTTGGGCGCAAGCCCCGTGGAGGGTTCATCGAGGATCAGAAGGTCCGGCTGGAGCAAGAGCGCGCGGCCAACGGCGACCATCTGCTGCTCGCCGCCCGACAGAAGCTCGACATTGGCATCGAGCCTGCCCTTCATGAAGGGGAACAGGTTCAGCACGGCGTCGAGGGTGAAGCGCTCGGCCGATTTCGGCCGCTTCTTTCCCTCGTGTTCGGCAAGTTCCAGATTGGTCTTCACCGTCAGCTCGCCGAACAGCCGCCGGTTCTCCAGAACAACGCCCATGCCCGCCGCCGCCCGGCGGTGCGCAGCCTGTCCGTGAATCTCGACCCCATCCTTGACGATGCGGCCGGACCGAACCGGGTTGAGACCGCAGAGCGCGCGTACCAGCGTGCTCTTGCCCGCGCCGTTCGGACCGATGACCGCGACGCCCTCGTTCGTCCCGACCGTCAGGTCGACATCGTGCAGGACGGTCATGGCGCCGTAGCCCGCGGAAATCTTGTCCACCGACAGCATGGCTCAGGCTCCGAGATAGGCTTCGCGCACGCGCGGATCGGCCTTGATGGCGGCGAAGGTGCCGCGCGCGATGATCTCTCCGAAGCACAGGACGCTCACGGTCGAGGACACCGCCATCAGGTCCATGTCGTGCGAAACGAGGAAGATGGTCATACCCTCGGAATTGAGCTTTTCCAGCAGGGTACGGAGCTGCTGCGTCTCCTCCGCGTTGAGGCCCGACGACGGCTCGTCGAGGCAGAGGAGGTCCGGCTTTGCGAGCGCCGCGCGCGACAGCTCCAGGAGCCGCTGCTGGCCGGCGGGCAGATCCCCGGCGCGGATATCGGCGATGCCGCGAAGGCCGAAGCGACGCAGCGCGTCGTCGGCGACGTCGTGCATCTCCGCCAGTTCGCGCCGCGAGGCCGGCACGCCGAACAGGTTGGCGAGGAAGCTGCTGCTCGACAATTTGTGGCAGCCGGCGACGAGATTTTCGTGCACCGTCATATTCGCGAAGATCTGCGGCGTCTGGAAGGTCCTGACGATGCCGGCATAGCTGCGTGCGGCGACCGGCATGCTGGCAACGCTGCCGCCCCTGTAGACGACGTCGCCCTCGTCCGGCGTCAGGAAGCCGGAGACGATGTTGAACAATGTGCTCTTGCCGGCCCCGTTCGGGCCGATCAGGCCGGTTATCTGGCCCTCGACGATGTCGAGCGTCACGCCGCGCAGCACGGACAGGCCGAAGAAGCCCTTCGAGATGTGCCGGACCTGCATCAACGCGTCGTTCTGGATGCCGATGGCGGTCATCGGCCCGCCCTCCCCTGTCCGTTCAGCAAGCCGCGAACCCGGTCGCGCAGGAAGCCGCCAATGCCCTGCGGCAGGAAGATGACCGCGAGAACCAGCACGCCGGCATAGACCAGAGCGTGGATGTCGCCGAGCTTGCTGAGGAGGTTCGGCGCCAGCGTGATGAAGGCCGCACCGAAGATGGAGCCGAAAATGGTCTGCGCGCCGCCGACCACCGCCACGAGCAGGAAGCTCACCGCGCGGTCGATGCCGAAACTGTCGACGCTGACGAAGGTCACGTAGCTTGCGAACAGGCTGCCGGCGAGCGAGCCGACCACCGCGCTCATCACGAAGACCTGCACCTTCAGCCTGTGAACGTCGATGCCGAGCACCATGGCCGCCGAGGGGGCGTCGCGCATGGCGCGCATCGCGAAACCCGCGCGCGACTTCAACAGGTTCGCATACAGCCAGAAGACGAGGCCCGCGACGATCCAGACGAAGTAGTAGAAGCGCTGCGGCGTGTTCAGCACGAAGCCGAACAGCGAGATGCGCGCGATGCCGCCGACGCCGAGCGTGCCGCCGGTGATCCAGTCCCATTCGAGGAACAGCACATGGCCTATCGTCGCCAGCGCCAGCGTCGCCAATGCCAGGAAATGGCCGGAAAGGCGCAGGACCGGCCAGCCGATCAGGAAAGCCACGGTGCCGGCCACCGCCATGCCCGCGAACAGCGAGGGTACCCAGTGCCAGCCGAGCGCGGTGGTGCCGTAAGCGGTGGCATAGGCGCCGATGCCGTAGAACACGCTCTGCGCCAGCGAGATGATGCCGCACTGTCCCAGCAGGAAGGCGACGCCGACACCGGCGATCGAATAGAGCGCGGTGAAGACCAGGAGATCGACCGTCCCGCGTGACGCGACCAGCGGCACGCTGGCCCACACCGCGACGAACACTGCCGCTGCCGCGATCAGGGCGAGGTTGCGCGGCATGCGGTTGCCAGCCGCGAAGCTCCGGCTTTGATCGAGGCTCATCCGCCGGCCCTCCCGCGATGACCGAGGATGCCGTTCGGGATGGCGATCATGATCAGGATCAGGAACGTCATCGCGATGACGTCCTTGTAGCCGGAGGACACGAAGACGATGGCCAGCGCCTCGACAAGGCCGAGCATGAGGCCGCCGACAATGGCGCCGAACGGGTTGCCCAGCGTGCCGATGATGGCGGCCGTAAAGCCCTTGAGCGTGAGCAGCAGGCCCATCTCGTAGTGGATGGTGATCAGCGGCGAGACGAGCACGCCGGCAACGCCGCCGACCGCGCCACCGAGCAGGAAGGTGAGCGAGCGCATCAGCGGCACGTTGATGCCGATCGTGGTCGCTCCGTCCGCATCGATGGAGGCGGCCATGATCGACTTGCCGATGAAGGTCTTGGTGTAGAAGAAGCGCAGCGCGACGACCACCGCCAGGCTCAGCACGATGAGCCAGACCGCGTGGACGCGGATGGCGGCGTCAAACACGTCGAGCAGCTCATTGCCGCCAAGGCCGCGAACCGGATGGGAGTCGCGGCCGAAGAACAGCAGCGCCGCGGCGGATACCGCGAAGGCGCCGCCCAGCGTCACCAGCAGGAAGGACTCCTCCGTGCCGCCGCGCTTGCGGGTCGGGCGGACGAGCAGGAGCTCGACGGTCCAGCCGACGATGGCGCCCGCGACCATGCCGCCGAGAAAGGCGATGAGGATCGGCGCGCCGAGGCGCTCCATCGCCAGATAGGCGGCAATGCCGGCGACCAGCGAGAAGTCGCCCTGCATGGCGTTGACCACGCGGCTGCCGCGATAGATCACCGAAAGCCCGAGGCCGATTAGGCCATAGACGCAGCCATTGGTGACGCCAGCCAGCAGCGACTGGATGAAGAGCGTGGTTGTCATCGGACCGTCGGACTCATGCGTCGGGGGAACGTGGATGCGGGCCGACTGCCCGCATCCGCCGCAATCGTATCAGGACCGAGCGGTCACCTTGAAGGGCAGGCGCGTGAACTGCGTCTTGACCAGCTTGGAAAAGACGAAGCTCGACAGTTCGATGCCGGTCATGTCGGCGGCCGCGAAGTTGTAGCTCGCCATCACGCCGCGATAGGGCTCGCGCATCGCCTGGGCGATGGCCTCGCGATCGGTCGGACCGGCCTTCTTCAGGGCGTTGACCGCGATCTGCAGCGCATCCCAGCCCGCCGCCTCATAGTTCTTCGGCAGCGAATTGTAGGCGGCCTTGTACATCTCCACGAAGGCCTTCTGATGCGGCTCCGGGTCTTCTCCGACGAGGAATTCCGGGAAGACGATGTCGTCGGCATATTCGCCCATGCCGCGCACATAGTCGTAAGGGGAGGAGCCGATGGCCGAGATGATCGGCTGGGTGATGCGCACCTGACGCGCGCCGCGGAACGGCACCGGCGAGGTCGCGATCACATAGACCGCCTCGGGCTGCGCCGCGCGGACCTTGGCGGCCTGCGTCGAGACATCCTGCGCGCCGACCTCGAACTTCTCGACCGCGGCGAAGGTGACGCCGTAGGTGGCGGCCTGCTCGCGCAGGCTGTTGTAGACCAGCTGGCCATAGCCGGAATCGTGCAGGACGCCGATCTTCTTGAAGTTCTGCGCCTTGGTGTATTCCAGCATCGCCTTGGCGTTGAGCGGCTGCGGCGGCAGGACGTGGTAGAGCGACTTGTAGGTCAGTTCGATCGCCGGCCCGAGGCCGGTCAGCGCGACCTGCGCCATCTTCTCGCCGTTGGTGAGCGCGGCGATGGCGCCGGTGCTCGCCGTCAGCGACGAGCCGATCATCAGCGGCACCTTCTCGTTGAAGATGAGCGCCTCGGCCTTGCTCTTGGCGATGTCGGGCTTGGAGCCGTCGTCCTCGATCAGCACGCGGATCGGGCGGCCGTTCACGCCGCCGGCCTCATTCACCACCTTCTCAGCGAGCTGCATGGCGCTGCGCTCGGCCTGGCCGAGGCCGGCGCCCGGACCGGTGAGGCAGAGCACGGCGCCGATCTTGATGGGCTCGCCGCCCTGCTGCGCGATGGCCGGTGCGTGGAGCGCGCCGAGCGCCGTGACGCCGGCCGTGCCCATCAGCACGGTGCGGCGCGAAATATTGGACCTGATCATTCCTGGTATCCTCCCGGGTGGAGCACCCCGCGCTTCTTCGGCCGGTTCGGTGCTGGTGGCATGGCGATGCGGCGATGCGCCCGGCGGCCCCTTGGACCGTCGGGCAGGTGATAGGCGTCATGCAGCCCGGGACATAGCGTCCGGCCGCATGCCTGTTCGGCCGCGTTACTCGGCCGCGGCGCGGTATTCCGGCGTTTCGAGCTGCGGCAGCACCTCGCGCATGAACAGGTCGAGCTCGTCGAGCATCACGTCCTTCGGGCACTGCGCCCAGTGCCAGATGAGCGTGATGTACTCGCAGGGTGCGTGGTCATAGATGTTGCGCCAGACGTCGCGGCTTTCCTGGATCGTGCCGCCGACGAACAGCTCGCTCTTCTTCATGCTGTCGACCAGCGTGTTCGGGTCGCCCTGCGGCATCTGCGGGAAGAACGGCGCATAGAAATTGTGGTAGATGTCGAGATCGTACTTCCGAAGCCGC
Source organism: Phreatobacter sp. (assembly GCF_016793595.1). Lineage (GTDB taxonomy): Bacteria > Pseudomonadota > Alphaproteobacteria > Rhizobiales > Phreatobacteraceae > Phreatobacter. The sequence continues at coordinate 106,881 of NZ_JAEULY010000020.1, forward strand.
TCGTCGAATTCGCCGGGCTTGCGGGTAATGTGCGGGAAGCGGACGATGTTCTGCCGCTCGCCGAGCGCGAAGTCGTAGCCCGACTGGCGCGCGATGTCATGATAGAGCCGGACGCCGTTGGCGACCTGCTCGACCGGCGAGAAATAGGTCGGGATGAAGCCGCGCCTGGCGCAGAACTCGACGCTCTCCTTGCTCTTGGTCGTGGCGCAGAAGATCGGCGGATGCGGCCGCTGGAACGGTTTCGGCACGACCGCGATCTTGGCGACGCGGCCCTGGTCGTCCACCTCGCCCTCGACGCCGGCGAGCCGGGCGGTCCTCGCGGCCGGATAGCCCTCGATACCGCTCAGCGGATAGGGCGCCTTGTAGGTCGGGCCATCGAGCACGACGGCATCCTGCGTCCAGGCGGCGATGAGCTGCTCGACGCGTTCCTCGAACACGTCGCGGTTCTTCTGGTCGGAGGCGCTGCCGTCGGAGACGGTCGCCGCGGCGCCCGCCCATTGCCCCAGCACGTTCGCCCAGCGCGACTGGTAGCCGCGGGCAACGCCGACCCAGTAGCGGCCCTTGGTCAGGTGGTCGAGGATCGCGGTTTCCTCTGCGACGCGGATCGGATCCTGCGTTGCCATGACATAGCCGATGGCGCCGATATTGATCTTCGAGGTCTTGGCCGCCCAGTAGGCATTGAGGATGCCGGGGTTCGGTCCGACCTCGTAACCCTCGGAGTGGAAGTGATGTTCGATCGTCGAGGCGCCCCAGACGCCCATGCGCTCGGCCTCGACGACGATGTCGGTCCACTCGTGCACGACCTGCTGGTACATGTCGCGGTCCATGCCCATCGGACGCTTGGCGATGCGGTCCTCGAAACCGTCGCTCGGGAACATCGGATAGAGCTGGAGGATGACTTTCGGCCGCGCCATGCGTGCCTCCCTTCATGTGCTTTTTGCCGAACCATAGAGAGAATGGCCGGTCGTGAGATGAAGCCTCTGGCTATGAGTGTTATCGCTGCCGGCTATAAGGCTGCGCCCGGAGCGAGCTGCCGCATGCCGCCGGAAAAGAAGACCAGCGGGTCGCGGTCGGGAGCCTGGTCAAAGGCGTCGACACGCCCGACGAAGATGACGTGGTCGCCGCCCCAGTAGCGGTAGAGCGTGCGGCACTCGAACCGCGCGGCGACGCCCGGCAGGACCGGAATTCCCTCCGGGCCGATGTCGAGTTCCAGCCCCGCGAAGCGATCAATGCCGGAGCGCGCGAACTGGCGGGCGATGCCTTCCTGTCCGTCCGCGAGGACGTGAACGACGAAGTGCGTCGCCTCGTCAAAGGCCGGGTGGCTCGACGAGGTCAGCGACAAGCTCCAGAGCACCAGCGGCGGATCGAGCGAGAGCGACGCGAAGGAGTTGACGGTCACGCCGCAGGCCTTGCCGGACTTCGTGCGGCTGGTGACCACCGTGACGCCGGTGACGAAGCGACCGAGCGCGTCGCGCAGCGCCCGCGCGTCTGTCGGCGGCGGGGCGGTCACGACCTCTTTCATGGCAACCAGGGTCATCGGGGGCTTCCTCGGCTGCGCGAGGCCCTTGTCGGCCCCGGCGACCTGAAACTAGCCGTTCCGTTGCCCCATAGAATGCTATAAGATCGTATGTCAGTTATAGCCTATGGATATAAGTCTTGGACCTGCGGCACGTCACGGCCTTCGTCGCAGCTTATGAGGAAGGCAGCATCAATCGCGCGGCCCAGCGCCTGAATCTCGCCCAGCCGAGCGTCAGCGGCATCCTCCGCGACCTGGAGGCCGAGATGGGCACGGCGCTTCTCGAACGGCTCGCGCGCGGAGCCCATCCGACCGCCGCCGGGGAGACCTTCTACCGCCACTGCCTCAAGGTGCTCGCCGAGGTCGACGCCGCCCGCAAGTCGGTGATGGCGGGTGCCGACCGCGTCGCCGGACCGGTCAATATCGGCCTCGCGCCGACGGTCGCAAAGGGCCTGATGCCGCGGTTCATCGCGACCTATCTCGCCGATTTCCCGGACGTCCAGCTGAGGATCACCGAAGCCTTTTCCGGCCCGCTCACGGAATGGACGCTGTCGGGCGATGTCGACTTCGCGGTCGTCGCCGTGCCACCGGTCGACCGCCGGCTCGTCACCCGCCGGCTCTCGCCTGATCCCATCTTCCTGATCTCCGCGCCGGGCGGGCTCGCCGCGCGAACCAGCGGACCGTTGTCCGGCCTGCCGCCGGTGAAGATCGCCCTGCCCTCGCAGAATAACGGCCTGCGGACCATGCTCGATCGCTACATCCACTCCGTCGGGATGACCGTCGACCGGCTGGTCGAGATCGACAGCCTCCACGGCATTCTGGAGCTCCTGAAGCGCAGCGACTGGGTGACCCTCCTGTCGCTGACCTCGATCCTCAAGGAACTCGACCGTGGCGAGCTGGCGGCGCGACGCACCGACCCGCCGCTGGACCTCGAATTCTACCTCGTCCATCCCGCGAGGCGCTCGCTATCGGCCGCCGCGCGGATCTTCGTCCAGCGTCTGGAACAGGCTTTCGCCGATATGGCGACGGAGCGGGCGAGGCGCAGCCTCTAGAAGCCACCGGGCGATCAGAAGCCCAGCAGTCCATAGATGCGCTTGACGTAGTTGCCGAAGGGCTCGGTGGTCTTGATATCGAGCGTGCGATCGGCCGGCAGGTCGATGGTGAAGTAATCCGCCATTCGCGCCGGCCCGGCCGTCAGCACCGCGCAGCGCGCGCCGAGGAAAACCGCCTCCTGGATGGAATGGGTGACGAACAGGATCGTCTTGCCGCTCTCGCGCCAGATGCGCAGCATTTCCAGGTTCATCTTCTCGCGCGTCAGCGCGTCGAGCGCGCCGAAGGGCTCGTCCATCAGGATCAGCTTCGGGTCGTGCACGAGCGCCCGCGCGATGGCGGCGCGCTGCTGCATTCCGCCCGAAAGCTCGTAGGGATATTTCTGCTCGAAGCCGGCAAGACCGACCATGGCGAGCAGGTCCCGCGCCCGCTCGCGCGAGGCCTTCTTCGGCAGTCCGAGGATGTCGGCGGGCAGCAGCACATTGTCGAGAATGGTGCGCCATTTCAGCAGCAGCGCCTGCTGGAATACCATGCCGACATCGCGCCCGGGCGTGAAGGCCATGTGGCCGTTGCCGATCCTGACTTCGCCGTCATCGGCGTCGTGCAGGCCGGCCAGAATCTTCAGCACCGTCGTCTTGCCGCAACCCGACGGGCCGACCAGCGCGACCATGTCGCCCTCGGCGACATCCATGGTCACGTTGGAGACGGCGACGAAGCGCTTGCCGCCGGTCGTGTAGGTCTTGGCGACATTGCGCAGGCGAAGCATCGGCTCGGCCGTGGTGAGCGTGTCGGTCATGCGAGCCAGCGCTCCAGATTGGCGGCGACGAAGGCGTCGTCGGCAAGGTCGGCATGCTCGCGCGAGACGCGGTCGATCAGCGCCGACTGGCCGGGGCTCAGCCCTTCCTTCGGGTTGAGGCACCAGATGCCTTCCAGCAGGCCCTGCCGGCGCAGCACCTCGTGACAACCGGCGATGCAGCCGTGGAAATCGTTGGCGACGTCGAAGAAGGCGGCGTTGCAGTCGGTGACCCGGGCGTCGAGCGCAAGAATGTCGGCCGGAACGGCCGGCTTCGCGGCCGCCGCCTTGAGGCGCGCCAGCAGGTCCACCGCGCCCCTGGTCCAGACCGACCAGTGGCCGAGCAGGCCGCCGCGCACGCGCACCTCCACCTGCCTGCCATCTCTCGCCGCCACGAAGGGCGTGACCAGATCGAGGACGATGTGATCGTCATTGCCGGTATAGAAGGCGATGCGATCCTCGGCCCCCGCCGCGACGATGCCGCGGACCACGTCGAGCGTGCGGTAGCGGTTGAACGGCGCGGCCTTGATGGCGACCACGTTGTCGATGGCGCAGAACTCGGCCCAGAAGGAAGCGTCGAGGTTCATGCCGCCGACCGCCGGCTGGAGGTAGAAGCCGACCAGCGGGATCTCTTCAGCGACGCGCCGGCAATGGGCGACGATCTCGGCCTGCGTCCTGCCCTTCATCGCGGCAAGGCTCAGGAGGCCCGCGTGATAGCCGAGCGAGACGGCAAGCTTCGCCTCGCGCACCGCCTGCTCCGTCTGGCCACAGACGCCGGCGATCATCACCAGCGGCCGGTCGGTCCAGGCGCGGGCATCCTCCATGGCGGCGGCCAGAACCGGCTCATAGAGACCGACATCGCGGATTTCGAACTGCGTGGTGTGGACGCCGACCGCGAGGCCCCCGGAGCCGGCATCGACATAGTAGCGGGTGAGCGCCCGCTGCCGGCGGCGATCGAATTTCCTGGCGGCGTCGAGCGCCAGCGGATGGGCGGGGATGACCGCCCCCTGCATCAGCACGGACCGGACATCGGCTGGAATATCGTTGCGGTGAAGGCCCATCGGTCGCGTTTCCCAGTCGGTATGTTGGTGGTCAGCCGAGTTCCGGCCCGGCAATGGCGAAGACCCGTTCCGGGTCGCCGAAGGGTTCTCGCCGCCCGAGCGCCATGCGCAGGTACGGGCGCTCCTTCGCAAAGCCTCGCTTCGCCAGAAGGTCTTCGATGATCGGCCGGCCCTCGGGCACGTCGATGAGGATCGGTCCCGGAGCGGCGGCCATGGCCGCATCCAGCAAGGCCGCGGCGGCGTCTTGGTCATCGGCCACGAGCGGGCCGATCGAGACAGCCGCGCGGCCCGGGCGGGCCAGCACGAAGCCGCTTCTCTCGGGCAAAACGAGAGCAACATCCGGCGCGCGCGCCGCCAGCCCCGCCACCAGCCCTGCGCGCGCCGCGCCGAAGGTTTCGGCATCGCGGGCGACGATCCAATCGAGATCGGCGGCCTTCGCCCGAACGATGCCCGGCGCGGCCTCGCCACCTCCCGGGCTCGTACCGCGCCAGCGCCAGAGCGGCGCGACCGGCTCGAAGCCAAGCGGCCGGTAGATGCGCTCGCCCTGTGGCGTCGCGTCGAGGACCGGTACGCGCCCGGTCTCCTGAAGCGCCGCGATAGCGCGCTTCAGGATGGCCGTGCCAAGGCCGCGCCCGCGCGCGGCCCTGGCGGTCAGGACCATGCTGATCCAGCCGAAACCGTCATAGGGTAGGATCGCGCCTGTCGCGGCGAGCATGTCCCCGTCCCGGACACCGAAGACGTTGCCCGCCCGGAAGAAGATGAGCCAATCGTCGGCCGACTGGTTCCAGCCGGCCTCCTGCGACAGCGCGAGCGCGCCTTCGAGGGCGCCCTCGTCCAGCCGCTCGACGGCGATGGTGTCAGTAGGCGCCATCCCGCACCTCGAAATGGGTGGGCTTGCCGAGGCTCGGCTTCTCGCGGGCGACCCAATCGGCCACCCAGTCAACCATCTTGGTCAGCGGCACGACCGGGTAGCCGAACAGGCGCGCAGCCTCTGCCGCATTGTTCAGCCAGGCGGTCGGCGCTTCCTCGCCGGTGACCACCGGCGCCTTGCCGAGGCGCTCGCCGAAGACCTTGGCGAGCCAGCGCACGGAGATCGTCTCCGGCCCCGTGACGTTCAGCGGCGAGGCAGGCACCGTCGCCTGCTTCAGCGCGCGCAATGCCTGCGCGTTCGCGTCGCCCTGCCAGATGACGTTGACATGGCCCATGGTGACGTCGATGGGGCGGCCGTCGCGCACCGCGCTCGCCACGTCGAACAGCACGCCGTAGCGCAGGTCGATCGCGTAATTGAGGCGGAACAGGCGGCCCGGCGTGCCGAGCCGACCAGAGAAATAGGCCATCATCCGCTCGCGGCCGATGCAGGAATTGGCATATTCGCCCGGCGGCGTCAGCGGGCTGTCCTCGGTCGCTCCCTGCCCGGACGTGGACACGAACGGATAGACGCAGCCGGTCGAGAAGGTGACGATCCGCGAGGCGCCGAAGGCCTCGGCGACGATCGTCGGGACATGGACGTTCATCGCCCAGGTCAGCGGCTGATCGCCCTCCGCGCCGAACTTGCGGCCGGCCATCATGATGACGTTCCGCACCTTCGGCAGCGCGTTGACGGCGCCACGGTCGAGCAGATCGCAGGCGATCGTCTCGATGCCGTGGCTCTCGAGCTCGTCCTTGAGGCCCTTCTCGCTGAACCGGGCGACGCCGTAGACGCGCTTGTCGGGAGCCGCGCGGCGGGCGAGGCGCGCCAGCGTCGGGCCCATCTTGCCGCCGACGCCCAGCACCATGATGTCGCCGTCGATCGCCGCCAGATCGCGCGCGAGGTCGCGGCTCGGCGTGGTCATGAAATCCTCGAGCGCCTCGGCCGTCTCGAAGCGCTCGGGAAAGGACGCGGCGTCGAGCCAGGCGACGGGGTCGCGGGTCACGTCGTTCATGTCGGGCCTCCCGGCCGGTCAGGATTTGCGGGCATCGCGCGGCACGAGCCAAAGCTCGAGCGCCAGCACCGCGAGATAGAGCGCGATGCCGATGAGGGTGAGCAGGACGACGGCCATGAACATGGCGGGCGTGTCGAGCGAGGCCTGGACCTGGATCATCAGGTAGGCGAGGCCACGGTCGGAGGCGATGAATTCGCCGACCACCGCGCCGGCGACGGCGAGGATCGCCGCCACCTTCATGCCCGAGAAGATGTAGGGCAGCGAACCGGGGAGCTGGATGTAGCGGAACATCTTCCAGCGCGAACCCTTGAGCGACTTCACGAGGTCGAGCAGGTCCGGCTCCACCTCGCGCAGCCCGCGCAGCGTCGTCAGCAGGATCGGGAAGAAGCACAGCGAGAAGGTGATCAGCATGTTGGTGCCGATGCCGTAGCTGAACCAGACGATCACCAGCGGGCCCAGCGCCACCTTGGGGATCATGTTGAGCGTGACGAGCAGCGGGAAGATCGCCAGTGTCAGGATGCGCGACCAGGAGAAGACCAGCGCCAGACCGATGCCCGCAACCACGGCAAGAAGATAGCCGCCGACGATTTCGATGGTGGTGACGCGGGTATTGTCGAGCCAGGCATAACTCGCCTTGCCGAGCGTCGCGACGATGTCGGTGGGCGCAGGCAGGACGAAGCTCGGCAGCGAGGAGAGCTTCACGCCCAGTTCCCAGACAACGAGAAGCCCGAGATGGACCGCCACCACCGCCGCCCAGCGCAGCGCCGTCGCACGGACCTCCTCCGGCGACGAAGCCGCGGTTTCCGCCGGGCGGTCTGCCTCGATTCCGGTCACCGTCATGCGCCGCCTGCCTCCCGGCTGATCGCGAAGATGGCGGCACGATATGGACTAGGTCGACGCCAGTCAACCAGTTAGTTGATAAAATGCGACAGCGCGCACGCCGCGCCCCGCACTACACCCGCAACGCTCCGAGGGCGAAGGCGATGACATGCTTGCGCCTCGCGGCGATGTTGCGGGGCGACCCCAGCTTGCGGCCGAAGATCGCCGACAGGGTCCGCCCGTTCGAGAAATAGAAATAGGACAGCGCTGCGATCGAGATGTAGATGTCGATGGGGTCGAGGTCACTGCGAAACACGCCCTCCCGCGCACCCTTGTCGAGCGTGTCGCGCATCAGCGTGACGAGCGGCGAGTGCATTTCCTTCAGCCGGCTGGATCGCTGAACATGGCGCGCGCCGTGCAGGTTCTCGTCGGCGAGCAGCGCCACGAATTCCGGGTGCCTGTGCAGATAGTCGAAGGAGAAGCCGACGAGGCGCTCCATGGCCGGCAGTGGCTCCAGATCGCCGAGATGCAGCGCGCGCTCGTGCTCGCGGATCTGCGCATAGACCGTCTCCAGCGCCGCCTGGTAGAGGTCGTCCTTGTTGCCGAAATGGTGATAGACAAGCTGCTTGTTGACCCCCGCGCGCGCCGCGATCTCGTCGACCCGCGCGCCGGCGAAGCCCTTCTCCGCGAATTCGGCAACGGCGGCCGCGAGCAGGGCGCCCTGTGTCGCCTCCGGATCGCGCTGGCCGGCCTGCCGAACCACCTTTCGCCCGTTGCCGCTGATCATGCCTCGCGCCGGATCGAACATCCGGCCTCCTCGTGTCGGGCCGTCACCGTATCAGTCCATCCGGTATCAACCAACTGGTTGTATAGTCCGCAAAACGGTGCTTCACTGAATTCTCGAAGGCCGTCGGCATGGTGCCGGGGCGGACATTCGAGGTAGTCGCCATGACGTCCCGTGACAAAATCTTCCCCGGCAAGCCGTCCCGCCGCATCGTCATCGCCGGGCTTGCCGGCAGCGCGCTCATGGCTCCGCGCCTCGCACGCGCCAGCGAGAAGGTCAATCTCGTCCTCAACTGGACGCCCACCGCCGACCATGCGCCCTACTACTTTGCCAAGGCCGAGGGCTGGTACGAGAAGGAGGGCATCGACCTGACCATCGAGGCCGGGCGCGGCTCGGGCGCTTCCGCGCAGCGCGTCGCGGCCGGCGGCGCGCAGCTCGGCATCGCCGACATGGCGACCGCCCTCCTCGCCCGCTCGCGCGGCTCGAACCTGTCCGCCGTCATGGTCGTCTATGCCAACTCGCCGCAGGGCTTCTACTGGCTGAAGTCGAGCGGCATCACCGGGCCGAAGGACTTCCCCGGCCGCTCCATCGGCAACCCGCCCGGCGACGCTTCGCGCCTGATGTGGCCGGCCTTCGCCCGCAAGGTCGGCATCGACCCGGCCTCCGTGCGCTTCGTCAATGTCAGCCCGCAGGCCAAGATCCAGGCGCTGCGCTCCAAGGCCATCGACATCACCTCGGACTTCTACAACGAACATGACCTGAAGGTGCGCGAGTTCGGCGCCGATCTCGGTTTTGCGCCGTGGCGCGAAATGGGTCTGAACCCCTATGGCAATTCGATCATCGTCAACGGCGACTATCTCGCGCGGAACGCCGAGACCGTCGCCAAGTTCGTCCGCGTTTCCCAGCGGGCCTTCCGTGCCTGCGTCGGCGATATCGGGCCTGGCCTGAAGGCGCTGATGGGCGCTGTCTCCGGCCTCGACGAATCGAACCAGCGCGACCAGTGGAAGCGCATTCTCGAACTGATGCGCGACCCGACCACCACGTCGGTCGCCCTCGGAGCGCTCGACGCGGGCCGGCTCAAGGACGACTACGACCTCGTGAAGGCCTTCTTCGAGAATGTCGGCGAAGTGGACCTGTCGAAATTCGCGACCAACTCCTTCCTCGACACCTCGATCAAGATGCCGGCGGCCTGAGCCAGCCGGCGCAGCCGCGCCGTTCCGTTTCAATCAGGTCATGGCCGCTCCCTCCATGTTGGATGGGGCGGCCATTGCTCGTCTGTTGCCGATTTGTCGCGACCCGCTCCTGAATCCTGGGCGGTATCAACGGACCATTGCGACCGCCTGCGCGCCAGCCTAGAGCTATGGCAGCCTTGCAACCCGCATTGATGGCGCCCCCGATGCATCGTTCCGCCCTCCTGTCCTGCGTCAGCATCATCGCGCTTTCGACCGGCGCGGACGCTCAGAGCATCGGCCGGCCGCTCGCGGCGCCCAATTCGGGATGGGCGGGAGCCTATGCCGGCGTTCTGGCCGGCGCGGGGTTCGCCGGGAACCGCTGGACGGATGTGGGCCTTGGCGGTTCCGGCTGGTACACCGGCGCTGCGAACATGCAGTACAACGCCTCGCCGACCGGCGCGGTGCTCGGCCTGTTCGCGGGCTACAACTGGCAGGCATCACCGCTCGTCGTCCTCGGCCTTGAAGCCGACATCACCTACAACACGGCGCGCGGCACCGCGAACGTCAACCCGCTCGATCCGGCCTTTGTGAGGTCGCACAGCAACTTCGCCGGCAGCCTGCGCGCCCGTGTCGGCTTCGCCATCGACCGCGCGCTGATCTACATGACGAGCGGCGTGGCGCTGGGCAATCCGTCGCAGCGTTGGGTTCAGTCCTCGGGCGCCGCCTGGAAGTCGGATGGCACCCAGGTCGGCTTCGTCATCGGTGCCGGCGTCGAATACATGCTCACGCCGCAGTGGGTTATCCGCGCCGAGGCGATGCATTACGATTTCGGCAGCCGCAACGCGCCGAATGTCACGCCCGCCAGCTCCCCGCATTTCGGCATCAGCTCGGGCTATGTCATGCGTGCGCGCTCGTCGCAGACGCAGGCCCGCGTCGGCGCGGCCTACAGGTTCTGATCTCCCCCGCCGCTATTGCGGCAACAGTCCCAGGCGGCCGAGGAGAGCATGCATCTTCCGGCGCTCGGTCGAGACGCGATTGGCGAGGCTCTCGGCATCGGCGAAGCGAGGCTCGGCGCCCGCCTTCCTCACGGCGTCCAGCACGGCCCGGCTGCCGGCCGCATGTCGGCAGGCCGTCTCGAGCGCGGCATGCCGCTCTGCGGACAGACCGGCCCGCGCGTAGAGAGCGGCAAAGCTGTCGATCGACACCGGAAGGCCGAGCGCGGCGGCTGCCGGCACGCCCGGATAGGCCACCGACCCTCGCTCGGAAAAGACCGTCAGCAGCCGGACCAGCGCAGGATCGAATGCGCCTGTCGCCAGCATGGCCCCATCGAGCTGGCCGCTGGCGAGGTCTGCGAGCAATTGCCCGTGCGCGCGGTAGGGGATGTCGTTCACGACAATGCCGGTGGCCGCCGCGAAGCCCAGGAGTTGCAGATGGGTTGCGGAGGCCCGGCCCTGATGGCCGAGCCGCAGCGTTCCCGGCGCGGCCCGCGCCCGGTCGATCAGTTGCCCGAGGTCCGCCATGCCGGACGGGCGCGAGGCGGCCAGCACGAAGGGCAGCTCATAGACTTGGCAGACCGGCGCGAAACCGGCCGGATCGAGGCTCGGCTCCTGCCGCAGGTGCGGATGGACGGTGAGCGGCGTCGGGCCGGACAGGACCAGCGTCAGGGCGTCCAATGGCGACTGGGCGAGTTCGACGAAGCCGAGCGTTCCGGCCGCACCGTCGCGGTTGATCACCAGCACCCGCTCGCCGACATGCGGAGTGAGAACATCCGCCAGCACGCGGGCCACCACGTCGATGGTCGTGCCGGCGGAATAGGGCACGATGATGCGAGGCGCTGCCGCAGCGCGCGCGATCCGCGCTACCGCCAGTCCGGCCGCTGCGCCGATCAGAACCCGCCGGGTGGCACTGCCGACCGCCCTGCTCCCTTGCATGCCCGCCGCCCCGCCTGCCACACCAATGTCCGACTGCCCGCCCTTACAGCTCCAGCGGTAACCGCGCCATGAACTTCGTCGATTTCGTGCTGCTGAACGGCAGGCTCTATCCGAACCGCCCGGCGATCATGATGCTGGACCGCGTCGTCACCTACGGCATGGTTGCGAATGCCATCCACTGGACCTGCGCGCGGCTGCATCAGGCCGGTCTGCGCCCGGGCGAGACGGTGGTTCTCAGCTTCGACAACCCCGTTCGCCATTTCGTCGTCTTCTGCGCCCTGATGCGGCTCGGCATCGTCTCGCTGACGGCGGGGCCCGATGCCGCCACGATGGCGGGCGCCTCGGCCGTACTGACGGGCGTAGCCAACCAGCCGCAGGCGGCCGACGTCCGATCGATCGTCGTGGACGATGGCTGGTTCCAGCCACCCGCGGATGACGGCTATCCGGTCGATCCTGCCGCCACCGATCCGGGGCGGCTCGCCGTGCTGGCGCTGACCTCGGGCACGACCGGTCGCAGCAAGCCGATCGCCTTTACGGTCGCCGAGTTCGAGTCACGCCTGCGCGATCACGCGCTGATCCACTCGGTGCCCGGCACGTCGCGCGAACTGATCCTGATGGGCTTTGCCGCACAGCTGGCCCTGACCGAGGTTTCGCGGCTCCTGGCGTGCGGGCGCACTGCCTGCCTTGCGGGCTCGGCGGAGGAGGCCGCCCGGATGATCGACCTCTATCAGGTCGAGGTGCTGTTCGGCTCCCCGCAGCAACTCTCCGTGCTGCTCGCTGCCCTCGACGAGACGCCAGCCTCCTGCGCCTCGGTCCAGCTCGTCACCCTGAGCGGCGCGGCGGCCAGCGCCGAGCTCGCGACCAGCATCCGCCGGCGCATCACACGCACCATCGCCATCGGCTACGGTTCGACCGAGGCCCGCAAGACCGCGATGTGCCTGCTCGACGAAGCCGACCCTGTGCCCGGCGGCGTCGGCTACGTCGTGCCCTCCGCGCGCGTCGAGATCGTTGACGATGCCGGAATGCCCCTGCCGGCCGGAGCGAGCGGTCGCATCCGCATTCTGGCGCCTGCGGGCGGACGCCCGCACGTGCCGGGAACGCTCTACCCGGACCGCACCCCGGACTGGTTCTATCCCGGCGATGTCGGCCATCTGCGCGCGGACGGCTTTCTGGTGATCGAGGGGCGCTCGGACGAACTGATCAATGCCGGCGGGCTGAAGGTCGCGCCCGAACGGATCGAGGAACTGGTGGCCGGCCGCGGCGACATCGCCGATGCGGCGGCCTTCGGGGTCACGGGCGCAGGTGGCATTGACGAGATCTGGCTGGCCATCGTGCCGCGCGAGCCGGTTCGCAGTGACGAGTTGATCGCCTATTGCGCGCGCCGTTCGGAAACTCTGGCGCCCGCGCGTATCGTCGTTGTCGACCGCATCCCGCGCAACGCCATGGGCAAGGTCGAGCGCGCGCGCCTGAAAGCCGAAGCACAGCAGCGCTGAACTCGAGGCGGCAGACGTCCGTCTTCTCCCCCTTGAACAACCTGAACGACACCCGCGCCCGACGCGGGATCGCCATGCCTTGGCCGCGTTGACAGCGACGCCGTTTCGTTTCTAGAGTTCTATATATTGGCACCTTGTTCCAAATAATGGAACTTTTTGATGAGCCTGGCTAACGCCGCCGCCGTGCTGCACTGGTTGAAACGCGGACGTTCCGACGTCGCGGTTCTCGAGTTGTCGACGGCGATGGGCTGGCCCAAGAGCTCAGCCTCGCGGCTGCTCAAGGACATGGCCAATCTCGGCCTGCTGGAGCGCGACGAGACAACGCGCCGCTATCGCGCCGGTCTGCTCATGCTGGAACTCGGGCGCGCCTATGCCGCAGGCGACCCGGTGCTCGAAGCGCTCGATGCCGAGCTTCAGGACATGACCCGACGCACCGGCTTTTCGACCGGCGTCTCCATCCTCGACGGCATCGACATCGTCGTGCTGAGGAGCCGCGCCGGCACGCACCCCCTGCGCGTCGTCACGCCCCCCGGCACGCGCGGCCCGGCCTGGGCCAATTCGACCGGCCGGATGCTGATGGCGCGCCTTTCCGACGAGGAGATCGCCCGCCGCTTCGCGGTCTTCCCGCCGAGGCCGCGCCCCAATGCGCCGGGCACGCTGGCCGAGCTGATGGTGCTGGTGAACCGGGCACGGGCACGTGGCTGGGACGTCTCCAACGACGAGTCCCTGCCGGGGCTCGCCGGAATCTCCGTCGCCATCGAGGACATCGACCGCCGGACCGCGCTCGCGCCCTATATCGCCTTCTCCGCGTCGCAGGTCGAGCCGAAGGAGCGCGCGGAGCTTGTCGCCATGCTTCAGGACATGACCCACAGGGTCGAGACGCGCTTCGGCCGCGAGCCTTCGGCACCGCGCTTGCAGGAACTGGCCCATGGCTGACCTCTCCGCTCCCGCCCTGCCCGTTCCTGCCGCGCCCGCCCTGCGCCCGCGCCGGCCCGCCGTCTCGCCCATCGCCTGGGCCGTCGGCCCTGCCCTGCTCCTGTTCGTCGTCTTCTTCATCCTGCCATTCGGGGTCATGGCACTGCTGTCGGTGTTGACCGGCAATCCCGCGATCCAGTCCGGCGTCACCTTCACCACGCAGCACTACGAGCGGTTCTTCGAGGACTCGCTCTATTTCGAGGCACTTGTCGCGACGCTGCGCATCGGCGCCATCACCACGATCGCCTCGCTCGTCATCGGCTATCCATTGGCCCATCTCATGGCGCGCACCCATTCGCGCATCGGCCATGCCCTGCTGCTCATGGCGGTGATCGCGCCCATGCTCACCGGCATCGTTGTGCGCACCTTCGCCTGGATGACGCTGCTGCAGGACCGGGGCGTCATCAACACGACGCTGCTGTCGTGGGGGCTGATCTCGTCGCCGCTGAAGCTGATGTACAACGAGTTCGGCACCATCGTCGCCCTCGTCCACATCTACGTGCCGTTCATGGTGCTGACGCTGACCGGCGTCATCGGACGCATCGACGAGCGGCTCGAACAGGCCGCGCGCAGCCTCGGCGCCAACCGCACGCGCACCTTCCTGGAGGTGACGCTGCCCCTGTCGCTGCCGGGCATCCTCGCGGGATCGCTGCTCGTCTTCGCCCTGTCGATCAGCGCCTATGTCACACCGTTCCTGATGGGCGGCACGGACGTGCTGACGCTGCCCATGCTGATCTACCAACAGGTCGGCGCGAGCTTCAATCTGGGCTTTGCCGGTGCTCTCGGCGTCGTCCTGCTCGCCGTCTCGCTGGTCGTGATCATTACCTACAACAACGTACTCGGCCGCTTCGCCGGCGGGGAGAAGATGGCATGAGCGCCCGTCCCGACGCCGGCCACATCGCCTATCTCGCCGTCAACGGCGCGATCCTCTCCTTCCTGCTCGCGCCGATCGCGATCATCACTGTCTTCGCGCTCAACCCGACGCCCTACATCTCATTCCCGCCGGTCGGCATCTCGCTGCGCTGGTTCGAGAAATTCTTCTCCAGCCCCGAATTCATGGGCGCGCTGTGGCTCAGCCTCCAGGTCGCGGTCGTCGTGCTGGTGCTGTCCATGGTCATCGGCGGCCTGTGCGCATTGGCGCTGGCGCGCGGCAACATTCCGGGATCGCGCGTCCTCACCGCCTTCTTCATGTCGCCGCTCATGCTGCCGGCGATCCTCACCGGTCTCGCCCTGTTCCAGCTCTACCTGCTCATGGACATCGGCCGGCCGGTCTGGGGCCTCATCATGGGCCATACGCTGGTTGCCGTCCCCTATGTCCTGCGGACGACCCTGGCGGTCCTGCACAATTTCGACAGGCGCATCGAGGAGGCGGCGGCCGTGCACGGCGCGAGCCCGGCGCGGGTCTTCTTCGAAGTAACGCTGCCGTTGATCCGGCCGGGCGTCTTCGCCGGCGGCATCTTCGCCTTCATCGTCTCCTTCGACCAGTTCCCGATCTCGCTGTTCCTGGTCATGCCGCAGGGCGAGACGCTGCCGGTGGTGCTGTTCAACTACATGAAGTTCGACCTCGACGGCGCGATCGCCGCCGCCTCGATGGTGTCGATCCTGATGGCCGTCTCGGTGGTGGTGATCCTCGAGAAGGTGATCGGGCTGAAATCCTACGTGAAGCTGTGAAGATGCCCGCCGCAAACGGCGGCAAACCAAGAGGTGGAGCCATGACGATGATCAAGCCTGACCGACGCAGTATCCTGAAGGCCGGCGCCGCCGGCGCGGCCCTTGCCGCCCTCGGCGCTCCCCACATCGCCAATGCCCAGGCCGCGACGCTCAAGATCACGACCTGGGGCGGCAAGTGGGGCGAGATCATGAAGGGCGAGCTCCTCCCCGCCTTCGAGCGCGAATTCAAGTGCACGGTCTCCGCCGACCAGGCGTTTCCGTTCCTGCCGAAGCTGCAGGCGAGCCCGCGCGGCAACCCGATCTACGACGTGCTGCACACCAATTCCAACGAGCAGTGGAAGGCCGTGGACTTCGGCATCGTCGAGCCGAAGATCGACGTCAGGAACGTCCCGAACCTCAAGGACGTCTACCCCTACGCGATCAACGACAAGATCGTTGGCGTATCGATCTTCACCTCTGGCATCGGCCTCGGCTACCGCACCGACAAGGGCCTCGGCAAGCCGACCTCGTGGAAGGACCTCGCCGACCCGAAGCTCGCGGGCCAGCGCGGCGGCTATCTCATCCCGGTCAATTCGCTGGGGCAGGCGCATCTGATGATGCTCGGCCAGATCTACGGCTCGGGCATGCAGGACCTCGACGCCGCCTACAAGGCGCTGGAAGCCCTGAAGCCCATCAAGCTGTTCGACTTCACGGGACAGATGGAAAAGGCACTGCTCTCGGCCGAGGTGAGCATGGGCGTCATCCACGACAGCGGCGTCTATCGCTACGAGGGCACGCCGGAGCCGGTGGACTTCGCGCTGCCCTCCGAGGGCGTGCTGGCGCTCGAGCAGGTGCTGACGGTGACGCCGGGCTCCAAGGTGAAGGAACTCGCCTACGCCTATATCGACTTCATGCTGCGGCCGGACGTGCAGAAGAAGCTCGCCGAGGCGGTCTGGTACTCGCCGTCCAACACCAAGGTTCAGCTCGACGCCAAGTATGACGCCAAGCTGTTCAACACGCCCGAGAAGGTCGCCCGGCTCATCCAGCCGGATTGGAAGTGGTACAATGCGCGCAAGGATGCGATCGACCTGCGCGTGACGCGGATCCTGAGGGGCTGATGGACCAGTCCGCCTCCTCCCCGGCCTCGATCGGGCTCGACGCCGTCTCCAAGAGCTATGACGGCCGGGTTCGCGCGGTCGACGCGGTCTCGCTGGACGTGAAGCCCGGCGAGTTCTTTTCGCTGCTCGGCCCCTCCGGCTGCGGCAAGACCACCACGCTCAGGATGATCGCCGGTTTCGAGACCGTCGATACCGGCCGCATCCGCGTCGGTGACCGCGACGTCACCGACGTGCCGGTGCACAAGCGCGACATGGGCATGGTGTTCCAGTCCTATGCACTCTTCCCGCATCGGACCGTCGCGGAGAACGTCGCCTTCGGCCTGCGCATGCGCAAGGTGCCGAAGGCCGAGATCGAGGAGCGGGTGAGGGCAGCGCTCGCCCTCGTCGCCCTCACCGGTTTCGAGGATCGGCGGCCGGGCCAGCTCTCCGGCGGCCAGCAGCAGCGCGTGGCGCTGGCGCGCGCCATCGTCATCCGCCCGCCGGTGCTGCTGTGCGACGAGCCGCTCGGCGCGCTCGACCGCAAGCTGCGCCAGCAGATGCAGTTCGAACTGAAGCAGCTCCAGAAGGAGCTCGGCGTCACCCTCGTCTTCGTCACCCACGACCAGGAGGAGGCGCTCGCCATGTCCGACCGGATCGCGGTGATGAACGCCGGCCGGATCGAGCAGATCGGCACGCCGACAGAGATCTACGATCGGCCCAAGACGCGCTTCGTCGCCGACTTCATCGGCGAGATCAATCTGATCGAGCGGCCCGGCGGCAAGGCGCTGGCGGTGCGGCCCGAGAAGATCGTGCTCGGCGCGCCGGGTGCCGTTCTGGACGGCACCATCGACAGCGCCAGCTTCCTCGGCGGGCAGACGCTCTACCGCGTCGCGCTCGCGGACGGCCGGCAGATGCTGGTCAAGGAAACCAATGCGGGCGAGCGGCCCGTGCGTTCCGTCGGCGACAGGGTGGGCCTTGCCTGGGCCGCCGCCGATGGCGTCGAACTGGAGGCCTGAACCATGCCCCGTACTCTCGGAATCGCGACCATCGGCCAGTCGCCGCGCGACGACATCGCAGACCTGTTCGCCGCGCAGGCGCCCGCGGGAACGCGCGTGGTGCTGCGCGGCTGCCTTGATGGGCTGACCGATGCCGAGATCGCCGCCCGCCCACCGATCAGCGGGGCTGACACGCTCTACACGCGCCTGCGCGGGGGCACGGACATCAAGATCTCCAAGAAGCACGTCATCGAGCGCTCGCCCGAGACGCTGCGCCTCCTGCGCGAGGAAGACGGCTGCGACGCCATCGTCTTCGCCTGCACCGGCGACTTCCCGCCGATGGAGGGCGATGCCGGCGTGCTGTTCCCGTCGCGGGTGCTGAATGGCCTTGCCAGCGCGCTGCTGCCCGAGGGCCGGCTTGGCATCCTGCTGCCCCTGCCCGAGCAGGTCGGCAAGCTGAAGGCCAAGTGGGAACGCCCCGGCCTCGAAGTCGTCGGCGAACCGCTGCGCCCCAGCGCGACACCCGAGGAGGCCGCCGCCGCCGCCGAGCGGCTGAAGGCCATGAAGCCCGATCTCGTCGCCATGGACTGCATGAGCTACGGACCGGCGCTGAAGGCCGCGGTGAAGCCGGTCCTCGGCCTGCCGGTGATCCTGTCGATCACCGCCACCGCCCGCGTGATGAACGAGATGCTGTCGTGAGCACCAAGCCCGCCAGCGAACACCCGCATCCGAGCCTCAAGGGCCGCTCCCGATCATGACCGACCTTCGCGACATCACCCTCGACGACATCGAATCCCTCGCAGTCGGCGCCTGGATTCTCGGCACCGGCGGCGGCGGCAGCCCCTATCTCGGCCTCCTGAACATGCGCCAGCTCTATGCCGAGGGCTTCAAGGTGCAACTGATGCAGCCGGGCGACCTCGCCGACGACGACTGGGTCGCGGCGGTGTCCAATATGGGCGCCCCGCTGGTCGGGCAGGAGCGATTGACCGATAGCCGCACCATCGCCCGCGCGGTCGGCCTGATGGAGGATCATACCGGCATCCGCTTCCGCGGCATCATGGCGCTGGAGATCGGCGGGGGTAACTCGATCCAGCCGCTCATGGCCGCCGCCCATCTCGGCCGGCCGGTGATCGACGCGGACATGATGGGCCGCGCCTATCCGGAAGCGCAGATGACCTCCGTCGCCGTCGGCGACCTCAAGCCCTACCCGCTCTCCACCGTCGACTGCCGCGGCCTCGAAGCCGTGGTGCAGACCGTGCCGACCTGGAAGTGGATGGAGCGGGTCAGCCGCAAGATCTGCGTCGAATACGGCTCCATCGCCTCGACCTGCAAGGCGCCGCGCACCGGCGCCGAGGTGAAGCAGTGGTGCATTCCGGGCACCACCACCAAGGCCATCGCCATCGGTGCGGCCGTTCGCGAGGCGCAGCGACGGCACGAGGACCCGATCGACGCCATCCTGTCGGTGGAGCCCGGCAAGATCCTCTATCGCGGCAAGGTCACCGACGTAGAGCGCCGCGCGACCGAGGGTTTCCTGCGCGGCCGCACCCGTTTCGACGGCGTCGATGCCTGGAAGGGCACCGCGCTGGACGTCGCCTTCCAGAACGAATGGATCGTCGCCTGGCAGGACGGCGAGCCCATCGCCATGTCGCCAGACCTGATCTGCGTGCTCGACACCGTGACCGGCGAAGCCATCGGCACCGAGACCATCCGCTACGGCCAGCGCGTGACGGTCATCGCGCTGCCCACGGCCGACGTGTTCCTCACCCCCAAGGGCCTGCAGCATGTCGGCCCCCGGGCCTTCAACTACGATATCGACTTCAAGAGCGTGTTCGGATCATGAGACGGATCGGCATCGACGTCGGCGGCACCAATACGGATGCCGTCCTGATCGAGGACGGCAAGGTGGCGGGCGCGGTCAAGGCCCCGACATCCGAGGACGTCACCGGCGGCATTCTGGAAGCGCTGGCGAAGCTCGGCGCGTCCGGCGCGCTCAAGGCCAAGGGCATCGACGCCGTGATGATCGGCACGACGCATTTCATCAACGCGGTCGTCCAGCGCCGGCACCTGTCGAAGGTCGCGGCGCTGCGCCTCGGCCTGCCATCGGGCGCGACCCTCCCACCCTTCTGCGATTGGCCGAAGGACCTCGCCGAGCTGGTTCGCGGCGCGGTCTACATGGTCGAGGGCGGCCACGAATATGACGGCCGGCCGTTCATGCCGCTGGACCGCGAGGCGGTGGCGAAGGCCGCGCGCGAGATGAAGGCGAAGGGGCTGACTGCCGTCGCCATTTCCTCGGTCTTCTCGCCACTCGACCCGTCCCACGAGAAGGAGGCGGCGGAGATCGTCGCCCGCGAGAATCCGGGTGCGGTGATCACCTGTTCGTCCGATCTCGGCCGCATCGGCCTGCTGGAGCGCGAGAATGCCGGCCTCCTGAACGCCGCGCTGACGGACCTTGCCCGCGACACCATCGCGGCCTTCGAAAAGGCCATCGCCGACAGCGGCATCGCCGCGCCGCTGTTCATCACCCAGAACGACGGCACCGTCGCCGAGGCCCACCAGGCCATGCGTCTGCCGGTCTATTCCTTCGCCTCCGGCGCGACCAACTCCATGCGCGGCGCCGCCTATCTCTCCGGCCTCGACGACGCCATGGTCGCCGATGTCGGCGGCACGACGACGGATATCGGCCAGCTGAAGAACGGCTTCCCGCGCGAGGCCAACTCGGTTGTGCAGGTCGGCGGCGTGCGCACGCTGTTCCGCATGCCGGACCTCCTGTCCTTCGGTCTCGGCGGCGGCAGCCATGTGTCGCTCGACCCGCTCTCCATCGGTCCGCTGTCGGTCGGCTATCGCCTGCTGAAGGACGGCATCGCCTTCGGCGGCGGTCAGCTCACCACCAGCGACGTCGCCATCGCCGCCGGCCTGCTCCCCATCGGCGACAGGGCGAGGGTCGCGCATCTCGACACGGCGACCACCGCGCGCGTCTTCGCCGAGGCGAAGCGCATGGTGGAAGAGGCGCTCGACCGGATGAAGACCGAATCCGGCGACGTGCCGCTGATCGCGGTCGGCGGCGGCGCCTTCCTGATCCCCGACGCCATCGAAGGCGCATCGCGGGTGATCCGCGTCGAACACGGCGACTGCGCCAACGCGGTCGGCGCGGCCATCGCGCAGGTCTCCGGCGAATGCGATCAGATCTTCCGCGAGCTCAGCCGCAACGACGCGATCGCGGCGGCCCAGCGCATCGCCGCCGACAATGCGGTGGCGGCCGGCGCCGACCGGGCCACGATCTCGACCATCGAGACCGAGGACATGCCGATCGCCTATCTGCCCGGCAACTCGCTGCGCGTGCGCGTGCGCGTGGTCGGTTCGGTGGCCGCCGGCACGGCGGCCGCCGCCTGATAGCCGCCTAGCGCCTCGATGCGGCCGGCACTGTCGCCGCGTCGCGCAGGCCGCGCCAGGCATCGAGCCGGACGTCCAGATCGGATTGCGGCGGCGGCGCGGGAGCCGCCTCCGTGCGGATGCCGAGCGCCGGCGGATCGAGGCGTCCTATGGCAGCGAGGACAGTGTAGGAAGCCACCGTCCGGTCGCCCTGCGCCTGGATGAGCCGCGCACGGGCGGAAACCGCGTCCTGTTGCGCATTGAGCAGTTCAGTGATCGTGCGCAGACCGGCGTCGAGCTGCTTGCGGATACCCTCGACCGTGACATCAGCGCTGCGCACCTCGTCGCTGGCCGCCTTCGCGGCAAAGCTGGCATTGTCGAAGGCGACGCGCCCCGAATAGGCCGCCGAACGGGCCTGCAGCCGCGCCGAATCGAGGACCAGGCGCGCCTGCCCCGCGAGTTCGCGGTTCTGGCGCACCTGCGCCTCCGGACCGCCGCCGGCATAGAGCGGCACGGTCATGCGTCCGACCACCTGCAGGCTGTCGATGCGCCGCGTCGCGCTATCGGCGTCCATATCGCGAGCGGCCTGCCCTTCCAGCGTCACCTGCGGCAGCATCTGGCCCTGGGCGACGCGCACGGCCGCATCGGCGCCGCGCACCGCCTCGGCCGCGGCCAGTACGGCGGGATTGTCGCGGCCGGCGAGGTCCCGAGCTGCCTCCCCCGAGCGCGGCAGCAGGCGCTCGGGCGTTCGGACACCCGCAAGGCGGGGCGACGGCATCGCCCCGACGAGACGAAGGAACCGGTCGCGGGCGACGGCAAGGCCCGCTTCGGCGGCGTTGAGGTCGGCAAGACCACGGCTCAGACGCGCCTCCGCCTGGGCGATGTCGGTCGGCGTCGCGACGCCAGCGCCGAGCCGCGTGCGGATGGCCGCCAGCGTCTCACGCAGGAAGCCGACATTGCGGCGCTGCACCTCGACCAGCGCCTGCCCGGTATGGACCGCGACGAAGGTCGCCGCCACGTCGAGCAGCACCGCATGTTCCACCGCGCGCAGCTGCTCGCGCTGGGCGGCGGTCAGCCGCTCCGCCTGATGCACGGCGTTCTGCGTGCGGCCGCCGTCGAACAGGGTTTGTGACGCGGTCAGCGCCACGCCCCGGCGCGGCAGCGTCGAGGATTCCGTGACATTGACCGGGCTGCCGCGCAGCAGCGAGCTGGTCGCCAGCACGCCGGCATAGGTCGTCGCGCTCACCTGCGGCAGCATGGCGGCGCGCGCCTGGGGAATCGTCTCGCGCGTCGCCCGCACCTGAGCCCGCTGGGCGAGAATGTCGGGATTGGTCGCATAGGCGCGCGCCAGCGCGGCGTCGAGCGTGGCGATGCCGGAAGAGGCGGGACGTGGCCTCTGGCGCTGTGTCCTCGTCTCGGCGAGGGCCGCATGTGCAAGCAGGCTCAGGATCGCCAGCGCGAGGCCGGCAGCGCGCAGGCCGCCGGTTCGTCCTCGGGGTGTGCCAGCGAGCCCCACGCCAGCGGCGAGGACGCGGGATGACGATGCGATGGGCATGGGAGGATCGTAGCGATTCAACCGCCGCCGTCTACCGATCTCAACCTGACAGAATGCTGACATCCACCGTCAGCCACCGACAAGGTGCCGGGGGTTATAGCTGCCGTCTTCCTGCGGCCGGGGTGGTGCGCAGTGACGCGGACGCAACCGATATGCGAACTGGATCACTCGGACGACGAGCGCTCGCGATTTCTGGGCTGGTCGTTCTCGCAGCCGTGGCAGCTTACAGCTATGGCCTGTTCCGCAGCCCGACTTCCGAAGGGCACGCCGCCGGCATCGCCGCGCCATCGGCGCAGGCGGTTGGACCACAGGCCCCGGCGACAGCCGCGGGCGACGGATCGGTCCGCCTCACGGAAAACGAGCTCCGCAGCCTGACGATCGAGCCGGTCGCCTCGCGACCGTTCCGTCCGCGCTTCGTCACCGAGGGCAAGATCGCCACCAACGAGGATCGCGCCAGCCCCGTCTTCTCGCCCTATGCCGGCAAGGTCGTCCGGATCATGGCGCGGCCCGGCGATCTCGTCACCGAAGGCCAGGTTCTGTTCACCATCGAGGCCACCGACATGGTCTCCGCGCAGAACGATTACGTCGCCGCGGTCTCGGCACTGGAGAAGGCGCGCACGGCGCTGCGCCTCGCCGAGATCAACGAGCGGCGTCAGCGCGATCTCTACAATGGCCGCGCAGCTCCCCTGCGCGACTTCGAGCAGGCGCAGGCCGACCACAAGGGCGCGCAGGCCGACGAGCGCGCCGCCGTCGCCGCCCTCCGCGCCGTGGAGAACCGCCTGCGCATTCTCGGCAAGACCGAAGGCGACCTGACGCAGCTGCGCGAGCGCGGCACGATCAATTCGGAGACGCCCATCGTCGCGCCGATCTCCGGCCTCATCGCCCAGCGGCGCATCGGCCCCGGCCAGTTCGTGCAGGGTGGCGGCGAGCCGCTATTCCTCGTCGACGACACATCGCATGTCTGGGTGCAGGCCTTCGTCAGGGAAGGCGACAGCCATTCCGTCGATATCGGCGACGAGATCGAGTTCCAGGTCATGTCCCGGCCGGGTCAGACCTTCACCGGCACGATCAGCCATGTCGCGAGCGTGCTGGACGCGGCAACCCACCGCCTCGCCGTGCGCGCGAACATCCCCAACCCGCGCGGCATCCTCAAGCGTGAGATGTTCGCGACCGTCACGGTCTTCACCGAGAAGGCATCCGACTGGCCCGCCGTGCCGCGCCGCGCGGTGATCCGGCAGGGCGAGCTCTCCCATGTCTGGACCGTTTCCGAGAGTGGCCAGGCCACCATCCGGCGGATCCGGACCGGGCTGGTCCAGGACGGCTTCGTCCAGGTCCTGGAGGGAATCGCCCCCGGCGAACGCATCGTGGTCCAGGGCAGCCTCTTCCTCGACCAGATGGCCAGCGAGGCCCGCTAGAACCGCCACCCCATTCACCCCATTCCCATGAGCATGGTCTTTCCCGAAGGCCCACCCCCCTTTCGGAAACCATGCTCCGGAGGCTGCCGGCGGACCTCGCCGCTGGCAGCCTCCAGCCCTTCCGGAACGCAGCCGTGAACGCGCTCATCTCCTTCTCGCTCGACCGCCGGGTGCTGGTCGCGCTGGTCTTCCTGATCGCGCTCGCCGCCGGCGGCTTCGCGTTCACGCGCCTCAATATCGAGGCCTATCCCGACCCGGTGCCGCCGCTGGTCGATGTCATCACCCAGTCGCCGGGCCTCTCGGCGGAGGAGATCGAGCGCTACATCACGACGCCGATCGAAAACCAGATGGCCGGCATCCAGAACCTGCGCGTCATGCGCACCACGTCGGTCTTCGGCCTCTCCGACGTGAAGCTGCAGTTCACCTACGATTTCAGCTACGAGGAAGCACTGCAGCGGGTGCTCAATCGCCTCGGCCAGCTCGGCCCCCTGCCCGGCGGCGCGCAGCCGCAGATCTCACCCATGAGCCCGATCGGCGAGATCTTCCGCTACCGCGTGGTCGGCCCGCCCGGCTATTCGCTGACCGATCTGCGCACCATGCAGGACTGGATCCTGTCGCGCCGGTTCAAGTCGGTGCCCGGCGTGGTCGATGCCACCGGCTGGGGCGGCACGTCCAAGACCTACGACGTCACCGTCGACTTCCAGAAACTGATCGCCGCCGGCCTGACCCTGCCGCAGGTGATGACGGCGCTGCAGAACGCCAACATCAATGTCGGCGGCAATACGATCGAGATCGGTCCGCAGGCGGGCGTGGTGCGCGGCGTCGGCCTGATCCGCTCGATCGACGACATTGCCGGCACCCTGATCGCGCAGTCCAACGGCACGCCGGTGCGCATCCGCGACATCGCCGCCGTTTCGGTCGGCCATCTGCCGCGTCTCGGCATTGCCGGCATGAACGACACCGACGACGTGGTTCAGGGCATCGTGCTCATGCGCCGCGGCGAGAAGAGCATGCCGACGCTGGAACGCGTGGAGGTCGAAGTCAACCGCATCAATGCGGGCGGCGTCCTGCCGCCGGGCGTCAAGATCGAGCGGCTTTACGACCGCAAGGAGCTGATCCAGATCACCACGCACACCGTGATGCACAGCCTGCTGTTCGGCGTGCTCTTCGTCTTCCTGGTGCAGTGGGTGTTCCTCGGCAATCTCAGGAGCGCCATCATCGTCTCGGCGACGATCCCCTTCGCGCTCTGCACCGCCGTCATCATCATCGTGCTGCAAGGCGAGTCCGCGAATCTTCTATCCGCCGGCGCGCTCGATTTCGGCCTGATCGTCGATGCCACCGTCATCATGATGGAGAACATCTTCCGGCACCTTGCGGAGCGGAGCACCCATCACGGCGCCGGTCCGGACGACGAGAAGAGCCGCGTCGCCACGGTGCTGGCGGCGGCGCGCGAGGTGGTCGGGCCGATCTTCTTCTCCTCGGCCATCATCATCGTCGGCTTCCTGCCGCTGTTCATGCTGTCGGGCGTCGAGGGCCACATCTTCTCGCCCATGGCCAAGACCTATGCCTATGCGCTCGCCGGCGGCCTGATCGCGACCTTCACGGTGACACCCGCCCTCTCCGCGATCATGCTCAAGGGCAAGCTCTCCGAGACGGAGACCATCGTCGTGCGCGCCATCCGGCGCGTCTACGAGCCGATGCTCGGCACGATCATCCGCTACCGGTTCCTGGTCATCGCGGCGGCCGTGCTGCTGCTCGCCGGCACCGGCATCACCCTGCGTTCGCTTGGCCTCGAATTCCTGCCGAAGCTGGAAGAGGGCAATATGTGGGTGCGCGCCACCTTCCATCCGACCATCTCGCTGCAGGAAGGCAATGTCTATGTGAACCGCATGCGCCGGGTGATCGCGAGTTTCCCGGAGGTGCAGCGCGCGATCTCCCAGCAGGGCCGCCCGGACGACGGCACCGACGTCGCCGGCTTCAACAATGCCGAAGTCTTCGTGCCGCTGCGTCCCGCCACGGAGTGGCGGCCCGGCATGACCAAGGAGAAGCTGATCGAGGAGGTCAATGCGCGCCTGTCCGCGGAACTGCCGGGCGTCGTGTTCAACTTCTCGCAATATCTCGAGGACAACGTCGCCGAGGCCGCCTCGGGCGTGAAGGGCGAGAACGCCATCAAGGTGTTCGGCAACGACCTGCAGGAGATCACGCGGACCGCCCAGCAGATCCGCGACGCGATCCGCACCGTGCCCGGCGTGCAGGATCTTGCCGTGTTCAACGTGCTGGGACAGCCGACGGTCGAGATCGAGGTCGACCGGGAAAAGGCCGGCCGCTTCGGCCTGCAGCCCGGCGACATCAACACGGCGATCAAGACGGCGATCGCCGGCGACACGCCCGGCGACCTCTACGAGCGTGGCTCGGACCGGCATTTCCCCATCATCGTCCGGCTGGCCGAGCGCTATCGCGCCAGCCCCGAGGCCATCGGCGAACTGCGCATCGGCGTCAGCGACGGCAATGGCGGCATCGCGCAGGTGCCGATCCGCGAAATCGCGACCGTGCGGATCGTCTCCGGGCCCTCGACCATCTATCGCGAGGGCCAGCAGCGCTACGTGCCGATTCGCTTCTCCGTGCGTGGGCGCGATCTCGGCAGCACCGTGCTGGAAGCCCAGGCGCGCGTCGCGAGCCAGGTGACATTGCCCTTCGGCTCGCGGCTCGAGTGGGTCGGCGAATTCGGCAATCTCCAGGACGCCGTCGCCCGGCTCCAGGTCATCGTGCCACTCACCCTGCTGCTGATCGGTCTGCTGCTCTATGCCTATTTCGCGTCGCTGACGGACACGCTGCTGGCGCTCAGCGTCATCCCGCTGGCGCTGGTCGGCGGCATCCTCGCGCTGGCCGTGACCGGGACGCCTTTCGGCGTGTCGGCCGCCATCGGCTTCATCGCGCTGTTCGGCATTTCGGTGATGGGCGGCATCCTCGTCATCGTCCACTACAACACGATGATCGACGCGGGTCTTGCCCGCTACGAGGCGGTGGCGGAGGCGTGCCGCGTCAGCATGCGGCCGGTGCTGATGACCTGCGTCGCGGCCTGCGTCGGGCTCCTGCCGGCGGCGGTCTCGACCGGCATCGGCAGCCAGGTGCAGCGGCCGCTGGCCTTCGTCGTGGTCGGCGGCATCACGCTGGCTCCGGTGCTGATCCTGCTGGTTCTGCCGGCGCTGATCGCGGTGTTCTCGCGGCGCGGCGCGAAGCCCGAGACAGCCGGGGCCTTTCACCCGGCGGAGTGACGGTCACGGCAACAGAAGCTCGACCTTCAGGCCGCCCATGGCCGAACGTGACAGGCTCGCCTCGCCGCCATAGGCGCTGACGAGGTCCTGGACGATGGCGAGGCCGAAGCCGGAGCCCTCGACCTGCTCGTCCAGCCGCCGGCCGCGCTCGATGCGGTACGCCAGTTCCGAAGCGGGCAGGCCCGGCCCGTCGTCCTCGACGGTCACCGAGACGCCGCCTGCCGACCGTCGGGCCGTCACGGCCACCGAGGCGGCCGCCCATTTGCGGGCATTGTCCAGGATGTTACCCAGAACCTCCATCAGGTCGGTCTCGTCGAGGGCGACATTCAGTTCGGCGGGCACGTCGGCGGCATAGGACACCGCCTTGCCGCCCGATACCGTCTGCATCGTGCGCACCAGCGAGGCGACCACCGGGGCGAGCGCGGTGCGCTGGGAGCGGCGGAGGGCCTTCACGCCCGCGCGCGCGCGCATGAGCTCGCGCATCACGTGCCTGCTCATCCGGTTGATCTCGCCGTCGATTTCGTCGGCTAGGTCCGGCCGGCCGGCTTCGCGCAGCCGCCGCGCGGTGGAGCCGAGCACGGCCAGCGGCGTCTTGAGCCCGTGGGCGAGGTCGCCGGCGCGGGCGCGCGCCGCATCGAGATCGGCGCTGCGGGCGGACAGCAGCGCATTGAGGTCATCGACCAGCGGCTGGATCTCATCCGGGAAGTCGCCCTCCAGCGCGTCGCGCTCGCCGCGATGGACGAGGTTGAGCGACTGGCGCAGACCGGCAAAGGGCGCGAGGCTCACCTTGCTGGCGAACCACAGCGCCAGGACCAGCGCCAGGCCGAGCGCCGCGAGCGCCGCGGCCGCCGACAGGGCGAAGCTGCGGCGCGCCTCGTCCAGTTCGCTCTGGTCGAGCGCGACAACGACACGGGCGCCCTCGACCGCACCGCCCGCGACATTCACCCGCCGCTCCAGCACGAGCAGGCTTCGTCCTTCCGGGCCGGGGCGTTCGTAGAGGGCGGCATCGTCATTGGAGGGCGGCCGGGTGCGCCAGGCGATGCGAAACTGGCCCAGGGAGGGCGAGACGAGATCAACCGCGTCGCCGCGTCCCGCCTGCCAGTAGAAGCCGCTCTGCGGGGCCTGGAAACGGCGGTCCGACAGCGTAATGTCAATGGCGAGGCGGCCGTCGCTGCCGATCCGCGCGTTGCCGACGAGGGCGGTCAGATCGTCGCCGATCTCGGCGGTCGCCCGTGCGCGGATATGGTCCTCGAAGATCAGCGTGACCGCGAGGCCGGCCACGAGCAGGGCGAGGGCGATGGCGACGACCATCGTCCAGGCGAGCCGCTCCCTGATCGATCGCGTGCTCACCCGCCGTCACCGATCTGGCCGTCGACCGCGACGTAGCCGTGACCACGGCGAGTCTGGATCAGCGGCACGCCGAGCTTCCGCCGCAGCCGCGCCACCAATGCCTCGAGCGCGTTGGAATCGTTCTCCCGCTCCTGGCCGTGGATGGCGACGCTCAGCTCGCCCTGCGGCACGACGCGGTCGAGGTGGGTCATGAGGTGCAGGAGCAGACGGTATTCCAGCGCCGAGACGGCGACGGGTCGGCCGGCGACATTGACCTCCCGCGTGCGCGTGTCGAGCTCGACCGATCCCGCCTTGATCACCGGGGCGGCGTGGCCGCCCGCCCTGCGCGTGAGCGCGCGCACGCGCGCGACGAGTTCCTCCATATGGAACGGCTTGGTCAGGTAGTCGTCGGCTCCCGAATTGATGCCCTCTACCTTCTCGCGCCAGCCGTCGCGGGCGGTCAGGAGAATGACCGGCATGCCGCGATTGGCGGCGCGCCAGCGCCGCAACACCGACAGCCCGTCCAGCTTCGGCAGGCCGAGATCGAGCACGACGGCCTGAAACTCCTCGCTGTCGCCGCGATACCAGCCGTCTTCGCCCTCATGCGCGACCTCGACGACGAATCCGGCGGCGCCCAGCGCGCGAGCGATATCGGCGGCGATACGGGCTTCGTCTTCGATGACCAGGACGCGCAAGCGCTCGGCCCCTGACTGGTTGATGACGGCCGAGCCGGCCACGCGACCGGCTCACCATACGTTCATCCCTCAAAGCCGGGCATAGCTCAATAGGCGGATACGCGCCGATCGCGGGCGGGCTTGAACGTGGCTGGTCCATCGGTTCTCATCGGCAGCCCAGCCCTCTTGCCGCGGCCCCGCCGCGCCCGATCAAGCGGGGCATCAACCCGATCCGGTGCCATGTCCCCCGACCGCCCCGCCATGCCCGTCTCACCGCCCCGCTGGATCGATGCACAGGGGCCCCGCCTCAGGCTGGAGGCGCATTTCGGCGACCGCGTGGTGTCCTGCTTCGCTGAGCGGCCGGGCAGCCTCTACGGCCTGCTGGCCGAGACCGTCCGGCGCAATGGCGGCGGCGAGGCTCTCGTCTGCGGCGACACGCGCTTCACCTATGCCGTTCTCGCCGAAGCCGTGGCGCGGCTGGCGGCGGCGCTGGCGGCCGAAGGCGTCAAGGCCGGCGACCGCGTCGGCCTGCTGATCGGCAACCGGACGGAGTTCGTCACGACGCTGTTCGCCCTTGCCCGCCTTGGCGCGGTGGCGGTGCCGATGGGGCTCAGGCTCCAGACGCCCGAGATCGCGCATGTGCTCAACGATTGCGGCGCGAGCCTGCTGATCCACGAGGCGGACCTCGCGGACCGTCTGCCAGCCCCCGCAGAAGTGCCCGGTCTCTCCCGCCGCTGGACCGTCGGGGGCGAAGCAGCGGGCGCGCAGACCCTCGACAGCATCGCGGCGACCCATTCGGACGCCCCGCCCCCGCCAGTTGCGGAAGTGGGCGAGGAAGACACCGCCGTCATCCTCTACACGTCGGGCACGACTGGGCGGCCGAAGGGGGCGATGCTGACCCATCTCGGCATCGTTCATTCCTCCCTGGTCTACGAATATTGCATGCAGCTGACGCAGGCGGACAGATCGCTCGCCGCCGTGCCGCTGAGCCATGTAACGGGCCTCATCGCCAACATCACCTGCACGGTGCGCGCCGGCGGCGCGCTGATCATCATGCCGGCGTTCAAGGCCGCCGACTTCCTGGCGCTGGCGGCGCGCGAGCGGATGACCCAGTCGGTCATGGTGCCCGCCATGTACAATCTCTGCCTGCTGCAACCGGACTTCGATTCCTACGACCTCTCGGCATGGCGCATCGGCGGCTATGGCGGCGCGCCCATGCCGACGCCCACCATCGAGAGGCTCGCGGCGCGCTGCCCCTCGCTGCAACTGATCAACGCCTATGGCTCCACCGAGACGACGTCGCCCTCGACCATCATGCCGCCCCGCTTCACGCCGACCCATGGGCACAGCGTCGGCATCGCGGCGCCGGGCGTCGACCTGATCGTCGTGGACGAGGCGGGCCGCGAACTGCCGCGCGGCGAGACCGGCGAGATCTGGATTCGCGGCCCGCACGTGGTCAAGGGCTACTGGAACAATCCGTCAGCCACGGCAGCGGGCTTCACGGCTGGCTTCTGGCATTCTGGCGATATCGGGTCGGTGGATGCCGACGGCTTCGTGCAGGTGCTGGACCGCATGAAGGACATGATCAACCGCGGCGGCTACAAGGTCTTCACCGCCGAGGTCGAGACCGTGCTGGTCGCCTGTCCGGGCATCGTCGAATGCGCCGTCGTGGCCGTCCCCTGCCCGGTGCTCGGCGAGCGCGTGCACGCCTTCGTCGTCACCGAGGGCGACAAGCCGACGGCCGAGGCGATCCGCGCCTGGTGCGCCGCGCGGCTCTCCGACTACAAGGTGCCGGAGACGCTGACACTTCAGGCCGAGCCGCTGCCGCGCAATGCCAACGGCAAGGTGATGAAGCGCGTCCTGCGGGAGCAGCTGCCCGCTGCCTGAGGCCTATTCCGGTACACCGTTCGTCATCAGCTCGCGCGCGATGATGGTGCGCTGGATCTGGTTGGTGCCTTCGTAGATCTGGGTGATCTTGGCGTCGCGGTAGAGTCGCTCGACCTCGAAGCCGCGGATATAGCCGGAACCGCCGAAGACCTGCACTGCATTGGCGGTCTGGGACACCGCCATGTCGGAGGCGAAGCACTTGGCGATGGAGCAATGAGCGGTCGCGGGGCTGCCGGAATCCATCGCCTCCGCCGCATGGCGCACCAGCAGCCGCGCGGCGGAAATCTCCTTGGCCATGTCGGCCAGCAGCCACGACAGACCCTGGAACTCCGCCACGGGCTGGCCGAATTGCTTGCGCGTCCTGGCATAGTCCAGCGCCGCTTCGAGCCCCGCCTGCGCAATGCCGACCGCGAGCGAAGCGATACCGACACGCCCCTTGTCGAGCGCGCTCATCATGATGTGGAAGCCGCGACCTTCCTGTCCGAGCAGCGCATCGGCCGGCAGTTCGACGCCGTCGAAGGCGAGCGCGCCGACCTGCGAGGCGCGCTGTCCCATCTTGTGTTCCTTCGCCCCGCGCGACACGCCGGGAAGATCCAGCGGCACGATGAAGATGCTCATGCCGCGCTTGCCCGCGGCCTTGTCGGTGCGCGCCAGCACGAAGCCGATATCGGCAACGGGCGCGTTGTGGATCCAGAGCTTCGAGCCGGTCAGCTTCCAGCCCGTCGCCGTGCGCTCGGCCGTCGTCCTGATGCCGGACACGTCGCTGCCGGCCTCCGCTTCGGTGATGCAATAGGCCGGGCGGAAACCGGCGCGCAGCAGCGGGCCAAGGTAGCGCTCCTGCTGCGCCGGCGTGCCGTGAACCGAGAGCAGCGTCGCAATCAGCTCGTAGAGGCCGCACTGGTCGGCGACGGAAGCATAGCCGCGCGACAATTCCTCCATGACGAGAGCATACGCGAGAACGTCGAGGCCAGCACCGCCGAGTTCGGCGGGCGTGGTGATGCCGAACAGGCCGAGCTCGCCCATCTGGCGGTAGATGTCCGCCGGAAAGGCTTCATCCCGGTCCAGCGCCTCGGCCCGCGGGCGCACGACCTCGGTGGCGAAGCGCCGGGCTGCGTTGCGGATTTCCTGATGGGTTTCGGACAAGGGCATGGGATCGCTCGCTCGGGTGCGGTCGTCGAAGAAGCTTCGGCGGTGGTGGCGGTCAGGCGGCTTTCGCCACCCATTTCATGATGTGCGTGCCGGCAAGACAGGTCTCGCCATTCTGGTTGACGACCTCGACCTTCGAGCGCGAGCGCGCCGCCACCGCGTCGATCTCCTCGACCGTGTAGCGGGCGGTCAGCGTGTCGCCGATGAAGACGGGCTTGAGGAAGCGGATTCGATCATAGCCGAGCGAGACGGAGGTGCCGGTGGTGCCGCGCTCGACCGAGCGGCGCGACATCATCGAGGCGGTGGTGGAGAGCAGCCCCATCACCAGCGCGCCATGGGCGATGCGCCGGCCGAAGGGTGTCGTCGCGGCATAGGCCTCGTTGACGTGGATCGGGTCGAAATCGCCGGTGAGGCCGGAGAACAGGACGAGGTCGGCTTCCGTGATGGTCTTGGCGAAGGTCGCGGTGTCGCCGGGTTCGAGGAAGGTTTCGATCATGGCGCGGACCCGATCTTGTAGAACTCGACGACCTGCTCGGCCTGCCCCTCCAGCATGGCCTTGCCGCCGATGACCGCGCAGCCGAGCGCGCGGGCATGGGCCATGAGCGGCGTCACCTCCGGCTTCATGATGATGTCGATGACCAGCATGTCGGGTCTCAGGCCGTCGAGCGGCACCGGCGGCCCGTCGCCGGGCGCCATGCCGATGGGCGTGGCGTTGATCAGGGTGTCGTGGCCCTCGAAGACGACGGCGCCATGGCGCGCGAGGCAGGCCGGGTAGTGCTGGCTGATCCGCGCGGCGAGGGCTTCCGCCTTGGCGCTGTCGGCATCGAAGACCGACACGGCGGCGGCGCCGGCATCGGCCACCGCGATGGCGACCGCGCTGCCGCCACCGCCCGCGCCGACCAGCATGACCTTGCGGCCCTTCATCGACGTGTCGCGCTTGGCCAGCCCGCGGATCAGCCCGGTGCCGTCGAACATGTCGCCGGTCCAGGTGCCGTCGGCCTCGCGGCGAATGGCGTTGATCGCGCCGACCTTGGCGCCCATGGGCAGGATGCGGTCCACCAGCGGCATGATCCGCGACTTGTGCGGCACGGTGACCATCAGCCCGTCGAGATTGCCGAGCCGCATGATGCCGCGCATCACCTCGTCGAACTGCGCCGAGGGCACATGCGCCGGCACGAAGACCGTGTTCATGCCGGCATCGGCGAATTTGGGATTGTAGACGCCGGGCGACTTCACCTGCGCGACGGGGTCGCCGATGATGATGTAGAGCCGGCTCGCGCCATCGATGACCGCCTGCTGCGCCTTGTCGCCCATCGTTCCATCCTCACTCGGCCGCGACCGCATCGGCGGTGCCCTGAAGATGCGCGGGCGGCGCGCGGCGCGGGCGCTTGGCCAGATGCGCCGCAAGTCCGATCGGCTCGGCGCGGAACAGGCGCGCGTCCATGATCTTGAGCTGGGGCGAAACGAACGGCCGGAAGCCCATGCGGCCGATCACGTCGCGCTCGACATCGATGCCGGGCGCGATCTCGATCAGTTCCACGCCCTGTTCGGAAAGCCGGAACACGGCCCGCTCGGTCACGTAGAGCGTGCGCTGGCCGCGCGCGGCGCCGTAGCGGCCCGAATAGGTCACCTGCATGACCTTCTCGACCAGCTTGGCGTGCTGGCCGTCGCGGGCGATGCGGGTCGTGCCGTCCGGCCAGGCGATGTCCGATTTGCCGGCCGTGAAGGTGCCGGAGAAGATGACGCTCTTGGCGTTCTGGCTGATATTGATGAAGCCGCCGGGACCGACGATGCGGTCGCCGAACCGGCTGACATTGACGTTGCCCTCGCGGTCGACCTCCGCGAAGGACAGGAAGGCGAGATCGAGGCCGCCGCCGTCGTAGAAGTCGAACTGGTAGGGCTGATCGACGATGGCCGCATAGTTGCGCGCCGCGCCCGCATCGTTGCCGGAAGCCGGCGCGCCGCCGATCAGGCCCTGCTCGTTGGTCAGGCACACTTCGTCCAGCGCGCCCTCTTCCGCGGCGACGTTGGCGATGCCGGTGGAGATGCCCGAACCCAGATTGCAGATCGCGCCCGGGAACAGCTCCATCGCCGCGCGGCGCGCGATGATCTTGCGGGCGTCCAGCGGCAGGACCGGAATGTCGGACAGCGGCATTTTCAGCTCGCCCGCATAGGAGGGCGAATATTCGACCTGATAGGTCTGCCACTGCTTCGGCTCAACCACCACGAGATCGACGAGGATGCCGGGAATCTTGACGGTCTTGGGCGGCAGCGTGCCGCGCTTGGCGAGGCGCTTCACCTGCACGACGACGAGGCCGCCGCAGCGCTTGGTCGCCTGCGCCTCCGACAGCATTTCGAGGAAGACGGCCTCCTGCTCCATCGTGACATTGCCGTCCTCGTCGGCCGTGGTGCCGCGCAGGAAGCAGACATCGACGTGGAACGGCTTGAAGAACAGGTACTCCTCGCCTCGGAAGTCGATCAGCTCGACCATGCCCTCCGGCGCGCATTCCGACTGGCGGCCGCCCTGCAGGCGCGGGTCGACGAAGGTGTGCAGGCCGGTCTTGGTCATCAGGCCGGGACGGCCGGCGGCCATCTCGCGCATGAGCTGCGAGAGAGCCCCCTGCGGCAGGGTGTAGCCCTCCACCTTGTTGGCGAGGGCCATGTCGGAGATCTTCGGCGAGTTGACGAATGTGCCGGAGACGACCCGCTTCAACAGGCCCTCCTGGGCCAGGTGTCCGGCCCCCCTGTCGACGCCGTCGCCGAGGCCGACGGGATGAACGGCAGTGATGGCGCGCGGAGCGCCCTCGGCGGCAAAGCGCCGGCCGAGCGCTGCCAGCAGCGCCTCGGGAACGGCATGGCCGCCGCCGGAGCCGCCGATCAGCAGCGTGTCTCCGGACCGGATGAGTTTGACGGCATCGTCCGCGCTCACGACCTGCACGGTACCCTCCTGATGATCGCCTCGAATGGTCTTGTGCCGGGCGGCATGGCTCACCGGTTCGCCGATCTCGGATCGAGCCAGTCGCGCACGCCGTCGCCGAGGAAATTGAAGCCGAGCACGATGGTCAGGATCGCGATGCCGGGGAAGGTCGCGACCCACCATTGCTGGACGAGTTCGCGCCCTTCCGCGACCATCGAGCCCCATTCCGGGGTCGGCGGAACCACGCCGAGGCCAAGGAAGGACAGGCCGGCAAAGGTCATGATGGCATTGCCGAGATCGAGCGTGATCAGCACGATCAGCGGCCCCACCGCATTGGGGATGATGTGGCGCAGCAGGATGCGCTTGTGCGAGAGGCCCATGGACTTTGCCGCCTCGACATATTCGTGGCTGCGCTGGACGAGCACGAGGCTGTGCGCGAGGCGGGCGAATTTCGGCCACCAGACCACCAGCATGGCGATGATCGTGTTCATCGTGCCGATGCCGAGAGCCGCCGCGATGGCGAGCGCCAGGATGATCGGCGGGAAGCACAGGACGAGGTCGGTCAGGCGCATGATCAGCTGCTCGATCCGCCCGCCGGCATAGGCGGCCATGCCGCCGAGGATCGTGCCGATGGCGGCGCCCAGGATGACCACCACGAAGCTCGCCGTCAGCGAGACCTGCGTCCCGTAGAGCAGCCGCGAAAACACGTCGCGACCCAGCACGTCGGTCCCGAGCCAGTGCTTCCACGACGGCGCGAGCAGGCGCTGGGTCACGTCGACCGCCGTCGGGTCGTAGGGCGAGATCAGCGGCGCGAAGACAGCGATGAAGACCCAGATGGCGACGATCGTCGCGCCGGCCGCGGCGAGCCCGTAGCGCTTGCGCCACCGCTTGCCGCGCGACAGGCCCCCCGTGGCTGCCTCCTCGCCCGCCGCCACCGGGCGGGCCTGTTCACCGGACACGGCGCTCATAGCCGCACCCGGGGATCAAGGAACGCATAGCTGATGTCGATCAGCAGGTTCACCAGCAGGTAGACGAAGGCGACGATCAAGGTGATGCCCATGATCGCCGGGAAGTCGAGCGCGGCGGCGCTGCGGAACGTGTAGCGCCCGAGCCCCGGCCAGGAGAACACCGTCTCGGTCATCACCGCGCCGGTCAGGAGGTTGGCATAGGCAAGGCCGCCGAGCGTCACGACCGGGATCAGCGCATTCGGGAAGGCGTGGCGGACGATGACCGTCCAGGGCACGAGCCCCTTGGCGCGCGCGACCCTCACATAGTCCTGCTCGATGCAGTCCAGCATGGCGGCGCGCATGGTGCGGGTGATCAGGCCGAGCGTCGCGGCGGCCAGCACGATGGAAGGCAGGACGAGATGGGCGGCCGCGTCTCGGAAGGTCTCCCAGTCGCCGGCGATGATCGTGTCGATGAGCAGCAGGCCGGTGACCGAGCGCGGCGGCATGGCGATGGCGTCGAGCCGCCCCGGTCCCGGCGCGATCTCGAGGCCGCCATAGAAGATCGCCAGCATGATGAAGGCCAGCCAGAAGGTCGGCGAGGAGACGCCGACCAGCGAGACCATGCGCGCCACATGGTCGATCCAGGTGTCGCGCCAGACCGCCGCCATGATGCCGAGCGGAATGCCGATGGCCAGCGTGATCATGAAGGCGACGGTGGCGAGCTCGAGGGTCGCCGGTGCGAACTGGGCGATGTCCTCCATCACCGGCCGCTGCGAGGCGATGGAAACGCCAAGGTCGCCCTGAACGACGCCCTTCAGGAAGATCAGGTAGCGCTGCCAGAGCGGCAGATCGAGGCCCCATTTGGCGCGCCACTCCGCGACGAACTCCTTGTTCGACGCGGCGACGTCGCCGAGCGCGGCCAGCACGGGGTCGCCGGGCACCGTGTTGGCGATAAGGAAGATGACCAACGTCGCCAGCACCGCCATCACAACGGTCAAGACCAGTCGCGTGACGATGAAATTGGCCATCACGATCAGCCCCGCCGAGTGACCGGCCGGGGTGCTGCGGCGATGCCCGCGACGTTCGCGGGCACGAGGAATCCATGGTCGATGGTCATGTGTCCTCCCGAGCTTTTTCTTATGATTTAGATCGTTCTAAATTTTGGTCGACGCGGTGTCAATCGCCTCGT
The DNA here is from genome assembly GCF_016793595.1 of Phreatobacter sp. GTDB lineage: Bacteria > Pseudomonadota > Alphaproteobacteria > Rhizobiales > Phreatobacteraceae > Phreatobacter. The sequence goes on from NZ_JAEULY010000020.1 coordinate 143,842, forward strand.
ATGGTTTTACGCCATGCAAGCTGGAACGGGTGGTACGATGCGGGTCGGAACGAGCGCCTCAGCGCCGGCCACCGCTCGATTCCCGTATGACGAATTTTGGCTGGAGAACGACGCGTCGGACCGGCGCGTCGGGGTTCTCGATGCGGTCGAGAAGCAGCTGGGCGGCGGTCTCGCCCAGCGTCTTGGTGTCGTTGCGGACTGTCGACAGGCCGGGGACCCAGAGTTCGGCCTCCGCGAGGTCGTCGTAGCCGATCACCGCGAAATCGCGGCCGGGCTCGCGGCCAACCTGCCTGAGTCCCAGCATGACGCCGAAGGCGATCACGTCGTTGAAGCAGACCGCCGCGGTCGGCGGATCCTTCAGCGCCAGCAGCCGGCGGACCGCCGTGGCGCCGAAGCTGCGCGTCGCGTCGCCTTCGACCACCAGCGCCTCGTCGATGGTGATGCCGTGCAGGCCGAGCGCCTTGCGGTAGCCGCCGCGCCGCTCGCGGCCGGTGGAGACGAGGTCGTTGCCGCCGAGCATGGCGATGCGCCGGTGGCCGAGGCCGATCAGGTGCTCGGTCGCCTCGCACATGCCGGCCTCGTTGGCATGCCCCGCATAGTCGAGGCCGGAGCCGGCGATGTCGCGGGAGACCAGCACGCAGGCGACCCCCTGTTTTTTCAGCCGCCGCAGCGTCTCGCGGGACGTGCCGCGCGAGGGGCAGATCGCCAGTCCGTCGGCATTGTATTCGCGCATGGTGGCGATGAAATCGTCCTGCCGGGCCGGGTCTTCCTCGGAATTGGCGATGAACACCACGCGGCCGTGCTTCAGGAAGGCGCGCTGGATGGCGGCCGTCAGCTCGGTGAAATAGGGGTTGGTGATCTCGTTGATCGAGACGCCGATCGTGTGCGAGCGCTGGGTGCGCAGGTTGGCCGCGCCTCGGTTGTAGACATAGCCGAGCGCGCGGACGGATTCGAGCACGGCCTCGCGGGTCTTCGCGGCGACCAGCGGGCTCTTGCGCAGGACAAGCGAGACGGTGGCGCGCGACACGCCGGCATGGTCGGCGAGGTCGTGCAGCGTCACCCGCTGCGGCCGTCCGGCGCTTTTCCCCCTGCCCGCCATTCCGCTCGTTTCCGTTCGTGGGTTCCGAATGCCGATCCCACCGCGATTCCCGTGTCTAGAGCAAATGCGAGCGGGAAAGATACCGGTTCGCGACAGAAAAGTGCGATTTCGCACGACCAGGGAGGAAAGACCCATGCAGGACGAGGTGCTGCTGGAACGTGACGGCTTCGTCGCGGAGATCGTGCTGAACCGGCCCGGCAAGCTCAATGCCATCACGCCGCCCATGGCGGCCGAAATCGAGCGTCTGTGCCGCGCTCTCGACCGCGACGATGGCGTGCGCGCGGTGCTGATCCGCGGCGCGGGCGAGCGCGCCTTCTGCGCCGGCAGCGACCTCAACGCGCTCGCCGAATACCCGTCCGCCTGGGCGTTCCGCAATCGCGTGGAATATGCGACCGCCGTGCGCGACATGCGCAAGCCCGTGGTCGCGGCGCTGCACGGCTGGGTGCTCGGCGGCGGCGCGGAAATGGCCTTGTCGGCGGATATCCGGGTGATGGGACGATCGGCGAAGATGGGCTTTCCCGAGGTGCAGCGCGGCTGGGTCGGCGGCGGCGGCGCGTCGCAGATGCTGCCGCGCCTCGTCGGCTATGGGCAGGCGATGAAGCTGCTGCTGACCGGCGACCCGATCGATGCGGCCGAGGCCCACCGGCTCGGCATCGTCGAATATCTCGTCGACGATGCGAAAGTGGCGGACGAGGCCCGTGCGCTCGCGCGGAAATTTGCCGGCTACAGCCCTGTTGCCGTCGAGTCCGTGAAAGCGTCCGTGCGGGCGGCCCTGTCCTCCACGCTGCCGGCCGGAATCCGCTACGAGAACGAGATGAACACGCTCTGCTTCTCGGCGGGAGACCATATGGAAGGCATTCGTGCCTTCCGCGAAAAGCGCGACGCGGAGTTCAAGCAGTGAGCCGGCACAGGGTCTTCCTCACCCACACGCCCCACATGCTCGACAGCTATTACGGCCCGCGCGCCGTGGCGGCGCTGCGCGACATGGCGGATGTCGTCATCAACCCGACCGGGGAGGCGATGGACGAGGCGGCGCTGATCGCGCATGCGCAGGGCTTTCCCATCATTGTCTCGGACCGCCTGACGCCGGGCTATGCCGGCTTCTTCCGCAAGGCGCCGGATCTCGTGGCCTTCCTGCGTTGCGCCGTCGACATCCGCAATGTCGATGTCGAGGCTGCCAGCGCCGAGGGCATCCTCGCGACCCGCGCGACGCCGGGCTTCATCGCCTCGGTCTCCGAGCTCGGCTTCGGCATGATGATCGACCTGGCGCGGCACGTCTCCGCATCGGTCGGCCATTATCGCGCCGGCGGCGAGCCGATGGCCGCGATGGGGCGGCAGTTGCAGGGCTCGACCATCGGCATCGTCGGCTATGGCGCCATCGGCGTGCGGATGGGCGAACTGGCGCGGGCTTTCGGCATGACCGTGCTTGTCGCCGACCCCTACAAGACGATCGATGAGGCGGGTATCCGGCAGGTGCCGTTCGAGACGCTGCTGGCGGAATCCGACTTCGTCGTCTGCCTCGTCGTCGCGACCGAGGCCACGGAGAACCTGATGGATGCGCGCGCCTTCGCCCGCATGAAGCCTTCGGCCTTCTTCGTGAACCTGTCGCGCGGCAATCTCGTTGACGAAGCCGCGTTGCAGGATGCGCTGGACGCGAAGCGCATCGCCGGTGCGGCGATGGATGTCGGCCGCGCGCCCGACCAGAAGCCTTCGCTGTTTCTGGCGAGCCGCAACGACGTGGTGGCAACGCCCCATACCGGCGGGCTGACCCCGGCGGCCATCGAGCATCAGGCCTTCGACACGGTGGCGCAGGTCAGGGCGCTGGTTTCCGGCGAGATACCGCCGGGCGCGGTCAATACGGAGGCTGCCACGCGGCTGCACCGGCTGAGGAGAGAGCCATGAGCGCGGCAGCTAAGCCCACGATCGTCGTGCCCGTTGGCGCCACCGACACGCATATCCACGTCTACGACGGCACGCCGCTGGCGCCGACCGCGCTGTCGAAGCCACCGCCGCAGGCGAGCGTCGAGGACTACAGGCGTATCCGCGCGCAGCTCGGCCTGACACGCACCGTCATCGTCCAGCCCTCCGTCTACGGCACCGACAACGAATGCACCCTGCGCGGTATCGCGGCGCTGGGGGCGGATGTGGCGCGCGGCGTCGCCGTGGTCGATGCGGGTGCAAGCGACACGGAGCTCGACCGGCTGACCAGGGGCGGCATCCGCGGCGCGCGCTTCTTCATGCTGCCGGGCGGCGCGATCGGCTTCGACCAGCTCGACACGATCGCCGCGAGGATGGCGCCGTTCGGATGGCATGCGGTGTTCCAGACCGACGGGCGGCGGCTCGCCGACCACGCGGCGCAGATCCGCAACTGGCCGGTGCCGGTCGTCATCGACCATACCGGCAAGTTCCTGGAGCCGGTCGCGGTCGATAGCCCGGAATTCCGCGTTCTGCTCGGATTGGTCGAAACCGGCCGGATCTATGTGAAGCTCGCCGCGCCCTACGAGACCTCGAAGACCGGCGCGCCAACCTATGAGGACGTCAGCCGGCTCGCCCGCGCGCTGGTGAAGGCGGCGCCGGAGCGCATCCTGTGGGCGTCGAACTGGCCGCATCCCGGCCGCGAGCCACGGCCCGACAGCGCGCATCTCCTCGACATCCTCGCGGACTGGGCGCCGGATGAAGCGGTGAGGCGGCGCATTCTCATCGACAATCCGGCCGGTCTCTACGGGTTCTGAGTATTGCGTTTCCTAGGGGACTCGAACCCCCGGCTTGCGTGCCGCCCCATCCGTCATGCCCGGCCTTGTGCCGGGCATCCACGTCTTCTCATCGCATCGGAGTTCAAGTCGTCATGGCCGGGCCAGGCCCGGCCATGACGACGAGGTTGTCGCCCGCTATCGTCGCTTACGACGAGACCGGCTTCACGTCGTACATGTCGAGCTGCCAGCCGGCCGCCGTCAGCGGCAGCTTGGCGAGGTTCGACCGCACCGCGATCTGGTAGATCGGCTGGAACAGGACGAAGTAGTTGGCGTTGTCGACCGTCTGCTTCTGATACTCCACCCAGAGGTCAGCCTGCTTCTTCGGATCCTGCTCGGCCGCCGCATCGCGCACGATCTTGTCGAGCTCCGGCGGCACCGGCCAGTGGACGCGCCGGGCGACGCGCTCCACGCTCGCCGCCGCCCACAGGAGGTTCTCCACCGCCGGTGGATTCCAGAAGGTCAGGACGCCGCCCTGCGCGCGGTTGCCGGTATAGGTCGTGCGCAGGTTGACCTGATCCATCGGCGTCAGCTTGGCGCGGATGTTCACCCGGGCGAGGTCGGCCTGGATCTTCTGGCCGAGCGTCTGGTAGGTGACGCCGGCGATCGCGGCGTTGCCATAGGCGATCTCGAACTCGAAGCCGTCCGCAAGGCCCGCCTTCTGGAGAAGCTGGCGCGCCTTGTCGAGGTCCTGGTTGTAGCCGACCCGGCGGGCGATCTCCTCCGTCGAGCCCGAGACGCCGATGGGCAGGAAGTTGGCGCAGCGCACGGCCGCGCCACCGAGCAGGTTCTTGACGATGCCGTCATAGTCGATGGCATGGCCGATCGCCTGACGGGCCTCCTTGACGCCCAGGGCCTTGTTGAATTCCGGGTTCTGCGTCAGCGCCATATAGACGAAGTCGAGGCTGGTGAGCGCCTCGAGGCGCACGTTCGGCTCCGCCTTCAGGGTGGCGATCTGCTCGGGGATCAGGTTGAAGGCGATATCGACGTCACCGCGGCGGATCGACAGGAGCTGGGCCGCGCTGTCGCCGATATGGCGGATAATGACCCGCTCGAAAGGCGGCTTGCCGCGCCAGTAATTGTCGTTACGGACGAACTGGATCTGCGCGTTGCGCTCCCACCGCACCAGCTTGTAGGCGCCGGCGCCGGCCGAATTGTTGTTCAGCCATGTGGTGGCGCTGTCCTTGGTCTTGGCCTCGCGGCTGGCGTCGCCACCATGCTGCATGAGCAGCTTGCTGTCATAGACCGGGAAGCCGGGCGCCGCGATGATGGTCATCAGCGGCTGGCGCGGGTCCTTGAGGATGATGTCGACGGTCTTGGCGTCGACGACCTCGGTGCGCTCGACGTGGCTGATGTATTGCGAGGTCTGGTCGCCGAGATAGAGCACGCGGTCCATCGACCATTTGACGTCGGCGGCGGTCATCGGATTGCCGGAGGCGAACTTGACGTTGTCGCGCAGCGTGAAACGCCAGCCCTTTCCGTCCGGCGTGCGCTCCCATTTGGTGGCGAGCTGCGGACGGATGGTGATGTAGTCGCCCGGCGCCATGGTGACGAGCATGTCATAGGCCGCCAGCAGCGACATCGGCGGCGTGTATTGCGCCTGCCGGGCGGGATCGAGCGTCACCGTGTCGGAAATGTCGATGCCGATGACCAGCGTGTTGCGCCGCGTCTGCGCGAAGACGCGCTCGGGAAGGCCGGCGGCGAGGGCTGCGCCGCCGATACCGAGCAGCTTCGCCACGTCGCGGCGGCTCATCCAGCCGTCGTTCGTCGTCTCATGCCTGTCTTTGCGAACCGTCATTGTCGCTCCTCCCGGGAGGTGGTGGGGAACACCGCTTGGTTGCGGCTTATTGCCTTTGGATCGATCTAAATTCTGTGTCGGCCACGGCCCAATCGATTGAAGTCACCGGACTGTGCGACCTCGCCTCGCCGCCGTCAATGCGCGGCAAACACGGACCCGCCCCTCACGCCGCCTCGCTGGGTCGCAGCCGCGTCAGCAGCGCCGTCTCGCCCTCCTGCACGACCTCGCCGCGCTGGTTGGCGACCACGAAGCCGAGCATGGTGACACCCCGGTCCCCCCTGGACGTCAGTCGTTTCGACTTCACCGTCACGGTCACGCCGATCCGGTCGCCGACGAGAATGGGGCCGCGGAAATTCCAGTTCCAGCCGAGCGAGGCAACGGCCATGATCCGCACCGACGAGCGGTTCTTCAGCCCGTCCGCCATGGCGAGGCCGAGCAGGCCGTGCGCGATGCGCCCGGCAAAGCCCTGCTCGCGGGCGAAATCGTCATCCATGTGAACATCGAACAGGTCGCCCGACAGACCGGCAAACCCGACGATATGGGCGTCGGTCATGACGATCTTGCCGGTCTCGTAGTGATCACCCTCGCGAAGGTCCTCGAACCAGTATTCGCCGGGGCCGAGCAAACGTTGCGCTACCGTCATGACGGCCTCTAGAGCTTGGCGACGGACAGGCCGCCATCGACGTGCACCACCTCGCCCGTGGAATAGGCCAGGGCGCCATCGGCCAGCATGGCCACGGCGCGGCCGATATCCTCCGGCTCGCCCCATCGCGAAATGGGCGAGAAGCCGGAGGCAAACATCCGATCGTATTTCTCGCGCGCGACCGCGGTCATGTCGGTGCGGATGACGCCGGGGCGGATCTCGTAGGCGCGAATGCCGGCCTCGGCGAGCCGAAGCGCATAGAGCTTGCTCATCATCGAGAGACCGATCTTCGAGATGCAGTACTCCGCGCGGTCCGGGGACGCGGCTTCGGCGTTCAGCGACGACACGGTGACGATGCTGCGGAATCCGCTCGCGGGCGCCGCGACCATCCGCTTCGCCACGGCCTGCGTCAGGAAGAACGGGCCGCGCAGGTTGATGGTGATCAGCCGGTCGAAGCTCTCGGGGCTCGAGTCCAGCATGTCCCCGCGCGTCTTCACGGAGACGCCGGCATTGTTCACGAGACAGTCGATCCGGCCGAAGGCGTCCCACGCCGCCGTAACCAGCGCCCCCTGCCCGCCGAGATCGGCGATGTCGCCCGCGAGGGTCGTCACCCGCGCGCCGGCCTCCCGCGCGGCGGCGGCCGTCGCGTCGAGATCGGACGAGGCGGCGAGATCGTTCAGCACCAGATCGAAGCCGCGCGCAGCCAGCGCCAGCGCGATGCCGCGCCCGATGCCGCGCTGCGCGCCGGTGACGAAAGCGACGCGCCGTCCGCCCTGCTCCATGGATCGATCCTCCCTTGCGGCTTCCGCGTCGTTCCGCGCGGATGGCCGCCGATGGACGCGGGCCGGCTCGCCTTTAACAGGAGAAGCAACCCGCATCATCCGCAATTTAGATCGATCCAATTTCCGTTTGGCAAGCCCCGATTTTCGCGCCTCCCAACTCTCGGGCGACGCATGCGCTGCCTGCGGGCAGGCATCCACGGGTGAACGACCGAGCGGGGCGCCCGCGAACCGCGCCCGGTCGCCGTTTTGACATTTGTCAATTTCTTGCCCGGGGACACCGGGCATTCTGCACGCCGTCCCCCTGATGCGGACAGGAGCTTGGCGAGGCGCCATGATCAGCACGATGGAACTCCAGCGAGCCTGGCGGGGGCCAGTGCTGTTCAGCTACGGATTTCGCCCGTTCTTCCTCGGCGGGCCCATTCTGGCGGCGCTGCTCGTGCCCTTGTGGGTGCCCTGGTATCTCGGCCTCATCACCATTCCGAGCGCCCTGCCGCCGGTCGCATGGCACGCTCATGAACTGCTGTTCGGCTATGTGCCCGCCATCGTCGCCGGCTTCCTCCTGACGGCCGTGCCCAACTGGACGGGGCGGTTGCCGGTGGTCGGCTGGCCGTTGGTCGGGCTGTTCGGGCTCTGGCTGACGGGCCGCATCGCGGTCGCCTGTTCCGTCCTGCTCGATCCCTTGTCGCTTGCCGTCCTCAGCCTGCTCTTCCCGGTGGCTCTTGCGGGCGTCGTCGCGCGCGAGATCATCGCCGGCGGCAACTGGCGAAACCTCAAGGTTCTCGGCGGCATCGTCGTGCTGACGCTGGCGCAGGCGCTCTTCCACTACGAGATCTGGCGCCACGGCCATGCCGTTTCCGGCGACCGCCTCGCCATCGGCGTGACAATCATGCTGATCATGATCGTCGGCGGCCGGATCGTCCCGAGCTTCACCACCAACTGGCTGAAGCGCGCCAATCCCGGACGCCAGCCGGAGCCTTTCGGCCGCTTCGACGTGGTCGCCATGGCGGTGGGCGGCGCGGCGCTGGTCGCGTGGGCGGCATCGCCGCTACATGCGGGGCTGGCGGCGCCGGCCGGCCTGCTGCTGCTCGCGGCCGGGACGCTCCAGGCGGTCCGCCTCCTGCGATGGGCGGGCGACAGAACTCTCGCCGAGCCGCTCGTCACCGTTCTGCACGTGGCTTTCGCCTTCGTGCCCTTGGGCTATTTCCTGACGGGCTACGCCATGCTCGCGGACAGCGGCGCGGCGCGGTCGGCGGGCGCGCATGCCTGGACGGCCGGCGCCATCGGGCTGATGACCCTCGCGGTCATGACCCGTGCCAGCCGTGGCCATTCCGGGCGCGCGCTCACCGCGCCGCCTTCAACCATCCTGATCTATGTCGCGGCCTTCCTTGCCGCCGTCCTGCGCATGGTCGCGTCCTTCGCCCCGGAGCACGCGATGGTCCTGCTGGCCGCTGCGGGCGGCGCATGGACGCTGGCGTTCCTCGGATTCGCGGTAAGCTATGGCCCGATGCTCGCACGGCCACGCGCGGGTGCGTGACGGCAGCGGCCTGCGGACCTACAGGCTGTCCTCGAGGATCGGCCGGACCGAGAGCGAGTCCTCGCTGCGGTGGAACGCGATGGCGAGGCGGAACGAATGGGCGATGCGCATCGCGCGGTCCATGAACAGCGCCGCGATTTCCGGCGGGCAAAGCCGCCGCACCGTCGACCGGAACAGGGTGAGCCAGCGGCGGAAATGCGCCTCGTCGAGCCCGGGAATGGCGAGATGCGGCGGCAGCGGCCGGCCCTCGTAGCGACTGCTGCGCAGCAGGGTGGCCGACCAGAAGTCGCACATCTTGGCGAGGTGATGCGGCCAGTCCTGTTCCGCGATGGCCGCGTTGAAGACCGGGCCCAACAGATCGTCGGCGCGGATCTCGTCATAGAAGCCGTGGACGACGGCCGCGATCATCGCCTCGTCCAGCGCTTCCGGCAGCAGCCTGCCCTCGATGAGGACGACGCGCGCGGGCGCGGGGCGATCCTTCATGATGCTTCTCCCTTGCGGACCAGCGATGGCCCGGGGCTCCGGGGCCGTCCGGCCATTGTCTCATCGTCGAGCGGAACGCACGCCGCGGCACCGCCACGATTCCTATACCGGCCACCGCGAAACGGCCAGACGATGGCGGCCAGCCGCAACGCGCCGGTCGCCGGGGATGACCCGGCCTAGCGTCGGGCGCCCTCGCAGCACGGGTCAGCCTGGGCGCCATCCGCAGCGAAGGCTGCGTAGGCCTGATGGCGCACGGCGCTCCACGGCTCCGACGGCGTCAGGGCGCATTGATCGATGCTCGACAAGCCGTCGCGCGCCGCCTGCGAGGCGATGGGCGGCTCGACCTCGCGGATCAGCCCGTCCTCTACCCCATAGATCCAGCCGTGGACATGCAGCGGCTGTCCGCGCGCCCAGGCGGC
>NZ_JAEULY010000010.1 GCF_016793595.1 Phreatobacter sp.
GCCTATGCCTCGGACTGCTACCTGACCCGCCGCTGGGTCGACGGCCCCTACGGCCCGGAGCGCCGCACCGTCCGCGTCTGCGAGTAATCGCTGACCACCGCCTCTCTCTCCTGACCTCCCGACTTCAAAGCCCCGGCCTCATCGCCGGGGCTCTTTTTTGGCCGGAGCTCTTTTTTGGCCGGGCCGTTCTCGGGCCGAGCGGACCGAGCGGCAGGCGCGGCGCCTGCCGCGCCAGGGTGTCCTCTGCCGGCGGGATGCAGTAAAAGCCTGCCATGACCCAGATTTCTCCCATTCATGTCGTCGGTGGCGGGCTTGCGGGCTCGGAGGCTGCCTGGCAGATCGCTTCGGCCGGCGTGCCGGTCGTCCTTCACGAGATGCGCCCGGTGCGCGGCACGGAAGCGCACAAGACCGAGGGCCTCGCCGAGCTTGTCTGCTCCAACTCGTTTCGCTCGGACGATGCCGCGACCAATGCGGTCGGGCTTCTCCATGCCGAGATGCGGCGCATGGGCTCGATCATCATGCGGATGGGCGATGCCCATCAGGTGCCGGCGGGCGGCGCGCTCGCCGTCGATCGCGATGCCTTCTCGGCGGCGGTGACGGCCGAGCTCGAAGCCCATCCGCTGGTCACCATCGAGCGCGGCGAGATCGCCGGCCTGCCGCCGGCCGAATGGGACAGCGTGATCGTCGCGACAGGGCCGTTGACCTCGCCGGCGCTGGCTCAGGCGATCCTCGACGTCACCGGCGAGACTTCGCTCGCCTTCTTCGACGCCATCGCGCCCATCGTCCATTTCGACAGCGTCGACATGGATACCGCCTGGTTCCAGTCGCGTTACGACAAAGCGGGGCCGGGCGGCACGGGCGCCGACTACATCAACTGCCCGATGGACAGGGAGCAGTACGAGGCCTTCATCGATGCGCTGCTGGCGGCCGAGAAGACCGAGTTCAAGGAATGGGAGGGCACGCCCTATTTCGACGGCTGCCTGCCGATCGAGGTCATGGCCGAGCGCGGCCGCGAGACGCTGCGCTGGGGGCCGATGAAGCCCGTGGGGCTGACCAACAAGCACAATCCCACGGTGAAGGCCTATGCCGTCGTCCAGCTCCGGCAGGACAACAAGCTCGGCACGCTGTTCAACATGACGGGCTTCCAGACCAAGCTGAAATATGGCGAGCAGGCCAGTATCTTCCGGATGATCCCGGGCCTGCAGAACGCCGAATTCGCCCGGCTCGGCGGCATCCATCGCAACACCTATCTCAATTCGCCGAAGGTGCTGGACGAGACGCTGCGCCTGAAGGCGATGCCGCGCCTGCGCTTCGCGGGCCAGATCACGGGATGCGAGGGCTATGTGGAGAGCGCGGCCATCGGCGGCATGGCGGGGCGGATGGCGGCGGCCGAGCGGCTGGGCCGGGAGGCGTCGCTGCCGCCGGTGACGACGGCGCACGGTGCGCTGATCAACCACATTACCGGCGGGCACGTGACCACCATCGACGAGGGGCCGCGCTCGTTCCAGCCGATGAACGTCAATTTCGGGCTGTTCCCGCCGCTGACGCAGGCACCGACCAAGGCGGAAGACGGCTCGCGGCTGCGCGGCACCGCCAAGACGCAGGCCCGCAAGAAGGCGTTGAGCGCGCGGGCGCTGGCGGACCTCGATATCTGGCTCGGGGAAGTCCGGCTCGCCGCTGCCGAATAGGCCTCAGCGCGACGACTGGGCCGTGACGCGCGTTTCGGCGCGGTCGCGGGTCATCAGATTGTCGATACGCTCGCGCTCGGCACGGAAGACGGCGAGCATCTGCCCGCCGAGCTCGCGCCCGCGCGGCACGCGCACGCGCATGGGGTCGACGAAGCGGCCATTGACCATCACCTCGTAGTGCAGGTGCGGGCCGGTGGAGAGGCCGGACGAGCCGAGATAGCCGATCACCTGGCCCTGGCGCACGCGCGCGCCCTCGGTGATGCCGCGGGCGAAACCCGACATGTGCGAATAGGTCGAGGTGTAGCCGTTCGGGTGCTCGATCTCGACGCGGCGGCCATAGCCGCCCGACCAGCCCGCCTTGCCGATGATGCCGTTGCCGGCGGCGACGATGGGCGTACCGACACGGTCGGCCCAGTCCACGCCGGAATGCATCTTGTAGTAGCCCATGACGGGGTGACGGCGCATGCCGAAGCCCGAGCGCATCTGCCCGCCGGCAATGGGCTTGCGGATCAGGAACTTGCGCGCCGAGCGGCCGTTCTCGTCGTAGAAGTCGATGAGGTTGTCGGCGGTCGAATGGAAGCGGTAGTAGCGCCGCGTTTCGCCGCCGGTCGTCAGCGAAGCATAGACGATGTCGCCGCGACCCGCCTCGCTCTCGTCCTCGGCGGCGTAGAGAACCTCGAACAGGTCGTTGGCACCGACGCGGCGCGAGAAATCGACGTCGTTGCCGAAGAGCCGGATCAGCTCGTCGACGATGGGTTTCGGAATCTCCTGCCGCAGCGCCGTCTCGTAGATGGCGTTGTAGAGGCGCAGGCCCCCGCCGTCCTCATCCTCGGAATCGTCGGTGACGGTGGCGGCATCCGCGGGATCTTCCATCGCTACGTAGCGCCCGTCGTCGGACAGCGCCACGGCCGCTTCGGGGTTGTCGCGCTCGCCGACGAGGATGATGCGGACCGGCTGGACGCGGCCGGCCGCGCCCGGCGCGAAGAGCACACGGACGCGCTGGCCGGCGCGCAGGGTGATCTCCTGGCCGCCGCGATTGAAGGCGGTGGCGACGAGGCGGGCATCGTCGCGCGTCGCGCCGAGCTCCAGCATCAGGCCAGTGATCGTGTCGCCGGCCTTGGCGATGGCGGCGCGGTCGGGCGGGGCGGAGCTGGGCGCCGCTGGCTCGGCCGGGCGCTTGGCGACACGCATGACGTTCGGGCCGTCCTGGTCGAGGGCCTCCTGCCGGGACGGCGCGCGCTCGGGGCCGGCCGCGACGGGAAGGGCGAGGCGGGTTGCGATCTCCGGCTGCAGCGAGACCTCGCGGACCTTGGCGAGGATCTCCTCGGTGCTCAGCGCCAGCATCGGCCGGTCGGCGACGGCGACGGCCGCGATATCGCGGGTCAGAATGGTCACCTCGCCGTCGCCGCCGTCGGTGGCGTCCTCCTGCTCGGCGCGTTCCGGCGCGTCGCCCGCGAGCATGCGCAGCGGATTGAACTCGGGAATGTCGAACTCGCCCGAGGAGGTCTGCACCAGGTTGGCGACGACACGGGTGTGCGGCCTGACGCGGATGATCTCGCGATCGCCGACGCGCGAGGTCTGCGACACCCGGATGGTCTGCTTCGAGGTGGAGAAGGCGTCGGCGAGGCGCGTCAGGCGGTCACCCTTGCGCGCCGTGTTGGTCAGGCGGTCGCCCGACGCGGTCGCGCGGACCTGCGGCTGCAGGATTTCGGCGGGGGCGGCAGGGCGGGTCGGATTCTCGAGCGCGGCCCAGACAGCGCCGCCCATCAGCCCGGCGCCGCAGAGGCCGGTGAGCACCGTGCCGGAGAACCAGCGGACATTGATGCCACGACGCTCGATGCCGCGGCGCACCGAGCCATCGACCGCCAGCGGCGGCTCGTCGCCGAGCGCGGCGCTCGGCGCGAGATGCTTGAAGGCTGGCGCGCGGCCGGAAGAGTGCAAACCGGATTCTCCAAACAGAGCCGCTCGCCCCGCACCGGCGGCCAGTGCGATCTGGCGGCCGGACGTTGCCCGCGCCGTCATCCCGCGTCAAGCGAACGAAACCGACAGAAGGGCGAGGAATATGGCGCGGTGAGGGCTCTGCCATCGCGGCCGGAGGCAAACGGCAGCCGTTGCGCCTGGCCGGACGGGTGTTCTGCCCCGAGGCGACGGTCCGTCAGGCCCTCCGAGGGGTTGCCGCAGCCGGATTCGAGCCGGTTCACCGGCGGCCGCGGAGCCGAATGTATTTCGCCTATGTATAGTACGCGCGCGCGTACGCTCAGAATCCCCTGTTTCAGGCCGATCCCGGCTCCAGGGGGCAGGCCAAGCCCGGCGACGCCGGCCATGAAAGAAATATCGCGCCGGGAGCCGGATGGGGGCGGGGCTTGCAGAATCACGAAAAAGCCTTTCAACTCAGTGTCATAGACGCGTGCCAAGTGCATTTTATCCACAGCCGGCGAAGCACCCTGTCGTCGGGCCGTCATTTTTTTTGAAAATCCGTGTTGACAGTTCTGAGGGGTGGGGCCTATAACCCGCCCATCGACGCGGCGCCGCGCTTCACCGGCCCGGCCCGCTGTCCCTGAAGCTTCTCAGACACCTTCTGGTGCATGACGCTTCTGACCAAGGTCAGAAGGTAGAGCTTTAGTCGCCCTTCTAAGGGTGGGAGCCCCTCGGGTTCCGGTTCTTTGACAACTGAATATCGGAAAGAGAAACGTAGGCGGCGGAGTTCTTGCGGACCAGCCCTCGGGCTGGTCAAGACGAGACCTCGGCAGTGCTACGTTTCAGAGACAACCAAGGTTTTGGTCGCAAGACCGGAACTTAGGTGTGTCCTCTGTCAATTCAACGTAGTGACTAGCCGGTTCAAGATCTCATACAACTTGAGAGTTTGATCCTGGCTCAGAACGAACGCTGGCGGCAGGCTTAACACATGCAAGTCGAGCGCCCCGCAAGGGGAGCGGCAGACGGGTGAGTAACGCGTGGGAACGTGCCCTTTGGTTCGGAACAACTCCGGGAAACTGGAGCTAATACCGGATAAGCCCTTCGGGGGAAAGATTTATCGCCAAAGGATCGGCCCGCGTCTGATTAGCTAGTTGGTGGGGTAATGGCCCACCAAGGCGACGATCAGTAGCTGGTCTGAGAGGATGATCAGCCACACTGGGACTGAGACACGGCCCAGACTCCTACGGGAGGCAGCAGTGGGGAATATTGGACAATGGGCGCAAGCCTGATCCAGCCATGCCGCGTGAGTGATGAAGGCCTTAGGGTT
>NZ_JAEULY010000013.1 GCF_016793595.1 Phreatobacter sp.
GCCTATGCCTCGGACTGCTACCTGACCCGCCGCTGGGTCGACGGCCCCTACGGCCCGGAGCGCCGCACCGTCCGCGTCTGCGAGTAATCGCTGACCACCGCCTCTCTCTCCTGACCTCCCGACTTCAAAGCCCCGGCCTCACCGCCGGGGCTCTTGTTTGGCCGGGCCGTTCTCGGCGGGCGCCTACCAGGTCAGTTCGGCGACCGCGATGCGGTTCTCGGCCGTCGGCACCGCGCGGGCCACCACGCGCTCCTCGTTGAACAAGCCTACGACTGCGCGGCCGATCTCCGCCGCGGGCAGGCGCAGCGTCGTCGTGGCGTCGGTCGCCACGCCGCGCGTCACGTCGCCTGCCTCCTTGCCGCCAAGCAGGACCACGTCGCGGGGAATGCCGAAATAGCCGCGCGGCCGGGTCATCAGGACCACGGCGCCAGCAGCGCGGTCGGCATCGCTGAGCGGCCGGGCCGGCCGCAGGTGGACGACCTCCGACGAGCGCGGAAAAGGCGAGCGGAAGATATGTGTGCGCGGGTGACCGGGCGCTTCCACCACGAATTCGAGCCAGTCCGTGGCTGAGACCGATACAGGCCCCCAGCGGCCATCCGGTCCGGTCGTCCGGCGGAGCAACGCCTCGCCCTGGCGGCCCGCCGTGTCCGGATGGACGCGGAAAACCTCGATCACGGCGTCGCCCAGCGGCCGGTTCGAGGGAATGCCGCCGGCATTACCGGTGACGAGACCGTCGAGCGCGACGATGCTTTCGGGCGCGACGGCGAGCGTCGCAGGCTCCGCGCCGACGATGAAGCGGTAGATTTCCCGGAAGGCGCGGGGGTGGAAGGCGACCTCCCTGTGGTCGAGCGGGCCGAGGCCGATATTGGTCGCGCCGCGCAGCGTCGGCCCCTCGGTGGTGATGCCTGTCGGCGTTCCCGGCCGGCCGACATAGCGTCCGTCGGCTTGCGCGAACTTGTCATTGCCCTCGCTGTAGAGCGTCAGGAAGGCGGTGCCCGGCACGATATCGGTGTCGCGACCGTTCAGCCGGCGCAGGAACGGCCCGCGCCCGTTGAACTCGCTGCCGGGATTGAACTCCCAGTCGAACACGCCGCGGTTGGGCGTCCCGCAGAGCACGGCGTGGCTCACCTGCCCCGCGCCGTCGCCAGTGACGAAATTGCGGATCGCATAGCCCCCGCGCGACGAGCCGACCAGCGCCACCTTCCCGGCGCCGGTGCGAGCAAGCGTCGAGCGAACGACGGCGGCCAGTTCGCGGAGCTGGTCCTCCGTGCCGGATCGTCCGGCCATGGGCACGGCGTCGTCGTTGCGGGACAGCGGATCGGTGAAGTTGAAGGCGACGAGCCGGTCGCGTGGCCAGCCATTGGCCTCGAAGCGCCAGAGCGTGGTCATCCAGAGCGCGGCATGGTCGCCGTTGCCGTGGACGAAGATGACCGGCGGAGGCCCGTCTGTCTGTGCCGCAGCCCGTCCGAACAGGGGCAGGGCGGGCAGTGCGGCGGCATATTGCAGTAGGCGGCGGCGGCTGACAGTCATCTGCGGCTCTTTCCCGGCCGGTTTCTTCCCGAAACGGATGGTCTGCCTCCCGGACCCGGCGGTCAAGGCGGCCATCGCGGCCAGATTCCGGCAGCAGGTGGTCGTGCCGCGCCGCAATGGGGTCGACGCGCGACCGCTATGGCGTCACATTGGCCGTCTAAACCGTCGCCATCCTGAGTCTTATTTCAGCCCAGCCGGAGTGCGCATGCGCCCCGGCCCTTTTTCCGTCCGGTCGCCATGTATCGCTATGTCGAAACCCGCCTCGATCCTGTCGCCCTGCCGCCTGCCGGCGGCCCGCCGCCGGGCCTGATCGCGTTTTACTGGTATTTCATCCGGCAGGCGAAATGGCTGTTCGCCGCCCTCTTCGTCATCGGCATGGTCGCGGCCGTGCTGGAAACGGCGATCCCCTATTTCATCGGCCGGCTGATGGCGATCCTGACGGAAACGCCCCGCGAGACGCTGTTCGCGACCGTCTGGCCGACCTTCGCCGCCATGCTGTTCGTGGTGCTGATCGCGCGCCCCTTCGTGCTGTTCCTCCAGCGGCTCGTGTCGAACCACGGCATATCAGCGCCGCTCAACACGCTGACGCGCTGGCAGAGCCACCATCACGTGGTGCGCCAGTCGCTGTCCTTCTTCCAGAACGACTTCGCCGGACGCATCGCCAACCACGTCATGCAGGCCGGCAGCGCGGTGCGCGAGACGGCGCTCGCCTCGATGCGTTCGGTGCTGCACATCCTGTTCTATGGCGTCGCGGCGACCGGGCTGATGATGGCGCAGGACTGGCGGCTGGCGCTGCCGATCTTCGCCTGGTTCTGCCTCTACGTGGTGCTGCTGACAGCCATGGTTCCGCGCATGCGCGAGCGCGCGCGCCACGCGTCGGCCAAGCGCTCGGCCGTCACCGGCAAGGTGGTCGACAGCTACACCAACATCCTCACCGTCAAGCTGTTCGCGCGGACCTCGGACGAGGACGGCTATGTGCGCGACAGCATGATGGAGCAGCACGCGGCCTTCATCGCCCAGCATCGGTTGAACACGCTGTTCACCGTCCTCCTGAACTCGCTCAACGCGGTGCTGCTGGCGACGACCGGCAGTCTCGCCGTGATCCTCTGGCAGGCCGGCACGGTGGAGATCGCGGCGGTCGCCATGGTGCTGCCGCTGACCATCCAGATCATCGCCATGTCGGGCTGGGTGGCGGCAGAGATCCAGGGCATTTTCGAGAATGTCGGCACCGTGCAGGAAAGCATGATGTCGATCGCCCGGCCGCTGACCATGCAGGACGAACCGGGGGCACGGCCTCTCGCGATCGGTGGAGGCGAGATCGCCTTCGATCGTGTCTCCTTCGGCTATGGCCGCACCGACATACCGGTCATCGACGACCTGTCGCTGAGGGTGAAGCCGGGCGAGAAGGTCGGACTCGTCGGCCGCTCGGGCGCCGGCAAGTCGACGCTGGTCAGCCTGATGCTGCGCTTCCACGATGCCGAGGCGGGGTCCATCGCCATCGACGGACAGGACGTACGCCACGTAACGCAGGAAAGCCTCAGGCAGGCGATTTCCGTGGTGACGCAGGATACCTCGTTGCTGCACCGCTCGATCCGCGACAACATCCTCTACGGGCGGATCGGCGCGAGCGAGGCCATGATGCAGGCGGCGGCCGAGAGGGCTCACGCCGCGTCGTTCATCGCCAACTTGCAGGACAATGCCGGCCGCAAGGGCTACGACGCCCATGTCGGCGAGCGCGGGGTCAAGCTTTCCGGTGGTCAGCGCCAGCGGATCGCGATTGCCCGTGTGATCCTGAAGGATGCGCCGATCCTCGTGCTGGACGAGGCGACCGCCGCGCTCGACAGCGAGGTGGAAGCGGCCATCCAGGACAATCTCGACGAACTGATGGAGGGCAAGACGGTGATCGCCATCGCCCACCGGCTCTCGACGCTCCAGATCATGGACCGGCTGGTCGTTCTCGATGCCGGCCGGATCGTCGAGGAGGGCACCCATGCCGAACTGATCGCGAAGGGCGGCCTCTATGCCGAACTCTGGGCGCGCCAGTCCGGCGGCTTCATCGTCGAACCTCGAGGCCTCGCCGCCGTCCGTCAGGCGGCCGAGTGAGCGCGGCGATCAGTTGATGCAGTCGAGCGGCAGGACCACCGGGAAGGCGTAGTCCTGCATGCTCGGCACGCGGCGCGTTTCGCCGGCGGCGACCTCGATCGCCTCGACATTGTGCGCCTTCAGGAAGCGCTGGATCGCCTCGCGGCTGACGGCGGTGCCGGCGCGTCCCATGAATTGCGGGTCGTTGGCGATGCCGACGACGAGGCCGTTCTGATCGTAGATCGGTGCGCCCCACGGTTCCTCGACCGGACCGCCCTGGAACTGGAAGCGTGTCGCCTCGCCGCGCGCGCCCGTGGCGGCCGTCACCGAGCTCTCGACCACCGTGACCTGTCCCAGCATCCGCCGCGCGGGATAGCCGACGACCACCAGCCGCTCGCCCGGCCGGACTGGCGCCTGCGCCGCGCGGAAGGGCGCGACGGGGCTGACGAGATCGGGAATGCGGTAGAGCGCGAGATCGTTCTCGGCATCATCCGCCACCCGCACCATGGCGATGCGCTGGCCGCCCTGCCGCGCCACCGATACGGCGGAACAGTTGCGGACGGTATGGAAGGTGGTCAGCACGTGGCCGGTCCGGCTGACATAGAAGCCGGTGCCGGAGGCGATTGCCTGTCCAGGTTGGGACCGTGCCGACAGGAGCAGCTCGGGCGTTGCGCAGAGATCGACATTGTTGCGATTATCGACGGCGCCGCCGGCAAACTGGATGCGCAGGTTGAACGAACAGCCCTGGTCCGCGGCAAGGCGCAGATGGAAGCGGCCGGCGGCGCGCAGCGTGCCGTTACCGAGGCGGTCCTGGCCCCAGTCGCCGCCGGAGACGGCTTGCGCGAACAGCCCGACCACGGTGGCCGGTCCCTGGTTGATGATCATCGTATCGGCTGAGCGCGGCGGTTGGGGCGGCGTCTGCTGCTGCTGGGGCGGCGTCTGAGGCTGCTGCGGTGCGCGCGGCGGCGTCTGGTTCTGCTGCCCCTGCTGCTGGGGCATGCGGGCGTTCTCGCCGTTGAACACCACCTCGGCGATGGAGCAGAGCTCGACCCGTCGCTTCTCCTCCTCGCGGCCGTTCTGGTAGATGACGCGGATATCCCACATGCAGCCACGGCCGCGCTCGGGGCGCAGTTCTCCACGCGCACCGGGCCGGATGGACGAACCGTTCAGGCGGTCCTGCCCCCAGTTATCGTCACTGACCGGCGAGGCGAAAAGGCGAGTGATCGCGCTGGTGTACTGATTGGCGACGTAGACGTCGGGATTGACGGTCGCCGTCTGGCTGACGGCTGTGCGCGGGCCGGCGAACATGGCGGCCAGCGCCGCGAGGATCACGAGGCAAAGCCGTAGGCGCATGGACTTCTGTTCAACCCGGGTCGCGATGAAACGGCCGGCAGTCTAGCTGCCGGCCGTTCCGCTGTCATCGTCGGTGGAGGCAGGCGCGAGGCCTCACATCCGGTTGCGGTCGTCGCTCCAGCCGGCGCGGATTTCGCGGCGCTGGGGCAGGACGGGAGCCGTCTCGGGCGAGCGGCGCTGCTGCTGGCCGTTCTGGATGATCTGCGCGGTGGCCTGCCAGAAGGCGGTGAGCGAGGCGCGGGCGGCGTTGGCCTCGCGGGTGGCGCAGCCCTGCTCGCCGAGGAAGGTTTTGGCGTCGGCGAGACCGAGGCGAACGGCCTCGGCCGTGCCCTCGACCTCGGCTTCGCGGCTGGCATTGTCGACGATCCGCTTGATCGCCTCGAAGGTCGGCATGGGCAGGAAGTCGCAGCGGCTGTCGTACCAGTAGCTGAAGCCGGCGAGGTAGGCTGCGCGGATGACGCGGGCATTCGGCTCGCGATGGTCGAAGCCCTGCTCGATCTGGTTCGAGACGATCGACTGGACGAGGTGGCCGTGCCGGTAGGGGCTGGCTTGCGAGGTGGCGGCGCCAGCGAGCGTGGCGGCGGCGACGGCGGCGAGAAGGGTGGCGAACTTCGTCATGACATGCTCCCGTTTGCTGGTGTTGGCGCTTGGCTGGCCGGTGATCCGACCTGAAGCGAGGTTTAGGCGACGATCCGGAGCCGCGGCATTGCGCGGGCTTGGGTCGGGTTGCGATGGGATGCGGGGCGGGCCGCGCGAATGCGGCGCTCGCCGGTCCAGCGGGCCGGCCCGAGCACGACGACGATCGTGCGGCGGCGGCTTTCCTGGAAGTGCAGCCAGATCAGGGTCGCCGCGAAGGTCGCGACGCCGAGAAGAGCGAGGACGAGGGTGATCTTCATGGACTTGCTCCCGTGGCGGCGGCCGTCGTTGCGGCCTGTCTCCGGTTTAGGCCGGGGCGGCGGGGAGGGGCATTGCTGACTGTTGCGGCGAGTTGAGCGGCCTTGGCGAGTTGAGCGGTCTTGGCGAGTTGAACGGTCTTGGCGACGAGAGAAGTTCCCGGCGCGTGGGCACCGGGGGCTTGCAGGGCCAAGCTCGTCGAGCTGCTTCAGGCCGCCTTCGGCTCGCGCACGACGTAGTCGCTGCCGCAATAGGCCAGCGCATTGGCGTGGCTCTTGGCGACGCGCGTCAGATTGGTCAGCAGTCGCGCCGTCTCCTCTTCGTCGAGCGGGGCTGCCGACGCACTGCCGCCGCGCGGGTCGAGGCGCGGCAGCACGGCCGGGTCGCGCACGACGATGGCGGTCAGGCGGAAGCGACCGGGGATCGGTTGCACCGGCTTCGGCTCCTTCATCAGGAGGATGCGCCCGCCTTCCACCACCGGCTCGAAGGGCGAGGGCAGCCAGCGCACGGCATCCTCGAAGGAAATGTCCCAGATGCGCGAACCCTGGATCGCGGGATCGCGCGAGAACATCACATAGACCTTGAGAGGCCGGTTGGCGTCCTCTGGCGGCAGGCCTTCGATGGCGAACAAGCCCTTGTGCCGACCGATTTCGAAGACCGGCGGCCCCGAAGGCGCCGCCGCCGCGCCCTCGAAGAAGCGGGTGGTGCCGTACTGTTCGATGGCGACATGCAGGCCGGAGGCCGAGGCCGGTGCATCCGGAGAGAATTCCTTGACCAGAGCCTTGTGCGTGCGGTCGAGCGCGTCGGGGTCGATGACCTCGGTCGTGTCGACGATCTTGCGGGCGAAGCCGAGAACGGGCGCCTCGAAGTCGATCGGGCGAAAGGCCTCGGCCGGAGCATCGTGCCTGCCCGCCGCGCCGCGCACGATGGCGATGCGCTTGTTGACGACCTCGGCGAGCTCACCGGCGACATCGGGCTCGCAGCCATAGTCGCCGCGCAGCATCTTGGAGAATTTGGAGGGGCCGTCGTCCGGTCCCCACAGACGCGTGGCGATCTCCGCGTTCGACTGCGGCAGGCGCAGCAACTCGCGGACGGCGAGCCATTTCAGGAACAGGTTGGGAATGGCGGTAGCCATGACGGAGCCTCGCTGGTTGGCAGGCGGAACTTCATGAAGCGAGAAAGCCCCATCCGGTGCTTGAAGGGAAGAGGCAAGGCAAGCCGTCTCAATCTCCTGCAACGCGTCGCAATTCCGATGGGTAAGGCTGTCGGCCACGCTCCCTCCCATGCGAACGGCATCGTGCCGCTCGGCCCAGCCTTCGGGAGACCTGACATGCGCAGCCGCTTCCCCCTGATCGCAGTCCTCGTCGCCCTCGTGTTCTGGGCGGGCACCGGCATCGCGAGCGCCGGCCAGCGCGTCGCCCTCGCCATCGGCGTGTCCGCCTATCAGTCAACGCCGCTGCCGAGCCCGGTGAAGGATGCAAGCGAGGTCGCCAATGCGCTGGCTTCGTTCGGCTTCGACGTGACGCTGGTGCGCGATCCCGATTCCGCACAGTTCAAGGCCGCGGTCGATGCCTTCGTCGCCAAGGCGCGCGGCGCTTCCGCCGCAGTGGTCTATTTCTCCGGCCACGGCATCCAGGTGAACGGCGAGGTCTATATGATGGCCTCCGACACCCGCCTCGACCGCCCCGACATCTTCCAGCGCGATGATTTCACGGTGAACGGCATCGTCGATCGCCTGCAGGCCGCAGGCGTCGACTTCAAGTTCGTCATCGTCGATGCCTGCCGCTCCAATCCCTTCCTGGAGGCGGGTGGCCGCTCGGCGCTCGCCGCCGCCAATGCCGGCCGTGCCGAGCGCCGCTCCCCGGCCACCAACACGCTGGTCAGCTTCTCCTCGGCCTCGGGTCAGAATTCGCAGGACTGGGGTACCTCCATCGGTCTCAGCCTCTACACGGCGGCGCTGCTCGACGTGATGAAGCGCAGCGACCGGATCGACGTGCGCGACCTCACCCAGCAGGCCCGCGTCGCCGTGCAGGATTACATCGCCCGGCAGGGTGGCAATGCGCAGATGCCGTGGGAGGGCTCGTCCCTGATGCGCGCCGTGCATCTCGAGCGCAATCACGCCGGCACCGTGACCGCCTATCGCCCGGATCGCCGCCAGTTCGCCGAGCGCGCCGATCCCGCTCCGCGCAGGGCCCCCGAGATCGCGCCGCAGGCCGATGCCGACCGGTCGCAGTCCGGGGAAGCACGGCGCGCCCGCCCGGACCAGTCGCGCCGCGGCGTTGCCGATGCCGGCGGCGACCTGAACTACGACGCTTCGCTCGACCGCGTCGCCGGCATGTTCACCGGCTCGAAGCCGCGCGGCCAGATGAACCGGCGGATGCGGGACATGGCGGCCGTCGAGGATTGACGGGTCGTCCGGGGTCAGCACGGAACGATGAAGGGGCTGCCTGCCGGGCGGCCCCTTCGCGCGCTTACCAGACCGGCGCCACCAGGCAGTAATCGCTGTTCTCGAGAACAGTCGTCAGGCGCGGGCAGGTCGTGAGCCGCCGATAGGCGGCAAGCCTGACCGATGTCGCCGGCTCGCTGCCTGACAGCCGGTCATGGCCGAGTGCTGTCGGCGTTACCGCGCCGAACCGTGCGGCCCCGGTCAGGCAATAGCCGGAGAAGGGGAAGGTCGCCGATCCGGCCGTGCATCCCGGCGCGCTGCGCGGCGCGAGTTCGGCGTCGCCGGCATAGGCGCCCGCCATGTCAATCTGAGCGGCGCCCGCGGTTCGTAGCCCATCGCCCAGCCAGTCCGGCCGGACCGGCGCGAGGCAGGCGCTGTCCGCCTCGAACACGGTGCCCTCCGGGCAGCGCAGGCCGGACCGGGGGCTCGCCTTCAGCGTCATGGCCGATGCGAGCGGCAGCGGTACGCGACCCGCATCCCAGATGGCGCCCAGCGGCTCGCCGCTCGTCATGCAGTAGATGCCGTCCACGACGCGCGTCCAGCCGGGAGGGCAGGGCTCGCCGTGCGGAACGCGCCAGAGCACGGCCTGATCCTTCGCGACCGGCCAGGAGACCGGGCTGGCGAGGTCCACCGGCGCCTCGCGCTGGCGCAGGAACAGGCCGGCGACGACGGCGGCGATCGCGATCACGCCGGCGACGATCGCGGCCAGCGGTACCCATTGCGACGCTGTCCTGCGGTCGGCTTCGCGCGCCGGCGCTGGCCCGAGCAGGCATTGCGGGCGCATCGCGACGCGCGGCATCGGAGCAGGCGGCGCGGGCAATGGCGGAGGCGCGGCGGCGGGAAGCGGATCGGCGACGGCGTCGTCGACAATGAGGGCCCGCGCGTTCTCCGGCGGCGGAGGCGGCTCGGCCGCCACCGGTTCGGGCAGCGGCGCAGCGGCGACGGGCTGCGGCGCTGCGGGAGCAGGAGCCATGGCGGGCGCCGGAGGCGGTTCCTCGGCCGGCTTCAGGACGACCGGGGCGATGGCGCCCTGCACGAACAGCGCGGGGCGCTGGGAATTGCCGGTCGCCTGCGCCACTTCGCGCGAGGTCGAGAAGAAGATCTCCTCGAGGCGGCGGTTCGGCTCGACGAGGTTGCGCACGAGCGCGCGCGCATAGGGACTGTGGTCGCCGTGGCCGTCGTCGGCGAGCTGGCCAGCGGCTGTGGAGAAGACGACAAGCGTGCCGTCCGGCAGATCCTTGATCGAGGCGAGGCCCTGCGTCATTCCGCCGCCGCTGTCGCGCACCGCGCTGTCGCGGCAGGCGTCGAGCACCACCACATTGGCGAGCGAATGGGAGCGTGCCAGCTCCTCGACGAGATAGTCGACCAGCACCGCGCCGCTCTTGAGGTAGCGGGTGTCGGGAATCTGCGCGTCGATGGGAACGAGATAGTTGCTGCCCAGGTGCTGGATGCCGTGGCCGGCGAAATAGAAGAAGCCGACGGCCTCTGGTCCGGCCTTCTCCAGCCGCTCGCCCAGCCGGACGATGGCGGTTTCCAGAACGGCCTTGCCGGCATCGATCACCAGTTCGGTGTCGAAGCCGAGGCTATCCAGCGCCTCGCCGATCAGGCGGGCGTCGCGCGCCGGATTCTCCAGCCGGCTCGTCCGGTAATTGCCGTTGCCGATGACGAGCGCCACCCGCGGCGTCGGCGGCGAGGCCGGCGCTGACCATTCGGTATCGTCGTCGCCGAAGAAGCGGGTCGCCATGCCCTCGGTCTTTCTGCCTTCCGCGCTTTTTCAAGGAAGGACAGCAGGATAGAGCGCAAGGGCAGCGCATTCAACGAGGGGGCGGCAGGTCTGCCGTCAAGCCTGGATGCGCTTGCAGTCCGGGCTCTGCCGGCCTTCTGCCGTGCCGAGGAAGCGAATCGGGCTGCGGCACAGGCGATGGGCGGCGCGGCCGCCGGACGCGACGCCGTGGCCGGTCTCGTCGCTAAGGAACTGGACCGGCTTGGCGATGACCGGAGCTGCGTGAACCTGGGTCGAGGCGGCGAAACCGGCAAACAGCATGACCAGCGAGAGAGCCGCCATCACGGCGCTGGCGCTGCGGACATCGATGCGGGCGATGCCGGTTTTGCGGAGGCTGGTGGTTCTGGTCATGGCCCGCTCGCGAATGGGGTGAGTGCGATGCGCCAAGGTCTAGTCCCGGCCGCGGACGGCGGGGATTGCTGCGGGTTGGGGCAGGTTGTGGGTGGTTTGCGGTCAGTTGCTCATCGCGCGGTCAGGGCGCGCGCGAGCCGCTGAAAACACCCTGTGTTCTGCGTTGGTTCCACGTTGACCTCGTACAAGGAAACTGCTCGGATCGCGCCTTCAATGCGCGACCCGGGGCCACAACCTTGGCGCGCGACAGAGTGGGGCGCCGGGCACGGCGTGCGAGGAGATCCGACAATGGATGAGAACAAGATCGGCAAACTGGTCGGCCAGGTGAAGGACGGCAAGCTGTCCCGTCGCTCGTTCATGACCCGTATGGCCGCCGTCGGCATCGGCGCGCCGACGGCCTGGCACATTCTCGACTTTCATGGCGTGGCGCGCGCCCAGTCGGCTTTTGCCTACAAGCCGACCAAGGCCGGCGGCGGCGGGCCGCTGAAGATACTGCTCTGGCAGGCGCCGACGCTGCTCAACCCGCATTTCGCCATCGGCACCAAGGACCAGGAAGGGTCCCGCGTGTTCTACGAGCCGCTGGCCGGCTGGGACAATGACGGGAACCTCGTACCGTTCCTGGCCGCCGAGATTCCGAGCCGCGAGAACGGCGGCGTCACGGCGGACGGCCTGTCGGTTACCTGGAAGCTGAAGCAGGGCGTGAAGTGGCACGACGGCAAGCCGTTCACGGCTGACGACTGCATCTTCACCTGGCAGTACGCCGCCGATCCGGCGACTGCCGCCACGTCGATCGGCACCTACCAGAACATCAAGGTCGAGAAGATCGACAATTTCACGATCAAGGTCGTGTTCGAGAAGGCGACGCCGTTCTGGGCCGATGCCTTCGTCGGCGCTGTCGGCATGGTGATCCCGAAGCACCTCTTCGAACAATACAAGGGCGCCGCTTCGCGCGATGCGCCAGTCAATCTCAAGCCGGTCGGCACCGGCGCCTACAGGTTCATCGACTTCAAGCCGGGCGACATCCTGCGCGGTGAGCGCAATCCCGAATATCACATTGCCAACCAGCCGCATTTCGACACGGTCGAGGTGAAGGGCGGCGGCGACGCGGTGTCGGCGGCGCGCGCGGTGATCCAGACCGGCGAATACGACTATGCCTGGAACATGCAGGTCGAGGACGAAATCCTCCTGCGCATGGAGCGCGGCGGCCGCGGCAAGGCGGTTCCCGTGCCGAGCGGCAATATCGAGTTCATCATCCTGAACACGACGGACCCGTGGACCGAGGTCGATGGCGAGCGCTCGAGCGTCAAGACCAAGCACCCAACGCTGACCGATCCGGCGGTGCGGCAGGCGATGAACCTGCTGATCGACCGTGAATCGGTGCAGAAGTTCATCTACGGTCGCGGCGGCAAGGCGACGGCCAACTTCGTCAATGCGCCGGCGCGCTTCACGTCGCCCAACATGAAATATGAATTCAACATCGAGAAGGCGAACCAGATCCTCGACAAGGCGGGCTGGGTGCGCGGCGCCGACGGCATTCGCGCCAAGGACGGCAAGAAGCTGAAATACGTCTACCAGACCTCGATCAACGCCCCGCGCCAGAAGAACCAGGCCATCGTCAAGCAGGCGGCCCAACGCGCCGGCATCGATCTGGAGCTGAAGTCGGTCACGGCCTCGGTCTATTTCTCGTCCGACGTGGCGAACCCGGACACCTACTCCAAGTTCTACTGCGACATGGAGATGTACACGACCACCATGCTCCAGCCGGACCCCGAGCGGTTCATGCTGCAGCTCGTGTCGTGGGAGATCGCCAACAAGGAGAACAAGTGGCAGGGGCGCAACATCTCCCGCTACTCGTCGAAGGAGGCCGACGACGCCTTCCGCGAGGCGCAGAACTCGCTCGACCCGGCCCGTCGCGCCGCGCTGTTCGTCCGCATGAACGACATCTTCTGCGGCGACAACATCCTCCTGCCGATCCTGGCGCGCACGCGCATGGCGGCATGCAGCAACAACCTCGTGGTCAATCCCAGCGGCTGGGACAACGACCTGTGGATGATCAACGCGTGGCATCGGCCCTGAGGCCTCGATGAGGACCTTCGGGTCCTCATCGTCGACACCGACGGACATCCACGATGGGTACCTATCTGATCCGGCGATTGCTGATCGCCATTCCGAGCCTCCTTGGCATCAGCATCGTGCTCTTCACGGTGCTGGCGCTGGCCCCCGGCGATCCCTTCGAGGAGATGGCCACCAACCCGAACATTCCTCCCGAGGTGCGCATGGCGCTTCGGGAGAAGTTCGGCATCGATGACCCGGTCTATGTCCGCTACATCCGCTGGCTGACCGCCATGGTGCAGGGCGACTGGGGCTTCTCCTTCGCCAGCCGCATCAACGTCGATACGCTGATCCTGCAGCGCCTGCCGGCGACCATCTTCGTGGTCGGCTCGTCGCAGATCCTGGCGCTGATGATCGCGCTACCGGTCGGCATCTATGCCGCGACGCGGCCCTATTCGATCTTCGACCAGATCGCCAACACCTTCGCCTTCATCGGCTTCTCCCTGCCGACCTTCTTCACCGGCCTCCTGTTCATCCTGGTCTTCTCGATCTGGCTGGACTGGCTGCCCTTCGTGTTCCGAACGGACATAGACGCGACCGGCTGGCGCTGGTTCTGGGAGCAGTTCAAGCAGGCGATCATGCCCGTGGCGGTTCTGGGCCTGTTCCAGGCTGCATCCTATACCCGCTACGTGCGCTCGGCCGTGCTGGACGTGATCCGCCTCGACTTCGTCACGACCGCCCGCGCCAAGGGCCTGAACGAACGCATCGTCGTCCTCAAGCACGTCGTCCGCAATGCGCTGATCCCGGTGGTGACGCTGGTGGCGCTGCAGATGCCGGCGGTGTTCGGCGGAGCCATCGTCACCGAGCAGATCTTCCGCATCCCCGGAATCGGCTCGCTGCTGATCAGTGCCATCCTCGCCAACGACACGCCGGTCATCATGGCGGTGACCTTCGTGTTCTCGTGTCTCGTCGTCCTGTTCAACCTGATTGCAGATCTCCTCTATGGCTGGCTCGACCCCCGCATCTCCTACCGCTGAGGCGGCGGTCGCCGTCGTCGACAGCCGGGACGTCCACATCTCGCCCTGGCTGGATGCGTGGCGCCGGTTCCGGCGGCACAAGCTGGCGCTCGTCTCCACGATCGTCCTGCTGGCGATCATCGTTGCCGTGGCAATCGGGCCCTGGCTCTGGCCGGTCTCGATCAACGACATCGACTTCACCGCCCGACTCCAGGGGCCGTCGCGCGCGCATCCGTTCGGCACCGACGATCTCGGGCAGGACCTGCTCGCCCGCATGATCTATGGCGGGCGCATCTCGCTCGCCGTCGGTCTCGCGGCCATGTTCGTGGCCATCGTCGTCGGCGTCATCATCGGGGCCATCGCGGGCGTCGCCCGCGGCAGCGTCGATGCGGCGCTGATGTGGGTCACCGACCTCTTCCTGTCGCTGCCGCAGCTGCCGCTGCTGCTGCTGGTCATCTACCTGTTCCGCGACTCGCTGAAGGGCCTGTTCGGCGTCGAGATGGGGGTGTTCATCCTCATCGTCATCGTCATCGGGGGCCTGCGCTGGATGCCGGTGGCACGGCTGGTGCGCGCGCAGTTTCTGTCGCTGCGCGAGAAGGAATTCGTCGAGGCTGCGCGGGCGCTGGGCGCAACGAAGTCGCGGCAGGTCGTGCGGCACATCCTGCCGAACGCGCTCGGGCCGGTGATCGTCGCGGCGACCATCGACGTCGCGGCCGCCATCATCGCGGAATCGACGCTGTCCTTCCTCGGTCTCGGCTTCCCGCCGGATATTCCGACCTGGGGGCGCCTGCTGTTCGACGCGAAGGATTTCCTGGACTACGCGCCACACTGGGCGCTGTTCCCGGGCGCTGCGATCTTCCTGACCGTGCTGGCGATCAACTTCATCGGCGACGGCCTGCGCGACACATTCGATCCGCGCAAGGTGATGTGATCCGGCCTGGATCGCTGCCGGCGGCCCGATGGCCGCCGGTCCTTCCCCCTCGAGTCAGCCGCCCGGGGCGCCCTGCGTGTTGACATAGAGCGCATAGAGGCTGCGCCCCGTCGCCATGAACAGGCGGTTGCGGTGCCGGCCGCCGAAACAGACATTGGCGCAGCGTTCGGGGAGGCGGATGCGGCCGATGGGCTTTCCGTCAGCCGCGAAGATCATCACGCCGTCGAGTTCCGGTGAGCCCATGCCCCAGCCGCACCACAGATTGCCGTCGATGTCGACGCGCAGGCCGTCCGGCGTGCCGCCGGGGCCGGCATCGATCAGGACCCGGCGGTCGGCGATGCCGCGCCCGTCCGGCGTCACATGCCAGGCGGAGATGAGGCGGTTGGGCGTGGCGCGGGATTCGACCAGGTAGAACGTCCTCTCGTCGGGCGAGAAGCAGAGCCCGTTCGGGCCCTTGATGTCGGTCGCGACCGCCGTGATCTTGCCCGTGGCCGGATCGACCCGATAGACGTTCTGCGGCAGTTCCGGTTCGGTGACCGTGCCCTCGTAGAAGCTCGTCAGGCCGAAGATCGGGTCGGTGAACCAGATCGAGCCGTCGGATTTCACGACGACGTCGTTCGGCGAGTTGAGGCGCTTGCCTTGGTAGCTGTCGGCGATGACGGTGATCGAGCCGTCATACTCGGTGCGAACTACCCGCCGGCCGCCATGCTCGCAGGTGACGAGCCGCCCCTGCCGGTCGCGGGTATTGCCGTTGGCCTTGTCGCTCGGCGAGCGGAACACCGACACTGCGCCCGTCTCCTCGTCCCAGCGCAGGACGCGGTTGTTAGGGATATCGCTGACGAGGAGGTAGCGCCCATCGCCGAACCAGACCGGCCCCTCGCCCCAGCGCAGGCCCGTGGCGAGCCGTTCGACGGCGGCGTTGAACAGGCGGTACTTCAGAAACCGCTCGTCGAGAATCTCGATGGACGGATCGGGATAGGTCGGGCTTGGTTCCCACACGGGCGGCATCCTCGAGGTTCGTTTCTCCCGTGGCCACTGTTCCGTGCGCTGATGCCACCGGCAAGTGCCGCCGCGCTCCGGCCTGCTCCGCGCAAACGAAAAGGGCGCCCCGAAGGACGCCCTCTCGCCAGGGCTCACCGATCAGTCGATGAACCCGTCAGTCGACGACCTGCACGATGCGACCGGTCTCGGGGTCGACCAGAACCGTGCGGTTGTTGATGATGGTGTAGCGATACTCGGTTGGGCCGTACTCGCTCGGCACCCGGTAATAGGTCACGCCTTGGCGCGGGAGCTGGCGGCCGACCACGACCTCGCCGTCATAGTCGTAGGAGCGATGCTGGTGGGTCACGACATATTCGCGGAAGCGCGGGCGGCTGGTCTCGGCGATGCCGCCGACCACCGCGCCGGCAACGCCGCCGACCGCTGCACCAACGGGACCGCCGACGATGGCGCCGCCGACGGCGCCGGTCGCGGCACCCGCGCCGACACCCGGCGGAATGCCCGGCTCACGGGTCTGCGCATTGACGGTCGAGGCGAAGGCGAGCGTGCCCGCAAGGGCGGTTGCCAACAGGAACTGACGCTTCATGACAAGGTCTCCTTGTGAAGTGGCAATGCCCTGACAACCCGCGCGGCGGGCCATTGTTCATCGCGTCCGATCACGCATGATGACGGCTTGCGACAACCGGCGCGGAGCTGGCCGGGCGGCGGCGCGCGACGGGAGAACGGCGATCTCCGGAACGGCCCTCCGTCGGAAGGGGGATGACATCTGGACTCTCTGTCGAAAAACATGAACGCCGCGTCATGTTTTTAGGTTGACGTTGACGCGACGCGCGTGCAGCAATGCGGCCCAACGCGGACAAAACGAAAAGTCGCATGGTGGGAACGTCGGACGACATCATCCTTCGGACGGAAGGACTGACCAAGGATTTCAAGGGGTTTACAGCGGTGAGCGAGGTCGATCTCGCGGTGCGCCGCGGGACCATCCACGCGCTGATCGGACCGAACGGCGCGGGCAAGACGACCTGTTTCAACCTGCTGACCAAGTTTCTCGATCCGAGCCGGGGCAAGATCACCTACAAGGGGCGGGACATCACGTCACAGAAGCCGGCCGAGGTCGCGCGCCTCGGCCTCGTGCGCTCGTTCCAGATATCGGCGGTGTTTCCTCACCTGACGGTCCTTGAGAACGTCCGCATCGCCCTGCAGCGCAAGCGCGGCGACAGCTTCGATTTCTGGGTTTCCGAGAGCGTGCTGAAGGCGCTCGACGGCGAGGCCATGCGCCTCGTGGAAGCGGTCGGCCTTGCCGACTTCGCCCAGCACGACGCCGTGGAACTGTCCTATGGCCGCAAGCGCGCGCTCGAGATCGCGACGACGCTGGCGCTCGATCCCGAGATGATGCTGCTCGACGAGCCGATGGCCGGCATGGGCCATGAGGATGTCGACCGCATCGCTGAGCTGATCAAGCGTGTTTCGGCCAACCGCACGATCCTGATGGTCGAGCACAATCTGTCGGTGGTCGCTTCGCTCTCCGACCAGATCACCGTCCTCGCCCGCGGCAAGGTGCTGGCCGAGGGCGACTACGCGACGGTGTCGAAGGACCCGCGCGTCATCGAAGCCTATATCGGAGCGGGTCATGGCTGAGGCGGTTCTCGACAAGGCCCCGGCCGCCGCCGTGGGCAAGGCCATGCTGTCGGTGCGCGATCTTCATGCGTGGTACGGCGAGTCCCATGTGCTCCACGGCATCAGCCTCGATGTCGCCGAAGGCGAGGTGATCACGCTGCTCGGCCGCAACGGCGCAGGCAAGACGACGACGCTCAAGTCGATCATGGGCATTATCGGCAAGCGCCGGGGCCAGGTGACCTATCAGGGACAGGAGACGATCTCGCTGTCCTCGCGCGCCATCGCGCGGCTCGGCATCGGCTACGTGCCGGAGGAGCGCGGCATCTTCTCCTCGCTGTCGGTGGAGGAGAATCTGATGCTTCCCCCCCGCGTGCGCGAGGGCGGGCTCAGCGTCGACCAGATCTACGAGCTGTTCCCCAATATCAAGGAGCGGCTGACCAGCCAGGGCACCAAGCTCTCGGGCGGCGAGCAGCAGATGCTGGCGATCGCCCGGATCCTGCGGACCGGCGCGAATTTCCTGCTGCTCGACGAGCCGACGGAAGGTCTCGCACCTGTGATCATCGAGCAGATCGGCCGGACCATCGCGCGGTTGAAGCGCGAGGGCTTCACGATCATTCTGGTCGAGCAGAACTTCCGCTTCGCGCAATCGGTCGCCGATCGCCATTACCTGGTCGAGCAGGGCCGTGTGGTGGACATGATCCCCAACGCCGAACTCGACCAGAACATCGACAAGCTCCACGCCCATCTCGGCGTCTGAGCTCTGCAACAACAAAAAAAGCTGACCAGACGGACCCATTGGAGGACCCAGCAATGTCTTACTTCCGTATGAACCGCCGCTCGCTCATGGCGGGCGCCGCAGCCACCGCATTCACCGCCCGCTCGATGGCGCAGGCCCAGCAGCCCGTGAACATCAAGATCGGCGTGCTCAACGACCGTTCCGGCCTCTATGCCGACCTGACCGGCGAGGGCTCGGCCCTGGCCGCGCGCATGGCCGTGGAGGATTTTGGTGCCGCCGCCAAGGGCCTCAATGTCCAGATCGTCTCGGCCGACCACCAGAACAAGCCTGACGTCGGCGCCAACATCGCCCGCCAGTGGTACGACAATGACGGCGTCGACGCGATCGCCGACGTGCCGACCTCCTCCGTGGCGCTGGCGGTGAACCAGATCACCCGCGAGAAGAACAAGATCCACCTCAATTCGGGCGCGGCGAGCTCCGACCTCACCGGCGCGCAGTGCTCGCCCAATACGGTCCACTGGACCTACGACACCTACGCCCTCGCGCAGGGCACCGGCGGCGCCATGGTGAAGGCCGGCGGCGACAGCTGGTTCTTCCTGACCGCCGATTACGCCTTCGGCCATGCGCTGGAGCGCGATACCTCCGCCGTGGTCACCAGGGCGGGCGGCCGCGTCGTCGGCGCGGTGCGCACACCGTTCCCGGGCACGGACTTCTCGTCCTTCCTGCTGCAGGCCCAGTCGTCCCGCGCCAAGGTTATCGGTCTCGCCAATGCCGGCGGCGACACGATCAACTCGATCAAGCAGGCGGCCGAGTTCGGCATCACCCAGGGTGGCCAGAAGCTCGCCGGCCTGCTGGTGTTCGTCACCGACGTGCACGCGCTCGGCCTGCAGACGGCGCAGGGCCTGATCCTCACCGAGTCCTTCTACTGGGATCTCAACGACGGCACCCGCGCCTTCTCGGAGCGCTTCGCGCGCCAGCGCGGCGGCAACAAGCCGACCATGGTGCAGGCCGGCGTCTATGGCGCGACGCTGCACTATCTCAAGGCCGCCGCCGCCACCAAGTCCCGTGACGCCACGGCCAACATGGCCTGGATGAAGGGCAACCAGACGGACGATCCGCTGTTCGGCAAGGGCACGATCCGCGCCGACGGCCGCAAGATGCACCCGGTCTACCTGTTCGAGGTCAAGAAGCCCTCGGAATCGAAGGGCCCGTGGGACTATTACAAGCTGATCGCGACGCTGCCGGCCGAAGAGGCCTTCCGGCCGCTTGCCGCCGGCAACTGCCCGATCGTTCGCGCCTGATGCATTGACGACAGGGGGCGCCGCCTGCGGCGCCCCCGCTTCGTTCAGGAACAGCCAGACCCATGTTCGAACTCCTCGGCATTCCGCCGCAAGCCCTGTTCGGCCAGTTGCTGCTCGGCCTCATCAACGGATCGTTCTACGCGATCCTGAGCCTTGGCCTTGCCGTCATCTTCGGCCTCCTGAACATCATCAACTTCACCCATGGCGCGCAGTACATGATGGGCGCCTTCATCGCCTGGATGCTGCTGAACTGGGCGGGTATCGGCTACTGGCCGGCGCTGGTCCTCGCGCCCGTGGTCGCCGGCGTCACCGGCGTGATCATCGAGCGGGTCTTCCTCAAGCGCCTTTATCATCTCGACCACCTCTACGGGCTGTTGCTGACCTTCGGTCTCGCGCTGATCATCCAGGGCCTGTTCCGCAACTATTTCGGCTCGTCGGGCCTGCCCTACCAGATTCCGGCCGAACTGCGCGGCGGCCAGAATCTCGGCTTCATGTTCCTGCCGAACTATCGCGGCTGGGTGGTGGTGGCCTCGCTGGTCGTCTGCCTCGCGACCTGGTTCATCATCGAGAAGACGAAGCTCGGCGCCTATCTGCGCGCCGCCACCGAGAACCCGACCCTGACCCAGGCGTTCGGCATCAACGTGCCGCTCCTGATCACGCTGACCTACGGGTTCGGCGTCGGCCTCGCCGCCTTCGCCGGCGTGCTCGCGGCGCCGATCTATTCGGTCAATCCGAACATGGGCGCCGACCTCATCATCGTCGTCTTCGCCGTGGTGGTCATCGGGGGCATGGGCTCGATCATGGGCGCCATCGTCACCGGCTTCGGCCTCGGGCTGATCGAGGGCCTGACCAAGGTCTTCTATCCGGAGGCGTCCGCCACCGTGATCTTCATCATCATGGCCATTGTGCTGCTCGTGAAGCCGGCCGGCCTGTTCGGGAGGACCGCCTGATGGCCGATATCGCCGCCACCGGCTCGCCGTCGATTGCCGCCTCGCCGAAGGCCGCCGCCGACAATGCCGCCCTGCACCGGATGATCTTCGTCGG
Organism: Phreatobacter sp.; assembly: GCF_016793595.1. Lineage (GTDB taxonomy): Bacteria > Pseudomonadota > Alphaproteobacteria > Rhizobiales > Phreatobacteraceae > Phreatobacter. The sequence continues at coordinate 20,136 of NZ_JAEULY010000013.1, forward strand.
CCTCGCGGCAACCCTGCTGGTGCTGCCGTTCATCCCGGTGATCGGCTATCCGTTCTTCCTGATGAAGGTGCTGTGCTTCGCGCTGTTCGCCTGCGCCTTCAACCTGATGCTCGGTTATGGCGGCCTCTTGTCCTTCGGCCATGCCGCCTATTTCGGGCTCGCCAGCTACGTCTCGGCCTATACCGCCAAGCACTGGGGTCTGACGCCGGAACTGTCGATCCTGCTGGGCACCGCCTCGGGCGCCGTGCTCGGCTTCGCTTTCGGCTCGCTCGCCATCCGCCGGCAGGGCATCTACTTCGCGATGATCACCCTGGCGCTGGCTCAGATGGTGTTCTTCTTCTCGCTGCAGACGCCGCGCTTCACCGGCGGCGAGGATGGCATCCAGGCGGTGCCGCGCAACAATCTGTTCGGCCTCATTCCGCTCGGCTCCGACACGGCGACCTACTATCTCGTCGCAGCCGTGTTTCTGGCCGGCGTGGCGCTGATCTATCGGGTCATTCACTCGCCTTTCGGGCAGGTGCTGAAGGCGATCCGCGACAACGAGGCCCGCGCCATCTCGCTCGGCTACCGGGTCAACCAGTACAAGCTCGCAGTCTTCGTCCTCTCGGCGACGCTCGCCGGCCTCGCGGGCTCGATGAAGGCCGTCGCGGTGCAGCTCGCATCGCTCACCGACGTCCACTGGTCGATGTCGGGCGAGGTGGTGCTGATGACCCTTGTCGGCGGCATGGGCACGGTGTTCGGCCCGATCATCGGTGCGGCCGTGATCATCTCGATGCAGAACTTCCTGGCCGGGCTCGGCGCCTGGGTTACGGTCGTTCAGGGCGTCATCTTCGTCGTCTGCGTCCTCATCTTCCGCGAGGGCATCGTCGGCGTCATCGCCAAGTGGATCAAGCGGCCGCTATAGTCTCCGTTGCCGGCGGCCGCGCTCACGCGGCTTGCCTGGAACTCCCAAAGATGAACAACGTTAAGGCAATTGCCTTGACGTGCCCTCCTGTCGTCGCGATTGCGCCGCCTTTGCAGGGTGCGATCATCGATAGCGCCGCGGCTTGTCCTTGACGTGGCCATAGTCAGGTCGCCGGACAGCGGCCAACCGGGAGTGAATATGATGAAACCGATGCGGAGCGCGCTGCTGGCGGGGACGATGCTTTCCGCATTGACCGCGGCTTGGCCGGCTCTTGTGCAGCCAGTCCTTGCGAGCGATCGCGATGGCAGGATCATCCTGGCTCAGGCCCAGCCGGATCCGCGCGACCCGCGCAACCGGCCCGGCAACCAGCAGGGCCGTCCGCAGGGTGCGCCGCCGCAGCAGGCAAGGCCGCCGGCCGCTCCTCCCCAGCAGGCGCGGCCGCCAGCCGCTCCGCCACCGATCCAGCAGACCCGCCCGCCGGCCGCTCCGCCCCCGCAGCAGGCGCGCCCGCCAGCCGCTCCGCCACCGATCCAGCAGACCCGCCCGCCGGTCCAGCCGACCGCGCCGCGTACCGTGCAGCCGCGCGGGCCGGACAGTCCGGTTCCCGGCCGTCCGGCCCAGACCGCGCCGCCCGCCGCGCCGCGGCAGGTTGCCCCGCCTGCGATCGGAAGGCCCCAGACGCCGCCGTCCGGCATCGACCAGCGCGGCGCCGGCCGACCGCCGCAGGCGCCGGGTCAGATCAATCAGCCGATCCGCCCACAGGCGTCGCCCCCGCCGATAACCCCGCCGCGCGGTGTTCCGCCGGCCACCGGGCAGGCCCCGCAGCGGCAGGACACGCCCGGCACCGCGACGCAGCAGCGCCCCGGCACGCCCGGAGCGATCCGGCCTCAGGACGGTCGCCCGCCCTTTGGTGGCGGCCAGCCGCCGGTCGGCCAGCGCCCGGGCATTCCCGGCCAGCCGGTTCAGCCGCCCGTCGCCAATCCGCAGGGCGTTCCGGGCCAGCCGCCGGTCGGCCAGCGCCCGGGCATTCCGGGTCAGCCGGTGCAGCCGCCCGTCGCCAATCCGCAGGGCGTTCCGGGTCAGCCGCCGGTCGGCCAGCGCCCGGGCATTCCGGGTCAGCCGGTGCAGCCGCTCGTCGCCAATCCGCAGGGCGTTCCGGGTCAGCCGCCGGTCGGCCAGCGCCCGGGCATTCCCGGCCAGCTGGTGCAGCCGCCCGTCGCCAATCCGCAGGGCGTTCCGGGTCAGCCGCCGGTCGGCCAGCGCCCGGGCATTCCGGGCCAGCCGGTGCAGCCGCCCGTCGCCAACCCGCAGGGCGTTCCGGGCCAACCCGGCTTCGGTCAGCGCCCCGGCCAGCCGCCCATGACTGTTCCGCCGGGCGCGGGCGGCCCGCCGCCGGTTGCCGGACCTCAGGGCGTGCCCGGCCAGCAGCCAGGGTTCGGCCAGCAGCCCGGCTTCGGTCAGCGTCCCGGCGGCCCGGGCCAGCCCGGCTTTGGCGGGCCGGGGCAGGGTGGTTTCTCCGGCGGTCAGCCGCCGAGCGGCCCGCCCGAGCGGCGCCAGGGTTCGCGCATCGGCCCGGCGGGCGCTGCGGCGCTCGGCGTGGGCGCCGGTCTTGTGGGCGGCTTCCTGCTCAGCCGCGGCGCGCGCGCCGAGAGAGTCGACGACATTCGCGGTTCTCGCCGTGAGGTCGATCAGGACGGCGTGAGGGTGATCTACGAGCCGGAGCGCACCATCATCCGCGACGGCGAGGGCACGTTCATCCGCCACGACGAGAACGCCCGCTTCCGCCAGCTCGGCGGCGACCTGCGCTCCGAGCAGCGCGGCAACGAGATGTACACGTTCTACGACCGGCCGGGCGGCGTGCGCGTCATCACGGTGACCGACGGGAGCGGCCAGCTGCTGCGCCGCATCCGTCGCTACCCTGACGGCCGCGAGGTGGTGATCATCGACAACTCGTTCCGGCCGATGCCGCGCACCTTCGAGGAACAGATCGTCGTCCTGCCGCCGCCGGAGATCCGCATCCCGCGCGAACGCTACGTGGTCGATGCCGACCAGGCCGACGAGGGCCTCATCTACGAGACCCTGACGGCTCCGCCGGTGCAGCGTCCGCCGCGCCGCTACACGCTGGACGAGGTGCGCTACAGCCCCTCGGTGCGCGCCTATACCCGCAGCGTCGACGTCGACACGATCAACTTCGCGACGGGTTCCTGGGAAGTCACGCCCGATCAGGCCCAGCGTCTGGCGACCATTGCGGCGGCGCTCGGCCGGGCGATCCAGGCGAATGCCAACGAGGTGTTCCTCATCGAAGGCCACACCGACGCGGTCGGCAACGATGTCGACAACCTGTCGCTGTCCGACCGGCGTGCCCAGTCGGTCGCGGCGATCCTGACGCAGAACTTCAATATCCCGCCGGAGAACCTGACGACGCAGGGCTATGGCGAGCAGTATCCGAAGGTGCAGACGCAGGGCGCGTCGCGGGAAAATCGCCGCGTCACCCTGCGCCGCGTCACCGAACTGCTCAACCAGCAGAACACGCAGGCGCCGCAGTAGCGACACGGGCATCCCGGCAAGCGACGGGCGCCTTCGGGCGCCCGTTTCGTTTCAGGGACGATGCAGATGCAGGCCGACCAGTGCCTGCTCGAAGCGGAAGCCGAGCGTGCCGTAGAGATTGACCACGCCGATATTGGCGGCGGAGATCACGGTCTCGGCGCGGGCGACGCCCTCCTCCTTCAGCACCTTCATCACTGCGATCCAGAGCGGATGGGCGAGAACGCCGAGTTGCGGACGCGTGCCGGCAAGGATCAGGTCGGCGACGCCTTGATTCACCCGAAAGGCCATGAAGGCGCCCGGCGCGCCGCCGGCATCTGCCACGAGCACGCGGGCGCCGCCGTTCAAGAGGCCCTCCATCCAGTCGATCTGTCGTCGGCGGTTGACCTCCTCGGGGATGGCCGGATCCTCGGCGAAGCGCCCGTAGCGGAAACTGTCCGCTGCCTGTTCGACCAGCGCATCGTGGTCGCGAGGCATGGCCTCGCGCAGCTTTATCCGCGCTACCCGCGGCGGCGGCTCGTAGCGCGCGACATTGCGGTAGCTCAGGCGGTAGGCGGTCTCGACATAGCGGAAGCCGGCAGCTTGCATGCGGCCGACGGCGCCGCGCCGCTCTGCATCAAGGCGGGTGGTGACGAGACCTGTGGCCCTTTCGGCACAAAGCGCGTCGAGATGCGCGAACAGGTCCGCGTCCAGCGCTGCGTCGCCGCCGGTCTCGATCGCCAGAGCCAGTTCGGTGATGTCGAGCGTCGGCCGTCCCAGCGCCTTTGCGTCCCACGGCGTTTCACGCAGGCGCATGTAGACGCCGGGAGCGGCCGCGATGTCCGCGGTCATGTCAGGGCGGGCAACGGCGGAAGGCGGCGGCGAGATCCACGACGATGTCGTCAGGCCCGAGCAGGCCGGGCGGGGGCGGCTGGAGCAGCGCGAAGGCCTTCGGCGTTGTGCTGGCCGCGCGCGGGTCGCGCCGCCGGATGACCGCCGCGCGGAGTTTGGGGGCGAGGCTTTCGAGCGTGTCGTCGGCAATGACGTCGTCGAGGACCACGAGGCCGCGAGCCTGCGTCTGCGCCTCGACGATGACAGCTTCGATGGCTGCCATGCCCGACACGACCGGCCGCATGTCGGGATGCATGCCGTCGCGACCGTAGGCGCGCATGCGCCTGTCGAGATGGTAGGCCGTGGTCCAGTTGCCGGCGCTGATGTGAAGGTTCGCCGCCACCGCCATCCGCTTCAGCGTGAAATCCTGCAGCCGAGGCAGCAGTTCGCTCATCGGCATGGCTGCCGGATCGTCAGGCGCGATGAAGGAGGCGAGGTATTCGAGGCCGCCACGGAAGCGATCCCAGCCGTCCATCGTTTCGCTGTTGCCCGTGTGATTGTTGGCCCCCTTGGAAATGGCCGTTACCCGCGCGAAGGGTTCGGGCGCGAACAGCACTTTGCCGACGTTCAGCGCCCGTGCGAGATGGGCGAAATAGTGAAAGACGAAGGTGTTGCCGGGTTCGAGGATGTCGGCCATCGCGTCGGTCCGGATGATGAACCATTCCGGGAAGGCGTGGTGCGTCATCAGGAAGTCGAGGCAGCGGGCATGTTCGCCGCGCGCGAACAGTTCGTCGCGCTCCATGCGGTAGAAGGTGCCCATCTCGGCATCGCCGCGCGTCTCGTCGATCAGCAGCCACGGTGCCTGCAGCATCACGATATCGGGCGAGGCGGCGAGACGCCTCAGATAGGCCTCGATCCTCTCAGGGATCAGCAGGTCGTCGTCGCCGACCCAGATGGCGAAAGAGCCGCGCGACTGGCGATAGGTGTAGAGGAAGTTGCCGTAGGCGCCGATGTTCTCGGTCTGCCGCACGGAGCGGATGCGGGCATCGGCCTTGGCCCAGCGTGCGATGATGTCCGGCGTCTCGTCGGTCGAGCAATTGTCCGAGACGAGAATCTCGAAATCGATGCCGCGCGCCGAGAAGGCGTCGAGGTGGTGCTTGAAGAACCGGTCGAGATAGCGCGCGCGATTGTAGGTCGGCAGCGCGATCGTCAGCAGCGGGCGCGCCGGCTCGGCGGCGGGTGAAATGTGCCGCGCCGTCGAGAGGGCCGCGCTCGGTGCCATGGCTTGTCCGTTCGGTCAGGCGGCGCGGCGGGCGTGCCGCGCCAGGATCGAGGTCAGCGAGCGGGAGACGCGCGCCGCGACGTCGCGGGTGACGTTGTAGCCGCTCGGCAGGTTGATGCCGGTCTGCGAGATCGCATAGGCGTTGGGGTTGCGGATCGCCGCATCACGCGCCGAAGGCTGGCTGCGGAAGGCCGGCTGCCAGCTCAGGGGATAGAAGAACGGCCGCGTGTCGATGCCGTCGGCGCCGAGTTCGGCCGCTACCTGCTGCTTCAGCAGGCGCAGGGACGGGTCGAGAACGGCGGTGACCATCCAGTAGCTGTTCAGCACATGCGCCGGCTCGGCGTTCAGCGTCAGGCCCGGCGTGTCGCCAAGTTCTTCCCTGTAGAAGCCGAAGATGTCGCGCTTCATGGCGATCAACTCATCCAGACGCTCCATCTGGGCGATGCCCATGGCCGCCTGCATCGCCGACATCCGGTACTTGAAGCCGATCTCCTCGGTGATCAGCGCACGGGAGGTCGGATGGCGGCCCTGGTCGCGCAGGATGTTAACCCGCTCGGCAATGGCGTCGTCGTCGGTTACCAGCATGCCGCCTTCGCCGGTCGTCACCGTCTTGGAGCCGTGGAAGGAGAAGACCGAGGCCTTGCCGAAGGAGCCGGCGGGCTTGCCGCGCCAGCGCGAGCCGATGGCCTCTGCCGCATCCTCGATCAGCACGATGCCGTGGTCGCGGGCGACGGCATCGAGCCGCGCCCAGTCGGGCATGCCGCCATAGAGATCGACGACGATGGCCGCCTTGGTCTGCGGCGTGATGGCGGCGGCAAGGCTTGCCGGCGACATGCACCAGGTCACCGGATCGATATCGCAGAAGACCGGCGTTGCGCCGACCTGGACGATCGGCGAGGCGGTGGCGACCCAGGTGCATTCCGGCACGATGATCTCGTCGCCGGGGCCGATATTTAGCGCTGCGAGGGCGAGATGGATGGCCGAGGTGCAATGGGCGAGCGAGATGGCGTGCTTGCGCCCGGTATGCTCGGCGACCATGGCCTCGAACCGGGTATTGTACTTGGCATGGTTCTCGAACCAGGCGGTGCGCGCCGCCTCCGCCACGAGTTCCACCTCGCGCGGCGAGATGGACGGACCAGCGACGGGAATGCGGGCCTGTTTGCCGCCGAAGGACGTCGCGTCGCGCGCGCCCTTCCAGCCGAGATCGGCATCGAGCCTGCCGCCGTCGATCAGCGCCTTCAGCCGTGCGAGGCGGATATAGCGAGGGCCGGTCAGATCCTCCGGCGTGGTGCGGCCGGCAAGGGCGGCGACCAGTTCCTTGGCGCCCGAGGCGGCCGTGTGCAGGAAACGGAAGTCCGGGAAGGCTTCCGCGAATTTCGTGAAATCGACACGATAGGAGCGGGGGTCGATCGTGTCACCCGCGCCATAGGTCACCTTCGAGCCCGGCACGGCTTCCGCCACGATGGTGGCGATGTCACGGACCAGATGGTTCTCGTCGCTTCGGCCGATATTGAAGGCCTCCCCCCGCACTTTGTCGGCGTCGGCGGCGAGGATCGCCGTGGCGGCGCGCGAGAGGTCGCGGCAGTGGAGCAGCGGTCGCCAGGCGAGACCCGAAGACAGGAGGCGCACCTCGCCGGTGGACAGCGCCGAGCAGACAAGGTTGTTCAGCACGAGGTCCACGCGCACGCGCGGCGACAGGCCATAGCAGGTGGCGTTGCGCATGAAGGTCGGCACGAAGCTCTCATCGGCGAGCGCCAGAAGACCGGCCTCGGACTCCACTTTGCTCGCCGCATAGGGCGTCAGCGGATTGACCAGCGCGGTCTCGTCCAGCAGCAGGTCGGGATTGCCGGCACCGTAGATCGAGCAGGACGAGGCGAAGACGAAGCGCGAGACGCCAGCGGCCTTGGCGGCCTTCGCCAGCGCGATGGTCGCGTCGCGGTTGATGGCGGCGGTCAACTCCGGGGCGAGGTCGCCCATCGGGTCGTTGGAAAGCGCGGCGAGGTGCAGGATCGCGTCGATGCCGGCAAGGTCAGCGGCAGTGACTTCGCGCACGTCCTTGAGGATGACCTGCGCCGGGTCGGCCGGCGTCATGCCCTCGGTGTTGCAAGGCAGGAAATAGCCGGTGTCGAGGCCGATGACCGTGTGGCCGGCCTCGGCGAGAACCTGCGTCGCGACCGACCCGACATACCCGGCGTGACCGGTGACGAGAACCTTCATGCTGCCCTCACGCCGCCGCTGCCGAACGGATCGGCTCGTCGTCCCACGTCTTCCACGGCGCCTTGCCGCTGTCCCACAGGCTCTGCAGCAGGCGCAGTTCGCGCAGCGTGTCGACGCATTGCCAGAAGCCATCATGGCGGTAGGCGCCGAGCCGGCCCTCGCGCGCGAGGCGCTCGTAAAGCGTGATCTCCAACGAGCCGGTGTCGCCGCCAACCGCGAGGCAGTCGAACACGCCCGGCTCGAAGACCGCGAAGCCGCCATTGATCCAACCCTCGCCGATCTGCGGCTTTTCGACGAAGCCGGCGACATCGTCGCCGTCGAAGCGGATACCGCCGAAGCGGGCAGGGGGACGGACGGCGGTGATGGTCGCGGTATGGCCGCGGGCGCGATGCTGGTCGATCACCGCCTGCACCGGCACGTTGGAGACGCCGTCGCCATAGGTGACGAGGAACGGCTGGCCGTCGAGATGCGGCTTCAGGCGCAGGATGCGGCCGCCGGTATTGGTGTCGAGGCCGGTATTGACGATGCGGACGCGCCAGTTGTCGAAGATTGGGCCCGACCGGGAGATCTTGCCGCGGCGCGTATCGACGGTGAGGTCGCCGGCCATCTGGATCTCGTCCAGGAAGAAGCGCTTGATGACATCGGCCTTGTAGCCGCCGGCAATGACGAAGTCGTCGAAGCCCTGCGCCGCATAGTGGCGCATGATGTGCCAGAGGATTGGCCGGCCGCCGATATCGACCATCGGCTTCGGCTTGGTGTCGGATTCCTCGGCGATGCGGGTGCCGCGACCGCCGGCGAGTATGACCACGCGCATGGACTGTTCCTGGCCGTTATATCGGCCGGAGCATGGCCATTTATGGTAAACGAGCGGTAAAGATCGCCCAACCGGCAGTGGCCTCACGGGCGCGTGGCAGACGCGCGCTGGTGAGCGAGCGCCAGTTCCATCAGCGCCGTCTCGCGCGCGACCAGCAGGCTGGCATGTCTCAGGGCGAGGCCGAAATCCTCGTCCATGATCGCGAACTGCATGGCGAGAACGATCGGCCGCGCGCTCGGCATGGCCTGGAGGATCGCCTCGACGCGCGCCGCGAGATCGGCATGGCTGATCGCGTCGAAGCCGTTCAGCAGCATTTCCTGGACCAGCCAGGCGATGGATTTGCCGACCGTATCGATCTCCTCGGCGCGCAGCAGCAGGCCGAGCTCCAGGCCTTCGCCGGGCTCCCGGACGACCGCATCGGCGCTGCCGGGCAGGATCACGTCGGACATGGTGGGCGCCTCGAATGTGTTGCGAAATCCTTTATGTAAGTAATTTGTCAAGGTTAATATTTGGTAAATTAAGTATTGTTTCCATTGTATTCACCATCAATACGAAGATGGAAAATCGCGCCCAAGAAAAAAGCATTTCTTAAATGGCGGCGGCCAAAGTCGGCGAGCCTTCGAGAACTGAAGGCCCTCCCAGGAACGGGAGGCGTCATCGACCACCCCTCAGAAGCAGGGGTCCCTAGGAAAGGGTACTAAACATGTCCGACATCACCATTTCGCGTGGCGTCCGTTCGAACCTGCTTTCGCTGCAGAACATCGCTTCGCAGCGCGAGACGATCCAGGGCCGTCTGGCCTCGGGCAAGAAGGTCAACTCGGCCCTCGACAACCCGACCAACTTCTTCACGGCCGCTTCGCTGAACTCGCGCGCCAACGATCTGGGCTCGCTGCTGGACTCCATGTCCAACGGCATCAAGACGCTGGAAGCTGCCGATAACGGCCTGAAGTCGATCACGAAGACGGTCGAGTCGCTGCAGTCGTCGATCCGTCAGGCCCGTCAGGACAAGTCCTGGCAGGGCGCGAGCTACGCCTTCACCGCCACGAGCGGCACCGGCGACATCGCCTTCACCGGCGGTGCGGTCGGCACCACGGCCGTCACGGTTTCGGTCGCTGCCAACGCTTCGGTCGATGACGTCGTCGCCTCGATCAACGGCAACTCCTCGCTGACCAACAAGGTCCGCGCCTCGAACGACAACGGCAAGCTGCGCGTCGAAAACCTCTCGACGAGCGACCTGACCGTCGCCGACACCGCCGTCGCCACCACCGGCACGGGCGGCACGATCGGCGGCAACACCGTCCGCGCCGACCTGGTCAAGCAGTTCAACGACCTGCGCCAGCAGCTCGACCGGACGTCGGAAGATGCCTCCTTCAACGGCATCAACCTGCTCCGTGGCGATGCCCTCAGCATCACCTTCAACGAGACGGGTTCCTCCTCGCTCACCATCCAGTCCAAGGATGGCAAGTCGATCAACTCGACCAATCTCGGCATCGATGCCCAGGCGACCTCGGTGGCCGACAGCGACTCCGGCCTGGACGCGGTGCTCGGCAAGCTCTCGACGGCGCTCGGCTCGCTCCGCTCGCAGTCGTCGTCCTTCGGTTCCAACCTCTCCATGGTGCAGAACCGTCAGGACTTCACGAAGTCGATGATGAACACGCTGAAGGGCGGCGCGGACAACCTCGTCCTGGCCGACCAGAACGAGGAAGGCGCCAACCTGCTCGCGCTCAACACCCGCGCGCAGCTCGCCACCTCCGCCCTGTCCTTCGCCTCGCAGGGCGACCAGCAGGTTCTGCAGTTCCTCCGCTGATCCAACAGCGGAACGTTTAGACCACCAAGACTTGGGGCGGCCTTCGGGCCGCCCTTTTTCGTTGGTCGCGGGGTTCGCGACCGGTCGCGCGAGGAGCGCAAAGCATTAAGGAAAACGGCGTCTTGCCGAGCATGGTAAAATTCTGATTGCCGTATGGGCTTTGTTAACGATGTCGGGAGCAGGATCACCCCGCCTTCAAGAACAGAAGGCCCTCCCAGGATGTGGAGGCGTACCGGCCACCCCTCAGAAGCAGGGGTCCCTAGGAGAGGGTAGTATTCATGTCTGACATCACCATTTCGCGTGGCGTCCGTTCGAACCTCCTTGCCCTGCAGAACATTGCGTCGTCTCGCGAGACGATCCAGGGCCGCCTGGCCTCGGGCAAGAAGGTCAATTCGGCCCTCGACAACCCCACCAACTTCTTCACCTCCGCCGCGCTGAACTCGCGCGCCAACGATCTGGGCTCGCTGCTGGACTCCATGTCCAACGGCATCAAGACGCTGGAAGCCGCCGATAACGGCCTCAAGTCGATCACCCGCACGGTCGAGTCGCTGCAGTCGTCGATCCGTCAGGCCCGTCAGGACAAGTCCTGGCAGGGCGCGAGCTACGCCTTCACCGCCACGACCGGCACGGGCGACATCGTCTTCACCGGCGGCGCGGTCGGCACCACGGCCGTCACGGTCTCGATCGCCGCCAGCGCCGATGTCGATGCGGTTGTCGCGCAGATCAACGGCAACTCGTCCCTGACCGGCAAGGTTCGCGCCTCGAACGACAACGGCAAGCTGCGCGTCGAGAACCTTTCGACGAGCGACCTGACCGTCACCGACACCGCTGTCGCCACCACCGGCACGGGCGGCACGATCGGCGGCAATACCGTCCGCTCCGACATGATCCGCCAGTTCAACGACCTGCGCCAGCAGCTCGACCGCACCGCGGAAGATGCCTCCTTCAACGGCATCAACCTGCTTCGCGGCGATGCCCTGGCGATCACGTTCAACGAGACGGGTTCCTCCTCGCTCACCATCCAGTCCAAGGATGGCAAGCCGATCAACTCGACCAATCTCGGGATCGATCAGCAGCAGACCTCGGTGGCCGACAGCGACACCAGCCTGGACGCGGTGCTCGGCGAACTCTCGACGGCGCTCTCCTCGCTCCGTTCGCAGTCGTCGGCTTTCGGTTCCAACCTCTCCATGGTGCAGAACCGCCAGGACTTCACGAAGACGATGATGAACACGCTGAAGGGTGGCGCGGACAACCTCGTCCTGGCCGACCAGAACGAGGAAGGCGCCAACCTGCTCGCGCTCAACACCCGCGCGCAGCTTGCGACCTCGGCCCTGTCCTTCGCCTCGCAGGGCGACCAGCAGGTTCTCCAGTTCCTCCGCTGATATCGCGGCAGACGAAAGACCATCGGGAAGGGCGGCCCTCGGGCCGCCCTTTGCCGTTTCCGGGGCCCCGTTAGAGCGGCGTTAACCATCTGCGGCAAGAGTGCGTTAACGGCCAGCCGCGTCCCGCCGGGGCGCGGCCGGCGACGCCTTGCTGGAGATGACGCATGGCAACGTCCCTCGAATGGACCCGACCGCTCGACGAGCGCAGCCGCCGTCACGCGGTCGACCATGCGACGCGCTCGGCCGAGCACGCGCTGATCCGCGGCGAGGCCTCCATTGCCCTGCGCATCGCGCGCCAGCTGGTCCTGGCCATGCCCGGAGATCGTGCCCACAGGGACCTCCTGGACCGCGCCACGGCGGCGCGCGACGCGGCGAGCGATGCCATCGCCTGCGGCACCGGCAGCGCGGATCCCGAGACCGTCAACCAGGTGGCCGCCGCGCATCTCGCACTCGGCGAGGTCGCCACCGCCGCCAGCCTCTGGCTCGGCCTCGCCCGTGCCGACACGTCGCGGCTCGACGCCTTCGTCAGCTTCGCCTGGTGCATGGCGCGCGCCGGCAATTTCGAGAGCGCGGCGCAGATCGTCCGCCATGTTTCCGGTCTCGTCAGCCATGCCAAGATCGATGCCGTCGGCATGATGATCGCGCTTGCCGGCGGCGATCACGATGCCGCTTTGGCCCATGCCCGCGCCGCCATCGGTCGCGACGCGCAGGCCTATGCCTGGCTGCCGCTCGGCGCGGTGTTCCAGAATGCGGGCGTCGTGAACGCGGCCGCGCTCTCGCTCGGACTGCGGCTCGACGACCTCAGCGCGACGCTGCATCTCTACGAGATCGGGCAGGCGATCCAGACCGGCCGCAATGACGATGCCATCCGCGGCGCCGACGAGGTTCTCTCGACGGTTCCGGACGATCGCTGGGCGGCCATGTTCAAGATCATGGCGCTGGTGGCCAAGGACGACAAGGTCGGGGCGGTGCAGGCGCAGGCGGCTCTCGCCGCCGCCAGCGGCGCGCGGCTCGACATCCTGACCCGGCTCGTCGACCTGCTGTTCGAGATATCGGCGCATCAGCACGTGGTCGATCTCGGCGAGATGGTGCGGGAGCGGCTGCCGAACCAGTATTCGCTCATGTCCACGATCGCCCATTCGGCCGCGCATGTGGCGGAGATGGATCTCGCCGACGAGATGATGGCGCAGTTGCAGCCGCTCAGCGCGACGATCGGCAGAACCGGTCTGTCGCCCTTCATCGTCATGACCATGTCGGACGATCTGGCGGTGCAGCGGGCGGCCGCCGAGCGGCGCGCGCTCATCCTGCCGGGGCCGGAGGCTCCGCTGTCGGCGCCGCTACCGAAGCCGCCGGGCGAGGGGCGGCTGCGCATCGGCTATTTCTCCAACGATTTCCACAATCACGCGACGATGAAACTGCTGACCGAAGTGCTGGAATGCACTGATCGCCAGCGTTTCGAACTGGTGGCCTATTCCTACGATTCCGCGCCCGAGGATGCCGAACGCGCCCGGGTGCGCGCGGCCTTCGACCGGTTCGAGAACGTCGCGCCGCTCCACGAGGGACAGATCGCCGAGAAGGTCAGGCAGGACGGCGTTCACGTCCTCGTCGACCTGAAGGGCTATACGGGTGGCTCGCGCCTCGGCCTGCTGAAATATCGCGCCGCGCCCATCCAGGTGAACTGGCTCGGCTATCCCGGCACCTACGGCATGGCCGAATCCGACTACATCATCGCCGACCGGTTCATCATCCCCGCGGGCGCGGAGGGCGGCTATTCGGAGGCGGTGGTCCGCCTGCCCGACTGCTACCAGCCGAACAGGCGCAGCCGCGACGTGGTGGACATTCCGACGCGCGAGATGGTCGGCTTGCCCGAGAATGCCTTCGTCTTCGCTTCGTTCAACCATGTCTACAAGGTCGGCGGCGCGCTGTTCGCCGCATGGATGGACATCCTGAAGGCGGTGCCAGGCTCCGTGCTCTGGCTTCTGTCGCGCGACAGTTCCATCAGCGAGAGGCTGCGCGCGCGCGCCGAGGCGCATGGCGTCGATCCGGCCCGTCTCATCTTCGGGCCGGTCATGGACAATGACCGCCACCTCGCGCGCTACGGGCTTGTCGATCTTGCGCTCGATACCTTCCCTGTCGGTTCGCACACGACGGCGAGCGACGCTCTGTGGATGGGCGCGCCGCTGCTGGCGCTGGCGGGAGAATCCTTCATCTCGCGCGTCTCTGGCAGCGTCGTGAAGGCCGCCGGCATGGATCATCTCGTCGCCACCTCGATGGACGAGTACAAGGCCAAGGCCATAGCGCTCGGCAACGACGCGGGCACGGCGCGGGCGCTGCGGGAGACGCTGGTCCGGACGCGCGACAGCGTTCCGCTGTTCGATCCCGCCCGTTTCGCCGTGCATCTCGGCTCGGCCTACGAGACCATGGTCGAGATCTGGCGGCGCGGCGAGAGCCCGCGGACCTTTGACGTGGCGCCGATCGGCGCGGAACGGACCCAGCGGGCGCTTGCCGGCTGACCTCCGGCACCGGAGCATTTCGAGCGAAGCGAATGCCGGTTCGCGTGAAGAAAATGCGATAGGCGACAGCCTCAGTGGAAGTCGCGCGACTTTGGCAGGATGCGGACATTGCGCGGGTGATGCGGTCCGCGTGGATATTGCGGATGCAGGATCTCGTCGGCGCGCGCGACCTCGATCCGCGCCTCGTGATCCGCTGACAGGCGCTTCAGCTCGGCGGTGCGGTCGGTGACAGTCTCGGCCATCAGGTGGGCGACATCCTCCGGGCTCTTCTGGATGAAGCCTTCCACCACCATCAGCCGCGAGCCCATGACCGCGGCGCGCAAGGCCTCGAACTTCCGCGACCACAGAAGCACGTTGGCAATGCCGGTCTCGTCCTCCAGCGTGATGAAGATGGCATTGCCCTTGCCCGGTCGCTGGCGCACCAGCACGACGCCGGCGACCTTCGCCCAGCGCTTGTCCGGGCTGGCTGCGGCCTCTCTGCAGGTCAGCACGCCTTCGCTGCGGAAAGTCTCGCGCAGAAACTGCATCGGGTGGCCCTTCAGCGAAAGACTCACCGTCTGGTAATCGGCGGCGACATGTTCCGAAAGCGGCATGGCCGGCAGGTGGGCGTCGGCCTCGGCGGCAAGTTCGCGCGCCTCGGCGGCGGCGAAGAGCGGCAGCGGCTTGTCGTCCGGCAGACGGCGCACGGCCCAAAGCGCGTCGCGCCGGTCGAGCCCGATGGAGCGGAAGGCGTCGGCATCGGCGAGCAGATGCAGTGCGCGGACCGGCAAATGCGTGCGCATCCTGAGCGTCTCGATATCGGCGAAGCCGCCGCTGCGCGCGGCGACCAGCGCCTGCGCCCAGTCGTCGTGAAAGCCGTCGACCTGCCGGAAGCCGAGGCGCAGCGTCAGTTCGCCCTTGGCGTTGCGTTCCAGCCTGTTGTCTTTCCCGCTGGCATTGATGTCGACGGGCCGCACCTCGACGTCGTACTCGCGGGCGTCGCGGACGATCTGCGCCGGCGCATAGAAGCCCATGGGTTGCGAATTCAGGAGCGCGCAGGCGAAGACCGCGGGATGCAGGCATTTGATCCACGAGGAGACGTAGACGAGCTTGGCGAAGGAGGCGGCGTGGCTCTCCGGGAAGCCGTAGCTGCCGAAACCCTCGATCTGCCGGTAGCAACGCTCGGCGAAGCTTTTCTCGTAGCCGCGCCGGACCATGCCATCGATCATCTTATGCTTGAACAGATGGATGGTGCCGTCATTGCGGAAGGTCGCCATGGCCTTGCGCAAGCCGTTCGCCTCGTCGTCTGTAAACTTGGCCGCGACCATGGCGAGCTTCATCGCCTGTTCCTGAAAGAGCGGGACGCCCAAAGTCTTGCCGAGCACGCTGTGGAGCTCATCGGGTAGGCCATGCTCGGGCGATGGCTCGGGAAACTCGACTTTCTCCACCCCGCTCCGCCGTCTCAGATAAGGATGGACCATGTCGCCCTCGATGGGGCCAGGCCGGACGATCGCCACCTGGATGACGAGGTCGTAAAATTTCCTCGGCTTCAGTCGTGGCAGCATGTTGATCTGGGCGCGGCTCTCGACCTGGAAGACGCCGATCGAGTCGCCCTTGCAGAGCATGTCGTAGACCGGTTTCGCCGCTTCCTCGTCGTCCGGCACAGTGGCGAGGTCGTATTCCTTGCCCTCATGCAGCCGGATCAGGTCAAAGGCCTTGCGGATGCAGGTGAGCATGCCGAGCGCCAGCACGTCGACCTTCATCAGCTCCAGCGCGTCGATGTCGTCCTTGTCCCATTCGATGAAGGTGCGATCGACCATGGCGGCATTGCCGATGGGCACCGTCTCATCCAGCCGCCCGCGCGAGAGCACGAAGCCGCCGACATGCTGGGAGAGGTGGCGTGGAAAGCCGAGAAGCCGGTCCGCGAGATCGACCGCGCGACGGATCACCGGGTTCATCGGGTCGAGGCCAGCGGAGCGGATATAGTTGTCGCCGATTTCCGTGCCCCAACTGCCCCAGACCATGCCGGCGAGCCGCGCGGTCACGTCCTCTGTCAGGCCCATCACCTTGCCGACCTCGCGGATGGCGCTGCGGGGGCGGTAGCTGATGACGGTGGCGGCGATGCCGGCGCGCTCGCGGCCGTAGCGCCGGTAGATATGCTGGATGATCTCCTCGCGCCGCTCGTGCTCGAAATCGACGTCGATGTCGGGCGGCTCGCGCCGCTCGGTCGAAATGAAGCGGGCGAAGAGCACGTCGTGTTCGTTCGGGTCTACCGCCGTGATGCCGAGTGCATAGCAGACGGCGGAATTGGCAGCCGAACCGCGGCCCTGGCAGAGGATGCCCTTGTCCTCGGCGACGCGCACGATGTCGACGATGGTGAGAAAGTAGCGGGCATAGTCGCGCTCGGCGATCAGCCTGAACTCGGCTGCGATGAGCGTCCTCACCTTGTCGGGAATGCCGGCGGGATAGCGCTTCTCGGCGCGCTCCCAGGTGAGATGCTCCAGATAGGCCTGTGGCGTCCAGCCGGGTGGCACGGGCTCTTCCGGATATTCGTATTTCAGCTCGCCAAGACCGAACTCGACGCGGTGGAGCAGATGCTGAGTCTCCTCGATCGCCTCGGGGCAGTCGACGAACAGCCTGATCATTTCGCGCGGCGATTTCAGGTGGCGCTCGGCATTGGCCTCCAGAATCCGGCCCGCGGCCTCGATCGTCACGCCCTCGCGGATGCAGGTGATGACATCCTGCAGGTCGCGCTGGCCGGGCGCGTGATAGAGCACGTCGTTGACGGCGATGAGCGGAACGCGGGCGGCGTCGGCGATGCGCTTCAGTCCGGCGAGCCGACGGCGGTCGTCACCCCGGCGCGCCATGGCTGCACCGAGCCAGAGTGAACCATCGGCCACGTCGTTCAGCCGCTCGAGCACCGCCGACAGGTCTGCCGTCGTTTCGCCGGGCATGACGATCATCAGGAGGTGGCGCGCATCGGCGAGGAGATCGTCGAGCTTGAGGATGCATTCGCCCTTCCTGCCGCGCCGGTTGCCGACCGTGAGCAGCCGGCAGATGCGCGCCCAGCCCTGCCGGTTGGCGGGATAGGCGATGATATCAGGTGTGCCGTCGCAGAAGACGAAGCGCGTGCCGACCGCTAGACGGAAGGACGTCGCCACCGCCTTGATCGCAGCCTGCGCCAGGCCGAGGCGCGCCGCCGCGTCGTTCTCGACAAAGACGAACTCGCCGGGCCCGGAGCCTTCGCGTACCTTGTCCGGCGGGATGAGGCCCTCCGCGCGCACCTGCTTCAGGAAGCTGTAGGCGCGCACGACGCCGGCTACCGTGTTGCGGTCTGCGATGCCGATGCCGGCATGGCCGAGAGCGAGCGCGGTCAGCACGAGGTCGCGGGCGTGCGACGCGCCGCGCAGGAACGAAAAATTGCTCGCCGTCGCCAGTTCCGCATAGGCGAGAGCAGGGACGTTGGCATTGGCCGGCGGGTGTAGAGGCTCGGTCATCGCCGTCTCACGCGAACAGGCCGTGCAGGAACCAGCGCGGATGCTCCGCCTCGCGACCGTAGAGGCCGTCGCGGTAGATCCAGAAGCGCCGACCCTCGCTATCCTCGACGCGGTAATAGTCGCGGGTGAAGGCGGCCGGTCCGTCGCGCCACCATTCAGCGGCGATGCGCTCAGGTCCCTCGGCGTGGGCGATCTGGTGTGTCGCGCGCCGCCAGCGGAAGGTGATCGGCGGGCCGTCGGGCACCTCGGCCAGCGTCTCGACGGCTTGCGGCGGGTCGAAGATCTGCAAGGGCCGTTCAAGTGGCGGAAGGTCGCCGGGGCGCGGCCATGCCGGCCCGGCGTCGAGCGCCGGCACGAAGGCCTCGGAGCGTTCGGGCACGTGCGAGTTCAGGGATGCGAAGCGCAGCACGCCGGCGCGGCCGAACCGCGCTGCGAGGCGGTCGATCAGGGCGGCCGTGTCCTCGTCCGCCTGTTCGTGACCATCGAGGCTCGCCTGCACCGTCGCGAAGGGCTCGGCATGGACCACGGCAAGGCGGATCAGGTCGAAGCCGAAGCCGGGATCGATGGGGTCGGCGAGGGCGTCGATCCGCTCCCGGAACAGCCGCTGCAGCGCCGGAGCCTCGCGCAGTGGCCGACCGGCCTCGACTGCGATGCGCCTGACGGCGCCGTCGGTCCGGAAGAAGCTCGCCTCGAACCGGCGGCCGCCCTCGCCGCGCTGTTCCAGAAGAAGGCCGACCCGCCCCGCCAGCAGGGAGAGCGTCGCCAGCATGTCCTCTTCGCGGCCGATGGGTTCGGCGAAGCGGCGTTCGACCAGATAGGGCGGCGGCGCGCGGCGGGGGGCGATGCGCCGGTCTTCTCGGCCGATGAGACGGGCGAGCCGCGTCGTCAGCGCTTCTCCGAACCGCGCGGAGAGGAGTTCGGACGGGCGGTCGACGAGATCGCCGATGGTCTTGAGCCCGGCGCGCGTCAGGGCGAGGGTGGCTTCGGCTCCCGCTTCCAACGCGGCGACGGGCAGCGGCCGGGCCGCATCAGCCTCGCCGCCGGGCGGCACGATGGCGGCCGCGCCGAAGCGCGCATTCGTCCGCGCCGCCTCGGGCGTGCCGGCAATGGCCGAGCGGACGGTGAGGCCGATGCCCTCGATCCGGGCGTGCAGATCGGTGCGCAGAGTCTTTTCGCCCCCGAACAGATGGGCGCAGCCGGTGATGTCGAGCACGAGGCCGTTCGGCTCGTCGAGCGCCACGAGCGGCGTATAACGGTCGCAGGTGTCGGCCAGCCGGCCGAGAAAGGCGCGGTCGGCGGCGGGATCATGTTCGACCGCGACGAGATCGGGCAGACGCGCGCGGGCATCCGCCAGCGCGAGGCCGGGCGACAGCCCCAGCGCGAAGGCCCGCCGGTCGATGGCGGCGAGACGCAGCGCCCCGCGCGTCTTCTCGGTGAGGACGAGGGCGGCGTCATCCGGCCCTGCGGAGGCCGACGACCTCTCCGGCCTCGACGGGTTTGCCGACCGGCGCAGCCTTTCGGCCGGCAGGAACGGCATCCAGACGGCGAGATAGCGGCGATCCATCGCGGAAGCGGCATTGGTCACGGTCCCACTCCACCAGACATTGCCGCGGGGGGAGGCCCGCACGATGGCGCAACAGGGTGATCGAAAAGACGGCATGGCCGGGCGCGCCGGCCTCCAGCGGACGCGAGGGCGCAGCGCGCACCTCCCAGCGCGAGGCGGCGGCGCTCGGTGCAGGTTCCGCGCCGATCCGCACTATCAGCACGGTGACGCCGGTTTCGCTCGATGTCAGCGACAGGCGGCGCGAGGCGGTGAGATCGAGGACCTTCGGCTCGCCCCAGAATTCCACGACGACTGCACCGAGGATGCCCGCGCGCGCCGCGTCCCGGGCTGCCCTGACAGCGGCGGCCGCATCGTCCGCGCGGACCAGCACGATACGGCCGGGATCGAGCCCGAGGCTCGCAAGGCCTGGCCCGTGCGGTCGGCCGAACTCGACATCCACCATGCGCTGGCGCACCCAGACGAGGCGGGCGGCAGGGGCGGCGCGCATGGCCAGTGCAAGGGCGAAGCCCGTCGCCGCCGGGCCATCGGAGGGGCTCGCGGCGAAGACTTCGTGGATGGCGCCGAGCGTCAGCCCACCGCCGAGTGGCCCGTCGAGGGACGCAAGGCCGAGTGGGAAATGCGGCAACGCCGAGGGCATCGCTCTTGGCTCGATGCGCGCGAGAGCGTCCTTCAGCGCCGCGAGTGTGTCGGGGCGTGCTGTCATTATGTTCCTATTTTGTTCCTACGAGACTTGAGAGTCAACAAGCCGTGGAATCGATGGTGGAGAAACGGGATCAGCAACGGAGACGTGGCCGGCAGCGGCCAGATCGCCGCCTTGGTCAACAGCGCTGGAAAGAGCTCAGGCCGTCGCCCCGGCCGCCTTCCGCGCCACCACGCCCTCGTAGGCTGTCTGCAGTTCCGCGAAGACCGAGCGCTCCGGCTTCGGCGCACCGAGATGCTGATGGCGCAGCTCCTCCATGAAGGCCGCCCACAGCGGTGGGCCCCCCTGTTCCAGCAGCTCCGCGCGGATCGACAGTTCCTCGGACACCGGCATGTGCCGGCGGCCCCATGCGGCCATCTGGGCCAGCAGCGGCACAAGCTGGATGGCCGGTTCGGTCAGGCTGTAGATTGCCTTCTGCTTGTGACTGGGGTCGTCGCGCTTCGACAGGAGGCCTCTTTCGACCAGCCGCCTCAATCGGTCGGCGAGGATGTTGGAGGCGATGCCTTCTTCGGAATGAGCCATCAGCTCGCGGAAATGCCGCCGGTTCCCGAACATCAGGTCGCGGATGACGATGAGGCTCCAGCGGTCGCCGAGTACTTCCAGCGTGAGATTGATCGGGCAGCCCGAGCGGTTGGCGGTTTCCATCATCGAAATCATTACCTTCAGATAAAACCGCTTGCAATATAAAATCAGTATGACTAAGTCGAAACCGATTTCGATTTGCAAGTGGTATTGATGGCAAGGAGGTCGCGGATGCCTCAGGTGGTTCTGTCGGTGTTCACCAGTCTCGACGGTTTCTATGCCGGGCCGAACGGCGAGTTCATCCCGCCGGAATGGTCTGATGACATGGAAGCCTGGGCCGGCGCGGCCATGGCGCAGTCCAGCCATTTCATCTACGGCCGGGTCAATTTCGCCTTCAACAAGGCATTCTGGTCCGAGGCGGAGACCAATCCGGACAGCCCCGCCGCCGAACACGCCTATGCGAAAGAGATGAACGCCAAGCCGAAAACGGTCTTCTCCCGGACATTGACGGGCGATCCCGGCTGGAACGCCGTCGTGAGCGACGACCCCGCCGCCCGCGTCGCTGAGTTGAAGGCGAGCGTGGACAAAGACATTTTCATCTTCGGCAGCGGCAATCTCGTGAAGAGCTTCGTCGCGCTGGACCTGATCGACGAATACCGCATCCTGCTGACGCCGTCCGTCCAGGGCTCGGGCATGAGACTGTTCGGCGACAGCGCGCCGAACCTGCCGCTGACCCTCGTCGAGGCGCGCGGCCTCGATACCGGCGCCGTGCTGCTGCGCCACCGGCGCAAGCGGGAGGTCTGAGACGATGAACCTGACATTCTACGGGCATCCCTTTTCATCCTACTGCCAGAAGGCGCTGATCGCGCTCTACGAGAACGACACGCCGTTCGACTTCCGCGTCCTCGGTCTCGAAGATCGCGCGGCCGGCGAGGAACTCGCCGCGCTCTGGCCTATGAAGCGCTTCCCGGTCCTTGTGGATGGCGGCCGGGCCGTCATCGAAAGCAGCATCATCATCGAACACCTGGCGCTGCATCATCCTGGCCCGGTGCGGCTGATCCCGAACGATCCGAAGGCGGCTCTGGAGGTGCGGTTCCTCGACCGCTTTTTCGACAATTACGTCATGACGCCACAGCAGAAGCTGGTCTTCGACGTGCTTCGGCTGGAGACGGAGCGCGATGCACGCGGCGTCGCCGACGCCCGGGCGATGCTGGAGGCGGCCTATCGCTGGCTGGAGAACCACATGGTCGACCGGCAATGGGCAGCCGGGGATGCGTTTACCCTCGCCGACTGCGCGGCGGCACCCGCGCTGTTCTATGCCGACTGGAGCCATGCCATCGACGACCGCTTTCCGCTCGTGAAGGCCTATCGTGCGCGGCTCAATGCGCGCCCTTCATTCGCGAAGGCGATCGACGGCGGGCGGCCCTATCGCCACTTCTTCCCGCTGGGAGCGCCGGATCGGGACTGATCGCCCGTCTGCGTCCACCGGGCCAACGGCAGGACATGGTCACGGCTCAGCGGGGCGAGCGGCAACGATCGATCGCGCGGGTCGATCCAGACCGCCTCGGCGATTTCCGCAGCGGGGGCGATGGTCGTCGGCGCCCCGACGGCGAAAACATCGGCTTCGACGCGATGATTCGCCTCATTGGCGGCAGGGGCCGAGAACTGGCCAAGATGGGCGAAGCTCTCCTCGTGCCAGAGACCGCCCAGCTCCTCCGCCAGTTCCCGCGCCAGCGCCTGCCGTGGAGTCTCGCCGGGCTCAATCTTGCCGCCGGCCTGCATGAAGAACGGGGTCCCTTGCTTGCGGACCACGAGCGTCTGACCCTCATCGTTTACGATGAGCGCGGCCGCGATGCGAATGACGTGATGAGAATCGTCCATGCGGCGGAGACTACTCCGGCCGCCACAGGCCGGCAGGCCTGTCAGCGCATGGTCAATACTCGATCTCGGCGCCGATGCCCGCTGCCGCCCGCCCGTCCGCGCCGATCTCGGTCTGGATGCGGATGCGGCGAGTCAGGTCGATGTCGACGCCCACCGCGCTCGCTTCCGGCTTCGCGCCGGCCCTGACGCCGATGCGGACGCGGTCGTTGATCGCCCGCGATGCGCCGACCGCCGGGCCGCTGGCGCCGGTGGTCACGTCGAGATTGTCGACGCCCAGCGCCCGGCGCGTCGCCTCGAACGTATCCGGCCCGCCGCGTCCGGACAGGGTGGCGATGGCCTGTGCCAGCTGCACGGCCTGGAACGGCGACAGGCCCGCTGCGGCGCGCTGGAACAGCAGGCGCGACAGCACCTCGTCCTGCGGCAGCGCGGGGACCGACGATAGGGCGAATTCCGGCTGGGTCGCCCGGCCGCTGACCGTCACCGTGGCGGTGACGTCGGTGGCGCGGGTCTCGGCGACGAAATCGAGGTCGGGGATCAGGTCGCCGCCACCGAAAGTGACGCGGCCACGGGTGAAGTCGAGCCTTTGGGTCAGCAGCGACAGGCGGCCGCGCCGCAGCTCGAAGGCGCCGTTGGCGCGCATGTCGGCGGTGGTGCCGGTGAGGCGAAGCTGGCCGCCGAGTTCGGCATCCATGCCCCGGCCGCGGACGAAGACCCGGCCGGGCGCGTCCAGTGTCACGTCCAGCGTCGCGTTGAAGACCGGCTGCCGGCGGCCGCGGGCGGCCTCGGCACGCTGGCGGGCGATCTGCGCCAGCCTTGCCCGTGTCTGCTCGGGAGCGTTGACATGGCGGGCGTCGCGCAGCGGCTCGGCGGTGGAGGGCAGGCGGTCGGGGATGCGCACCTCGATGGTCGTGACGTCCATGCGGCCGGAGAGGCGCGGCGCGGTCGCCAGCGGGCCGGACACTGCGAGGTTCAGGCTCGCGATCATGCTGACGATGTCGCTGGAGACGAGTTCGGCATTGCTGGCCGCGATGCGCAGGTCCGCCGGAAAGCCGCGGTTCGGATCGGCATTGACCCGGCCCGACACTGAAATCGTCCCGCCGTTCTTGGCGCGGGCAGTCAGCCGTTCGATGGCGATGTCGTTGCCGCGTCCGGTGACGCGGCCCTCGATGGCGGTCAGCGTCACACCCTGCAACGGGTCGGCGAACGAGCCGCCGGAAAGGGTGGCGGACCCCTGGATGTCGGGGCTGGCGCGGGTGCCGCGCAGCGCACCGTCAATGGCGACGCGGCCGGCGACACGGCGGCCGGAACCGGCGAGCTGGGCATTGGCGAGCGCCGCGTCCAGCGTGCCGCGGGCTCGCAGATCGAAGGCCCCTGACGGACCGATGGGCGCGGAACCGCTGATTTCGAGGGCGATGGCGCGTCCGCCGGCGATCTTGGCATCGACGGTCGCGCGCTGGCCCTGCAACGCACCACGCGCGGTGATGTCGAGGGCCGGCACGCCGGAATTGCGGGTGGCCGGCGCGGAGAGCCCGCGCAGCGTCACCTCGTAAGGACCCTGCGGTGTCGCAGCCGGGCCGCGCAGGGTGGCGCGGGCGTCGAGCGTGCCGCGAAGCCCCGTTCCCGGCGCGAGGATGTCGAGAGCGGCGAGCGGCACGCGCCGCGCCGCGACCTGCGCGTCGAGGTCCGCGCCGAGCTTGCCGGACACCTCGACCTCGCCGCCCTGAAGGCCGACGACGAGGCGTTGGGTGCGGATCGAGGAACCTTCGAGAAGCAACGTCGCGGGCTGGGTCAGGGCAATGCGCGCGCCGGAGCGGGTGGCGCTGAACGAGGCGAGGTCGAGCCGATGCGGGGTGCCGGGCACGAGTCGGCCTGCTGTCGCCAGCGCGAAGCCGCGCGCATTGGCGGTCAGGTTCAGGTCGGTCGCGCCCGAGGTGCCGCTGGCGCGGAAGTTGATGCGCTCGATGGTCTCGCCGCCGGCGACGAGCCGGTCCACGGTCGCCTCGCCGTTCAGCACCGGGCGGCCGTAAAGGTCGTCGCCGGACAGATTGGCGCGCAGGAAATTGAGCCGCGCGGGACCCGCAACGATGCGCTGCGCGTCGCCCTCGACGACGACGCGCTGGCGGCCGTTCGCGGCGTCCGCCGTGATTGCGGCCCGCAGGCTGCCCGAGAGACGGGTCAGGGTCAGCGGCGACAGGTCGTCGAGATTGCCGGCGGTGATCGCCAGCCTGCCGGTCGCGAGATTGCCGGGCGCGATCTGGCCCTGCCCCTCGGCCGAAACCGAGCCGAGGCGGAACGACAGCCTTTCCAGCGACCAGATGCCCCCGGAACGCGCCTGTGCGGCCAGGTCCGCCAGCAGCGGCTTGCCATCGACATCGCCGCTGCCGGTCAGAGCGATGTTTGGCGTGCTTGCCACGGTGCGGGCTGTCAGTGCCAAACGGAGATCGCGGATCGGGCGGTTCTGGGCACGCACGTCTGGCGCCGCGACGGTCAGCGACACGTCGGGGTCGAGCGCGTCACCGAAGACGTGAGCGTCGGCGCGCGCCGCGCCGGCGAGCTGGCCATCGATCTGCCGAAGGTCGGGCAAGCTCAGGTTGGCGCGCAGGTCGAGGCGCCCGTTGCCCATGCCGCCGTTGAGGGTCGCGGCGATGTGCTGGCCACGCAGGCTTACGGCCTCCAGTGTCATGGCCTCGCGCTGGCGCGTCACCGCGCCGGCCAGAACAAGCTGCCGTCCGGCGAGGCGATCCGCGACCGGATGCCCAAGGACGAGTTCGGTGAGACGCCCGTCCAGCACGGCGCGCATCTGCGACACCGAAGGATCGCCCGTCACCACTGCCTCGACGAAGCCGCGTCCGGCGAGCGGCCGGCCGGCGAGGCGCGACAGCGCCTGCAGGCGGAAAATCTCGGCGCGCACCTGCCCGTCGAGCAGTTTCGCGCCGGTGCGGCCGGTGAAGGCGAGCTTCAGGTTCGGCGTGGTGGCGGAGAGATCGGAGACGCTGGTGATGGCCTCGTCATCGACGCCGGCGCGCAGGTTTAGCGCGATGCGCTCGCCCAGCGCCTCGGAGAGGCCCTCGTCGGCGAGCTTCAGCCCGTCCACGCGGCCGTCCAGCGCGATGCGGTAGCGCTGGTTGCCTTCGGTGACCGGTTCCGCCGACAGGGTGGCATTCACCGCTCCCAACCGGACGGCGGGGCTTGCGAGACCGCGCAGGTCGAGCCGGCCATCGACGCGGGGCGCCGCGACCGGTCCGCGCGCCGTCGCATCGAAGACGAGCGTTTCGAGGCGCGTCTCGCCGCGCGCCGTTGCGCCGCCCTCGTTGCGAAGTGCGCGGGCCGTCGCCCGGACATTGATGGTGCGATCAGCTGTGAGATGGCCGCCGAGCACCAGTTCGGCGAGCTGTGATCCCAGCCGGAAGTTCTCGATGGCGTAGCCGCCGTCGTCGCCGAAGACGAGATGACCGTCGATGGTCGTGTCGCCGGCGAAGACCGCGCCGACCGCCGGGGGCAGCAGTTTCTCGATGCGCGAGGTGAGCTTCAGGCCGAGGCGGCGGATCTGGTTGTCGCGCGAGAGGATCGCGTCGCCCCGTGCATTGATGTCAGTGCCTGCGTCGAACACGATCCGGCCGCGCCAGTCGTCGAGGCGGCCCGCGCCGGCAAGATCCAGCTTCACCGCCGGCTGTCCGGGAATGTCGGCAATGCGCGCGACGATGCCGCCTGCCGGCTCGTCATGCTGGAGCGACAGGTCGAGCTGCTGCGTCGACGGAACGAAGGTCAGCTTCAGCGCGGAGAGGCCCGGCTGGTCGAGCCGGCGCACCTCGAAGTTTGCACTCAGCCCTTCGGCCGGCGGACCGAGGGATGCAGTGCCGGAAGCCGAGAAACGCGCCGCGACGCCGATGACCGGCTCACCGAGGACGAGTTCGCCGAGCGCCAGTTTGCCGATCTCGACCTTCAGCGGCAGTTCGGGAAGCAGAGGGCCGTCCGCCGCCGGCGGTGGCGCGTTCGGATCGGGCAAGGGCTTGCGCAGGAATTCGACGCGGCCGATCTCCAGATTTTGGATTTCCAGCCGGCGCGACAGCAGGGCGAGGCGACGCCAGACGAGGCGGATCGTGTCGATCCGGAGATAGACGCCCTGCGCATCCGCGACCGTGACGTTTCGGATCACGGCGTCGGACGACAGCGGGCCGTCGACCGCGCCGATGGAGACCTGCGAGCCCGGCGAGGAGATCATCCGCGAGATGAAACCCGCGAGAACGCCCTGATCCTCCTGCGCATGCAGCGCGGGGCCGCGCCACAGAAGGCCGAAGCCGATGCCGGCGAGGACAAGGATGAGGAGGGCGTATCGCAGCTTCTTCATCAGAACGCCTGCCCGATGCTGACATAGAAGGCCCAGGGCTTCTCGCCCTGGCGGCGCGCGAGCGGCACGGCCACGTCGAACCGGATGGGGCCGACCGCCGTATAATAGCGAAGGCCGAGGCCGGCCGCGTAGCGCATCGGGGCCGAGCCGTTCGGGAACGAACCGGAATAGGCCTGGCCCATGTCGAAGAAGGGCACCACTCCGATCGTGTCGGTGATCTTGATGCGCGCCTCGATCGAGGCCTCGAACAGGCTCATGCCGCCTATGACGTTGCCGAAAGCGTCGCGGGGGCCGAGGCTCTTGTATTCAAAGCCACGCACCGAGCCGCCGCCACCGGCATAGAAGCGCCGTGCCGCCGGAATGGCCGACAGGGTGCCGCCGAGGATCGAGCCGAAGGCGACGCGGCCGGCGAGGATGTAGCGGGCGGCCTCGTCGAGCGAGTAGTAGTAGGACGCCTGCACGCGGCCGATGGCGAAGAACTGCGGCGCATCGCCGAAGCCGTGATAGGGCGTGAAGGACGCATTGACGCGGATGCCGCGCGTCGGGTCGAGCGGCCGGTCGGTGGTGTCGTAAGTCAGGCCCAGCGGCAGACCGACCAGGCCGTACTGGAAGCGGCCGAGCGGATCGACGGAACGGCCGACCTCGCCCTCGATGCCGCCGCGCACGGAGAAACTGTCCGAGAAGCGGTGGCGGATGGCGACCGTCGCGTTGCCGAGTTCGCTCGTATAGTTCGGCGTCAGTTCGCGCTGGACATAGACATCCGCGAGCAGGTCGTTGCGCGTGCCCCACAGCGCCGGCTTCAGGAACGAGGCAGACAGGCGTCCGCCGATATCGTTGGGGTCGAAGCCGCGCCGGCTGCTGCCGCCGAAGAAGTTCTGCTGCCCGGTGAAATAGAACAGGTCCGCGTCGAGGCGCAGTCGTTCCGCGCCGCCGAACAGGTTGCGGTGCATCCAGTAGGCTTTCAGCGCCGGACCGTCGACGGTCGAATAGCGCACAGAGCCGCCGAGCACGCGCGGCAGGCGTTCGGTCACCTCGACATCGAGCGGCAGGTTGCCGTCGGTGTCGAGCGTCTCGCTCTCGCGGATGCGCGCGCCCCCGAGCGCCTCGATGCGCGTCACCGAGCGGCGGATGTCGGCAATGGCGCGGCGGGAATAGGGGTCGCCGCGCTGGGCGTAGATGAACGAACGCACGACGGCGGGATCGACGTTGCGCGTGCCGGAGACGCCGATGCCGCCGATGCCAGCCTTGGCGCCGGGATCGACGACGAAGGTCAGGTTCACGCTGCGGGTCGCATGGTCGATGACCGGCACGCGCCGGCCGACCTTGACGAAGGGATGACTGAGATCGCGGAAATGGTCAGCGAGTTCGGCCGCGGCGGCGAGCACGCTGGCGGTGCGGGCGGGTTCGCCCGGTTTCAGCGTCACGACACGGGGCGGCAGGACTGCGTGCGAAAAGGGCAGCTGCGAGCGGCCGTCCATGACCTCGACACGGCTGAACCTGTACATCGGGCCGGGGATCACCTCGATGCCGACCGGCACGAGGGCGCGCCCGCGAAATCCGTCGAGCCCTGAGCGCAGGCCGCTCACGGTCGGCCGTTCGATGGTGAGCGTGTTGCCGCCGACGCGGATGATGACGCGGGCGGCGTAATAGCCCGAGCCCCAGAGGGCATCGACGATGCGCGGCAGGTCCGCCTCGGCGCGGCGCATCAGCTCGTCGCCGTTCTGGGGCGCCTCGTTGCGCAGGCGGTAGAGGAGGGAGACGTCCCGGACGGCCTGTTCGGCATCCTTGTCGGAGCCAAGGCCGGTGACCTCGAACTGATAGGCGAGCGCCTGCGCCGTCACGGCCGGTGGCTTTTCGGAGAACCAGCCGAAGGGGTCGAAAGCCCGGGCAGGGCTCGTCGCGCCGGCGACAAGTGCGCCGACGATCATCCCTATACCGACACGGGAGATTGTCTTCCCGTCAGCCACCATTCCCGACCTTTCGGACGCAATACGAGGACGAAACCCGGAGAAAACGAGGCAACAGGCCGATATCGCGAGGCTCCATCCTGCCGGCACATTAGCCGGACAGGGCACCGCTCGTCGACCTTACCACCGGAGGGGCGGACGCCCCGGAACACTGTTGCCAACCACCCCCTCCCTGCGGGCGGGTCAAGCCTCTATGTTCCGCACCATGACTAGCATCATTAAGGTTTCCAAACTCTCAAAGCGCTACGCCACCGGCTTCTCGGCGCTGAAGGATGTCAGCCTCGACATCCGCAAGGGCGAGATCTTCGCGCTGCTCGGCCCGAACGGGGCGGGCAAGACGACGCTGATCTCGACCATCTGCGGCATCGTCCGCCCAACGGAAGGGCAGATCACCGTCGGCGGGCACGACATCATCCGCGACTACCGCGCGGCGCGCTCGATGATCGGGCTGGTGCCGCAGGAGCTGACCACCGATTCGTTCGAATCGGTCTGGGCCACCACGTCCTTCTCGCGCGGCCTGTTCGGCAAGGGCCCGAAGCCCGCGCTGATCGAGCGAATCCTGAAAGATCTGTCGCTGTGGGACAAGAAGGACGCCAAGATCATGACGCTCTCGGGCGGTATGAAGCGGCGCGTCATGATCGCCAAGGCGCTGTCGCACGAGCCGGACATCCTGTTCCTCGACGAGCCGACCGCAGGCGTCGATGTCGAGTTGCGCCGCGACATGTGGCAGCTCGTGCGCCGTCTTCGCGACGAGGGCGCGACCATCATCCTGACGACGCACTACATCGAGGAGGCGCAGGAGATGGCCGACCGGGTCGGCGTCATCTCGAAGGGCGAGATCATCCTGGTCGAGGACAAGGCCGAGCTGATGCGCAAGCTCGGGCGCAAGCAGCTCACCATCCAGCTCCAGTCGAAGCTCGATGTTATTCCGGATGCGCTTTCGGCCTACGGGCTGGAACTGGCCGGCGAGGGCGCCGAGCTCGTCTACACCTACGACACGCAGGCCGAGCGCACCGGCATCACCGCCCTCCTTCAGGCGCTGGCCGAGGCCGGCATCCGCCTGAGGGACCTCCAGACGCGGCAGAGTTCGCTGGAGGACATTTTCGTCACGCTCGTCAGCGACAGGCATTGAGGCGGCCATGAACTTCCACGCGATCAAGGCCATCTACCTGTTCGAGATGGCGCGCACCTGGCGCACGCTCTGGCAGAGCATCGTGTCGCCGGTGATCTCCACCTCGCTCTATTTCGTCGTGTTCGGCGCGGCCATCGGCTCGCGGATGACCGAGATCGGCGGCGTGCCCTATGGCGCCTTCATCGTGCCGGGACTGATCATGCTGTCGCTGCTGACGCAGAGCATCTCGAACGCCTCGTTCGGCATCTACTTCCCGCGCTTCGTCGGCACGATCTACGAGGTGCTGTCAGCGCCGGTCTCGCATTTCGAGATCGTCACGGCCTATGTCGGTGCTGCCGCCACCAAGTCGATCATTCTCGGCCTGATCATCCTTGCTACCGCTGGCCTGTTTGTGCCGCTGAGGATCGAGCACCCGGTCTGGATGCTGGCCTTCCTGGTGCTGACCGCCGTGACCTTCAGCCTGTTCGGCTTCATCATCGGCATCTGGGCCGGCAATTTCGAGCAGCTGCAGTTCGTGCCGATGCTGGTGGTGACGCCGCTGACCTTCCTTGGCGGCAGCTTCTATTCGATCGATATGCTGCCGCCCTTCTGGCAGACGGTCAGCCTGTTCAATCCGGTCGTCTATCTCGTCAGCGGTTTCCGCTGGAGCTTCTACGGCGTCGCGGACGTGAGCATCGGGGTCAGCCTCGCCATGACGCTGGTCTTCCTGGCACTCTGCCTCGCGATCACCGAATGGATTTTCCGCACCGGCTATCGCCTGAAGAACTGACCGGACAGCTTTCGTGACGCGAAAGCCGGCCGAAGCCGCACGATTGTACCGCCCGCCGCGATTCCGCCATTGCCGTGAAACATGGCGACGGTGATAACGGTGCGGGCCGGAAACAGACGGCCGATAGGCAGGCACCTTCGTTCAAGGCTTCGGAGCTGACGATGACGGCCAGGCGGACGGGCAGGAATCTGGTGGCGGGCGTTCTGGCGGCGGTGCTGGGCGCAGGGCCGCTCCTGACGCTCGACGCGCAGCCGGCCCTCGCGCAGTTCGACATCGGCGCGGGCATCCGCGCCCTCGGCGGGTTGAGCGGCGGAGGCGGCGGCGCCGCGGCGCGGCCGGGGCAGCAGCAGAGGCGACCCACCGCGACCGTTCCCCAATCCGGCCGGCGCGGCACCGCCAACGTGCGGCCACAGCGCGGGCAGCGCCCCGTCGAGACCGAGCAGCAGACCCAGCAGGGCGGATTGCCGGCCGCGCTCGGCGTGCTCGCGCCCGTTGCGATCGGCGCCATCGGTGGCGGAGCGCTCGCGCGCGTGCCCGGCATTCCCGGTGGCGGCGGCCGCGGCATCATTCCCCCGGGTATTCCCGGCATTCCGGGCATCCCCGGCGGCGGTGGCGGTGGCGGCGGGCGCAACGCGATCATCGGAGCCGCCGCAGCGGCCATCGCCGTGCCGGCCATCCTCTCCATCATCGAGAATGCCCGCGCCAATGCCGACGCGGGCGGCGGTGCCGTTTCCAACGAGCCACCCGGCCTGCCGCCGCGCAACGAGCGCCGCTTCGTCGCAGGCGAAGTGCTGTTCATCATGGCGCCCGACGCGCCCAGGGATGCGGTGCGCCGCGTTGTCCGCCGCTTCAACCTGACGCTGATCGAGGAGGTGCGCTCGGAGATGCTCGGCACCTCGCTCTACCGCTACCGGGTGCCGAACCGCCTCACCGTTCCCGCCGCGATCCGCGCCATGCAGGCCGAGGCCGGCGTCGCCTATGTGCAGCCGAACTATGCCTTCGACCGTCCTGAATTCCGCTTCAAGTTGGAAAGCGCCAGCAATGCGCGGGCGAACGGCCAGCGGCTGCAATATGTCGTCGATGCCCTGCGCCTGACCGAAGCGCATCAGATCGCGCGCGGTGAACGGGTCGCCATTGCGGTGATCGATTCCGGCGTCGATGCCAACCATCCGGAACTGCGTGGTCGCATTGTGCAGAGCTACGACGCGGTCGGCGGCCAGTTCCGCGCCCACGAGCACGGCACCGGCATGGTCGGCGCCATCGTCGCCAACAACCAGCTGCTCGGCGTCTCGCCGCGCGCCGATATCTACGCCGTCCGCGCCTTCGCGCCGGGCCAGACCAACGGCTCGACCGGTACCAGCTTCCACATCATCAAGGCGATGGATTGGGCTATCCGCAGCGGCGCACGCGTCATCAACATGAGCTTCGCCGGCCCGCGCGACCCGATGATCGCCCGCGCGATCCAGGTCGCCGCCGACCGCCGCATCGCCATGGTCGCGGCCATGGGCAACGGCGGGCCGGACGCCCCGATCGCCTATCCGGCGGCGGATCCGAACGTCATCGCGGTGACCGCCACCGACCAGGAGGGCCGGCTCTTCGCCGCCGCGACGCAGGGCGATCATGTCGCCGTCGCCGCGCCGGGTGTCGAGATTCTGCTGCCAGCGCCGCGCGGCGGCTACCAGATCTCGTCGGGCACCTCGGTCGCGGCCGCCCATGTCAGCGGCGTCGCGGCGCTGATCATCGAGCGCAATCCGGAGATCGATCCGGCGACCCTCCGCCGCATCCTCACGGCCACTGCCCGGCAGGGGCAGACGCCCGACCCGAAGCTCGGCGCGGGCGTTGCCGACCCTCTGCTGGCGTTGACGACGCCAGTGCCGGCCGCGCCGGTCGCTCCGGCGCCGTCCGACGTGCCCATGGCGACGGCGCCGCCCCTCCAGCCGGGATCGCGCGCCGAGACACCGGCCCCGGTGCCGGCGCCCGCCCCGGCGACGGTCAGCCGGTAGGGCTCCGCCGACCGCAATCTGCCGTCTCGCGCGACATGCCTCGTGTCGCTATCCTGGCCCGCCCGGTGCATCGGGGGCGGGGGCAGTCACGGGGCGATGGTCAGGTTCATTCACAGCAGCGACCTGCATCTGGGCAAGCGCTTCGGCAATCTGCCGGAGGATCTGCGCGGACGCCTGCGCGAGGCGCGCCACGCGGTGATCGACCGGCTCGCCGCGCGCGCCCGCGAGCATGGAGCGACGGCGGTGCTCCTGGCGGGCGACACGTTCGACACTGAAACGCCGGCTCCCGACGTGCGGCGGCAGGCGCTGGCGGCGATGCGCCATCACGCGCCGCTGCGCTGGATCGTGTTGCCCGGCAACCATGATTCGCTGCAGGCCTCCGAGCTCTGGCGCGTCCTGCGTGCCGAGGCGCCTGACAACGTGATCCTCGCGACCGATCCCGCCCCGCTCGCGCTGGAGCCAGGCGTCGCGGTCCTGCCCGCGCCCTGCACGACGCGGCGGCCGGGCCGCGATCTCAGCGCATGGATGGACGCGGCTGCTACCGGCGAGACCATCCGCATCGGGCTCGCCCATGGCGCGATCAGGCAATTCTCCGAGGAGGCTGCCGCATCGGACGTGATCGCGCCGGACCGGGCGGGACGCGCCGGCCTCGACTATCTCGCGCTCGGCGACTGGCACGGCGGCGTCGCGGTCGACGAGCGCACGCGCTACAGCGGTACGCCCGAGCCCGACCGCTTCAAGCACGACGAGCCCGGTTGCGCGTTGCTCGTTGCAATCGCGGCACGCGGGGCAAAGCCCGAGGTGACACCGGTGGAGACCAGCTCCTTCGACTGGCGGACGGTGCCGCTGCACCTTCTTCCCGCCGACGACGGCGCGGCCATGCTGCCGGCGCTCCTGCCGCCGGGACCGCGGCGGCGGCAGACCCTGCTGCGCGTCGCCGCCACGGGACGGACGACGATTGCCGCGCGGGCCGCGCTTCAGGCGGCGGTCGCCGAAGTGGCTCCTGAATTCGCGCTGCTCGACCTTGTTTCGGAAGACCTCGCCACCGAGATCGAGAGCGACGACCTCGACCTGATCGACCGAGCGGGCGCGCTGCGGCAGGCCGCGGAGACGCTGCGCGCCGAGAGCCTCGACGTGGCGCGTTCCGCCGCTGAGCGGGAGATCGCGCGGGCGGCGCTGATCCGGTTGTTCTCCTTCGCCCAAGGGGCTGCATCGGGGGCCGCATCGTGAAGATCACGGCCCTGCGGCTGCACAATGTCCGGCGCTTTGCCGGGCGCGGCGTCGCCATCGAGGGGATCGACGATGGCGTCAACGTGCTCAGCGCGGCGAACGAGCACGGCAAATCAACCAGTTTCGAGGCGCTGCAGGCGCTGTTCTTCCAGTCCCATTCCGGGGCGGGCAAGGAAGTGAAGCGCCTTCAGCCCTATAGCGGCGGCAATCCGCTGGTCGAGGCGGACATCGTCATGCCCGAGGGGCGCTTCCGGCTCACCAAGCAGTTCATCGGCGGGAAGCGCGCGACGGTCACCGAGCTTGGCAGCGGCCGCCTCGTCGCGCAGCAGGACGAAGCGGAGCAGTTCATCGCCGAGTTGGTGCGGGGCGGCGCCTCCGGGCCGGCGGGTCTGCTCTGGGTGCGGCAGGGTGTGACCGGCATCGAAGAGCGAAGCCGGAGCGACGAGGAGGGCGAGCGGCGGGTGCGCGAGAGCCTGCTGACCTCCGTGCAGGGCGAAGTGGAGGCGGTCACCGGCGGCCGACGCATGTCGGCGATCATGGAGGCCTGCACCGAGGAACTGGGGCACATCGCGACGCCGACGCTGCGGCCGAAAGCAGGCGGCCCCTATGCGGCGGCCGTGGACGAACTGGAACGTCTCCGGGCGGCCGAGGCGAAGCTGAAGCGCGAGGTCGACGATTTGCGGACGGCGCTCGACCGGCGGGCCGAGGCCGCAAGGCGGCTTGCCGAGCTGGAAGCAGCCGACGAGATCGCCGCCCGGCGCGCGGCGGTGACCAGGGCCGAGGCCGCCATCCAGCAGGCGAGAAGCCATGGCGAGGCGCTGAGGACGCGCGAGGCCGAGGCGGCACTTGCGAAGTCGCGCTTCGATGCTGCGGAGAAGGAGCTGGCCGACTATCGCGCGTTCCTTGCGCGGGTCCGGACACTGGGGAGTGAGTTCGCCGACGCGGCGCAGCGGCGCGATGCCTTGCGCGGCCGGCGCGCCGAATGTCAGGCGACAATCGACGCCGCAGCGGCGGAGGCAAAGCTCGCCGAGGCGGAACAGCGCGAGGCGAGCAGCCTGCTCGCCCGGCTGGATGCGGCGATGCGGGCGCGACAGGCGGCGGAAATCCTGCAAGGCCGGCGTGATCGCCTCGCCCAGGCGGAAGCGTTGCGCCGGACGCTGGAGGCTGCCGAGGCGGCACTGGCCCTCGTCGTTCTGCCGGCGGACGCCGTCGACCGGCTGCAGAAGCTGGAGATCGATATCGCGCGGCTGCGTGCGGCGGAGGCGGCAAGCCTGCCTTCGGTGCGGATCGACTATGACGAAGGCGTCGCGCCTTCCGTGCTCGCCGATGGAGCGCCGCTGGCCGGGGGCGAAGATCGGAGCGTCGCGGATAGGCTCATGCTGACCTTGCCGGGCATCGGCGCGATGACGCTTCGCTCGAACCGCAAGGCGGGCGAGGGCGAAGCGCTGGCGAAGGCCGAGGCGAAGCGGAGCGAGCTGCTCGCCTCGATCGGTGTGGCGGATCTCGTGGCGGCGCAGCGTCGGCAGGCAGAGGCGCGGACCAAGGCGGGTGAGGCGGAGCGCCTGCGCATCCAGCTCGACCATCTGGCGCCCGAGGGATTGCCGGGGCTGCGGGAGGAGATTGCCCGGCTGGAGGCGGCCGCGCCCGAGGCGATCGAGGTCAAGGGCGATCCCGACGCGGCGCGCGAGGCCCTTGCCCGCGCCGACCGGCGTGTCGCGACGGCCCGCAATGCCGAGCGCGAGGCCGGCCCGGCCCTGAGCCGCGTCCACGAAGCGGCGACGGAAGTGGAGGCGTCCTTTGCGTCGATGAGCGGCGAGATGAGCCGGCTCGACGCGCTGCTCGGACTCGAACCGGACAGGGCTGGCCGCGAGCACGATCTTGCCGCGGTGCAGGCGGAGCGGCAGGCCACGTTCGAAATTCTGGACCGTGAGGTTGCGGCCTTGCGCGAACGCGCGCCGGATCTGTCATCGGTCGAGGCGGCGCTCCAGCGGGCGAGGTCCGCCGAGAGCGCGGCGACCGGGGAGGCGGGCAGACTGCGCGAGGTGCTTGCCGGGCTGAACGGCCAGATACGCACGCAGTCGGACGAAGCGGTGGAGGAGACCTGGCAGGAAGCGAAGGAGGCGCTCGAGGTGGCCGAGGCGCGGGTCGGGGCCTTCGAGACCGAAACGGCCGTATTGAACCGGCTGAAGACCGCATTGCAGGATTCACGTTCGGCGGCGCGCGATCTCTATCTCCAGCCGGTCCTCACCGAATTGCGGCCGCTGCTCGAAATGCTGTTCGACGACGTCGCTGTCACCTTCGACGAGAAGACGCTGTTGCCGCAGGCGATCAGCCGCAACGGGCAGAAGGAAGATATCGACCGACTGAGCGGTGGCATGCGCGAGCAGCTGTCGATTCTGACGCGGCTGGCCTTCGCGCGCCTGCTCGCGCGCGACGGGCGCGCGGCGCCTGTCATCCTCGACGACGCGCTGGTCTATTCCGACGACGACCGCATCGAGACGATGTTCGACGCCCTGCACAGGCAGGCGCGGGACCAGCAGATCATCGTCTTTTCCTGCCGGCAGCGGGCCTTTTCCAGGCTCGGCGGCAACGTGCTGCATATGGTGGACTGGCAGCCGTGAGGCCGGCATCGGCTACCCGGCAGAAAGATCGGCCGAGGGCTTGATCCTCTAGTGGCTGGAGGATGTACGGACCTGTCATCGGGTCGCCGTTTCGCGGCTGATCATGCTTGCAGGCGAGGCCATTTCGATGACGCAGAACCAGGAAATCACCCGATTTCGTGTCGGCGGCATGGACTGCGCGTCCTGCGCGGCGAAGATCGAAACCGCGGTCGGCCGGCTGCCGGGCGTCGATGCCGTGGCGGTGTCCGTGATGGCGGGCTCGCTGGCGGTGACGCATGACGGTTCGGTCGCCAGGGATACGGTCGAGCGGCAGGTGAAGGCGCTCGGCTATTCGGTCGGACCCGTGGGTGGCTCCAAGGAGCGGCCGGCGGTGGATCATGATCACGCGGGCCAAGATCACGCGGGCCAAGATCGTGCGGGCCAAGATCATGCGCGTCGCGACCACACTGACCATTCCCACGACCATGCCGGCGGCACGCACGACCATTCCGGCCATTCCCATCTCGATCTCGGCGACGGCCCGTGGTGGAAGAGCCGCAAGGCGCTCCTGACGATGGGATGCGGTCTGGCTCTGGCCGCCGCCTGGCTGACCGGGCAGGTGGTGCCGGCCATAGGGCACTGGGCTTTCGTCGCCGCCATGGCAGCCGGTCTCATTCCCATCGCGCGGCGCGCCCTTGCTGCGGCGCTCGCCGGCATGCCCTTCACGATCGAGACGCTGATGACCATCGCGGCCGTTGGTGCGGTGTTCATCGGCGCGGCCGAGGAGGCGGCGGCCGTCGTCTTCCTGTTCCTCGTCGGTGAGCTGCTGGAAGGCGTCGCAGCGGGTCGAGCCCGCGCGAGCATCCGCGGTCTCACCGCCCTCGTTCCGAAGAACGCCATCGTCGAGGAGAACGGCGCGACGCGCGAGGTGCCGGCCGAGACGCTGCAGCCGGGCGTGGTGATCCTCGTGCGGCCGGGCGACCGGATCGCGGCGGATGGTGAGGTGGTCGACGGCGAGAGCGCGGTGGACGAGGCCCCGGTCACCGGCGAGAGCGTGCCGAAGCGCAAGCAGAAGGGCGATGCCGTTTTCGCCGGCACGATCAACGCCGACGCGGTGCTGCGCGTGCGCGTTACGGCGGCGGCCGAGGAC
The DNA here is from genome assembly GCF_016793595.1 of Phreatobacter sp. Lineage (GTDB taxonomy): Bacteria > Pseudomonadota > Alphaproteobacteria > Rhizobiales > Phreatobacteraceae > Phreatobacter. The sequence goes on from NZ_JAEULY010000013.1 coordinate 57,751, forward strand.
AACACCATCGCGCGCGTCGTCAAGCTGGTCGAGGAGGCGCAGGAGAGCAAGGCGCCGACCGAGCGCTTCATCGATCGCTTCTCGCGCTACTACACGCCGGCCGTGCTGGTCGTCGGCGCGCTCGTTGCGATCATTCCTCCGCTGTTTCTCGGCGGCGTCTGGTCGGAGTGGATCTACAAGGGCCTCGCGGTCCTGTTGATCGGCTGCCCCTGTGCGCTGGTCATCTCGACGCCTGCCGCCATCGCGGCTGGCCTTGCGACCGGCGCGCGGCGCGGCCTCCTGATGAAGGGCGGCGCGGTGCTGGAAGGCCTGCGCAACGTTACCACGGTGGCGCTCGACAAGACCGGCACGCTCACCGAGGGCAAGCCGGTGGTGACCGACATTGTCGGTTTCGGCATTGGCGAGGCGGAGGTGCTGTCACTGGCGGCGGCCATCGAGACGGGGTCCAGCCATCCGCTGGCGCTTGCCATTCTGGCGCGTGCCAAGGCCGACGCGGTGCCGGTTCTGCCGGCAAGCGAGGCGAAGGCGGTGGCCGGCAAGGGGGTCGTCGGCAATGTCGGCGGGCGCTCTGTGTTCCTTGCCTCGCCAAAGGCTGCGGAGGAAGCCTCGCCGCTGACGGCAGAGCAGACCGCGCGCATTTCGGGCTTCAACGACGAGGGCAAGACAGTGTCGGTGCTGCTTGTGGATGGTCGGCCCGTCGGTCTTCTCGCGATCCGCGACGAGCCGCGCGCCGATGCGGTCGCGGGTCTCAAGGCGCTGGCCGACGCCGGTATCAAGGCGGTGATGCTGACCGGCGACAACGAGCGCACCGCGCGCGCCATCGGCGGCAAGCTCGGCATCGCGGTGCGCGCCGGTCTCCTGCCCGAGGACAAGCAGCGCATCGTGCGCGAGCTTCAGCAGCAGGGGCAGGTTGTCGCCAAGGTCGGCGACGGCATCAACGATGCGCCGGCTCTGGCGGCCGCCGATATCGGCATCGCCATGGGCGGCGGCACCGATGTCGCGCTGGAGACGGCGGATGCCGCCGTCCTGCACGGACGCGTCGCCGACATTGCCGGCATGATCGACCTGTCCGGTCGGGTGATGCGCAACATCACGCAGAACATCGTCATCGCGCTCGGGCTGAAGGCGGTGTTCCTGGTCACCACCATCGCCGGCATCACCGGCCTCTGGCCGGCGATCCTCGCCGATACCGGCGCGACCGTGCTGGTCACGCTCAATGCGCTGCGGCTGCTGGCGGTGCGTTCCTCGTAAGGGGACGCGCTGCCCTCACGCCGCGCCGGGATAGTCGGGATCGCGCAGGAACGGATAGGGGCCCGGGGCTTTCTCGACATAGACGGTGTGGGTCACCAGTCCCGTGCCTTCGATCCACTTGTGCAGATGGAAGGCGGCGGGCTCGAAGTTGAAGTGCGGTGGCATCGTGTCTGTCAGGTCCAGGACTACCTGATGCGCGACGCTCGGGGCGACCATGGCCAGCGTGCCGGCGAACAGCGTCTGGATGGGCCGGTGATGGTGGCCGGCGAGGATGCGGACGATCTGCGGATTGCGCCTGACGATGGCCTCGAACTCGGATGCGCCCTCGATCAGGTTGATGCGGTCCATGTGATGCAGGCCGCAGGCGAAGGCCGGGTGGTGCATGGCGACGATGGTCGGCTTGGCGCTGTCCTCGGCGAGCTTTTGCTCCAGCCAGCCGAGCCGCTCGGCGCAGAGCCGGCCGGCGCCTGATTTCGGCAGCACCGTGTCGAGGCCGATCATCCGGACGGGGCCGAGGTCGGTCGCCCACTGGGCGAAGCTCGGCTCGTCGGAGAGGCCAGGATAGTCGGCCAGCACCTGTTTCAGGTTCTCGCGACGGTCGTGGTTGCCGGGGATCAGCCAGACGGGCATCGGCAGCCGGGAGAGCATGCGCTTCAGGTTTTCGTACTCGGCGATGAGGCCGTTGTCGGTGAGGTCTCCGGTGATCAGCACGAGATCGGGCTGCGGGTCGAGTGCCAGCACCGCGTCGATGGCGCGTTCGGTCAGCATGTTGGTCTCGGCCGTGCGGTAGGCGGGCAGGCCGACCGGGCGGACGTGCAGGTCGGTGAGATGGGCGATGAGCATGGCAATCCTCGTCAGGGTTCGCCGGCTGCCTAGTGCCCGCTCATGACAGCCGGACGACGACGGCGGGCGCGCCTGCGCCGTCATGTCGATGTCGCGCAACGGTCTGCGAATTGTCATGTGATTGTTGCCGATCTGTCGTCGAAGCCACGTAACCGGACCCCATCAGGGAGTTCGGGATTCATGGCAGGCATTGTCCTCGACCGGATCGAAAAGGCGTTTGGTGAGACGCGCGTGCTGAAGGGCGTGTCGTTGGCCTTCGACGCGGGCGCCTTCGTGTCGCTGGTCGGCCCGTCGGGCTGCGGCAAGACCACGCTGCTGCGCATCATCGCGGGACTGGAGCGTGCCGATACCGGTGCTGTCTCCATCGCCGGGCGCGACGTGACGGGCCTGCGCGCGGCAGACCGCGACGTCGCAATGGTGTTCCAGAACTACGCGCTCTATCCGCACATGACGGTGGAGCAGAACATTGCGCTGCCGCTGGTCATGCGCCGCCTGTCGGCGATCGAGCGAGCACCGTTTCTTGGCCGCCTCGTATCCGGCACGGGCGAGCGCCGCGCCGCGATCAAGGCGGAGGTCACGGAGGCCGCAAAACTCCTCTCCATCGATCACCTGATGCAGCGCCGTCCCGGCCAGCTCTCCGGCGGCCAGCGTCAGCGCGTCGCGCTCGGGCGCGCCATCGTCCGCCACCCCAAGGCCTTCCTGATGGACGAGCCGCTGTCGAACCTCGATGCGGCTTTGCGCCACGACATGCGGCGCGAGCTTGTCGACCTGCACAAGCGCGTCGGCGTGACCACGGTCTATGTCACCCACGACCAGGCCGAGGCGATGACCATGTCGGACCGCGTCGCGGTCATGCTCGGCGGCAACGTGTTGCAGTTCGGTTCGCCGCGCGAGGTCTACGAGCAGCCCGCCACCATCGACGTTGCGCAATTCATCGGCTCGCCACGCATCAACATCCTGCCCGGCGAGGCTGGTGCGGAAGGGCGCATATCGGTTGCCGGTGTGCCGGTCGATGCGGTGGCGCCACGCACCGCGGGCAAGCTCGATATAGGCGTCCGCCCTGAACACCTCGCTATTGCCGACGAAGGCATTGCCATTGTCGTGCGCCATGTCGAGTTCCTCGGCGCCGAAATTCTCGTCTATGCCCGCGACACGCGCGCCGGCACGCACCTGACCGTGCGGCTCGATCCGCAAGCGTGGGAGGGTGCGCCGTCCCACGAAACGCTGACCGTCGCACCGCAGCCGGGCCGGTTGCTAGCCTTCGACGCTGCGGGAAACCGGGTCGGCCTGATTGGCACGGAAACAGCCGCGCAGGTGCAGGCGCATGTGCCCACGCGCCGGGTGCCGCGCTATGTCTGACGCAGCCCTGCCTGCATCGCTCGCGCCTTCATCGACGTCTGAGCGCGCCGGCCATGGCGAGGCCTTTGCCGCATGGCTGCTGACGCTGCCGGCCATCCTCGCCTTCGTGCTGATGCTGCTGGTGCCGACGCTCGCGGTCGTCGCCATCGCCTTCACCGATTACGAGCTCGGCGCGCCGGCGCTCCGCACCATCGGCCTCGCCAATTTCGCCGAGCTGATGGAGGATCGCGGCTTCGTCACCTCGTTCCGCAACACCGCCTTCTTCGTCGCGGTGACGACGCCGGTCTCGATCATCGGCGGGCTCATGCTGGCGCTGCTGATCGAGAGCGGCACACGCGGCCGCGCCTTCTTCCGCGCCGTGTTCTTCCTGCCGGTCGTGTCGCTGATGGTCGCGATGGCGACCGCCTTCCAGTACATGTTCCACCCGACCATCGGACCTGTGAACGCAGCGCTGCGGGCGCTTGGGCTCGTCGGCCCGAACTGGCTCGGCTCTTCCGACAGCGTCATGTGGACGCTCGCCATCATCGGCGTCTGGGAGCAGGTCGGCTTCAACATGGTGCTGTTCCTGGCGGGGCTCACCGCCATTCCGCGCGACCTCTACGCGGCGGCGGAGGTGGACGGCGTGCGCTCGGCATGGTCGCGGTTCTGGACCGTGACCTGGCCGCTGCTCGGCCCCACCAGCCTGTTCGTGCTGACCATCACCATGATCCGCTCGCTGCGCGTCTTCGACATCGTCGCGACGCTGACGCAGGGCGGGCCGAACAAGGCCTCCGAGGTGCTGCTCTACACCATGTACACGGAGGGCTTCACCTTCTTCCGCATGGGCTATTCGGCCGCGATCACCGTGGTGTTCCTGCTCGTCGTGGTCGTCCTCATGCTGCTCCAGACGCGCGTCCTCGACCGGCGCGTCCATTACGGGTGAGACGGTCATGAACCCCGGATCCCAAATGCCCGGCTCGCACGACCGCAGCCTTGCCGCCGACCTGCCGCGCCTCGTACTCCTGAGCGTGCTCGGCCTCCTGTTCCTGATGCCCTATATCTGGATGGTGTCGGTGTCGCTGAAGCCGCTGGACGAGGTCTGGCGCGCGTCGATGTCGCTGATCCCCGAGACCTTCGCCATCGACAAGAATTATGGTCGCGTGTTCCGCGAGGTGCCGATCGGCCGCTACCTCCTCAACGGCGCCATCGTCTGCTTCGGCATCCTCGTCTTCCAACTCGCCTTCGCCCTGCCGGCCGGTTACGCGCTGGCGAAGCTCAATTTCCGAGGTCGCGAGACGCTGTTCGCCTTCGTGATGCTCGGCCTGCTGATCCCCGCCCACGTGCCGGCGATCCCGCTCTACATCGCCTTCGCGCAGACCGGCATCCTCAACACCTACGCCGCGCTGATCGCGCCCTCGACCATCTCGGTCTTCGCCATCTTCATGTTCCGCCAGTTCTTCCGCGCCATGCCGGACGAACTGATCCAGGCGGCGCGCATGGACGGGCTCGGGGAATGGTCGATCGTCTGGCGCATCATCGTGCCCAACGCCTGGCCGGCCGCGACTGCCTTCGCGATCTTCTCGGTCGTCGCCCACTGGAACGACCTGTTCTGGCCGCTCATCGCCGTCTCCGGCAAGGGCGAGCTCGCGACCCCCGCGCTCGGCGTCATCTACTTCCGCACCGAGGAGGCCGGCGACGATTTCGGCGCGCTGATGGCCGCCGCGACCATCACCACCATCCCGCTGGTGGCGGCCTTCCTCCTCGCCCAGCGCCGCTTCATCGAAGGCATCACCATGACCGGCCTCAAGGGTTGAGGCCGGTCGTTCGCTCGCATCCGCGTCCGGAGATCGTCATGACTTTCTGCCTCACCCGCCGCACCGCGCTTGCCGGCGCCGCTGCGAGCCTCGCGGCTCCGCGCCTCGCCTTTGCGGCTCCGGTCGAGATCGAGGCGCATTACGCCATGCCGGCGGTCTACAAGGATGTGAAGGAGGCTATCGCGCGCGCCTTCATGGCCGCCAATCCCGACGTGAAGGTCACCTGGCGCCAGCCGACTGCGAGCTATGACGAGGCCACGCAGCTCGTGCTGCGCGAGGCGGTCACCGGCCGCCAGCCGGACCTCACCTTCCAGGGTCTGAACCGCCTGCGCGTCGTCGCCGAGCGCGACCTTGCCGTCGATATCGCGCCGCTGCTCAAGGCCGAGGGCGAGTCCGTGAAGTTCGGCTACACGCCCGAACTGCTCGGCCTCGGGCAGGCGGGGGGCATTCAGGCCGGACTCGCCTTTGCGACCTCCAACCCCATCGTCTTCATCAATGCCGACCTGTTCCGCCGCGCCGGCCTCGATCCGGACAGGAAGCTGACGACCTGGGACGAGCATATCGAGGCGTCGAAGCGCATCTCCGCCCTCGGCGGCGGTATCCACGGCTCCTACTACCGCTGGCAGGGCGACTGGATCTATTCGGCGCTGCTCTTCGGTTTCGGCGGCACGATGATGGACGCGGCCGAGCGCGATATCGGCTTCGCCGGTCCCGAGGGCCGCGCTTCGCTCACCGTGCTCGACCGCCTCGTGCGGCAGGGCGGCATGCCCGCGCTGTCGGGCGAGGCGGGCGCACAGGCCTTCGCCGCCGGCAAGGTCGGCATGTACTACTGGTCGACCGCCTTCCTGCGGCAGGCGATGAACTCGCTCGGCCAGAACTTCAAGCTGGCGACGTGGGAGTTCCCGCTCGGCGACAAGGCCCGCGGCCGCCTGCCGACCGGCGGCGCTGCCGGCATGATCCTCGCGAAGGATCCGGCCAAGCAGCAGGCCGCCTACCGGTTTCTGCGCTATGCCACCGGTCCCGAGGGCTGCGCGACCATGGTCAAGGGCACGGGCTATGTGCCGGTGAACCAGATCGCGGCCGACGATCCGCGCCTCCTCGGCGACTTCTACCGCGACAATCCGCTGTTCATGACCGGCGTCCGGCAGATGTCGGTCATGGTGCCCTGGTATGCTTTCCCCGGCGCCAATGGCGTGCGCATCACCTCCGTCATCACCGACAACGTCTCGCGCGTCGTCGAGCAGAAGGCCTCCGTCGAGACCGCGCTCGCCGATATGGCGCGCGAGGTAACGCGTCTCCTGCCGCGCGCCTGATCCGTTCATGCCCCGCCGCGCCGGAAGGGGCCGGACGGCGGGGACCATGCAGAACCTTCCAGCCCCGGAACCGAGGTTGTCATGTCCACCAAACTGACCCGCCGCTCGACGCTCGGCCTGATGGCCGGCGCGGCGACCATCGCCATGCCGAACGTCGTGCGCGCGCAGACCATCGAGATTGTCGCGCACTATTCGATGCCGCCGATCTTCAAGGCTGCGCAGGAGGCCATCGCCGAGGCCTTCAACAAGAAGAACGACAAGGTGAAGGTCACCTATGTCAACCCGACGCCGAACTACGAGGACGGCGCGCAGCTCATTCTGCGGCAGGCGACCACCGGCGGTCTGCCGGACGTGTCGTTCCAGGGCCTCAACCGCCTGCGCCTCTTTGCCGAGCGCGGCATCGCCGCCGATCTGAAGCCCTTCCTCGACCGCGAGGGCGATGTCGCAAAGCTCGGCTATTCGAAGCCGATCCTCGGCCTCGGCTTCCACGGCGGCGTGCAGTGCGGCCTTGCCTTCGCGACCTCGAATCCGATCAGCTATCTCAATGGCGATCTCCTCAAGAAGGTCGGCTCCAGCGCCGAAGCGTTCCCGAAGAACTGGGACGAGGTCATAGCGCTGTCGGCCAGGATCGCCGCGCTCGGCGACGGCAATACCGGCATGTTCTTCCGCTGGCCGGGCGACGACTGGATGTTCTCGGCGCTGCTCTACGGCTTCGGTGGCCGCATGCTGACCGAAGATGAGACCAGGGTTGCCTTCGACGGACCCGAGGGTCTCGCGGCGGTGAAGCTGCTCGACCGCATGGTCAAGGAAGGCAAGATGCCGAATTTCGGCGCCTCGGCCACCGCGACCGCCGACCTGCAGGCTTTCGGCGCCGGCAAGATGGGCGTGATGTTCCGCACTACCGCGCAGGTGCGGCAGATCTCCGGCATGGTCGGCCGCAATTTCGAGCTTCAGACCACGACGCTGCCGGTGATCGATCCCGTCAAAGGTCGCCTGCCGACCGGCGGCGCGGGCCTGATGATGACTGCCAAGGATCCGGCCCGTCAGGCCGCTGCCTGGGAGTTCATCAAGTTCGCGTCCTCGGCCGAGGGCACGACGATCATGGCCAGCAATACCGGCTACGTGCCGTGCAACCAGCTCGCCATCGACGACCCGATCTATCTCGGCGAGTTCTACAAGGCGAACCCGCTGTTCCAGGCGGCGACGAAGCAGGTGCACCTGATGATCCCGTGGTACGCCTTCCCGGGCCAGAACTCGGTGCGCGTGACGCAGGTCATGGTCGACAATCTTGCCCGCATCGCCGAGCAGAAGGCGAGCCCGGAAGAGGTCGTGCGCGACATGGCGCGCGAGGTGACCCGTCTTATCCCGCGCCGGCAGGGCTGACGCCTTCAAACAGAAAAGCGCCGGTCCGGGCCGGCGCTTTGCTTTTAGGGCGCCATAGTTGTGTCGTGTTTTCTTTGCGCGAACCGGTGCCCACTTCGCTTGAAGACGCTGCAGGTATCAGACGAACTGGACGGAGACGCTGCCGAGCGGGCCGAAATCGGCATGGAGCGTATCGCCCTTCGCGGCCCAGACCGGGCGCGTGAACGAACCGGACAGCATGAGGTGGCCGGGCTCCAGCACGGTGCCGAAGCGGCCGACCTTGTTGGCGAGCCAGGCGATGGCCATGGCCGGGTGGCCGAGCACGCCGGCGGCAATCCCGGTCTCCTCGATCTCCGCGTTGCGATAGAAGATCGCGCCGACCCAGCGCAGGTCCACCGCGTCCGGCCGGACAGGACGGCCGCCCAGAACGATGCCGGCGGCGGCGCCGTTGTCGGCGACGGTATCAGTGATCTTGCGCGGGTTCTGAACGCGCGCGTCGATGATCTCGATGGAAGGCACCACCCATTCGGTAGCGCGCAGCACGTCGACGAGGCCGATGCCCGGACCTTTCAGCGGCTCTTTCAGGATGAAGGTCAGTTCCGGCTCGACGCGCGGCACGCAATAGTCCTCGAAGCGGACCCTGGCGCCGTCGTTCAGCAGCATGGAATCGAGGAGGTGGCCGTAGTCAGGCTCGTCGATCTGTGAGGAGGCCTGCATCGCCTTGGAGGTGAGGCCGATCTTGTGGCCGATCAGGCGTGCGCCTTTCGCGATCTTCATCTCGGTGACCAGCGAGGAGATGGCGTAGGAGTCCTCGATCTGGATATCCGGATAGGTCTTCGAGAGCTGCAGCGCAGGCGTGCGCCTTTCCTCGGCGGCGATGAGGATTTCGGCCGCCTTGCGGCGGTCGGTGTCGGATAGCATGGGCTTTGATCCTTGGATCGGAGGAGGGCGGTCAGGCCTTGTCCGGGAACAGCCCGGACAGGACCTCGCCGGCGAGGTTGAAGGCGGCGACGCCACGGAACAGCGCGGCGATGGCGGCCGCGGCGTGCAGTTCATCGAGCGTCGCGCCGGCCTTGATGGCCGCCTTGGCGTGGTTGTTGGCGGCCTCGGAGGTCTGGGTCAGCAGGATGGCGAAGGCCATGAGCTGAACGGTCTTCTGGTCCAGCGCATCGGGGGTCAGCGCCGCGATACGCCAGTCCTCGATGGCCGCGACCACTTCCGGCGCGACATTCATGCCGAGCTTCAGCCGCTTGGCGATGCGCGGCGGCGTGAAGCCGATCATGTCCTCGTAGCGCTTTTCAAGCTCGGCGAGGGTGGGGAGATCCTTGCTGGGCATGGGCAGGCGATCCTTCTCTTTCCGGTGCCGGGCCGCGACGTCACTGGGGGGTGAGGCCGGCGGCCCGGACGATGCCCGACCACTTGTCAGCCTCGGACTTGAGGTAGGTGCCGAAGGCCGGACCGAAGACCGTGCCGGGCTCGGCGCCGAGTTCGGCGAAGCGGGCGACGATGGCCGGCTCCTTGAGAACGGCGGTGGTCGTGTCGACCAGAACCTTCATTACCGCGGGCGGCGTTGCGGCCGGCGCGACGAGGCCGAACCAGGCGGAAGCCTCGAAGCCGGCGACGCCCGCCTCCGCCATGGTCGGCAGTTCGGGATAGAGCGACGAACGGGCAGCGCCGGCCACCGCGATCGCGCGGATCTTGCCGCCGGCGACCTGCGGCCGGATGGCCGGCATGTTGTCGAACATGAAGGGGATGTGGCCGGCGACGAGATCGTTCATCGCCGGGGCCGCGCCGCGATAGGGCACGTGGATGATGTTGATGCCGGCGAGCGACTTGAACAGTTCGCCAGCGAGATGATTGGTGGAACCGGCGCCCGAGGAGCCGAAATGCAGCTTGCCCGGCTCGGACTTGGCGAGGGCGATCAGTTCGGCGACCGAATTGGCGCGCACCTGTGGGTTGACCGCCAGCACGATCGGCACCGAGGCGGTCAGCGCGACGGGCGCGAAGTCCTTCAGCGGATCAAAGTTCATCCGCTGGAACAGCGAGGGGTTGATGGCGAGCGGGCCGGGGGCGGCGAGCAGCAGCGTGTAGCCGTCGGCATCAGCGCGGGCGACAGCCTCGGCGCCGACATTGCCGCCGGCGCCGCCGCGATTCTCGACCACGACGGGCTGCTTCCAGATCTCCGACAGGCGTTGCGCCACGATGCGCGCGATCACGTCATTGGAGCCGCCGGCAGGGAACGGCACCACGATGCGGACGGTACGCTCCGGAAATGCCGCGACGGGCGCAGCGGCGAAGGCGAGAGCGGTCAGCCCGGCGACAGCGGACAAAAGACGGGTCATGCTTCCTCCAAATAATAATCGATTATTTTATGATTATCGATTATTCTCTGCCATGCTGGACCGGAGCGGTCAACCGCGCGGCAGCGAACGGGATGGCGCAGCGCCCATGCGCCAGGAAGTCTCAAGCGGCTCGAGGCAGGACGGGACGAAGCATGGCATTGCAAGGAAACGAAGCGCGGCAGCCGCCGCCCTGCACGGGGCCGGATCGCCATCCGCACAGGCCGTCCTTCGTCATGCCTAAGGGCGCATGCGACACGCATGTCCACGTCTTCGGTCCGGCCGCGCAGTTCCCGTTCAGTCCGGCGCGCAGCTATACGCCGGAGGACTGCACCTACGACGACCTCGTCGCGCTGCACGACGTGCTGGGCATCGATCGCGTGGTGATCGTCCACGGCGGCGCCCACGGCACGGACAATGCGGCGACACTCGCGGCGCTCGCGCGCGCGCCCGCGCGCATGCGAGGCGTCGCGGTCATCCCCTCGGGCCTGCCGCGCGCGACGCTGGAGGATATGCACCGGCGCGGCATGCGCGGCTGCCGCATGTCCACGGTGGTCAGCGGCGGCGCCTCCTTCGACCATCTGGGACGGCTCGCCGAGGAGACGCGCGACCTTGGCTGGCATCTGGTGCTCCATTTCCACAAGGCCGGCGAACTGCTCGACGTGGAAACCGCGCTCGTCGCCTCCGGCCGTCCTTTCGTGCTCGACCATCTCGCGCGGATCACGGCGGCCGAGGGCGTGGACTCAAAACCCTTCCAGGCCGTGCTGCGACTGCTCGATACGGATCGCTGCTGGGTCAAGCTCGCCAGCCTCTACCGCCTGTCCTCGGACCCCTATCCGCACAGGGACATGCTGCCGCTGATCCATCGCGTGGTCGAGCACAGGCCGGACCGGATCCTGTGGGGCAGCAACTGGCCGCACCCGATCTGCCCGGTGCCGATGCCGAACGACGGCGACCTCGTCGATCTCATCCCCCTGTGGATTCCCGACGCGGATCATCGCAGGCTCGCACTGGTGGACAATCCCGCGATGCTCTACGGATTCGATCCCGTCGATGGTTGAGAACCATGGCCCGATGAGCCTTCGCGAGACCCCCGCATCACCGTCCGCGGCCACGTTGTCGACGACGCTCGCCGAGCGCCTGCGCAGCGCGATTATGCGCGGCGAACTCGTGCCGGGCTCCAAGCTGGTGCTGGATCGCATTCGCGCGAGCTACGGCGTCAGCCTCAGTCCCTTGCGCGAAGCGTTGTGGCGACTGGAAAGCGAGGGGCTCGTTCAGGCCGAGGACCAGCGCGGCTATCGCGTGGCGCCGGTCTCCGCCGACAACCTGTCCGAGGTCATCCGGTTGCGTGTCGAACTGGAGAGCATGGCGGCGCGCGAGGCTATCCTGCACGGCGACGCTGCCTGGGAGGGACGCATCCTCTCGTCGCTGCATCAGCTGAACCGCTCCCGGCGCGGGCAGCGTTCGCCGGAGGAACAGGAGGAATGGGAGCAACGCCACCGCGCCTTCCATGCCGAACTGATCTCGGCCTGCCGCATGCCCATGCTGCAGCAGTTCTGCGAGACGCTGCATGACCAGAGCGACCGTTACCGGCGCATCTTCCTGAAGGATCACGAGCCCGACCGCGACGTGCCGGCCGAACACGCGGCGATCGCCGACGCCATGATCGGGCGCCGAGCCGACGACGCGGCACGCATGCTGCGCGACCATATCGAGCGGACCGGGCGTAACATCCAGGTCGCGCTGCGCGGGCCCGGCTGAACGCGTCCGGTATCGGCGTGACGGGATCCGTCGCCTTTTCTTTTGTTGCGCCAGATCACCCCTCTGGAACCCATTGATGCCGCAGGCGGCGTGATCGCGACATTTCCGGCAACAGGCTGGCGGGTGTTCTCAATTCGGCAACGCTATATCCTCAAAATTGAACTTCCGAGGTCGGACGGTCGGCTGTCACTGTTCGTTCATTAGCATCGCTCGTGGAGGCGGTGGCAAAAAGGGGAACAGGATCATGGATCGTCGTACGCTGCTCGGCGGGTTGTCCGCTGCCGCCGCCCTCACGCCCGGCTTCGCGCTCGGTCAGGCGACCAATGAAATCCGCATCGGCGCGCCGCTGCCGCTGACCGGCCCGCTGGCTCCCGAGGGGCGCAAGCAGAAGCGCGGCTACGATCTCTGGGCCGCGCAGGTGACCAAGGAAGGCGGCGTCGATGTCGGCGGCCGCAAGCTTCCGGTCCGCATCATCTATTCCGACTACCAGTCCGCGACGCCGCGCGGCGTGCAGGCCTGCGAGTTTCTGGTCAACCAGGAAAAGGCGCACTTCCTGTTCTCGCCCTTCGGTTCGGGCGCGGCGAAAGCCGGCTCGGCCATCGCCGAGCGCTACAAGATCCCGATGATCGCGCCGACCGCCTCGTCGGTCGAAGTTTACGATCAGGGCTTCAAATATCTGTTTGGCACCTTCACGCCGAATTCGACGCTGACCGAGCCGCTGGCGAAGCTCGTCACCGAGAAGGCGCCGGACGTGAAGAAGGTCGCGATCTTCTCGCGCAACGACCTGCTGCCGCTCTCCCTCGCCAACGAGATGCGCAAGTCGTCGGCCGCCCGCAACCTCAGCGTCGTCTATGACGAGAAATTCGCCATCGGCACGCTCGACTTCGCGGCGGCGCTGACCCAGATGCGCGCGGCGGCCCCCGACTGGGTTTTCGTCGGCGGCTACATCAACGATCTCGTTCAGGTGCGCTCGCAGATGCGCGATCTCGGCATGAAGCCGAAGGTGCTGACGATGATCGCCGGCCCTGCCTACGAGGAATATATCCAGGCGCTCAAGGCAGCCGCCGAGAACGTCTCCAGCGCCGCATGGTGGCATCCCTCCGTTCGCTACGAGGGCGAGGATCTGTTCCGCTCGACCGCCAATTATGTCGAGGTCTTCAAGGCCGCCTATAACGGCGAGACGCCCGACTATGCCGAGGCTTCGGCATCCTCGGCCGGCGCGATTCTTCAACTCGCCCTGAAGAAGGCCGGCACGCTGGAAGGCCCGGCGGTGCGCGACGCGCTCGCCTCGCTGAACGTCCGCACCTTCTGGGGACCGGTCCATTTCGGCCCGACCGGCCAGATCGACAGCCTGACCCCGCCGGTGTTCCAGATTCAGGGCGGCAAGGCCGTCGTGCTGGTGCCGGACGAGATCAAGCAGGGCGAATTCCGCTTCGGCATCGCCTGACGTCCTGATCCAATGAGCGCTTCCCTTCTCGCGCAGGTCCTCGCCAACGGACTCCTGCTCGGCGGCCTCTATGCCGCCGTTGCAGCAGGGTTCTCGCTGGTCTGGGGCGTGCTGAACGTCGTGAACATGCTGCACGGCTCCGCCATCGTCCTCGGCTCCTACGCGGCCTGGTTCGCCTCGGCCCGGTTCGGGATCAATCCGTTCCTGTCGGCCATCGTCGTCGGCCCCGCCATCGGCCTCATCGGCTGGGCGGTGCAGCGTTTCGTCATCCAGCGGGTGATCACCGCGCCGGTGCTGATCACGCTGGTGCTGACCTTCGCCCTCGATCTGATCCTCAACAACGGCATGATCAACGCCTTCTCCGCCGACTACCGCAAGGTGCCGCCGGTGACCGGAACTCTCATCAGCTTCGGCCCCATCGGCCTGCCGATGGACCGCGTTCTCGCGGCCGTGGCCGGCGTCGCGGTGACGCTCGCCGTCCATGCCTATCTCAACAGTTCACGCCTCGGCCGCGCCATCGTCGCCGTCCGCATGGACCGTGAAACCTCGATGCTGATGGGCGTGAAGGTCGAGCACATCTACGCCGTCACCTTCGGCCTCGGCCTCGCGCTCGCCGGCATCGCCGGCTGCCTGATGGCGGTGGTCTTCCCGATCTCGCCGCTGAACAGCTCCGGCTATCTCGGCATCGCCTTCGTCGCCTGCGTGCTGGGCGGCCTCGGCAGCATCGTCGGCGCGATCGTCGGCGGCATCGTTCTCGGCGTGGTGGAGAGCTTCGGCGCCATCTTCGTCGGCCCGGAATACAGCGTCACGGTCGCCGCCGTGCTGCTCATCGCCATGCTGCTGCTGCGCCCGCAAGGGTTGCTCGGCCGCGCCGGCTACGAGTGAGCGCGCCATGAAGACCCTGTCCTCCTCGCCCTGGATCGGCCCCGTCCTCGCCCTCGCCGGCGGCGTCATCCTCGCCTTCGGCCTGCCGGCGCTCGTCGGCGACCAGGCCTATCTCCTCAGGCTTGCGACCCAGCTCGCCTTGCTGATCACGCTCGCCATCGCGTGGAACCTCGTCGGCGGCTTCACCGGCTATCCGTCCTTCGCGACGGCTGCCTTCTTCGGCCTCGGCGCCTATGCCATCGCGGTGGCGCAACAGGCCGGATGGCCGGTCTGGAGCGGCTTCCTGCTGGCGGCGGTGCTGTCGGCGCTGCTCGCGGCGCCCTTCGGCTTCGCCATTCTCAGGCTGCGCGGCCACTATTTCGCGATCGCCAGCCTGATGCTGGTGACCATCCTGAAGGAGGTCACGACCGGCTGGTCCGATCTCACTGGCGGCGGCATGGGCATCAACCTGCCCGGAGCCGGCGGTAATCCCACCGCCATCGCGACGGTCGCGCTGGAGACCATGGTCATCCTCGCCGCGGCCGCACTGGCGCTGTCGATGGTCGTCGCCAAGGGCCGCCTCGGCTTCGGCCTCGCCTGCATTCGCATGAACGAGACGGCCGCCATGGGCGCGGGCATCGACGCGCCGCGCCTGAAGACCATCGCCTTCACTCTGTCGGCGGCGATCTGCGGCCTTGCCGGCGCGACCTATGCCCGCTGGATCGGCTATATCGACCCTTCCGACGTCTATGACGTGATGTGGTCGGTGCGCCCGATCATCGCCGCGCTGATCGGTGGCGTCGGCACGGTGTTCGGCCCGGTCGTCGGCTCGATCGTCTACATGGCCTTCGAAGAGCTCATGTGGCGCAACCTGCTGACGTTCGGCACGGGAGCGCTCGGCGTCCTGATCGCCCTGCTGGTGCTGCTGCTGCCGGCCGGCATCATCCCCGGCATCCTGCGCAGGAGGGCGTCATGACCGAGGCTCCCCTGCTCAGGCTGGAAAACCTCTCCAAGCGCTTCGGCGGCCTCAAGGCGGTCAGCGATGTCAGCCTCACCTTCGGCGAGGGCGAGATCGTCGGCCTGATCGGCTCCAACGGCGCCGGCAAGACGACGCTCGTCAATCTCGTCACCGGCCATCTGAAGCCGACGGCCGGGCGCGTCACCTTCGCCGGTCGTGACGTGACGGGGGCTCCGCCCTATCGTCTGGCAAGGCTCGGCCTGCTGCGCACCTTTCAGGTCGTGCAGCCCTTCGCGCAGCTTCCCGCCCGCGACAATGTCGCGGCGGCGGCGCTGTTCGCGGGTGCGGCCGGCGACATGGCCGCCGCCAGGCGCGCGGCCGATCAGGCGCTCGAGCGGCTGGGCATTTCCCACGTCGCCGATCGTCTGCCGACGCAGGTGACGCTGGCCGAGCGCAAGCGGCTGGAGCTCGCCAAGTCGCTCGCGGCGAAGCCGAAGATGCTGTTCCTCGACGAGGTCAATGCCGGGCTCAATTCGGCGGAGATCGACGGCGTGCTCGACATGATCCGCTCGATCGCCGCCGAGGGCGTCACCATCGTCGTGATCGAGCATCTCATGAAGGTCGTCCGCGGCCTCTGCACGCGCCTCGTGGTGCTGCATCAGGGCGCGCTGCTGGCGGACGGACCCACCGACGCCGTGGCGCGCGATCCCAAGGTTGTCGACGCCTATCTCGGCAAGCGCGGCGCGGCCATGCTGGAGGCGGCACGATGACCGGCCTGACCATCAACGGCGTGACCGCCGGCTATGGCGACGTGACGGTTCTGCAGGACGTCGCCTTCGACGTGGCCGCGCCTGGCATCACCGCCGTCATCGGCTCGAACGGCGCGGGCAAGACGACGCTCCTGCGCGCGCTCTCCGGCCTCATCAAGCCGAATGCCGGGCGCATCGCGCTCGGTGGCATCGAGCTGGCCGGACTGGCGCCGGACGCCTTCGTCGCCACCGGCATCGCCCATGTGCCGGAAGGCCGCCGCCTGTTCGCGGGCATGACGGTGGAAGACAATCTGATGATGGGCGCCTTCTCGCGCCGCCTGCCGGCATCAGTGCTGCGCGAGGAACTGGATGCGGTCTACGCGCTGTTTCCGCGTCTCGCGGAGCGGCGCAAGCAGGACGCGGTCTCCATGTCCGGCGGTGAGCAGCAGATGTGCGCCATCGGCCGCGGGCTGATGGCTAAGCCGAAGGTGATGCTGATCGACGAACTGTCGCTCGGCCTCGCGCCGGTCGCGGTCGATGTGCTCGTCGACGCGCTGACGCGGCTCGCGGCCGACGGCCTCGGCCTGCTCGTCGTCGAGCAGGATGTCGCCGTCGCTTTCGACCTTGCCAGCCAGATCGTGGTGCTCGACCGCGGCCGCGTCACGCGAACCGGGCCGAGCGCATCGGTGGCCGCCGACCCGGCCGTGCGCGCCGCCTATCTCGGCGAAGCCTGATCTCCATCGAGACCATCATGACCCAGACCACCATCGAGACCATCCGCTCGCCCTATGACGGTTCGCCGGTCGGCGAGATGCCTGTCGCGGATGCCGCCGCGGTCGAGGCCGCCATCGTCGCGGCGGAGCGTGGCTATCAGGTCATGCGCAAGCTGCCGCGCTTTGCCCGCGCCGACATTCTGGCGCGTGCCGCCGACATCCTGCGCCGCCGTCGTGACGAGGTCGTCCGTATCATCGCGGCGGAGGCCGGCAAGCCACTCTATGACGCGCGCGGCGAGGTCGCCCGCTCGCTGTTCAACCTGACCAATGCCGCAGCTGAGGCCCGTCGCTTCGGTGGCCATGAAGTGCCGCTCGACATGGATGCGGGCGTCTTCGAGTACCAGACGACCACGGCGAGCGGCGCGAAGCTCGATCTGTCCAGGGCCGATCCCGACCAGCTCGCGGCGATCCGCCGCCGCGTCGGCATCGCCCGGCGCTTTCCGATCGGGCCGATCCTCGCCATCGCGCCGTTCAATTTTCCGCTCAACCTCGTGCTGCACAAGGTCGCCCCCGCGCTTGCCGTCGGCAATTCCGTGGTGCTGAAACCTGCGCCGCAGACGCCGCTGACCTCGGTCCTTCTCGCCGAGATCCTCGCCGAAGCCGGCCTGCCGGAGGGGGCGCTGTCGGTGGTCCACTGCCCGGTGCCGCTGGCCGAGGCCATGGTGCGCGACGACCGCTTCGCCATGGTGACCTTCACCGGCTCGGCCAAGGTCGGCTGGCACATCAAAGCCATTGCCGGCCGGAAGAAGGTGGCGCTCGAACTCGGCGGCAACGGCGCGGTCGTCGTCTGCGCCGATGCCGACCTCGATCTTGCGGCGGCGCGCTGCGTGCGTGGCGGCGTGGTCTATGGCGGCCAGTACTGCATCGGTGTCCAGCGCATCCTGGTTGAGCGGCCGGTGTACCAGACCTTCCTCGACAAGCTCCTGGACAAGGTCCGCGCCTGCCGCGTCGGCAATCCCATGGAGGAGGGCGTCGATGTCGGCCCCGTCATCGACGAGGGCTCGGCGAAGCGTATCGAGAGCTGGATCAATGAGGCCAAAGCCGCCGGCGCCAAGGCCGAGATCGGAGGCGACCGCGACCGCGCGGTGATCCAGCCCTGCGTGCTCACGGGCACGCGCGCGGGCATGAAGGTCGAGGACGAGGAGATCTTCGGGCCCGTGCTGACGGTCAACCCGTTCGACACGTTCGAGGAAGCGGTCACCCGGGCCAATGACAGCAAGTACGGCCTTCAGGGCGGCATCTTCACCCGCGACGTGACGCGCGCCTTCCGGGCGATCGAGGATTGGGATGTCGGCGGCCTGATGGTCAACGACGTGCCGATCTATCGCCTCGACAACATGCCGTTCGGCGGCTGGAAGGAGTCGGGTCTCGGGCGGGAGGGAACCCTCTACGCCATGGAAGACATGACCGACATCAAGCATCTCGTGATCAACTACGCCTGACGCAGGGCAGGCGGTTCCCACCATCGTTTCGACTTCTCAAGGAAGGGCCATTCCATGGCTGACGTCATCGATTTCGCCGCCGGCGGCTACCGGTTCATCAAGGGCGTGTCGCAATATTCCGCCGGCGTTGCCGCGCAGCCGGGCTACCGGCTGGAGCGCGTGCGCTTCGCCGAGCCCGTGCCGCTGGCCGAGGGCTTCGCCCGCATCGCCGAGGTGATCAAGGCGGCCGGCCGGCCGCTCACGGCCTTCGCCGCCTGCGAACTGCGCTCGCCGGCGCCGTTCACGGAGGAAGGCTTCATCGCCTTCAACGCCATCTATATCGAGACGCTGAAGCAATGGGGCCTGTTCGAGGGCGGCCTCAACCCGGTGGCCCGCAGCAATGTCTGTCCGGAGATCGCGCCGCCGCCGGTGCCGAGCTTCCACGCCTTCGCCTTCACGGTCGAGGACGCGGGCGCGGCTCCGTCCTTCGTCGTCGCCGGTTCGGGCGAGGCGCCCGAAGGCCATGCGAAGTATCAGGACCACATCGTCAATCGCGGCGACCTGTCGACCGAGGGTCTGCGCGGCAAGGCCCGCTTCGTGCTCGCCGAGATGGAACGGCGCGCGGGTCTGCTCGGCTTCGGCTGGAAGGACACGACGGCCGTTCAGCTCTACACGGTCCATGATGTGCATCCCTTCCTTGCGGAGGAGATCGTCCGTCGCGGGGCGGCGCGCAACGGCCTCACCTGGCACTTCAACCGTCCGCCGGTGCAGGAGCTCGAATATGAGATGGACTGCCGCGGCATCCCGGTCGAGCGGGTGATCTGACGCCGCTCACGCGGCGGTGGCGCGAGCCTCGGCGACCTTGCGCAGGTCGCCGAGAAAGGCCGAGACCGCCACTGGCAGGCGGCGGCCGCCGAGCACCATGACATCGATGGAGGCGGAGCGCAGCTGCGGCTCCGTCAGGCTGATCGCCGCAAGTTCGCCCGCCGCGACTTCCTGCTTGCACGACAATCCCGTGATGAGAGCGACGCCCAGCCCCGCGCGCGCGAACGAGCGCAGCCCGTCGATGCTGTTGGTGACAAGCGCCGGGTTCATCGTCAGGCGCTCGATGCGACAGCATTCCTCGACCAGCGCGCGGATGCCGAACGAGGTGATCGGCAGGGCGACTGGATAGTTGAACACATCGCGCAGCGAGACGCGCGGCGGGATCGTCAGCGGATGGCCCGGCAGGCAGATGGCGCGAACGTCGTCGTCGAGCTGGAACAGGAAATCGACCTGCGGATCAGGGCGGGCATTGAAGGCGATGCCGATATCGGCATCGCCGCTGCGGACGGCGGCCACGACATCGGCCGTGCCCATGACCAGAAGCTCGAACGAAATATCCGGGTGGACCGCCCGGAACGTCGCGATCGCCTCCAGCAGGTAGTTGGATACGATCCCCTCGACCACGACCAGCTTGACGGCGCCGCGTTCAAGACCGCGCAGCGCGGCAAGTTCCGAACGGGCGCGCTCGGCGTCCATCATCACCAGCTGGGCGTGCAGGGCATAGATTTCGCCGGCCTCGGTCAGCCGCATGCCACGCGTATGGCGCTCGAACAGCGGCATGCCGACCTGATGCTCGAGCTGCTGGATCTGGCGACTGAGGGCGGAAGGGGCGACGCGCA
Organism: Phreatobacter sp.; assembly: GCF_016793595.1. Taxonomy (GTDB): domain Bacteria; phylum Pseudomonadota; class Alphaproteobacteria; order Rhizobiales; family Phreatobacteraceae; genus Phreatobacter. The sequence continues at coordinate 77,648 of NZ_JAEULY010000013.1, forward strand.
GCCGGTCCGATGCACCCCGGATCGAGCCGGCCCGGACCACCTCGTGAAAATATCGCAGCTGCGTGAAATCCACTGACCGCCGACCCTTCTCCAGAACGCCGGACAGCCTCCCCGGATTGCCGGCGGCAGACAACCCTTCGGACCGAATGGCTATTGCCCGTCACGACGATGAGTCGGGCGGGCGCATGGACTTCGGGCAGGCTCTTGCCGCAGGCGCCACTGCTTCACCGAGGGGCCATTGCCCCGTTCAGCCGAGCCATTGCAACTCGCCGGCCGGCGGCGCGATGTCGGGATTGGCGGCGATCATCCGTTCCCAGACACGCCGTGTCACAGCCTCCGCCTCGCGGACCAGCGCCGGCTCGTCGATGGTCAGGACTTTCCGGTCGCGCATCAGGAACTCGCCGTCCGTCATCACGGAATGGACCGTGCCGGGATGACCGTAGTGGACGACGTTAGATACGAGCCGGATGAGCGGGCGAAGCGCCGGCGCCGACAGGTCGATGAAGGTGAGATCGGCCTTCTTGCCGACTTCGACCGAGCCGATCTCGTGGCCCGCATCGACCGAACCCGCCGCAAGCCGCGTCACCGAGTCGAGGACCTGCTGTGGCGATGGATCTACGCCGCCCTCGACCTCGCGGCCTCGGCCCGTGCGGTGGACGATGGAGCCGAAGGCCATGGCCTGGAACATGTCCTCGCTCATGTTGTCGGTGCCGAAGACGACCTTCACTCCGGCATCGCGGATCTGGCCGATCCGCACCTTGTGGAAATTGCGGCGGGAGATGCTGGCCGGCGTATGCGCCATCTGCACGCCTTTCGAGGCCAGCAGGCGGATGTCGCTCTCGGTGCAGAAGGTCCAGTGCGCGGCGACGAGATCGGGATCGAGAAAGCCCTCGCGGTCGAGATATTCGGCCGAAGTCAGGCCGTGGGCGGCCTTCACGGCCGCGACCTCTCCGGGGCTCTGCGAGAGATGCACAGTGCGCGTGAGGCCGTGCTTCGCCGCGAGATCGAGCACGGAGCGCAGCATGGCCGGCGAGCAATTGTCGGGCGCGTGGGCGGCCGCCTGGCAGCGGACGCGGTCGCCATGGGAGCCGTGGAAGCCTTCGATCAGCGCATTGGCGCGGTCGAGGAAGGCGGCGCCGAAAGCTTCGTCCGGCGTGTAGTCGCCGTGCCGGATCTTGCGTGTGTCGATATCGGCGCAGCTTTCGGTCAGCCAGAGCCGCATGCCGGTCGCCGCCATGGCCGGCGCATAGGTCGTGACATGGCGGAACGGGTCGACCAGTGTGGTCGTGCCGGAGCGGATGGCTTCCAGGCAGCCGAGCTGGGCGATGACCGAGCGTTCCTCGCCGCTCATCGCGTAGGAGATCGGCGTCATGTAGCGATAGATCGCCTCGCCCGGCCAGTCCTCGATCGTGCCGCGCAGCGCCAGCAGGACGGTGTGGGTGTGGGCGTTGATGAAACCGGGGAAAACGGCAAGGCCCCGGGCATCGAAACGCTCGTGGCGCGGGTAGTCGCGCTCCAGATTGGTGGTCGGGCCCACCGCAGCGATGCGGTTGCCGGTCACAGCGACGGCGGCATCGGGCAGGATCGCGCGAGCGTCGTCGCAGGTGGCGACGATGGCATTGGTGATCAGGACATCCATGGCGGCCCGCCGGGAATGAGGAGCGGGACGCGGCAGTGCCGCGTCCCGCGAGCTTCGGATCAGGGCTGACCGGCGTCGATCTCGGCGCGCTCCAGCGCCTGCGCCTCAAGACCGTGCTTCTTCAGCAGGGTCATGTAGGTGCCATCGGCGATCAGCCTGTTGAGCGCGGCCGCCACCGCGTCGCGCAGAACGGTGGAGTCCTTCGGGAAGGCGAGGCCGGACATGTTGCGGCCGATCGGCGTGCCGATGCGCTTGAAGGCGCCCTGTTCCTGCTGGCTGAGATAGACCACGTATTCCGCGCCGAGGACTGCGGCCTGCACGCGGTTCTGGCGCAGGTCGGTGCGGGTGGCGGTGGCGCCTTCCGAACCGATGACGTTGATCGCGGGGCGGCCCTGCGCGACGCAGTTCGCCTGGCTCCAGGCCTGCAGCGTCGGGAAATAGGCGGTCGTGCGTGGGGTCGAGATCGACTTGCCGCAGAGGTCGGTCGGCTGGTTGAGGTCGCCCGCCTGCGCGGCGAGCGCGAAGATCTGCGGCCCGGTCGAGACGTAATCGACGAAGGTCAGCCGGTCGCGGCGCGAGGGCAGGTCGGTCATCGACGAGCCCGAGAAATCGATGCGGTTGGTGGTCAGCGCCGGGATCAGCTGGGCGAAGGCCATTTCCTCCCACTGGATGCGCAGGCCGAGCACCTTGGCGATCTCGGTGACGAGGTCGACGTTGAAGCCGCGGCGCTCGTTGGTCGCCGGGTCCTTGTAGGCCATCGGCGGGTAGGTCGCCTCGATGCCGATGCGCACGACGCCGGCGGTGCGGATGGCGTCGGGCAGCGGGATCGCAGCCTGCTGCGCCGAAGCGGAGGTGGAAAGCAGCGCGGCGAAGCCGGCTGCGAGAAGGGCGGTGCGGAAAGTCATGGTTCTTGTCCCCTGTGGCTTGCAACTGTCGTTCGGCGGCGTGTCCGGTCGCCCATCGTCACGCGACGGGCGACCTGTCCTTCACGCGGCCTTGGCGGCCTGCGCCTCGCAGGACGCGAAATGGCCGGCGATCTCCCGGCCGGTGCCGATCCAGACGTCGCCGTAGCTCTTCACATGCTCGATGAACTCGCGCAGCAGCTTGAGGCGCATCGGCCGGCCCGAGACCTGCGGATGCAGGACGGTGGTGATCAGCCCGCCCCAGTCGCGCGTCTCGGCGAGTTCGTCCTTCCAGATCGACAGGACATGCTCGCGCGGAAACAGCGGACGCGGCGAGTAGCGGTGGGTGAGGCCGTACATCCAGTCGTCGAAGGTCATGGTCGCGGGAAGCTCGATGACGCCCGGCGTGCCGTCGGCGAGAAGCTGGCGGTAAGGGCGCACATCGTCGCGCCACGAGGACGAGTAGAGGAAGCCATGCTTCTTCAGAAGCACGCGCAGTTCCTCGCAGCTCTCGCCGAGCGGCGCGCGATAGCCGACGGGAACGACGCCGAGGCGACGCTTGAGGCTGTCGAGACCCTTGTCCATTTCCTCGACGATATGAGGCGCGCCGGGGTCCGGCATCAGGTGGTGGAAGCCGTGATGGCCGACCTCGTGGCCATCCTTCAGGATCGCCTCGCACATGGCGGTGTGGGCCTCGATGGCCCAGCCGGTGATGAAGAAGGTCGCCTTCAGCTCCTGATCGCGCAGCATTTCCAGCAGCTTCGGCACGCCGACGCGAGCTTCGAAGCCGCCATAGGACATGGTGACGAGCCGCTCGTAGTGGTTCGGGTCCTTGGCCGTCCACGCGGATTCCGCGTCGACGTCGAAAGACAGGAACATCGCGGCCTTGTTGCCCTTCGGCCAGGGATAGACAGGCGAGAGCGGCGCGCGGTTGGCGGGCAGCAGCGGCAGGGCGTCGAGATTAGCGACCGGCATTGATGGTGATCTCCGTGAGTTCGGACGGCTGCAGCTGCCACTTGGCGAGAAGCTGCTTGTAGGTGCCGTCGGCGATGAGCTCCTTCAGCGCCCTGACGATGGCCTGGCGCAGTTCCTCCGCCTCCTTGGCGGTGGCGATGCCCATCAGCGTGAAGCGCGTCGGCTCGCCGACGAGGGCGAAGGTGTTGGGCTCGAGGCCCATGATGTAGGGCAGCGTCTCCGAGCCCTGCATGGCGGCGTCGATGCGGCCCTGCCGAAGCTGGGTGCGGGCGTCGGCCGAGCCCTCGGTGCCGACGATGCGGATTTCGGGGCGGCCCCTGGCGACGCATTCTGCATCCGAGAAGGCCTTGATCTCGCCGGGCAGCGAGGTGCGGCGCGAGGCGCCGACCGTGCGGCCGCACAGGGCCTCGCGGTTCGGAAACTCGCTCGCGCGCGAGTGCTGGACGAAGAACTGGGTCCCTGAGCGGATGTAGTTGATGAAGGTCGCCGTTTCCTGACGGGCGGGCAGGTCGCTCATGCCGGAGAGGATGATGTCGACGCGCCCCGTTCGCACCGCCGAGAGCATCTGCTCGAAACTCGTCTCCTGCCATTGCATGCGGACGCCGAGCCTGGCGGCGATGGCATTGCCGAGCTCGATGTCGAAGCCGGTCAGCTCGTTGGTCTGCGGGTTCTTCATCTCCAGCGGCGGATAGTTCGGCACCACGGCTGCGATGATCGATCCGCGCTGGCGGATGGAGGCGGGCAGTTCCTGCGCGGCGGCCACGGCTGCGGTGAGGGTTAGCGCCGCCGAGAGAAGCAGTCTTGTCAGCATGGGTGGGCTCCGGGTCTCTGGAAGGGCGGCCGGTTGCTCCGGCTCTGGAGGAAAGCGTGGATCAGGCGAGCACCGCCGCGATGAAGGCGCTGGTGCGTGCCTCGGTCGGCGCGCCGAGCACCTGGCTTGCCGGGCCCGTCTCGACGATGGCGCCGTGGTCCATGAACACGACGCGGTCGGCGACCTCGCGGGCGAAGCCCAGTTCGTGGGTCACGACGATCATGGTCATGCCGGAGGCGGCGAGCTCGCGCATGACCGCCAGCACCTCGCCGACCAGTTCGGGATCGAGCGCGGAGGTCGGCTCGTCGAAGAGCATGACCTTTGGCTTCATCGCGAGCGCGCGGGCAATGGCGACGCGCTGCTGCTGCCCACCCGACAGGTTGGCGGGGTAGGAATTGGCCTTCTCGGCGAGTCCGACGCGCTTCAGCAGCGCATGGGCCTCCTCGATCGCTTCGCGCTTCGAGCGGCCGCGAACCTGGATCGGCCCCTCGATGATGTTCTCGAGCGCGGTCAGATGCGGGAAGAGGTTGAAGCGCTGGAACACCATGCCGGTGGCGAGCCGCTGGCGGGCGATCTCGCTCTCCGGCAGGTGGTAGAGCTTGTCGCCATCGATCCGGAAGCCGGCGAGCTCGCCATCGACCCAGATGGCACCCCGATCGATCTGGGCGAGCTGGTTGATGCAGCGGAGCAGCGTGGTCTTGCCGGAGCCGGAGGCGCCAATGATGCAGACCACCTCGCCGGAGGCGACGTCGAGCGAGACGCCGCCGACCGCCTTGAACGAGCCGAAGCTCTTGTGGACGTCGCGGATCGAGACGATGGGGCGGAGGCCGGTGGCGGAAGGGATGTTGGTCATCGGCCCACTCCCGCGCCGCGTCCGTAGTGACGCTCCAGCAGCATCTGCAAGGGGGTCAGGATCGAGACCACGGCGAGATACCAGATGGCTGCGACGATCAGCAGTTCGATGACCCGCGAGTTGGCGTAGTAGATATTCTGCGCGTTGTGCAGGATTTCCGAGAACTGGATGATGCTGGCGAGCGAGGTCAGCTTAACCATGCCGATGGTCTCGTTGCCGAGCGGCGGGATGATCACGCGCATGGCCTGCGGGAAGACGATGCGGCGCAGCGCCTTCAGGCGGGTCATGCCGATCGACTTCGCCGCCTCGTACTGGCCGACATCGACCGAGAGCATGCCGGCGCGGACCACCTCGGACGTATAGGCGCCCTGGTTGATGCCGAGGCCGAGCAGGGCCGCGACGGCGGGCGTCATCACATCGACCGTGCGGGCGCTCCAGACGCCGGGAATGCCGATGGTCGGGAAGATCAGCGCGAGGTTGAACCAGAGCAGAAGCTGGAGGATGACCGGCGTGCCGCGGAACAGCCACGCATAGCCCATGGCGACGCTTTTCAGCACCGGGTTCGGCGACATCCGCATGATGGCGGTGACGACGCCGAGGATGATGCCCAGCGACATGGCGCCGATGGTCATCAGGATGGTGTTGGCGAGCCCTTCGAGGATGGCGCGCGCGGTGAGGAACTGGCCGACGAAGGCCCATTCGATCTGGCCGACCGCGAAGGCGCGGGCGAGGGCGGCCAGAACGACGAGGATGGCGGCGACCGCGATCCAGCGGCCCCAGTAGCGCTCGGCGACGATGGAATGGCCGGAAATGTCCGGCAGGGCGGCGGTGCTGGCGGCGGACTGGCTCATGCGCTGCGCCTCTCTTCCGTCGAGACTGCGGGCTTCGGGGGCAGGGTCGCGCCGACCTGATCAATGATGGCGCCGTAATATTGCGGCCGGCGGTGTGCAGCGAAGTTGAACATCTTTTCCTTGCCCTGTCGGCAGGCATCGAGATCACAGTCGGCGACGATAACCTCGTCACCGAGCGTCGTTGCCTGTGCAACGACCGTGCCGTTGGGGTCGACGATGCAGGAGCCGCCGATGAGGCCGGAGCCGTCCTCGTTGCCGGCTTTCGCGACCGAGACGGCCCAGCAGGCGTTCATGTAGGCATTGGCCTGAACGGCGAGCGTCGAGTGGAAGGTCCGGATGGCCTCGTTCTCGGCCGTGCCGCCGTTCGGGTCATAGGCGGCGGAATTGTAGCCCATCAGCATGAGCTCAACGCCCTGCAGACCGTAGCAGCGCCAGGCCTCCGGCCAGCGGCGGTCGTTGCAGACGAGCATGCCGAGCACCGGCTCATGCCAGGCCTTCGGGCCCCAGAAGGCGGGGAAGCCGAGATCGCCATATTCGAAGTAGCGCTTCTCGAGCTGCTGGAACCGGTCGCCCGCGCGCGGCTCAACCGAACCGGGCAGGTGAATCTTGCGGTATTTGCCGAGAACCGCGCCGTCCGGCCCGACGGTGATCGAGGTGTTGAAGTGGCGTCCGCCGGCGAGCTCGCCATAGCCGACATAGAAGCCGACCCGCCGCTCGGCGGCGCGATCGAACAGCGCCTGCACAGCCGGGTTCGGCATGGCCGGTTCGAAGTAGCCATCGACATCCTGGGGCTGCAGCAGCCAGCGCGGGAAGAAGGTGGTGAAGGCGAGCTCGGGAAACACAACGAGCTGCGCGCCATCGTCCGCCGCGCGGTCGAGCAGCGCGATCATCCGCGCCAGGATCGCCGAACGCTCATCGGCACGCTGGTTGGGGCCCATCTGGGCGGCGGCAATGCGCAAGGTGCGGGGCATGACGGGCGTTTCCGGACTTCGGACTGGCGGTACTCGCGAGCACCGCCGGGCGTGTGGCTTTGAAGCCCCGACTGTCACGCGGCGGGGCCGGCCCGACAATGCTCTGCTCTATGATTTCTTGGGCATGTCTATTTGTTGGGCAAATGGATCATCTGATAGTACGGGCCTTTCGGTGGCCGCCGGCGCCGCCGGTTCTGTGGGATTCCGCGCGGCCGGCCGCGAAATGGCGAAACGGTTGCGTCTCGTTGATGCGCGGCGAATGCCTCAGCGCTCCGCAAGCGCGGCCCGGACCTCGCGCAGAAACACTTCGGCGAGGCGCGAGAGCGGCCGGGTGCGCGAGCGCACCACATAGGCCTTCACGGGTGTCACCGGCTCGAAGGGGATGACGACGAGGCCCTGTTTGCCACTCGCCTCGGGCGAGAAGGGGTCGACGATCGTCGCGCCGATCTGGCTCGCGGCGAGCACGCAGGCGGTGTGGCAGTAGCGGACCTCGACGACCGACTGGAACGGCGTGCCCGTCGCCTCGAAGGCGCCACGCACCATGGTGCCGAGCCGCGTGCCCCGCTCCAGCGCGATGAACGGCCGGTCGGCAAGGTCGGCTGGCGTCACGACCGATCGCGATGCCAGCGGGTGCCCGGCCGCCACGACGCAGACCATCCGGCTCTCGTGGACCGACTCGGTGACCAGCGCCGGGTGATCGCCGATGCCGAGGACGAAGCCGAGCTCCGAAACGCCTGTCTCGACATTCTCTGTCACGTCCTCCAGCCGGCGCACGTCGAAGGCGACCCGCACTTTCGGCCGCTTGGCGAGGAACCGCTGAAGCGCGACCGGGATCGCGCCATAGCCGAGCGGTGGCGTGGCTATGATGCGGATCTGCCCGGCCTTGTTCTCGCGCAGGTCCTGGACCCTCGATTCGAGCGCCGCGTGCATGGAGAAGATCGGCTCGGAATCCTGGTAGAGCGTGCGCGCCTCCTGCGTCGGGAACAGCCGGTTGTTGATGCGCTCGAACAGCGGGAAGCCCAGCTGGTCCTCGAGATGCTTGATGGCGTTGGAGACGGCCGGCTGCGACAGGCCGAGCTCGCGCGCAGCGCCCACCGTCGTCTCGCAGCGGATCACAGCGCGGAGGAGTTGAAGCTGACGCAGGTTCATATGGGCCACGCAAATAGAATGCCCCGAAAACAAGGGCGCAAGCAAATAGTGTGCTGAGTTGGCGACTCCCGTCGGAAGCCTCGTTCGCCGCCTGATTTTCACCAGCCGCAGGGCTCCGCACATCTGCCAGTCACTGCATCGCATTGCCGCGCTTTGCCCCCCGGGGTCATGATCGCCGTGACCGCTGAAGATCAGGAGCCGATGATGATGTTGTCCCGTCGCCAGACCTTTGCTGCCGCTGCTGCCGCGATCGCCGCGCCGCGACTGGCCCTCGGACAGTCGCAGGACCGTCCGCTCCGGTTCGTGGTCAATGTCGGTCTTCAGAACCTCGATCCGATCTCCAGCCCTTCCTTCGTCACCCGCAATTTCGGCTATCTGGTCTTCGATACGCTGGTGTCGCTCGATGGCAGCGGCCGCTATCGCCCGCAGATGCTGGAGGGATGGGATGTCAGCGCCGACAAGCTGTCCTGGACATTCCGGCTGCGCGACGGCCTGGCCTTCCACGACGGCGCGCCGGTCACCTCCGAGGATGTCATCGCTTCGCTGAAGCGCTGGGGCGCGCGCGATTCCATCGGGCGCCGGCTGATGGCGGCAACGGCGGAACTCGTGCCCGACGGGCCGAAGGGCTTCAAGCTGCGGCTGTCGCGTCCGTTCGGCGGTGTCATCGAGGCGCTGGGCAAGCCGTCGGTGCATGTGCCGATGATCATGCCCGCGCGCATCGCCAATGCCACGCCGCCGACCCAGCAGGTCTCCGAGATCGTCGGTTCCGGGCCCTATATGTTCCAGCGCAGCGAATGGGTGCCCGGCGACAAGGCAACCTTCCGGCGCAACGAGAAATATGTGCCGCGGAGCGAGCCGGCGGACGGTCTCGCCGGCGGCAAGATCGCGAAGATCGACCGGGTCGAGATGCTGACCCTTCCCGATATCGCGGTGCGCTATGCGGCGCTGACCCGCGGCGAGGTCGACTATCTCGAATATGCGCCAGTGGACCTGATCCCGCGCATGCGCCGCGACCGCAACCTGACCTTCGCCAAGGCCAGCGGCCGGGCCGAGCTGATCTATGCGGTGTCGATCAACCACTTCCAGCCGCCCATGGACAATGTGCTGGTGCGCCGCGCGCTCCAGCAATGCCTCGACCGCGTGGAAGTGCTCGGCGGCGCCGGGTTCGGCGGCGATCTCGGCCGGCCCGACTGTACCTCGATGCTGATGTGCGGCGCGCCTTATGAGAGCAATGCCGGCGCCGACATCATCGGCAACCCCAGCATCGACAAGGCCAAGGCGCTGCTGGCCGAGGCTGGCTACAAGAACGAGAAGATCGTTCTGCTGCATCCGCTCGACAGCCCGCTGCTCAACCCATATGGCAGCGTGCTGATCGACCGGATGAAGCGCGCGGGCTTCAACGTCGACGTGCAGGGCCTGGAATGGTCGGCCATCGCCCAGCGCTGGGTGCAGCGCAATCCGCTCGACTCCGGTGGCTGGAGCGTCATCCCGGTGGTCTATACCGGTTTCGACATGTCCGACCCCTTGTCGAATATGGGCATCGGCTTCAACTGCACGGGCAACCAGCCGTGGGGCTACTGCGACAGCAAGATGTCTCCGGTGCTCGAGCAGTTCGAGGCGGAGAGCGATCCGGCGAAGCGCAAGGCGCTTGCGGCCGAGCTCCAGAAGCTCGCCACCGAGGCGGCGACATTCCCGATCGCCGGCCAGTTCCAGAGTCCGGCCGTCTGGCGCTCTGAACTGAAGGGCGTCATCGATTTCGGCTTCCCGGTGATCTGGAACATCGAGCGCTGACGCGCGGGCAGCACCGCCAGCTCTGGCCTGTTCCGCTGCCCTCGCGGCGGCGGAGGGGCGCGGCGGCATCTCCGGCTTTCGCCGCCGGCGGCTCGGGGCGGGATCGTCGCGGCTGCCGGTGGCTGCTTCATCGCGCGTTCAGCCGTCTCCCGGCATTGCCGTGTCGAGGGATGAGTTCGCACCCTATCCCCGGGGTGTTTCTCGCCGGTTCGAGGATCGATCATGACGCAATGGCGCTGGATTGCGGCGGGTTTCGCCGGGCTCGCTCTGGGACTGAACGCGGCGGCCGCCATGGCCGAGACGCGAACCCTGAGCGGCATGGTCATCTATCGCGAGCGCATTGCCTTGCCGCCATCGGCCGTGGTGGAGGTCAAGCTTGTCGATATTTCGCTCGCCGACGCGCCGTCGCGAACCATTGCCGAGATGAAAAAACCGGCCCGGGCCAGGTTCCGATACCCTACCAGCTGACGTTCGATGCAGCCCAAATCCAGCCGCGGCACAGCTATGCCCTGCAGGCGCGCATCACGGTCAACGGCCAGCTCTGGTTCATCACCACCACGCGCCATGCGGTGTTCACGGGTGGGGCCGACAGCACCGAGATCCTCGTCCAGCGCGTCGGCAATACGGGGGCCGTTTCCCCAGCCGCCCCGGCAGGGCGCTGGCTGGCCGAAAACATCGACGGCGGCGGCGTGATCGACCGGCTTCAGACCGTGCTGGAGATTGCCGAGGACGGCGCCGTCTCGGGGTCGGGAGGCTGCAACCGCATGGCCGGCAGGGCGACCATTGCTGGCGACCTGATTTCGTTCGGAGCGATCGCCAGCACCAACATGGCCTGCGTGCCGGCGGCCATGAATCAGGAGCAGAAGTTTTTCGCGGCCCTGCGCCGGGTGCAACGCTGGAGCTTCCATGCCGCCATGCAGAAGCTCACGCTGCTGGACGCAGACGGCAGGTCGGCCGTGGTTTTCAGTCGCATGTGACGGCGGGCTTTCGCCGCGAGGATGCGGTGCCCATGGGTTCGCGGGGCCTCGAAAAAGGTCGCCGTGCCATTTTATGTGGATGTCATGCGCATCAGGACCGGCTGGGCGGGCAAGATGACTAGCTAAGCGCTTGAAAAGAATGGCGCGCCCGAAAGGATTCGAACCTCTGACCCCCAGATTCGTAGGCTTGGGCAGAGCGTTGGATTCTTTTCGGTTCTCAGCAAACCGAGGCAGTTTCCGCCCCTGACGCATCAACGGGTTAGGGAGGTGTTTGCAAACCATCCGCCGGACCCCGGAAGCGATACCGCCGACGCCCGGGCAAGGGGCATCGGCGGCAGGATGGTGATCGCAGAGCGCACTCGAAACGCTCGTGAGGCAGAATATGCAAATGCGATTCACATCGCAAGCCTGTTCCGCTTCGCTACCCTCGACCACGCTCTCCCTGGGTTTGCGGGAGCAACGCGATGAACGACTTCGATTGGGATGCCCTGTCGCCTGACGAAAGCGTGCTTCATCACCAGCCCCGCACGGCGGTGTACGAAAACCCGAATGGCATGGTGGTGATCCGCCAAGATGGCGATTTCCTCTTCGCCGAGGATCAGATCGTCATCGTCGCTCCGGGAAACCTGTCGGCGCTCATCGAGGCGCTGAGCCGCCATTCGCCGGCTGTCCAGACAGATGGACACGGCGATCGGTCTTCACGCGCTCTCACCGCGGCCGAGCGGAAGCGTCTTCAGCGCGAGCGCGAGCGTCACAGTGTCACGAAGCCTGTCACGCCCGCCGTGACATGCCGTGACCTTAGCAAGATTCTTGAAGCTCCGGTCGCCCCGGTCGGCTCGGACCTTTTCGACAACAGGAGGAAGGTTTCCGCGCCTGGCTGAGAGCGTCGCTGCCCGGCGCATGCCGGCAAGTCGCGCAAACGGTCCTGGGCGCTCCGATGAGGGGTCTGCTCGGAGGCTCCCGCCCTCATCGGATGTTCATGGCCTGCCGCGCGGATCAGCGGCGGTTCTTGGCCGGCTTCACCCTGTCGCGGGCTTCCAGTCCTGATTGAAGCTGTGGGGTTTCCCGGACCCCTTGAACAAAACCGGGGATGCCCCGCCGGCTCTTACGCGCGAATGCGGTTCCGACGGCCCGACTGGGTGATGCGCCCTGAGGGATATCTGCGCCATCGATACCCCTTTGCTGGCCCGGTTCTTGGGCGGGGGAGCGGCTGGCCCCCGTCATCGGGCAGCGCAGGTAAACGGGGCGAGAAGCATCCCTCCCGGTCCGCAGCCCTCCAGGGATGGAGGGGGAGGTAGCGGAAGCGGAACTATGCCCAGATCGATGGAGACCTGAGATGTCCTATGCCACGGAAGAAATGAACGAGCGCTGGACGCAGCATGCGGAAGACGGTGCTCGTGCCCTGGCGGACGAAGTGTTCCTGATCGCGCCTCCGCCTTGGCCCGTCGACTTTCGGTCCACCGCGGCAGCGAAGGTCGCTGCCATCGTCGATCAGACATTGGGGCGCCTCGCATCCTCGGTCGGTCAAGCTGCCATCGACCGAGTTCGCGCAGCCGCAACGGCAGCTCTAACGGCGCGTTTGGATGAGCTGTCGCGCCAAGCCGGCGGCGGAGGCGTGCAGTGATGCGCGAGGCAACTGCTGCCCGTCTCATTAACCTTGAGCGTGCCCGCGAGCGCTTGTGGGGCGCTAAGAGCATCGCGGATTTCGCAGGCGTCAGCGAGGCCACCGTTTATCGGTGGGCAAGTCTCGGTGGCTGCCCGATCTCCAAGCCGCGCGGCCGCTACATGGCCATGAGAACCGAGCTCGATCGTTGGCTGCGAAATTCCGAGTCGACGAATGCTCAAACTTGAACAGGTTTGCAAAGTTTCGGGTTGAGACGAGGCGAGGCTGAATCCGGCACATAATTCGGATGCTCCGCTGGCTCCGCAAAGCACCCATCGAAACGAAGTCCGGCCTCGCTGCGCCCGAAGATTGGCTGCTTGAGCTGTTTGGCGTCTCGGCTGTCACCAGTGTCGGCGTCACTGCTTCAACAGCTCTCACGGTGCCGGCGGTCGCCAGCGCTGTCCGCATCATTTCCGAGGCCGCCGCATCGCTCGGTGCCACGGTCATGGAGAGGCAGCCGGCAGGTCCGTACGGTGTACCTCCAGGTCGGCAAGGGTTCGCGGAAGACGAGCCTCGCCGCGGCGCTGGCGCTGCTGCACACGTTCGGCCCGGAGAAGGTGCCGGCCGGACAGAACTTCGTCGCCGCGGCGGACCGCAACCAAGCGCGCATCGCCTTCGAGGAGGCGATGTCGATTGTGGATGCGACGGAAGCTCTCGCCAAGAGCGCTCGCCCGATAGATTCCAAGAACCGCTTGATCCATCTGAAGACCAGCTCGCGCTTTGAGGCTGTGTCGTCGGACGGCAAAAAGAAGCACGGCGCGACGCCGAATTTCGTTTTGGTCGACGAGCTTTGGGCTCACGCCAAGGCCGATCTCTGGCACGCCATGCGCACCGGCGCGACGAAGGTTGCCGGCTCGCTCTTGGTGGTCGCGACGACCGCCGGCCGCGGCAACGAGAGCCCAGACTTTCCAATCTACGAGTATGCCAAGAAGGTACAGTCCGGCGAGATCGTCGATCCGACCTTCCTACCGATCGTCTTCGAGGCGAGCCGTGACGAGCCGTGGGATGACGAGGCAACATGGTCCAAGGTTCTGCCGGGCCTTGCCTACGGCTACCCGGACCTCGCTTCGCTGCGGCAGATGGCGGCCGAGGCCCGCGAGCGGCCCGGTGATCGGGCGGCCTTCGAGCAGTTCTTCCTCGGCATCCGTCAGGACAATTCGCTTTCGCCCTTCGTCGACATGCACGTGTACGACAAGGGCGCGCGGCCGATCCCCGATGGCATCGACAACATGCCGGCATGGCTCGCTGTGGACATGTCGACGACGACGGACCTGTCTGTCGTGCTGGCCTGCGTGAAGCCCCACGGTTGCGACGACTTCATTTTGTTGCCGTTCTGTTTTGTGCCGGCGGACAATCTGCGGGCGCGCGCCGACCGCGACGGTGTGCCTTATCCTGAATGGGCGGCGAAGGGCTTCATCACCTCCACACCCGGCAACGTCATAGACCCACGCGCTGTTGAGGCTTGTGTCCGCAGCCTTTGCGATCGCTTCGAAGTTCGCGAGATCAACTTCGATCCTGCCTATGCGCAGGCGGTCATGGGCCCGCTCACCGATGACGGATTCCCGACCGCCACGATGCGGCAAGGCTGGCTGACACAGGCACCGGCGCTGAATGTGCTCGAAGGCCTGATCCTGTCTGAGAAGATCGTCCACGCCGGCCATCCGGTTCTGCGCTGGTGCTTCGAGAACGTCGCGATCCACACGGACAGCGCCGGCAACCGAACCATGCACAAAGGCAAGTCACGCGACCGCATCGATGGCGCAGTCGCAACCTGGATGGCGGTCTCCCGCGCCGCGCGCGAAGAACAATCGCCCTACGAGCGGAATGACTTTGTCGAGAACTGGAGCAGTTTCTGATGGCGGAGGATCGTGAACAGCTGGTCGTCGACCTGATCGCCCGGGTTTCCGAATTTGAGCGCAACATGCGGCGCGCCGAGGGCGTAGGGACTGGCAGCTTTTCAAAGCTGCGACAGGAGTCAGCTCGCGCGACTCAGGCGATGGAACAGGATTTTCAGCGCTCGACCGGCCGCATCAATCAGTTGCTCGACACGACCAGAGGCCATGCCGCCTCGTTCGCGAAGGGCCTTCTTTCTTCGCTGGCGGTGCCGCTTACGGGTGCTGGTGTGTTGGCCACGCTCGGCAAGATCAAGAACGAACTCCTCGAAATGGACCGGCTGGCGAAGGCCAGCGGCCTGTCCATCACACAGGCGGCGGGCCTACGAAATCTAGGCACGGCAACTGGTGTCAGCGGCGCCGCCATTGGGTCGGGCCTTGAAGGCATCGCCGGCAAGATCGCCGAGGCGGCGCGTGAGGAGACCGAATTCGGCAAGCTGCTCGAAGCCAACGGCATCAAGCTCAAGGACCGCCACGGCCAAGTCATCTCGACAAACGAAGCGCTGAACCATGCGGCTCGCCTGATCGCAAATGCCGCGAACGAGAGCGACAAGATCAAGATCGCCGAGATTCTCGGCCTGTCGAAAGAGTGGGTCCCGCTTCTTGAGCGCGGCGCCGACGCCTTCCGCGCGCAACGCGCCGAGCAGGAACGGGGAGTGCAGGGGCTGGAGGAGGCGGTCAAGAAGGCAAAGGCCTTCGATGAGGCGTGGAATTCGGCATGGGGCAACTTCCAGGTCGCCTCGAAAGTGGCCCTTCTGGATGTCGGCCGCGGCCTTGGGTACCTCGCCGAGCAGGTCTTCAGTTTCGTCAAGGGCTTAAACGAACTCCGAACCTTCACGGTTGAGCAGGGCCCCGGCACGGGCATCCGACTTGAAACGCCGATCCCTGGCCTGACCAACAATCGCGGCGAGCTGCTGCCAAATTTTGCCCCGCCTGCTCCACGCAATCGCCCCACCTCTGCGGATGCCGGCACGCCCAACCTTGGCCCCCGCACGATCATCCCGCCCTCGGGTGGTGGAGGGGGAGGTGGCGGCGCTAGCGAGACGGACACCGCTGAGAAGCGGCTTCAGTCCTACACGGATAGTATCGCCCGGCAGACGGCGGTGCTGGAGGCGCAGATTGCCACGTTTGGCCGGAGCAACGCCGAGAAGCGAGCTGCCGAGGAACTGGCGCGCGCCGCCGTCGACCTAAATCGTCTCGACGCATCGACGCGGCAAACGATGACGGCCAAGCTGATGGAGCAGGTGCAGGCATCCGAGCAGGCGCGGCAGCGGTTGGAGGACCTCAACAAGGCGCAGGAGCGCACCAATCAGGTCTCCGATGCCAACAAGGAGTTCTTCGGCTCGATCTTCAAAGGCGCCGCCACGGGCAAACTCGGCGTCGATGGTCTGACCTCGGCGCTCGATAGGCTCCAGACGCGCATGCTGGATATGGCCTTCGATCAGTTCTGGGAAAGCATGTTCCCCAAAAACCGCGGCGCCGGCGGCATGGGATTCGGTGGCTTGGGGCTGGGCCTGCCCAACCTACTCGGTGAGATGGCCGGCTTGTTCGGTTTCATGCCTGCGATGGCAGATGGCGGTCGGATCAACGGGCCGGGCACGGGGCGTTCGGATTCCATCCTCGCGCGCGTCTCCAACGGTGAGTTCATAACCAACGCTGCGGCGACGGCGCGACACTTGCCGCTGCTGGAGGCCATCAACGGTAACCGCGTTCCGCGGTTCGCCGAGGGCGGTTTGGTGCCGCCCCAGGTACCAGCCTCGCTCGCGATGCCGTCCGCGCCGGAGTTTGGCGGCAGCGCGATGGGGCGACCGCAAGTCAACGTGAACGTCGTCAACAACACGCCTGCCAGGGTGCATACGCAGCAAGACACCGGCGGCAACATCACGCTGACCATAGAGGAAGTGA
Source organism: Phreatobacter sp. (assembly GCF_016793595.1). GTDB lineage: Bacteria > Pseudomonadota > Alphaproteobacteria > Rhizobiales > Phreatobacteraceae > Phreatobacter. The sequence continues at coordinate 94,027 of NZ_JAEULY010000013.1, forward strand.
AAGACCAGATCGCGGGCGGCATCGCCGCGGATTTGACCAGGAAACGAGGACCGGTCGGCTCCGCGATCACATCGTCCTTCGGCATCCCGCAGAACGGCGGGCTCATAGGTTGAGAACGGCGTTACGCGGCGACGGCGGCCGGCGCGTAACGCTCTGCGGCTTCCGACAAGGCCTCCTCGCCCCACTGGTTCAGGCTCTTGCCGGCCAGCTCAGCGGCGAGGGCGGCCCTAGCATGAACGGCTGGATCGATGCGGAGCATCAGATTCCCTGAGTAGGGTTTCTGAGGACTCTTGCCGATCTTGGCGCAGGTTTCGATGTAGTCGTCCACCGCTTCGTGGAAGGCCTTCTTCAAATCAGCCACCGTGTCAGCATGAAAGCCAACACCGTCGCGAACCCCAGCGATCCGGCCGAAGAAAATCTCGTCGTCGGCATCGAACTCAACGCGCGCGGTATAGCCATTATAGGTCATGACGCTCATGGCTTCACTCCGATCAAATGCCGGGCGACAGGCGCGCGCGTATCCATGCCGCCATCGCCTCCTCCGTCACTGTGCCCTCGCCAAGGGCCAGCCATTGCAGTACAGCTTCGGCGTCGGTCATTTGCAGGCTGAAGCCGTTCAGATCGAGAAAAAGTTCGGTGACGACCAGCGAAGCGCGCTTGTTGCCATCGATAAAGGCATGGTTCCGCGCGATGCCATAGGCATAGGCGGCGGCCATGTCCGCGATGTCTGGGTTCCCATAGGCGAGCAGGTTCTGCGGCCTTGCCAGAGCGGAATCCAACAAGCCCTCGTCCCGCAAGCCAGGCGAGCCACCGTGCTCGGTCAACTGCTCTTCATGCAGCGCCAGCACAACAGATTTGAGAACCCAGACAGGAAGGTCCATTTACTTCGCAAGCTCCCGAAGTGCGTTCCGGCGCTTCTTCATGATCCGGCGAGCGGCTTCCATCTGAGCCTCGAACTCGGGCTGATATGGCGTAAGCCGAGCGCCACCGGGAGATTGGGTCAGATAGACCGTGTCCCCGATATCGAGGTTCATGCGGTCAAGCTGTTCCTTCGGCAGGACAAGACCCTTGGAATTGCCGATCCGGGTAAGTTTGAGCGCAACCATGTTCCGGCCCTCCTTGGCCTCGCTGTAATTACAGCAGTTAGAACATGGGGGAGGAAGGCGGGATTGTCAATCAGGGCTTCAGGTAACCGTGTCCCGTGAGCCAGTCCTTCAGGATGCGGTCACCTGCGCCCCGCCGCATTCTGTCAACCGATCTGCAGCGTTCGCATCTAGGGTCGCAGCCGCCCCTCTGCGATGATGCTGTCCATATACCAGCGGCGATGGAAGGAACCGACGTCTTCCATCTGCTTGCCCATCACGCCGAGCAGGCCGCCGGACCATGTGTCGAAAACGCGAGCGCCATCGAGATTGTAGACGTTCTCCGGCATCGTCCTGATCGTATAGAGCGGGTTCTCGGTCCCGTAATCTCGGCCGAGCTGCTGGAAATAGACCCCTTCGATCATGAACCTAGCCTGACCGCGGTAGGCGAGATGCACGCGGCTGAACTGCATCGACCTAAGCGCACTGGCGGTCTGCATCAGCACGCGTGCGACATCAGTCATGCTCGCTTCGCCGCTGATCGAACGCAGATCCACGACGAGCGTGGACGGGTCGATGCCCCAGCGGGCGTAGGCGTAGGTCGTCACCTTGGAATTGCGCGGGTCTTGTGCCAAGAGAGAGGCGACCGGTGCCTGAATCAGCGCCCAGTTCAAACCGAAGGCTGTGGCTGCGAGGGCCACGACGGTGAACACCAGCCACGGCAGCTTGGTTGCCAGGAAGGTTCGACGCTTCGGCGGCGGTGATTGGACGATGATCATCCAATCAGCCTGCGCCGATAAGGGAATCGATCGCAGCCTTTACAGCACCGCTAAGAAGCCCACCCGTCCCTCCGAGAATTGCGGTGCGGATTTTCTCCCAGTTCTTGCGCAGCGCGCTTTCATCGGGACTGGCCTTCTCATGCTCGGAACTGATTGCGTCCGCGGCGCCACCGACAACGGTACGATCAGCGCCTTCGGCAGCCAAATCATCCAAGTATTTTAGCACGTTGCCAACTAACTGCCGCGATTGCGCAAGGTCAATGTTTCCGCCGGCGATATTGCCGATCGTGTTTTCGTTTCCGATTGATCCCGTCAGGCTGCCGATTGTGCCGATGTTGATGTTGGTCACGCGCGCCTCCGCTGCAATTGCTTTTTCCCTTGCCGAGAAACTTATCCCGTTACCAATGATGCCTTCTCGCTCCATGGAAGCAGCCCAATCCAACGCCTTGTCTCGTACCTTATCTACAATTCCGATGAGGCTGCCTCGCGCGACTTCGACAACCATTTCAGACCAGGCTACCTCGGAGTTCTTATTCAGTGCGTTTTTTGTGTAGTCAGACATGGGATAGTGGAACGAGTTTGCGTCCTTCTGTTCCACTAGGTCGATAATCGTTCCGATAGCTTGGCTACAATGAACTGTTGAGACCGCGCGCGAGACCTTCGGGTTCGCAATTACTATAGGTATCCAGCCACGATATGGGTTCCAAGCGCGCGACGTTCCATGAAGGATTCGATACTCGGGAAGGTCATCCTTCTTGTATCCCTCTAGCTCCTTTGAAACCCATTCTTCGATCTGATCCATCTTAAGTTTGACTGCCGCAAGCTTCATTTGGCGCAGCAACGTATCTACGCGGACATTCTGATCGATTGCACCTTGCTGAATTTCTTCGATCAGACTCGGCATATTCAAAATCCCGTTCGGATGGCCCGCGTGGACTAGGGGCGGGGCTCTCCGGATGTTCTGCTGCAATCTGCGCAACTGCCGACTGAAAAGCAAAACCCCGCGTAGGCGGGGTTTGCTTCGCGGCCTCGTTCGGCTCTGGCTCGTGTCATTGCCCTAAGGCGGACTACAGCTCTGGCGCTGGTCGAGAAAACCGGCTCGCGCGATTTGCTGAAAATCACTGATCCGGGGGCGGTCGTCAATCCTCTGTGCGGACCTTCCGCACCACGACTTTCACGGGCTTCGTCGGCGGCATGTCGTGGACTGCGACGACGGTCCGGATCGTGCGGTCCGCTTCGACTGGCTCGCCTGTGTCGCCAACTTGGCCACTTACGCCGGCCTTCGTCCGCACGCCAGGCTGGCCGCCGTTCGTGAACTCGACACCGGCCGCTTCGAGGGCTGATTGGATCGCCAAGAGGTTGTTCGGATTAGGTGTCCGCCGTGCCTTCTCGAAATCCACAATTGTGTTGCGCGAGACATTTGCCGCCTTCGCCAGGGCGGCTTGGTCCATGTCGACCAATCCGCGAGCGGCTCGACATTGAGAAGGCGAAATCGACATTTTGCCCAACGTTGCGCATAAAGTTGACTTCATGCGCGATATTGCGCATGGTGCGCAATGTTTAGCATGTAGCTAAAGCCCTAGCAAAGGAGACTGTCATGACTTGTCAAACCTGGAATGGCCCTGGCCGGTATGAACTCCTCGACGGTCGGTTTTGTTGGGTCGACCGGTATTCAGAGGGCGAGGCGTCTTATGGCGGTCACTGGCTCGGGGCCTGGTTTGGGGCAAGGGCTCTCGGCCGCCCTGACATGGCGGCACGGGCAGAAGCGATCGACGCCATTCTCACTCCTCGCGCCGTGCCGGTGCAGATCGCGGCCTAGCAATCACAGGCGATGTCGCAGTATGCCAGCACGCTGGCATTGACGTGTTTGCCGGCTCGCTGGCATACTGTGCTCATGAGCACCAAATCACGCCGAGACGAAACCCGTGGCCTCAACGAGGCTGGCAAACAGCTATTCGGTGACGGCGCTTTGCGCGCCGCCACCGAGCTCGATGAAAGGCGAGTGCGCCTGCTCATCGAATGGGGCGCGGTGCGTCCTACGATCGGGGGCAAAGGCGTCGTCCGCCAGTGGGCCCGTTCCACCGTCCTTCGCATGTCTCGGATCGCTGCCGTTCATGCCCTAGGCTTGGGCTTGCGCGTTTCGCACACGGTGATCGCTATGTGCCCGGCTGATGCCGATGCCGAATACTTGGTCGACGAGGCGAGCGACGCGATCCTTACGATTCGCGAAGGCACATTGATGACCTTTTCCGCGCCCTGGACCGGTCATGCTCCAGTGCTGTTCGGGCGGCTGAATCACGATCGCTCCAAGCTCTTGTCCGCCAACGCGATTGATCTCGCCGCACCTCTGCCGTTCGATCTCGGGTCGCTTGTACTCACGCCGGTGAGCAAGCGGGAGCACTCGGCATGGCGCAACTACCAGGTTCCGGGAATCTCGGTCACGACCGTCAATCTATCGCGTGCCTGCCGCGTCTCAGTGGATCGCCTCAAGGCTATCGGACACGCGGACTGAGCGATGGCACGTCGCTCTCCCGCGTTCACACAAGCCGACGTAACTCGTCTCATTAAGGGCGCGTTAGCCGCTGGCGTGACGCTGGAACGGATTGCAGGTGTCAAGACCACGAAAGAGGGTCCGGTGCTTATGTTCGGTGCTCCGGGTGAAGCGTCGAGAGGGGCCGATAAGGACGCGCTGGATACTTGGAGGCGCGAGCATGGTTCGGGCTAGACTTCAGGGTATCAACCCGGTGCGAAAGCGCCTCGCCGATGGCACCGTGCGCCTTTACCACTACCACCGTGCTACTGGCCGCCCCTTGAGCGGCAAGCCGGGTTCGCCCGAGTTCCTGCGCGATTATGCCGACGCCGAAAAGTCCATGCTCGATCGTCTCGCCGGCACGTTCAACGGTCTGGTGCGCGACTACACGTTGTCGCCTGAGTTCGGGAAACTGCGAGAGAGCACGCAGCGAGAATACAAGCGCATGCTCTCCAAGGCCGAACTGAAGTTCGGCGATATGCCGCTCGCTGCTATGGAAGATCCCCGTGTGCGCCAGGATTTCATGTCCTGGCGCGGCACGATCGCCAAGGCGTCGGGCGAGCGGGAGGCCGACAACCGCCTAAGCGTCATATCCGCGATGCTGACCTGGGCGAAGGAGAACGGGCAGGTCTTTAGCAATCACATCGCGGGCTTTCGTCGCCTGCACAGCGTCGATCGTTCAGACCTGATTTGGTTACCCGAGCACATCCACGCCTTCATGGCCGTGGCGCCGGTCGAGCTGCAGCGTGCGCTCATTCTCGCTCTGCACACCGGCCAGCGGCAGGGCGACCTTCTACGCCTCGCCTGGGGCAACTATGACGGCTCGCTGATCTCCCTTCGGCAAGGGAAGACCGGCCGCAAGGTAGAAATCCCCTGCACCAAGGCACTGCGGAAGATGCTGGATGGCCTCGAACGCAACGCGGCCGTCGTTCTCGCCACAAAGACGAACCGGCCGTGGAAGCCCCGCTACTTCAAGGCGCAATGGGAGGCAGCGTCAAAGAAGGCGAACATCGCGCATCTGCACTTCCACGACCTTCGGGGGACCGCCGTAACCATGCTCGCGGAGGCCGGCTGCACCACGCCTCAGATCGCCGCCATTACCGGCCACTCACTCAAGACCGTGACGGCGATCCTCGACAAGTACCTTGCCCGCACCCGCGTTCTCGCGGGCGAGGCCGTGACCCTCTTCGAGAACGCAAAGAGCACCAAGTTTGCAAACCGTCTGCAAACCAGGAACCCGAAGCCCGCAAAGGGAGACGCTAAGTGATTGAAAAGAATGGCGCGCCCGAAAGGATTCGAACCTCTGACCCCCAGATTCGTAGTCTGGTGCTCTATCCAGCTGAGCTACGGGCGCGCGCCGCTTCGGCTGTGCGCCAGGCGCCTGCCGAATGGAGGCGGTCGGATACGCTGTTTCGGATCACATTGCAAGTGCCGCCGGCGACCTCGCGCAATTGTCCTGTGAACCCGCATTCCGCGAACCGCGCATCCCGTTGATGTCGCGAGGTCGCGGCGGACACAGGCGGCGGCAGCCACCGCCGGGCGGCGGGCGTCAGGCGCGCCTGCGCTGCTGCTTGCGGATGGCCGCGAGATCGATGGGGCGGTCTGGAATCGCGATTCGGAAGGTCGCGCCCAGCGTGCCGTCGGCAAGGGCCACCGAGCCGCCATGAGCGCGGATCAGTTCCGAGGCGATGGCGAGGCCAAGGCCGCTGCCGCCGGGCCGTGTCGAGCTCTGGAAGGCCTCGAAGAGGTGCTGGCGCGCCCGGTCCGGCACGCCCGGTCCGGTATCGGACACCTCGATCACCGCGACGGCTCCCTCGCGCCGGCCGACGATGCGAATCTGGTCGCGGCCGGGATCGTTCGGCGCGCGCGCCTCGAGCGCCTGATGGGCATTGCGGACGAGGTTGAGCAGCACGCGGAACAGCTGGTCGGTGTCGGCGTCGACCATCACGTCGCGCTCGACCGCGTTGATGAAGGCGATCCGCGCATCCAGGCCGAGACCCATCGTGTCGCGAACCTCGTCGGCAAGCGCCGACAGATCGACCATGCGGCGCTGGGGGGCGGCCTCGTGCGCGCGCCCGTAGGAGAGCGTCGCCTGGCAGAAGGCGATGGCGCGGTCGAGAGCCTGGATCATCTTGGGCGCGAATTTCTGCACGGTCGGGTCGGGCACGTTCGCCAGTCTGTCCGAGAAAAGCTGGGCGGAGGCCAGCAGGTTGCGCAGGTCGTGATTGATCTTGGAGACGGCGAGGCCGAGGGCCGCGAGGCGCGACTTCTGGGCCAGCATGTCGTGGAGCGAATGCTGCATCGACTGCAGCTCGTATTCGGCGAGGCCGATCTCGTCCTTGCGCCCGGTCGGCACGACCGCGTGGCTCAGGTCCTCGGGGTTCCCGCGGAAGGCGATCATCGTGTCGGTGAGGCGCCGCATCGGCCTGACGAACAAGAGATGCAGCGTCAGATAGACCAGCCCCGCCGTCAGCGCCGAGATGAACAGCGAGACGGCGAGGATGGCCTTGGAGAAGCCGGCCATGGCGCGCCTGAGCGGCGTCTCGTCCATCACGATCTCGACGAAGTCGCCAGCGCGCCGGGCATTGCCCATGACGCGCATCGTGCGGCCCTCGCGCGCGAACAAGGTCGCGAAGGCCTCGGGAATGGAGCGGAACAGGGTCTGGTCGCGCATGTCGATGGTCACATCGACCTGCGGCATCTCCTCCGAAGCGGCGAGCAGGCGCCGGGCCGGGCCGGTCTTGAGCGCCACGGCCTGCGCGCCGGCGCTGTCGAGCAACTCGCGCACGAGCGCCTCGGGCACCATGCCGCTCGGGGCCGCCTCCAGGACGAGCGCGGCTGTCCGGCCGGCCGCGATGCGGTCGTCGAGCCAGGTATTGCGGAAGTTCGCGACAGCGGGAACGTAGATCAGGATTTCGGCGACGAGGACGAACAGGACCGTCAGGATCAGCAGTTTGCCGGAGAGGCCGACACCGCGCGAGGGAACGGGAGCCGCCTCGTCCAGCGCCCGGCGCTGCGCGGCATCCATCGCGGGGGAAGAACCATTGTTGGACGTACGATCGGCCATCTAGTCCCCGGTGGGACGCACTCTACTGGGGTTGTGTCAGCCGAGGCGGCGGAACAGGCCGATGATGCGCCTGATCCGCGGATTCGACAAACTGGCCAGCAGATAGCTTCCCGCTGCCCGTTTGCCCACATCCGAAAGCGATGGATGGGGCAATATCATGGCAGCAAGATCCTGGACGTGAAGGCCCTTGCCCACGGCAAGCGCGAACGGGGCGATCAGGTCGCCGGCATCGGGTGCGGCGATGGCGCAGCCGAGAACCTGCCCCTTTCCCGAGACGATCAGCCTGATATGGCCCGATGTGCGTCCTGTGGCGACCCCGGAGGCTGTTTCGGACAGTGGCCAGCGCAGGACGCGGATGCCCGACCGGCGATGGCGGTCGGAGGGGCCGGAAAGCCCGACGCTGGCGATTTGCGGCTCGGTCTGCGTGCTGCTGGCAATGGCGGCGGCCGGCAGCCTGACCGGCCGGCGGAGCAGGCAGTTCTGCGCCACCAGCGCACCGTGCCAGGCCGAAACCTCGTCGGGGGCCTCGGGCGCTCTGGCGCGGCCGAGCGCGAAGACCCGCCGGTTGGCGGTCATGAGTCCGGCATCCGCTTCCACGCGCCCCGGCGTCGCAGCGGCCCCCGCCTTGCCGAGATCAAGGCCCTCCACGGCCGCCTGCCGCCCGGTGACGAACAGGAGATGCGAGACGGCGAGCATGCCGTCCTCGCCGTTCCTTCGTGCGCTGACCCTCAGGTCGCCTGATGTGCCTTCGATGCGGGTCAGGCTGGTATGCTCATGCACGGCGATGCCGGCGGCATCGATCCGCTGGCGCACGGCGAGCGCGAGCTCGGGGTCCTGTTCGGCGAGGATCGTGCCCTGTTCGAACAGGATCACCTCCGCGTCGAAGCGCCGGAAGGCCTGGGCGAGGGCGGTTCCCTCGCTTCCGCCGCCGACAATGGCGATCCGCGACGGGCGATCGGCAAGGTCGAAGACGGTATCCGTGGTCAGCGCCATGGCGGGGTCGAGGCCGACAATGGCGGGCAGGGTGGCGCGCGAACCGGTCGCCAGAACGAAGCGCCGCGCCTCGACCGTCGTGCCGCCGACATCGAGCGCGCGCGCTGACAGGAAGCTGGCGGGTCCGTCGAGTACCCGGATGCCGAGCGCGGCGAGGCGGGCGGGAGACCGCTCCGCCGCGAGATGGGCGCGGATGCGGCGGACATGGGCGATGGCGCCGCCGAAATCCGGCCGCCCCGCCCCGTCGAGAGCCGATGCGATCCTGCCCTGGGCCGCCGCGGCGAAGGCGGCGAGCTCCGTCGCGAACGAGTGCCGGGCGGTCCGGTCCGTCACGACGGCGACAGGAACAGCGGCGAGCGCACAGGCGCTGGCCACGACAATGCCGCCGGGCTCGTCCCCGATCACGCAGACATCGACTGACAGACGATCGCTCACCCGGCCCCTCCCGTACCGGTTGCACTATTCCGTTTCCATATGCGCGGTGTCGAGAGCGGCAGCGCATGACAGGCGGCGAAGGGACGCACCCGCCCGGTGCATTGTCACCGGGCCGTCACGGGAACGAGACGCCGGCGTCATGCTGGTCCCGCAGGGAACGGGCGTTCGTTCTCACTCACGGAAGCACCATCATGCGCGCTCTCCTCGTCGCGGCAGCCCTGATTGCCGCAAGTCCCGCTCTCGCCGACGCCGAATTTCCGGCGACGCTCGCCGGCCATGCCATCCTGCCGGCGGAAACGCTGATCGCGCCGCCGGCCGATGCTCCCGCCGACCTGCAGATTTCCGGCAAGTTCACGGAAGCCGCGCGCACCGACGGCATCGGCACGGTCATGGGCCGCTCCGCCGGCCGTCCGACCGGCATTTCCCTGCCGTTCCGCGGCCAGCCGGTGCAGGGCCATTCCGGCATCAGGCGCATGGCGGACGGCAGCTACTGGATCCTCACGGACAACGGCTTCGGCAATAAGCGCAACTCGCCCGACGCCATGCTGTTCTTGAACCGCTACCGCATCGATTTCGAGAAGGGCACGTTCGAGCGCCTCCAGACGGTGTTCCTGTCCGACCCGGACAAGAAACTGCCGTTCCGCATCGTCCATGAGGGCACCGAGCGCCGCTACCTGACCGGTGCCGATCTCGACACCGAGAGCTTCCAGATCATCGGCGACAAGATCTGGATCGGCGAGGAGTTCGGTCCCTATCTGATCCGCGCCGACATGACCGGCAAGATCGAGGCGATCTTCGAGACCGTGGTCGATGGCCAGGTCGTGCGCTCGCCCGATCATCCGGCCGTGACGACGCCGAACGCGCCGGGCGGCGCCGTCGAGTTCCGTGTCCGCCGCTCCAAGGGCTTCGAGGGCATGGCCGCCTCGCCGGATGGCCGCTTCCTCTACCCGCTGCTGGAAGGCGCGCTCTATGATCCCGCCACGCGCGGCCTGGAGCAGGTCGACGGCCGCGAGTACTTGCGCATCCTGGAATTCGACGTGCAGGCCGGCCGTTACACCGGCCGCCACTGGAAGTACGTGCTCGACGCCAACGGCCTGTCGATCGGCGACTTCAACATGATCAACGCCACGACCGGCCTGATCATCGAGCGCGACGACAATGAGGGCGTGCCCGAGCGTGCCTGCCCGGCCGGCCAGCGCGCCGAGAACTGCTTCCACGCCCTGCCGCGCATCAAGCGCGTCTGGAAGATCGAGATGACCGACGCCAATGCCGGCGGCCCCGTCCGCAAGATCGGTTTCATCGACCTCCTGAAGATTCGCGATCCGAACAACCGCTCGCGCGTGCCGCTGTCGGGCGGGCACTTCCAGTTCCCGTTCTTCACCATCGAGAACGTCGACATCGTCGATGCCGACCACATCATCGTCGGCAATGACAACAACCTGCCGTTCTCCTCCAGCCGCGACCCGAACAAGGCCGACGGCAACGAGATGGTGCTGCTGCGCGTGTCCGAGTTCCTGCGCGCCCGCTGATAGTCGGCAACACGTCACGGAAAAGCCCGGTCCCTTGGACCGGGCTTTTCTATTGGGCTGGAGGGGTCACGCGTGCGGCGACCGGCGCCTCGGCCTGACGTCTCGCCAAAACTTCCGTATAGTGGCGAGAGCCAAGCGGAGGGTTTGAAGACGATGGCCAAAGCCTATTGGGTCGCCACCTATCGTTCGGTCTCCAATCCTGATGCGCTGGCTGCCTACGCCGCGCTCGCGGGCCCGGCGATCCTTGCCGCCGGCGGACGCTTCATCGTGCGGGGAATGCCTGCCCACACCTACGAGGCAGGACTTCAGCAGCGCACCGTGGTCATCGAGTTCGACTCGGTGGAGCATGCCAAGGCGGCGCACGACAGCCCGGCATATCAGGCTGCTTTCGCTGCGCTGGCCGGCGGAGCGGAGCGCGACATCCGGATCGTTGAAGGCGCGTGAGCCGCGTCCGACGGCGCTCTACGAGGCGGCGGTATCGCGCTTCGTCATGCGGCTGACATTCTTCCGCACGGCGAAGATGCGGCCCCAGGCATCGCCCTTGAGATCCTGCCGGTAGCCTTTGTAGCCGAGCAGGTCGTCCCACGGATATTCCTCGTCGTGGAGCATGTCGAAATCGGTCGCCAGCGTCGTGCGGATCTGCTCGCGGTTCTTGCGGTTCTGGAACTCCAGCAGGATCAGCGAGGTCCTCGACAGGTCGAGATGGGCGAGCACCTCGCCTTCGCCGCCCTCGATGTCGAGCTTCACGATGTCCGGAGAGGGCAGGCTCCCCGGATCGACCACGTCGACCTCGTAGGTCTCGACCAGCGCGTCCTCGACGAAGGTGTCGCCGGCATAGGCGGCAAGGCCGGATTCGCCATCGCCCGCGAAGCGGCTGCGGAAGGTCGCCCTGGTCGCACCGCCCGGAAACAGCGCCGCGTTGACGATGGCGATGTCGCTCCGACCGCTGGTATTCTGCTTGAGGAATTCGAAAGTGCCGGGATGTGGCTCGAAGGATCGCACGCGGCTGTCCGGCCAGCGCGCCGAGGCCCAGAGCGCGAAGGAGCCGACATTGGCGCCGATGTCGAGGATGTCGAGCCCCGTGCCGTCGTAGCCGGCCTCGTATTCGCCCTCCAGCACGTGCTGGATCGCGCCCAGCATCGGTTCGGGGCAGACGAGGGACATGGGAATGCGGGCGATGAAGCTATTCACGGGGCAGGCTCCTTTGCGGGGCGCCATCTGACCCATGATCGCGATGGCGCGCAATGGCCGCGCCGGTATCAGGATGCGATGCGCCTGCCCGCCGGGGCGGTGACGACCGCGAGCAGGCGGCTCGCAGCGCCCTCGACATCCGTATCATTGACGATCACCACGTCGGGTTCGACCGGCGCCGTGACACGTCTGTCCGCTCGGCTCGATGCGTCGCCGTCACTGGCCCGCGACCGGCCGGCAATGCGCGCGCGCAGCACGTCGGCGGGGGCGGTGATCTCGATGACGGTGACGTCGGCGTAGCGCCGCCGCGCGGCGGCGACGATCTCGCGCGAGACATTGGACAGCACGGTGCGGCCTTCGTGCAGCGCATGGTCGATGGCCGCCGGGATGCCGTAGCTATGGCCGTGCGCGGACCATGCCAGCGCGAAGCCGCCCGCCTTCGCGATCGCCGCGAAAGTCTCGGCATCCGCCTCGACATTGTCCTCGGCCGGCGAAGGCGGCCGGGTGACGATGCGGCGCGGGAACAGGTAGGCCTCGTCGCCTGCCAGCCGCTGGCGCACATGGCCGATGAGCGTGTCCTTGCCGGCGCCGCTCGGGCCGACCACGAGGATCAGCCGCCCTGGCCCGATGGCGGCTGGCACCGTCGATGCGCCGGCCTCGCTCATGTCAGGCGATCCGCGTGCCGGTGCGCCAGACCTGCCGGACGACCGGTTGCGCGCCGACCATGGCGACGCGCACGAGGTCGCCGCGCTTGCCGACCGCGATCTCGCCCCTGTCGGTCATGCCGGTCGCGATCGCGGGCGTCAGGGTGACAGTGCGCAGCGCGCCGGGCAGGCCGCCCATGGCCGGCACGTCGCGCAGGCCGAAGGCGCCCTGGATGAGGCTGATCGGCACGTAGTCGGAGGAGAGGATATCGAGCACGCCGGCCTCGGCGAGTTCCACCGCCGAGACGTTGCCGGAATGCGAGCCGCCGCGCACCACGTTGGGCGCGCCCATCAGCACGGAGATGCCGGCAGCGTGCGAAGCGCGCGCAGCTTCCACCGTGGTCGGGAACTCGGCGATGGAGACCCGGTCGGCGACGGATTCGGCGACATGGTCCTCCAGCGTGTCGTCGTGGCTCGCCAGCGCGATGCCGGCCTTGTGGGCCAGGGCCACGAGGCCGCGCTTGTTCGGCTCGCCGATCTCGTCGGCGCGGGCACGGCGGTTGGCGAAGAGCTGATCGAGGTCCTTCTCGGACAATCCGGTCTTGCCGCGATAATAGGTGCGCAGCTTTTCCTCGTCGCGGAACTGACGCTGGCCGGGCGTGTGGTCCATCAGCGACATCAGGCGCACGTCGAAGCGGCCGAGATAATCCTGCGCCTCCTCGACCACGCCGCGCGATGGAATCTCGCAGCGCAGATGCGTGTGATGGTCGGCGCGCAGCAATCCCGTATCCTTGGCCTTCTCGATGGCTTCCGAGAGATCCAAGAGGCCGTCCGCCGTCGTCGGGCGGTCGTCGTCCGAGCCGATGCGCAGGCTGTCGAAGACGGTGGTGATGCCGGACGAGGCGATCTGCGCGTCATAGGCGAAGACGGCCGAGAGCGGGTCCCAGTGCACCTTCGGGCGCGGCTGGTAGTGCGGCTCCAGGTGGTCCGTGTGCAGTTCCACGAGGCCGGGGATCAAGAGGTCGTCGCCGATGTCGATGGCGTCGGCGCGCTGCGCGCCTTCATCGATGGCCGTGATCATGCCGTCCTCGATCACGACGGTTGCGGCGACCTCGCGGTCGGCGAGGATCACATGGCGGGAAAAGAGCCTGATGGAGCCGAAATCGGCGTGTTCGGGGCGGGCGGTCATGGGGGTCCTTCAGTCGCGCGTCATGCGGCGCGGGAGGCGAAGCGGGTCACGTCGACGATGCGGGTCGCGACACGCTCGCGCACGTCGTCGTCGTGGAAGATGCCGACGATGGCCGTGCGGTTTCGTTTCTTGGTTTCGATCAGTTCGACCACCGCTGCGCGATTCTTCGCGTCGAGGGAAGCGGTCGGCTCGTCCAGCAGCAGGATCGGGTGGTCGGCGATGAAGCCGCGCGCGATGTTGACCCGCTGCTGCTCGCCGCCGGAAAAGGTGGCGGGGGGAAGCGACCACAGCCGCTCCGGCACATTGAGCAGCGTCAGCAGCCTGCGCGCGCGCCCCTCGGCCTCATCGGCTGCGATGCCGAAGGCGGTGGCGGCCTCGATGACCACTGCGAGCGCGGGCACGCGCGGGATGACGCGCAGGAACTGCGAGACATAGCCGATGGTGGTGCGGCGCAGGCTCAGCATGCGCCGCGGCTCGGCGGTTGCGACATCGACGATCCCGCCGCCCTTGGCGACGACGCGGATCGCGCCGGCATCGGTGCGGTAATTGCCGTAGATCATCTTCAGGATCGACGACTTGCCTGCGCCCGAGGGGCCGCCGAGCACCACGCATTCACCGGCCGCGACATCAAGCGTGATGCCCTCGACGACGGGAATGGCGAGCCCGCCCTGCAGGTGCATGGTGAAGCTCTTGGCGAGATTGTCGATCGCGAGGGCCGGCTGGGCGAGGACAGGCTTTGTCATTGGTCCTCTCACGGCTGCAGGATCGAGGAGACGAGGAGCTGCGTATAGGGCTCGCGCGGATCGTCCAGTACCTGGTCGGTGAGGCCGGTCTCGATGGCGCGACCGTCCTTCATCACGAGAATGCGGTGGGACAAGAGCCGCGCCACGGCGAGATCGTGGGTGACGACGATGGCCGCGAGGCCGAGATCGGTGACGAGGCCGCGCATGAGATCGAGCAGGCGCGCCTGCACGGAGACATCGAGGCCGCCGGTCGGCTCGTCCATGAAAACGAGGCGCGGCGAGGTCACAAGGTTTCGGGCGATCTGCAGGCGCTGGCGCATGCCGCCGGAATAGGCGGTGGGCCGATCGTCGATGCGGGTGCGGTCGATCTCGACACGCTCCAGCCAGGTCTCGGCCTCGTCGCGGATGCGGCCGTAGTGCCGCCAACCGACTGCCATCAGCCGCTCGCCGACATTGGCGCCCGCCGAAACGCCCATACGCAGCCCGAGTTCGGCATGCTGGTGGACGAAGCCCCAGTCGGTACGAAACAGGAAGCGCCGCTCGGCCTCGGTGAGCGCGAGGATGTCGCGGGTGACGCCGTCGCGCATGCGATAGAGGACGCGGCCGTCGGTCGGCTCCAACTGGCCGGAGAGTAGCTTCAGCAGCGTCGACTTGCCGGAGCCGGATTCACCGACCACGGCCAGCACTTCGCCGGCATAGAGCTCGAAGCCGATATCGCGGCAGCCGAGACGGGAACCGTAGAATTTTGTGACGGCTTCGGCGGTGAGAAGGGGCTGGTCGATCATGCCGCGCTCCCCGCAATCGCGGCCGGCGCCTCGCCCAGCAGGTCGCCGCGATGGCCCTCGGCCCGGCGCTCCTCGCAATGGTCGGTGTCCGAGCAGACGAACATGCGGCCGCCGGCATCGTCGGTGATCACCTCGTCGAGATAGGTGTGCGTCGCGCCACAGAGCGCGCAGGCATGGTCGAACTTGGTCGCCTCGAAGGGATGGTCCTCGAAGTCGAGCGACACGACGGACGTATGCGGCGGCACCGCATAGATGCGCTTCTCGCGGCCGGCGCCGAACAATTGCAGCGCGGCGCAGTCGTCCATCTTCGGATTGTCGAATTTCGGCGTCGGCGAAGGGTCCATCACATAGCGGCCTTCCACCTTCACCGGATAGGCGTAGGTGGTGGCGATATGGCCGTGGGTGGCGATGTCCTCGTAGAGCTTCACATGCATGAGGCCGTAATCCTCCAGCGCGTGCATGACGCGCGTCTCGGTCTCGCGCGGTTCGAGGAAGCGCAGCGGCTCGGGGATCGGCACCTGATAGACGAGGACCTGATTCCCGGTCAGCGCCTTTTCGGGGATGCGGTGGCGAGTCTGGATGATGGTCGCGTCGGCGGTTCGGGTCGTCGTCTCCACGCCCGAGGTCTTCTCGAAGAACTTGCGGATCGAGACGGCGTTGGTCGTGTCGTCGGCGCCCTGATCGATCACCTTCAGGCGGTCGTCAGCGCCGAGGATCGCGGCGGTGACCTGCACGCCCCCCGTGCCCCAGCCGTAGGGCATGGGCATTTCGCGCGAGGCGAAAGGCACCTGATAGCCGGGAATGGCAATGGCCTTCAGGATGGCGCGGCGGATCATCCGCTTCGTCTGCTCGTCGAGATAGGCGAAGTTGTAGGCGGCGGGCTGGGTGGTGGTTGTGGTCATGGCAGTCATTCCGCGGCCTCCGGCAGGGCTTGGCGATCGTTGCCAGCGGGGTTCTGCCGTTCCGCGATTTCCCGGCGCATCTGCCGGATCAGCGCGAGTTCGGCCTGGAAATCGACGTAATGCGGCAGCTTGAGGTGCTCGACGAAGCCGGTCGCCTGCACATTGTCGGAGTGCATCAGCACGAATTCCTCGTCCTGCGCCGGGGCCTTGGCCTCCTCGCCGAGCTCGCGGGCGCGAAGGGAGCGGTCGACCAGCGCCATGGCCATGGTCCGCCGCTCGCAATGGCCGAAGGCGAGGCCGTAGCCGCGGGTGAAGCGCGGCGGCTCGGTGGCCGAGCCCTTGAACTGGTTGATCATCTGGCACTCGGTCAGTTCGATCGTGCCGAGCGGCACGGCGAAGCCGGCATCCTCCGCGACGAATTCCAACTCCACCTCGCCGAGCCTGATCTCGCCGGCGAAAGGATGGGTGCGACCGAAGCCACGCTGGGTCGAGTAGCCGAGCGCCAGCAGGAAGCCCTCATCGCCGCGCGCGAGGTTTTGCAGGCGCAGGTCGCGGTCGGCCGGCAGGTCGAGCGGTTCGCGGGTGAGGTCGCCGACGGGGGCGTCGGGATCGCCCGGCGGATTGCGCTCGATCAGGTCGTCATTGCCGAGCAGGTCGGTGACGCGCGGCATCGGCGTATCGTCGGCCGGAGCCGTCGCCGGATCGGGGATATCGGCGCCCGCCTCCAGCAGGAAGTCGATCAGGCGATGGGTGTAGTCGAAGGTCGGACCCAGCACCTGCCCGCCCGGAATGTCCTTGAAGGCGGCGGAGACGCGGCGGGCAACCAGCATCGCGCCCGTGTCGACCGGCTCGCTCGCGCCGAAGCGCGGCAGGGTGGTGCGAAAGGCGCGAACGAGGAAGGCGGCCTCGACCAGATCGCCGCGCGCCTGCTTGATGGCGAGCGCCGCGAGGTCGCGATCATAGAGCGAGCCCTCGGTCATCACCCGGTCAACAGCGAGGGTGAGCTGTTCGCGGACCTGCGCGGGCGCGACCTCCGGCACGGCGGGGTCGCCGCGCCGCTTGGTCGCCAGCAGCCGGTGGGCATTGTCGATGGCGCGCTCGCCGCCTTTCACCGCCACATACATGGGTCAGGCGCTCCGGATGCGGGTGGTGCGGGGCAGGGCGGCCACTGCGTCGGGGCCGGCGAGGATCAGGTCGACGCCGCGCGGGAACAGTGCGTGATTGGCTGCGAGACGCGTCACGATGTCGGCAGGCAGGCCGGAGGCGGCGAGAGTGGTTTCGCCCTTGATGCCGGGACCGGTCAGCGTCAGCGCCGGCCCGGCCGTCAGGCTCTCCACCTGCAGGATCAGTGTGGTCGAGCGGTCGGGATAGGTGTCGGTGCCGAGGGCGAAGTCGGCGAAGTCCGGTACTGACACGGGATCGGCGATGATAGCGAAGCTCGCCTGCGACGGTGCCGCTGCGATCCGGGCTCCGGTGTGGAAGGCGATGTAGCGCGCAACGTCCGCGTTGACCGCCAGCGGCGCGTCGAGGAACAGCGACGTCTCGTAGTCGGCGAGCGTCAGCGCGACGGCGGCGGCGACCGGCGAGAGCGGCGCAGGAGCATCGGCAAGACATGCGACCGGCAGGACCGCGCCGGGGCGGGCGAGCGCGTTCATCACCGCGCGGAAGGCGCGCTGTGCTTCATGAACCGGGTCGGCAAAGGCGAGGGCGACGGCCATCAATTGTCTCCCCTGACCATGGTGAAGAAGTCGACGCGGGTCGCGGCGGCGCGCGTCTTTGCGAGGGTGGCTTCGGCCGCGAGGCGGGCACGGACCGGCGCGAACACGTTTTCCGCCGCCTCGCGCGTCGACGGCGCCTGCCAGAGCGCGTCGGCCAGCGCCGCGAGGCGCGCCTTGTCGCGGTCGCGACCGAGGACATGGCCGAAGCCCGTCTCGCCCGTTGCGAGCGACACGGCGGCGCGGGTCACCGTGGCCTCGCCGAGATTGAACGGCGCGCCGTCACCGCCGATGCGCCCGCGAACCATGACGAGGCCGATCTCCGGCGCACGCAACATTCTGATGCCGGGGCCTGCGAGGGCTTCCAGCGGGGCGAGTTCGGCGGCCGTCGCCCGTGCCGCGAGGGCCATGAAGACTTGGCGGTCGGCTTTGGCCGGACTGGTTTCGGGTGGAGCGTTCGTCATGATTGGTATATTCATCTAGACGATTACGGTTTTATGACAACCGGGACGGGCTGACAAGACCTGCCGGTTGGCGATAGAGCAGCAGGAGACCTATCGACGGAGGCCGTGACAGGCGGATGACGGGAGAAGCGATGCTCGCGCGGGGCCGGGGGGTGACCGTCTGGCGGCAGATCGCCGAGGCGATCGAGGCGGAGATTGCCGGTGGCGGCCTGCCGCCCGGCGCGCGCCTGCCGACCGAGACCGCGCTGTCGCTGCGATTCGGCGTCAACCGGCACACCGTCCGGCAGGCGGTGAAGTCGCTGGTCGACAAGGGGCTGGTGCGGGTCGCGCAGGGCTCGGGCACCTATGTCGAGGCCAAGCCGCTCGCCTATCCGATCGGCGTGCGCACGCGTTTTTCGGAAATCGTGGTGGGACAGGCCCGCGATCCCGCCGGCAAGGTGATCAGCCATCGGCAGGTGGGTGCGAGTGCGGAGATCGCCGAGGCGCTGGACCTGCCGCCGGGCGCGCTCGTGGTGATGATCGAGAGCGCGCATTTCGCCGACAGCGTGCCGATCTCGTGGTCGACGGCGGCGTTCCCGCTGCCGCGCTTCGCGCGCGTGCCCGAGGTCTATGGCGCGACCGGCTCGATCACCGCGGCTCTCGCCGCCTGCGGGGTGCCGGACTATCGGCGCGCCGTGACGCGGATCGGCGCGGCGGTCGCCGACCGGACCGATGCCGGGCGGCTGGAGATCGCCGAGGGGCGGCCCGTACTCGTGATCGAGAGCGTCAATGTCGACCGTGACGGCGTGCCGATCCAGTGGGCGCGCTCGCACTTCTCCGCGGATCGCGTGCGGCTGACCGTGGGCGGCTGACTAGCGCGCTCCGCGGTCGCCGATCAGGGCGAAGCGCAGGCGTGTCGAGACCATGTCGATCACGGCCACGGTGACGAGGATCATCAGGATCAGCGCCGAGACGTGCTGATATTCCAGCACGCGGATTTGCTCGGCGAGATGCAGGCCGATGCCGCCGGCGCCGACGATGCCGATGATCGTGGCCGAGCGGGTATTGCTCTCGAAGTAGTAGAGCACCTGTGCGGCCATGACCGGCAGGACCTGTGGCAGGAGGCCGAAGCGCACCGCATGGAGTTTCGCGCCGCCGGTGGAGGCGATGCCCTCGACAGCCTTGCGGTCGGCCGCCTCGATGGCCTCGGAGAATAATTTTCCGAAGGCGCCGACATTCGCGCACACCAGCGCGAGCACGCCCGCGAAGGGACCGAGCCCGACCACCGACACCCAGATCAGTGCCCAGATCAGCTCGTCGACCCCGCGCACCGTGTCGAGCATGCGGCGGGACAGGAAATGGATGACCGCGTTGGGCACGACGTTCTTCGCGGCAAGGAAGCCGAGCGGCAGGGCGAGCGCGGCGGCGGTGAAGACGCCGAGGAAGGCGATGGCGACGGTTTCGGCGAGAGCGTGCAGGTAGATCCAGAACTTCGTCCAGGTGCCGGTCGAGGGCGGGATCATGTGCACCATGAATTCGCCGAGCCGGCCGAGCCCGACGATCATCCTCAGCGGCGAGAATTCGAGCACCCAGAGCCCATAGACGAGCAGGGACGCGAGCGCGCCGACCACCATAAGGGCCCTGGCGCGCGCCCATGGAGAAGGGCGGAAGATGTCGGGGTGGCGCGCCTCCAGCGCGACCCGGTCGGCAAGGGCCTGCGCGCGGACCGGATGCATGGCGGCGGCGCTCATGAGCGTGTGCTCATGCTGAGGAAACGGTGGCGGAGCCGCTCCGTGCCGAGGTCGATGACCATGACGGTGAGAATGATCAGGACGAGGATGGCGGAAACGTCGGCGTAGTAGAACTTGCGGATCGCTTCGACCAGATCCTGGCCTATGCCGCCGGCACCGACGAAACCCATCACCGCCGCGCCGCGCACGTTGATCTCGAAGCGCAGCAGCGCATAGCTGGCGAAGTTGGAGAGGACCTGCGGCACCACGGCGAAGCGCATGGTCTCGACCCAGGTCGCGCCGGTCGCGGTCAGGCCGTCGACCGGCTTCATGTCGATGTTCTCGGCGACCTCGGCGAATTGCTTGCCGAGCGCGCCGAATGTGTGGATGGCGATGGCGAGAACGCCTGGCACCGGCCCGAGACCGAAGGCGACCACGAAAATCAGCGCGAAGACGATCTCCGGCACCGTGCGGCAGAATTCGAGATAGCGCTTGGCGGCGATGCCAGCCCAGCGCGTGGGCGCGAGGTTGCGCGCTGAGAGGAAGCAGAAGGCGAAGGCGCCGATGCCGCCCAGCAGCGTGCCGACATAGGCGATCAGCAGCGTCTCCCACATCAGCTTCAGCCACTTGTCGAGGCCCCACATCCATTCCGCGATGTCGGTGAAGACCGGACGGCCGGTATTCGGGCCGTTGTCGAGGGTGAAGATGCGGCCGATATAGTCGGTGAAGCGCCAGATATTGGCGACGAAGGTGGCTGGCCTCACCTCCGCGACGATGCCGGCGACGATGGTCGCGGCGACGAAAAGCGCAAGGCCGATCAAGAGCTGTCGACGCTTCTGAGACACCGCCTCGCCATAGGCGCGCGCGAGCGCATCGAGCTGATGGTCGGGCAGGCGGGTGACGGTGCTCGGCATGGTCGCCTCATGCGAACGGGACGGCGCTGCCGCCGTCCCGTTGCTGTTGCCGGTCGATGTCACGAACGCGCGCGGCGGAGCTGGTCGACGAATTTCTGCAACTCGACGATGGTCTCGTAGTCCTTGTGCGTGACCGGGTGGAAGCCGCGGTCCTTGCCGTCGGAGAGGCGGTCGAAGGCGGCCTTGGCCTTGGTCGGCGCTTCCATGAAGGCCTTCAGGATGGCGGCCTTCGCCTCGGCGGGCATGGCGGTGAGCCAGGCATAGGGCGAGTTCACGATCTCGTCCGACTTGAAGATGATGCGGAAGTCCTCGGCCTTGACCATGTTCTTGGCGACCATGCGGGTCAGGTTGGAGTCGGTCTCGGAGTTCCACCAGTTGAAGGCTGCGTCGCAGGTGCCCTGCTGAACGGCCGTCACTGCGTTCTCGTGGCTGCCGGCATAGACGACGCGGCCGAAATGCTGGTCGGGATTGGCGATGCCCATGCGGTTCATGGCGAAGCGCGGCACGTTGTTGCCGGAGGTGGAGTTGGGGTCGACGAGGCAGAGGTTCTTGGCCCGCAGATCCTGGATCGACTGGATCGGGCTCGATGCCTTCACGTAGAGCACCGAGAAATAGCCGCGCGAGCCGTCGGAATTGACGGTCGTCACGAAGGGTTCGACGCCGCCATTGGTGACGGTGTGGGCGCGGACGTAGGAGGCCGGGCCGTACTGGGCGACGTGGATCTGGCCGGCGCGCTGGCCCTCGATCACGGCGGCATAGTCGTTGGCGATGCGCAGCGTGACCTTCACGCCGAGCTCCTTCGACAGGTAGTCGTTGAACGGGCCGAAGCGCTCGGTGACGCCCGAGGCGTTCTCGGCCGGGATGACGGCGAGGACGAGTTCCGGATAGCGCGTCTGCCAGTTGACCTGAGCGGCAGCGGTGGTAGCAGCGAAGGGCAGGCCGGCAAGGCCGGCGATGATCTGGCGGCGGTCGAACATGGATGGTCTCCTGAAGAGGGATGGGTGATCAGGCGGAGGCCAGCAGGGCCTCGGCATAAGCAGCCGCGGGGGCGGGAAGCGGGGCATGGCTGTCGATGACGTCGCCGGCCTCGATGCCGTAGAGCTCGCGCGCGGCGGCGTCGGTCAGAGCCTCGGGCGCGCCGTCGAAGACCACGCGGCCCTGGGCCATGCCGACGAGGCGGTCGCAATAGGTCCTGGCGAGGTCGAGCGAATGGAGGTTGCAGATCACGGTGATGCCGAAGTGGCGGTTGATCCGCTGCAGGGCGTCCATGACAACCTTGGTGTTGCGCGGGTCGAGCGAGGCGATCGGCTCGTCGGCGAGGATCAGGCGCGGCTCCTGCACGAGCGCGCGGGCGATGGCGACGCGCTGCTGTTGTCCGCCGGACAGGCTCTCGGCGCGCTGGGCGGCGAGCTGGGCGATGTCGAACTGTTCGAGCGCGGAGAGGGCGATGGCCTTGTCCTCGGCCGACCACATCTTCAGGAGCGCGCGGCCCTGCCCGACATGGTTGAGCCGGCCCATCAGCACGTTGGTCAGCACGTCGAGGCGGCCGATCAGGTTGAACTGCTGGAAGATCATGGCGCAGGACTGGCGCCAGTCGCGCAGCCCCGCGCCCGAGAGGGCGGTGACGTCGCGACCCTCGAACCGGATGCGGCCGGAAGACGGCTCCTGCAGGCGGTTGATCATGCGCAGGAGCGTCGACTTGCCGGCCCCGGAGCGGCCGATGATCCCAACGAAGGCGCCGGTTCCGATCTCGAGCGAAACGTCGGACACAGCGGTCTTGTCGCCGAAGCGTCGCGATATTCCGTCGATCGTCAGCATCTGCGCGCTCCTGCCGTCGATATGCCGGCAAAGGTCTTCGAATTTCGGTTGTCTCCGGCTCTAGGGCAGTCGAATTACATTTTTGTGACGTGGCTTTATGCTTAGGATGAGATCATCGGCGCTGCGGAATACTTGTCGACTGTCATGAATTCGTCACTCCAATGTCATCTGCACGCGCCAGCGACACATGCCTGCGCGACGGGCCGGAAAGCGGCTCGCGCGGCGAGCGGGATGCACCGACCATGAGCAAACTCGGCCTCGAACCATCGATCCACCCGACCGCGCGCGTCACGCGCTCGCGGCTCGGCGCCTATACCGAGGTCGGCGCCCATTCGGTCATCACCGAAGTCACGATGGACGATTATTCCTACGTGGCGCAGGGCGCGCAGTTCGACATGGCGACCATCGGCAAGTTCGCCTCCATCGCGGCCTATACGCGGATCAATCCCGGCAACCATCCGATGAGCCGGGCGAGCCAGGCGCATTTCCAGTACCGCGCCTCGAAATACTGGGAGGGAGAGGCGGACGAGACGGAGTTCTTCGACTGGCGCCGCACGCATTGGGTGACCGTCGGCCACGATGTCTGGATCGGCCATGGCGGCGTCGTGCTGGCCGGCAACAGCGTCGGCACGGGCGCGGTGGTCGCCGCCGGCGCCATCGTGACGAAGGACGTGCCGCCCTATGCGATCGTTGCCGGCAGCCCCGCGCAGGTGATCCGCATGCGATTCGAGGTTGATATCGCCGAGCGGCTGATGGCTCTCGCGTGGTGGGACTGGGATCACGAGCGGCTGCGGCAGGCGCTGCCGGATTTCAGGAACCTCGGGATCGAGGCGTTTCTGGAGAAGCACGAGGCTTAAGCCGGCCGACAGGCCCGCGACGACATTGCGCGCCACCGTGTCTTCCGGTTGCGCCGCCCTGCCTCTAGATTGCCGCCCGGCCTCTGCCCACGGCACGACGGAGACCCCGCAGCCATGTCGCTCTACCGCCTCGACCGCTTCTTCGCTCCGCGTTCGGTCGCCATTGTCGGCGCAACGGACCGGCCGCGCTCCATGGGGCAGGCCCTGATGGCGAACATGACGCGCGCGGGGTTCTCCGGCACGCTCTATCCCGTCAATCCGAAGCACCGGACGGTGGCCGGACTCACCGCCCATGCGAGCCTGTCCGAGCTTCCCGAGGTTCCGGACCTTGCCGTGCTCGCGACGCCCGGCGCGGCGATTCCCGGCCTCGTCGATGAAGCCGCCCGGATCGGCGTGCCATCGGCCGTGGTGATCTCAGCGCTGGAGCGGCAGGGCTACGAGAAGGCCGCGGGCCGCCTTTCCGACGCCGTTCGCGAACGGGCGATCCGTCTCGTCGGGCCGAACTGCTTCGGCGTCATCGCGCCGCATGGCGGAGTCGATGCGAGCTTCTCCTCGCGGCGGACGCGGCCGGGCTCGCTCGCCTTCATCTCGCAGTCGGGCGCCATCGCGGCGGCGCTGCTCGAATGGGCGGAGGTGCGCCATATCGGCTTTTCCGGCGTGGTGACGCTCGGTGACCAGCTCGACGTCGATACCGGCGACTGCCTCGACTATTTCGCGGCCGATTACCGGACGCGCGCCATTCTCGTCTATATCGAGGCGATCCGCGACGTCCGGAAGTTCATGGCCTCGGCCCGGGCGGCTTCGCGCTCCAAGCCGGTGATCGTGCTGAAATCAGGACGGAGCATGGCGGCGGCCAATGCTGCGAAATCGCATACCGGCGCGCTGGCCGGGGCTGACGACGTGTATGCGGCCGCCTTCGCGCGGTCCGGGCTTGTCCGGGTCAACGATCTCGACGAACTGATCGCAGCGGCGGAGACCCTGTCGCGCTATCCCTCGTTCTCGGGCGACCGGCTGAGTGTCGTCACCAATGGCGGAGGTCTCGGTGTGCTCGCGGTCGACGCGCTGATGGATCATGGCGGCAAGCTGGCACGGCTCGGCGAAGCGGCCAGAGAGAAGCTGGACCGTTCCATGCCCGCGACGTGGTCGGGCGGCAATCCCATCGACATTATCGGCGACGCGGATGCCGAGCGCTATGCGGCGGCGATGCAGGCGGCGCTGGAGGATCGCGAGAACGACGCGGTTCTGGTGATGAACTGCCCGACCGCGCTGCTGTCGAGCCGCGATGCGGCCGAGGCGGTGGCCGGGGTCGTGACCGACCAGAAGGCGAAGGGCGGACGCGCCAAGCCGGTCTTCTCGGTCTGGCTCGGCGACCAAGAGGAGGCGACCGGCATCTTCGCGCGCGCGGGGCTGCCGAGCTATCCGACCGAGTCGGAGGCGGTGCGCGGCTTCATGCATCTGGTGCGCTACCGGCGCGCGCAGGATGCGCTGATGGAGACGCCGGAGAATCACGAGATCGTGCCGCCCGCCGGTCTCGCCGCGTTGCGCACCGAACTGGACGCCGCGGTGAAGGCGAACAAGCGCTGGCTCGACCCGCTGCTGGTCGACCGCATCCTCACCGCCTACGGCATTCCGACGGTGCCGATCGGGGCGGCGCGCACACCGCGTGAGGCCGGCGATTTCGCTGAAACCTTCCTGAATGGGGGCCAAGCCATCGCCGTGAAGATCCTGTCGCCGGATATCACCCACAAGTCGGATGTCGGCGGCGTGCGCCTTGGCCTCGCCACGCGAGGGGCGGTGGAGGCGGCGGTCGCCGAGATGCTGGAGCGTGTCCAGAGGCTGGTGCCGAAGGCGCGGATCGACGGCGTCATGGTGCAGCCGATGGTGCACCGGCCGGGCGCCATCGAGCTGATCGTCGGCCTCGCCGACGACCCCACTTTCGGCTCGGTCATGCTGTTCGGGCGCGGCGGCAAGGCGGTGGAACTGATCAAGGACCGCGCGCTGGCGCTGCCGCCGCTGGACATGCGGATCGCCCGCGACATGATCGCGAGAACCCGGATTTCCAAGCAGATGGCCGGCTATCGCGACGTGCCGCCGGTGGATACGGCCAAGGTCGCGGAGATCCTCGTGCGGCTGTCGCAGCTCGCCGCCGACCTGCCGCAGGTCGCGGAAATCGACATCAATCCGCTACTCGCGGATGCCAGCGGGATCGTCGCTCTGGATGCGCGGATCGGCGTTGGAGCGCCGCGCGCGAAGGGCCTCGTGCGCGGCGGCCATCCGCGCTTCGCGATCCGGCCCTATCCGAAGGAGTGGGAGCGCGAGGCGGAGATCGAGAACGGCTTCCGCTTCCGCGTCCGTCCCGTGCGACCGGAGGACGAGGAGCTGTTCCGCGCCTTCCTCCAGCGGGTTGATCCCAACGATATCCGCCAGCGCTTCTTCACGCCGATCAAGGATTTCAGCCACGCCTTCGTCGCCCGCCTGACCCAGATCGACTATGCGCGGTCGATGGTGCTTGTGGCGCTCGACATCGAGACCGGCGACCTGCTCGGCGCGGTGCGTCTCCATGCCGACCCCGACAACGAGAATGCCGAATATGCCGTATTCGTGCGCAGCGACATGCAGGGGCGCGGCCTCGGCGGCATGCTGATGCGGATGATCATCGAATACGGCCGTGGCCACGGTACCAAGCGCATCTACGGGCAGGTGCTGGCCGAAAACCGCGGCATGCTGACGCTTGCCCGCCAGCTCGGCTTCCGCGAAGGCCCCGACCCGGACGATCCCGGCCTGCGCAAGGTGGTGCTGGAACTCGCCTGACAGGTGGGGATAGGCGTTCGCGCAAACCCAGATTGCGCCTGCCTTTGCTGGAAAAGTTGTCCATAGCGTTACGCTCGATGCTATGTTTTCGGCTATTCGCGGAAGTCCGCCTGTCCTGCAAGGGAGTACCTGCCATGAGCGCCGAGATCACCGTCGTCGATAATCCGCAAGCGCAGCAGTTCCAGGCCGTGGTGGACGGTCACACGGCCTTCGCCGAGTATCGGCTGATCCGCGGCGCGATCATGTTCACGCACACCGAAGTGCCGGAGGCGCTCGGCGGGCGTGGCATCGGCTCGGCGCTGATCAAGGCAGGCTTGCAGGCGGCCCGCGATCGCGACCTGAAGGTGATGCCGGTCTGCCCGTTCTTCGCCGCGTGGTTCGGCAAGCACCCGGAGGACCGCGACCTCCTGCACCCCTCGTACAAGACCGCGCTGGGGCTCTGAGCCCCTACCAGCTCTGCCTGAGCGCGACGCTTCCCCTGATGGATCGGTGGCGGTCGCCGAGTTCGCCGTCGAGGGCGAGGGAGGCATTGAGGCCCTGGCGGAAGCGGGCCTCGACGCCGAGGGTGGCGAGCGCGGTGTGGGTG
>NZ_JAEULY010000025.1 GCF_016793595.1 Phreatobacter sp.
GAAGGAGACCCCGCCATGAAGGGTCGTCCCGCCCCCTCGCGTGTCGTGCTGATCGACGGCCGGCTGCTGCCGGAAGCGCTCGGCGTGGCGATGATTGAGGCCGTCGTCCGCGGCTTCTACGCCGAGATCCGCGCAGACGACGTGCTGGGGCCGGTGTTCAACGGCGCCATCGCCGGCGCGGATTGGCCGGAACACCTCTCGAGGACGTGCGACTTCGGGTCGGTCACGCTGATTCGGACCGGCCGCTACACCGGCCGCCCTCTGCCTCTGCATCTTGCCCTTCCTGGCCTCGGCGAGGAGCATTTCCGCCGTTGGCTCGCCCTGTTCCGGGTAACCTTGCATGATCCGTGCCCGCCCGAGATCGCGTCCCTGTTCATGGATCGGGCTCTGCGCATCGCCCATTCGTTCCGCCTCGCAATTGCCTTTCGTCGCAACGAGGACTCGCTCGCCGTGCGGCCGATCCTCGAGGAGATTTTGTAGGCCGGCGCCGGTCAGTGTCCCGCGGCCGCAGCAGCATCGGGCCTTAGAAGGCCGCGAACCCCAGGAAACCCAGCACCCACGCAAGGCCTGCCGCGCCGAGGAGGACAATCGTGTGCGCGGGCGCGAAGGCCGCGGCCATGCGCAGGACGGCCGCGAGGAAGGGCGAGCACACTCACGCCGGTGAGGACCTTGAGGTTTCGCCAGTTCCGTCGGGCGACGATCTCGCGCGATGACACCGGCATACCTCGGGAAGTGGAGGACATTCTTTCGATCACGTCGGCCGAACGTCACCGCTGGCTCAAGGATGGTCGCTTAAGGAGCGCCGGCACCCGAACCGTGAAGCTGCGCGGCCATGCCAAAAGGATCACGTTCCACGTCTTCGATCCACGCCACATCGAAGACCTGCTTGACCGCGACCTCGTCTCGATATGGCGCGAGGACGATGCGATCGCGTCCACTGAAAACCGGCGCCGCGGGGAAGGCTGCTCTTGCGCGAGCTGCGAAGGACCGTGCTGAGAACCGTGCGCAAGCCGCCAAGGCGGCAGGACGCGATGTGCCACCGCTAGAGGGCTGGGATGAATTCGAACGTGACCGGCTGCTTCGTTAGTGTCCCGCCCTTATGTGATCGCGGGCAGCCTTCTTGATCGAGCCCGCAATTACCCATGCATAGGGTAGATGCCGAAAAATCCCCTGAATGGTCCGGGGTGCGGAGGGGCATAACGCCCCTCCGCTTGGGCTGCTACTGAGCCTCGGGAGCCTTAGCGCGCTCCAGCATGTTCCAGTCGAGCACGTAGAACGCGGGTCGCTTCACCTCCAAGCCCTGGATCTGGACCTGTCGGGTGGCGGTTTCAGGGTCTCGGCCTTCCAGGAGGATGCGGCGGGCGCGAAGTACCTTGACCAGCCGGTTACGGTCGGCCTGGGCCGGAAATGCGCGCTTGAGGGCCTCTGGCTTGAACAGCAGCCGCTTGCGATCACCTATCAGCATCCTGAGACCATCAGCGGCCACACGCGCTTGACGCTGTTCCTTGTTCGGCTTCTCACCCTCGCGAACCCGAACAAGGTTCGCCGCCGTGGTCATGTCCTGGAACTCGGCAATCAGCTGGTCATCCGTCTTGGATGGAGGCGCGACCGGCACGGCGACATCGCCCTTCATGAGCGCGACCGCGTCCATGAAGCACGCCCGAATGTCGCGCAGCGTAGGCTTGGGCTTCCAAGGCAGCACGCCGTAGTCGATGGCGAGCCGCGCCGCGGCGTAAATCAGCGCGTAGGACGAGGCGATACGGCCGATAGCGCGGTCATGAGTTACTGCTGCGACCGCCTTGTCGAACTTTGCCATCCATCGGCGGAGACGCACCTCGGCATCGCTAATGCCCTCGGCGACGAGGGCTTCGAGGAAGGCAACATGCGCCACGCCCTGATACGCGCGACACTGCTGCTCGACGGACTCCACCTTCGCACGTCGCTCGTCGACGTCGGCGCCGATGCGCTCGGAGGCCTTGGCACCGTCGAAGATGTCGATCGCGCCGGCACTGAGCGCCGGCTGATCAATCAGCCGCACGCTCTCGCCGGTGAGACGCCCTACAGCGGCATCGCGCATCAGCGCTGCGATCGCGATCTCGCTAGTTATGGCCAGGATGGTTGGACAATCGCCTTTGGCCGCATTGGTCGCCTTCTCCCACGCAGAGGCGCGGTCGCCCGGACGTGCGGTGCCTGCCATGAAGCTGAGAGCTTTCAGGAATTCCGCAACCTTCTTCTTATCTCCTTGAATCTGAGCGACCTCATCGACGATGGTTACGCCGTCGCGATTGGCGAGCCGCATCTCCTCGATCGCGCGCAGTGTGCTGCCGAGATGAGGGAGGCCATTCGAGCTAATCGTGCCGATCACAGACGCCATGCCGTAGAGTGAAAGTGTCTTGCCGATCGACGAAGGGCCGACGAAGTTGATGCCGAACGGTCGAGCTCCCACGAGCCGCATGACAGTTGCGGCAAAAGGAACAGAAAGTGCCAAGCGCATGCGCGAGGAATGGTGCGCCAATTTGGCGATGTCCTCCTGCCATTCCTTCAGAGTTCCTTGAACATTGAACGGAGGCGACTTCACCCCATCGGCGGGCTGGTAGCGAATAGCCGACGCGTTACCTGGGGGCCGAATCCAAGTATGGCTGCGGCAATAGCTGTCGCCGTGCCAACCAGGGACGGTCGTGAAGATGCCGTCAGCTGGCGCGTCCGAATGCACAATGTCAGTCAGCGTCTTCTTGACATCTGGCACCGACGCCCAGTCGAAGAAACGGTCAGCAATGTGCGCCATGAACTTCTTAGGGTCGAGCAGGTGACTGGCGGGCATTAGCGTTGTCTGCTTCTCCTTCTTCCGGTTGATGAATTCGATCAGCATAAACGCGTGAGGCGCGTCCTCGCCGGTGACGTGGTACGGGCGATAGTGCCCCACGAGGCAAATCGGCGGTTTCGTTGGCATCGCCAGTTCGACCGCATTGAGCGGCTCGAAAGGCCCGATTTCATCTCGTTGAAAGTTCTCGTCAATGGGTTTCAGTTTCATTTTCTCTATCCTTTAGGGACGTGATTTTTCTGTCGCGAACTCTGCTGAGTTTGCGGGATATGTATTCAGAAGTGTGCTCAGTGTTCAGCGCTCAGGCGCCATAATAGAATTGATCTAAAGGCTCTAATGCAGTTGCCACTAGATCAATATTGTTACATTTGTTGTTCTCCTTTGTTTGTTGTTTTGATTTCCGTTCTGGATTGCGGATTGAACAGTTTCCAGCCGTGCAGGATCAGGCGACCTTGAGGGCCTGCTTCGTGAAGCAGCAGGGACAGCGCCACTTCTTGCTGGACGCGTGGTTTCCGAGAGGGACGGCTGTTCTGCCTTTCGACAGTCGCGCCGTCGTCGTTCTTCTTCGGGGGAGTGGTCACGCGCCGGAAGAACTTGTGCTTCAGCGCGTATGCCGCCCCATTTAGACGCCCGTCGTAGGGCTTGATCACGAGGGGCTTGAGGTGCGTGGCGGACTTGTTGAGCAGTCTCCGTAGGCGCCTGCGGACGTCCTTGGTGAGCACCTCGGAGCGAACCAGAAGCCATGCCTGAAGCTGGCCGTGCCGTTCGAATTTCCCTTCAGCGTGCTCGTTGAAGTTGGGATCAATACCGATAATCGCTCGATCAATTCCCGCACCGGTGATGAGCTGCTTGATCAAGTCAGCGAACGTTTTGAGGGCATCGCGTGGCGCGTCGACCACTGGGAAAGTGCCGAAGGTCGGAACGATCGAGATAGCCGACCATTCGCCCTCGGCAACGCCTGCTAGGCCGCTTACCTCGTCGACAAACCAGCGCTGGAGGGCTCGATTGTCGCACGGGCACGCACCACTCCGACAGCGACTGAGCACCGAGCACGCAGCTAGAATGCGTCCTAGTTCCCGGGCGCGCGTGTCGGTGCTTGTGCTCAGTCGCTCGACGAGCTTTGCCTTTTGAATCTCCGCGTCTTTAGCGGTGCTCGATGGCTTCGCGTAGCGTTTGCCTTCGTTCTCGATCCAGTGCGGCGGACCGTCCTCATAAAACCGGCGGGCCTCGCGCGAGCGGAAAAACGCGTCGAAATCCTTAGACATGACGACGACCTCCCTGTGGCAAATTGCTCAGGAAGGTGCGCAGCTCCTCGACGATGATCAGCGTGCGCGAGCCGAGCTTCCGAGTAGGGAGCTGACCAGCGGCAATGCAACGGTAAAGCCCAGCACGGCTAATTCCGCACAGCGTGCACGCCTGCGCAATGCTTACTGCAAGGGGATCGGTGATCGCGTGGCCACTCTCTTGAGTGGCTCCGGACTTGTGCTTGTCGAAGGCCGACGGCGGGACAGCAACGAGCGAAGCCGTCGGCCCTTCGACCGGCCGAGGTGGCATCATTTTGCTGAAGAGGGGGGACGGCCGACGAGAGCTCATCCATCCCAATTACACATCAAAAGGCGCTAGCGGGAAACTAAGTCTTCATTTCCAACCAGGCGTTTCGCTTCATTGATGGCTATAATCAGCCCCTCAATTCGCCTTTTGACATACGATTCGGTGAAAAGGTTTCGCTGTGATGGATTTTGATCATGTACCCACTTGTCCATGATGTTTTTTAGTTCAGCCGCATCAATCAACGTTTCGTCGATTGGCATATGTGCAATTAGATGTGTATAGAAACCATCATCGCCAGACTTTGGTGTCCTTCCGCCGTAGGTCCTCTTGCTCGGTACGCCTGAGAACGCATCAATCAACTCATTAGGAGTTATTACTGCATGATCTATACCCTCATTGTTCCATAAGAACTCAAACGCTTCGATGGCTGCGTCACGTAGATTTTTGTCGCGTTCGCCCTGGGTTTGGTTGGAAATGAAACCCGCAAAGTGCTGGCGAAGCACTTCTAGCTCTTTTAGATCACCGACGTCGCTATCGCCGCGCAAAGTGGCTTTGATCAGCTGGATCTCAGGACCGATGAAGTCGGTTAAGTGTCCTAATGTGAGCGTTTCAGGAATTAGGGTATTGGCACGTGCGTCATTCCAATATGCCATAGGTATTGGTACTGTAGGCCTACCATCAATCTGAAGCCATGATCGTATAGTTCCAGTACGAAATCCTATCATAATCGAATCCGCGGTCCATTTTGACCTCAACAGTCGCACGGCATCTCTCATCGGCATGTGTGGTCTAACCTTAAGCATCACACGTCCTGGCCGTTGCAATAAAATGTCCACCTTTCAGTCAAAGCACGCCGACGTTCGAACATGTCGCCACGGCGATATGCTGCTTCGACCTTGTCGCTAACCGTATGCGCAAGTGCCATTTCGGCAAGCTCGTTGGGGAAGTCGGTCTGCTCAGCGACCCAGTCTCGAAATGTCGACCTGAAGCCGTGAGCGGTGAGATCTGTCCGCTTCATCCTCTTGAGCAGGGCCAGCAGCGCCATGTTGGAAAGAGGGTCGGCGGACCGGACAGCTCTGAAGATTGGGCCTCGTTGCGGTAATGGAGGGTCACTGAGAAGTTCAAGGGCGCGATCGGTCAACGGCACGCGATGTTCTCGGCCCGCCTTCATCCGATCTCCCGGAATGATCCAGACGCGCTTGTCGAGATCGATCTCGCTCCAGTCAGCACCGATCACCTCCCCGGTGCGGCTCGCTGTCAAGATCAGGAACTCAAGTGCTCTCGCTGCTGAGCCTTCCCGCTCCCGCAGCGATGTGAGGAAGGCGGGCAGTTGCGCGTAAGGTAGCGCCGAATGATGCTTCACCTTTCGGACGCGGGTCCGCGCGGGAAGCAACGCGTCCAAATGTCCGCGCCAGCGCGCCGGGTTCTCTCCTCGACGAAAACCGCGGACAGTCGCCCAATCAAGTACGGACTCAATGCGGCCTCGGACGCGGCTGGCGGTTTCCGTTTTCGTGGCCCAAATTGGTTCCAACACCTTCATCACGCCAGCCAGGTCGACCGTGTCGATCGGCTTGTCTCCGAAAACTGGGCCGGCATAGGTGTCGAGAGTGTTGCGCCACTGGTCGCCGTGCTTGTCGTTCCGCCAGCCCGGTGCATGCGCCTTGATGTAAGCCTCGGCGCACCAGGCAAATGTGGGCTGGGTGCTCGACGCGCCAAGCCGTTCCCGGCGATCATCGATCGGATCGCGGCCGTCGCGCAGCAGCTTGCGACATTCGAGGGCCGCTGCGCGAGCTTCAGCCAGCGAGACAGTGTGCAATGCTCCAAGGCCCATCGCCCTGGCTTTGCCCTTTATCATGAAGCGAAAGATCCAAGACTTGGCTCCGGTCTGACCAATCTGAAGATACAGCCCTCCGCCATCTGACAGCAGGCCAGCACCGCTCGCATTGCGAACCGCCAAAGCAGTGAGAATTCCAACTCGACGAGCCAAGTTCTACCCACAAAACAACCGACAGTTTTCACTGCGATTGTGGGATACGCCCTGAGACGCGTCCAGACAGTTTTGCTCATAAGCCGGCCAAATTTGCAAGAAACGCGACGTGCTGAGACGCACTGATATGGCGGAGGCAGACGCCCTGTCCGCCATCCCCACGATCACAGATGGCGCTGTTCGCTTCGGGTCGAGTCCGGCGCGAAAGCGCCGGTGGCGTGCGCCGCTGTGCCGGGCAATGGTCAGGACCGGCCGGAGGGCTCTGAACGTCCGGCGACTTCCGAAGCGGAGACCGTTCGTCTCGTTGGCGGGCCGGCATGGGCTGCGGCACGAAGTCTCGACGGCATGAAAAAAGCCCGCGGCCTGCCGAAGCTGCCGCGGGTTGTCATTCAAGTGCCGGTTTCCCGGCGCGGTAGACTGAACGCGCCAAACGGCCTCGATGCAGCCGGCTACTGCCGCCTCGCCGCGGCGCAGGTCGAGGTTGCGATCGGCTGGAAGGCCTGATCGCCGGGAATGGTCGCGAGGCGCTTGTAATAGTCCCACGGCGCCTTGGATTCGGACGGCTTCTTGACCTCGTAGAGGCTCATGGAATCGTGCACCAGACGGCCGTCGGGCCTGATCCTGCCGTTCTTGTAGAAGATGTCGTTCACCGTGGCGGCGCGCATCGCCTCCATGACCGGGCCAGAGGCGTCTGTCTTCGCTGCGGCGACGGCCTTCAGATAGTGCAGGGTCGAGGAATAGGTCCCGGTCTGCAGCATGTTCGGCATGGCCTTCACCTTGTCGAAGAACTTCCTCGACCAGGCGCGCGTTTCATCGTTCGTGTCCCAGTAGGACGCTTCGGTGATCGTCAGGCCCTGTGCCTCGGCAAGGCCGAGACCGTGGACGTCGTTGATGAATCCGGCCAGCGTCGCGAGCTTCTGGCCACCCTGGGTCAGGCCGAACTGCGCGGCCTGCTTGATCGAGTTGATGGTGTCGGTGCCGGCATTCGCCAAGGCCACGACCTTTGCTCCGGACGACTGGGCCCTCACGAGGGCCGAGGCGAAATCCGCCGTGCCGACGGGGAGGCGGACGCTGCCCAGCACCCGCCCGTTGTTCTCGGCGATGACGCGGCTCGACTGTTCCTGCAGTCCGTGTCCGAAGGCGTAGTCGGCGGTGACGAAGAACCAGGAATCGAAGCCCTGGCGCACGAGCGATTGGGCGGTGCTCTGCGCGATCGCATAGGTGTCGTAGGCCCAGTGCACGGCGAAGGGTCCGCAATTCTCGTTGGTGATCCGCGTCGATCCCGGCGAGGAGAGGGTGATGATCTTGCCCTTGTCCTTGGCGATCTCGATCACCGCCAGGGCGGGCGAGGAGGAGGCGACGTCGAGAATGGCGTCGACCTTGCGCTCGTCGAACCATTGCCGCGCGATGGCGGCGGCGATGTCGGGCTTGTTCTGATGATCGGCGAAAACGAGCTCGATCGGCTTGCCGAGCACTTGGCCGCCCATCTCGTCGATCGCCATCTGGGCCGCGGTGACGCAGCCGATGCCGGTAATGTCCGCATAGACGCCGGACATGTCCTCGATCAGCCCGATGCGGACAACATCGTCCGACACGGCGGGTGACTGGGCCCGTGCGACGTAGGGCGCCGCCGTCATGGCCCCTGCGGCCATAAGCCCGAATGATCTCCTGTTCAGACGCATCTTGATCCCTCCCGAAACGTTTCCGGCCGGTCGAAGCCAGCCTTGTCGTGTCAGTCTCGGGGTGTCCGCGGGGCTTGCTCAACGTCCGCGCCCGACATGCCGCAGTGGCGGCGATGTGGCTTTCAGACAGGCCGCGCGCTTCAAGCCTTGCCGCGGGCCGCGAAGGCCGCGAGGCCGCGCCGGGCATCCTCGCTTGTGAAGGTGCGCTGCCCGAGTTTGGCTTCGGCCGCGAAGGCTTCGCTGAAGGGGAGGTCCTGCAGCGTCAGCACCGCCTGCTTGATCGTCTGGATCGCGATGGGACTGAGTGTCGCGATGCGCGCCGCCAGTTCTATCGCGGCCGGTTCGACCTCCTCGGCGGGCAGGACGCGGTTGACGACCCCGCGAGCCAGCATGTCCGCGCTGGAGAAGCGCTGTCCGGTCAGCAGGATTTCCATCGCGTGGGCGTGGCCGATCTGCCGGATCAGGCGGACCAGCGTGCCACCCGCCGGGACGAAGCCGTGGATCGGCTCGGGCAACTGGAACACCGCTTCGGTCGACGCGATGCGGATATCGGTCGCCAGCATGATCTCGAAGCCGCCACCGATACACAGTCCACGGACCGCGCAGACGACCGGCTTGTAGAGCGGCACGTTCTTGAGATGGGCCGGGTCCCAGGCGCTGATGTCGAAACGGTCGCTCGCAAGCGCCGGGATGGATTCGGTCAGATCCGCCCCGACGCAGAAGGCCCGCTCGCCGGCGCCGGCCAGCACGACGGACCTGATCGCGTCGTCGTCGGCGGCCTCGGCGAAAGCCCGCCCGAGATCATCGTACATGGCCAGCGACAGGGCGTTCAGCTTGTCGGGGCGTGCAATGCGGATCGTCGCGACCGCGCCGTCCCGTTCGACGTCGATCGCCATGTCAGACGGCTCCGCTGTTGATCAGGCGGTCGATCTCCGCCTCGTCCAGTCCGAGGAAGTTCGCGAGCAGGGCCCGCGTGTGCTCGCCGGCGGCCGGGGCCTTGCCCAGCGGGATCTCGCCTGTCCGGGACAGCTTGATCGGCGACCCGAACATGCGCACGGCCTCGCCGGCCACCGGGATCTGGACGATCATGTTGCGCGCCGCGACATGCGGGTCCTCGACGACCTCCGGGACGGTCCGGATGGCGCTGAGCGGAATCCGGTCGCCCGCCATCGCTTCCAGCTCGGCCTTGCCGTAGGCGCTGAACCAACGCTCCAGCAGCGGCTTGACCCGGCGTTCGGCCACTTCGGGATCGAAACGCTTCTCCATCGTGTCGATTTCGGGATCGTTGGCGACATCCGGCTCGCCGAACATCTCGCAGGTCAGGCGCCAGAACTTGTCGGTGTAGCCGCCGAAGAAGACATAGCCGTCCTTGCAGGCGAACTGCCCGTAAGGCCTGACGAAGGGATGGTCGTTGCCGAGCGGCGATGCGACCTCGCCCTTGGTCGTGTAGCGGACGATGGCGTTCTCCGTGAGCGTCAGGATGGAATCCTGCTGCGACACATCGACAACCTGGCCTTCGCCCGTCTGCTCGGCGGTGCGCAGTGCGGCAAGCGTCCCGATCGTGGCGTAGAGCGAGGCTGCGAGATCGCCGATGATCGTGCCGACGCGCACGGGTGGCCGGTCCGGATAGCCGTTCATCGACCACAGCCCGCCGACCGCCTGGCCGGTATTGTCGAAGGCTGGCCGGGAGGAGTTCGGACCCGTGCGGCCGAAGCCGCTGATCGCGGTGTAGACGAGGCGTGGATTGCAGAGGCGCAGTTCCTCATAGCCAAGCCCGAGCTTGTCCATCGTGCCCGGGCGGAAGTTCTCGACCAGAACATGCGCCTGGCCGACGAGCTGCTTGAGCAGCGCCTTTCCGTCCGCCGATTTCAGATTGACGGTGATGCCGAGCTTGTTGCGGTTGAACTGGGAGAAGAAGGCGCTTTCCTCTGCCTCGTCACGCCCGGCCACCATCGGCGGGAACGTGCGGGCATAGTCGGGATCGTCGGGATGCTCGACCTTGATGACGGTCGCGCCGAGATCGGCGAGGAGCATCGAGCAGAACGGTCCCGCCACGACGCGGGTGATATCCAGCACGACGATGCCGGCCAGCGGCCGCGGCGCCTTGCGCGAATCTCCGTCCTGCGCGCCCGAAATTGCCATCGTGCTTCCTCTTCCCGTGCCCGCGCGGGCCGCTCCCGGCACCCGGCTTTACCGCCCGACAGGCGATCCGCCGTAGCTTCGCGTCACTCTTGCGTCAGGCACCGACGGCATCAAATGGACCCTGTCGCCATGTATCGCCACCATCTATGTAGTAATCCTCTATCTACCGGAATGCCCGGCGGAGGATACCTGTTGGCGCAATGGAGCGGTCGGCGAAGGGAGCCATGCGTTTGGACCGGCAGGCAACGGAGCTGATTTCTGCCGAGACCGCGCTGGACACGATCGCGGCCTTCTACTCGCGCCTGCTCGGGCTGCTCGACCGGGGTGCCGTGCCCTCGGATTTCGAAGCGCTCGGGGCAGAAACGCGGGCGCGCCGCCCTGATCTGGCTGAGCGGTTCGAGGCCGACATGGCGCTGGCGATCCGGCTGCGCGAGAATGTCGAACACAAGCTGAAGCGCGAGCGCGAGCTCATTGCCCTCAACGAGACGGCGCGCGACCTCTCTGCGGTGCGCGACACCGATCAGGTCCTTCAGGCGATCATTCGGCGCGCGCGGCAGCTGGTCGGCAGCGACATCGCCTATCTCTCTGCGGCCCCTGACGAGCGCAGCCCCTTCCATGTCCGCGCCACGGAAGGCGTCGTGTCGGAGGCTTTCGCCAGCATCATCGTCCCTCGCGACGTCGGCATCTGCGGCAGCGTGGTCAGAACCCGCAGGCCCTGGCAGTCGAGCCTGTACAGGTCGGACCAGAGCTTTCACCACGACCCGGGGATCGACACCGCCATCCTGGCCGAGGGCGTGGTCTCGATCCTCGGCATCCCGCTCGAACTCGAGGCGCATATCATCGGCGTCCTGTTCGTCGCCGACCGCTACGAGCGCGCCTACAACCCGCAGGAAATTTCGGTTCTTCAGTCGCTGGGAACGTTCGCCGCGCTGGCGATCGAGAACGCGCGCCTGCTGGAGGAGGCGCAGCGGGCGCTGAACATGGCGCGGGAGGCCAATGTCGCGCTGAGGGCCAAGGCCGATGACATCGAAAGCGCCGCCGTCGCGCACGAACGGCTGACCGAACTGATCGTTCGGGGTGGATCTCTCGACGATCTCCGCAATCGCGTGGCGAAGCTGCTCGGTGGCGATGCGGTCATCCT
Source organism: Phreatobacter sp. (assembly GCF_016793595.1). Classification (GTDB taxonomy): domain Bacteria; phylum Pseudomonadota; class Alphaproteobacteria; order Rhizobiales; family Phreatobacteraceae; genus Phreatobacter. Next base: position 11,325 of record NZ_JAEULY010000025.1, read on the forward strand.
CGACGAGCGGCAGATCGCGATGGCTGGGGCCTTACCGGCCTACATGCCGGAACATGGCCTCGCATCCGCCATCCGGGAGAGCGTCCGGCTTGGACGCTCTGTCCAGTTCGAGCCGGCGCCGTTCCAGACTGTCACCGTGGCGGCGGTCACCAGCGGCCCCGTGCGGCTCGGCGCGCTGGTCTTCGCCCGGTCAAAGCCCATGTCCTCCTCCGAGATTCGGACGCTGGAGCGGGCCGCGCTCGTCACGGGCATCGTGCTGCTGTCGATGGAGCGCGTCGCGGAGGCGACCTATCGGAACGTCGCCGACATTGTCTCCGCTCTCCTGCGGGGAACCTCGGACCCGTTCCGGCCGGAAGGCTCCAGCGCCCTGCCCGTTGGTGTCTCGCTGTCCTGGCCGGTCACGATCCTGCTCGTCTCCAGCAAGGACGGCTTTGCCGCGCATCTGCCGCAGGCCCTGCGTGCCGCAGCATCCGGACGGCACGTGATCGGCGCTGCCTTCAACGGCGATCTCGCCGTCGTGACCTCAGGCGACGACTGGACGGGACTGGCCCGCAGGATCGCCACGGCGCTGGAGGATAGCGGGCGCCAACCCTACAACATCGTCGTGTCGCAATCCGTCTCGGATGCCTCGACCGCCGCAACCGAGTACCGGAGCCTCCGGCGCGGCCTGGCGCTTCTTCGCAATCTCGGCCAAAGCGGCAGGATCGTGCCGGAGAAGACGCTTTCGCTCTATGGCCTGCTCTTCGACGGGCAGGGCGAGGAGGCTGCACGCGCCTTCATCAAGGACACGATCGGCCCTCTCCTCGATCACGACCGGCGGCGCAAGGCCCAACTGGCTTCGACCCTCTATGCCTATTTCGAAACCGGCCGCAGCCTTCAACGTGCGGCGGACGCTCTCGGCATCCACGTCAATACGATGCGGCAGCGACTCGATTCAATCGGCTCACTGTGCCCGGACTGGGCGGAGGCCAATCGCGGGCTGGAACTGCACATGGCGCTGCGGCTGCTTCGGCTGAGCGAGACGCTGCCGTCCTGACGGAGTGTGGGACAGATACGGCGGCTCGCCGCCCGTATATGGGCCCTCGCCATTGAGCAAAGCGCCCCGGGCGCTTCTAACGCTCGGGATCCCAGCAGAGCGGAGCCCGTCGTCCATGTCAGTCAACAGCCGCCTTCCCGGCTTCTACAAGCTCTCGCCGGGCGATCGCCTGCGGAACGCCAGCCATGCCGCAGGCCTTGACGCGGCTGATCTTTCCCCGCTCGTTCCGGCCGACGCCGAGCTGCTGGTTCTCGCCGACAGGATGATCGAGAACGTGGTGGGCACCCTGTCGATCCCAGTCGGCATTGCCGCGAATTTCACGATCAACGATCGCGACTATCTGATCCCGATGGCCACCGAAGAACCGTCGGTGGTCGCGGCGGCGAGCAACATGGCATCGGTCGCCCGGCATCATGGCGGCTTCCGCACCTCGAGCGATCTGCCGATCATGGTGTCGCAGATCCAGGTCGTCGGCGTTGCGGACCCGCGCGGCGCGCGCATGCGGCTCTACGAGGCCGAGGCGGAGCTGCTCGCCCTCGCCAACGAACAGGACCCGCTGCTGGTCAAGCTGGGCGGCGGCGCGCGAAGCATCGAGGTCCGCATCGTCGAGGCGAGCGAGGCCGTCTATGTGGTCCTGCATCTGCACGTCGATGTGCGGGACGCGATGGGCGCGAACGCGGTCAACACCATGGCGGAAGCCCTCGCTCCCAGGGTCGCTGTTATCGCGGGCGGGCGTGTCCGGCTTCGGATCCTCACCAACAAGGCTGACCGGCGCCTGGCGCGCGTGCGGGCCGTGTTCGATCGCGACGCCCTCGGCGGCGCGGATGTGGTGACCGGCATCGTCGATGCCTACCGGTTCGCGGCCGCCGATCCATACCGCGCGGCGACCCACAACAAGGGCATCATGAACGGTATCACCGCCGTCGTTCTGGCGACCGGCAATGATACCCGCGCGGTTGAGGCGGGCGCGCATTGCCACGCCGCGTCGAGCGGCCGCTACACGTCGCTTTCGCACTATGAGGTCAATGCCGACGGGCATCTCGTCGGCACGCTGGAAGTGCCGATGGCGGTCGGGCTCGTGGGCGGCGCGACGAAGACCCATCCGGCCGCTCGCGCGGCGGTGAGGCTGCTCGGCGTCCAGTCGGCCCAGGAACTCGCGCAGGTCGTCGCCGCGGTCGGATTGTCGCAGAATGTCGGCGCTCTCCGGGCACTGGCCGCCGAAGGAATCCAGAAGGGGCACATGTCGCTGCATGCCCGCAACGTCGCCGCCGCCGCCGGCGCGAAGGGCGACGAGATCGAAATGGTCGTCGAGAGGCTCAAGGCCGGAGGCTATGTGCGCCTCGACAAGGCGGAAGTCATCCTGGCGGAATTGCGGGCCGGGGCGTCCTGAGGCATTGGCCTGTTGGCGCAGCCCTCGCGGGACGCCGAGCGCGGTTACGCGCGGTGCGATTGGCCGAGCCTTCCGGGCGGGGAAAATGCAGCTGCCGCAATTCCCGCCCGCGACCTCGCGGAGCGATGGCGCTGCAACAGCGTCAGGCCGACGATGACGAGGCAGGCGAACACGTTGCAGCCGAAGAGCGCCGCCATGACCGGGTCGCGGGCGACAACCGCCGTGTAGTAGACCGTCGCGAGGTGCGACACCGCGAAAAGCCCCCAGGTGCCGCACGACACGGCGCGCGCACCATCGACGTCCTGCGCAATGCGCAGAATCTGCGGCACATAGGCGAGCACGCGCAGAACATTGCAGAGCGTGAAGACCGCTGTAGCGAATTCGACCGAGGTCATGATGGCGACTCCGCGTGTTGCAGGCGGCAGGATCACCGGCTGACATTGCCCAGCCGGGTTGTGACCCGTGCATAGATGGCGAGAGCTTCATCGGAGCGGCCCGCGCGACAGGCGCGCCGCGCTTCCATGATCGCGAAGAACGCGTCGGCCAGGGCCTGGGAAGGAAGGCTCCGGTCATCGCCATGCTGCTCGATCAGGGTCCAGGCCGCGAGATCCGGGGCGGCGCAAGGTCGTGCCATCTCGGCGGCCGACCGGGCCGGGGCCGGGCCAGTGGGCGGGCGGATCGGATCGACGACATCGCCGGACAGAGGGTGCCAGCAGTAGCCCCGCAAGGTCGAGTAACCCGGCGGGCAGGCGTTATTGTCGCCCTGAACGGCGGCCGGTCGAAGCTCCTGCGTCGACCCCAGCCAGGCGGCCAGCATGACCGCGCCTGCCAGCCCGGTTCCCAAGGCCCACGGAATCGTTGCGGCGATCTTCATCTCATGTCTCCCGAGTGACCCGAATCATGGTCTGCGACGCGAATGCGGGCTTGCCGCGCGCCACAGTGGCGGCGCCGCTCCGGCGGCTTTCGATGCCGCCGGTTCCGGATGGAGAAGGAGCCCGGTCCGGGCTCTCAGTTCAGTGCGGCCGCGACCCTGGCGATGCCCGCCCTCGCGCAGACTTCGTCCTTGTCGCCGCCGGGAGCGCCGGACACGCCGACCGCGCCGATCGTTTCCGATCCGGCCCGGATGGGCACGCCGCCGCCAATGGCGATCACACCGGGAATCTGCCGCAGCGCCATCGCGTCGCCGCTCGCCGTCGCGGCGGCGAATTCCAGCGAGGTCTGATTGCGGGTCCGCGCCGTATAGGCCTTCATCCGTGCGAACTCGACGGTGTGGGGCGATGTACCGTCGCCGCGCAGAGCGGCCGACACCTGGCCCGCCTTGTCGACGATGACGACGCTGACGCGGTACGACGATTTCGCACATTCCTCGACGACGCCGGCGATGATCGCCTGCGCCATGGACATCGACACGTTCCGCTCGGTCTGCGGGGCCTGCGCGTGAGCGCCGGCGGGCAGGCAGAATCCGGCGAGGGCGATCAGGGATCTCAGTTTCATGGTCGTAAACTCCCGATGTGCAGCGGCACGACGGCTGATGTCTGGAGGTACCGGGGCTGGGTCGGCCGGGTTGGGCTTCCTCAACCAAGCCCCCACTTCTTCTTGATCTCGGCCACGCTTCCCCCCGCTTCCAGTTTCGACAGGGAACGGTCGAGCTTCAGGAGCAGATCGGCGTCTCCCTTGCGCACGGCAAAGGCCAGATGGCCGATAAGGATGGGTTGATAGCTGTCGACCACGCGGAAATCCGTCCGTCCGCGGGCGCGCAGCCGGAAGTTCACCTGAAGCTCGTTCTCGATGATGCCGTCGATGTTGCCGGCCTCGAGTTTCGCGATCGACTCGGCTGTTGATGCTGACAGCGAAAGATCCGCGCCAGCCTCCTCGAGCGGCCTGACATAGGAGCTGCCGCGGGACGTCGCGATCTTCATTCCCTTGAGATCGGCAACCGACCGGTAGGCGTTCGGGTTCGACGCCCTGACGATGAGCACATCCCGATAGCTGCCATAGGAATGGGTGAAATCGACCACGCGCTGGCGCTCCGGCGTGATCCCGAATGAGCCGGCGACGGCATCGATCCGCTTGTCGAGCAGCGAGGATTGCAACTCGCCGAACGGCATCGGATGGAACTCGGGAACCAGTCCCGCATCGGCAGCCACTGCCTGCATGATCTCGACCGCGAAGCCTTCCGGCGCTCCGGTCTGAGAGTTCACTCCGGAAGCGGGCTGTCCGGCCGAGGTGATGCCCACCTTCAGGATGCTCGCGAACTGGGCCCTGGAGGTCGCCGCCGCCGAGCCCGCCATGAGAAGCGCGGCCAGCCCCTTGCTGATCTCTCGTCTGTTCATCGTCTGGTCCTCGTCCACGCAGCGGGCATCCGCTGGAACGAGGCTCACGTTAGGCGGGGTCGGGCGTCCGAAACATTGTCCTGAGGTGCCGGGGTATGGGATCGGCACATCCGGTGTTTCAGGGCGAAGGTATTGAAAACGCGTGGAAAATGGAAAATGGCCGAGGAGTACGGCAGTGCCGGCACCTAAGTATGCGCGGCTAGCCAGGTGGGGCCTGTTCCGGCATGCTATTGGTCTTCCCGGAGGTCAGAAATGCGTAGTCGGCGCGAAGTCCTGGTCCTGACGGCCGGTGCAGTCGCTTCCCCTCGTCTCGCGATCGCTTCGGCTCGCCAGCGACGCATCGGCTGGCTGACGGCCCAGCAGCCCGGGAGCCTGACGTCCTATCTCGAAGCAATGCGGCAGGGGCTCGCGGAGCAGCGGCTCGTCGAGGGGCAGAATCTCGAAATTCTCTATCGCTACGGCAATGACGAGATGACGCGCATGCCCGAACTGGCGCGTGGCCTGATCGCGGCCGGCGCTGAACTCCTGATCGTGCAGGGCGCCGCGATTCCCCAGGTCATCCATCTCAACCTTCCGGTGCCGATCATCTTCGTCACCAGCGCGGACCCGATCGCCGCGGGCTTTGCGAGGAGCCTGACAGAGCCGATCGGCAACTGCACCGGCGTCACGTTCATGGGGTTCGAACTTCTCGGAAAGCGGCTGGAGCTCCTGAGGGAGATCATGCCAGTGCTGAACTATGTGACAGTGCTCGGCAATCCGTTTCATCCGGGCTCCGAAATCGAGCTGACCTCATCGGAATCCGCCGGTCGCCGACTCGGCATCGCCATCGACTTCATCGCCACACCCACCCGCGACACGCTGGAGGCGGCACGGGCAACGCTCGCCCGGACCAGGCCCCACGCCATTTCGCTGCTGCCCGATGGTTTCGCCTTGGCCCATCGCCGGACGATCATGGAGACCGCCGGCGAATTGCGGATTCCCATCATATCCGGCTGGCCGGCCTTCGCGCAGGCCGGAGCACTCTGCACCTACGGCCCACGTCTGCCGCTGGTCTATCGCCGTATCGCCCATTTCGTCGCCCGCATCCTCAGCGGAACGAGAGCCTCCGACCTGCCGGTGGAGCGGCCCTCACAGTTCGAGCTTGTTCTCAATCAGGCGGCGGCGCGCACATTCAATCTGGCCTTTTCGCGCGCCATCCTTGCCCGGGCCGACGAGGTGATCGAGTGAACCGATCCATTGCATGGATCGCTACCCCCCTCCGCCGCGTCCTCAGGGCCTTCCGCCGGCATCTCTCGGTTCAGGTCGCGGCTGCGATCATCGGCGTCGCTGCCCTTGTGCTCGGCGCGGCGGGCGGCTGGAGCCTCTATCTGTTTGCCGGGGCACAGATGACGGCCATCGCCTCGATGCACCAGCTGCAGGCCACGACGGCGGCCGCAAGCATCCAGCGCTTTGTCGATGACATCGAAACGCACCTGCGCTCACTGATCGGCCCGTCCTGGGCGAGCACCGGCGAAGACGACCGGCGCGTCGATGCGCTGCGCATGTTGCGGGCGCTGCCGGCGGTCAGCACCTTGCGTCTCGTCGACCCGCAGGGCCGGGAGCAGCTGCGGGTGTCGCGGCTGGGGCCGGACATTGCGGGATCGGGGACCGACCTCGGTCAGACGGAGGCCTACGGGGCAGCGCGCCAGCGGGGGCGTCACGTCGGCGCGGTCTATTTTCTGGACGGCTCGGAGCCCTATGTGACGATCCACGTGGGCGGCGCATCCGATCGGCGTGGCAGCGTCGTGGCCGACGTCAATCTCAAGCTCATCTCGGACACCGTCGCGGGTATCCGCATCGGCGAAGCCGGTCGGGCCTTTCTGGTCGACCAGCAGGGGCGGCTGATCTCCCATCCCGACATCAGCCTCGTCTTGCGGCGTACCGAGGTCTCCTCGCTGCGGCATGTTCAGGTCGCGCTGGGAAGTTTGCCTTCCGGGACGGAGGCAGAGCTGGTCGCGGGGCATGATCTCGACGGCGGAAGCGTCCTGTCCGCCCATGCCTTCCTGCCGTCGCTCGGCTGGAGCGTCATCACCGAACTGCCGCGCGCGGAGGCGCTTGCGCCGGTCAATGCCGCCATTCGACTGTCCGTCGCCACGCTCCTTGGCGGCCTGCTCGCGGCGATCGCCTGCGGGACTCTCATCGCCCGCGCGATGCTGCGGCCGATCGAAACCCTGACCGTGGGCGCGGCTAGAATCGGCGCCGGCGACCTGGATCACAGGATCGCGGTCTCCGGCGCCAATGAGCTGGCGCAGCTCGGGGATCGCTTCAACGACATGGCCGCGAGCCTGCAGGTCGCGCGCGACACGCTGGAAGAGAAGGTCCGGCTGCGAACGCGAGAGCTGGCGCTCGCCAATCGGGCCAAGTCGCGCTTCCTCGCCTCCGCGAGTCATGACCTGCGCCAGCCCCTGCATGCGCTGAGCCTCTTTGTCGATGAATTGCAGACGCGCCCGACCGGGGCGCGGCGCGCCCGTCTCAACGACAACCTGTCCGATGCCGTTGGCAGGCTCAACGACATGTTCGACGCGATCCTCGACGCATCGAGGATCGAAACCGGCACCATCCGGCCGCAGATTTCGCGCTTTCCGCTGGCGCCGCTGCTGGCAGCCCTGCATGCGATCTTCTCACCCGCCGCCGCCGCCAGGGGGTTGCGACTGGACATCGACGACAGCGCTGTGTGGGTCGAAAGCGACAGATCGCTGTTGCAGCGAATCCTTCAGAATCTGGTGGCCAATGCCGTTCGCTACACGGTCACCGGTGATGTCAGGCTCGTCTGCTCCGAAGCGGACGGCCAACTGACGATCGCCGTGATCGATACGGGGCCGGGAATATCGACGGATCTGCAATCCGAGATTTTCCACGAGTTCTTTCGCGCATCGACGCCGGGCCAGAGTGGCGAGCGCGGACTGGGCCTCGGCCTGTTCATCGTCGACAGCTACGCGAAGTTGCTGGGCCATCCCGTCAGTCTGCGCTCCGAGCCGGGTAGCGGGTCCTGTTTCGAGATCCGCGTCCCGGTCGTGCCGGCGGCCGGCGATGATCCCTTGGCGCGCTCCGCGCGACGGTAGCCGGCCCGCGTGCCGAAGATGCAATGAGCGCCCGGCCGCCGAATTGCCGCACCGCTAGGGTCCGTACTCGATAAGCTCTGGCGAGGATCGATCATTGCTGATTCAAGGCTCCTGGAAGGAGTCTTGGGATGGCGAAGCGGGTTCAATGGCTGAGTGATGAGGAATGGGCTCGTATCGAGCCTCTGTTG
>NZ_JAEULY010000008.1 GCF_016793595.1 Phreatobacter sp.
CTTGAAGTTCGTGTTGACCTTGTTGAAGGCGTTGAGCGTGTTGGTGCCCATGGTGTTGACCGCGACGATGACGACGGCGGCGATGCCGGCGGCGATCAGGCCGTACTCGATGGCGGTGGCGCCCGAGTTGTCCTTGGCGAAACGAGCGAGAATGGTCTTCATGACTGACTCCTAGTGTCCACGTTAGCGCCTCGTCGGCGTCGTCCGCCGGTGCTTGTTGCTGGCCCGTTCGAACTGTCGCGACACTAGCAGTCACCTCTTGCAGGTTCGTTAAATCGACCCCTTGATTTCGTTAAATGCCGCTAGGTCTTGGACTTGGTTAATTCGCTCTTGAGCCGTGTAGTTGCTGGTTTCTGAATTGGAAACGGTGTTCGAATAGTCATTAATAGTTCAAATGAACTGGAATAAATACAAGAGTGCTAGTTGATCTTCCCTGCGTTAAGACGCTGGGATGACGAGTAGGGGGAAAGAAGATCGCGCCTCGTGCAGGGATCGAAAAAGCCGTAGCGGGAAAATTGGCAATTCGTTCACCAATTTCTGGTTAGGCTGCCGCACGATTTGTCCCAGTTCCCCAAGTCCGGAGCTTGCAAGATCATGGCGGCCAAGACGATGGCGACGCTATCCGGTTTCCGGTTCTCCCTGCTGGCCGTCGGCCTTCTCGCCGGCACGGGCGCGCTCGCCAACGAGCCCCAGCTTGCCGCTGCCCCGCCTTCGGCCCATCAGGCGGCCGTCGCCGACATGCTGGCCCACGGGCTGACGGTGACCATGGATCAGGCGCGCATCGTGCGCCTGCCCGCGCGCGTGACGACCCTGGTCATCGGCAATCCCCTGATCGCCGACGCGACCGTGCAGAGCGGCGGCCTGATGGTGCTCACCGGCAAGAGCATCGGCTCGACCAATCTCATCGCCCTCGACCAGCGCGGCGAGCAGCTCATGTCGGTGCAGATCCGCGTCCGTCCGCAGAACGACGCCGTGGTGCAGGTTTATCGCGGCGTCGAGCGCGAGACCTATTCCTGCACGCCGAACTGCGAGCGCACAATCGCCATCGGCGACTCCAAGCCCTTCTTCGACACGGCGCTCGGCAATTCGAGATCGCGAGACGGAGCCGCGTCCACGCGCGGGGCCGCCGCCGCCCGGTAGCGCCGCGTCCCTGCCAAGCGCGTGAAACTGCCCCGGAATCCGCGCGATCCGGGCAACGGTTCGTCAACGGGTTTCCGCTAAGACAGGCCAATGCAAAGCTCGATGGTCCATGCTCGGGACCAGGGAGGCGGGGGCATGTCTGTAGCGTCATTGAACCGGTGGCGGGCCGCCGAAGCCCTGCGCAAGGTGCGCAGCGGCCTCGTGGCCCGTGGCTTCGTCCGCCCGAAGATCGTCTCGCGCTTCAACCGCGACAAGGACGGCACGGCCGCGCTGGAATTCGCCTTCGTCGCCGGCCCGTTCCTGTTCCTGCTCTTCGCCATCATCGAGGTGGCCATGGTCTTCTTCGCCGGCCAGGTTCTCGAGACGGCGACGGCCAATGCCTCGCGCCTGATCATGACCGGCCAGGCCCAGACCCAGAACTTCGACCAGACCGCCTTCAAGAACGCCGTCTGCCAGCGCACCGACGTGTTGATGACCTGCGCCGGCATCGCCGTGGACGTCCGTACCTATGCGAGCTTCGGCGCGGCCGCGACCGGCAAGCCGACCACCGGCACGGGCGCCGTGAACTACAGCGGCATGAGCTACAATCAGGGTTCCGGCGGCGACATCGTCGTCGTCCGCGTCGTTTACGAATGGCCGGTTCTGATGCCGTCCTTCGGCCTGACCGTCGGCGACCTGCCCAACGGCAAGCGGTTGCTGATGGCGACCGCCGCCTTCCGCAACGAGCCGTTCTGAGAGGCGCGCGATGGGCACTGTTCGGATCACCGCCCTGCACCGCATTGGCGACCGCGTCCGGCAATTCCTGTCGCGGGCCGGCCGTGACGAGAGCGGCATCTCCGCCGTCGAGTTCGCGCTCATCGTGCCGGTCATGTGCACGCTGTTCCTCGCCAGCGTCGAGACGACGCAAGGTCTGCAGGCCGATCGCAAGGTCTCGATCGCCGCACGCACCCTGTCGGACCTCGCCTCGCAGGCGACGATCATCGCCAATGCCGACATGACCAATATCCTGGACGCCACCGCCGACGTCCTCGCGCCGTTCCCGATGGCCAATGCGCAGGTGGTCGTCACCGGCATCCAGACCGACATCCTCGGTATCTCGCGCGTCGTGTGGAGCGACACGCGCAACGGCACGCGCTACACCTGCGGCCAGCCTATCGCGGTGCCGGCGCAGCTGAAGCCGCTGCTCGGCACGGCCGGTTTTCTGGTGCTGGCGGAGGTCAAGTACGCCTACACGCCGACCATCGCCTATCTGATCTCCGGAACGGTCACGCTGTCCGATCGGCTCTATACCCGTCCGCGCATCGGCGAGACGGTCAGCCGCACGCCGAACCAGGGCACGGGCTGCATCTGATCACCAGCGCTCCGTGGCGACAGGCGGCAACGTGATCCCGATATGCCGGGCCATGCCCTGTGCCGCGGCCTCGGCGGTGGCGAAGGTCGCCTGGAGCAGGTAGCCGCCCGTTGGCGCCTCCCAGTCCAGCATCTCGCCGGCGACGAATGTGCCGGGTAGCGCTCTAAGCTCGAAATCCGCGGTGACCTGATCGCGCCTTATCCCGCCGGCGCTGGAAATGGCGCGGTCCAGCGGACGCACACCCAGGATCGTCAGCGGCACGCCCTTGATCAGGGTGGCAAGGGCGAGGGGATCGCGGGGCGGTTCGGCGCTGGCTTCACGCAGGAGACTTGCGGCCTGCGGCGCGAGGCCGAGCTTCTTCTTTAGCACGCTCGACAGGGAGTCCTTGGAGCGGGCCGATGCGATCCGCATCGCCAGCGCAGCCTCGGTCAGGTCGGGCTTGAGGTCGATGGCCAGGCGCGCCGCGCCATGGACCGCCACCTCGTCGCGCAGAGTCGCCGACAGCGCATAGACGACGCCTCCCTCCAGCCCCTCGGCCGTGATGACGGCCTCGCCCGCCGCCGAGCGCGATCCACAACGGGCAACGATACGCTTCAGCGGGCTCCCGGCGAAGCGCGCGGCAAAATCCGCCGACCAGTCGATCTCGACGCCCATGTTCGCCGGCGCGAGCGGCCGGACGCCGATGCCGGTCCGTTCGAGAACGGGGACCCACCCGCCGTCCGAACCCATGCGCGGCCAGCTCGCTCCGCCGAGCGCCAGCAGCACGACATCGCCGGTAGCCGCTTCCGCTTCCTCCGGCCCGTCAAAGGCGAGCGAGCCGTCGGATCTGATGGCGGTGAACCGGCGGCGGAAGCGGAACGCCACACCCTGATCGCGAAGCCGGGCGAGCCAGGCGCGCAGCAGCGGCGAAGCCTTGAACGATCGGGGAAAGACCCGGCCGGATGAGCCGATGAAGGTTGCCTCGCCGAGACCTGCCACGAAGGCGCGCAGCGCCGGCGGTGGAAAGCCGTCCAGCGCCGGGGTCAGCCAGCCGCTCGCCTCGCCGTAACGGGCGAGAAAGGATGAACGAGGCTCCGAATGGGTCAGGTTGAGCCCGCCGCGGCCGGCGAGCAGGAACTTGCGGGCGGGGGAGGGCATGCGGTCATAGACCGTCACCGCAGCGCCGCCGGCCGCGAGCCTGCCGGCGACATGGAGCCCCGCCGGTCCGGCGCCGACGATCAGGGCACGCGGACGCCCGGCGCTCATGCGCCCAGATGCGCCCGCACCGCGTCGCGTTCGGCTTCGCGGAGGTGCAGGCCGAGCTTGGAGCGTCGCCAGAGCACATCGTCGGCGGTCTCGGCCCATTCCTCCCGCTTCAGATAGTCGATCTCGGCCTCGGTGAGCCCCGCGCCGAAATGCTTGCCGAGATCGGCCATGGAGGTAGCCTCGCCGATGATTACCTTGGCCCGCGTGCCATAGGCGCGGGCGAGGCGGGAAGCGAGGTCCTGACCGAGGAACGGGTGGCTGCGCCACAGGCTCTCGGCGGCGGAGACCGGGCTGTCGAGCGAAATGTCGCCACCCGGCAGTGCCGCACTTGCCGTCCAGCCCGCCTTGCCGGAGAGCGCCGGCAGGTCTTCCGCAAGTTCGTCGAGCGCGCTCATGGCGAGCCGGCGATAGGTTGTGATCTTGCCGCCGAAAATGGAGAGCAGCGGCGCCTGGCCGGCCGCGCCGTCCTTGTGCAGCACGTAGTCGCGTGTTGCTTCCTGCGCGGCGGAGGCGCCGTCGTCATAGAGCGGCCGGACGCCGGAATAGGTCCACACAACGTCCGAGGGCACGATGGGCTTGGCGAAATACTCGCTCGCCGCCGCGCACAGGTATCGAATCTCGGCCTCCGTCGCCGCGACAGCGGCCGGGTCGCCCTCATAGTCCTGATCGGTCGTGCCGATCAGCGTGAAGGCATCCTCGTAGGGGATGGCGAAGATGATACGGTTGTCGGCGTTCTGAAAAATATAGGCGCGGTCGTGGTCGTAGAGCCGGGGCACGACGATGTGGGAGCCCTGAACGAGCCGAACCCGCGCCGGCGCGCGGCTCCTGGCCGGGCCGGTCAGGAAGGCTTCCACCCAGGGGCCGGCGGCATTGACCAGCGCCCGCGCGGCGATGATCTGCGTCTCGCCGGTGCGGCGGTTCTCGACGGTGACACGCCAGAGACCCTCCGCCCGTTCCGCGGCGACAGCGCGATGGCGGGTAAGAATGGTTGCGCCGCGCATCCGCGCGTCCATGGCGTTGAGCACCACCAGCCGGGCATCGTCCACACGGCAGTCGGAATATTCAAAAGCCTTCGCATAGCCGGCTTTCAGCGGCCGCCCCGCCGTGTCCGTGCGGAGATCCAGAGTCTTCGTCGGCCAGAGCCGCTTGCGGCCGCCGAGATGGTCGTAGAGAAACAGGCCGAGCCGCAGCAGCCAGGCCGGACGCAATCCGCGATGATGCGGCAGCACGAAGCGCAGCGGCCGGATGATGTGCGGCGCGACCGCCCAGAGCACCTCACGCTCGATCAGAGCCTCGCGCACCAGCCGGAACTCGTAGTGCTCAAGATAGCGCAGGCCGCCATGGATCAGTTTCGTCGACCAGGACGAGGTGCCGCTGGCGAGGTCGTCCTGTTCGACCAGCGTGACGGAAAGCCCCCGCCCCGCGGCATCGCGGGCGATGCCCGCGCCGTTGATGCCTCCGCCGACCACCAGAAGGTCGACCGCTTCGCCGGCCATGCGATTCCTCGGAAAAGATGCCTTGTCCGATGGGTCTGACGCCTTTTGGCTTCCGCCGCAAGGGCCGGCGATGGCAGGATGCCGGCCAAGAAGCATCGGGAAGCGCATTTCGGGGAGCAGCGCATGGAGCCGGTCATCGTCGCGGTCGATCAGGGAACGACCTCGTCGCGCGCCATCGTGTTCGGGCAGGACCTCGCGGTGCGCGCGGTGGAGCAGCGGGAATTCACCCAGCATTTCCCGTCCTCCGGCTGGGTCGAGCACGACCCGGAGGAGATCTGGACCACGGTTGTCGAGACCGTGCGCGGGGCGATGGCGAAAGCCGGCGTATTGGCGCAGGGCGTCGCCGCCATCGGCATCACCAACCAGCGCGAGACCGTCGTGGTCTGGGATCGCGCGACGGGCCTGCCGATCCATCGCGCCATCGTCTGGCAGGACCGGCGCACCTCGGCCGAATGCGCGCGGCTCAAGGCGGAGGGCCAGGAGGCGCTGGTTCAGGCACGCACGGGCCTTGTCATCGACCCCTATTTCTCCGGCACCAAGGTCGCGTGGATACTGGACAACGTCGAAGGCGCCCGGGCGCGCGCGGAGCGCGGCGAACTGGCTTTCGGCACCATCGATTGCTTCCTGCTCTGGCGGCTGACCGGCGGCAAGGTCCATGCGAGCGACGCGACCAATGCCGCGCGCACCATGCTGTTCGACATCCATCGCGGTGTCTGGGACGAGGAGCTTTGCCGGCTGTTGCGCGTTCCCATGGTCATGCTGCCCGAGGTGAAGGACTGCGCCGCGGCCTTCGGCGCGACCGATCCGGGACTGTTCGGCGGCGCGATCGCTATTGGCGGGATGGCCGGAGACCAGCAGGCGGCCACCGTCGGGCAGGCCTGTTTCGAGCCGGGCATGATGAAGTCGACCTATGGCACCGGCTGCTTCGCCCTGCTCAACACCGGCAGCGAGGCGGTGGCGTCCAGGGCGAAGCTGCTCACCACCATCGCCTATCAGCTGGCGGGCAAGCGCACATACGCCCTTGAAGGCTCGATCTTCGTGGCGGGTGCGGCGGTGCAATGGCTGCGCGACGGCCTCGGCATCGTGAAGATGGCGGGGGAGACCGGCGCGCTCGCCGCGGCCTCTGATCCGGAACAGGAAGTGATCCTCGTGCCGGCCTTCGTCGGCCTCGGCGCGCCCTATTGGGATGCCGATTGCCGCGGCGCGATCTTCGGACTGACCCGCGGCACCGGGCCGAAGGAAATGGCGCGCGCGGCGCTGGAAAGCGTCTGCTTCCAGACCGCGGATCTGCTTGCCGCGATGAAGGCCGACTGGCCCGCCGCCGGGAACGCGGGAACCGTGCTCAGGGTCGATGGCGGCATGGTCGCCTCCGACTGGACCATGCAGCGCCTTGCCGACATCCTGGATGCTCCGGTGGACCGCCCGCACGTCAAGGAGACGACCGCTCTCGGCGCGGCCTATCTCGCGGGTCTCTCGGCCGGCCTGCTGCCGCCGCCGGAGGATTTCGCCAAGCGCTGGAAGCTGGAGCGGCGTTTCGCGCCCGCGATGGATGCGGCCGCCCGCGATGCCAAGCTCGCCAGCTGGAAGGATGCGGTGGAGCGCACGCTGACGCGGCGCTGAACCGGCTTACATCAGGTCGAACGGCACGACCTTGCGACGGTCGGTCGGCACGCGGATCTCCCGGTCGATCGGCGGCACGGCCCGCTGGTGGCAGTTCGCGCGCTCGCAGATGCGGCAGGACACGCCGATCTTGGCGACATTGGCCTCGGCCTTGAGATCGAGGCCCTCCGAATAGACGATGTCGCCGGCATAGGAGATCTCGCAGCCGAGGCCGAAGGCATAGCGCCTGACTGGCGCGCGCCAGTGGGCGGCGCCCTTGGTCACCGCGCGAGCGAGCGAGAGATAGCGGATGCCGTCCGGCATTTCAGCGACCTGGACGAAGGTCCGGCCGGCCTGCTCGAAGGATTCGTGGACGTTCCAGAGCGGACAGGCGCCGCCGAAGCGGGCGAACTGGAAGCGCGTTGCCGAGTGCCGCTTGATGACGTTGCCGGCCCGGTCGACCTTGACGAAATAGAACGGAATGCCGCGCTGGCCGGGGCGCTGCAGCGTCGAGAGCCGGTGACAGATCTGTTCGAGGCTCGCGCCGAAGATGCGACCGAGCCAGTCGAGGTCGTGGCGCGTCTCCTTGGCCGCGGCGAGGAAGCGGCGATAGGGAAGCAGCAGGGCGCCGGCGAAATAGTTGGCGAGGGCCACCCGCGCGATGTCGCCGGCCGCCCTCGAGCGGAAGCCCGCCTGCGACACGATCCGCGCCATGGTTTCCGACTGTTCCAGCCGGGCGATGCGGTTGGCGAGCAGGAAGGCGCGGGTCGCCGAATCCAGCGAGCCGTCGAGCGCGACGACATTGGGGCCGGCCTCGTAGCGCTCCAGCACGTCGTCGCCGAGATTGGCATTGGCATCGACGTTGAGACCGTGCCGGGCCGCGAGATAGCCGGCCAGAACCTGCAGCCGGTCGCTGGCGGCGGCGAGGCCGAGGCGCTCGGCAAGGTCCTCGCCGGCGCGGTCGAGATCGTCGACGTAGTTATCGACATAATGGAAATAGTCGCGAACTTCCTCGTAGGGGAGCAGCGCCGCTTCGCCCTCCTCGGAGGGAGGCAGGTAGGGCGTGTCGCCGGCGGCCTGCAACCGCTCGCCGAGCCGCCGGGCGGTCTGGTGCATGCGCAGAAAGGCGCGGGCGAAGGCCGGACTGTCCACCGCGACGCGCTTGAGATCCTGAAGGCTCGGCGCGCTGTCGGAGAGCATCGGATCAGCGGCGGCCTCTCGCAGGTCGGTGACGAGACGGTCGGTATCGTCGGCCGCGAAGGTGGCGAGATCGACGCCGAAGGTCTGGCCGAGCGCCACCAGCACGCCGGCCGTGGCCGGGCGCTGGTTGTTCTCGATCTGGTTGAGGTAGCTGACGGACAGGCCGAGGCGCTGGGCGAAGGCCGTCTGAGTGAGGCGAGCATCCTCCCTCAGGCGGCGCAGGGCGGGCCCGATGAACACCTTCCGCGACATTGCATCCTCCGTAAGACAGATGAAGGCGCGTTCGGCCTAGGTCGAACTATATCAGCCATAGGGTAGAAGTGCAAAAATTTCGCAATTTCGCTGCATGGTCTTTCGCAATTTGACGATCGCGCCCGCGGTGCTAGCCTTCGTCCCAAGCAAGATCTGCGATCAGCGGACGAACCAAGTGACAAGGAGGAAGTCATGATGCCGGTCGATATGTCCGCGAACCACCGCGAACCGCTGCGCGTTGCCGTCCACCACGCATTTCCGATCGTTGCCGAGACCCTGGAAGCGCTGGTCCGCGCCATCCAGCCGGGTGCGATCGCGTCCGATCCGTCCAAGGCGGCGCTCGTCATCGCGACGCTGGGCGAGATCGATGGTCTCGACCTGGCGCCCGATGCTCGCGTCGCGGTGCTGATCGATCATGCCGACCGCCGCCCCGTTCAGGAAGCCCGCGCCCGCGGCGCCGTCGCCGCGCTGCCGCTGGACCTGACAGCCGATCATCTGCGGGCGGCGCTCGATGCGGTCCTCGCCGGACGCAACTGGTGGCCGGCCGTTGCCGCCGCCGATCCCGAGGGCACCATGTCCTCGTCGCGCCGTCTCGACGCGCTTTCAGGGCAGCAGTTCAAGGTTCTCGACCTGATGAGCCGCGGCCGGCTGAACAAGCAGATCGCCTATGACCTCGGAATTTCCGAGGGCACCGTGAAGTCCCACGTTTCCTCGATCCTGCGGAAGCTCGGGGTCGAGCGCCGCACCCAGGCCATCGCCACTTTCATCACCGCCCAGGATGGCGGCACGCGGATGCCGCCGCGCGCCGTCCTCGGCACGGCCGGCGCCGCTCATCTGTCGCGCGCCACTCATGCGGCCCGCTGAGGTTCGCTTTCTCCCGAGTGCATGAAGACCTCCTGAGAAACTGATGGCCGGGCGAAAGCCCGGCCATTTTTCGTAATCGCCCGGTCCGGCGACAGGACCTTCCCCGATAGCAGCCGCGACACACGGGCATTAGACTGGCGGCTCGCCCATCCTGCGCATCAACGGGAGCCCGCCATGACCGGCCGAATGACCCGCGTAGCCCTCGCCGCCGCCCTCGTCGTCTCGACAGCCGCCTCCGCCGTCGCGCAGGACTATCGGGGATGGTCCTGCCGCGATCTCTGGGTCGAGCGGAACCGGATCTTCAAGGACGCCGGCTACTGCTTCAACACGCAGCGGGCGGTGCGCTATTTCGGCAATGCCGGCTGCATGTACGACCGGCAGGCCGATGTGCCGCTCTCGGCCAACCAGCGCCGGATCATCGCGGAAATCGTACGGGTCGAGCGATTCGCGGGCTGCGCCGACTGAGCGGACGGTTCGGGTGAACCGCCGGGCCGCCGCCCTCTGCGCGCTGGCCGTCCTCGCCGCGCCGCGCGTGGTGCGGGCGCAGGTGCCGATGCGCGAGAGGCTCACCCGCCTCGTCGCGGCCTATCCGGACCATCTCGCCGGCATCGACGACGATACGCTCATCTGGACGGACGGCACGCGCATGCCGACCGGCGCGGACCACCCGGCCCGCCCCTTCGACATCATGCTGAAGGATGCGACGATCGCCGACCAGCTCCGGCAGGACTATTCGTCTGGCCGGCCCGATGGGCCGCCGCCCCGCGATCACAGCCCCGGCCGGCTGCGCCACACGGCTCTCTTCGTGAAGATGTATGGCGATTGCCGGCGTGCGGCCGCCGCCGGCAGGCACAGATTCGTGACCTGGATGCCGCGGACGCGGCCGCAGGACCTGCCGGTGACGGCGGTGAACGATGTCGCCGGCCGGCTGGATCGGGTGATCGGCGGGTTGGAAGGTCTGCCGGACCGCTTCAGGGCCTATCTCGTTCCGTCAGCCGGGACATTCAATTGCCGGACCGTGGCCGATACCGGCCTCCTCAGCATGCATGCCTTCGCCGCGGCCATCGACCTCAACGTGCAGCATTCGGACTACTGGCGCTGGGCGCGCTCGCGCGGCGACATCCCCTACCGCAACCGCATCCCCTACGAGATCGTGGAGGTCTTCGAGGCCGAGAAATTCATCTGGGGCGGCAAATGGTATCACTACGACACCATGCATTTCGAATACCGGCCCGAGCTGTTCGGGTGAGGCGCGGAATACCCCGTCAGAGAATGAACCGGCTGAGGTCGGCGTTCTTCGCGAGATCGCCGACGGTCTTCTTCACATAGGCCCCGTCGATGGTGATCGTCTCGCCGGAACGGTCGGGAGCCGTGAAGGAAATCTCGTCCAGCACCCGCTCGATGATGGTCTGCAGCCGTCGGGCGCCGATGTTCTCGACGGATGCGTTCACGTCCACGGCGAGGTCGGCGATGGCGTCGATGGCATCGTCGGTGAAGATGAGGTCGACGCCCTCGGTTTTCAGCATCGCGATGGACTGGCGGGTGAGGCTCGCCTCGGTTTCGGTCAGGATCGAGCGGAAGTCCTCGCGGCTGAGCGCGCTCAGCTCGACGCGGATCGGCAGCCGGCCCTGCAACTCGGGAAGCAGATCCGAGGGCTTCGCCACGTGGAACGCGCCCGAGGCGATGAACAGGATATGGTCGGACTTTACGGGACCGTGCTTGGTGGCGACCGTCGTGCCCTCGATCAGCGGCAGCAGGTCGCGCTGCACGCCCTCGCGGGAGACCTCGCCGCCGCGCATTCCCTCGCGGCCGCAGATCTTGTCGATCTCGTCGAGGAAGACGATGCCGTTGTTCTCGACGATGCGGATCGCCTCCTGGACGAGGTTGTCCTGATCGACCAACTTGTCGGCCTCTTCCTGCACCAGCGGTTCGTAGGCTTCCTTGACCGTGGTGCGGCGCTGCTTGGTGCGCCCGCCCATCATCTTGCCGAGCATGTCGTTGAGGTTGGCGATGCCGATCTGGCCGCCCGGCATGCCCGGAATGTCCATCATCGGCATGCCCTGCGGGTTGCCGGCGGCAACCTCGATGTCGATTTCCTTGTCGTCCATCTCGCCGTCGCGCAGCTTCTTGCGGAAGCTCTCGCGGGTCGCGGGCGAGGCGGTCTTGCCGACGAGCGCGTCGAGCACGCGCTCCTCCGCGCCGAGATGGGCCTTGGCCTGCACTTCCTTGCGCTTGGTCTCGCGCACGAGGCCGATGCCGACCTCGACGAGGTCGCGGACGATCTGCTCGACGTCGCGGCCGACATAGCCGACCTCGGTGAACTTGGTCGCCTCCACTTTCAGGAACGGCGCATTGGCGAGCTTCGCCAGCCGGCGGGAGATCTCCGTCTTGCCGACGCCGGTCGGGCCGATCATCAGGATGTTCTTCGGCAGCACCTCCTCGCGCAGCGTCTCGTCGAGCTGCAGGCGCCGCCAGCGGTTGCGCAGCGCGATAGCGACGGCGCGCTTGGCATCCTTCTGGCCGATGATGTGGCGGTCGAGTTCGGAGACGATCTCGCGGGGAGAGAAGTCGGTCATCGTGTCTCTGGCGAAGGGACTTGGCTGAAGGCGAGAGATGGCGATTGCGTGCCCGGGGTCAAGAACCCGGTGGCGCGGCCCCCGCCTGCCACTGCTTTATCGCCTCCACCGGATGGATCAGCATGAGGACATTGAGGGTCATGTTGTCGCGGATGGCGAACAGAAGCCCGACCTCCAGCACGATCGCCAGTCCCAGCGTCGCCCAGGTCGGCAGGATCGCCGCGACAAGGAAGCCCAAAATCATTGCCAGCGTGTCGCCCATCGAGTTGACGATGCTGTCGCCGACGTAGTCGAACGAGATGGTCGCGGCCCGATAGCGCTCGATGATGACCGGCGTATTCTCACCGATCTCCCACGCAGCTTCGAGGAACACCGCGATCAGCAGCTTCAGCCAGACCGACGAGCGCGGCAGGAACAGCCAGGCGAGGAAGTAGAACAGGAAGCCGTGGACGACATGGGAGAACGTGTACCAGTCGGTCAGGTGTTGGGAGTTCTGCGAATCCAGAAGCCCGTGCCAGAGCTTCACCGTGCCGCAGGTGCAGATGACGACGCGGCCCATGGCGTAGAGCGCGCCGGCCTGCACCGCCATCATCAGGATGATGAAGGGAAGGGCCTTGGCGAGAGGCATGTCGAGGATACCGCGCGAGCGCGAGGCGGCAGAACCGGAAACCGGCAGGAAGGGGCTCGATGACGTCATGGCCCGTGACTAGCATCCGAGGGGCTGCAAGTCATGGACCCCCGCTCATGCCTGACGATCACGGATCGCTGGCCGTAACATCACGGACTCGAAGCCCGTGATGTCGCGCGTCAATGACCTGAACGCACAGGCCGTCATCGGTCAGCCGATGCTCTCGATGACGATATTGCCGTTCGTATAGACGCAGATTTCGCCGGCGATCTGCATGGCCTTGCGCACGATCGCCTCGGCGTCCTTGTCGGTGTCCGCGAGCGCGCGGGCGGCT
This sequence comes from Phreatobacter sp., assembly GCF_016793595.1. GTDB lineage: Bacteria > Pseudomonadota > Alphaproteobacteria > Rhizobiales > Phreatobacteraceae > Phreatobacter. Next base: position 12,686 of record NZ_JAEULY010000008.1, read on the forward strand.
GCGAGCGCGTAGTTGCCGCCGGATCCAATGGCGGCAATGCCGTTTTCCGGCTCCAGCACGTCGCCGGTGCCGGTCAGGATCAGCGAGACCTCCTTGTCGGCGACGATCATCATGGCCTCCAGCCGGCGCAGGTAGCGGTCGGTGCGCCAGTCCTTGGCAAGCTCCACGGCCGCGCGGGTGAGTTGCCCCGGAAACTGCTCGAGCTTGGCCTCCAGCCGCTCGAACAGCGTGAAGGCGTCGGCGGTGGCGCCGGCAAAGCCGGCGATGACGTCGCCCTTGGCGAGGCGGCGCACCTTGCGCGCATTGGCCTTGATGACGGTCTGGCCGAGAGAGACCTGGCCGTCGCCGCCGATCACCACCTTGCCGCCCTTGCGGACCGAGCAGATGGTCGTGGCGTGCCAGCCGGGAAATGCATTGTCGTTTGGCGAAGTCATGGAACCTCCGGAATGTTCCGTGATGTAGGCCGATCGGCGCGGGACGCAAGCGAGCAGCTCCCGCCGCCTCGACACCGATGCGCGACCCTGCGAACCTTGACCGCGTCGGCGGCTGCTCACCCCGACAACCCGCCGAGGACGTCGCCCGCCCATGCATCGCAAGGAAGGTCACCGCAAGGAGCCGCTCTATCGCCGCGTCAACACGACGGCGCGCGGCGTCCATCACAATACCGGCGGCGAGTATCGCTGGTCGCGGACCAGGGACGACCGTTTCGCGCAGGGCGCCATGTCGCAGGGCAAGCAGCGCGGCCTCGACTACACGCCGCTGTTCCGCTTTCTCCTGTCGCGCGTCGGCCGGGACTGGGACGAGGTCCATAGCGAGGCGGTCGCGCGTCTCGACAAGGAGGAGCCGATCTTCTGGATGGTGGCGCGCTCGGAGCGGGACAGGAGGCCCTATGTCATCATGGGCGAGAGCAGCTTTTATTCCGGTCTCTATGTCGACGACGACAACCGCCTCGCCGTCGTCGCGCCCGACCTTCGCAACGAGCACATGAAGCCGGGCTGCTCGTGCTGCACCCACACGTTCAACGGCTTGCCCTTCGTGCGCAAGTTCGATCCGGACGACCGCATCATGTAGCCGGCGGATGTGCGGCCAGCAGTTTCGCCGGCGCGGCGCCCCGCCACGCGGCGTTGAGCAGGGAAGAAACCAGCGGCTTGTCGGCTCCCGCGAGTTCGACGCGCGTCCAGCCCTGCCGTCCCCAGCCGCCGGGAATAGCGGAAACGACACCCGGCGCGCTGTCCACGAACATCTCCTGCTCGTCCGGCGTCAGCTTGACGTTCATGTCGCCGGCAGCGCCGAAGGTCGCGAAGATCCGGCCCTTCGTGACCTTCATCGCCGTTCGGTCGAAGTGCGGCGCGGCTGCCGTCTCGGGAAGGCCGAGAGCGAGCGCAAGGGCTTCATCGCGGGTCATGGCGGGCTCCCCAAGGCTGACCGCAGCACTCTGGCACGATCCAGGCCGGCCGATGGCAGGATGTGAGCCCGGCAACCACATCCGCCGCTTTGCCTTTCCAAACGCCTGCCGCCGCTGGTAGAAGACGCGGCATCATCGGAGAGGGTCATGCGCAAGGGCCAGATCACCCGCACCACCCGCGAGACGGACATCACCGTCTCGGTCGACCTCGACGGCGCCGGCAAGGCCGATGTCGCGACCGGCGTCGGCTTCTTCGACCATATGCTCGACCAGATCGCCCGGCACGGCATGATCGACCTGACCGTCAAGGCCAAGGGCGACCTGCACATCGACGACCACCACACGGTGGAGGATGTCGGCATCGCGCTGGGACAGGCGGTGCGGCAGGCGCTCGGCGACATGAAGGGCATCACCCGCTATGCCGACGTCCACCTGCCGATGGACGAGACCCTGACACGCGTGGCGCTCGACGTGTCCGGCCGGCCCTTCCTCGTCTTTCGGGCGGAGTTTCCGCGCGACAAGATCGGCACGTTCGACACGGAGCTGGTACGCGAGTTCCTCCAGGCCTTCGCCATGAATTCCGGCATCACGCTGCATGTCGAGACGCTCTATGGCGACAATGCCCACCACATCGCCGAGAGCTGCTTCAAAGGCCTCGCGCGCGCGCTGAGGGCGGCTTTCGCCATCGATCCCAGGCGCTCGAACGAGATCCCTTCGACCAAGGGCGTGCTCTAGATGGCCCGGCAGACCAGCTTCACCGTCCATCTCGCCCCGGCAAGACCCGGGCGGGACGCGGACGAAGCCGTCCAGTTCGTGCCTGACTCCTTTTCGTTCGTCGCTTTCCTGGTGCCTTGGGGCTGGTTCCTGTGGAACCGCATGTGGCTGACCTTCATCGTCTATCTCGTCGTCATGGCCGTGGCTTTCGTCGCTCTGACCTATTCCGGCTTCCCGCCGTCGATCCGCATGGCCATCAGTTTCGCGATCAGCTTCCTGATCGGCCTCGAGGCGACCAACCTCAGGCGACGCTCCCTGCGCTGGCGCGGCTATCGCGAGGCAGGCGTCGTCGTGGCGGCGAACCGGGAAGCGGCCGAGCGCCGCTGGTTCGTCGAGCAGGAGGCCGCACCGCGCCCGGCCTATGCGCCGGTGCCGGCCTTTGCCGCGACATCAGCGCATCCCATCGGCCTATTCCCAGAGGCCGAGCCCGGCGCGAGGGGCATCAGGTGAGCGTCGCCATCGTCGATTACGGCTCGGGCAACCTCCACTCCGCGCAGAAGGCCTTCGAGCGGATGGCGCGCGAGCGCGGCCTGAATGCGCCTGTCCTGGTCACCGCCGATCCTGACCTCGTCCGCAAGGCCGACCGCATCGTGCTGCCGGGCGTCGGAGCCTTTGCCGACTGCAAGCGCGGCCTCGTCGGCGTGCCCGGCATGGTCGAGGCCATGACGGAGGCGGTGCGCGGTCGTGGCCGCCCCTTTCTCGGCATCTGCGTCGGCATGCAGCTGATGGGCGGGCGCGGGCTCGAGAAGGAAACCAGCGCCGGCCTCGGCTGGGTGCCGGGCGACATCGACCTGATCCGGCCGACCGGCGCGAACTACAAGATCCCGCATATGGGCTGGAACACGCTGAACGTGAGGCGCGACCACGCCGTGCTCGCCGGCATTCCGACCGGGCCGGACGGGCTGCACGCCTATTTCGTCCATTCCTACCACCTGACCGCGACGGCGAACGATGTGATCCTCGCCGATGCCGATTACGGCACGCTGGTCACGGCCATGATCGCGCGTGACACGATGGTCGGCACGCAGTTCCATCCCGAGAAGAGCCAGAAGCTCGGCCTGACGCTGATCGGCAATTTCCTGGAGTGGCGGCCGTGAGGCTATTTCCCGCGATTGACCTCAAGGAAGGTCGCTGCGTCCGCCTTCGCCAAGGCGACATGGCGCAGGCGATCGTCTATGCTGACGATCCCGCCGCGCAGGCCAGGAGCTTCGAGGACCAGGGCTTCGACTATCTCCACGTCGTCGATCTCGACGGCGCCTTCGCCGGCAAGCCGGTGAACGCCTCCGCCGTCGAGGCGATCCGTGCCGCGACTTCGTTTCCCGTCCAGCTTGGCGGCGGCATCCGCGACATGACGACGGTCGAGGGCTGGCTGGCCAAGGGCGTCACCCGCGTCATCATCGGCACGGCGGCGGTGCGCGATCCCGACTTCGTGAAAACCGCTGCGCGGACCTTCCCCGGGCAGGTCGCCGTCGGCATCGACGCCCGCGACGGCTGGGTGGCCGTCGAAGGCTGGGCGGAAACCTCAAGCCTTGCGGCCCACGATCTCGCGCGGCGTTTCGAGGATGCTGGCGTCGCGGCCATCGTCTACACGAACATCGCCCGCGACGGCATGCTCTCCGGCATCGACTGGGACGGCACGATCGCGCTGGCCGATGCGGTCGCCATTCCCGTCATCGCCTCCGGCGGGCTGGCCTCGCTGGAAGACGTGCGCGAGCTTCTGAAGCCCCGCGCGGCGAAGCTCGAAGGCGCGATCACCGGCAAGGCGCTCTATGACGGCCGGCTCGATCCGGCCGAAGCCATGGCGCTGATAAGGGAGGCGAAGGCGGCATGACCTTCAAGGTGCGCGTCATCCCGTGCCTCGACGTCAAGGACGGCCGTGTCGTCAAGGGCGTGCAGTTCGTCGACCTGATCGATGCCGGCGACCCCGTCGAGGCGGCCAAGGCCTATGACGCGGCCGGCGCGGACGAACTGACCTTTCTCGACATTACCGCGAGCTCCGACGACCGCCGCACCATGTTCGACGTGGTGAGCCGCACGGCCGAGGCCTGTTTCATGCCGCTCACCGTCGGCGGTGGCGTCCGCACCGTCGAGGATATCCGCGCGCTGCTGGTCTCCGGTGCCGACAAGGTCTCGATCAACACGGCGGCGGTGAACGACCGCGCCTTCGTCGGCCGTGCCGCCGACAAGTTCGGCGACCAGTGCATCGTGGTTGCCATCGACGCCAAGAAGGTCTCTGGCGAAGGCGAGGCCGATCGCTGGGAGATATTCACCCATGGCGGCCGCAAGCCGACGGGGATCGATGCGGTCGCCTATGCGCGCGAAGTGGTCGCGTTGGGCGCTGGCGAGATCCTGCTGACCTCCATGGACCGCGACGGCACCAAATCCGGCTTCGATCTGGCCCTGACCCGGGCGGTTTCGGACGCCGTACCGGTGCCGGTCATCGCGTCGGGCGGCGTCGGCGCCCTCGACCATTTCGTCGATGGCGTGGCCAAGGGCGGCGCGACCGGCGTGCTGGCCGCCTCGGTCTTCCATTTCGGCACTTTCACCGTGCCGCAGGTGAAGCGTCACATGAAGGCCGCAGGCCTCCCCGTCCGCATGGACGGCATCTCGGCATGAGCCCGGCGGATACGCTTCTCGTCCTTGCCGGCCTCTGGCTGATCGCCGTCATCACGCCCGGTCCGAACATGGTGCTGTTCATGGCGGTGGGCCTGTCGTCGCCACCATCCTCCATGTTCGCGGTCGCCGCCGCCATCGTGCTCGGCACCTGTCTCTGGGGCCTTGCCGGGTTGCTCGGCCTGTTCTGGCTGTTCGAGCTGTTTCCGGCCGCGGCCGTCGCGGTGAAGGTGGCAGGCGGTGCCTATCTCGCCTGGATGGGCCTCGGCCTCATCCGCCGCAATGTCTCGCCGCCGGCCGAGACCGCCCGCGCCAGCGCGCCGATGCTCTCCCCACGCCGCGCCTTCCTGACGGGGATCGCGACCGCCCTCGGCAATCCGAAATCGCTGGTCTTCGTGTCGTCGCTCTTCGCGGTGACCCATCTCGCCGAACAGCCCATCGGCATCGGTCTTGCGGGCGTCGGCGTCATGGTCGCGATGTCCGCAGCCTACTACGTGCTGCTGGGCCTTGCCCTCAAGACCCTGCCCTTTGCGCGCCGGCCGGGCCGCCTCAGCCGAGCGCTCGGCATCGGCACGGGCGCGGTCATGATCGCCTATGGCGGCAAGATGGTGTGGGAGCGCTAGGCAGCCGGCCGATGGTCTTTGACCTGCAACGCTTCGTCGATGCCCAGCACCCGGTCTATGCGCAGGTCGTGCGGGAACTGTCCGCAGGCCGAAAGCAGAGCCACTGGATGTGGTTCGTCTTCCCGCAGATGGCGGGCCTCGGCGAGAGTGCCAGGTCGCAATTCTATGCCATCGCCTCGCTCGACGAGGCGCGCGCCTATCTCGCTCATACCCTGCTCGGGCCGCGACTCATGGAGTGCACCGCGCTGGTTCTCGATGCGAGGGACAAGACTGCGGAAGCCATTTTCGGCGGCATCGACGCCCGCAAGCTGCAATCGTCGATGACGCTCTTCGGCAGGGCCGCGCATGAGCCTGGCCCCTGCCGCGCGGTGCTGGAGCGCTTCTACGGCGGTGAGGAAGACCGGGCGACGCTCGGTCTTCTCGGCCTCTTGTCGTCCTAAAGCGAAAAGCCGTTCTCGGCGGCCAGCGCCTTGAGGTCGGCCTCCGGGCGAGCGCCCATATGGCTGATGATCTCGGCGGCGCAGAGCGCGCCGAGCCGCAGCGACATTTCGTGGCCGAGCCCCCGCGCGTAGCCGGCGAGGAAGCCGGCCGCGAAGAGATCGCCCGCGCCGGTCGTGTCGACCACGCGCTCCACCGGATAGGCGGGCGCGGTGACGAGGTTCGCGCCCTCGGCCGCCAGCGCGCCGCTCTCGCTGCGCGTGACGACGGCGAGCCGCACCTCGGCGCGCAGCGCGTCGAGGGCGGTGGCGAAATCGGCGGTCTGGTAGAGCGATTTCAGCTCGCTTTCGTTGGCGAAGACGATGTCGACCACCTTGTCGCGCATCAGACCGAGGAATTCGTCGCGATAGCGGTCGACGCAGAACGAATCCGACAGCGTCAGCGCGACGCTGCGGCCGGCGCCGTGGGCGATGGTCGCCGCCTTGAGGAATGCCTGCTTCGCGGCCGGCGGATCCCACAGATAGCCTTCGAGATAGGTCACGCCGGCATTGGCGATGGTTTCAGCGTCCACGTCCTCGGGCGCGAGGTTCTGCGCCGCGCCGAGATAGGTGTTCATGGTGCGCTCGCCATCGGGCGTCACCAGGATGAACGAGCGCGCGGTGGCGGGGCCGTCGGTCGCCAGTGCGGTCGGGAAGTGGACGCCGGCCGCCCTGATGCCGTGGCCGAACGAGGCGCCGAGCTGGTCGTCCTTCACCTTGCCGAGGAAAGCGCCCTTCAGGCCGAGCATGCCGCAGCCGACAATGGTGTTTGCAGCCGATCCACCGGACATTTCGATGGTCTGCGACATGGCCGCATAGATCGCCTCGGCGCGCGGCTCGTCGATCAGCATCATCGCGCCCTTGGGCACATCGAGCTTCGCCAGCACGTCGTCTTCGGTGCGCGCGAGAACATCAACAATGGCGTTGCCGATGCCGGCGACGTCGTAGCGGGGTTGGGACATGAAGGGGCGGCTCCGTATGGCTTTGCGCGCCGTCTACACGCTGGAGCCGCATCCGGCAACGCCCGGAGGCGCGCGCATTTCGATTCCAAGTGATTGACTTCCCTGCCAAGTTCGGATGGTTCGACACGAAGAAGAACGATCGGGAGGCGGTGCATGCAGCTCGGCATGGTAGGGCTCGGCCGGATGGGCGCGAACATTGTGCGCCGTCTGATGCGGGCGGGCCATTCCTGCGTGGTCTTCGACGCCAATCCCGCCACGAGCGAAGCGCTTGGCCGCGAGGGTGCGGAGGTTGCCGCCTCGGTTGCGGAGTTCCGGCTGCGGCTTGGCGCTCCCCGCGCGGTCTGGGTCATGTTGCCGGCGGGCGAGGTCACCGAGGCGATGATCGGCGAACTGGCCGCCATCCTCGAACCCGGCGACACGATCATCGACGGCGGCAACACCTTCTGGAAGGACGACATCCGGCGGTCGCGGTCGCTGTCGGCGAAGGGGCTCACCTATCTCGACGTCGGCACGTCCGGCGGCGTCTGGGGCCTCGAACGGGGCTACTGCCTCATGATCGGTGGGGACGGGGCGGCCGTGGAGCGGCTCGATCCGATCTTCCGGGCGCTCGCGCCCGGGCGCGGGGACATTCCGGCATCCCGCCACCGCGAGGGGCGCGCCGGCACCGCCGAGGAAGGCTACCTCCATTGCGGGGCGAGCGGGGCCGGCCACTACGTCAAGATGATCCACAACGGCATCGAGTACGGCATGATGCAGGCCTTCGCCGAAGGCTTCGACATTCTGAACAATGCGGCCTCGGAGCGCCTGCCAGCCGATCAGCGCCTGACCCTCGACATCGCCGATATCGCCGAGGTCTGGCGGCGCGGCTCGGTGGTCACTTCGTGGCTGCTCGACCTTACCGCCGAGGCGCTGGCCGAAGACGACGGGCTTTCCGCCTACTCGGGTCATGTCGCCGATTCCGGGGAGGGACGCTGGACGGTCGAGGCGGCGATCGAACAGGCGACGCCGGCTGAGGTGCTGACCTCCGCGCTCTACACCCGCTTCCGCTCGCGGCAGGACCATACTTTCGCGGAAAAGGTGCTCTCGGCCATGCGCAAGGGCTTCGGCGGCCATCAGGAGCAGAAGACATCGTGACGGCGCGCGGCGCACAGGCGGCCGGCGCCGGCCGCGCCCTGCCCACGGCCCTCGTCGTCATGGGCGTGTCCGGCAGCGGCAAATCGACGGTTGGCATCGAAATCGCCCGCCGGCTCGGCTGGGATTTCCGCGACGGCGACGCTTTTCATCCGCCGTCGAATGTTGCGAAGATGCGTTCGGGCGCGCCGCTGACCGACGACGACCGCTGGCCCTGGCTCGACGCCATCGCGGCGGAGGTTGCCGCGCGCGAGAACCGCGGCGACCATGTCGTCATCGCCTGCTCGGCCCTCAAGCGGGCCTATCGCGACCGGCTGCGCGCATCCCGCGCCGCGATCCGTTTCGTCCACCTCGCCGGCTCGTTCGAGCTGATCGACGGCCGCATGCAGGCACGGCAGGATCATTTCATGCCGGCGAGCCTGTTGAAAAGCCAGTTCGCGACGCTGGAGCCGCTCGAACCCGACGAGGATTCGGTGACTGTGCCGGTCAACGCCGATCCCTCTGAAATTGCCGGGCTGGCGATAGCGGCATTGCGAGCCTGATCGCGTTTCAGCTGCTTTTCCGTGCAGAAATGCCCGTTTCCGCGGGCGGGGCGGCCGCGCAATGCGGGCCGGATAGGTCTGGCGTCATCCACGGATCATCCGTGACGCCACGAACGACCTCAAAGGACCCGACCCATGCTGAAGTCCCTCGCTCTCGCCACCGCCCTCGCCATCTCCGCCGTCGCGGTGAACACCTCGGCCGCCGATGCCGGCCCGCGTTTCCGTCATCGCGGCGTCGGTGTCGGCATTGCCGCCGGCCTGGTCGGCGCTGCTGTGATCGGCACGGCCATCGCCGCCTCTGCCCGCACCTGCCACGTGGAACGCCGCGCCGTCTACAACGGTTACGGCGAGGTCGTCGGCACCCGTCGCGTTCGCGTGTGCTGATCCGCCATCACCGACGTCAATGAAGGCGGAGGTCATGGCCTCCGCCTTTTTCTATGCGCGGCCGGGAAACGCCTTCCTGTGCCGGGCGAGGTCCGCGAGCGCTCCGGCTTTCAGCGTCGGCACGTCGCATTCGCCGATGACGATCGAGAAGCCGCGCGCGGCCATGTCGGAGGCATCGCGGGTCGGCGTCGGAATGATCCCAGTCAGCTTGCCAGCCTTGAGGATCGCGGCAGCCGCCTTGTCGATGGTCTTGAGCACTTCCGGGTCGGCCAGCTGGCCTAGCTTGCCGAGCGAGCCGGCAAGGTCGTTCGGGCCGATGAACAGGCAGTCCGCGCCGTCGAGCGCGGCGATCTTCCCCGCATCGCGCGCCGCGACCCCGCTTTCGACCTGAAGCGCGAGGAAGGTCTCCTCGTGCGCGACATCAGCATAGTTCTCGTGGAAGCCGTAGAGGCCCGAGCGCGAGGCGGTCGCCGCGAAACCGCGCCGCCCGCGCGGCGGATAGAGGCAGGCATTGATGATGGCCTTGGCCTGTTCCACCGTATCGACCATCGGCACCATGAACGAATGAATGCCTGCATCGAGCAGCCGCTTGAAATGGCTGAAGTCGTGGCCTGGCACGCGCACCATGGCGTCGCCGCCGCCGGCTTCGACCGCGCGCACGCATTCCAGCACGTCCTTGACGTCGAGGGGCGTGTGCTCGGTGTCGATCAGGACGATGTCGTAGCCCGCCAGCGCATAGATCTCGCAGATGACCGGCGCGCCCGTGAAGACCCAGGCACCGAGGAGCTTCTCGCCTGCCGCCAGGCGGCGCTTGATGCGATTGCGCACCGGGCCCGCCGCCGGCTTGGCCGGCTTACTCTTCGTCTCGGTCTTGCCGTAGCTCACGGGGTTGTCCTCCGGTGGTCGGGATTGCGGCCCTCGGCGAGGATCGCCGCGGCCGGTTCGATGGTCGCGAGGGTGGGAATGCTCGGCTGGGCGCCGAAGACGGTGCAGGCCAGGGAACCGGCGGCGGAGGCGAACTCGATGGCGGTCTCATAGCCCCGACGCCGATCGAGGGCGGCGGCGAAGGCCCCGCAGAACGTGTCGCCGGCCGCAGTCGTGTCGACGACCTCGACGGGCATGGCCGGCACGGCATGGCGGATGCCGTCGGCCCAGCCCATGGCGCCTTCCGCGCCGAGCGTCACGAAAACGGCATTGCCGTAGCGGGCGGAGAGGCCCGAAGCGACGGCCTCGGGATCGGCGCCATCGATGCCGTGGCCCTCGGCAAGCGCCATGATCTCGTGTTCGTTGACGACGACGATGTCGGTCATCGCCATCAGTTCCGGTGTGATCGGTCCGGCGGGAGCCCGGTTCAGCATGACGCGCAGGCCCCGCGCCTTGGCCCATCGCGCGGCGGCGCAGATTTCGGCCTCCGGTACCTCCCATTGCAGGAGCAGGGTGTCGCCCGGCCTCGTCACAAGGCCGTCCAGCGATGCGGCGCGCGCGAAGGCATTGGCGCCTGACCCGACGACGATCTGGTTCTGCCCCTTCGCATCCACCGTGATGAAGGCCGCGCCGGTTGGCGCGTCGGCCCGGACGATGCGGGTGAGATCGACGCCATCGGCGGCCAGCATGTCGAGCGCGAGATCGGCGAAGCCGTCGCGGCCGACGGCGCCCGCCAGGACGACATCGGCCCCCGCCCGGCGAGCGGCGAGCGCCTGGTTTGCCCCCTTGCCGCCCGGGACGATCGCATAGCCGGGCGCGGCCACGGTCTCGCCCGGCTTCGGCAGGGCGTCGACGCGCGTGACGAGGTCGATGTTGATGGAGCCGAAGACGATGATCATGGCGGGGAACGGTTCGCGGGTGGCAACGCTCGCCCGACTGCCGGCGGGGGTCAACCCGCAGGCGCGCGGCGCCCGTGCAGGTCGGACCTGCATCGCCGATCGCGCCGATCACGGCTTTTCATTTGCCCTCGAGGCGAAAGCGGCCCATCTGATCGCCATGACGCAGGATGCGACACCCGCTATCGAGGTCAGAAGCCTCGTCAAGAACTACGGCGAGGTACGCGCCGTGGACGGGCTGTCTTTCGCCATTCCGGCGGGATCGACCACCGCTCTGCTCGGCGGCAACGGCGCCGGCAAGTCGACGACCATCGGCATGGTCATGGGGCTCGTCCTGCCGACCTCCGGCGAGGTGCGGGTGCTCGGCGCCGACATGGTCACGCGGCGCCATGACGTGCTCCATCGGATGAATTTCGAGAGTCCCTATGTGGACATGCCGCACCGCCTCACGGTCAGGCAGAACCTCAGGGTCTTTGCGCTGCTCTACGGCGTGAGCGATGTCGCCGCGCGCATCGCCGCGCTCGCGGCCGACCTCGACCTCAAGGATTTCATCGACCGCCCGTCGGGCAAGCTGTCGGCCGGCCAGAAGACGCGCGTCGCGCTCGCCAAGGCGCTGATCAACGAGCCGGAGGTCATGCTGCTGGACGAGCCGACGGCATCGCTCGACCCCGATACCGCCGACTGGATCAGGTCGCATCTCGAGCGTTATCGCGATCGCCGAGGGGCCGCGATCCTGCTCGCTTCGCACAATATGGGGGAGGTCGAACGCCTCTGCGATCGCGTGATCATGTTCAAGAAGGGCCGGATCGAGGACGATGCCGCGCCTGCCGAGCTGGTCCGCCGCTATGGCCGCTCGAATCTCGAAGAAGTGTTCCTCGATGTCGCCCGCGGGCGCAGGGAGGCCGCCGAATGACGCGCACCAGGGTGAAGATCTGCTGCATCTCGTCCGTCAAGGAGGCCGAGATGGCGATGGCTGCAGGCGCCGACGCCCTCGGCTTCGTCGCAGCCATGCCATCGGGGCCGGGCATCGTCTCGGACGCGACCATCCGCGCGGTGACGGCGGATGTGCCGCCGCCTGTCGCGACCTTCCTGCTGTCGTCGCGCGCGACGGGCACGGACCTTGCCGAACACGTCCGCCATTGCGGCACCAACACGGTGCAGATCGTCGATCACATCGATCCTGCCGAACTCGCGGTGCTGGCGGTGTCGCTGCCGATGGTCCGGCGGGTGCAGGTGATCCACGTCGAGGGGCCGGAGGCGCTCGACCTGATCCCGCGCTACGAGCCCTATATCCACGCCTTCCTGCTCGATTCCGGCAAGCCGGGGGGCACGATGCGCGAGCTCGGCGGCACCGGTCGCACCCATGACTGGGCGGTAAGCGCGGAATTCGTGAAGCGCACGGGAAAGCCGGTCTTCCTTGCCGGCGGTCTCAGGGCCGGCAATGTCGCCGAGGCCATCGCCACGGTGAAGCCCTTTGGCGTCGATCTCTGCTCCGGCGTGCGCACGGACGGCCATCTCGACCAGGACAAGCTCGATGCCTTCATGGCGGCGGTGAGGGGCGCATGAGCTTCTCGATCCGGCGCGTCGGGGCGCTGTGCCTGCGCTACTGCTACCTCATCGCCTCGTCCTGGCCACGGCTGCTGGAGCTTGTCTACTGGCCGATCCTGAACCTTCTGACCTGGGGTTTCCTGCAGAACTACGCCATGGCTTCGACCAACCGCACGCTGTTCGTCGGCGGCGCGCTGGTCTCGGGTCTGCTGCTCTGGGAGATCCTGTTCCGTGGTCAGATCGGCTTCTCGATCTCGTTTCTGGAAGAGGTCTGGTCGCGCAATCTCGGCAACCTCCTGATGAGCCCGCTGCGTCCCTTCGAGTTCGTCGCGGCGCTGATGGTCATGAGTCTTGCGCGCCTCGCGGTCGGCCTGACCCCCACGATCATCCTGGCGGTCGCCTATTTCGGCTTTGACCTTGCGGCCCTCGGTGTCGGTTTCGTCGCCTTCTTCGCCCTTCTGGTCGTCACCGGCTGGGCGGTCGGCATCGTCGTGGCCGGTCTGATCCTGCGCCACGGGCTCGGCGCCGAGAGCCTCGCCTGGACGATCATGTTCGTGTTCTGGCCGCTCTGCTGCGTCTATTACCCGCTCGCCGTGCTGCCGGGCTGGCTGAAACCCTTCGCGCTGGCGCTGCCGCCGACCTATGTCTTCGAGGGCATGCGCGCCGTTCTGTCGGAGGGCGTGCTGCGGCTCGACTATCTCGGCGCGGCGCTGGCGCTGAACGTGCTGTGGATAGGCGCGGCCTCCGTCGCCTTCGTCATGCTGCTGAACCGCGCCCGCGACGCGGGATCGCTGCTGTCTGGCGGGGAATGAAAGCGCCGCCGTCTCCGCCTTTGGTGGAATGTCACCCCAAAACCACGGCGGCTCCTGGTTAACAGGTTCTTCACCCTCGTCTGATTGCCTCATCTGTCACAGGCCTGTTACAGATTTCGGCAGTGCAGCAATATGGCGGGAACCAGGCAGCCCTTCGGGGCGTCTTTTCCAGCCCGTCTGTAGGTCCGGCCAGGGATACCGCGAATGGCGCTCCGGCCCTCCTCTCCCTCGGAGGCATCTGAGTGCTTTATCACTGGTATGAAGCCACCCACGCCATGCTGTCGCCCTACCGGGCCATGGCGGACGCCACCAAGCTTGCGCTGACCAATCCGATCAATCCATGGGCGCACCTGCCCGTGGCGAAGCAGATCGCCGCCGCCGCCGAACTGTTCGAGCGCACGACGCGCCGCTACGGCAAGCCCGGCTTCAATCTGCCGACCGCGCTGGTCGGGGGCGAACGGGTCGCGGTGACCGAAAAGGTCGTCTGGAAGCGACCTTTCTGCGATCTCATCCATTTCCAGCGCGCCCTGCCGGAACGGCACCGGCCGGACCCCAAGGTCCTCATCGTGGCTCCGATGTCGGGCCACTACGCCACGCTGCTGCGCGGCACCGTCGAGGCTTTCCTGCCGAACCACGAGGTCTTCATCACCGACTGGATGGACGCCCGCATGGTGCCCATGGCCGAGGGCGCCTTCGATCTCGATGACTATGTCGACTACATCGTCTCCATGCTGCATTTCCTCGGGCCTGACACCCATGTCATGGCCGTCTGCCAGCCGGCGGTGCCAGCCTTCGTGGCGGTGGCGCGGATGGAGGCCGAGGACGACCCCTACGTGCCGACCACGCTGACGCTGATGGGCGGGCCGATCGATACGCGGGCCAATCCGACAGCGGTCAACAAGCTCGCCGAGGAGCGCGGCACCGACTGGTTCCGCCGCAACGTCATCACCACGGTTCCCTTTCCGCATCCCGGCATGATGCGGCCGGTCTATCCGGGCTTCCTGCAGATCACCGGGTTCATGACCATGAACCTCGACCGGCACGTCGACGCCCATCGCGAACTGTTCCGCAACCTCGTCAAGGGCGACGGCGACAGCGCCCAGAAGCACCGCGAGTTCTACGACGAGTATCTGGCGGTGATGGACCTGACCGCGGAATTCTACATGCAGACCATCGAGCGCGTCTTCGTCGAGCACCACCTGCCGCGCGGCATCATGATGCACCGCGACCGCGCCGTGGACCCGAAGGCGATCCGCCGTGTCGCGCTGCTCACCGTCGAGGGCGAGAAGGACGACATCACCGGCGGCGGGCAGACCCTGGCCGCCCACGGCCTCGCCTCCTCGATCCCCGAAGACATGCGCCATCACCACCTGCAACCAGCGGTTGGTCATTACGGCGTGTTCAATGGCTCGCGCTTCCGCGCCGATATCGCGCCGCGCGTCATGGATTTCATGCGCACCCATTCCTATCGCAGGGCTCAGGCAGCGAAGCCGAAGTCCGCGGACAAGCCGGCGGCCCTGAAAGTGCTTCGCGGCGGCAAGGCCCCGCTGGCCGCCGTGCAGGCACCCAAGAAGGACTGAGGCCGGACCAAACCCATGGCTGCCATGGGGTTGGCCGGCGCCTGCGCGCTCCGCGAGTCAAGCTGGACAATCGGAGCCGGCTGATCACGTTGGCGTTGCTGGCGTTCCGCCATGAGACTCGTCTATGGTCTCCGTCATGTCCGTCGTTCGCCGGTTCTTCCTGCGCGAGCCCGACCCGGAAGCGATCATCGTTTCCCACGAGGGCGTCGACTACTCGGTTGCGCTGCGCCGCATGCCGCAGGCGCGGCGATTCACGCTTCGCGTGCGCGCGGCCACGCGCGATGCGATCCTCACCATGCCCGCCCGCTCGCGCGTTTCCGACGCGGTCTCCTTTGCCGAAAGGCATGGCGGTTGGATCGCGACGCGGCTCGACCGCATCCCCGAGGCGCTGGCTTTCCTGCCCGGAGCGGTTGTTCCGCTGCGTGGTGTCCCGCATACCGTGCAGCATCGGCCGGATCGACGTGGCACGGTATGGGTCGAGAACGGCTCGATCCTCGTCGCTGGCGAGGCCGATTTCCTGTCACGGCGGGTGCAGGACTTCCTGAAGCGTGAGGCGCGCAAGGATCTGGAAGCGGCGACGCGCCGCTATGCCGACCGCCTCGGCGTCAAGGTCACGCGCATCGGCATTCGCGATCAGTCGAGTCGTTGGGGCTCGGCCTCATCGACCGGGGCGATCAACTATTCCTGGCGGTTGATCCTTGCGCCGCCTTTCGTGCTCGACTATCTCGCCGCCCACGAAGTCGCGCACCTGCGCGAAATGAACCATTCGTCGCGGTTCTGGCGCATCGTCCGGGAGCTTTGCCCAAGCCTCGAACCTGCCAAGGCTTGGCTGCGTGTCAACGGCGCGAACCTGCACAGATACGGATCGGGCGAATAGATCCTGGATCGTTCCGCTTTTCTCCAAAGTGCGGCAACGACCCGATGTTCTGCTTTTTGCGCGTTTTCGTCGCGCGAACCGGTGCCCGCTTCGCTCGAAAACGCTTTACCCAAGCTGCTTCTGGACGAAGACCAGGTCCAGCCGGCGGCCGAACTTCTCGCCAATTCCCGGCATACGGCCGACCTCGATGAAGCCGGCGCGGCGATGCAGCCGCAGCGACGCGCTGTTCCGGCCCTCGATGCCGCCGATGATGACGTGCTTTCCGGCCGCTTTCGCATGGGCGATGAGCGCGTCGACCAGTGCCGAGCCGACGCCCGATCCGCGTCGATCCGGCCGGACATAGACCGAATGCTCGACGGCATTGCGATAGCCGTCCCACGAGCGAAATTGCAGGTAGGAGCCGAAACCGACGACATCGCTGCCATCGATCGCAGCGAGAACGGGGTTGCCGCCGGCGAGCCGCTCCCGCCACCAGACGCGGCGGCTGTCGAGATCGACGGGGTCGTCGGTCCAGACCGCCGTGGTAGTGCGAATCGCCTCGTTGAGGATGTCGCGAATGGCGGGCAGGTCGTCCTCGGTCGCATCGCGCACCGCGACCTTGGATACCGGCGTGCCCTTCGGCGGCGACAGGTCCTTCACATAGTAGGTCGTGTCGCAGAGGCCACCATCCGGCAGCAGGGCGAAATCGGCGATATGGCCGCAGCGGGACCAGCCGCCACGCTCATAGACGCGCTTGGCCGCGTCGCTGGCCGTATCCAGGACAAGCAGCGTGCGCCCGCGCGCGATGGCTTCTTCCTCAAGCCTCCGCAGCATCGAGGCCGCGATGCCCTGCCGCCGGCCATCGGAATGGACCAGCATCTTCTTCACCTCGGCGCGATGCGGCTGGTTCGGCGGCATGTCGAGGCCGAGCTGGGAGGTGCCGATGATGCGCTCTTCGAGGAAGGCGGCGACCAGAACGGTCTGCCCGCGCGCGACCTGTTCCGCGACGCCCGCGAAGAAGGCTTCGGCATCCGCCTGCGAATAGGGGTTCATGAAGCTGACGGAGGCGCCGTTGCGCACGCAATCGGCCAGAACGGCGGCAAGACTGGGCAGATGGCGGGCGGCATCCGCCGCGTCGAGGGTCTCGATTCTGATCATCGGCGCACCCCATGCGGTCCCGAATGTGGCACGAGCACGACCGCGTAGCGGGCCGGCCTGGCCGAGCGGTTCTCGAAAACCAGCGGGCTGTCGAGCCGCATCACCCGGCAGTCGCCGGGGCCGAGATCGGTGACGAGCCCCTCGTAGGACAGCGTCAGCGTGCCCTCGAAAACCCAGACGAACTGTTCGACCGGCATGGTGACGAGGTTGTCGTAGGCGACCTGCCGGCCGGCCGGCAGCGTCACCTCCACGATATTGGTTCCCGAGGCGTTGGGCGGGGCGACGTTGCGGCGGGTGTATCCCGTCTCCGGGTCACGCCGCACCGGCGTCTCGCTGGCGCGGCGCACCGGGTCCAGCTGGGGTTGCGGCGCCTCGAACAGCTCGCCAAGGGTGACGCCGAGCGCCGCGCCCAGCTTGACCAGCAACACGGCCGTCGCGCTTGCCTCGGCGCGCTCGATCCGGGAGATCATGGCGCGCGAGACACCGGAAAGGGCGGCAAGCTGGTCGAGTGTCAGGCCCCTGGCGGCGCGCAGGTCGCGCACGCGCACCGCTACCACCTTGTCGAGATCGTCGTCGGGTCGCGCCAGATCGTCCATGATTCGAGATTATAGTTCTCAGATAATGGAATCAAGCGCGACGATACGCCTCTGCCATAGTCTCAACGGCTTCCGTCAGCCGCGCGAGATCCTCGTCGCGCGACAGGCGGTGGTCGCCATCCTTGATCAGGGTCACGACGACATCGTCTCGGGCCATCTTCTCCGCGAGCAGCATGGCGTGCCGCCAGGGCACGTCAGGATCCTGCATGCCCTGCAGGATGCGGACTGGGCAGCCGGTTTCGACCAATCCGCCGAGGACGAGATTGCGCCGGCCATCCTCGATCAGCGCCCGGGTGATCGGATAGCCGCCCTCGTCATAGGCGGAAGGCCGCACCCAGCGGCCCGTCGCCTCGATCTGCCGCTTCACCTCGTCGGGAAAGGCCGGCCACATCAGTGCCTCGGTGAAATCGGCGGCGGGGGCGATCAGCACCATGCCGGCGGGCGGTGACGCCATTTGCCGCGCGACCAGCAGGGAGATCCAGCCACCCATGGACGAGCCGACGAGGACCGGCGCGGGGCCGGCGAGCGCGACCATGGCGGCGGCTTCCTCCGCCCAGCGCGAAATCGTGCCGGCCTCGAAATCACCGTCGGATTCGCCGTGCCCGGAATAGTCGAAGCGCAGATAGGCCCGGCCGCCCGCGCGCGCGAAGGCATCCAGCGCCTCGGCCTTGGTGCCCTTCATGTCGGACTTGAAGCCGCCGAGCCAGACGATGGTCGGTCCGCGACCCTCGACACGTCGATAGGCGATGCGGCGCGCGGCGACGCCTTCGCCAACGGTGAGGAATTGCGGTTCGGCCAAGCTCGCCATCACACTGTCTCTTGAACGATTCGCCGGGCAGGGCTCGCCTGCTTAGCGGCGGCCGCAGGTCTGGGACAAGGGCGATGGGCGATTCGGGAGAGAAGGAGGGTCAGGGTCTCGACGGCCGGACGATCCTTCATGTCGTCCCGACCCTGGCCGAGGGGCGCATTTCGCGCACCGTTCTGGCGCTTGCGGCAGCCGCGGCTGCGGCCGGCGCCCGGCCGATCGTCGCGGCGGAAAAAGGTCCGCTGGTCGGCGATCTGCAGGCGGCGGGCGGCGAATGGGTCGCTTTCGACCTCGACGGCTGGAGCCCGGTCGCCGCCATCGGCAACATCGCGCATCTGCGCGGCCTGCTCGACCGGGAGGCGGTCGATCTCGTCCACGTTCATGCCCATGCGCGCTTCGCGGCGCTGTCCGGGTTGCTGGCCGCTCGCTTCGCGCGCATTCCGGTGATCGCGAGCTTCCACGGCCCGCCGGCCGAGGGCTTTGCCGGCCGCCGGCTCGACCGCACCCTGCTCGGCGCGCGCGTTGTCACGGCGCCGTCCCGCCATATCGCCGGCGTCCTGAGGTCGGGGGCGGCGGCCAAGCGCGTCGACCGCATCGCCGGCATCTCGCCGGGCTTCGACCTGACGCGCTTCGCAGCGGAGCGGATCAGCGCGCGCGAACGGGCCGATTTCCGCGCTATCGCCGGGCTCGAAGGCTCCGAGCGGGTGATCATCCACCATGCCCGCTTCCATCCGGACAAAGGCCAGGTGGTTCTGGTCGACGCCGTGCGGCTGCTGGTCAATGGCGGGCTGGACGGCACCGTGTTCCTGATCGTCTGCGACGGACCGGACCAGCCGGATTACCGCGCCATGCTGGACCAGCGGATCCGTGCGCAGGGCCTCGACGGCGTTGTCAGGCTCGTCGCCGCAGCGGAGGCGGGGCCGGCGGCGCTTGCCTCCGCCCATCTGGCGGTCGCACCGTCGATAGCGCCTGATCCGGTCGGCCGCTCGGCCGTCGAGGCCATGGCCATGGGCCTGCCGGTCGTCGCCTCCGATATCGGCGCGCTGCGCGACCTGGTGACGGCGGCGCCCTCGGCTCCGGCGGGCGAGGAGGTCGGTTTCCGGGTGCCGGCAGGCGATGCCATGGCGCTTGCCGAGGCGATCGGCCGGGCGGTCGAGCTCGACCCGCGGAGCCGCATCGCCATGTCCGGGCGTGCTGCCGCGCGGGCGCGCCGTTTCTCCCGGCCCCGCCTTCAGGACCAGATGGTCGCGATCTACCGGCGCGTCCTCGCCGATTGAGAGGCGCGACCCGCGCGCCAACCATTGACTTTCGTGGTGTTTCTACCGATCTTCCCCAGCTTCCGGAATGCCCGTCGGCCGTCCCTTGAGTCTTTCCTTATTCCAGGAGGGGCAGACGCCGCGGCGATCCGGTCCCAGTCAACGTCTGAAGGAGACGCCCCATTCGCAGGCCCATGAGAGCCGCCGCCCCCGTCGAACGCGACGGGCCGCGCATCAACGACATGATCCGCGTCCGCGAGGTCCAGCTGATCGACGCCGAAGGTGAAAACCGCGGCGTGGTCCCGACCCGCGATGCCGTGCAGATGGCCCAGGAAGCAGGCTTCGACCTCGTCGAGGTCGCGCCGAACGCCGTCCCGCCCGTCTGCAAGATCATGGACTACGGCAAGTTCAAGTTCCAGGAGCAGAAGAAGGCCGCCGAGGCCCGCCGGAACCAGAAGACTGTCGAGGTCAAGGAGATCAAGCTGCGTCCCGGCATCGACGATCACGACTACGATACGAAGATGAAGGCGATGAAGCGGTTCTTCGAGGAAGGCGACAAGGTGAAGGTGACCCTGCGCTTCCGCGGTCGTGAGATGGCGCATATGGATCTCGGCGTGAAGGTTCTCGACCGGGTCAAGGTCGATACGGTGAACATCGCCAAGGTCGAGCAGGAATCGCGCCTCGAAGGCCGGCAGATGATCATGGTGCTTGCGCCGAAATGAGCCTTGTGCCCGGCGCCAGCGCCACGGCATCGTTCCAGCGCCTGCGAGACCTCCTCGCAGGCGTTCGCATGTCAGCTGCCAGCCGGGGAACGCCCAAGCCATGACCGACACCGCCTCGTCCCGCCGGACCGACATCGCGACCCTGCGGCGGGAGCTTGCCGCCGCCCTCAGGCTTGCCGCGCGCTTCGACCTCAACGAGGGCATCTGCAACCATTTTTCGGTCGTCGTGCCGGGGCGCGACGAGCGCTATCTGATCAATCCCTACGGCATCCACTGGGGCGAGGTGCGGCCGGACGACCTGCTGCTGATCGACGGTGAAGGCGCGATCCACGAAGGCTGGGGCGAGGTCGAGGCCACCGCGCGCAACATCCACATCGCCGGCCACCGCGCCAATCCGCGCCATCAGGCGATCCTGCACGTCCACATGCCGCATGCGACCGCGCTGACCATGGTCGAGGGCGGCAAGCTGGAAATGGCGCACCAGACCGCCTGCCGCTTTCTCGACCGCACCGCCTACCAGGGCTTCGGCGGCGTCGCACTGAACGCCGAGGAGGGCGAGCGGATCGCGCAGGCACAGAAGGACAATCCGCATGCGGACATCATCTTTCTGGAGCATCACGGGGTGACGATCGGCGGGCCGACCGTGGCCGTCGCTTTCGACGATCTCTATTATCTCGAGCGGGCCTGCCGGCAGCAGATCCTCGCCCAGTCGACGGGTCTCAGGCTGAAGATCATTCCGCCCGATCAGCAGAAGCAGACCGCGCGCGAGTGGATGCAGGTTCTGGACTATCAGGCCAACAAGCACTTCGATGCGCTGATGCGGCTGCATGGTCTCTAGCAGCCAAGCATGCGCCGGGATCACGATTTTGCGGGCCTCATGGCGCCCGAGATTGGAATCGTGCTAAACGGCGGGCATCTGATTGATGCCGATCAAGGCCGGCAAGCGGCGGGTGGCGGCATGATGGTTCGTCCCCCGAACGTCACCGGGGCTCGAACTGACCGGAACGAGCCATGACCTACTCACACCATTTCGAGAATGCCGTCGCCCGCCTGAAGGACGAGCGGCGCTATCGCGTCTTCGCCGATCTCGAACGCTCCGTCGGCACCTTTCCGCGCGCGACCTGGCATGGCCCGGACGGCGCGCGCGAGGTCGTCATCTGGTGCTCCAACGACTATCTCGGCATGGGCCATCATCCCGACGTGATCGAGGCCATGGCCGGCACCGCGCGCCGCATGGGCGCGGGCGCGGGCGGCACCCGCAACATTTCCGGCACGTCCCATCCCGTGGTCGAACTGGAGCGCGAGCTCGCCGATCTCCACGGCAAGGAGGCGGCGCTCGTCTTCACCTCCGGCTACATCTCCAATCAGGCCGGCATCTCGACCATCGCCCGGCTCCTGCCGGACTGCCTGATCCTGTCGGACGCGCTGAACCACAATTCGATGATCGAGGGCGTGCGGCAGGCCGGCTGCGAGAAGCAGGTTTTCCGCCACAACGATGTCGGCCATCTCGAAAGCCTGCTGCTGGCGGCAGGTCCCGCGCGCAACAAGCTGATCGTCTTCGAGAGCATCTATTCGATGGACGGCGATATCGGACCGATCCGCGAGATTTGCGACCTCGCCGAGCGCTATCGCGCCATGACCTATATCGACGAGGTCCATGCCGTCGGCATGTACGGGCCGCGCGGCGCCGGCGTTGCCGAGCGTGACGGCCAGATGTCCCGGATCGACGTGGTCGAGGGCACGCTCGGCAAGGCGTTCGGCGTGATGGGCGGCTATATCGCCGGCTCGGCGGCGCTGGTCGACGCCGTGCGCAGCCATGCGGCCGGTTTCATCTTCACGACGGCCATGCCGCCGGCTGTCGCCGCCGCCGCGACGGCGGCGATCCGGCATCTCAAGACCTCGTCCGCCGAGCGCGACCTGCAGCAGCGTCAGGCGGCGCGGGCCAAGCGCGTGCTGTCGCTGGCCGGTCTGCCGGTCATGCCGTCCGACACCCATATCGTGCCGGTGCTGGTGGGCGACGCGGAGAAGTGCAAGGCCGCGAGCGATCTCCTGCTCCGTCGCCACGGCATCTACATCCAGCCGATCAACTACCCGACCGTGCCCCGCGGCACGGAGCGCCTGCGCATCACGCCCGGCCCGGCTCATACCGATGCGATGGTCGACGATCTGGCGGCAGCGCTGCTGGACGTCTGGCTGGAATTCGGCCTGCCGCACCAGCCCTATCGGGCGGCGGCGGAATAGCCGCCCGCAATCACGCCGGAGCGAGATCCGGCGACACGCGCATGCGCGCCAGCGGCAGGCGCGCGATGACGCGGTCGATCTCGGCGGGTCGCATCAGGCGGAAGCGCACCGGCGCCTTGTGGACGTCGGCCGTCGGCTTGCCCATCGAAACGCGCCAGGCTTCCACCAGCGCCTCGTAGGTATGGGCGTCGATGCCGGCGACATGGCAGATCGCGCCGAGGGCCTTCTCGTCATCGCGCTCGATGATCTTGCGGCCGGCATCGGCGTCGCGGCCGATGCACCGCATCAGCAGGTCCATCGCGCCGAAAATCTCCCGCTCGGCGCAGAGTTCCACCAGCTTGTCGGTGAGCGCCTCGCCGGTCAGCATTTCCTTCGGCACGACAGCGCCGATCCGGGCGCTCAGATCGGCCGGACAGTCGGCGCGCTGCACCAGCGCCGATCGGATCGTCGGATCGCTGCCGTGAAGCTCCGCGATCCGATCGAGCCCCTCGCGCGAGAACCGCGCGCCGGCATTGCGCATCAGCATCAGGACGGTGCCCGGCTCGCCATGTTCGGCAATTACCTCGGCCAGCGGCGAGGACAGCGCCGAGCGCCGGGCGATGATCTTCATGTGCTCCTGTCGCTCGGGCACGCATACGCGCATCAGCAGGTCGTCGGTCAGTTCCGGCGCCGTGAGGATGGCCTCGGCCACAGTGACGACGTCGACGGCGAGTGTCAGGGTCGATTCCGGCAGGGTCCCGACACAGCGCGCAAGCTTCGGCGAGGCGCGGACACGGCTCGGCAGCGGAGCTTCCCGCAGAGCCTGCGCGACGATGTTGTCGAAGACCTGCGCCTTGCGCGAGGCGGCATCGGGCCGTTCGCGGCTGACCTGATCGACAAGCTCCTCCACCAACGCACCGCGCAGCTTCGGTGCGAGGGCGCCGATCATGGCATTGATCGGTTCCAGGGCTTCGTCGAGCTTGGCTGTCATTCTTCGTGACCTTTTGGCCGATATTGCTGGACGTTCCTTAATCTCCGCTAAAGGCGCACGCGCGCCCGGTTTCGCACGGGGATGCAGGGTGAGCCGGGCGTTCAGCTTGCGGCAGGGCTCTCCGCAGCGATGTCGAAGATCCGCGTCGTCGTGGCCGCGCGCGGCGCCGCAGGCTTGAGCGGCCGCAACTCGGCATCAATCATCGCCTCGGTGACACGGCCGTAGCGACCGAGAATGCTGCGCCGGTCGGGAGCGGTGCGGCGCCAGCGTCGGCAGATGGCCTCCACCAGCGACACATGGACATGCTCGTTGAGAGCCACGGCCCGGCCCAGCGCCTCGAAAGGCTCCAGCCGCCCGCGCGCGAGCGTCGCCACCAGAGCATCGCGCGTGATGCCGAGCGCCTCGCCGAGACTTTCGACCGCCGGCAGGACCCGATCCGTGACGGCGAGCAGCGTCACCGCTTCCGAGAGCGACATGGACCCCGCCTGAACCGCCCGGCGTACATCCTCGGTGGCGATATGCGTGTCCTGTTCCAGCCGCATGCGCCGGACCTTGGCGGGAATCGCGTCCGAAGCGCTCTTCTGGGCCTCTTCGACAGCTGCCTTGTCGAGTTTCTCGTAGAGAAGCGGCTTCATGCTGTCGGGAACGACCGCCGCGAGCCGGCGCGCATCATCGAGGCCGAGGTCGCGCCTCGCGCAGAGTTGTTCCTGCAGGGCGTGGTCGTGGGAAGCACGGGTGACGAGCCGCTCGCGAGCCCTGGGTGACAGTTCGAGCCGCGCATTGGCCGCCAGATGACGCACCGTGCGCGCGTCGCCTGCCTCCGCCAGGGTCTCGGCTGCCTCGGCCGAGAGGTCGTCGCGGCCGGCCATGATCCGCATGTCGATGAAGCGGCGGTGCTTCCCGAGCGTCCGGATGGTCGCCGCGTCCGCGATCCGGTGGCTCTGCGAGATTTCCGAGACGAGTTCCTCATCCTTGTCGATAGCCGCGAAGGTCCGCGGCAGATCGAGATCCAGCGCGCCGAAGGCGCGGGCGAAATGGGCCCGCTCGGCGATCGCCATCGGTGGCAGCAGATGGGCGACGATGCGGTCGAGCCGCTCCTGCGCGCGGATGGACGGCCGCAGTCTGTCGGGGCCGAATTGGGCAAGGATGCTGCCGACGAGCGCCTGCTGCATCTGCGGCGTCATCTGATCGACTGCAGCCAGAACCTGTTCGACCGGGTTTTCGAGCGAGGGGAGCATGGCGCGTACGGAGGGGAAGGTACTTTCCCCAGCGACAATGACCGTTGATCGATAACGTTGGGTAAACTTGGCGCTGCGGTCAGAACAAAATGGCGGTAGCCCGTGACCGCAGGACCGTCGTGCAAAACCGCCCCACCCGCCGCGCGAAGGCGCGCTCCGGCGATGCGCCGGGCGCGTGCCCGCCAAGGGCGCGGTAGCGTTCGGCCGGAATCAACAGTCCCTGCTGCGGGTTAGGGCCGAGGCCGACGAGGAAGGCGATCCTGGCGGCAGCCGCCGCGAGGCTTTGCGCCATTCCGTAGTCCTCGCTGCCGAGCCCGAATACCGCTGCGCGCCGGAGACCGGCCGGCCTGCGCGAGGCCGCCTCGAGAAAGCTGCGCACCTCGCGGACCCAGCCTTCGTCGACCACTGTCCCGGGTGCGATGAACATCAGCCACGGCGCCTTGGCCGAACGGGCCGCGGCCTGCAGGCGCTCGCCGCGATCCGCCGGGCCGGCCATGAAGCGGCAGCCCGCGACATCGGCGACGGCCTCGGTATCGTCGCTCGACCCGCCATCGGCCACGATGGCCTCGACGACAAGGCCATCCGCCGCGCCTGAGACGAGCGAGGCGAGGGTCGGCACGAGCCTGCGTTCATCGTTGAGCGTGGGGATGATGACGCTGATCACGGGGCGCGGAGCAATCCTATTGCAACGCAGTATTATCCTGCCGCGCCGCATTCATCCAGCCTTCATCCTGCGGTCATGAAAGCGCCGGAGCCGGATGGTCGATGACCCGCGCAGTTGAAATGCTGCGGCGAAAGCGCCTAAACAGACGCGCCGCGGGTCCGGGCCCATCGTCCGGTTGCAGCGCAAGATCGGGACTTCGACGATGACGCAATGGGTCTATACCTTCGGCGACGGCAAGGCCGAGGGTCAGTCGAGCATGCGCAACCTGCTCGGCGGCAAGGGCGCGAATCTCGCTGAAATGTCGAATATGGGCCTGCCCGTCCCGCCCGGATTCACGATCACCACCGGCGTCTGCACCTGGTACTACGATCACGGGCGCAGCTATCCCGCCGAGCTGAAGGCCGGGGTCGAGGCCGGCCTCGTCCATATCGGCAAGCTCACCGGCAAGATCTTCGGCGACGCGGCCAACCCGCTGCTGGTCTCCGTGCGCTCGGGCGCCCGCGCATCCATGCCCGGCATGATGGACACGATCCTCAATCTCGGCCTGAATGACACGACGGTTGAGGCTCTGGCGAAGGGCGCAGGCGACGAGCGCTTCGCCTATGACAGCTACCGCCGCTTTATCCAGATGTATTCCAACGTCGTGCTCGACCTGGACCACCACAATTTCGAGGAGCTCCTCGACGTCTACAAGGAGCGCAAGGGCTTCAGCCTCGATACCGAGCTCGCCGCCGCCGACTGGAAACACCTCGTCGGCGAGTACAAGGCACGCGTACTGGAAGAGACCGGCAAGCCCTTCCCGCAGGATCCGCACGAACAGCTCTGGGGCGCGGTCGGCGCGGTGTTCTCCTCGTGGATGAACCAGCGCGCCATCACCTATCGCCGCCTTCATGCGATCCCCGAGAGCTGGGGCACCGCGGTCAACGTCCAGGCCATGGTCTTTGGCAATATGGGCGACAGCTCCGCCACCGGCGTCGCCTTCACCCGCAATCCCTCGACCGGCCAGAAGGAGCTCTATGGTGAGTTCCTGATCAATGCGCAGGGCGAGGATGTCGTCGCCGGCATCCGGACGCCGCAGAACATCACCGAAGAGGCGCGCATCGCCGCGAAGTCCGACAAGCCGTCCATGGAGACGGCCCTGCCCGCCGTCTACACCCAGTTCATCGCCGTGGCAGCGACGCTCGAGAAGCACTACCGCGACATGCAGGATCTCGAGTTCACGGTCGAGCGCGGCAAGCTCTGGATGCTCCAGACCCGCAACGGCAAGCGCACCGCCAAGGCGAGCCTGCGCATCGCGGTGGAGCTGGCGAACGAGGGCCTGATCTCGAAGGACGAGGCGGTCTCTCGCGTCGATCCCGCCTCGCTCGACCAGCTGCTCCATCCGACCATCGACCCGAAGGCCGAACGCAAGGTGATCGCCACCGGCCTGCCGGCCTCGCCCGGCGCGGCGCGCGGCGAGATCGTCTTCAACTCCGACGAAGCCGAGTCGATGAAGGCCGCCGGCCACAAGGTCATCCTCGTGCGCGTCGAGACGAGCCCCGAGGACATCCACGGCATGCATGCCGCCGAAGGCATCCTGACGACGCGCGGTGGCATGACCAGTCATGCGGCAGTGGTCGCGCGCGGCATGGGCAAACCCTGCGTCTCCGGCGCCGGCTCCCTGCGCGTCGACTACAATGCGCAGACAATGACCGTTGCGGGCACGACCCTGAGGAAGGGCGACGTCGTCACTATCGACGGCTCGACAGGCCAGGTGCTGCAGGGCGAGGTCGCCATGCTCCAGCCGGAACTGTCCGGCGAGTTCGCGACGCTGATGGGCTGGGCGGACGCCGCGCGTCGCCTCAAGGTCCGCACCAATGCCGAAACGCCGGCCGATGCGCGCGTCGCCGTGAAGTTCGGCGCCGAGGGCATCGGACTCTGCCGCACCGAGCACATGTTCTTCGACGAGGAACGCATCGTCGCGGTGCGCGAGATGATCCTCGCCGACGACGAGAAGGGCCGGCGCGCGGCGCTTGCCAAGCTGCTGCCGATGCAGCGTTCCGACTTCGTCGAACTGTTCGAGATCATGGCGGGCCTGCCGGTGACGATCCGTCTGCTCGACCCGCCGCTGCACGAGTTCCTGCCGCATACCGACGCGGAGATCGCCGAGGTCGCGGCCGCCATGGGTGCCGACGCGAAGAAGCTCAAGGCCCGCGCCGAGGAACTGCACGAGTTCAACCCGATGCTCGGCTTCCGTGGCTGCCGCCTGGCGGTCGCCTATCCCGAGATCGCCGAAATGCAGGCCCGGGCCATCTTCGAGGCGGCCGTGGAGGCCGCAAGCAAGAGCGGCAGGCCCGTCGTCCCCGAAGTGATGGTGCCGCTGGTCGCCACCAAGGCCGAGCTCGATCTCGTCAAGGCGCGCATCGTCGCCATGGCGGAAGCGGTCATCAAGGAGACCGGCGCCAAGCTCGACTATATCGTCGGCACCATGATCGAACTGCCGCGCGCCGCGCTGCAGGCCGGCAAGATCGCCGAAAGCGCGGAGTTCTTCTCGTTCGGAACCAATGATCTGACGCAGACGACCTTCGGCATTTCCCGCGACGACGCGGCGAGCTTCCTCAACCCCTATCTCGCCAAGGGCATCATCGAGGTCGATCCCTTCGTCTCGCTCGATCAGGAGGGTGTCGGCGAACTCGTGAAGATTGCTGCCGAGCGTGGCCGCAAGACGCGGCCTGACATCAAGCTCGGCATCTGCGGCGAGCATGGCGGCGACCCGTCCTCGATCCACTTCTGCGAGAGCGTCGGGCTCGACTATGTCTCCTGCTCGCCGTTCCGCGTACCGATCGCCCGGCTTGCCGCGGCGCAGGCGGCGCTTGGCAAGGCGGCCGCCAGTCAGGCCTGAACCTGCGGCCATCTGGACCCTTCGTCGTGGTGGAGGGCCAGAATTTTCTGTGCGAGGCTCGCCGCCCCGAAGCGAGCCTCGTGAACCCGCCATGACCGACCAGACCGGACCCGCCTATCCGCCCGCCGGCATCGTTTTCGTCGGCGTGATGCTGGTTGCGGGCCTCGTGCTTGCCCTTCTGTTCAAGGCCAATCCGGCGCTGACGCAGGCGCTGCCCGGCCTGATGTGGTTGCTCGCCGTCGCGCTGATCTACGATGTCGGCGTCAACATCCTGTCCTTCCAGGGTCTGGTGAACGGTCCCATGTCGATGCCATGGCGCTTCGGCGGCTTCTTCGCGGGCGCCATCCTGCATGTCGGCCTCACTGCCATGCTCGGCTGAGCCGGCACGATGGTTCCTGCCTCCATTGAGGCCGTCAGGTCAGGCGGCAAGCGCGCACTTGCAGCCGCCCTCGCCGCCATCGAGACGAATGCGGGAACGCCTGAGCTGGCCGCCTTCCTCGACGCCGCCTGCCGCGCTGCGAAGGGCGCGACGCTCGGGCTGACCGGCCCGCCGGGCGTCGGCAAATCGACGCTCACCAACGCGCTCGTCGGCAGCTGGCGCGCGGCGGGCGAGACGGTCGGGGTCATCGCCATCGATCCCTCTTCCCGTCGCACCGGCGGCGCGCTGCTCGGCGATCGTGCTCGCATCTCCACCAACCCCGAGGATCGCGGCGTCTTCGTCCGCTCCATGGCGGCGCGCGACCGGCTCGGCGGCCTCTCCGACCAGACCGTGGCCGCCATGGTCATCATGCGCGCGGTGTTCGACCGGGTGCTGGTCGAGAGCGTTGGCATCGGCCAGTCGGAGGCCGATGTGGCGATGGTCGCCGATACGGTCGTGCTCTGCATCCAGCCCGGCTCCGGCGACAGCCTGCAATTCATGAAAGCCGGGGTCATGGAGCTCCCCGACGTCATCGCCGTGACCAAGGCCGACATGGGCGCGCCCGCGCGCAGGGCGAAAGCCGATGTCGAGGGTGCGCTGACCCTCGTCGCCCGCGATCCCGGCGCGTGGCCCGCGCCGGTCGTTCTGGTGTCATCGACGACCGGAGAGGGCATGGACGATCTCGCGCGGGCCATCGAGGCCCATAGGGCATGGCTGGGCGAAGGCCGGCTCGACGCCCGTCGGGCCGCGCAGGAAGCCCAGTGGGTCGAGGAGGCCATCCGCACGCGCTTTGGTACCGCCGGCACGGCGGCGATCCGGCCAGCCTTGGGACAGGGGCCGTTTCGACGCGAGCACGACATCATGACGCGGCTCGCCGCGCGGTTCGGCTGAAGAGACGCAGGCTCCACAGGCGGCCGATGAGCGGCTTTCGCGCCCCATTAACCCGCTCTCAACGTTACCTCGGCGATAAGGTTAGCGATGGGTGACCATCGTGCCCTTGTTCGGGCGTGTAGCGTGGCGTTTGCGTGGAGTGCGTCGGTATGCGTGCGTTGCGTCGGTCGTCGTCGCCCGTCCTGACTTCGGCTGCGATAGTCCCGGGCCTTGCGGCCTCGTTCCTGATGCTGTCGACGCAACAGGCAGCCTTCGCGGACCTCACCAGCTATCTCGCCAAGCGCTCCGGCATCGATCAGGTCTGGCGCCGCCATGTGGCGAGCCTTGTGCGCCCCTCGACCACGGTCGCGAGCTTCGCCTTCTCAAGTCCGATGCCGCGCGAGGATATGCCGCGCCTGCAGCTTGCCAGCCTGACCACCGGCTCGATCCATGCAGACCCGCGCCGCGCCGGCCGCAATGCCGGCCCGGCCCTTGGCGCGGGCATGGACGGCGGCGTGGTCTATCCCGTGCCGAACCGCGAGGCGAAGGGCGACCTGCTGCTGGAGCGGCCGCAACTGCGGCTCAGCATCGGTTCCCTGCGCGACCCCTCCCTGCTGGCGCCGACCGAGGATCTGTCGGCAGTCGCGCGTTTCGAGCGCGACCCGGCCGCGACCGACACGGAGCATTCGCCGCTGTCACTCGGCGGCGTGCAGCTCGCTTCCGCCGCGCCGGCGCAGATGCTGAACGACGGACCACCCGCTGCCCGGCTCGGCCTGTCCGGACCCGCGGTTGTGCCCCAGGATATTCCGGCAGACGAAATCGCCGAAGCGCCGGCGGCTGCGGAAACCTCGACCCCGGCGTCATCCGCCGAGCGGGCCGGCATTTCCGTCACGGGCGACGGCCCGCTCGCCAAAGCCGGGGCAGGGTTCGGTGCGCCGTCCATGCCGCTCGACAGCGCTCCGTTCCGCATGACCGCGACGGAAGATCAGGCATCCGGTTTCGACCCGATCCTCGGTCCCTTCGCCACCGACCGGAGCGGTGCCGCGGCGGATTCGCTGCTTGCGCGCTTGCTGAATCCGCGCGAGACACCTCCGGCGGAGGCATCGCCACGCCTCGTGGCACCCTCCGCCAGCCATCCGGCCGTCGCCCTCGGGCTGTCCGGGCAGGCCCATGCCCGTGCCGAGCGCTGCCTCGCCGAAGCCGTCTACTGGGAAGCGCGCTCCGAGCCGGAGCGCGGCCAGATGGCGGTGGCGCAGGTCGTGCTGAACCGCGCCGTGTCGGGCTTCTACCCGCGTGATGTCTGCGGGGTCGTCTACCAGAACGCCCATCGCTACCTCGCCTGCCAGTTCACCTTTGCCTGCGAGGGCCGGCGCAGCCTGGCGCCGACCGAGGCCGAACCCTGGTCGCGCGCCTCGCGCATCGCCAAGGACATGATGGCGGGCCAGCTCTGGCTGCCCGAGGTCGGTCATGCCACGCACTACCACGCGACCTATGTCCGACCGTGGTGGGCGCGCTCCATGAACCGTCTTCAGCAGATCGGCGTCCACGTCTTCTATCGGCCGCGCAACTGGGGTTCGGGGCCGCAGGTCCAGGCCGTCCGCGCTGCGCCGGGGGAGAGCTGACATCCTGCTGACAGGCTGAGTCAGCAGGCCATCGCGCCGCGGCATGGGTGGCATCACGCCTTTTCGCTTTGTGGCACCCGGGCAGTCACCTACATTGGCGCCGACCGTGTAGCTGCACGATGCTCGGGAGATTCGCCCAATGAATGCGACTTCGCTCGCCGCAAGGCAGGATGGCTGGCGCACGCCCTTCGTGATTGTCCTGTGCGGTTGTCTGATCGGGCTGCTGTCCTTCGGGCCGCGCTCCGTCGTCGGCATGTTCCTCAGCCCGATTTCGGTCGAGAACGGCTGGACGCGCGACGTCCTCTCCATGACCATCGCGGTCCAGAATCTCATGTGGGGCGTTGGCCAGCCCTTTGCGGGCGCCATTGCCGACCGGTTCGGCACGCTCAAGGTCTTCTGGGCCGGTGCGATCATGTACGGCGCGGGCCTCGCCTGCATGGCGCTGCCTCTGCCGCCACTGGTCATGCACGTGCTCTCCGGCTCGCTCGTCGGCCTCGGCCTCGCCGGCGTCTCCTTCAATCTCGTGCTGGCCTGTTTCGCCAAGCTCCTGCCGGAGAGCCGGCGCGCCTCGGCGATGGGCATGGGCACGGCCGCCTCGTCCTTCGGGCAGTTCGTCTTCGCACCGCTGACGCCGTTCCTGATCGACCTGTTCGGCTGGAAGGTCGTGCTGCTGATCTTCTCGGCGGTGCCGGTGCTGATCTTCCCGCTGGCGCTGGCGCTGGCCACCAGCCCGGCCGCCGGCATCGGCACCGGAACAGGCGCGGAGAAGAGCATCTCGACGACGCTGAAGGAGGCTTTCGCCCATCCGAGCTACGTCTATCTCGTCATCGGTTTCTTCACCTGCGGCTTCCAGCTCGCCTTCATCACCACGCACTACCCGACCTACCTCGCCGATCTGCGCATGCCGGCCTGGGTCGCGGGCTGGGCGCTGGCGCTGATCGGCCTGTTCAACATTGTCGGCTCGCTGACGGCCGGCTGGCTCTCGGCGCGCATGTCGAAGCGCTGGCTTCTGGTCTGGATCTACTTCGCGCGCGGGGCTGCCGTGGTGATGCTTCTGGCCCTGCCGCCCAGCACGCCGCTGGCAATCATCTTCGCGGCGCTGATGGGTCTCCTGTGGCTGTCCACCGTGCCGCCAACCTCGGGCCTCGTCGCGCTGATGTTCGGCACGCGCTACATGGCCATGCTCTACGGCTTTGTCTTCTTCTCACACCAGGTCGGCGGCTTCCTCGGCGCATGGCTCGGCGGCCTGATGTACGAGCGCACCGGCTCCTACGAGATCATGTGGTGGCTCAGCATCCTGTTCTGTATCGGCTCGGGCCTGATCAACATCCCGATCAAGGAGCGCCCGGTGAACCAGCCGATCGCGGTTCCCGCCGAGTAGTCCCGCTCTACCCCGGCCCTACCGCGCGACGAGCACCTGCCGGCAGGCGTCCGGCAGGCCGGCCATGGTGATCGGCGGCGGCGGGCGCCAGTTCGGGTTCGGCCGCGGGTTGAGCACCGCGTCGGTGAACCACCAGTCGAGGTCGGCGCCGCAGCCGTCCGACACGGGCGGCGGATCCTGCGCCCGGCAGCTGGCATTGCCGGCCGGGCAGCGGATGCGGATGTGCATGTGGTAGTTGTGGCCGGGCACGGGCCTGACCTTCGACAGCCACGAGCGGTCCGAGCCCGCTTCCCGGCAGAGCGCCTTCTTGATCGCGGCATTGACCAGCACCCGTTCGACGACGGGGTCCTGCGCCGCCGCGCGGATGACGCGCAGGTGCTGGCCGGTCCAGGTGGCGGGATCGATGTCGCGGCGATCGGAACGCACCATGTTGATCGCCGAGGTCATCTCGCGCTCTTCGCGGGTCAATTCGCGGCGCGGCATGGGGGTGAGCCAGATGTCGGCATCGAGGCCGAGCTGATGGGAGGCGTGGCCGGTGAGCATGGGCCCGCCGCGCGGCTGGGAAATGTCGCCGACGAGGATGCCCGGCCAGTTCGAGACGCGCGGCACGGTGCGCGCGAACCGCTCGAGGAAGGCGATCATGTCGGGATGGCCCCACATGCGGTTGCGGGAGAGCCGCATCACCTGCCAGGTCTCGCCGTTGACAGGAAGGGCGATGCCGCCGGCGAAGCAGCCGCGCGAATAGAAGCCAAAGGCGCGCGCCTGCATCGGGGCGCCTGTCGTCGCGCGGCCGAACAGCTCCTTCGCCGGCAGGTTCGGATCGTTCGGATTGGCGAGCGGCGGCAGCGGGCGAGGATTGACCGTGCCGATGGTCTGGGCCGCAGCCGGCCCGGATAGGGTCGCGAACAGCGTGGCGGCCAGCGCGAGGCGAGTGGCGAGACGAATCATGGCGTGCCCGGTGAGGGTCGATGGCTGGCAAGATTATGCAGGTTTTCGTTAACCATTTCTGTCCCCCGGACCCGGCTGCAGTGGGTCTTGCGTGACGAAGCGGAAGCCAGAGGAAGCCACGCCGCACGCCCCGCCTTGCCGGGCTTTCCGTCCCGGCGGTCATGCATCCTTGGCGCGGCCTTAAGGTGAATCGCCGAGTCAGCTTTACAGCCGCCGGCCGATACGGAATCAATTCGGAGCATTACACGCAGGAAGTGCCGTCTTGTCTCGCGTCGGAGGGGAATCCATGCGCATGTTCGGTTTCGTTCTGGCGCTGGTCGCCGGGCTGTTCGCGGCCGCGAAGGCGGAGGCCTCCATCGTCGTCCGCGTCGACAAGTCCAGCCAGACGATGCGCGTCGTCGTCGATGGCGAGCACCGCTTCACCTGGGCCGTGTCGACCGGCCGCGCCGGCTACAATACGCCGAACGGCAGCTATCGCCCGCAGCGGCTGGAGCGCAACTGGCGCTCGCGCAAATACGGCATGGCGCCGATGCCCCATTCGATCTTCTTCCGCGGCGGTTATGCGATCCACGGCACCAACATGGTCGGCCGCCTCGGCCGGATCGACAGCCACGGCTGCATTCGCCTTGCGCCCGGCAATGCGCGCACCCTGTTCGAGATGGTCGCCCGCCAGCGCGGCGCGACCCGCATCGTCATCGAAGGCGCCTCGCCCCGCCAGCCGGCGCCGGCCATGGCATCGCACCGCGGACCCGCGCGCGTCGCGGCGACCCCCGCCCGCGCGACGCAGATGCGCCTTCCCGCGACGGCCCGTGCCGTGATGCCGTCGCAGGCGCGCGCCGTCGCGCCGGGCGCAGTACGCGCTGCCCATCCGGTCGGTTCCGGCCGTGTCATGACGCCCCAGAGCGGTGCGCGCGCTGCCTATGCCGCGCCGCGCGGTTCCCACATCCAGCCAGCGGCCCGGCCGGCTGACCCGAACCGCTTCTTCACGGACTGGTTCCTCAGACGGTAATCGCGCCACGGGCCTGCTTCGAACGGGTGCGGGCCCCCCGGCCGGCATCCTTGCCAAACGCGCTTCGCGCCTTTATCAGCGCCCTCCACGGACAGGTGGCCGAGTGGTTGAAGGCGCACGCCTGGAAAGTGTGTATACGGGGAACCGTATCGCGGGTTCGAATCCCGCCCTGTCCGCCAAAAAATCACGTAAGATTTTGATTTAATAAGGTATTTTGCAGTCTGAAGCGCGTTTTATGCGCATTGACCCACAAAACGTAGACCGCTTCAAAATCCCTGATACTCCGCGCTGAAACACGCTCGGAAAGCCAACGAACCGGACTCGCCCCTTTTTTGCACAATCGGTCGCGATTCAACGCTCCCCAAAGTCGGCATTTGGGCCCATAGCTGACATCTGGAACGTCCGCTCTTGAGCTCTCTCATTAGCCGCTTCCGCCGAACCCGGGGCGGTTCAACAAGACGGCCTAGGTTGTGTCTTGAAGATCGCTACGCTTCGCTAAGGCCGAGCAGCTATTTTGCGTTCTGGCTGTCGATGCTTT
This sequence comes from Phreatobacter sp., assembly GCF_016793595.1. Lineage (GTDB taxonomy): Bacteria > Pseudomonadota > Alphaproteobacteria > Rhizobiales > Phreatobacteraceae > Phreatobacter. Next base: position 47,529 of record NZ_JAEULY010000008.1, read on the forward strand.
ACGCACCACGAAGCTGTTTTTGGGTTTGATTATGCCGGTTGTAAACAAGTCTCCCCACGAACTCTCGTTGGATCAGGCCAATCCACGCTTTGGCCTGACGCAGGCTGACACCGAGGCAGAGGCGTTGGAAATCCTCGCCGAAACCGCAAATCTCAAAGAGCTTTGGGACTCGATCGCAGAACGCGGCTACGAACCCTTCGAGCCGTTGGTCGCCGTGGAGGAGGGCGGTCGACTTGTCGTTCTAGAAGGGAATAGGCGCTTGGCGGCGGTCAAGCTCCTGCTTGACCCCGATCTGTTGAACAAGGAAGCCGCGCGGCGTCGCATACCCCGGCTGCCGGCCGACAAGCTCGCTACCTGTCAGAATCTGCCCGTCATTATCGTTCGCAGCCGCGACGAAGCTGCGGGATACATCGGGTTCAAGCACGTTAACGGACCGGCGCGCTGGTCTTCTCTTGCCAAAGCAAAGTTTGGCGTGGATTTCTACGAGTCGCTGAGCCAGCAACAATCGCCGCATGAGCGGATGAAGTCGTTAACGAAGCAGCTCGGCGATAGCCGCGGCCTGATCGTCAGGCTTTTGGTGGCGTACAAAATAGTGTTGCAGTGCAGCCGCCTTGGCATATTCGAGAGGCTCGATATCGATGAGGGCGATATCGAGTTTTCTCATCTTTATACGCTGATCAACAACCCAGATAGCAGAGCTTTCATTGGGCTGTCCCGCGCGCCGCTCAGCGAAAGCATGATCCGCGATAACCCTGTCCCGGACACTCACCACGCCGAATTGGCGCAGCTGATGTCATGGTTGTACGGGGAAAGGTCTGTCATCAAGGCGCAGGGAACGGATCGCCCCCGTCTACAACGTGTTTTGGCAAGCGATGCCGGTCTGAGGGAGTTGAAGGTCACCGGCGACCTCGGTTCTGCGGAAGCGGTCGCTGGATTAAAAAGTGACGATTGGCTTGAGATGCTAGCCAAGGCAGCCACTATTCTTACGAAGGCCACCACCGACGCGGCAGTGGTTTCCGTCGAGCTTCCAGAGGAGGGCACTGAACAAGCGCGTTCCTTGATAAAACGCATCGAACTTCAAACGAGGCAGATCAAGTCCGTTTTCACCACGGAGTGATACGCGTGATCAAATTCGGTCTGTCCGTGTTGAACTCTCCCAAAGTCACGTCGGATGTCCTGGCTTACTGGGAGGTCGCTGCCTTCTTTATCAAATCGGTATCCGCCGAGGCCCTTGACCTCGATGTTGATGAGGCCACCGACTGGTACATCGACAACGTAGTCGACGAAGCTTCTCGGGACGATTATCGATCCGAGCGGCAAACCGCTGAAAGCGAGATGATTGAGAGTTTTACGCAGGCCTTGACCAAGGCCGTGCGGGAAAGGTCGTCGGCCTTGGGTGAGCATTACCCGTTCGTGTTGGCCGATGCCGAGTTACGACGCAAGGATCTGTCGGCTTTATCAAGTGCAGCACTGAACTACATCTGCCTGCAGTTCTATCGCTTGATCAAAGCCGGATTTGTCGAATTTCATGGACAAAATTCAGATGAGGCCAAAGCCGTTCAGGCCTCATTCCTCCGGAAATTTACTAGGGTCTTCGAAAACATCGCTGCGTATGCTGTTGCGGGCCACACTTCTGGCTCGGCATTCCTAACATCGAGCTGCAGAAGCTCGGAGCATCTTCACGCCCTGCTCAAATCGATCTGTGCGTCGATTGGCGCAGGCGAAGTGCTGGCTTACGATCAATGGAACGAACTGCAAAGGGCGGCGAATGATGGCGGTGTCGACTGCCTGGTACGTGTTGGATCTGCGGAGGATCGGGGCAATGCCTTTCTGTCCCTTGTCGGGGCCAGCATTCAGGAGTCGCACATAGATCATAAGATCATGGGAGTGGACGCTCGGGAGCGTTTCAGTCGGTTCTTCAGGCAGAAGCCCGCGGCTTTTCAAAGTGCTTTCGTCAGGCCGCAGGATGAGACGGCGCTTATTAGGCTGAAATGCGCCGACAAAGACTGCTTGCTTTATTCGTATGATGAAATCGTTCGCGGCCTCGGGATGCTACAATTTCCGATGCGTTCGATAAATTTAAGGAAGGTTGGCGTCAAGTCGCGGTTGGTTTTAAGCGACCTGGAGACGGCCACACTTGTACATGAATTTGAGGATCATGCGCTTAGCTGATGGAGCTTCGATAAAGAAGCTCTTTCTCCGAACGCTTTCTGCTGAGGCTATAGCCAACGTCAATTAGATTTTGCTCGAACTTGCTGTAATTTTCCCGTACCAGTGGGTGATCGTCGTACGTCAGCAGCCAGTGAGGAGCGTTGCCTGCGCTGAGCCAGTTCGCCAGATCGCGATGCCGATCCTCGCTCATGCCGTCGTAATAGAGACGGCCGCCGGCCCCGACGTAGGGTGGATCGATGAAAAGGAAGGTGCTGGAGAGCTTTTGATGCTGGGCAAGCTCTCGACAAAACTCAAGGCCATCTTGGCACGATAGGGTGACTTGATCGCGAAGCGCGCCAAGCGCGCGAACCCGCTTCGCAAGCGCTTCTCTGTTGAAGCGCGCGTCAATCTTCCACCGGCCCTCCTGAGAGTATCCCCCGATAGGTCCCGATCCAATAACAACACCCGAGCGACTGGTCCGATTGACGAAGAAGGTAGCAAAACCGAGCTCAAAATCGTAATCTGGCAGCGAGGTTTCATAGAGGCGAATGAGGGCGTCGTCCCAGGTGGTCAACGTAACTTCGACCGACATGATCCTCTCTAAAAAGCGGTCGGTTTCGGTCAGCATGGCCCGCCACGCCGAATAAATCCGTCGGTCAGCGTCATTCAGGAAGAGCTGCTCAACTTCGCCCGCGAGCAGCAAATTCGTAGCTGCACCCGCCCCCCCGCAATATGGCTCCGCAAAGTTGGGCCGGGATCCGTCAAATCGCTTCGCAAGTTCAGCAGACAACAAGGGAGTCAGGAACCCCTTTCCGCCGGGATACCGAAACGGAGAGGCGGCGTTGCCAACGTAGGGTCGGCGAAAGGCGCTCAAATCGATGATGTTGGTCGCCAGGTCTCGCACGTCTCGACTCGCATTGATGGTTCATCGCACCATGGTCGTTGGGGCCCGAATTGCCAAGGGGATGAGGAGGAAGGGAGAGAACCCGCTTCGCCGATCGGCCAAAGCGACGTCTGCAATCTGGCGATACGACGGGGCATCGTTCGTTTCCGCATTTGGGAAAGTCGTAGACTTCCGCTTTGGCGGCGCGTAGCCGAACGTCCGCTGTCAGCCTACGAGCCAATGTCGCCTCTGGCGCGTAGCCGACGTTGTCACGGCGAGCGCAGCGGTCTCGCCAGCAGGCATTAAGCCTAGGCACATCGCGGCGGTGGAAGAACGCTATCTAATTGATAATATGGAATAATTTGACATTTCTCTTACGATTTGCTATATTCGTCAAACTCAGGATTTCTGTGTCTTTTAGGCCTCGATCAGTGTCTCGCTGCCTCGTCCTGAGCTGATCGCCGCCTCAAAGCGGCTGAGTCCCCGCTCTCCTTCAACGTCTGGAGACATTCCCCATGCTCGGGCACCAAGCCAAGGTGCTCTCGCAGGGCGCGCTCGTGCGCGTCCTCGCGAGAGTGCGTCTGCATGCCTATCCCCGTCGCGATCGTGTGATCGTGCTGTTATCGCTCCGCGCCGGTCTTCGCGCCGGCGAGATCGCCGGTCTCACATGGTCGATGGTCCTCAACGATCGCGGCCGCGTCGGCGAGGTCATCAACGTCCGCTCGTCGATTGCGAAGAAAGGATCCGGTCGGCGCGTGCCGATCCATCTTGAACTGAAGCGCGCGCTAAGCGAGCTGAAACGGCATGGGCTGCGTTCTGACTGCCTGCCAGAACGGCCCGTCATCATCTCGGCGCGTGGCGGACCGATGCGGGCGAACTCGATCGTCAACTGGTTCGTCGCGCTATATGCCGAGCTCGGCTTGGAGGGCTGTTCGTCGCATTCGGGACGGCGGACCTTTATCACACAGGCAGCGCGGCAGGCGCACCGCGCCGGAGCCAGTCTGCGCGACGTGCAGCTTCTTGCCGGTCACCGTTCGATCGAGACGACGCAGACCTATATCGACGGCGACACGCATGCACAGCGCCGGCTCGTCAACCTGATCTGAGCCCCGATGCATCGGGACTGCCCTGGCCAGGGCCAGTCGCCGTTCCCACGACCTCTCACCTCGCAAACGGGAGCTATCCGCCATGGTCCAAGACCGTGATCGACCAAACATGCCACGACGGCGGCCAAGAGGCGCGGCGTCCTCTACCCCTACCCTTTCGGCCGGTTCGATCGTCAGCGTCTCGATCCGTGGCTTCCACCGCCGCCCGACGCCAGACCCTCACGCGCGTGTCGCGATGGCCGAACGAATCATCGATGCGATCGCGCTGAGCGGCTGGGGCGACGTCGAGGCGGTGTTGTTGCCTGGAGGATTCCTCCGGCTGCCAGACCCCATCGGCCATCTTGACGAGACCGCGCGCCGCGAGGCTCTGCTCAGCCGGCCGATGGTGAGGGCGCTGGGCGAGCTGAGCCGGCGGTTGGCCGGCAGGGCAGGCCCTCCGTTTTTGGTCGTCGGTATCGATCTCAAACCCCTCAACCGCCGCATCGGCGGCGACCAGATGGTGGCCGCCTGGCGCGACGGCGAGCTCGTCGCGCTGACGCGCAAGACCTTCCCTGCGAACGGCGACACCGATGGCTGGGGCCCGGTCTACCCCGTCTACGAGGAGGATTTCAGCAGCCCGTCGCGCATGGTGGTTTTGCCTCGCGGCCGGCGTGCGGTCTTGCTCGGCTGCTACGATGCCTTCGGCGTGCGCGGTATTATCCACGAACGCCATGCCGATCTGACGGCGATGCGCCTCGCTCGTGATCGCGTGAACGGGCTCCACCGGCCGTCCATCGCCTTGCGCCGCTATTTCCTTGCCCGCTGTCGCGCATTGATGGCAGCGCACCCACCGGACCTTGCTCTCATCGCGATCCATAACTTCATCCGGCCGGGCGCTGACGGATACTGGCAGCGCCACGGCATTGCAGGCGCCTCGGCGGCTCTTGGCGGCATCCCCGTGATCGGTGCGTCGCACTTCAACGAAGCCCTGCCTCAAGATCCCGATCGCAGCCCCCTCGCCGCCGCCGGCGTTCCACAGACGCATCTCGATCAAGGCGGCCGCCGCGAGCCGCACGCCGTCAGACCCGATGCCAGCATCGTTCTCCACGGTCGAGACGGCTCTCCGCTCGCGATCATCAGACGCTTCGATTGCCTCACTCCCTCAACCCATGAAAGGAACATATGATGAACAACGATCTCGGCAGCGCCGTCACGACCGGCGGCGATCAGGATGCGGTCTCCCTCGCCGATGCCGCGCGCACGACGATCATCCGCTGCCTCAACGATACGTTCCGCACGACCTTCACCGGCGGCCAGGTGATGCTGACGCGCGGCATTCTCGCGCTCGGCGGCGAAGCGCAACAGACCATCCTGGAGAGGATCAGGGTCTTTGAAGAGTTTCACACTGACAACGACCCGTATGGCGAGCACGACTTCGGCTCGTTCGAGCATGCGGGAGCCACGATCGCGTTCAAGATCGACTGCTACGATCCCTCGCTCACCTATGGCTCTGAGAACCCGGCCGACGCTTCCGTCACGGTGCGCGTCATGACCATCATGCTCATCGAGGAGTGGTGAGCATTATCGCATCGAACCGCGGCACCACTAACCAACTGCCACGCTGAGCTGACAAGCGCCTCGGCTAGCGCCGACGCCCCGACCTCCCTCACAATCGAACAGGAAACCTCCCATGTCAGGGATTGCATTCGCTCGCCCGGAATCTCAGTCGAACAACCGCAGCCTCCGCTCCGCGCGACGACGTTCAGCGCTCACACTGGCCTCGCTACAGAAGCGCTACGACTGGGCGGGCCGGCCGCTCTGGCAGCTCTGCCAGATCGAGCCTCGCCTCGCCGACTTCCTGCGCGATGCACCGGCCCACACCCTGCACTACACGGCGCTCGCCCTGCGGGGCATGCAGAAGCGTCGCCGCGTTGTCGATGCCTGGCTCGCGACCAACCTCGCCTCGCGCGCTCGACGCGATGTTCTGCGCGAGGTCTGGGGATTCGATCTCGGCTCGACACGGGCGCTCGCCCGTCTCGGCGACGAACCGATGGTCGTGGCAAGCTACGACGCGCTGGCCATCGTGCTCGCAGACCCCGGACGACGCCGCGCATTCGGCGACCTGCCTCGTCCAACGGACCTCGTCATCCTGCGCATCGCAGACGCTCCTGATGCGGTCATCGCTTCGACGCGCGGCCGGCTCATCGGCAGGTTCGGCGCGGCGGGCGTGACGTTCCTCGCCGATGGCATTGCGCGCATTCGGCCTGACCTTAGCCACGAGGCGATCCAGCGCGCGCTCAACGCACTGGAGAAGCCGGCGAAGATCGACAACCTGCTGACCCGCCTCAGCCGCGATCTCGTCCTGCCCGATCCGCCGTGGATAGGCACAGGCACCATCACGCCGCTGCGAACTGTCAGGGAGCTGCGCGCCGCAGGGCTGCGGCTAGAGAACTGCCTCAACAGCCTCGCCATCTGGAGCGAGGCGCTTGGCGGCCAACGCGCCTTCTACCTCGTTGAGGAGCGCGAGCTCTGCATTGTCGCGCTCGGCCGGCACGAGGTGTTCGGCACCTGGTTCGTGCACTCCCTCGCCAAGCGCCGCAACGGCATGCCCGCCCGCGACGTCAAGCGGCGCATCGTCGAGGCCTTCGCCGCCGCTGGGCTCCCATATTTCGACGGCGCGCCGATCGGCATCGGCCTCGATGGCGACGACTGACCGTCTCGTAGACCGTCGCCTCAGCGCTTTAGGAGATCGGCCGCTTCGACGCCGAGCGCCGTCGCGATCCAATGGAGATTGTCGACCGACACCGCATGCAGCCCGCGCTCGATCTTCGAGATGTTCGTGCGGTGCAGCTCGGCGCGATCGGCTAGCTCTTCCTGGCTGATCTCGCGCTCCGTCCTCAAGCGACGAATGTTCCTCGCCACAAGCTGACGTGCAGGACTTGGTCGGTCGCGCTTCACGCAGCGGACCAGACCGTCTTGACGCATTTATGACTACAGCGTTTATGCTACAGAAGGAGAACCAGAATGATCATGCAACTGGTTAGAGCCGGCACCTTCAGTGCCCTATGTTTCGCTGCGAGCGTTTGGGACGCTCCGAAAGCCCGGGCACAATGGGGCGGGCCAACGTGTCAGTCCGTTGCGGGAGCAGAGCTGGCTCAAGTCGGCCAACAGCTCGGCCGCGTCTTCGCTCAAGCGCTTCAGAACATGGATCAGAACACGGCTATAGCGATCGAGCTGCTGGGCCTTGGATTTGCCGGGCAGTTCGACTTGAGCAAGCCCATCACGGTGACGCCGCGCGTCGTCGGCGCAACGGCAATCGCCCGGGAGAGCCTCCAGACGAGGTGTCGCGTTCGAGCTACGATCGCAGTGACCTATAGCCGCCAACGCGGACAAGTCGACCTCAGCGGCCCCCAGCCCACCATCCGTAACCAAGCGATGCTCGAACAGTTCGAGACAACGCTCGTCTACGACATGATCTTTGTCGAGAACGAGATCCTCGAATCCGACGTCCTTCAAGAGATCATCAAGCTGACAGTCGAGCACGCCACCGGCCGCATGCAGACGGAAGCCCATTTGCACGCTGAGGTCGAGGAGGTTCGGCAGCAGCAGCGGCTGGCAGAGCGCAGGCAGGAGGAAGCGCAGTCCCGGCAGCGCCAGGAGGAGCGCCGCATCGCGGAGGCAAGAGAACAAAGCCGGGCGAACCGCCAGACGCAGATCGACCGTTTGCGACGGCAGATCGCGAGCGTCGAACGCGACATTCAAGACATGGTGCGGGAGGCGGAGGACGATCGCCGCCGCGACACTGCGCGCGGTTTGCAGCGCGATGAACTCAGCCGCCGCGCGGCTCGCGATGAGCGGCTTTTGTCGGCTGGCCTCGCCTCGCGGCGTCAAAGCCTTCAGCAATTGAGAGATCAGTTGCGCGAGCTCGAAGCGCAACCAGGGGACCTTGCTGCAAACTCACCTGCCATCAGACCTCAGATCACGCGACAAGAGCTCAACGTTATTCAGGCATGGTTCGAGCGCTGCTGGAATATCGCAGATGACCCTCAGCGCAGCCGCGGCTCTCTACGTGTCCACATTCGATTCAATGCCGACGGCTCGTTGGCCAGCCGGCCCGAGGTGCGAAACGCGCAACCGGATCCGACATCGCAGCAGCGCGCCAATGCCGTCACTCGGGCACTGCTACGATGCTCCGCAGAGAATCCAGTGCGGTTGCCGCAAGACCGGCACGCCGCCTGGTCCGAAGCCGTCATAGCTTTAGACTAGCTAGAACTTTGTCGACATGCCCGTAACACCCTGCGCCGGCAGGAGACTTGCCGGGGCGATGTAGTGCCGCGCGACGCCGGTCTGCTGGCACCAGCGTAGGATCGCCATCGAGGTGAACTCGGTGTCGCTGTCGGAGACGATCGTATCCGGCCGGTCACGCAGGCGAATGACATCATCCAGCTCACGGGCCACGCGCATGACAGCACCCAGCTCGGAGAGGAAGACCATCCGCACGGCTTGCGTCAGATGGGCTGTCGTGTTCATCTATCTGCCCGAGCGTTCATATGTGTGAACAGAAATGGCCGGAGCAGGCACGCTGACACCCGTCAAGAGCGCCCAACGCGTTCTCGATATCTTCGAGTTCTATGCTGAGCGCGGAAGTCCCGCCACGCTCAGCGAGATCGCCTCGCTTCTGCAGATGCCGAAGTCGAGCTGCCTGGCCCTGCTGTCGACCCTCTCCGCAAGGGGCTACCTTTACGAGATGCGCGCTCAGGTGGGCTATTACCCGACGCGGCGATGGTTCGACAAAGCCGAGGTTATCACCGCCAGGGATCCGCTCATCGCCATGGCCAGGCCAATATTGTCGAGGCTACGCGACGAACTCGGCGAAACCCTGATCTTCGCCAAGCTGTCGGGCCGGCAGATCGTCTATCTCGACGTGGCCGAGTCCCGCGAGGTCTTGCGCTACACGGCGGTGGCGGGCCAGACGAAGCCGCTGCACGGCACGGCATCCGGCAAGGCGGCGCTGGGCGCCTTGCCGGAACCGGCGCGCCGGACGATGATGGCGCAGCTTGACTTCGACCGGCTTACGCCGCGCACCCTCCAGAACGCCGAGACGCTGGAGCAGGAGATACGGCACGGACAGGCGCGCGGCTTCCATGTTTCGCTGGGCGAGAACGTGCCTGACGCAGCAGCCGTTGCCGTTGCCATTTCCCTCAATCAGGAAATCTGCGTCCTGACCGCGGCCGGCCTGACCCGCCGTCTCGAACATCGGCTGGACGAGATCGGAGAGCTGCTGCGTCGCGCTGCGGCGCAGATCGGCAAACCATGATATTGGAGGAACGACAGTGAGCAGACGTTATGTCGTCCGGGCGGACGAAGCGCCGCCCTACCACCCGGCCAACCATGTCGGTACGACCAATCGCCGCCTGATCAGCCCCGACACCGTGGGCGCCCGTCATCTCGAGGTCGTCCACGGCACGATCAAACCCGGCCAGGGCGCACTGCCCCATGCGCATCCCGACCTCGAACAGGTCTGCTACATGCTGGAGGGGCGTGCCGTCGCGGAGGTCGGCGGCATACGCTACGAGCTGCAGGCGGGCGACAGCTGCTACTTTCCACCCGGCGAGCGCCACATCTTCGAGGTGGTGGGCGACCGACCGGCCAAGCTGCTGGTCATCTATTCCCCGCCTTACGGGGAAAATCCCGCTCAGGTCATTCGCGGCTGAGGAAACGCGATCATGAAGCTCGTCAGCGACACCTTCCCCGATATGGGCTTCATGCCCGACACCTGCGCCTTCGGGCTGCTGGAACCCGACAAGAGCTACCGGTGGGGCGAGAATCGCAATCCGCATTTTGCCTGGAGCGATCTGCCGGCAGGAACCCGCTCGCTCGTCATGATCAATGACGATCTCGACGTGCCCGTCAGGCTGGAGACGTTCAACAAGGAGGGCAGCGTCGTTGCGCGGGAACAGCAGCGGCGCAGCCTGTGTCACTGGGTTCTGGTCGACATCGACCCCGCTGGCGGGCCGATTGCCTTCGGAGAGCTTTCCGAAGGCGTGACCGAGGGTGGCAAACCCGGCCCGGAAGCCACGCGCGGCATGCGCCAGGGCCTGAACGAATATACCGACTGGTTCAGGAACGATGCCAGGATGGGCGGCCAGTATTTCGGCTATGACGGCCCCTGCCCCCCGTGGAACGACGAGCGGCCCCACCGCTACGTCTTCACGCTCTACGCGCTGGACATCGACCGCCTGCCGGTCGAGGGCGCCTTCGACAAGTCGGCCGCGCTGGCCGCGATGCAGGGTCACGTTCTGGCCGAGGCATCGCTGACAGGTCTCTACGCGCTCAACCCCAATGCCGTTCGCGCGCTCTAGAGCGGTGGGCGCAAATCCACGCATGACCAGACAACGAACAGGATCAGGGAGGACACCATGATCGATCGCAGAACAATGCTCGTTTCCACCGTCGCCACGGTCGTCGCGGGCGGCACGTCGGCACGTGCCCAAACCCAGACGATCAAGCTGACCGCATCGGCCGGCCACCCCCCCGGGTTCCTCTGGGTCCGCGTGATGGAGGAGTTCTTCATTCCAGAGGTCGACCGGCGGCTGGCCGCAGCCGGCAAGTACAAGATCGAGTGGACCAAGGCCTGGGGCGGCACGCTCGCCAAGGTCGGACAGGAATCGGTCGCCATCAAGGACGGTGTTTCCGATATCGGCTGGGTCGGGACGCTGTTCGAGGCGGCGCGCTTCCCCCTGCAGAACGTCACCTACTACGCCCCCTTCGGCTCCACCGACGTGGCGCTCGTCTCGAAGATCATCACCGATCTTCAGAACAAGCATCCGGCGATGGCCGATGCCTGGAACAAGAACAACCTCGTCTACCTGTCGGGCGCCTCGCTCGACACCTACCAGATCTTCACGACCTTCCCGATCAAGACCCTCGACGACCTCAAGGGCCGCAAGATCTCGGCTCCCGGCACGGCTGCCAACTGGGTGAAGGATACTGGTGCCGTCGCCGTCGGCGGCAACCTCAACACCTATTTCGAGGACATCAAGTCCGGTGCCTCCGAAGGCGCCCTCGCCTTCGTCACCGGCGGGTTCCCGGCGCGCTTGCACGAGGTCACCAAACACGTCACGCGGATCAACATCGGCGCGATGTATGCGGGCGGGATCATCATGAATCGGCGCCGCTTCACCGGGCTGCCGCCGGAGGTGCAACAGGTCCTGCGCGAGGTCGGCGGGCAGTATGCCGATCGCTTCGCCAAGCTCGAGATGGAAACCGCTGCGACCTTCGAGCGGCGCATGACCGAGGCCGGCGTGACCTTCTCCGACATCGCGCCTGCCGAGCGCAAGCGCTGGGCCGATGCCCTGCCCGATATCGGACGCATCTGGGCCGCCGACCTGGAGAGCAAGCAGAGGCTGCCCGCACGCGCGGTCCTGACCGACTATATGGCTGCGCTAAAGAGTGCCGGGGTCGATCTGCCGCGAGACTGGGGGAAGTAGTGACCCGACCGATCGGAACATCGGATGGCGGCGACCACGGGTCGCCGCCGGATGCCTATAACGCGCCACAGCCTCTCGGCTTTCACCGGCTGACGCGCCTGATGAATGCCGTCGGTACCGCATGGATCTTCGTCATGATGCTGCTGATGACGTTCGACGTGCTCGGCCGCAATCTCTTCAACACACCGATCCGCGGGGTGATCGAGATCGTCACCCTGTCCATCGTCTCCATCGTCTTCCTGCAACTGGCAGATACGTTGCGGACCGGCCAGTTCACCCGCGCGGACGCCCTTCTCAGCATGCTGATCCGCAGGAAGCCGGTGCTCGGACGCGCCCTGCAGGGCCTCTTCCACCTGGTGGGTGCCATACTGATCGCAGTGCTGTGCTGGGCCAGCTGGTTCCAGATGCTGGAATCCTGGGGCAACGGCGAGTATCTCGGCGCCATCGGCGACTTTCAGGCACCGGTCTGGCTGATGCGCATGACGATTGTCTTCGGCTCCGCCTGCACGGCCCTTACCTTCCTGTTTCTGGCCGTCGATGATTTCAGGGTCGCATCAAGGCGCGGAGCTGCTTCATGACCGAGAATATCGTGATCGCGCTGAGCTGCCTCGGTGCCATGTTCGTTCTCATCTATGTCGGCATGCATGTCGCCATCGCCTTGGGCGGCATTTCGCTCGTGGGGGTCTGGCTGATCCGGGGCGATTTCGCGATCGCCGCGAACATGCTGGCACAGGCTGCAAGCGATGCCATTGCCAGCCACGTCTTCGGCATCGTGCCGCTCTTCGTTCTGATGGGCTTTCTGGTGGCGGCCGCCGACGTCGGGCGCGATGCCTTCGAGGTGGCAAACCAGCTGTTCCGGCGCATCCGCGGCGGCCTCGGCATTGCGACCGTCGCGGCCAATGCCGTCTTTGCCGCCATTACCGGCATATCCATCGCGTCAGCCGCGGTCTTCACCCGCGTGGCCGTGCCGGAAATGCTGCGGTTCAACTATACGCCGCGTTTCGCCGTCGGGGTCGTCACCGGCTCGTCCGTCCTGGGCATGCTCATCCCGCCCTCTCTGCTGATGATCGTCTACGGCTTCCTGTCGAACGAATCGATCGGCTCCATGTTCCTCGCAGGACTGGTTCCCGGCGCCCTGCTGGCGCTGACCTACTGCATCGGGATCATGATCATGGCGCGGTACTTTCCGCGCTCCGTCGGCGGCCCGAACGAAAGCGACCAGGCGCCGCTGATGAGCATCGGCACCATGATCGCCAAGGTCGTTCCGAGCTTTTCGCTGATCCTGCTGTGTCTCGGTGGCATCTATGCCGGCTTCTTCACCCCGACCGAGGGAGGCGCCATGGGCGCTGCCGGCGCGCTGGTACTGGCGCTGATCAGACGCAAGCTGTCCTGGACGAGCTTCTGGAAGGTGCTGCTCGACACCGGGCATGTCACGGTATCGGTCTGCTTCCTGATCATCTGCGCCAACATGTTCTCGCGCATGCTGGCCATGTCCGGTACTCCGCAGTTCCTGATCGAGACGATCAAGGGGGCGGGCTTCGGCGAGCTCGCCTTCCTGCTGGTCTATCTGGTGGTCATTATCGCGCTGGGCACGATCATCGACTCCATCTCCATCATGCTGATTTGCCTGCCGCTGGTCCTGCCTGTCGCAAGCGGATTCGGCATGGACCTGATCTGGTTCGGTATCGTGACGATCATCGCCGTCGAGATCGGCTTGCTCACGCCGCCATTCGGGCTGTCCGCCTTCGTCGTGAAAAGTACCCTGAACGACCCTCGCATTTCCCTTGGTGACATCTTCAAGGGGTCGTTCCCCTTCGTGGTAATGATGCTCATCGTTCTGGCGCTTGTCGTGGCCTTCCCGAAGCTGAGTCTCGTGCTGGTGTGACCCTGTCTCCGGTGTACACCCGACCACAGGCCCGGGCATCGGGTGAATGGGCTTCGCGGACAGCGCGGAGCCACCAAAAGCCGAACGCGGCAGGGAGAGCAGCGTCGGAGATGGCAGGTCGGGACCAGGAATTTGGTCGCGGTCGCAGTCGCAGTCGCAGTCGCAGTCGCAGTCGCAGTCGCAGTCTAAGTGTTCAGTCCCGGCATTTTGTGGATTGGATTGAGCGTGAATCGTTCCGGCTCCAAAGTCCAGCGTTTGCAGATGAATTCGTAAGCTGTGAGGCCGTTGAGGGTCTTCAGGCGCCGGCCGAAATTGTAGGTTGAGACGAAGCCCTAAAGGTGCAGTTCGAGTCGGTCGTGGCTTTCGTAGTGATCGTGCTTGCGGTGCGCGTCAGGTTCCGCACAAAGAGCAGCGACAGGACCGCTGCCGCCAGAAGAATGGCAGATCACCGTGGATCTCGTAGCCGAAGATCGGCAGCGCGCCCGCCGACATGCCCAACGTGCCGCCCGTGACGCTGGTCCAGCCCTTGAACACGAATTCGAGGATGAACTGCGCCGCCAGCGTGGCGCTGGCAAGGTAGAGCCCCTTGAGGCGGACCGACGGGATGCCAAAGAGGCTCCCAACCACGGCGGCGACCAGCCCCGCGGCCGGCATCGCGACGAGGAACGGCACGCCTACGACGCTGACCAGATAGGCCGACGCATAGGCGCCGGCGCCGAGGAATGCGCCATGGCCGATCGAAATCTGGCCGGTAAAGCCGGTGATGACGTTAAGGCCGAGCACCGCGACGATGTTGATGAAGATGAAGTTCGCGAGCCCAAGCTGATAGCTGTTCACGAAGATCGGGAGGGCAAGCACGAGGAAGACCGCGGCCGCGATCCGTACCCGCTCCCCATTTCGTCGTGTACAGGCGCAGCGCCTGCTCGTGCCGGACGATGAATTCAGCGCTGCTCACAGCTCAGATCCTTGCAATAGCGCGCTGGCCGAACAGTCCGTAGGGACGGACCATCAGCACCACGACAAGCAGGGCGAAGGCGGCGACATCGCGCAAGTCATCGATGTCCAGGATGCTCTTGAACACGCCGTCTGCGACATTCTCGATCACACCGATCAGGACTCCACCGATAGCCGCGCCGACAATCGAGTCGACGCCGCCGAAGATCACCGCTGGGAAGACCTTGAGCCCGAAATGCGAGACGCCGAGATTGACGCCGCTGATGGCCGAGAGAAGCGCGCCGCCGACGGGCGAAACCGCGCAGGCGATGGCCCACGACACCGCGAATATCCGCCCGACGTCGATGCCGATGTCCGCCTGCTGGTCGGTTGCGGTCGCGCGCATCGCCAGGCCGAGACGCGTCCAGCGGAAAAAGGCGCCGAAAACGACCATGGCCACCAGCGAGAACGCCATGCTGAACGGATACTGCTATGACACCGGCACCCCGCCGATCATGACGGCGTCGTCCGGGATGGGCGATGGCATGATCTGCGAGTTGACGCCAAATGCGGCCCCGACAATCGCCTTGAACACGATCGAAAGGCTGAGCGTGATCATGATGACCGAGACGATCGGGTCACCTCGGTGGCGCCGTCGCCGATGGACAGGATTCGGGCATCACGCACCATCCGCTTGATCTCGCGCGGTCGCGGATGTAGCCGAAGCCGCCGTGGAACTGCTGGCAGGCGTACATGACCTCGTTGACCAGCTCGCCGCCAAAGGCCTTCACCATGAAACCTTCTTCACGCAGTCGATCCCGCGCTCCATCAGCCAGGCCGTGTGATAGACTAGCTGACGCAGCGCCTCGACACGGGCGTCCAGCGCGGACAGTCGCTGCCGTATGGCCTGCTTGTCCCAGAGCACGCCCCCGAACGCCTTGCGCTCCCTGGCGTAGCGCCGCGTGATCTCCAGCGCGCGCGAGCACTCGCCGATCGCCATCGCGCTTCAGACACCGATGAAGCGAGGAGCGGGTCAGATGCGGGAGGTGGCCTGTAGGGCGTAGAGGCAGTCATCGAGCGGCAGCAAAGTACCTTGGCGGAAGGCGACCACCATCGCCTCTTCCTCGGCCGTCAGCACGGTCGAGCGAACAACCTTCGGGCCCATGGGCGCATCTCGCACCAAGGCTCGTTTGCGCCATTTGGCGACCCTCTTCGGGTTGAGCCCATACTGCCCCGCTAGCTCTTTGAGCGGAGCTTTTGATCGCTGTATCGCAGTTGGGATGGCGTGCGTGGTCGTGGCGCTGCCATGGAGTAGCTGACCCATAGCTGATCCCTCCAGTCTGGATCAGCTAATCTGATTCCATCACACCATGGGACCAGACACCTAGAACGCGCGTCGAGCCGGCGCTCCTATTGCGCCGCACGCCGCGCCACCTTCCTGCGATAGGTTTGGCGTTGCGCGGACCGGACCATGCCCCGCATATTCGACGTATGGGACGTGGATGGCCGCCTCTGCTCTTTGGCGCGAATAGGATCGTTGAGCAGCCGCAACCCGTTCAGCACCACCAACACCGTCCCGCCCTCGTGACCGATGACCGCCAACGGCAACGGCAGTTCGAAGAACAAGCTGCCGATGACGAGTATCACCATGGCGACCATGGCGAATGTCAGGTTCTGCCGGATGATTGCCGCCGTCCTGCGAGCAAGCCGGTGCGCACCGGCAAGACGCCCCATGTCTTCGGAGAGCAGAGCCACATCAGCGGCTTGAAGCGCGACGTCCGATCCCGCCGCGCCCATGGCGATCCCCACATCGGCGCGGGCGAGTGCTGCCGCGTCATTGACACCGTCACCAACGAACGCCACCTTGCCATCGGTCGCCAGCATGCCAGCCATCCGCACCTTATCCTCCGGCAGCATATCTGCATGGATATGCTCGGGTTTCAGCCCGAGTTCCCCGCCTATGCGCAAAGCGACAGGAAGTCGGTCGCCGGTCATCATAACAATCTTCACCACCCCGCCTTCGCGTAGCGTCGCAAGTGCAGGTTTGGAGGTTGCGCGCACAGTGTCTGCCACAGTGACTGCGCCCAGCACGCGCGAGTCGCGACCAGCATAGATGACCGTCTGCGCATCCGCTGCCAGCGCCAGCAGCTCAGGATGGTCAATGGATGCTCCCATTTGCGCCGCAAGGCGCGGGTTGCCCGCCCATAGAAGACCCTCGCCATCGCTGCCGACAATGCCCGCGCTCGGCCTCGTGGCGACATCGCTGACCTCCACCGACGCAAGCCCACGCATAGCGGCCTCTTGCCGGATGGCTGCAGCGCTATGATGCTCAGATTGAGCCTCAAGGCCTGCAAGTTGCGACAGGAACGTCTGCTCGTCGCCATCGAGCGCGACAACCTGCGTGACGGACGCCTTGCCCGTGGTCAGGGTTCCGGTCTTGTCGAAGGCAAAAATGTCAACGGCGGCCAGCGTTTCGAGGGCAGCGCCACCCTTGAACAGCACACCACCGCGCGCCGCGGCTGAGAGCGCCGACAGAATGGCAGAAGGAACCGAGATGACAATCGCGCAGGGGCTTGCCGCCACCAGCAGCGTCGCGGATCGGTAAAGCGCTTCCTCCCAATCGCCCCTTAGCCAATAAAAGGCAACAAAGGCAAGGATTGCTCCCATGATCACCGCAACGGTGTAGCGTTGCCCGAACCAGACACTAAACCGCTCGGAAGGAGACTTGGCCGCTTGCGCCTCGGTGACCAGCACGATCATCCGCGCGACTGTGCTTTCCGCGATAGTCTTCGTCACGGCCGCTTCCAGCACGCCGTCCATGTTTACAGTCGCTTCGAAAATCCGTGCGCCGCGCTCCTTGGCGACCGGCATGGACTCGCCAGTGATGTTCGCCTCATCAAGAGAGCTGCGACCGCTGACGATCACCCCGTCGGCAGGCACGCGCGCGCCAGGACGCAGCACCACAATGTCATCGACTCTCAGATCGGCGGCCGGAACCTCCGACACTGACCCATCCGAGCTTTTGCGCAGCGCCGTTTCCGGGCGCAGTGCCATCAGCGCCTCAATAGCTCGGCGGGCGCGACCGAGCGCGCGCTCCTCCAGCGTGGTGGAAATGCTGAACAGCGTCAGCAGCACCGCTCCCTCGAACGGTGCACCGACCGCCGCCGCCGCGGCAGCGGCGACGACCATAAGCAGGTCAATGTCGAGGATGCGTTCTTCCCACAAGGTGAGCGCAGCTCGACAACCGGCAGGCAGACCAGCCGCCAGATAGACCAGAGCAAGGCCCACCGCCGAAGCGAGACCGGCTGCATCCCCTTGCAGCGGCCAGCGTGCGAGAATGGCCAGCAACATTCCACAAGCGGTAAGCGTCGTCAGAATGATCGAACGATCGAGATCAAACAGGGCCTTCACTTCATCTCCTGGCTAGATACTACTTGCTCGCTCTCGCATCCCGAACGCGAGACGCAAAACCGGCAGCAGGCCAAACCTCGTCGCTTCCGCCAACATTTCCAGTGCCACAGACATGCGTCCTAGCTCGCGGGCGACAGCCCTGCGAAAGGCAAATTACCCTTCACTCGTCTTGCCGTCGAAGTGCTCAACGGCAGCACCAGCATCGCTCTTGGCTGGTTGAACAACGCCGTTAGCATATTCTAAAGGGTTGTCGATCGTGGAGCTTAAGAGCACGTCACCTGTGTGCCCAAATTGTGCCACGCGCGGGCGGGCACGATCATCGCCATATTTGAGTGAATCCTCCTCTCGGCCCCATCAATTCAGATTTCGCCTTTGCCCTTCTCAACGCGAGAACATGAACGCCATTACCATGCCCCTATTTGCCGATTTCATTGGCACTGTAATTAGTATCACACGAGCAACATGGCGCTTCTAGTGTATAGAGCGAAGCGAAAATCCGTATCTACCGTCGCGATTTCCTGCATAAGGCCAGATATCTCCGGTATCGATGTCTATTATTTTTCAGAATTACACAGAATATAATGTCTGCTCATTGATATAACTCAAGATAAATAGGCGCGCCGCTCCGCGTTTTCGAGGCGCCTTCTGCTTTGACTTTGCGCTGCCGGCTTCGAACCCGAATGGCGGCAACTGCCTACTCCGGGCGCGCTTACGGGTCGGATCATGGAGCATGCCGCGTCCGCTAATCGAGCAGATCGCAGACATGTGCAACAAGGTTATGGCCGAACCGTTCATTCGCGCACATTTCGCCGCGCTTAGCGCCGAACCCATCGGGCTAGGGCCGACAGCCGCACGGGAACAGATGGAGCGCGAAATGAAAACTTTCGCCGAGTTGGCAACCGCGATGGGCATTCGGCAGCAGTAGCTCGCTCCCTGCACGGCCACCGGCCAAGCTGGCACGGTCTATCTTTGCATCCCTTCCTGGTTCATGCGGCTCAATCTAATCGAGGTTCGGGGCCCCCGGCTCACAGCCCAGCCGCCCCTTCTGCCCAGAGGTGCGTTTGATCCGGCGTTGCCACCTTCGCCAGTTCAGAACGCCATTCGCCAGGCAGTTGGGACGATGGTCTAGGCCGAACGGGCCCAGGACACGGTGTCCTGGGCCTGACGGTCGATACACCCGAACGCCTTAGGCGCGTGCCGGCTCACTTAACCCTATACAAAATGGCTTCATTGCGAGCGTCATGTATGGACTGACCCTGCTGCGCAAGGCCGATAATGAGGTTAGAGCGCGGCGCGGGTCTCCAAGCCCAGTTCCGAGAAGAACACGCCACGTCGCGGTGGCCGCGCGCGAGGTGGAGGATCTCACCGCCCGCTTCCCGATCGATTGACCCCGGATGGGGTAGATGCTGAATTTTCCCCTTTCGCGCGACCTACCGGACACCCATCACCAACTATTCGCCGTGCTAGGTTTGGCCCTTACAAGGCCCGATCCTACGCCCTGCACGATCGTCACTTCCATCACGGAGGCCAGCTGCACGCCGCGGCCAACGTCCAAACCGCCGCCGGCTTCCTTGAGGCCCTGATCGCGGCCGTGCCCTACACCATCCACACCGTGCTCACCGACAATGGCATCCAGTTCGGCAACGCCCTTCAGCATCGCTCAGGGCCGACGGCGCGCCACCGCCGGCACATGTTCGACAGGATCTGCCTTGAGCACGGCATCGAGCATCGCTTCACCAAACCCAACCATCCCTGGACGAACGGTCAGGTCGAACGCATGAACCGCACGATCAAGGAGGCAACCGTTCGTCGCTATCACTATGCGACCCACCAGCAGCTCAGGTCACACCTGGCCGCCTTCCTCGACGCCTACAACTTCGCCAGGCGCCTCAAGACCCTCAACGGTCTCACCCCTTACGGAGCCATCTGCAAGGCCGCCTGCACCGAGCCACAACGCTTCTCACGCGATCCCGCCCACCTCACAACGGGACTGAACACCTAGAGTTCGCGTAGCGCAAGGGCGGCGGTGCCGCAGCATATCCTAGCGATATCGGCCGCCATTCTGCCGCAGCTGTCGCCGATCTCCCCCGGTTAGAGTGGCAATCGTTAGTGGAACGACCGTTCGTGGGCGATTGTGCCCTGCAGATAAAACCCCACGCGTCCGATTGCGGCGAGCACGACATCGCTGCTGACCCCAATCCGAGGAACCCTGCCCGACTGCATCTCGATCTGACCAACGGGTACCCATGGGCCGCGCTCGATCGGTAGATTGTCACCCGAGGCGACCGTCGTGAAGCCGAATACCGGGCCGTCGCCCTCGAATATGAACACCTTCATCAACACGCCTCGACCGTGCGACCGCGAGCATTGCTGCACGCGTGCCGCGCGTTATGGATGTGGTAGACTCGCTCCCCGGATGCCGGAACCGGAGTTTTGCCCGCCGGTTGAGTCGATTCTGGATGGGGTTTCGTTTGTCGCGCGCACCGCGACGCCTCCTGACCGCCTCAGCTCATCAACAGACAACATAGCGTGCCGTTCGACAGAAAGTCCTTACCGAACTGCAGAAAATGCGATTCTTTGTTTTCATGAAAGGGAAAGAAACATCGGTTGTCCTCTACCTGTGAACGCCTTGTAGCCATCCCGATCATATCCACTCAGACAGTTGCCCCCCGGGGCCCCGGACGAGGGGGACCACATGCAATTAAACCATGCGTCCGAGCGTGCGGCGCGGGAGACCATTCAGGCAATAAGGGAATCTCTGGCTCTGCACAGGCTAGGCCGTTCCGGAGCCATCGCCGCGGGCCACCAGGTGCCCTACGCCCAATGGGTGCAGGGTGGGTGTCGCAATGCCGACATCGCCAAATGGGGCAGGGGCGTCTACGAAATTACCCATCGCGCCAACCACACCACCGACGAGATGCAAGTCATTCCCGGTTGGTACTGGGAGGCCGAGCTCGGGTTGCACCAGCCGACCGAACGGGGAAATGTGACGCTTGTTCCTCGCCCGCCGGCACCAGCGCTAAGACTGGAACAACCGGCACCGACAGCGACCCCGCAGCCACCTGTAGTTCTACCGTTGCATAGGGCGACATCCGGTGGCGCACCTTCACCAGAGCTGACACTGGCACAACCAACACCGGCAGCGATCCCGCAGCCACCCGCCATTTTGCCGATGAACAAGCCGAGACGACAAGCCATCTATCTCGCCGCCGGTGGTGTTGCCCTGGGTCTCTTGTGTATCCTGACGCGCTGAACGTGTTGGATAGTCTACTAGACGGCATCCTTTTTCAGCAGCCCCTGCAAGAGCTTGGTGTTCGCGGTAAAGGCTGACATCGACGTCTGGATAAGATCACATCCGACGTCCGTTTTGGTGTCTTCCGGCAAATCGGACCGTACAACCAGGTTGTTGACGGCTGCGATCTGGCGGAATAGGCGGTTAAACGCGCCGATGAGTTCATCACCATGAACCTCAAGGAGCCCCCGCGACCTCAGCTCCGAAAAGTCGACGACGTTGTCAGCGTTCTCGTGGCCGGCTGATATTCCGGCTTTGTTTGTCATGCGATTGACCGAGAGGCTTCGCGGACGCTTTTGGTGATGGTGTCGATATCAGCGGTCGAGCGCGCAATTGATCCCATGCTCTGCGAGATCGCGGCGACTCCCTCGGCCGCCACGCGCATATTGCCGGACATCTCCGCTGTCACGGCGCTCTGCTTTTCGACAGCGGATGCAATCGCGGTTGAGATTTCGCTGATTGTAGAGATCGTTGTGCCAATCTCCCCGATTGCTCGAACCGCATCATTCGTGGAAGCCTGAACCGATGCGATCTGGGCGCCGATCTCTTCGGTCGCCTTGGATGTCTGAGTGGCCAAGCTCTTCACCTCAGAGGCGACAACGGCAAACCCTTTGCCAGCCTCACCGGCACGAGCCGCTTCGATCGTCGCGTTGAGGGCCAGGAGGTTGGTCTGAGCGGCAATGTTGTTGATGAGCTGAATGACATCGCCGATACGCTGCGCTGCGACTGAAAGCCCCGCAACAATGTGATTGGTCCGCGTGGCTTCATCGACCGCTTTGGTGGAGATTTCGCGGGCGTGGGCGACCTGACGGCTGATCTCAGAAACCGAGGCTGACAATTCTTCGGCACCAGCCGCGACAGTCTGGACATTACTTGAAGTCTGTGTCGATGCCGCCGCAGCCTCGGTGGCCTCGTGCGTGGCGCTCGACACCGCCTCATTGATGCCGCCAAGGTCACGATCGATCTGCTGCTGTACCTCCGCCCGGCGATGCTGCTCCTGGATCTGCGCCGTGATGTCCGTGGCGAACTTCACGACCTTGAAAGGCCGACCGTTCATGTCGAGGATCGCGTTGTAGCTGGCTTGAATCCAGATTTCCCGCCCCCCTTTGCCGATGCGCTTGTACTGGCTGGCTTGATATTCTCCGCGCTCAAGCGTCGCCCAGAACTCCCGATATCCCGCACTCTCGCGCTCCGAAGACGCGACGAACATGCGGTGATGCTGGCCCTTGATCTCGTCGAGGCGGTACCCGACCGTGGCCAGAAAGTTTTCGTTGGCATCGAGGATGATGCCGTTCAGATCGAAAGCGATGACGGCCTGTGCCTTGCCGATCGCTGCGATCTGTCCATGAAGGTCGGCTGCTGCGAGTTTCGCCGCTGTGATGTCGGTGGCGTACTTGACAACGCGAAAAGTCTTCCCCGACCCGTCGATCAGCGGATTGTAGGACGCCTGTATCCACACTTCCTTCCCGCCCTTGCCGAACCGGCGATACTCCGCCTGCTGGAATGCGCCTGCTCGCGGGCTGTCCCAAAACCTGCGATAGTCCGCGCCGTCGAGCTCGACGGGATCGACGAACATGCGGTGATGCAGGCCCTTGATCTCGGAAAGATCGTACCCCATGGCGCTGAGGAGGTTGGCATTGGCCGTGATGATCGTGCCGTCCGCTTCGAACTCGATGACGGCTTGGGACTTGTCCAACGCAGCAAGCTTGGCCTTGGAAGTTGTCGTGGAGAGGGGGCCAATCATCAACAAGTAATCTTTCGGAAAGAATAGCATGACCTTACGGTACATGGTATGAGGGCGCCTTTGCGATGATTAATGAATCGTAAATCTCCGCGTCAGTCGTTTGAAATTTTGCAGTGCCCCGATAAATGAAATCGTCTTATGAGTTGCCATATCGACTACTCGGTAGCTAGCTTCAACGTATTATCAGTATGATAAATCAATATCTTAACCCAGGGAAGATGCGGTCGATAGATAGCGCAAGCGACCGGGCTTGATGCCGTGCCGTGTGCCACACGGCCCGCGAATAGTGGTCACCAGTCAAACCGTAGTCAATTCCGAAAGGAAGCGCACAGATACAAGAAGCACTTAGAGGGCGATTGATCATATGATCCTCGATCAAAGTGATGTCTTCATAAAATCATCATTCCATACTACATAAAACTTGAAAATGCTGACCCGGCCCGACGTCTCGCGTCCGCCCGTGTCCAGCAGCGCACGGCGCCGTTCCGTCGATCAGTGCGGGTGATGCGCGGGTCGGCGCCTTTGACGAGCAGAAGCGCGACGACGCCGTGGAGGTGAACGTCCGCCGCGATGTGCAGCGGCGTCTGGTCGCCACTGGAGCGCTGATGCACGTCGCAGTCCGGCTCCGCGAGAATGGCGATGGCCACCTCCGCACGGTCGGACCTCAGCATGGTGCAGAGCAATTCGGAAAGGTCCGAGTCCATGTTCATCAGGGTGCCCCTGCCCCGCGTACGCCCGAGGACGTTGCGGAGCTGTGGGCTCTAGGAAACGGGGGACGTATGGCGACAGGCTGCCATATCGGGCGAAGGTGACAAGCCCCCTGCCCTCGCTACGGGCAGGCATCAGGGCCATCCTTGTGGAAAAGCATCATAAGATGCCCTACCCCGTCCGAAAGTGGCGGCAAGCGACCGAGAACGCTTCGGCAACCGAAGCTTAATAGCTAGTGATTACCTTCGCGACAGGTGTTTCTGTATCGGGGGCGGGATGCGCCAGTGGCTTCTGAGCGCCTACAGAGACGAGCGCGGCGTCGTTGCAGTCCTCTTTGGTATCGCCATCGTCCCCATCATACTTCTGTCGGGGCCGCGGTCGACTACTCGCGATTTTCGGCGGCGCAAACCGCTGCGCAAGCAGCGGCGGATGCTGCTGCCCTCGCGGCCGCGTCCTCCAGAATTGAAGTCGAAGCGTCCATGAAGGTCACGGCGACCAATTACCTTGCCGCCAACACGTCCGGCACCAACGCTGACTCAGCCCGGATTACCAGCTTTCGCTATGATACCAACAAACGCGAAGTTACCCTTGAGGCGGCAGGGTCCGTTGAAACGCTATTCATGCAGCTCGCTGGATACCATCGGCTGTCGTACAAGGTGAATGCCAACGCCATCCGAGCACTCAATGGATCAACTGAACTGGTCCTCGTCCTCGATAACACTTGGTCGATGTCGGGCACCAAGCTTGCTGCCCTGAAAACCTCAGCAGAGGAGCTGGTAACAACGCTTTGGCGCGACCCGACGGTGGACATCAGGATTGGCGTGGTGCCCTACGCCGACTACGTCAACGTCGGAACCGCGAACCGCAATGCCACGTGGGTCTCGGTACCGGCGGATTATAGCGTCACCTCGCCTCGAACCTGTACAACGAAGACAACACGCTCTGTTTGCACGAGAGGGTCACCGAGAACCTGCACGCGCGTCATCGACGGCACCCCTGAGACCTACGACTGTACTCCGCAAACATGCGTCAATCAGACTGTTCCGCCTTATGAGTCGTGCTCCGGTGGCGGCACAACCAATTATCGTTGGTACGGGTGCGTCGGCTCTCGCGCAACGGGCACATTGTGCTTGAATGATACGGCGCCGTCGACGCCCTATCCCGGCTATCTGGCAACAAGCCAGAATTGCCTCAACCCAGTTGTTCCACTCAGCAGCAGCCTGTCCATAGTGCTCTCCTCCATTCGCGGAATGATCGTCAATGTGGGCAACTACAAACCGATGACGTACATACCGGCGGGTCTGATCTGGGGCGTGAATGTGCTGTCACCCACGATGCCCTTTTCCGAGGGCAAACCCTACGACGGGTCCAACCGCAGACCCCGGAAGGTCATGGTTCTCATGACTGATGGTGCGAACACTTTGCGGCTCCAGGCCAGCGATGGCCGACATGTGGCGCCCAGTGGAACGGCAGCCGCCCAAGCATCCCAGTTGGCGCAGACCTACGCCGACATGGCCGCGATCTGCGAGTACGCCAAGTCGCAAAAGATCGAAATCTATACGATCTCCTTCGACATCACCGATCCGACCGCCATCAACGCCATGCGGTCGTGCGCAACCTCAAGCGCCCACGCGTTCGATGCCACGGATCGCACATCGCTCTCCCAGGTCTTTAAGAACATCGCTGAATCCTTGCAGAACGTGCGTTTAACGCGATGATTGCCGGATCAAACGACGCGCGCCGAACCATGATCTGACAGAACGTGCCCGCCCTCGAGAGCGTAGTCGCAGGTCGCGAGGATGGTTTCTCTACAAAACCGCCGCCGCTGCCGAAGCTCCGGTTCAGGGCTGTAGGTTACCACGGAGGTACTGGAACCCCGATTGCGCGGGAGCTTCCGCTATCTGAAATCCATAGCGATCGGGGCTCATTCGCCTTCGTGAAGGAGAATGATCGCATCAATTTCTCGATGACGCGCGGGCGTCAGGAAGACGCCGGATCGCTGATCACGCAACCGGTGGCTTCCGCCGTGTGGTCGCGGCAATTTCTGTGGCAAGAGTCGCGATGACCGGAGCGAGCTTCGCAACCGCCACATAGATCGTGAACTGGAGATTGGTGCGATCTTCCAGTTCCGTCTCGGCGAGCATGTCGTAAGCCGAAGACAGTTGTTCTGCAGCTAGCCGAATACGCCTGCTGGCCTCGACGAGAGAGGGCTGCGGCTTATACGGCTCGTATGCGTCATCGACGACCTGGAGCATAGTGAACGTTCTCCGAGCAGGGCAGAATATAACAGAATCGTTCTGTTCTTTGAAGGGTAATATGGTGCGGCACGTTGGGCGACCGGTGGCGACTATGAGGATGCCGATCTCATGCTGATCGGGGGCAAGATTTCACGCTGGACAGTCCGTGTCCTCATCTCCCCCGACACACTACGCCGCAGCGACCCCGGAGCCGTAGGCGGGCGTGACCTGCCACTGATTTGCCATCCAGCGGCGATTAGAGCCTCGTCGGGTTTTGCGCGGGATTGCGCCGTGGGGTGAGATTGGCGGCATAGGCCGCCGGTGGGATATATCCGAGCGCCCAGTGTGGGCGCAGCTGATTGTAGTCGTCAGCCCAGGCCGAGATCCTGATCCGGGCGTGGTCGAGCCCGAAGAACAGGCTCTCATTGAGCAGCTCATCGCGCATGCGGCCGTTGAAGCTTTCGCAGAAGCCGTTTTGCATGGGCTTGCCCGGCGCGATGAAGTGCTAGGTGACCCGGTTCTCCTGCGCCCAGGCGAGCATGGCGTTCGAGGTGAACTCCGTTCCATGGTCCGAGACGATCATGCCCGGCTTGCCCCGACGCTCGATCAGCACCGTCAGTTCGGCCAGGAGCTTCTTCAGCTTTGCGTTCTCGTCTTCGAGCTGCTTCAGCCGCTTCGCCTCGGAGACATCCATCCCGCCATAGCGGGCCTTCCAGTTGTACAGCGCCGCTTCCGCGATCCCGTGCTTGCGCGCCAGGTCGGCGGTCTTCGCCCCCGCCTCGTGCTCGCGGAGCACCGCAATGATCTGCTCCTCGGTGAACCTTGCTCGCTTCATCTGCCGGTCCTCGTCAGGGCCGGACTCTAACTCCGCGTGGAGGAAAAACTCAGTGGCAGGTCAGCAGATTGATGCGTTAGCTAGGTATTAATTTACCAATCATAAAGTGTCCCGTGCTATATTCTACGTGTTGTCAATGTGTTTTTGCATAGACCAGCCATCGCCCGTTTTCTGAGGACCGAATATGAGCGTGATCCCCTTCACACGCAGCAAAGCGCCGCCGAAAAATCCCGCAGCCGACACTGCGCTGCTCGCGCTAGTTCGCAGCTCATTGTCACTACATGACGCGTATCAGATCGCTCGTGTAGACGTGCGGGAATTGGACCGTGCTTCGGTTCTAGCGGCGCTGGCGGAGGCAAGGCGGGCCACTCAGGCTGCCGCTGACCTTTACGTCGAGAGCATGTATCCGGCCCGCAAGTCCTCAGCAGGGGAGAAGGACGATGCCGCGCAATCCAGAACATAGGACGCGCCCTCGCAGAGAGGTCGCCTACCGGGTCACCATCGAAGGCGAAAGTGCTGCATCCATCTCGTGTAGATTGATCGACATCTCCGAAACCGGAGTTCGCATTGAGGTTAACGAGGGTGTGGCTGTTTCTCAGCGCTTTGTCCTCAGGCTGTCGTCAATGGCCAACCACGGCCGCTACTGCGAGACGGTTTGGCGCACCAAGGAAGAGCTTGGAGCGAGGTTCCTGGAAACCACGTCAGAAACGGGACGGACGCCGTAACGCTGGAGGAAATCCACGCACGTTGTCGGGCTGCAGAGATTCGTTGGTCCTCACGTCATTGAGGTGAGCAGCGCGTGCCCGCTGGCGGGCGTACGACCAAGATCCCCGCACTGACCGATTGCGACTGCCGACCCATCGCCTTCATGCTGACCGGAGGGCAGGTTGCCGATTGCACGGCCGGAGCGACCTTGCTCAATGAGATGCCGCCGGCGCGTATCCTCTATGGCGACAAGGGCTACGACAGCAATGCTATCCGCCGGCAGGTCGAAACAGGCGGCACGATGCCCAACATCCCGCCCAAAGCGAATAGGCGCTGGAAAAACTGTTTCTCGCCCGTCCTTTATCGTGGTCGAAACGCTATCGAGCGCATGTTTTGCCGCCTCAAGGATTTCCGCCGCGTTGCCACGCGCTAGGACCGTCTGGCGATCAATTTCCGCGCCGCCGTCTGCATCGCCGCGACCATCAGCTACTGGTTATGAGCCCGGGCCCGAGTGCATGAACGCCCACTGATTCCTGACGCTTGCGGATGCGCGCGAAAAGTTGGAGGCTTGGCGCAGATACTACAACGAAGATCGGCCGCACGGGGGCATCGGCAACAAGCCTCCGATCTCGCTGCAGAAACCCGGTGGCGCTCCCAGCCCGCTACCGTGACCCAAGTGATCTGAGCCCAACAAACTGGACCGTTTGAGATTGGAGTTTTCCGCGTCAGAATCCCCTGGCTGGGAGGAGCGGAAGACGATGAAGGCATCGAATTTTCAGACGCCCAGAAGGCGTTCATCCTGAAGCAGGGCGCCGATGGAATGCCGGTGGCGGAGATCTGCCGGAAGGCTGGGATCAGCCAGGCGACCTATTTCAACTGGAAGAAGAAGTATGATGGCCTGCTGCCGACTGAGATGCGGCGGGTGAAACAGCTCGAGAACGAGATCACGAAGCTGCGCAAGCTGGTCGCCGATCTCTCCCTCGACCGGCAGATGCTTCAGGATGTCATTCGCCGAAAGCTCTGAGGCCTGCTCGGAAGCGCGAGCTGGTCGACACGGTTTGCAGGGAATGGGACGTCTCGCTCCGGCGGGCCTGTGGGGCTCTCGAGGTCGATCGTTCCACCTACCACTACAGATCGCGTCGCCCCGATCAGGCCGGTCTCGAAGCCCGCATCAAGGAGATCTGCGCCACGCGCGTGCGGTATGCTATCGCCGCGTGCACATCGTTCTGCAGCGCGAAGGCCGAGTCATCAACCAGAAGAAGGTTCGAAGGATTTACAATGAGTTGGCTCTCCAGTTGCGCAACAAGACGCCCAAGCGACGGGTCAAGGCCAAGCTCCGGGATGACCGGCAGCCGGCGACGCGGCCCAACGAGACCTGGGCCATGGACTTCTTCCACGACCAACTCGCGACCGGCCGTAAGATCCGGGTCCTCACCGTCGTCGATACGTTCAGCCGCTTCTCGCCGGTCGTCGATCCGCGGTTCAGCTAGAGGGCGGAAGACGTCGTGCGGATTCTCGATGAAGCCTGCGCCACCATGGGCTATCCAAAGGCCATCCGCGTCGACCATGGCTCGGAATTGGTCAGCCGGGACCTCGACCTGTGGGCCTACGCCAACGACGTCATGCTCGATTTCTCGCGCCCCGGCAAACCGACCGATAATGCGTTCATCGAAGCCTTCAACGGGCGCCTCAGAGCCGAATGACTGAACGCCCACTGGTTCCTGACGCTTGCGGACGCTACGGAAAAATTGGAGGCTTGGCGCAGATATTACAATGAGGATCGGCCGCACGGGGCCATCGGCAACAAGCCTCCGATCTCGCTGCAAAATCCTGGTGGCGCTCCCAGCACGCTACCCTGACCAAGGCCCGGAAATTCTACCCTCGGGCGGTCCAAAGATCGGTCTCGGGTCAACGAAACCCAGGACTCTCCCTCAAACCGGAGGGGAAACGGGTCTCAAGGTCACATTCTCTGCCTCGGCCGCTTGCCGCACAGGCCGGCTCGTTCCCTATCCATCTGCTGGAGATGCTGCTGCGGGTCGGCGAGTTGACGACGCCGGTGCTTACCGTGCGGTCCGGCGTTGCACGCCTTTGGCCGTTGCTCCGCTACCTGCACGCTGTCGCAGACACCCCGCACCTGAAGCTCCGCACGGCCTGGAAGGACGTTGACGCCCATCAGACGGCAATTGCCAGCGACGATTTCGGGGTCGGGCTCGGCATGTCAGTGCTCTACAGCGCCTTCGACTACATAGGATGCGTGGACGGCCGGGCCTTCCTCCATAGGATGCATAACCTCGGGCTGCTGGAGTCCCCGGGCGAGCCGCCTCCCAAGGCCGGATCGATGAAGATGGCGGACTTCGCCGCGATCGACGCCCGCGGTAAGGGACTGCCCGAAAGCCCGCAGTTGCTTGGGCTAAGCCAAGGAAGTGGTCGCCGGATGTCGTCACCTGCGCCAGCGGTACTGACGCGCTGCTGCTGATCCTGATGGCCAAGGGCGTCAAGGCGGGCGACGCGGTGTTCTCCCGGCCTTCACCTTCGCCACAACCGCCTCGGTGACCGTCCGGCTCGGCGCGACGCCGGTCTTCTTCGACGTCCATGCCGATACGTTCAACACCGATCCGCGCTCGCTGGAGCTGGCCATCGCCAAGGCGCGCGAACTCGAGCCGCCGCTCGCCTCGCTGGCCGGCCGTGACGCACTGACGACCATCGACCAGTGCGCCAGCGAGCCGACCAAACCGAGGAGCGCGGTGCGGCATCAGGCCGTCGCCGCCTTCGCTGCCAACCTGCCTGGAGGCTGTTCGTGTGGAACACCGCCGCAGGGTCTATCTGCCTAACACGTCCGGCTGACAGATGCGGCGCCACGCTTGACCAGCCGATAAAACTGGAATATGAAATACTTGTATTAAGAGCCCGGCCTGGAGCCGGCGTCGAGGCAATGCTCCACATTCCCCCGTCATCGCCGGCCGTGCCGGCCCCGGTTCACAGCGTTCTGGCGC
>NZ_JAEULY010000011.1 GCF_016793595.1 Phreatobacter sp.
CTGATCGAGGGCAAGGCGATCCAGCTCCATCCGCTCGTCTGCTCGGCCTTCAATGCCGACTTCGACGGCGACCAGATGGCCGTGCACGTTCCGCTGTCGCTGGAAGCGCAGCTGGAAGCGCGCGTGCTGATGATGTCGACCAACAACATCCTGCACCCCGCCAACGGCGCGCCGATCATCGTGCCGTCGCAGGATATCGTGCTCGGCCTCTACTACGTCTCGCTGATGTCGGACGGCATGCCCGGCCAGGGCAAGGCCTTCGCCAATGTCGGCGAGCTGGAGCATGCGCTGACGAACAAGGTCGTCACGCTGCACACCAAGATCAAGTATCGCTGGGAGGGCCTGGATGCCGACGGCAACCATGTCCGCCGCATCTACGAGACCACGCCCGGCCGCGTCCTGCTCGGCCAGCTGCTTCCCAAGTCGCCCAAGGTTCCCTTCGACGCAGCCAACAAGCTGATGACGAAGAAGGAGATCTCGGCGATGATCGACACCGTCTACCGCCATTGCGGTCAGAAGGAATCGGTCATCTTCTGCGACCGGATCATGGCGCTCGGCTTCTACCACGCCTACAAGGCCGGCATTTCCTTCGGCAAGGACGACATGGTCGTCCCGGACAACAAGTGGCCGATCGTCGAGGAGACCCGTACCCTCACCAAGGACTACGAGCAGCAGTATCTCGACGGCCTCATCACCTTCGGCGAGAAGTACAACAAGGTCGTGGACGCCTGGGCCAAGTGCTCGGACCGTCTCGCCCAGGAGATGATGGGCCGCATCTCGGCGGTGAAGAAGGACGAGAACGGCCAGGACCGGCCGATCAACTCGATCTACATGATGTCGCATTCGGGTGCGCGTGGTTCGCCGACCCAGATGCGCCAGCTCGCCGCGATGCGCGGCCTGATGGCCAAGCCCTCGGGCGAGATCATCGAGACGCCGATCATCTCGAACTTCAAGGAAGGCCTGTCCGTGATGGAGTACTTCAACTCCACCCACGGCGCTCGTAAGGGCCTCGCCGACACGGCGCTCAAGACGGCGAACTCGGGTTACCTGACCCGCCGTCTGGTCGACGTGGCGCAGGATTGCATCATCACGGAGCGCGACTGCCATACCGAGAAGGGCATCGGCATGCGCGCGATCGTGGATGCCGGCCAGGTCGTCGCGACCCTCGGCCAGCGCATCCTCGGCCGCTCGGCCGCCGTCACCGTCACCGACCCGTCCTCGGGCGCGGTGCTGGTCGAGGCCGGCGCGATGATCCTGGAGAAGGATGTCGAGGCGATCACCGCCGCCGGCATCCAGGAGGTCAAGATCCGCTCGGTGCTCACCTGCGAGACCAAGGTCGGCGTCTGCGGCCAGTGCTACGGCCGTGACCTTGCCCGCGGAACCCAGGTCAATATCGGCGAAGCTGTCGGCGTCATCGCCGCGCAGTCCATCGGCGAGCCGGGCACGCAGCTCACCATGCGTACGTTCCACATCGGCGGTGCTGCCCAGGTGGTCGATACCTCGTTCATCGAGGCCACCTTCGAGGGCACGATCAAGATCCGCAACCGCTCGATCGTGAAGAACTCGGATGGCGAGCTGATCGCCATGGGCCGTAACATGGCGGTGATCATCGCCGATGCCGACGGCACCGAACGCGCGACGCACCGTATCCAGTACGGCGCCAAGCTGCGCGTCGACGAGGGCACGAAGGTGAAGCGCGGCCAGCGCATCGCCGAGTGGGATCCCTACACCCGTCCGATCATCTCCGAGATCGACGGTGTGCTGGGCTTCGAGGACCTGGTCGATGGCCAGTCGATCGCGGAAACCACCGACGAGGCGACGGGCTTCACCAAGCGCGTCGTCACCGACTGGCGGACCTCGACGCGCTCGGCCGACCTCAAGCCGGCTCTCATCATCCGCGACTCGAACGGCAAGCTTCAGAAGCTGCCGCGCGGCACGGATGCGCGCTACGCGCTGGCTGTCGACGCCGTCATCAGCTTCGAGCCCGGCGGCCGGATCCATGCCGGCGACGTCATCGCCCGTATCCCGCTGGAAAGCGCCAAGACCCGTGACATCACCGGCGGTCTGCCGCGCGTCGCCGAACTGTTCGAGGCGCGCCGCCCGAAGGATGCCGCGATCATCGCGGAAATCTCCGGCGTCGTGCGCTTCGGCAAGGACTACAAGCAGAAGCGCCGTCTGACGATCGAGCCTTTCGAGGCCGATCAGGATGCCGCCGAGTATCTGATCCCGAAGGGCAAGCACATCCACCTTCAGGACGGCGACGAGGTGCAGAAGGGCGACTTCATCGTCGACGGCAATCCGGCGCCGCACGACATCCTGGCGATCAAGGGCGTGGAGGAGCTTGCTGCCTACCTCGTCAACGAAATCCAGGAGGTCTACCGGCTTCAGGGCGTCGTCATCAACGACAAGCACATTGAGGTCATCGTCCGGCAGATGCTCCAGAAGGTCGAGGTCACTGATCCCGGCGACACCGATCTTATCCAGGGCGACCAGGTGGACGCGTCAGAGATGGAAGAGGCCAACCTCGCCATCGTCGACGACAAGACCAAGCGCCAGGCGACCGGCGTGCCCGTGCTGCTCGGCATCACCAAGGCCTCGCTGCAGACGCGGTCCTTCATCTCGGCGGCCTCGTTCCAGGAGACCACGCGCGTGCTCACCGAAGCTGCCGTCAACGGCAAGTCGGACACGCTCGAGGGCCTCAAGGAGAACGTCATCGTCGGCCGCCTCATCCCGGCGGGTACCGGCGCGATGATCAACCGCATCCGCGAGATCGCCGTGAAGCGCGACGATCTGATCCTCGACGAGAAGCAGCGCGCCGCCGGCGCGCCGGCCGAAGTCGTGGCGATCGAGCAGCGCTGACGCCCGACAGGGCAGGGGCCTCGCGCCCCTGTTCGTTTCGCGCAATGAAAAAGGGCCGCCTCCGGGGCGGCCCTTTGCTTTTTGCGACGGCGGTTTCGGTTCAGCGCACGGCGCAGGACTGCGTCGAGGTGCAGACGACCGCCTGCGCGCGGCAGAGGTTCACCTGGCGGCGCTCGACGCGCGAGCCGTTGGCGAAGCCGACGCGAATGTCGAAACGGCAATAGCCGCGCGCGCTCTGGACGCGGTTGGGGAATACGCGCACGACCCGGCCGGGCTCGACCGTGCCGCGCCGGCCAAGGAGATCATTGCCCCAGCTGCGGGTGTCGACATCGGTCATGTAGAAGTAGTGGATGGGGACCGGGCTGCGATTGACGATGTCGATCCAGCGATACTGGCCGTCCTCGTCGGCCGAGGTTCCCTGAGCGCCGGCCGGCGCGGCGGTAAGCGCCAGCGCGAGGGAGGCCACGAGGGCGAGAGCTGTGTCCTTGAATGCCATGATGCAAATTTCCTTCGAAATATGGACGGCGCGCGCCGATCGCGCTCCGCCCGAAACGAAAAAGGCCGCCCGGAGGCGGCCTCCTCGCATTCGGCTGACACCGATCAGTTCGTGCGGCAGGAGCCGGTCGAGGTGCAGACGAGATTGCTCGTGGAGCACAGGTTGACGCCGCGG
Organism: Phreatobacter sp.; assembly: GCF_016793595.1. Classification (GTDB taxonomy): domain Bacteria; phylum Pseudomonadota; class Alphaproteobacteria; order Rhizobiales; family Phreatobacteraceae; genus Phreatobacter. Next base: position 3,530 of record NZ_JAEULY010000011.1, read on the forward strand.
CGCTCGACCGTGCGGTCGTTGGCGAAGACGACCTTCATGTCGTACTGGCAGTAGCCGCGCGAACGCTGGCGCGGGGTCGGCACGACGCGCAGCGAATCGCCAGGCTCGACCACCTCCTGACCGAGGCGGTCGTCGCCCCAGCCGCGGGTGTCGACATCGGTCATGTAGAATTCGCGGATCGTCACGCCCGAACGATTGACGATGTTGACCCAGCGCTGCTGACCGTCGCGATCGGTCTGGGCCTGCGCGGGCAGGCCGGCGGAACCGGCCAGAGCAACAGCGGCAAGTGCCGCGAGAACGACGTTCCTGAACGCCATGGTCTATCCCCTTTTCACGTATCGACCGCGACCATGTCGCCCGGCCGCGGCATTGTGCGAAGAACTCCGTGGTCGCGGTGACCCGCGGATCGTTGGTTCTCCGTGATGAACCCGGCGGAGCAACAAGCCCATGCCGGTCCTCACGGAGGGCACTATGCGGATAAGCCGATTCTCTTCCTATAGGGAAACGCCCTGATCCGCCCGTGCCCCGGGCCTTGCCGACCCTGTGGAAACAGGTAGCGGGACGAGGCTGATGGATTATGACGACGCGGCCCGCGATTGTTTCTGTCGGATTGCGGACGCGCTCGGACATTTCCAGTCTTCGCGCCCGTTTGCGGGCCTCGGCGCTTGACGCCAACCGACTCAGCGTGTATTGCCCCCGGACTTTCCGACGTAGGTCGGTTGCACACCCGGTCCCGAGACGGCCCCAAGGCCGCTTCGACCGAAGCAAACCGAGACCGCGTCGCCTGACGACCGTCAGATCGAAACGCATGATCGCACAGCCGCAGGGCAGGGCGATCCTCTGTTTTCGCTGGGTGCCGTTTGCCGTGAAGGCAGACCGGTGCCCGGTTGCCTGTTCCGACAACGGAGCGGGGAAAGCGAAGCTTCAGCGAGGTTCGGCGTGCCGGATCTCACGATTCTAAGGACAAGGCCGCCGATGCCGACAGTCAATCAGCTGATCCGCAAGCCGCGTCAGCCGCGCACCTACCGCGAGAAGTCCCGCCACATGGAGGGCTGCCCGCAGAAGCGTGGCGTGTGCACCCGCGTCTACACGACGACCCCGAAGAAGCCGAACTCGGCGCTCCGCAAGGTCGCCAAGGTTCGTCTGACCAACGGTTTCGAGGTCATCGGTTACATTCCTGGTGAGGGTCATAACCTCCAGGAGCACTCGGTGGTCATGATTCGCGGCGGCCGCGTCAAGGATCTTCCCGGCGTGCGCTACCACATCCTGCGCGGCGTTCTCGACACCCAGGGCGTCAAGAACCGCAAGCAGCGTCGTTCCAAGTACGGCGCCAAGCGTCCGAAGTAACCAGTTTCCGCTGGCCGCTCCGGCCGAGGCGCGTCGCGCCGGGTTGGAGCGGCCGGTGGCTTTAAAGATCAACGGAGAGAACGATGTCTCGTCGTCACCGGGCCGAAAAGCGGGAAGTCATTCCGGACGCGAAGTACGGCAATGTCGTGCTGGCCAAGTTCATGAATTCGGTCATGTACGAAGGCAAGAAGTCGGTCGCAGAGCAGATCGTCTACGGCGCCTTCGACCAGATCGAAGCCAAGGCGAAGTCTGACCCGCTCGGCGTCTTCCAGTCGGCGCTGGAGAACGTCATGCCGGCCATCGAGGTCCGCTCCCGCCGCGTCGGCGGCGCCACCTACCAGGTGCCGGTCGAGGTTCGTCCGGACCGCCGCCAGGCTCTGGCGATCCGCTGGCTGATCCAGGCCGCGCGCTCGCGCAATGACAAGACCATGGTGGACAAGCTCTCGGCCGAGCTGCTGGACGCCGCCAACAACCGTGGCAACGCGGTCAAGAAGCGCGAAGACACCCACAAGATGGCGGAAGCCAACCGCGCCTTCTCGCATTACCGCTGGTAACGACTTTTACGGTTCACCGGAACCGAAGGACCAAAGATCATGCCGCGCACTCACGCGATCGAGGACTACCGCAACTTCGGCATCATGGCCCACATCGATGCGGGCAAGACGACGACGACCGAGCGGATCCTCTACTACACCGGCAAGTCCCATAAGATCGGCGAAGTCCATGACGGCGCCGCTACCATGGACTTCATGGAGCAGGAGCAGGAGCGTGGCATCACGATCACGTCGGCCGCGACCACTGCCCAGTGGTCGGGCAAGCGCCTGAACATCATCGACACCCCCGGCCACGTCGACTTCACCATCGAGGTCGAGCGCTCGCTGCGCGTGCTCGATGGCGCCGTCTGCGTCCTCGATTCCAACCAGGGCGTCGAGCCGCAGACCGAGACGGTCTGGCGCCAGGGCGACAAGTACAAGGTTCCGCGCATCGTCTTTGCCAACAAGATGGATAAGACCGGCGCCGACTTCTACATGTGCCTGGACGACATCAAGAAGCGCCTCGGTGCCAAACCGATCGCGATCCAGCTGCCGATCGGCGCTGAGTCCGCGTTCAAGGGCGTTGTCGATCTCGTCCGCATGAAGGCCGTCGTCTGGTCGGGTGAGTCGCTCGGCGCCGAGTTCGACGCCAACCTCGAAATCCCCGAGGACCTGAAAGAGAAGGCCGCCCAGTATCGCAATGAGCTGGTCGAAGCCGCCGTCGAGCTCGACGACACGGCGATGGAAGCCTATCTCGAGGGCAACGAGCCCGACGAGGCGACGCTCAAGAAGCTGATCCGCAAGGCCGTCCTCACCTCCGCCTTCTTCCCCGTGCTCTGCGGCTCGTCCTTCAAGAACAAGGGCGTGCAGACGCTGCTGGACGCCGTCGTCGATTATCTGCCGTCGCCCGTCGACGTGCCGGCGATCAAGGGCATCGATCCGAAGACCGAGCAGGAAACCGAGCGTAAGTCCTCCGACGCCGAGCCGCTGGCGCTTCTGGGTTTCAAGATCATGGACGACCAGTACGGCGTCCTGACCTTCTGCCGCATCTACTCGGGCAAGCTCGAGAAGGGCATGGGCCTGCTCAACTCCTCCCGCGAGAAGAACGAGCGCGTCGGCCGCATGGTTCTCATGCACGCCAACAACCGCGAGGAAATCTCGGAAGCCTATGCCGGCGACATCGTCGCGCTGGTCGGCCTGAAGGACACCCGCACCGGTGACACGCTCTGCGACCCGCAGAAGCCGGTCATCCTGGAGCGCATGGAATTCCCCGAGCCGGTCATCGAGATGGCGATCGAGCCGAAGACCAAGGCCGATCAGGAGAAGATGGCGCTGGCGCTGATGAAGCTCGCCGGCGAGGATCCGTCCTTCCGTGTGTCGACCGATGCCGAGTCCGGCCAGACCCGCATCAAAGGCATGGGCGAGCTGCATCTCGACATCAAGGTCGACATCCTGCGCCGCACCCACAAGGTGGACGTGACGGTCGGCGCTCCCGAGGTGGCCTTCCGCGAGAAGATCACCAAGAAGGCCGAGATCGACTACACCCACAAGAAGCAGACGGGCGGTACCGGCCAGTTCGCGAAGATCAAGCTGATCGTCGAGCCGAACGAGCCGGGCGCCGGCAATGCGTTCGAGTCGAAGATCGTCGGCGGCTCGGTGCCGAAGGAATACATCCCCGGCGTCGAGAAGGGCATCGACTCGGTCATGGGCGCGGGCATCATCGCCGGCTTCCCCGTGGTCGACGTCAAGACGACTCTCATCGACGGCGCCTACCACGAGGTCGACTCCTCGGTTCTCGCCTTCGAAATCGCCTCCCGCGCCGCCATGCGTGAGGCGCTGCAGAAGTGCGGCTCGGTCCTGCTCGAGCCGATCATGAGCGTCGAGGTGGTGACTCCCGAGGAGTACACCGGCTCGGTCATCGGCGACCTCAATTCCCGCCGTGGCCAGATCCAGGGCCAGGACATGCGCGGCAACGCCAATGTCATCCAGGCCAAGGTGCCGCTGATGAACATGTTCGGCTACGTCAACCAGCTGCGCTCCTTCAGCCAGGGCCGCGCCAGCTACACGATGCAGTTCAGCCACTACGATCAGGCGCCGTCCAACGTCGCCGCCGAAGTCCAGGCCAAATACGCCTAAGCAATCCAACTGCCTGACCGGGTCTCCAACCAGATCCTCCGGCAGGGCGCACATTGAAGGAGGCCGCGATGGCCAAGGAAAAGTTTGAACGCAACAAGCCGCATTGCAACATCGGGACGATCGGCCACGTTGACCATGGCAAGACGTCTCTGACGGCTGCGATCACGAAGGTTCTGGCTGAGTCTGGCGGCGCGACGTTCACGGCGTATGACCAGATCGACAAGGCG
>NZ_JAEULY010000027.1 GCF_016793595.1 Phreatobacter sp.
CATCACCCGTGCGGCCCGGCCCGCCCGGGGTCCACCGTCGTATAATTCCACACTGTTTTTTTTTTTGTGGTGGGGGGGGGGGCCGCGCCCCCCCACCCACGACAAGTGCCCGAGCTTGATATCCTCCCGATCACCCCTCAGGCCCCACCGCGCCCCGCTGCTCGACGATCCGCCGGTACTGGTCCGGCTGGCGGTGCATGTCGAAATTGAAGGTCGAGGCCTTGTAGCTCTTCGTCAGGTCGAGATCGCAGCGGGCGACGATGAGCTCGTCGTCCTGCGTCAGGGCCTGCCCGATCACCTCGCCGGTCGGCGCGACGATGGACGAGCCGCCGATCATCTCGCAGCCCTCCTCGACGCCGCATTTGGCGACGCCCACGACCCAGGTGCCGTTCTGGTAGGCTCCGGCCTGCATGACGAGCTGGTTATGGAACTCCGAGAGACGGTCGTGGTCGGGCGCCGGCGGATTGTGCCGGGGCGTGTTGTAGCCGAGCAGGATCATCTCCACCGACTGCAGGCCCATGACCCGGTAGCTTTCCGGCCAGCGGCGATCGTTGCAGATCATCATGCCCATATGGCCGCCGAGGGCGTTCCAGACACCCCACGAGAGGTCGCCGACCTCGAAATAGTGCTTCTCCAGGTGCTGGAAGGCGCGCCACGGCTCGTGCCCGGCATGGCCGGGCAGATGAATCTTGCGGTACTTGCCGACGATGCGCGCCGACTTGTCGACGAGAACAGCGGTGTTGAAGTGCCGGCCTTCCGGCGTCAGCTCCGCATAGCCGAGCGAGAAGCCGATGCCGAGCCGGGCGGCTTCGTTGAACAGCGGCGCGGTCTCGTTGGACGGCATCTCGCGCTCGAAAAAGGCGTCGATCTCGTTCCTGTCCTCCATCCACCAGCGCGGAAAGAAGGTCGTCAGCGTCAATTCCGGAAAGACGACGAGATCGCAGCGGTGAGAGGCCGCTTCGCGCATCATCTCGACCATGCGGGCGACGACCTCGCGGCGCGAATGCGCACGCTGGATCGGCCCCATCTGGGCGGCTCCGACCGTGACGATGCGGCTCATGCAGCGCTCCTTTCGACCTCGGCGGCATCCCGGCCGACAATCTCGCGGTAGATCTCCGGATCGGTCGCGCCCTCCGTGCCGATGCACAATATGCGCGAATCCGGACCGAGCCGGAGCGCCGCGCGCACCCGCGCATCGCCGGCGATCGCGCGAAAGCCGGCAAGCCCCGCGACACCCGATTCGCCCGCGGCGATGCCGAGCGGCGCCAGGTCGCGCATGGCGTCGGCCGCCCGCTCGTCCGGGATGGTCACGAAGGCGTCGGCGCCCGGGGACAGCAGTTTCCAGGCGAGTTCGGAGGGCTCACCGCAGGCAAGACCCGCCATGATCGTATCGAGATCGCCGCCGACCGTCGTCCAGCGCCCGGCCAGCGCGCTCTGGAACAGGCAATCCGCCTGGACCGGCTCGACCACGACCACGACCGGCCGCTGCGCTCCCTGCTGCTCCCAGTAGTAGGACAGCATGCCGGCCGCGAGGCCGCCGACGCCGCCCTGCACGAAGACGTGGGTCGGCGTCGCGCCCTGGCTCTCGGCCTCCAGCGCCAGCACGGCATAGCCCTGCATCACGTCGCGTGGAATGAGGTCATAGCCCGGCCAGGAGGTGTCGGAGACGATGGTCCAGCCATTGGCGGCGGCAGCCTCGGCCGAGGCCCGCACGGCGTCGTCGTAATTGCCGGGAACCCGCCGGACCTCGGCGCCGAAGGCGGCGATGGCCTCCGCCCTGCCCTCGCTGACCGTCTCGTGGACATAGATGATCGCCTTGACGCCCAGCCGTTTCGCGCCCCAGGCAACAGCGCGGCCGTGATTGCCGTCGGTGGCGCAGGTAACCGTCAGGCCGTCTGCCGAGCCGCGCTGCTCGACCAGCCGCTGGACCGCATAGGCGCCGCCCAGCGCTTTGAAACTCTTCAGCGAGAAGCGCCTGCCCTCGTGCTTGTAGAGAACCACGCCGACGCCGGCCGCGCGCGCCATGGCCTCCAGCGCGATCAGCGGCGTCGGCTGATAGCCGTCCCATCGGCTGATCGCCCGATAGGCGGCTGCCCCGCCATCCAGCGACAGGATCGCCCGCTGTTCGGGCCCATAGGCAAGAGTGCGGTCGAGCGCCGGATTGAGGAGGAAGGTGGCGCCGGCCGGCAGGCGGAGTGCATCGGACATACCACTGACTATGCCGGTCGGCGGCTGTTGGACAAGGCATGGCGCCGATGCGGGACCGGCAGGCTTCCGCATCGTCATGGACGGCATGCCGCCTGCCACCTTGAGCCGCGGGTCGTGACAGGGTCGAATGGCGTCGGAGCAACACTGCATCGGGACCTGAATTCATGCGCCTGTTCACGGCCAGCATCGCCACCGAGACCAATACATTCTCGCCGATCCCGACCTCGCTGGAGAGCTATCTCTCCTGCTTCGTCGCGCGGCCGGGCGAACATCCCGACCAGCCAAGCCTCTGCACGGCGCCGCTCTTCGTCGCGCGCCGGCGCGCGCAGCAGGAGGGCTTCACCCTCATCGAGGGCTCGTGCTTCTTCGCCCAGCCGGCGGGCCTCACCACCAGGCGCGCCTACGAGACCATGCGCGACGAGGTTCTGGGGCAGTTGAAGGCCGCGATGCCGGTGGACGGCGTCCTGCTCGGCATGCACGGCGCCATGGTCGCGGACGGCTATGACGACTGCGAGGGCGACCTGCTGGACCACGTGCGCGCCATTGTCGGGCCGGATTGCGTCATCGGCGTCGAGCTCGATCCGCACTGCCACCTGACGCTCAAGCGTCTCCGCCTCGCCGACGTCATCGTGCTGTTCAAGGAATATCCGCACACCGACATCGTGCCGCGCGCCGAGGAACTGGTGACGCTGGTGCTGAAGACCATCCGCAAGGAAATCCGTCCGGTCGCCTCGCTCTACGACTGCGGCATGATCGCCTTCTATCCGACCACGTCGGAGCCGAACCTGTCCTTCGTCGCTCGGCAGAAGAGCTTCGAGGGCAAGGACGGCGTTCTCTCCGTCTCCTTCGTCCACGGCTTTCCCCATGCCGACGTGCCGGAAATGGGCTCGCGCATGCTGGTCTACACCGACAATGCCAAGCCGAAGGGCGACGCGCTGGCGCGGCAGCTCGGCGAGGAGATCATCGCGCTGCGCGGCAAGACCGCCCCGCCCGATCTCGATTTCGTCGACGCGCTCGACCAGGCGCTGGCGACGAATACGGCCAACGGGCCTGCGATCATCGCCGAGCCAGCCGACAATGCCGGCGGCGGCTCGGCTTCCGACAACACGATGGCGCTGCACGAGCTGATCCGCCGTGGCGTGAAGGGCACGGCGGTCGCGCCCCTTTGGGACCCCGTGTCCGTGTCGTTCTGCCATGCCGTCGGTCCGGGCGGCAGGGTGCGCCTGAGGATCGGCGGCAAGACCTCCGATCTCTCAGGTGATCCGGTCGATGCCGATTGCGAGGTTCTGGCGGTCGCCACCGACCGCTGGCAGAGCTTCGGCGACGCCAAGGCGGCGGTCGGCGATCTCGCCGCAGTGCGCATCGGCGGCGTCGATGTGATCCTCAACACCAATCGCTGCCAGGCGCTGGGACGCGAGCTGTTCACCGATCTCGGCCTCAACCCGAAATCCTACCGGCTGCTCGTGCTGAAATCGGCCCAGCATTTCATGGCGGCTTATGGTCCGCTCGCCTCGACGGTCTTTTATTCCGAAACGCAGGGGCCGTCGTCGCAGCGCTACCAGACCCACGATTACCATCGGATACAGCGGCCGAAATGGCCGATGGAGCAGGATTCGCCGGGCAAACTCATAGCCTGAAGGGAAGCCTCGCCTCCTTCGGCGAGCGCTGAGGGAACGCCACGGGAGGAAGCGGGTTGTGGTATCAGCGCCCTGTCGCCGCTGCTATTGCGCGCCCGACAGGCCCCCTTCTCCGTCGTCGGCCTTGTTGCCGAGCCGGCGCACAGTCCCCTCAGCAAGGACAGACAATGTCGGAAGACGCCGATCTCATCCGGCTGACCTATGTCAGCGCGCACGAACTGCCGACCGACGCCAGCGGCTTCAATATGGCCTTCGCCGATATCGAGCAGGTAGCGTCGAAGGCCAATGCGGGAGCCGGCATTACCGGTTTCCTCGTCTGTGCGCGCCGCTGGTTCGCGCAGGTCATCGAAGGGCCGTCCGCGGCGATCGATGCTCTCTACGCGAAGCTCGGCGCCGATCCCCGCCACCATTCGCTGCGTCTCGTCGAGCGGGCGGTCATCACCCGCCGGCACTTCCCCGACTGGCACCTCGCGCTCGGCTATGCCGCGCCGTCGACCAGCATGGTCTTCGCCGTGCTCGATTTCTCGATCGACGAGATTCCGGGGCCGGATGCCGACGATCGCCTGCTCGACCTCGCGACTGACCTTGCCGCCATCAAGCGCGTCGTTACCTGACGGAGGTCAAAAGCCCGCCTGCGCGGCGATGATCGTCTCGCCGCGAATGTCCTCCGTCAGCTGTTCTTCCAGCCGCGCGAATTCCGGCGCCGTCTTGATCCGGTAGGAGCGCGGATGGGCGAAGGGCACCTGCACCTCGCTCTTGAACCGCCCCGGCCTTGCGCTCATCACCAGCACGCGGTTGGCCATGAACACGGCTTCCTCGATGTCGTGGGTCACGAACAGCACGGTCTTGCGGTTGTCTTCCCAGATCTTCAGCAGCAGTTCCTGCATCAGCGACCGCGTCTGGTGGTCGAGCGCGCCGAACGGCTCGTCGAGGAGCAGAACCTTCGGGTCGTTCGCAAGCGCGCGCGCCAGCGCCGCGCGCTGCTGCATTCCCCCGGAAAGCTGCTTGGGATAGTGGTTGGCGAACTGGGCAAGGCCGACCTGCGCCATCAGCCGCTCGGCGATGTCGCGCCGCTCGGTCACCGCCACGCCCCGCTCGCGCGGCCCGAACTGGATGTTCTCGGCGACCGTCAGCCACGGGAACAGCGTGTAGCTCTGGAACACCATGCCCCGCTGGGCGCCCGGCTCCGTCACCGGCTTGCCGTCGAGCGTCACAGTGCCGGTGGTCGGCCTGTCGAGGCCGGCGACGATGCGCAGAAGCGTCGACTTGCCGCAGCCGGACGGCCCGAGGATCGCGACGAAATCGCCCTCCCCGACCGTCAGATCGACGGGAGACAGCGCCTGAACCGGCGCGCCGCCGCGCACGCCCGGAAAGGTGCGCGACACGCCCTTGACGACGACGCCGCTCATATCGTGCTCCACGGGAACAGCTTCTGGTTCAGCGCCTTGAACAGGAAGTCGGAGATGAGCCCGATGACGCCGATGACGATGATGCCGAAGATCATCTGGCCGGTGGCGAGCAGCGCTTGGCTTTCGATGATCATGTGGCCGATGCCGGACGATGACCCGATCAGTTCGGCGACGATGACATAGGTCCAGGCCCAGCCGAGAACGAGGCGCAGGATTTCGGCGATCTGGGGGGCGGCGAACGGCACCATGACCCGCCCGACAATGCCCTGGTCGCGCGCGCCGAGCGTCAGCGCCGCCTCGACCAGATCGCGGCGGATCGAGCCGACCGCCACCGCCACCATCAGCACGATCTGGAACACCGAACCCACGAAGATGACCAGCAGCTTCTGCTTCTCGCCGACGCCGGCCCACAGGATGAACAGCGGAATGAAGGCCGAGGCCGGCAGATAGCGCGCGAAGGAGACAAAGGGCTCGAAGAAGGCCTCCACCGGCTTGTAGGCGCCCATGGCGAGCCCCAGCGGCACGGCGATGAGCGCGGCAAGAATGAACCCGCCGACCACGCGCCAGACCGTGACGCCGATATCCTTCAGGAAGCCGTGATGGGTGATGAGGTTCCAGCCCTCCTGGAGCATCGTCAGGGGATCGGCGAGGAACAGCTTCGGCACGAGGCCGCCAAAGGTGATCGCAGCCCAGGCCGCGAAGAACACCACGAAGAACGATATGCCGAGGACGATGCGCGTGCCCGGCGAGACGGGTTCGAGGGGTTTCATGGGCTCCGATCCGTCAGCCGACGACCTTCCAGAAAGCGTCATGGCCGGGCTTGACCCGGCCATGAGCGGCACATGCGGGCGCGCGGCTACTGGATGAACCGCGTATCGACCATCGTGTCAAAGTTCGGCTTCTGCCGGATCACGCCGATTTCCAGCAGCAGGTCGGCTGCCTTCTCCGTGAACCGCCGCCACTCGCCGGCAAAGAAGGTCTTGTTCGCGTCGCGGTCCTGCCAGCGCAGATACTGCGCGGAATTGCCGAATTGCTCGGCCGTCTGCCGGACGTCCGCGCCCATGATGCGGTAGGCTTCCGCCTGGTTGGTCCGGATCATCTCCAGCGCCTCGAAATAGCTCTTGGCCAGCGCCCGTGCCGCGGCCTCGTTCGCCTGCAGGAAGGCTGGCGTGCAGCCGAACGTGTCCATGACCATCGGATAGTCGAGGGTGGTGGCGATGATCTTGCCGGCCTGCGGCGCGGCGCGAACCGAGGAGAGATAGGGCTCGTAGGTCATGGCGGCGTCGTTCTGTCCGGCGACGAAGGCCTGCGCAGCCGGCCCCGGCTCCATGTTGACGATCGTGACGTCGCGGATCGAGAGGCCGTTCTCCTTCAGCATCCAGGCGAGCGCGAAATAGGGCGAGGTGCCGGGCGCCGAAGCCGCGACTGTCCGGCCGCGCAGGTCGCGGATCGAGTTGATGCCGCTGCGCACGGCCATGCCGTCGGCGCCGTAGCTCTTGTCGAGCTGGAAAATCTGGGTGGTCGCGATACCGCTGGCATTCCACGAGATCCAGGTCTCGACCGTGGTCGCGGCGCACTGGATGTCGCCGGAGGCGATGGCGAGGTGGCGGCTCGCCTGCGGGATCTTGCGGATCGTCACGTCGAGGCCGTTGCGCGCGAATATCCCGGCCTCCTTGGCCAGCGTCAGCGGCGCGAAGCCGGTCCAGCCGGAAATGCCGATATTGACCTTGGTCTGGGCCTGAGCGGCGCTGCCAAGCGCCATCGCCGCGACAAAGGCCGCGCCCGCCGAGAGGCGGCGCAGGGTGAGCATGGGCGACATCGTCATTCTCCTCTGGTGGCGGTCTGACAAAGCCGCCTCTTGCCGCACTCTAGGAGCGCGGAACATTCCGTTTGCATACGGACATATACGTATGACCCACAGAAAACCGTGTGCAGCGCAAAGATGTCGCGCCACCCGGTCAGGACGTGGCTCGGCTCGCGGTCTCCAGCCATTCCGCGAAGAAGTCCGCGTAGGAGCTCGGAACGTGGATATCGAACCGCCCGCCGTCCTGGGCGACGATGGTCACGCCGATCTTGCCGATGGCCGTGACGATCGCCCCGCCGGGCCCGAAGGATGCCGACCTCAGGTCGGCCGTGCAGCCTTTCGAGAGGACGGTCCGCGCGCCGTCGCCGGAGAGGCCGAAGATTTCCCGCGCGTGGGTCAGGTCGACCACCGCGCCGCGATCGGCCACGGCAGCCTCGACGCGTTCGGCCAGTACCGGCTCGGCCTCGCCCTGCCCGATCACGAACCAGCGGTCGAGGCCCGCGGAGACGAGTTGCACGCCGGCCCCGCCGGTCCATCGGTTGACCGATGGCAGGGCGCAGCCGAGAGCCGCGGACAGCGCCTCGCCCGCCCCGACAGCATCCCGATGGGCGCTGACCAGTAGCAGCGCTTCGGGCGATGCCCGGGTGACGGCGACCTTTGTCATGGCGTCTGCGTCAGCCATGCATCCGCTCCCCTGCGGCATCGAGGAAGACGGGATCGACGATCTTCACCGGCACGATCGCTCCAACGATCGGCGCCGCCGCCACGACCATGCGCCCGCCTTCGGTCGCGCTCGGCTTCATCAGCGCTAGCGCGATGGACTTGCGCAGTGTCGGGCTCCAGGTCGCCGAGGTGACATGGCCGAGGATCGGCATGGGTGCCGGCGCATTCGGATCGTGGACGAGATTGGCCCCGGCCGGGATCGGTGTGACCCCGTCGGCAGGCTCCAGCCCAACCAGCCGGAGCCGGTCCGGATCGTTGAGGCCCGCGCGGCCGAGCATCGCCTTGCCGACGAAGTGCTTCTTCGCCGAGACCATGCGCCCGAGCCCCAGATCGGCCGGGGTCGTGCGGCCGTCGAGTTCCGCTCCTGCGACATGGCCTTTCTCGATGCGCATCGCACCCATGGCCTCCAGCCCGTAGGGCATGGCCCCGGCCGCGACCAGCGCTTCCCAGACGCCCAGCGCGCCGCGCCAGGGCGCCGCGACCTCATAGGCCATCTCGCCGGAATAGCTGACGCGGAACAGTCGCACCGGCACGCCGGCAACAAGGGCCTCGGTAGTGCCGAGGTGGGGCAGCACGTCGTTGCCGAGCGCCCTGCCCGCGATCTTCTCGAGCACCGCCCTCGCCCGCGGCCCCGCCACCGCGATCTGGCCGAACTGATCGGTGATGGAGGCCACCTGCACCTTCATGTCCGGCCAGGCCGTCGCCAGCAGGTATTCCATGTGCATCAGCACCTTGGCCGCATTGGCCGTGGTCGTCGTCACGTAGAAGCGGTTCTCGGCGATGCGCGTCACGGTGCCGTCGTCCATGACGAAACCGTCATCGCGCAGCATCAACCCGTAGCGCGCCTTGCCGACGGCGAGCGACGCCATCGGGTTGCAGTAGAGCCGGTCGAGGAAGGCCTGGGCATCCGGGCCCTGCACGTCGATCTTGCCGAGCGTCGAGACGTCGCAGATTCCGACGCCGGCCCGCACGATCAGCGTCTCGCGGATCCAGGCCTCCCGGTAGGTCTCGCCGGCGCGGATATAGGTCTTCGGGCGGTCCCACAGGCCGGAGGCGGTCATCACCGCCCCGTTGGCGCGATGCCAGGCGTCCATCGGCGTCCGCCGCTTCGGGGCATGGTGCTGGCCGACCTCCGCGCCGGCCAGCGCGCCGAGCGTCACGGGCGTATAGGGCGGCCGGAACGTTGTGGTGCCAACCTCGGGGATCGGCGCGCCGCGCGCTTCCGCGACGATGGCGAGGCCGTTGATGTTCGAGGTCTTACCCTGGTCGGTGCCCATGCCGAGCGTCGTGTAGCGCTTGACGTGCTCGATGGACCGGTAGTTCTCGCGCACGGCAAGGCCGAGATCGGAAGCGGTCACGTCGTTCTGGAAGTCGACGAAGCGCTTGGCCTTCACCCCCTCCGGCAGGGCGACCGCCCAGAGCGGTTCGGACGGCGATGCCGGCGCTTCGTCGGCGACCTGCCAGTCGGGCAGCGCCCTGCGCGCGAAACCGGCGGCTTCCGCCGCAGCGGCGCCGGCTTCAGCGCCCTCGCGGATCAGGCCATCGAGCGCGAAGACACCGTTGCCGGCCCCGGCGGACCGCGCGGCCTGACCGATCCGGCCCGGCACGAAGGCTGATATCTCGTCGCGCCAGACCAGCTTGCCGCCGGCCTGCGAATGGAGGTGTACGGCCGGTGAGAATCCGCCGGACATGGCGATGAGGTCGCAGGCGACGATCCGCGCCCGCCCGCCCGCGAGCGGCGCGACGGCCGCCCCCTGCACGCGACCGCGCCCGGTCGCCTGTGTCACCACATGGCCGGCGAGAACCTCGATTCCCGCGCCGCGCGCCCAGTCCGCGACGATGCCCGGAGCCGGCCGCGCGTCTGCGACCAGCACGACATCGATGCCCTTCGCCTTCAGGTCGATGGCGGTGCGGTAGCCGTCGTCGTTGGTGGTGAAGACCAGCACGTGCCGTCCGGCCGCGACCGCATATTCATTGGCGTAGCGGCGCGCGGCCGAGGCCAGCATCACCCCTGGCAGGTCGTTGTCGGCGAAGACCAGCGGCCGCTCGATGGCCCCTTGAGCCAGCACCACCTGCCTTGCCTTCACCTGCCAGCGGCGCTGACGCGGCAGATCGGCCGGCGCGGCCGGACCGAGATGGTCGGTGACGCGTTCGAGCAGCGCCACCGTGCCATGGTCGTAGAAGCCGAACGCGGTCGTGCGCGTCAGCACCCGGACATTGGGCCGCGACGACAGGTCGGCCGCGACGCGCGACGCGAAATCCGGCGCGGCCATACCATCGATCTCGTAGGTCTCGAAACGCAACTGGCCGCCGAGCTGCGGCCGCTCGTCGACGAGGAGCACGTCCGCTCCGGCATCGGCCGCCGCCAGCGCCGCCGCAAGGCCCGCCGGGCCGCCGCCGACCACGATCACGTCGCAATGCGCGGTGCGGTGCTCGTAGCTGTCGGGGTCGGCATGGGGCACGCCCCGGCCCATGCCGGCCGCATGGCGGATGCCCTTCTCATAGACCATCCAGGCGCGGTTCTGCCCGACGAACCCCGGCCCGATGAAGGTCTTGTAGTAGAAGCCGGAGGGCAGGAAGCGCGAGACCAGCGAGTTCACCGCGCCGAGGTCGATGTTCAGCGAGGGGAACCGGTTCTGGCTCTCCGCGACCAGTCCCTCGTGGAGCTCGGCCATGGTCGCGCGGCTGTTCGGGTCGGCGCGATCGCCCTCCCCGATCCGCACGATGGCATTGGGTTCTTCCGCCCCCGCCGACAGGATGCCGCGCGGGCGGTGATATTTGAACGAGCGTCCGACGAGATGAACGCCGTTGGCCAGCAGCGCCGAAGCGAGCGTGTCGCCCGCATAGCCGGCAAGACGCTTGCCGTCGAACGTGAAGGCCAGCGCTTGCTCGCGGTCCACCGCGCCGCCCGATGCCAGCCGCCCCGGCTGCGGCATCTGCGCGGCGGCCAATGGCGGCCCCGGGTCGCGGCTGCGCAGGAAGCTCATGACGACGCTCCCGGCAACCGTGTCGGCGGCAAGGGCCGCGTCCCGCTTACCGCGTGGGTGACGAGGTCGCGCTCGACCAGCGCAAACCCGCGGCATCCCAGCGTGTGCTGCCAGATCTCGGCCAGCGGGCCGCGCCTGTTGTCGCGCAGATAGACGTAGTCGTACCAGGCCGCCGCGCTCGCATCGTCGGCCGGGCGCATGCGCTCGCCGTCGCCGATGAAGGTGAACTCGGTATGGGTCCGTTCGCCGCAATGGGGACAGCGGATGGTCAGCATGGTTCCGCTCCCTAGTGCGCCTGCGGCGTCGGGCCGGCGCCCTTGTCGTCGATGGCATAGCCGCGCTCGAACCGGTCAAGCCGGAACTCCGCGTTCATCGGATGCGGCTCGTCGCGCGCGATGGTGTGGGCGAAGACGAAGCCCGAACCCGGCGTCGCCTTGAAGCCGCCATAGCACCAGCCGCCATTGAGGTAGAGGCCGGATATCGGCGTCTTGGAGATGATCGGCGAGCCGTCCATCGACATGTCCATGATGCCGCCCCAGTGGCGCAGCATGCGCAGCCGCGACAGCGCCGGGAACATTTGCAGGC
Source organism: Phreatobacter sp. (assembly GCF_016793595.1). Classification (GTDB taxonomy): domain Bacteria; phylum Pseudomonadota; class Alphaproteobacteria; order Rhizobiales; family Phreatobacteraceae; genus Phreatobacter. The sequence goes on from NZ_JAEULY010000027.1 coordinate 11,354, forward strand.
CACAGGACATGGCCTCCTCGATGATCGGCAGGTTTCCGCGCTGGGCGTAGGACGGATAGAAGTCGAGGTCGCCGCCCATCACCATCTCGCCCTTGTCGGACTGGCTGACATAGAAGTGCCCGGCGCCGAAGGTGACCACCGTGTCGATGAACGGCTTGATCGGCTCGGATACGAAGGCCTGCAGGAGATGGCTCTCGATCGGCAGCTTGAGGCCCGCCAGGGCCGCGACGTGGCTGGTATGGCCCGCCACCGCGATGCCGACCTTCTTCGCCCGGATCGTGCCGCGGCTGGTCTGGACGCCCTTCACCGCCCCGCCATCGATGACGAAGCCGGTGACCTCGCAGTTCTGGACGATATCGACGCCGCGCCGCGAGGCCGCGCGCGCATAGCCCCAGGCGACCGCGTCGTGCCGCGCCGTGCCGCCGCGCCGCTGCAACAGGCCGCCGACAACCGGGAACCGGGCATTTTCCGACACGTCGAGGTGCGGCACGAAGGCCGCCACCTGCTCCTTCGTCAGCCATTCGGAATCGATGCCGTTGAGGCGCATGGCGTTGCCCCGCCGCATATGGGCATCGCGCTGCGCATCCGAATGCGCCAGATTCAGCACGCCGCGCTGGGAGAACATGACGTTATAGTTGAGGTCGGCGGACAGCCCTTCCCACAGCTTCAGCGACAGCTCGTAGAAATGGGCATTGGCCTCCAGCAGGTAATTCGAGCGCACGATGGTCGTGTTCCGCCCGGTATTGCCGCCGCCGATATAGCCCTTCTCCAGCACCGCCACGCGGCCGATGCCGTGTTCCTTCGCGAGGTAGTAGGCGGTCGCCAGCCCGTGGCCGCCGCCGCCGACGATCACCACGTCGTAGGCCGGCTGCGGTTCGGCGTCGCGCCAGGCCTCTTCCCATCCGGAATGGTCCCGCAGGCCCTCGCGAAACAGCCTGAATGCGGAATAGGTCATGGGTCCGTCGTCATGGGTGAGCAGCTGCGCCGGCCGCGAACGGCCGGCCGCCGCACATCAGCAGGTTCGCGCGCCGATGGGAAGTGTCGGGAGCCGCCGGGCGGGCATGCCGGCCGGCGGCCCGGGCAGCGATGCCCTTACGCCTTCACCCAGCTGGGCGCGGCGAAACGGAACTGGTCCAGCGTGTTCTCCGCGATGCGGAACCAGAGGTTCGACTCGTCGGTGAACTTCTTCCAACTTTCATAGACCTTCTTGAACTCGTCGTTCTTGGAGGCGATGTCGTCGAGCGTCTCGATCGTCGCCTTGTAGCAGGCTTCGAGCACCGGCCGCGGAAAGGCGCGCAGCTGGGCGCCGGCAGCAACCAGCCGGCGCAGGGCCTCCGGGTTCTTGGCATCGTAATGCGCCATCATCTGCACGCATTGCTCGCTGGCCGCCGCCTCGTAGGCCGCCTTGAAGGCCGGCGGCAGCTCCGCCCATTTCCCTGTATTGACGAAGGTCGAGATCTCTCCGGAGCCCTCCCACCAGCCGGGCGTGTAGTAGTAGCGGGCGACCTTCACGAAACCGAGTTTCTCGTCGTCATAGGGACCGACCCACTCGGCCGCATCGATCGTGCCGCGCTCCAGCGAGGTATAGATATCGCCCGCCGCGATCTGCTGGGGCACGACGCCGAGCTTCGACAGGACCGTGCCGCCGACGCCGCCGATGCGGAATTTCAGGCCCCTGAGGTCGTCGAGCGAATTCACTTCCTTGCGGAACCAGCCGCCCATCTGCACGCCGACATTGCCGCACGGCATGGCGACGATGTTGTACTTGGCGAAAATGTCGCGCATCAGTTCGCGCCCGCCGCCCGCGAACATCCACGCCTGCTGCTGGCGCGTGTTGAGCCCGAACGGCATGCCACCCTGGAAGCCGATCGCGGGGTTACGGCCGAAGAAATAGGTCGAGAGCGTGTGGCTGCACTCGACCGTTCCGTTCTGGGTGGCGTCGAACACGCCGAGCGCGGGCACGATCTCGCCGGCCGCGAACACCTGAATCTGGAATTTCCCGTCGGTGACCTGACTGATCCGCTCTGCCATGGCGACGGCGGAGCCTTGCAGCGTGTCGAGGCTCTTCGGCCAGCTCGTCACCATGCGCCAGCGCACGGTGGGTGTCTGGGCAAGGGCCGGTGCCGCGATGGCGGCGGCAGCCGCCCCAGCCGTTCCGGCAATGAAATGGCGTCGTTTCATGCGAGTTCTCCCGTCTGTCTCGCGTCGGTGGCACGTTTTCGCGCCTTCCTCGACGTTCCCCCGAAGACCTAAGCGACCTCTGATATCGTTAGCGCCCGCCGCTTCTGGTCATCACCATGAAGCAGTGGACGTAGTCCATCGCGTGCCCCTCCGGGCTCTTCGCGACCTCGGCCTCGTATGCCCCGTAAAAGGCGTCGACGATCGAGGCGCGCTCCTGCGGGCTGCGCTTCGGATCGAGCGCGCCGGCAAAGACCGTCTCTGACCACGAGCGAAGCGTCGGCACATAGGCGCGCGCGAAGGCGGCGGCGTCGCCATGCTTCCTGAAATCCGCCGCGTAAGGGCATTTCGTGACGGCGGTCGAGATGTGGTCCAGCCTGAGGCCGGCCTTCGCCACCTTCGAGCCCTTGTCGCGGAACGGCGCGGCGAACTCGTCCGGGGTCTTGTAGAATTGCGGGAAGGTCGCGTTGGCATATTCCGCATCGGTGATGCGGCCCTTCTGCCGGAGCGCGCGCCAGTGGCGGGCGAACTCGTCGAACATGTTCACGCCGCCGGTATTGCCGAGATAGCGGCCCTTCTCGTCGGCGCAGAAATTGGCCAGCACCAGCTTGCCGCCGCGCGCAAGCTCCCGCACGCGATGCAACAGGATGGTCTCCCAGTCGGCCATGGCCTGCCTGCGGAACAGCGCCTGTTCCTCGGCGCTGGCGCCGACCGCCTGGACGTGGTCTGCGATCAGCCCCGGCCGCTTGCTCAGCCAGTGCATGGCGGTGGCGGAGAAGCCGAGATCGAGCGTGCCGTCCGGAACGATCTGCCGGTAGAAGCTGGTGCCCGAGCCGAAGATGTAGAGACCGGGCGTCTCCGCCAGCGGTTTCTTCGCCTGGTCGCCGAGCAGCCCCTGTGTGAGGCGGAACAGCGCCGAGAAATCGTTGTGCGGCAGATCGGTATAGGTCAGCGAAATCGGCCGGTCGGGCGCGGTCCCGCGGACGATCTTCGCGACGCGGCGCATCAGGTCGAGCGAGGTGCCGCCATCCGCCGCGCCGTAGTCGCAGACGGAAAAGGCCGTTTTCGCGGGCTTGATCACCATCCCGGCGAGCGCGTCGGCGACAAGCCCGCCGGCCTTGTCGATGACCGCCTTTGCTCCGACCGTGTTGGAGGAATAGTAGCCTGCGCCGCGCATGGAAATGACCTGAGCCGATGCCTTGGTCGCCATGCGCATTCTCCCGAAAGCCCCGTGTCGGAGAACAGCCTACCCCGTGGCTGGGTGGACGCAACGGAAATCGATTGCGGTGAAGTCCGGATCAGTCGTTGTCGCTGAGTCCGGCCCCCGCGCCGGCCTCGCGGGAGCGCGCCGTTGCCGCGACATAGGTGCGGGCGCCAAGCGCCTCCAGCGCCGCCAACCGCTGCGGCGCGATGTGGAAGCGGGTCCGCGCGCCGCCCTCGACCGACGCGAAGCGATCGAGCACGGCGATCTCGGCGGCCGGCATGGTCGCCGCCGCGACCGCCGGCAGCAGGTCCAGCAGCAGGCCGTCCCAGTTCGCTCCCGCCGTCGCCATGGCGCGGGCGGCCTTGCCGATCTCCTCGGCGCCGCCCCATGACAGGCCCGCCCCGCGCGCGGCCTTGGCCGCGATGGCCTCCACCTCGTTCAGCGACAGGTCGATCACGGGGCCCTCGTTCATGACGCAGCCCGCATGGCTTCGGTCCGACAAATGTCCTCCGGGAACGGCGCATCGGCGAAAAGCGAGATGCGGAGCCAGCGGTCCGAGCGCGGATCGAACCGGCTGGCGCCGAAGAAGGCCAGTTTGGCGCGCAGGAGGTCCACCGGCCGCATCGATGCGCCGATCAGGTTGTCGCGCACCTCCGCGTAGGGATGGCCGGCCGCGATCTGGACGCGCCGCACGACGTGCCGCCATTCCGGCCGCGCCATGAGAAAGGCCGCGACTGTCATGTCCGTCGGCTCGTCGGCTAGCGCTGCCGCCAGCGCCGTGACGTCGCGCGCCACGGCCAGCGGCTGCTCCTTGCCCGCGCCCTCCTCGGCATGCCGCTCGCCGAGGCGCGGCTCGAGCTTCTCCTCCGAGACGTACCAGAAGCGCGCATCGGCCGCCGGCGAGGCGAAATCGAAGCGCTTCGCCCAGCCATAGTCGCGGTCGACGGCCTCGCGCAGCACGCCGCAGGCCATCGCCCCGTCGATGCGGAACACTGCGTCCTCGTCCGCATCCATGGCGTCGGCGAGGTCGTCCACCAGTGCGCCATGCGGTTCGAGGATCAGGGCGGCGACCGCCTCCTGCCCTTCCGGCGACAGTTTCGCCTCGTGCAACTGGTAGAGCGCGTTCCATGGACGGTCGCCGGTGCGCAGGATGCTGGCAGCGTCACAGGCCACATACGCCAGCTCATCGGCGAGCCGTGCCACTCGCGGCGCCTGAACCGGATCCTCGGTCCGCCAGCGCCGGACGTTCTCGCGCATCGTCGCGAGCGCCGCCATGAAAGCAGCGATCTCTGCCTCGCTGGCTGCCCGCCGGGCCCGGACCCTTGCCACGGCCGTCTCTCGCGCGTGAAACCAGCGGTGCACCAGCAAGGGGTGCTTGACCAGAAACGGTGCCATGCCGAGCCCGGTGGAATTGCCGACGCCGAGGCTGCGCCGCATCGCCGGATCGAGCCTTGCCGCCTGCCCCCGCCCGCGCATGGCTGCGACATGCTCGGCGAGCATGATCGTGAACGAGCGGATCAGCCACACGCTCAGCATCTCGGCCCGGAACGGCCCGGAAAATTCCGGCCGTCCGGCGATCCGGTCGCGATCGGCAATGCCGAACTTGCCGTTGCCGTAGACCGCCGTGGTGCGCATGAGATAGCCGACGCTCTCGACGAGTTCCGCATCCGGCTGCCGACCCTCGGCGAGCGTCTCCACGACATGCGCGAACAGGCGGACGCTCTTGTTGGCGCGCGACAGGATCAGGTCGCGCTCACTGTAGCGGCCCGCTTCCTGCCGGGGCGCATTCGCCCGCAACCGCGCGATCTCGCATGCGTCCGGCACGCCGTCATAAAGCACGTAGCTGGTGTCCCAGGCTTCCGCGATCACCCGGTCGGTGCGCATCGCGTCGTCGAGCGGTGTCGAGAAGGCGACCAGCGAATAGGAATGGGCCGGCGCATCGACCTGCAGCACGGCATGACCGTAGCCGTCAGCATCGATCTCCCAGACCGGCACCGAATAGCGCCACCCCTCGCCTTCCACCCGCCTCAGCATGGCGCGCAGGAAGCTGATCCGGGTCGGATGCGATGCGCCGAGCCGGTCGAGCCGCATGACCTGATCGGGTGATCGCAGCTCCATCATGCGCGACCAGCGAGGCGCATGAGAGTGTCATGGGCTCCCTGATCGACCTCGATGCCCCCCGCCGCCTGGATGCGCGCGGCCGCGCGGCGGCCGCCCGGCAACCTGCCGCCCGTCTCCGCGCCGAGCGCCTCGACCACCACGGCGAGCCGATCCGCGAAGGCCCCGCCCGACGACGCGTCCGGCGCGATGGCGATGAAGAACTGCCCCGTCTTCGGAGGCCCCCCCGCCGGCCCGGAGAACGGGCTCGCCTGAATGCCCGGCGTCGCGCCGGCGAGACAGGCGGCAAAAACTTCAACCAGCAGCGCCGAACCGACCCCCTTGTAGCCTCCGGCCGGCACCATCGTCCCCTTCAGACCCGCCGCCGGGTCGGTGGTCGGCCTGCCCTCGGCGTCGAAGGCCCATCCCTCGGGGATCGCCTCGCCCGATCTCGACCGCTTGATGACCTCACTCTTCGCGACGACGCTGGCGCTCTGGTCGATGACGAAGCGCGCGCCGCCCGCCCCGTCGGGAACGGCGAGCGACCACGGATTGGTGCCGAGCACAGGCTTCCTCGCGCCCCATGGCGCGATCGACGCCGGCGCGTTGGTGAAGCCGAGGGCGACGAGACCGGCAGCCGCGATCCGTTCGGTGTGATAGCCGAGCACGCCGCAATTGTAGGAGTTGCGGATGGCGAGGCTGGCAATGCCCTGCGCCCTGGCGGTGGCGATCAGTTCCGGCAATCCGAGATCGATGGCGGCATGGGCAAAGCCCGAGCCGGCATCGACCACAAGACCCCCCGGTGCCGGTTTCGACAGCGCCGGCTCCGCCGCGCCGATTACCTTGCCGCAGGTCAGGTGCTCGCAATAGACCGGCAGGTACATCAGGCCGTGCGAGCGGATACCGTCGCGTTCGGCCCCGGCAATGCCGGCGGCGAGCGCCCTCGCCTGCGCTTCGCTCGCCCCGTGCCTGATCAGCGCCTCCGCTGCAAGCGCCTCGATCCCGGAAAGGCTCATTCGCGGCATCAGCTCACCCCTCAGCCGCGAACGAACGCGCGGCGCATGAAGTCGATCCAGTTGTTTCCCATGATGCCGTCAGCCTCGGCAGCCGAGAAGCCCACCGCAACCAACCCCGCGCGAATGCCCGGAAGGTCGGCGTTGGAGCGGAACCAGCCGGGTTGCGGCGGGAAGACCGGCGGCCCGTTCGGGTTCACGGCGGTCTGGAATGTCCAGCGTCCGTCGCGCATCCAGGCGACCACGCTGTCCGGCTGGTCCTGGCAGAGATCCGACCCGATGCCGATGCGGTGCGTCCCGAGCCGCTCGGCAAGGCGGGCGGCCATGGCGCAGAAATCCTCCAGCGTGCAGTCCGGGCCGCGCGCGAGGTGATGGGGATAGAGCGACAGGCCCAGCAGCCCGTCATGGGCTGCAAGCGCATCGATCACCCTGTCCGACGCGTTGCGCGCCGTGTCGCGCCACCAGCGCGGATTGGCGTGCGAAACGGTCACGGGCCGCGCCGAGCGCTCGATCGCCTCCACCGCCGTCCGCTCGCCGGCATGGGACATGTCGATGGCGATGCCGCAGCGGTTCATCTCTGCGATCACCTCGCGGCCCATCCGCGTGATGCCGCCATCCTCGTATTCCTGCCAGCCGGCGCCGAGCAGCGACTGGTTGTTGTAGGTCAGCTGGAGAAAGCGGATGCCGAGATCGGCCAGCACCTCGACGAGACCGAGATCGGCCTCGATCGGCGACGGGTTCTGGACGCCGAACAGGATGGCCGTGCGACCGGAGGCGCGCGCCGCCTCGATCTCCTCGACCGAACGCGCCTTCGCGATCAGGTCGCCATGTTCCGCGAAGCGCCGGTTCCAGGCGGCGATCAGATCGACCGTTTCGCGGAAATTCTCGTGATAGGCGACGGTCGCGTGCACGGCATCGACGCCGCCTGCCCGCATCTCCTCGAAGACCTTGCGCGACCAGCGGGCATATTGCGCGCCGTCGATCACGAAGGGGCGGCCGGATCGATGTTCAGCCAAACGGCAATCCCCGTCTCAGGCGGTCTACCGGACGAGGCTAGGATAGCTGCATGCCGATGCGCCAGCCCCGACCGCCATGCATCGCCGCCGCTCAGGCATGCGCCGGCGCGGCTTCAGACGCCGCCGTAGGGCAGCGGCAGCGCGAACAGATGGTGGACGACCCGGTCGAGATCGTTGGAGAAGAACGGCTTCTTGAGCGACGCGGCGGGGGTCAGCACCGCATGCCGGTCGAGCGCCTCCTGATTGCCGGACATCAGGACGACGCGGACATTGCGGTTGTGGGCGCGCAGGATCCGCATGGTCTGTGCGCCGTCCAGGCCGGGCATGTTGAGATCGAGAAACACGATGTCGGCGGGCTGCTCGGCATAGAGCTCGAAGGCAGCGATGCCGTCGCCTGCCTCGACGATCTCGAAATTGAAGATCGAGCGCTGGAGAATGCGCCGGATGATCGAGCGGGCCGTACCGGAATCATCGACGATCAGCACCCGGCTTTGCCGGGATATCCGCTCGTAGGTCGACAGGACCCGCTTGATGTCCTGCGAGCCGAACGGCTTGACCAGATAGTCATAGGCCGAGAGCCTCCGCATCCGCGCGATCTCGGCGGCGTCCGATGTCACGGAGATCACCGCGAAGAACGGCATGCGCGCGTCCGCCTGAATGCGCTTGACCACTTCGGCGCCGTTGATCTCCGGCATGGCGAGATCCACGAAGGCGATATCGATCCGATCGCGCGACAGCGCGTCGAGAGCGCTTTGCCCGTCGCCGGCCTCGATGATGGTCAGATCGGATGCGAAGTCGCGGATTCCGGACCGGACGACATTGCGCCAGAAGCCTGAATCCTCGGCCACCATGATCCGCCAGGTTCCTGCTTCGACCCAGTCCAGATCGGCGGACGAAACCGCCTTGCCCAAAACCGTCATGGCAAGTCTTCAATCAGGGCGCCGTGCGATACCGGGCCGGCGCCGCCGCCCGTTCGCCAACCATGGGAGGGACGGGTTAAGGTAGAGCTAACCTTTCGTTCGGGCTCCTTCTGATCTCCGGTGGAGCATTCCAAGGGATTGTCATGTCAGGGCAAAAATTTTCGCATCGGGATGTCGTGAGCTTCTGGCGCGACGCGGGCCACGATGCGTGGTTCACCAAGAGCGAGAATTTCGACCGGCGGTTTCGCGACACCTTCCTCGACGCGCATTTCGCCGCGGCGCGCCGCGAACTCGATGACTGGCGCACCTCTCCAGACGGGCTTCTGGCGCTGCTGATCCTGCTCGACCAGTTCCCGCGCAACGCCTTCCGTGGCACCGGCCACATGTATGCGACCGACCCGCTGGCACTCTCCATCGCGCGCGAAGCCGACAACGCCGGTGCGGACGCCGGCATCGATCCGGCGCTGCGCGTCTTCCTGTACCTGCCGTACTCCCACGCAGAGGATCTCGCCTGCCAGCACCGCGCGGTCGAACTGAACCAGCGCATCGGCATGCCTTATCTCGACCATGCGCTCGGCCATCGTGCCATCGTTGAGCGCTTCGGCCGCTTTCCGCATCGCAACCGCATGCTCGGGCGCGCCTCGACGCCTGCGGAACTGGCCTTCCTCGACGACGGCGGCTTTGCCGGCTGACGCATGGCGCCGGCTCCACGCGCACCTCAGGCCAGCCGGTAGCCGACCCCCGGCTCGGTCAGGATGAAGCGGGGGTCCGCAGCGTCGTCGCCAAGCTTGTCGCGGATATGACCGACGGCGATGCGCAGGTAATGCGTGTCGTCGAGATGCGCCGGCCCCCACACCGTCGAGAGCAACTGGCGGTGGGTCACCAGCCTGCCCTGAAACCGCGCCAGCAGCGCCAGCACGTCATATTCCTTGCGCGTCAGCTTCACCTCGCGCCCGCCGATCGTCACGAGCCGGCGCGCGAGATCGACGGACAGATCGCCTATCGCGACCGCCGGTGGCTCCGTATCGGCCCGGCGGCGGCTGCGCACGAGCGCGCGCAGGCGCGCGAGGAGCTCGCCGGTCGCGAACGGCTTGGTCACGTAGTCGTCCGCGCCGGCATCGAGAGCCGCGATCTTCTCGGCCTCGCCGTCGCGCACCGAAAGGATCAGGATCGGCACCTGCGACCATTCGCGGATGGCGGCGACCACCGCCTTGCCGTCCATGTCGGGCAGGCCGAGATCGAGGACCACGACATCGGGCGCGGCCGTCGCCGCCCTCTCGATGCCTTCGCGGCCGCGCGCCGCCTCCTCCATGGCAAAGCCGGCGCTGCCGAGGGCGATGGCGAGAAAGCGGCGGATCGGCGCCTCGTCCTCGATCACCAGCACGCGATGGGCTTCGGCGGTCTCCGTCATTTCGCTTCGTCCGGCACGACCGCCTCATCCGCCCGCGGCAGCACGATCGCGATGGCGGTTCCGCGGCCGGCCGGCCCCGCCTCGGCGGTGACCCTGCCGCCATGGGCTTCCACCAATCCGCGCACGATGGCAAGACCGAGCCCGGTCCCGGCCGGCGCTCCGTCGCCCTTCGAGACGCGGTAGAACAGGTCGAACACCTTCTCGCGATCGGCCGGCGGAATGCCCGGACCCTCGTCGGAAATGGTCAGCGTGACGGTGTCGCCGGTATTGGCGGCCCTGACGCCGATGCTCGTGCCCGCCGGCGCATATTTCGCCGCGTTCTCGATGACATTGGCGACCGCCTGCCCGATCAGCACGGGATCGGCCAGCACAGGGGCAAGATCGCGCGGCATATCGACCGCAAGGGTATGACCGGCGATGGCGCGTTGCAGATCGCCGCGCACCCGTCCGACGATCTCGCGCAGGTCGATCGCCGCCCGCTTCGGTTCCAGCGCGCCATGGCCGAGCCGCGTCATGCCGAGCAGGTTCTGTACATAGCGATCAAGACGCCGCGCCTCGTCGAGCGCGGTGGCCGCGAGTTCGCGGCGGTCGGCGGGGCTCAGCGCCTCGTCGCCCTCGGCAATTCCGGTGACCGCGCCGATCACCGTCACCAGTGGCGTTCGGAGGTCGTGGCTGACCGAATTGAGCAGCGCCGCCCGCAGCTTCTCTCCCTCCGCCTTGACGCGTGAATCCTCAAGGTCAGCGGCAAGTGTGAACCGCTCCAGCGCCACCGCGACCTGGTCCTCTACGGCCAACAGCAGGCGCTTGGTCTCCGGATCGAGCCCGGCACCGCGCTCGCGGAACTGCACGCCGATGACGCCGAGCGGCGCGCTTGCGGTCGCCAGCGGCACGAACAGCCATTCCGAGGTCGGCAAGGTCGTCGTCCCGGCGCCGGCCGGTTCGTTCTTCTCGAAGGCCCAGCGGGCAGCGCCCTCCGACTTGGCGTCCAGTTCGTCGATGGCGGGATGGCCCTGAACCTGTTCGAGCGTTCCTGATGCATCGGGCATCAGGATCAGCGAGCGGCAGTTGAGCGTCGCGGCGATATGCGCCGCGGCGGCCCAGAGCACGTCGTCGGCCTTGCGGGCCGAGGCGATCTTGCGGGCGAAGGCGTAGAGCGTCTCGGTGCGCCGCTGCGCCGCCCGCATCGAATCGACCTGCGCCTTGAGCCGGCTCGCCAGCGTACCCGTGAAGACCGCGCTGACCAGGAAGACGAGCAGCGCCACCACCGCCTCGTCCTGCTCGACCGCGAACGAGTAGTAGGGCGTCGTGAAGAAGAAATTGTAGGTGAGGAAGCCGAGCACGCTGGCGGCCAGCGCCGCCGCCAGCCCGCGCCGGAACGCGACGACTGACACGGCAACGAGATAGATGACGGCCAGCGAGGCCAGCGGCACAAAGGACGCGAGAGGCCATGCGATGATCGTCGATGCGGCCATCGCCGCCGCGGTCTCCGCGAGGATCGGCCCCCATTGGCGCCAGCGCGGCAGGTCCGCGGCCGCAAGGATGCGCCGGCGCTCGATCCGGGCATGCTGGGCGACGACCGTCACCTCGAAATCGGTCGCCCGGTCGAGGATGCGGTCGGATACCGGCTCGCGCAGGTAGCCGAAGGGCCAGCGCCGACGCGGCCGCCCGATGACGATGCGCGTCACGTTGCGGCTGCGCGCGAAGGCCAGCACCTCGGATGCCGCATCCGATTCCGAATGCAGCGTCACCGGCTCGGCGCCCAGCGTCTCGGCAAGGCGCAGCGCCTCGAGGGTTGCGGCGCGCGCCTCCTCCCCGAGCGCCTCGTGACGCGGCGTGACGACGGTCGCGACGATCCACGGGATCTTCGCGCGGTCGGCCATGCGCTTCCCCGCGCGCACGAGCGCGCGCGCGATGGGCGCCTCGTTGATGCAGACCAGCAGGCGCTCCTGCGTCGGCCAGGGGCCCTTCACCGCATTGGCCTGCATATAGGTCAGCATGTCGGCATCGACATGGCTCGCCGCGGTCCGCAGGGCGAGTTCGCGCAGCGCGGTGAGATTGCCCTTGGTGAAGAAGTTCTCCAGCGCCCGGCCGACCTGCTGCGGCACGTAGACCTTGCCCTCGCGCAGGCGGCCGATCAGCTCTTCCGGCGGCAGATCGATCAGCTCGATCTCGTCGGCCCGTTGCAGCACCTCGTCCGGCACGGTCTCCTGCACCCTGACGCCGGTGATACGCGCGACGACGTCGTTCAGGCTCTCGACGTGCTGGATGTTGAGCGTCGTGGTGACGTCGATGCCGGCGTCGAGCACTTCCAGCACGTCCTGCCAGCGCTTCGGATGACGCGAGCCGGGCGCATTGGTGTGGGCGAACTCATCGATCAGCGCAAGTTGCGGCCGGCGCGCCAGCAGCGCGTCGATATCCATCTCCTGCAGCGCCTGTCCGCGATAATCGACCGTGCGCCGCGGCAACTGTTCCAGGCTCGCCAGCAGACCCGCTGTCTCGCTGCGGCCATGGGTCTCGACCAGCGCCACGACGACATCGCGGCCGGCCCGCTGGCGCACCCGGGCCTCCTCCAGCATGGCGAAGGTCTTCCCCACGCCCGGAGAGGCGCCGAGGAAGACCTTGAGCTTGCCACGCCCTGCCCGGCGCTGCTGGTCGAGCAGCGCTTCCGGGACCGGCCGGTCGGGTTCGGAGATTGGCATGCGGTCAGGGCATCTCGGCATCGAGGGCGAGGTTGAGGGCAAGGACATTGACCCTCGGCTCGCCGATCAGGCCGAAACTACGCCCTTCCACGTTGCGTTGCACGAGGTCGCGCACGCGCTCCGCCGGCTTGTTGCGGGCGATCGCGACACGCTCGGCCTGAACCAGGGCGGCGGCCGGCGACAGATGCGGGTCGAGACCCGAGGCCGAAGCCGTCACGAGGTCGGCCGGAGCAGGCCTCGAGCCGAGAGCCGCGGCGCGCTCGCGAATGGCATCGGCCAGCGCCTTCGAGCTCGCCCCGAGATTGGAGCCTGACGACGAAGCAGCGTTGTAGGGCGCGTCGACCGTCTTCGACGGGTCGGCGGGATCAGCGGCCGATGTCGCCGACGGCCGGCCGTGGAAGTAGCGCGGGCTGGCGAAAGCCTGCCCGATCAGCTCCGAGCCGACGACCTTGCCGTCGCGCAGGACCAGCGAGCCATTGGCCTGTCGGGGCATGAGGCCTTGCGCGAAGCCGGTCATCGCCAGCGGATAGGCAAGGCCCGTCAGGAGGGTGAAGGTGAGCGTCAGGACGACGGCGGGACGGATGAGCGAGAGCATGATGTCTGATCCTCAGGCGAGGCGCAGGAGATCGACGATGATGTCGATCAGCTTGATGCCGATGAACGGAGCGATGAGGCCGCCGATGCCGTAGATCGCAAGATTGCGCGACAGCAGCGCGGAGGCCGACGAAGGCACGTAGCGAACGCCTTTCAGCGCGATGGGGATCAGCGCGACGATGACCAGCGCGTTGAAGATGATCGCCGACAGGATCGCGGACTGCGAGGTGCCGAGCCCCATCACGTCGAGGACGCCAAGACCGGGATAGGCGGTGACGAACAGCGCCGGCAGGATGGCGAAGTACTTGGCCACGTCATTGGCGATGGAGAAGGTCGTCAGCGCGCCGCGCGAGATCAGCAGCTGCTTGCCGACCAGCACGATCTCGATGAGCTTGGTCGGATCGCTGTCGAGATCGATCAGGTTGCCCGCCTCCTTGGCGGCCGGCGTGCCGGAGTTCATGGCGACGCCGACATCGGCCTGCGCCAGAGCCGGCGCGTCGTTGGAGCCGTCGCCGCACATGGCGACAAGACGCCCCTCGGCCTGTTCCCCGCGGATCAGTTCGAGCTTCTTCTCCGGGGTCGCCTCGGCGAGAAAATCGTCCACGCCCGCCTCGGCGGCAATGGCCGCCGCGGTCAGCGGATTGTCGCCGGTGATCATCACCGTGCGGATGCCCATGCGACGCAGTTCGGCGAAACGCTCCCGGATGCCGGGCTTCACGATATCCTTGAGGTGCACGACGCCCAGAATGCGGCCGTCGCGGGCCACCACCAGCGGCGTGCCGCCGGACATGGCAATCTTCCGCACGATGGCGTCCAGCGCCGGCTCCATCGTCCCGCCTACAAGACGCAGGATGGTGTCCGACGCGCCCTTGCGGATGGACGATCCGTCCGCGAAATCGACGCCCGACATGCGCGTCTGCGCGGTGAAGGGCACGAAGGTCATGCCGGCGCGCGCCTGCTGCGACAGGCCGAACTTCCGCGCCCCGAGATCGACGATCGACTTGCCCTCGGGCGTATCGTCGGCGAGCGAGGCAAGGAAGGCCGCTTCTGCGAGTTCGCGCTCGCCGACGCCCGGCACCGGCTCGAAAGCATCGGCCATGCGGTTGCCGAAGGTGATCGTGCCGGTCTTGTCGAGCAGCAGCACGTCGATGTCGCCTGCCGCCTCGACCGCGCGGCCGGACTTGGCGATGACATTGGCCTTCACGAGGCGGTCCATGCCGGCAATGCCGATGGCCGACAGGAGGCCGCCGATGGTCGTCGGGATGAGCGTGATGAACAGCGCCGCGAGATAGATGACAGGTATCTCGGTCGAGGACCACGAGGCGAAGACCGGCAGCGTCACGACGACGAACAGGAAGACCAGCGTCAGACCCGCGAGCAGGATGTCGAGCGCGATCTCGTTCGGCGTCTTCTGGCGCTTGGCGCCCTCGACCAGCGCGATCATGCGGTCGAGGAAGGTCTCGCCCTGCCGGGCGGTGACGCGCACCACCAGCCAGTCGGAGACGAGGCGCGTGCCACCGGTCACCGACGAACGGTCGCCGCCGGACTCGCGGATCACCGGCGCGCTCTCACCGGTGATCGCGCTCTCGTCCACCGAGGCGACACCGTCGATCACCTCGCCGTCGGTCGGGATCGTATCGCCCGCCTCGACCAGGATGATGTCGTCCACCACCACGTCGTCGAGGCTCTTGCCCTGCCAGACATCCCGCCGCGCGGGCTCGACCAGCACCTTGGCCAGAGCGCTCGCCTTGGTGGCGCGGAAGGCATCTGCGCGCGCCTTGCCCCTGCCCTCCGCAACCGCTTCCGCGAAGTTCGCGAAGATCACTGTGAACCAGAGCCACAGAGCGATCTGCACGGCGATGAAGCCGTTGGGGCCGGCGGTTGCCACCTCCCGAGCGGCGAGGATGGTCGCCAGCACGGAGACGAGGGCCGTGACGAAGATCACGGGATTGCGGACGAGGCCGCGAGGGTCGAGCTTCGCGAATGCCTGGATCGCGGCGGCGCGCAGGATTTTCGGCTCGAACAGGCTGATCTCGGCTGTCGTTGACTTGGTCATGGGATGAGCTTTCAGAAGGTCCGGCCGGCGATCATCGAGACGTGCTCGGCGATCGGCCCGAGAGCGAGGACCGGCAGGAAGGTGAGCGCGCCGACGATCAGCACGGTGACGACCAGCAGCACCACGAAGACGGGACCGTGGGTCGGGAACGTGCCGGCCGAGGGCGGAGCGGTCTTCTTGGCTGCGAGCGAGCCGGCAATGGCGAGGATCGGGATGATGTAGCCGAACCGGCCCAGCATCATGGCCAGTCCCAGGAAGGTGTTGTGCCAGGGGACGTTGGCATTGAGGCCGGCGAAGGCGGAGCCGTTGTTACCCGTGGCCGAGGAATAGGCGTAGAGCAGTTCCGACAGGCCATGCGGGCCGGCATCCTGCACCGAGCTCTGCGCCGTGCCCGCGACGATCGCGAGCGCGGCGAAGCTGAGCACGCCAATCGGCATGACCATCAGCGTCAGGGCAGCGAGCTTCACCTCGCGGGCCTCGATCTTCTTGCCGAGATATTCCGGCGTGCGCCCGACCATCAGGCCGGCGAGGAAGACGGTCAGGATGACGAACAGCAGCATGCCCGTGAGGCCGACGCCGACGCCGCCATAGATGATCTCGCCGAGCTGCATGTTGAGCATGGCGACGAGGCCACCGAGCGGCGTCAGGCTGTCGTGCATGGCGTTGACCGAGCCATTGGAGGCGGCGGTGGTGACCACGGCCCAGAGCGCCGAATTGACGACGCCGAAGCGGACCTCCTTGCCCTCCATGTTGCCGGCTGCGGGATCGGCGAAGGCGGCATGCAGCGGATTGCCCATGCGCTCCGCCGAATAGACCGCCGCGAAAGCCATGACGAACATGATGCCCATGGCCGCGAACAGCGCGACGCCCTGCCGCCGGTCGCCGACCATCCGCCCGTAGGTGAAGCAGAAGGCCACGGGGATCACCAGGATCGCCAGCACTGACAGCAGGTTGGAGATCGCCGTCGGATTCTCGAAGGGATGCGCCGAATTGACGTTGAAGAAGCCGCCGCCATTGGTGCCGAGCTGCTTGATGGCGACCTGACTGGCGACGGGGCCGAGCGCCAGCGTCTGCTGGGCGCCCTCCACGGTGGTCGCCGTCGCCGAGGCCGCCAGCGTCTGCGGCGTGCCCTGCGCGATGAGGACGACCGCCAGCACGATGGAAATCGGCAGCAGCACGTAGAGCACCGCGCGCACCATGTCGGACCAGAAATTGCCGATGGTGCGCACCTGCCGGCCGGACAGGCCGCGAGCGACCGCCGCCGCGACCGCCATGCCCGACGCCGCCGAGACGAAGTTCTGCGTCGTCAGCCCGGCCATCTGGCTGAGGTGCGACAGCGTGGTCTCGCCGCCATAGGACTGCCAGTTCGTATTGGTCACGAAGGAGATGGTGGTGTTGAAGGCAAGATGCGCCGGCACGCCGTCAAACCCCTGCGGATTGAGCGGCAGGAGGTGCTGGAAGCGCAGGATCAGGAACAGGACGAGGAAGCCGGCGGCGTTGAAGGCGATCAGCGACAGGGCATAGCGCGTCCAGTGCTGGCCCTCGCCGGCCCGGACGCCGGCGGGTGCGAAAATGGCGCGTTCGGCCGGCGCGAGAAACGTCATCTCGCCGGTGAAGACACGAGCCATGTAGAGCCCGAGCGGAATGGCGGCGGAGACGAGGAGGCCGATATAGAGCGCGGCCTGTATCAGATCGGATGTCATGATGATGGCTCAGAAGCGTTCGGGCCGCACCAGGGCGACCACGAGATAGCCGAAGGCGAATGCCGCGAAGGCGAGGCCGAGGACGATGTCGGGTGTCATCGCGGCCTCACACGCGCTCGGCGAGCGTGACCGCCGCAGCGGCGACCAGGAAGCCGGCAAGGCCGGCAGTCAGGAACAGGATGTCGGTCAGCACGGTGCGCATCTCCGGGTGGCAGGATCGGCCGGAGGCTAGGCGCGCGTGATGTAAAGGGACGAGAGGGAACCGCCGCAACCGGCGTAACGCCGGCGTAAAATCGGCCGCGACGGGTGGCCGGTCGGGGCGCCTGGTCCAGGCGGCCTCAGACCTTGCCGTCCGGAACTGGCGCGGCCGCCGGCGCCGCGGCGCGCCCCGCCCACCACAGCGCGAGCGGCCCCATGAGGATGGCCACGCTCAGGAGCGCGAACCCGGCGAACCACGCCTGCCCGGATTGCGGGCCGCCGGCAGCATCGAGGGTCATGCCGAACGCCCAGCCTCCTATTGCCGAAAGTCCGAAGCCGACGGTGGAGTGAAGCGCCATCGTGGCGCCCTTGGCGTGGGGCGTGGCGGCATTGGCCATGCCCGAGGTCAGCGCTCCTGAATCAGCGGGAACGGTGATGGCATAGACGAGCAGCAGCACGACCAGCACCCAAGGCGGTGCGCCCACCGCCAGTCCGATGCCGATACCGGTCAGGCCCGAGGCAGTCTGGACCAGCGATATGGCCCGATGCCGTCCGAACCTGATGGCGGCCTCGTTTCCGAGGATGCTCGCCGGCATGGAGAGCAAACTGACCAGCACGCTGATGGTGATGGCGCTGACCGGAACCGCGCCCGCATTGACCGCGGTGACATAGGTCCAGAAGGCCACCAGCCACGTCCGCATGCCGTAGAGCTCGAAGCAATGCGCGCCGTAGCCGAGCACATATCCAAGCGCCGGACGATTGCCGAAGACCGCCTTGAAGTCGAACAGCGGCCCCACCCGCGGCGTCGGCGGCACTGGCACCATCGCGACCGCCGCGACCAACATCGCCACGGGAGCCACGCCCGTGACGTAGAATGCCGCCTGCCACCCGAACCGATCGGCAACCAGCTGCGCGATGAGGAACGACAGCGCCACCCCCAGCGAAAAACTCGACGTGTAGAGCGTCACGCTGCGCGACATGTCGCCGGGATCGAGCCGATCCGTCAGCGCCTTGAGGCCCGGCATGTAGGCGCCCGCGAAGCCGAGGCCAGCCAGGGCCCACATGATCGACGCAGTGAAGAGATCCCGGGCAACGACGGGAAAAGCCAGGGTCGCCACCATGCTCAGCACCGTGCCGCCGATCAGAATGCGCCGGGCGTCGATCCGGTCGGTGAGCGTCGCCAGGATCGGGACGGCGATCATGTAGCCGAAGGCGTAGGAGCCGGCCATGAGGCCCGCCTGACCAGCCGAGAGGCCCCAGAGCGGCATGAGATGTTGCGCCATGATCGCCTGCACCACCATGTGCGGCACGAGATTGCCGACCTGGCCGACACACATCGCAACGACGAGGGCTCGTCCTCGCAGCATCGCCATCCATCCCCTCGGTGATCAGGCCGACTTGGTCCCGGAACAGCCGCAGCCGGACTCGCCAGCCTCCTTCGCGACCTCGTCCTTGGCGCAGCAGGCGGTCTCGGCCCTGACCGGAGGACCGCCACAACAGCCGGCCGCGCCGGCTGCCGGATGTGACACGCTGCACACGCCCGTCTCCGGCAGGACCAGTTCCACCCTGCGCGCCGCCTCGTGGTCGCCAGCGAGTTCCGCCGCGATGGAGCGCACCTGTTCGTAGCCCGTGAGCATCAGGAAGGTCGGTGCCCTCCCGTAGGACTTCATGCCGGCGAGATAGAGCCCCGGTTCCGGCTGGGCGAGTTCGCGGGCCCCATGCGGGCGAACTGTTCCACAGCTATGCTCGTTCGGATCGATCAGCGGCGCGAGCAAGGGCGGGCAATCGAGCGCCGGGTCGAGGGCCAGCCGCAGTTCGGACAGGCAAGAGAGGTCCGGACGGAAGCCCGTGGCGACGATCATTTCATCGGCGAGAACTGCCGGACCGTCGGTTGGCGAGCCAGCGCCGATCCGCAAGCCATCCCCTGTTTCCGCGATATGAGACACCCGGAAGGAGGTGCGGACCTCGATGCGGCCTTGCCGGATGATGTCGGCGACCGCGGAGCCCAATTCGCCGCGGGCCGCCAGCGCGTCATTGGCTCCGCCCCCGAAGGCCTTGCCGATATCGTCCCCGCGGATCATCCAGACAACGCGGGTACCCGGCGTCTCGCGAGACAGCCGCTCCAGATCGAGGACCGTCCCGACGGCAGAATGCCCCGCGCCGAGCACGGCAACGCTCCTGCCGGCATAGCGCCCGCGCTCCGCGCCAAGCACGTCCGGCATTCCATAGGTGATCCGCCGGGCCGCCTCCCGTTCGCCGACCGCCGGCAGGCCGTTTGCCCCGGCCGGGCTGGGGTTCCACCATGTTCCGCTCGCATCGATAACGGTATCGGCCAGCAGCGAACGCGTGCCTTCACCATTTTCGTAGCGCACCTCAAAAGGCGCGGTCTCGCGGCCTCTCGACTTCACCTTGTCGAACCCGACCCGGCTGATGCCGGTGACGCGGCTTCGGGTTCTGATCGCACCGGCAAGGGCGGTGCGCTCGGCGAGCGGCTTGAGGTAGCTCTCGATCAGTTCCGCCCCTGTCGGGTATTGCTCCGGATCAGGACCGTTCCATCCGGTCGCGGCGAGCAGCCGGGCGGCAGCCGTGTCGATATTGAACGCCCACGGCGAGAACAGGCGCACGTGGGACCATTGCCGAACCGCATGGGCCGCGACAGGGCCCGCCTCCAGCACAACCGGCTCCAGCCCGCGTTCGAGGAGATGGGCGGCGGCGGCCAGACCCACAGGACCTGCGCCAATGACGGCCACCCTCCTGACAGCGCGCGTCATGCTCTTTCTCCTCTTGCGCCTGCGTCGGTACTGGATTGGGCAGCTTCAGCCGGAGCGCAGTCGCACGCATCGGCACAGCATTCGGCCACGAGGAAATCGACGATGCCGCGCATCATCTCGTAATTGGCCCGGCAGATGAGCGTGGTGGCCTGTCGCTCCTGTGCGACGAGGCCGACAATGACGAGCGCCTTCAGGTGATGAGAAAGCGTCGAACCGGCCAGTTCAAGGCTCGCCTGAAGCTTGCCGACGGCCATGCCCGCATGCCCTGCCCGCACGAGGGACCGATAGATTCTAAGCCGCGTGGGGTTGCCAAGGGCCTCGAGCCGGACAGCTGCGTCGTCGATCATCATGATCGTATGATCGTCGGTGAAGGGCGGCCTGTAAAGTATATTTCTGGAAATATCGAAATAGTGTCCTCCAGTGCTCCTGGCGGCGTTCCCCAAGCCGCACCGCTACGAGCTGCGGTCAGCCAGCCTCAACCTGCGTCAAGAGGCGGCTTGCCACGCGCCGCGATGGCGGCGATCGCCGCCCGGTACTCGCCTTCCAGCGTCACGCGGAGAGAAGCTGCGGGCGGGAGGTCGCGGATGCCGCTCACGCCATGGCCCGCCGACCAGATGTGTTTCCACGCCTTGAAGTCCTCGGTCAGATCGAGATAACCGGGACCGTCGGCGGCCGCGAGAACACCGCCTTGTCGAGGGAAATGTGCCGGTGGGCAGCCGTCTCAGATCGACGCGGCGCCGACTGGTGAGAATAGCCGCCAGACCGAGCTTCTCATGAGATTGGAACGAGCCCGGATATCGATTTCCCTGGTGACAATGAAGTTGAGCGGTAAAGCGATTTCGCCGCCCGCATCGGCAATGCTCTCAGATCGCCGAGACTCCACCGGTAATGCTTATGGTCTGACCGGTCATTTTTGCCGCTGCCGGGCTGGCAAGAAAAACGACGGCGTCGGCCAGATCGGACGCCGTGACAATGCCGAGATTGGCCATCGTTTCAGCCTTGCCGAACAGCTTTCCCGCAAAGGCGTCGGCTTTCAGCTTTCCATAGAGCGGAGTGTCGCCCACGATGCTGGGGGTGAGGCAGTTGACTCGGACGCCATTGCGCTTGGCCTCCCAGGCCATGCCGCGGCAGAACATCGCAATGGCGGCCATGGCGGCGCCAATGACGGTCTCGCCAGGTGTTGCAATCTTGGCGGCATCCGTCGCGAAGCAGATCACCGCGCCGCCGCCTTGCCGCGTCATGTAGGGCAGCACCGCTCGCGCGGGCAGGATCACGCCGCTCGATATCTGGGTCATCGTCGGGACAATCTCGTCCAACGGGATAGTGTGCAGGAGCCGCGGCATGGGGTCTCCTCCTGCCGAGCTAACGAGAATATCGATCGAGCCCATTCTCGCCGCCGCGCCTTCGACCGTCGAAGCGACCTGATCGGGATGAGCCGCATCGCAGGCGACGAAATGGATGTCGGCACGCGGGAACGCGCTGCCGAGGTCGGCAGCCACTGCCGCGCCCCGGTCGCGATTTCGCCCCACGACGACCAGCCTTGGCAACCCCTCGCGCAACAGCGCGTTGGCGCTCGCCAGTCCGATCCCTGCCGTTCCACCGAAGATCAGCGCGCTGCTTTCGGCAATGGGTTTGGCTGAAAAGGTCATGAATGCCCCCGATCAGAAACGTTTGCTGAATCCATTCCTGCCCCCGCGCGCACCGGAGTAATTTCTGTCCGCCATGTCTGACGACGACGGCGCAGCTTGCTGGAATTGCGTCGCTGATCGCAGATCAGGCGGGACCGGCACCTGCGCTCCCTCCCGGTCAACACCTAGACGCCGGCCAAGATGCGTTTCGCGCGCGCTGCGTGCGGCGCATCGACCATCTGCCCGTCGACCAGCGCGATGCCGGAACTCGATGCCGCGAGTTTCTCCAGAACCTGGCGCGCCCAGGCGATCTCTGTGTCCGTGGGCCGAAAGACGGCGTTGATGACATCGACCTGGCTCGGGTGGATCGCAGCCTTTCCATCGAAACCGTCTCGCCTCGAGGCTTCCGCCTCCGCGGCCAGACCATCAAGGTCGCGCAGATCGGTATGCACCGCGTCGATGGCGAGTGCTCCTGCACGGCGGGCCGCCATGAGACAGAGATCGCGGGCAAGGCGGAATGGGCTGGAATATTGCCCTTCGGGGGTTCGATTGGCGGTGGCTCCCAGATCGGCAGCCAGATCCTCGCCGCCCCACAGCATGCCCTTCAGCCGGGGATGCACCCACGGAGCAGCCGCAAGCGAGAGGACGGATGCGATAGTCTCCGTCGCAACCGCGAGGATTCCGGTGTGCCCAGCCAGTGGCTCCAGTGGCGCCATTCTTTCCGCCAGTTCGATGACATCGCCCGGCCCCTCCGTCTTGGGCAGCATGACGAAGTGCGGCTGAAGGGGGACGATCGCGGCGAGATCATCCGCGCTCCAGGGCGTCCTCAGACCGTTGATGCGCACGGCCACCTTCGGGCTCTTGCGATCGCGCTCCTTGAGATGCGCAACCAGGAGCGCCCGCGCCTCGGCCTTGGCCGACTGCTGCACCGCGTCTTCGAGGTCGAGGATGACGACATCGGCTGCGCTGGCGACCGATTTCTCGAGCATCCTCGTCGAGCCGGCCGGCACGAAGAGAAAAGACCGCATTTCATCCGGCCTTCTGCGGCCGCATCATCATCAGCGCCTGGCGATCACAGATGCCGCACACGGCGCCGTCCTGGTTCAGGGCCTCGTGCCGAAGCGTCACGATCCCCTCGCCCGGCCGCGACTTGCTTTCACGCTTGGCCAGCACGGTCGTGCGGATACGGATGGTGTCGCCTTCGAAGAGCGGATGGGGGAACTTCACGTCGCTCATGCCCAGATTGGCGATCGTCGTGCCGAATGTCGTGTCGTTCACCGACATTCCGACCATCAGGCCGAGAGTGAAGAGGCTGTTGACCAGCGGCCGCTTCCACACGCTTCGCGCCGCCGCCGCGTTGTCGATGTGCACCGGCTGCGTGTTCATCGTGAGCAGCGAGAACCACTTGTTGTCAGCCTCGGTGATCGTGCGTGTCCATTCGTGCTCGAAGACACGTCCGACCTCGAACTCCTCGTACCAGAGCCCAGCCATGGTTCACTCCTCTTCCAGGGAATCGATGTCGACCAGCGGTGCTCCGGCGGCAACGGTCTCGCCGACCGCGCAGTAGAACCGCGCGATGCGACCGGCGCGCGGCGCTGTCAGTGTATGGATGAGCTTCATCGCCTCCATCTGGACAAGGCTTTCGCCCTTCTCCACGACGGCGCCGGGGACCGCGAACAACTGCGTGACCACGCCGGGAAGCGGAGCGCTGAGACGGTTTTCGTCAGCCCCCTCGCTCGCCACATCGGTCGTGGCATCGATGGCGAGGGAAGCGCGGGCCTTGATCACGAGAGCGGCAAGCGCGGCCTCGACTTCACTCGGCGCGACGCGGATGAGTGCCGGCTGTCCCGCGACAACCGTGGTGCCATCGTCAAACGCGACGCGTGTGTCGCCCGGGCGCTTCAACACGGTCACCGCTACCTCGCCGAAGTCATCGGAGAGCAGCACCTCGACCTTGGCCGGCCGTCCGGAGGATGTGACCCTGAAGGCGCTGCGGCGCTCCCACGGATCATCGACAATGGTGGGCTGCGCGGTCGCCCAGGCCGCGGCGGCTTCAGCGCGCAGTTGCTTCAGGGACGCGGCCGGCGGGGTCCATCCCTCGGCAAACTCCCGAGCGAGAAACCCGGTCGTGAGTTCGCCGGATATGAACGCCTCCCTCGTGGTGCAATCACGAAGAAAGGCGGCATTGGTGCCAACGCCGAGCACGGCGAACTCGTCCAGGGCTGCCGTCAGATTGGCGACGGCCACGTCGCGATCGGGCCCGTGCGCGATCAGTTTGGCGACCATGCTGTCATAGTGAAGGCCGACCTCGGAGCCTTCGGCAATGCCGGTGTCCAACCTCGCGCCGCGGGGGACGTACATGGCGCTGACGGTGCCTGTCGACGGCTGATAGTCGCGGTCAGGGCGCTCGGCCGCGATACGAGCTTCGATGGCGTGGCCCTTGAGCCGGATCTCCTCCTGGCGCGCTGGCAAGGGCAATCCAGCGGCAACACGAATCTGCCATTCGACGAGATCGATCCCCGTGATCGCCTCGGTAACGGGGTGCTCGACCTGCAGGCGGGTATTCATCTCCAGAAAGTACGGTTCGTCGCCGCCGGCATCCATGATGAACTCGACGGTACCGGCACAGGTATAGCCGATCGTTCGCCCGAGCCTCAGGGCGCGTTCGTAGAGCTTCTCGCGCACATGCTGCGGAAGATGGGGCGCCGGCGCTTCCTCGAAAACCTTCTGATTGTTGCGCTGGATCGAGCAGTCCCGCTCGAAGAGATGGACGAGATTGCCCTGCTCGTCACCGACAAGCTGTACTTCCAGGTGCCGCGGGTTCGCGACCAGTTTCTCGAGAAGAACGGCGTCGCTGCCGAAAGCTGCCCGCGCCTCGGCCTTCGCTGATTGCAGGGCCGACGCCATGTCCGCCGCCTCGGCCACCCGGCGCATGCCACGCCCGCCCCCGCCAGCCGATGCCTTGATCAGCACGGGGTAGCCGATGTTCTCCGCCTCCCGGACCAGACGCCCGAGAGACTGGTCATCGCCGAGATAGCCCGGCACGGTCGCGACACCGGCCGCCTCGGCGAGCTTCTTGGCCTCGATCTTCGATCCCATGGCCGCGATCGCCTCGGGAGACGGTCCGATGAACACGAGGCCCGCATCGCGGCACGCTTTGGCAAACTCGGCGTTCTCGGAGAGGAAGCCGTATCCCGGGTGAATGGCATCAGCCCCGGACCGGCGCGCGGCGTCCAGGATTGCCGATACGTTCAGATAGCTCTGTGCCGCTGCGGGCGGCCCGATCCGGATGGCCGCGTCGGCATCCCTGACGTGGAGAGCATCCGCGTCGGCATCGGAATAGACGGCAATGGTCGCAAGCCCGAGCCGCTTGCATGTACGGATCACGCGGCAGGCGATCTCTCCGCGATTGGCCACGAGGACCGATCGGATGGGGCGTGGCGCTATGGCAAGGTCGATCATGATCACATCCGATAGACGGGCCGGTGGCCAAGGCTCTGCGGCTGCATCGATCCCGTCGCCAGGCAGAGCGAGAGCACCGTGCGGGTGTCGGTCGGCGCGATGATGCCGTCGTCCCAGACACGGGCCGTGCAGAAATAAGGACTGGACTTCTCGTCGAACAGGCGGCGGAGGTCAGCTTCGTAGGCGGCAAGTTCTTCCTCGGTCGCCGGGTGGCGCGAGATGCTTGCGCGGCGGAGATCCATCAGCACGGAGGAGCCGACGTCCGGGTTCATTCCGCCCAGGCGCGCGTTTGGCCACATGAACATGAAGCGTGGCCGGAACCCGCGGCCGCACATCCCGTAATTGCCGGCGCCGTAGGAGCCTCCGGTGACGAGCGTGTAGCGCGGCACGCGGGTGTTGGAGACAGCGTAGACCAGCTTGGCGGAGTTCTTGGCGATGCCGCCGCGCTCCGCATCGGAGCCAACCATGAAACCCGTTGTGTTCTGCAGGAACAGCAGGGGAATGTTCCGCTGGTCGCATAGATTGATGAAATGGACGCCCTTGAGCGTGCTGTTGGAAAACAGGACGCCGTTGTTGGCGATGATCCCGACCGGAAAGCCGTCGATATGGGCGAACCCGCACAACAACGTCTCGCCGAACTGCGGCTTGAACTCGTGAAACTCGCTGCCGTCGACGATGCGCGCGATGATTTCGCGCTGATCGAGCGGTCGCGACAGGTCGGTGCCTACGATGCCGGGCAGTTCCGCCGCATCATAGAGCGGATCGCGCGAGGCAATACGGTTTGCTGAGAACGGCTGCGGGTAGCTGAGCGCACCCACGATATCGCGGAGCTTCGCGATCGCCGCGCGCTCGTCGACTGCGTAGTGATCGGAGACGCCTGATACGGTCGTGTGCATGAGCGGGCCGCCGAGCGTGTCGCGATCGACCACTTCGCTGATGGCGGCACGAACGATCTGCGGGCCACCGAGATGGATCGAGGAATTCCCGGCCACCATGACGAACTCGTCGCACAGGACTGGAATGTAGGCGCCCCCGGCGGTCGATTCACCAAAGACCGCGGCCAACTGGGGGATGCCCTCGGCCGACATGCGGCTCTGGCGGTAAAATGTCCCGCCGAAGTGGTCCTGGTCGGGAAACACGTCTTCGAGGTTCTGCAGATTGGCCCCGCCGCAATCCACGAGGTAGACGACCGGCAGACGGTTCTCCTGCGCGATATCCTGGGCGCGGATGTGCTTGCGAACCGTCTCTTTGAAGAACGACCCGCCCTTTACCGTCGCGTCGTTGGCGATGATCACGCAGGTCACGCCGCGGATCGTTCCGACCCCCGTTACGATGCCGGCAGAGGGGAGACTGTTGTTGTAGAGGCCCCAGCCCGCGAGCGGAGACAATTCGAGGAACGGCGTCATGGGATCGATCAGCAGGTCGATCCGATCGCGCACCAGGAGCTTGTTCCGCTTGTGATGCCGTTCGATCATCTTCGCGCCACCACCCGCCAGTGCCCAGTCGAACTTGGCATGGAGGTCGGCGAGCGTTGCCCTGTAGGCCTCCGCGTTCGCCTGAAACGTCGGATCACTGGGATTACAGCGGGTGACTAGCTGTGCCATGGATGTGCCTGATCTCAACTTCGCCGGCGCTATGAGGCGAGGACCGATTGGCCCTCGGAAATGGAATTGGAGTGGGTGAACTCCTGAGGAGTTCCAACACGCGCGACCTGATCCGCGCGCAGGCGGGTAAGGCTCCGGAAACAGTTGCCGATGACCTCGTCATCGACCTGGCAGCCGGGTGCGATGAGCACTTCAAGCGTGATGATCTCGCGGCTGCCCCGTCGTCCGACATGGAGCCGCGCTTCGTTGACCGCCTCCAGTTTGGCGCTCAGTTGCCGGAGATGGTCGGGGTAGACGAATATCTCGCGGATCTTGCGCGCGGCGGCCACGCGCCCCTCGACGGACGCGAGCCATTCGACACCCCCGTCGGCTGCGAGGGTCGCGGCACGTCCGAGGTCTCCCGTACCGAAGCGAATGAGCGGCCAGCCTGGAACCAGCGTGGTGACGACGACCTCTCCGGCTTCGCCGACTGGCAGCGGAGCGCCCGTCTCGGGATCGCAGATCTGGACGTATCGATCTGGGTGAACGCGATAGCCTTCGCGCCCTGCGACCTCATAACCGATCAATCCAAAGTCCGCTGTGCCGTAGCAGGTCCAGGTTTTCAGCGCGAAA
This sequence comes from Phreatobacter sp., assembly GCF_016793595.1. Lineage (GTDB taxonomy): Bacteria > Pseudomonadota > Alphaproteobacteria > Rhizobiales > Phreatobacteraceae > Phreatobacter. Next base: position 38,520 of record NZ_JAEULY010000027.1, read on the forward strand.
TCGCGCTCGAGCGCATCGCGCCTGGAAGACCAGTCTCCGAGCTCGCCCGCGAGAAACGCGTGGCGAAGCGACCAGTCCTCGGGAATCTGCCGGCCTGACCGTCGAAGCTGGTCCACGAGTGTTGCGAAGTTCGCGGCACTTCCGAGGAAGGCGGTAGGGCGAAGCGAGATGACGAGGTCCGCCAGGAGTTCGGTATTGCCCGTTCCCGCGGGGATGACCGTGGCTCCACAGGCTCTCAACGCCTTGTCGAACAGGAGCCCGGCGGGAACGAGATGATAGGACCAGGTATTGAGCGCGATATCGCCCGGCCCGATCCCGGCTTCCTTGAACATTGTCTGCATGCCGTGCCCGCTGCCGTCATCGACAGGCGAAGGCTCGATGATCGGCCCGGGCGACACGTAGATGTGGCCGATCTCGGCGACATCACTCGCGAGGAAGCCGCCGAAGGGAGGTTCGGCCGCCTGCAGCGCGAGCAGCTGTTCCTTCTTCAGCACCGGGATGCTGTTGAGTGCGTCAGGCCCCAGAATATCTTCTGCTCGAAGCCCCGCGGCGGACAGCCGTCTGCGGAGGCCCGGAGCCTTCCGGGCAGCAGCTGAATAGACGTCGCGAATGCGCGCGAAGGTGTCCATGACCAGCCTCAGCCCAGCCACCGCTTGCGGCGGCGGTAATGCTTGATGTTGCGGAAGCGGTCCCGGCCTTCCTGGCCCGAGAAACCCAGGTAGAACTCCTTGACGTCCTGGTTGTTCTCAAGCTGCTCGCGCGTGCCGTGAAGCACGATGCGACCGGCTTCCATGACGTAGCCGTAGTCGCACTGGCGAACCGCGGCACGAGCGTTCTGCTCGACCATCAGGATGGTCAGCCCCTCGTCCCGGCGGATGCGTCCAATCGTCTCGAAGAGCTGCTCGACCAGGATGGGGGCAAGGCCCATCGAAGGCTCGTCGAGGATGAGGAAGCGCGGCTTGGCCATGAGCGCCCGACCCACGAGGAGCATCTGCATCTCGCCGCCGGACAGATATCCGGCGGTTCGCTGGAGCAGCGCAGGGAGCCGCGGGAAATAGCCGAACACGCGCTCCAGATCAGCCTTCACCTCCCGGCGGTCGGAGCGCAGGTGCGCCCCGACCATCAGGTTCTGTTCCACCGTCAGATGCTCGAGGACCTTGCGGCCCTCCAGCACCTGGACAACGCCCTGCCCGAAGATGGCGGTCGCATCCGCATTGCGGATGTCCTTTCCGTCGAGCAGGACTTGCCCGGCGGTTACTTCGCCGAGCTCGGCATGCAGGAGGCCCGAGACGGCCTTGAGTGTGGTCGTCTTGCCCGCGCCGTTCGAGCCGAGGATAACCACCATGCTGCCGTCGGGAACCTCGATGCTCACCGACCGCAGGACCTGGATGACCCCGGCATAGACGACATCGACATTGGTCAGAGACAAGCCCATCACCAAGCCTCGCTGCTTACCACTTGGTGATCGCGGGAACGTCGATCCATCCGCCACCGATCGGGACGATCTGACCGTTGCGAACCACTTCGGCGGTCGCCCGGATCTGGCCGATCGGAAACGGGGCGGTGGTGTCGAAGTCGAGCGTCGGCAACGCGCCGAGCAGTTCCTGCTCGGTGTAGACGTTGTCGAGCAACGCCTGCCGCATGGCTTCGCCCGTGACGTTATCGCGACCGACCTTGGCCACGGCCCGCTCCAGCACGCGCAGGGCAAGGAGCGCCTGCGCGGCAGACTGCGCGGTAATGAGGCCCCAGCTGCCTTCCTTGCGGTAGCGGTTGAAGATATCGCGGATCGGCAGGTTGTCCTGCGCCGGCGAGGCGAAGGAGAAGGCCGAGTAGAAGCCCTCCATGTCGGCCAGCGCGGTGCCCTTCGACGCCTCGCTCAGCCCGTTATGGGTGGAGGTAATGACCGGGATGCGGGCGCCGAGTTCCTTCAACGCACTGGCGGTGGCCTGAACCTGCGCCGTCGTGCCGCCGACGACGATGACGTCGGCGTTCTGGCTGATGATGGTCCTGACGCTGCTGGTGAGCGAGACCGGCGCGGTGTCGGCCCACTGGGTGTCCAGCATCTCGAAGCGGTCGGGATAGGCCCGCGCCATCTGCCGCAACCCGTTGATCTGGTCGACGAAACCCGCCTGGTTCTGCGTGCTGATCGAGGCGATCTTCAGCGTCCGCCCCTTCTCCTGCTGCATGCGGGCCAGCAGGCCGCCGAATTCGTGGCTGTAGGTCGGGCGGATCGAATAGTGCCAGCCGTCCGCCGACCAGACGAGGCCGACCATGGCCGTGCCGATCAGCATCGGCACCTTGTCGTTGGGCAGGCGACGCATCAGCGTCGTCAGATCTGGCGAGCCGAACCCGAGATGCATGATCGGCTTCTCGGAACGCAGGATCGATGGCCAGGTACGGGCGATCACCGCCGCGTCATAGCGCATGTCGTGGATCGAGAGCTTGACGGTAACGCCGAGACGCTTGCCCACCTCCTCGTTCCACCAGTCGGTGATGGTCTTCACCCCCGACATGGCGTTCGGCATGACGTTGGCGAAAGGCCCCGAGAAATCGGCACTGACGCTCATGACATACTCGGCTGCAGTCGCGGGCAGACTGGCGACGAGCCAGGCCGCTGCGGCGATCAGTTTCGTTCTCAGCTTCATCGGTCTTCCTCCCTGTGGTTCCGGTTCGTGCCGGTTTGCCGCCTCGCCGCCCCGCTCAGTTGCGCGGGAAGGGCCAGATCTGGAATGCGTTGCGCAGCACCGCCCAGCGATGGGCGAGGCCACGCGGCTCGAAGATGAGGGCGAGGAGGATGCAGCCTCCCAGGATGATGGAGGTCAGCGCGAACAGCGTGCCGCCGCCGCCGGCTCCCAGCTGCATGAGCGTGTTGGCGACCTTGTGCAGGCTTTCCTGCACGACTGTGATGAAGACCACGCCGAGGATCGCGCCGAGCGGCGAATGCAGGCCGCCGACGATGAGCATGCCGAGGTACCAGACCGAGGCGAAGAGCGTGAAGCTGGAGGCCGTCACGAACTGCAGGACATAGGCCATGCAGGCGCCGGCGACGCCGGCGAAGAGCGAGCCGACGAAGAACGACATGACCTTCACCCGAAGCACGGGAATGCCCATGACCTCGGCGGCGACGTCATTGTCGCGCACGGCGATCATCGCCCGGCCGAACCTTGAATGCTGCAGCCGGAACACCGAGACGGTGAGGATCGCGACGATGGCGAGCGTGAAATAGTAGAGGTGGGTCGGCGAGCCGAAGTCGAAGCCGAAGAGGCTCAGCGGCTCCACCGGCAAACCTGCAAGCCCGCCCAGCGCCCCCGCGGGCAGCGCGTAGATGATGATCGGGAACATGGCCTGAGCGGCAAGGGTGGTGAGCGCCAGATAGAGGCCCTTCACCCGGGCAGCCGGGAGCGCGAACAGGATCGACACGAGGCCCGTGCACAGCGCCGCGACGGGGATGACGAGCAGGACCGGCAGGCCGTAGCCGGAAAGCTTCGCCGCGACGAAGGCGCCGACACCGACGAACGCCGACTGGGCGATGTTGATCTGCCCGGCCATGCCGACCGTGACGTACAGTCCATAGACGGCCATCAGCGTGATGAACATCTCGCTGGCGATGCCGGTGAGATAGGCGCCGACGAAGAACGGCGCGACGAGGAGCCCGGCGGCGAGCGCCAGCATCCAGACCCGCGACCTCGGCGTCTTCAGGACGCGCGTCTCGGCGGCGTAGCTGTCGAAGTGAATGCCCGTGGGAAGCATGGCTCAGAGCCTTTCGATGCGCTTCCAGCCGAACAGCCCCTGAGGCCGGACGAGCAGGACGGTGATCATCACCACGTAGGGAAGAAGGCCCGAGGCGGCGCCGTTCGTCAGCGGGTCGAGATAGGCCATGGCGAGAGCCTCGCCGATGCCGATCAGAACACCCGCGAGTGGCGCGCCACGGATGGATTCGAGCCCGCCGAGAAGGGCCACGGGCAGCGCCTTGAAGCCGATATGGGCGACCTCCAGCGACACCACGCGCCCCGACAGCAGCACGATTGCCGCGGCGGTCGCGACAAGCGTGCCGAGGATCCAGGCCGTGGCGATCGCGGAGCGCACGGAAACGCCGAGCGACATGGCGGTGCGGTGGTCCTCGGCGACGGCGGCGAGGCGCAGTCCCTGCCGCGTGCGGGTGAAGAAGGCGTGAAGCCCCATCGCCAACAGGAGCGAGAACAGCCCGCCGATCGCCAGCGGCGTGGAGATGAGGAACGGCCCGAGGTGGAACGCTCCTTCCGGCAGGATGGCGGGGAAGGCGCGGGTGTCGGCGGTCCAGATCAGCTGGGCCGTGCCGCGCAACATGATCAGCAGCGCGACGCTCGCCATGAAGATGGCGAAGGCGGGCTGGCTGATGAGCGGACGGAACACGAAGCGCTCCAGCAGGAGGCCGAAGGCGATGCAGGCGGCGAGCGTCATGGCGAGGCTGATCACCAGCGGCACCTGCCAGCCTGCGGCCTTCATGCCGGCCGTGAAGGTCCACAGCAGCAGTGCTCCGATGACGAGCACTTCGCCCTGCGCGAGATTGACGATGCGCGACGCGCGATAGATGACCACGAACGAGATGGCGACGAGGCCGTAGACGAGCCCGACCAGCGCACCCTCGATGAGGATCTGGAACAGCTTGATCATGCCGGCACTCCCATTCTGTTGATGGCGACCGGCGCGTTCAGCTTGCTCGTGGTTCCATCCTGGTAGCGGACCTCGATCTCCGTGCGAATCTCATCCCGACCGCTGTAGAGCGCATCGATGATCGCGCTGTAGCGGTCGTGGATCTGACCCCTTCGGAGCTTGCGGGATCGCGTCAGCTCGGACTCATCGGCATCCAGTTCCTTCGGCAGGTTGGCGAAGGCTGAAATTCGGGCGCCGGGGTCCAGGAGCCGGTTGACGTTCTCGATCGCTTGCGAGACCTCCCGCCTGACTTCGTCCAGCTGGCTGAGTTCGGGGAACGTGCCGTAGGCCAGGCCCTTCAGTTCGGCGAAGCGGCCGGCGATCTCGGAATCGACGTTGATCAGGGCCACGACGCTGTCGCGAGCCTCATCGCCGATGACGACGGCGTCGCGGATCAGCGAGGCCGCGCGCAGGTGGTTCTCGATGAACTGGGGCGGGTAGGACTTGCCGCTCTTGAGGGCCCGCAGGTCCTTCAGGCGATCGAGGAAGACCAGCTCTCCTGTCTCGTCGATCCTCACGGCATCGCCTGTCTCGAAGCCGTCGAGGCCGGAACCCATTTCCTTCGTGGCATCGGCATCATCGAGATAGCCGGAGAACGACAGGACCTTCAGGCGGAGCTGCCCGCGCTCATCGATCCAGGCCTCGATCGGCTGCGCGACAGAGGGATCGGACGGCATGAGGCTGCCAAGCGAATGGGCATTGCGGCTGCCCGGCCTGTGAGTGGAGATCAGCCCGAGTTCGGTCGACCCGTAGAGATTGCCGAGCGGCACCCCGAAGGCTCTGAACCGCTCGAACAGCTCGGCGGACAGGCCGGCGCCACCCGACAGCACGGCGCGCGCCTGGGTCAGCCCGAGAACGTCGCGCACTCCCTTCAGAACGAGGAGATCGGCGATCTTCCACTTCAGGCCGCTGAGCAAGCCCTGGGTCGAGCCACGGACGCGTGCGAGCCCCTGTGCAAGACCCCAGCGGTAGAGGCGCTGACGCCAGCGGCCCGCCGCCATCATGCGGGCCTCGATACCGGAAGCCTGCATCTCCCACTGGCGGGGGGTGAACATCAGGAATTCCGGCCCGATCTCCCGCAGATCGTGCTGGATGGTGTTCGGCTTCTCGGCGAAGTGCAGCACCAGGGGTGCCAGCAACGGCAAGGCTATGCCGAAGAACTGTTCAGCCGCCCAGGCTGGTGAGATGTAGGAGAGGTAGTTGCCGCCCGGGCGAACGTTCAGCGCGCCCATCAGACGGTGCGCGTTGTCGAGAATGAAGGCGTGCGAGAGAATGGCGGCCTTCGGCCGCGACGTCGTTCCGGACGTGTAGCAATAGGCCGCCGGCTCGTCCGCCCTGCCCTCGGCGATGCGGGCATCGACCCAGCCGGGTGTTTCGAAATCCGCCCCTTCCTTGATCAGGTTGGCCAGCGATGTCAGGCGCGGATCGTCGTAGGACCACAGGCCGCGCTCCTCGACGAAGACCACGCGCCGGATCCGCTCGATACGCGACAGGCAGTCCAGGATCTTGTCGACCTGCTCCTGGTCCTGGCCGAGGGCCATGACCGCTCTGGAATGGTCCAGCGCATAGTGGAGTTCGTCGGTCGGTGCGTCGGGATAGACGCACACCACGATCGCGCCGATCGACTGCACCGCGAGTTCCGTGATGAACTGCTCGGCGGTGTTCTCGGAGATGAGCGCGACGACCTCCCCGCGCTTCAGCCCGATCGCGGCGAAGCCGCGAGCGACGTCTCGGACCTCGTTCAGGACCTGGCCCCAGTCGCGCCGCTGCCAGATCCCCGCCTTCTTGAATTTCAACGCTGGCGAGCGCGAAAACTGGGAGGCATTGTCGCGCAGGAGTTGGGGAAGGGTTCGCCCGTCGGATCGGCGCAATCCCTCCCCCGGTGGATCGGCGTGAAAGATGTGCGGTCCGCTCATGCCGCCTCTCCGAGATAGGCGTCGATGACAGCGGGATGGCTCCTCACCTCGTCGGGAGTGCCGCAGGCGATGACCTGACCGAAATCGATCACGGTGACGCGATCGGAGATCGACATGACAACTTCCATGTCGTGCTCGACGAGGACGACGGGGATGCCCATTCCCTCGCGGATGTCGAGGATGAAGCGGGCAAGATCCTCCTTCTCCTCATTGCTCATGCCGGCCATGGGCTCGTCCATGATGAGGACGGCCGGTTCGAGGGCCATGGCGCGGCCAAGGTCGACCCGCTTGCGCATGCCGTAGGACATGTCGCCGACATGGGTGTGCCGCTGTTCTTCAAGTTCGAGAAACTCGATGATCCGCTCGGCCTTGACTGCGAATTCTTCTTCTTCCCGTCGTGTCGGTCCCCACCACAAGAGCGCCGAGAGGGGCCCGGTTTTCATCTGCATGTGAAAGCCGGAAAGGATGTTCTCGCGTGCCGTCAGCGAGGGATAGGTCTGGATGCCCTGAAAGGTTCGGCTGATGCCGCGTGCCGCGCGACGGTGCGGTGAGAGGCCGGAAATGTCCTCGCCCTCGAAGCGCACGCTGCCGGACTGGGGCTTGTAGAAGCCAGAGAAGCAGTTGAGGAGGCTGGATTTTCCAGCGCCATTGGGCCCGATAACGGCGTGAATTTCGCCCTCCGACACGGTGAGCGAAACGGATTTCAAGGTCTCGACGGCACCAAAGCGCAGGCAGAGTGCATCTGCCTCAAGCACCGCCCGCCTGGCTGTAGGCAAGGCCTGCATGGTCATGGCTTCCCCCTTCGGTGGCGCGAGCGGCGCGCCACCGTTGTCCCGTTCTTGTTTTTCAGCGTCAGATGTTCAGCGGAACGTCACGTCCAGACCGCACTCGCGCGCGATCAGGAGAGCCTGGATCTGCGAGCTGCCGTCGCCGATCGTGCAGATGCGATTGTCGCGCAGGTACCGAGACGGCGGGCAATCGTCCATGTAGCCCCATCCGCCATGCACCTGGATTGCCATGTTGGCGACCTCGGAGCCTGTCTCGGTGGCATGAAGCTTGGCCATGGACAGGGCCATCAGGTCGTCCTTGCCCGCATCGACGCCCCACGCGGCGCGATAGGTCACCAACCGGGCGCTATCGACCTTGAGCGCCATCTTGGCGATCATCTCCTGGATCAACTGCAGCCGGCCGAGCGAGCCGCCGAACGCCTGGCGCTCCTTCGCATAGGCTATGGCATGGTCAAGGCTGGCTTGAGCAAGGCCCAGGGAGCACGCCGAAAGGAACAATCGCGCCGCCTGATAGCCCTTGTGGAGCACCCAGCGGCCGCCATTGACCTTGCCGACGATCGCCGATTCCGGCAGCTGGCAGTCATCGAGATAGAGAGGCCGGGTATCGTTCGAGCGCCAGCCCATCTTCCGGTATTTCTCACCCTGCGTGTAACCGCTCGTGCCGTGGGGCACGAGGAACAGCGTGAATTTCTTGTCCTGCGCGTCCCGGGGGCTCGACACCGCAAGGATGATGGCGAAGGACGAGATATCCGTGCCAGGGTTGGTGATGAAAGCCTTCTCCCCCGACAGCGACCAGAGCCCGTTCCCAAGGTCGGTTGCACGGGTCTTGAAGCCCGCGGTATCGCTGCCGGCGTCCGGCTCGGTGCCGGCGATCGAGCAGATCTTCTTCCCGGAGACGATGTCAGGCAGCCACGTGCGCTTTTGCTCGTCCGTTCCAAAACGCGCGACCGTCAGGCCCGTTGCCATGGACACCATCGCCGCGACCGCCAGCGACTGATCAGCTCGAGCCACTTCCTCGATGGCCAGGACCGCCTCGAAGACACCGAGACCCATGCCTCCATATTCCTCGGGGAACGGGATGGACATGACCCCGAGCTCACCGAGCTTCTGATAGAGGTCGACAGGAAACTCGGCGTTGCGGTCAAGCTCCTCGGCGCGAGGCGCGATCTCTGCCTGCGCAAAGGTGCGCACTCGCTCCTGCAGCGCAATCTGGTCCGGGGAGAGGTCGAAATTCACGTCATCCTCCAAGTCTGATCTGCAGCCCGGTTGCGGGTCAGCAATATTATTGGGTCCGCATGCGGACCGAATTCGCGCTCGGCGCCCGGTCTACTTGTTGAGTCGGGCCTGCAGAACCTTGCCTGGACGCGCTTCGAAGCCGCGGGTTGCGATTTCGATCACCGCCTCGGCGACGTCCTCGGCGCCCCAAGCCCCGTCGGGCGAATACCACTTGGTCACCCAATGGACGGCTCCCAGCAGCGTGAACATCGCGATCTTCACGTTCACCTGGACGATGCTGCCGTCGGCGATACCCTCCTCGACCAGGCGTCGCATGCGCCTTTCGAAATCGTCGCGCCTCTGCATGATGTCCTTGGCTTGCTGGCCGCTGAGCGCGTTCTCCTCGATGATGAGGACCGGCACGCCCATCGCATCGATCATCTCGCGCATGTATCGCGCCATGCCGATGCGGATCTTTTCCAGTCCGGTCCGGCCCTCCGCCTCGCCACGGTCCATCGCCTCCCGGGCGATATCCATGGCTTCCTCGTGGCACGCGTAGAGCAGGTCCTGCTTGCTGGGAACGTAACGGTACAGCGCGGCCTTCGTGACACCGAGGCGTTCGGCGACATCGTCGAGCGACGTGCCATGCACGCCGCGCCGACTGAAAACGCGCGCGGCCTCGCGAATGATGGCCTTCCGCTTCGTTTCCAGCTGCTCTTCCCGGTTCGGAAGGGCATTGGCCCATCGCGACATCGATCAGTCCTCCGCGGCGCATTCTTGCCTTCGCAAGAGTGGACCTGCCTGTCCCATGACCGTAGCATTACCAAAGTGACCGTCAAGTTACCTCAATGACCGTCTGGTGATTTTCTCGACATGAGGGCATCGGTCGAAGGGAATAGGGTGATCAAGAAGCGCCCCACCCGGAGCGGGGCAAAACGGACGGGGAGATCGTCGTGAAAGGTCGTGGACCGCTTGCCGGCGTGAGGGTCGTGGAACTTGCAGGGCTTGGGCCGGCACCCTTCTGCGGCATGATGCTTGCCGACATGGGCGCTGAGATCATCAGGGTCGACAGAACGGGCCCACCCGCCTGGGGGATTGGCGATATTCTCGGGCGAGGGCGTCGCTCGATCGCAGTGGATCTGAAGAAACCGGGGGCCTCCGACATTGTCCTGCGGTTGGTCGCGGGCGCCGATGCGCTCATCGAGGGCTATCGGCCGGGCGTCATGGAGAGGCTGGGTCTTGGACCGGAGCAGTGCCTCGCCGCGAATTCGCGGCTGGTCTACGGCCGCATGACTGGATGGGGTCAGGAAGGACCGCTTGCTTCCGCTCCCGGTCACGACCTCAACTACCTCGCCCTGTCAGGAATGCTCTGGCCCATCGGCTCAGCGGATCGCCCTCCCCCACCTCCGTTGAATCTCATCGGCGACTTCGGCGGCGGCGGAATGATGCTGGCTCTGGGGCTCCTCGCTGGCATCATTCACGCCCGCGCGACCGGCAAGGGTCAGGTGGTCGATGCCGCCATGGTTGATGGCGCCGCCGTGCTTGGAACCATGGTCTTCGGCCTTCTGGCGGCGGGCAGCTGGAACATCCAGCGCGAGGCGAACTGGCTCGATGGCGCTGCGCCCTTCTACGGCGTGTACGAATGTTCCGATGGCAAGTACGTGTCCATCGGATCCATGGAGCCGCAGTTCTATGCCGCCCTCCTGGCCAATCTCGACCTGACAGAGGAGCGGTTCCGCGACCAATGGGACCAATCCATGTGGCCGGATTTGAAAGCCATCCTGGTCAACAGGTTTCGGTCGAAACCGCGGGACGAATGGGCGGCCCTGCTCGAAGGCAGTGACGTCTGCTTCGCGCCTGTTCTCGATCCGCTTGAGGCCATGCAGCATCGGCACAACCTTGCCCGCGGCGCGTTTGTGAGGTCGGACGACGGTCACCTGCCAAGACCGGCCCCACGGTTCTCTGAAACACCGACCGCGATCCCTCGCCGTGCAAGCGCAATCGGCGACGATACCGTCGCGATCCTGCAACAAGCCGGACTGTCCGGCGAGGCGATCAGAGCTGCGTTTGACGCCGGCATCGTTGGTGGGCGCGCACCTTGACCGCGAAGTCGAGCGGCTGACGTTCGTCATTGCCCATCGGTGACCTGAGACCCTGACGCTCCTGCGGATTTGGGGACAACTCGTCGGCCATAGAGACGTACGTTGCGACCCTCGGGGTTCACGGAAGAGCAGATACTCGGGGTGCTGAAGGAGCAACGGGCCGGCGCGAAGGCGTTGGACGTCTGCGGCAACAACACTCTGTTCTCGACGCTCGCCGAAGCCCCGTCGAAGAGGCACAACAACCATCATCGACCGCGTTCGACGCTCGGCAACACGCCGCCGGCCGAGTTCGCAATGAAAGCCTCGTCGGAAAAACGGACCGCCTCAGGCCGGCAGCGAAACCCTGGGCTCTCCCTCGGGCCGGAGGCGAAACGGGCTTCAGGTCGCCACCAGAGCATCCCTCCGGAGGGTTTCGGGCATCATGCTAAGGCTCACGTACCGCCCTTCGATCTACGCAGCACTTGTGGCGAATTGGCTCTAACGGAGCTGGGGCGGTTCAGTCACGTTCGCCAGTTCAACTGATGGAATCGCAAGCGACGGCTGTAGCGTGGGCGATTGCATTAGCTCGCGATCGTCGAGGGCCCTGTTCCTGCCAGCCTCTTTGGCTCGGTAGAGAGCTTGATCGGATTGCCGGATGACATCCTTCAAGGTCCTGAGCTTGGTCGTGACGCTGGCCGTCGCGACTCCCAGACTGACAGTAACGACTCCGGCCGCCGAATTGCCCACGTGTGGAATTCCCAACTCTTCGACAGCGGCCCGAATGCGCTGAGCCACAACCATGGCGCCGTCCGCATCCGTGTCAGCAAGCAGCAACGCAAACTCCTCACCGCCGTATCGAGCAGCGAGATCGCCCGGTCGGGTTGAGTGGCTCTGGATGACAGCCGCGATCTGTTGGAGGCAGTTGTCGCCCGCGAGATGACCATAGGTGTCGTTGAACGCCTTGAAGTGGTCCGCATCGATCAGAACAAGGCTGACGGGATTTGCCGTCTGCCGCGCGAGCGCAAGCTCACGCTCGGCGCGATCGTCAAGAAACCGCCGATTGGCGAGCCCCGTGAGGCTGTCCAGGGTTGCCAACCGGGAGAGATGCCCTTCCAGCTGCTTGTGCTCGGTGACATCACGGGAGATTGCGACGACACCATTGACCCGACCGGTTTGCGGGTCGCGCGTGACTGAAAGCGAGGATTCCAGCCAGACCGTACCCGTTGTGCGATGCCGGGTGCGATAGGCAATCATAGCTTCGGACTTTGAGCCTCGCTTGAGGTCGGCCACGACGCTCTCCACCGTGGAGCGATCTTCTGGACTGAGCCCTGCAAGCGCCTGCCCCCCGACGAGTTCTTCCGAAGACCAACCAAGAATCCGCTGGGACGACGGCGACACGTAAGTCAACGTTCCGTCGAAGGCGATCCTTGAGACCATGTCGTTCGAGGCTTCTGCCAAAAGCCGGAACTCGGCTTCACGAGACGACACGGTACGCAAGAGCCGCTGGCGTGATGCAAGTTCGCGCAGCATCAAAAGGCCGAGGACGCCCATCACCAGTGTCAGCCCGATCACCATGCTCATGCGCCAATAGGCCTCGGTGCGCCAAGGTGCCAGAACTTCGTCTCGCCCGCGCGCGACCAGCATCATCAAGGGGAGCTTCTGGCTGCGGTGATAGGCGCTGATGCGCGCCACGCCGTCCAGAACGCTGAGAAAGTGCACAGTTCCGGATTGTTCATTCGTGGCGTGCCGGTAGAACGACGAGCCAGAAAAATTCCTGCCGACGACCTGATCGTCGAACGGATATCGCGCAAGCAATGTGCCGTCGGTCCTGAGCAATGCCAGTGACCCCTCCCGCCCGACTTCAAACTGGCTGAAGTTGCGAACGAAGTAGCCGACATCGAGGGACGCGAGCACGACGCCGGCAAACTCTCCATTGGGTCCGTTCAGGCGCCGGGTGATCGTGACAATCCACTGGCCGCCGGACCTGCTACGAACCGGCTGGCCGATTAACGGCCCTCGGTCGCCGGACTCACGGTGTTGCCTGAAATAGTTGCGGTCCGAGTTGTTGTGCCCGCGAATGTTCTCGGTTTCTGAAGTAGCAATCCAGGAGCCGTCCGCGGCATAGACGAAAAGGCCTCTGAGGCGCGGAAGTGTTGCCTTCCGCAGATGGAGCAGGTCTTGGAGATGCTTGATCGCGTTAGGGCGGTCGCGGAAATTCTCAAGCCAGTGCACGATACCGATGAGGGCATTGTCGACCAATTCGACACTGTCCTCCGCCTGCTGGATGAGTGAGCGGGCAAGGTTGCCAGCCTCGAGCTCGGCGGCCCGGATGTCCGAATCCCGCAACTGGGTTTCGCGATACCAGCCAAGCCCGATAATGGAGGCGCAGAGGACAATCAGCAGGAGCCCTGCTGCAGGTCCGGTGGATTTGAGCCAACCTGCGCCAGCCTTGTTTTTCTGGTCGAGCATTTGGTTTCCTCTGTGGGAAACCCTTCGCTCAAATGTGTTAATTTTCGTTATCGTTTCAGCGCTGGGAGCCAGGCTCTGAACTCGCAAAATTTGCGGGCGTTGGGGTTGGCTGATTCAAGGTCTCGTCTGAAGCCTCGAATGGCACGCTACGATCTGAGCGAGACGGTGTGGCGGCTGATCGAGCCGCTGCTGCCGAACAAGCCGCGCGGTGTTGCCCGGGTGGACGACCAACGGGTGATCAACGGCATCTTCTACGTGCTGAGGATGGGCTCACCGTGGCACAACCTGCCGGATCGGGATGGTTCGCACACGACGGTCTACAATCGCGTCAACCGTTGGGCGACCCGGATCAACTCCCCCGTGCCTCGGTTGTCTTCATGGTCCCCCGCATTGGCAGGGTCGGTGGCCGCGCCGTTCACGGCCTCCGGCCGTCGGATCGGTGCCGAGTTGGTCGGCCAAGGCTTCGATCACCTCGCCGGCGACCAAGTCAGACGCCAGATGCTCGATGATATCAGGCTTCTCGGTCAGGGCGGTGATGACTGACCTGAAACCGGATCAGAGCCGCGGGCAAGGTCCAATGAACTGATGTCAAAGGGGCTGCCCGAAGCCTTGCATCCCGCCACACGCGGCCGCGTCAAGCGGCTTCGGTCACCGCGACTTCGGGCGCAGGGGCTGAGTCGAACATGTGAACCAGGTCAGGCGGCACGGTCAGGCGGATCGAATCGCCCGGCTTCACGTCCGTCCGACCCCGGACCAGAATGCGAATGAGACGACCGCCCAGTTTCGCAGTGATCTGCGTCTCGGAGCCGGTCGGCTCGACAATCGAGACCGTCGCAGGCCAACCGTCAGATGACAGAACGAAGTGCTCGGGCCTGACGCCAACGGTGAGGCGGGAGCGCCCCTGCTGGTCCGGTATGGGAAGCTGCAGCTTCGTTCCGTCCTTGAGCTGGAATACAGTGCGATCGATCATCGCGCCGTCGAGGAAGTTCATCGGAGGTGACCCGATGAACGCTGCGACGAATGCTGTTTTCGGTCGATCGTAAAGCTCCAGCGGCGGCCCCTCCTGTTCGACCACGCCACCGTTCATCACGACGACCCGGTCGGCCAGCGTCATCGCCTCGACCTGGTCGTGGGTGACATAGATCGTCGTGGTACCCAGGCGCTGATGCAATTCCTTGATCTCGGATCGCATCTGAACACGAAGCTTGGCGTCCAGATTGGAAAGCGGTTCATCGAAGAGGAAGACGTTCGGATCGCGGACGATGGCACGCCCCATTGCCACACGCTGCCGCTGACCGCCCGAGAGGGCTCGCGGCTTGCGATCCAGCAGAGCATCGAGACCGAGGATCCGGCCCGCATTGACGACACGCGCTTCGATCTCGGCGCGCGGCACGCCCCGCTGCTTCAATGCGAAGCCCATATTGTCGCGCACGTTCATATGGGGATAGAGCGCATAGTTCTGAAACACCATCGCGATGTCCCTATCCTTCGGCGCGACATCGTTGACAACGCGGTCGCCGATCTTGATCTCGCCGCTCGTAACATCCTCGAGCCCTGCGATCATGCGCAGAAGTGTCGACTTACCGCAGCCCGAAGGGCCGACCAGGGCAACAAACTCGCCATCCTCGATGTGCATGGAAACGCCGTGAAGCACCTCAACATTGCCATAGGATTTGCGGACGTTGATCAGGTCCACTGTGCTCATTGCGGACGACTCCAGAATGTAAATGTTTGTTTCGAGTTACGCGGGTGATCGATCACGGGCCTTGCGGGGCGCGGTTTTGACCGGCGGGAGCTGTTCCTCACTCGCCTTCGCCTTGTTCAGTTCTCCGATCAGGAACAGCCCGCCGTTGCGTTCATGAAGCTCGGCGGTAGCCGCCGCTGCGCGAAAGTCTCCCTCGCACAAGTGCTTCACCAGCTTCCGGTGTTCGCGGACCTGCTCTCGCAGGCGCTCCGCCTTCGGGACGATTCCGTGGCGCAGGTAGGATGTCAGGCCCAAGACACTCTCCATGATGCGGGCGCACCATGGGGAAAACGGGCCATTGGAGAGGAGCCGGTGAAACTCGTCATTCAGCGCGGACATTCCCTGCAGATCGTCCCGCCGCACCGCTTCGCTCATCGCCTGAACATTGTCCTTGAGCTTCTGCAGCATCGCCTCGTCGAAGTGAGGACCGTTGAGCTCGATCGCCAGCCCGCTGATCAGACCGCGTATAGAAGCGATCTCGAGAACCTGCTCAACGCTGATGTCCCGCACGACCGCACCAACATGAGACGTCATGTCGAGCCAGCCTTCCGAGTGAAGCGCGGTCATCGCCTCCCTGATCGGCGTCTCGCTAATTCCAAGCCTTCGGGACACTTCGCCTAGCTTGACGCGACTGCCTGGCCGCAGCTCGCCCGACAGGATCATCTGCTTGATCTGCTGGTGCGCGAGGCCTGACTTGGTCATGTAGGCGGTGGGCGGGCTCATGGGTTCAATCCGGGTTAGTCCATCGTAATTTCGTCTATCCCTTCGTAGCGCCGTCCGCGAGGCCCTGGATCAGCCACTTTTGAACCAGCAGGGCAAAGACGACGACAGGAATTACCGTGATCGTGCCGACGGCTGTCAGGGCAGCCCAGTTCGCACCGTTGACGGTATCGCCCGCGATGCCGGCAATGGCGACTGGCATCGTCGAAGCAAAACGATTGGTGAGCACGAGCGCGAAGAGAAGTTCTTCCCACGCCAGGATCATGCTGAAGATCAGCGTGGACAGAAGGCCCGGCATCGAGATCGGCACGATGATCTTGAAGAACGCGCCATAGCGGGAACAGCCATCGATCATGGCCGATTCTTCCAGTTCGCGGGGAAGCGATACGAAGAAGCTGCGCATGAGCCACATCACATAGGGGATGAGAAACGTGCAATACGCAAGGATGAGCGTGATATGCTGGTCAGCCAGCCCCATCTTGCGCGCAACGAGGAACATCGGGACTGCGAGCGCAATGGGCGGAACGCCGCGCGAAAGCAGGATCAGCAGCCCGAATGTGTGCGCACCCCGCATCTTGATGCGGGCAAGCGCATAGCCTGACATCGCGCCGACAATGATCGAGAGAACGCCCGCTCCGACAGCGACGATGACGGTATTGATCAGTCGCCTGACAATATCGGCCCGTTGCAAGTACTCGACATAGGTCGAGATCGTGGGGGTGAAGAACAGCCTCGGTGGCGTGGTAAAGATGTCGACCTGCTGCTTGAACGATGTCAACACCATCCAGAATATCGGAAAGAGAAAGAGCAGACTGACGAACACGCCGGCGGCGATGCGGACGTAATGCCCGTTGATCTTGCGACGCGCAGGATGTTGTGGCTGGACGACGACTTCAGTCATTGTCAAAACAGTTCCTCCAGCTTGCGGCTGCCGCGCAGAAACAGCCCAGTCAGGATCATCGTCAACACCAGGACGATCATGACCATTGCTGCGGATTCAGCGAAGTGAAACGAGCGGAATGCTTCTTCATAGATGAAGAGGTTGATGACACTGGTTGCTTTCCCAGGGCCGCCAAAAGTTGAGGCTAGAACGATATCGAACAGTTTGACTGCGCCCAGCCAGCGGATCACGAAGGTGGCGGCGATGATCGGTACCAGGAGCGGCAGCGCCACGGACCAGAGCGTCGCCCACCAGTTCGCGCCATCGATCTTGGCCGCCTCGAACACGTCGCGCGGCAAGGCGAGCAGCGCCGCTGTCGCAATCAGCACGATGAAGGGTGTCCAGCGCCAGGTATCGATGATGATGATCGTGGCCATCGCCAGTCGCGGGTCACCGAACCAGTCGAACGGACCGATGCCGACGAGGCCGAGAAGGAAATTCATCGAGCCCCAGAGCGGATCGAGGATCATGCGCCAGATTCCACCCGCAACCACGGGGGCCACGACCATGGGAATGATGAAGAGCGCGCGCAGCAGGCCACGGCCGCCCCACTCGGCGTTGATGAGAAAGGCGATACCGAAACCGAGCGCGACCTGTAGCGGCAAGGCAATGGCCAGATAGATCAGCGTGACGCGCAGCGACTCCCAGAATCGGTAGTCGTTGATGACGGTTTCGTAGTTCTCCCAGCCAACCCACTCGCCCGCGCCGAAGATCGACATGTCGAAATAGGAGAAGCTGATCTGGAGCGTGTAGAACAGGGGGTAGGCGAGGACGGCCGCGAGCAAGACGATCGTCGGCAGCATGAACGACCAGCGGACGAGGAGATCCTTCCACTTGCCATGGCTGCGTCGCTTCACCAAAGCGGCATCCGTCATGGCGCCCTCCCCTCATCAGCGTCCCGGTAGATTTTTCCGCGCGCCCGGACAGGATCGAGGAGCGACCAGTCGCCCTCCTCGATCTCATAGCCTTTGGGAAACGGCGGTCGCGGCTCCATCCCGATGACCCGCAGGACCCGGTCATCGCGGTAGTAACACTGCGCGATTGCCAGCTCGAGAACCCCTGCAAGTGCCGGGCTTTCGGACCGGAACGTCGCAAGAAACGACCCGGGACCGGCGCTTCGCAGGGCATCCAGATTGCCGCCGGCGGCGGAATGGAGCGCATCCAGGATGCCGATCAGGACCGCTGTGTCGCGTCCTGTGGAAGCCAGGATATCGCTGACGATGGCGGCATCATTGGCACCCGGCAAGCCGGATTCCTCACATGGCGGGATCATCGCCCCGGCGATGGCGCGCAATGTCTCCTGCTGAACATCGCTGAAGGCGCTGGCAGATAGCTTGGTCATGACCACTCAATCGAACAGGTTATGAATTCGCGCCTTGATCTGGTCGGCGACATAGAGGGCAATCGCCTGGATGGTCGAGGTCGGATTGACGCCTCCGGCAGTCACGAAAACGCTGCCGTCCACGATGAACAGGTTGCGAACGTCGTGGCTGCGCCCCCAGTCATTGACGACCGACCGTTTTGGATCGAGCCCCATCCGTGCCGTGCCGAGCAGATGCCATCCCGCTGACGGCATCGGCGACTTTGCGGTGATCGCGCGCGCTCCCGCCGTCTTCAGGATTTCGGTCGCGCGGGCGATCGAGTGATCCAGCATCTTCTGAGAGTTTTCCCCGAGCCGATACGTGATCTTCGGCGCGGGAATGCCGTCTGAATCGGTCAGTTGGGGGTCGAGTGTGACCCGGTTGATCTCCTCGGGGAGATCCTCGCAGATCGACACCATACCGGCGCTGCGCTCGAAGAGGCGTCGAAACCCGGCGTGATGTCCCTCGCCCCACGGAATCAACCCGTCCGCCATCCCGGCGGTCGCGGTCGAAACGGGACCGAGCCCGCGCGAGAACTGGTAGCAATAGCCCCGCACGAAGCCGCGCGACGCATCGGTCTCGTAGAACTCCATGCTCCACGCACCAATTCTCGGGCCCCGATAGGCATCGAGCTTATCGTCGAAATAGCCCCTGATCTGGCCATAGGGGTGGAACATCAGGTTCTTGCCGACGAGCCCGCTCGAGTTAGCCAACCCCTCCGGAAACTGTTCCGAAGCCGAGTTCAGCAGCAGCCGTGGCGTGCCCACGCCATTGCAGGCGACGATGACGATTGCCGCGGGCTGAAAGCGCTCGATACCGTCCGGATCGACGTAATGGGCGCCCGTTGCCATTCGGTCGGCATCGGTCTCGATCCGCCGCACGCGACACCGCGTCCGCAGCTCGACGCGCGCGCGAATGGCCTTCGGCCAGTACGAACCGTCGGTGCTGGATTTGGCACCCTGCGCACAGCCATGGAGGCAGTGCCCCAGATTGATGCACGGAGCACGATCATCATAGGTCTGGGTGTTGATGGCCGCATCGGATGGCCACCAGTGCCAGCCCAGCTGGTTCATCGCCCCGCCAAGCACAGCGCCGGTACGCCCCAGCGGCAAGGGCGGCATCTGCGCCGATTTGGGCGGGTAGGCCGGATCTCCCTCAAGCCCGGCAACACCCGTCATCTCGTCATTCTGGGCGTAGTAGGGCTCCAGGGTCTCGTAGCTGATCGGCCAGTCGTCGGCGACGCCATCGAGAGAGCGCACGCGGAAATCAGAAGGATGAAGGCGGGGAAAATGCCCGGCATAGAGTATCGTGCCACCCCCGACGCCATTGAAATTGGCGACCTTGATAGGGCTGTCGTCCTCGTTGATCGGATAGTCCTCCGGCAGCCCGCGACGGTTGGGGCTGACGGAAAAGTCGCCAAATTGCCGGGCCTCCCAGTCGCGGCCCGTGGTCGGGAATTCCGTCGGCTTGACCCAATCACCCTGCTCGAGACACAGAATTCTCATCCTCGTGTCGGCAAGGCTCCAGGCAACGGCGGCGCCAGAAGCACCGCCGCCGATGATCAGAACGTCCACGGGATCGTTGACTGCGCCCGTCATTGCACTGAGGTTCCTTTCGCCTCTTTACCGACTCAGGAGCCCAGTCGCGCGACGGCGATCTGCTGGACAAAGCCTGCGTTCACGGGCGGATGGGCAAGCAGCGCCTCCTCGATCGGCTCGGTGCCCCAACCCGGACGATCCGGAATGATGAGGTGACCGTCGACGAACTCGGGGACATGCGTGAACAGTTCGTGATCCCATGCGACCCGGTCAATGTCCGTTTCCATGATCCGCAGATTGGGAACGGCCGCGCAGAAATGCGCATTCATCATCGTGCAGAGATGACCGTAGAAGTTGTGGCAAGCCACATTGGTTTCATACGCCTCTGCCGCCGCAGCGATCTTCATCGACTGCCACACGCCATTCCAGGGCGTATCGACGATGGCGACATCAACCGACTGCGCACGGAAGTAGGGCAGGAACTGCTGCAGGCCGATCAGGGTCTCGCAGGATGCGATCGGATGAGCGCTCTTCGAGCGGATCAGCGCAAGCGCCTCGGGATCGAGCGTGTCAAGTTCGACCCAGAAAATGTCGAGATCGTTGATCTCACGCAGGATCTCGATATAGCCCTCGGTCCGCGCGTTGAAGTTCAGATCGAGCAGGATGTCGATGTCCGGCCCGGCCTCCTCGCGGATCACCTCCAGGTGGCGCCGCAAGTTCTTGCGCAGCCGCCGCTCGACATTCCGCCCGCCCTCGAAGGGCCGGCCGAAACCCGGGGCCCAGCCGGAGATCCGATCGTTCTCGTCGTAGTTGAAGATATTCGTCTTGAGGCCGGTGAAGCCCCGCTCGCCAACCTCACGGGAAATCTGGCGAACGCCCTCGATGTCGAAGATCGGCGGCGAGAAGTGCTCGGTGCGTGCGCGGTACGAGACGAAGTGAGACCAGTAGACCCGCACCTTGTCGCGAACCTTGCCACCAAGCAGGGTGTAGCAGGGAACGCCGAGCGCTTTCGCCTTGATGTCCAGCAAGGCGTTCTCGATGGCGCCGAGCGCCTGCCCGACAACACCGCCCGAACCGGGTCGGGTGACATTGCGCAGATCCTCACGGATCAGCTCGTGATGCATCGCATCCTGGCCAATCAGCCGGTGCTTGAGCTGATTGATCGCAGCTTCCACACCCGGCGACCCGAAATTCTGGTCGAACTCGCTCCAGCCGACGATCCCGTCTTGGGTGGTGATCTTCAGGAAGAAGTAATTCCGCCAGGAATTGCTGCAGGAAAGGGTCTTGACCTCTTTGATGAGGGCCTTTGTCGTCATGACATTCTCAATCTTGGTTTGAGACTGATGGAGCTGCAGCCGGGGCAAGCAGTGAGGTGACGGAATGCACGGCCCGCCCGCCGGGTGGCGGGCGCGCCAGAGCTGTAAAGGTCGCCAATGGACTCCGCTTGCCCACGAGCGAGGCCTTGCAAGGGCTACCGGAGAATGCGGCTGATGCGCCGCGCGGCTACATCGAGTGCCGCCTTGGGAGTGACCTGCCCGGCCAGAGCCCGCGCGATTTCATCGGCGAGAATCTGCTGCGTCGCGTCGGAGCGCGGGCTCCTGATCCGCCACATCTTGCCTTTCGCAGCCACGTCATAGGCCTGCTGAAGCGCGATATAGACGGGCTTCATCCAGTCCTCGCTCGGGGCGGTCAACGTCGACTTGCGTGCCGGGAACGAACCTGCCAGCGCGGCATTGACGGCCTCTCCCTTCTTGGAGGTCAGCCACTCCAGGAACGCCCAGGATGCCTTCATCTTCTTGGTCTTGGCGCCAATGCCCGCAGTCCAGATGCCGCGATGCGTGCCCGGACCCGCGGTGCCGACGGGCATCACCTGCATCCCGAGCTCCTTCAGGGTCAGGACCGATGCCCTCGTATCGATACCCGACGCCTTGTACACGCTGCCCCACATGAACATCGTGGCAACGGCGCCCTGACGGAATGTCTGAAGCGACTCCTGGAGGCCGTGCCCGAGGGAACCGGGCGGGGCGTAGTCCAGCAGCTTCCGGTGCATTTCGAGAGCAGCCACGCCGATCTCGTTGTTGAAGATGGGCGCGCCCTTGTCGTCCAGCAGCGCACCGCCGTTGGAGTTCATGATGGCTTGCCAGATCGTCGGGGTGAGCTGATCGCGGACGAAGAACGTATCGACAGCCCATGCATCGGTGGTGCCGTCGCCGTTCATGTCCTGAACCAGCTTGGGGGCCTGTTCGAAATACTGCTTCCAGGTCAGCTGCGGCGTCGGCTCGGGCAGACCCGCCTTCTGATAGTGCGCCCGATTGTAGAACATCATCAGCATGTTCGAGCGGACCGGGATGCTGTACTGCTTGCCGCCCCACTCGCCCGATGCCAGCGGCGCAGGATTGAAATCAGCCCATTCGTAGTCCGCTGCGGTGATCGGCGCGACCTTCGGCCCCTTCAGATCAACCAGGGCGCCCAGCTGCGCCAGCTGCGGCGTCCAGGGATCGTCGATCACCAGAACGTCGTATTCGGGGTTGGTGCTGGTCGCTTCGAGCATCAGCTTCGCGAGATGCTCGTTATAGGGCACGCCGTCGATGGTGACGCGGATGTGGGGGTAGATCTTGTTGAACTCGGGCACGAGCACGGTTTGCCATGTGTGCGAGAAGGCGGCGTTGGCAATGACACGAAGCTCGACAGGCGCCCCGCTCGTCCCCAGCTCGTTGTCCGCCTGAGCCCCATCAACGGTCAGTGCCATCGCCGTCAAGGCGGTGGCGGCTCCACCCAACACCGAACGCCGGGACGGGCCAACCCTCATCTTGCCATTCATAACCAAGCTTCCTCCGTACGAGACTTCTAGGATCTTCGATTTTTCTGTATTTGATGTTATATATGATATTTGGTCAAGGGGGCCTAACGGATGAGGCTGCCCGGTGGGGTTCACGCAGCGGGTCGTCGCGGTAAGCCAAAATGGCATTATGATACCGCGACCACTCGACCCGAGAGGTGCTGGACGTGCAACCGCGTGAGCGCAGCGCTGCGTTGATGGAAAGGCCCGGGCGCTCCAGGTCCATACGCGACGCGATCCGCGATGTCGGTTTGCCGCTGGACTGACAGCCGCACGGGCGGCGGAAGGCGGCCGGCCGCCTTCCGCCGAGCACAGCTCACGAGATCATGTCGCCCCTCGGACACAAGAGCCCTGCAGCAGCCGAGCGATACACGCTCGAGGCTGATCAAGCCCGATTTGCAAGCGCCGCGATCCACAAGCTGGAAGAACCAGCGCGAGCAAGAACTCCCCAACCAAGCGCCGCGAGGTTAGGAAAGCCGCGAAAGCGAAGGGAGGATGAATATGCAGGGAAAGTGGATGGCGCTCCCTACGGGAGGGCACGCCAAGTGGCATCTAAGTTCTTAATATGCTTGAATCGTTGATGTTTTCAAGCTTGCGCGGGGGATAACTCTGGGGGATAGATGGGGGATTGCAGCCCCTTTTCGCAGTGCAGGCAGGCCCATGGCATCGAAGGCAAAACCCCGCATCGGCTCCCACCTCGAATGGCACGGAAACAAGCTCCGCGTCGTGGTCATGGTGCCCCCTTCCCTGCAGGAGCGTGTGGGCTCCACGAAGCTCCGCGAGGCGCTCGGCACTGGCGACCCCAAGGTGGCCGAGGCCCTCAAGCATGGCGTCATCCAGCGCCTCAAGGACCGCATTCAGGCGGCGCACAGGGGCACCCTGCCCTCACCCATCACCAAGCAGGCAATGCAGTGGCGTGAGGCCATCGCGCTGAACCCCGGCACCGGGGAGCCGCAAGAGGTTACAGCGCTGGACGTGCTCATTGAGGACGTGTTGCCGGGGATCATCGCGAAGCATGGCGAGGACCAAGCGGAACATATGCTGGCCATCGTGGAGGGCCGGCTGACGCCTCTGTCGCTTTATGTCGATGAGATGGCGGCGACCCGAAAGTACCCTGCCCGCACCGAGGCCAAGCTACGGCACGCCATGAAGCTCCTGACGGAGTGGTGCGAGCAAAAGGGTTTGGCGGCTGCCGTCGAAACGTTCGACCGGAAGACCACCTACGCCTACTTCCAAGAGGTGTTCGTGCAGGCCGGGAAGAACCCCGAGACCGCGAACGACCAGTTGAAGTGGTACGGCCGGTTCTGGAAATGGATGGTCGAGGCTGGTCACCTTGCCGAGGGTGCCGCGAACCCGTGGCAGGGTCGGCGCATGAAGTCCGACAGGAAGAAGCGTGAGGCACAGGGACAGGCCAAGAGGCCCTTCACGGACGATGAGGTCTTCATCCTACTGCGGGACATCAAGGACCAGCCCATACCGGACTTCGCTAGGGTCGCTGCCCTGTCGGGGATGCGCCCAACCGAGATTGCCAGTCTGACGGTTGCGGACAGCAAGGGCGGCATGTTCACCGTACGTGACGGCAAGACCGTCAGCGCCATCCGACGCGTTCCAATCCACCCGGCAATCGCCACCATCGTAAAGGAGCGGATGGCTGGCGCTGGCGATGATGAGCCGCTTTTCCGTGATCTCCCCGGGAAAGCCTCCGACACCCGTGGGCCTTACGCTGCCCTGTCCCAACGGTTCACGCGTCGCAGGCGCGAGTTGAAAATCGGAGAGACCATCACCAACAGCAAGCAGGAGACGGTGGACTTCTACTCGTTCCGGCGATGGTTCATGAAGAAGGCTGGCGATGTGCTCGCCCAAGGCGGTGCGGGCTTCACGCCATGGACCATCGCGGAGGTCGTCGGTCACAGTAAGGAGAGCGGCGAGCTTCCGCTGGGACTGACCATGGGGCGCTACCCCGGGCCGGCATCGGACGCGGCGAAGATGGCCTGTATCGAAGCTGTGATGCTTCCGACCAAGCTCTCTAAGCCGCGCCCGGAGGCCGAAGCCGTTACCGGCGAGACACCTTCACCAGTCCAAGGCTGACCGCCTGCCGCCATCCGACCTGCCCCTGACCGGGCACGTTCAGGTAGATGCGACCCTCCTGCGTCCTGTGCGCCGTGATGCCGCTGCCGAAGTCGGCCTCAAGGATGGCATGGGGGTCGTGCTGGTCCATCGTGGCCATGTACTCCCGAGCCAGAGCGCCATATCCCTCCGTGCTGCGGAGCATGGCTTGCGTGCGGATTGCCTCGCGCATGGTGTTGGGCTGATGCTTCCATGCCCAGTCCGTGAAGTCTGCGAAGTCGCTGACACCGGCCTGCCGCGCCACCTTATCGGCCTGCTGCACGAATGCAGCCTGCACCTTCGCCATGTGGGCCTTCGCTTCCCCGGGCTCGATGCCGGCTTCCGACGCCAGAGCGGTCAGCGTCTGGATGCTCACCTCGGCATGGGCGTCGAGGAAGGCGTCGATGCCGCCATCAAAAGTGCGGACCTCCGCATCTTTCGAGAGCTTGGCGACGCGCATGTAGGCCGCTGCCTGTCGGTAGCTGACCATGGTGCGAGCGTTGATCCACGCCTTGAACTCCCCGTGGGCGCACTGCTGCTTGGCCACGAGGAGCGCCTCGCCCGCCCTCTTGGCTTCCATGAGCATGCCCCGGCCGTGCATCCGCACCTGCCGGTGGGCGTCGTTGATTTCCCGAGCGAGGTTCGGGAGGTCACTGGTGGTGATGACGGCTGAGAGCATGAGACGACTCCACGGAATGGAAGGCACGCGAAGGCCACCCACCTGCCGAAGGCGCGGCAGTGGGAAGCGGTCAGGTTTGGCGATGGTGAGGTAGAGAGACGGCCTAGGACGGCCGATGGCGACAATAGGCGCGGCAAGGCCAGCGGCGCGCTGCATTAGCTTGAGTGAGGGGTATCACAACAAGAGGCGTCGAAAGACACCTGTGAACGGCCGCAACTGCCAGACAGCAGACCGTGAAAAAGCGGGCTACGTTCTCGCCTCGCCATATGGATCAATGCGAATGAAACTGCTCCACACGATTGTCGCCACCGCTGGGCTGGCTGTGTTCACATCGTCGGCGCTCGCCTACTGTTCGGAACCGTCATCCCCATCATGCATCATCGGCTTCGGCCGCTTCGCTGATGAGATGCAGTTCCGGGCCTGCCGAATGGATATGGAGCGCTACAAGAGCGATCTGGATGAGTACCGCGAATGCCTCATTCGGGACGCCCGCAGGAAAGTTGAAAGCGCGACCGATGAGTTCAATGAAGCGGTGCGCAGATTCAACGACAGGGCCAACACGCCATAGTGGAGCCAGTCGCGCAGCGGGGAAATCCGACATCGCTCCCATGCAGACAGCGCGGCCTTCCCCACGTTGGCTCATTTGTGCTCAAGCTGGTCAGCGTGGCGAACCGCCGTCACCGACGACCAGCAGACATGGAATGTGAAATGAACAGACTCGCGCTCGCTGCGACCTTGCCCGCCGCGCTCCTCTTATCGGGTTGCTCAATGACCTTGCCAGTGCGCGGTAATGTCATCGCAACGGGAGAGACCTTTCTGGGCACCGCGACTGGCTTCCTCGACGGCGCTGGAACCCTCACCATTCGATCGAGCAAGGGTGCGGTCTGCGAGGGCAGGTTCGTCTATGTGACCCGCCGCGAAGGAGAAGGCACGGCAACCTGTTCGGATGGTCGGGCAGGACCATTCCGCTTTGTCTCGACCGGCACAAGAGGCACCGGGACTGGCGGGTTTGGGCGTGACCGAGTGGTCTTCACTTTCGGAGATTGATGACGTCGGGCCTGTGACGTTCAGTGCAAGTGTCACAGGCCCGCTGCGTGGAACCATGGATTTCCTCCATGGCCGCGTTGAAGGCCCGGATGTACAGCCGTTTGAACTGAAGGGCCTTCGGGCCGGTGAAGCCCATGGCGAAGAGCGTGAAGCCCTCTTGGTCCATGTCGATGGTGCGGACGACCCGGAGTTTTCCCCAGTTTGTGGGGAATATGCTCGTCGGCATCGAGAAGACGCAGAGCGTGGTTGACCTGTACGTAGCCGAGGATGGCGCAGACATCCTTCGCGACGAACCATGGCTTATCGTCGAGGGTGATGATGCGGACGCCCGGCCGTCCTTGATGGAGACGATGGTCACCCGCTGCGCGGGCTGGGCCGGCAGAGGCGACAGCGAAGCTCCTATACGAGCAGGAACACCGCGACCGTCGCCACGATGATCATCACGGCAAAGCGAACCGTCAGCTTCTTCCGCTGCGCCTCAAGGGCAGCTTCAAGGTCGCGGATCGTAGCGGCGTCGTTCATGGCCCAGTTCCTCTCAACCTCGACGTAGCCGAACACATGTCATGCAGGGGCTCAAGGCAGCTTGAGCATGTCGATGCCCATGTAGATACGGCCCCGCACATAGCCCCGGCTGGTCGTCCTCGCCTTGTCCAAGGCCAGCGTAGCGATGCCCTCAAGGAGCGCCCGGATGGCTCTACGCGGGTCGTTCGCGAACTCGGCCAGAACGTCATCAACGTCATGATCAGTGATGGCCTCAGACGCGATTTCTCGATCCGAGCGGCGGGGCGCGGTCATGGGCAGGCTCTCGACTCGGCTGATCAGTTCCCGTTATGTTCTGATCGCGGATAGAAAGCAAGCGCGGTGCGGATCAATTGAAGTTGGATGAGAAGGGGCGCGCGACAAGTGAGGGGGTATCGAGGCTTGGAATGCGCCTAGAAGTTCTTCAATGCCTCAATTTTCGCGCAGAAACTATCGAACGATTGCGATCTAGCGCGGCGCTGAGGTGTGACTAGGGCGAGTTCTTTGATCTTCGCTGCGATATAGGCACCATCTGACTCGCAAAAGTCAGGGCAGCGCTGCCGAGCCACCGGGTCTGCCGGCCGCAAACTCCGGCGCAGGAACTCCTTGGCGTCTACGATACTACCGACGTTCCGATTTCCGATTTCAATTCGAGCCCAGCATCGGCGCACTTGGCTAAGTGCCTCGGGAAAAAGCAGCCACCATGCCTCCATCTCAAACGCTGGAGTAGCAGCCACGGGTACCCCTACCCCCGCAGCCTTCAACTCAGCCTCAATCTCTTCGGCTGCCTGAACATGGGCGGGCTCGACGCTGTCGCAATCACGATGGGCTATCACTGCAATGACATCGTTGGAGACAGCTTCGGCCCTTACCAAGGCCGCGATTCCCTCGGCTGCACGCCTTCTCGTGGCGGGCAGTTCCGATTTGCGAAGCAATACTAAAGGCCGGTGGCGTTTAGCAAACTTCGCCGTGGTCTTCCTGACAGCTTGAGCAATATCGATTAGGGCGGATCGATCCGTGTCATCTTCACCGAAAACCAGCACGACCTTTTGCCGCACCCTCGGCATTAAAGTGCTCCCCCGAGCGTGCCCGAAAACCAAAGCTCGCCCAATCCATAGCCAGACTCTTCGATCATGGCCGAAACGTTCAGTTCGCCCAAATCTACAACCCTCGTGGCGTCCGTTTCTTCATCTCGCTCGAACACGCAGAGTTCATCTTCCTGAAGCCGGTTGACAAGCGCGGGCGAATGCGTCGCCACGATGATCTGCGTGCGGTCAGAAGCCTCGCGTAACCGTTGGACGAGCCTATCCAATGCATGCGGGTGCAAGCCATGATCTACTTCTTCAAGACACGTCAGTTTCGGAGGTGACGGGTCATGAAGCATCGCAAATAGCGAGATAGCTCTAATCGTCCCAAACGATGCCCTACCGAGAGGGGTAAGGTCCGTAAGATAACGCTCCTTCAACTGAACGACGATTGCTTCGGAGGACCCACCAAGCTTACTGAACTCAAATGAAACAAAACTCGGGAGGACGTAGCGAACATCTTGGCAAAGTTTCTCAAAGATGTCGGGATATTCATCCTTCATCCACTGAAGATAGGCTGCCAGATTCGATGCGTCGGCGGAAAGCCTCGAAGGCTCGATTGCACTCGCAGGCAAGCGCGCCTTTTCAACATCTACCTCAAAAAGACGGAGGTCTTCGAAGACTGATGCCAACTCCGCAACTTGAGAAGCGCCGTACTCTTCACCCAGACGTCTTATGGTGCTCAGGCCAGATGACTGCGACTGGATAGAAATCTTTCTCTCGTCCCGCGTTCGGGCGTCCTTCTCAGGGGCAAAGACCATGCTTCCACCCGAAAGCGTTATTCTACGGCCCCTCCCGCGAAATCGCTTTAACACAATGGACTCGCGTCGTTGCAGCATTCGTCTTGGCCCCGGAGAGTCAAGCCGGCCATGGCGCAATCGCAACTGCCAAAACGAGAGGCTATACTCATCTGGAGCGTTTAACGACGCATGCTCCGTGATGAGTCCTCGGACTTCGATCGTCGTGGACGCACGCTCGATTTTTGATGTGCGAAAGCGGATGTGTTCCATGCCGCCAAGGCTGTCCACGGCGGGGACAAGATCATTGCGGGCGACGTCACCCAAAAACTGAAAAACCCGCAGGAAGTTGGTCTTACCGGCCCCATTGGGGCCAACGAGAACGTTCAACGGCTTCAGGGCGACATCGATTCGCCGAAAGCTCAGAAAGTTGTGAACAGTGACGTTCAGAAGCGTTCGCACGAATGCATACCTTTGAGACTTCCGAAACGTATCAGCGGAACGTTAACGGACCAACCCCCACGAGATCGATCCGTGGGGGATAGCCAAACTCCCGCATGGGGGATAGGTCAGCAAGGCTGACATTATAAGTCTTTGTTCTTGCTGATCTTTATCCACCCAAAGAGGGCTGGCGCTCCCTACGGGACCATAACTCACGTATCCAACCGTCTCTCGACGTTCCATGATGATCCACGCAACCTTGTGTTATGTCACGCTTTTTCTAGGTTCTCGAAATCGGCAGGAGCTCCGCGTATCCTGGCGTATCGTGCAATCTCGTGCTAACGGGTACCCTAAAAGGTGCCCTAGGGATGCGGCGATGGCTCGCGGATTGAACCTGCTCACGACCCGTGGAATGGCGGCTCTGAAGGACGATGGCGCATACGCCGATGGCGGCGGCCTCTATCTCATCGTCAAGGGCGGATCGCGCACCTGGCAGTTCTGGCACAAGTCAAACGGCAAGCGAGCAAAGAGCGGCCTTGGGCCGTTTCCGGCGATCACGTTGGCCGATGCGCGATCCAAAGCCGCAGCTCTTCGGGCCATTGTCGCTCGCGGAGAGAGCGTGCGGGTCCAAACACCTGATCGCGGCTCAACCACCTTCGGCACGATTGCTGACGACGTGCTTCAAAAGAAGATGTTCCGCTCGGCGTCGCATCAGCGTCAGTGGGAGCGCTCGTTGCGCGAACTCGCAAAGCCGCTATCGCACAAGCCCGTCAGCGAAATCACGCGACAGGACATCATAGATGTGCTTGCGCCGCATTGGCACCGCGTGCCGGAGACAGCTCAGAAGCTTCGCGCTCGCATCGAGAAGGTCTTGGCCCGTGCAACAGCACTCGACCTTCGGACGGGAAACAACCCGGCAGGGTGGCGCGACGGGCTAAAGGAACTGTTGGAACCGCAGGATCCGACGAAGCGCGGACACTTCAACGCGATGCCCTACCATCAGGTCCCGCCACTCGCAGAGCGCTTGCTAGGGCTGAGCGGGTTTTCCACGCGCGGTCTGTTATTTGCGATTCTCACGGCGGCCAGGTCTGGCGAAGTACGTGGAGCCGACTGGGGCGAGATCGACCTCAATGCCAAGATCTGGGTGGTGCCGAAGGAACGCATGAAGGCGAAGCGCGAACATGTCGTCCCGCTGAGCGATCAGGCCATCGCAATATTGGAAGCCCTGCCCCATCGATCCGGGCTGCTGTTCCCGAATTCCAATACGAACGCCCTTTCGCAAATGGCGCTGTCGATGGCGCTGAGACGAGCTCTCGCTCCAAAAGGAGTCAGGGCCGAGAAGGTTAAGCTCAATGCGACCGTCCATGGCTTTCGTTCGAGCTTTCGCGACTGGTGCTCGGAAAACGGTGTTGCGCGCGAGGTGGCCGAGCTTTGTCTCGCTCACCTTATTGGCAATGCGGTCGAACAGGCATACGCACGATCGACTGTGCTCAATCGCCGCCGTGATGTCATGCAATCGTGGGCGGATTTCGTTTTGCAGAATTAGCTGAGGTTGGTGGACATGGATGCTCACCCCTGCGTTTGACCCGCAGCCAGCAATGAGCATTCTGCCATGAAGTCCCGCACCGCCCGCAAAATGGGGGTCAAAACAGTGCCTCAGGCGATGCTGGCTTGAGAGTGCGCTGCAAGACGACTGTCGGCGATCGGCTCCTAGAGAAAGGAACCCTGGAATTTGAACAGGCTTTAATCTTCGTACACTTTCGCATGAATCCCCTCGGCGCGAATGCCGATGGCTTGTGCATCAAAATAGCACCCGATTACCCCTGCCCCATTTGGCTCGTGAGAGAGCACCGAATGACGTCAATCCGTCAGTCGCAACAGCGCCGCGCGGCTCGCCGGGATCGTCGACCTGAGCGGCTGACAAGAGAAAGGCCATAGCTGCGCACTCGATCCAAGTTTTCGAAATAGGCGCTCTGAGACTGGCGCGGCGCGGGAGATAGGTGAACTTTGCCTTGCCCGACTAATAGGTAAAGCCGCTGAATAAGTACACGCGGGATCGGCGATGCAAAATCGCGACACGGAATAATGTAGCTTTTATAACTTAATATTATCCAAAATATTTCTTCGAAAACCGATTCGACGCGATATATCGTAAACTATTTCTGTTTGGCGTTATGCAATTCCTTCGAGACTACCTGGCGGTCCACCTGAACGGTCACATGCTCAATCGAATGGCGGGTCTTCAACCAATCGGCGACAAGTGCTGGTAACGACAACGAATCCGTTGCGCCCTTCGGGCTGACGTGAACGGTGGCCACGATCGTATCGTCGCTCAGCGTCCACGCATGAAAATGACCGGCGGCTTCGATCCCTGGAAGGGCCGCGATGCCGCGTTCGATTTCCACCGCATCGATGCCGCGCGGGACAGCTTGCAGCAATACCCGGATGGAGTCCGTAACCAGGGTCCAGGCAGAACGAATGACGAGGCCCGCGACGAGAACCGAGAGGATCGGATCGAGCAGGGTCCAGCCCGTGAGCATGATGCCGATGGCCGCAGCGATGGCGCCGACTGAGCCAAGGAGATCGCCGACGACATGCAGAAACGCACCGCGGAGATTGCTGTCTTGAGAATTGCCGGAAGCTAGGATGTACGCGCCAGCGATGTTCACAAGCAGCCCAACCGCTGCGACCGCAAGCATGGGGCCGGCGAGAATCTCGCCCGGCGCCTTGATGCGCTGCACCGCTTCCCAAGCGATCCAGGCGACAAGCAGCAAAAGCGTCGCGCCATTGGCGAGCGCTGCAAGAACGCGCACGCGATGGAAGCCGTAGGTACGGGTCGCGTCGGCCGGCCGGCGCGCGATGCGATAGGCAATCAGCGCGAGCAGCAGCGCCGCGGCGTCCGAGACCATGTGCCCGGCATCTGCGATAAGCGCCAGCGATCCGGACATCCAGCCGCCCACGGCCTGAACCAGCGCGTAACCGGCCGTGAAGATGAAGACGAACCGGATGCGCCGCTCGCTGGAGGCGGTGACCGACTGGCCGTGATCATGGGCGCCGGGACCATCACCGTGGGCCTCCTGTCCGCGTTGCGGGGCGTCGATCATGGTGTCGCGATCCATCTATCCGTTGTTCAGCGGCATGATCATGAACCCGCGCTGGCCGGCGCGACAGTCGCGCCGTCCTTTGCGTTGTCCACCTGTCCTGCCGGGCCGGAACCTGAACTCAGGGATTGCCCGGATTTCGCTGCTGATCCGTAGCGGACGTACAGGATGGGCAGGATGATGAGCGTCAGGACCGTCGCGCTGATCAGGCCGCCGATGACGACCGTGGCAAGCGGCTTCTGGACCTCGGCGCCCGTGCCGGTCGCGATGGCCATCGGAACGAAACCGAGCGAGGCGACCAGCGCCGTCATGATGACGGGACGCAGGCGTGTCAGCGCGCCCTCGACCACGGCCTTTTTCAATGACCAGCCCTCCGCGACGAGTTGCTTCATGTAAGTCAGCATGACGAGACCGTTGAGCACGGCCACACCTGAGAGCGCGATGAAGCCGACGGCGGCCGCGACGGAGAACGGCATTCCGCGCAGCCACAGCGCGATAACGCCGCCGGTGAGCGCGAGTGGCACCGCCGTGAACACCAGCAACGCGTCGCGGAACGAGCCGAGCGCCGATGACAGGAGCAACAGGATCAGCAGGAAGCATGCGGGCACGACCAGCATCAGCCTGTTGCGCGCTGCGGCGAGGTTCTCGAACTGGCCGCCCCAGGTGACGTAATAGCCGCTCGGCAGAGCGACGCGCTGCACCTTCACCTGCGCCTCCTCCACGACGGAGGCGATATCCCGGCCGCGGACGTTCGCAGTGACGACGACGCGGCGCTTGCCGTTCTCGCGGGAAATCTGGTTTGGCCCCTCGACAAAGGCGAGCGAAGCGACCTGCTCAAGAGGGATGGAGGCTGCGCCTCGCGCGCCCTCCGCGGCGATCGGCAGCGGCAGGTGCCGCAGGTGTTCGATGTCCTCGCGCACGGATTCCGGCAGGCGGACGACAATCGGGAAGCGCCTGTCGCCCTCGAAGATCACGCCTGCCTCACGGCCGCCAACGGCCGCGCCGATGACATCCTGCACCGCCTGGACGCTCAATCCCAGCCGGGCAATCTCGGCCCGGTTGATGTTGATTTCCAGGCTCGGCAGGCCACCGACCTGTTCGACCTTCACGTCCTGCGCGCCGCGGGTCGAGCGCAGAGCCGCAGCGATCTGATTTGCCGCGCGCAGCATCGGCTCGAAGTCGTCGCCAAAGACCTTCACGGCAAGATCGCCACGCACGCCCGCAAGCAGCTCGTTGAAGCGCATCTGGATCGGCTGGGTGAACTCGTAATTGTTGCCGACGAGCTTCTCGACCTCGGCCTGAATCCGCTCGATAAGTTTGGCCTTAGTCAGCGACGGATCGGGCCACTCGTTCTGCGGCTTCAGGATGATGAACGTGTCGGATGCGTTCGGCGGCATGGGGTCCGCCGCCACTTCCGCGGTGCCGGTCTTGGAGAAGACATAGGCCACTTCCTTGAAGCGCGAGACGGTACGCTCGACTTCCAGCTGCATCGCCTGAGACTGCGTCAGCGACACGCTGGGAATCCGCAAGGCGTGCATGGCGATGTTCTTTTCGTCAAGCTGCGGCAGGAACTCCTGCCCGAGCCGCCCGAAAAGCATGCCGCTGGCGACCAGCAGCGCGATCGCCCCTGCCATGAACAGGATCGGCAGACGAAGTCCGGCATTCAAGGCGGGCGCGTAGATCGCCCGGAGCGCCTTGACCAGGAAATTATCTCTCTCCTGCACCTTGCCGGAGATGACGATCGCGAGAACCGCGGGAATGAACGTCATCGAGAGAACGAAGGCCGCGACCAGTGCAAGGATGACCGTTAGCGCCATCGGCTCGAACATCTTGCCCTCGACCCCCGAAAAGGTCAGCAGCGGCACATAGACGAGGATGATGATCGCCTGACCGTAAACCGATGGCTTGATCATCTGCTCCGAAGCGCCAATGACCGTCTGCAGCCGCTCCTCGAGCGTGAGTTGACGTCCCAGTTCATGCTGCCGCTCGGCAAGCCGGCGCAGGGTGTTCTCGGCGATGATCACAGCGCCGTCGACAATCAGGCCGAAGTCCAGCGCCCCGAGGCTCATCAGGTTCGCGCTGATTTTTCCCTGCACCATGCCCGACATCGTCATCAGCATGGCGATCGGGATCACGAGGGCGGTGATGACCGCGGCGCGGATATTGCCAAGCATCAGGAAGAGCACGAGGACGACGAGCAGTGCGCCCTCCGACAGGTTCTTCGCCACCGTGGAGATGGTCGCGTCGACCAGCGCCATGCGATTGAGGACGGGTTTCGCCTCGACGCCAGGGGGAAGCGACCGGTTGATCGCCTGCATCTTGGCATCGACTGCCGCCGCAACCGTGCGACTGTTCTCTCCGATCAGCATCATCGCGGTGCCGATGACGACCTCCACGCCGTTCTCGCTGCCGCTGCCTGTGCGCATCTCGCGGCCGATGCTGACCTGCGCGATATCGGATATCCGGATCGGCGTACCTTCGCGGGTGGCGACGACGATGCTCGATATCTGATCGACCGCGTCGAGCCGTCCGTTGATCCGGACGTTGAAGCCCTCGCCGTTGCGCTCGATATAGCCTGCGCCCCGGCTGACATTGTTGTTTTCCAGCGCTTCGGCAATGTCGCCGAAAGAAAGGTTGTAGCCGATCAGCCGGGAGGGGTCCGGCTGCACGATATACTGCTTCTCGAAGCCGCCGATCGTGTCGATGCCGGCAACCCCGGGAACGGTTCGCAGTTGCGGGCGAATAATCCAGTCCTGGACCGTTCGCAGATAGGCCGCCCGCTCAAGCTCCGTCCTGAGGATCTGCCCCTCCGGCGTAAGGTAGCTACCGTCGCGCTGCCACCCGGGGGCACCGGGGCGAACCGGCGGGCGGTCGCTGCCGGTCTTGAAATGCACCGCCCACATATAGATTTCGCCGAGACCCGACGAGATCGGTCCAAGTTGCGGACGAACGCCTGCCGGCAGGTTTCGGCCGGCTTCGGTCAATCGTTCGGTGACTTGCTGGCGGGCGAAATAGATATCCGTGCGCTCGCTGAACACCGCCGTGACCTGCGAGAAGCCGTTGCGCGACAGCGAACGCGTATACTCGAGCCCTGGAATACCGGCGAGCGCGGTCTCGACCGGAAAGGTCACCTGCCGCTCGACATCGACGGGCGAAAGCGAAGGCGCCAGGCTGTTGATCTGGACCTGCTTGTTCGTGATGTCCGGCACGGCGTCGATCGGCAGCCGCGTGAGCGACCAGATGCCGAAGGCCACGACGGCCAGCGTGACCATGACCACCAGCCAGCGCTGACGGACCGAGAATGCGAGAACGCTAGCGATCATTGCGGCAAAACCTAGTGCGAATGTTCGGCTTCGGACTTGCCGAGTTCAGCCTTGAGCAGGAACGTATTGCTGATCGCGATCGTCTCGCCCGGGTCCACGCCGAACGCGATCTCGACGAACTCCTCGTCCTGCTTTCCCAGCACCACCTTCCGCGTCTGGAAGCCGGTCTCGGTGCGAACGAATACCACCGTCGAGCCTTCGACGGTCTGCATCGCTGCCCGCGGCACCCGCGTCTCGACCTCGACCTTTTCGATTTCGACATCAGCGCTGACAAATGAGCCGGGCCGCCAGAACAGATCGTCGTTGGGGATGGCGGCGAAGACGCGGGCGGAGCGCGTCTCGGGATTGAAAACGGGGCTGATGAAAACGATCTTGCCTTCGGCGCGGCGGTCGTTTCCGGCGATCGATACTGTAACCTTGTTGCCCTCGCGAACCTGGCTGAGATCTGACGACGAAACCGCCAGCTCCACCCAGACGGACTTAAGGTCGATGATGGAATAGAGTTCCTTGGCCTGGCCTTCACCGCCCACCGGCGTGCCCAGATCGACCATGCGCTCGACCACGCGGCCGAGGCCCGGGGAGCGGATCTCATAGCGCTGAAGGCCGTTCATCGCCTCCGGCGCGGCCGAGAGCTTGGCGATCTCCTGTTCGCTGACCCCAAGGGCTGCAAGCTTCTGCTTGGCCAGATGCAGGCGAAGCTGTGCCTCGGTGAAGGCGTTTCGGGCGCGCAGATATTGCTGCTCCGCCTGGATGCGGCTGCGCCACAAAGTTTCCTCGCGCTCGAACAGCGTTTTCTGAAGGCCGAAATTGACGAGCGCCGTGATGTAGTCGCTGCGGGCCTCGGCGACCTCGCGGCTGTCGAGGATGGCC
Source organism: Phreatobacter sp. (assembly GCF_016793595.1). Taxonomy (GTDB): domain Bacteria; phylum Pseudomonadota; class Alphaproteobacteria; order Rhizobiales; family Phreatobacteraceae; genus Phreatobacter. The sequence continues at coordinate 74,731 of NZ_JAEULY010000027.1, forward strand.
AGCAGCTCGCCGGGCCGAACCTCGTCGCCAAGCCCCTTGCGCAGTTCCGACACCGTCCCGACGATACGCGCCGCGACACGCCAGATGTTGTTGCGGTCCGGAACGATCGTTCCCGGCAGCGTCAGCCTGCGCGACAGGCTGCCGCCCGCGACCTCCGCCAGATCGATCCGCGCGGTCGCGATGCGCTCCGCCGTCATGGCGAGCGTGCCTTCGGGGGCGCGCTCCTCGGCATGGGCGCCGCCTGCGTTACCGCTCGGCGCTGCTGTCGAGCTTGAAGCTGCGCCGGTAATGACTGAGAGATAGGTGCGCGCCATCTGGGGCCCTTGAGGCCAGGCCAGGCTGAGCACAACGCCCCCGATCAGTCCGGCGATAGCGATGGTCAGAGCTTTCATGAGCGTGTTTGCCTAGGCACGAAAAGGGGAAGCGGGACGGAAGTCACTGCGCCTGCGAGGACCGAACGGAGATTGCGGCCAACGGGGCGGGGCTCGCAGCCGCAGCCGGAAAAGACACCGGTACGATGACAGCCGGCACCGGCTCCGGCGGCGGGGGCGCGCCGAGCGCCTTGAAAAAGGCCACCGAAGCGACGCTCGCCCCCTCGGTCGCATCCGCAAGTTCGAGCTCGGCTTGCCGCAGGTCGGTTTCGGCCTGCAATCGCTCGGTCAGACCGGTGAGACCGCCGCGATACTGCCGGTCGGCGAGGTCCAATGCGCTGCGCGCCGCGGCGACCGCGGTGCGCTGGCGCTCCAGCCTGTTGCGCGTCGCCCGGATCGTCGCCAATGCGATTTCGACATCCTCGACGGCGCGAAGGACGGCGCCACGGTAGGCCGCGACGGATTCGCGCCACTGGGCCTCACGGGCGCGCAGCACGTGAACGCGCATTCCCCAGTCGACAAGGGGAATGGTGACCGCCGGCCCTCCGGCGAAAGTGACCGGCGTGCCCAGGATCGGCCGGCCGAGAAGGTTGCCCGCCACGTCGAGCGTGCCGGCCAGAGCGAAGCGCGGATAAAGTTCCGCATTGGCCACTTCAGCCTCGGCGCCGCGCTGAGCGACGACATACTCGGCGCGCCGGATGTCGGCCCGCCAGCGCAGGATGTCGGCCGGGAGGGGCGCCATGGCAGTCGTGATAATCACCGCGCCGCGCCGGCTCACGCCTATGCGGCCGTCCGCCCGGGCGGAACCGGAAAGTGTGGCCAACCTCTGCCTTGCAACGCGCACGGCGAGTTCCGCCGCTGGTGCGCGTGCCCTCGCCGCCTCATACGTCGATCGTGCACGCTGAACATCGAATTCGCCCGCCGAGCCTGCTGTCTGCTGGGTTTGCACCAGACCCAGCAGGCCGCGTCGCGCCGAGATTTCGCGGGTGATGACGGAGAGGCGCGCCTCGGCCCCACGCATTTCGAGATAGGTGCGGACCACCTCGGCGACCAGAATGAACTGTGCGTCGCGTGCGTCTTCCGCGGCAGCACTGGCAGCGTTCTCGGCGGCGATGACGGTGTTCCTCACACGGCCGAAGAAATCCAGCTCCCATCTGGCGTCGAAGCCGGCAAGAAAGCTGCCGACCGTTCGCCGCGCGGGATCTCCGTAGAAATCCTCGCCGGCCGCATTGAGGCCGCTCGCCGGGCCATTGAGGCGCGACTGGAGAATGGCCTGGGCCGAACCGTCGACCATTGGGAGCCGTTGCGCTCCCTGCGCGCGGGCGAGCGCGCGAGCCGCGATGACCCGTTCCTGCGCCTCCGCAAGACCAGGATTATTGGCGAGCGCCTCCTGAACCAGACGGTCCACGGCCGGATCGCGAAAGCGCCGCCACCACGTCGCGATATCCGCAGGTGGCCGCGTCGTCGTATTCGTCGGCCCGTTACTCCAGCGCGCCGGCAGATTCACTGCCAGCGAAGCCGCGTCATCACGGGTTACGCAACCGGACAGGCCAATAGCAATGGCGCCGATCGCAGCGCACCGGGATATGTCGAGCACGGCATTCACCAGAATGTTAGCGACGTGCCGCGGCAGCGGCACGCTCGCCTGCTGCGGTCAGAGCACGGCGCGGACGTTGCCGCCGCCGGGGATCTGAAGCTGGATAGCGCCCTTGGTGCCAGCCGGAATGGCGACCGGGGCCGTACCCGTCAGCCTCGACCCTTCCTTGGCTGCGAGCGGCACACGGTGCGTATTGCCGTTCACCACGACGGTCGCCGTGCCCGAGAATCCCTCAGCCGAGATCGGCCGGGAGTTTCCATCGCTCACGTAAACGCTGATAGTGGTCGAGCCGTCGAAGACGACCTCGACGTGATGCCGCGGGCCGGCATCAACCTTCCATCCGCCGTTCGGCCCGCGCTCGGGCGCGCTGGCGAAGGCCGCGGACGGCAGAATCGAAAGAGCAATGGCAGCGACAGCGCGCCTGCTGAGAGTCATGTGGGCAACCTCTTTCAGAACACGGGCGGCGCTCGGCCAGACCATTGAGCGACCGGAAAGGATCGTCCCGAAGAGGGGGTTTCGGAGGCCAGCCGAGCGACGGCCGGAACCTGTCAGATTTGCTCTGTCGGCGCGTTTCGGTTGTGTGACAAAACATTTCCGGCAGGCCCTTTCAGAGGCAGGCGGATCACGACTTCCAGCCCCACCTCGGGCCGGTTTTGCAACGTGATCGTGCCGTCGTGGGCGCCGATAATCTCGTCGGCGATAGTGAGCCCCAGACCGAAGCCGCCTGTCGCCTCGTTGCGGGATGTCTCCAGCCGAACGAAAGGTTCGAACAACGCGTCAATCTTGTCAGGTGGCACGCCCGGCCCCTCGTCAAGGACGGTGACGACGGCCTGATCATCATCGATCGACGCAGTTATTTCGGCGCGGCGGCCGTATTTAACTGCGTTCTGGACAATATTCGTGATCGCGCGCTTCAGCGCCAGCCGTCGACCGCGCAACACCAATGTAGCGGGACCATGAAACATGACGTCCTGCCCCATGTCGCTGGCGTCGTCCGAAATCGTCCGCAGCAATGCGACAAGTTCGACCGGCTGCGCCTCCTCGCCGGCGCGGTCTCCCTTGAGGTAGTGGAGCGTCGCCTCGATCATTCGTTCCATTTCGGACAGATCGCGCTCCAGCGACCGCCGCAGGCGTCGATCCTTCAGTTCCTCGAGTCTGAATCGCACGCGCGTCAGCGGCGTCTTCAGATCGTGCGATACGGCGGCGAGGGCCTGCGTACGTGTGCGGGTCTGCCGGAGGATTCGCGACTGCATGTCATTGAAGGCGGTTGCCAGCGCCCGAATCTCGCGAGGCCCCCCCTCGGGCACGATCTCGCTCGATCCCGCCAGCTGGAACGAGCGGGCCGCGTCCGCCATGCGCTGCAGCGGGCGGGCCAGCCACCGAACCATGAGGACGGAGGCGAGCATGACAACCAGCGCGACCAGCGTCGTTGCGGCGATCGCCTGCCACGGCCTGGGCGGATGAAAGTGCGGCGCGAGAATGCCCACATTGATCCACGATTCATCGGGCAGGCGCATGGATATCATCGCCAGATGCAAAGGCGAGTTATCCCATCCGTCCTTTCCAACCATGACGCCGCCCCCCCCACCCGGCGGCAGCCTCTGAAGGAGTTGGCGGCGCAGCTCGCCCCACTCCTCGCCTGCATCACCGACGGCCCGCGGCCGCATGGCCCAGTGAGCCTCGATCGCGCCGCCGGACAGGTCATGGGCCGCCGTGTCGCGCGCCTCCGACGACAGCCGCCCGATATTCTGATAGATGGAGTATAGCCGCTCGACGAGGCGCTCCTGGTTGGCGAGCGCGGCCTCGTTGGCAAGTGTCGCCTCGTAGATCCACTGGCTCGAAAACTGAACCGTGAGAACGCCCGCCAGCAGCACGATGATGGCGCGACCGGCAAGCGTGTCGAATATCGCCTTCAAGTACGCCTAACCTCCGGCGAGAAGAGGTAGCCCGCCCCCCGTATCGTCTTGATGATATCCTCGCCGCCGGGACAGGACGCGAGCTTGCGACGGAGCCGGCTCACCTGCACGTCGATGGCGCGATCGAAACCGGTCGCGATGCGATTTCGCGCCGCGTCGAGCAAATGTTCGCGGGACAGCACCCTCTGAGGTGCCTCGACGAACGAGAGCAGCAAGTCATATTCGCTCGTAGACAGATCAATGGCCACCTTGCGCGCGTCGATCAGTTCCCGCTTGCGAGTATCGAGTGTCCAGCCCTCGAAAGAGAAACACCAGCTCTCATAGCCTCGATTGGGTTCGGCCATGCTCCGGCGCAGAACCGCCCTCACCCGCGCGGTGAGCTCGCGTGGGCTACAGGGCTTAGCAAGATAGTCGTCCGCACCGAGTTCAAGGCCCACGATGCGGTCAGTTTCTTCGCCACGCGCGGTGAGAATGATGATCGGCATCGAAGAACTCGCGCGCAGCTCTCGGCAGAGGTCAAGTCCGCTCGTGCCTGGCAGCATCAGGTCAAGAACGACGAGGTCGATCTGCGTCGATTTCAGCGCCTCGCGCATCTCCCGCCCGTCACGCGCCGGCGTCACGCGGAAGCCGGACTGGCGAAGGAATTTGGACGTCAGCTGCCGGATTTCGACATCATCATCGACAAAAAGAATATGTGGTTCATTCATTCTAGGGTCGCTTCGACAGATAGATGGGGCAGCATCATTACGCACCCCGCAGTATCGCCACTTTGCGGCTTTGTATCGAATTGTTTCAGATCCGCTCTTGCCGGTGCCAAACGGTCCTTAGGGGCTACGCGCAAGCGGCTTTCAACCGATCTCCTCATTGAAAATATTTGTAATCACGCAAGCATATTGTGAATCACACTGGAGAAATGCCTGCAATATCGAACATGTAGAAATACCTTCACAGGTCGACACGATCTGGTGAAAGGATATCGAAATGAAAGTTATAATCGCGACACTCCTCATCATCACAGCTCCCGCTGCGGCGATTGCCAGTGGATCATACCCGACAACGCTCACGCCCGAGGAGCGAGAGCGGCACGAATTCTTTGACGCCCAGCGAGGCATCAAATCTGGCCCCGACCTCGTCCGTCAGCACCAATTCATTCAGCCGGCACACGGGCCCGGCCGCGCGCCTGCCGCCGTGCCTCAACCCGATCATGCTCAAGCGTCGGGGGCCGCTCTGTTCGGCAACTTCTGAGACAGCACGCCCAATCAGCTCCCTCGCTAGCTCCTTGCCGACCCGCCTCCCATGCCCGAAAGGCTTGCTGGGAGGCGGGCCTCGGCGCAAAGCCTTGCTGCCGGCAGCCCCTATCGAAGGCGGAAGCGTGACGCTGCCATTCCCTCGTGTCTCAACATTGCAGAACATGTCCATTCTGCAATGTTTTTATTCCTCACTGTTATATTTTGACATATTTCGTAATACACGCAATGCGTGTTTTTGAACGCATGCGCAATAACACACGTCAGCTAATTTGATCGAAAGAAGCGCTTCGTCGGAGTCCCGCGCGTTGGCGAGAACGCAACATCCCGACGCTCTCACCACAATTGCCCGAGAAGCACATTCCCCCCGGTACCCGCGACCCTCAAAATCCGCCCTTGTTCCTACGATAGGCCTTTATGCTTATGCTGTGTTGCTGGCCGGCAATAATTCGACTTACCTTTCAACTCGCCGTTTGTTGAGGCGCGACACCGGCCTTTCTACCGTTTCCCAGTCAATCAGACGGCCCTGACGGCCATCGTCTCATTGCCAGCCTTCGGCCAGGTAACGATCGCGTCAGTGTGATTGGCCAAGCCGGCGGTCCTTTGTTTGTTGCGTTGCGAGGTTCAAGGTGTTGCTGCAGTCCAGCATGGCCCTTCCCGAGATCACCATTGCCTCAGACGGCGGCTATCATTTCAGCCTGCCGCTGACTGAAGCACGGCTCACCCGATATCAGGGAGCTACCATCTGCGTGCGCGTCGATGGAGTAGCTTTTCCGGTGACCATCAATCGCTCGATCCCGCTCCCGTTGCCTTGCCAATCCCTGCAGGAAGCCAAGTATTTTGCTGCGGCCATCTCTCTTCAGGTCGTAAGCGCAACTGCAGAGGAATCATCGTTAGTCGAAAGCGCTGCAGCGTCCCTGCCCGATTCTGAACCCCGTTTTACAGCGTCCAGTAACGCTTCCGGCCCACGCATTCTCGACACATTCGAACTTTGGCGCGCTCACCATCTTGCGCTCGACGGTGCCCCCACGACGCCGCCCTATTGGCATCTGTTGATCAGCCGGTTCGTCGACCATCTCGGCCATGACGAGCTAGCAACCGTCTCTGCGCAAGATGTCCGGGACTATCGAGACCACCTGATCCGGTCAGGGCGCAACATCCGAACGGCACGTCATGCGGACTTTGCCGCGATACGCGCACTGTTCCATTTCGCCGTGGAGCAGCAAATTCTTGCGTCAGATCCAACCCAGGGAATCCGCTTCAAGCTGGCGCGGCTCGCGACGCAGAGCAGGATGCTTGCGTTCAGCGATGACCAGGCCCGCACCATCCTTCAGGCGGCCGATCGGCAGTCCATAGCCTCGCGGCGGTGGATTCCCTGGCTTACCGCCTTTACCGGTAGTCGTGTGGCGACAATCGCCAACCTGCGCACTTCCGATGTCGTCGAGATCGAGGGTTGCTGGGCGCTTCGGATTTCCAGGCAGGCCGGGCCGATCAAGACTGCGGCGTCCGAGCGGCTGGTACCGATCCACCCGGCCATTCTTTCCCGCGGTTTCATCGATTTCGTCGAGCGCCTGGAGCGCGACCGGCTTTTCTTCGCGCCCGCCCCTATGGATGCATTCAAGCCATCGCTGAGCAATCCGCTCGATCCCGGCTCGCTGGCACGCTACAATCCCGCCCGTTCCACCATCCGCCGGGTTACCGAGTGGTTACATACGCTTGGGCTGGAAATCGGCAGGGAGCATAAGCGCGATCCCAATCACGCTTGGCGCCACTGGTTCAAGGAAAAGGCCTTTGCCGCGGGGGTGCCGGAAAAGATCGCCGACGCCATCGTTGGACATGCGCAAGCGACGACGGCCAGGCGGTATGGCAGCGTGGCCCTGAAGGTCATGGCGGTTGAAATGCAGAAGATCCAGAGTCCGGCTTGAGGCCGGCGAGCACCTCAAAAACCTGACGGTTTACAACGAAAATGGCCCCCGGCAGTGCCGGGGGCCATCCTTATTGCAGAGCGATTTGGCGCTATCAGAAGTTACGCTGCGCGCGAACCGTGCCGGTCCAGACGCCTTCCGTGGTGCGGCCGGGCGTCGTGTTGACGCCGTAGGTCGAAGCACCGAAGGGCAGCGGCGCGCCGGCCTGGGTGCGCGAGTTGATGTTGTGGTAGACGAGCTCGATACCGAGGTCGAGGTTACGAACCGGCGACCAGATCGTATTCACGCCGACCTGCCAGTACTTGACGTCCGGCAGCAGCGAGAGGCCGGGCTGGTCGATGTTGGAGTAGCCGCCGAAGATCGCCGAGCGCAGGGCCGGTGTCCAGAAGTGGCGGAAGCCTGCCGTGATCGACCAGGCCTTCGTCGTCTGGATCGAGGTCGCGCCGCCCGCGGTGATGACCGCGGCATCGCGAAGCTGGCTCATCAGGCTGTTCGGCGAGGCACGATTGCCGGCGCCGAAGATGCCCTGGCGGTCGCCGCCCTGGTTCGCCGTCGAGAAAGCGTAATCCAGCGCGCCGTCCGAGTAGACAGCCTGCAGCCACAGCACGTCGCCGCGGGCGAGCATGTCGAGATTCAGGCGGACGCCTGCGCCGATCGCCCAGCCCCACTTGTCGCCCGCGCGAATGGCCGGAGCGCCGTAATTGGCGGTGCCGACCGTCGTGCCCGTGCCGCCGACGAGGTTGCTGCCATAGCCGTAGTCACGCAGCTGATGCAGCGCGCCCATGAGCTGAGCCGAGCCCCAGCCCTGATCGACGCGCAGGTTTGCGACGATGTCCGGGATCTGGTTTGCACCGTAGGTCAGGCCGTAGGCGCCCGACAGCGGACGCTGAACGGTCGACGAGGCCGGTACCGCAGCGGCGGTCACGACATAAGCGTCCTGATTGCCGACACGGCGATAGACGCCGTCTTCCAGCGACACGGTGGCCGAGAAGCCCGAACCAAACGTGGCGGTGTAGGCGAGAACCGTCGTCGAGACGGCCGTCGCGCCGAACGGACGGGCAAACGAAACGTCACCCTGGTAGAAGTTGAAGAACGACGCCGAGAAGCCGAACGTGAACCCGGCGAACTGGATGAAGGCGCGTTCAACGCTGATGTTCGACTGACGCTGCGACTGACCGACGCCGGAGTTGATCTGGGTATCCGAGGTCGGACCGGAGGCTGCCAGCGCGGCCCGGTAAGCCGAGAACTGGCCGAAGGCACGGAGCAGGCCGTACTCGGTGTTCGAGCGGGCATCCGTGAACAGCGTCAGGCGGATGCTGGTCGAGTAGTTCGCGTCGTAGCCGCTGGTCGCGAGACGCGGATCGAGCGCTGTCCCCTGCACGCCCCCATTCGGGTTGCTGAGGAAATTGTAGTCCGCACGGACGAAGCCGCCGATGCGAAGGCAGGTGTCGGTGCCCGGGATGAAGAAGAAGCCCGCGCCATACGTATCGCAGATGCGAACATATTCCGCAGGGGCCGCCTTGCCCGGGAGATCAGCCGCCTGAGCGCCCGTCAGGCTGATAAAGCCTGTGGCAGCGCCGAGAAGAAGGCTCTTAACCGTCTTCATTGTTTAGACCTCCAAAGTTTCTCCTGAGGGAGCATGGGGTTCCGTCTGACTGCCGGTTTCCCGGAAGGCTTCTGGCCCGTTATTCCCCGATGGCCGCCTGTTTGCTGTCGTGGCATTTGCCGTTCGACCCCAAAAGGGCGGTGCGACCGGGGTGCCCCCCTTCGTCGCAGGGTCACCATTACCGATGGTTCCGCGCCGATCAATCGAAACAACCGCCTTCCACCGCCCCCGACGAGCCTTTGGTGGGGAGTGTTGCAGGAAGGCCACGGCCCCCTTAACCACGGCGAGCCGCCCGATCCAACTCACAAGAGCCTGATCTGTTTTAGGAAAATCGAACATTCACCGTTCCGTGAATGTTAACACCGGAGCGGGGCGCTCACCGGGGGGCGCCGCGCCGCCTCCCCGCCAGGCGATGCCGTTTCGCCATCCGGATACCGGCGCAGGGCGCATGACCGACCATGGATTCGCGGTATCGGGGTCTATTCGGAGACCCGGCGAATATCGGCCGCCGAATCCCGCGACATGCCCCCTCGCGCAACAGGCCCTCAGGGCTTCGGCAAGGCCGGCACCGCATAGGCCGTGGTCGACTTGATCCGCTCCATGGCGAAGCGCGACGTGACATTCTTCAGCGGGATCGTCTCGATCAGCCGCTTATAGAAGGCGTCATAGGCAGCCATGTCGGTAACCACCACGCGGAGCATGTAGTCGACATCGCCGGCCATCCGGTAGAATTCCATCACCTCCGGCAGCGCCGCGACGGTTTCGGCGAAACGGCCGAGCCACTCGCGCGAATGGTCCGATGTCTCGATCGAGACGAAGACGGTGAGGCCGAGACCCAGCTTCTCCGGCGAAACCAGCGCCACGCGCTTCAGGATATAGCCATTGGCCTCGAGCTTCTGGATGCGCTTCCAGCACGGCGTCTGGGACAGATGCACCCGCTCGGCGAGTTCGGCGATTGATATGGTCGAATCGTCCTGAAGAATCGTCAGGATCTTGCGGTCAATGGCGTCCATTTTGTCTCGGTCCGGCCTGGAAGCAGAAAATTGCGATCCGCATCGCCGTGCGAGATAATTATTCTACGTCGCCGACATATGCTGCCGATAGAGAGATTATTTATTCTGTCTTGGCAAGTCCCCACCCGCATCACGGCGAATGAGGCACCGCGCTGTCGGCGCGCATGCCGCCTCCCGGCGGTCACGCGGCGACCGGCATGCGCCAACAGAAAAGGCCGCCCGCAGGCGGCCTCTCCGTTCGGTGGATGGCGCGGTATCGGCTCAGTAGCGAGCCACGACCGCGGCATCCTCCCCTCCGAACTTGTAGGTGATGCCGACGCGGGCGCGACCGTTGTCGGTGCGGGTCCGCAGAATGCCCGGTACGAGGTCGCGCGAACTGTTGAACTGATGGATGTACTCGGCGCGCAGCGCGACATTGGCGGTGAGCATGGTCTCGACGCCGGCTCCGAGCTGGAAGCCCGAAAGCGACTGGGTGAAGCCGCCGCCGAGGCCCGAGGTCTTCACGTGGGTCCAGCCATAGCCTGCCGAGACATAGGGCATGATCGAGCCGCCCATGACGTAGCCGAGACGGGCGCGCAGCCCGATATTCCAGTCCGATCCGATCGAGGCCGAGGCGCCCACGCCGCTGATCGTCGTCTTGATGTCGGACAGGCTGGCATCGCCCTCGAGACCGGCCACGATGTTCATGCCCGCGAACTGATGATCATAGCCCGCCAGCACGCCGCCGGTGACGCCCTGCGAGCCGATACCACGGAAGCTGAAGGCCGGCGGCGCGGAGATCGTCGTATTGCCGAAGCCGTAGCCCGCCTGGACGCCCGCGAAGAAGCCGCTCCAGTTGCGGCGCGTGGGCGCCGCGAAGGTCGGATAGAGGCTGCCGCCGCCGAAGCGGTAGTTGATGCCGATCCGCGCCGTGCCGGAGGTCGGCTTCACCGAGAGCGGCGCGAACTGGCCGAAGCTGTTCGAGAAGGTATGGATATACTCGGCATACATGAACCAGTTGCCGGACAGCCGCGTCTCGACACCGCCGCCGATCTGCCAGCCGTTGGCCGAGAAGCTGACGCTGCCGAGGCCGCCGGGCGCCGAGAAGGTCGTGCGGCCCTGCGTGAAGCCGCCGGTCACATAGAGCATGGTCTCGGGCGTCAGCAGGTAGCCGAGCCGGCCGCGGATCGCCCAGCGGCGATCACCGGAGAACTTGACGTTGCCGACACCGCCGATGCCGATCACGGTGTCGATGCCTTGCAGGTTGCCCTCGGCCAGGACGCCGGCCACCCAGCGCTGGGCGAACTGATAGTCCGCGCCGATCTTGCCGCCGACCAGCCAGCCGTTGGAGCCGATTCCCGAGAACCCGAAGGCACCGGGAACCGAGATCGCCGTGTTGGCAAAGCCGTAGCCGGCATGAAGGCCGCCATAGACGGCCGTCCAGGTGAAGCCGCTCGCCATCACCTCGGCGGCCACCGGTGCGCGCGGAACCCCGAGATCGGCCGACTGCGCCGCCGGTGCGGCCATGCAGATGGCCAGAATGGATGCAGCATACGCGAGACCAGTTCGCATCATTCGTCGTCCCCCAAGCGTGCGCGCTTTTCGCCCGTGCCGGGCCCCGGATTACCAAGCGCCTGTGTTTTCCGCGCGAGTTGTGACGGAGAATGTAACCAAGCGTCAATGATGCCCGCGAGGATTCGAGATTAACATTAATGCGCCACCGCTCGTATTTTCTTCTATCAATTACTTTATGCCATCAACGATCATTATCGATCTTATTCACTTTTTGCCTTTCGTACCTATGAACGAATCACATTCGTGTGATTTTTATGTTCTTTAATAAAACATTATCGGAATACAATTTGCTATTACTCAAGGTCGCGCCAATGTCTCAAAACCTGTCTGGCCAAGAGATTGGTGGCGTGCGCGGAGTGAGAGCCAACTACTGTATATTGCTACCGTCCTCGGGCGCGGCGATGCCGGTCGATCGCACGGCGCGAGAGGCCCTTCCCCGGACATCTGTCTCATTCATGCAACAGCAGAACGCGCCTTCGTCCTTCATTCGAGGGCCGCCGCGGCCATCGGCCGCGCAGCTTTTCTTGCGCGGCGGACCACCGGCTCCCCATAATAATGGTCGCATCGGCCGCACGGACCGATCCTCCCCCCACCCATGACGCGAGGCCCCGGACCGTACGATGCCGCATGACACGCCCCTGATCGCCACTATCGTCGCGGGCCTCGGGCTGGCATTCGTCTTCGGCGCCATCGCCAACCGGCTGAGACTGCCGACGCTGGTCGGCTACCTGTTCGCCGGCATCCTTGTCGGGCCGTACACGCCCGGTTTCGTCGCGGATCAGAAGCTTGGTACCGAACTCGCCGAGATGGGCGTGATCCTGCTGATGTTCGGCGTCGGCCTGCACTTCTCGCTGAAGGACCTGATGTCGGTGCGGGCGATCGCCATTCCCGGAGCGGTGGTGCAGATCGCCGTCGCCACCGTCATGGGCTGGACGCTGGCGATGGCGCTCGGCTGGAGCCACGGCGCGGGTCTCGTCTTCGGCCTCGCCCTGTCGGTCGCCTCGACGGTCGTGCTGCTGCGGGCGCTGCAGGAACGTCGTCTCGTGGAGACAGAGCGCGGGCGCATCGCGGTCGGCTGGCTGATCGTCGAAGACATCGCCATGGTGCTGGCGCTGGTTCTGCTGCCGGCGCTATCGAGCTTGCTCGGCGGCCAGGCGCAGGCGACGGCCGCCTCCGACCCGATCGTGCAATGGCTCAATCTCGGCGTCGGCGGCATCCTTGCGCTGACCTTCATCAAGGTCGCGGGCTTCGTCGCGCTGATGCTGGTGGTCGGCCGGCAGGTCATCCCCTGGGTGCTGCACTACGTGGCCCATACCGGATCGCGCGAGCTGTTCCGTCTCGCTGTGCTGGCCATCGCGCTCGGCGTCGCCTTCGGCGCCGCCAAGCTGTTCGGCGTCTCCTTCGCGCTGGGCGCCTTTTTCGCCGGCATGATCATGAGCGAGTCGGAACTCAGCCACCGCGCGGCGGAGGAATCCCTGCCGCTGCGCGACGCCTTCTCGGTGCTGTTCTTCGTCTCGGTCGGCATGCTGTTCAACCCGATGAGCCTTGTCACCGAGGCCTGGCCGATCCTCGCAACGCTGTTCATCATCGTGGTCGGCAAGTCGATCGCGGCCTTCCTGATCGTCGTGGCCTTCCGCTATCCGGCCGCGACCGCGCTGACGATCTCGGCCTCGCTGGCGCAGATCGGCGAGTTCTCGTTCATCCTCGCCGAGCTCGGCGTTCACCTGAAGCTCCTGCCCGAGCGCGCGCGCGATCTGATCCTCGCGGGCGCACTCCTGTCGATCATGCTGAATCCGGCGGTCTTTGCCGGCGTCGATCGGCTGCGGCGCTTCCTCGACACGCGCGCGCCCAGGCCGGAACCCGCGGCTCCCGTCCCTGTTCCGGCCGATGGCGCGCCGGAGCCCGCTCCACAGCCGCCAACCGGCCAGCCGACCAGCGACGAGCCGCCGGCCGTCACGGCGCTGTCCGACCATACGATCCTCGTCGGCTTCGGCCGCGTCGGCAGCCTCGTCGGCGAGGCGCTGAAGGCCAGGGGCCTGCCCTTCCTCGTCGTCGAGGACGCCGACAGGCCGCAGGCGAGACTGCGCGGCGAGCGGATCGAGACGATCGCCGGCAATGCCGCCAATGCCGACATCCTCCGGTGCGCCAATGTGGCGGGCGCCCGGCGGCTGATCGTCGCCATTCCGAACGCCTTCGAGGCCGGGCACATCATCGAGATGGCGAAGACGGCCAAGCCCGACCTGCCGATCATCGCCCGCGCCCATTCGGATGCCGAGGTCGATCACCTCACGGCGCTCGGCGCCGGCACGGTGATCATGGGCGAGCGCGAGATCGCGCGCGGCATCATCGACACGGTGGCAGCTGCCACCGCCCCACCCGCCACGAATCCCATCCAGAACGGCGCCGCGATCTGACGCGGCGCTCTGGCGACCGGTTCACGCCCGCCGGAGGCTCCATGGATAGGGTGCCGAGCCGTGGGGCATGCCGGTCAGCGTCCGGCGATAGGCCGTCTTGAGCGTGAACTGGCCGAGCGGCACGGTCGCCACCTCCTCCAGCGCCAGCCGTCCCAGCTCGCGCGCCGCCTTTTGCTGGCCGGCTTCGTCCGGCGCGAACAGCCATTCCTCCGTCAGGGCCTCGGCCTTCGGGCTGTCCCACCAGCCGAACCAGCCGCGCGCGCCCTGCCCCCGCACCAGCAGCGAGGTGGCGGGCGTGCCCCAGCCGGGCGCCGGCCCGGTGGTGTGGAAGATGCTCCAGCCGCCCTTGTCGGTCGGCTCGCGGCTGTTGCGCCGCTGGATGACCGTGCCCCAGTCGGTCTCCGCCAGTTCGACGTTCAGGCCGATCTTCTGGAGGATGTCGGCGCTGACCTGGCCGAGCGGGCCGATATCCGGGAAATCGGTCGGGTTGATGATCACGACCTTTTCGCCGCCATAGCCGGAAGCCTTCAACGCCTCGGCGGCCTTGGCGATCGACTGCGGCATGAGGTCTTCCTGCTCGCCGGAATAATAGGCCGTGCCGCGCGGCCAGAGGCTGCGGCACAGCTGCCAGGCCGAGGTGTCGTTGCCCTGCGAGCCGCGCATATAGTCTTCCTGCATCGCCGCCATCCGGACGGCCTGACGCACCTTGACGTTGTTGAACGGCGCCTGAAGGTGGTTGAGCCGCATGATCGCGACGCGGCCCGAGGCGTCGATGACCTCGCGCACGACATCGCGCGAGCGGGCCAGCAGCGGCTGCAGGTCGGCCGGCGGGCGCTCCCACCAGTCGACCTCGCCGCGCGTGAGCGCGTTGGCCGCAGTCGAGGGGTCGGGAATGATGTGCCACTCGATGCGCGGGAAATGCGCGACCTTGCCACCGGCGCCGCGGCTCGCCGGTCCGGAGCGCGGCACATAGTCGGCGAATTTCTCGTAGACCACCCGGCTGCCGGAATTGAACTCGCCCGGCATGAAGCGGTAGGGCCCGGAACCGATCATTTCCGTCACCTGCCGGGTCGCCTCGGTCTTCGCGTGGCGCTCGGGCATGATGAAAGCCGGCGTGTCGGGCTTGCCGAGCGCGTCGAGCAGCAGCGGAAAGGCTCGCTTGAGACGAAGATCGAAGGTCCGGTCGTCGATGACCTGCCACCCCTCCACGACCCGGCCGACCAGCTGTCCGAAGGCGTCGCGCTGGGTCCAGCGCATGATGCTGGCGATGCAGTCGGCCGACCTCACGGCCTCACCGTCATGGAACTTCAGCCCGGCGCGCAGCTTGAACCGCCAGCGCAGGCCGTTGTCGAGAATCTCGTGGCTCTCGGCCATCTGCGGCTGCGGCTTGAAGTCCATGTCCGCGCCATAGAGCGTGTCATAGACGTAATAGCCGTGGTTGTTGGTGACGGTGGCCGTCGTCCAGATCGGATCGAGCGAGGACAGGTTCGCCTGCGGAATGAAGCGCATGGTCGAGGCGCGCCAGTCCTGGGCCAGGGCCGGGGCGGCGATCAATCCGGCACCGGTCGCCGCGCCCTTCAGCAAAGTCCTGCGGTCCATGATCGGGCTCCTCCCCCATTTCCAATGTCATCGTGCCGCCTTGTGCCCGGAATGCAAGCGAAGCGGCGATCAGTCGAAGCCCATGAAGCCGGGCGTGGCGCTGATCGGCGGCGTGGCCTTCAGCTTCGCGATATCCGGCACCGGGCGGCAGGTGCGCGCATCGTCCGCGAGCAGCTTTTCCAGCGCGGCGGCCACCGCCAGCACCTTCGCGTCGCCGCCGCGCGGTCCGACGATCTGCAGGCCGAAGGGCATGCCGTTCCGGTCGAGGCCGACGGGCAGCGAAATCGCGGGATGTCCGACCGTCGTCACCGCATAGGCATTGGCCAGCCAGTGGAAATAGGTGCGGGTCGGCGCACCGTCGATCTCGGCGGGATAGAGCTCCGACCAGGGCCTCGGGCTCAGCGTCACGGCAGGCGAGAGGATCACGTCGAAGCGCTCGAAGAAGCGCTGCCAGTTCTTGTAGAGCACCGTCTGCTGCTTCAGGGCGCGCGTCACGTCGAGAGCCGAATAGCGCAGGCCCTCCTCGACATTGGCCCGCACGTTCGGCCCGACCAGCTCGGGCGTGTCCCTGACCCGCTCGTACATGCCGGCCATGAAGGCCACCGCGCGCAGGACCTCGAAAGTCTCGTCGGTGCCGGCGCAATCAGGCGTGGCTTCCTCGACCGCCGCGAAGGCGTGGCCGAACAGGCCGACCTTCTCGGCGAAAACCTCGCGAATGTGCCGCTCCGTCGGCGTGAAGCCGAAATCCGGCGTCACCGCCACCCTGAGCGAAGCAAGGTCGATGGCACGAGGCGCGGCGAAATCCCCCGCGCGGCGCACCGTCTGGCCGAAGATCGTGGTGGCCAGCGGGTCGCAGGCATCGTCCGACACCATGGTCGAGAGCAGCAGGCAGAGATCCGGCACGGTGCGCGCCATGGGGCCGAGCACGCTCAAGGGATTCCAGCCAAGCGGGCGCTTGTCGCTCGGCACGAGGCCGGGCGACGGGCGGAAGCCGACAATCCCATTGAACGCGGCGGGATTGCGCAGCGAGCCGCCGGTGTCCGACCCCGTGGCGATCGGCACCATGCCGGTCGCGAGCGCAACGCCCGAGCCGCCGGACGAGCCCGCCGCCGATTTCGCGGGGTCGAACGGATTGCCGGTCGCGCCATAGACGGCATTGCGGGTATTGGCCCCGGCACCCCATTCCGGCGTATTGGTCTTGCCGGCGACGATCGCGCCCGCCTCGCGCACGGCGCGGACGATGAGCTGGTCTTCCTCGGGCACGAAATCCCTGAAGATGACGCTGCCATAGGTCGTTCGCAGGCCCCTCGTGTTCTCCAGATCCTTGACGCCGACCGGCAGGCCATGAAGGGGCCCGAGTGGCTCGCCGCGCGCCGTCAATTCGTCCGCCGCCAGCGCCGCGCGCCGCGCCGCCGCGTCGTCGCGCGCCACCATGCAGTTCACGGCGGGGTCGACGGCATCCATGCGGGCGAGGCAGCTTTCCAGCAGTTCCCGGGCTGACAGTTTCTTCGCGCCGATCAGGGCACGGGCGTCGAGAGCGGAGAGGTCGCAGGGTTCCATGGCGGCTCGCTGGGCGACGCGGTTTGCCGCGGCATTCTGGCGGCGCGCACCTGCCGCGGCAATGCATGGCTAGCCCGCCGGGCGCGGCATTGCCGGCCGTGGTCAGCGGATCGGAGCCGGGCTAGGCTCGCGCCCCTTCCAGGGCCGCCCCTCCAGGGCCACCCGACGACGAGCAAAGCCATGCCGATCCTCGACCAGATTGCCAATATCCACCCCGAGATGACCGCCTGGCGGCACGATTTCCACACCCATCCGGAGGTCGGTTTCGAGGAACAGCGCACCTCCGCCATCGTCGCGGAGAAACTGGCGTCCTGGGGCTACGAGGTTCACCGCAATGTCGGCAAGACCGGCGTCGTCGGCCGCCTGAAGGTCGGCTCGTCCGGCCGCACCATCGGGCTTCGCTGCGACATGGACGCGCTGCCCATGCAGGAGGCGACGCAGCTCCCCTACCGTTCGAAGACCGAGAACCGCATGCATGCCTGCGGCCATGACGGCCACACGGCGAGCCTCCTTGGCGCGGCCCAATATCTCGCCGAGACGAAGAATTTCGACGGCACGGTCAATCTGATCTTCCAGCCGGCCGAGGAAGGCGTCGGCGGCGCACGCGCCATGCTGGCGGACGGGCTGTTCGAGCGTTTCCCCTGCGACGCGGTGTTCGGCTACCACAACACGCCGCGCCTCGCCGTCGGGAAGTTCTCGATCCGCCCCGGCCCGATGATGGCGGGCGGCGCCTTTTTCGACATCCGCATCGAGGGCAAGGGCTCGCATGGCGCCCATCCCGAACTCGGCATCGACCCGGTGCTGGCCGCCTGCCACGTCGCGACCGCCATGCAGTCCATCGTCTCGCGCAACGTGCCCGCCGTTGACGGCGCGGTCATCTCGATCACCCGGATCGAGGGCGGCGACGCCTACAACGTCATCCCGAACGAGGCACATCTGCGCGGCACGGCCCGCTGGTTCAAGCCGGAGGCGCTGGAGATCATCCGCACCAACATGAAGCGCATCGCGACCGGCGTTGCGACCGGCTTCGGCTGCCAGGCCGAGGTCGATTTCCGCGTCATCTTCGCGCCGCTGGTCAATACCGACGCCGAAACCGCCTTCATCGCCGATGTCGCCGCCGAGATCGCGGGCGAAGCCAACGTCAACCGCAACCGCGACCTGATTATGGCCTCCGAGGACTTCTCGTTCATGCTGGAGAAGGTGCCGGGCGCCTATATCAACATCGGCAACGGCGATTCAGCCCCGGTCCACAACCCCGCCTACGACTATAACGACAAGCTCCTGCCCTATGCCGCGACGCTCTATGCGCGGCTGGTGGAGAAGCGGTTGGCGGCGGCCTGAGGGCCGAAGCCCGCCGTCACGCGCAACGGACACCTCAATGCAAAAAACCCGCCGCTCCTTGCGGAGCGACGGGCCTGAACCAACCAGCGATCGTCAGATCACTGCTTGAAGTTCGTGTTGACCTTGTTGAAGGCGTTGAGCGTGTTGGTGCCCATGGTGTTGACCGCGACGATGACGACGGCGGCGATGCCGGCGGCGATCAGGCCGTACTCGATGGCGGTGGCGC
>NZ_JAEULY010000028.1 GCF_016793595.1 Phreatobacter sp.
GCGTCGAACGCATGTGGTGCAGGCTCAAGGACTTCCGGCGCGTCACAACCCGCTACGACAAGCTCGCCCGGAACTACCTCTCGACCGTCCTCATCGCCGCAACAACCGCATACTGGCTCAATTGAGTCCGGACCCTAGCGGCCGTTACTGAGTGCGCTTGCCGTCTGCCGCGAACTGCTTGAGATAGGCGACGAGATTGGCGATCTGGCCTTCATTGCGAAGGCCCGCGAACACCATGCGCGTGCCGGGAGTGACCGCGCGCGGATCGCGGATATAGGTCGCGAAATTCTCCTCCGACCAGACCTTCTCGGCAACCGCCGGCGTCTTGTAGGCCGGCGAGTAGTTGAAGCCCTGCACAGAGCCGGCCTGACGGCCGAACAGGCCATTGAGCTGCGGCCCGACGGTATTGCGCGCGGTTTCGCCGACCTGATGGCATGCCCGGCACTGGGCGAAGACCCGTTCACCGGCGGCGGCATCGCCCGCCGCGGGCGCGGCGGCGGGAGCAGCCGGCGCCGGTGTCGGGGATTGTGCGAGGACGAGAGGGGTTGCTGCGGTCAGGCCGAGAATGGCGGCGGCGAAAACGGCGATGCGCATCGATGATGTCCTTCGGGCTATTCCCCGGGAGGCGCACCGCCTCCCGGCATTGGTCGCGACGATCGGGGGCGTCCGCGCTATAGCATGGCGCGCCAACGCCGGCACCGTATCTCAGGTGAACATGTCGGCGATGATGCCGGCATACCACCCCATATTCTCCTCCTGGGTCTGCTTGCGCAGCGCGGCATCCTCGCCGGTCTTGGAGATGAAGGTCTCCACGGCGGCGATCTTGCCGTCCTTGGCCTCGTAGCGGCCGCCGACCTTCACGGTATCGTCGGTCTCGATGAGGCTCCAGCAGGTATTGGTATAGCGCGCCGGGAACGTGCGGGCATTCACGAGCTCGCCGCGCACCATCAGCGCCGCGACCTTGGCCTGGCTGTTGGCCGAGAAGCCGGATTTCGGCATGTCGCCGGCGATCGACGCATCGCCCAGCACGTAGATATTCGCGTCGGCCGACGATTTCATGCTCGCCGGATCGATCGGGCAATAACCGGAGGCATTGGCAAGACCCGCATCACGCGCGATGGCGCCCGCCCATTGCGCCGGGATGACGTTGACCAGCGCGGCGTTCGAATAGGTCTCGAAGCCCGTGACCACCGTGTTGGTCTTCGGGTCCACCGACTTGATGCCGTCATGCACCTTCGGGCCGATCCACTCGACGAGGCCCGGATAGTGCTTCTCCCAGCCTTCCTGGAACAGTCCCTGCTTGGAGAAGCTCTCCTTCGGGTCCAGCACGATGATCTTGGAGCGCGTCTTGCCGGCCGCCTTCAGCGCGTGCGCCATCATGGACACGCGCTCGTAGGGGCCGGGCGGGCAGCGATAGGGATTGGGCGGCGCGATCATGACGATCACCCCGCCATCCGGCACCGCATCGAGCCGCGCCTTCAGGAGTTGCGTCTGGGGACCTGCGCGCCAGGCATGAGGCATGGTCTCCTCGTGCTCGCGACCCCAACCGGGGACGGAGTCATATTTCAGGTCGATGCCCGGAGAGAGAACGAGGCGGTCGTAGCCGAGGCGGGAACCATCGGCGAGCACGACCTCCTTCTTCTCGCGATCGACCCGCGTGGCCGCCTGATGGTTCATCCGGAAGCCGTGGGCGGACGAAACCTTGTCGTAGCCGTGAGTGATCGACTCGAACGAGCGGTAGCCGCCGAGATAGAGGTTCGAGTGGAAGCAGGTGGTGAACTGCCGCTGCGGCTCCACAAGGACGACGTCGATGCCGCCGGCGCTGTCCTTGGCGATGTATTTGGCGGCCGTCACGCCGCCCGGTCCGCCGCCGACCACGACGACGCGGGGCTTGGCCTGGCCGAGCACGGCCGGGGCATGGAGCGCCGTGGCGCCGAAAGCCGCCGAAGTGGCCAGAAACTGTCTGCGATTGAATGTCATGATGTCCCTCCTGATGTTCTTTCGCCTCAACCCACCTTCAGATAGGCGAAGCCCTTGCTTTGCAAGGCCGCGACGGTCGCGACCCCCGACGGGACGAAGGAAATGAACGCGGCCTTGCGGACCTTGGCGCGGTCGAGATTCAGCCGCTGGAAGGTGATGTCACAGAGATGGACCCTGAGGCCGTTGCTGGCCTGCGCCGTGACCCGATCGAAGACGCCGAGCGCGGCGGCGTCATTCTGCCACGGGGTGCCCTCGAGCGTTTCGAGGAAGAACTTCACGCCGGCGCCGTGGGCGACGATGGCGAGCTGCAACTCCAGCGGATTATTGCCGTGGGCGGAATAGTGATTGCCGATATTGGTGATCATCTGCTGGAACCGCGGCGTCTCGCCGAAGTCGCAGTGATACAGGCAGGCGATATCCGCCTCCTTCTTCAGCTCGGCAAGCGACAGCGCCGGGGTCGCGCCCGTCGCCGATGCGGCCGAAGCCGATGCGGCGAGCGTCAGCCCGCCCAGAAGCAATCGTCTGTCGAGATGGAGCCTTCGGTCGATGTCGGACATGCGGCGTCTCCTTGTTTCAGCCGGCCGCGACAATGGACTAACGTTGCGGGATGAGACTTCCAAAATAGGCTGCGAGTGCAGCAACTTCCTCCTCCGACAGCTGTCCCGCAATAGTCTGCATGATCTGGCTGTCCCGTTCGCGGCGCTTGTAACTTGCCATCAGGGCGACGAAGGCGTCTTCCGGCAAGCCGACGATGGCCGGGACCGCGCCATCCTGCCGGCCTGAGATCTGGTGGCAGGTGACGCATTCCGACGACAGATATTCGCCGAGCGTGCGATCGCCGCGCGTCTGCGCCGATGCCGGCTGAGCCGCGCAGGTCAGCATGGCAATCGCCAGCGCGGGGGAACGCCGGCGAACCGTCATTCGACCCTCGGTCCGGCGGGCCGGTCGCCCGGCGTGACATCGATGACGCGGGCACGACCCGTGACGCGGGCCGGCCCGGGCCGGCAGTTGGTCATGCAGGGGTTGGCCCGCCAGAACGCGCGTTCGGTCGTCTCGCGGTCGTCGTCGTAGAAGCCGCCGGCATTCGGCAGCCGCACCGAGGTGAAGTTCTCGCGGCTCAGCTCGAAGGTCTCCGGCACGACGTCGTTGAGGAACAGGAGATAGGCGGTCAGGGCGTAGACCTCGTCGTTCGACAGCGACTGCGCATTGCCATAGGGCATGGCCCGCCGGACATAGTCAAAGGTCGTCGACAGATAGGGCCAGAACGAGCCGAGGGTCTTTTCCGGGTTTTCGCCGGTCAGCGAGCCCCGGCCGCCGGCCAGAACCGGCCAGCGGCCAGCGCCTTCGCCGAATTCGCCATGGCAGGCCGCGCACTGGGTCTGGTAGATTTCCTCGCCCTGCTTCACCGTGCCGCGCCCCGCCGGCAGGCCCTGGCCGTCCGGGCGGACAGCGATGGACCAGGCGGCGACCTCGGCCGGGTGCGCCTCGCGACCGAGGCCGGTCTTGGCCGGCGCCTGCACGGCGGGACGCTGCGGCTGCGCCGGCCGCTGCTGCGCCAGAACCATCGTCGCACCGCCGGCCATCGCGAGCATCGCGGCGGCGGCGAGAAGCTTAGCCGACCTCGACATTCTCGGTCTCCCCGTTCGGGCGCACCAGCCAGGTCTGGATGCCATTGTTATGGTAGATCGAGTTGGTGCCGCGCACCCGGCGCAGCTCATCCTTGGTCGGCTGCACGTAGCCGGTCTCGTCCATGGCGCGGGACTGGATCATCAGCTCTTGGCCGTTCCAGTCGAAATCGACGTAGAAGCGCGTCAACGACAGCGGCATGACCGGCCCGTCGATCCGCGCCGTCCGCCAGTTGCGGCCGCCATCGAGCGACACGTCGACACGCTTGATCGCGCCACGGCCCGACCAGGCGAGGCCGGTGAGCACATTCGGCCCCTTGTGCCTCAGGGGCGCCTGCGGCGAGGGATTCGTCACCACGGATTTCGCGTCCATGATGAAGGTGAAGCGGCGCGAGCGACCATCGGCGAGCAGGTCGGTATATTTCGACGTCTCCTCGCGATGGTGCCAGGGCTGGTCGCCGACCTCGATCCGGCGCAGCCACTTCACCCACATATTGCCTTCCCAGCCGGGCACGACGAGGCGCAGCGGATAACCCTGCTCCGGGCGCAGCATCTCGCCGTTCATCGTCCAGACGACGAGGCAGTCCTTCAGCGCCTTGTCGAGCGGGATCGACCGCGTCATGCCGGAGGAATCGGCACCTTCCGCGAGCAGCCACTTGGCGTTGGTCCTGAGGCCGGCCTCGTCCAGCAGGCTCTTCAGCGGGATGCCGGAATACCAGACATTGTGAACCATGCCATGGGTGAACTGGCAGCCGTTGAGCTGCGCGCCGCGCCATTCCATGCCGGAATTGGCGGCGCATTCGAGGAAGTAGGCGCGATTCACCCGGCCGGGAAAGCGCTTGAGGTCGTCGAGGGTGAAGACCATCGGCTTGTCGACCAGACCGTTGATCATCAAGCGATGCTTGGCGGGGTCGATTTCGGCAATTCCACCGTGATGCCGCTCGAAGCACAGGCCCGACGGCGTGATGATGCCATCGAGCTCGTGCAACGGCGTGAAGTTGACCGAGGATTCGCGGCTGGCGGTCAGCCATTCCACGTCGCGCCGGACGACATGCTTCTCGAACTGGGAGGGGCTGCCATAGGGCCGCGCCTGCACGCCGTCGCCGAGCGTGCGCGCCCAGTCCTGAACGTCGGTGATCAGGGGTTCGGGCGCGGCCGGCGGGGCCGCCGAGGCACGCGGCGTGCCGGCAACCACACCGGCACCGGCCAGTCCCGTTGCGGCAAGGAAGCCGCGCCGATTCAACGTCGCTATTTCGCGAGGCATGGTAGCCTCCCTGGGATCAAGGGCTTTGCTCATGCGCCCGTCACCTTCACCGCCGTGTTCGGCTCGATGCGGATGGTCTTCTGGCGCGCCACATGGGCTTGCACGATCTCCCAGATCGGCGGCCCCTGCGTCGCTTCGTTGACGCTGGCCCAGCCCGCAACGGTGTAGGCCTTCGATGCCTCCAGCGGCTGGCCGGTCTTGAGCAGCGTCAGCCCGGATATCCGGCTGCCCATCGATGCCGAGACGTCGATCGCGTACCCGACGCCGCCGACGCGCACCATGTCGCCACCGCCCTGAAAATACGGATCCGGGTGGAAAATATTGTCGGCGACATCCTCGAGGATCTCCTTGAGCTGCGCGCCGGTCATCTGCATCCGGTAGCATGCCGGATAGGTGATCGCGGTGGCGTTGGAGATGGCCTCGAAAGTGATCGGGTCGCCCGGCAACAGCGTGCCGCCCCAGCGGAAGCCCGGCGATAGCGCGATCTCTGCGTCGCGCTCCGCCAGCATGGCCTGCGCGATCAGGTCGTCGAACGTGCCGTTGAAATTGCCGCGCCGGTACAGAAGGCTGTCCGTGCGACCGACCTCGCGTGACAGTTCCGCGGCAAACGGCGCGCGGATCGTATCGATCAACGTCTTCACCGCAGGATCCGGCACGATGGCGTCCGAGAAGACCGGCATCAGCTTGTAGCGGAAGCCGGCGATCTTCTTGGCGCGAATGTCGAGATCGAGCCGCGACACGAACTTGCCGTGCGAACCGGAGGCGATGAGCAGAGTATCGCCGACCCGCTCCGCGCCCGGCATGGCGTCATGTGTATGGGCCGTGAGAATGACATCGATGCCCTTCACGCGGCTCGCGAGCTTGGCATCGACATCGTAGCCATTGTGCGACAGCAGCACGACGACATCGGCGCCCTCGGCGCGCGCTTCCTCGACCTGCTTCTGAACGTCATCCTCGCGCAGGCCGAACTCCCATTTCGGAATCATCCAGCGTGGATTGGCGATGGGGGTGCGCGGAAAGGCCTGGCCGATGACGGCGATCCTCGCGCCGCCCTTCTCGAACATCTTGCGCGGCGCGAAGACCGGCTCCTGCCATTCGTTGTCGCGGATGTTCTGCGCGAGGAAAGCGACCTTCGATTTCTCGGCGAGCTCCTTGACCCGCTCCTCGCCATAGGTGAACTCCCAGTGCGAGGCCATCGCATCGGTGCCGAGCGCTTCCATGACGCCGGCCATGTCCTGACCCTTGGACTTCAGCGAGGTCCAGGAACCCTGCCAGGTGTCGCCGCCATCGAGCAGCAGCACCTTGTCGGCGCCGCGCTCGGCGCGCACCGCCTTCACCAGCCGGGCGACGCGGTCCATGCCCCCCATCCGGCCATAGGTCTTCGCCAGTTGCGTGAAATCGTCGGCGGTTAACGCGAAGGCATCCGCCGAACCGGCGGCGATCCTGAAATGCGCGCGAAAGGCCGCGTCGGTCAGGTGTGGTGGCTTGCCCTTGGCATCCCCGACGCCGAGATTGACCGAGGGCTCGCGGAAGTGCAGCGGCACCAGCTGGGCGTGGATGTCGGTGACGTGCAGGATCGTCACCTGTCCCACTGGCTCGAAGCGCAGGATGTCGGCTTCGGTGAACCGCTGCTGCGCGGCCGCGCGGCCGAGCGGCCCGAGCCCCGAGGCAAGGCTCAGCGCATGGGCAGCCGCCGTCGCTTGCAGGAAATGCCTGCGCGAGATCATCGTCATATCCTGTTCTGGATGCGGATGCGGTCCGGGCGCGCCTTCGCGCCGCCCGGAAAGCCCTTAGCTCACCGTGATCCGATTGGTCGCGGTGTATTCGGCGCCGTCATCGTCCTTCCAGACCATCTTCAGCTCGCCGTTCTCGGTCGGCTTGAAGAAGAAGGACTGATAGGGATTGGCCGAGATGGCGGGGTGCCATTCCGCCTCGAAAACCGGCTTGCCGTTGAAGGTGGCGGTGAAGCGGTTGATGATCTTGCGCGGCACCGGCTTGCCGTCGGAACCGCGGCGCTGGCCGCTTTCCATCTCGTGCGAGATCAGCGTCTTCACCTCGACGATATCGCCGGCCTTGATGTTGCCGGGAACGCGGACGCGGGGGGTCGGTCTGGTGGACATGGCGCTAAACCTCCCTCAGCCGCCGCAGCCGCCGATGGTGACTTTCACCTCGGCCTTGGTGGTGAACAGCGCGCCGTTGGACATTTCGGCGACCGCGATGATGTTCTGCGTCTGGGCAAGGCGCATGCGGGTCGAGGCCGAGGCGCGGCCGGCCGCGGGCGAGAACCTGAAGCTCAGCACGCCCGGCAGCGGATTGCCGTCGGCGAACACGTGCACGGCCTTCACATAATCCTGCTCGGTCATCGGGCTCTCGACCTCGACCGTGATCGGCACGACGAGGCCGTTCTCGGCGATCTGCGGCACGTCGAGCTTCACCCGGCCCTCGGCCATGGTCTTGCCGTCGAACAGTTTCTTGAGCTCGGCTTCGACCGCCTTGGCGTCGGCCCGCGCCAAATCCGGGCCGATCACCGCTGCCGCGGCTGCCAGCGCCGCAAGGCGCAGAACCGCGCGCCTCGTGCGGGGAGCATGTGGACCCGCCATCGGGACCTCCTTGATGTTTCCCTCATTGAACGCGTTTCACTGGAACCGTTCAATGTTGTTCTTGACGGCGCAGTTCTGCGACTGCACGCTTAGACATATCGATATATCGTTTTTCGTGAATGTAAAGCGCGAAAGACGATCGCATGCGGATCGCCCCGGCAGAGGGCGACCGGAACGGATGACAGGGAGGATTGCGATGCGCCGGATGGGGTGGATCCTCGCCGTGGCGGCCGTGGCGGCCACATGCGCGGGGATTGCGGGGGTGACCGCACAGCCGCAGGACGACAGCGAGCGCGAGATAGAGCGCTATCGCGCCATGATCAACGATCCCATGGCCAATCCCGGCTATCTCGCGGTCGATCGCGGCGAGGCCCTGTGGGGTCAGGCCCGCGGCACGAAGAATGTCTCGCTGGAGACCTGCGATCTTGGTGAAGGGCCGGGCAAGCTCGAAGGCGCCTTCGCCAGGCTGCCGCGCTTCTTCGCCGATGCCGACAAGGTCATGGATCTCGAGCAGCGGCTGCTCTGGTGCATGGACAAGATTCAGGGCCTCGACACCGCCGATGTGATTCGCCGCCGCTTCTCCGGTCCGGGCCGCGCCTCCGACATGGAGGATCTCGTGGCCTTCATCGCCAACAAGTCGAACGGCATGGCCATCCAGCCGCAGACCACGCACCCTCGCGAGCGCGAGATGCTGGCCATGGGCGAGGCCATGTTCTACCGCCGCGCCGGCGTCATGGATTTCTCCTGCGCAACCTGCCATGCCGAGCCCGGCAAGCGGATTCGGCTGCAGGGCCTCCCCGACTTCTCGACGCCCGGCAAGGCCGCGCAGGAGACGATGGGCTCCTGGCCGACCTACCGCGTCTCGCAAAGCGCGCTGCGTACCATGCAGCATCGTCTCTGGGACTGCTTCCGCCAGCAGCGCTGGCCGGAGCCGAACTACGGCGCCGACGGGCTGACCGCGCTCACCATGTATCTCAACCAACAGGCGGCGGGCGGCGAGATCAACGTCCCCTCCATCAAGCGCTGAGCGAGGCGGCCATGAAGCTCTTTCGTTTCGCCCTCGCCGGTGGCCTGCTGATCGCCGCCACCTCCGCCATCGCACAGGACCGGCCGCAGGCCGATGCCGCCCGCATCGACACGATGATGCGCGCCATGTTCTCGCGCGTATCGCCGGAATGGCAGGCGCGCGCCCGGCTCGACGACACCCAACGCGCCTGCACCGAGCGCCGCAACCAGGTTTCGGCCGCGGAGGCCGACGCCATCCAGGCGCGTGAGCGCGCCACCGTCGTCCTGCCGCCCGACGGCAATTTCCTCGGTGACTGGCGCAAGGGCTTCCAGGTCGCCAATAACGGCCGCGGCGGGCAGTTCTCCGATCCTGCCGGCACGGTGGCGGGCGGCAATTGCTTCGCCTGCCACCAGATGGACCCGAAGGAGGTCAGCTACGGCACGCTCGGCCCGAGCCTGGCGGCCTATGGGCGGGACCGGAACTATGATCCCGAACTGATCCGCGACGCCTATATCAAGATCTACAATTCGCAGGCTGCGGTCGCCTGTTCCAACATGCCGCGCTTCGGTGCGATGAAAGTGCTGACCATCGACCAGATCAAGGACGTCCTCGCCTATCTGTTCGACCGGCAATCGCCCGTGAACCAGTGAGCATCAGGTCGCGGCTGACTAGGCTTCGTCGATAGGTTATATATCGATTATGGAATATGTCCGCCGCCTCGCTCTTGCCCTGCTCCTGATCGGGTCGCTCGCGCCGTCCGGCGGCGCGCGCGCAGCCGAGCTGCTCATGTTCGAACGCGCCGGCTGCCCCTGGTGCGCCCGCTGGAACCGCGAGGTCGCCCCCGGCTATGTCCGCTCGGAGGAAGGCGAATATGCCCCGCTTCGGCGGATCGATCTCGACCGCGAGAGCCATCCCCGCGATATCGCCTTCAAGACACCGGTCCGGTTCACGCCGACCTTCGTGCTGGTCGATCAGGGCCGCGAAATCGGCCGGCTGATCGGCTATATCGACGCGGCGACGTTCTGGGGCCTGTTCACCAAGATGGTCCGCGACCATCGCGAGGGCCGCGAGCCAGCGCCCCATAACGCCCCGATCGGGGGAAGGTCCGGCTGATGACCGCCATCGTCCCGAAGGCCGTCGAGGAAGCGCTGCGGTCCGGCGAAGAACATTCGCCGGAGCTCGAGACGCTGATGCGCAATGCGCGTGACGCCAGCGACTTCCTGAAGGCGCTCAGCCACGAGAGCCGCCTGCTGCTGCTCTGCCTGCTGGCCGAAAAGGAGCGTTCCGTCGGCGAACTCGAGAACATCCTCTCGCTGCGCCAGCCAACCGTCTCGCAGCAGCTCGCGCGCCTGCGTTTCGACGATCTCGTCACCACCCGCCGCGACGGCAAGACCGTCTATTACAGCCTCGCCAACGAGCATGTCCGGCAGGTGATCGGCGTCATCTACGACATTTTCTGCAAGGGCGGCTCCAAGACCGCCTCCTGAACGACGAGCGGAACGGGGCCGAATCGAGCCCCGATGGGAGGAATGATGATGGGTCTGCCGGCCCTTGCCGTCGGCATGATCGGGCTTGCCGTGGGCCTTGCGGCGGGCTTCACGGTCCAGCGCGCCCGGCTCTGCACGTTCGGCGCGGTCGAGGACGCGCTGGTCGGCGGCAGCTGGCGCCGCCTGAAGGCATTCGGACTGACGCTCGGCATCGCCATTCTCGGCACGCAGACGCTCGTTCTCGCCGGTTTCGACCCGACGACCACCACCTACATCCCCAGTCGTTTCGCATTGGCAGGCGCGCTCGCCGGCGCGATCATGTTCGGGCTCGGCATGGCGCTGGTCGGCACCTGCGCCTTCGGATCGCTCGTACGCCTCGGCACCGGCGATCTGCGAGCGCTGGTCACGCTGATGGTTTTCGGCGCGGTAGCCTATGCGGCGCTCCGCGGCGCGCTTGCGGGCCTGCGCATCGACGGGATCGAGCGTCTTGCCTTGCCCATGCCACAGGGCGTCGCGGGCAGCATTCCGAACATCGTGGACACCGGCACGGGGTGGAGCCTCGCCCTGCCGCTGAGCCTGGCCGCCGCCGCCTTCCTTCTGGTCGCCGCCGGCCGCGATCAGCGCCTGCGCCATTCGCCACGCCTCGTCACCGCCGCGGTCATTCTCGGACTTGGCGTCGTGACCGGCTGGGCCACGACCGGCCTCCTTGCCGATCCCTTCGCGGACCAGATCCGCGTCCAGAGCCTGACCTTCGTCGCACCTGTCGCGCGCGCCCTCTACGGTCTCGTCGCCAATGACGGCAGCCTGCTCGATTTTGGCGTCATGACCGTCTTCGGCGTCGCGCTCGGCGCCGGCACCTCCGCCCTGTGGGCGCGGGAATTCCGCTGGGAGGCTTTCGACGATCAGCGCGAGATGCGTCGTCATCTGCTCGGCGCCGTCCTGATGGGCCTCGGCGGCGTCCTGGCGGGCGGGTGCACGATCGGTCAGGGCCTGACCGCCGGCTCGCTGCTCGCCATTTCCTGGCCGATCACGGTCGGCGGCATGGTGCTTGGCGCCCGCATCGGTATCGCCATTCTCGTCGAGGGCTCGCTGACCGACTGGCTGCGCGCGGCGTTCAGCCGCTCCCGCGATGAGCGCGAGCCAGCCGAATAGGCATCAGGCCGGCACGTAGCGGAAGGCGCTGCCGGCAATCTCGACCCGGCCGATGCCGCCCTTCGGCAGATGATAGGCCGTGAACGGCAGTTTCTCGGCGGCGAGCCTGTCCATCAGCCGCCGACGGCTCGCAGCGGCCCTGTCGCCCTCCTGGTCGAGGCCCGTCGCCCAATCCGGCCGGGCAAAGGACACGACCGGGTGGGTGAAGGCATCGCCGACGATGACGAACGGCTCGCCGCCAAGCCTGACCTCGAAGGAAACGTGACCGGGCGTATGGCCTGGCGTGTCGATGGCCGCGACGCCCGGGATCACCTCGTCGCCGGGCTTGAAGCGCTTCAGCTGCGGTTCCAGCGCCTTCAGCACGCGTTGCGCGCCGGCGGCAAAGGCCTGCCGGTCCTCGGGGAGCTTGGAGAACACGTCCGGTGCGAACCAGAAGTCCCATTCGCCCTGCGACAGGTGATAGGTTGCGTTCGCGCAGGCCGGCGTGTCGAACTCGTCGAGTGCCCCCCAGAGATGGTCGGGGTGGGCGTGGGTCAGCAGGACATGCTTGACCTTCGCCGGGTCGATGCCCGCCGCGCTCATCGAGTCCGGCAGCGCGCCTGTCGTCGGCAGGAAGTTCTTGCCGGCGCCGCAGTCGAACATCACGACCTCATCGCCCTTTGTCACGGCCGGCACGTTGAGACTGTTGGTCACGACATCGGTCGGCAGGCCCGCGCCCGTCAGGAGGGCTTCCACCTCCGCGCGCGGAGCCGCGCGTGCGAGGAACGTGCCCGGCAGCGTGATCGACCCGTCGGACAGGATGGAGAGCTTCGCCGAGCCGAAAGCTGCCGTGGCGGTCTGCGCCGAAGCAGCGCCCGTGCCGACAGCGAGCGCCGCAGCCGAGCCCAGAACCGCTCGCCTCGATAGCCCAGCCATCGCCGCCTCCTATCCGCGCGAACCGAAGATCGCGCTGCCCACTCTGACATGGGTCGCGCCCATGGCAATGGCCACGGGATAGTCAGCACTCATGCCCATGGAGATGACCTTGAGGCCGTTGCGCCGCGCGATCGTCGTCAGCAGCGCGAAGTGCGGCGCGGGCGGCTCGTCGGCAGGCGGAATGCACATCAGCCCCTCGACGGCGAGCCCATACTGCTCGCGACAGGCCTTGACGAAGGCGTCCGCCTCCTCGGGCACGACGCCCCCCTTCTGCGGCTCCGCGCCGGTGTTCACCTGCACCAGGAAGCGCGGCGCGCGCGTCCCGCCAGCCTTCTGGATCTCCTTCTGCAGTTCGCGGGCGAGCGAGGGGCGATCCAGCGTCTCGATCACGTCGAACAGCCCGATCGCCTCCTTTGCCTTGTTCGACTGCAGCGGCCCGATCATATGGACCTGCGCATCGGGATAACGCTGTCGAAGCTCCGGCCACTTGGCCTTGGCGTCCTGCACATAATTCTCGCCGAAGACGCGCTGCCCGGCCGCCAGGACCGGCTCGATCGCCTCGGCCGGAAAAGTCTTCGACACGGCGACGAGCGCGACCGAACCGGCAGGCCGTTTCGCATCCGATTCGGCTTTGGCGATGGCGTCTTTCACCCCGGCGAGGCGGGAAACGGCGTCTGACATGCTGGAGGCTCCCGAACAGGCCTCCCGGCTATCACGAGCCTCGGCCGCGAGCCACCCTTCGCGCCGGTCGCTGATGCGCGGCAGCCCACCGAAGCCCGGCAAATCCTTGACCCGTCGACACCTTTCGTGTGTTGTCCGCGCTCGCTTTCAACACCCCTTTTCGGACCGCCGAACCGCCCATCATGTCGACTGAACGCTACAATGCCCGTACCGCCGAGCCGAAATGGCGCGCGGTCTGGGACGAGAAGAAGATCTTCGAGACGAAGAACGACGATCCTCGGCCGAAATATTACGTCCTCGAGATGTTTCCTTATCCCTCGGGGCGCATCCATATGGGCCACGTGCGCAACTACACGATGGGCGACGTGGTGGCGCGCTACAAGCGCGCCAAGGGCTTCAACGTGCTGCACCCGATGGGCTGGGACGCCTTCGGCCTGCCGGCCGAGAATGCCGCCATGGCCTCCAAGGTCCACCCGAAGGAGTGGACCTATGCCAACATCGCCACGATGAAGGCGCAGCTGAAGAGCATGGGCTTGTCGCTCGACTGGTCGCGCGAGCTCGCCACCTGCGACCCCAGCTATTATCGCCACCAGCAGAAGCTGTTCGCCGACTTCATGCGCGCCGGTCTCGCCGAGCGGCGCTCGGCCAAGGTCAACTGGGATCCGGTCGACCAGACGGTTCTTGCGAACGAGCAGGTCATCGATGGCCGCGGCTGGCGCTCCGGCGCGCTTGTCGAACAGCGCGACCTGACCCAGTGGTTCCTCAAGATCACCGACTTTTCCGACGAGCTGCTGTCGGCGCTCGACACGCTCGACCGCTGGCCGGACAAGGTCCGGCTGATGCAGAAGAACTGGATCGGCAGATCCGAGGGCCTTCTGGTCCGCTGGGCTTTGAAGAACGGCACTGCACCCGCCGGCCATTCTGAACTCGAAATCTACACGACGCGGCCGGACACGCTGTTCGGCGCCGCGTTCATGGCGATCGCCCCCGACCATCCGCTGGCGAAGGCTGCCGCCGAGACCAATCCTGCGCTTGCTGCCTTCTCCGACGAATGCCGGCGGATGGGCACCTCGGTCGCGACGCTGGAAACGGCCGAGAAGCTCGGCTTCGACACCGGCATCAAAGCTGTGCATCCCTTCGATCCGTCGTGGGAGGTGCCAGTCTACGTCGCCAACTTCATCCTGATGGACTACGGCACAGGCGCGATCTTCGGCTGCCCGTCGGGCGACGCCCGCGACATGGAGTTCGCCAACAAGTACGGCTTGCCCTTCGCGACGGTCGTGCGTCCCGCCGACGCCGGCGACGATTTCACGGTGACCGACGTTCCGCACGACGGCGATGGCGTGATGATCAATTCGCGCTTCCTGAACGGCATGACCACGGAGGCCGCCTTCGCGGAGGTCGCGAAGCGCCTCGAGGCGACCAGCCTTGGCAATGCGCCCGTGGCGACCCGCAAGGTGAATTACCGGCTGCGTGACTGGCTGATCTCCCGCCAGCGCTTCTGGGGCTGCCCGATTCCGGTGATTCACTGCGAAGCCTGCGGCTCCGTGCCCGTGCCGGATGCGGACCTGCCCGTCCTGCTGCCGGAAGACGCCGATTTCTCGAAGCCCGGCAACCCGCTCGACCGTCATCCGACGTGGAAGCATGTCGCCTGCCCGTCCTGCGGCAAGCCTGCGCGGCGCGAGACGGACACGATGGACACTTTCGTCGATTCGTCCTGGTATTTTGCCCGCTTCACCGACCCCTGGCGCACCGATACACCGGTCGATGCAGCCGTCTCAGACGCCTGGCTGCCCGTCGATCAGTATATCGGCGGCATCGAGCATGCGATTCTGCACCTGCTCTATTCGCGCTTCTTCTCGCGCGCCATGAAAGCGACCGGCCATGGCTCGGTCGAGGAGCCGTTCCGCGGACTGTTCACGCAGGGCATGGTCGTCCACGAGACTTACCGCGGTCCGGACGGCCAGTATGTGACGCCAGCCGAGGTGACGATCGCCGGCGAGGGCGATCAGCGCCGCGCCGTGCTCAAGGGCTCGAATGCCGCGGTCGAGATCGGCTCGATCGAGAAGATGTCGAAGTCCAAGAAGAATGTCGTCGATCCCGACGACATTATCGACACCTACGGCGCGGACACCGCCCGCTGGTTCATGCTGTCGGATTCGCCGCCCGAACGCGACGTCATCTGGACCGAGGCCGGCGTCGAAGGCGCCAGCCGCTTCGTGCAGCGCCTTTGGCGCATCGTCGGCGAGATCGCCGGCTTCGCAAAGGGAGCCGCTGGCAGTGACGGTGCCTTCGGCGAGGAGGCAACCGCAGTCCGCCGCGCCGCCCATCAGGCGCTCGCCGCCGTCGAGGCCGATGTCGAGCGGCTCGGCTTCAATCGCTGCGTGGCCCATATCTATACGCTGTCCAACGCGCTCGCCCGCGCGCTTGACGGGCTGCGGAACGAGGCGGCGGCCGCGCCAGACATGGTCAGCGCCCTGTCGGAGGCGGGCAGCATTCTCGTCCGTCTGGTCGCGCCGATGATGCCGCATCTCGCGGAAGAGTGCTGGACGGCGCTGGGCCATGGCGGCCTTGCCGCCGAACAGCCCTGGCCGGTCATCGACCAGACGATTCTCGTCGAGGACACGATCACCCTGCCGGTACAGGTCAACGGCAAGAAGCGCGCGGACTTGACGATCGCGCGCGGCGCGGCCCAAAAGGATATCGAGGCGGCGGCGCTGGCCCTCGACGGCGTCGCCAGGGCGCTCGAAGGCCGGCCGGTCAGGAAGATCATCGTCGTTCCGCAGAGGATCGTGAATGTCGTCGGCTGAGATGTCACGTCGATCCGTTATCCGCGGCCTGTCCGTCGCGGGCCTGTCCGCGCTGCTCGGCGGCTGCTTCACGCCGCTCTATGGCGACCCGACTGTCGTTTCGGGCGGGCGCAATGCCCAGGCGTCGCTCCGGGAGCTCGATATCCCGGAAATCAGCGGTCGCAACGGCGTCGTGCTCCGCAACGAGCTCATCTACCTGACGCAGGGCGGCGGCGGTCGCGCGGCGGCGCCAAGTCATATCCTGCGCGTCAATCTGCG
Organism: Phreatobacter sp.; assembly: GCF_016793595.1. Lineage (GTDB taxonomy): Bacteria > Pseudomonadota > Alphaproteobacteria > Rhizobiales > Phreatobacteraceae > Phreatobacter. The sequence continues at coordinate 15,779 of NZ_JAEULY010000028.1, forward strand.
CGTCGATACGGTGCCGCTGGTGCTCAATACGGCGGCCGGCCGGCCTTCGGCGCAGGCCGTGACGCTGATCGGCGACTATACGATCACGCCGGTCGGCGCGCCGCAGCCCATTCATCGCGGCTCGGCCTTCGCGACAGCATCGTTCGACCGCACGGCACAACGCCTCGCCTCCGACCGGGCCCTCATCGAGGCGCAGGAGCGCGCCGCCAAGTCGCTCGCGGAAACGATCGTCACGCAGGTTGCCGGCTGGTACGCGACCCGGCCGAGATAGGCCGTGGCGATCCTCAAGGGCCCGGAGATCGATCGCTTTCTCGCGGCCCCCGACGCCAGGCGGCCCGTCGTCCTGATCTATGGACCCGATGCCGGCCTCGTATCCGAACGCGCGCGGGCCGTTGCCAAGGCGACGGCCGCCGATCTGGAGGATCCCTTCTCGGTCATCCGCATCGACGGCGACAGCCTGACCGGGGCTCCGGGCCGGCTCGCGGAGGAAGCACATACGATCGGCATGTTCGGTGGCAAGCGCCTCGTCTGGGTGCGCGCTGGCGAGAAGCCGATCGGACCCGCTGTCGCCGAGGTGCTGCGCTCGCCACCATCAGACAGCGTCGTACTGATCGAGGCCGGCGATCTCAAGCGCACCGCGCCGTTGCGAACCGAGGCTGAGCGCTCGGCGCATGCCGCCGTCATTGCCTGCTATCCCGACAACGAGGGCGACCTGAAGCGTCTCGTCGCCGACGAGGCGCGGGCGGCCGGCCTTTCCGTTGAACCGGAAGCGACGACGCTTCTCGTCTCATTGCTCGGCGGCGACCGCGCGGCCTCGCGCGGCGAAATCCGCAAGCTTTGCCTTTACGCCCACGGCACCGGACGGATCACCGTCGCCGATGTCGAGGCTGTAGCCGGCGAAACGCTGCAACTCGGCGTCAGCGAGATCGTCGATGCGGCGGCTGGCGGCCTCGCGCCCGCGCTCGAGCGCCTGCTTGCGCGCGCGGTGACCGCCGACGTGCCCGTCGCGCAGGTCATGACGACAATGAGCCGGCATCTGTCCATGCTGCACAAGGCGCGTCTGGCGGTGGAATCCGGCCAGCCCGCGGCAAATGCGCTTGGCAGCTTCCAGCCGCCGCTGCATTTCAGCCGGAAGGCCGCCGTCGAGCGCCAATTGCAGCTCTGGACGAGCGACCGGTTGGAGCGCTTCATCATTCGCATCGCGGAAGCCACGTTCGACACGCGCGCCAAGGCCGACCTGGCTCAGGCCATCACCAGCCGCACCTTGATGGCGATCGCTCTGGCAGCGGCGGCTGGCCGCAAACGGTGACGGCGCATGCCCGCGCGGGGCACGCGCCAAGGTCTCCGGAATAGCAAAATATCCGGAAAAATCGGCCCTGGGCGGGCGGATTTGCCCTATCCGCGCAGGCGCTGGCAGAGATCGTCCAGCTGCTCCAGCGTCTTGTAGCGGATCCGCAACTCACCGCCGGCACCGCGATGGTCGATGCTGACGATCATGCCGAGCGAATCACCGAGCGCCTTTTCCAGCGCCTTGGTATCGGCGTCCTTCTCGGCCCGGTCGCGGGATTTGGCGACACGACCCGTGGTCTTCTCGACCTGTTCCTGGGCCAGCGCCTCGACCTGGCGGACGTTCAGGCCTCGCTCGATGATCTCCGACGCCAGTCGTTCCGGCTGGTCGTGCGCCAGCAGCGCGCGCGCGTGCCCGGCGGTCAGTTGTCCCTCGCGCAGCATGCCCTGCACCGAATCCGGCAGCTTCATCAGGCGCAGCGTATTGGCGACGTGGCTGCGGCTTTTGCCGATGATCTTGGCGAGATCGCCCTGGGCATAGCCGAACTGCTCGATCAGCTCCTGATAGCCCATCGCTTCCTCGAGCGGATTGAGATCGGCGCGCTGGACGTTCTCGATGATGGCGAGCTCCAGCGCCTCGCGGTCGCCGACCTCAACCAGATGGATCGGCACCTCGTGCAGCCCGGCGCGTTGAGCCGCCCGCCAGCGCCGCTCGCCGGCAACGATCTCGTAAGCATCCGCCGCTCCGGCAACGGTGCGAACGACGATCGGCTGGATGATGCCCCGCTCGCGGATCGAATCCGCCAGCTCCTGGAGCTCCTCGTCCTTGAACACCCGCCGCGGATTGCGCGGATTGGCGCGTAGAAACTCGATTGGCACGCGACGGCTTGCCCGCACGCGGTCGACCGACGCCGTTTCCTCTCCGACATCCCCGATCAGGGCTGCCAAACCACGGCCGAGCCGCGACCGTCCCGCCTCTTCCGCCATTGACTGATCCCTTCGCGACGCAAGCGATATGATCTCCGAGCCGAGCTCGGTTCGAGTCCGAATCGAATCCGACATCACGCGGCCCGCAGCATCTTTTCGCGCTGGATGATTTCGGAGGCGAGCCGGAGATAAGCCTGGCTGCCCACGCACTTCAGATCGTAGAGCAGCACCGGCTTGCCGTAGCTCGGCGCCTCCGACACCCGCACGTTCCGCGGAATGATCGTCTGGTAGACCTTGTCGCCCATGAACTGGCGGACGTCGTCGACGACCTGCGCCGACAGATTGTTTCGGGCGTCGTACATGGTTAGCACGATGCCATGGATCGTCAGGCGCGAGTTGAGCGTCGCCTTCACCTGCTCGACCGTCTTGATCAGCTGCGACAGGCCCTCAAGGGCGAAGAACTCGCACTGAAGCGGCACGAGAATGGCATCGGCCGCCGACATCGCATTGATCGTCAGGAGATTCAGCGAAGGGGGGCAGTCGATCAAAACGTAGCTGTAATCGCCGCGCAGGCTATCGATCGCCTTTCGCAGACGGAAGGCGCGGTCGCGCTCCCCGGCAATCTCCAACTCGACGCCGGACAAATCCATGGTCGAGGGCGCTATGAACAGCCGGGGGACCGATGTCTCACGGATCGTTTCGGACAAGGTCCGATCGCCGACGAGAACATTGTAGGTCGAGCTCTGGCGCGAGCGGCGATCGATGCCGAGACCGGTCGATGCATTGCCTTGCGGATCGAGATCGAGGATCAGCACGCGCTCGCCGATGGCCGCCAGCGCCGTCCCCAGATTGATGGCGGTCGTTGTCTTGCCGACGCCACCCTTCTGGTTGGCGAGCGCCAGCACACGCGGGCCAGCCGATGAAAGAGACGAGGATAGCATCGCCATGACGAACCGCCCGACGTTCGTGGGATCAGGTTGGGAGAAAAACCGCTGACCGGATGGTGACGATATGGCCGGATCTGTCCGTCGCGCTCGGCACCGTGATGTAGTCAAGCTTCCAATATTTAGCGGCCTCGGTCAATTCAGACCCAACATCTTGTCCCTTGGGAAAGAGACCGACGGCTCCGGTTTTCAACAGGGGACTTGCGAGCGAGAGGAGTTTGGGCAGTGCCGCGAGCGCCCTTGCGCTCACGACATCAGGCTTGATCGAGGTTGGCCAGCGCCCGATCACAGTCTCGATCCGATCGGCATGCACCGTCACCGGGACGCGCATCTGGCGCGCTGCCTCGCGCAGAAACGCTGCCTTGCCGAGCTTGCTTTCGACGCAGTGCACCGACGCGCCCGGAATATCTGCGAGCGCAGCGGCGATCACCAGCGCGGGCAGACCACCGCCAGAGCCAAGATCGACCCAGACCCGGGCCGTCGGCGCATGAAGCAGGAGCTGGAGGCTATCGGCGATATGACGCGTCCAGATCTCATCGAGCGTCGAGGCGGCGACGAGGTTCTTGACCGGGTTCCACTTGCGCAACAGAGCCACATAGAGCGCGAGCCGCCCGGCTGTTTCACGTGAAACGCTCACGCCGGCCAGCTTCGCCGCGGCAAAGGCCGCATCCAGATTCCCGGTCTCAGCCATTGCTGACCAATGCCGCGCTGCGCCGGGCCCAGATGGAAAGCAGTGTCAACGCGGAGGGGGTCATGCCTTCCAGGCGCGCCGCCTGACCAAGCGTCGCGGGCCGGTGCCGCTCCAGCCGTGCGCGAATCTCATTCGATAGTCCGGGTATGGCGGCATAGTCCCAATCCGGCGGCAGCGGCAGCGCCTCGTCCTGACGATAAGCCTCGGCCTCCGCCCTCTGCCGATCGAGATAGACCGAGTAGTGCGCATCGATCTCGATCTGCTCGCCGATCCGCGGGTCAAGCGCGGCCAGATCAGGCCATGCCCGGCAGAGATCGGCCCAGTTCACATCCGGCCTGGACAGAAGCTCGAATGCGGAGCGCCTGATGCCGTCGAGGTTGACCGCGATGCCCTTGGCTTGCGCCTGATTGGGCGTCAGCGACAGCTCCTCCAGCCGACACCGCGCCGACTGGATGGCAGTCATCTTGGATCGGAACCGAATCGACCGCTCCGATCCAATGCAGCCGAGCGCCTCGCCGCGCGCCGTCAGCCGTTGATCCGCGTTGTCCGCCCGCAGCGAAAGACGGAACTCCGCGCGCGAGGTAAACATGCGGTAGGGCTCGGAGACCCCGCGCGTGGTCAGGTCATCGACCATCACGCCCAGATAGGCCTCATCCCGGCCAAACCCGATGGAATCGCTGCCCGCGGCACGGCGCGCGGCATTGATGCCGGCAAGAAGACCCTGTGCCGCCGCTTCCTCATAGCCTGTCGTGCCATTGATCTGCCCCGCGAGGAACAGTCCCTGCACGCGCCTGGTCTCCAGGCCAGGCGTCAGCTCCCGAGGGTCGATATGGTCGTACTCGATCGCATAGCCATAGCGGAGGATCCCGACACTCCCGAGGCCTGGAAGCGTGCGCAGGAATGCCAGCTGCACGTCCTCGGGCAATGAGGTCGACAATCCGTTCGGATAAACGGAGGGGTCGTCGAGCCCCTCCGGCTCGAGAAATATCTGGTGACTGTCCCGATCCGCGAACCGCACCACCTTGTCCTCGATCGACGGGCAATAGCGCGGCCCCACCCCTTCGATCCGGCCGCCATACATGGCCGAGCGCGACAGGTTTTCCTCGATGATGCGGTGGGTTTCCGCCGTCGTCCGCGTGATGCCGCACTCAATCTGCCGGTTCACAATAACGTCTGACAGAGTCGAAAAAAGTTCCGGTTCCGAATCGGCCGGCTGCATCTCGACCTCGTCCCAGCGGATCGTGCGACCGTCCAGTCGGGCGGGAGTCCCAGTCTTCAGCCGGCCGAGGGAAAAGCCGTGACGCATCAGGCTCTCGGCCAGCGCGACACTCGCCCGGTCTCCGGCCCGGCCGGCGGGCCAGTTCTTGGCGCCGACATGAATGAGTCCGCGCAGAAACGTTCCCGTCGCGATCACCACGGCCCCGCAGCGAAGCTCGCCGCCATCGGCAAGATCGACCGAGGAGATGCGCTCGCGTTCAATGCGCAGACCGGCGGCCTCGCTCTCGATTACATCGAGGTCGGCTTCCTCGCGGATAAAGCCCTGCATCGCCGCAGCATAGAGCCGGCGATCCGCCTGGGTTCGGGGGCCGCGCACCGCCGGCCCCTTGCGTCGGTTCAGCAGCCGGAACTGGATACCCGCCGCATCCGCCGCCCGACCCATCAGGCCATCGAGCGCGTCCACCTCGCGCACCAGGTGACCCTTGCCCAATCCACCGATAGCCGGATTGCAGGACATGGCGCCGATCGTGTCGAAGCGATGCGTCAGCAGCGCCGCGCGCGCGCCCATGCGCGCAGCCGCGGCCGCAGCCTCGCAGCCGGCATGGCCGCCGCCAATGACAATCACATCGTAGGATCGCGCGCGCTGGTCCATGAATATGCGCCTCTCGAACCTCGTCCTAATCAAGCTGCGGGCCTGCGTCAAAGCCGAGCAGCGCCCGGAAGCCGTTGCGGAACCGAATCGGCATGTTTCACGTGAAACACCGCTCGGGCGCGACCCTACTTCCCGATGCAGAAGGCCGAGAACAGCTCGTCAAGAATTGCTTCGGAACCGACTCGACCCGTTAGCCGCCCCAGCGCGCCCAGCGCCAGCCTGAGCTGCTCCGCGATGAGCTCGGAGTTCGCCTCCCAATCCCCCGCTGTCAGCCCGGCGGCAATATGTTCCCGAACCTCACCGATCGCCAAGCGATGCCGCTCGCGCACGAGAATGGCCGGTTCTCCGCCTGCAGCATCAGCCGCAAACGCGGTGAGATCAGCAACGAACGCGTCCATGCCCCGTCCGGTAACAGCCGAAATCGCGTGGCGTGCACCGCTGCCACCAGCCGCCCGATCGATCTGGCTCCGAATCAACCAGACCTTTGCACGACCTTCCGGGGTCGCGGCGGCAGGATCAGCCTCCAGCCAGAGCACAAGGTCGGCGGCTTCCAAACGGCGGCGCGCACGCGCGATACCCTCTTGCTCGACGGGATCGCTGCTGTCGCGAAGCCCGGCCGTATCGACCAGCGTGACCGCGACACCGCCAAGGTCGAGGTGAACCTCGATGGCATCACGCGTCGTCCCCGGGATCGACGAGACGATGGCAGCGTCACGGCGCGCGAGCACGTTGAGCAAGGTCGACTTGCCGGCATTGGGCGGCCCGGCAATGGCGATCGTCACGCCATCGCGAATCCGCTCCCCGCGCCGGCCATCCTCGATCAGCCTCCCGATCTGTCGGTCGAGATCGCGCAACCGCTGCCGAGCCTCCGCGAGAACGCCGCTCTCGACGTCGCCCTCGTCGGGAAAGTCGATGCTTGCTTCCACCAGCGCGAGGACACTCACAAGTCCATCGCGGACCGTGGCAACCGCACCCGACAAGGCGCCGCTATACTGCGCATAGGCCTGCCGGCGCTGGCTCTCGGTCTCGGCCTGCAGCAAATCCCCGAGACCCTCGACCGCGGCAAGATCCAGCTTGCCATTCTCGAACGCCCTCCGGGTGAATTCGCCGGGCTCCGCCGGCCGAACGCCCGGCACGGCGAGCGATGCCCCCAGCACTGCCGCCACCACGGCGCGTCCGCCATGGACCTGGAGTTCCACGACATCCTCGCCGGTAAAACTTGCAGGAGTGGGAAACCAGAGGGCGAGGGCGCGATCGAGCGGCTGGCCGGATGCCGGGTCCGTCAGAACGACAAGCGACGCCTCGCGCGCGGACGGAAGCCTATTCGCCAATGATTTCAGAACATTGGCCGCTTCCGGGCCCGAAATCCGAATTACCGCGACACCGGACGTCCCCGGCGGTGTCGCGACCGCGACAATCGTTCGCCCAAGACGGGTATGGTCGGATGAAGCGACCATGAACCTATCGTTCCGGATCAGAATCGATCTGCCTGACCTTCGCAGGTCAGGTGTTCATCGAATCGAAGAAGTCGCCATTGACCTTGGTCTGCCGCAGCTTGTCGAGCAGGAACTCGATGGCATCGACCGTACCCATCGGGTTGAGGATCCGTCGCAGCACATACATCTTCTTGAGGATGTCGGGCGCCACCAGGAGCTCTTCCTTGCGGGTGCCGGACCGGGTGATGTCGATCGCAGGGAAGGTCCGCTTGTCCGCAACCTTGCGGTCGAGAATGATCTCGGAATTGCCGGTGCCCTTGAATTCCTCGAAGATCACCTCGTCCATGCGGCTGCCCGTATCGATGAGCGCCGTCGCGATGATCGTCAGCGAGCCGCCCTCCTCGATATTGCGCGCCGCACCGAAGAAGCGCTTCGGCCGCTGAAGGGCATTGGCGTCGACGCCGCCGGTCAGAACCTTGCCCGAGGAGGGAACCACGGTGTTGTAGGCGCGGCCGAGGCGGGTAATCGAATCCAGCAGGATGACAACGTCGCGACCGTGTTCGACCAGGCGCTTCGCCTTCTCGATGACCATCTCCGCGACCTGGACGTGACGCGTCGCCGGCTCGTCGAAGGTGGAGGAGATGACCTCGCCGTTCACCGAGCGCTGCATGTCGGTGACTTCTTCCGGACGCTCGTCGATCAGAAGAACGATCAGGTAGCACTCCGGGTGATTGCGCGTGATGGATTGCGCGATGTTCTGCAGCAGCACCGTCTTGCCGGTCCGCGGCGGGGCAACGATCAGCGCGCGCTGGCCTTTGCCCAGCGGCACCACGACATCCATGATCCGGGCGGAATAGTCTTTCTTGGTCGGATCCTCGACCTCCATCCGCAGCCGCTGATTCGGGTAGAGCGGCGTCAGATTGTCGAAATTGACCTTGTGACGGGCCTTTTCCGGCTCTTCAAAATTGATCCGATTGACCTTCAGCAGCGCGAAATAGCGCTCGCCTTCCTTCGGCGAACGAATCTGGCCCTCGACCGTATCGCCGGTCCGAAGGCCGAAGCGCCTGATCTGCGAAGGCGACACGTAGATGTCGTCCGGACCGGCAAGGTAGTTGGCGTCAGGGGCGCGAAGAAATCCGAACCCGTCCTGAAGAACTTCGACAACGCCTTCGCCAATGATGTCGGTTTCCTGCGCAGCAAGCTGCTTCAGGCAGGCGAACATCAGCTCCTGCTTTCGCAGGGTGGACGCGTTCTCGACTTGCAATTCCTCGGCGAAAGCGAGGAGTTCCGTCGGCGACTTCGACTTGATGTCCTGGAGTTTGATCTGCTGCATCGGAACCGCAAAGCTCTGGAAACGGCCGGGTGCGCGAAGCTTTCGCGAGAACGAAGCCACGCGCGGACGTGCGGGGAACTGAACTCGCAGATCGTGAGGACGGGATCTGGGTGTCCCTGTCCGGACCGTCGAACCGCGCGCTGCCGGCGCCGTTGCCCTCGGTCCTGTCTGCGTTGGGAGGGCCTTCTGAATAGGCTTCAGGCGTGGCGAATGCAAGCCCCGCCCGCCGATCCGGTCCTCTGCCGCTGGCTCCGATCAGAACGGCTTGACGATCACCAGGATCACGACGAAGACCATGATGACGGTCGGCCCCTCATTCATAATCCGCCAATAGCGGGCAGACCGGGTATTGCGGTCCTCGGCGAAGGCCCTGACGGCCGCCGAGAAATGCCCGTGCAGGCCGGACAGCACCAGAACCAGCGCGAGCTTCGCATGCAGCCAGCCGCCCTGGAACCGGAACGCCACCCAGGCGAGCCACAAGCCGACGATCCAGGCAATCACCATGGCCGGATTGATGATGGCGCGCAGGAGTCGACGCTCCATCACCTTGAACGTCTCGGACGCCTCGGACCCTGCGGCGACGCCGCAATGATAGACGAACAGCCGCGGCAGATAGAGCATTCCGGCCATCCATGAGATGACGGCGATGACGTGAAGCGCCTTCAGCCATGGCGCCCAGGCCGGCGACGCCACCAGAACCAGCGCCAGGCAGGCAGCCGCGACAACAAGCAGGGAAACCACGGCGCGCATGCGCAATGCCTCTCTCTGGTCGATCAGGCCCGCCGCCACGCGCGGACGCGCGCAACCATCTGCTCAACATGAGCGATCGGCGTATCCGGCTGAATGCCGTGCCCGAGATTGAAGATGTAGCGGCCGTCACCGAAGGCGGCGAGAGCGGCATCGACCGCACCATCCAGCGCCGCACCGCCCGCCTTCAGCGCCAGTGGGTCGATGTGACCCTGAACGGCCACGCGCGGCTGGATTTCACGTGAAACAAAAGCCGCGTCCGCCGCCCAGTCGAGCCCGACCGCATCCGGGCCGGCTTCAAGCATCCACGCCAGCCGCGAGCCAGCCCCCTTCGGGAACACGATCACCGGCACGCCCGGCGCGCGCTGCCGCAGCCCTCCGACGATCCGCGCGATCGGCTCGACACTCCACCGGCGGAACTCCGCATCGGGAAGAACGCCAGCCCAGGTGTCGAAGATCTGCACGACCTCAACGCCGGCAGCCACCTGCCCCGCCAGATAGTCGATGGACGTCTCGACCAGCCGGTCAATGAGCAACTGGAAGCCCTCCGGATCGCGATAGGCGAACATCCGGGCCGCGGCCTGATCGTCACCGCCCCGCCCCGCAACCATATAGGTCGCCACGGTCCAGGGAGCGCCGCAGAAGCCAAGGAAGGTGACGCCGGGAGGAAGATCCTGACGCACCCGCCGAACGGTTTCGTAAACCGGCTGGACGACCGCCTCATCGAGCCGCGAAGCGAGCCGGCCGAGCCCCAAACGGTCGACCAGTCCCTCAAGGCGCGGTCCCTCTCCCACCTCGAATGTCACAGTCTGCCCGAGAGCATGGGGCACGACCAGGATATCCGAGAACAGGATGGCGCCATCAAAGCCGAAGCGCCGCAACGGCTGGAGGGTCACCTCGGCGGCAAGCTCCGGGTTGAAGCACAGCTCCATGAAGGATCCCGCAGCCTCACGCACCTTGCGGTATTCCGGCAGGTAGCGCCCGGCCTGGCGCATCATCCAGATCGGCGGAGAGGCTTGGCTCTGGCCCTGCAGAACGGCGAGAAGCGGCTTTTCCACGCGCGAGGTCCGATCACTGGTCATCCCTCAAGACAAGTCTTGAAGGAATCTGCTTTGATTCCTTGGCGCTGGATTAGGGGAACGCAGTCCCATCCACAACCCATCCCCAGTCGCGGCCGCTCACCAAAGCCTTGCTGATCTCGCGATCATTTTCGTTAAATGCTTCATGAATCAGAAAGATAGCTTCCACCGATGTGACGTGTCGATGCACCTTCCCACGATCTTCCCAAAGGTCGGCCGGTGCCCCCGTCGTGGAACAAGTTGGGGACAGGCCGCCTGACTTGTCCCGGCACGGGCTTGCGGGGACCCGCTGGGCATGGCCTTGTCCGAACTTGTCCACAGTCCATACCCCCATTGCGAGCGGGCGAAGCCGGTGACGCACCGCCATGAGAGCTACTTCCATCTGCATCTCGTCTCGGACGCGACCGGCGAGACATTGATGACCGTCGGCCGCGCGGCGGCGGTGCAATACGCGACCGTGTCCGCCATCGAGCACATCTATCCGTTGGTGCGCTCGCAGAAGCAGCTCGATCGGGTCCTTACCGAAATCGAGGCCAATCCCGGCATCGTGCTCTACACGCTGGTGGATCACGAACTTTCCGACCGGCTGACGACCAAATGCCGGGAGTTCGGCTGCCCCTGCCTGTCGGTGCTGGAACCAGTCCTGGCCATGTTCCAGAACTATCTGGGCGCGGCCTCGACCCCTCGTGTCGGTGCCCAGCACATGTTGAACGCCGAATATTTCCAGCGCATCGACGCGCTGAACTACACGATGATGCACGATGACGGCCAGCTTCCCGAGAACTGGGAGGAGGCCGATGTCCTGCTGATGGGCGTCTCGCGAACCTCCAAGACGCCAACTTCTATCTATCTCGCCAACCGTGGCGTGAAGACCGCCAACATGCCGCTCGTGCCAGGCATTGCGCTGCCGCCGCAGCTCGATCTGCTCCAGAAGCCGCTGATCGTCGGACTCTTCGCCAGCCCCGAACGGATCGTGCAGATCCGCGAGAACCGCATCCTCAGCCTCAACGCGACGCAGGATAAGTCGAGCTATGTCGATCGGACGGCCGTCGCCGAGGAAATCGCGGCATCACGCCGGCTGTTCAATGCGCGCAACTGGCCGATCATCGACGTGACCCGGCGCTCCATCGAGGAGACCGCAGCCTCGATCATTTCGCTGCTGAAAGACCACCGGCGCTCCCTGTCGGCGAGGGCGGACCAGTGACCACGCTCGTTCTCGCATCGAAATCGGAAGCGCGCCGCGCCATGCTGGAGGGAGCCGGAATCACCGTCGATCTCGTGCCGGCGGAGATTGACGAACGTTCCCTCGACGCCAAATGGGCGGCGGAGGGTCGCTCGCCAGCCCAGATTGCGCGGCTGCTCGCCGACGAGAAGGCCACCGCAGTCAGTCGCGCCCGCCCGGATGCCTATGTGATTGGCGCCGATCAGACCCTGGCGCTGGGGCAGAGCCGCTTCTCCAAGCCGGGCTCGCTCGCCGAGGCGCGCGCGCATCTCGAAGCGTTTCGCGGCCGAATCCATCACCTTCATTCCGGCGTCGCGCTGGCGCATGGCGGGCAGATCGTGGCCAGCACCGTCAGCTCCGCCGCCATGCATGTGCGGGCCTTTTCCGACACCTTCCTCGATCGCTACATGACGGCGATGGGAGATCGCGTTTTGACATCTGTCGGCTGCTACCAGTTCGAATCGGTCGGGATTCAGCTTTTCGATCGCGTCGAGGGCGACTACTTCACTATCCTGGGCATGCCGCTGCTGCCGCTTCTCGCCATGCTGCGCAAGGAAGGCTTGGCGACGCCATGACCCGCGCCTGCTGCATTGGCTGGCCGATCGAGCATGTCCGCTCGCCGATCATCCACAATCACTGGCTCAAGACGATGGGGATCGCCGGTGAATACACGCGCGAGGGCGTTCCGCCGGCGCATTTCGCGGCCTTCTTCCGCAGCCTGGCCGACCAGGGCTATGCCGGCTGCAACGTCACGCTTCCGCACAAGGAAACGGCCTTCGCGCTGCTCGATGAGGTCGATCCCGCGGCAGTGGCTGTCGGGGCCGTGAACACGGTGTGGGTCGATGGCGGCAAGCTCGTCGGCATGAATTCCGACGTTCCCGGCTTCATCGCCAATCTGGATGACGAAGCGCCCGTCTGGGACAGGATGAGCGCTCATGCGGTCGTCATCGGCGCCGGCGGTGCGGCTCGCGGCATTGTCTACGGGCTGATCGAACGCGGCGTCGAGATCGTCACGCTGGCGAATCGATCAGCGGAAAAGGCTGAGCTGATCGCCCGGCAATATCCCGGTCGCGTCAGGGCTGTAGGCCTGGATAGCCTGCCATCTGCGCTCGCCACATGCGATTTGCTGGTCAATACGACGTCGCTCGGCATGGCGGGGCAGCCACCGCTGGCCGTCGATCTCGATCGCATGAAGCCCGGCGCCATCGTTTCCGATATCGTCTATGTGCCGCTGGTCACCGACCTGCTGCGCCGGGCGGCCGAGCGCGGCCACCCGACCGTCGGCGGGCTCGGCATGTTGTTGCATCAAGCCGTGCCCGGCTTCGAGCGCTGGTTCGGCGTCCGCCCGACCGTGACGCGCGCGCTCTTTGATCTGGTCGCCGCCGATATCGGAGCGCACTGACATGCGCATCGTCGGATTGACCGGGTCGATCGGCATGGGGAAGTCGACCACGTCGGCGTTCTTCCGCGAGGCTGGCATTCCCGTCTACGACGCGGATGCGGCGGTGCACAGACTCTATTCCGGGGCGGCGGTGCCGTTGATCGAGGCGGCCTTTCCCGGCACCACGGCCGATGGAACGGTTGATCGCGTCAGGCTCGGGGCGGCGGTGCTCGGCGACGGAGCCGCGATGAAGACGCTCGAGGCGATCATTCACCCCCTCGTCGGGCAAACGCAGGCTCGCTTTCGGCAGGCCTGCGGCGCGCGTGGCGACCGTCTGATCGTGCTCGACATCCCGCTTCTGTTCGAGACCGGCGGTAATTCCCGCGTCGATGTCGTTGCCGTCGTTTCGGCGGGAGCCGCGGCGCAGCGCAGCCGCGTTCTTGCCCGTCCGGGCATGACCGCCGAGAAGCTCGACGCCATCCTGGCGCGCCAGATGCCGGATGCCGAAAAGCGCCGCCGCGCCCATGTCGTGCTCGATACCAGTCGCGACTTCGCCTCGGCGCGCCGCCAGGTCGCAGCCTTCATCAGGGCCTTTGCCGCAGACGGAGAATCCCGCCATGCGTGAGATCATTCTCGATACCGAAACGACGGGGCTTGATCCCCTTCGCGGCGACCGCTTGGTCGAGATCGGCGGTATCGAGCTGATCAATCACTTCCCGACCGGCCGCACCTATCACGTCTATATCAATCCCGAGCGGTCCATGCCGGAGGAGGCGTTCCGCGTTCACGGGCTCTCGTCGGAATTCCTCGGCGACAAGCCGAAATTCGCCGAGGTTGTCGCCGAATTCTCGGCCTTCATCGAAGGCGCGAAGCTGGTCATTCACAACGCCTCGTTCGATATGGGCTTCATCAACGCCGAACTGAAGCGAACCGGCCGCCCGGCCTTCCCGTCAGAGTTCGTCATCGACTCGCTCAGCCTCGCCCGCAGGCGCTTTCCCGGCGGCGCCAACAGCCTCGACGCCCTCTGCTCCCGGTTCGGCATCGACAATTCCCGGCGCACCAAGCACGGCGCGCTTCTCGACGCCGAGCTGCTGGCCGAGGTCTATATCGAACTGATCGGCGGCAAGCAGACCTCCCTGGGCCTCGCCGAGGCCCGGCCGGCAGCGGTTCGCGCGGCGCGCGCCGATGTGCCGGCCCGCGCCCGGCCGCAGCCGCTCGCCCCCCGCCTTTCGGCGGCCGACATCGAGGCGCATGGCCGCCTCGTCGCGGAACTGGGCGACAAGGCGATCTGGCTCGACATCCTGACCGGCCCCTCCGCCGCAACGGGCGGCGGTTCTTGACCCTCTCATGACATGCCGATAGGTATTGCGCCCCTGTGTCGGGTCCGCGGCGGACCCCTTCAGTCGGACCGTTAAATGGTCGATCGAAACTCCATGGGTCGTGCCGTCCAGCGCCATCGGACGGAGCGTCGCCAAGACGACGATGCCCGATTCCTCAAGAGCTGGCTGAAGAACCCCCTCAGGATGGGCGCCGTGACGCCCTCGGGGCCGGCACTCGCGCGCAAGATGGCGAGCTATGTCGATCCGGCCGGTACTGGCCCGGTGGTCGAACTCGGCCCGGGAACCGGGCCGATGACGACGGCCCTCGTGGCGCGCGGCATCGACCCCGCGCGGCTTGTTCTGGTGGAATATTCCGCCGAGTTCTGCCGCCTGCTCCGCGAGCGTTTCCCGACAGCCACCATCGTGCAGGGTGACGCCTATTCGCTGCCGAAGACGCTCGCGGGAAAACTGAACGCGCCGGCCGACGCGGTGGTGTCGGGCCTGCCGCTGATGACCCGTCCGGAGCCCGTGAGACTTCAGCTTCTCGACGATGCGCTCGGTCTGATGCGGCCGGGCGCGCCTTTCATCCAGTTCACCTATTCGGTGGTGTCGCCCGTGCCGCTCAAGGGCGCCAATTTCTCGGCCGAGCCTTCCGAGCGGGTGTGGCGTAACATTCCGCCGGCGCGCGTCTGGGTCTATCGCCGCGGATCGTGATCAGTCCGGCCGGCACTGGCCGGGTGGAATGGCGAAGACGCGCTCGCGCCCCAGCGCCAGCACCGAGAAGCTCCTGGCAAATAGCGACAGGATCGCGGGGTCGCGGGCATTCAGGCCGCCGGCATAGGCGCCGAAGGCCGGCATGACCAGGCGTTCGCCGTCGAAGACGAAGGCCCGACGGCGCAGGCTGCCAGCACGGGTCTGGATTCTCGCGCAAGGATGCAGGTGGCCGGCTATCTCCGCGCCGCCCTGCCCGGCACGCGGGATATGGACGAAGCGCATTCCGTCCTCCACGAACGCATCGGCATGGTCGCCCGGCAGAACGCCCGACAGACCCTCGTCGTGATTGCCCGAGATCCACAGCCAGTCGCGGCCGCGCTGGAGTTCCGCCAGCATGGTCATGTCCCGCGCTGCAATGCGGCCGAGCGCGCCGTCATCGTGAAAGCTGTCGCCGAGCGAAATGACGCGACGGGGGCGGAAGCGCGCGATGGCCCCTCCCAACGCATCGAGGGTATGGGCGGTGTCGTAGGGAGGCATCAGCGTGCCGCGCCGTGCTGCCGCCGAACCCTTCTCCAGATGAAGGTCGGAAACGACGAGCGTCGACGTGCGGGCGCACCAGAGCGCACCGGACGGATCGGCGACGAACGCACCGCCGCCCAGCGTGATGACGGCATCGTCCCGTTCCTGCTGCCTCCGGGCGAGGTTCATCGGTCAGTCGGCTCCCGTTCCCGCAAGGCCCGCTTCCGCGAGCAACACGGCCTCCGCCTCCGCCAGCAAGCGGTCTCCCGCCTCGCCGTAGATCGGCTCCTTGCCGATCTCCAGCATCACTGGAACGGCCAGCGGCGAGGTGTGATCGAGATCCTTATGCACGATTCGACCCTTGATGCGTGTCAGCATGCGGCCGAGCCGGGCAATGTCGAGCAATCCCGTTGCCGCATCCGCTCGGGCAGCGCGCAACAGCACGTGATCGGGCTCGTGACGGCGCAGCACGTCGTAGACGAGGTCGGTCGAGATGGTCACCTGTCGACCCGACTTTTCCTTGCCCGGATGCCGCCGCTCGATCAGGCCGGCGATCACCGCGCAGGTGCGGAATGTGCGCTTCATCAGCTGGCTTTCGGCAAGCCAGGCCTCGAGGTCGTCGCCCAGCATGTCTTCGTCGAACAGCGCCGCGAGCGACAGCCGGCCGCGCCCGATCGCTGCACCCATGTCGTCGAGGCACCAGACGGAAATCGAATAGTCGTTGGCGACGAAACCGAGAGGTTTCAGCCCCCAGCGCTCAAGGCGGCGGGTCAGCAGCATGCCAAGGGTCTGGTGGGCGAGACGGCCCTCGAACGGATAGGCCGCGAGATAATGACGGCCGGCCCGCGGAAAGGTCTCCACCAGCAGTTCGTCGCGCCGCGGAATGATGGAACTGAGCCTCTGGAGCTGCAGCCATTCCTCGACCTGGGCCGGCAGATGCGCCCATGATTCCGGCTCCGCCAGCATGCGCCGGACGCCCTCCGCCAGAAAGGTGGACAAGGGAAACTTGCCGCCGGCGTAGGCGGGTACTTTCGGGTCGCTGGCGGCGGCGCGCGAGACATAAACCTCGTTCTCCACCAGGGCCTCGAACCGCAGGATCTCACCGGAAAACACGAAGGTGTCCCCCGAAACGAGCCCTTCTATGAAATATTCCTCGACCTCGCCGAGGACACGGCCGCCGCGGCCGATCGGTCCGGTCGGCGCCGTGCCGACCCGCTGGCGCGCGGAGCGGACGAGGCGAACCTTCAGCATCGGCTCCTCGACAATGGTGCCGACATTGATTCGATACTGGGTCGCGACGCGCGGATGGGTGATCCGCCACAGACCCTTCACGTCCCTGCGGATTCTGGCGAAGCGATCGTAGGTCTTCAGCGCGTAGCCGCCGGTGGCGACGAAAGCGACCACGTCGGCGAAATCCTTGTCTGGAAGCGCGGCATAGGGCGCGGCCGATCGCACTTCGGCCAGCAACGCCGCCTCGTCAAACGGGCCGGCGCAGGCGGTGCCGAGCACGTGCTGGGCGAGCACGTCGAGCGCGCCGGTGCGCAGCGGCTCGGTATCCTGGTGGCCGCGCTCCACCGCCTCCAGCGCGGCGCGGCATTCCATCACCTCGAAGCGATTGGCCGGCACCAGGACCGCGCGGGAGGGCTCGTCGAGCCGATGGTTGGCGCGGCCGATGCGCTGCATCAGCCGGCTGGCGCCCTTCGGAGCGCCGATATTGAGCACGAGATCGACATCGCCCCAGTCGATGCCGAGATCGAGCGAGGAGGTGCATACCACGGCCTTCAGCCGCCCGGCGGCCATGGCATCCTCGACACGCCGGCGTTGGGCGACGTCGAGCGAGCCGTGATGCAGCGCGATCGGCAGGGCGTCCTCGTTGATGGTCCACAACAGCTGGAACAGCAATTCGGCCTGGCTGCGCGTGTTGACGAAGATCAGCGTCGTACGGTGCGCCTTGATCGCCTCGTAGATCTCACCGGCCGCATGGCGCGCGGAATGGCCGGCCCAGGGCAGCCGCTCGCGCGTCTCCATCATGGAGACATCGGGTTTCGCGCCCGGCTCCGCGATCACCACTGCCGCGGCTTGCCGCCCGTCCTGAGGGCTGAGGAAGCGTGCGAGATCGGCCGGCTCCTTGACGGTCGCCGAAAGGCCGACGGCCGCCAGCTCCGGCGCCAGTCTGAACAGCCGCGCGAGGCCGAGCGACAGGAGGTCGCCGCGCTTGGATGTGACCAGCGCGTGCAGCTCGTCCAGCACCACGCGCCTCAGCGAGCCGAAAAGATAGGGCGCGTCGGCGCTTGCGATCAGGAGGGCGAGCTGCTCCGGCGTGGTGAGGAGGATGTCTGGCGGATCGGCCCGCTGCCGCTGCCGCTTCGAGGCCGGCGTATCGCCGGTGCGGGTCTCGATGCGAATGGGCAGGCCCATCTCGTCAGCGGGCTTGTAGAGGTTGCGCGCGACATCGACCGCGAGCGCCTTCAGGGGCGAGATGTAGAGCGTATGCAGTCCGCGCGAGCGCGACGGCGGTGTCCGGCCCGCCGGCCCGGCGGGCTGGCGCTGGGGGCGCCCCTCCGCCAGCTCCACCAGCGAGGGCAGGAAGCCCGCCAGCGTCTTGCCGGCGCCGGTCGGCGCGACGAGCAGGCCGGAGCGCCCCTCGCGCGCAAGCTTCAGAAGGTCCAGCTGATGTGCGCGCGGTACCCAGCCGCGCGCGGCGAACCAGCTGCGGAATCGTTCAGGCAGCAGTGCTGCATCTTCCGCAGGGGCGCGTCGGGCGGACATGATCCAGAACTAAACGAGAACGCGCGCCAGGGGAAGGCGCGCCTCGCGCTCGGCTGTCGTCAGCGCATGAGGGTAGGGATCATCGAGGCCACCAGAAGCACGGCCATGGTGATGTTGAAGATCACGATGCGCCGACCTTTCGCCAGCACCTGCCGGAGCTCCGTTCCGGACAGCACCCAGGCGGCGAGGGAGGGCAGGTTGACCACGGCGAAAATCGCGATGACCGCGGCAAGGCTCGGCAGCAGCCGATCCGGCTACGTGTAGGAGACCGTCACGATCAACGCCACGGTCCAGGCCTTCGGATTGAGGAGCTGAAGGGCAGCAGCCTCGGCGAAGCCGACGGGCTCGGCAACCGCTGCTCCTTCCCCAAGCGCCCGGCTGCGCGCGATTCTGACCGCAAGCCAGGCGACGTAGAAGCTGGAGGCGATGCGCAAGGCGATATCGATGGCCGGATAGGTCTTCAGTATGGCGCCGAGCCCGATCCCCACGGCAAAGACCATCGACAGGAAGCCGCCGGAAATGCCGAGCAGGAGCGGCAACGAGCGTGCAAAGCCGAAATTGGCGCCGGAGGCCAGCAGCAGGAAATTGCCGGGCCCGGGCGAAATCGACATGACGAAGGCGAAGCCGATCAAGGCGATGATCATGTCAGGGGTCATTTTTAGTTCCGCCAACCCATGCCGCTGTCCCGCCGATGGTGAGTTCGCCCGCCTCGTCGCGGTGCCGGAGACCTTGACCCTGATTCACGTGAAATGCAGTCTTCGTTAGCTGCTTATTCTTATTCAATCGTCCCAGTCAGGTATGCAAACAGGCAAGCTTGACGTCCTATCGGATGTGTTTTCGACTCTGCGTCTTGGATCGCAGCTCTATTTCCGCGCCGAACTTGGGCGGTGGCGCGGCTGTCCACGTTCCGGAGGAACGCCGCCATATCCGCTTCCATCTGGCGCTGGCAGGAGCCTGCAGGCTTTCCGTCGGTGCGAGCGCGGCTATCGAGCTCGCGCAGGGCGAACTGGCGCTGGTTCCCAATGGCGCGGCCCAGATTCTCGCCACCGACCCGTCGGCGCAGCCGATCTCCCTCGCAGACCTGATCGCCGGGGGTGCGCTGCGCGGCGGCGTGCTGGCCGGCGGCGAAAGGCCGCTCCGTGCCGTTCTTGTCTGCGGCTTTCTCGCCTTTGACGAGGCCATGCCGCATCCGCTGATGGCGAGTCTGCCGGCCCTCATTCATCTGCGCGCCGCCGATCTCGGCGCCGAGCCGTGGATCACGGCCGCGCTGCGGCTGATCGAGCTGGAGGCCAGTCTGTCAGGACCGGGCGCGCATGCCATCCTGGCTCGGCTGGTCGAGATCATCCTCGTTCAGGCGACGCGCCGCCTTTCCGCGACGAATGGCCACGGTTTCCTCCGCGCGCTTGGTGATCCCCGCCTGTCGGCGGCGTTGAGGGCTGTTCATCAGGACCCGGCGCATCCGTGGCGCGTAGGCGATCTCGCGCGGGCCGCCGGCATGTCGCGCACACGCTTCGCCGCCCGCTTTGCCGTGGAGGTGGGCATACCGCCGATGGACTATGTGACCGGCTGGCGCCTGACGAAGGCCCGGCGCCTGCTCGTCGATACGGGGCTCGGCATGGCCGAAATCGCCGAGCGCTGCGGCTATGCCTCGGTGCCCTCGTTCTCACGGCGCTTCAAGGAGCGGTTCGGCATCGGCCCGGGAGCATTCCGCCGCTCGCCGGATGACTTCACGGAGCGTTAACCCTTCTCCCGCCTTATGGAAGCCGGATTTGCCCCTTTCAACACGGCGGCCGATCCGGCAGGATGGCGCTGGTTCCCGCGAGAGGAATCGGCGCGCTCGTCGGTCGGCGCGCATCGGACGGAGGGGCTCGTTGCCGGGAAGTATCGAGAGTACGGCCGATGCGTGATTGGGGTGCCGAAGCCGCTGGACTGGCCTCGCCTTCGCGCGTTCGGGCCCGATCCTTCCGCTTTCCGTGGGTCACCGTCCTCACCCTCTCGGCCGGCCTTGCCGGACTGACCACCTACGTCCTGCGTGACGACCGGGCCCGGGCGAATGTCTCCGCCGCGCAGGTTGGCCTGACGCCTGTCGCTGCCCTTCTCGACCCTGCCTTCTCGCTGGGACAGGCGCCCGCGACCTTTGCCGCCAGTCAGCCGCTCTCCGCGACATGGCAGCCGACATCTGCGGAAGCGGTGGCTGCCGTCGCGCCCCTCACCTCCCGCCCCGTGCTCGCCCTGGCTAGCCTGCGGAGCGATGCCGTCGAAGCGCCGTCCCTCGCGCCTCAGATGACCGGGCCTGCGCCGCTCGTCACCGCGCCGCTGCCGATGGCGCGCCCCGATATCGCCGCTGATGAAGCCGACGAAGCCGCGTCGGCGGCTCTTGAGACCGCGCCTCTGCCGGTTCGGCGTCCCACCGACATTCCCGCCGCATCCGCTCCCGAGCAGCCGCAGGTCGCGACCCGCCGTGGCGCGCGCGGCGCTCAGACCGCCGCCGCTCCTGCCGCGCAGGCGACGGATGGCCGCTCCTTCCTCGAGCGTCTTTTCGGCAATCCGCGTTCGCCCAACGGGCCGGAGCTTGCCTATGCGCCGCCGACCGGAACGGCGACCGATGCCGGCCAGCCGTCGTTCGGTACGCGTCTTGGCTTCGGCTTCAATGTCGTGCCCAAGCCGCCGCCGGGCACGGCCATCTTCGATATCGCCGCGCGGACCGTGTATCTGCCGAGCGGCGAGCGGCTGGAGGCTCAGTCCGGCCTCGGCGCGAAGATGAACGACGTGCGCTATGCCCATGTGCGGATGGAGGGGCCGATCCCGCCGCACACCTATGATCTCGTCGAGCGCGAGGCGCTGTTCCACGGCGTTCGCGCCATACGGCTCAACCCGACCGGCGGCAGCCAGTCGATTCACGGTCGCACCGGCCTTCTCGCGCACAGCTATCTGCTGGGCCCGCGCGGCGATTCCAACGGCTGCCTGTCGATCAAGGACTACGATCGCTTCCTGCAGGCCTATCTGCGCGGCGAGATTCGCCGCCTCGTGGTGGTTGCCCGCACGACCAGCTGACAGAGCTATCCTGCCCCCGAGGGGTTTTCCGGAATCGGAATCGTGTGCTTTGACGGCGCCTCGCCCGGAGCCTGATCCATGACCGCCACGCGCCTTCTTCTCTTTGCCGCCGGCCTGATCGGCGCGGCAGGCATCGGGCTCGCCGCCATGGCGACCCACGCCTATGCCGGCACGAGCCTGCCTGTTGCCGCCACCATGCTGTCGCTGCACGCTCCCGCGATCATCGCCGTCGCCGCCGCGCGAAAGGCGAGCCTGATCCATGACCTCTGTGGTCGGGTCGCGGCCTGGGGGCTGGTTTCCGGCGTCGTCATGTTCTCCGGCGATATCGCCATGCGCACGTTCAGCGGCATGCCGCTATTCCCGATGGCCGCGCCGGCGGGCGGCACTCTGCTGATCGCGGCATGGATTCTCGTCGCCGTCGCGGGCCTGATCGGCGGGCGTCACGGCTCCTGACGGCAAGGCATTCCTGCACAGCCGACCGGCTTGTGCTGCCTTTGTCTTGAGCAGCGCCGGGGTGCTAGCGTCCACGCCCCGCAGCCGGACGAGACGATCGTGCTCCAGCAGACCGCCGCCGCAGAAGAATCCGTCTCCGACATTGACGGGCCCGCCGCCTGGATGCGCCTCGCCATCTGTCTGGCGCTCGGCACCATCGGCGGGGTCGGCATGTGGTCGGTCGTCGTGGTGATTCCCGCCGTGCAGGCCGATTTCGGGGTCGGTCGCGGCGAAGCTTCGCTCCCCTACACATTTGCCATGATGGGGTTCGCGCTCGGCGGCGTCGCCATGGGCCGGCTCACCGATCGCTTCGGCATCATGGTTCCGGTTCTCGCTGGCACTGCGCTGCTCGCCTGTGGCTATGTGGCGGCGGGGCTCGCGCCGAACATCTGGGCCTTCGCCCTGGCTCACGGGTTCCTGATCGGGTTCGGTTCGGCCGCCGTGTTCGGGCCGCTGCTCGCGCATGTCTCGATGTGGTTCGAGCGCCGTCGCGGCATTGCGGTGGCCCTCGCCGCGTCCGGCAACTATCTCGCCGGCGCGATCTGGCCGCAGGTCGTTCGTTTCGCTCTCGAATCGTATGGCTGGCGGACAACCCATATTCTGATCGCCGTCGTGGCCGTCGTGCTGATGGTGCCGCTGGCGCTGCTGCTCCGGAAGCCGGCGCCGACCGCCGCGAGCGGCTCGGGGCTGGCGCGCAGCGCTACACCCGCCGCGCTCGGCCTGTCGCCCAATGCGCTGATGGCGCTGTTGGCGGTCGCGGGCATTTCCTGCTGCGTCGCCATGTCCATGCCGCAGGTCCATATCGTTGCCTATTGCGCCGACCTTGGTTACGGCGTCGCCCGCGGCTCGGAAATGCTGTCGCTGATGCTGGCTTTCGGCATCGTCAGCCGCGTCGCATCGGGCTTCATCGCCGACCGGATCGGGGGGCTGGCGACGCTGCTGCTCGGCTCGGTGCTGCAGGGACTGGCCCTCATCCTGTTCCTGACTTCCGACGCGCTGACGCCGCTCTACGTCTTCTCGATCCTGTTCGGCCTGTTCCAAGGCGGCATTGTGCCGAGCTACGCCATCATCGTCCGGGAGTATTTCTCGGCGGGCGAGGCGGGAACGCGTGTCGGCATCGCGCTGATGGCGACGCTGATCGGCATGGCCTTTGGCGGCTGGATCTCCGGGGTCATCTTCGACGTGACGCGCTCCTACCAGGCTGCCTTCGTCAATGGCATCCTGTGGAACCTCCTGAACCTCGCGATCGTTGGATGGCTTCTGATGCGCCGCGAGCGGCTCGCGCGGACCTGAATGCGCGCTCGACGCGTCGCGGGCTTCGCGCCATTGTCGCGCTCAGACGGGCAGGAGGATTCGAGGCATGACGGGCATGACCCGCATTCCCATCGACGTTCACGATGTCGACCAGTTGTTCTCGACTTTCGACCCATCCCCGTTCCACGAGTTCAGCCTCAACGCGACAGCCGCGCAGTACATTGCCTCGCAGGCCTGGTACGCACCGCGTTCCGACCATTTCGTGATCGAACTGTGCCTGCGAAGCCGGCCGGCCTCGCGCAAGGACGCAGACAAGGTCGAGGCGGTGCTGCGTCAGCACTTCACGCGCCTTGCCGCCAACGAGGCGATGAACCTCCGCAAGCTGATCCGCACCGGCCTGATCTCGCTCGCCATTGGCCTGTGCGTGCTGGCCTTCTGCACGGCGTTGTCGCGGCTGGTGGACAATTCACCGCTGCCCGACGGCTGGCGCGAAGGCATCCGCGACGGCATCTCGGTTTTCGGCTGGGTCGCCAACTGGCGGCCGGCGCAGATCCTGTTCTACGACTGGTGGCCGCTCCGGCGGAACCGCAACCTTTACCGGCGCCTCGCCAAGGCTGAAGTCGTCCCGGGGAAGCTGTCCCGAAAAGACGCCCATGCCGACGAGGTGGCGCCGATCGACACTATGCCGATTGAATCCGGCCCCACCTGACGTTCCCCCGGGCCGGTCAGTTCGCGGCCATGAGGCGGATCACAGCCGGGCCCATGATGACGATGAACAGACAGGGCAGGAAGAACACGATCATCGGCACGGTCAGCTTCGGCGGCAGCGAGGCCGCCTTCTTCTCGGCCTCCGACATGCGCATGTCCCGGTTTTCCTGCGCCATCACGCGTAGCGTGTTGGCGAGCGGCGTGCCGTAGCGCTCGGCTTGGATGAGCGCCATGGACACCGCCCTGACGCCATCGAGATCGGTGCGCTTGGCGAGGTTCTCGTAAGCGAGGCGCCGGTCCTGCAGGTAGCTGAGCTCGGCGGTGGTCAGGGTCAGCTCCTCCGCCAGCGGAATCGACTGCGAGCCGACCTCCTGGCTGACGCGCTTGAATGCCACCTCGATGGACATGCCGGATTCGACGCAGATCAGCATCAGGTCGAGCGAGTCGGGGAAGGCGCGCCGGATCGAGGTCTTGCGGCGGTCGATCTGGTTCTTGAGGAACAGCATCGGCAATTGCAGGCCGACATAGGCGGCAAAGCACGCGATCAGCACGCGGACGATGGCCGGCTGCTGCATGTCGTTGATCACGAAGAGATAGATCAACGCCAGCAGGAAGGTGACGATCGGCACCACCATGCGGAACAGCAGGAACACGATGTAGGGCACCTGGCCGCGATAGCCGGCCTGGATCAGTTTCTCGCGCGCCTCGTCCTGGGCGAGGTGCTTGGTCAGCTGCAGGCCATTGACGATCGACATCATCCAGGCCTTGGGGGTCTGTCGGACGGTAACCCGCTCGCCGTTGGCCATGCGCGCGCGCTCGCGCTCGCGGATGCGCGACCGCTCCACCGACACCGCCTTCATGCGTCGCCCGAGATTGTCGCCCGCGAACAGCGGCATGGCGAAGGTGATGACGGTCGCGCCCACCGCGATGGCGATGAGCATCTGGATCATGAAATCGCGGTCGTGGAGCTTCTCGATTATGAGGCCCAGCATGGTCGGCGAGCCCCTCTAGAAGTCGAAGTTGATCATTTTCCGCATGACCATCACGCCCGTGAACATCCACAGAAGGCAGCCGGCGAGCATCAGCCGGCCGAGTTCCGTGGTCCACAGGAGCGAGATGTATTGCGGGGTCGACATGTAGACGAAGATCATCACTGCCGGCGGCAGGCAGGCGATGATGGCGGCGGAGGATTTGGCCTCCTGCGACAGGGCGACGATCTTGGCCTTCATCTTCTTGCGGTCGCGCAGCACCTTGGCGAGGTTGCCGAGCGTCTCGGAGAGATTGCCGCCGGCCTTCTGCTGGATCGAGATGACGATGCAGAAGAAGTTCGCCTCGGCCACCGGCATGCGCTCGTAGAGCTTGAGCACCGCCTCGTGCAGCGGGATGCCGAGCGCGGTCTGCTCGACCACGAACTTGAACTCCGAGCGAACCGGCTCCTGCGCTTCGGTCGCGATGATCCTGAGGCAGTCGCCGATCGGCAGACCCGCCTTGACGCCGCGGACGATGACATCGACCGCGTTGGCGAGTTCGTTCAGGAAGGCGGCCATGCGCCGCTTCTTCATGAAATTGAGGATCCATTGCGGCAGGCCGAACCCGAAGGCCACCGCCGAGGCGAGCGCCGGTATGAGCGACAGGCCGGCCATCAGCGGCATGATGAAGCCAACGGCGCCGAGCACGGCCGACAGAATGTAGAACTGCTTCTTGGTCCAGGTCAGGCCCGCCTGGGTAATGCGGGTCTGAAGCGGGGGGCGCGCGGCGTTCTTCTGGCGGCGGTCGAGTTCCTTCAGCGTTTCCTCGACGCTCGGGCGCTTGACGGTCTGCTCGTCGAGCTTGCCGCGCACCGGGCGCGCGGCGGTCTGCGCGACCGCATCGAGCCGCTGGTCCGCCTTCACCTCGCCGGAGAGGAACGGATAGATCAGCGCATAGGCCAGGCCGCCCGCACAGACCGTGGCGAGGCCGATAATGGCAATGGCATCGAATTCCATCGGCTCACCTCACGGCTTCGCCGACATCGGCGGCATCGAGCGCCGCAGCCAGTCGCTTGTCCTCGCCGTAATAGCGGGCGCGGTCCCAGAATTTCGGCCGGCCGATGCCGGTCGAGCGGTGGCGGCCGGCGATCTTGCCGTTCTCGTCCTCGCCCAGCATCTCGTAGACGAAAAGGTCCTGGGTGATCGGCGTGTCGCCTTCGAGGCCGAGAACCTCGGTGACATGGGTGATGCGGCGCGAGCCGTCGCGCAGACGGGCGGCCTGGACGATGACGTCGACCGAGCCGACGATGATCTCGCGCACGGTCTTGGCGGGAAGCGAATAGCCGCCCATGGCGATCATTGATTCCATGCGCGACAGGCACTCGCGCGGCGAGTTGGCGTGGATCGTGCCCATCGAGCCGTCGTGGCCCGTGTTCATCGCCTGAAGAAGGTCGAAGACCTCGGGTCCGCGGACCTCGCCGACAATGATCCGCTCGGGGCGCATACGCAGGCAGTTCTTGACGAGGTCGGTCATGGTGACGCGGCCCTCGCCCTCGAGATTCGGCGGGCGGGTTTCGAGGCGCACCACGTGCGGCTGCTGCAGCTGGAGTTCCGCGGCGTCCTCGCAGGTGATAATGCGCTCGTCGGAATCGATGTAGCGCGTCAGGCAGTTCAAAAGGGTCGTCTTGCCCGAGCCGGTGCCGCCGGAGACGACGATGTTGCAGCGGACGCGGCCGATGATGCGAAGGATTTCCGCGCCCTCG
Source organism: Phreatobacter sp. (assembly GCF_016793595.1). Lineage (GTDB taxonomy): Bacteria > Pseudomonadota > Alphaproteobacteria > Rhizobiales > Phreatobacteraceae > Phreatobacter. The sequence goes on from NZ_JAEULY010000028.1 coordinate 42,256, forward strand.
GGAGAGATCGAGCCGAACTTGACGAGCTGCTCCAGCGTCAGCTTGTCCTTCTTGAACTTGCGGATGGTGAGGGCGGCGCCGTCGATGGCGAGGGGCGGTGCGATGACGTTGACGCGCGAGCCGTCCGGCAGGCGGGCGTCGCAGATCGGCGAGGATTCATCGACCCGGCGACCGACCTGGCTGACGATGCGCTGGCAGATATTCATCAGCTGCGAGCTGTCGCGGAACCGAATACCGGTCTTCGAGATCTTGCCCGCGACCTCGATATAGACCGTGTTGGGCCCATTCACCATGATGTCGGCGATGTCGTCGCGGGCGAGCAGCGGCTCGAGCGGGCCATAGCCGAGAACGTCGTTGCAGATGTCCTCGAGCAGGTCCTCCTGCTCGGCGATCGACATCACGATGTTCTTGATCGTGATGATCTCGTTGACGATGTCGCGGATTTCCTCGCGCGCGGACACGCCGTCGAGCTTGGCGAGCTGCGACAGGTCGATGGCCTCGATCAGCGCGCCGAAAACCTGGCTCTTGGTCTCGTAGAAGCTCGACGACCGCTGGCGGTCCTCGGGCGCCGGCGCGGCCTGGGCCGGCGCCATGGGCGGCGAGGCGATGCTCGGCATCTTCACCGGTTCCGCGGCGCGCGGCGCGGCGGGCGTGACCGCGCGCTCGATCGTCGTCGCTCCGCCCTGAGGGGGGAACCCCGATCCCGATCCGGTGGTGCCGCGCTTACCGAACATGCTGCCTCGAACAGGTTGGCCGGGCCGTCAGGCCTTCTTGCGGAATGGAAGTTTCTCGAGGATCGGCGCCAGCGGTCCGAGCAGGCCGGCTCGCGCCTTCCGCGTGTCGTGGCGTCCGGTCATCGCGAGGGCGAGATCGGTGAACTGCTGGGACACCCGGTGCCCCGGCTCCATTTCGGCCAGCATCTGGCCGTTATTGGCGGCCGTGCCGAACAGCTGCGGCTCGAACGGGATCACCGCGACGGGCTCGGATTCGAGCGCCTTGGCGAAATCGGCCGGCTTGATCTCCGGACGCTTGGCGACGCCGGTCTGGTTCAGCATGTAGCGCGGCGCCGCATCGTTCGGCCGCGACGCGCGCAGGAGGTCGATGATGTTCTTGGCGTTGCGCAGGTTGGCGAGATCCGGCGCGGCGACGACGAGAATGTCGTCGGCGGTGGCCAGCGCGCGCTTGGTCCAGCCGGTCCAGGCATGCGGCATGTCCAGAACGATCGAGGGAACGGTCGCCTTCAGGATGTCGATGACGCTGTCAAAGGCTTCGGGCCCGAGGTCGTAGACGCGCTCCAGCGTGGCGGGGGCCGCCAGCAGCGAGAGATTGTCCGAACAGCGTGACAGCAAGCGGTCGACAAAGGCCGTATCGACGCGGTCCGGCGAGAACACGGCGTCGGCCATGCCTTGCGGCGGGTCCTGGTTGAAGTCGAGACCGCCGGTGCCGAAGGCGAGGTCCATGTCGGCGATGCAGGTATCGGTGCCGATATCCTTCGAAATTGCCCAGGCAAGATTGTGCGCGATGGTCGAAGCGCCGACGCCACCCTTGGCGCCGATGATCGCGATGGTCCGCCCCACCGGCTTGGCGCCGTCGGAGGCGTAAAGGCCCGAGACCGTCCGGATGATGTCGAGGACGCCGGTCGGCCCCATCATGTAGTCGCTGACACCGCGCGCCATCATCTCGCGATAGAGCACGATGTCGTTGACCTGGCCGATGACGATGACCTTGGTCGTGGCGTCGCAGACGTCGGCCAGTTCGTCGAGATGGCCGAGAATCTCGCCCTTGCGGCCGGTCGTCTCCAGAATCACGACATTGGGTGTGGGCGCGGTGCGGTACGCCTCCACAGCCGCGGGAGCCCCGCCCATCTGGACGCGCACATGGGCTTTGTCCATGCGCCTGTCTTCGGCTGCCTCAGCGATGATGCCGGCCAGTTCCGATGTTTCGCAGAAAGCCTGCAGGGAGATGCGCGGAACGGGCGCGATCTGCTCGCCCTGCGCCTCCGACGGGAGCGTTGCCTCGTCCGCCACGTCCTACCCCTTGATTTCGCGCTTGATGTCGGTGAGCGACCGGATCGGCTGATGGTCGATCTGCGGTCCGGGGGCCGTGCCCTGGCGATGCCGGCCCATGATCGTCTGGCGGCGGGCCGCGTCGATCTCGGTTTCCTGGCGCGGGCCCAGCAGGTCGTTGGGATTGGCGACGATCGCCGCCAGATTGTGCTGGAAGGCGCAGCCGTGGTTCCAACTCGGACGGTTCAGGTGACTGTCGGAGCCAGGCGCCGCGCCGAGGTCGTTCGGCCAGAGGCCGCACTGAGAGGCGACATAGGCGCCCTGCGGGCCAACCATGATCGGATGCCGCTGGCGGTAGTCGTGCGGATAGGGATCGCGCATCGAGGCGACCGACTGGCAGCCGCCGAGAGCGAAGGCGGCGCCGATCACGGCCAGCTTCGCGACGGGGAGGCGGTTGGGCACGCGGGACATGGGAAACCTCTGGCTTGGAGCCTGATCAGTCGCGGATGAAGCCGACGGGGCCGTTGAAGCGTCCGCGGGGAGCGGGGGCGCCGGCGGTTCCGTAGATGCGGTTGAGGCGGCCGATGAACATGCCGGCCGGATCGGACGGGTCCTGATAGTTGTCGTCGGGCCGGGCGAGCTGATTGGCCGAGACGGGACGCACGATGTAGGGCGTGACCATGACCATCAGCTCGGTCTGGCCGCGCTGATAGTCGCGCGAGCGGAACAGCGCGCCGAGGACGGGAATGTTCATGGCGCCGGGCATGCCGCCGATCGCCTGGCGGGTCTGCTCCTGCAGGAGGCCGGCGAGGACCATCGAGCCGCCGGAGGGCAGTTCGATCGTCGTGTCGGCACGGCGCGTCCTGAGGCCGGGCACGACGATGCCCTGGGAGTTGCTGCCGCTGGCGAGGCGGACCGACACGTCGTTGTTGATCTCGCTGACCTCGACGCCGACGCGCAGGCTGATGCGCCCCTCCGACATCACGACCGGCGTGAAGGCGAGGATGACGCCGAACGGCTTGAACTCAAGCGTGATGTTGCCGGTGATGTCGCGACCTGTCGGCACCGGAAACTCGCCGCCGGCGACGAACTTGGCCTGCTCTCCGGAAATGGCCGTCAGCGTCGGCTCGGCCAGCGTGCGCACGAGGCCGTTTTCCTCGAAGGCGCGGATCGTGCTGGTGACGACGTTGTTGCCGACCCGCGAACCGATCTGGATCGAGTTCGGCGAGGGATCGATATTGTTGACGTTGAACCGGCCGGAGGTCAGCAGGCCATAGACGAAGCCGCCGGCATTGCCGAGGCCGTTGCCGGTCGCGCCGGCGATGGCCGACGTCGGATCGAAAGCATCCATGCGCACGCCGAGCTGGCGGATCAGCGTGCGCTGGATTTCGGCGACGGTCACCTTGAGGTGGACCTGATCGCGGCCGCGGATCGAGATGGCGTTGACTACTTTCTTCTCGTCGCCGACCAGCCGCGCGGCGACGTCCATCGCCTGCTGCGCCTCGAGCGGAGTCGCGACCGAGCCCGAGACGACGACCGAGTCGTTGACCGAGCGGACCTCGATATTGGCGTTCGGCAGTACGCTGCGCAGCGTCTGGCGCAGACCGCCGAGGTCGCGGCCGACCTCGATGTCATAGGCGGCGATCTGCCGGCCCTCGGCATCGATGAAGAAGACGTTGGTCTGCCCGACGGCGACGCCGATCAGGAAGACGCGGCGGGCCGAGCGCACGACCGCATTGGCGATGGCGGGGTTGGCGACGATGACGTCGCGGGCATCGCGCGGAAGCTCGACGGGAATGGACTTGCCGACGCCGAGCGTGACCATCTGGTTGCCGCTGACCGGCCGCTGCTGGCGCGCGGTGGTGCTGCCCTGAGCCACGGCCTCGCCGAGGCCGGCCGTGCAGACGAGGGCGCAGATGGCGGCGCCGGCGACCCGGGCGAGAACCTTCGCGGCGCGGCGCGGCGCGGCGGCGGGAGCGGAGTGGAAGGACGAGCGCATCATTCATTCCCCTGCGGGGTGGTCACGGACCGCACGCCGTGGCGCACGATGGTCATGCGGCCTTCCTGGCTGCCGAACAGGGCCTCGCCGTCGCCCGCGCCTTCGCCGGCGAGGTTGGCGACCGAGGAATCGGCAAGGCTGCGAAGCGCCAGCGACAGGGTTCCAAGCTCGCGGGCGAGCGCCAGGGTCTCGGACTGCGCCGGCGTGAGTTCGAGCGTCGCGGTCCGGCCGACGATGGTCTTCTCGCCGCCGCGCTCCTCGACCACCTGGTCGACGGCGAGGACCCGCACGTTGCGCAGCACGGTGGAGGTCGTGTGGGTCATGCCGTCGGCCTGCGCGGCTGCGCTGCCGTTGCGACGGGCCAGGATCACGTCGACGCGGTCGTTCGGCAGGATGAAGGCGCCGGCGCCCCGCGAGGGATCGTCGATCGGGGCAGCGATGGCGCGCATGCCGGGCGTCAGGATCGCCGACATGAAGCCGCGATTGCCCTTGACCAGGCGTGCGGCGCGGATCGGTTCACCGGCGATGAAGGCAGAGCGGACGATGGAGCCGACCGTCTCATCCATGGAGGCGGCGCCAGCGTCACCCCGGCGGCGGACGATGAAATTGGCCGTGCCGGCATCGTCGGGCCAGCGGCGCCACGCGACGTCGCCGGGCTGGATGATCTTGCCAAGCGGCAGGTCGACATTGGCGACCAGCACGTCGAGGGACGGCACCTCCGGGGCGGGCGCAGCCTGCTGCACCTCCGCCGGCGGCGGCCTGCGGCCACCCATCAGGATAGCGGCGAACCCGCCGGCGCCGAGAGCGACTGCGATGACCACCATCTGTGCAGGCTTCAGACGCATTGGACCGACCCTCACGCGGCGAGGGCGGACAGGCCCTCGTCATGAGGCCGGATTCGATCAGGGAAAGGTCAACTTATGGTTAATCGCCGGTGAGCAATTTGACTTAACGAAAAGTCACCGGCCTCGCGCGCGCCGGAGATTCAGTGCAGCGCGCCAGTCATCCAGAAGCTGGAGGGATAGAGGATCAGACCCGCTGCCGCCAGCGCGATGCCATAGGGAATTCCGGTCTTGGCGTCGGTGATTCGGGCGTACCAGCCCTCGCGCATCAGCAGCGGCGGATGAAACGGCGCGCCGCGCAGCGACAGGAGACCGAGGGTCAGCAGGCCGCCGAGGAGCGACGAGTAGAGCGCATATTCGAGCAGCTGCGACCAGCCGAGCCATAGCGCCGTGGAGGCTGCCAGCTTGGCGTCGCCGCCGCCGATCCAGCCGCAGGCGAAACAGGCGAAGCCGATCACCAGAACCAGCACGCCGGCTGCGACATGCATGCCGATCGTGGCCCAGGCCATGCCGGAGATCAGGGCGAGCGCGAAGAAGCCGCCGATCAGCACGAAGGACACCCGGTTCGAGATTGTCATCGTGAACAGGTCGCTCGCCGCCGCGAACGCCATCATCGCGGGGAAGATCAGCAGGATGGCGAGGTCGGACATGGCTTCCTCCCGGGAAGGCGGGCGCGATCCGTCTTGGTTTCGGCGCCCAGCCCGGACGCCATCATCACGGCGACGGGTTTCAGACCAGTGAACGCCAGAGCACGGCCAGGGCGGCCGCGAGGCCGGCGACCAGCGATAGCGCGACAAGGCCGGCCATCTCGTCCGGCGCGGCGCGCCGGTCGGTCTGTGCGATCCGAGGTGGTACGCCCCTCGTCATGCCGGCACCGTCACTGCAAAGGGTCGGAACTGAAAAAGAGGCGGCCCGCCGTTGGGCGGGCCGCATTCGTCTTCGCGAGCGATCGTCAGATCACTGCTTGAAGTTCGTGTTGACCTTGTTGAAGGCGTTGAGCGTGTTGGTGCCCATGGTGTTGACCGCGACGATGACGACGGCGGCGATGCCGGCGGCGATCAGGCCGTACTCGATGGCGGTGGCGC
>NZ_JAEULY010000026.1 GCF_016793595.1 Phreatobacter sp.
GGCGGCGTCAATCCGCGCAATGTCGCGGCCGGCATCGATGCGGCCCTGAACGGCGGCGCGACCCCGCCCGCCGCCTTCAACCCGATCCTCGGTCTCTACGGCGCGCCGCTTGCCGCCTCGCTGAACCGCCTCTCCGGCGAGGCCGCCACGGGCGCCTCCGCCACCTCCCTCACCAGCGCCTCGACCTTCCTCGGGATCATGCTCGATCCGATGGCCGGCTCGCGCGGCGGCACGGCGGCCGCGCCGGGCTCCTCGCTCATCGAGATGGCGGATATGGGCGCTGCCCGCACGCCCGCCGCCCGCCTCGAGGCCGCCTGGTCGATCTGGACGCGGGCCTATGGCCAGGCCGGCCGCACCGCCTCCGATGCCGGGCTGGGCGCCGCCGGCACGGCTTCCTCGATCTACGGCGTCGCGGCCGGCGCGGACAAGCTCGTCGCGCCGAACCTCGTCGTCGGCTTCGCCCTCGCCGGCGGCGGCACGAGCTTCGGCCTCGGCGCGCTCGGTTCCGGCACCGGCGACTTCGCCCAGCTCGGCGCTTACGCTTCCATGCGGCTCGGCCCGGGTTACCTCTCGGGCGCCCTCGCCTATGGCTGGAACCGTTTCGACGTCACCCGCAATGTCGTGGCCCTCGGCGTCACCGAGACCTATCGCTCCGGCCCGGTCGGCCACACCTTTGGCGGCCGCATCGAGACGGGCCGCCGCTTCGCCCTCGGCATTGCCGGCGTGACGCCCTATGCCGCCGCCGAGGCCATCGCCTACATCGCGCCGGGCTATCGCGAGACCTGGGTCGCGCCCGCCACCGGCGCCTTCGCGCTGGCCTATGCCGGCCGCACCACCGGCACGCTCAGGGCCGAGCTCGGCGCCCGCGCCGACGCCCTTGTCGCCTCGGCGGAGACCGGCAACCTCATCGCCTTCTCGCGCCTCGCCTATGCCGTCCAGTCCAACACGCAGCGCGCCGCCGAGGCCCGGTTCCAGGCACTGGCAGGCTCCACCTTCACCGTCTTCGGCGCCAGGGCCTCCACCCACACCGCGCTCGCCACCCTCGGCGTCGAGGCCCGCTTCCGCCAGGGCCTCAATGCCTCCCTCGCCCTCGACGGCGAACTCGGCGACCGCCACCGATCCATCAGGGGAAGCGTCGCGCTCAGGCAGAGCTGGTAGGG
>NZ_JAEULY010000007.1 GCF_016793595.1 Phreatobacter sp.
ATACGCGCGTGGACGATGTCCTTGGCGTCGAACTCGATGTCCAGCCAGGAACCGCGATAGGGGATGATGCGGGCGGCGAACAGCAGCTTGCCCGACGAATGGGTCTTGCCCTTGTCGTGATCGAAGAACACGCCCGGCGAACGGTGCATCTGCGAGACGATGACGCGCTCGGTGCCGTTGACGATAAAGGTGCCGTTCGACGTCATGAGCGGAATGTCGCCCATGTAGACGTCCTGCTCCTTGATGTCCTTGACCGACTTGGCGCCGGTATCGGCGTCCACATCGAACACGATGAGGCGCAGCGTCACCTTGAGCGGGGCGGCGAAGGTCATGCCGCGCTGGCGGCACTCGTCGACGTCATATTTCGGCGGCTCGAACTCGTACTTCACGAACTCCAGCATCGCGCTGCCGGAGAAGTCGGTGATCGGAAACACCGACTTGAAGACCGCCTGGAGCCCCTCGTCGGAGCGCCCGCCCTTGGGCTCGTCGACCATCAGGAACTGGTCGTAGGACGACTTCTGAACCTCGATGAGGTTCGGCATCGTCGCCACTTCCCTGATTTTGCCGAAGAACTTGCGGAACCTTTTGCGGCCGGTGAAAGTCTGAGCCATGTCGCCTCTCGCTTGGACCGCCAGGCGTCGGCGGCGGTCCTGGTTCCAGCGGCGGGCGGGCTGTTCAGCCTCTCCCGCCGCAGACGCCTGACCGGACGGTCCAATTCGGGCCGCTTTCGCGCCCTGGACCGTCCGGTCAGGCGTGACACCTTAAGTTTGCACTCGCGAAACCCGAAGGCCTCGCATCCAAGTCACGTTCGCCTTGCGGCGTTTCCGCTCCGGTCGCCCGGCGCGAAGGGGTCCGGGCGGGCGGCTGACGCCGCCCACCCGGGAATGATCACTTCAGTTCGACCTTGGCGCCGGCGGCCTCAAGCTGCTTCTTCAGCTTCTCGGCCTCGTCCTTGGACACGGCTTCCTTGACCGGCTTCGGAGCGCCCTCGACCAGGTCCTTGGCTTCCTTCAGGCCGAGACCGGTGATGGCGCGGACTTCCTTGATCACCTCGATCTTCTTATCGCCGGCGGCGGCAAGAACGACGGTGAACTCGGTCTGCTCCTCAACGGCGGCGGCAGCGCCACCAGCGCCCGGCGCGGCGGCAACGGCCACGGCGGCGGCGGCGGAAACGCCCCACTTCTCTTCGAGCATCTTCGCGAGCTCGGCGGCCTCGAGGACGGTGAGCGACGAGAGTTCGTCGACGATTTTGGCGAGATCAGCCATTTACTACTTCCTTTTGAACGGTTCGAACCGGTTTGAGTGAGAGAAGCCTCACGCGGCCTTGTCTCGGTCGGCATAAGCGCCGAACACGCGAGCCAGCTTGGCAGCGGGCGCGGTCGAGAGCTGGGCGAGCTTGGTCGCGGGAGCCTGGATGAGGCCCACGAGCTTGGCGCGCAGTTCGTCGAGCGACGGCAGTGTGGCCAGAGCCTTCACACCGTCCGCATTCAGAGCGGTCGTTCCCATCGCTCCGCCGAGGATCACGAACTTGTCGTGAATCTTGGCGAAATCGCTGGCGACCTTCGGTGCCGCGACCGGATCCTCGCTGATGGCGAGAATCGTCGGACCCTTGAGAAGGGACCCGATGGACGCGACGTCCGTGCCTTCGAGAGCGATCTTGGCGAGGCGGTTCTTGGTGACCTTCACGGACGCGCCCTGGGCCTTCATCTTGCGACGAAGGTCCTGCATCTGCGCGACGGTGAGGCCGGAATAGTGAGCGACGACGACGACGCCGGAGGTCTTGAAGACCTCGTTGAGCGTGCCGACCAGCTCTTTCTTTTCCGCGCGATCCACTTTTGCTCTCTCTGATCGAGGCCCCCTTGCGGGCGCCCCGGGTTGCACCTGCCGATCATCGGCGCCGGCGAACCGGCCAAACCGAACGATCGACGTTCGGCCCTGTCCCCTCTGGACACCGCGGGATGAAACCATCCCTCGGCCGAGGTGCATGAGTTCGAACCCTTCCTTCGGCCTCATCGGCCGGTGAAACGGTCTTCACCCGTCTGTGCAGGCTTGGCGATTAAGAGGGGAAGCCCCCTCGCCTGCAGTCTCGGACAGGACATTCCGGCTTTGCCTTCCTCAGGCCCTTGGGCTTTGAGGACAACTCCACCGGCCTTGCCGCGCGAGGAATTCCCGCGCGGAAGCTCGTTAAACTCGTGTCGGACTCCTGATCGAGGTCCCGGATTACTCCACCGTAAGACCTTCGCAAGACCGCGACACCGAAAGGCTATTCGCGATCCAACCTGCGATTTTTGAATCTTGGCCCAAACGCAATGAGGGCGTGGTTGCCCACACCCCTAGCCGGCGTCGTCTAGCAAAGCCTGTTCCAGTTGCCAAGTAGGAACCCGCAACTTTTTCCGCAAGGCACGTTCACACTGCGGAGAGGCGCGGCGCCCGGAGGTCCGGGCGCCGGCCGGGAACTCAGCCGTTCAGCACGCTCGACGGATCGACCTTCACGCCCGGACCCATGGTCGAGGAGATGGCGATCTTCTGAACGTAGGTGCCCTTGGCGCCGGTCGGCTTCGCCTTCACCACGGCGTCGGCGAACGCCTTGATGTTCTCGATCAGCTTGCCCTGGTCGAAGGAGACCTTGCCGACTGCCGAGTGGATGATGCCGGCCTTCTCGACGCGGAACTCCACCGCACCGCCCTTGGAGGCGGCGACAGCGCCCTTCACGTCCATCGTGACGGTGCCGACCTTCGGGTTCGGCATCAGGCCGCGCGGGCCCAGCACCTTACCGAGACGGCCGACGAGACCCATCATGTCCGGGGTCGCGATGCAGCGGTCGAAGTCGATCTTGCCGCCCTGCACGATCTCGAGCAGGTCCTCGGCACCGACGATGTCGGCACCGGCGGCCTTGGCCTCGTCGGCCTTGGCGCCGCGGGCGAAGACCGCCACGCGCAGGGTCCGGCCGGAGCCGTTCGGCAGGTTGCAGACGCCGCGGACCATCTGGTCGGCGTGGCGCGGATCGACGCCGAGGTTCATGGCGATCTCGACGGTCTCGTCGAACTTCGCCGTGGCGCGCTCCTTCACGAGCTTCACCGCCTCATCGATGAGATAGGCCTTGACGGTGTCGATGCCCTCGGAGGCCTTACGGAAACGCTTGCCGCTCATGGCTTACCCCACGACCTCGAGGCCCATGGAACGGGCCGAGCCTTCGATCATCGACGCAGCCGAATCGACCGAGTCGCAGTTCATGTCGACCATCTTCGCCTTGGCGATCTCGGCGATCTGGGCGCGGGTGATCTTGCCGGCCGTCGCGCCCTTGCCCGGGGTCGTCGAGCCCTTGTCGACCTTGGCGGCCTTCTTGATCCAGTAGCTCACCGGGGGCTGCTTCATCTCGAAGGTGAAGGAGCGGTCCTGGTAGGCGGTGATGATCACGGGGATCGGCATCCCCTTCTCCATCTGCTGGGTCTTCGCGTTGAAGGCCTTGCAGAATTCCATGATATTCAGGCCGCGCTGACCGAGAGCGGGGCCGATCGGCGGGGCGGGGTTAGCGGCCCCGGCCGGCACCTGCAGCTTAATGAAGCCGACGATTTTCTTCGCCATGGTTGTCCTCCTGACAGGCCTTGCGGGGCCGTCCGGTTGGGTTTCGTGGTCGGGTTCGGAGAGATTGGCGGACCGCCTCCCCTCGCCTCCCACGGGTGAACGGAACGGCCAGGGCCGCTCCGGAACCGGCGCTCAAGGCGCCGGCATTCATGCCGCCAGCCTGAGCCGGCGGCAGACGGTCACATCTTGTCGACCTGACCGAATTCCAGTTCCACCGGCGTCGGCCGGCCGAAGATCGAGACGGCGACCTTGACGCGCGAGCGCCCCTCGTCGACCTCCTCGACAAAGCCCTCGAACGAGGCGAACGGCCCGTCGTTGACGCGCACCTTCTCGCCGACCTCGAACATGATCGTGGTCTTGGGGCGATCGACGCCCTCCTGAACCTGCTGGGCGATGCGCATCGCCTCGGCCTCGGGAATCGGCATCGGCTTCTTGTCGGCGCCGAGGAAGCCCGTGACCTTCGGGGTGTTTTTGATCAGATGGTAGGCCTGATCGGTCATGTCCATCTTCACCAGCACATAGCCGGGAAAGAACTTGCGCTCGGTATCGATCTTGCGGCCGCGGCGCACCTCGGTGACGCGCTCCTTCGGCACGAGAATATCCTCGAACAGCTCCGACAGGCCGCGCTGCGCCGCGCCTTCGCGGATCGCTTCGGCCACCTTGTTCTCGAAGTTCGAGTAGGCGTGAACGACGTACCACTGCTTCGCCACGGACGTCTCTCCTCAGGCGCCGAGCGACAGGAGCGCCTGAACGCCCCAGCGGATGATGGAATCGGCGGCGAAGAAGAAGATCGCCGAGACGATCATGAAGATCACGACCATCATCGAGGTGATGCCGACTTCCTTACGGGTCGGCCAGGTGACCTTGTTGGCCTCCTGACGCACCTGCTGCATGAACTCGAAGGGACTGGTCTTCGCCATGGCGTTCTGGAATCCGGACAGGACCGATGACCGCTTCCGCCCGAGGGCGAGAAGCCGGCGCGTCGGCCCGAGTTGGAGGAAGCGCGTCCCGCAGGAAGTCCGTTACCGGGCCAGCAGGGAGTGGCGTCTGCTACCCGAAACGGGACGGCGCGTCAAGGAATGTGGTCAGGCGGCAGCGCCGGACGTTCCGCGCTATCGCCTTCAGTCCCTGACGGCCGCTTGGGTGCATGCTCCGGCGACAGCTCCAGCCGGCGGCCGAAATGCTCCGCCGGCCTGACACTGCCCGCATCTGATTCACCCGGCCGGACTCACCGCCGCCCCGCAAAGCAAAAGGCCCGGCGCATCGCGCCGGGCCTTTCGAATTGGCAGGGGCTGAGGGATTCGAACTCTCGACCTGCGGTTTTGGAGACCGCCGCTCTAACCAGCTGAGCTAAGCCCCTATGGCAGTCGCCGGGTATAGTGCCTCCCGGCGACGCAAGCAATCACTCCATAGGAATGCGCGTGTCGCATTCCGTATTCGCGACGATCACTCGATGATGGTTGCGACGACGCCGGCGCCGCCATCAGGAATGCGGTTGATCGCATTCCGTATTCGCGACGATCATTCAATGATCGTCGCGACCACTCCAGCTCCAACGGTGCGGCCGCCCTCACGGATGGCGAAGCGCAGCTTCTCCTCCATGGCGATCGGCACGATCAGGTTCACTTCCATGGCGATGTTGTCGCCCGGCATGACCATCTCGGTGCCCTCGGGCAGGTGCACGATGCCGGTCACG
>NZ_JAEULY010000009.1 GCF_016793595.1 Phreatobacter sp.
ATCGGCGCGCGGCGACAAGCATTGCCGCTGGTTCCGCTTGTCTCCGGGCCCGAGCTTTGGCAGGAAGGCGGCACCGGAGAGGTGGCCGAGTGGTTTAAGGCAGCGGTCTTGAAAACCGCCGTGGGTTCACGCCCACCGTGAGTTCGAATCTCACCCTCTCCGCCATTTCTCTGATCTCACGCCAGTTCGCTTCGCTCACGGCTCCGATGGGGCGGCCTTTCGGCCGGTCGCGCAGTCGCGCTCCTGGCTCCGATTTCGAACTTCGGTTCGAATTCTCCGCCATTTCCTTTGTCTCACGCCAGTTCGCTTCGCTCACGGCTCCGATGGGGCGGTCGAAGCGCGGGCAGGGTGTGGGTCAGCTCCTGAGGCCGGGAGCCTCCTGCCCGGTGCGCTCGACATATTCGGTGTAGCCGCCACCATAGGCGTGAATGCCGTCCTCGGTCAGTTCTAGCACGCGGTTCGACAGCGCGGCGAGGAAATGCCGGTCGTGCGAGACGAACAGCATGGTGCCCTCGTAGTCCTTCAGCGCCTCGATCAGCATCTGCTTGGTGGCCATGTCGAGGTGGTTGGTCGGCTCGTCCAGCACGAGGAAGTTCGGGGGGTCGTAGAGCATGTGCGCCATGACGAGGCGCGCCTTCTCGCCGCCCGACAGCACGCGGCAGCGCTTTTCGACGTCGTCGCCGGAAAAGCCGAAACAGCCGGCGAGCGCGCGCAGCGAGCCCTGTCCGGCCTGCGGGAAGGAACTCTCCAGCCATTCGAACACGGTCTGCTCGCCGTCCAGAAGCTCCATGGCGTGCTGGGCGAAATAGCCGAGCTTGACGCTGGCGCCGACATTGACACTGCCAGCGTCGGCGGCGGTCGCCCCGGTGATCAGCTTCAGGAGGGTCGACTTGCCGGCGCCGTTGACGCCCATGACGCACCAGCGCTCCTTGCGGCGAATGCTGAAGTCCAGCTGGTCATAGATGGTGCGGCTACCGTAGCTCTTGCCGACGCCCTTCAGGCTGACGACGTCCTCGCCCGAGCGCGGTGCCGGCCGGAATTCGAACATCACGGTCTGGCGGCGGCGCGGCGGCTCGACGCGGTCGATCTTATCGAGCTTCTTCACCCGGCTCTGCACCTGCGCGGCGTGGGAGGCGCGCGCCTTGAACCGCTCGATGAAGGCGATCTCCTTGGCCAGCATGGCCTGCTGGCGTTCGAACTGCGCCTGCTGCTGCTTCTCGGCCAGCGCCCGCTGCTGCTCGTAGAAGGCGTAGTCGCCGGAATAGGAGGTGAGCGAACCGCCGTCGATCTCGATGATCTTGCCGACGATGCGGTTCATGAACTCGCGATCGTGCGAGGTCATCAGCAGCGCGCCCTCGTAGCCCTTCAGGAAGCTCTCGAGCCAGATCAGGCTCTCGATGTCGAGGTGGTTCGAGGGCTCGTCGAGCAGCATGGCGTCGGGGCGCATCAGCAGGATGCGGGCAAGCGCCACACGCATCTTCCAGCCACCGGAGAGAGCGCCGACATCACCTTCCATCATCTCGTGGGAGAAGCCGAGGCCGGCCAGGACCTCGCGCGCGCGGCCATCCAGCGCATAGCCGTCGAGTTCCTCGAACCGGCCCTGCACCTCGCCGTAGCGCGCGATGATTTCGTCCATCCGGTCGGCCTTATCGGGATCGGCCATGGCCGCTTCCAGCGCCTTCAGCTCGGCCGCGACCTCGCTGACGGGGCCGGCGCCCTCCATCACCTCGGCGACCGCGCTGCGGCCCGCCATGTCGCCGACATCCTGGCTGAAATAGCCGATGGTGATGCCGCGATCGACGGAAACCTGCCCCTCGTCCGGCTGTTCCTCGCCGGTGATCATGCGGAAGAGCGTGGTCTTGCCGGCGCCGTTGGGGCCGACGAGACCGATCTTCTCACCCCGCTGGAGGGCGGCCGAGGCCTCGATGAAGACGATCTGCTTGCCGTTCTGCTTACCGATGCTTTCGAGGCGAATCATAACGCGCGGGCTACCCGATGAGACTGTGTCACGGGGGGCAATACGCCATGCCGGGAGCGGGGGAAAGGGCGGGTGGGCGCCGGAATGGTGCGCCGCACCCAACAGGTCGCGGGTCAGTGATCCGTTCTAGTGCGTCTTCCTCCAGACAAGCAGCCTGCGCTCGACCTCGGCGATGATGGCCGCCGCGAGATAGCCGACCGCGCCCAGCAGGATGACGCCGGCGAAGAGATCGGGCGAGCGGAACATCCGGGCCGAGATCAGAATCCACTGACCGAGCCCGTCGAGCCCCGCGACGATCTCGCAGACGACCGACAGGATGAGCGCCACCGTCAGGCTGACGCGCATGCCGGCGAGAATGTCGGGCATGGCGGAGGGCAGGGAAATTTTCGTGACCGTTTCCAGCCGCGACAGGTTCAGGGCGCGCGCGACTTCAAGAAGGCGCGGCTCGACACCGGCATAGCCCTGGATGGTCGCCAGCAGCATGGGCCAGAGCGTACCGAAGGCGATGACGAAGATCGCCATGCCCTCGCTGAGCCCGTAGAGCGCGATCGCCACCGGAATGATGGCGGAGACGGGCAGGGGACGCAGGAATTCCAGCGACGGCGCAACGTAGAGGCGCGCACGCCGCGACGAGCCGATCAGCGAGCCGAGCACGATGGCGGCGATGGAGGCCGCGAGCCAGCCGAAGGTCATGTGCCGGAGCGTGCCGAGAAGCTTGCCGCCGAGCCCGCGATCGGTGAAGCCGTTGACCAGCGCGGCCCAGGCCCGGTCGGGTCCGGGCAGGAAGATCGGCGAGATCAGCTGTGCGTTGGCGACGAGCTGCCAGGCCATGACGAGGCTGGCCGCGAAGGCGAAACTGGCAATGCGCCAGGATATTTGCGCGAACGGCGTCATCGCATCGCCTCCGAGACAGCGGCACGGCCGAACAGGTGGCGCTGCGCGAGGAGCAAGGCGGCGTTCCAGGCGAAGCCGACAATGCCGATCCAGAGAAGGTAGCCGAGCATCACGTCCGGCCGCAGCGCCTGCTGCGCCGTCATCATGGCATGGCCGAGCCCTTGCGGGTTGATCGTGATCTCGACCGTCACGGCGACGATCAGGGCAGCGCCCGCCGCAAGCCGGAAGGCGACGAAGATCTGCGGCAGCGCCGCCGGCAGCACGATCTTGGTGACGCGCGCGAGCGGCGACAGGCGCAGCGCGCGGGCAACCTCCATGAGGCGCGGCTCGACTCCCCTGACAGCCGACCGCGTCAGGATCAGCGTCGCGAAGAGACAGGTCTTGGCGACGATCGAGAATTCCAGCGCATAGCCGAAGCCGAAGACCATCAGGCCGATGGGCAGCAGCGCGACCGACGGGATCGGCCGGATCGATTCGATCGACACTTCCAGCAGCCGGTCGAGCGGCGGCAGGAGGCCCGTCAGCACGCCGAGCAGCAGTCCGATCGACGATCCGATGCCGAGGCCGATGATCGCGCCGAGCAGGGTGTCGCGGGTCGCCAGCAGCACCGAACCGTCGGCAAGCCCCTGGACGAGAGCCATGACGGCCGCTGACGGAGGCGCCAGCGCATCGCTCGCGATCGGAAAGGCCCTGAGCCAGATCTCGAAGCCCAGCACTGCCAGAGCCGGTAGGATGAGCCCTTTCAGCCGATCCGAGGACATCACCGGTGGCCCTCCGACTTCTCGATGAAGTCGAACAGCTCGCGCCGCAGCCTGAGGAATTCGGGCTCCTCGCGGGTGGCGAGCTGGCTGCGCGGCCGCGGCAGGTCGACGTCGATCTCGATGCCGACACGGCCGGGATGCGGCAGAAGGCCGATGACCCGGTCGCCGAGATAGATCGCTTCCTCGAGGTCATGGGTGACGAAGATGATGGTGGCGCCGGAATCGGCATGCAGGGCCAATGTCTCGTCCTGCAGCGACTGGCGTGTCATGGCGTCCAGTGCGCCGAAGGGCTCGTCCATCAGCAGCGCCTTGGGCTCCTGTGCAAGACAACGTGCGATCTGCAGGCGCTGCTGCATGCCGCCGGACATCTCGGTTGGATATTTGTCGGCGTGATCGGAGAGCCCGACCTTGGCGAGGCAGGCCTCGATCCGGCCCTTGCGCTCGGCGGCCGGCACTTTGGCGGCCTCCAGAGCGAGCGCCACATTGCCGGTCGCGGTGCGCCAGGGCAGCAGCGCGCGGCCGTAGTCCTGAAAGATGATGGCGACGTCCTGGCGCGGCATGGTCATCGGCGCGCCATCGAACAGCACGGAACCCTCCGAGGGCCGGTAGAGCCCGCCGGCAAGGCGGAGCAGCGTGGTCTTGCCGCTGCCGGAGGCGCCGACGATGCACAGGATCTCGCCCTTGCGGACGGTGATCTCGATACCGTCGAGGATCGGCTTGCCGCCGAGGGTGAGGCCGACGTCGCGAAATTCGTAGAGCGACTGCCGGCCGGCCGAGTTCATTGCGCTGTCGGTCATTGGTTTCCCGTCTCGGGATAGACGTATTTGAGCGTCGAATGGATGTGGGCGACCAGTTCGGCGCGGGCCGCTTCGAAGCCGCGTTCGAGCACGCGGTCGGCGAGCCGCTGGTGGGACGCGATGAAGCGGTCGGGGTCGGAGAGCTGCTTCATCATGATCCGCCGGTAGCGATAGGCCTGGTCGTAGAGATCGGAGATTGCCTGCTTCAACCGCGCCGAGCCGGCAGCGCCGATCAACTCGGAATGAAAGGTCTTGTGGAGCTCGTCGAACTCCTCGGTGCCTTCGCCGAAGGCCGAGCCGTGGCGCGCCACGTAGCGCTTCAGCCGGTGGAAGCTTGCGAGGACCGCAGCCTCCCAGGCATCCGCGCCATTCTCGATGGACAGCCGCAGCGCCTCGGTTTCAAGGACGCAGCGGGTGTTGGTGATGTCGGCAAGATCGCTCCGCTCCAGCGGCGCGACGCGGAAGCCGCGCTGGCCGATGGCGATGATCAGATCGCGCGAGGCCAGCCGCGACAGCGCTTCCCGGACGGGCGTCGCCCCGATGCCGTAGCGCTGGACGAGGCCGACGACGCCGAGCCGCGACCCCGGTTGCAGCGATCCAGCGAGAATGTCCCGCTGGATCATCGCGATGGCCCGGTCGGTCAGCGTGTCCTGAACCGGCGCGGGATTGAGGTCGGCGGCGAGCGGACGCGCCATCGGCAGCCTCTCAGGGAAGGATGAGGGGCTCGGGGTTCGGCGTGCCCTGGAGCAGCTTCTGCTGCTTCATGACCTCGATCCACCAGCGCAGGTCGTTGGCGACGAGCGCCGGCTGCTGCCGGCTGCGCGGGACGGAGCGGACCAGCTCGATCTGCTGCTTGGTGAAATTGGCGATCGACTGGGTGGCCTTCGCGTCATCGGTATTGGCGATCTCGGCCGCCTCGCGGATCGCGGCCCGGAAGGCCGCGACGGCCTGGGGATTTTGCGTCGCCCAGGCGCGGGCCGCCGCATAGAAGATGATCGGATCGGTGCGGTTGAGTTCGGCGACGTAGCGGGCGCCAACCGTGCCGACGCCGGCCTGCACCATGCGCGCCACCGTCGGCTCGCCCGCCAGCACCACGTCCACCGCCTGCGAGCGAACGACATCCGCCATGGTCGGGAAACTGACCTCGACGAAGTTGACGCGGGCGGGATCGACGCCGCCTTCCATCAGCCACTTGACGAAGAGCACGTGCAGATAGGCGCCGAAGCCCGGCGCGCCGACCTTGCGGCCGACGAAATCGGCGGGCTTGGACAGCGTCAGACCGTTGCGAACGAAGGCGGCGACGACCGGATTGGTCACCGGCGACATGACCGAGGCGCCGGCCACTGCCACGATGGGCAGGCCGCCATCGGCCGCCTGCAGGAAGACGCTCGAGGTCGGGCCGCCGATCTGGATTGAGTTCGACAGCAGCGCCGCCGGAATGTTCGAATTGATGCCGATCAGCACCATCTCCGCCTCGATGCCGTGGCGGCGGAAAATACCCTGGTCGACCGCGATCATCGCCGAGGAGCAGTCGCTCGTCGCGGTGCAGCCGATCTTGATGCGGTGCTGGGCGCTGGCGGCGCCCGGCGCCATCAGCAGTGCGGCGGATGCCGCGAGAAAGAGTGCGAACTTCTTCATGTTGACCTCCCGAGTACGGTTGTTGACTTCAGTGTTTTATCGATATTTCATCCTTATATATTTTCCTGAGGGAGGCAAGCCGTGAAACTGGCGACCATCGTCCACCAGAATGCAGAGAAGCTCGCCGTCGTGCTTGGCGATGGCGCTGAATTTTTCGACATTGCCGCAGCGGCGCGGCGCAGCGGGCAGGGCGCCGAGTCCTTCGGGTCGATGCTCGACCTGATCGATGGCGGCGATCGCGCGCTGGACGCGGCGCGAGGCCTGATCGATGCGCGAGGCGGCGAGGCGGACCTGCGCTATCGTGCGGGCGACGTCACCCTGCTCGCCCCGCTGCCTCTTCCTCGCCAGATGCGCGACGGCATGTCCTTCCCGCAGCACATCCTCCAGAGCCCGAAGGGCAGCGCCAAGATGGCCGCCCGCGCGCGGGGCGACATGGCGGAACTGAAGCGGCTCGAAGCCGAGCCTCTGGGAGAACTGCCGGAGGTCTATCGGCAGGTGCCGATCTATTACATCACCAACCGCTTCACGGTGGGCGCGCCGGGCTCGACGGTGAACTGGCCGAAATACTCGAAGGTGATGGACTACGAGCTGGAGCTTGGCTGCATCACCAAGGGCAGGGGCGCCGATATCTCCGCGGCCAAGGCGAAGGACCACATTTTCGGCTTCACGATCTTCAACGACTTCTCGGCGCGCGACGCGCAGCGCATCGAGATGGCCGGGCGGCTCGGGCCGGCCAAGGGCAAGAGCTTCAACAACAGCAATGTCCTGGGGCCGTGGATCGTCACCTATGACGAGATCGGCGATCCCTATTCCCTGCGCATGCAGGCGCGGATCAACGGCGAGACGGTCTGCGACAATGTCAGCAAGGGCATGCTGTTCTCGTTCGAGCAGATCATCGCCCACATGTCGCAGGACGAGACGATCATGCCCGGCGAGTTCATCGGCTCCGGCACGGTCGGCAATGGCTGCGGGCTGGAGAACGGACGCCTGCTGAGCGACGGCGACCGGATCGAGCTTGAGATCGAGAAGATCGGCGTGCTCGCCAACTCGGTCCGGGTCCAGAAGGCCTGACCGGTCGTTGACGTGAACGGCGGCGGAGGTTCCGCCGCCGTTCCCGTGGCTGCAACCGTTCATTCGATGATCGCGACGGCACGGGTCCAGCCGGCCGAAGCCCGCTCGATCTTCACGGGGAAGCAGACGACCATGAAGCCGGTCGAGGGCAGCTGCTCCAGGTTGTGCAGCTTTTCGATATGGGAATAGCCGATGTGGCGGCCGGCCTTGTGGCCTTCCCAGATGAGGCTGGCATCGCCGGTCTCGGCATATTTCCGCGCCGTGTGGACGAAGGGCGCGTCCCAGCTCCAGCCATCCGTGCCGGTGACCCTGACGCCGCGTTCGAGCAGGTACATGGTGGCCTCGTAGCCCATGCCGCAGCCCGAGGCGACGTAGTCGGCCCGGCCGAACTTCTTGCCGGCGCTGGTGTTCACCACGACGATGTTGAGTGGTTTCAGCTCGTGGCCGATCCGCTTCAGCTCGGCCTCCACCTCGGCCGCGCTGACGACATGGCCGTCGGGCAGGTGACGGAAATCGAGCTTCACCGCCGGCTGGAAGCACCATTCGAGCGGCACCTCGTCGATGGTCCAGGACCGCTCGCCGCGATTCATGGTCGGGTGATAGTGCCAGGGCGCATCGAGATGGGTGCCGTTATGGGTGGACAGCGTCACGCGCTCGACCGCCCATGCCTGACCATCCGGCAGGTCCTCCGGCTTCATGCCGGGGAAGTTCGAGAGCATCCGCGCCATTCCGGCCTGATGGTCGGTGTACTCGATCGTGGGATGGCCGCCCGGCGGATCGGCCGGCACGTCGTTCTGCAGGGGAATCGAGATGTCGATCAGTTTGCGGCTCAACGCTTGTTTCCTCCGAATGCCGTGGAGCTTCATGCAGGCTCCGGTGGTGAAGAGTCGGAGGGCGTTCGCTCAAAGTCAAACGCGTGTTTGAAACATCTGTTGGCCGTCGAGCGGGCAGCCGGCCGGTCCGAGATTGTGCTGACGGGCTTCGTGGTGACAGATTGCGGCAGGCCATCACATCCGGACGGACATGCCCGCCAAGCAAACACCTGCCAACGACACCGATGCGGCCTCGCGGATGCTGCAGGCCGCGGCCGGGCTCTATGCGGAGAAGGGGATCGGCAAGGTGTCCCTGCGCGAGCTCACCGCGAGAGCCGGGGTCAACCTCGCCGCGGTCAGCTATCATTTCGGCTCGAAGGAGGGCCTCGCCGAGGCCGTCTTCGAAACCCTCTCCCGCCGGGTCAACGGCAAGCGCGTCGCCGATCTCGACGCCTATCTGGAGGCGCTCGGCACCCGCCGTCCAGCGCTCGACCGGGTCCTGTCCATCTTCGTCGCGCCCTATCTGGAGACAGGCAACGAACAGGAGGGCGTTCTCCTCGCGCGCTTCATCGTCCAGCACCGGCTTGAGCCCTCGGCGCTGACACGCAAGGTCATAAGCAAGCATTTCGACCCCATGGCCAAGCGCTTCATCGCGGCGCTCGCGCTGGCCTGTCCTCATCTCGAGGTCAGGGACATCTCCTGGCGCTACCTGTTCACGGTCAGCGCGGTGGTGCTGACGCTGACCGATACGACGAAGAACAACAGAATCGCCCGCCTGTCCGGCGGCAAGGCCGATACGTCGCGCACCGACGAGCTGCGCGTCGCGCTGCTGGATTTCCTGCGCAGCGGAATTTGGGGCGATGCGCCGAACGCCGACCGGGGCAGGCGGCGCTGACCGCGCGGCGGCCGGGTTTCCCGGGAGCGGGACGGGCGGGCGATCTTAAAGTCCGCTCAACCATGCGGGTCTTGGTGTTGGCGTCCGCCACGCTTTCGTCTCATTTGCACCGACACTGGAACGCTTCGTTAACGTCGGCTATGACAACCGGCACGAAGCGGGCCGCCGAGAGCCCGCGCTGGCATGCGGGACTTGGAGCGAGCGGCTTGACTTCAGCGGCGACGAGCGGCGGATCGCCTGCGCGCACAAGCGCAGCCACTTCCATCCATTGGCGGCGTCTCGCCACCTGCACCGCGCTGTGCGGCATCGGTGTCTTGCTCGCCGGCTGCGCCTCTCAGGACCGTGTTGCGCAGGGTTCGCCTTCCGTCGATCGCTACAATGCCCGCTACGGCGTCTCCTCCTCGCCGCGCGTTGTCGAAGAAGGCAGGCCCGTGCCGCGCGGCGGCGGCGTCTATCGCGTCGGGCGCTCCTATACCGTCGCCGGCCGCCGCTATACGCCCTACGAGAAGCGGGAAGGGCATACCGAGACCGGAATCGCCTCCTGGTACGGCCGCCAGTTCCACGGCCGCCTGACCGCCAATGGCGAAGTCTACGACATGCACACGCTGTCGGCCGCCCATCGCACCATGCCGATGCCGAGCTATGCGCGCGTCACCAATCTCACCAACGGCCATTCCCTGATCGTGCGCGTCAACGATCGCGGGCCGTTCCACGGCAACCGCGTGATCGACCTGTCGCAGCGTGCCTCCAACATGCTCGATTTCCGCGGCCGGGGCCTTGCCCGCGTGCGCGTCGAATATGTCGGCCGCGCGCCGCTGGAGGGGTCCGACGACCGCATGCTGCTGGCGACGCTGCGCACGGACGGTTCGGCCGCTCCGCGTCCGTCTATGGGCGCCGGCAACACGATGATCGCATCCGCAAGCCCGGCGGCGCCGCAGGCTGCCGCGCCGCAGGCGGCGAACGTTCCGGCTCCGGCACCCGTCCAGCAGGCCGAGGCGCCGGCCCAGGAAGCGCCGCGCGGCCTGTTCCAGCTGGCGAGCGCCACCTCGGCGCCGGCGCCGCAACCCCAGGCGGCCTCCCAGGCCATCACCATGGCGAGCGCGCCCATGCCGCAGAGCCGGCCGACCGGGATCGACGTTCTGCCGCAGACCACGGTCGTTGCCCGTGCCTCGCGCGACGTTCCGCAGGCGGCCAGCCAGAGCGTCACCGTCGTCGCCGCGCCCGCCACTCAGGCGAGCCCGCAGCCGGTCCTCGCGGCCGTGTCCTCGCGCCCGGTGGCCATGCCGACCGCGTCGGCCTATGCGCCGGCCCCGGCGCCTGCGCCCGCCATCGCGGCCATGCCGGCGAGCGGCCCCGTCCGCGCGTCGCTCGGTTTCGGCTCGCTCTACTGACCTTGCCGCGTCGCGCTTGATTTCGCCCGGCCCACGCCCCATCCATGGGGTCGAGGTGCTGCGAGTCATGATCCCTTCCGTCGCCCATCGCATCCGGACCGGCCTGATCGGCCTGCTGCTTGCCGCGGCGGCGTCGGGTGCCGGTGCGCAGGAGAATTTCCAGACGACCGTGCGCAGCGCCATCCTGTTCGACGTCGGCACGGAATCGGTGCTGTTCGAGAAGGCCGCGGACGACCTGCAACAGCCGGCCAGCCTCGCCAAGCTGATGACCCTCGCAGTGATATTCGAGGAAATGCGGCAGGGCCGGCTGACGCCCGAGCAGGAGATCGTCATCAGCGAGGATGCCTGGCGGCGCGGAGGCGCGCCCTCGCGCTCGACCTCCATGTATGCCGCGGTCAATTCGCGCGTGAAGGTGCAGGACCTCCTGCGCGGAATCATGATCCAGTCCGGCAACGACGCCGCCATCGCGCTAGCCGAGGCCGTTGCCGGCACCGAGGCCAATTTCGTGCCGCGCATGAACGACCGGGCCCGGGCGCTCGGCCTGTCGCGCTCGGTGTTCCGCAACGCCACCGGACTGCCGCACCCCGAACAGAAGATGACGGCCCGCGAGATCGCGCGGCTGACCGATCACATCATCCGCTCCTTTCCGGAGCAGTATGCGACCTATGGCGAACGCGAGTTCACCTGGGGCGGCATCCGCCAGCAGAACCGCAATCCGCTGCTCGGCACCTATTCGGGCGCCGACGGGCTGACGACGGGCTATATCGAGGAGGCGGGATTCGGCCTCGCCGGTTCGGCCGTGCAGAACAGCCAGCGGCTGGTCGTCGTGGTGCTCGGCGCGCGGTCGCTGCAGGAGCGCTCCAACGAGGCGCGCAAGCTGCTGGACTGGGGCTTCCGTTCCTTTGAACTGCGCGAACTGTTCGCCGCCGACGAGGCCCTCGGCAGCGTCCAGGTGTTCGGCGGGGCGGAGGGCTCGGTGCCGGTCAACGCCGGCAAGCTCGTCCGGCTGCTGCTGCCGCGCGGTCAGTCCGACCGCGTCTCGGCGCAAATCGTCTATCGCGGCCCGATCCGCGCGCCTGTCGCGAAGGGCGCGGAGATCGGCCGCCTGCGCGTGCTGCGCGGTTCGCAGGTCGCGCTGGAAGTGCCGGTCTATGCGGCCGCTGACGTCGCCAGTGGAACGCTGACACAACGGGCGATGCAGGGCGCGTGGGAATGGACTACGGGCTGGCTGCGCTCAGGGATCGCCCGGCCGTGAACGAGGTGAAGCCGCAGCGCGGCCGGTTCATCACGCTGGAAGGCGGGGAGGGGGCCGGCAAGTCGACACAGGCCCGCCGTCTCGCGGATTACCTGAAGTCGCGCGGGATCGACGTCGTGCTCACGCGCGAACCGGGCGGTTCACCCGGCGCGGAGATACTCCGCCACGTGCTGCTTGGCGGTGGCGCGGAAGCCTTCGGCCCCGAGACCGAGACGCTGCTGTTCGCCGCCGCGCGGCGCGACCACCTGAACGTCACCATCCTGCCGGCGCTTGCGCGCGGCGCCTGGGTCATCTGCGACCGCTTCGCCGACTCGACCCGCGTCTATCAGGGCCATGCGGGACGGGTGCCGAACGACTTCGTACTCGCCGTCGAGCGTGTCACCGTCGGCGACGACCGGCCGGACCTGACGCTGGTGCTCGACCTGCCGGCCAAGGTCGGGCTCGCGCGGGTCGCAAGCCGGGGAGGGGCGACCGACCGGTTCGAGAAGGAGGACATCGCCTTCCACAACAAGTTGCGGCAGGGCTTTCGCGCGCTGGTGCGGGCCGAACCCGACCGCTGCAAGCTGATCGACGCGTCGCAGGACGCCGACATCGTCGCCGATGAGATCCGGGCCGTCGTCGCCGGGCATTTCGGCTTCGCTGCACGGCTGGTGACCTCATGATCGAGGAAAATGCCGCAGACCGGCTGGAAGGCGCGCCGCATCCGCGCGAGCGCGAGATCCTCATCGGCCAGCAAGCCGCCGAACAGCAATTGCTCGATGCCTATCGGGGCCCGCGCATGCCCCATGCCTGGCTGATCGGCGGCCCGGGGGGGATCGGCAAGGCGACGCTGGCCTACCGTTTCGCGCGTTTCGTGCTGGCCAATCCGCGCCCCGCCGCGGTGTCGCCCGGCACGACCGATCTGTTCCTGCCGCCGGACCATCCGGTGTTCAGGCGGATGGTTGCCGGCGCCCATCCCGACCTGCTCGCACTGCGGCGCATCGCCGAGGCCGGCAAGGACAAGGTGCCGCAGGACATCCCGGTCAAGCTCGTGCGCGACATCGTCAGGTTCTTCGGATCGACCGCGGGCGACGGAGGCTGGCGCATCTGCCTCGTCGACAGCGCCGACGAACTGAACCGCCACGGCGCCAATGCCCTGCTCAAGCTGCTAGAGGAGCCGCCGGAGCGCTCGCTGTTCCTGATCGTGTCGCATATGCCCGGCCGGCTGCTGCCGACCATCCGCTCGCGCTGCCGGATGCTGACCCTGCCGGCGCTCGCCGAGAGCGACATCGTGGCCGGGCTCGGCACCTTCGAGGACATCCGCCTGCCCGACGATGAGGCGAGGCGCATCGCCGCGCGGGCGGATGGAAGTCTGCGGCGGGCGCTCGAAGCCGCGCTTGGCGGACTGGAGGAATTCGCGGCCGAGATCGAGGGCGCGATCGATGCGGCTCCGGCCATCGATCCCCTCAGGACCCATGCGATCGGCGACCGGTTGCAGCGTCGTGACGACGACGATTTCGAGGTCTTCCTGCGTACCGTGCGCGACCACCTGCACCGGCGCGTCGCTCTGGGGGCCGGCGAGGGCGCCCGCCGCCTTGCGCCCTATGCGGAGGTATGGGACAAGGTCGAGGTCGCGGCGGCGCAGGTGCGCACGTTCAATCTCGAACGCAAGCCCTTCGTCTTTCAGGTTTTCGGCTGGCTCGCCGAGGCCGGCCGGCGACGCACCTGAACCGACAAAGCCCAGCAGTCCACCATGGCGAAGCCCCGCTTCTACGTCACGACCGCCATTTCCTATCCGAACGGCGCACCGCATATCGGCCACGCCTACGAGGTCATCGCGACGGATGCCATCGCGCGATTCATGCGGGCCGACGGGCGCGACGTCTTCTTCCTGACCGGCACGGACGAGCACGGTCTGAAGATGGTGCAGACCGCCGAGCGTGAGGGGCTGTCCGCGCGCGCGCTGGCCGACCGTAACTCCGACCGGTTCCGCGCCATGGCGCAGGCGCTGGCCATCTCCAACGACGATTTCATCCGTACGACCGAGCCGCGCCACTATCGCGCGAGCCAGGCCATCTGGGACCGGATGGTCGCGGCCGGCGACATTTATCTCGGTGCCTACGAGGGCTGGTACTCGGTGCGCGACGAGGCCTTCTACGGCGAGGAGGAAACCTCCGTCGGCGCCGACGGCGTGCGCGTCGGCGGGCAGGGCACCCCGGTCGAGTGGACCAAGGAGGAGACCTACTTCTTCCGCCTGTCCAAGTATCAGGACAGGCTGCTGGCGCACTACGAGGCTCACCCCGACTTCGTCGGGCCCGATACGCGTTTCAACGAGGTGATCAGCTTCGTGAAGAGCGGCCTTGCCGATCTCTCGGTGTCGCGCACGACCTTCGACTGGGGCGTGCCGGTGCCGGGCGCGGACGGTCATGTCATGTATGTCTGGGTCGACGCGCTGACCAATTATCTCACGGCGGCGGGCTTTCCGGACGAGAGCGATCCGAAATGGCCGTTCTGGCCGGCGGATCTGCACGTCATCGGCAAGGACATCGTCCGCTTCCACGCGGTCTACTGGCCGGCCTTCCTGATGTCGGCCGGCATCGCGCTGCCGAAACGCGTCTATGGCCACGGCTTCCTGTTCAACCGCGGCGAGAAGATGTCGAAGTCGCTTGGCAATGTCGTCGACCCCTTCGCCATGGCGGAAGCCTACGGCGTCGACGCCATGCGCTATTTCCTGCTGCGCGAGGTCGCCTTCGGCAATGACGGCTCCTATTCGCACGAGGCCATCGTCGCGCGGACCAATGCGGACCTCGCCAACGATCTCGGCAATCTCGCCCAGCGCTCGCTGTCGATGATCGCCAAGAACTGCGACGGCGTGCTGCCAACCCCCGGCGCGCTCACCGCCGAGGACGAGGCGATCCTTGCCGCCGCCGCCGGCATGCTGGAAGCCTCGCGCGAGGCCATGGGCAAGCAGCAGATCCACCGCTGGCTGGAAGCGGTCTGGGCGGTCGTCGGCGAGGCGAACCGCTATTTCGCCGCGCAGGCGCCCTGGGCTTTGCGCAAGACTGATCTCGCGCGCATGGGTACGGTGCTCTACGTGACCGCCGAGGTGATCCGGCAGGCGGCGATCCTCGCCGAGCCGGCCATTCCGGTCGGCGCGCCGAAGCTGCTCGACCTGCTGGCCGTGCCGGAGGATGCCCGCGACTTCGCCGCGCTCGGCAGCCGGCTCGCGCCGGGTACCGTGCTGCCGTCGCCGCAGGGCGTTTTCCCGCGCTATGTCGAGCCGGAGGCCTCGGCCTGATGTGGGTCGACAGCCACTGCCATCTGGACTTTCCGGAGCTTGCCGCCGACCGCGCCGGGCTGATCGCCCGTGCGGTCGGGGCTGGCCTCCAGTCCATGGTGACGATCTCGACGCGCGTGAAGCGCTTCGACGCCATCCGCGAGATCGCCGAGGCGCATGACGGCATCTGGTGCTCGGTCGGCACGCACCCGCATAACGCCCATGAGGAGCTGGATGTCACAGCCGAACAGCTCGTGGTGCTGGCGGATCATCCCAAGGTCATCGCCATCGGCGAGGCCGGCCTCGACTATCACTATGACAACTCGCCGCGAGAGGCGCAGGAACAGGGCTTCCGCACGCATATCGCGGCTGCGCGCACGAGCGGCCTGCCGCTGGTCATTCATGCGCGCGAGGCCGACGAGCGGGTGGTCGAAATCCTGACCGAAGAGATGGGGAAGGGCGCGTTCACGGCGGTTCTGCACTGCTTCACCGGGTCGGAGGTGCTGGCGCGCGCCGGGGTCGATCTCGGGCTTTACGTGTCGTTCTCGGGGATCGCCACCTATCGCAGCGCCCAGAACCTGCGCGACATTGCGGCCTGGCTGCCGGCCGACCGCATCCTGGTCGAGACGGATGCGCCCTATCTCGCGCCGGGCAAGTTTCGCGGCAAGACCAACGAGCCGTCCTATGTGGTCGAGACCGGCAGGGCTGTCGCGGAGGCGCGCGGCATGACGCCCGAGACGCTGGCCGCGCAGACGACCGCGAATTTCTATCGGCTGTTCTCCAAAGCTGACCCCGGTCAGCGCCTTGCCGGCTGAGCCACCCATGGCGTTGACCGTCACGATCCTCGGCTGCGGTTCATCCGGGGGCGTGCCGCGGATCGGACAGGGCTGGGGCTCCTGTGACCCCGCCAATCCCAGGAACCGCCGCCGCCGCTGCTCGCTGCTGGTCGAGCAGACGGGTGCCGGCGGCACAACGACAGTGCTGATCGACACCGGGCCGGACCTGCGTGAACAACTGCTCGATGCCAACGTGACGCGGCTCGATGGCGTGCTCTATACCCACGACCATGCCGACCACACCCATGGCATCGACGACATCCGGCCGCTGGTCATTTCGATGCGCCGACGCATCGACGCCCATGCCGACGAACTGACGCGGGTGACGCTGTCGCAGCGCTTCGGCTATTGCTTCGCGTCGCCGCCGGGCAGCGATTATCCGCCGATCATCAACCTGCATACGTTCAGGGCTTTCGAGCCCGTGACGGTATCGGGCGATGGCGGACCGATATCCTTCATGCCGTTTCCGGTCGAGCACGGGCATGCCTACCGGGCTTTTGGATTTCGCTTTAATAATATCGTCTATTGCCCTGATATCAGTGCGATTAGCGCTCATTCCGAAAGTGTCGTTTCGGGCGCCGAGACGCTGATCCTCGACGCTTTGCGCTACACGCGGCATCCGACGCATTTCAGTGTCGATGAAGCGCTGGCGCTGATCGAGCGGACGCAACCCGCTCACGCCATCCTGACCAATCTTCACTCCGATCTCGACTATGCGACGCTGGCGGCCGCGCTGCCGGACGGAGTGGTTCCGGCCTTTGACGGAATGGTGGTCGAAGCAGCCTGACCTTGTGTGAAGGATCGGCATTCCGAGGTCAGCGACAGGTGGAGCCAGGCCAGTTACGGGCTCGCTGTGGCATGATGCGCATTCCATAATATGTCTTATGCGAATTGCGGCTGCCAGCCGGGCCGCCGCCCTCAAACGTGTGGATGGTCGCTTGCGCGCCTTGCCATGCGGCGTGGCTTGCCGCCCCCTGTCGGCATGCCGACTGACCACAAGCCCGACGCCGTGAGTCCCGAGCCCTCCGACGACATTGCCGCGCTCCTCGCCATCATGGCGAAGCTGCGTACGCCCGGCGAAGGCTGTCCCTGGGACCTCGAACAGGATTTCGCGACGATCGCGCCCTATACGATCGAGGAAGCCTATGAGGTCGCCGATGCGATCACACGTGGCGACATCTCCGATCTGAAGGACGAACTCGGCGACCTGCTGCTGCAGGTCGTCTTTCATGCGCGCATGGCCGAGGAAGCCGGTCACTTCGCCTTTCCGGACGTCGTGCGGGCCATCAGCGAGAAGATGATACGGCGGCATCCGCATGTGTTCGGCGATGCCGGCCGCTTGCCGACGCCGGCGGTGAACGCCCTATGGGCCGAGATCAAGGCCGACGAGAAACGCGCCAAGGCGGCGGAGCGCGCCCGGCTCGGCCTGCCGGTGGAACCGCCCGCCGGCGTTCTGGGCGGCGTTCCGGTCGCCCTGCCCGGGCTGACGCGCGCGCTGAAGCTTCAGCAGAAGGCTGGCGCGGTCGGCTTCGACTGGAACGATGTCGACAGCGTGCTCGACAAGATCGTCGAGGAAGCGCGGGAAATCGCCGAGGCTCGTGCCACCGACAAGGGCCGCGAGGCGCTGGCGGACGAGGTCGGCGATCTGCTGTTCGCGGCGGTCAATCTCGCGCGCCATCTGGATGTCGATCCGGAAGCGGCGCTGCGTGGCACCAATGCCAAGTTCGAGCGGCGTTTCCGCTCCATCGAGGCCACCCTTGCCGCCAAGGGCAGCAGCCCGGCCGAGGCGACGCTCGCCGAGATGGACGCACTCTGGAACGAGGCCAAGCATCGCGAGCGCGGCAGCGCCTGAACAACGCTGTAACTCCCACGCTCTGGATCAACCAACGCGTTCCGATCCAGATTCTCCATTATGCTCTGCGCTGGAAATGACTATCCCGGATCGCGAAGGAGGCAATCTGATGGATTCTTCAAGCATTTCACGGTTCAACACCACTTGCTGGGTGGGGCGCATTATCACCGGACTGGTCGTTTCCTACCTGTTGTTTGACAGTATTATCCGGATCACGAAAATGACGGCCGCCGTCCAAGGTGCCGAGCGGCTCGGATTTCCGAACAGCCTTATCGTGCTGATTGGAGTGGTCGAACTTGTTTGCATTGCGCTTTATGTCGTCCCCCGCACGGCCGTGCTTGGTGCAATTCTACTCACTGGCTATCTCGGTGGCGCATCGGCGGTTATCCTGCGTTTGGAGAACGCGTGGTTTGTTCTGCCCATCGGCCTTGGCGTAATGGTCTGGGGCGGATTGTATTTTCGCGAGCCGAGATTGCGCGCATTGATTCCGCTTCGTAGCCGGGCCCCAGAGTGACGTTTCCTCGCGCCGCTATTGGCCAATGATCAATCGACCGGCCAGTGAACTAATGCGCCATCAGCCTAGCGAGTTCCTGTCAGCCGGCGCTCGAGCTGCTGGAGTTTTGCCGGTGCGATCCGCAGCGTAATGCGGGTTTCGCCGCTCTCGAGCGCCTGCCGGCTCTCGACCTCGGTATTCTCGTGAATCCAGTTGAGCGTGCGGCCGTCGGCGGCAGGCACGGTCACGGTCATCCGCTCGTGATCAGCGCGGATCAGGTCTTCGATCGCGGCGAGCAGCTCCGGGATACCCTCCCCGGTTGCCGCCGAGACGAAGTGCGGCCGGCGGCCGTCCTCGCCGCGCGCGGCGCGGTTGCGGGCCTCCTCGCGGCCCTCCGCGTCCAGCAGATCGACCTTGTTCCAGACCTCGACCAGCGTCCGGCTCGCGGGATCGATGCCGAGATCGGCGAGGATCGTTGCGACGTCGGCGGCCTGCGCCTCCGTGTCGTCGTGGCTGACGTCACGGACATGCAGGATCACATCGGCCTCGATCACCTCCTCCAGCGTCGCGCGGAAGGCCGCGACGAGCATGGTGGGGAGATCCGAGATAAACCCGACCGTATCGGACAGGATCGCCTTGGTGCCGTTCGGCAGCCGCATCTGGCGCAGGGTCGGGTCGAGCGTCGCGAACAAGAGGTCCTGCGCCAGCACGCCGCCCGATGTCAGCGCGTTGAACAGCGTCGACTTGCCGGCATTGGTGTAGCCGACCAGCGCGATGATCGGATAAGGCACGCGCCTGCGGCTTTCGCGATGCAGACGGCGGGTGCGCGTCACCTGTTCCAGCTCGCGCTCGATCCGGGTGATGCGTTCCTGAATCATGCGGCGGTCGGCCTCGATCTGCGTCTCGCCGGGGCCGCCGAGGAAGCCGAAACCGCCGCGCTGGCGCTCAAGGTGGGTCCAGGACCGTACCAGACGGCTCTTCTGATAGCTGAGATGGGCGAGTTCGACCTGAAGCGAACCTTCCTTGGTGCGTGCGCGCCGACCGAAAATCTCAAGGATCAGGCCGGTGCGGTCGACGACCTTGGCGCTCCACGCCTTCTCGAGATTGCGCTGCTGCACAGGCGACAGAGCGGCATCGACGAAGACGAGCCCTGCCCCGTGCGCGGTGACGAGGCCGGCGATCTCGTCGACCTTGCCCTTGCCGATCAGCGTCGCCGGCCGGATCGTGCCGAGCGTGACGATGACCGCTTCCGCGACATCGAGCTCGATGGCGGCGGCCAGGCCGACCGCCTCGTCCCGCTTGGCTTCCGCCGTGCGGACGGGCAATTGCGCCTCGTCGCTGCCGCGGCCGCCTTTCGGGACGGGCACGACGACGACGACGCGGGTTGGTTCGCCGCGCGGCTCGTCGGAGCCGGCGTTATGCGATGGATCGATGATGTCAGGACGTCTGATGTCCAAATAAGGCCTCGGATGGCGAGAAGGGCCGGCGATCAGGCCCGCTCGCCCTCCCCGTCCTGCGGTTCGAACAGCTGGACCGGCGCGCCCGGCATGATGGTCGATATGGCGTGCTTATAGACCAATTGCGAGTGGCCGTCGCGCCGAAGCAGGACGCAGAAATTGTCGAACCAGGTGACGACGCCCTGCAGCTTGACGCCGTTGACGAGGAAAATCGTCAGCGGAATCTTCTGCTTGCGGACGTGGTTGAGGAAGGTGTCCTGGAGGTTCTGAGCTCGTTCCGCCATTGTCTTTTTCCGTTGTTGCCGCGGACCAGACGCCGCGAAGGTTTATTCGGCCGGCTGGCGCCAGCCTCAGGCTTGTTTTTCGGCTCGCCTATCAAGGCGCATCATGCCGCACTGCACAAGTGGCGAGTCGTCACAGGCTCGTGTGCAATCCGGCCGGGTCTCAGACGATCTCCGCAACCTCGTGGAATTTGGAGCGCAGCTCGGTGGCGATCGAGCCGGGCGCGCCATTGCCCACCGGACGGCCGTCGATCTCGACGATCGGCATGACGATCGTCGTCGCCGAGGACAGGAAGGCCTCGCGGGCGTTCTGGGCTTCCTCGATCGTGAACTTGCGCTCCTCGATCCGGACCCCTTCGCGCTTGCAAAGGTCGAACAGCGTCGTGCGGGTGATGCCCTTCAGGATGCCATTGTCGGCGAAGCGCGTGACCAGGACGCCGTCCTTGGTGATGATCCAGGCGTTGGTCGAGGAGCCCTCGGTGACGAAGCCATCCTCGTCGACCAGCCAGGCCTCATAGGCGCCGGCCTCGCGGGCCGCCTGCTTGGCAAGGCAGTTCGGCAGCAGGCCCACCGACTTGATGTCGACGCGCTCCCAGCGGTTGTCCGGCAGCGAAATCACCTTCACGCCCTTGGCGGCGCTGGCCTCGCCCTTGGAGGGATCGATGTTCTTGGCGGTGACGACCAGAGCCGGCGGCGTGCCGGGCTTCGGGAAGGCGTGATCGCGCCGGGCGACACCACGCGTCACCTGCATGTAGACCAGCCCCTCGCGGACGCGGTTGCGGCGCACGGTCTCGCGCAGGACCACGCCGAGGGGGCCGCGCGCCATCGGCAGGTCGATCCGCAGCTCGCGCAGCGAACGCTCGAGCCTGTCCACGTGGCGCGTCTCGTCGACCAGCCGGCCACCGCGCACCTCGCAGACCTCATAGACGCCGTCGGCGAACTGATAACCCCGGTCCTCGATATGTACGGCCGCCTCCCCGTGAGGAACGTAGCTGCCGTTCACATAGGCGACACGCGACATCGTCAGACACTCCCATCCCTGGCTTCCGTTGCGGGATTGCCGCGGCCGCAAGGCGAACCGGCGCGTCCACCGCACCGCAACAGCGTATGTCGCACGGTTCGCCCGTCGCGCGAACCGTGGACGGGCATCAGACGCGCAAGGCGGCCTTGCCGAAAATGCGGATCACTCGACCGCCAGGGCCTTCAGCTTTCGGTGGAGGGCCGAGCGCTCCATGCCGATAAACTCAGCAGTGCGCGAGATGTTGCCGCCGAACCTGTTGATCTGCGCGGCGAGATATTCGCGCTCGAACGCCTCGCGCGCCTCGCGCAGCGGCAGGGCCATGAGGTGCTCGCCCCCCTGCCCGGTCGGCATGGACGGCGCCGACGAGCCGACATCGGGTGGCAGCATCGACACATCGACCACCGCATCCGGATTGCCGCCGGCGAGAATCAGCACCCGCTCGATATTGTTGCGCAGCTGCCGCAGGTTGCCCGGCCAGTCGTGCGACTGGAGCACCGCCATGGCGTCGTCGCCGATCTTGCGGCGCGGCAGGCCCGAGACGGTGGCCAGCTGCTCGACGAAATGCTCGACGAGGGCCGGAATGTCCTCGCGCCGTTCGGCGAGCGAAGGCACGCGGATCGGCACGACCGCGAGGCGGTGGTAGAGATCCTCGCGGAAGCGGCCCTCGACGATATCGTTCTGGATGTCACGGGCGGTTGCCGAGATGAGGCGCACATCGACCTGAACCTTGGTCGTGCCGCCGATGCGCTGGAAGCTCTGCTCGACCAGAACGCGCAGGATGCGATTCTGCGTCTCGCGCGGCATTTCCGCGACTTCCTCGATGAACAGCGTGCCCCCGTGCGCCTCTTCCATGGCGCCGACCTTGCGGCCCTCGCCATTCATCGCCTCCGACCCGAACAGTTCGATCTCCATCCGGTCGGGCGTGATGGCGGCGGCATTGATCACGACGAAGGGGCCGCTTGCGCGCTGCGAGGCGGCGTGGATCGTGCGGGCGGTCAGTTCCTTGCCAGCGCCCGAGGCACCGAAGATCATGGTCCGGCTGTTCGTCGGCGCAACGCGCTCGATCGTCTGCCGGAGCTGGTTCATCGCAGAGGACTTGCCGACGAGGCCCGCTGCCTGGCCGGATATCTGGCGCAGCTCCTTGACCTCGCGGCGCAGGCGCGAGGTCTCGATGGCCCGTTCCGCGATCAGCACCAGACGGTCGGCCTTGAAGGGCTTCTCGATATAGTCGTAGGCGCCGCGCTTGATGGCGGAGACCGCCGTCTCGATGTTGCCGTGGCCGGAAATCATGACCACCGGCACCTCGGCGTGGCGCTCTTTCATCACGTCGAGCAGTTGCAGCCCGTCAAGCCGGGAGCCCTGCATCCAGATGTCGAGGAAAACGAGATTCGGCCTGCGCGCCTCGATGGCGGCGAGAGCCTCGTCGGAATTGCGGGCCGTGCGCGTGCGGTAGCCCTCGTCGTCGAGGATGCCCGCCACGATGTCCCGGATGTCCGCCTCGTCGTCGACTACGAGAATGTCGCCTGCCATGCTCCGCGATCCATCTATTCCGCCGCAGCGGCGGGTGCCGCGGCGAGCTTCTGGTCCTTGAAGGTGAGACGGAAATGGGCGCCGCGCTGGTGGCCCTCGGCATCGGCGGGCGCGTCGTAGAGTCCGAGGCTGCCCCCGTGTTCCTCCAGGATCTTGCCGACGATGGCGAGCCCGAGGCCCGTCCCCTTCTCACGTGTCGTAACGTAAGGCTCAAGCAGCCGATGACGGTTTTCTTTGGGCAGACCGACGCCGTTGTCGATGACGTCCACCGCGAAGAACGGCGGCGTGGCTGTCAGCCGGACGAGGATGCGGCCCTTGCCGCGCGCGTCCTCGGGGACGGCGGCGATGGCTTCGGTCGCGTTCTTGATAATGTTGGTCAGGGCCTGGCTGAGAAGCCGCCGGTCGAACGAGGCGATCCAGGCGCCGTCCGGCACCTCGGCTTCAATATCGATCTCGGGATAGCCGATGCGCATCATGAAGATGATCTGTCGCACCGTGTCGGCCACGTCCTCGGTTTCGAAGACCGGCTTCGGCATACGTGCGAAAGACGAGAACTCATCGACCATGCGGCCGATATCGCCAACCTGCCGGATGATCGTGTCGGTGCACTGGTCGAAGACCTCGCGATCCTCGGTGATGACCCGCCCGTAGCGGCGCTTCAGGCGCTCGGCGGAAAGCTGGATCGGCGTCAGCGGATTCTTGATCTCGTGGGCAATGCGCCGGGCGATGTCCGCCCAGGCCGATGTGCGCTGCGCAACGACGAGATCGGTCACGTCGTCGAGCGTCACCACCGCGCCGTGCGCGCCCGCCTCGTCGGCCTCGAGCGCGACGCGCACGACGAGCGTGCGCTCGCGACCGGCCCTCAGCAGGGTCACCTGACCCTGGACGATCGGCGCGCCGCGCTCGGCCCGGGCGATCAGGCCCGCGAGCTCGGGCACCTTCTCGGCCAGCTGCGAACCCATCAGGTCGGGCTCGCTCACCGAGAGGATATCGACGGCAAAACGGTTCAGGAGAGTGACGTTGCCGGCTTCGTCGAGACCGATGACACCGGCCGTGACGCCCGCCAGCACGGCCTCGGTGAAGCGCCGCCGGCTGTCGATCTGGTCGCGGGCGCTGATGAGGTCCTCGCGCTGGTCGCGCAGCTGCGACGTCATCTTGTTGAACGTGTCGCCGAGATTGGCGAGGTCGCCCTCGGACCGGCGGATATGGACCTCGACATTGAGATCGCCGGCCGCGACCTGATCGGCGGCGCCGATCAGGCGACGGATCGGCTGGACGAGGCGATTGGCGAAGGACAGGCCGAGATAGACCGCCGACAGCGTCACGAGGAAGGCGATCAGCGCGAACATCAGCGCGAAGGCGATCTGCAAACCGAGCCGTCGGGCCTGAATCTCCTGATATTCGAGCAGGCCCAGTTGCGAGGCGCGCAGGTGCTGGGCGATCTCCGGATTGATCTGCCGGACCACATAGATCAGCTCGTCCCCGCCGCGCTTCAGCTTCACAACCGACTCGACGAAATCGCGCTCGCCGCGCGAGGCGACGTTGGCGATGATGTCGTCCGTCTTGGCGATCTCCTCCAGCACCGCGGCGGGAACCGCGAAATCGCTCTGCATCGGCAGGTCCGCCCGCTCGACGACGGTGCCGTCGAGCCGCATGATCCGGACGACGGTGAGGCCGCGGACCATGGCCTGAGCGGTCAGGAACCGGCTGAAATCGAGTTGCGGCTGGTTGAGCGAGCGCACGCGCTCGATGTCCTGGACCAGCGCGCCGGTTTCCGCGCGCACGACATCGACCTGCTCGCGAACATAGGCTCCGACCACGTTCGCCGAGGATTCCACGGCGCGGCGCACCGTGCCGGAGAAGATGCTCTCCATGCCACGGTCGAGCGTGACAGAGGCTGCGATCGCAATGATCGCGACGGGAATCGCGGCGACGATGGCGAAGAGGCGCACCACGCGCTCGTGCAGGCGCGCGGCCGCCTGACCGGACCTGCGCGCGCGCCTGAGCATGAGGATCTCGCGCGCGATCAGCACGATCAGCGCCAGCACCAGCGCCCCATCGACCAGCAGCACGGTCAGCACCACCTCGTGGGTGGCCGCGATGGGCAGGAATCCGGTGACCAGCAGGAAGGTGATCAGGCCGAAGAACAGCGCGATACCCACCATGACCGGACCGGCGCGGCGCGACCGCAGGCCCGGCATGAATGCCGAGGTATCGACGGGATGGGCGGCCGCTTCCGGCGTCATCGTTGCGGTCATCGGGCGATCGTCTCCCGACATCCCGGCAAATGCGTGGTCAATGCCGGTCTATCGTTGAGGATTCGATGCCCTCTTACAACAGGTGTGACAGAATTGTCACGCCAGATGTCGTCACGTCAGCGAGAGCCGAATTGCTAACGCGAGGTGCGAATGACCTGAATGTCGAGGTCGCGCACCTTCTTGCGCAGGGTGTTGCGATTGACCCCCAGCAGGTCGGCGGCCTTGATCTGGTTGCCGCGCGTCGCCGCCAGTGCCGCGGAGATCAGCGGGATCTCCACTTCACGCAGCACGCGGTGGTAGAGACCGGGCGGCGGCAGGTCATCACCGAAGCCCTTGAAATAGGCGCCCATGTGCCGCTCGACCGAGGCCATCAGCGTCTCGTCGTCGCGCGGCTCCTCGCTCGCCAGAGCCGGCTCAGGCGTCGACAGCTCGTTGTCGATGATCGCCGTGGTGATGATCTCCTGCGGGTAGAGCGCAGTGAGGCGGCGGATCAGGTTCTCCAGCTCGCGCACGTTGCCGGGCCAGCGATAGCGCTTCAGCTTTTCGAGCGCGGCCTGGTCGATCTGCTTGCTGGGAAGCCCTTCCCGCTCCGCCTGCGCGAAGAAGTGGCGGACGAGGTCCGGCACGTCGTCAGAGCGTTCGCGCAGCGGCGGCAGCCGCAGCGGCACGACATTGAGGCGGAAGAACAGGTCCTCGCGGAACATGCCCTGCTGGATCTGCTGGCGCAGGTCCTTGTTGGTGGCCGCGACGATACGGACATCGGCCTTGATCGGCGTGCGGCCGCCGACCGTGGTGTATTCGCCCTGCTGGAGCACGCGCAGCAGGCGCGTCTGCGCCTCCATCGGCATGTCGCCGATCTCGTCGAGGAACAGCGTGCCGCCCTCGGCCTGTTCGAACCGGCCGGGATTGCGCGACTGCGCGCCGGTGAAGGCACCCTTCTCGTGGCCGAACAATTCGCTCTCGATCAGGTCGCGCGGAATGGCCGCCATGTTGATGGCGACGAAGGGGCCGTTGCGCCGCTTGCCGTAGTCGTGGAGAGCGCGGGCGACCAACTCCTTGCCGGTGCCGCTCTCGCCGACGATCATGACCGTCAGATCGGTCTGCATCAGGCGCGCGAGCACGCGGTAGATGTCCTGCATGGCCGGCGAGCGGCCGACCAGCGGGATCATGTCGGTGTCGACCGGCAGGGCCTTGCCCGGTTTGCCCTTCGGTTCGGACAGGGCTCGTCCGACGATGGCCACCAGCTCCTTCAGGTCGAAGGGTTTCGGCAGGTAGTCGTAGGCGCCGCGCTCGGAAGCCTTGATCGCGGTCATGAAAG
Organism: Phreatobacter sp.; assembly: GCF_016793595.1. Taxonomy (GTDB): domain Bacteria; phylum Pseudomonadota; class Alphaproteobacteria; order Rhizobiales; family Phreatobacteraceae; genus Phreatobacter. The sequence continues at coordinate 25,795 of NZ_JAEULY010000009.1, forward strand.
TGTTCTGCGCGCTCATGACCACGACCGGCAGGTCGGGCCGCAGCTTCTTCATGCGCGGCAGCAGGTCGAAGGCGTTCTCGTCCGGCATCACCACGTCGGTGATGACGAGGTCGCCGTCGCCCTGCGCAACCCATCGCCAGAGCGTCGTAGAGTTGCCGGTGAGGCGGACATCGTAACCCGCCCGCGACAGCGCCTGATTGAGCACCGTTCGGATGGCCGCGTCGTCGTCGGCGACCAGGATGGTTCCCGTCGGCATTGTTGTCCTCGTCAGGGTGCTCTGCGACCGTTGGCGTCGACCTGCGACACGCGCGCCATGGGCAGAAGGATGCGGAAACTGGTACGGCGCGGCTGGCTGTCGCATTCGACGATGCCGCCATGATCGCCGACGATCTTGGCCACGAGCGCGAGGCCGAGGCCGGAGCCCGAACTCTTGGTCGTCACGAAGGGGTCGAACAGGTGCGGCAGCAGGTCGTCGGGGACGCCCGGTCCGTTGTCACGGACGCAGACCTCGAGTGGCAGGCCGACGCGGCTGGTCGTGCCGGGCATGGTCAGGCGGACGCCCGGCCGGAACGCCGTCGTCAGCATGATCTCGCCGTCGGCGGCGTGATCGCCGATGGCCTCGGCGGCGTTCTTCACGAGGTTGAGGAAGACCTGGATGAGCTGGTCGCGGTTGCCAAAGACGGGGGGGAGCGAGGGGTCATATTCCTCGACGAAACGGATGTGCCGCGCAAAGCCAGACTGCGACAGCTTTTTCACGTGTTCGAGAACGACATGGATGTTGACGGGTTCGCGCTCGACCGGCCGCTCGTCGGAGAAGACCTCCATCCGGTCGACCAGTTTCACGATCCGATCGGCCTCGTCGCAGATCAGGCGGGTCAGCGTCCGGTCCTGATCGTCGACCGAGGCCTCAAGGAGCTGGGCCGCGCCCCGGATGCCGGACAAGGGGTTCTTGATCTCGTGCGCCAGCATGGAGGCAAGCGCGGTGACGGAGCGCGCTGCGCCGCGATGGGTCAGCTGGCGGTCCATCTTGTCGGCGATAGTGCGCTCCTGGAGCATGACCACGACCTCACCTGCCCGCTCCGGCACCGGCGCGACATAGATGTCGACGACGCGCTCATGACCGTTGCGGGGCGTGCCGAGATCGACCTTGTACTCGTTGACCGCCGCGTGGCGGTCGCGCACCTGCTCGATGAGGGCCAGCAGCGGGCTGCCGAAGGGCACGAGATCACGCAGGGCGTGGCGGCGCAGCACGGAGATGGAGGCCTGGAAGAAAGCTTCCGCCGCAGCGTTGCCGTCGACGACCATACCCGACGCCGAGACGCCGATGACGGGGTGAGGCAGAGCGTTGAGGATCGAGTCCTGAATGTCGAGGCGTGTGGCGGCAAGCGTCATGCGGCTGCCCTCCATGCAAAGGCGTCGAAATGCGCGGCGAGGCTGCGGACGACCGCGCGCGGATCGTTCGCGGTCAGAACCTCGGCGCGGGCGGCGGAAAGCTGCGCCACCGAGGCACAGGCACTGGCGGCCGCCGTGTCCAGCGCCCAGCCGAGGTGTTTGCGCGCGTGGCGCACGCCGACGGCAATGCCGTAATGGGCAAGCTGGTTCTCATAGAGCTCGGTGGCGATGGCGAGCTGTTCGGCCAGCGCAGGGTCGGCCGGAACTGCCTCGCCGGCGAGATGGGCCCCGACCTGCGCCGGGAACCACGGGCGCCCCTGCGCCCCGCGTCCGATCATCACGGCGTCGGCACCGGATGCCGCTAGCGCCTGGCCGACTTCGTCCAGCGCGGTCACGTCGCCATTGGCGACCAGCGGAACAGAAACGGCCTCCCGCACGGCGGCAATCGCCGCCCAGTCAGCTGAGCCCTTGTAGAACTGCTGGCGCGTGCGGCCGTGAACCGTGACCAGCGCGACGCCCAGCGCTTCGGCGCGGCGGGCAAGCTCCGGCGCGTTGATCGAGCCGTGGTCCCAGCCGAGCCGCATCTTCAGCGTCACTGGGGCATCGACCGCCGCGACCGTCGCGGCGATGAGCTTCTCGGCGTGATCGAGATCCCGCATCAGGGCGGAACCGGCATAGCCGCCAGTGACCCGCTTGGCCGGGCAGCCCATATTGATGTCGATGATGTCGGCGCCAGCCGCCACGGCGACGCGGGCGCCTTCCGCCATCCAATGGGGATCGCAACCGGCGATCTGCACCACGTGCAAGGCCAGCCCCTCGCCTTCGGCGCGCAGGCGCGCTTCTTCACCGCCGGCGGCCAGATCGTCGCCAGGGACCATCTCCGAAACGGTCCAGCCGATGCCAAAACGCGCCACCATGCGCCGGAACGGCGCGTCGGTTATCCCCGACATGGGCGCGAGGGCGACAGGGCTGGCTATGCCGAAGGGACCGATCGACAACGCCTGCTGTCGCGGCGTCGTGGTCGAAAGGTGGGCCATCTGTTTGCCTATTTCATGTGCTTCCAGAAATGTGCCTACAGTTTAGACATCATTTTTCGCAATGCACAAGAGCGCGTGCGCGTCTCTCCCGCGCAAGACACGACGTGGTGAACAGGCTAGAGGTCGCCATCGACGGGGGTAGGCAGGCATGGCGGAAGCGCGAAGAGTTGCGGCGCTGATCGTCGCGGCAGGGCGCGGGACGCGCGCCGGCGGCGAAGTTCCCAAGCAATATCGGCCGCTCGGCGGCGTGCCCGTGCTGGCACGCACGATCTCGGCTTTCGTCGATCATCCGGCCATCGACATCGTCCAGGTGGTGATCGACCCGGCGGACCGACCGCGCTACGACGCTTGTCTCCTGACCTCGGCGCGAATCGCTGCGCCGGTCGGTGGCGGTGCATCGCGACAGGCATCCGTTCTGGCCGGCCTTGAGGCGCTGGCGGCGCTGGCGGCTTCGCCGGATGTCGTGCTGGTTCATGATGCCGCCCGCCCCTTTGTATCCGCCGAGCTGATCGCGCGGTCATGCGCGGCGCTTCCGTCGGGCACCGTGGCGGCGGTTCCCGGCGTGCCGCTCGCCGACACGGTGAAGCAGGTCGATGGCGTGGACCGGGTCATGGCTACGCCCGATCGCTCGTCGCTGCGCGCGATCCAGACCCCTCAGGCTTTCGATTTCGCAAGTCTTCTCGACGCGCACCGGCGCGCCGCGTCGGTTCCGGGCCTTGCCGCCACCGACGATGCCGCGGTCATGGAATGGGCGGGCCACCCGGTGGCGGTCTTTGCCGGCGATGCCGGCAACGGCAAACTGACCCTGCCGGAGGATTTCGACGCCGCCGAGCGGCGTCTCGGAGGAGTTGCGATGACCGACATCCGCACGGGCCAGGGCTATGACGTCCACGCCTTCGCTCCCGGCGACCATGTCTGGCTGGGCGGCATCCGCATTCCGCATGAATGCGGTGTCATCGCGCATTCCGACGGCGACGTGGCGCTCCATGCCGCGACGGACGCCTTGCTCGGCGCCATCGGCGACGGCGATATCGGCACGCATTTCCCGCCAAGCGACCCGCAATGGCGCGGCGCCTCCTCCGACCGCTTCCTTGCCCATGCGGCGGCTCTCGTTGCGGCGCGCGGCGGCCGGATCGGCAATATCGACCTGACGATCGTCTGCGAAGCGCCGAAGATCGGTCCGCACCGTGAAGCAATCAGGGAACGCATCGCGGCTATCGTGGGCATTTCGGTCGATCGCGTATCGATCAAGGCGACCACCAGCGAGAAGATGGGTTTCACCGGCCGGCGCGAGGGCCTTGCCGCGCTCGCCCTTGCAACCGTGATCCTGCCCGGAGGCTGACATGGACGACGAGGCGCAAAGGCTCGCCGTGCAGGTGCTGGACGCCTGCCGGGAGCGCGGGTTGATGGTCGCGACGGCGGAGAGTTGCACCGGTGGCCTTGTCGCCGCGGCGCTGACCGCCATTCCCGGCTCGTCCACGGTGGTGGAACGCGGTTTCGTCACCTACACCAACGAGGCCAAGATCGAGATGCTGGGCGTGCGGGCGGCAATGATCGATGCGGTCGGCGCCGTCTCCCCCGAGACTGCCGAGGCAATGGCATGGGGAGCGCTGACGAACTCGCGGGCCCAGATCGCCGTTTCGGTGACGGGCATTGCCGGGCCAGGCGGCGCGACGGAGACCAAGCCGGTCGGGCTCGTCCACTTCGCCGCCGCGAGCGAGGATGGCCGGCTGGCGCGCCGCGAGGAGCGCTTCGGCGATATCGGGCGGGATGAAGTTCGTCGCAGGAGCGTCATCGTCGCCCTGCACCTGCTCCTGCTGATGGCTTCCGAACAGAAGCCACAGCAAGGCTAGCTGATGGCCGCGGCCCCCTGTGCGCCAAAAACCGCGTCGGCGCGCTTCTCGAAAGCTTCCGCGAAGCGTCGGAAGGCCGCGTCGAAGACCGCGCCCATGACGAGGGCCAGCGCCCGCGACTTGAACTCGTAGTCGATGGAGAAGGACACGATCGTCCCTTCGCCCTCCGGCGCGAAGCGCCAGTGGTTCTCGAGCCGCGAGAACGGTCCGTCGATATATTCGGCGATGATGTGGAGACGAGGCCGGTCCAGCGTCACCCGGCTGGTGAAGGTCTCGCGGATGATCTTGTAGGCGACGGTCATGTCGGCGACGAGAATCTCGACGCCGTCATCGCCGGCATTGACGCGCCTGCGGACCTTCAGCTTTTCGCAGAGCGGCACGAAGAGCGGATACTTGTCGACGTCGGCGACGAGGTCGAACATCTGGTCCGGCCGATGTCTGACGCGCCGCTCGGTCTTGAACACGGGCATGGATCAGGCCCCTACCCCGGCAAGAAACAGGTCAGCCTGCCGGCGCGCAGTAAAGGTGACGAGCCGCTGGTCCGGCCTGAGGCCGCTGAGAAACGCGACATCACCGGCCCGCCGCTTCGCGCGGTAGTCCCAGATCCAGCGCAGAAAGCCGAAATCGAGTTGCTCAGGGCAGCCGGCCGCCATTTCCGGCCGGACGCGACCGTAAGACCTGACGACACGTTTGAGGGCACCGGTCAGGCAGACGCCACGCGGCAGGTCGAACCAGAACACCGCATCGGCGCGCTCCCGGCGCAGTTCGCCGGCGTGGCCCTTGTAGTTGCCGTCCATGACCCAGGACGGCTTCCCTGCTTCCTCGGCCATTTTCGCCGCGAATTCCGTCTTGTCCGGCTCGACCCAGCCAGGCTTCCAGAACAGCGCATCAAGCGAAACGAACGGCAGTCCGAGCTTATGCGCGAGCGCCATGGCGAAGGTCGACTTGCCCGAACCCGAACAGCCCATCACCAGCACGCGCTGCATGGCGCGGTCAGCGGCCGAGCTTGCTCAGGCGCGCGGCCTTGAGCCGGGCGAAATCATCGCCGGCATGGTGCGACGAGCGCGTCAGCGGGCTCGACGACACCAGCAGGAAGCCCTTGGCCATGGCGATGGTCTCGAAGCCCTTGAACTCGTCGGGCGTGACGAAGCGCACGACCTCGTGATGCTTGCGGGTCGGCTGCAGGTACTGGCCGATGGTCATGAAGTCGACTTCCGCCGAGCGGAGGTCGTCCATGAGCTGCAGCACCTCGTTCCGCTCCTCGCCGAGGCCGACCATGATGCCGGACTTAGTGAAGATGGTAGGATCGAGCTCCTTCACCCGCTGGAGCAGGCGGATGGAGTGGAAATAGCGCGCGCCGGGCCGGACCTTGAGGTACTTCGAGGGCACGGTCTCCAGATTGTGGTTGAAGACGTCGGGTCGCGCGGCGACCACCACTTCCAGCGCGCCGTCCTTGCGCAGAAAGTCCGGCGTCAGGATCTCGATCGTGGTCTTCGGCGAGCGGCGGCGGATGGCGTGGATCACGTCGGCGAAATGCTGCGCGCCGCCATCGGCGAGATCATCGCGGTCGACCGAGGTGATGACAACGTGCTCGAGGCCGAGCTTCTCAACGGCGATGGCGGTGTGCTCGGGCTCGTTGGGATCGAGCGCGCCGGGCATGCCGGTCTTCACGTTGCAGAAGGAGCAGGCCCGCGTGCAGGTGTCGCCCATGATCATGAAGGTGGCGTGCTTCTTTTCCCAGCACTCGCCGATATTCGGGCAGCCAGCCTCCTCGCAGACGGTGACGAGGCCGTTTTCCTTCACGATCCTGTGGGTCTCCGCCCATTTCGGCGAACCCGGCGCCTTGACGCGGATCCATTCCGGCTTGCGCTGGATCGGCTGGTCGGGCCGATGCGCCTTTTCCGGGTGGCGGGGGCGTGAATCCCGCTTCAGCGTGTCGATGAGGGTGGCCATGGCGGATTCCGTGGAGCGGAAGGCATCATTAGGCGTTCGGAGCCCCATTTCGCAAGGGCGAAGGGCGCGGGGCGCACGGCTGCCCTCCGCTGGAGCAGCTGACTCTCAGTCAGCGGTTCAGGCGCGTCTCTGCGGATCAAACTGCTCGACGAAGCGGATGAGAGCCGCGACCGCGAGGCCCATATCCTCGACCGTGGCCGATTCCAGGGGATTGTGGCTGATGCCGCCCCTGCAGCGGACAAAAAGCATGGCGAAATCGGTCAGATGCGCGATGGACTGGCCGTCGTGCCCGGCGCCCGAGACAAGTCGCGGCGCAGGCAGGCCGAGCGATGTCAGGCTCTCGGCGAGACCATCCGCGACCCAGGGCGCGCAGGGCGCGGTCGGACAATCGTGGTAGGTGTCGAAGGCGACCGCGCACCCGCGGGCAGCGGCGAGCGCCTCGGACCGCGTCACGAACTCCCTCAGCGCTGCCAGTCTCGGCGGGTCGGAGGCCGCGCGCAGGTCAAGGACGAACTCGACGCGGTCGGGAATGACGTTGATCGCTCCCGGCATCACCTTGGTCTGGCCGACGGTCGCGACCATGGCCGCCTCTGGATGCGTCCTGGCGATGGCCTCTGCGGCCAGCATCATCTCGGACGCGGCGAGCAGCGCGTCCTGCCGTAGCGGCATGGGCACGGTGCCGGCGTGACCGGCCATGCCGGAGACGGTGACGCGGGTGCGGTTCTGGCCGGCAATGGACGTGACCACGCCGAGCGGCTGGTCGTCGTGCTCCAGCACGGGGCCTTGCTCGATATGGATCTCGACATAGGCCAGCGCCTCGTCCTTTCGCATCGCGGCGGTGGGAATGGCGGCGGGGTCGAGCCCATAGCCGCGCATGGCCTCTTCCAGCGTCACGCCGTCGCGGTCCGCGCCGGCCAGCCAGCGTTCCTCGAAGCGGCCGGCGAGCGCGGCCGAGGATGAGAGCACGGTCGGAAAGCGCACGCCCTCCTCGTCGCCGAAGGCCAGCACATCCACCGCGAAGGGAAAGCGCCTGCCGGCGTCGCGAAAATGCTCGACGGTAAGGATGCCGGCGACCACGCCGAGCATGCCGTCGTACTTGCCGGCATTGATCACGGTGTCGATATGCGAACCGATCAGCAGGCGCGGAACGACATTCGCGCCGGGCGTCTCGCCCTCCTTCGCGTAGTGCCCGCATACGGTGCCGAGGGCGTCCTCGGCGGTCTCCATGCCGGCTTCGGCCATCCATTGGCCGACGAGATGGGCGGCGCGCTTGTGCTCGGGCGTCAGGAACCGGCGGGTCAGCCGGTCCGGCTCCTCGGAGATGGCCGCCAGTTCCTCCAGCATGGCCTCGGCGCGCCGTCCGAGGCGTTCGGTGTCGAGCGCGGTCATCGCGGGGCCGCCAGATAGGCGCCGAGCTCGGCGCGTTCGGGATCGGTCATGCGCGTCTCGTTGCCGAGCGGCATGGCGTTGGACTGGACCGCCTGCTGGGCGATCGCGGCCGCGTGACGACGCAGATCGGCGGCCGTTTCGAGCGCGACGCCCTTCGGCGGCTCGGTGAAGCCCGGATGGCTCGGGCGGCGGGCATGGCAGGTGGCGCAGTGCTTCGCGGACAGTTCGAGCGCCCGCGCCTCGCTCACCTGTCCGGCTGCGGAGACATCGAGCTTCGGCCGCTGGCTGGTGATGAAAATGGTGCAGACCAGCGCGAAGGCGGCCACCGGTACGGCCCAGCCATAACTCTGCCACTCGTCGCCGGCCTCGTGGCGGTTCAGCGTGTGCTGGACGAGGGCTCCCATGACGAGGATGAAGGCGACGATCAGCCAGCCGTGGGGATGGCTGGTCAGCATCGGATAATGGTTCGACACCATCATCAACAGGACCGGCAGCGTCAGGTAATTGTTGTGTGTCGAGCGGGTCTTGCCGATCTTGCCGTATTTCGGGTCCGGCTTGCGGCCAGCGATCAGGTCGCCGACCACGATGCGCTGGTTGGGGATGATCACCAGGAAGACATTCGCCGCCATGATCGTGCCGACGAAAACGCCGACATGGATGAAGGCGCCGCGTCCCGAGAAGACCTGGCCGAACCCCCACGCCGCGCCGACGACCATGGCGAAGACCACGACGGCCAGCAGGGCGGGACGCGCGGCCAGCGGCGACTTGCAGAGCGCGTCATAGGCGAGCCAGCCGGCGACGATGGAGCCGAGCGACAGGGCAATGGCCTGCCACGGCTGGATATCGGCCACGGTCGGATCGATCAGGAAGCCGCGGGCGTTCAGGTAGTATTGCGCGACGAGCAGGGTGAAGCCCGATACCCAGGTCAGATAGGCGGCCCATTTGTGCCACAGCAGGTCGGGCGGCAGGTTGTCGGGCGCGACCAGGTATTTCTGCACGTGATAGAAGCCGCCGCCATGGACCTCCCACGCGACGCCGTCAGCCCCGGTTTCGCCCGGCCGCTTGGCCTTCAGGCTGTAGTCCAGCGACATGAAATAGAAGCTGGTGCCGATCCAGGTGATGCCCACCGTGATGTGGAACCACCGCGACAGGAGGTTGAACCAGTCGGCGGCGAGGGCAAAGTCCATGGAAAGTCCGCTCTGGATTGACTGTCAGGCGCGCCGCCGCGCTTCCGGCCTGTTCTGCCCGATGGATCGCGCTTCGCGCAAGGCCAGGCATTCCGCCGCCACCGATGCGGCGATGACCGCCGGTTCCTTGCCGCGGATGCCACCGATGCCGATGGGGCAACGCAGGTCACCAATCCGCCCCGCAGGCAGCCCGCGCTCGGCGAGGCGGCGCGCGAATCTGGCGCGCTTCGTCGCCGAGCCGATCAGCCCGACATGAACAACGCGGGCGCTCGAAAGGGCGGCAGCGACGATCTCGAGATCCAGCGCGTGGCTGTGGGTCATGACCAGCACCTGCGATCCAGCCGGGGCATGAGCGAGAATGTCGCTCCACGGCGCGCGGGTCGCCTCGACATTGACCGGGAGCGCGGCAGGGAAGGCGTTCTCCCGCTCGTCGTTCCAGACGACGCGGAACGGCAGCGGCGCCAGAGCCATGACCAGCGCGCGCCCCACATGGCCCGCGCCGAACAGCAGGATTGCCGCCGCATGCTCGCTGAAATGCTCGACGAAATGTGCGGTCCCGGGGCGATCGACCGAAGCGTCCGCTCCGACGATGCGCCGTTCGTAGCGATCCGCGACGAGGGTCGCCTCGACAGCGAGCGGCCCGCTTCGTTCCGCCGTTGCGAGCAGACTCACCTGCGCGACATCCGTTCGGTCGAAGACCTCTATCGCCAGAGTGACCCGCCCGCCGCAGCACTGGCCGAGATCCGGGCCGAGAGACTGGTCGACGAGGCGCGCGGCACGCTCGCCCCTCGCCAGCATCGCCTGCGCCCTGGCCAGCACCTGCCATTCGAGCGTGCCGCCGCCGATGGAGCCCGAGAAGGCGCCATCCGGCCGCACGATCATGCGCGCGCCGGCTTCGCGCGGCACGGACCCTTGCGTCGCCAGCACGCTGACGAGGGCGCAGGCGCCGTACGCCTCGATCATCGCCTCGATCCGCGGCCAGACCTCCATGTCAGGAGCCTCCCGCAAGCTGCGTCTCGCAGGCGAACAGGATCGCCTCGGGCGTCGCCGGCGCGTCGAGCGCGACAGCCCGGCCCGGCCGGATCGCGTGGACCGCGTCGGCGATGGCGGAGAAGACAGAGATCGCCAGCATCAGCGGCGGCTCGCCGACCGCCTTGGACCGGTAGATCGTATCCTCACGATTGGCATTGTCGAAGAAGGCGACACGGAAATCCGCAGGCACGTCCCGCGCGGTCGGTATCTTGTAGGTCGACGGCGCATGGGTCCTGAGCCGGCCCTTCGCGTCGAAGACCAACTCCTCCATGGTCAGCCAGCCCATGCCCTGCACGAAACCGCCTTCGATCTGGCCGATATCGATGGCCGGGTTCAGCGAGCGCCCGACATCGTGAAGGATGTCGACGCGGTCCAGCGTGAACTCGCCGGTCAGCGTGTCGATGGTCACCTCCGAGCAGGAGGCGCCATAGGCGAAGTAGAAAAACGGCCTGCCGGTGCCGCTGGCCCGGTCCCAGGTGATCTTCGGCGTCGCGTAGTAGCCGGCTGCCGACAGATGGGTGCGAGCGAGATAGGCCTTCTTCACGGCCTCTCCGAAGCCCATGGCATGCTCGCCCGAAACCACCTGGTCGTTGCGGAACCGCACCGTATCGACCGGCACCTGCCAGTACCGCGCCATGAACCCAGCGAGCCGTTCCCTGATTTCAGCGGCAGCGTTGCGCGCCGCCATGCCGTTCATGTCGGTGCCGGAGGAAGCCGCGGTCGGCGACGTGTTCGGCACCTTGCCGGTATGGGTCGCGGTGATGCGCACGCGGTCGAGCGCGATGCCGAACTCCTCGGCCACGACCTGCGCCACCTTGACGAAAAGCCCCTGCCCCATTTCGGTGCCGCCATGGTTCAGATGAACCGAGCCGTCCTGATAGACATGGACCAGCGCGCCGGCCTGATTGAGAAAAGTCGTGGTGAAGGAGATACCGAACTTCACGGGCGTCAGCGCCAGACCCTTTTTCAGCACGCGCGACGCAGCGTTGAAGGCGGTGACCTCGGCGCGCCGGGCGCGGTAGTCGCAGCTGCCTTCGAGCTGGCGCATGATCTCGCCCGCGACATTGTCCTCCACGGTCATGCCAAAAGGCGTGACGTTGTGGTCGTCGGTCCCGTAGAGGTTGGCATAGCGGATATCGAGCGGATCACGGCCGGTCGCCCAGGCAATCCGGTCCATCAGATGTTCGGCGAAGACCATGCCCTGCGGCCCGCCGAACCCCCGGAACGCCGTGTTCGACACCGTGTTCGTCTTCATCCGGCGGGAATGGATAACGACGTTGGGATAGAAATAGGCATTGTCGGCGTGGAACATCGTCCGGTCGTTGATCGACGAGGACAGGTCGTGGCTGTAGCCGCAGCGGCTGGCGAACCCGACCTCGACGGCCGAAAGACGGCCTTCGGCATCATGAGCCGCGCGATAGGTCGCGAGGAAATCGTGGCGCTTGCCGGTCATGGCGAAGTCGTCGTCACGGTCGAGGCGCAGCTTGCACGGACGGCCTGTCACCTTCGCCGCCAGCGCCGCCATCGCGGCCCAATGGCTCGCCTGGCTCTCCTTGCCGCCAAAGCCGCCCCCCATGCGGCGCACCTCGACCTCGACGGCGGCATCCGGGATGCCGAGGACACGAGCGACAACGTGCTGCACCTCGCTCGGATGCTGGGTGGAGGAATGGACGGTGAACGTGCCGTCTTCCTGCGGCACCGCCAGCGCGACCTGCCCCTCCAGGTAGAAGTGCTCCTGACCGCCGATCCGCAAGGCGCCTTCCAGCGTCCTGTCGGCATTCCGCAGGATCTCGGCGCTGTCGCCGCGCCGAAACGCATAATCCGGCATGATGTCGGCATCGGCGGCGAGCGCGTCATCCACCGAGACCAGCGGGACCTCCTCGGCGATCTCGATCACCGCCTTCGCGACGGCTCGCCGCGCGGCATCGCGGGTTAGGGCGACGACCGCGAAAAGCGGCTGAAGGTGGAACTCGACGCCGTCCGTTGCGAAGAGCGGGTCGTCGCCCGCAACCGGGCTGACATCGTTGGCGGCGGGAATGTCGGCAGCGGTCAAGACAGCCACGACGCCGTCGGCGGCGCTGACCGCCCCGAGATCGAGCCGGACAATGCGGCCACGGGCCGCGGGCGAGCCTCCCGGCGCGACATGCAACGTGCCTTCGGGCTCACGGATGTCGTCGATGTAGGGCGCGGAACCCTGAACATGACGATCGGCCGCGTCGTGCTTCAGCGGCCGGTGAACATGGCGCAGCGCCCCGAGGTCACGGTCATGCCGCATGATGCGCCTCGCGAAGATGAGCGATGCGGGTTTCGTTCCGCGACCCTGCGGCGATCTCCATGATCGCCTTGCGGATCAGGTTGCCGGCGACGGTCAGACGATAGCGCGCCGAAGCGCGATGGTCGTCCATCGGCGTGAAATCCTCGCCGATCCGCGCGACAGCGGTGGTGACGGCTGCCTCGTCATCGATCGACATGCCGGTCAAGGCCGCCTCAACCGCCCCGGCGCGTTTGGGAATGCCCGCGAGCCCGCCAAACGCTATGCGCGCCGAGGCGATGCGGCGGCCCTCGAGGCCGATTTTCAGCGCGCCCATGACCGAGGAAATGTCCTGGTCGTTGCGCTTGGCGATCTTGAAGGCGCGAATGTGGTCGCCGACCTCGGGTCTCGGCACGGTGACATGGGTGACGATCTCGCCCACCGCCCGATCCTGCTTCCCGTAAGCGAGGAAAAACCGCTCCAGCGGCAGGCTGCGCGCCTGCTCTCCATGACGCAGGTGAAGCGCGGCCCCGAGCGCGATCAGCAGAGGCGGGCTGTCCCCGATGGGCGAGCCATTGGCGATGTTGCCGCCGATCGTGCCGGCCGCCCGCACCTGCGCCGAGCCGAGCCTGTCGGCCCAGATCCCGATGTCGGGATCGAAAGCAGCAAGCGCTTCCTGCGCCCCGGCATAGGTCACGGCCGCTCCAATCGTGAGGCCGTCCTTGCCTTGCTCCAGCCGAAGCAGTTCCCGCACCCGCCCGGTATGGATGATCTTCGGCAGAGCGCGGAGTTGCTTGGTGATCCAGAGCCCGACATCGGTCGCACCGCCGACCAGCGTGGCGTCGGGGTGGCGGACCGCCAGCGCGCACAGCGCATTCAGAGAGGCGGGCGCGGCGAAAAACGAGTTTTCGCTGCCGAGGAACAGGTCAGCCTCATCCGCGAGATCGCCGAGTGCGGTGGCCGTCGCGGCGGCGGCCGACACGAACCGGTCACGGGCCGGCTGGCCGCAGGCCTCGAGCGCGGCATCGACGATCGGCCGGTAGCCGGTGCACCGGCAGAGGTTGCCGGCGATTCGGGTCAGCACGGCCTCGCGGCCGCCCGTCACCGCGCCGCCGTCCTGATAGAGCGTGAACAGGCTCATGACGAAGCCCGGCGTGCAGAAGCCGCATTGCGAGCCGTGATGGTCGACCATGGCCTGCTGGACCGGGTGCAGATGCCCGCCCGTCGTCAGATCCTCGATGGTGACGAGTTCCGCGCCGTCGATCTGGCCGAGCAGCAGGATGCAGGCATTGGCGGGCTCGTAGACGAGCCTGCCCTCCTTGACCCGCCCAAGTGCGACGGTGCAGGCGCCGCAATCGCCCTCGCCGCAACCTTCCTTCGTGCCGGTCAGCCGCCTGTCGAGCCGAAGCCAGTCAAGCACCGTCGTCATCGGCGGCAGATCATCGATTTCGACGACCCTGCCCTGATGCACGAAACGGAGCGGGCGCTGGCGGGTATGCCCGGTCATGAAAGTCCTTCGCCTTCGGTCATTCGGAATCTGATTTCAGCACGGCCGCGAGCGGTTTGCACCGCGAAAGAATGGCCGGCCTGCGCGGCCTCTGCGTAGTTCCCCTGACGCGCCGGGCGCGGCCGCTTTCCTAGGCTTTCGAGGTTCCCCCGCGAGTCGCCCAACCGCCCTTGCAAGCGGGCTGGCGCGATTCAGCCACGGCCTCTGCCATGACGACAATCGCATCAGTGCAACCTTCCCTCGCCGAACTGTTCACGCCCAAGCTCGTGACGACGCTGCGCGAGGGCTACGGTTCGAGCGACCTTCGTCGCGACGCCATTGCCGGCCTGACCGTCGCGATCGTCGCCCTGCCGCTCTCCATGGCCATCGCCATCGCCTCGGGCACGACACCCGATCGCGGGCTCGTGACGGCGGTGATCGGCGGTTTCATCATTTCCGCGCTCGGCGGCTCGCGGTTCCAGATCGGCGGCCCGGCCGGCGCGTTTATCCCGCTGGTGGCGACGACGATCGCCGTCCACGGCTATGAGGGGCTTGCCATCGCGACCTTCATGGCCGGGCTGATTCTGGTGCTGATCGGCGCGCTGCGGCTTGGCACCTACATCAAGTACATTCCCTACCCCGTGACTGTCGGCTTCACCGCCGGCATCGCCGTCATCATCTTCGTCGCGCAGCTTCGCGACCTGCTCGGCCTGACGCTGGACAAGGCCGAACCGGCGGAGATGCTGCACAAGCTTCCGGTGCTCTGGAGCGCCCTTCCGAGCACCAATGTGGCCGCCATCGGCATCGCGGCTCTCGCCCTTGCCATCATTGTCGCGATCCGCCGGCTTCGCCCGGCCCTGCCCGCCCTGCTCATCGCGGTCGTGGCCGGCTCCGGTGCCGCGATCCTCTTGTCCCTGCCGGTCGAGACCATTGCGTCGCGGTTCGGCACCCTGCCGACAGGCATCTCCTATCAGGGCCTGCCGGGTCTCTCTCTCAATCGCATCCGGGAGCTGATCGTGCCGGCGATAGCGATCGCGATGCTCGGTGGCATCGAATCGCTGCTTTCGGCGGTCGTCGCCGACGGTATGACCGGCCGTCGGCACCGCTCCAATTGCGAACTGGTGGCGCAGGGCCTCGCCAACATGGCGTCGGCCCTCTGTGGCGGTATTCCCGTAACGGGGACGATTGCGCGAACAGCAACGAATGTGCGCGCTGGCGCGCGCGGTCCCATTTCCGGCATGCTCCACTCGCTGTTCCTGCTGGCCTTTCTCGTCGTCGCCGGCAACTGGATGGGCTACGTGCCGCTGGCGGTGCTTGCGGCGGTTCTCGTCGTCGTCGCGTGGGGCATGGCCGAGAAGCGCGAGTTCCTCTCGCTGCTGCGCGCATCGCGCGGTGACGCCGTGGTGCTGCTGGCGTCGTTCCTGCTCACGGTCTTCGTCGATCTTACCGCCGGAATCGGCGTTGGAATCGTGCTGGGTTCGCTGCTGTTCATGCACCGCATGGCAGAGGCCATCGAGGTCCGCACGGCGACGCGCATGGTCGAGGAGGACACGGCGGACGATCCGGCCGGGCGGCCGGCCTATGACACGCGGCGCGGGGCGGACGAGGATGTCGTGATCTACCGTCTCAGCGGCGCGTTCTTCTTCGGTGCGGCGGCGACTGTCGGCGCGGTCTTCGACCGCATCGGCCGATCGCCGAAGGTCTTCATCCTCGACATGGCCGGCGTGCCCTTCCTCGACACGACCGGGGCCTACACGCTGGAAACTGCGGTCCACAAGCTGGAACATGGCGGGACGGCGGTCATCATCGCAGGCGCGCGCGAGCCGATTGCGCGGACCCTCGCCCATTTCGGCCTCGTGGAGCCACGGATCGGGATCGCACCGACGGTCGAGGCCGCCCTCGCCACCGCCCGCCAACGATTGGCTGCCGGTTAACCCGCGGGCGGAGAGCCGGAGGAGCCGCGTCTGGAGCAGCCGCCCCGGCGGTGCTAGAAGCGCGGCGGGAGAGGACCATGGCATCGGCAACCCAAGCGGATCGTCGCGTGATCATCGTCGGCGGAGGGCCGGCGGGACTGTTCGCGGCCCTCGCGCTGAAACATGCCGGCCTCTCGCCCACCCTCGTTGCGCCGCGCATGGATGGGCCCGGCGATCCGCGCTCCAGCGCGCTGCTCGGCGGTTCGGTGCGAGCACTGGAGAGACTCGGCGTCTGGGCACGCGTGGCGGAGAAGGCCGCGCCGCTCCGCCTCATGCGGCTCGTCGACGATACCGGCGGCCTCGTACGCGCACCGCTGTTCGAGGGCCGCAGCGAGGAGATCGGCCTCGATGCTTTCGGCTACAACCTGCTCAACCGCGATCTGAACGAGGGTCTGCGCGACGCCGTCGCCGCGGCCGCCATCCCGGTCGTCGAGGACAAGGCGGTCGATGTTGCGCTGGATGCCGATGCGGCGACCGTGACGCTTGCCTCCGCCCGGTCGATCTCCGCGCCGCTGGTCGCGGGCGCCGACGGGCGCGCGTCCCTCGTTCGGGCGGCCGCAGGCATCGACGTGGTTACGACCCGCTACCCGCAGACTGCCGTGACCGCCAACTTCCATCATTCGCGTCCGCATGACGACGCCTCGACCGAATTCCATACGCCGACCGGGCCGTTCACCCTCGTGCCCCTGCCCGGCGACCGCTCGAGCCTCGTCTGCGTCGTGACGCCAGCCGAGGCGGACCGGCTTCTCGCCATGGATGACACCGCGTTCTCGCGCGAGATCGAGCGCCGCTCGCAGGCGATCCTCGGCAAGGTGAGCGTTGAGCCCGGCCGCGGCCGTTTCGATCTGTCGGCCATGACGCCACGCAGTTTCGCTGGCCGCCGCGCCGTCCTGATCGGTGAGGCCGCCCATGTCGTACCGCCCATCGGCGCGCAGGGCCTGAATCTCGGATTGCGCGATGGCGCGGCCCTCGCCGACTGTCTCTCGGACGCCATTTCCGCCGGCGCCGACATCGGAAGCCCCGATGCGCTCGCGGCCTACGACCGCGCCCGCCGCGCCGACATCGTCAGCCGTACCTTCGCCATCGATGCGCTTAACCGGTCGCTGCTGTCGCCGTTCATGCCGGTGCAGGCGTTGCGTGGCGCCGGTCTCTGGCTGATGGACCGCGTCGGGCCTGTGCGGCGCGCCTTCATGCGCGAGGGGCTGGCCCCGGCCATGGCCGAGCCGCGGCTGATGCGCGAGGCGGCTGCAGACGCCGCCTGATGCTCAGAACGGGTGGATCGGCAGCAGGCCGTTCTTCACGAGGTAGAGCACGCTGGTCAGCGTCACGACCGAGACGACGGTGCCGAGCAGGACGGCGTTCGAGGCCTCCTCGACCCAGGTGTCGTATTGCCGGGCGATGATGAAGACATTCAGCGCCGGCGGCAGGCAGGCCATCAGAGCGGCCGTGTAGATCCACGAGGTTTCGAAGCGGCCGAGCGCGGCCAGGATCACGATCACCAGAACCGGGTGAACGATCAGCTTCAGCGCGAGGATCGGCGAGATCGAGGCCGCGACCTTGGCCAGCGCCGTGAAGCTCTCCATGCGCAGCGCGACGGTCACGCCGAGCGTGAACAGGGCGACCGGCGCCGCCGCCGACTGAAGGAAGCCGAGCAGGCGGTCGAGCATTTCGGGCGGATCGAATTGGATGAAGGCGGAAATCACCCCCGCGACCGTCGCAATGATGAACGGGTGGGTGGCGATCTTCCTGGCGACCTCGGCAAGCACCGACAAGGCCGAGCGGCGCTCGGTGCCGGCCAGCGCCATGAGCAGCGGCACGAGCGAGAACAGCAGGATGTTGTCGAAGCAGAAGATGAGCGCCACCGGCACTGCTGCGTCGGGGCCGATCGTCGAGAAGGCGAGTCCCGGCCCCATATAGCCGATATTGCCGTAGGCCGCGCACACACCCGCGACCGTCGCATGCCGCATGTGGCCCTTGGAGCGAAGCATCACATAGGCGAAACCGAGCACGAAAACGATCGATGTCGCCAGCGTCGTGCCCGCCACGAACGGCACGTTGTTGAGCTTTTCCAGCGGGGTCTTGGCGAGGATGCGGAAGAACAGCGCCGGCAATGCGATGTAGATCAGGAAGAAATTCATCCAGCCGAGCCCGGATTCCGGGATCGGCGTGCCGCGCCAGGCCTTGAACCGCGCGGTCAGGAAGCCGAGCGCGATCAGGCCGAAAAACGGCATGGCGAGGTTGAGAACCTGGATCATGGCCTCATGCGCTAGCGTTGCGGCAGAGGTCCGTCAACGCGCCAGGCCACAGAACGTCCTGGCGAAGCGGCTAATGCAGGCCGGATCTGCGCGCGCGATACTCGCCCTCATCGTCGCGCTCGAAGACCTCGTCCACCTGCGGATGGCGAACCGGATCGCCGCTGGTGTCCGCCTCGAGATTCTGCTCCGAAACGTAGGCGACATATTCGCTGTCGGCGTTCTCGGCGAAGAGGTGGTAGAATGGCTGGTCCTTCTTGGGGCGTATTTCCTTCGGAATCGACTCGTACCATTCGTCCGTGTTGGAGAAGGTCGGGTCGACATCAAACACCACGCCCCGGAACGGATAGAACCGGTGGCGGACGACCTGTCCGATCTTGAACTTTGCGGTCCGCGGCTTGTCGATCACGGTATCTGGCGCCCGAATTTTGCCGGCTGATGCGAGGCCGGGGACCAAATCCCCATCGACGGACGATGTCAACCTTCGATAGGCCGGCCAGCCCCGGTTCGCCCGGCGCCGCCGGATCGCTCGTCCCCTTTCATTCCATCAGCCTCCACAAGCAGTACCCAGATGTTGACGCCGGCCCGGTGTTGAGCTCATTGTTGCAACTCATTTGCATGAGCAATGGAGGAAATCTCGTGCCTGTCGCCTCTCGATCGTCACAGCGGTCCGTTCGGCATGTTCTCGCGGCCGCGCTGCTCGCTGCATGCGCTACCTTCCAGGTTGCTCCGGCGTCGGCGGAGAGTCGCTTCTTCACCGTGCTGGCCGTCGAGCCGCGCGGCGGCGTGACCACGGATCGCGAGCCGTTCCCCGCTCAGCCCCTGCCCGGCGGCAGCGGATACGTCACCAACCCGCCGAACGCACAGGGACGCTGGGAGGTCAGCGCCTATGTCTGGCAGCCGAGCCAGATCGTTGTGAACCAGGGCGACGAGGTCACGCTCGAATTCGTCGGGATCAACGGCGCGGAACACCCGACCACGATCACCGCCTTCGGGCAGAGCTTCACACTGAAACGGGGCCACGCGCACCGCGTGACGTTTCGCGCCGACAGGGCCGGCATGTTTGGCTTCGTGTGCGGCACGCACCAGCCGTCGATGACCGGCTCGCTGGTCGTACTGCCGAAACCGTAAGCCGTCAGAGCGCGTAGCGGCTGGCGCAATCCGGGTCCTTGGACGCCACGATCTTCGCGAGATCGACGATGACCTTGGCCTGTTTCCAGGTGGCGTCGTCCTGCATCTTGCCGTCGATCATCACCGCTCCGCTGCCATCAGGCATGGCGGCAAGGATCTTCGCCGCGAAGGCGACCTCGCCCGGATCGGGTGAGAAAACCCGCTTGGCGATGTCGATCTGCGTCGGATGCAGCGTCCATGCGCCGGCGCAGCCCATCAGGAAGGCGTTGCGGAACTGGGTTTCGCAGGCCAGCGGATCCGAGAAGTCGCCAAACGGGCCGTAGAAGGCCTTGAGACCGTTGGCGGCGCAGGCATCGACCATCTTGGCCAGCGTGTAATGCCAGAGGTCCTGCTGATAGACCGCGCGCGGCGCATCGCCGGCCGCGTCCGCCACCACCTTGTACTCGGGATGGCCGCCGCCCACCCGCGTGGTCTTCATCGCGCGCGAGGCGGCGAGATCGGCAGGTCCAAGGCTCATGCCGTGCATGCGCGGCGAGGCCGAGGCGATGTCGTCGACGTTCTTGACGCCCTCGGCCGTCTCCAGAATGGCGTGGATCAGGATCGGCTTGGTCACCTGGTGCTTGGCTTCGAGCTGGGCGAGCAGCTGGTCGAGATAGTGGATGTCCCAGGCGCCCTCGACCTTCGGCAGCATGATGACGTCGAGCTTGCGGCCGACCGAACCGACGATCTCCGTAAGGTCGTCGAGAATCCAGGGTGAATTGAGCGCGTTGACGCGCGTCCACACTCCGGTCGTACCGAAGTCAGTCGCCTGAACCATCTCGATGAAGCCGCGCCGCGCCGCTTCCTTGGCGTCGAGCGGGATGGCGTCCTCGAGATTGCCCAGAACAACATCGACCGACTTCGCGAGCTCCGGCACTTTCGCGCGCACCTTCTCCATGTGCGGCGGCACGAAATGGATCATGCGCTCAAGGCGAACGGGTAGCTCGCGGAACGGCTCCGGCGCGCCGATGGCGAGCGGCTTGTAGATGTTGCGCGGCAGCTTCATGGCGCCCTCCCCTGATGCCCTCGGGTTAGCCGGTTCCGTTGCCGCGCACAATTCCGTGGAAGGGCGGATGCTGCACCGCAAACGAAGCGGGGAGCCGAGAAAAACGGCGCGGCAAAGAAAAACGGCGCGACCGAGCCGCGCCGTTCAGAAACCCGGAGGTGGAGCGATCAGCGCTGCGGCGGAGCCAGCGGAGCGGCGCCCGGGATCGGCGTCATGCCCGGCAGCGGCGTGGCGCCCGGAGCACCCGGGGCGCCCTGCTGGCGCTGCTGCTGCTCCTGCAGACGACGCTGGGCTTCCTCGCCGCGGCGCTGGAGTTCGGCCTGCAGGCGGCGCTGGCTTTCCTCATAGGCCTTCGGATCGACCGGCTGGCCGTCGTAGGAGGCAGCGAAGCCCTGCAGCGACATGCCGAGCGAGATCGCGCGGTTGTTCATGTTGACGACCTGGATGCTGAGGTTGTTCGACCGCTTCATACGGGTCAGGAAGTCCGGCTGCATCTCCATCTGCGCGAAGCAGGCGTTGGGGAGGCAGACCTCGTAGCGCATGGCCTGCGGCTGGGCGGCGCCCTGGCCGCCTTCCAGCACCACGCGGATGCCCGGCTGCAGCGACATGCCGACCGGCACAGCGATGATCAGGCGCGGACGCTCGCCCTCCAGCTCGCGGATCTGGACGGAGGCGAGCATCTGGCCGTTCTCGGCGCGCGTTTCCTGCACGACCATGCAGAGCTTCTTGGTCGTCGGCGGGGTGCGCTCGTCGGTGGGCACGTTGTCGCACAGCTTCACCCAGGGGGTCTGGATCGCAGCCATGTTGTCGTTCGTCGTCGGAGCCGCCGGCGTAGCAGCGGGGGCGGCCGGGGCCGGCTGTGCCGGACGCTGCGCCGGACGCTGCTGCTGGGCCTGGGCAAAAGCCACGGCAGGAACCAGGAACAGCGCGGCGCCGAGGCCGAGACGGACCGCGACTTTGGCGGATGCGAGCATGTACAGGCCCTTTCGATCGTGTCCGGCGCACGCTGTCGGCGGCGGGTCGGACGGGCAGGATTCGGATCGGACGCGCTCTTTCGCCGTGGAACGTGGCGACATGGTGGCGCGGCCGGAGCGTGCGCTGAATAGCCTCTCGCCGACCGGTTGAAAAGCCGGAATCGCTCCGCTTCGTGCTAGCATCCGCAGCATGGCGCGCCGCATCATGCCCCTGTTTCGCATTCTCCTCGTCGCACTGGGCGCCCTCGGGCAAGGCGCTGGTGCGGCCAAGGCGTCCGGCTGGCCGCGTGCCGAGATGCGCCCGGCCATCGCCATGCACGGGGATCCGGCCTCCGTTCCCGATCTCGCGCACCGCCGGTACGTCAATCCGGACGCGCCGAAAGGCGGTCGTCTGGTGCTCGGTGCTTCCGGCACGTTCGACACGCTCAATCCCTTCGTCGTTCGCGGCCTGCCCGTGCCGGGCGCACGGCAGTACCTGCACGAGACGCTGCTGACGCGCGGTCACGACGAACCGTTCACGCTCTACCCCCAGGTCGCCCGCGGGCTGGAGGTCCCCGACGACCGCTCCTGGGTCATCTTCCATATCGATCCCCGCGCCCGCTTCTCGGATGGCAAGCCGGTGACGGCCCACGACGTGAAGTTCTCCCATGACCTCCTGCGCACGCGCGGACGCCCGAACCACCGGACCTATTACGGCAAGGTCACAGGCGTGGATTTGATCGACGATCTGACGATCCGCTTCGATCTCGCCGGCGCCAACGATCGCGAACTGCCGATGATCCTCGGGCTCATGCCGATCCTGCCACGCCATGCAATCGATCCCGAGACCTTCGAGGAGACGACGCTGACCCCGCTCCTCGGCTCCGGGCCCTATGTCGTCGGCGAGATGCGGGCCGGCGAGAGCATCACGCTCAGGCGCAACCCCGACTGGTGGGGCCGCGACCTGCCGATCAATCGCGGACTTTTCAACGTCGACGAGATCCGTTTCGACTTCTACCGCGACAGCAACACGCTGTTCGAGGCGTTCAAGAAGGGGCTGGTCGACAGCCGCGTGGAAAGCGATCCCGGCCAATGGGCGACCGGCTACGACTTCCCCGCCATGCGCGAGGGGCGCATCACCCGCGAGACGATCCGGCAGGGCACACCGAAGGGCATTCGCGGCTTTGCCATGAATACCCGCCGCGCGATCTTCGCCGACGCGCGGGTTCGCGAGGCAATCGGACTGCTGTTCGATTTCGAATGGACCGACCGCAACCTCTATTCCGGCGGGTTCGAGCGAACACAGTCGCTGTTCGAGGGATCGGACCTCTCCGCGCGCGGACGCCCGGCGGATGAGGGCGAGCGCGCGCTCCTGGCCCGCGTCGAAGCCAATGTCCGCGAAGACATCCTCGGCGGCAGCTACAGCGTGCCGGCTTCGGACGGCACGGGAGCCGACCGGAGCCGCCTGCGCGAGGCGATCCGCCTGTTCGAGGCGGCCGGCTGGGTGCTCAAGGCCGGCGTCCTGCGCAACCGCGCGACCGACCAGCCCTTCGCCTTCGAGATGCTCGTCGCGACGCGCGAGCAGGAGCGGCTGGCGCTGACCTTCCAACGCTTTCTGCGTCGGGCCGGCATCGCCGCGACAGTCCGCAATGTCGATGCGGTCCAGTACGATCGCCGCTTGCGTGAATACGACTTCGACATGGTCGACTATCGCTGGTGGAACACGTCGCTGTCGCCGGGCAACGAACAGGCTTTCTACTGGGGGAGTGCCGCCGGCCGACAGCCGGGCAGCCGCAACCTGCCAGGCATTGCCGACCCTGCCGTGGACCGGCTGGTCGAGGCGATCGTCGAGGCGAAGACGCGCGACGATCTGGTCGCCGCAGCGCGTGCGCTCGACCGCACGATCACGTCTGGTTTCTACATGGTTCCGCTGTTCCACCAGCCGACGCAGTGGATAGCCCGCTGGAACCACGTCGGCATGCCTGCCGAATCATCGGTTTTCGGCTATCTCACCGAGACGTGGTGGCGTCGCGACGCCTCTGGGGCTGCGCAGCGGTGATTCTCAAGCGGACCAACAAGGACAAGTCGATGGCCGTCGCCGGGCGCGCCACGATCGACGGGCTGTTGCGCCGCGCCGCCGCGATCCGGCCGCACAACCCGGCCCTGCGCGACGCGCCCAACCGCCCGCTGATCATCGGCGGTCCGGTCATCAACCTGAGCTGGGGCGAACTCGACGGCATTGTCGATGCCGCCGCCGGCAGGTTGCGCGCGCTGGGCCTGCCGATCGACAGCGTGGTCGCGACCCAGTTCGCGCTGTCATCCGAGGCCGTGATCGCGCTGCTGGCCATCGCGCGGGCGGGACTGATCGCCGCGCCCGTTCCGCTCGGATGGGGCCGGCGCGAGACCGTCCAGCACCTTCAGCGGCTCGGCGTGCGGGCGATCCTCACGACCGGTCGCGCCGGACCGGTGGAGTGCGCGGACCTGATGCGCCACGCGGCCGCCGAGTGCTTCTCGGTGCGCGCCGTGCTTTCGATCGGCGGCCCGGCGCTGGACGGCGTCATGGCGCTGGACGACGTCCTCGACGCGGCCAGCGAAGCCGAGCATTTCGAAGTCGAGCGCGCCGATAATCCCGCGGACCATGTCGTCCTTGTCACCGCCGACGCGACGGCCGCGGGCCATGTCGCCGTGCCGCGCAGCCACAATGAACTGATTGCTGGCGGCCTCGCCCCCTTCGTCTCCGGCGCACCGGACGAGGGTTCGGTGATCGCGGCGACGCTTGCGCCCGACACTTTCGCCGGCCTTGCGCTGCAGGTCGTGCCCTGGCTGATGAGCGGCGGCCAGTTCGTCGCCCACCCCCCGCTGGCGCTGCGCGCGCTGATCGACGACGTTGCCGAGAGTGCGACTAGTCACCTTGTCCTTCCCGCTGCCGCGGCGGAGAGCCTCGAGCGTGCCGACCCGGAGGCTCTCGGATCGCTGCGCCATGTCACGCTGCTCGCCCGCCGCGGGCAGGAAGCTGCGGCCGCGCCGGGGGCCGGCGGCGACTTCGCCCGCGACGCCTTTCTGGCTGTCGGCGAGGCGGGCCTCATCAGGATCGCCGGACCGGACGGCGCGGTTCCGCTCGGCGCCGAGCATGACGGCCAGTCCGCAACGCTGATCGAGACGCGGATCAGCGCGGAAGGCGCCCTGATGATGCGCGGCGCCATGGTGCCGTTGAACGCGTTTCCCCCCGGGGCCGAACACGGGCGGCCGCCCTATTGGTTCACCGACGCCGACGGCTTCCGCGACACCGGCGTTCCCGCGACCGCCGGCCCGACGCCGAAGACCATGCTGCTCGCCGGAGATGCGGCGGGTGTCGTGGCCGTTGGTGGACGACGGTTTGCCGAGAGCGACCTGCATGCCGCCTATGCCGAGGCCGGCGGTGAGATCGCGCCGGTCGTGCGGGCAGACCCGCTGCTGGGCCAGCGGGTGGCGGGCGTCATCGGCGACGGGCGCGCTGTCGTCGGCCTGTCGCAGCGCCTTGCCGAAACTGGCGTAACGCCCCTCGGCGTGCCCGGCGGAGCCCGCCAGAGCGGCCCCCTGCCCTTCGAGGACACACGGCCAAAGGACACCTCACCGGGACGTGATGCGCTGGCCGACACGCAGGCCGTTCTGGAGCAGCTCCTGAGCGTGGCGAAAGCGGCGGCCCGGCGATAGGATAGGTTTTCCGCGCAGGAGACCGTCATGGCAAGCACCGCTCTCACCGTCGATGTCGTATCTGATGTCGTCTGCCCCTGGTGCTTCATCGGCAAGCGGCGGCTGGAGAAAGCCATCGCCCTCGTTCCCGACGTGGCGGTGGATGTCCACTGGCGGCCCTATCAGCTTGCGCCCGAACTGCCGCCCGAAGGCGAGCCCCGCCGCGCCTATATGATCGCCAAGTTCGGCTCGGCCGAGCGCATCGAACAGATCCACCAGCGGCTGACCGGGATCGGTGCCGAGGAAGACATCGCTTTCGACTTCGACAGGATAGCGGTTGCGCCGAACACCATGAACGCGCACCGCCTCGTGCTCTGGTCGCGTGCGGGCGGCCAGCAAGGCGCCGTCGTCGAGGCCCTGTTCCGCGCTTTCTTCGTCGAGGGGCGCAATCTCTCCGACAACGCCGTTCTGATCGAGATCGGCGCGGCCAACGGCCTCGATCCGGCACTGCTGACCGAGCTTTTCGGCTCGGATTCCGATATCGAGCGGACCCGCCGCGAAATCGCCTCCGCGCAGCGCATCGGCGTGACCGGCGTGCCGTTCTTCATCGTCGCCGGCAAGTACGGCATAGCCGGAGCCGAGGCGCCCGAGACGATCGCCGGAGCGATCCGGCAAGCCGCTGCGGAGGCCGGAGAGCCAGCGGCTGCGTCCTGACGTTCAGGCGCGCATTCGGCGGCGTTGCCGCAGCGGCGGCAACAGGCTAATCCCGCTTCATGGCTTCAGGAACACGCCTCACCCATCTCGATGCCCAAGGGCAGGCCAATATGGTCGATGTCTCGGCGAAGCCCGCGACCGAACGTGTCGCGGTCGCCGAGGGCCGCGTCGTCATGAAGCCCGAGACGCTTGCCATCGTGCAGGCCGGCGAAGCGAAGAAGGGCGACGTGCTCGGTACAGCGCGCATCGCCGGCATCATGGCGGCGAAGCGCGCCCACGAACTCATCCCGCTCTGCCATCCGTTGCTGATCAGCAAAGTGTCCGTCGAGATCGATCCGGACGAGGCCCTGCCGGGCGTTACCGTCCGGGCAACAGTCAAGGTCACCGGCCAGACAGGGGTGGAGATGGAGGCGCTGACCGCCGTCTCGGTCGCGTGCCTGACCGTCTATGACATGGTGAAGGCCGTGGACCGCGGCATGCGGATCGAGGCCATTCGCGTGATGGAGAAGGCCGGCGGCGCTTCCGGCAGCTACAGGGCGGAGTGACATGGCGGGGTTGACGCCGGTTGCAGACGCGCTCGCCAAGGTGCTGGAGGGCGCTGGCCCGCTGCCCGAGGAATGGGTTTCGATCGGCGATGCCGATGGCCGCGTTCTGTCGCGCGCGCTCGTCTCGCGCCGCACGCAACCACCGTCCGACATGTCGTCCATGGATGGTTACGCGGTGCGCGCCGCCGATCTGCCCGCGACGCTGCCCGTCGCCGGAGAGGCCGCAGCCGGTCGGCCCTTTGCCGGCTCGATGACCGGCGGCACAGCCATCCGGATTTTCACGGGCGCCGGAATCCCCGACGGAGCCGATGCTGTCGTGATCCAGGAGGACGTGTCCCGCTCAGGCGGCATGGTGACGTTTCGCGACAGGCCGGCGCCCGGCCAGTTCATTCGTCGCAAGGGCCTCGATTTCACCGAGGGCGCGCCGGCCCTCGCTGCCGGCATGCGGTTGGAGCCACGCCGCCTCGCACTCGCGGCGGCCATGAATCATGCCGCCGTGCCGGTGCATCGCCGTCCCCGCGTCGCGATTCTGTCGACCGGCGACGAACTGGTGGAACCGGGCACCGAGCCGGGACCTGGTCAGATCGTCTCCTCCAACGCCCTGGCGCTCGCCGCCATTGTCCGGCGCGAAGGGGGAGAGGCGACCCTGCTCGGCATCGTACCCGACCGACTGGACGCAACGCTGGCAGCGGTCCGGCATTCCCGTGCCGAGGGGCACGACATCCTCGTGACATCGGGCGGCGCCTCGGTCGGGGAGCACGACCTGATGCGCCAGGTGATCGCGGAGGAAGGCGCCGAGCCGTCCTTCTGGAAGATCGCGATGCGGCCGGGCAAACCGCTGATGATGGCCAATCTCTCGGGGTTGCGGCTGCTCGGCCTGCCCGGCAATCCGGTGGCCTCCTTCGTCTGCGCGACGCTGTTCCTTGGCCCCCTGTTGCGCCGCCTCGCGGGGCGCAACGACATTCTGCCAATCGAGGAAAGCGCAGCGCTGGGGATTGGTCTCGCCGCGAACGATCACCGGCAGGACTACCTGCGCGCTACATTGACCGACACGAACGGAAAACTGGTCGCGACGCCATTCCCGGTGCAGGATTCGTCGATGATCCGGGTTCTGGCCGAAGCCGAGGCGCTGATCGTGCGCGCGCCCCACGCGAGCGCGGCTCAGGCGGGCGAGCCCTGCCGCATCATTCGTCTCGCGCGCTGATCGCAGACTTCACGAAATTTCAATGCTTGCGGAACACATAAAGAACGGATAGTGACCGTTCATGGTCTGTTCGACGCGAGTCGGGCCTGTCGCGACGAGGGGCGAATCCGATGCTGACACGCAAGCAACACGAACTTCTCCGGTTCATCCAGGAGCGCCTCAAGGAGAGCGGCGTGCCGCCGTCCTTCGACGAGATGAAGGAGGCGCTGGACCTGAAGTCGAAATCCGGCATCCATCGTCTCATCACGGCGCTGGAAGAACGCGGCTTTATCCGCCGCCTGCCCAACCGCGCGCGGGCGCTGGAAGTGATCAAGCAGCCCGAACAGTCGGCGGGCCCGCAGCGTGGCAAGTTCTCGCCAAGCGTCATCGAAGGTTCACTGGGGCGCGCGCGCCCCGCGCCGTCGGACGATGAGACCGTCATGCCGGTCGCCGTGCCGCTGATGGGGCGCATCGCCGCCGGCGTGCCGCGCGAGGCGATCGAGCACCGTACAGCGACGGTTTCGGTGCCGCCGGAAATGCTGACGCGCGGCGAGCATTACGCACTCGAGGTGCGCGGCGATTCGATGATCGAAGCCGGCATCCTTGAGGGCGATCTTGCCCTCATCCGCCGGGGCGAGGCAGCCGAGACCGGCGACATCATCGTCGCGCTGATCGACGACGAGGAGGCGACGCTGAAGCGCCTGCGCAAGCGTGGCACGTCGATCGCCCTCGAAGCGGCGAACCCTGCCTATGAAACGCGGGTTCTCGGTCCGGACCGCGTGCGTATCCAGGGCAAGCTCATCGGCCTCATCCGCCGCTACTGATCGGTGTCGGCCGGCGGCTCTGCCTCGTCATCGGTTGCCGGTTGAGCCGGCTGTGACGATTGGCTCCCTGCCGCTGGTTGCAGCAGTGATACGGGCGCCCCGGCTGGCCGTGGTCGGAACCATGGACGCGTGCCGGATGCGGCACGCGCGGTTTCGACCCGGTAGCCGTCGCCCTCCCGAAACAGGCGGACCGCTCCGGTCCAGGCCAGGGCACGCGTGTCGATGATGAGCGCCCGGCAGTTGGCTGGCAGGGCGAAGCGCGTGACGACGATGCGCGCCTCGCGGCAGTCATCCGCGACCGCTTCAGGTTGTCGCGGAACCGCGATCCGACCACCCTCAGGCAGCGGCATGGCGCAGCCAAGCGCGTCGCAGCGCACGCCGGCCATCAGCGAATTGTCGGAGGCGATCCGCGCGTCACCGTCGGATGACAGCCAGCGCTGCACCGTGAAGCGATTGCCGCGCGGCGAGACGACGCGCATGCGCCCGTCGGCGCCGCGGGCCGCCACGGTGAAGCCCTCGGCGTCGATCATGATCGACGGCCTTGCGGCGCCCGGAACCAGCGCCATGCCGAACGCGAACAGCGGCACGCCGAACCAGCGCAGCGGCGTCGACAGGGCTGCCATCAGGATGAACCCGGCCGACATCAGCCCAAGCGCCGACGGTCCGAACGAAGGCACGACGGTTTTGCCTCCAGGCCAGGATGCGACCCATTCCGCGATCTTGATGAACAGCTCGACGCCCAGACCCGCCAGCGCCCAGACCGGTCGATCCCAGCCGAACGGCCAGAGCAGCAGCGCGAGAATCTCCAGCGGCATGACGAAGAATTCGATGATCGGCGCGCCGAGGAGGTTGCCGGGCACGCCGTAGAACTGGATCGCATTGAAGTGGTAGGCCGAATAGGGCGTCGTCGCGAGCGAGGCGACGAAGGAACTCATGGCGAGGCCCGCGACGCCGTTCGTCACGAGCAGCAGCGCGCGACCGGCGCTGACGCCGCCGTCCGCATGGCGCTCGGCCCAGGGTCGCAGCATCGTGTAGCCCGAGACCAGTGCCAGCGTCGCCGCGAAAGACATCTGGAAGCTCGGTCCGAGCAGGCTTTCCGGCAGCAGGATGAGCACCGCGAGGGCCGCGAGCGCCAGCGTCCGGAGCGTCAACGCGCCGCGATCGAGCATCACGCCGATCAGCACGACGGCGATCATCAGCCAGGAACGCTGCGTCGCGACTTCGGCGCCCGAGATGACGAGATAGGCCGTGGAGGCCAGAAGCGCCGCGAAGGCCGCCCACGCCTTGACGCGCCGCCTGAGAGCAAGTGCCGGCACCAGCGCCAATCCGCCGCGCACCACCGCGAAGATCAGCGCGGCGACAAGCGCCATGTGAAATCCCGAGATCGACAGGATGTGGTAGAGGCCGGCCGCGCGCATCGCCTCGTTGAGGCCCTCGGGTATGCCGTCCCGCTTGCCGCTGACCAGCGCATCGGCGATGGCGCCGGCATGGCCGGGGATCGCGGCTCGAATCCGCTCGCTGATCGCCGAGCGTAGCCGATCCAGCGTGGCGCGCATCCTGACACCCAGTGGAGCGTCGCCGGCTTCGGCCGGCGTGACGCGTCCAACGGCGAATCCGGTTGCACCCACTCCGGCGAAATAGGCATCGCGGCCGAAGTCGAAGAGGCCCGGCGCTGCCGGATCGGCGGGCGGTCGAAGGCGCCCCGAGAAGACAACGGCCTGCCCGACTTTCGCGCCGGTCGCGGTTCGGCTGGTGACCCGAATGCGCGACGGCAGCTGCGCCAGAGCCGGTTCCGCCGAAATCGGGGCCAGCGTCAGCCGGTCGCCGTTCTCGCGCCTTTCAACCACCTCGACCCATGCAGTGATCCGCACGAAAGCGGTTTCGGTGCCGAGCACCGTATGGGCCAGCCATTGCGTGCGCAGGGCGGCGACGCCAAATCCGGCGGCCATCGCCGCAAGGCCGACAACACCGAGGAACGCCCAGTGATACTCCCGAAGGCGCATCGCCAGCAGCCCGAGACCGATCGCGGCGAGAGCTGGCGCCCACAGCGTCGGCTCGTCAGGCGCGCCGAAATAGATGAGGATTCCAATGCCGAAGGCCACGGGCAGGAACAGGAAGGCCCTGCCGCGCTCCACCTCCAGAGCCAGCCAGCCGGCAAGCCGTTCGCGTGCCTCGGCGTAGGCAAGGCCGGCGCGCCCGGTCGCCGCCGGCCGCCCGGCCGTTCCCAGCACTGCCGCGATGGCCCTCGCCCGCCCCCGCAACCGACGCTCCCCAAGCCGCGCGCGCCGTGCTACAGGCACGCGCTTTCCGGCTCCCAGCCTAAGGTCTGCCGGCCCCTCCTGTCGTCTTCGGAAGAATCATGACGGTCGTCACCCGTTTCGCCCCCTCCCCGACGGGCTTCCTGCATATCGGCGGCGCGCGCACCGCCCTGTTCAACTGGCTGTATGCGAAGAAGACCGGCGGCCAGATGCTGCTGCGCATCGAGGATACCGACCGCCAGCGCTCGACCACCGAGGCGATCGGCGCGATCATCGATGGCCTTACCTGGCTCGGTCTCGAATGGGATGGGCAGACGATCTACCAGTTCGCCCGCGCCGAACGACATGCCGAGGTTGCCCGCCAGCTCCTCGCCGAGGGCAAGGCGTACTATTGCTACGCAACGCCCGAGGAGCTGGAGGAGATGCGCGCGCTCGCCATGAAGGAGGGCCGTCCGCCGCGTTATGACGGCCGCTGGCGCGACCGCGACCCGTCCGAAGCGCCCGCGGGCGTCAAGCCGGTGATCCGCCTGAAGGCGCGGCAGGATGGCGAGACGGTGGTCAATGACGAGGTCCAGGGCCGCGTGGTGATCCCGAACAAGGATCTCGACGACCTCATCCTGCTGCGCTCGGACGGAACGCCGACCTATATGCATGCCGTTGTCGTCGACGACCACGACATGGGTATTACCCACATCATCCGTGGCGTCGATCATCTCACCAATGCGGCGCGCCAGACCCAGATCTACGAGGCGCTGGGCTGGTCGGTGCCGTCCATGTCGCATATCCCGCTGATCCACGGACCGGACGGCGCCAAGCTCTCCAAGCGCCACGGCGCGCTCGGCGTCGAGCAGTACCGGGCTCTGGGCTACCTCCCGGAGGCGCTGCGCAACTATCTCGTCCGCCTCGGCTGGAGCCAGGGCGACAAGGAGTTCTTCTCCACCGACGAGATGATCGCGGCCTTCGACCTCTCTGGCGTCGGCCGATCGCCGGCGCGCTTCGACTTCGTCAAGCTGGAAGCCGTCAACGGCCACTATATCCGCCATGCCGACGATGCCCGACTTGTCGCGGCGATCGACGACGTCCTGCCGCATATCGAAAACGGGCCGGCCATTCAGGCCGCGCTGACGCCGGAGGTGCGCGCGCAGCTTCTGAAGGCCATGCCGGGACTGAAGGAACGGGCCAAGACCGTTCTGGAGCTGATCGACGGCGCGCGCTTCCTTCTCGAGGCGCGCCCGCTGCCAGTCGACGACAAGGCGAAAGCGCTGCTGACCGAGGAAGCACGCGGCCATCTCGGCGCGCTCCATGTCCGCCTTTCCGCCATGCCCGAATGGAGCGCAACGGCAGCCGACGCGGCCGTGCGTGCCGAGGCGGAGGCACGTGGCGCCAAGCTCGGCGCACTGGCCCAGCCGCTGCGCGCCGCCCTCACCGGTCGTACAACGTCCCCCGGCATTTTCGACGTGCTGGACGTGCTCGGCCGAGAGGAAAGCCTTGCGCGCATTGCCGACCAGGCTCGCCTCTGACGCGATTGGCGCCACCAGGAGGGCGATAGACAAGCCCTCCTTCCGTGGCAGGTCACGCAGTCGCCGCCCGCCGCAACTTGCCGCGTTGCGAAAAAGCGTCTATCCGATCCATGGGGCGCGTCAGGTCACGGTTGAGACCATGATTGGACACGACTAGATTATTTCGCGAATTCAAGGGGTTGCCCATGGCCGCAAGTTCAAAGTCCGCGACGCTGACCTATGGTGACAAGACCGTGCAGCTGCCGGTCTCGGACGGCACCGTCGGACCGTCGACGGTCGACATCGGCAAGCTCTACGCCCAGACCGGCATGTTCACCTACGATCCGGGCTTCACCTCGACTGCAAGCTGCGAAAGCCAGATCACCTATATCGATGGCGACGAGGGCGTCCTGCTCTATCGCGGCTACCCGATCGAGCAGCTCGCCGAGCATGGCGACTTCCTCGAAACCTGCTACCTGCTGCTCTACGGGGAACTGCCCACGGCAGCCCAGAAGGCCGATTTCGACTACCGCGTCACGCGCCATACCATGGTCCACGACCAGATGACGCGGTTCTTCCAGGGCTTCCGCCGCGACGCCCACCCGATGGCCGTCATGGTCGCCGCGGTCGGCGCTCTGTCGGCCTTCTACCACGACTCCATCGACATCGCCGACCCGCACCAGCGGATGGTGTCGTCGATCCGTCTCGTCGCGAAACTGCCGACGCTGTCGGCCATGGCCTATAAGTACTCCATTGGCCAGCCGTTCATGTATCCGCAGAACGATCTCGACTACTCGTCGAACTTCCTGCGCATGTGCTTCGCCGTGCCGGCCGAGGACTACAAGGCGAACCCCGTCCTCGCCCGCGCCATGGACCGCATCTTCATCCTGCATGCGGACCACGAGCAGAACGCCTCGACCTCGACGGTGCGTCTCGCCGGTTCCTCCGGCGCCAACCCCTTCGCCTGCATCGCGGCCGGTATCGCCTGCCTCTGGGGCCCGGCCCATGGCGGCGCCAACGAAGCCGCGCTGAAGATGCTCGGCGAGATCGGGCATGTCGAGAACATCCCGAAATTCGTCGCCAAGGCGAAGGACAAGAACGATCCGTTCCGCCTGATGGGCTTCGGCCACCGGGTCTACAAGAACTACGACCCGCGCGCCAAGATCATGCAGAAGACCTGCCACGAGGTGCTCGGCGAGCTCGGCATCAAGGACGATCCGCTGCTGGACGTGGCCATCGAGCTGGAGCGCATCGCGCTGTCGGACGACTATTTCATCGAAAAGAAGCTCTACCCGAACATCGACTTCTACTCGGGCATCACGCTGAAGGCGATGGGCTTCCCGACCGCCATGTTCACCGTTCTGTTCGCGCTCGCGCGCACGGTCGGCTGGATCGCGCAGTGGAAGGAAATGATCGAGGATCCGCAGCAGAAGATCGGCCGTCCGCGCCAGCTCTACACGGGCGAGACGCGCCGCGACTATATGCCGATCTCGCGCCGGAAGTGATCCGCAATCGATGACTTGACCGACGGGGCGCTTCGGCGCCCCGTTCGCGTTTCAGGTGCTGAGCGGCCTCGCGCCGGACCTGGTGCGCCACGTGTCGAGAACGACGCGCGCGGCCTTGATGCTCGGATCCTCGCCCGAAAAATCCATTAGCGCGTCGAGCGTGCCGATGGCCGCGACCTGGCGCGCGCGCGCGGGCGTGTCGCCGATCACATCGGACAGCGCCGACGCGACGGCCTGCACCGTGCCGTACTCCTGCAGGAATTCCGGGATCACTTTCTCGCCGATGACGAGATTGGCCAGCACCGCGCTCTCGGCGGTGATGAGCCGGCGCGCGATCTGGGCCTCCAGCCAGCCGGTGCGGTAGGCGACGACCTGCGGCACGCCGGCAACCGCCACCTCGAGCGTCACCGTGCCGGAACAGGAGAGCGCCGCCCGCGCGGTGCGGAAGGCCTCGAACTTGGCAGTTTCGCCATCGAGGATCGCGGGTTTTACTGGCCAGCGCGATACCAGCTGCTCGATCAAGGCGCGATGGTGCGGGACGGCTGGCAGAACCCACTCGATGGGCCCGCGCTCCGCCTCGACCGTCACGAGCACGTCGGCGAACAGCGGACTGAGGCGCTCAATTTCCAGCCGGCGCGAACCGGGCAGAACGAGCACGCGCGGCGGCATGCCGTCGCGCCGCGCCTGGTCCCTGGCCGAGGGCCGGATATCGGCAAGGCGTTCGGAGATCGGATGGCCGACATAGGTCGTCGGCGGGCCACCGAGCCGGCGGTGAACCTCCGGCTCGAACGGCAGCAGCGCCAGCAGATGATCGACGTAGGGGCGCATCTCCGCCGCCCGGCTCGGACGCCAGGCCCAGACGGTCGGTGAGACGTAGAAGACGATGGGGATGTCGGGACGCAGCTTGCGGATCTGCCGGCCGACGCGGCGGTTGAATCCGGGGCAATCGATCAGCACCAGCACATCCGGCGGGTTGTCGATGAGCGCCTGCACGGTCTCGCGCACGCGACGCAGGATTTTCGGGATATGCGCGATAATCGAGGTAATGCCGAACAGGGCGATGTCGGACATCGGGAAGCGCGAGACGAGGCCGCGCTGCTCCATGCGCGGGCCGCCGACACCCCGGAAACTCACGCCAACAGGGTGCATGGCCGGCAAAGCGTCCATCAGATGCGCGCCGAGCTGATCGCCGGATTCCTCGCCAGCGAGAATGAAGACGTCGAGAGGCTGTTCGGTCACGTTGCGCTTGCCTCAAGCCCGACCACGAACAGGCCGAGCGCATCGGCGCGCCGCACGACCTCCTCCATATCGACCACCAGCGCCGAGCCGGCCGGTACGGCAACGCCCCGCAAGCCTGCGGCGGCAGCCTTCTCGATGGTGGCCGGGCCTATCGCGGGCATGTCGATGCGCCGGTCCTGGCCAGGCTTCGGCGCCTTGACGATGAGGCCGGTTCCCGGCGGCCATTTCAGCCGTCCGCTGTCTCGCATCTGGCGGCAATGATCCAGCATGCCATCCGTGCCCTCGGCGCCCTCGACCGCGACGATCCGCCGCCCGCCGATGACCATGCCCTGCCCGACGTCGTAGGGGCCGAGCGCCGCGATAGCCGCGAGCGCCACTGCTATGTCGGCGCGGTCGGCCTCCCCTGGGGAATGGCGACCGAGCACGCCGGCCGGCATCAGCAGTTCCGGCGCCACGTCCTGGGCGGCGAGCAGGCGGAAGCCCTCGCGCTCGAATAGTCCGGCAATGCCGCGAAGGAGGTGGTCGTCGCCGCCGCGATAGAGCTTCACGACATCCGGCAGCACTTTCAGCGCGCTGATGTCGGGGACGGTCGTCCAGAGATTTGGCCGCACCAGCGAGCCGATCAGCACGAGGTCGCGGCAGCCCGCCTTCCGCGCGGCCTTCAGGATCGCGCCGAAGCGGCCGATGCCCACCCAGGCATGCGGATAGGCCTCGAGCTCGCGCCCCGCGATCCCCTTGAGCAGGAGGCCAAAGACCGGGCGGCCTCGTGCCGTCGCCGCGCGCGCCAGCGCGGGCGGAAAAGCCCCTGCCCCGGCGATGATGCCGAGCGGCGTGGTGTCAGTCATCTGCCGCGGCCGGACCGCTGCCTGCGACACGGGTCTTCTTGGGCGCCGCCATCATGACAGGGCGCTTCTCGCCGGCCTCGATGAAGGCAATGAGGCGACCGGCCGCCGGGTGGGCGGCGTAGGCGGCTGTCGCCTCGGCGAGGCGTTCGGCGAAGGTGCCCGGCCCGTAGAACAGCATCTCGTAGCAGGCGCGCACCGTCTTCACGTCCTCACGCCCGAAGCCGCGCCGCTTCATGCCGACCACGTTGAGGCCGATCAGTTCGCCCGATGCGCCATTGGCGCCGAAGGCCATGCCGAAGGGAATCACGTCGTCCTTGACGCCGGTGACGCCGCCGATCATGGCGAAATCGCCGATCCGGGTGAACTGGTGCACCGCACAGAGCCCGCCGAGGAAGACGAAATCGCCGACCTTGGCATGGCCGCCAAGCGTCGCGGCATTGGCGAAGATGACGTTGTTGCCGACGCGGCAGTCATGCGCGACATGGGCATAGGCCATCAGGAAGCACCGGTCGCCGATCTGGGTCAGCCCGGTCTTGGGCGTACCGCGATTGACCGTGACGCTCTCGCGGATGACGCAATCCTCGCCAATGACGAGGCGCGTCGGCTCACCCTTGTAGGACAGATCCTGCGGCGGCGTGCCGATGGAGGCGAAGGGGTGGATTTCCGTGCGCGCGCCAATCTCTGTCAGGCCATCGACATTGACGTGTGAGTGAAGCACCACGCCCTCGCCGAGACTGACCTCCGGCCCGACCGTGCAGAAGGGGCCGACGCGAACGCCCTCGCCGAGCTTTGCGCCGGCGGCGACATGGGCGAGCGGGTGAACCTGGGGGCTCATGCGTCAAGCATCCGCCAGCATGGCCGAGAGCTCGGCCTCGGCGCAGAGACGGCCATCGACATAAGCCTCGCCACGGTAGAACCAGATGTTCCGCTTCTTGGCGATCTTGGTCATGTGGTACTCGACGACGTCGCCGGGCACGACAGGCTTCCTGAACTTCGCCTTGTCGATGGTCATGAAGAAGACCAGTTTGCCGGTGCTGCCGGCCGAGACCAGCGCCATGACGCCACCGGTCTGGGCCATGCCCTCGATCATCAGCACGCCCGGCATGATCGGGTTGTTGGGGAAGTGCCCCATGAACTGCGGCTCGTTGGCCGTGACGTTCTTGATGCCGACGCCGAACTCGTCGCCGCGCATGCGCACGACCTTGTCGATCAGCAGGAACGGGTAGCGGTGCGGCAGGGTCGCGAGCAGCTTCTGGATGCCCACGGTGTCGATGCTGGTCGTCTCGTCCATAATCCGCTGGTCTCCGCCCCTTTCCGACGCCTGGGTTCTGCCTAACCCTTTGCGGCGGCGGTGGCTACTGTCCGATTGCAGGTTGGGCGTCAGGCGCTGTCCGGGCCGGCCGCCTTGCCGGCCCGCGCCAGCCGCTCGACGGCGGCAATCTCGCGGAACCAGTCGCGCACGGGCTTGGCGGGCCGGCCGCCCCAGCGCGCCCCGTCCGGCACGTCATCCTTGACGATGGAGGTGGCGGCAATCTGCGCGCCATGGCCGACGGTGACGTGATTGTTGACGCCGACCTGCCCGCCGAGCATGACGAAATCGCCAAGCGTCGCCGAACCCGACAGACCGACCTGACTGACGATCAGGCAGTGCCGGCCGACAACGACGTTGTGGGCGACCTGCACGAGATTGTCGATCTTCGTGCCCTCGCCGATCACCGTGTCGCGGATATGGCCGCGATCGATGGTGCTGTTGGCACCGATTTCCACGTCGTCCTGGATGATGACGCGGCCGATTTGGGGAATCTTGGCGTGTTTCGCCCTGCCCGGCTCGAAGCCGAAACCGTCCTGACCAACCCGCACGCCGGCATGAAGGATCACGCGATTGCCGAGCAGCGCATGAGTCAACGAGGCGCCGGGACCAATCGCGCAGTCGCGCCCGATCCTGACGCCCGGGCCAATGGTCGAATTGGCAGCCAGCAGCGTACCGGAACCGATCTCCGCCCCCGGTCCCACCACGACGCCGGGATCGACGATCACGCCCGTCTCCAGGCGTGCCGACGGGTGAATGTTCGCGCCCGGTGAAATGCCGGTCGCGCCGAAAAGGCTCTGCGGGTGCAGCGCCTGAGGGAACAGCCGCCGGGACACCGAGACGAAGGCGGCATGGGGATGGCCGACGACGATGGCCGCCGTACCCTGCGGCACGAGGCCGGCATTGCGCGGTTGGACAAGGCAGGCGGCCGCGCGTGTTGCCGCGAGCTGGTCGGCATATTTGGCGTTGTCGAGAAAGGCGAGATCGCCGGGGCCAGCGTCAGCAAGGGCCGCGACGCCGCGAATCAGCCGGTCACCGCCCTCGC
Source organism: Phreatobacter sp. (assembly GCF_016793595.1). GTDB lineage: Bacteria > Pseudomonadota > Alphaproteobacteria > Rhizobiales > Phreatobacteraceae > Phreatobacter. The sequence goes on from NZ_JAEULY010000009.1 coordinate 63,367, forward strand.
CCGCGAATTCCGCCTTCAGAAATGCAGCGACCGAGGCGACGGTCATCGCCTCGGTCGGATGGAAGAAAACTGGTTCAGCCATGTTCGTCCCGCAACCGGAACGCCGCGCTTTCAGGCGCGGCGCGACCGGTTAGAAGCGCGTGCCGCCGGAGAAGCGGAATGCCTGCGTCTGGTCGCCGCGCGCCTTCGACAGCACGAAGGAATAGTCGAAGCGGATCGGGCCGAAGGGCGAGTTCCAGAGGAGGCCGACACCGACCGACGAGCGGATCTTGTGCGCGTCCGAGCCGTCGAGCACCACGGGAAGCGTGCCGCCGCCCGTATTGAAGCTGCGGATCGAGTTGTAGCCCCAGACCGAACCCGCGTCGGCGTAGAGAGCGCCGCGCATGCCGAAATCCTTCGGCAGGAAGGTGAAGGGGAAAGTGACCTCGGCCGAAGCGCCCCAATAGGCCGTGCCGCCGATCGCGTCACCCGGGCGATTGATGCCTTGCATCAGCAGAAGATTGCGCACGGCATTATCGCGCGGTCCGATGCCGGCCGTCTGGAAGCCGCGAACGAGTTCCGGACCCATGAAGAACTGATCGATCGAGTCGAGTTGGCCGCCGCCGGTCTTCTGTCCGCCGATACCCAGGATGTGACCGCCCTGGACGCGGAACATGGCGATCCAGTCGTTCGTCAGGTCGTGGTAGTAGCGGGCTTCACCGGTGGTGCGGATGTAGCGAGCATCGCCGCCGACGCCGGCGAAGTCCTGGCGTAGTTCGGCATAGAGACCCTGGCTCGGGTTCTGCGCCCGGTCGAGGTTCGAATACATCAGCGAGTAGCCGACCGAGGAGATGAAGCGCGTGCGGCCGTTGATGGCGCGCAGAGCGACCGAGGTCTCGCCATCGTCAAGACAGGTGTAAAGCGTACCCGTATTCGTCGTCGTCGGCATTCCGCTGGCATCGCGATACAGCGCGACGCCGCCCGCCATGCCAGTCGAACGCGGGTCTCCCGCCTCGAAATTATGGATATTGCCGCTACCGTCGGTAAACTGCAGCAGCGGCGCACCATAGGCCGAGCGGCAATTCGTCTGGTCGTCACGGATGGAGATCTTCTGCGCAACGGCGCTGTAGCGCAGCTGAACGCCGAAATTCTCGTTGAGCGGGATGCCGAGGCGCAGCGTACCGCCGTAGGAGGTCGAGGCGAACGGCTGATAGGACGACAGGTTCGAGTGCCTCCAGAACACGTCGAAACCACCGGCCAGCCGATAGTCCATCAGGAAGGGCTCGGTGAACGAGAAGTTCACGCCGCGCGTGCGCTGGCCGAACGTGCCGCCGAGGCGGACGAACTGGCCGCGGCCGAGGAAATTGCGCTCCTCGACAGAAGCTTCCGCGATGAAGCCGTCGGCGGTCGAATAGCCACCAGAGACCGAGAAGGCGCCGGTCGGTTGATCCTCGACATCCACGTTGACGACGACGCGGTCGGCGGCCGAACCCGGCTCGGTGGTGATGCGGACGTTCTTGAAGAAGCCAAGGTTCTTCAGACGGCGCTCGGCGCGGTCAACAAGCACGCGGTTGTAGGCGTCGCCCTCCGCCATGTCGAACTCGCGGCGGATGACGCGGTCCTGGGTGCGGGTGTTGCCGCGCACGTTGATGCGCTCGACATAGACCCGCGGGCCTTCCTCGACCACGTAGACGAGGTTGACGGTCAGGGTCGACGGGTCGCGCTCGCCGCGCGGGCGAACAGTCGCGAAGGCATAGCCGCGGCGGGCAACCGCCAGCGTGATGTCTTCGAGCGACTTGTCGACCAGTTCGACATTGTAGACGGAGCCCGAGGCGGTCTTGACCGCGCCGCGCAGGGTGGCGCCGTCAACGTCGCGAATATTGGACTGCACGTCCACCGCGCCGACACGGTACTGCGGGCCTTCCTCGACCTCGATCGTGACGGTGAAGCTGTTAGCGGCCTGATCGAAATCGGCACGTGCCGACAGGACGCGCATGTCGACATAGCCATTGCGGAGATAAAGGCGGCGGATCGCCTCCTGGTCCGCGTTCAGGCGGTCGGCATCATAGACGTCGTTGGACTTCAGCCAGGAGAACAGGCCTGTCTCGGCCGTCGTCATGACGTCCAGCAGACGCTGCCGGCCGAAGGCGTTGTTGCCGACGAAGTTGATGGCCCGGACACCGGCCTTCTTGCCCTCGTTGATCTCGAAAACGAGATCGATGCGCCCGTTCGGCTGCGTGATGGTCTTCGGCACGATCTCGACGTCGTAGCGGCCTGTGCGGCGATACACGTCGTAGAGGCGCTGCGTGTCTGACTGGACCATCGGACGCGAGAACGTGCCGCGCGGTCGCGATTCGATCTCGTTCAGAAGCTGCTCGGTCTTCAGGCGGCGGTTGCCCTCGAAGACCACGCGGTTGATGACCTCATTCTCCGACACCGTGACCACGAGACGGCCGCTCTGGCGGCTGACGCGCACGTCGCGGAACAGGCCGGTGGCGTACATGGCCTTGATGGCCTCGTCGACACGGGCCGCCGACAAGGGCTCGCCCGGACCGGTCTGGAAGTAGGAGCGCACCGTATCAGCCTCGATGCGGCGGTTGCCCTGCACGACGATCGAGGAGGCAGACTGGGCCTGCGCGCCAGAAGAAAGGACGATGCCAGTGGTGGCGGCAGTCGCCAGACCCACTGCGGTCATCGTTCCTGCGATCACGACCGTTCGGACCGTCCGAGCGAAAGAAGTCATGAAGCACGCGCCTGTCTGTTCGGTATGTGGGTTCCGCGCGAACGCGGACCGCCCGTGGATTCCTCCCGGGCGAAACGCTTGTAGCCGGTTTCACCGGGAGTGCAAACGACGCCTCCCGCTGCCGGCCGGTTTTTGACGGGGCGTTGCCCCAGTGCCACGCGTACGATCATCCGACGAGCCCCCGGATATCGTTCCACGTGGCGAAGATCATCAGCATCAGGACAAGCGCCAAACCGAAGCGGAAGGCCACTTCCTGCGCCTGTTCGCTCATCGGACGGCCGCGGATCGCCTCGATGGCGTAGAAGACCAGATGGCCGCCGTCGAGCATCGGAATGGGGAACAGGTTGAGCAGTCCGATGGACACCGAGATAAGCGCGGCGAGGCTGAGAAGCGCAACGAATCCGATCTGCGCGGCCTCTCCCGATACCTGAGCGATTCTGATCGGGCCGCCGAGCTGATCGGCGCTCTGTGTGCCCATGATGACGCCGCCGAGATAGGCGAAGGTGCGGTCGATGACGAACCAGGTCTCCTTCACCCCCATCCAGGTGGCGGTGAACGGGTCGTAGCGGCGGAACTGGGTGTCGCCCGGCTCGTTCGACTTGGATATGCCGATCCGGCCGATGCGATGGGTCCCGCCGAAACGGTCCTTGAACTCGAAGATGGCAGGCGTGACCGCCAGGTCGACCTGCCGGCCATCCCGCTCCACCTTGATGGCGAGAGACTGGCCGGCGCTTGCACCGACGATGCGCTGCATGTCGGAGAAGCTCTCGATCGCGCGGCCGTCAATACTCAGGACAAGATCGCCGGGCCGGAAGCCCGCCTGTTCGGCCACCGACGAGCGGAACCATGCGGGGTCGGCGGCCGACTGGACCTTCATCTGCTGCATGCCGCGCGCGAGAGCGAACTCGAGCGGCTGGCCGGATTTCGCCTCGATCGCGCGACGCACGTCGTCGAGGCTGGTCATCGGCTGGCCATCGACCGACAGAATGACGTCGTTGCGCCGGAAACCGCCCTCGTCAGTCTGCGCGGAGACCACCAGGTTCGACACGCGCGGCTGGAGGATCATCTTGCCTGACAGCATGAAGATGCCGGCGAAGATGACGATGGCGAGGATGAAATTGGCGATCGGGCCGGCCGCGACGATGGCGGCCCGCTGACCGAGGGTCTTGTGGAAGAAGCTCTCGGAGCGCTCCGTCGCGGTCATTGCGGCGGCGGTCTCGAAATCAGGGGTAGAAGCGGCATCGGCATCGCCGAAGAATTTCACGTAACCGCCGAGCGGAATGGCGCAGAGTTTCCAGCGCGTGCCGTGACGGTCGTTGAAGCCGATGAGCTCGCGGCCGAACCCGATCGAGAACATCTCGACCCGCACGCCATTGCGGCGAGCGACCCAGAAATGCCCGAGCTCGTGGAAGAACACCACGATGGTCAGCACGAACAGGAACGGAATGATGGTCCAGACGAGTGTCTGGCCCCACCCGCCCAGAGCGGAAACGGCGTTCATATCAATGTCCCTGGATATGAGACCGGCGCGCGGACTCATACCCTCCCACGGTTCAGGATGCCGGAGCCGGCGCGCGATGCATAGAGACCCGCGCGCGATCTCTCGCGGCATGGTCAATCAACCATAAATCGTCCAATGTGGCCGGAGCGGGGCCGGACCCAAGGACCTCCAGCACTTCCCCAACCACGCGCGCGATGTCGCCGAAGCCGATGCTCCGCGCGAGGAAGGCCTCGACGGCGACCTCGTTGGCCGCGTTGAGCACGGTTGGCGCCCTGCCGCCTGTCTGCATCGCCTCGATAGCCAGGCGCAATGCCGGGAAGCGACCGAGGTCCGGCTCCTCGAAGGTCAGCTGGCCGATTTCGGCAAGGTTCAGTCGCCGCGACGGCCCGTCGATGCGCTCCGGCCAACCGAGGCAGTGGGCGATCGGCACGCGCATGTCGGCCGCGCCGAGCTGTGCGACAACGGAGCCGTCACGGTAACCGACCATGCCGTGGACGAGCTGCTGGGGATGGATGATGGCCTTCAGCCGATCCGGCGCGATATCGAAAAGATGATGCGCCTCGATGAGTTCCAGACCCTTGTTCATGAGACCGGCTGAATCGACGGTGATCTTCGCGCCCATGGCGTAGTTCGGATGCTTGAGCGCATCCTCGGGGACGGCCGCTGCGATCCGCGCCGCGTCCCAGGTGCGGAACGGCCCGCCCGAGGCGGTGATCCAGACGGTCTCGACATCCTCCATCCGCGAGCCCGCGAGCGCCTGGAAGACGGCATTGTGCTCGGAATCGACCGGCAGGACCGTGATGCCTCGCGCGCGCGCCGCCGCCATGACCATGGCGCCGGCTGCGGCAAGGCTTTCCTTGTTGGCGAGGGCGATCGCCGTGCCCTGCCCGATCGCCGCGAGCACCGGTTCCACCCCCGCGGCTCCCGAGACCGCCGCAAGGACGAGGTCCGCCGGGCGGGCAGCCGCCTCGGACACCGCCGCGGGACCAGCGGCTACCTCAATGCCCGATCCGGCGAGGGCCGACTTCAGCGCAGGATAGGCCGCCGCGTCGGCGACCGCCGCGAAGCGGGCGCCGAAGGCGCGGGCGATCCGCGCAAGACCCGCAGCATCGCCATTGGCGGTCACCGCCTCGACTGCGAAGCGGTCGCGGTGCCGTCCGATCAGGTCGAGAGCACTGGATCCGACCGACCCGGTCGCGCCCAGCAGAATGATCCGCTTCATCGCTTCACCAGACCAGAAGGCCGGCGGCCGGCTGACCGAAGCCGCCGCGCGCGAGGCCGATCAGCGCCGCGAGGATCGCCGCGACGAGGAAACCGTCGAGCCGGTCCATCACGCCGCCATGACCTGGAATCAGGGTGCCAGCGTCCTTGGCGGAGAACCGCCGCTTGACGAAGGACTCGAACAGATCGCCGCCCTGGCTCGCCATCGCGAGAACCAGCGTGACCAGGGCAAGCGGGACGGTGAGCGGCAATCCCGCGACGCGCACCACGCCGAGCGCCAGCACGGTTCCGAGCAAGGCCCCGCCGATGAAGCCCGACCAGGTCTTCTTCGGCGACAGCTGCGGCCAGAGCTTCGGGCCGCCGATGGAGCGACCGGCGAAATAGGCCCCGACATCGGTGCCCCAGACCAGCGCGAAAAGCCAGAGAATCGCGACGAAACCGAGCGCCGCATCGTCGCGCAGGATGACCGGCCCCGCGACCACCGCCGCGGCATAGGCGAGCCCGGCGATGGCCCAGCGGGAGCGACCGCGCGGCGACAGCGCCAGGGCGATGCCGGTGCCGACCCCGAGAGCGATCAGCGCGAAACCCGGATTCCAGAAGAAGCGCAGCAGGACGACGGCCGCCGCGATCGAAACCGTCTCTCCGCCAAACAGGACGGGCGGTGCATCGGGAAGGATCAGCCGGTTCCACTCCCACAGGACGACCGCGGCACCCGCGAGCCAGAACAGCGCGAAAAGCCAGCCGCCGAGCCAGGCGGTGCCGACGGCGACCGGGACAAGGACCAGCGCCGAGATGACGCGGCGCAGGAGATCGGGATCGGTGAATGCGCCGGCGGGCCTCTGGTCGGGGTCCATCGAAGTCACGCGCCCGTGGCGGAGGAAAGTCCGCCATAGCGCCGCTCGCGGCGGCCATATTCGGCAAGCGCCTCCATGAGCGCCTCCCGGCCGTAGTCGGGCCAGAGGATCGGCTGGAAGACCAGTTCCGAATAGGCGGCCTGCCACATCATGAAGTTCGACAGCCGCATCTCGCCGGATGTCCGGATGATCAGGTCGGGGTCTGGAATGCCAGCCGTGGACAGCCCCGCCTCCAGCACCTCCGGCGTGATGGTGGCGGGATCGCGCCTGCCGGCGGCGACCTCCTCGGCCAACCGGCGGGCAGCGGCGGCGATCTCCTGCCGTGACCCGTAGTTGAAGGCGACGATCAGCGTCTGGCCGGTATTGGCGGCGGTCAGCGCCTCAGCCTCGGTGAGCAGCGCCCTGATGTCGGGCGCCAGATCGTCGCGCTCACCGGCGATCCTGACCCGCACCTTGGCCTCGTGCAGCTCGGCGAGGTCGTTGCGAATGAAGCGCTTGAGCAGGCCCATCAGCGCGGAAACCTCGGTCGGCGGACGCGACCAGTTCTCCGACGAGAACGAATAGACCGTGACGATCTCGATACCGATCTCGCGGGCCGCCTTCAGCGTGCGCCGCAAGGCCTCGACGCCTTTGCGATGCCCCTCGACGCGCGGCAGACCGCGCTGCGTCGCCCAGCGGCCGTTGCCGTCCATGATGATGGCGACATGACGCGGCAGCGTGACCGGGCCTGAACCGCCCGTCACCACAGCATCCTGCAGGCTCGCCATCGTCACGGATATCGCCTCAGACGGTCATGATCTCCTTCTCCTTGTGAACAAGGAGCTGGTCGATCTCGGCAATGTGCTTGTCGGTTTCCTTCTGGACCTGATCGGCGGCGCGGGTGTGCTCGTCCTCGCTCATCGAATGGTCCTTTTCCTTCGTCTTGAGGATGTCGAGACCATCGCGGCGCACGTGGCGGACGGCCACGCGCGCGCCCTCGGCATATTTGTGCGCGACCTTGACCATTTCCTTGCGGCGATCCTGGGTCAGTTCCGGAATGCGCAGGCGGATCACCTGTCCTTCGGTCTGCGGATTGAGGCCGAGGCTCGATTCACGGATCGCCTTCTCCACCGACTGAACAGTCGAGCGATCCCAGACCTGCACCGACAGGAGGCGCGGCTCGGGGACGCTGACGGTCGCCACCTGGTTGATGTGCATGTTCTGTCCATAGACCTCGATCGTAATGGGATCGAGAAGGTTCGGCGAGGCACGGCCGGTCCTGAGCGTGCCGAGTTCATGTTTGAACGAGCCGATGGCGCCCTGCATGCGGCGCTGGATATCGGCAATGTCGAAGGTCGGGGACGCGGCCATGGGGCAGCCTCTTCAGTCAGAATGCGGGCCGGACGGGCTCGCGAAACAATCGGCCGCGATCAGGCGGTGACCACGGTGCAACGCCCCTCTCCGGCCAGAACGGAAGCCACGGCTCCCGGCGCGTCGAGGGAAAACACGATTATCGGAAGACGGTTCTCCCGGGCAAGCGCGAAGGCGGCGGTATCCATGACCTTGAGGTCCTTCGCAATCGCTTCGTCGGCTGTCAGCCGGTCATAACGCAGGGCCTTGGGGTCCTTTTTGGGGTCAGCCGAATAGATTCCATCGACATTGGTGCCTTTCAGGACAACCTCGCAACCAAGCTCCACCGCCCGCATCGTGGCGGTCGTGTCGGTTGTCAGAAGCGGCACCCCGATACCGCCGCCGAGCACGACGATCCTGCCGGCGGCGAGATGCGCCAGCGCGTGGCGGACCGTGTAGGTGTCGAGCGCCTCCGGCACCGGCTCGGCCGACAGGGCCACGGCAGGATGTCCAAGAGCCTGGATCTGGCCGGCGAGGGCTATGGCATTCATCACGGTGGCGAGCCGTCCGATGGCGTCCGCATCGACGCGCGACAGGCCGATGCCGGAAATCTGCTTGCCACGAAAGATATTGCCGCCGCCGACGACGACGGCCAGTTGCGTGCCCGCCTTGGCGGCGGCGATCAGATCCTCGGCGACGGCACGGACAGTCTTCGGATCGAAGCCGAAATCCTCAGCGCCAGCCAGCGCCTCGCCGGACACTTTCACCAGCGCCCGTCCGTAGCGTGGCCTTGCCATACCGTTTCCCCGATTCGTCGCGCCCGATGCGGCTTTTCCGCCGGCCGGTTTAGCGCAATGGCGGCCCGGCGCAACCCGCGCCCATCCTCCGCATGCGGGAAAACCCGCCCCTCCTTGGCACCGTGCTGATACACGATGTAGCCTCACCGGCGCCGGTGGGCGGACCGGCATCCGGAGAGGCCATCATGGCGAGCAGGAACGCGACCGTCGCGCTGATCGGCGCCGGCGACTATATCGGCGCCGCCATCGCGCGTCGCTTCGCGGCGGAGGGCTACAGCGTTTTCGCCGGCCGCCGAAACGGCGAGAAACTCGAGCCGCTCGTCGCCGAGATCACGGCAACCGGCGGAACCTGCATTGGCCGCTCCCTTGACGCCCGCAAGGAGGAAGAGGTCACCGCCTTCCTCACCGAGGCCGATGCTCATGCCCCGATCGAGGCCTGCATCTTCAATGTCGGGGCCAACGTGAACTTCCCGATCCTGGAGACGTCCGAACGGGTTTTCCGCAAGGTCTGGGAGATGGCCTGCTATTCCGGTTTCCTTGCAGGCCGGGAGGCGGCGCGCCTGATGGTTCCGCGCGGCCGGGGCTCGATCTTCTTCACCGGCGCGACGGCCTCGATGCGGGGCGGTTCAGGCTTCGCCGCCTTCGCCAGCGCCAAGTTCGGGCTGAGAGCCGTGGCCCAGAGCATGGCGCGCGAGCTTGGGCCCAAGAATATCCATGTTGCGCATCTCGTCATCGATTCCGGGGTCGATACCGCCTTCGTTCGCGATCTGCGCAGGAAGCGGATCGGCAGCGACGCCATAGAGCCCGACGAACTGATGGACCCCGCCTCGATCGCCGAAACCTACTGGCAATTGCACCGCCAGCCGCGCGATGCCTGGACCCACGAACTCGACATCCGCCCCTATGGCGAACGCTGGTGAGACCATGAGCGACGATACCAAGGCAGCCGATTCCAAATCAGCCCAACCCAGGGTCATCGAGTTCCATTTCGATTTCGGCAGTCCCAATGCCTATTTCAGCCACAAGGTGCTGCCGGCCATCGCGGCGCGGACCGGCGCGACGGTGCGCGCGGTGCCGGTGCTTCTCGGCGGCATCTTCAAGGCGACCAACAACCGCTCGCCCTTCGAGGCCTTCTCGGGGATCAAGAACAAGCTCGATTACGAGCGACTGGAGATGAAGCGCTTCCTGGAGCGCCACGGGCTCTCGCAGTTCCGGATGAACCCGTTCTTCCCCGTGAATACACTGACGCTGATGCGCGGCGCGGTGGCTGCCGAAGCCGATGGAATCCTCGCGGCCTACATGGATGCGGGGTTTCACCACATGTGGGAAGATCCCAAGAAGATGGACGATCCGGCGGTGTTCAGGGCCGCGCTCGACGCCTCCGGCCTCGACGGCGCGCGCATTCTCGAACGCACGCAGGACCCGGGCGTCAAGGCGAAGCTGATGGAGAACACCGAGGCGTCGGTCGGCCGAGGCGCTTTCGGCATTCCGACCTTCTTCGTCGGCCGCGAGATCTTCTTCGGCAAGGATCGCCTGCGCGATGTCGAGGACATGCTGGCGTCCTGAGACAAAGAAAAAGGGGCGGTCGCCCGCCCCTCTTCCAAAGTCCGATGACTGAAGAACTCAGGCCTTGATGCCGGCCTGGGCCGCGACTTCCGCCGCGAAGTCGTTTTCGGCCTTCTCGATGCCCTCGCCGAGGCCGTAGCGCACGAAAGCGGTCAGCTTGATCGGCGCGCCGACCTTGCCCTCGGCTTCCTTCAGCGCCTGAGCGACGGTCTTGCCGCCGTCATGGATGTACATCTGGTCGAGCAGGCAGACCTCCTTGGCGTAGGTCTTCAGGCCCGAAGCGACGATCTTCTCCAGCACATTCTCCGGCTTGCCGGCGTTCTTCTCGGCAAGAATCGCCTTCTCACGGGCGACGACGGCCGGGTCGAGGCCTTCGAAATCGAGCGCCAGCGGGTTGGCCGCCGCAACATGCATCGCGACCATGCGGCCGAGCGCGGCGAGCTCATCCTTCTTGCCGGTCGATTCCAGCCCGACCAGAACGCCGATCTTGCCGAGGCCGGCATCGATCGCATTGTGCACGTAGGAGCCGACGACGCCGTCGGAAACGGAGACCACGGCGGCGCGGCGCAGCGACTGGTTTTCGCCGATCGTGGCGATCGACGAGGCGATGGCATCGGCGACGGTGCCGCTGGAGGTCGCGGGCGCGGCGAGGATCGCCTCGACATTGTCGCCGGTCTTCAGGGCGACGTGCGCGATCATCTTCACCAGGCCCTGGAAGTGATCGTTGCGGGCCACGAAGTCGGTCTCGGAATTGACCTCGACCACGGCGGCCTTGGTGCCCTCGGTCCAGATGCCGACAAGGCCTTCGGCGGCGACACGGCCGGCCTTCTTGGCGGCCTTCGACAGGCCCTTCTTGCGCAGCAGGTCGACCGCCGCCTCCATGTCGCCGTTGGTCTCGGCAAGCGCGGCCTTGCAGTCCATCATGCCTGCGCCGGTCATCTCGCGCAGTTCCTTGACCATCTGGGCGGTGATGTTCGCCATGGGTCTATCCTCGAAATTCGAAAGTGATCAATCGGATGGGAAACGGCCGGCCCGCTGCGCGGACCGGCCGGAACTCAGGAAACCAGCCTCCCCCGACACGAGTTTCGTGTCGGGCGAATGACGCTGCCTCGATCAGGCCGCCTCGGCTTCGACCAGCGCCTTGGCCTGGTCGATCCAGCCCTGGACGCGGCCCGGAAGGCCGACGCTGTCACCGATCTCGGCGGCATCAGCCGGGGTGAAGCCGGCGATCTGCCAATAGTGGAAGATGCCGAGATCGTTGAGCTGCTTCTCGATGTCGGGCGACACGCCGGTGAGCTTGATGAGCTCGTCGGCCGGGCCGCGCGGACCGGCGAGGCGCTCGACGCCGCCGGCGGTAGCCGGCAGATCTTCCACGAGCGGCTTCTCCGAGGCGCCGAGGTCGACACCCGCCGAACCCTGGGCGCGGCCGATGCCGTCGATGGCGGCGCGGGCGATCAGGTCGCAGTAGAGGGTCAGGGCGCGGCCGGCATCGTCATTGCCCGGGATCGGATAGGTGATGCCGTCCGGATCGCAGTTGGTGTCGACGATGGCGACGACCGGGATGCCGAGGCGACGCGCCTCGAGGATGGCGATGGCCTCCTTGTTCGTGTCGATCACGAACATCAGGTCCGGAACGCCGCCCATCTCCTTGATGCCGCCGAGGGCGCGCTCGAGCTTGTCCTTCTCACGCGAGAGGGTCAGCGCTTCCTTCTTCGTGTAACCGGCGCCGCCGCCCGAGAGCTGCTCGTCGAGCTTGCGCAGGCGCGAGATCGAGCCCGACACCGTCTTCCAGTTGGTCAGCGTGCCGCCGAGCCAGCGCGAATTGACATAGTACTGGGCGCACTGCTTGGCGCCGCCGGCGATCGCCTCCTGGGCCTGGCGCTTGGTGCCGACGAACAGCACGCGGCCGCCCTTGGCGACGGTGTCCGAGACGGCGACGAGCGCACGATGCAGCATCGGCACGGTCTGCGCGAGGTCGAGGATATGGATGTTGTTGCGGACGCCGAAGATGTACTGATTCATCTTCGGGTTCCAGCGGTGGGCCTGATGGCCAAAGTGGCAGCCAGCTTCCAAAAGCTGACGCATGCTGAAATCGGGCAGCGCCATAAGTCTTCTCCGGTTATGCCTCCGCGGACTATGGCCGGCTCCGGATGGAGCCCGTCACCACCGGAGCGGCAAAGGAAATGTGTCCTCAGCCGCGGGTCCGCGTGTGGAATGGGCCGGCCGATACACGATCAGGGCGGAAAGCGCAAGTTTGACGCGATAGCCGACGTCCTAAGCCTGCCGCCTCAGCCTCGCGACCATTCCCGGCAAATCCTGCGGCCGCTCGCAGATTGCCGTCGCGCCGGCTTTCGTCAGTTCCTCGATACCGCCATAGCCCCAGGCAACGCCGATGGACGGCATTTCGTGCCGCTGGGCTGCATGGATGTCGTGCAGCCGGTCGCCGATCATGACGGTGCGTTTCGGATCGATCGCCTGTTCCGCGATGATCTTCGCGATGATGTCGGCCTTGTCGTCGAGGCTGCCGTCGAGCGCCGCGCCATAGACCCGCTCGAACAGGGGCCCGTAGCCGACATGCTCGACGATGGGCACGGCATAGGGCTCGGGCTTTGCCGTGCAGACGAACATCCGACCCGCCTCCGAGCGGATCGCCGTCACCGCGTCCATGATGCCCGGATAAAGCGAGAGGTCGTACATGCCGCCGCCGCGATAGTGGAATCGGTAGCGCTCGAGCGCCATCTCGGGGTCGCCGCCCTCGGGAAGCAATTGCCTGAAACTCTGGCGCAGCGAGGGCCCGATGACCCAGGTCAGCGCCTCGAAGGGCGGCGGTTCGTGGCCGAGATCGACAAGTGCCTTGCGCACCGAACCGATGATGCCGGGCGCCGGATCGGTGAGCGTTCCGTCGAGGTCGAAGAGCACGGTCGTGGACATCCGGCCCGTTTAGGCGGGAGCGCATTGCGCGTCCACCCGCAACGCCGCAGGTCCGCCGCGTCGCAACATGACGTGACAAGGCCTTCCCGTTGGGCCAAAAGGCGCGGATTCCGGATCGGGCGGAAGGACAGGGCAGCATGGCATCGGTCGTTTCCGTCAGCCTTGATCGCCGCCATCGCTTCTCCAAGGAGCGCGCCGAGCGGATCACGCTCATCACCGGGGAAGGCGTCGAGGGCGATGCCCATCGCGGCGTCACGGTCAAGCACCGCTCGCGGGTGCGCTTCGACCCGAGTCAGCCAAACCTCCGGCAGGTCCATCTCATCCACGCGGAACTCTTCGCCGAACTCGCGGCGAGGGGATTCACCGTCGTGCCCGGCGATATCGGCGAGAACATTACCACCGAGGGCATCGACCTTCTGGCACTGCCGACCGGCGCGCGCCTTTCCATCGGCGGCGCCGTCATCGAGGTCACCGGCCTGCGCAATCCCTGCATCCAGCTCGACCGGTTTCAGGATGGCCTGATGCAGGCGGTGCTGGACCGCGACGCCGAGGGCAGGCTCATCCGCAAGGCGGGGATCATGGGTATCGTGATCGAGGGCGGACACGTCGGCATCGGCGACCGCATCGACGTCGAACTGCCGGCCGCGCCGCATCGCCCGCTGGAAAAGGTTTGAACGCGTCAGCTGCGCGGGCCGAACAGGATCACCGCCGCACCGACAAGGCAGATGGCCGCGCCGGTCATGTCCCAGCGATCGGGACGCTGCCCCTCGATGATCCAGAGCCAGGCGATCGAGGCCATGATGTAAACGCCGCCATAGGCCGCATAGGCGCGGCCGGCGTGCTCCGCTTCCACCTGCGCCAGCGCCCAGGCGAAGAAGGCGAGCGCGAGCAGACCGGGACCAAGCCAGAGCACTGATTTGCCGAGCCGCAGCCAGGCCCAGAAGGCAAAGCAGCCGGCAATCTCGGCAAGAGCAGCGGCAGCGTAGGCGGTGAGGGTCGGAATCGCGAGGGATGGCATCGGCCAAGCTATGCGTATCGGACGTGGGCCGCGCGAGACCCGGTATCCACCTGCCCCGAAAATGCTCTAGAAGCACGGCGGAGCAGCATCCAGCATCGGGAGAGAACAATGGGCGCACTCGACGGCAAGGTCGCCATCGTCACCGGAGCCGCCCGCGGCATCGGCAAGGCCATCGCGGCGCGTTTCGTCGCCGAAGGCGCGAGCGTCGTTCTGTCCGACATCAATGCCGAAGCTGGCGCCGCGACCGCGGCCGAACTCGCCAAGACCGGCAAGGCGGCCTTCGTCTTCGCCGATGTCGGCGATGCCGGTTCCGTGGCGACGCTGGTGCAGGGCGCCCGTTCGGCCTTTGCGGGCGATATCGACATCCTCATCAACAATGCCGGCATTGTTCATTCCGCCGAATTCCTCGACCTTGCCGAGGCAGATTTCGACAAGGTGCTGCGCGTGAACCTCAAGGGCTCGTTCCTCGTCGGACAGGCGGTCGCAAAGCGCATGGTCGAGCAGGTCAAGGCCGGCAAGGCGGCCGGCGCCATCGTCAACATGAGCTCCGTGAACGCCCGGCTCGCCATCGCCAACCAGATCCCCTACTGCGTATCGAAGGGCGGCGTCAGCCAGCTGACCAATGTCATGGCGCTCGGCCTCTCCGAATGGGGCATCCGCGTCAACGCCATCGGCCCCGGCTCCATCGCCACCGAGATGCTGGCGAGCGTCAACAATGACCCGGCCGCCCGCCATCGCCTGTTCTCGCGCACGCCGCTGCGCCGCCTCGGCGAACCCGACGAGATCGCGAGCGTCGCGGTGTTCCTCGCCTCGGATGCGTCGAGTTATGTCACCGGCCAGACCATCTACGCCGACGGCGGGCGTCTCGGCCTCAACTACACGGTTCCGGTGAAGGATTGAGCGGCGAACTGCCCCCGGCGCTGCGGGCGGCTGTCGAGGCGCTGGCCAGCGAACATCCCGGCCGGGAGCTTGCGGCGGCGAGCGCGGCGCTTTCCGCCGATTACCGCGCCGGCCATGGGACGCGCTTCTCCCGGCCGGTCGAACTAGCAGCCTACGCGGTCACGCGCATGCCCGCGACCTTCGCGGCCGCCCGCGCCGCCCTGACCGAGGCGGCGGCACGCACCGACTTCGCGCCGGCCTCGCTCATCGATCTCGGCTGCGGACCGGGATCGGCGGCATGGGCGGCGGTCGAGGCCTTTCCGACGCTCTCCCGAGCGGAACTGGTCGATTCCCATGCGGGAATGCTGACAACCGGCCAGCGCCTCGCCGCAGGCGCGCCGCTGGCCCTTGCGGATGCGGCGTGGACATCGCTCGCCATCGACGAGGCGCTGAAGCGGCCGACAAGCGCCGACCTCGTGGTCGCGTCCTACGCCTTCAACGAATTCCCGGCCGAACGGCTGGCGGCCTGTGCGGCAGCGCTGGCGCGGCTGTCGCGCGGTCTTGTCGTAATCGTCGAGCCAGGGTCCAGGGCGGGCTTCGCCGCCGTTCGAGCGCTCCGCGACGGCCTGATCGCGGCGGGCTGGTCGATCCTCGCCCCCTGCCCCGGCAACGGCGCCTGCCCGATCCGGACGCCGGACTGGTGCCATTTCTCGCAACGTCTGCCACGTCTGCGCGCCCATCGCGCCGCCAAGGGCGCGGAGGTGCCGTTCGAGGACGAGCCCTATTCCTATGTCGCCGCAGCAGCGCCCGGCATCGCGGTGCGCCCCGCCGCTGCACGCGTTTTGCGCCCGCCACAGGCGAGGAAACCGGGCACGGACTTCCGCCTCTGCACGCAGTCGGGCATTACCGAGGAACATGTCGCCACACGCGATCGCGACAGGACGCGTTCCACCCGCAAATGCGGCTGGGGCGATGAATTTCCGCTATCGATGACGAACGGATGATCCCATGCGCCTCCCTGCCCTGACGATCATTCTCGCGGCATTGCCCATCTCGGCCTTCGCTCAGGGTGAAAGCCTGTCCTTTTCCCAGCGTCTCGCCGTCTATCGCGCCTGCAAGCCCGATCTCGACCGTCATTGCCCGGATGCGGGACGCGATGCCGGACGCATCCGCGCCTGCCTCACCGCCAACCAGACCCGACTTTCCGCCGACTGCACATCGACCGTCCGGCAAACCGGCGCGCGTTGAACCGCCGGCCTCCCCTGCGGACGCAGCCATTGACCCTCGGCCCTCCCGCCGGGAATAGGTGGGACAGGATGGGGATTTCCGCATGAGCGCCGTCGTCTTTCCGTGGCTCTGGGCCGCCTTCACCGTGCTGGCCTCCGCCGCCCAGACCGCGCGCAACGCCATGCAGCGCAGCCTCACCGAGACGCTCGGCACGATCGGCGCGACCCATGTCCGCTTCCTCTACGGTTTCCCCTTCGCTCTGGTCTTCCTTGGGCTCGTCCATACCGCTTTGCCCGCGAAGGCGCCGGCGCTTCACAGTACGTTCTGGCTCTGGACGCTGATGGGAGGGCTCGCGCAGATCGGCGCGACGGCACTGATGCTCGCCGCCATGCGGCAGCGGTCGTTCGTCGTCACAACCGCCTACACCAAGACCGAGCCGGTGCTGGTGGCCCTGTTCGGCGTCGTCCTGCTCGGCGATCACCTCAACGGCTATGCGTGGCTCGCCATCGTCGTGGCGACGGCCGGCATCCTGTTCATGTCGTGGAAGCCGGGCGCGGAGCAGTCGATGCGTCCCGCCCTGCTTGGCGTCCTCTCCGCCGCCCTGTTCGGCATCGCCGCGGTTGGCTTTCGCGGCGCGATCCGCTCACTGGATACCGACAGTTTCATCATGGCGGCCACGACGACGCTGGCCTGCGGCCTCGGCATCCAGACGCTGGTGCTGTCCGGCTATCTCGCCATCGCCGACCGCGCCAATCTCGTCGCCATCCTGAAAGCCTGGCGCGTCTCGGTGATGGCCGGCTTCATGGGCGCCTTCGCCTCGCAGTTCTGGTTTCTCGCCTTCGCGCTGGAAACAGTCGCCAAGGTCCGCACGCTCGCGCTCGTCGAGGTGCTGTTCGCCGGCATCGTCTCCGGCGCGATCATCAAGCAGGCGACATCGCCGCGCGATGCTTTCGGCATCGTCCTGATCGTCGCCGGCGTCGCCGTGCTGCTCAGCTACGGGTGAGCGGCGAGAGTCTTGTCACGTGACCCATCTTGCGGCCGTCGCGCTGATCGCGCTTGCCGTAGAGGTGGAGCACCGCGCCGTCCTCTGCGGCGATCCGCCGCCAGTTCTCGACATCCTGCCCGATCAGGTTCTGCATCACCGCATCCGAATGGCGGGCCGTTGAGCCGAGCGGCAGGCCCGCGACGGCGCGCATGTGGTTCTCGAACTGCGAGCAGTGACAGGCGGCCTCCGTCCAGTGGCCGGAATTGTGGACGCGGGGCGCCATCTCGTTGAGCAGCAGCGTCTTCTCGCGGGTCACGAACAGCTCCACGGCGAGAACGCCGACATAGTCGAGATTCTCCGCGAGCACGGTGCCCATCAGCGCCGCCTTGGCCGAGAGACCGACGTCGATGGCCGCCGGCACGGTGGAGGTGCGCAGGATACCGCCTCTGTGGACGTTCTCGACCGGATCGTAGTGGCGGATCTCGCCGTCCGCGCCGCGCACGATCAGCACTGAAATCTCGCGCTCGAAAGGCACGAAGGCTTCAAGAATGGCCGGCTGCCGGCCAATGGCCGCGAAAGCCGTCTCGGGGCTGTCACCCTGCCGGACGATGACCTGCCCCTTGCCGTCATAGCCGAAGCGCCGCGTCTTCAGCACGGCGGGCCGCCCGAGCCGCTCCAGCGCACGGGCGAGGTCCTCGACGCTGTCGACCGGCTCGAAATCCGGGACGCCAAGGCCGCATTCGCGCGCGAAGGTCTTCTCGACCACGCGATCCTGCGAGACGGATAGCGCCTTTGGTCCAGGACGGACGGTCAGGCGGCTCGACAGGAAATTGGCGGCCTTGTCCGGCACGTTTTCGAATTCGTAGGTGACGATATCGACGTCCTCGGCGAAGCGGGCCAGCGCCACTTCGTCGGAATAGTCGGCTTCGGTGATGCGCCTGACGACGTCGAAAGCCGGGCTTTCCGGCTCCGGCGCATAGACCTGGCAGCGCAGACCGAGCCTTGCTCCCGCCAGCGCCAGCATACGGCCCAGTTGGCCGCCGCCGAGAATACCGATGATCGAATCCGGTCCGGCGGACCGATCACTGCTCGTCACGAGGGCGCTCCGCAATGGCGGCCGTCTGGCGCGCGCGATAATCGTCCAGCCGACCGGCTAGCGCGTCGTCGTTCAACGCCAGCACGGCAGCCGCAAGCAGCGCCGCGTTGATCGCCCCCGGCTTGCCGATGGCGAGCGTGCCGACCGGTATTCCGCCAGGCATCTGCACGATGGAATGGAGGCTGTCGACGCCCGAAAGCGCCTTGCTCTCCACCGGCACGCCGAAGACCGGCAGCGGCGTCAGCGATGCGGTCATGCCCGGCAAGTGCGCGGCGCCGCCCGCACCCGCGATGATGATCCGATAGCCCCTGGCCTTGGCGGACTTCGCGAAGTCGTACAGCCGGTCCGGCGTCCGGTGGGCCGACACGATCAGCGCGTCGTGGCCGATACCAAGCGCCTCCAGCGTTTCCGCGGCATGGCGCATGGTGGTCCAGTCGGACTGCGAACCCATAATGATCGCGACGGGTTTCGCCCCGCCCGCGGCCGTCTCCGGCATCGACGCCTCCCCCGCCCGTCGAGGGATCGACGGCATGCGACAAGAAGCGGCGGAGCATAGGCAGAGCCTTGCGGCGCGGCAAGGGCGGCGGATAGCACTTCCGTATCACGCGGGAAGGCTGCCGGTCGGCCGTTCATTCTCTGATGCTGTTCAGTTGGCACCCGAGCCGGAACGCGCGCCCGGACTGCGGCATGGTCGCGCGGATGGGCCTCGAAATCAGCATGCCGGACTGCCGATACGCTCTCCATATCGACATAATTACCATATGTTAGTGAAATTTATTAATGCGCAACATTAGCCTTGAAGACCGAGGGACCAGCGACCTGCCCGCAGCCCGAAACCATCACGCGATGATGTCGGGCGTCAGCACGTCTTCGAGATAGGCAATGCGATCGCGCAGGGCGAGCTTGCGCTTTTTCAGGCGTTGAAGCTGCAGGCGGTCGGCCACGACCAGCGCCGCAAGCGCCTCGATCGCCGTGTCGAGGTCGCGGTGTTCCTGCCGCAGGCGCTCCAGCTCATCGGCCAGCGCGCTCTCCTCGTCCTCGTTCAATGCCATCTGCCGCCCGCAAGCCTGTCGCCGGGTCCATCCGAGACCCGTGCTGCGTCACTATCGCGTCGGGGCGTCACGAGGGCAAGGAGGCGTGGGCAAGCAGGCGTGGGCAAGCAGGCGTGGGCAAGCAGGCGTTGCCACGGCAAGCTGTCCTGTGAGTCGTAACATTCCGTGACTTTACTTTGCCGTATTCAGGTCCAGACTGGTGGCGTCCGATGCGTTTCGGACGGTTGTCCGATCCGCGCCGGCAAGCCCCATTCCCAGGAGGATATGGATGAGCCTGCAGTCGCATCTTACGGAACTCGAACGGCGCCACGAGGCGCTTGATCGCGAATTGGCCGAGACGATGGCATGTCCCTCGTCGGGCGACGACGAAATCGCTGCGCTCAAGCGGCGCAAACTGCTCCTGAAGGACGAGATCGCACGCCTGAAGTCCGGCGAGCGGAGTGTGCACTAAAGGACACTCCACCGGATCATGGCCGCGCGCGGCGCGGCCGAACCGTTGAACGGACCGCCGGCAGCCCTTGAGGCGCCGGCGGTTTCGTTTCTGACGGGGCCCTATCGCGCCCACATCCGCCAGAACACGCCGTCACGCTTGACGACGAGGTGCATCAGGGCGCCGCCGATATGGGCGAAGACCAGCAGTGTCATGAGTAATGCCGCGCCGAAATGAACCTTGTAGATGGCTGTGCAGGTCGCCTCCTGCCCCGAGAAAGGCAGCGTCATCGGGATGGTCCAGAACAGGTTGACCGGCCCGTAGCACATGGATGTCGCCAGCCATCCGGCGAAAGGCACCACGAAAATCAGGATGTAGAGCAGATGGTGAACGCTGGTCGAGGCGATGCGCTCGAAGGGCGTCAGCGATGCTTCCGGAGGCGGAACGCCCTTGGCCAGCCGAACGGCCACGCGGGCACAGGCCAGGAAGAACACAATCAGTCCGAACGACTTGTGCCATTCGTAGAGCGAGTTCTTGAGCGCGGGATTGGCGGCGGGATCGGGCGGATAGGGAATGCTGGCCATGTAGACGCCGACCGGCACCATGGCGAAGATGATGGCGGCCATCACCCAGTGAATGACGCGATGGGGGGTCGAGTAGGTCTCTGGCTGCATGGCTTGATGCTCTCGCCCGGTGTGTAGGATTCGTTCTGCTGGTCGGATACGCCCTGCTACCGGCCGGTGGATGCGCAAGGCTGGCGCGCAACCGACCATCCCGCCGCTGGCGGAACTTCCTGTCTCGGCGCGATGATCGGCGGCACATCGGCAACTTGCAAGTGTGACGGAAACGAAGCCCGACTGGCCTTCCGTCGTCAGCCGAAGCGCATAGTGACACGATCCGGCCAATCATGGCTCTATAGGCATGGCGGTTCCATCGCACCTGCCACGCGATCCCGCGCTTGAACGGTGCGCCGATCCGACCCAGATAAGTCTCTCAGGAGCTGGCTTTTTTGACCAGCGTCCCGAATGACATTGCCAAGGCAGCCGCATGACGAGTGAGACCGGCCTTCTCGGGGCGTCCGACGACGTTTCCCGCGCCCGCGCCGAACGGGCCATCGCCGAGTTTCGCGCTGGACGCCCCGTGCGGATCGACGGGCAGGATGCGCGGATCGCCGTCGCTGGCGTCGAAACGCTCGACCTGCCACTCGCGACTGCGCTTGCGGCGCAGGCGTCCGGCGCGCCGCATCTGGTCCTGCCTGCGGCACGTCTCCGCCGCCTCGGGCTCGAACGCGGCGTTCCCGGCCGCGTCGCCCTGCACCGCATCGATCTCGCGCGCGTCGAGCAGCTTGCCTTGCTCGTCGAGGCGCGCATCGACGCGCCGGTCGCGCCCGTCGATGCGCTCGACGAGGCCGCCCTGGAACTGGCGCGTCTGGCGCTGACCATTCCGGCCGTCGTCGTTGCCCCGCTCGCTGCCGATGCGGCGCCGGACGAGGTCATCGCCGTTTCATCCGATGATATTGTCGGCTATCGCCGCGCCCAGTCGCGCCACCTGGCCATTGTCGGGCGAGCTCCCGTGCCCCTCGAAAACGCCCCCGAAAGCGAGTTTGTCGTGTTTCGCGGCGGCGAAGGCCTGCGTGACCAGGTGGCGATCATCGTCGGCAAGCCCTCTCCTGACCGGCCGGTGCCTGTGCGCCTGCACTCCGCCTGCCTGACGGGCGACCTGTTCGGCTCGCTGAAATGCGACTGCGGCGACCAGCTGCGCGGCACCGTGCAGTGGATGGCCGAGAATGGTGGCGGCATCCTGCTCTATCTGGATCAGGAAGGGCGCGGAAACGGCATCGCCAACAAGATGCGCGCCTACAAGCTCCAGTCGCTTGGCTGGGACACGTATGACGCCGACGAGGTTCTTGGTTTCGATCTCGATCAGCGTCGCTTCGATTTCGCGGCCAACATGCTCAAGCAGCTCGGCGTCACCAGCATCGATATCATGACGAACAACCCGCTGAAGGTCGCGGCCATGCGCGAGGCCGGGCTCGACGTTGTCTCCGAGCGGCGGGTGATCGGCCGGGCCACCGACCAGAATGTCCGCTACCTGACATCCAAGCGTGACCGCGCTGGCCACGCCATCGATGCGGATGCGCTGCTCGCCAGCCTGACCGCCGGCAAGTAACCGGGCACCGTTTGCGCTGAATCGCGAGTGAACGGGCGATCGAGGATGCGACGGGCATCCTTCATCGCACCGCAACCGCCGATGGGATATCAAGGCGCTTCCCGTCGCCGGATGAGCGCATGCCCGAGGATCGCCCGCCCTTTTCCCTGACGATCGCGCTCGGGCTGTTCGGCCTTGCGTGGTTCGTGCTGGCCGGTCCCTGGCTGATCGGCAGCGTGACGATCCCTTGGGACGGCAAGGCGCACTGGTATCCGCATCTCGTCTTCGCGTCCGCCGCCTTCCATGGCGGGGAAAACGCCGCATGGACGCCCAACATCTTCGCGGGCTCGCCGGAGATCGCCGACCCGCAATCCGTGCTGTTCTCGGTTCCGCTGCTCCTGCTCGCGCTGCTGCGCCCCTCGCCGTCCCTGCTCGCGATGGACTGGGCGGTGTTCCTGATGCTTCTCGCCGGCGGCGCTGCGGTCATCATGCTGTTCCGCGATCGCGGCTGGCATTGGGGCGGCGCGCTCGTCGCGGCGATCGCGTTCGCCTTCGGCGCGGCGGCGTCGTGGCGCCTGCAGCACCTGTCGCAGGTCTTCTCGCTTTGTTGGTGGGCGATCTCGTGGTGGCTGCTGTCGCGCGCCCTGAACCGCACCTCGCTCGTTCACGGCGTTCTCGCGGGACTTGCGGCTGGCGCGCTGCTGCTCGGGCGCGATCAGGTGGCCATGCTGTCGGCCTATCTGCTCGCGGGCGTCGTGCTCGACCATTGGCTGCGTGCGCAAGATCGCGGCGCGGCTCTGCGGGCGAGCCTGCTGCCGCTGACGGTCGCGGCGATCACCTGCCTCCTGGTCGCTGCCCTTCCCGTTCTGATGTCGGCGCTTTGGGGCTCTGAATCCAACCGCGTGGTGATCGATCTCGAAGGAGCTGGTCGCGGCTCGCTCCACCCGGCCCACCTCTTGACTCTGGCCATCGGCAATCTCTATGGCGCGGCGGGCATGCTGGCGAACCATTGGGGGCCGCCGAGCCCGACATGGGGCGATACCGGCCTGTTCCTCGCCCGCAATATGGGCGTGCTCTATTCGGGCGCCATCCCCTTCTTCCTGATCCTCGCGACCATCTGTTCCGGCGCGGCGTTCCGCTCCGAGATCCGGTTCGTGACCGCGGCGCTGGTCCTGATGCTGTTGTATGCCCTCGGCTGGTACACGCCCGCGCTCCCGCTGTTCTGGCACGTGCCGGGCATCGATCTGTTCCGCCGGCCGGCGGATGCGGTCTTCGTCATTGGGGGCCTCGCGGCGATCCTCGCCGGCTACGGCGCGCACCTGCTGCTGACCGGCAGGCTGGCGACCCGCTGGATCGTCGAGACCGGCATCGCCTTTCTGCTCGTCATCCTCGCGATGATGCTGATCCTGTGGAAGCAGGCGCCGATGACCGCCTGGGTCTCGCTGCTGATCGGCATCGTCACGCTGGTTCTCTCGCTCGCTATCCTGACCGCCGCCCGTTTCATCAAGCCGGGCCTGCTGCCGCTCGCGCTCGTCGCGGTGCTTGTGCAGGACCTTGCGATCACCAATGCGCCGAGTGAGTCCACGGCCCTGCCGCCGCAGGTCTATGACGTGTTGCAGCCCGCAACCGCCGATCCGACCGTGGCGCTGCTGAAATCCCGCATGATCCGCGACGGCGATCGCCGCGACCGGGTCGAGCTGATCGGGCTCGGCTACCCCTGGCAGAACGCCGCGCTGTCCCACGGTTTCGAGGACACTTTGGGCTTCAATCCGGTGCGCTCGGCCGCCTACGCCAATCTCGTCGGCGCCGAAGACATCGCCGCTCTGCCCGGCCAGCGCCGGTTTCCGCCGGCATTTCCGTCATATCGGTCGCCGCTCGCCGACATTCTCGGGCTGCGCTTCATCGTGTCCGGCGTGCCGATCAACGAGGTCGACAAGACCCTTGCTTCGGATGCCTTCCTGCTCGTCGCGCGGACGCCGGATGCCTACATCTACGAGAACGCACGCGCCCTGCCCCGCGTCTGGGTCACGCCGGCAACGGCGCCGACGCCACCCGATCTCGCCACCGCCGGCTTTCCCGCCGGACTGGACCCGCGCGAAACCGTCTTGATCGAAGGTCCGGCTTTGCCGCGCCGGAGCGGTGGCACCGCGCGCATCGCGGCTTACGGCAATACCGAGATCGTCGTCGAAACCGAGACCACCGATGGCGGCACACTGGTTCTGGCCGATGCCTGGCACCCCTGGTGGCGCGCGCGCATCAGCGGCGCGGAGGTGCCCGTCCGGCGCGCCTATGGCCTCGTGCGCGCCGTCGAGGTGCCGGCTGGCCGTGCGACTGTGCGCTTCGCCTTCGAGCCCGTACGCAGCGCGCTGGCCCAGTTGTCCCGGCGCTAGATCAGGCTGTCCGGAAGGGCCGGATCGCAACGCCCGCCGCTTCCAGCGTCTCGCGTACCTTTCGCGCCATGGCGATGGCTGCGGGGTTGTCGCCGTGGACGCAGATCGTATCGATGGCGACCTTGAGCTTCCTGCCGGTCACCGTCGTCACCTCCTGGTCCTGCACCATGCGCAGCACCCGCTCGGCCGCAAAGGCGGCGTCGTGGATGATCGAGCCCTCTTTCTTGCGGCTCGTCAGATTGCCGCTGTCGTCATAGGTGCGGTCGGCGAAAACCTCGCGCGCCATGGGCAGGCCGAGCTTCTCGCCGACGCGTTCGGTTGGCAGGGTCGGCATGACCACGAAGACCAGCGAGGGATCGACCCCCTTGATCGCCCGGCCGATGGCGAGGGCGATGTCCTCGTCGTCATTGCTCATGTTGCCGAGCGCCCCATGTGCCTTCACATGCGTGACCTTGTGACCAGCAAGCGCCGCGCAGGCCTGCATGGCGCCGATCTGGTAGGCCACCTGCTTTTCGAGGTCGGCCATGGTCTCGCCGCGGATGGTGCGGCGGCCGAAGCCCCAGAGGTCGCCGAAACCGGGATGCGCGCCGATGGCGACGCCCTTCGCCTTCGCGATCTCGGCCGTGCGGTGCATGATGATCGGATCGCCCGCATGCCAGCCGCAGGCAATGTTGGCGGACGAGACGATGGACAACATCGCCTCGTCGTCGCCCATCTTCCACGGGCCGAAGCCCTCGCCCATGTCGGCATTCAGATCGACGCTGGCCATGGCCCTCTCCTCAGGTGTCGCCGGTCGCAAGGTCGAACCGCCCGTGAGCATCGACCCAGCCATCGACGAGATTGGCGGCGAGCAGCGCCTCCGGATCGAAGGCGGGCCCGACCGGCTTAAGCCCGTCGCGGACGGCGTCGAGCATGGCCGCCTGCTCCCGCGCGGCCGCAATGGCTTCCGCCTGCGTGACGACCTCAAACCGGACCTCGCTGCCCGGCCGGTTCTGCACGAAGCGCGGCAGGTCCGCCGAGATCATGGTCGCGATCTTCGGATAGCCGCCGGTCGTGCCGGCATCGGCCAGCAGCACGATGGGCTCGCCCGAGCCCGGCACCTGGATGGCGCCGGTCGGAATGCCGTCCGAGACGATGTTGAAGCCCTTGGCGTGCTCGATGGTGGAGCCGGTGAGCCGATAGCCCATCCGGTCGGCCTGCGGTGAGATCACATAGGGCTGGCTGATCAGCGTCTCGATGCCGGCGGTCGTGAAATAGTCGTCCTGCGGACCGAGAACCACCCGGAACGGGCCGGCATGGACGCGCGGTGCGACGGTCGCGGTGAGGTCCGGCCCCATCGGCGCGCCCTTCACCACGAGCGTCTGGCCCGCCTTCACGGGCTGGCGATCGACTCCGCCGAGCCCCGCGCGCAGGTGGAACGACTGGCTACCCAGATCCTTCGGCAGGTCGAAACCGCCCGACACCGCCAGCACCATGAATGTGCCGGCCTTGGCGGGGCCGATGGTGATCGTCTGGCCCGGCTCGGCCGTTGCCGAGGTGAGTGGCCGCACGGCCTCGCCATCGATCCTGAGGTCGGCGACCGCGCCAGCGAGTGCAACGCGTATCGGGCCGCCTTCGACGACAAACGAACCGCCCATGACTGTGAACTCGATCGCGCCGGTGCCGGGTTCGTTGCCGACGAGCATGTTGGCGACCGCGAGCGCGATCCGGTCCACCGCCCCCGCCGATCCGACGCCATAGCGGCGATAGCCGAAGCGCCCTCCATCCTGAACGGAGGTTCCCGCACCGCAATCCCTGACCCTGAGCGCTGTCATGGTGCGATCAGTTCGGCGACCGGATCGCCGGCGGCGGCGGCGGCATCGAGCGCGTCCCAGCGGGATGCATCGACGGGCTGGAATACGACCTCTTCGCCGGCCCCGACGAGGAAGACGGGATCACGGTCCGGCATGAAGTTGCGGACGGGCGTGCGGCCGAGGAGGTGCCAGCCGGACGGCGCCTCGACAGAAGCGAATAGCGCCTGCACACCGCCGATGGAGACGGTGCCAGCCGGCGTCTTCAGTCGCGGATCGATACGCCTTGGCAGCGCAATCGACTGATCGGCCCCCGACAGGTAGCAGAAACCCGGCAGGAAGCCGAGCATGGCCACCCGGTAGACCCGCTCCGAATGACGGCGGATCACCTCGTTGGGAGTGATGCCGTGGGCGGCTGCGACATCATCCAGATCGATGCCGAACGCGCCGCCATAGACGACGGGAATGCGCCAGCGCTTCGCGGCCCCCGTCTCCGTCGTCAGACCATCCAGCAACTCCAGAACCCGCGTCTCGAAGGCGTGCATGTCGATCACCAGCGGATCGACCTGCACGAAGACCGAACGATAGGTCGGCAGACTTTCAACCACGCCGGGAAAGGCCGCTGCCGACAATGCCTCGTCGAAAGCAAGGCACAGGGCATTGATCCCGTCGTCGATCTCGGTGCCGAACTCGATCGTCACGGCGCTGTCGCCGCAGGCGAGAAAGCGCGGCCGGACGGCGAGGCCCATACCATTCACTCCCTGAACCGGATCCCTGCCGCCGCCTATCGCGGCGGTCCTCCTGCCTGTGTCGCCTCCACGAACATGCGCGGCAGCACCGTCACGATCTCGGGGAAGATGGTGATGACCGCGATCGCGACGACGAGCATCAGGAAGAAGGGCAGCGAGGCATAGGCGACGAACCAGCTGTCGCGGCCGCTCATCGATTGCAGCACGAAGAGCACGAAGCCGACGGGCGGCGTCACCTCCGCGATCTCGACCAGCAGAACGATGAAGATGCCGAACCAGATGGGATCGATGCCGACCTTCTGGATCATCGGCAGAACGATGGTCGTCGTCAGCACGATCATCGACACGCCGTCCAGCGCCGTGCCGAGCAGAATGTACATGATCGTCAGCACGGCGATGAGCTGGAACTTCGACGGGTTCAGCCAGGCCACGTATTCGGCGAGCGCCCGCGGAATGCCGGTGAAGCCCATGGCAAGCGTCAGATAGGCCGCGCCCGCGAGGATGAACATGATCATCGCCGAGAGACGCGTCGCGCCGAGAAGGCTCTCGCGGAAGTTCTCCCAGGTGAGCGAGCGGCCCCACCAGGCCAGCGCCAGCGAGCCGACGGCGCCGAAGGCCGCGGCCTCTGTCGCCGTCGCCCAGCCGGCGACGATCACCCAGATGACCATGAGGATCAGCAGCATGCAGGGGATCAGTTCGCGCGAGGCATGCAGCTTCTGCCGCAACGTCGTCGAGCCGATGTCGTCGGGCGGCACCTTGTCGGGATTGAGCAGCGCCCAGACGATGATGTAGCCGGAAAACAGCACCATCACGAGCAGCCCGGGCAGAAAGCCGGCGAGGAAGATCTGGATGATCGACACCTCGGCGGCGACCGCGTAGACGACCATGATGATCGAGGGCGGGATGAGGATGCCGAGCGTGCCGGACCCCGCCAGAGAGCCCAGCGACATGTTGTCGGGATAGCCGCGCCGCTTCAGTTCCGGGACGGTCATCTTGCCGATGGTCACCGCGGTCGCGGCGGAGGAACCGGATACCGAGCCGAATATGCCGCAGGCGAGCACATTGACGTGCAGCAACCGCCCCGGCAGGCGGCGCAGCCAGGGCGCGAGCCCGATGAACATCTGGTTGGCGAGGTTGGTTCGGAACAGGATCTCGCCCATCCAGACGAAGAGCGGCAGGGCCGCCAGCTCCCAGGACGCGACCGATTGCCAGACGGCCGTCGCAAGGTTGAGCGTCGGCGAGGAATTGGTGAAGAAGGCCATGCCGACCCAGCCGGTAATGGCAAGGCCGAAGCCGATCCAGGCGCCGAGCGTCAGGACCACGAACATGACGACGAGCAGAACGCCGCCGATGGCGAGTGTCGACATGGCTCAGACCTCGCCGGAATAGTCGCCGGCCGCGTGGCGATCGCGGACCTGGCTGACATAGGTCGGAACGAGGCCGCCGGCGACGCGAACCAGTTCATCGACGAGCGCCACGGCGAGCACGGCCGCTCCGAGTGCGACCGGCGCCTGAGGTATCCAGAGCGGCAGCGGCAGCAGACCCTGCCCACGATCGTTGAAGACGTAGCTCTCGTAGACCATGTTGCCGAGCGCGTAGGTCAGGAAGAGCGCGAAAGCCGAGCACATGGCGAGCGCGACGAACTCGATCCAGCGCGCGGTGCTGTCCGAAAAGCGGTCGATGAAAATGCCCATGCGGACGAGTTCGCCGCGCTTGAAGGTCGCCGCCAGCGGCAGGAAGGCGGCGCCGGCGCAGATCCAGGCGGTGATGTCGTCGGCGCCGCGCACCATGACGCCCACCGGCCGCAGCGCGGCTTGCGCCATCATCAAAAGACAAATGGCGAGCACGCAGGCGGCCCCCAGCCACGCGGCCCCGGTGTAAAGGAAATCGAGTGATTTTCGCATGACCGGCCTATGGTCCATCGACGCGCGTCGCGGACAGTGTCGGCGGCGGCTTCAGGCTGAGTGAGAATGCGGTGGAATGCCACTGCGACGCCCGCCGGACCGGCCTGGAAGCCGGCCCGGACGCGCGCGGCGATCAGGCGCCGATGCGCTTGCGGTAGTCGGCGATGACGTTGCGGCCGACATCGCCAGCCTTCGCCACCCATTCTTCGGTCAGCTTCGCGCCGACAGCCTTCACCTCACCCAGCAGCTGCGGCGACGGATCGACGATGGTCATGCCGTTCTTGCGCAGTTCCGCGATCGAATTGGTCTCGACCTCGCCGGCCATCTTCCAGCCACGCTCCTCGGCCTTGGCGGACACTTCCGTCATGGCCTTGCGAACGGCCTCGGGCAGGCGCTGCCAGGCCCGCTCGTTCACCAGCACGGCGTTCTTCGGCATCGAGGCGCGCAGGTTGATGAACTGGCTCGAAAACTCCCAAGCACGCGACTGCACGCCCGTCGCACCGGAGGTGATCATGCCGGTGACGATATTGGTGGCGAAGGCCTGCGGCACTTCCGATGCCTGCACCAGGGTCGGCACCGCGCCGAGAAGCTCGGCCATGCGCGAGGTGATCGGCGACACCGTGCGGAACTTCATGCCGCGCATGTCGGCGGCCGAGTTGATCGGGGTCTTGGAATAGAAGGCCTGGCTCGGCCACGCCACGCAGTAGAGCACGCGGATGCCGCGGCGCTGGCAGGCGGCTTCGAGCGCGGCCTTGGATGCCGCGTAGAGCGCCTGGCCCTGATCGAAGCCCTGCGCGAGAAACGGGATCGAATCGAGTTCGTAGATCGGGTCTTCATTGCCAAACTGGCTGATCAGGATCTCGCCGGCGGCAACCTGTCCGCTGCCGACAGCCCGGAGGATTTCCGGCAGGCGGATCAGCGAATTATTGGAGTGAACCTGGATCTTGATGCCATTGTTGGTGGCCTTGGCGATCTCGTCGACCCACCAGCGGACATTCTGGGTGTGATAGGTGCCGTCCGTGTAGGGGACCGGCATGTCCCAGGCGGTCTGGGCGCGCGCGACGAGCGGCGCTGCCAGAACTGCCGTGCCGGCTGCGCCGGCGACGAATTTGCGGCGATCGATCATTGGGAAATCTCCTGCAGTTCCCGTCTCTGGAATGCCCGGTCGCTGTCGGCCGGCAAGGCTTGTGCCCTTGGCTATGATTGGATCGCCGTTCGAGCCCGGTGACAAGGCCCTGCGCCGCATTACCCGGTACGCTGCAACGCACCAGCCCGGCCGTTCAGGAACTGCCGCCAACACCGTCGACGCTCACCTGAACAATCCGCCCGCCCTGTTCCGTTGTCAACATAACGTTGATGTTTTATTGCCGTTTTATGCATTTGATTTTGACGAGATGTCGATCCATTCTATTCGACCGCGTTATGGACAGAACCGGAGACGTCAAGATGGCCCCGCCCCCCAGCCTCGGCCCCATTGTCTCGTCAGCCCATCTCGCCGCGGGTGAAATGCCGGCGCTGTCCGAGTTCGAGTTCGGCATGATCATGGTCAGCCATGCCTTCCACCGCTGGACGGTGCGATGCGCGGCCGCGGCCGGCGCACCGGGGCTTTCGGCGCTCGAGAACATGATCCTGCACACGGTCTATCATCGGGCTCGGCCAAAGCGGCTGGCCGACATCGCGCTGGTCCTCAATGTCGAGGACATGCATCTCGTGACTTACGCCGTGAAAAAGCTCGAGAAAGCGGGGCTGGTGAAGGGCGAGAAGATAGGCAAGGAAAAGGCCGTTTCCGTCACCAGGAAGGGCGCCGACGCCGTGACGCGCTACCACGAGGTGCGCGAGGCCCTGCTGATCCAGGGCGTCAAGGCTTTCGGCACGGAAGCTCACATCCTCAGCCGGATCGCCACCGAGATGCGCGTCCTGTCCGGACTCTATGATCAGGCGGCCCGGGCGGCGGCGAGCCTCTGAGGCCCGCCGCGTCAATCCTCAGCCGCCGTAGGCCCTGGCGCCTTTCGACGAAACCAGTCCTTCCGCGACATCGCGCTCCAGCGCCGCGCGATCACGCTTGGCGGGATCGCCGATACCTGCGCCGCCCGGCGTCATGACCACCAGCCGGTCATCCGGCGGGATGAGCTGGAACCCCTTGCCCTTCAGCTTCTTGCCGGACTTCAACGCGACAGCGCCGGCCGCGCCGTCCTTGCCCCCGTCGCGCCCGCGCGGGGGATGGTCGATACGGTCATAGGCGGCCAGCAGGTCGAACGGCTTGCCGATGCGGCTGCCGACCTCGATCACCTGGCCGAGGCCGCCGCGCATGCGACCGGCGCCGCCGGAATCCTCGCGAAACTCCTTGCGCCAGAAGATCAACGGCGTGATCGACTCTGCGATCTCCACGGGCGTTCCCTTCACGCCCGAGGGATAGGCGGTGGCCGAAAGGCCGTCCTTCATCGGCCGCGCGCCGGTGCCGCCATTGGAGGTCACGGCCATGGTGAACCCGTAATTGCCGAGCCCGGCATCCTCGGTCTGGCCGCGCACATTGAGATTCCACAGGCAGGAGGTGCCTTCGGCCGGAACGCGTTCGGGAATGGCCTGCCGCAGCGCGCCGAACACCACATCGGGCAGCATCTGGCCGATGATGTGACGCGAGGCGACCGGCTTGGGTTTCAGCGCATTGACGATGGAGTCCTCGGGCGCGGAGACCGTTAGAGGCGCCAGCGACCCCGCATTGTTGGGGATGTCCTTGCCGACGATGCAGGCAAGACCGAACACGGTGTAGGCGGTGGTATAGGCGAGCGGCACATTGATGCCGCGCTTCGATGCCGGGCCGGTGCCGGTGAAGTCGACGTGGATTCCCTTCTTGGTGACCTCCACCGTGCAGGACAGCGTGACCGGCTCGTCGTAGCCATCGACCGTCATGGTATTCGACCACTTGCCCTGCGGCAGCGCGGCTACGGCTTCCAGCACGGCGGCTTTCGAGCGGGACATGATGTGCTTCGACAGCACATCGAGATCCTTCAGGCCAAACTCCTCCATCATCTCGGAGAGGCGTTCGCAGCCGACATCGTTGCAGGCGGCCAGCGAATAGACGTCACCCTCGGTGTCGATGGGCAGGCGCGTATTGGCGCGGATCATCGCCATCAGCGTCTCGTTCAGCTTGCCGCGGTCGGCGAGCTTGAGGAGCGGGATATAGAGCCCCTCCATGAATACATCGGTGCCGTCGGGCCCGAAGCCGATGCCGCCGATATCCATGAGATGGCTGGTGCAGGAAAACAGGCCGACGAGCTTGCCGCGATGGAAGGCCGGCGTCGTCAGGACGAAATCGTTGAGGTGACCGGTGCCCATCCAAGGATCGTTGGTGATGTAGATGTCGCCCGGCTTCATCGTGTCGACCGGGAAGGCCTTGATGAAATGCCTGACGCTCTCGGCCATGGAATTGACGTGGCCGGGCGTGCCGGTCACGGCCTGCGCCAGCATGTTGCCCTCGCGGTCGAAGACGCCCGCCGAGAGATCGCCGGCCTCGCGCACGATGGGCGAGAAGGCCGTGCGCAGCAGCACCTGAGCCTGTTCCTCGACCACCGCGATGAGGCGGTTCCACATGACCTGCAGTTCGATATCGGAAAGCTTGCTCATGACGGTCACTTTCCCTTCTTCGAGGCAGGTTTGGCCTTCGGGGCAGATTTGGCGGCCTTGCGGGCGGTCAGCACCAGACCGAGCCCGCCGTCGATCTCGGCATCGAAGGTCGCCGTGACAAAGGTGGAGGTGCCGGCTTCCACGACGATCGCAGGGCCGGCAATGCGGGCGCCCGGCGCCATGGCGAGGCGGTCATACATCGGCACCTTCACGGTCTTGCCTGCCTTCGCGTCGAAGACAGGCCGCGTGCCGATCGGCTTCGGCCCCGCCTTCGATTTCGGTTTCGCCAGCATTGGCGGCCGCGCGGTATCGGTCGTCACCAGCAGCGACCACGAAAGGATCTCGATGGCCGCGCCGGGAATGTGGCGCGCGAAGAGCTGGCGATAGCCCGCCTCGAAGCTGTCGCGCATCTTCGCCATGTCCTTGTCCGTCAGCGCACGGATCGGCAACGCGACGGCGATTTCGTGCCCCTGCCCCGCGTAGCGCATGAAGGCGGTGCGTGTTTCGGTCAGCTTCCGGTTGCCGGCAGCAGCCTTGGCGAGCGCGCTCGCTTCCGCGCTCATGCCGGACAGCAGGCGGTTCGCCTCCTTCAGGTCGAAGCGGTCAAGCCGCATGAATCTGGAATGGACAAGCTCATAGGCTGCCGGCGCGCGCAGGAAGCCGACCGCCGAGCCGACGCCGGCATCGGCCGGCACGACGACGCGACCGATGCCCAGCTTCTCGGCGAGGCGCGCGGCATGGAGCGGCGCCGCGCCGCCGAAGGCGACCATGGTGTGATCGGAGACGACCACGCCGCGCTCCACCGAATGGACGCGGGCGGCATTGGCCATATTCTCGTCGACGATCTCGGCGACGCCGTGGGCAGCCATGGAGGTCGATAGCGACAAGGGCTTGCCGACGCTTGCATCCAGCGCCGCGTCGGATTTCTCGGGGTAGAGCTTGATCGCGCCGCCTGCAAAGCGGGCCGGCTCGATCTTGCCGATGGCGACATCGGCGTCGGTGACGGTCGGCAGTTCGCCGCCGCGGCCATAGCAGGCCGGTCCCGGCACGGAAGCGGCCGAGTCCGGCCCGACCGTGATGCGCTTCAGCGTATCGACGCGCGCGATGGAACCGCCACCCGCGCCGATCTCGACCATTTCAATGACCGGGATGCGGACCGGAAGGCCCGAGCCCTTCATGAAACGCGACTGCCGGTCGACCTCGAAGGTGCGCGCCTTGTAGGGTGTCGCATCGTGGATGAGGCAGATCTTTGCGGTGGTGCCGCCCATGTCGAAGGACAGAACCTTGTCCTCGCCACGCTCGGCAGCGATGTGGGCCGCGAGGATCGCGCCTCCCGCCGGACCCGACTCCACAAGACGGATGGGGAAACGCGCAGCCGTCTCCAGCGTCGCCAGCGATCCGCCCGAGGTCATCAGGTGGATGGGCTTGCCATAACCCTCGGCGGCGAAACGCGCCTTCAGGCGGCCGAGATAACCGGCCATCAGCGGCTGCACATAGGCATTGGCGACCGCCGTCGAGGTGCGCTCGTATTCGCGCATCTCCGGACAGACCTCGCAGGACAGCGTGACCGCGATCTCCGGCGCTTCCTTCGCGAGAATGTCGCGCACGCGCTCCTCGTGCTTGCCGTTGGCATAGGAATGAATGAAGGCGACCGCGACCGCGTCGACCTTCAGCTTCCTCAGCTCCTTGGCGAGGCGGACAACAGCTGCCTCGTCGAGATCGACCCAGACCTTGCCCATCACGTCGATGCGCTCGGGAACGGTGAAGCGCAGCTGGCGTGGCACGAGCTGGCGCGGCTTGTCGATGAAGATGTCGTACTGGTCGTAGCGTCCCTCGTCGGCGATCTCGATCACGTCGCGGAAACCGTCCGTGGCGATCAGCGCGGTCCTGGCGCCCTTGCGCTCGATCACCGCGTTGGTCGCCAGCGTCGTGCCGTGCACGAACACGTCGAGGTCGGCGAAGCCGATGCCGGCCTCCTTCAGCACGATGCGCGTGCCGTCGACCACCGCTTCCTCGGGCGCATGGGGCGTGGTCAGCACCTTGGTGGTGAAGCGCCTGTCGCCCTGTTCCAGGACGATGTCGGTGAACGTGCCGCCGATATCCGTGGCAAGGCGGGTGACGCCCGATCTCGCCTGCGGCTTTGCCTTCGGTGACAACGCTGCCTTCGTCGAAGGCTTGGCTGCTGATTTGGCCATGCTGAGGTCAGTCCGATCCGTGAGGCCGGCACGCGGATGCACCATGCAGCCCGCCGCCGAGATCGCAGGACTGTCGCATGAAACGCCGCCGTTTCACGACCGCCTGCGGTATGTGCGGTGACATTCCAGCGCCGCAGAGCGCAAGTCAACAATTCATCGACGATTTGTTGTCGAAATGGCCGCGATGCCGCGACAATGCCGACCTGCACTGCATTTGGCGCGCTCGGTTCAGCGCACCTTCGCCAACCATTTCTTGTCGAGCATCACGTGGATGCCCTTGTTGCCGTTGACGACCTGCGTCACGCGCACGTCGGCGACCAGCGACAGGAGCGCAAAGGCTTCGTCACGGTCGAGGCCCGACCGCACCGTGACCAGATCGATCATCGACCGCAGGGCAATCTGAACCGCTGCGTCCAGATCGGGGTCGAAGGCCATGGTGATGGCATGGGTCGGCGTTTCGGCCATTGGCCAGACAAGGCTCATATCGTCGCGCACGGTCAGCCGGAACGTGCCGATCAGCCCGGTTTCGATGGCGGTGATGCAGACCTCGCCGTCGCCCTGCGCGCCGTGAGCATCGCCCACCGAGAAATTCGCCCCGGCGACGAAGACCGGCAAATAGAGCGTCGTGCCGGCAACCAGTTCCTTGTTGTCGAGATTGCCGCCGTTGCAGCGCGGCGGCAGCGTGTTGATGCGCCCCCACTCGACCGGCGGTGCCACAGCCATGACACCGAAGAACGGCCGGTCGAGCGCGATCTCGTGACCCCAGGGCATGGTCGCGACCTTGCGGATGCGATCGATGCGCGAGTGGAACAGCCGGAATGCCTTGACATCATCGGGCAAGGCCCCTGACAGCGGCTTCACGAAGGTGTAGCCCCAGTCGTAGTGCAGGTCGATCGCCTCGATATCAACTTGCAGCACCTGCCCCGGTTTCGCGCCCGCCACCGCCACGGGACCGGTGCAGATATGGCCGGGCAACGCCGGTCCGCCAAAGCGTTGGTGAATCGCCGTCAGGGCTGCCGGGATGCCCCAGTCGGCCGGCGGCAGGACGTCGGTGCCGCCGGAAACGGTCGAGATCGTCACCCGGTCGCCGGAGGCAATCGTCAGGCGCGGCGGCAGCGCCGCCTCGAAATAGCCCCAGTGGGCCGTATCGGCGGAGGCGTCGAGGCGGTGGCTCATGTCGTGTCCCGGAGTGGCGGCGTCGCTCTCGCCGTTCTCACCCGGAACCAGTGCAGCGCCAAGCCCGCGCCGAGGAAGGCCAGCCCCACCGCATCGGCATAGGCGCTGGGGGCAAGAAGCAGGCTGCCGCCGATGAGGCAAAGGACGCGCTCGGTCCAGTTGGCCTGTTCGAGGGCCTGCCCCGTGAACATGATGCAGAGGCCGACCAGCGCCAGACAGGCGGTGATCGTCACCCACAGAACCGACAGCCAGGGCAGAAGACCCGACGGCAAGCCATAGGTGATGGCGCCGGCGGCGTTGGTGCCGGTCGGCACGAGCATGAGCAACTGCGCGCCATCGGGCGTCAGGCAGAACATGAAGGGCACGACGAAGGCCGGCAGCGTGTACTTCCACGCCTGCATCGTGGTGCGGAACGGCTCGCCGCCGGTAATGGCCGAGGCCGCGAAGGGCGCGAGCGCCGTCGGCGGTGACACGTCGGCCAGCACGGCATAGTAGAACATGAACATATGCGCGGCGGCCGGCGGCACGCCGACCTTCACGAGCGCCGGCACGAGCATCACTGCGGCAATGATGTAGCTGGCCGTCACCGGCACGGAGAGGCCGAGGATCCACATGGCGATCGCCGCCATGAGCAGGATCAGGAACACGTTCGACCCGCCGGCGGCGATGATGATGCCGGAAATGGTGAGGCCGAGCCCCGTCAGGTTCACGACTGAGACGATGACGCCGGCGCAGGCGCAGACCGCGACGATGGCGAGCGTCGAACGCGTGCCGTCGATCAGCGCTTCGATCATGGCCGTGCCGCCGGCCGGCAGGTCTCGCCCTGCTTGCGCCGCGAGCAGCGACTGGGCGCCCGAAGCGGTCACGGCCGCTGCAATGCCCCAGAAGCTGGCGACCGACAGGCGCCCATCGAACAATTCGTGCATTCCGAGCGTGCGCGGAATGTCCGACAGCCCGAAGAAATGCGCGGCAAGGGCCGCGCCGCAGCCGATCAGGAAGCCGCTCCGGGTCACCAGCTGGCTGTCCGGCCGCAGCATCGACAGCACGAAGGCGACGACGATCGACCAGTAGACCGCCATGAAGCTGGTGAAGCCGAGCACGAGGAAGATCGCGATCGCGCCGAGGGAGATGAAGTGATAGCCGCCGGCCTTGGTCAGTTCCCAGAGCGAGGCGTCGGACGTGCGCACGGCGGAGACGTTCATGCGCCGGGAATCGGCCTCCGTCATCAGCCAGCACGAGACGTAGTAGAGGATGGTCGGGATCGTCGCGTAGATGAGGATCTGGAGGTAGTCGACGTCGAGGAACTCGGCGATGATGAAGGCCGCCGCGCCCAGCGTCGGCGGCGACAAGGTCGCGCCGATTCCGGCCGCCGAGAGCATGCCGCCGGCGACGTTGGGCGAGTAGCCGGACCGCTTCAGCATCGGCCAGGCGAGCGATGAGACGGTGACCGTCGTCGCGACGCCCGAGCCGGACACCGTGCCCAAGAGAAAACCGGAGGCGACCACCGCCCTCCCCGGCGCCGACGGTGACGGGTTCTTGCCGAACAGCGCGAAGGCCCATTCGATGAAGAAGCGCCCGGCACCGCCTCTATCCAGCACCGCGCCATAGATGGTGAAGAGGATGATGAAGGTGGCGGCCACGTCGAGCGGCGTGGTGAAGATGCCCTCGAGGGTCAGGAAATTCTGGCCGATAATGCGGTTCAGCGTGAAGCCACGGTGCTCGAAGACATCCGGGATCAGCCAGCCGGACCCGGCATAGCAATAGACCAGGAAGACGAGCGCGATGGCCGGCAGGATCCAGCCGACCGCCCTGCGCGTCGCCTCCAGCACCAGCAGGATCAGCGCCAGGCCGAGGACCAATTCCTCCGGCGCCGGACGCATGGCTCGGGATTTGTAGGCGTCGATGTTCAGCGACAGATAGACAGCGGTGTAGAGCGCCACCGCGGCGAAAATCCAGTCGACCGGCTGAAGGCGCGCCAGGAAGCGATTGGACACCAGCAGCGGATAGCTGAGGAAGCACAGAGCCAACAGGACGCCGAGCCCGTAGGCGACGCTGGAGCGGCCATAGATCGCGAACATCGGGTTCGGATGGTGCAGCAGATAGGCGATGGCGGCGGCGGCCAGCAGGCAGGCGACCAGTTCCTCGGGCGTCGCGCGGCGCGTCTGCGGATAGCCATCGGCGCCCTGCTTCGTCAGCGGGTAGAGAATGAAGATCAGCGCCAGGCAGGCGGCGAGGAATGTCGAGCGATAGACCGTCGTGTTGATCGCGAACTGCGTCCAGTAGAGCGCGAACCCACCGATCGCGAGGCAGGCAGCACTGGTCAGCCAGCCGAGCCAGCCGTCGACACGACGGGCTGGCCCGCCTTCGGAATCGGACGACAGCTTCTCGATTTCTTCAGCGGTGAGCTGTCGCTCGCCGTTCCGCTGTTCCGCCTGAACAGACGTCATGCCGTCCTCGCCTCCCCGCACGGGCGGGGCAGCGCCTTGCCAGCGCCTTGTCCCCGGTATCCCTCGGCGCACCATAGCGGCTGTCGCCAAGGAAAAAAGCCGGGGCGGAGGGTTCCGTCCCCGGCTTTCGCACGATATCCGCGGAACCGTCGGTCGCTGCGGGCCGCTCGGCTGGCGACGCTCACATGGCGACGCCTTTCGACTTGTAGAAGGCCTCGGCCGCGGGGTGGAAGGCAACCGCTGTCTTCGTCGCGGCGCTCTGCACGTTGAGCTTGCGCGCCTCCGGGTGAATGCCCTGCACATCGGTCAGGTTGTTGAAAATCCCCTCGAGCATGCGCGTGACCAGGGCGTTGGGCGCCTTGGCGTTGACCACGATGACGTTGGCGACGCCGATGGCCGGCACCGCCGCGGTCTGGCCTGCATAGCTGTTCGGGGGCATGGTGAAGCCGCGATAGAGCCCCGGATATTTGGCGTTCATCGCCACCAGCTCCTTGGACGCATCGACCAGCTTCATCGGCGCCCGCCCGCCCTGCGCGAGGTCGCGGACGGCAGCAGTCGGAATTCCTCCACCCCAGAAAAAGCCGGCGATCTTGCCGTCGGCGAAGGCATTGGCGCATTCGGCGACACCGAGATTGTCGCGGGTGATGTCGGTGCGCGGATTGAGGCCCGCCGCCTCCAGAGTGCGGTCCGCCCAACCTTCCGTTGACGAGCCCGCCGAGCCGACTCCGATGCGCTTGCCCTTCATGTCGGCGATCGAGTTGATCGACGGTTGAGCCACGACGTGGAGAATGTTGTCGTAGAGCACTGCGAGAACGCTGATCTCGCGCTTGCCACCCTGGGTGTAGGCGCCCTGCCCCGCGAGCGCATCCACCACGGAATCGAGCGTCGACAGGCCCATATCGGCATCGCCTGCCGAGACGAGATTGATGTTGTCGACGGAACCGCCGGTGACTTGCGCGGTCGCCTGGGTATTCTGCATCTTCTCGGTGAGGATGCGGGCAAGGCCGCCGCCATAGACGAAATAGACGCCGCCCGTGCCCCCGGTGGCGATGGTCAGGCGCGTGCGTGACTGCGCGAAAGCCGGCGCAGACAACATGGCGGCGCCGCTGGCCAGCGCCACGCGGCGCGTCAGGTTGATCGACATGAAAACTCCTCCCTCATTGTTCGGCCGCGATGCGCCCGGCATTCGCCGGCGCGACCGCGTTGGGAGGAGCATATAGCGCGCGGCGCGGCCCTGATAAGAGGTTAGCCGAATGCCGTCAGCCCTCGAACGGAAACCGGGCGAGGACGGTGAAGCGGGACTGCCGGTCGTCCTGCCGGAACACCGCGAGCGCATCGACGCGGACAGGAGCCGCAATTGGCGCGTAGGCCGCGGCCAGCGCTTCGCGCAACGGAATGCGCAGCGGCTCGGGCAGCGAGCCAGTGAGCGTCATGTGGAAGCGGAAATCCTCGAAGACATAGGGATAGCCGAAGGCATCCATCTGGGCGATCTGCCGTTCCGTCAGCGGCGCTTTGAGACGGCGCGAGCGATCCGCCTCGCTCATCGGCGCCCGGAACGCGTCGAGATCTCGGACGCAATCCGCCGCGAGGGTGGCGAGCGTATCCGAGGGTTCGGCCGGCGCGAGCGCGACGAAGGACTTCAGCAAGGCGACGGTCATGGCCGGCAGAACCACCGCCGACCGCCGTTCGGCGAAGATCATTGCCGCTTCGAGCAGGTCGGCCTCGCTTGCGCCCTCGGCGAGCTCGAAGGGCGCCTTCAGTGTGCCGTGAAAGCCGTAGCGGCGGGCATCGTCGGTCAGTTCCGCCCAGTCCGGACGCTCGAAGGGCTCACCGGGCGGGAAAGCCGCATCGCGGGCGAGAGCCGCGTCATAACCGATGACGGACGAGCCGAACCGCCAGAGCGGGTCGTCGGGCGACGGAGCGGCGTAGAGGGCGTAGCGTGTGGTCATGGCGAGCGCTTAGCCGGCGGACATGAAGGGCTCAAGACGCAAAAGACATCAGGGTAGCCCGTATGCCCGCTTCAGGTCGCGCGTGCGCGCCTCGGTCTCGACCACGAGGCAGGGGCCGGTTACCTGCGAGTAGACCGAGTTGGCGAAACGGTTCGGCGTTTCATAAGCCTCCAGCGTGCAGGCGAGGTCGCGGAGTTCCGCCCATGGCCTTTGAGCTGCCCGGAGCGCCTCCGCCCAGGCCGCTCGCTTCACATCGTCGAGACCGGGCCGGGTCCGGATGGCGGCGAGCGCATCGCGCCATACGGTGTTGAGATCGTGGTCCACGCGGCGTGCCTGCCGGCGGTAGCATTCCGTCAGCGGCTGATAGTCGCCGCCGCGGCCGGGATGGCGGCACAGTGGCTGGCGGCCTTCCGCGCCGATCAGTTCGCGGCGGTTCGGGCCTCTTGCGCCGCTCGCGAAACTCGCCCGCCCGAGATCGGGCAGCGCCTCCCCGAACCGGTTGGTCAGGTCCGCCACGATCACGCGTGTCATCGCCGCCCGGCAGGCCGCGCCCGCATGCTCCGCCTCGCCGGCACCGAGGTTACGCTCGAAGCCGACAAGAGCCGGCGCGCACTGGCCGTCGCGGAACGAGGTCCAGAGCCCCAGAAGCCGCTCGAACTCGCCGCCCCATTCGGCTTTGCCGCCAGCGTCGATATTGCCGTTCCAGTCTGCGATGGCCCGCAGCGCGTCGCGGCGCGCGACGTCGAGAGCGGCATCCGCTTCGGCGTTGATCCGGGCGAGGCAGTCGCGGCGCGCCTCGGCGGGAAGCGAGGCCGGGCATTCCCTCTGTCGCTCCACAGGGGATGCCGCCTGCGCCGCGCCGGTCGGTGCCGTGGTCAATGCGGCGGCGGTCGCCAGGACAAGAATGCCGAAGATGCGCATGTGGAGGTTTCCTGCTGTCAATGCAGCATCGGGCAGCAAGGTTTCACCGGCATGGCTCGCCGCCAGCTTCCTGTTGCGGCGCTGCACGCGCGCACCGACGCGGCGCTTTGCGCCATCGGAAGGTCGGGCCTATATAGCCATCGAACAGACGAGATCGCCGCCCGATGCTGAACAGCCTCGATATCGACAAGCCGCCGCACGCCACGCGCGTGGTCGTGGCCATGTCCGGTGGCGTGGATTCATCGGTCGTGGCCGGCCTGATGGCTGAGCAGGGCTATGATGTCGTCGGCATCACGCTCCAGCTCTACGACCATGGAGCGGCGGTGCACCGCAAGGGAGCCTGTTGCGCGGGGCAGGACATCAACGACGCACGACGCGTCGCGGAGCGTCTGGGCATCCCGCATTACGTGCTCGACTACGAAGAGCGCTTCCGCAAGGCGGTGATCGACCGGTTCGCCCAGTCCTATGCGGATGGCGAGACGCCGATCCCCTGCGTCGACTGCAACAGGCACGTGAAGTTCGCGGATCTGCTC
This sequence comes from Phreatobacter sp., assembly GCF_016793595.1. Lineage (GTDB taxonomy): Bacteria > Pseudomonadota > Alphaproteobacteria > Rhizobiales > Phreatobacteraceae > Phreatobacter. Next base: position 104,801 of record NZ_JAEULY010000009.1, read on the forward strand.
GATACCGCCCGCAGCCTGGGCGCGGACGTGCTCGCCACCGGCCATTACGTCGCCAGCCGCGCCGCCGCGAACGGCCGGCGCGCGATGTACAGGCCGGTCGACGCTGACCGCGACCAGAGCTATTTCCTGTTCGCGACCACGCCGGACCAGCTCGATCTGCTGCGCTTTCCGCTCGGCACCATGACCAAGCCGGAAACGCGCGACCACGCGCGCCGCTTCGGCCTTGCCATCGCGGACAAAGCCGACAGTCAGGACATCTGCTTCGTGCCATCCGGCCGCTACACCGCCATCGTCGAGAAACTGAAGCCGGAAGCGGCCGAGGCCGGCGACATCGTCCATGTCGATGGCCGTGTTCTCGGCCGGCACGACGGCGTCATGCGCTTCACGGTCGGCCAGCGCCGCGGCCTCGGCATTGCCGCGCGCGAACCGCTCTACGTGGTTGGCCTCGATGCGGCTGGCCGACGTGTGGTCGTCGGGCCTAAGGAGGCACTGGCGACACGCGCCATTGGCCTGCGCGATCTCAACTGGCTCGGCGACGCGCCGCTGGCGGTGGGCGACACGATGGAGTGCTACGCCCGCGTGCGTTCGACCCGCCCTCCGAGGGCGGCAGTCCTGACCATGACGGCCGCCGGCCCCGAAATCGAGCTCCTGGACGGAGAGGAGGGCGTCGCCCCCGGGCAGGCCTGCGTGCTCTACGATGCGGAACGGGGTCTTGCCCGCGTTCTCGGCGGCGGCTTCATCAAGAAGCGCGAGAGCCTCATCCTTCCCCCGTCCCTGCCTCTGCAAGCCGCCGTCTGACGGAGCCCCGATGCCCGCCGCCGAACTCGACTCCCAGTCCATCCAGAAGGCCTATGCCCGCTGGGCGCCGATCTACGACCCGCTGTTCGGCCGCATCACCACGACAGGCCGGCGCGCCGCGGTTGCCGCCGCCAGCAAGGTCGGCGGCCGCGTTCTCGAGGTAGGTGTCGGCACCGGCATAGCCCTACCCGATTACAGCCCCAACTGCCGGGTCATCGGCCTCGACCTGTCGTTCGACATGCTCAAGATCGCGCGCAAGCGCGTGGATGACGGGCTGGCCAATGTCGAAGGCATCCTGCAGATGGATGCAGGTCGCCTCGCCTTCCCCGACGCCTCGTTCGATTGCGTCGTTGCGATGTATCTGATTACCGTCGTTCCCGATCCCGAGGCGGTGATGACCGAGCTCAACCGTGTCTGCAAACCGGGCGGCGAGGTCATTCTCGTCAATCACTTCGCGGCCGAGGGCGGTATTCGCGCTCTGGTCGAGAAGGCCGCGGCGCCGTTCGGCGACAAGCTCGGCTGGCATCCCGATTTTCCGTTCTCCCGCGTCATGGGCGAGAAGGACCTGACCATGGTGGAGAAGCGCCCGGCCGGGTTCGGCGGCCTGTTCACGCTTGTTCGGTTCAAGAAGGCCGGCTGACGCCGCCCGGCACCCGCCTCCGCCGCAAGCCTCGGTTGAAGCCTCGTCGGCTGCCCCATACAGTTCCTGCGACAAGCCGGGCGCGCCTCGTGGCGGCCTGCGCGCTTGTTGCAACAGGAAATGCAGGGAGAGAGCCGTGATGATCGACCATCCGAATCCGACGCGCCGCAGCCTCCTGATCGGGGCAGCCGCCCTTGCTTCCGCATCGGGACTGGCAGCGGGCGTCTCGCCCGCATTGGCACGCGCGCCGTTCGCGCGCACGCAGCCCGCCTACTTCTACCGTTTCCCGCTGGGCAAGGCCCAGGTGACGATGGTTTCGGACGGCACGCTGGCGCTCGGCAAACCGTCCGACACCATGAAAGGCATGTCGGAAGCCGAGATCGCCCAGGCGCTGACCGACAACTTCCTGCCGACCGATTCCGTCGTGCTGGAACAGAACATCGCGCTCGTGAACATGGGCAACCGCCTCATCATGTTCGATTCCGGAATGGGTTTCTCCAAGGCGTTCGGCACGACCACCGGTCGCCTGATGAGAAGCCTCGCCGAGGCGCGCATCCGGCCCGAGCAGATCGACGACATCATCATCACCCACGCCCATATCGATCATATCGGCGGGCTCGCGACGGAACGGGGACGGCGGCTGTTCCCCAATGCGACCATCCATATTTCGAAAGTCGATCACGACTTCTGGACCGACGAGGCGAAGCAGTCCGACCGCACGCTCGGCCTCTTCGTCAGGCATGCCCGCGCCAACCTGCTGCCTTATCGCGACCGCATCAAATGGGTGACCGGTGGCCAGGAGGTCGTGCCCGGCGTTCAGGCGGTGAACGCGCCGGGGCATTCCGTCGGCCACACGATCTATCTGATCGAGTCGGACGGAAAGAAGCTGGCCTTCACCGGCGACGTGACGCACCACCAGATTCTCCTGACCGAGCGGCCACGGACGGAATTCGCCTATGACAGCGACCCGAAGCAAGCCGTGGATACCCGCCTGAGGGTGTTCGACATGCTGTCCAAGGACCGAATCCCGATGCTGGCCTTCCATTTCCCGTGGCCCGGACACGGTTATCTGGGGCGGACCGGCCCGGAAACGTTCCGCTTCTTCCCGGCGCCGATGTCCATCGGCTAGCGACCCCTTTCGCCAATCAGCGGGAGCGATGCCCCCCGGCGTCGCTCCCGCCGTCAAAGGCGATCCAACCCTGCAACCTGACGACGATTTGCTCCAAGGCCGGACCCGACCCGCATGACCGACATCAGTCCCGCTGGGCGACTAACCGCAGGCGTGGTCGCAACGGCCGGATTCTTCGGGCTCGCATTGCAGCTCGTCCTGATCATCGGCACCACGACCGCAAGCGGCGGGACCGCCACGCGGGCGATCTTCAATTTCTTCTGCTTCTTCACGATACTCTCCAACGCCATCGTGACGGCCGTGCTGACCCGCGTCGCGCTCGGCAAAGCTCCGGCAGCTTCGTGGCTGGGTGCCACTACGCTCTACATCGCGGTCGTTGGCATCACCTATTCCGTAGCGCTCCGGCACATCTGGAATCCGCAGGGGTGGCAGTTGGTCGCCGACCATGCGTTGCACGATGTCGTGCCCGTCCTCGCCGTCCTCTTCTGGCTCGTCTTCGTTCCGAAGGGCCGCCTCTCGGTCCGCATCATCCCATTCTGGCTGATCTTTCCTGTTGGCTATCTCGGCTGGAGCCTCGCGCGTGGCGCGGTGGACGGCTGGTACCCCTACTATTTCATCGATGCCGGCAAACTCGGCTACGCCGTCATGGCGCGCAACGCCCTCCTGGTCACGGCTCTGTTCGCTCTGGTTGCGCTCGCCGTCGTCGGCATCGACCGCCTTCCCGGGCAAAGGCGCGGCTGACATGCGGCTCGCCTTGACACTGCTCCGGGCCGGACCTTATATCCGCGCTCTCCGAACCGGTTCGCCGGTCCGGTTGCCCTTTGGGGCGGGGTAGCTCAGTTGGTGAGAGCGCAGGATTCATAACCCTGAGGTCGGCAGTTCGACTCTGCCTCCCGCTACCAAGGCATCATCCGACATAGCTGGATTCGTTGCGCCGACGTGGCTGGAACGCGCGGATCGGCCACGATTGCCCGACGTGCCGTTCCGGCGCACCCATTCTCGGCGAATCTCCATGGTTGGCGACACAGGCAAGAAGGCCGGCGCGAGCCCGACGGCCCCTCGCCCGGCGGCGGCGTGAGGCGCTGAGCCCATTGGCGTGGCCTCGGCAAAGGGTCGAGAGCGTCGCGGCCGTTCCTGTTTCGCTGTCCGGTTCGGGAATTCCCGCCTCGCCCGGTTTGGTACACGCGCCTTCAACCGACGATGGTTGCGTCCCGTGGCGACACGCGCCTGCCGGCAAATATCCGCGCGTCATCTCGCCCTGCCGGGTCATTGACGCCCCGAAGCCACCGATTCGGACACGGCCCGCTCCTTGCGTGCAAATCCATGCGGGCCTTGCGTTGTCCCGGTCGGGGACACCTCATCCGATCCGGGAACAACAGCACCGGTCCGCGATGACACGATGCAGCAATGACGCTGGGTCATCTCATTAACACTATCGGTAATCAAAGGTTGCTCCCTTTCCTCGAATGCAAGTAATCCAACACTCGGGAACGGGGATCGGCTCACAGGAGCGATCCGTTATGAAGGATCAGATCAGCGAGATCATCGCGCGGACCGTCGAGCTGCCGGGGGGCATCGACAGTCTGACCGACACATCCGACCTCTACGAGGCGGGCATGACGTCGTTTGGCTCGGTCCAGCTCATGCTGGCACTGGAAGAGGCTTTCGATGTCGAGTTTCCCGAGCGGATGCTTAACCGCCGGCTTTTCTCCTCCATCGCGACCATCCGGGCCGCCCTGGACGAACTGACCTCCGAGAAGGCGGGAGCCTGATCATGCTAGACCGGACGGGTTCCGACCGCGCTGCGGGCGCGGCGTCTGCTGCCATGCGTATGAAGGAGGTGGCGAAGGTCGCCAGCCTCCACGCCGACGCCGTCGACCGCGATGCCCGCTTCCCCCGCGAGGCGGTGGATGCGATGCGCGAGGCCCGTCTGCTTGGCCTGATGATCCCGCGTGAGCACGGTGGCGAGGGCGCCGATTTCGCCGAGATCGCCGACCTCTGCGCGGCGCTCGGCGGCGCCTGCTCGGCGGCTGGCATGGTCTTCGCCATGCACCAGATCAAGGTCGCGAGCCTCGTCCACCATGGCGAAGGCAGCGACTGGATGCGCGATTTCATGCGCCGGATCGCCCGCGACCAGCTTCTCATCGCCTCGTCGACCTCCGAAGGCGGCATCGGCGGCGATCTGCGCAATTCCGTCTGCTCCATCGTTCCGGACGGCGATCACGTCACGCTGGAGAAGGACGCGATCGTCATCTCCTACGGCCTCGACGCCGACGCCGTCCTCGCTACCGCCCGCCGCGCTCCGGACGCCGCCTCGTCCGACCAGGTCATGGTCGTGATCGAGAAGCATCAGGCGGGCCTTGCGCAGACTTCCGTGTGGGACACGCTCGGCATGCGCGGCACCGCTTCGCACGGCTTCAAGCTGACGACCCGCGTGCCGGCCGCTCAGGTCTTCCCGAAGCCCTTCGCGGAGATCGCCGCGCAAAGCATGCTCGCCTCCTCGCACCTGTTCTGGTCGGCGCTCTGGTTCGGCATTGCCGGTTCAGCGCTGTCCAAGGCGCAGGCCGCCGTCAAGGCAGCCGCCCGCAAGACGCCGAACAGCCTGCCGCCCGGTGCTGCGCGCCTTGCCGCCGCCGCCGCCGACCTCTCGGGCCTGAAGGCGCTGGTGCGCGACGGCATCGCCCGGTTCGAACGGGCCCGCCACGACGAGGACGAGCTGAACTCCATGGCTTTCGCCATTGCCATGAACGCGGTGAAGGTCGAGGCCTCCGAAAAGGCCGTGGCCATCGTCCAGGCGGCGCTCGGCATCATCGGCATCCAGGGCTACAAGAACGCCAACCCGCTGTCGGTCGGCCGCCAGCTTCGCGACATCCTGTCCGCGCCGCTGATGATCGCCAACGACCGCGTGCTCGCCAACACATCGACCATGCTTCTCATGTCGCGCCTCGACACCGAGCTGGAGGGCTGATCCGTGCTTGCCAAGACCCCCACCACTGAAACCTCCTTCCTCGACGAACTGTTCGACCGCGGTCTGTTGATCGAGACCGGTGTCGACGGTCTCTACGGTCGCTCCGGCTTGTTCGAGGCCATCGGCGATGGCTTCCAGGCGCTGGTCAGCCGCTACGGCGCCGCGGACAAGGCCGAGGTCGTGCGCTTCCCGCCGGCCATGGCCCGCTCGGTCTTCGAGCAGTCGGGCTACATGAAGAGCTTTCCGCAGCTTGCCGGCACCGTGCACTGCTTCTGCGGCAACCCCGCCGACCATGTCAGCCTCCTGCAGACGATCGAGCAGAAGGGTGACTGGACCGAGGGGCAGAAGGCCAGCGACGTCGTGCTGACGCCCGCCGCCTGCTATCCGCTCTATCCGACCGCCGCCAGGCGCGGCGACCTGCCGGTCGAGGGCCGCCTCTACGACCTGCTCTCCTATTGCTTCCGGCACGAACCCTCCAAGGATCCGGCCCGCCAGCAGTTCTTCCGCATGCGCGAATATGTCCGCATGGGCACGCCCGACCAGGTCACCGAATTCCGCGCCAACTGGCTGGAGCGTGGCCAGAAGCTGATCGGCGATCTCGGCCTGCCCTTCGCCGTCGATGTCGCCAACGATCCGTTCTTCGGCCGCACCGGCAAGATGCTCGCCGTGAACCAGCGCGACCAGCGGCTGAAATTCGAGCTGCTCATCCCGATCGAGAGCGAGGAGAACCCGACGGCCTGCCTCTCGTTCAACTATCATCAGGACCATTTCGGCAAGACGTTCGGCCTGACCTCCGCCGACGGCGAGGTCGCGCACACGGCCTGCGTCGGTTTCGGGCATGAGCGTGTCATTCTGGCCCTCCTGAAGCATCACGGCACCGATGTCGCGCGCTGGCCGGCGTCGGTCCGTACCGCCCTGGGCCTTTGACCATGCAGGTCGTCTTTCCCGAACTCGATGCGGCGAACTATCCGCGCCACGCCCTGCACCACGCGGAGCGGGCCTGGCCGGAGACAAACTGCCACACCGACCTGTTCATCGAATTGCTGCACACGCTCGGCCGCGAGCCCGCGGCCGGCCTCGGCATGACCGTCGCGCAGGATTTCGAAGGCGACCAGTTTACTTTCTTCAAGATGCCGACGCGCGATATCGAGACCCTGTTCGGCCTCGACGTGCAGGAGCTGTCGATCTACCGGCCTCTCGTCGATCATATCGAGGAGCAGGCTGCACGCGGCCGCATCGCCCTCGTCGAGGTCGATGCGCACCGCCTGCCCGACACGCGCGGCGTGACCTACCTCGCCGACCATTCGAAGACGACGATCGCGGTCAACCGCTTCGACCGCGCCTCGGCTGCGCTCGGCTATTTCCACAATGCCGGCTATTTCGAGATGGCGGGCGAGGATGTCGAGCACCTGCTCGGCTTCGGCTCGGTCGCGCGACCGGTCCTGCCGCCCTACGTCGAATTCGCCAAGGTTTCGGGTCCGGGTCTCACCGGGCGCGCGCTGCGGGACGCGGCCATCGCCCGCTTCGCCGATCATTGGGCCAACCGGCCTGAGCGCAACCCGGTCGATGCCTATCGCGCGGCCCTGCCGGCCCATCTCGACTGGCTCGCCAGCGAGCCGCCGTGCTCGTTCCACCCCTATGCCTTCAACACCGCGCGGCAGTTCGGCGCCTGCATGTCGCTGCTCGCCGCGCATCTCGACTGGCTCGCACGTCAGGGCATCGGAGGGCTCGGCCAGCCCATCGCGCTCTGCGAGGCCATGTCATCCGGCATGAAGACGTTCCAATTCCTTCTCGCCCGCGCCCGCGCGCGCAAGAAGGCGGATGGTCTGGACGCAGCCCTTGCCGCCATCGCCCGCGACTACGACCTGGCCATGGACGAGATCGGTCGCGCCTTCGGCTTCACCGCAACCCGGACACCGACGCTCGTCCGGACCGCCTCCTGAGAGCAAGCATGGCACGCATCCGCAGCATATCGGGCGACACGAGTGTCCTCCTCGCTGCGGGCTGGTCGCTGACGACATGCGAGGCCGATGCCGCCGCGGTGCCAGGCGATCTGCCGGCCGATTGCGCCTGGCTGCCGGCCGAAGTCCCCGGCACGGTCGAGAGCGCCTTCCGTGCGGCCGGAGGACAGGCCCCCGACGGCAGGTCGCTGCACGACCTGGATGTCTGGTACCGGATCGTGTTCGAAGCGCGCGGCGCCTGCACGTTCCGCTTTCACGGACTTGCGACCCATGCCGAGATATTCCTCGACGGGCAGCCGGTGTTGGCCAGCAATTCCATGTTCCTCGCGCACGATCTGGATTTTGCGGGCACGGGCCGCCAAGAACTGGCGATCCGTTTCCGCGCGCTGAATGCGTCTCTCGCTGAAGCCAAGGGCCCGCGCGCGCGCTGGCGGCCGATGATGATCCAGCCCGGGACGCTGCGTCTCGCCCGAACCACGCCGCTCGGCCACATGCCCGGCTGGACGCCGCCGGTCGCGATCGTCGGCCCGTGGCAGCCGGTGGAGCTCATCCATCGCGGCGCGCCGTTCCGCGTGCGCTCAACCCGGTTGGTGGCGGGCCTGCACGACGATCTCGGCGTCCTGGACGCGAGCATCACGCTGGATGGTACGGTCACGGAACCGGTCGAACTGCTTTGCGCCGGCCACGCTCATGCATTGCACCGCTCGGACGAGGCGAGCTGGTCGGGCCGCCTGACCATGGACGGCATCGCGCCGTGGTGGCCATACACCCATGGTGAACCGGCGCTGCACGATGTGGCGATCCGCGTCGGCAGCACCGTCGTCGGCCTCGGCCGGGTGGGCTTCCGTGCGCTCGCGGTTGACCACGGCGCCGATGGCAAGGGCTTCGCGCTTGTCGTCAACAAGGAACGCATCTTCTGCCGCGGCGCGTCGTGGATGCCGGCCGATCCAGCCGCTCCCGCAGCCCGGGATCCGCGTCATCTGCTGACGCTCGCCCGCGACGCCGGCATGAACATGATCCGCCTGTCTGGCACGATGACGCCGGAATCGGACGCTTTCCACGATCTTTGCGACGAGTTCGGCATCCTCGTCTGGCATGACCTGCCGTTCGCCAATTTCGATTATCCAGCCGCCGATCCGGCCTTTGCGGCGCTGGTCGAGGCGGAAGTGCGCCAGTTGCTCGACCGACGGCAGGGAGCGCCTTCGCTCGCCGTCATCTGCGGCGGCAGCGAGATCGCCCAGCAGGCGACCATGCTCGGCCTGACGCCGCAGCAGGCCGCGATGCCGCTGTTCGAGGAGACCTTTTCCGCCATCACGGCCGAATCCGTGCCGCAGGCGGCCTATGTCCCGCACACGCCCTGGGGCGGCGCCCTGCCCTTCACCACGGATGAAGGCGTCACGCACTATTTCGGCGTCGGCGCCTATCGCCGGCCGCTGGAGGATGCACGCCGCGCCGAGGTGCGCTTCGCCAGCGAGTGCCTCGCCTTCGCCAACGTGCCCTCGCCCGCAGCGCTCCGTCGCGATGACCTGAACAACCCCGCATCGGTGGGATGGAAGCGCGGCGTTCCCCGCGACGCCGGCGCAGACTGGGATTTCGAGGACGTGCGGGACCATTACGTCCGCGCGCTCTACGGCGTCGACCCCGAAGCCCTGCGAAGCGCTGACCCCGCCCGTTATCTTGCTCTCGGCCGCGCCGCGCCGGCGGAACTCATGGAAGCGGTCTTCGCCGAGTGGCGCCGCGCAGGTTCGCCCTGCGGCGGCGGCCTCGTCTGGTTCCTCAACGACCTCATGCCCGGCGCGGGCTGGGGCGTTCTCGATCACGCAGCCATGCCGAAATCGACCTATCACGCCCTGAAGCGGGCCTTTCGCCCTGTGCACCTCGGCCTCACAGACGAGGGGCTGAACGGTCTCGGCATCCACCTCACCAACGAGACCGCCGAATCCCGCCGGTTGGTCCTGTCGCTCGCGAGCTACGGCGAGGGGCCGCACCCGCTCGCCAAAACCGCAACGGAAATGACCCTGACGCCCGGCTCCGCGACGAGCACGACCAGTCACGCTCTTCTTGGCCGCTTCTTCGATATCGCCAACGCCTACCGCTTCGGCCCACGCGCTCATGAGGTGACACTCGCGCGCCTGGCGGATGCCGAGACAGGCGCGCTGGTTGCCGAGGCCGCACACGTGCTGCCCGGTTGCGCCGCCGAGCCGCGCGATATCGGCCTTGCCGTCCAGACCGGCGGAACACCGGACGCCCCGATTCTGACGATCACCTCGGAGCGTCTGGCCCGGTTCGTCACGATCGACGACGAGCGGCTCTGCCCGGACGACGAGGGTTTCTGCCTTGCGCCGGGAGAGTCCCGTCTCGTGCCGCTGCGCGGCGCGCCCGGTCCTGCGCCCCGTGGTGCGGTTGCCGCCCTGAACAGCCACCCGGTCGCCTACGGGGTCGCCGCATGATCCCGGTCACGTTCGACGGCATGCTCGGCAAGCTGTATCTGCCGTCAGGTCCCGCCTCCGGGCTCGGGGTCGTTGTGGTGCCGCCCCACGGGCTGGAGGCGCTGGCGGCCACCAAGAGCCTGCGCATCCTCGCGGATGGGCTCGCAGCCGCTGGTCACGCCGTGCTGCGTTATGATCTGCCGGGAACCGCCGACTCGCTCGGCGGCGATGGTGATCCGGACCGCGTGCCTGTCTGGACGGCGAGCGTCGCGACCGCTGCCGGGATGCTGCGCGAATGCGCCGGCACCGGCGGGACTATCGTTCTCGGCCTGCGATTCGGCGCGCTGATCGGAACGCTCGGCTCTGAGGCGATCCCAGACCTCGCCGGCCTCGTCCTGCTCGATCCGGTCGTCCGCGGCCGTCTGTACGCCCGCGAACTCGCCATCACCGCCCGGGCGGTCGCCGAGGGCGCACGGCTTGACCCGGATGCGACCTCGACGCCGGAGGGCCTTCTGGTCGGCGGCCATCTGACCACGCCGGAAACGCTCAAGGCCATCGGCGGCCTCGACCTCGGCAAGATTCCGGCCCCTGCGGCTCCGGTCATGATCCTGCACCGCAAGGGCGCGGCCGATGCAGCCGCGCTCGCCTCTGTTTGGGCCACGCAGACCATCGTCACGGCGGCAGAAGCGACCGGATTCGACGGCATCTCCATCAGTCCCACCATGGCGACCACGCCGCACGAGGCTTTCGGGACGGCGATCGACTGGACCGAGACGCTGCCTCGCCGCGCCCTGACCACGCCGGGCGCGATCGGCGCTGCGAGCCTGTCCGGCCCGGAATTCGTCGAAAATGCGATCACCTTCGGCGAGGGCGGCCGATTGTTCGGCGTGTTCTGTGATCCGGTCGATCCCGATCCGGCGAAGCCGGCCGTCCTGATCGTCAATGCCGGCCGCAATCCGCATGTGGGCTGGGCCCGATCCGGCGTCGATCTTGCCCGACGGCTGGCGGCGGATGGCGTCGCATCCCTGCGCATCGACCTCGCGGGCATCGGCGACGGCGTCGACCGCCCGGGTGCCCCCGACGCCGTCGAAAGCGTGCTCTATCACCCCGCGACGGAGCTCGATACCGCCGCCGCCATCGACCTTCTCGCCGCGCACAGGCCCGGTCCTATCGTGCTTTCGGGCGCGTGCAGCGGCGCCTATCTCGCCTTCCATAGCGCCGCGCGCGATCCGCGCATCGCCGGGCTCGTCCTCGTCAACATCCAGCGCTTCGTCTGGCGCAAGGGCGAGACGGTCGCAGAGGCCATCGCCTCGGCCTATCCTCTTGCTTCCAGCTATGTCGCCAAGGTGTGGAGCGCGCGCTCCTGGCGGCGCGTGCTGACCGGCGAGCGCAAGCTCTGGCCGCTCGTGCGCGAGTTCGCCCGCCGCGCGACAAGCCGGCTGCGCGCGGTCGTGCCGTCGAGCGAGACCCGACGCGCCCGCGCGATGATGTCCCGCCTTCAGGCGCGCGGCGTACGCGTCGAACTGTTCTTCAGCGCGGATGATCCCGGCCTCGGCGACCTCGCGCTCCATTTCGGAGCAGGCGGACGCCGCCTCGCCAACGATCCGCGCATCGTCATGACGCTGGTTGCCAGTTCCGATCACGACCTGACGCCGCCGGCCGCAAGGCAGGCGCTGTTCGAGCGCGTTCTGGCAGCAACACGCGCGGTCCAGAGTTCGGCCGGAAAACAGGTCGCTCACGGCACAACTTCTGCTTGAGCTTAGGCGAACATGCGGTAGGCGTCCCACTCTGGGACGTTTCGCGAAGTCGTCGAGTATGTCTGATGACGCTGAAGGATCTTGAAGTTCCGGTCGGTTCCATCGCCTGGCGCAGCCGCGGGGGCTACGCCTGGTCGCGTTTCGGCCTGATGACCGCCACAGCCCTCCTCGACTGGATCGTGGTCGCCGGCTGCTCGTATGTTGTCTCGCTGCTCTACACCCGCCTGACCGCCGGCGAATTCTGGACCGCACAGCCGCAGGCCGACCTCGCGCTGCTGCTCGCGAGCCTTTTCGTTCTCCTCAGCGCGCTGAAGGGCCAGTATCAGGTCGCCAATTATGTCGGCGCGCGCCGCACCTTCGGCACCACGCTGACGCTGTGGGCGGCGACCTTCGTCACGCTGATGGCCTTCGCCTTCGCGACCAAATCCACCGACGTCTTCTCCCGCGTCGCCGTGGTCGCGACCTTCTTTGCCGGTCTGCCCGCCGTGCTGCTGGTTCGCGGCGGCGCCGGCCGGCTGATGACGCTCGGCTCGAAGATCGGGGTCATCCCGGCGCGCCGGGTCATGCTGGTCGGCCGAGAGAACGACGTCACCTCGTTCGCGTTGCGTTACCAGCCCTGGAACGCGGGCATGCACGTCGCCGGAACCGGCCTCCTGACGCCCGGCGAGACCGAACCCAGCCGGGGCGATATCGCCCGCATCGTCGCGCAAGCGCGCGAGATGCAGCTCGACGACGTCATGATCATCGTGCCCTGGTCGGAGGTCGGCACGATCGACATGCTGATCGAGGCCTTCATGCGCATGCCGGTAACCGTCCATCTCGGCCCGGAGCGCATCTTCGATCGTTTCGAGCACATTCACATCGCCAAGGCAGGCGGCATTGCCAGCCTTCAGCTCGGCCGGCCGCCGCTCTCCGCCGGCGAGATCATGGTCAAGCGCGCCCTCGACATCGCGCTCGGCTCGTTCGCGCTGTTCCTGTTCACGCCGGTCCTGCTGCTGGTCGGCCTCGCCATCAAACTCGACAGCCCTGGCCCGGTCCTGTTCCGCCAGCGGCGCCTCGGCTTCAATCAGCGCGCCTTCCAGATCGTCAAGTTCCGGACCATGACGGTCCAGGACGACGGCGACGTGATCCGGCAGGCGACCCGCAACGACCAGCGCATCACCCGCGTCGGCCGTTTCCTCCGCCGCTGGAACCTCGACGAACTGCCGCAACTGCTCAACGTGCTCGCCGGCCAGATGTCTCTGGTGGGCCCGCGTCCGCATGCCATCGCCCACGACCGCCAGTTCGACGACCGGATCAGCCTCTATGCCCGCCGCCACAATGTGAAGCCCGGCATCACCGGCTGGGCGCAGGTGCATGGGTTGCGCGGCGAAACCGACACCGAGGCGAAGATGCAGGCCCGCGTCGAGCACGACCTCTACTACATCGACAACTGGTCGATCATGCTCGACATCGAGATCCTGTTCCGCACCGTCTTCTCGCGGAAGGCCTACGACAACGCCTTCTGATCGATACATCGAGCACAACGACAAAAGCCCGGCGCAAGCGCCGGGCTTTTTGTTTGCCGGCTTTCTCGGGCCTACCGGGCGATGATGCGCTCGACGGCCTCGCGAGCGTCCTGCCACGCCGCCGCGACATCGACGCCACCCAGCGGTTGCCTGGCATCACGCGCAGCGACAATCGCATCGGCCAGCGCGGCTGGCGTCGCGTCGTACTGGGCGAGCACCAGCGACCCGTCCGCAATCAGCCGCTGATAGGTCGGATGATGATCGAAGGCCCCCGGCTTTTCCGGCGCATTGACGATGACCGGCCGTCCCGTCATTGCGCAGGCAAGGACGCTTCCACGTCGCGCCGTCAGCCCCTCCGTGAACGAGTAGAGGAACAGGTCGCAGGTATCGAGGATACCGAAAACCTCGGCATCGGTCGCGACATAGCCGGTGACCATCATCCGGTCGACGAGACCGAGTTCCGCCGCGCGCGCCCGGAACTGCTCCTCCACCCGGTCCTGCCCTTTCACAAAGGAGCCGACGAAGGCGCAGAACACATCGAGGCCCCGGCTGCGGAGCGCCGCGGCCACTTCCAGCACCGCCGTCGACTGCTTCTTCGGATAGATCGAGCCGAAATGACCAATCACCAACCGACCTGCCGCCTTCTCCGCCGCAACCCGCGCCGAGTGCGCCGTCGCCGTCGTGACCGCAGGCCGCGACAGGTTCGGCGGGATCGGCACGATGCCACGCATCCCGGTTGCGAGACGGCTCGCCGGGCTGGCGGCAAACTGCGCGGCGACCTCGGGTGACGAGAACAGGATCGCCGTCGCGAGCGGCAGCAGCGGCGCGTAGCTGGCGCGGCGCTTCCAGTCGAGATCGTCCCATTCGTGCAGGACGACGACCACGTCCGCGCAGCGCCGCCGGGCGACGGCAGCAGCGAGCGCGGGTTCGATCAACCTCTTCTTCCAGGCGACGACGGGTAGATTGAGAATCAATGCCTGGGCGCCCTCCAATGCCCGTGCGAGGCGGCTGGCGCTGGTGTCGAGCACATGGGTTCGCGCACCAGCGGTTTCGGCCAGGCGGCGTGCGAACGCCTCGACACCGCAGGGCGTCGCACTGTCCGATACCAGAACGAGCATGGATGTGGACGAAGCTGCCGCGTTCATGCCGCCTGCCCTGTCGACCGAAAGGTCATCAGCCCTTGTCCTTGGCGCGGTAGGGCTGCTGCTCGATGCCGGCCGCCGCCATCAGGCGACCGAACGAAACGGCGAGAGGATGCATGGCAACCAGCGGGTTGCGCGTCGCAGCGAGCTGGCCGACTGCGCGGAATAGCGCCAACGGCACGATCGCGACATCCTTGGAGAGGACCTTCAGCCGGCCGGCAAGGCCGTCCGTCTGCTTGACCTCGACCGCCCGATTGATCGAGCCGATCCTGAGACCGCGCTTCAGAACCCAGCCGAAGCGCGCCCGCTCTCCCGGCACCGTTTCGCTGATCAGCGCTTCCTGCACCCAGTGGGAGCGCAGCCCCGCCCGCTTCGCGCGTGTGAAGAAGTCGAGGTCGCCGCCACCGAGGAAATTGAAGCGCGGGTCGAGCGCGGGTTGGCCGAGGCGCTCAAAGACACGGCGACGGATCAGGCAATTGCCCGTGCCGTAGATCATCGGAACCGGCCCGGTACTGTCGTGGCTCGGCCAGAAGACAGGATGCCGGCGGAGCAGGCCGGGCGCGTCCTCGCGGAAGCGCGGCACTACAGGCCCGCCGACGATATCGGCGCCACTCGCCTCGGCGCCGGCCACCATGGCGTCGAGCCAGCCCGCCGACGCGATCTCGTCATCGTCGATCATCAGGAGATGCTCGGCATTCGGGAAATGCGCGAGGGCAGCGGCGAAACCGGCATTGATCGCATGGACGTTGCCCTGTCGCGGCTCCACCAGCGCAACCCCCGCGAGGGTTCCGGGCGTGAGCCACGAGGCGGCAACGCCGAACCCTTCGCGGCCGACCGCATCGTTCTCGACCACCAGCACGGCGAAGCGGACCGCCGTCCGCTGGGCCGCCAGCGATGCGAGCGTCTCGGCCAGCATGGCCGGCCGGCGGAACGTCGGCACGACCGCCACGGCCCGAACCGCGGCCGCGTCGAGACCGGGGCTGGCGACCGCACCCGGCGGCATGGCAACCGTCCGGTCGGTCCTCATCGGGGACATCTGCATCGTGGCAATCTCATTCTGGCGCAGCATGGGTCGCGCTCCGCTGCTCGATCAAGGGGCTCTGGCACGCGGGAGCAAGTCTCCTGCCGCGTGCCATGTGTCGTGACGCCGCCGCTGGCCCACGCCTTGCGAGGCCGGCGCAGGTCGGCTCGAATGATCCCGCAGCGGGACATCCGCGCCCGGACGCGAGAGGCGAAACCGCATCATGCAGGCGGACCACGAGACCCGAATGCAGCGAAGGCCCATTCCTCCAGCCGCCGCGCTGTCGCCGTTCGATGACGGCGACGATGCGACTTTCCGGCGCCTGTCCGACCGTATCGTTCACACGATCGCGCGGCGCGTCCCGTTCCGCACGGCAACAATCAACCTCGAACGCCCGATCGTCTCCTTCAGTTTCGATGATTTTCCCGCTTCGGCTCACGAGACCGGCGCCCGCATCCTCGGGGATCATGGTGCCCAAGGCACTTTCTATGCGGCGAGCGGCCTCATCGGCCAGAAGCGCGCCCTGTGGACCATCGCCGGAGCGGATGCGATCCGCGACCTCCACCATCACGGGCATGAGATCGGGCTTCACACGCAAAGCCACCGGCCGTCATTTCTGATGAGCCGTCGGCAGTTCGGCGCCGACCTCGCGGCCAATCGCGCGGCCCTGCGGCGCATCCTGCCGAACCTCGCGAACGAGACCTTCGCCTATCCGTTCGGCCTGTCCACGCTGTCGCAGAAGCGGGCTCTGAGCCGCCTCGCGCGCGCCAGCAGGTCCGTTCAGCGCGGGCTCAATGTCGGCACGGTCGATCTCGACTTCATCCGCGCCTACGAACTGACGGATCGCGGGCTCTCGCTCGATGAGCTGACGCACATTCTAGACGATGCGGCCGCCCGCAACGGCTGGCTCGTGTTCCTCACGCACGACATCGCCGACCGGCCGACCCGCTTCGGCGCATCGCCCGCGCTTCTGACCGCGGCCCTGCTGGGCGCCGCACGACGCGGCATGGACGTGCTGCCGATCCGCGACGCGCTGACCCGCATCGGCGTGTCCTGAAACGCCACTGCAACCGCTGGCCCCGTCCTTGCGCGGTAGGAACGGAGAACAATCTCCGTGTATCAATCCGGGACGGACGTCCCCGCACCGGATTGCGAGTCGAGGGGTCTGCCCCATGTACGAAGACGGTCGCACCAGTCCCGTTCCCGCGCGCCCCGCCGAGCCGAGGTCCGCTGCCACTGCCTCGCCGAACATCATCGCCGAGGTTGCCCGCCGCTGGATTCTGATCGCCGTCCTCGGGCTCGTTGGCTCCGGTATGGCCTACATGGCGTCCCGGATGATCGCGCCGCGCTTCATGTCGACGGCCCAGATCTTCGTCGATCCGCGTGGCCTGCAAGTCTTCGACAACGAGCTGACGCCGCGCCAGCAGGACTCCAACACGGCCATCAATTTCGTCGAGAGCCAGGCGCGCATCGTCACCTCGCAGAGTGTGCTCGCGCGCGTCATCGACGGCGAGCGGCTGACCGAGGATCCCGAATTCAACGGCCAGGGCGGCGCGTCGTGGGCGGCCAACCTGCTCGGCTCGCTCGGCTTGCGCCGCGGCGGCGAGGAGAGCCTCCAGGCCCGCGAGCGCCTCGCGCTGAACGCGCTCTATGACCGCGTCATCGTGCGCCGGCCGGAGCGCACCTTCGTCATCGAGGTGACCGTGCGCGCGGGCGATCCCGACAAGGCGGCGCGCCTCGCCAATGCGGTGGCCCACGCCTATATCGACAGCCAGACCGAGGCCCGCTCGGAGACGGCCCGCCGCGCGACGCAGGCGCTGACCAACCGCCTCGACGAATTGCGCTCCCGCGTTCGCACCGCCGAGGAGCGCGCCGAGGACTTCCGCCGCCGCAATGGTCTCGTCGGCACCCGCACGCAGCTCGTTTCCGAACAGCAGCTGACTGATGCGAACACCCAGCTCGCACAGGCGCAGGCGCGCGCGGGCGAAGCCCTCGCCCGCAACGAGCAGATCCAGCGCGCGCTCCGCTCGAACGGGGCAGCCAGCGCCCTGCCCGAGGCTGTCATCTCGCCGACCATTGCCGCGCTGCGCGGCCAGCAGGCGGAAGCGCGCCGGCGGCTTGCCGACGCCTCCACCGAATACGGCCCGCGTCACCCGACAGTGCGGAACGCGCAGGCGCAGGTTTCCGACCTCGATCGCGCCATCACCGAGGAACTCGCCCGCATCGCCCAATCCGCCCGCGCCGACCTTGACCGCGCGCGCGCCGCCGAGACGAGCCAGCGGCGGGCCGTCGACCAGCTGATCACGCAGGCCTCCGACGCCGGCCAGGCCTTCGTGCAATTGCGCGAGCTGCAACGTGAGGTCGACGTCAACCGTAACCTGCTGAATGCCTTCCTTGCCCGCTCGCGCGAGACCAGCGAGCTTGAGCGCCTCGACACCAACAATGCCCGGATCATCACGGTGGCCCAGCCGCCGCGCGACCGCGTGTTTCCGCCCCGTGGCGTGGTTCTGGCGATGGCCGGTTTCATCGGCGGCGCCGGCCTCGGCGTCGGCATCGCGCTGCTCCTTGCCCTGCTGAAAGCCGGGTTCGGCGTGACGCCCGCCGGATCGTCTTTCGTGCGGCACCAGCCGCCGGTCGCGCGGCTCGTCTGACCATGACCGGAACGCTTGCCATGGCCGATGCGCTGATAACCCCGCCGGAGCATGATACCGCCCTGCCGACCGTCACGGTCGGCGGCCTGCCCATCGCCGTGCTCGACCGCGCGGCGGCGGCGGACTGGATGATCCGCGTCGCGCGCACGCGCCCGCGCGGGCAGCGTCCGCTCTATCTGACCTCGGCCAATGGCGAGGTGATCGCCAGGGCGGCCGCCGATTCCGCCTTCGCCGGGCAGATTCTCTCTGCTGACCAGATCGTCGCCGACGGCCAGCCGCTGGTCGTCGCATCGCGGCTGCGCTGCCGCATGCCACTGCCCGAGCGCGTCGCAACCACCGATCTGTTCCACGATGTCGCCGAGCGCGCCATCGCCAGCGGCACCACCTTCTACATGCTGGGCGCAACCCGGGAAGAGAATGCACGGGCGGTCGCCAATGTCCGCCTCCGCTATCCCGGCCTCGCCATTGCCGGCGCGTGCCACGGCTTTCTCAAGGACGCGGCCCTCGATGCGAAGCTCGCGGAGATCAATGCCTTGAAGCCGGATATCCTCTGGCTCGCGATGGGCGTGCCGCACGAGCAGAATTTCGTTGCGCGTCATGCGGCGAAACTGCCGAATGTCGGCATGATCAAGACATCCGGCGGCCTGTTCAACTTCCTGTCCGGCACCAACAGCCGCGCCCCCGAATGGATGCAGCGGGCATCGCTCGAATGGGCCTATCGGGTCTGGCTCGAACCGCGCCGCCTGTTCTGGCGCTACGCCGTGACCAATCCGAAAGCGCTCTACCTGATGGCGACGCGGTCCGCCTGAGGAACATGGCTCCGATGGACATGCCCCCGCTTCCCATCCGGCCTCCGTTCGCGGTTCCGCGGACCGACATCGTCCGGCCGGCTCCAGTCATGCTGCCGGCCGGCGTCCGGCGCGAGCCGACGCGGCCCCTGGCGCACCGCGAGGATGATTTCAACGCGAAATTCGACGCCGAGACGCTGTTCTACGACGCATTCCGGGGCGCTGACGGCCGCATCGCTCTGCTCGGCCCGCCCTTCCTCAACCTCAAGCCGGCCCTCGAATCCATGGCGATCACGGCACGCCCGTCGGGTGCCGCCTGCCGCTTCGCGCTGCGCGAATGGGACCGCCACGGCCAGGTTCTGGTCGATGCACCGGACGACACGACCCATCTCTCCCTCGAAACCTCGTTCGGACGCCTCGACATCGCCGTCGGGCCGAGCGAGGTCGATCTGTTCTTCGGCCGGCGGGTGCTGTTCACGCTGTCGAAGAACAACCGGCTGAGCTGGATTCAGGATTGGATCCGCTTCGCGCGCGACGCCCATGGCGCCGACGCCGTGCTGTTCTACGACAACGGCTCGACGCGCTATTCGACCGAGGAACTGGCGGAGGCCATCGATGCGGTCGGCGGCATAGCCGTGGCACGGGTCGTCTCCTGGCCGTTCAAATACGGTCCGCAGGGTCTCGACGCCAGGCGTTTCTGGGATTCCGACTATTGCCAGCACGGCGCATGGGAACATGCCCGCCGCCGCTTCCTCGAGGCGGCTGCCAGCGCCCAGAACGCCGATGTCGACGAAATGGTGGTCTCGCCCGATGGCCGCAGCGTCTTCGAGGCAGCCGAGAACGACCGGTTCGGCATCGTGCGCTATCGCGGCCGCTGGGTCGTCGGCATCGGCGAGCCTGCGCAGGCTCCGCCTGAGGACGTGCGCCATACCGATTTCAACACGGTCCAAAGGGCGCAGATGCACCGCCGCTTCGGCATTCTGCCGCGCGATGCCCTCGCCTGCCCGCCGAAATGGACGCTTGTGCCGTCCCGCTGCCCGGACAATGCCCAGTGGCGCGTCCACACGGTGGACCGCTGGCCGGCGGCGCTGAGGACGAGCGAAGCCTTCGGCTATCGCCACTTCCGCGAGATCAACGACAACTGGAAATACGCCCGCACGCGCGCCGAGCGCTTCGACCCGGCGGTGCATGAGGCCGACGATCTCCTGAAGGCGCATTTCGCCCGGATCGACTGGTCAGTCTGAGCAGTGCAGGCCGGCGCTGCGCGCCGCGCCTCAATCCTCTCATCGCAGTATCAGGACGGGCCCGCGCTCCAGCCCATGCGGCGCATCAGGATGCCCCGTATGCCGGCAATGTCGAGCGCGAAGGTCGCCGCTCCATAGACCAGCACGCCGACACTGACCGACGCGGCGAGGCTGACGAAACTGTCGGTCGGGTCGCTCCATTCGATCAGGGCGGTCGGCACAGCCATGACGAGGACGGCGGCGGCGACCTTCAGCGCCGGGCGCCAGAACAGTGGCAGCGGATGGGCGCGCTGGGACAGCATGTAGCCGGCGACGACCCCCGCAAACTCCGCGATGACCAGCGACCAGGCCGCGCCTTTGAGCCCGAAGGGCCGCACCAGCAGCGCCATGGCCACGACGTTGACGACGAGGATCACCGTGCCATGGGCGACCATCAGTGACGGCTTCTTGGCGAGATGAAAGCTCACCTGCACGAATTGCTGGGAAATGGTCTGGAACAGCCAGGCAAAAACCAGGATCGGAATAAGCACGGCTGCCGTGTCGCGGAATTCCGGGCCGAGGATCAGCGCCGCGAAATGCGGGGCGACGATGGCGAGCCCGACAACCGCGGGCATGACCACCGCCAGCAGCAATTCGCCGCTGCGGGTCAGGTGCTCGTCGGCAGCCGCCGCGCCCTCCTCGGCGAGCGAACGGATGGCGAGCGGCACGACGGCGGAAGCCACCGACAGGGCCGGGAACAGGATGATCTGACGGACGAGATCGGCCGCCGCGCCATAGACGCCTGCCGCCGCATCGCCGAGCAGCCATGCGACCAGCAGCCGGTCGAGCGCCGCGTGTAGCGCGAAGACGCCGCCCGACAGGGCCATGGGAATGCCGAAGCCGAGCATGATGTTGAAGGTCGCCCGGTCGAAGGGCTTTCGCGGCCCCTTCCAGACAACTGGCGAAAACAGGAGAGCCGAGACGACGTAGCCGGCGACCACGCCGGCGACGAGACCGAGCCCGCCGAAGCCGGCCTGCACCAGCGCATAGGATACCGCGATGGCCGAAAAGGCGCGGACCACGGTGGCGCGCATATAAGCGGTGGCATCGAGCCGCGCGCGCAGGATCTCCTGCCCCAGTTCGAACAGCCCCAGAGCCGCTGCCAGCACGACGGCGGCAAGCCCCCGGTCAAACGAAATGCCGAGCGCCAGCGTGGTCACGGCCAGCACCACGGGCATGGTCAGAACCGACGCCAGATAGGCTGCAAGCGCGGTCAGCCGGATATCGGCCGCCTCCCCCTCGGATTCGAACCGCAGCACGGAAAGTCGCACCCACGTGAACAGCAGCGCCGAGATGACGCCGGCAATGCTCAGGGCAATGACGTAGAAACCGTATTCCGCCGGCGTCAGCAGGCGGGTGAACAGGATGACCGACAGAAAACCCAGCGCGGCGGACGTACCGTGCGCGACCATGTAGGTGGAGGTCTGGCGAATGAGCATCAGCGGCCGCCCCTGGCGAAATGCTCGATCACCTGCATCAGAGGCTTCGGGCGGTAGTTCTCGTCGAGCGGCAGCGGCCGGTTCCGTAATCCGTCAGTGCGCTTGAAATAGATCGGAACCCAGGTGTGCCGGTCGGTGATACCCCAGGTGAGGATGGCGGCCGGCCGCTTCGCCGACGCGATGGCATCGAGAAAGTCATAGGCGCGCGAGGCGACGAGGATGTCGCGAACCTCCGGCGGGCCGGGCAGCTTGTCGTCGATGACGTCGAGCTCGGTGACAAGCACGTCGAGGCCCATGGCGCGGCACTCGGTCACGAAGGCCGAGACGCCCTCCTTGTCGATGGCGAGATCGCCGCGCAGATGGCCCTGCAGGCCGATGGCGTGAAGCGGCACGTTGCGCAGCTTCAGGTCGCGGATCAGGCGCAGGAAGGCCTCGCGCTTGCGCCGGAAGCGCGGCCCGACGAACTCGATGTCGTATTCGTTCATGACCAGCTGCGCGCCGGGATCGACGCGCGCCGCTGTCCGCAGCGCCATGACGATATGCGCCTCGCCGAGGCGCTGCTGCCAGATCGACGAGCGGATGTCGGAGCGGCTGGCGGGGTCGTCGGGGATCGGCTCGTTGACGATGTCCCAGCTCTTGATGCGGCCCTTGTAGCGGGTCATCACCCGCTCGATATGGCCGGTCAGCTCGCGCTCCGCCTCGGCGGCCGAACCGATGGTCTTGGTCCAGTCGGGCATGGCGCCGTACCAGACGAGCGTGTGGCCGCGCAGCTCCATGCCGTAGCGGGTGGCGAAGTCGATCTGCCGGTCAGGCCCGTCAAAAACGAACTGTTCGCGCGTCGGGCGGATGTCGAACCATTTGAGCCCGCCCTCCCCGACAATCTGCCGGCAATGCCGGACGAGGGCCGCGCGGTAGTCCGGCTCGTTTGCCAGCGGGTCATCGCGAACGGCCGCACCGAACGGCACGACCCAGTCGGCCGATAGCGGGCGCGGCTGCGCTTCGGCGCGGGACAGGAGCATTGTGCCAAGCGGGGACGCGACGCCGCCGGCAAGGCCGACGGCGGCGGTCAGGGCAGCGGCAAGCGTTTCGCGACGGGACGGCATAGGCACCTCGCCCTTGATGTCGCAAGAGCTATACCGCGATGCGGGAGGCGCAAAGAGGGCGGAACGCCGCGCAAGCAATCTGCGCCGCGCCATATCGACGGATCGCGGCCGATCGCATTACAAGTGCATGACATGCCGGCAGGATCGGCAATGGCATCGGATTCTCGAGAGGACGGCAGATGGTGAAGGCGATCCGCATCCACAAACCGGGCGGACCGGAGGCGATGGTCTACGAGGACGTGTCGCTGAAGCCGCCGGGTCCGGGCGAAGCCTATATCCGCCAGACCGCGATCGGCGTGAACTTCATCGACATCTACCAGCGCACCGGCGTCTATGCGATGCCCTCGCTGCCGCACGGCATCGGCATGGAAGCCGCCGGCATCGTCGAGGCGATCGGCGAAGGCGTGACGGAAGTCGCCTATGGCGACCGCGTCGCCTATGCCGGCGGACCGCCGGGCGCCTATGCCGAAAAGCGCCTGATCCCGGCTGCATCGCTGGTGAAGCTGCCGAAGGCCATCGACGACAAGACGGCCGCCGCGATCATGTTGCAGGGCATGACGGCGCGCTATCTCCTGAAGGAGACCTACCAGGTCAAGAAGGGCGATTTCGTCCTCGTGCAGGCAGCGGCCGGCGGCATGGGCCTGTGGCTCTGCCAGTGGGCGAAGGCGCTGGGCGCAACCGTCATCGGCACGACCTCCACCGAGGAAAAGGCGGCGCTGGCCAAAAAGAACGGCTGCAAGTTCCCCATCGTCTACACCAAGGAGGACTTCGTCGCGCGCGTGAAGGAGATCACCGGCGGCAAGGGCGTGCAGGTCGTCTATGACGGCGTCGGCAAGGACACGTTCCTGAAGTCGTTCGAGTGCCTCGCGATCCGCGGCCATCTGGTGCTCTACGGCGCGGCCTCGGGCCCGCCCGATCCGATCGCTCCCTCGATGCTCGGGGCGAAATCGGCCTCGCTCACGCGGCCGACGCTGTTCCAGTATGTCGCGACGCGCAAGGAACTGCTGGCCAATGCCAAGGACGTTTTCGCTGTGGTTCAGGACGGCACGGTGAAGGTGCAGAAGCCCGCCGAATATGCCCTCAAGGACGTCGCAAGGGCCCACAAGGACCTGACCGGCCGCAAGACCACGGGGTCGATGATCCTGATCCCCTGACCGCCCGAATACGCGCTCCATATGAAACGCCCGGCCGATGAAGCCGGGCGTTTTTCATTCAACGCAGTAGCAGCCGTTCAGCCGCCCTGCCCCGGTCTCAGCCCCGGCGGCACATTCAGGAAACCGCCCCCCTGCGGCGCGGGCTGCTGTGGCGGATAGGTCGGCTGGCCGTAGCCGCCTTGGGGGTATCCCTGCGGGGGCTGCGGTGGATAGGCGTTCGGATCATAGGCCGGCTGCGCTGCATAGGCCTGCTGGGGTTGGCCTTGCTGCGGATAGCCGCCCTGATAGCCCGGCGGCTGGTAGTCCTGACCGCCCTGCGATGGGTGCCCGGCATAGGCTGGCTGATGGCCCATCGCCTGCCCGCCGCCGGCCGGAGCGCCCGCCTTCGCCGCGCGGCGACGCTCGCCGAGCATGCGGAAACCGTAGGCTCCCGCAAAGCCCGCGACGATCAGTGCGATCGACATGACCGGACGATGCCAGAACCAGGCGATCGCGATGGTCGGCAGGAACACCAGGAGAGCCAGCGCCACCGAGACAAGGCCGGCGCCGGCCGCCATCGCGCTGCCGAAAATCGGAATGACGTCCGCCAACACCACGAAGGGTCTGAGGATCAGGAAGAAACCGAGCCAGACCGCGAACAGCATCACGCCGCGCAGTACCCAGGTGATGATGCGGTTGGTCTCGTGGGCGCCCTGATAGAGCTCCTGCGCCGTCCGCGCCCCTGTGGCGCCGAGGAAAACCTCGCGGCCGTTCGAGGCCGTGTACGGACCGAAGCCATCGCCGTTCTGGCGCGCGACGATGCTGGCCAGCCCCTCCGGCAGGATCGAATAGGTGATGCGCAAGTCGCCGATCTGCGGATTGCCCGGATCGGAGCCGACATAGATGCCGCCATCGTTGAGCTGCGCCCGGCCGCTGAAGCGGCTCTGGAAGACACCGAGCTGTGCCTGTGTCACGTCAAGCCGACGCTCGGATGACGAGCCAAACAGGCCGATCACGCGCGAGTCGGCGCGGAATGCGCCTAGCATGGCGCCGCTCGCCGTTTCCGTGCGACCGGTAATTGGCATGGCCGGATTCTGGTGCCCGTCGCGCTGGCGGAAGTTCTGCGAGGAAATCGGCTGGTTGGACCACGTCCGCTCGTAGGTATAGGTCGTGGTGCGCGTCTGCGAACCGCCGGCATTCGACCTGTTTTCGGTGCGGCGCTCCTCCTTCCACTGGTACATCTCGACCTTGCGGACGAGACGCACAGCCTGCGAGCGGATCTGGAACTCATTGTCGGCGAGTTGTCCGCCGCTGAGGTTGCCGCTGGTGTGGACCAGCTTGCCTTCGTTCGCGGGGTCGACCCGCGCCGCCGGCACGGAAACGGTGACGCCCGCGCCCTCGTTCAGCGCCCGGGTCGTGCCGATGGCGCGCCCCTCGTTCCAGAAAATTCCCCAGATCGTCGCGGCGATCAGGCCGAAGCCGATCAGGATCCCGACCAGCGACTGCCATAGCCGCTCCAGGAAGCCGACATGTTCAGTGGTCGAATCGCCGTCGGCGAAGGTCTCGCCATCCGTCGGCGGACCGGAGTTCCAGCCACCATCAGAATCCGTGCTCATGCGGAATCCCCCTATCTGCCCCGCATACCGCCACCGCCATGTTTCAACCGGACCGCGCGGGCCGCGTCGAACATTTCAATAGCTCACGGAGCATTTCAAGGGGTGGCGATCAGCCGATAGCCGATGCCGCGAACGGTCTGGAGATGGACGGGATTGGTGGGATCGACCTCGATCTTCCGGCGCAGGCGGTTCACCTGCACGTCAACGGTACGCTCGTTGATGTCGCCACCGGGCGCGGCAAGGTCGTAGCGCGGCACGGTCTCGCCGGGCTTCACCGCCAGCACGCGCAGCATTTCCTTTTCGCGATCAGTGAGACGAACGACCTCCTCGCCCTTTTTCAACTCCAGCCGGGCGAGCTGGAAATGGAAGTCGCCGAACTTCACGGATTCCACCACCGGCTGCGGCGCGGGCATCGCCCGACGCAGGATGCCGCCAATGCGCAGCAGGAGTTCGCGAGGCTCGAACGGCTTGGCCAGATAGTCGTCGGCGCCAATCTCGAGCCCGGTGATGCGGTCGGACAGATCGGACCGCGCCGTGAGCATCAGGATCGGCACCGCCGCGGTCGGCCCCGCTCCGCCCTGGCGGATCGCGCGTGCCAGCTCGAATCCGGTCTCGCCCGGCATCATCACGTCAAGGATCAGGAGGTCGAAAGTCAGGCCATCGAGCTTCTTGCGGGCAGCCCGGGCATTCTCGGCAGTGGTCACCCGGTAGCCATTGTTGGTCAGGTAGCGCGCCAGCGTCTGGCGGATCACCCGGTCATCGTCCACGACGAGCAAATGCGGGGCATCGTCCGCCAGCGGTTTGGGCGGGGTCGTCATCGCTCAGCGGTCCTTCTGCGGGCCAGCGCGGCCGGCCTGCGTGATCATGCGCGTCACCTCCTCGCGGGCATCCGGGTCGATCATCGCATAGAGGAAGCGCACCGCCTGGTCGCGCGGCGTGCCCGAGGCCGCAATGGCGCGGGTAAAGCGCTCGGTCTGAAGCCGTGCGAGTTCGAGCGCCAGTGCCTGCCCCTTCTCGGTCACGGTCAGAAGGCGCTGACGCCGATCCGCCTGCCCTTCCTTCTGGAGGATGAACCCCTGTTCGATCAGGTCGCGCAGCACCCGGGCGAGGCTTTGCTTGGTGATCCGCAGGATATCCAGCAAATCCGCAACCCTGATCTCCGGGTGGCGATGGACAAAGTGGATCACCCGGTGGTGCGCCCGCCCGAACTGGAAGCGCTCCAGCACGTGGTCGGGATCGCTGACGAAATCCCGATAGGCAAAGAACATCAATTCGATGAGGTCGTAGGCGGGCTCCCGCGCGCCACCCTCGCCTGCCGCGCCCGGCACGCCGTTCATGGGCCGGCGCTGCGCCGGTGAGACATTTATGTCAGCCATGTTGACATATTCGATGCCGATTGTTACTCATTCGCCCGCATTCACGAAACGATCGTACCCAACGGCCACCGGCCTCATCGGGAATCGTCGCTCAGCGCCGCCTCTCGCTTGACAAGGTTAGCCGGACCCGGCCCGCTTCGCAAAACGCCAGGCTGACCGATCCAGGCCCAAGGCGTACAGGAGGAAAAGACGATGTCACTGGTCCCGTTCCACGACCGCGACGGCTTCATCTGGATGGACGGCAAGCTCATCCCGTGGCGCGACGCGCAGGTTCATGTCCTTACCCATGGCCTGCACTATGCCTCGGCCGTATTCGAGGGCGAGCGGGCCTATGGCGGGGTCATTTTCAAGGGCACCGAGCATTCGGCGCGCCTGAAGCAGTCGGCCGCGCTGCTCGACTTCGAGATTCCCTATTCGGTCGCCGAGATCGACGCCGCCAAGGAGGCGACGCTGAAGGCTAACGGCCAGACCGATGCCTATGTGAGGCCGGTGGCCTGGCGCGGCTCCGAGATGATGGGCGTCTCGGCCCAGCAGAACAAGATTCACCTCGCTATCGCGACGTGGGAATGGCCGAGCTATTTCGACCCCGCGACCAAGATGAAGGGCATCCGCATGGACATGGCCGAGTTCCGCCGCCCCGATCCGGCGACGGCGCCCTCGACCTCCAAGGCGGCCGGCCTCTACATGATCTGCACCATCTCGAAGCACAAGGCCGAGAAGAAGGGCTATGCCGACGCCCTGATGCTCGACTGGCAGGGCCGCGTCGCCGAATGCACCGGCGCCAATGTCTTCTTCATCAAGGATGGGCAGATCCACACGCCGACGGCCGACTGCTTCCTTGACGGCATCACCCGCCGGACGGTCATCGACCTCGCCAAGCGGCGCGGCTTCGACGTGATCGAGCGCCGGATCATGCCGGAGGAGCTCTCGACCTTCAACGAGTGCTTCATCACCGGCACGGCCGCCGAGGTGACGCCGGTCTCGGAGATCGGGCCCTATCGGTTCACGCCGGGCAACATGTCGAAGACGATCATGGAAGACTACACGGCCGAAGTGACGCCGAAGGCCGCGGCGGCCTGAGCACGTCCCTCGCGGTGTCGTTCGAGAACGGCCGGGTTCGCCCGGCCGTTTTCTTTTGCGCTCAGAACAAGCGGCCGCCCTCGGGCACCTCGTGGCCAGGGCCGATCAGCACGACCTCGCCGTCGGCATC
The DNA here is from genome assembly GCF_016793595.1 of Phreatobacter sp. Classification (GTDB taxonomy): domain Bacteria; phylum Pseudomonadota; class Alphaproteobacteria; order Rhizobiales; family Phreatobacteraceae; genus Phreatobacter. The sequence goes on from NZ_JAEULY010000009.1 coordinate 132,753, forward strand.
CGGCACGCCGAGGGTCAGCACCTCGGACATGAATTTGCCGATCTGGCGTGGCGGGAAGTTGACGACGGCAAGCACCTGCCGGCCGACCAGCGCCTCCGGCTGATAGTATTTGGTGATCTGGGCCGAGGATTTCTTGCGGCCGATGGCGCCGCCGAAATCGATCACCAGCTTGATCGCCGGCTTACGCGCCTCCGGAAAGGGCGCGGCTTCGACGATTCGCCCGACGCGGACGTCCACCTTCATGAAGTCGTCGAAGGCGATTGGGGCGGGGCGGTCGGCGGACTGCATGGCGAAACTCCGGAATGCCCCGGCGCAATGCCAAAAGGCCGGGCAAGCCCGGCCTTCCACGGCATTTCTGCGATCAGGTCAAGCCGTCGACGTCAGACCGGCGTCACGCGCGGGTCGCGGAAATCGTCCCCGCGCCAGCCTTCGTCGCGGGTGGGGCGCTCCTCGCCGCGATCCCGGTCGCGCCGCGAACGACGTCCGGCGCAGAAGGCGGCTGGCGCGCAGAACAGGGTGCGCAGCGGCGCCGTGAGTTGCTCGACGCTCCGAAGCACACTGGCGGCGCGGCCGGCGCGGGCCAGCTCCTCGTCCATGGCGCGCATGGTCTTCGCCAATGCGGGATCGTCGTCGTCGAGCCAGACGCGCACGACACGGCCGAAAGCCACGGCCAGCCCCTGTGCGCGGATCGCACCGCCGGGGCCGGCAACCTCGACGCCGGCCGCCGCCAGCATCCAGTGATGCGAGCGCACCGCCAGCCGGTTCAGCGCCATGGCGAGCGCCGGGCTACGCATCGCGGCCCTGGAAATGTTGCGGATCGCAGCCTTGTGCGGGCCAAGCACATCGAGCCGGCGCATCAGCACATCGAAGAGCTTCTCCTTCGCGTCTTGATCGGCAAGGTCAGCGTCGATGCCGTCGAGCACCGCGCGGTCGACACCCTTCACGAAGGCCGCGATGATGTCGAGGCGCGAGCCGAACGCGTCACGCAGCTCGCCAAGCGTGACGCCCGCGCGCTCGGCCACCTCGGCCAGCGTCAAGTCAGGGAGATCCTTCTCGGCGGCGAGCGCCATGAAGGCGGCGACGATAGCGTCGCGCGGCGTTTCCGACGGTGTTCCGGAGGTCTTGGACGCTTTGGCCATGGCGATCTCGGTTCCTGGTCTGGCTGCCCCGCTCCGAAGATAGGCGCGGGGCCGTCAGCCCGCCAGTTCCCGCGACCGTTTTGCCGCCGCCGCCACCGCCTCGACAAAGGGCTGATCGATGCCGTGGGGGCCGGTCAGCACCTGCAGGGCGGCGTAGGTCGTGCCATTCGGAGAGGTGACGTTCTGGCGCAGCGTCGCGGGCTCGACCTCCGGAGACAGATGCATCAGCTCGGCGGCGCCCTCGACGGTCGCGCGCGCAAGACGCGCGGCAAGGTCCGCCGGCAGCCCCGCGGACGCGCCCGCGCGCGCAAGCGTCTCGGCCAGCAGGAAGACATAAGCCGGCCCCGAGCCGGATACGGCTGTAACGATGTCGATCCAGTCCTCGCGCGCAAGCCATTCGACCCGACCGACCGCCGCGAGCAGACGCTCGACCGCCTGGCGCTGGGCCGGCGTGACATTGGCGCTCGCAGCGGCGCCGGTAATGCCGCGTCCGACCGCCGCCGGCGTGTTCGGAATGGTGCGCACCACGGCCGTTCCAGCACCGAAGACCTGCTCGATCCGCTGGATCGTCTTGCCGGCCATGACCGAGACGACCACTGTGTCCGGCCCGACAAACTGCTTCACCAGCGGCATGACATCGTCGGCGATCTGCGGCTTCACCGCCAGGATCAGTACGCCGGCAGGCTTCGGATCGGTCGGATTGCACGCGATTCCGTGGGCATCGATGACCGCCTGGATGTTGGCAGGCGGGCGCGGATCGGAAATGGCCATCCGCTGCGGCGCGAGCCCGTGTTTCAGCCAGCCGCGCATCATCGCGCCGCCCATCTGGCCGGCGCCGACCAGGACGACATGACCGGAGAAATCGGCAAGGGAGAGCGGTTCGTCGCGGTGCGGCTCGGTCATCATGTCCTCAGCGGCTGTCGGCGCGAACCGATAGCCGCCGGAACGCCCGCTGTCACGCGGCGCGAGGCATCAGGCCTCGCCGGAAGTCTCGAAGAGCGCCGAATCCATGGCCTCGCGCGCCGACTTGCCCGCCCAGACCACGAACTGGAAGGCCTGATAGTAGCGGTCGCAAGCTTCCATCGCAGCGTCGAGCTGCGCTTCGCACTGGCGACCCGAGGCTTCGGCCCCACCAGCAAGCAAGAGCGCGTGGCGGAACATCACCACCCCTTCCTGCGGCCACAGGTCGAAATGACCGAGCCACATCTGCTCGTTGGCGAGCTGGATGAGCTCCCTCACCTCGCCCCTGCGGCGCTCCGGCACCTTGAGGTCGAAGGCACAGGCCAGATGAAGGGATTCAATATCGTCCATCCATGTGAAGGAGGCATGATAGTCAGCCCAACGACCCGTGACCGAAAGGGTGATCTCGTCATCTCCCGAGCGGTCGAACGACCACTCGTTGAGGGCCGCCAGATTTTCGACCAGGTCCACAGGATTAACCTGCCGGTCGGTGGTGTCGATATCGATCAAGGACATTCCGCCCCCGTGCGGTTCGCTCGGTTGTCGGACAGACGCGACGGGACGCAACCGGACAGGAGACCGGGTCATGGCGAGCAAAGCTCGTCGCCTACAACCTTTTGATTCGATTGCCCGAATCGATCTCTGGACCAAACCCTAACGCAGGACGACGACGCTGCCTACTGACCCGCCTAGCGATCTTGGATTCGTCATCCATCCGCAATCGGACTGTTGCAATTATCCACCGTCCGGCGTTCCGGGCGCTGCGTCATCCACCGCTTCCGACAGCCTCTGATCCGGAACCGCCGAGACTCCGTTTTGCTCAATTTTGATGCATCCGAACAAGGCGTGCGGGTGGGTCTGCCCAGCCATGCAGCGATCCCGGTTGTGCGCTGCACACGGTCGCGGCATATCAGGCGGGTCGACGGTTTTGGCGGGTCACGCCTCCCTGTGATCTCGTGTCGCTGTCGGCGTTCCCCTCTGGAAGGCGGCTTCCAGGTGCTCTGCATCGGAAGCCGAAACTTATAAGGCCGGGCTTTTCAGCCCGGCCCTTTTTTTGTCTGGTGATCGTGGCCGGATCAGGCGGCCGCACGCGCCTGAACGATCTTGTCGGCATCGCGGCCAGTCAGTTCGGCAAGGTGGTCGAACTTCGACGTGAACGAGCCGACGCCAGCCGTCGCCGAGCGAATCTCGACAATGAGGTCGCCGATCTCCGATTCCGGCATCAGGGCCGAGACGATATCCCAGCCCTGCCAGCCCTCGCGCCCGTCGAATCCAAGGATCTGGCCGCGCCGCCCAGAGACAATGGCGTTGACCTTGGCGGTCGCGTCCGAGGGCACCGCGACATCGACCCGGTGGATCGGTTCGAGCAGCACGGGATGGCAGGCGGATAGCGCCTCCTGGATCGCGATGCGCCCCGCCTGCTGGAACGCCATGTCGGAGCTGTCCACCGTGTGGTAGCTGCCATCGGTCAGCGTCGCGCCCACATCGACCACGGGGAATCCCAGCGGCCCCTTCCTGAGCGTGTCCTCGATGCCGTGCTTCACCGCGGGAATGTACTGCTTCGGCACGACGCCGCCGGTGATCCTGTCATCGAAGACGAAGCCGGCGCCACGTTCCAGCGGCTTCACGTCGATGACCACGTCGCCGAACTGGCCGTGACCGCCCGACTGCTTGCGGTGGCGACCGCGCACGCCATGCGCCGCCTTCTTGATCGTCTCGCGGTAGCCGACGCCGGGCTTGCCCTGATTGACCTGCACACCGTAGCGATTGGCGAGCTTCGTGATGGCGACGCGCAGGTGCATCTCGCCCTGCCCCGACAGGATGATCTCGCCGGTATCGGCCAGATGCACCACCGACAGAGAGGGATCCTCGTCGGTCAGCTTGGCGAGCATCAGCCCGAGCTTGACGTCGTCCTTGCGGTCGCGGGCGCTGAGCGCGACAGACAGAACCGGTTGCGGCGGCCTGGCGGTCGCGAGCCGTGGTGGAGCCTGACGGCCGGTGGTGATCGCCTCGCCGGTGGCGACGTGATCGAGCTTGCCGAGCGCCACCGTATCGCCGGCCGACACATCGCGCAGCTTGTCGACGCCGGGCCCGAACATCTTGAAGAGCCCCGATGTTCGCTCCTGCGTGGCGTCGGCGCCCGTCAGGATCGCCCCATCGCCGAGAGTGCCCGTCAGTACGCGCGCGACCGAGAGCTTGCCGCCATGGGCCGTGTGGATGGTCTTCATGACGTGAGCCATGGCGTCACCGGCCTTCACGCCGAGACGCCGCGCCGCAACCTCCACAGCCGGCACGTCGTGGCGCAGCGCCTTCAGAAGTCGCAGGACACCATTGGTGCGTGTCGCCGAGCCGAACAGGACGGGCACGATCGCGCCATCGCTCAGATCGCGGCCGAGATCGTCGAATACCTTGTCGCGCGGCGGTTCGAGGTCGGAGAGAAGCGTCTCCATCAATTCGTCGTCGTGATCGGCGAGCGTTTCGAGCATGGTGAAGCGCGCTTCCTTCTCACGGTCGAGATTGTCGCCGTCGAGCGGTACGACTTCGGAGGCCGCGTGCTCGCGATAGACGAAGGCCCGCTCCAGCGCGAGGTCGACGAAGCCAGAAACGATTCCGTTCGACCAGATGGGGATCTGTCGCAGCAGCAGCGGCACACGCGAGGCCGGCCGCAGAAGCTCCAGCGTCTCGCGGATCCGCTTGTCCGCCTTGTCGATCTTGTTGATGAACAGGATGCGCGGAATGCCCCGGTCCTCGAGCTCGCGCAGGATGAGGCTGAGGGCCGGCACCTTCTTCTCGTCGGCCTCGCAGACGACGACCGCCGCGTCCACCGCCGGAATGACGTTGCGCATCTCGTGGAGGAAGTCGATCGAGCCGGGGCAATCGACGAAGGTGTAGCTGTCGCCCATGAAGCTGGTCGTGGCGAAACCGGCCTCGACGCTCATCTTGAACTGATGCGCTTCATCGCTCGCGTCGGAAACGGTGGTTCCGCTCTCGATCGAACCCATGCGCTGGATCGCGCCGGTGCGCTCCAGTATCGCTTCGAGCAGGGTCGTCTTGCCGCTCTGGAACGGGCCCACCAGCGCGATGCACCGGGGACCCGCCTGCCTTCTGCCGCCTTGTTCGCCTGCGTTCTTGTCGCCCATGCCCGTATCCCCTTGTGTCCGGGGCCCGGGCGAGAAGGTCGACCCGGAAGTGACAGGTCAAGCGGAGGGTCTTGTTGGCTGGACCTCGCGCGCCGGTATCGTCGCGCCGGCAATCGGCCGGCGCAAGGGCGCTGTCTCGCGATGCAGCGAAAGGGCGCTCAGCGACGCGGCTGGCGGATCGAGCCGGTGGTCATGGCGTCGTCGCCGCCATTGCGGGCGATCTCCTGGCGCTCCGCGAGCCAAGATGAGCCGCGATCGACATATTGCGCGAGCACCACCGCTCCAGCGGCGACGGCAAACAGAATCCAGCGGGACATCGAGGACCTCGAAACGCAACAGCCAGTCTTCGGCAATTCCTTATGGAACCGTTGTGGTTAAAACCGCGTTCACGGTTCGCGAGCGCGCGCCCAAACCTCCCTGTCCAAGGCCTCCCTGTCACGGCATCGTGACCCTCCGCCACGATTTTGCCTGCAACAATCGCGGCAACACCATTGTTTCAGCGAGGCTCGACCCCAGTTCGGTGGCAGACAGGATCTGTACCAGCGAGCGAGTGATCGGCCTGCGTGAGTTCGGCACGGCACCACGACATTTTGGAACCAAGGAGTTCTGAAACATGCCGCGAGCGCCCCATTCCTTCCGCGTGAAGCCTCCGCGCCCGGGCTTCCAGAAGGCTCATCCGCGCGTCCCGACCATCATCTCCGCCGGCGTGGTGCTGGCGCTGCTGGCCGCGCTTATCGTGGCGGGCATCTTCCTTTCGGCCGAACTGGTCGATCCCTCGACCTTCGAGGATGGCGCGGATGCCGAAACGCTGGTCACATCCGGCGCGGTCGTCGTCATGTCGATCGGTCTCGGGCTCCTGCTGACCTATCTGCTCCGGCGCTTCATCGGCGGCGGCCACCAGCGCAAGGAACCGCCGGTCGCTGCCTGAGGCGCTGCCCCGCGCGACAGGAACCTGCATGCGCATTGTCGCCGCCATCCTCGCCCTTGCCGCAATGGCCGGCGCGGCCTTTGGCCAGCCGGCGCCCTCGCCGCCGCTGGACGTCGCCACCGTCGCGCGGGGGTTGCAGAATCCGTGGGGCATGGCCTTCCTCCCCGACGGGCGGGTGCTGATCACTGAACGGCCAGGCCGCCTGCGTGTCGTCGAGCGCGACGGCCGCCTGTCGCAGCCCATCGCAGGCGTGCCGGCGGTGCATGCGGTCGGACAGGGCGGACTTCTCGGCATCGCGCTCGATCCGGCCTTCGCCGAGAACCGGCGCGTCTATCTCAGCTTTTCTGAGCGCGCGAGCGGCGAGATCAACAACACCGCGGTCTTCCGCGGTCGTCTCAATGCCGATGCCACAGCACTCGAGCAGGGCCGCGTCATCTGGCGGCAGGAACCCGCCATCGCCAGTCGCCTGCATTTCGGCTCGCGCCTTGTCTTCGACCGTTCCGGGCACCTGTTCGTCACCACCGGAGACCGCTTCAGCCAGATGCAGGAGGCGCAGAACCCGGCGAACACGCTGGCCAAGGTCGTGCGCATCACCACGGACGGCGCACCGGCTCCCGGCAATCCCGGTGGCGGCTGGAATCCGGTCGTCTGGTCCATCGGGCTGCGCAACGCGCAGGGCGCGACTCTCCATCCGACCACCGGCGAGCTTTGGGTCTCGAACCACGGTCCGCGCGGCGGCGACGGGCTCTATGTCGCGCGCGCCGGCCGCAACTACGGTTGGCCGCTGATCTCGTGGGGCACGCACTACGACGGCCGTCTGGTCAATGGCGGCTTGCGCGAGCGCGAGGGCCTGGAGCAGCCGCTGGTCTACTGGACGCCGTCCATCGCGCCTTCCGGGCTCACCTTCTACACTGGCAACCTGTTTCCGATGTGGCGGGGCAATCTGTTTTCCGGCGCGCTGGCCGGCCAGATGCTGGTGAGGGTCGTGCTCGATGGCGAGCGCATCGTGTCACAGGAACGGCTGCTGGCCGATCTCGGTCACCGCCTCCGCGACGTGCAGCAGGGCCGGGACGGCGCGCTCTGGCTCCTGACTGACGCTCCGGACGGCCAGCTGCTGCGGATCACGCCCAGGCCCTAGGTCATACCTCGGCGATCCTCGGGTTTGGGGTCAGCACCACGCAGTGATGGCCCATCGCGTCACCGCCGAGGATGAAGTGCTGGTCCTTGAAGGTCGCCATCAGGTCGGTTTCGTAAAGTCTCACGGCATCTGCGCGGCAGATCAGGAATTTCGGCGCTGCCACGATATCCTCGCGGTCGATCACGCACATCAGCCGCATGTCCGGATGCGCCCGCAGGTAGTCGTGGACGGTGACGACCAGGAACGGGTAGCCGGGATGCAGCATGTCGTCGAGGCAGATCAGCCCCTGCGGATGCAGGCTGGCATGGGCGAGCCGGAGGTCATGGCCAAGCGCCTCCGCCGAATGCTCACCGTCGACATGGATGAAGCGCAGCGGCGCCCTGCCCGTCAGCCCCGCGAAGGTCTCGGCATCGAGCGTTCCGGTGTCGAAGGGGCGCGGCGTGAAACGCTGTTCGGCAAGGCCGTTGCGGCGGGCATTGCCGGTGAACCGGTCGAGCACCTTGTCGTCGGGCCAGGTGAACAGGTCGAAGCCGTAGGCATGCTCCCGCTCGGCCAGCGCCAGTCCGAGCGCGATGAAAAACCGCCCCTCGAAGGTGCCGATCTCCGCGACGGAGCCGCGAATGCCCATCTCGCTCTGCCGGCGCATCAGATGGGCGCAAATCGTCGCGGCGAAGCGCGAGGACATGCCCCTCACGCTCTCGAAGCCCTCTTCCAGATAGGCGTCGACCGCGGGAATGCCGCTCTTGAAACCGGTCATGCCGAGCGCCCCTGAAACACGAAGAACGCGCCGGCCGCGATCAGCGCAAAGCCGATCGCGTAGTTCCAGGTCAGTTGCTCCTTCAGATAGACGACCGAGAAGATGGCGAAGACCAGGAGGGTGATCACCTCCTGGATCGTCTTGAGCTGCGCGGCGCTATAGACCTCGTGACCGATCCGGTTCGCCGGCACGGCCAGGCAATATTCGACGAAGGCGATGCCCCAGCTCGCCAGGACCACCAGTGCCAGCGGCGCCGCCTTGAACTTCAGGTGGCCGTACCAGGCGAGGGTCATGAACACGTTCGACGCGATCAGCAGCAGGATCGGTGAAACGAAGGGGGATGTCAGGGCGGCCATGCATGTCTCCGGCGGGGCCCGATCATGGGCACCGGACCATGACACGCCGATTGGCGTCGCGAGAAGCCGCCCGTCAGCCGTAGCGCAGTTTCAGGCCGACAATGGTGAGTTGCAGCGCCAGCGTGATCGTGTTGGCGAGGATGAGCGGCGCATCGCCCAGCGCGATGCCGTAGATCAGCCAGAGGGCGATGCCGGTCGCGAAACCACCGTAGGCGAAGAGCGAGATGGCCTGCGTGTCGCGCGTCCGGATGATCCGCCACGCCTGCGGCACCCAGCACACCGTCGTAACAAAAGCAGCGGCCAGACCGATAAGGGAGATGAGCGACGGCGCTTCCATGGATCCTCCGCAGCCGGCTGTGGTCGATACCGAGTCGCCGGAGCGTGATTTGGTCAAACGCGGCAAGCTCTATACGCTTCTTGGGAAACTGGAAGGATATTCGCCCATGCTGATCCGATCGAAACGCGGGTGGGAACTTCCCGATAGCGCGGCGACGCCGGAAAGCGCGTTCCTCACGCGCCGCAACATGATCGCCGCCGGCATGGGGCTCGCGGCCGCCGGCATTTCCATTCCGGCCAGCGCGCAGCGCGCCGCCGACGCGCCCGACCCGACCGCCGACCTTTACCCGGCACGGCGCAACGAGCGCTACACGGTCGAACGACCGCTGACCGCCGAACAGGTGGCGGCCAGCTACAACAATTTCTACGAGTTCGGCGGCTCCAAACAGATCGCTCGCGCGGCGCAGTCGCTGCCGCTCCGTCCGTGGACAGTGAAGATCGACGGCATGGTCGAGAAGCCGCAGACGATCGACATCGACAAGCTGATCCGCGCCATGCCGATCGAGGAACGCGTCTATCGCTTCCGCTGCGTCGAGGCTTGGGGCATGACGGTTCCGTGGACCGGCTTCCCGATCAAGGCTCTGATGGACATGGTCCAGCCGCTCGGCTCCGCGAAGTTCGTCCGGATGGAGACCTTCGACACCCAGCCCTGGGCGCCGGGGATGCGCTCGCCCTGGTATTCCTGGCCCTATGTCGAGGGTCTCACCATCGACGAGGCGGCCAACGACCTCGCCATTCTCGTCACCGGCATCTACGGCAAGCCCGTGCCGCGCCAGCACGGCGCGCCGCTGCGCCTCATCGTGCCGTGGAAATACGGGTTCAAGTCGGTGAAATCCATCGTCCGCATTTCCTTCGTCGCCGAGCGGCCGATGTCGTTCTGGGAGCGGCTTCAGGGCGGCGAATACGGTTTCTGGGCCAATGTGAACCCGGCGGTCGCCCATCCGCGCTGGAGTCAGGCAAACGAGGAACTGATCGGCGGCGGCGGCCGCGTCAACACCCAGATCTTCAACGGCTACGGCGAGTTCGTCGCACCGCTCTACAAGGACCGGCAGAACGAACGGCTCTGGGCCTGAGCGCATGGCGGAAAGAGCAGTGCATCGGTGGTCGGCTGGCCTCATCGTCTGGATGGGGCTGGCGGTATCCTCGCCTGTCCTGTCGCAAGGGTTGACCGCCGAGCAACTCGCCCTGCGCGATCATCAGGGTCGTCTCGACGCCATCACGGAGCGCCTGTTCACCGGGGCCGTGGCCGAGCGCTGCCAGCGACGGCCGCTTGAATGGCTCGCGCTGCTCCTGCGCAAATCGCAGGCGGACTATCAGCGCGAGGAGGCGGCGTTCCGCGCGCGGCATCCGGATATCGGTCCCCGGCCGGATACGGCCAGCGCCGGCTTCGCCGCGCTGTTCCTCGGGCAGCGGCTGGTCGAGCGGATGGGCGATGCGCCGTGCGGCACGATCGCGGCGCCAGCGGTCCTCGGCGAGATCGACCGCCACCTCTACACCCGGACCGATGACTAGCGGCAGCCCGCGCGGCACCGCGCGCCGTTCACCACAGGCCGCTCGCCGACCGTCAGCACCTCGATGAGCGTGTCCCCGCGCCTCCATGTGAAGGCGCAGGGCGCAAGCCCGGTGCCGGAGCAGGCGTGCATTTCCGGCCGGCCCGCGCAGCGTTCGTCGTTGCGGGAACAACGGTCCGATCCCGGCAGGGTCACGGGCGACCAGCCGAGCCCGATCAGGCTGTCCCGCGCCTCGGAATAGCTCGTGCCCGGCGGAAATGACGGCGCTCCGCTCTGAGCCAAAGCGGGCGCGACCGAAAGACCGACAGCGATGAACGGTATCAACAAGCGCATCCGCATCGATGCTACTCCGCCGCCACCGGCGAGCAGGCGAATCCGTCACCGAAGCGGGTGATACGCCCGACCGAGGGCGACGGGAAATGCGCCATGCAGCAGAGCGTGGCCGTGTCGCAGAAGCGCTCCAGCACCGACCGGCGGGTGCGCGCCGCCTCCATTCTGTCCGTGTCGAACTTGGTCGACAGTTCCGGCAGGCGGGCCTGCAGGGGCGAATGAATGAGGTCGCCGGGAGCGATCGCATCGACCGTCTCGCCTTTTCCGAACAGCACGGAGACGTGGCCGGGCGTATGGCCCGGCGTCGGCATCAGCCGGACGTGGTCGCCGATGGCATGATCGCCAGAGACAAGCTCCGCCCTGCCCGCTTCGACCACCGGCAGTACGCTATCCTGGAACGGGAATACGGACGCCTTGGCGTTCAGCGCCTGCCAGTGCTCGTATTCCGTTGCACCGAACAGGTAGCGCGCCTTCGGGAAGGTCGGCACCCAGCGTCCGTTCTCCAGCCGCGTGTTCCAGCCGACATGATCGGAATGGAGATGGGTGCAGACGACGAAGTCGATGTCATCCACCGTCAGCCCCGCAGCCTTCAGCCCGGTCATGAACCGGTTGTCGCTCTTCATGTGCCAGTTCGGCCGCGTCGCCGAGCGCTTGTCGTTGCCGATGCAGCTGTCGACCAGCACGACATGATCAGGCGTGCGCACGATGTAGGTCTGGAAGGCCATGAGCAACCTTCCCTCGGCATCGAGGCCGCTCGGAGCGAACCAGCCGCGATGGGCCTCCAACATGTCCGGCGTCAGATCTGGCAGCATGTCGAAGGGGTCGAGAAAGCCGAACTCCATTTCGACGATGCGGTGGATCGTCAGATCGCCGGCGCGAAAGAGCGTGGTCACGTGGCATTCTCCGGCTGAGGCGGGAGCGGGGTGGCCCCGGAGCTTTGCCCCAACCCGGCGCCCGCGCAACGCGAAAACGCAGCACCTTCGTCCGGCCCTGCCACACCGTTCATCCCATGCAGTCGAGCCAATTGCCGATAGCGTTCAAGCCATGAATTGCAACCACCGTAGATGACGCTACGTCATGCCGCTATTGATCCGGCTGACCGCATTCTGGTCTTATTTTGCCTCTACGTGATCGTCTGCCGCTTGCAGACAGATGTGCTATCGCCGCCGTCTGCGGAACCCACCGCGCTGTTGGGCGTTAGCCTCGCGCGAGAGACGGAAACCGACCACTTCCATGAACAATTCGACCCGCATCGCGGCGCTTTCGGCCGCCATCACCGCTTTTGTGCCCGCTGTTGCCACCTCGGCCTCGGCCGCCGAAGCCGTCGGCATGGCTTCGTGGTACCAGTTGCCGGGCCGGACGGCCTGCGGCGGTCGCCACAACCCCGAGGCGATGACCGCCGCCCATCGCTCGCTTCCCTGCGGTTCGAAGGTGACCGTCACCAACCTGTCGAACGGCCAGTCGGCCGTCGTGACAGTCGTCGACCGCGGCCCGTTCGTGCGCGGCCGCATCGTCGATGTCTCGCGCGGCGTCGCGCGCCGGATCGGCTTCATCAACCGCGGCGTCGCCCGCGTGCGTGTCGCCCGCCTGTAATTCAATACCGCTGCATTTCAGCGACGATACACAAGTCGATCCGTTTCGACATGCGGTAGAGACTGTCCCCCGGCAATGGCTGGGGTCCGGCGGGTTCGCCGGGCCCGCCCCTCCGGCAGCGGGTGGCATTCTCTCGCATGGAACGACACCGCATGACATTCCGCCATATCCGTCGCGGCCTGCTCGGCGCAGCGCTGACGGCTCTCGCGGGCGCCGCCTTCGCCCAGTCCTCGATCGACACCGGGATTCCCGCCTGCGACCGCTACTACCGCGCCTACGAGACCTGCATCATGCAGCGCCTTCCCGAGGCCCAGCGCAGCATCTTCCAGCAGACCCTCGAGCGTAACCGGGCGGACATCCGCGAGCAGGCGGCCGATCCCGAGGACAGAGCCTCGGCCGAGCGCACGTGCCAGGAGCAGCGGCAGCAATCCGCCCGCTTCTTCGCGCCCCACGGCTGCACCTTCGACTGACATCCGCACGCAACCGGGGCACACCGAGGCCGAGGCCGCCCGGCCCAACCTTCCGTTCCCACCAGACAGGGTCATTTCCATGAAGAAGCTCATGGTCGTCGCTGCACTCGCAGCACTGCCGTCGCTGGCCAGCGCACAGGATATGGGCATCGCGCTTTGCGACACGTTCTATCGCCAGTACGAGGCCTGCGTGTCGTCGCGCATTCCCGAGGCGCAACGCTCGGCCTTCCGCGACGCGATCGAGCAGACGCGCTCAGGGCTTCGCCAGCTTGCCGCCGACCCCCAGGCGCGCCCCCAGGTCGAGAATCTGTGCCAGTTGCACAAGACCCAGATGACCCAGGCGCTGGCCGCCTACGGCTGCACATTCAACTGAGTTCAATTGACAGCCACAGAATAGGATACTGGTTCAATATCTACCTGTAACTAACTGATATTGTAGGTATTTGACGTATTCCTAGGTGTAAACGCAAGCAGGCGCCCGAAATCGGGCGCCTGTGGGTAACGTGGATAACATGACGCAAGGGAAGGTTCGCCCGAGGCGCCGCCCCGGTGTCTCAGCCGGCCTTTTCCGGCGTCCTGGCCTTGTCCATCAGCGCGACGAACCGATCGAACAGATAGTGGCTATCCATCGGCCCGGGGCTCGCCTCCGGGTGATACTGCACCGAGAAGGCCGGCCGGTCGGTCAGCGCGATACCGGCGTTGGAACCGTCGAACAGACTGATATGGGTCGGGCGCGCATGAGCGGGCAGCGTCGCTTCGTCCACGGCGAAACCGTGGTTCATCGAGGTGATCTCGACCTTGCCGGTGTCCATGTCCTTCACCGGGTGGTTCGCCCCGTGATGGCCCTGATGCATCTTCTTGGTTTTCGCGCCGACGGCGAGACCGAGCATCTGGTGGCCGAGGCAGATGCCGAAGGTCGGGATCTGCCTGTCCAGCACCGCCCGGATGACCGGCACGGCATATTCACCCGTCGCGGCCGGGTCACCAGGACCGTTCGACAGGAAGACCCCGTCCGGCTTCAGAGCGAGCACGTCTTCGGCCGATGCGCTGGCGGGCACGACGGTGACCTTGCAGCCGGCATTGGCGAGCAGACGCAGGATGTTGCGCTTCACGCCATAGTCGAGCGCCACGACATGGTATTTCGGCTCGCCGGCTGCGCCATAGCCCTCGTTCCACTCCCAGATCGTCTCCGACCAGGGATAGCGCTGCGAGGACGTGACGCCCGGCACGAGGTCCAGTCCGTCCATGAGTGGCAGGCCGGCCGCGCGGCGCTTCAGGGCCTCGACGTCGAACACGCCATCGGCGGCGTGGGCGATGACAGCGTTGGGCATGCCCTTCTCGCGGATCAGGGCCGTCAGGGCGCGCGTGTCGATGCCGCAGAGGCCGACAATGCCGCGGCGCTTCAGCCAGGCGTCGAAATGGGTATGCGAGCGATAGTTCGAAGGCTCGGTGATCGCCGCCTTCAACACCACGCCGCGGACGCCCGAGGCGGCGGCCATGTTGACCGTCTCGATGTCTTCCTCGTTCGCGCCGACATTGCCGATATGCGGGAAGGTGAAGGTGATGACCTGGCCGGCATAGGAGGGATCCGTGAGGATCTCCTGATAGCCGGTCATGGCGGTGTTGAAGCAGACTTCGCCATCGGCGACGCCCTCTGCGCCGAGCCCGAAGCCCTCGATGACTGTGCCGTCCGCCAGGACAAGCAAAGCGGTCGGCTTCGGATCGCTCCAGCCGGATTGGTCTTGTGTGTGTGTCATGAGGCGCCTAGATAGCGACGACTTGGCCGGCGGTCAAAGGAATGCGGCCGGATTCTCCGGCTTTTTTGCCGCACTGCTCCCCATCCTCCCCGAAGAGAGGCACGCCATGCTGCGCGACCAGTTCATGTCCGACCTGAAAGCGGCGATGAAGGCCGGCGAGAAGGACCGTCTCGCGACGATCCGCCTCATCCAAGCCGCCCTCAAGGACAAGGACATCGAGGCGCGCGGGCTCGGCAAGGAGCCGCTGGGCGACGAGGACATCCTCCAGCTGCTCCAGAAGATGGTGAAGCAGCGCGGCGACAGCGCCAGGATGTATCTCGACGGCAATCGCCCCGAACTCGCCGCCAAGGAAGAGGCCGAGATCGCCGTCATCGCCGGCTACATGCCGCAGCAGATGGACGAGGCCGAGGCCAGGGTTGCGATTGCCGCGCTGATCGCCGAGATCGGCGCCGCCGGCATGAAAGACATGGGCAAGGTGATGGGCGAGCTCAAGGGTCGCTTCGCCGGGCGCATGGACTTCGGCAAGGCCAGCCCGCTGGTCAAGGAACTCCTGAGCTGACGGCATGGATGCGCTGATCACGGCCCTCTCGGAAGCCGGCCGGATCAGCGGCATCGCCCTCTCCTCGCCGCTCTACGCGGCGGTCTCGGCACTGCACATCCTGGGCATGGCGCTGCTCGTCGGGAGCATCGTGCTGGTCGACCTGCGTCTCGCAGGCGTCCTGCGACGCCTCGACCTCGACGCCATGGCGCAGATGCGCCGCGTGGCACGCCTGGGAGCGGTTCTGGCGGTCACGACCGGCATCCTGCTCGCCTCGGCCCGGCCGGCCGAATATCTCGCCAACCGCGTGTTTCTCGCCAAGATGGCCGTGGTGGCACTGGCGCTCGCCAATGCCCTCGCCTTCGAGGCCATGGCGCGCGCCAGACCGCTCGCTGCGTTGGTCGATACGCCCTATGGGCGCGCGGCGGGATTGTTGTCGCTCGCCTGCTGGCCGGTCGTCATCGCGCTCGGGCGCTGGATTGCCTTCGTCTGAGCCCGGCTCAGCGCAGTTCGACGCGCTTGCCGCCGGCCTCCACCCATTCGGCACGATAGACTTTAGGGTTGCCACGGTTCTGGTAGGCGTAGACGCGCACCGTCTTGCCCGCGGCGATGTCGTCGGCGGCAAGGCCGCGCGCCTGCATGCGCGAGGTGGGGGCGAGTTCCACGGTCAGTTCCTCGCCGCTCTTGACCATGTAAAGCGTGCCGTGCGGGTTGGCGTAGGTCGATCGTGCGACGGGACCGGTATGGTCGAGCACTTTCGACGTGTCGAAGCCACCCCAGCCGTGATGGGCGGAGGCTGCGGCCGGAACCGCCGCGATGCCGGCGGCGACAAGGGTTCGGCGATCGATCATGATATCCTCCAGACTTTGGCGGGCCGCAGGACATTCAACGCCGCGCGCCTGTCGCAGGTCCATGCGCGCAAGCATCGCAATCGCGTGATCAGCGGCGCATCCGCAAGGCGGTGTCGGCCATCGACACCATCATGTTGAACTAGCGGAAGACCCAGTTCGCCTCATTGGCCGCGCGGCGGACGTCGCCGCGCGAGCGCCCGAGCTTCTCGCGCAGTTCCCGCACCTGACCGAGCCAGGAACTCGCCTGGCTGTCGATGATCGACAGGGCGCCGGGATTGGCCTGTTTGAACGCGTCCATCTCGCGCACTGCCGCGCTGTAACGGCCGACCGCGGCATCGAAAGCCGGCATGTCGGCGATGGGACGCTCGTTCGTCGGCATGACGTCGATGACCTCGCGGGCCGACATCATGATGTTCCGCATCTGCCAGGCGGCCGATTTGCCCTCGCGCCGCTCGATCGCGGCAAGCTCCTGCCCGTTCAGTCGCTCGCGCAGCTTCTTCATCTCTGCTTCGAGTTCGGCGCGGTCGGCGAGGAATGCCTCGGCCAGCGGCACCATCTGGCGGTGCAGATCGCGGCCCTCGGCCATGTTGTCGTCGCGATAGTCCTTGCGCTCGTAATAGCGCTCCGCGCGTTCGATCAGCGGCGCCAGCGCCTGGTAGGCCTGAATGTAGCGGCGCACCACGTCGTCGAGGTTCGGGAAGGCCGGCTCCTGGGTCGCGGCCTGCGAGGCCTTCTCGATCTCGCCGCGCACGTCATAGAGGCTGTAGAGCCCGTAGGAGATGTAGCGTTCGCGGCCAGTCGGCCCGCGACGCATGTCCACCCAGCTCCTGTA
Source organism: Phreatobacter sp. (assembly GCF_016793595.1). Lineage (GTDB taxonomy): Bacteria > Pseudomonadota > Alphaproteobacteria > Rhizobiales > Phreatobacteraceae > Phreatobacter. The sequence goes on from NZ_JAEULY010000009.1 coordinate 149,389, forward strand.
GCGGTTCCACGACTGTACGGCCCTCATGGTTCGGTTCATCAGGTCGACATAGGCGCGCGACTTGCCGAGCGCGGCCTGAAGCGCGGCATCGTCCGGCAGGGGCTGGTTCTGGGCCGTGGCGGGAACTGCCGTAGTGAGCGCGAGAAGACCGGCCAGCGCCATGGCGCGACGTGAGATGGCTGTGGTCATGATCAGCGATCCTCCGGCCTCCACGGAACCATCGCCGCGTTTCCCTATCGTGACGACCCGACCGGCAGGACATTGCGTCCTCCCGCCCAGCGGACCTTGATACCCCCCGAATCCAATCGTTCAGACTTTACGCATGATCTAATAAATCAACGCGCAATATTACGCTAAAATATCGAATTGGCACTTCCGTATTCGTCGATATCTGTCGTGTACATTCATTCCCAGAAGATCGATTGGTCTTCTCTTCGCAGACCATGCAAAGACACAACTGACACTGGGGGTTCTTCCATGAAGTCGCTGTTCGCTCGTTTCGCCAAGGACAATTCCGGCGCCACCGCCATCGAGTACGGCCTGATCGCCGCCGGCATCGCCGCCGTCGTCATCGTCGCGGTCAACACCATGGGCACGAACACGCTCAACGCGTTCGAGAAGGTCAACACGAACTTCAAGCAGTAATGCCTGCGCCGGGCCTCGCCCCGGCCTGAAACGACGAAGGCGCGATGCAGGGGCCTGCATCGCGCCTTCTTCTTTTTGGAACCGGAATATGAGGCTTCGGGGGCTCAACCCCAGCGGACCTCAAGCACCTCGTAGCTCTGCGCGCCCTTCGGCGTGTTGACCTCGACGACCGTGCCAGCGGCCTTGCCGATCAGCGCGCGCGCCAGCGGCGAGGAAATCGAGATGCGGCCTGCCTTGGCGTCCGCCTCGCTGTCGCCGACGATCTGCCAGACCCGCTCTTCCTCGGTATCCTCATTGACGAGCTTCACGGTCGCGCCGAATTTGACGGTGTCGCCGGACAGTTTGGTAACGTCGATGACCTCGGCGCGGGTGATCAGGCTCTCCAGTTCCGCGACGCGGCCCTCGTTGAGCGACTGCTGCTCCTTCGCCGAATGATATTCCGCATTCTCCGACAGGTCGCCATGCGAACGCGCCTCGGCAATTGCCGCGATGATGCGCGGCCGCTCCACCTGCTGGCGCTCCTTCAGTTCGGCTTCGAGCTTCGCGAAGCCACCGACGGTCATCGGAACCTTTTCCATGATGCTCGCCCTTGCCTTTCATGACGAAGAAAGGTTCGCGCGACCGAGGACGCCGGTCCCGCGAACCTTCATGGATGAAACAAACGCTCCGGCAGTGCCCGAACGGATCAGGAATTGCCGAAATAGCTCTGCAGCGCGCGCACTTCGAGGTCGCCCTCGAGATAGGCCTTGATGCCCTGCGCGGCCGCGATGGCTCCCGCAAGAGTGGTGTAATAGGGGACCTTCTGCAAGAGGGCCGCACGCCGTAGCGAACGCGAGTCCGCGAGCGCCTGGGCACCCTCCGTCGTGTTGAAGACGAGCTGGACCTCGCGGTTCTTGATCGCATCGACGATATGCGGGCGGCCTTCCAGCACCTTGTTGATCTTGCCGCAGGGGATACCCTCCTCGGCGAGATAACGCTGGTTGCCCGATGTCGCGATGATCTTGAAGCCGAGCTGATGCAGGCTGCGGATCGACTCGAGAATGCGCGCCTTGTCGTCGTCGCGCACCGAGACGAAGACCGTGCCCTTGGTCGGCACGATCACCCCTGCCCCGAGCTGGCTCTTGGCGAAGGCGGTGGCGAAGGTGCGGTCGAGGCCCATGACCTCGCCGGTGGAGCGCATTTCCGGGCCGAGCAGCACATCGACGCCGGGGAAGCGCGCGAAGGGGAACACCGCCTCCTTCACGCCCATATGGCCGAGGTCCTGTTTCGTGAGCCCGAACGAGGCAAGGCTCTCACCTGCCATGATCCGCGAGGCGATCTTGGCGATGGGCTGCCCCACCACCTTGGCGACGAAGGGTACGGTGCGCGAGGCGCGCGGATTGACCTCGAGGACGTAAACGTCGCCGTCCTTCAGTGCGTACTGGACGTTCATCAGGCCGCCGACATCGAGCGCCAGCGCCAGCGCCTTGGTCTGGCGCTCCAGTTCCGCGATGGTCTCGGCCGATAGCGAATAGGGCGGCAGCGAGCAGGCCGAATCGCCGGAATGGATGCCGGCTTCCTCGATATGCTCCATGATGCCGGCGACGAACGAGGTCTTGCCGTCCGCGAGGCAATCGACGTCCACCTCGATGGCGTCCGACAGGTAGCGGTCGAACAGCAGCGGGTTCTTGCCGAGCACCGTGTTGATCTGGCCGGTCTTGTCGTTGGGGTAGCGTGCCTTGACGTCGGCCGGTACCAGTTCGGGCAGCGTGCCGAGCAGGTAGTCGCCGAGCTGGCCTTCCTCGCGAATGATCTGCATGGCGCGGCCGCCAAGCACGTAGGACGGGCGCACAACCAGCGGATAGCCGAGCTCGCCGGCGATCAGGCGAGCCTGCTCCACCGAATAGGCGATGCCGTTCTTCGGCTGTTTGAGGCCGAGCTTGTCGAGCAGGCGCTTGAACCGGTCGCGGTCCTCGGCGAGGTCGATGGCGTCCGGCGAGGTGCCGAGGATCGGGATCTTTGCCTCTTCCAGCGCCCGCGCCAGCTTGAGCGGCGTCTGGCCGCCGAACTGGACGATGACGCCCTTCAGCGTGCCGCGAGTCTTCTCGCGCTCCAGGATCTCGATCACGTCCTCGGCAGTCAGGCTCTCGAAATAGAGCCGGTCGGAGGTATCGTAGTCGGTCGAGACCGTCTCCGGATTGCAGTTGATCATGATCGTCTCATACCCGGCGTCGCTCAGCGCGAAGCAGGCATGGCAGCAGCAATAGTCGAACTCGATGCCCTGACCGATCCGGTTGGGGCCGCCGCCGAGGATCACCACCTTCTCGCGGTCGGAGGGGCGCGATTCATCCGCCAGCACACCGGCGAAGGGTGTCTCGTAGGTCGAGTACATATAGGCTGTCGGTGAGGCGAACTCGGCCGCGCAGGTATCGATGCGCTTGTAGGCCGGTCGCACGTCAAGCCCGCGCCGGGCCTTGGCGACATCCGCTTCGGACGCGTCGACCAGCACGGCGAGCCGTGCATCGGAGAAGCCCATGGCCTTCAGGCGGCGGAAGGCGCCGGCGGTCCGCGGCAGGCCTTTGGCGCGCACCTCGGCCTCGGCGTCGACGATGCCGCGGATCTGCTCGAGGAACCACGGATCGATCTTGCAGTAGCCGTGGATCTCGTCGTTGGAGATGCCGAGGCGCATGGCCTGCACCACCTTCAGGAGCCGATCCGGGGTCGGCGTCCCGAGCGCGGCGCGAATGGCGTTCTTGTCGTCGCCCTTGCCGAGGCCCTCGATCTCGATCTCGTCGAGGCCTGTCAGCCCGGTTTCCAGGCCGCGCATGGCCTTCTGCAGCGACTCCTGGAAGGAGCGGCCAATCGCCATGACCTCGCCGACCGATTTCATCGACGTGGTCAGCACCGGATCGGCGCCCGGGAACTTCTCGAATGCGAAGCGTGGAACCTTGGTGACGATGTAATCGATGGTCGGCTCGAACGAGGCCGGCGTCGCGCCGCCGGTAATGTCGTTCTTCACTTCGTCCAGCGTGTAGCCGACGGCGAGCTTCGCCGCGACCTTGGCGATGGGGAAGCCGGTCGCCTTCGAGGCGAGCGCCGAGGAGCGCGACACGCGCGGGTTCATCTCGATGACGACGAGGCGGCCGTCCGCCGGATTGACGGCGAACTGCACGTTCGAGCCGCCGGTCTCGACGCCGATCTCGCGCAGCACGCGAATCGAGGCGTCGCGCATCATCTGGTATTCTTTGTCGGTCAGCGTCAGGGCCGGCGCGATGGTGATCGAATCGCCGGTATGGACGCCCATCGGATCGACGTTCTCGATAGAGCAGACGATGATGGCATTGTCCGCCTTGTCGCGGACGACCTCCATCTCGAACTCCTTCCAGCCGAGCACCGATTCCTCGACCAGGACTTCCGTCGTCGGCGAGGCGTCGAGGCCCCGCTCGCAGATCTCGATGAACTCGGCCTTGTTGTAGGCGATGCCGCCGCCGGTGCCGCCCATGGTGAAGGACGGGCGGATGATGGCCGGCAGGCCGATATCGTCGAGCACGTCGATAGCCGCGCCCAGCGACTGGACGACATGGCTCTTCGGGGTCTGCAGGCCGATCTTGGTCATGGCCTGCCGGAACCGCTCGCGATTCTCGGCCTTGTCGATAGCGTCGGCCTTGGCGCCGATCATCTCGACGCCGAATTTCTCGAGGACGCCCATTTCCTCAAGCTTCAGCGCGGTGTTGAGCGCGGTCTGGCCGCCCATGGTCGGCAGCAGCGCGTCGGGGCGCTCCTTCTCGATGATCTTGGCGACGATCTCCGGGGTGATCGGCTCGATGTAGGTGGCGTCCGCCAGTTCCGGATCGGTCATGATCGTCGCCGGATTGGAGTTGACGAGGACGATCCGGTAGCCCTCCTCCTTCAGCGCCTTCACGGCCTGGGTGCCGGAATAGTCGAACTCGCAGGCCTGTCCGATGACGATCGGCCCCGCGCCGATGATCAGGATCGAGGAGATGTCGGTGCGTTTCGGCATGGGTCTCCGGCCTTGTGCAGGCTCGTTCGTGCTTCGCGAGGGCGCGCGGCGCAAAAAAAGAGGCCGGACTCCTCAAGAGCCAGCCTCCCGCAACCGCATACCCTCGAACTGGGTCGCGTGATTAAGCGGCCCCTATAGACGGGTTTCCCCCCGATGGGAAGCCGTGTGACATCGTGCCCACAGAAGCGCGGCGCCCTCTCGATGCGGAACGGCCGCCGCGAGGGTGTCGCGGCGACCGTCGATACGCTTCCGGAAAGCCTTCCGGTCAGGCCGAGATGTCGAACAACACCGACGAGCTCGACGACGAGGACGACTGGCCCGACGCGGAATAGCCGGAGCCCAGCTTGTCCTGCAGCTGCTTCAGGAAGTCCTGAAGAGCCTTGGTGACATCGGAATCGTTGCTTGTGATGGTCAGCGAGGTGGTCGCCCCCTCCTCGCCTTCGCCCGGAGGCGGGCCGGGCGGCGGGCCGCCATGCCGCGGACCACCCGGGCCGCCGGCGCCCCCCGGACCGCTCGCGAACGTATCGGAAAACAGCTGCTTCAGTTCGTCCGCCTGTTCGCTGGTCAGCGACCCGGCCTCGACCTGCGCGTCGATCAGGCCCTCGACCTTGGCCCTGGCTTCATCGGGGCTCGGCGGCGCGGCGCGCGCCGAGGAAAACGAGCCGCGCCCGGACTTCATCGCCGCGTCGATCGTGTCGAGCGCGGCGGACAGGGCATCCTGATCGGATGCATCGATCTTGCCGGACGCGATCTGCGACGTCAGGCTGTTCTGCATGAGATCGCGCGGCGACAGACGCTGCGATCCGAACGAGGACGAGGAGATCGTCGTCGTCATGGGGCCTCCTGGGGAGTTCGGGGACGGGTTACGCGTTCACGTCCAGGACCAAGGCGTCGGCGCGATTAACGAGGCGTTATCGACGTTTCCCGATGTGTTTCGTTGCATTTCCCGACCAAGCCCGGGAAACATCCGGAAACAAAATTCCGGTGCGACGGATCGGATTTCCTGACTATTTGGTGCCGTCATGTCGCCCGAACCACATATTCTGATCGTCGAGGACGACCGCGAGATTCGCGCCCTCACCGCGCGCTTCCTCAAGGCCAACGGCTTTCGCGTCTCGACGGCCGGCGACGGCCGCGAAATGGACCGCATGCTCGCAGACAGCCGGATCGACCTCGTCATTCTCGACCTGATGCTGCCGCGCGAGGACGGCCTGTCGATCTGCCGGCGCCTGCGCGCGACGACCAGGCTGCCGATCGTCATCGTCTCGGCCAAGGGCGAGGAACTCGACCGCGTGGTGGGGCTGGAACTCGGCGCCGACGACTACATCGTCAAGCCGTTCGGCTCGCGCGAGGTACTGGCCCGCGTTCGCGCGGTCCTGCGCCGTAGCGCGAGCCAGCCCGCCGACACCGGCCCGCTCCATTCCGGCGCCTTCAGCTTCCATGGCTGGGTGCTCGATTCGCTCCGTCGCACGCTGGTCGACCCGGCGGGCGCGCGCATCTCGGTCACCGATGGCGAGTTCGACCTGCTGCGCGTCTTCTGCCAGCGCGCCGGGCGGCTGCTCAACCGAGACCAGCTGATCGATCTGACGCAGGGCCGCGCCGCCGGCCCCAACGAACGCAGCGTCGATGTTCTGGTGGTGCGCCTGCGCCGCAAGATCGAGGCAGACCCGCAGAACCCGCAGTTCATCCGCACAGTGCGCTCCGGTGGCTATCTGTTCACGCCGGACGTGGAGGTCCTTTGATGGTGCCGCCCGCCCCGTCGCGATGGCGCCGGTTCTGGCCGTCCGGCGTCGCCGCGCAACTGGCACTCCTCGTGATCCTCGCGATCATCGCCATCCACGCGCTGCTGACTGCCTCGTTCCGGCTCGCCGACCGCACAGTCGCGTCACCGGGCGAGACCACAGGCCGGCTGGCGGCGGTTGTCGAAATCCTGGACCGAGCCCCTGTGGACCAGCGCCCGGGCCTTCTCGCCGCAGCCGCGGCCGGCCTCCCGCAGCTTCGGCTCGGTCTCGCTTCCGCCAGCGCCACACTGCATGAGGACGCGCGCGGCGGACCGGACGCGCGCCATCTCGGGCGAGCGCTCGGCCCCGCCTTCACTGTCAGCACGCTTCTCCCTGACGAGCCCCAGCCCTCGGCGGTAACGACCTTGGCCGTCAGGCTGCGCGACCTGTCCTTCGTCGTCGCGACCCTGCCGCGCCCCCCGCCGCCGCCTGCTGGTCCGCTGACGGCGACCATCGCCTTCCTGATCATCTGCGCCGTCCTGCTCGGCGGCTGGGCCGGGCTGGCCCTGACAAGGCCGCTGCGGCGCATCGCGGCGGCGGTCGAATCCTACGGGCCCGGGCGGGAAACATCTCCGCTCGCCGAGGACGGCCCGCGCGAGGTCCGCATCGTCGCCCGCGCCTTCAATCGGATGCAGGAGCGCATCGCCCGGCTGCTCGACGACCGCACGCGAGCACTCGCGGCCGTCAGCCACGACCTGCGGACTCCGATCACGCGGTTGCGATTGCGCGCCGAGGCCATCCCGGACGCCGGTGAACGCGCCCGGACGATCGCCGATCTCGACCAGATGGCCGCGCTGGTCCAGAGCGCGCTCGCACATCTGCGCGACGGCCAAAGCGACGAGGCCCTGACGGTCGTGGACCTCGCGAGCCTCGTGCAGACCGTGGCCGATCAGCAGGCCGATCTCGGTCGCGACATACCAGTCACGGTCGCAGAACGCCTCGCCGTTCGCGGCCGGCTGCTGGAGCTTGAACGGGCCGTCGCCAACCTCGCCGACAATGCCGGCCGCTATGGCCGCGCCCCCCGCATCGCCGTTCGCCGGGACGACGACGCGGCGCTGGTCGAGATCATCGACCAAGGACCCGGCATCCCCCGGGAACGCCGGTCGGAGTTGCTGGAGCCCTTCGTGCGCGGCGACGCCGCTCGCACCATGAACGATCACGACGGTTTCGGTCTGGGTCTGACGATCGCTCGAACGGTCGCGGAGGCGCATGGCGGCGCGCTGGAGCTGGCGGACGGGGTCGACGGGGCCTTCGTCGCCCGGCTGCGGCTACCGCTCGCCTGACCGAACTTCGCTCCGCCGCGCCTGATGCTAGCGCTGCGGCTCGGGGGCCGCGCGCGGCGAGAGCTTGGCAGCCAGCGTCTGGGCGAGGTTGGCCGCGATGCAATAATAGCCGCGATCAACGGGATTGAGCGTGTCGGTCGTGAAGATCTCGTCCATCCGGAGCCGGCCCGAGCCGACGAGTTCGCTCAGCACATCGTAGCGGCGGAACACCGGAACACCCGTCTCGGCCGCGACCTCCCGGAGGGCGGCCATGTAATCGCGGTAGAGAGCGTAGCGGGCGCTGTTGGGAAGCGGCTGGTGGTCCATCAGCACCACGTCGATCTCCGCCTCGCGCAGGCGCGCGATGCCCTTGCGGACGATCCGCTTGAAGCGGTCGATGCCGACGTCGTGGATGGCGTCGATCATGCCGGTCTGCCAGACGACGAGCTTCGGCTCCTCGCCGATCACGTCGTGCTCGAGACGCAGATACATCTGATGGGCCGAGTTGCTGCCGACGCCGGCATTGACCACCTTGATGTCGCGGCCCGGCAGGAGGCGGTTGAGCTCTCCCTGGAGCAGCGCGGGATAGGTCCGCTCGTCGGAGGACGCGCGCGCACCTTGCGTCGAGGACGAGCCGAGCGCCACGATGTTCAGCACCTGTCCCGCGGCGAGCGCGGCGCGGGCACGCGGCAAATCCTGCGTGAAGCCGCGGATTTCCTCTCCCACCACGCAGGGCGCAGGCTCGAACCCGTTGCCCGTGCCGGTCGCCAGAACCGGGATCGCGGCCATCGAGACGGCAAGACCAGCCAGTGCCAGTCTCATTCTGATCGATACGCTCACGCCGGTCGTGCCTCGTCCAGGGGGCTGTTCTTCTGCGGCTGCACTTTCTGCGTCACACGTCGATACCATTGAAGCACCTGCGCGCTGGCAAGCAAAATGGTAATCCCGGCGACATTGACAACAACCTGCATCAACCCGTCACGCCCGATCTCGAAGAAAGCGAACGTGCCGAGCAGCGACAGAATCACGCCAAGGCAGAACAAGGCCAGCGAATGGCGCCCGGCTTCCTCAAGCAGGCGTCCGGGCAGGCTCTTCATCCAGTTGGCATCGGTCGGCACGAAGCGCGCGACGATATAGGCCAGCGACAGGGCATGGGCGAGCCGCCAGAGCGACAGGTTGGTCTTGTCGAGGTCGAGGCGGAAATCGTCGGGCAGAACGACATTGCCCAGTCCCGGAATGATCGACCAGGGCGCCGCGCTGGCGAAACCGTAAGCGACCACTGCGATGGCTGCCGCCGCCAGCGTCCAGTGGCGCGGCAGGCTGACGCCGCGCAGCGTCGCATGCCCGCAAACCAGCCCGATGGCGAAGATGAGCTGCCAGGCGAAGGGATTGAAGAACCAGGAGCCGCCGGTCGACAGATTCGGCAGCGACCATTCCAGCACCCAGGCGGCCACGTAGAGGCCGGCCGAGGCCAGCAGCGCCACCACCGGTGCAATGCGCGCCAGCACCCAGAGCGCCGGCAGCATGGCCAGCAGCACGACATAGAGCGGCAGAATGTCGAGATAGTTCGGCAGGAACAGCAGCGCCGCCGTCTGGAGGATCGCAGTGGCCGGGTCCTGGAAGAACGGCAGGATGGCCACGTGCTCGTAATAGAGCGGATTGCCGAACTTCACCGCCATGAAGGCGACCGCGACCGCCATGAACACGAACAGGGCGAGGTGGGCGGAATAGAGCTTCCAGATGCGGGCGATGACCTGCGCGGAGCCGGGCAGGAAGCCACGGCGGTCCATCACCGAGCCGTAAGCGAAGGCCGCGGAGTAACCGGCGAGCAGCACGAAATACTCGGCTGCGTCCGAGAAACCCATGGCGGAAGGCGTGATCCGCGACAGCCAATTGCCGGCCACGTGGTCGATGAAGATGACCAGCAGCGACAGTCCGCGAAAAATGTCGACGCGGGGATCGCGCGGCACCGCCACGGGCGCCGGTGGCATGGCACCGAGCCAGAACCAAGCATTGAGGGTGGGCGCGCTCGCCATGGCCGTCACGGGTCTCTGGAAATACTGGTCCCTGGGGATGCAAGGCACTGCCTGCCGTTTCGCGTACCCTAGCACGCCCGGCCCTGCGGGGGACCATGGCTCCGTCAATTCCGCGCCGGGGACCGTCACGTCTGCGCGATCAGCGCGTCCGATCCAGCATATCCGCGAGCGCCTGGCGGATCACCCCCGGGCGCTCCATCGGAATGAAATGCGAGGTGCCGGGCACCATCGACGCCTCGACCTTCGGCGCCGCACTGGCGAGCCGCGCAAGACCGCCGGAGACCGTCGAGCCGGTCTCGGCCATGAACAGCCTGACGGGCATGGCGAGCCGGGCGAGCGCGCTCCACGAGCTGTGCCGGTGCGCGGCGAAGTTCGCGGCCTCCCATTCCGGCGCGCAGGCCAGCCTCACCCCGTCCGGATCATCGACGAAGCCACCTTCGACATAGCCTTCGAGGAAACCCGGCTGCCAGGTCGAGAAGGCCTTGCGGGTGGCATAGGTCGCCAGCGCCTCGGCCTTCGAGGGGAACACAGCCCGGCGCTTGAGCGCCCCGGAGGCAAGCGGCGTCTGTCGCGCCCGCGCCCGCGCCCACGGCATGTACAGGGCCCAGCGAAGCATCGGCGGCATGAGCACGGGATCGGCGAGGACGACGCCCCTCACCGCTTCCGGCCGGCGCGAGGCGGCGAGAATCGCGGTGATGCCGCCCATGGAATGGCCCGCGAGCACGACCGGCGGCGCGCCCTTCGGCACCCACTGGTCGAGCACGGCGACGAGGTCGCGCGCATAGGGCCACCAGTCGGTCAGCGAGTCCGGCGTGGTCGGCAGGCGCGACAGCCCGTGACCGCGCATGTCGAGCGCCACGACCGCGGCGCGCTCGCCGAGCGGCGCGAGGAGCGGTGAATAGGCCTCGGCGTTGAAGCCGTTGGCGTGGAGGAAGATCAGGTCGGGAGGCGTCCTGGCGCCCCCCCAGCGCAACGCCGACATGGCTCCGTCGCCAAGCATCAGGGTCACGCGACGGCCAGCGTCGATGGAGGTCTCGGTCATGCTCTCGCGCCCCTGCCTTCCGGCAACTGTCTCAATCGGCCGGGGCGATTTCCATGGGGACGTTCGGCTCATCCTTGACCTGTGCCAGCGTCAGCACGGTGCGCACGTTGCGCACGTTGGGCGTCGCGGTCAGCGCGCCGACGAAGGTCTGGAAACTGGAGAGATCCGGGGCGACGCATTTCATGACGAAATCGAAATCACCGGAGACGGTGTGGCACTCGCGGATGATCGGCCAGGTGCGAACCTTCTCGACGAAGGCGTTGAGGTCGGCCTCGGCCTGACTTGCCAGATGCACCATGGCGAAGACGGTAATGCCGTAGCCGAGCTTCTCGCCCGCGACGAGCGCGCGATAGCCTTTGATGACGCCCATCTCCTCGAGCGCGCGCACGCGCCTGAGACAGGGGGGCGCCGAAATGCCAACCCGGCTCGCCAACTCGACATTGGTGATGCGCCCGTCGGTCTGAAGTTCTTTGAGGATTTTCCAATCGATGGCGTCAAGGCGGGCCTTCACGGGGGCGCGTCTCCGGGCAAATGCGGCTGAAGGCGGGGCGGTTGATCCGCGATAGCCCAGCGCCGGGAAGCGCGCAACAAAATTTCGCGCATCGCCCCTCGGGCGCAACGACCGCTCCAATTCCACCCCTGCGCGTGGACAAGCCCGGGAGGCCAGCGCATATAGGTCGTCTTTCAGCCCTGACGAGGCATTCCGATGAGCTTCATCGATATTGACCGCTTGCGCTCCACTCCCCTCGAAACCAAGCCTTACGACTATGTGGTCGTGCGGAATTTCGTGATGGCCGAGCGCCTGCAGGACGTCCTGAAGGACTATCCGGACGTGCCGGGTCCCGGCTCGCATCCGCCCTCGGTTCTCGACATCCGCGGCGATTTCAAGGGGCTGATGGACGAGCTCGATCAGGAGCCGTTCCGCAAGGCGGTCGAGGAAAAATTCGGCATCGATCTCGGCGGTCGCCCGACCATGTACACGGTGCGCGGCTTCACCCGGCAGACCGACGGCAAGATCCACACCGATTCCGAAACCAAGATCATCACCGTCCTGCTCTACATGAACGACGCCTGGGACTCGGATGGCGGGCGCTTGCGCGTGCTCAACAACGGCACCGATCTCAACGACTACGCGGCCGAGATCCCGCCGGATGGCGGCACGCTGCTGATCTTCAAGCGCTCGGACAAGTCCTGGCACGGCCATGAGCCTTTCGCCGGCAAGCGCCGCGCCATCCAGATGAACTGGGTGACGACGCAGTCAGTGGTCGACCATGAGCAGGGGCGGCACGCGCGCTCGTCGCGCTTCAAGAAGTTCATCCGGCTCATCACCGGCAAAGCCGCCTGAGCGGCACGGGCGGCGACCTCCCGCGTTGCGCGGGGTCGCATCGCCTGCGCGACATATTGTTGCGCCTAGCGATACGGCTCTATCGCGATCCATTCGTTTCCGTGACGATTCCCATCACTCCATTTCGTCTACAATTCGGGGGAGTGGGGGGAATGAGCCTTGCGCGGAGTGCATAGCTACTCCACATTGCGTAACCGCGGAAGCGAGTCCCCTACCCCATTCCTCGCCTTCCGCCGGCCAGGAACCTCATGGGCATCCATCGCGAGCGCGTCGTCATCATCGGATCCGGTCCTGCCGGCTATACGGCGGCCATCTATGCCGCCCGCGCGATGCTGAAGCCGGTGCTGCTGCAGGGCATCCAGCCGGGCGGCCAGCTCACCATCACCACCGACGTCGAGAACTATCCGGGCTTCGCGGACGTCATCCAGGGCCCCTGGCTCATGGAGCAGATGCAGAAGCAGGCCGAGCATGTCGGCACGCGCATCGTTTCCGACCATGTGAACAAGGTCGATCTCAAGACCCGCCCGTTCCGTATCGAATGCGAATCCGGCGAGGTCTATCTCGCCGAGGCGGTGATCGTCTGCACCGGTGCCCAGGCCAAGTGGCTGGATCTTCCCTCCGAGCAGAAGTTCCGCGGTTTCGGCGTGTCGGCCTGCGCCACCTGCGACGGCTTCTTCTACCGCAACAAGGAAGTGGTTGTGGTCGGCGGCGGCAACACCGCCGTTGAGGAAGCGCTGTTCCTGACCAATTTCGCCTCGAAGGTGACGGTGGTCCATCGCCGTGAAGAATTCCGCGCCGAAAAGATTCTGCAGGAGCGGCTGTTCGCTCATCCGAAGATCGAGGTGGTCTGGAATTCCGCCGTCGACGAGATCCTTGGCCGCGACGATCCGATGGCGGTCGCGCGCGTGCGCCTGAAGAACGTCAAGACCGGCGAGACCGAGGAACGCGCCGTCGATGGCGTGTTCGTCGCCATCGGCCACGCCCCGGCCGTCGAGCTTTTCGTCGGGCAGTTGAAGCAGAAGCCGTCGGGCTATCTGTGGACCGCGCCCGATTCCACCGCCACCGACGTTCCCGGCGTTTTCGCCGCCGGCGACGTCACCGACGACATCTACCGCCAGGCGGTCACCGCCGCCGGCATGGGATGCATGGCCGCACTCGAAGCAGAACGGTTTCTCGCCCACCACGCGACGATCCGCCAAGCCGCAGAATAAGACGGACCGGGGGACCGATGGACTGGGACAAATTGCGCATTTTCCACGCGGCCGCGGCCGCCGGAAGCTTCACTCACGCGGCCGACACGCTCGGCCTCTCGCAATCGGCGGTATCGCGCCAGGTGTCGTCGCTGGAGCAGGACCTCAAGGTTCCGCTGTTCCACCGGCATGCCCGTGGCCTCGTGCTCACCGAGCAGGGCGAGCTCCTTTACCACACCGCGCAAGACGTGCTGATGAAGCTCGAAAGCGCCAAGGTGAAGCTGACCGACTCCAAGGAGCGTCCCAATGGCGAGCTGAAGGTGACCACCACGGTCGGCCTCGGCACAGCCTGGCTCGCGCCGCGCCTCGGTGAATTCCTCGACCTCTACCCCGACATCCAGATCAAGATGATCCTCACCGACGAGGAACTCGACCTGTCGATGCGCGAGGCGGATGTCGGCATTCGCGTGCGCCAGCCGGTGCAGCCGGACCTGATCCAGCGCAAACTGTTCCAGATCAAGTTTCACGCCTTCGCGCACTCCGACTACCTCAAGCGCAACGGCACGCCGAAATCCGGCGCCGACCTCGACGGCCATCGCCTGCTGGCCTTTGGCGGGCGCGCGCCGAACTACATGCAGAACCTGACCTGGCTGGCGACCGCCGGGCGCAACGGCATGGCGCCGCGCCCCTTCGCCATGTCGATCAACAACATTTCCGGTCTCGTCTCGGCCGTGGAGAACGGCATCGGCATCGCCGTGCTGCCGGATTACCTGATCCGCGACGGCTCGGGCCTCGTCCAGATCCTCGAGGACGAGGAAATGCCGCTGCTCGACGCCTGGTTCGTCTATCCCGAAGAGCTCAAGTCGGTCGCGCGCGTCCAGGTGTTCCGCGATTTCCTGGTTTCGAAGGCCTCGCGCTGGCCGGGCTAACCCTTTCGATTCGTTAAATCTTCCTGACGGGCGCTGGAGTGAACCTCCGGCGCCCGTTGCGTTTCGGCACACCCTGGTCAGCCGGCTCAATTTCAAGAGGCAGGGCGTTCACGGCCGCGCGACCAATGCTCACGAAATTGCGACTGTGCAATGATGCAATCTCGCGCTTGCCGACATTCTTGCATTTTCTCATTTTCGTGATTGGCAATTGAACCGACCGGGGTCCATTTCAGCCCCGTCGACGGCGGACACCTCCCGCCGACAAGCAAACACCTCACCGGGTGTCGCGTGTCCCTCCCCGCCCGGTCGCATATCAGGAGAAGTCCCATGACCCGTTCGGTCCGCACCCTTGTTCTCGCCGCGGCCCTCGCCGCTCCCCTCGCCGGCTCGGCCCTCGCTCAGGAAGCCGGTAGCGGCTTCTTCGGCACCCCCGAGCAGTCGGTCACGACACAGGCCCCGCGCGAGTTCACCGCTCGCCGCATGGTCGAAACCCGCAGCGCCGTCGAGGCGCCGACGAGCCAGATCGACCGCAACGTCGTTCCCTCGTCGGCCTTCTGATCCCCCGGCCTGACGTTTTCATTTCCCCCAATCCAAGGAGAATTCCCATGAAGAAGCTCATCCTCGCCGCCGCCCTGATCGCCCCGCTCGCGGGCCCGGCTCTCGCCCAGGTTGGCGATGTCGGCGGCGGTTCCGGCAACTCGTCGCCGGCCTACTCGACCTCGGCTCCCCGCGAGTTCACCTCGCGCCGCCTGATCGAGACCCGCAGCGCCGTCGAGGCGCCGGCGACCCAGATCGACCGCAACGCCGTCCCCTCGTCGGCGTTCTGATCAGACCGCCGTTCGCAACTTACCAAGCATCTGCAAGAACAGGAGAAATCCCATGAAGAAGCTCATCCTCGCCGCCGCTCTGATCGCCCCGCTCGCGGGTCCGGCCCTCGCCCAGGTTGGCGATATCGGCGGCGGCTCCGGCAACTCGTCGCCGGCCTATTCGACCTCGGCTCCCCGCGAGTTCTCCTCGCGCCACCTGTCGGATCGCGGCCTCGCTCACGAGACGCGCCAGACGCCGGCCGGCATCGACCGCAACGCGGTCCCCTCGTCGGGCTTCAGCAGCTCGAACTGAGCTGGATGATCATAGGCATCTCCACGGGAGATGTTCGCTGCCAACGCCGGGGGCCTGCCCCCGGCGTTTTCTTGCGCACCATCCGCCACAGCGCCTGTTCCGGCAGTCTCCGCGCGCTGATAGTCTAGGCCGCTCTGACAGAGGTCCGAGGAAAGACGATGGCCCTGATCGATAGACGCGCGGCAATCGGGGCGCTCTTTCCGCTTGTCGTGACACTGGTGGCTGCGGTGTGGGTCCATGCCGCCGGCGTGACGAGCCGGATGATCGAGGCGGCAGTGGACAGCCCCTGGCTGATTCTCGGCGTCTATGCCGACCGGTTTCCCGTGCTCGCCTTCGCTGTCATCTTCGCAATCGCGCGGCTCTTCGTGCTGATCTTCGTGGCGCAGCGGCCGATGATCCTGTTGCGGCTCATCCTTTTCGTTCCGGCCGCATTGCTGGTGCTGGCCGCCACGCTCTATCCGACATTCGGCGGCATCGTCGCGCGGCCGGGCTTCATCGCCGGCGGATTCTCGCTGGTGAATTCGGCGGTGACGGGGGCCGAGGCAGGCTTCCTGCTTGGCGGCGCCATTGCGGGCGCAATGCTGGGCCTCGTCACCGGCCTTGCGCGGGCATTGATGGACTGGTCCTGGGGTTTCACCTGGGGCAAGCCGCTGCGCGCGATCCTCGCGCTTGTCGCCTATGCCTTCATGGGCGCGGTGCTCGCCATCGGCTGGTCGACGCTGTCGGCGGCCGGCGCGCTGTTTCCCCGCGCGCCGCTGACGATCATCGAACTGATCGGGCTGGTCGGGCTGACCGTGGTGGCGACCGCGCCGCAGATCGCGGTCGCGGCGCTCGCGGACCGGGCCCGGCGGGCCTGAGCCCTACTTCTCGCCCTTCCGGGTCTTGGCGGCGGACTGGAGCTGCGCCTCCAGCGCGTCGAGCCGCTCGCGCAGCGCCTCGTTCTCCTCGCGCGCCTTGACCGCCATCTCGCGGACGGCCTCGAACTCCTCGCGACTCGGCAGGTCCATGTCGCGCAGGAACCGCTCGGCCTGCGTCTTCACGAATGTGTCAGCCTCGCGCTTCATGCCCTGCGCGAAGCCTACCGCATCGGTCATGAACTTAGCGAATTCGTCGGCGATCCGGTCGGTGGTCTGGGTCATGGGTGAAAATCCTCTCGGCTGCTCCCGGTATGGGGGCGCTCGGCGCAAGGCGCAAGGGCGGGCGGTTCCGCCGGGACGCCAGCCTTGACCTGTCCGGCCGTGGCGGGCACATCCCGGCCATGATCCTCGCACTGCCCTTCCCCGTCATCGATCCGGTGCTGATCGAGGTCGGGCCGCTCGCCATCCGCTGGTACGCGCTCGCCTATATCGCCGGTTTCCTGTTCGGCTGGTGGCTGGCGAAGAAGCTGGTGGCCAGCGCCACGCTCTGGCCCGGCAACAATGCGCCCTTCGCGCCGACGGCCATCGACGACGCTATCGTCTGGGCGGCGCTCTGCGGCATTCTCGGTGGCCGCATCGCTTTCGTGCTGATCTACAATCTCGATTTTTACCTCGCCAACCCGCTCGCGATCCTCGCGGTCTGGGAGGGCGGCATGGCCTTCCACGGCGGCATTGTCGGCGCGGTCGTGGGTCTCTGGATCTTCGCCCGGCGCAACAGCCTGCCGGTCCTGCCGCTGATCGACCTCGCCGCGATCGTTGCGCCCATCGGAATCGCGCTCGGCCGCCTCGCCAATTTCATCAAGCCTGAGCTCTGGGGCCGCGTCGCGGACGTACCGTGGGCGATCTATTTTCCCGGTGCCGGCCCGCTGCCGCGCCACCCGAGCCAGATCTACCAGGCTCTGACCGAGGGTTTGCTGCTGTTCGCGGTGCTGCTCGTCATCGCGCGTCTGGGCGGCCTCAAGCGCCCCGGCTTCATGGCCGGCTGTTTCGGCATCGGCTATGGCCTCGCGCGCTCCTTCGGTGAGCTGTTCCGCGAACCGGACCCGCAGCTCGGCTTCCTGTTCGCCGGCGCGACCATGGGCCAGCTGCTGTCTGTGCCGCTCGTCGTCGCGGGCCTGTGGCTGGTGATCCGCGCCCGCCGTCAGCCGGCCTGATGGACACGCCGCTCGCCGCCGAGATCAGAGAACTGATCGCCGCCGACGGGCCTGTCCCGGTCTCGCGCTACATGGCGCTCTGCCTCGGCCACCCGCGCCATGGCTACTACATGACGCGCGATCCATTCGGGACGGGCGGCGATTTCACGACAGCCCCGGAGATCAGCCAGGTCTTCGGCGAACTGCTCGGCATCTGGGCTGCCTCCGTGTGGGACTCGTGCGGCCGACCGTCACCCGTTCGCCTCGTTGAACTCGGTCCCGGCCGCGGCACGCTCATGGCCGACCTCCTTCGCGCTGCCGGCGCCCTGCCGGCCTTCCACGCGGCGCTCGACATCCATCTGGTCGAGACGTCGCCGGTGCTCGCAGCCCGCCAGCGCGAAACACTGAAGGGGGCACCGGCCTCATGGCATGCCGACATCGGCACGGTGCCGCCCGGCCCGACGATCCTGATCGCCAACGAGCTGCTCGACGCCCTGCCGGTGCGCCAGTTCGCGATGACGCCGAAAGGGTGGCGCGAGCGGGTGATCGGCCTTGCCGATGGTCGTCTCGCCTTCGGCCTCGCCCCCGATCCGGTGCCGCCGGAAATCATTCCCGAACACCTCCGGCAGGCCGGGCCAGGTGCTGTCTACGAGTGTTGCCCGGCCTTTGAGGCGCTGTGCGCTGCGCTTTCGCGCCGCGCGAGCGATGCGCCCCTCGCGGCGCTCTTCATCGATTACGGCCATGCGGGCTCCGCCCATGGCGAGACGTTGCAGGCGGTGAAGGGCCATGGCTTCGTCGATCCGCTCGCGGAACCCGGCGAGGCCGACCTCACCGCCCATGTCGATTTCGAGGCGCTTGGCCGCGCGGCTCGCGCGGCGGGCCTCGCGGCGTCGCCGATCTCGACCCAGCGGGAGTTTCTGTTCGGTCTCGGCCTCGCATCGCGCGCGGAGGCGCTGGCGCGCGCCAATCCGGCGGCCTTCGAGACGGTCCGATCGGGCGTCGAGCGATTGGTCGATCCATCCCCCACCGGCATGGGTGCGTTGTTCAAAACGATCGTACTTCATGAGTCCGGCACGGCAATTCCGGTTATTCCGGAACGCATAACACCATGACGACCGCCGCAATCCGCAAATCACCCTTGATTGTTGACATTATCAGTCAATTTTTCTAGCTGATCGCCAGACCCTTCTGAGCCAGCCCGCCCGGACGCACGGCCAACACCGTGTCCTGCCAGCCAGCCGCCGTTCCAACGTCGAGGCTGCTCCATGACCTTGCTGACTGCCGAAGCCACCATTCCGACCGCCGCGGGTTCCGCCTATGTCGCAGAGGTCTGCGAGCGCCTGCTGAAAGCCGAGTTCGCGGCAAATGCCGACCACGGCAGCGGCCGGATCGAGCTGCGCGACGGGCTCGGCATTGGCACGCTGGAGGCTTCGTCCGGGACCTTGCGCATGAAGGTCGAGGCGCCGACGGAACAGGGTCTGTCGATCCTCAAATTCCTGCTCAGCATGCATGTAGAGGAGGTCGCGGCCACCGAGAAGCCGGAGGTCGTCTGGACCGGCGACGGCTGCGGCCTCGATGTGCTGCCTAGCTTCCGCGAAATGACGGTGCTGCGCATCGCCGATGTGACGCCCCATATCCGGCGCGTCACGCTGACCGGCCATGACCTGAGGCGCTTCGAATCCGACAGCGTGCATGTCCGCCTGCTGTTTCCGCCCGAGGGCCTTGCCGTTCCCGAATGGCCGAAGCCCGGCAAGAACGGCCGGCCGGTCTGGCCGCCGGAGGATCGCAAGCCCGCGCAGCGCGTCTATACGATCCGCCGGATCGACGCCGCCGCGGCCGAGATGGACATCGACTTCGTCATGCACGAGGTGCCGGGAATTGCCTCCGGCTGGGCTGCGAAGGCGGAAGCCGGGACCATTGTCGGCCTGCTCGGTCCGGGCGGCCGCGAGATGACGCCGAACGACTGGGTGCTGCTGGCCGGCGACGAGACTGCGATCCCCGCCATGGCCCGCATCCTCGAAAAGCTGCCCGAAACCACCAGGGGCGTCGCGTTGATCGAGGTGGAGGACACCCGCGAGGTGCAGGGCCTCGTCCGCCCCGTCGGCGTCGAGGTCCGCTGGCTGTTCCGCAACGGGCAGGAAACCGGACGCAATACGCTGCTCGCCGATGCTGTCATGGCGATCGAATGGCCCACGGAAGGCAGCACGTTCGCCTGGCTCGGGGCGGAGGAAGCAACTGCCAAGCGCCTGCGCGTGCACTGGCGCGACGAAATGGGCCTTGAAAAGGGGCGCTGGCAGGCGGTGAGCTACTGGACCCACGAGGTCAATGCCGGAGAGAAGAGCGCGGCCTAGCGAGGGACCGGCATCGGCGATTTGACTTCGGGGGCCGAAGCAGATTTCGCTTCGCGGCATGCGCGTCGCCTCCGCCTCCCTCTCCGCCCTGCCCGGCATCCGCCATGCCTTCTTCACGCGGGAGGGCGGTGTCTCCTCCGGCATCTACGGTTCGCTCAATGCGGGCCTCGGCTCCGACGACGATCCCGCCCATGTCCGCGAGAACCGGCGGCGCATGGCCGAAGCCATGGGCGTCGCCGAGAACGCACTGATCTCCTGCTTCCAGTTCCATTCGCCGAACGTCGTCGTCGCCGACCGGCCACATGGCGGCGGCGATCGGCCGCGCGCCGACGCGGTTGTCTCTGCGACGCCCGGCATTGCCTGTGGCGTCGCCACCGCCGATTGCGGTCCGGTTCTGTTCGCGGACGCTAATGCGGGTGTGGTGGGCGCAGCCCATGCCGGCTGGAAGGGCGCCATATCCGGCGTGCTGGAAGCGACCATCGCGGAAATGGAGAAGCTTGGCGCGGCCCGCGCCAACATCCGCGTCGCCATCGGTCCGCTGATCCGCCAGCCGAGCTACGAGGTTGGCCAACCCTTCCTCGATCAGTTCGTCGCCGCCGATCCGGCCTATGCCCGCTTCTTCGTGCCCGGCAAGGTGGGCCATGCGCAATTCGACCTTCCGGGGTTCATCGGACATCGGCTGTCCGCAGCAGGGATCACGGCCATCGACGACCTCGGCCTCGATACCTATGCGGACGAGGCGCGGTTCTTCTCCTATCGGCGGACGACGCATCGCAAGGAGCCGGATTACGGCCGCCACATCGCGGCCATCGCGCTCGAGACCTGACGGCTCGGTCACCTTCCCTGAACCGTCACCCGATCGTCACACCCTGTTGATGGCGCGGAATTAGGTTGCGGCGCGGCATTGTGGCGCGGGGCATCGGTTGCTAAGAGGGCCGCAACGCCGCCGCCGAGACTTGAGCTTATGTCGCGAAAACCCGGGATCAAGATCGTTTCGGGCAATTCGAACCGGCCGCTCGCCGACGCAATCGGCACCTATCTCCAGACCCCGCCCGCCAAGGCGTCGGTCCGTCGCTTCGCGGATATGGAGATTTTCGTCGAGATTCAGGAAAACGTGCGCGGCGAGGACGTCTATATCGTCCAGTCGACGTCGTTCCCGACCAACGATCACCTGATGGAGCTGCTCATCATCTGCGATGCGCTGCGCCGTTCCTCGGCCAAGCGCATCACGGCGGTGATTCCCTATTTCGGCTATGCCCGGCAGGATCGCCGCTCCGGCTCGCGCACGCCGATCTCGGCCAAGCTCGTCGCCAACCTGATCACCCGCTCCGGTGCCGACCGGGTGATGACCCTCGATCTCCATGCCGGCCAGATCCAGGGCTTCTTCGATATTCCGACCGATAACCTGTTCGCCGCGCCGCTGCTGGCCAAGGACATCCGCGACAATCGCGAGATCGCCGATGTCATGGTGGTTTCCCCGGATGTCGGCGGCGTCGTGCGTGCCCGTGCGCTCGCCAAGCGCATCGACGCCCAGCTCGCCATCGTCGACAAGCGCCGCGAGCGGCCTGGCGAGAGCGAGGTGATGAACGTCATCGGCGATGTCGAGGGCAAGAGCTGCATCCTCGTCGATGACATCGTCGATTCCGGCGGCACGCTGGTCAACGCCGCCGAGGCGCTGCTGGCGCGCGGCGCCAAGGATGTCTCCGCCTACATCACCCACGGCGTACTCTCGGGCGGCGCGGTCGCGCGCATCACCGCCTCGAAACTGAAGGAACTGGTGATCACCGATTCCATCCAGCCGACGGAAGCCGTGCGCGTCGCGCGCAACATCCGCACCCTGTCGGTGGCTTCCCTCATCGGCGAGGCCATTGCCCGCACGGCGAGCGAGGAAAGCGTCTCCAGCCTGTTCGACTGAGGCGCGGCCGCTCAGGCGGCCTTCAGGCCGCCCTTCTGTTCGACGAAACGCGCGATCTCGGCAACGCCATCACCCGTCTTGATATTGGTGAAGACGAAGGGGCGCTGCCCCCGCATCCGCTTCGAGTCCCTGTCCATATTGCCCAGATCGGCTCCGACGAGCGGCGCAAGGTCGGTCTTGTTGATGACCAGCAGGTCGGAACGTGTGATGCCCGGCCCGCCCTTGGACGGGATTTTCTCGCCCGCCGCCACGTCGATCACGTAGATCGTGATGTCGGCGAGTTCCGGCGAGAACGTCGCCGCGAGATTGTCACCGCCCGATTCGATCAGGATGAGGTCGAGCTCCGGGAATTTCTGGCGCATCTCGGCGACCGCCGCGAGATTGATCGAGGCATCCTCGCGGATGGCGGTGTGCGGACAGCCGCCTGTTTCCACGCCCATGATCCGCTCTGTCGGCAGAGCGCCGGACCGCATCAGATACTCGGCATCCCACTTCGTGTAGATGTCGTTGGTGATGGCGGCGATCTCGTAGGAGCCCTTGAGCGCCTTGCAGAGCGCGTCCATCAGCGCGGTCTTGCCGGAGCCGACCGGGCCGCCGATGCCGACGCGCAGGGGGCCGTGGGGAGAAGGCATGGGGTCAGCTCCTGAACAGGCGGGTATACTGGGTTTCGTGGCGCATCGACGCCAGATCGGATCGCAGCGCGTGGCCACCGATATCGTCCAGTGCGAGCCTGCGCGCGGCGGCGGCCGTCTCAGTCACCATGGGCTCGAGGGCCGCCAGCGCCCGCTGGCCATCGGTCTGGCCCAGAGGCACGAGCCGCACGGCGGCCGAGATGAGATTGGCCGCCACCGCATGAAGGAAGGCGTGAACGGCGGTGGCCTCGTCGATGCCGTGGGCGGCGGTCGCCGCGCCAACCGCGATGGGATAGGCGACGGCATCGGGCCATGATGCCCTGACCAGTGCCAGCGCCTCAGTGGGCCAGGCAGCTTCCGTCGCGGTCATGAAGGCATTGCCTTGCGCGGTCGTCTCAAGTCGCCGCTCTTTGGAAGGCTGGAACGCGAGAGCCAGTTCCGCGACCTCGGCCAGTGCCGCGCTCTCGCCCACCGACACCGCACGGTGGGCATGGACGCAGAAAGTCGCATCCGCAATCCCGGAGCCCTCGCGCAGTACCACCGTCAGCCAATCGACAAGGGTCTTCAGGCTCTTGATGTCGCCTGCTTCCACGGCCCATTCGAGCCCGTGGGAATAAGAGAAGGCGCCGACCGGATAGGCTGGCGACATCCAGGCGAGGAGGCGATAGAGCGCCGCCGGGTCGGCAGGCTCAGCCATGCTTGTGGTGGTGATGGCCATGATCGTGACCATGGTGATGGTCGTGGCCGTGGTGATCGTGGCCGCAGCCGCAGGCATCGTCGTGGACGTGGCCAGCACTGTTCACCGAGAGCACATCACGCGGCTTTGGCGCATGCGAGTGGCCATGGTGATGATCATGACCATGATGGTGGTCGTGCGAATGCCCATGATCATGGCCGTGACTGTGCGAATGCTCGTGATCGTGGCCGGTCACGGTGCTGTGGCCATAGGCGCCGCCTTCGGGATCGAAGGGCGCTTCGATCAGCAGAACCTTCGCGCCGAGGCCGCGCACCATGTCCTCGATGACGTGATCGCGGCGGATGCGCAGGCGCGTGCCCATGATCTGCGTCGGCAGGTGGCGGTTGCCGAGGTGCCAGGCGACGCGAACCATGTGGTTGGGATCGCTTGTGCGGATTTCCACCAGCGGCTCGGCGGCGGCGACGACCAGCACGACGCGGCCGTCCTCCAGCTCCAGCCCGGCATCCGAGACCAGCGGCACGGCGTCGGCGAGATCGAGCAGGAACTGCGTGCCATCAACGCCATCCATGGTCATGCGACGACGATGGCGGTCGTCATAGTCGAGCACCACGCGATCGACGACGACGCTGTCGGCGAAGGAGCGCGGCGGCAAAACCTTGGTGGCGCGGATCATGTCGGTCGCCTCGAATGCGGACGGGAGACTTTCATCTAGAACAGGAAATATCTCTGCGCCATGGGCAGCTCTTTCGCCGGTTCGCAGGTGATCAGTTCGCCGTCCGCCCGCACCTCGTAAGTCTCGGGGTGGACCTCGATGTGAGGCGTCGCGCCGTTATGGATCAGGCTCTTCTTGGAAATGCCGCCGCGGACATTCTCGACCGGCAGCACGATGCGGTCGAGACCGAGGTCCTTGTGGACGCCCTTCTCATAGGCCGCCTTCGAAACGAAGGTAACCGACGAGGCTGTCTTCGCCTTGCCGAAGGCTCCGAACATCGGCCGGTAGTGCACCGGCTGCGGCGTCGGGATCGAGGCGTTGGGGTCGCCCATGGGAGCGGCGGCGATCATCCCGCATTTCAGCACGAGCGCGGGCTTCACGCCGAAGAATTTCGGCTCCCAGAGCACGAGATCAGCGAGCTTGCCGACCTCCACCGAGCCGATGTGCTTCGACAGGCCGTGGGCGATGGCCGGATTGATCGTGACCTTGGCGATGTAGCGCTTCACCCGGAAATTGTCGGCGCCCGTGCCGACATCCTCCGCCAGTGCGCCGCGCTGCACCTTCATCTTGTGGGCGGTCTGGAAGGTGCGGATGATCACCTCGCCGATGCGCCCCATCGCCTGGCTGTCGGAAGCCATAATGGAGAGCGCGCCCATGTCGTGGAGGATGTCCTCGGCCGCGATCGTTTCCTTGCGGATGCGGCTCTCGGCGAAGGCGATGTCCTCGGGGATCGAGGGCGAGAGGTGGTGGCAGACCATGAGCATGTCGAGATGTTCCTCGATCGTGTTCACGGTGTAGGGCATGGTCGGATTGGTCGATGACGGCAGCACGTTCTCGACCATCGCCACCTTGATGATGTCGGGTGCATGTCCGCCGCCCGCGCCCTCGGTGTGGAAGGCGTGGATCGTCCGGCCCTTCAGCGCCGCGATCGTATCGTCGACGAAGCCGCTCTCGTTCAGCGTGTCCGTATGGATCATCACCTGCACGTCGTGGTCGTCGGCAACGGCGAGGCAATTGTCGATGGCCGCGGGCGTCGTGCCCCAGTCCTCGTGCAGCTTGAGGGCACAGGCGCCCGCCTCGATCTGCTCGACGAGCGCGTCGGGGAGCGCCGCATTACCCTTGCCGGCGAAGGCGAGGTTCATGGGGAAATCTTCGGCCGCCTGCAGCATGCGCGCGATGTGCCAGGGCCCGGGCGTGCAGGTCGTCGCCGTCGTGCCGGAGGCAGGCCCCGTGCCGCCGCCGAGCATGGTGGTGAGGCCCGCCATCAGCGCGTCGTCGATCTGCTGCGGGCAGATATAGTGGATGTGGGTGTCGATGCCGCCGGCGGTGAGGATCTTGCCCTCGCCGCCTATCGCCTCGGTGCCGGGGCCGATGATGATGTTCACGTCCGGCTGCACGTCGGGATTGCCGGCCTTGCCGATGGCGGCGATGCGGCCTTCCTTCAGGCCGACATCGGCTTTGACGATGCCCCAATGGTCGATGATCAGGACATTGGTGATGACGGTGTCGACGGCCCCTGCCCGATTGGTCATCTGGCTTTGGCCCATGCCATCACGAATGACCTTGCCGCCGCCGAACTTCACCTCCTCGCCGTAGGTGGTGAAATCCTTCTCGACCTCGACGAAGAGTTCGGTGTCGGCAAGGCGCACCCTGTCGCCGACCGTGGGACCGAACATGTCGGCATAGGCGCCGCGTGTCATCCTGTAGGGCATGGAGTGCGGTCCTCAGAGTTTGCCCATGACGCTTTGGCGGAATCCGTAAACCGTGCGCGCGCCCCGGTAGGGTACGAGCATCACCTCGCGCGTCTGGCCGGGCTCGAAGCGCACGGCCGTTCCCGGCGGAATGTCGAGCCGCATGCCGCGCGCCTGCTCGCGGTCGAAGGCAAGACCCGGGTTGGTTTCGTAGAAATGGTAGTGCGAGCCGACCTGGACCGGGCGGTCGCCGGTATTCGCCACCGTCAGCACGACGTTGTTCTGGCCCTGATTAAGCTCGATGGTACCTGCCGCCGGGATGATCTCGCCGGGTTTCATGGTGCGGCCCCCGTGCAGCCCTGCGGCTTGAGCACGCGCTTGGTCGAGGCGGGAAAGCGCGCCAGCTTCTCCGCCGGCCGCACCGGACGACGGACCAGCTCGCCGCCGCAATTGGGGCACTTGCCGTGCAGCTTCTCGGACGCGCAGTCGGCGCAGAAGGTGCATTCGAAGGTGCAGATCATGGCGTTGCGGGTGTCCGGCGGCAGGTCCCGGTCGCAGCATTCGCAATTGGGGCGCAGGTCCAGCATTCGGCCCTCCTCCGGTTACATGAAAGCGCGCGCGGCGAGCACCACGCCGGCAATCGCGGTGAGCCCGCCCGCGGCGCGGGCGGCGACCGACAACGACAGCCGCGCGGCGGCAACGGTCGTCGCGATTCCCGCGCCATGGAGCAGCGCTGTGGCGAACGCGAAACCGGCCGCGTAGGCAAGGCCCGAGGCATCCGCCGGCACTTCCGTACCGTGGGCGTGGCCGTGAAACAGGCCGGCCAGCGCGACGATGGCCCCCCCGGCCGCAACGCTCGGGCTGAAGGCGAGCGCGGCGGCAAGGCCGAGCACGACCACCGAGGCGACGATGCCCTGCTCGACGAAGGGCATCGGCATGCCGGCCATGCCGAGCGCGCCGCCAAGCAGCATCGCGCCGACGAAGCTCACAGGCCAGAGCCACAGCGCCCGTCCGCCGGCAAGGCCGGCCCAGAGCCCGACTGCGACCATGGCGAGCAGGTGGTCCAGGCCGCCGAGCGGGTGGCCGAAGCCGGCGGCGAAGGCGTTGGTCGCGCCGTGGCCGGTATGGGCCTCGGCGACGGCCGTCGTCAGCGCGAGAATGGCGGCGGGGGCGATGAAGCGGAGAGAACGCATGGGTCGGGCCTGCTCGTTCGGATCAGCGGATGGGGTCGTGGACGGTGACGAGCTTGGTGCCGTCGGGGAACGTTGCCTCGACCTGGACGTCGTGGATCATCTCGGCGATGCCGTCCATGACCTGCCCGCGCGTGACGACATGCGCGCCTGCCGCCATCAGGTCAGCGACCGAGCGACCGTCGCGGGCGCCCTCGACGACGAAATCGGTGATCAGGGCGATGGCCTCGGGATAGTTGAGCTTCACGCCGCGTTCCAGTCGCCGGCGCGCCACCATGGCGGCCATCGAGATGAGGAGCTTGTCCTTCTCGCGCGGGGTGAGGTTCATGGGAGTTCCTCAGCAGGACCAGACGCGCGGAACCGGACCACGCAACAGGGTCAGAACAGCGACCAGACGACGCCGCAGGGCAAAGGGGTCCGGCGACAGGAGGCGGATGGTCAGCATTCCCTCGAAGGCACTGGCGCCGCCCTCGACCGCACCGTCGGCCTTGTCCAGAAGGACGCGCACGGCCTCAAGGCGCCCGGCGGCATCGGCAGCGACCAGAATGAGGCTCGCAGTGGCGACCGCCCCGGCTGCCACGGCCGGCGCGGCGAGAGCCCGCGCTATGGCGCCATCGATCTTCAGTCCTTCGGCATAGATGAGCCGACCGTCGCGGCGAATGCGCCAACGGTCGAACAGAAAACCCTCGTCAACACTCTCTCCGCGCGCCAGCCGGCCGAAAACCACGCTCTCGACGGCCAGGAACCGCGCATTGCCGGCCATGTCGACGTCGAGGCTGCGCCGGAGCGCGCCGCCGTCGAACAGGATGGTCTCCTGTGGCAGCCAGTCCAGCGATGCCCCGGACGACAGGGCGATGCGCGTATCGAAGGTCGCGACATCGCCCGACGAACGATAGACCTTTTCGGCGGCCTGCGACGTCACCACCGCGTCAGCATCCTCGTCCGCGGATATCGCCAGCGAGAACCGGTCACCGCCGGTCAGGCCACCGGCGGTGTTGATGACGACGGCCTCGACAGGCAGCCCCGGCTCGACGCGCGGCATCCGCACGCGCAGGCCCGCTTCCTGATAGCATTCGCGGACAATGGTCGCGGCGCCGCGCCTCGCGAAACCGATGCGCGCCACGCCGTGCGCGCGCTGAAGCGCTGCTGCCGCCTGGACCATGCAATCTCCCCGCGCGGCGATCTTGAAGAGCGCCCAGCGCGTCGGCAAGCACAGAAAATAGGCAGCCGGAACGTGCATGTGCCGGAAATCCGGACCAGCGGGAATCACCGCAGTCGGGCAGCCTCGGTGATGGGAACCTGGCGATGGTTACCGCGTATTAACCTCGCGCTGGGACGATCGGTTCAAGACGTGCATCGACCGCCATGCGAGCAGACCTTGCGTGAACTCCACCGGAGGCCGAGATGGCGCAGACCCAGTCCAGCTTCCCGACGCGCCGTGACAATCCGCGCCGGATCGACGGCCTCGAAGCCATGCTCTCGCTGCTCGGCCGGATGCGGCCACAGTCCGATTCGGAAGCCTTCGCCATCCTGCGGCGGAGCTTTCCAGCCTCGCCGCTCTGCGAGCGCGTCGCCGTCGTCAGCCGCTGGCGGGCGGGCTGACCGGCGGATCGCCGCCCGGCGGCTGAACCGGCGCTTTTTCCGCGGCGATCTTGGCATCCGCCGCCTCGCCCCACCGCCGCGCATTCATGCCAACGACGAGCAAGGACACCAGATAGGCGATCGTGCCGATCGCCAGCACTTCCCAAGGATAGCTCACCAGCAGCGCCACGAAGGCAATGGCCGCGACAAACAGCGGCAGCACGCTCTCGCGCGGCACGCGCGCGCCGAGCTTCTTGCCCGAGAAGACCGGAACCTTGGACACCATCAGGAGCGCGATGACGATCGTATAGATCGTCGTCACTAGCGGAGGGCTGAGCACGTTCGGCAGGCCGCTGCGCTCAACGTAGATCGGCAGCATCAGCAGGATGGCGCCGGCCGGGATCGGTACGCCGGTGAAATAGTTGGCCATCCAGGCCGGCTTGTTGGGGTCGTCGATCTGGACGTTGAAGCGAGCGAGGCGCAGCGCCCCGCAGATCGAGAACACCAGCACCGCGATCCAACCGAACGGCCCCGCCTGGTTCATTCCCCAGAGATAGAGCACCAGCGCGGGCACCGCGCCGAAGCTGACGAAATCCGCCAGGCTGTCGAGCTCCGCGCCGAATTTCGACGTTCCCTTGAGCAGGCGTGCGATGCGCCCGTCCATCGAATCGAGAATCGCGGCGAGCAGGATCAGGTAGACGGCAACGTCCGTCTTGCCCTCGAGCGCCATGCGGATGGCGGTGAGGCCCGCGCAGAGCGCGAGAAGCGTGATCAGGTTGGGAATGAGCAGGCGCAATGGCACCGGCCGGAACCGCCTACGGGGCGGCTCGTTGCGGTCGGGCGTGAACGGCTGAAAAAGCGATGACATGGCTGGACTTTAGCGCGGATCGACCGTCGCGTCAGCCGATCCTGACGATCCGCTGCGCCTCGGTCGAGGTCATGTCGGCGAGGACCGTCTCGCCGGCCACCGCCTTCTGTCCCTCGGCGACCAGCGGCTGGGCGCCAGCGGGGAAATAGACATCGACGCGCGACCCGAAGCGGATCATGCCGAACCGCTCGCCGACCGCGATGGGCTGGTTCTCGCCGACCCACCAGACGATGCGCCGGGCGATAAGGCCGGCGATCTGGACGACGCCGAAATTGCCATGGGGCGTGGCGATGGCGAGGCCGTTGCGCTCGTTGTCCTCGGAGGCCTTGTCGAGATCGGCATTGAGGAACTTGCCGGGCCGGTAAGCCAGTTTCGTGATGGTGCCGGCGATCGGCGCGCGATTCACATGGCAATCGAACACCGACATGAAGATCGACACGCGCGGCACGGGCTGGTCGCCTAGGCCGAGCTCGACCGGCGGCACGACCTTCGAAACCTGCGAGATGCGGCCATCGGCCGGGGCGATCACCAGCCCGTCCCGCATCGGCGTGACCCGCACGGGATCGCGGAAGAAGAAGATGACCCAGACGGTCAGCGCCAGCATCGGCCAGGTCAGCCAGGCGCCCCACCACAGCAGCACAAGCGTGCCGGCGGCGGCTATCGCAATGAACGGATAGCCTTCCCGATGAACCGGGACGAGCACCGAAGTCCTGATGCTGTCGATGATTGACATGGCGTTTCCTCGCTGGGTCCGGCTTGGTAGCCGGACCTGCCGCATCAGGTCAACGCGGGGGCCGGGCGGCGCACTGCGTTAAACGGTCGGCGTCGCTGCTTCGCCGTTCTTGTCGTCTTCCGCCTTTTCGGCAGCCGCCTTGGCTGCGTCCTCAGCCGCGCGGCGCTTCTCGATGCGGCCGACGATGAGAATGCCGACCTCGTAGAGAAGGCAGAGCGGGATGGCGAGCGAGAGCTGGCTGATCACGTCCGGCGGCGTCAGCACCGCCGCCAGCACGAAGGCGACGACGATGAAATAACGCCGCTTGCTCCGGAGGAAGGCTGTATCGACCACACCGATCTGGCCGAGCAGTGCGATGATGACGGGTAGCTGGAACGAGATGCCGAAGGCGAAGACCAGCGTCATGATCAGGCTGAGATAGTCCTCGACCCGGCCGAGATACTGGATGGCGGTGGCGGTGTCGCTCGGAGCCTGCTGCATGCCCAGCGAGAACAGCATCAGCGCACGCATGACGAAGACGAGAACGAAGAGGCCGCCGGCGAAGAAACAGACCGGGGTCCAGATCAGATAGGGCCGGAAGGCATCCTTCTCGTGGGAATAGAGGCCGGGCGCGACGAATTTGTAGAGCTGGATGGCGATGACCGGGAAGGCCAGGAAAGCGCCGCCGAACATGGCGATCTTCAGCTGCGTGAAGAAATATTCCAGCGGCGCGGTATAGATCAGCCGCACCTCGTTGCGCGGAATCTTCAGATAGTCCGCCGCCCATTCGTAGGGCAGCACGAGGATCTGGAAAATCTGCTTGGCGAAGAAGAATGACAGGATGAAGCAGACGAGGAAGCCGAGCATCGCCTTGATGAGGCGTGAGCGCAGCTCGATCAGGTGATCGATCAACGGCGCCTTGGAGGCCTCGATGGCCGCCTCGTCCGCCGTCAGCTTGTCGTCCTTGGAATCGGCGAGCGTCATGCCTTGGTCTTTCGGGCGCGCTTCGGCTTGTCGTCGTCACCGGCGCTCTCGGCAGCGGGCGCCGGGGCACTCTCAGGCTCGACTGCTGCCGCCTTGCGGGTGCGCTTCGGCTTCGCCGGCTCGGCCTCGGCCGGGGCTTCGGCGGCGGGCGGCGACAGGTCGAGCGGCGCGGCAGCCGGCTCGGCCGGGCTCGCGGTCGCCGAGAAGGGCGACGGCGGCGGGGTCGGCGCGAAGGCCTTCTGGATGCTCTCGGGATCGACCGAATAGCTGGGCGGAGCCGGAATTGCCGTCGCCAGCGGGTCGGGCTTCGGCGGGCCGATCACGGGGTCGGCGGTCGGCGCCGTCGTTCCCTTGACGTCGTCCACGGCCGATTTGATCTGGTCGCGGGCATAGTCGATCGGGTTGAAGGTCGAGGAGGTGTTGATGCCGTCGGTCACGCTGTTGATCGACGACTTGACCTTATCGACCTCGGCCTCCTGCAAGGCCTGGTTGAACTGGTACTGAAAGTCCGACGCCATGCGGCGCAGCTTGGCGAGCGCCTGCCCCATGCCGCGCAGCAGACCCGGCAGTTCCTTCGGGCCGATCACGATCAGCGCCACGATGCCGATCAGCGCGATCTCGCCCCAACTCAGTTCGAACATTGTCCGTCACCGTCGGCGACCTGCGTCGCCGTCCTGCGCCACTGGCTGCCCGCCGGAGCGGGCGCTGCCCCTCAGCCGACCTTCGGCGCGGAAGCGGGCGTCGTCTCCGCCGCCGGAGGGGTGGTCGCCTGGGCCGGGGCCGCGGGCGTCGCGGCCGGCGGCGGAGCCGGCTGATGGTCGATGGTCGTCGCGGGGGCCGCCGGCGTCTCCGGCTTGTCCTCCTCGGCAAGGCCCTTCTTGAAGGCCTTGATGCCCTTGGCGGCGTCGCCCATGAACTCGGAAATCTTGCCGCGGCCGAACAGCAGCAGCACGACGATCGCAACCAGGATCCAGTGCCAGGCGCTGAAAGTACCCATCATTCACTCCTCAAGACCTTGAGCGCCACCATCCTCCCGGAACGCTGGCGCATGTATCCGCGGGCCTTGCCCGGCCGTTCGTTGTGGAACCTAGGCGTCGGGTGAGGCAAAAACAAGAACCTCCGCCGCGTTGACGTCGATCCCGATGTCGCGGCCGGGGATTAAGGTTTCCGCGCCGCGCGCCCGGGCCGAAACCGGCGTGTCGAGCCCGTTCACCGCGATCTCCAGAAGATCGACCTCGCCGAGGAAACGGCGGGCGACGAGGCGGCCGGGAATGCAGAGCCCGGCCGGTTTCGGCACGATGGATTGTGGCCGGATGGCAGCCACCGCGGCGGTGCCCTCGGCGAAGCCCGGCGCTGGAAAGCTGCCGAGCGGCGTGACCAGAAGGCCGCCGGAGACCCTGCCCGGCACTTCGTTGAGATCGGAAAAGAAACGGGCAGCGGCGAGATCGACCGGGCGGCGATAGAGTTCGTCAGCGGTGCCCGCCTGAACGATCGTGCCCTCGCGCATCAGCACGATGCGGTCGGCCATGCGCATGGCCTCTTCCGGGTCGTGGGTCACCACCATGCAGGTCGCGTGGGTTTCCCGCATCACGGCGAGCGTTTCCCTGCGGATCGAATCGCGCAGGCGGCTGTCGAGACCGGAAAACGGCTCGTCCATCAGCAGGATGGCAGGTCGCGGCGCCACGGCACGCGCCAGCGCGACGCGCTGCTGCTCACCGCCGGACAGGGCATGCGGATAGTCGAGCGCCAGATGGGCGAGCCCGACGCGGTCGAGCGCATGCCGGGCCGCCGCTTCCGCGTCCTGTTTCGGCAGCGAGCGCAGGCCGAACATGACATTGGCGAGATTGGTCAGGTGCGGGAACAGCGCGAAATCCTGGAAGACGAGGCCGATGCCGCGCTTCTCCGGCGGCACGAAGACCGAGGGCCCCGCTATCTCCCGGCCGTCCAGCAGCACCCTGCCCGCCGATGGCCGCTCGATGCCCGAGGCGATCCGCAGTAGCGTCGTCTTGCCGCAGCCGGACGGGCCGAGCAGACAGACGATCTCGCCCGGCTCAACCGTCAGGCTGACGCCGGCCAGCGCCGGCACGCGGCCGTAGGAATGGCGCACGTCCTCGAAGGCCAGCGAGGCGGCGATGGTGGCGCCGGCCGTGCCGCGCCGGCCCCAGCGCGGGGCGGATTCAGCGGCAGGCGTCATGATGCCGGGTCGTCACCGAGCTTCGGCGCCAGCGACAGGTCCAGTTCCGGGCTGTCGTCGGGCTCCTCGTCGTCGCGCAGGCCAGCGCCGTCGTCGGGCATCGGCACCTTGAAGCCCGGCGGCAGACGGCCGTCGAGCAGGCCAGCGGCCTTGAGGTCGTCGAGGCCCGGCAGGTCGCCAATGGATTCGAGGCCGAAATGTTCGAGGAAGGCCTGCGTGGTGCCAAAGGTCACCGGGCGGCCCGGCACCTTGCGGCGGCCGCGGATGCGCAGCCAGCCGGTCTCCAGCAGGAGATCCAGCGTGCCCTTGGCCACCGTCACCCCCCTCACCTCCTCGATCTCGGCGCGGGTGACCGGCTGGTGATAGGCGACGATGGCCAGCGTCTCCAGTGCGGCGCGCGACAGCTTGCGCTCCTCGGTCGTCTCCTTGTGCAGGAGAAAGCCAAGATCTTCCGCCGTGCGAAAGGTCCACTTCTCGGCGACGCGTACGAGATTGACGCCACGCGGGGCGTAAAAGGCCTGCAGCGTCACCAGCAGCGAACGGAGATCAGCCCCCTTCGGCAGCCGCGCGGCCAGCGCCTCCTCGGATACCGGCGCCTCGGCGGCGAAAAGCAGCGCCTCGACGATGCGCAGTTGCTCGACCGGCCCGTCGACGAGCCCCACGGGTTCGCCGAGCGGCGGTCTCATGTCCTCATCCGTGCCGGACTGCTCCTCGCTCATATGCGGCTTCTATCACGTCCCGGCAGGCGTGGAACCGGGCTCATCGCGGCGCTTGCGCATGTAGAGCGTCCCGAGCGGGCGATCCTGATGCAGTTCCAGCACCCCTTCGCGCACCAGTTCCAGCGAAGACGCGAAGGACGACGCCAGCACGGTCGCGCGCTTCTCGTCGCTGACGAGGTAGTCCATCAGGAAATTGTCGAGCGGCGTCCAGTCCATGGTCGCGCCGATCAGCCGTTCCAGGATTTCGCGCGCCTCGCCCAGCGACCAGACCGTGCGCTTGACCATCTCCACATGCGACAGCGCGCTGCGCTGGCGCTGCTGGGCATAGGCGGTGAGCAGATCGTAAAGCGTCGCATCCCAGCGCTTCTGGGCGATGGCGATCACCGGCTCCGGCGCGCCGCGCGCGAAGACGTCGCGGCCAAGGCGGTTGCGCATCATCAGTTTCGCCGCCGCATCGCGCATGGCCTGCAACCGCTGCAGCCGGAACGACAGCATCTCCGCCAGTTCCGAGCCCGAGGGCTCGTCGCCCTTGGCCGGTTCAGGGATCAGCAGGCGCGATTTGAGATAGGCGAGCCATGCCGCCATCACGAGGTAGTCCGCGGCAAGCTCCAGGCGGAGCTTCCGCGCCTCCTCGATAAAGCCGAGATACTGGTCCGCCAGCGCCAGGATCGAGATCTTCGACAGGTCGACCTTCTGCGTCCGGGCGAGGCCCAGAAGCATGTCCAGGGGCCCCTCGAAGCCCTCCAGATCGACAACGAAGGCCGGCTCCGAAACCGCGCGCTCGGCTACCGCCTCGAAGGGCAGGACGTTGTCGTTGCCGGGTTTGTGCGCCTTCGCCATGGATCTCATCCGCGCCGGATCAACGCCGGCGGAGGCATGATAGCCGGAAATCAGACGCTGAGCGCGTGGGTCGCGGCGAAGGCTGTGGACGACTGCGCCTGAACCCGTTCAAGGCCGGCGGCGAAGCGGGCTCTCGCCTCCGCGACATCGAACGGCTCCGGCGCGTGGCGGATGCGGTCCAGTGCGGCCTCGGCCCGCCACGCGGCCTTGCCTGCAAGCTTCGGCGTCTGCGCCGCCACCGCGATCATCTCCGCCACCGTGCCGTTGCAATGCAGTACGATATCGCAGCCGGCCCGGATCGAGGCTCGCGCGCGTTCGGGCAGCGACCCCGCAAGCGCATTCATGGAGAGGTCGTCGGTCATGACGAGGCCGCCATAGCCGATCGCGCCACGGACGATGTCGCGCATCACTGTCCGCGAGGTCGTCGCCGGCCGGCGCGGATCGATCGCGGAGTAGACGACATGCGCGGTCATCGCGAGCGGCATGTCAGTCAGCGTTCGGAACGGCATGAAATCCCACGCCTCCAACTCGTCGCGGCTGGCCGAGACAACCGGCAGGTCCGCGTGGCTGTCGATCACGGCGCGGCCATGCCCCGGAATGTGCTTGATCACCGGCAGCACGCCGCCGGCCAGCAGCCCCTCCGCCGCGGCACGGCCGAGAAGCGCCACCTGGCCGGGGGAAGCGCCATAGGCACGGTCGCCGATAATGTCATGCGATCCCGGCACCGGCACATCGAGAACCGGCAGGCAGTCGACCGTGATGCCAAGTTCCTTGAGATCGTGGGACATCAGCCGCGCGCCGAGCCGCGCAAGCTCGCGGGCAGCGAGCGGGTCGTTGGCCGCAAGGGAGGCATAGACCCGGCTCGCCGGGTATTTCGGCCAGTGCGGCGGCCTAAGACGCTGGACACGCCCGCCCTCCTGATCGATCAGGACAGGGGCATCGTCGCGGCCGACCACGGCGCGAAACTCGGCCACCAGAGCGCGCACCTGATCCGGATCGACGCAGTTGCGCCGGAACAGGATCAGGCCCCAGGGATCGGCATCGCGCAGGAAGGCGATCTCGTCGGCTTCCAGCCGGGGACCGGCGCAGCCGACAATCAGAGCATGGACGGCCATGACGTCAGTTGAGGACGCAGGAGCCGCCCGCCGACTTCAGCCGCTGGCAGAAGCTCTGCGCTTCCTCGCGCGAGAACGGGCCGACGCGCAGGCGGTGCCAGGTGCCGCGTCCGGCGATCTCGGCCGTGCGGATATTGGCCGACTGGCCCTGCAGCATCGGGTAGCGCCGCTGTGCGCTGGTGAAGGCGCTGCGAGCCTCCGAATCCGACTGATGGGAGGAAATCTGGACGAAGGTCGAGCCAGAGGCGGTTGCCGCCGGGCGAACGGTCGCGGTGCGCTGGGGACCGAGATCGACCGGGGTTGCCGATCCGGTCGTGCGCGGGGCAGCAACCGGGCGGGCCGGCTCCTGCACCGGCTCGGCGCGGGCGACGCGCACGGTCTGGACCGGCCGTGAAGCAGGCGCCGGCGTGGAGCGCGCCTCGGCGGCGGCAAGGGCGGGCGCACCCGTCACGACGGAGAGCGGCTGCGCGGCTGGCGCGGGAGCCGACCGCGCCTGCGGCGCAGCCGCAGGCTGGAGAATGCTGCCGTCCGGCCCGACCTGCACGGTGCGGACGCGGCGCGGCTCCTCGCCGGCGCGCGGCGTCGGCACGGGCGCGGCCGCGGGCTGTGTCGCGACGGATGACGGCGCATAGGCCGGCGCGGCGGCGGGGGCCGGCACCGGCACCGCGCTGACCGTGCGGACCGGCGCCTGGCCGGGATCGGTGACCATGCCGATCGGGGCCGCCGCCGGAGCGGGAACGAGCGGAATGACGCGGCTCGGGGCCGGCGGCACCTGCACCTGGGCGGCCTGTTCGCGCTGGCTGACCGGGCGCTCCTCGCGCGACACGATGCGCTCGCCGCCGGGAACACGGTCGGTGACCGGCTTCGGATCCTGCTGGACCGCGACGCGGACCGGTTCGGGATTGGCGCGGACGATGCGCGGCTCGCCGCCGGCGGAACCACCACCGGTAACGGCGCGATAGCCAAAGACGGCTCCGCCGCCAAGAACCGCGAGGCCGAGCACGGCCGCGATGGCGGTCATGCCGGCGCGGCGGCGGCGCGGCGGAGCATCATGCTCCGCATAGGCGGAATCGTAGGCGGCATGCCCGTCCGGTGCCGCATAGCCGCGGTCGGAGGCATGATGAGTCGTAGTCTGGCCCTGGGCAGCAGCCTCGCCGGCACCGGGCTTTCCGCCTGACCGGGCCTTCCAGGCGAGCGCGGCAGCGCCGCCGGCCGCAACGGCGCCAAGCGCCGCGGCCCCGAAACCGAGACGGGAGCGACCCTGCTCCACGGGAGCCTGTTCGCCGCTGTCGCGGAACTCGTCGGCCAGCAGACGCTCGAGATCGGCGGTCGTCGCGTCGCGGCCATCCCAATCGCGATAGCTACCGCGCAATTCGTCGGAAGCATCCTCGTCGGAGGTGTGCATGTCGGCGTCCGGCGCATGCTCCGTGCGCTGGTAAGTCTCAAGCTCGGCCTCGAGATCGTCCCAGTCGATTTCGGCCGTTGCCGGCACATCCGCGCCGCGCAGATTCATCGCGGGAATATCGAGTTCGCCCTCGTCAGCCTCATCGGCATAGCGGGACTCGTCGGCCGCCGGCAGATCGTCGCGGGTCCGCGCCACCGACTTCAGAAGATCGGCATAGCCCTGATCCTGCCCCATGATGCGCGCCAGTTCGGCAAGCGGATCACCACCGCCGCGACGCGGCTCCAGATCGGCCGCATGCGCATCACGGTTATAGGCGTCAAAATCTCGGTAGCTACGCAGACTGCTCTCGTTGGCCATGGGCCCCGCCGTCGGTGGGCGCCGCTTCGACTACGCGCGGCGCGATCAACGCATCTCTTCGACAGCCTCAACGCCGAGGATAGCAAGACCCGATCTGAGAACGGTCACGATACCCTGGACCAGCGCGAGGCGCGCCGACGACATTTGTCGATCATTTTCCATAATGAAGCGTAAATGCGGCGAATCCTTCCCGCGATTCCACTGCGAATGGAAGTCTGACGCAAGCTCATAAAGGTAGAAGGCGACGCGGTGCGGCTCGTGCGCCTGGGCCGCCGCCTCGATCAGGCGCGGGTATTGCGCGAGGCGCTGGACGATGGCGATTTCGCCGGCGTCGTCGAGCCGATCGAGCGGTGCCGCGGCCAAGACAGCGGGCGAGAGATCGAGGTCGGGCAGCGCGGCCCGCGCATTGCGCAGGATCGAGCGGCAGCGCGCGTGGGCATACTGGACGTAGAAGACCGGATTGTCCTTCGACTGCTCCACGACCTTCGCCAGATCGAAGTCCAGCGTCGCGTCGTTCTTGCGGTAGAGCATCATGAAGCGAACCGCGTCGCGGCCGACCTCGTCCACCACCTCCCGCAGCGTGACGAAATCGCCGGAACGCTTGGACATGCGCACCGGCTCGCCGTTGCGGAACAGGCGGACGAGCTGGACCAGCTTCACGTCGAGCGCGGCCGTGCCACCGGAGATCGCCTTCAGCGCGGCCTGCATGCGCTTCACATAGCCGCCATGGTCGGCGCCCCAGACATCGATCTGGTCGAGGAAACCGCGGTCGGCCTTGTCCTTGTGATAGGCGATGTCGGAGGCGAAGTAGGTATAGGTGCCGTCCGACTTCATCAGCGGGCGATCGACGTCGTCGCCGAAGGCGGTCGAGCGGAACAGCGTCTGCTCGCGCTCCTCCCAATCGGCATCGTCGGCGCCCTTCGGCCGCTCCAGCACGCCCTCGTAGATGCTGCCCTGCGCGCGCAGTGTGTCGATCGAGGCGCGCACCTTGTCGACCGGCGCCTGCAGCGAGCGCTCCGAGAAGAACACGGAATGGCTGACGTTGAGGGCGGCAAGATCCTTGCGGATTTCCGCCATCATGGCGTCGATCGCCGCATCCCGGCAGATCGGCAGCCACTCCGCCTCCGGGGCGTTGTGGAGGCTCGCGCCATATTTCGCCTTCAGCGCCTCACCCACCGGCTTCAGGTAGTCGCCGGGATAAAGCCCCTCCGGGATCGTGATCATCTCGCCCAGCGCTTCGCGGTAGCGCAGATAGGCCGAGCGGCCGAGCACCTGCACCTGCGCACCGGCATCGTTGATGTAGTACTCGCGCGTCACGTCGTAGCCCGCGACGTCGAGCAGGCTCGCCAGTGCGTCGCCGAACACCGCGCCGCGGCAATGTCCCACATGCATCGGCCCGGTCGGATTGGCGGAGACATACTCGACATTGACCTTCGCGCCGCCGCCGACCGTGGCGCGGCCGAAGGCATCGCCGGCCGAAACGGCGGCTGCCAGAACCTTCGGCCAGACGGAAGCCTTCAGGGTCAGGTTGATGAAGCCGGGGCCGGCGATGTCGACCTTCGCGACATCGGCGAGCGCGCCGAGGCGGGCGGCGATCTTCTCGGCGAGGTCGCGCGGCTTCATCCCGGCTTCCTTCGACAGCACCATGGCCGCATTGGTCGCGAGATCGCCGTGGGTCGCATCGCGCGGCGCCTCGACCACGACGCGGTCGAGCGCTGCCTGCGGCACATTGATGCCGTCCGAGCCCAGTTCCGCGACGGCCTGCCGCACATGCTGGGTGAAAACCGAGAAAATGTTCATGCCGAAAACCCGAAAGACGCGTGCCGCGCTCTACCGCAGATCGGGGGTATGGGCAAACAGCCGCCGGTGTTCCTCCTGCGCGTAACGGTCGGTCATGCCGGCAATGTAGTCGGCGGCGCGGCGGGCCCGGCGCGCCTCGTCCAGCGCCTCGATGCCGTCGGACCATTGGGGTGGCATGGTGCGCGGATGTTCGAAATAGGCGGCGAACAGGTCGCGCACGATGATGCCGGCATTGCGGCGGATCGGCACGACGCGCGGGTGCCGATAGACATGCGCGAACAGGAAGGTCTTGATGCCGGCGTCGTAGTCGCGGATCTCGGGTGAGAACTGCACCAGCGTCCGGCCGCAGCCGCGGATGTCCTCGACGCTCTGGGGGTTCAGGTCGCCGAAGGCGCGCGTCGCCTCGCCGATAATGTCCTCCACCAGCCGCGTGATCACCCGGCGGGTCAGTTCGTTGATCTCGCGGCTTTTCTCCAGCGTCGGATGCCGGTCGCGGATTTCCGCCAGGAATTCGCGCGCCATGGGCACGTCGGCGCCGAGATCGTCGAGGGTGAACAGCCCTGCCCTCAACCCATCGTCGATATCGGCGGCGTCATAGGCGATGTCGTCGGCAATGGCGGCGGCCTGAGCCTCGGCGCTGGCGTGGCTGGCAAGGTCCAGCGGGTTCAGGGCGTCGTATTCGAGGATTGCGACGGGTATGCCTCGCTCCGCATAACGCGCGATCGGGCCGCCGTCGGGCCGGAGCAACGGGCCGTTGTGCTTGACGAGGCCTTCCAGCGTCTCCCAGCAGAGGTTGAGCCCGTCGAAGCCGGCATAGCGACGCTCAAGCCGCGTGACGATGCGCAGCGACTGGGCATTGTGGTCGAACCCGCCATAGGCGCGCATGACCTCGTCCAGCGCATCCTCGCCGGTATGGCCGAACGGCGTGTGGCCGAGGTCGTGGGCAAGCGCCAGCGTCTCGGCGAGATCCTCGTCCAGCCCGAGTGCGCGCGCCAGCGAGCGGGCGATCTGCGCCACCTCGATCGTATGGGTCAGGCGGGTGCGGTAATGGTCGCCCTCGGGCGCAACGAAGACCTGCGTCTTGTGTTTCAGGCGGCGGAAGGCCGTGGCGTGGACGATGCGGTCGCGATCGCGATGGAACTCGGTCCGGGTCGGCGATGCGGGCTCCGGCACCAGCCGTCCGCGGCTCCGGCGCGCGTCGGAGGCATAGCGCGCCAGCGGCGGGTAGAAATAGCTGGCGACCGCCATGGCATCCCCGACAGCGACCCGATGCGCCATCCGCAGGGCTGTTCCCCACGCGGATTGACCGGGCCATGGGGCGCACATACCTATTGGGTCATGGGGCCGCAAGCCGGCGGCCCGCCAGATATTCGTGTTTCCGGCCTTGAACCGGGGAGACGGAGCCGAAACCGATGATCACCCAGACGACAGAGCCCGTCACAGTCACCGACCGCGCTGCCTCGCGGATCGCCAGGATCATGGCGAGCGAACCGCCGGGCTCGATGCTGCGCATTTCCGTGGAAGGCGGCGGCTGCTCGGGCTTCCAGTACAAGTTCGACTTCACCACCACCCGCAACGACGACGATCTCGTCATCGAAAAGGGTGGCGCGACCGTGCTGGTCGACGAAATCTCCCTGCCCTACATGGCCGGGACGGAGCTCGACTGGGTCGAGGACCTGATCGGCTCGGCCTTCAAGCTTCAGAACCCCAACGCAGTCGCCAATTGCGGCTGCGGGACCAGCTTCTCGATCTGATCAGTACAGCGTCGATTTCTGCCGGGCGTCGAGCGCCGCGTCGTAGGTCGCGGCATCGAAACTCGCCTGCGCGCCCTTCAGCATCTGGCCGGGGGACGGCAGTTCGGTGCGGATGCGATGCAGCGAGGCATCCCAGAGCTTCGAGCGGTGCAGCGCGCGCGAGCACTGGAAATAGACCGCCTCGATGGTGATGACGAGCGCCGTCCGCGGCGTCTTGCCGTCCATGGCGTAGCGCTCCAGTAGGCCCGCATCGGCGGTGATGCGGGCGCGGCCGTTGAGCCGCAGCGTCTCGTTGACCCCGGGCACGAAGAACAGGAGCCCGACGCGCGGGTCGCGAACGACGTTCAGCAGGCTGTCGATCCGGTTGTTGCCGCGCCGGTCGGGCATCAGCAGGGTTCGGTCGTCGAGCACATCGACGAATCCGGCGGGGTCGCCGCGCGGGGTTGCGTCCAGCCCGCCCTCGCCCGCCGTTGCCAGCACGCAGAAGGGCGAGGCTTCGATCAGCGCGCGATATTCCGGCGTGAGGGAAGTCACCTCCTTGATGATCGAGGCTTCGCCCGCTCGCCATAGAGGGCCTTCAGGGCCGCCTCGCCCTCGATCCACATCGATTCTCTCCCTGCTGACGCATCGCGTGCCGCCTTGTGGCAGAGACGAGCCATCGAGGGCTAGAGTGCCTTTCGTTGGAATCGCGGGCAGGCCATGATCATCGCCACGTGGAACGTCAATTCGATCAAGATCCGGGTGGAGAACACGCTCGCCTGGCTGAAGGAGCGCAATCCGGACATCGTCTGCCTCCAGGAGCTGAAATGCGTCGACGAGGCGTTCCCGCGCGAGGCATTCGAAGCCGCCGGCTACAATGTCGCGACCCACGGCCAGAAGACCTATAACGGCGTCGCCATTCTCTCGAAGCTGCCGCTGGAGGATGTGACGCCGCGCCTGCCGGGCGACGATTCCGACGAGCAGTCCCGCTATCTGGAGGCCGTCGTCTCGACGCCGTCGGGCGCTGTCAGGATCGGCGCGCTCTACCTGCCGAACGGCAACCCGATCGGCACCGAGAAATTCACCTACAAGCTCGCGTGGATGGACCGGCTGATCCGCCATGCGAAGGACCGGCTGGCCCTCGAGGAGCCCTTCCTGCTGTGCGGCGACTACAATGTCATTCCGACGCCGCGCGACGCCAGGAACCCCGCAGACTGGGTCAATGACGCTCTGTTCCAGCCGGAATCGCGCGGCAGATGGCGCGAACTCGTCGCGCTCGGCTTCACCGAGGCGACGCGGGCCTGCGACGATTCTGATGGCCTCTACTCGTTCTGGGACTATCAGGCCGGCGCGTGGCA
Source organism: Phreatobacter sp. (assembly GCF_016793595.1). GTDB lineage: Bacteria > Pseudomonadota > Alphaproteobacteria > Rhizobiales > Phreatobacteraceae > Phreatobacter. Next base: position 191,642 of record NZ_JAEULY010000009.1, read on the forward strand.
GCGGAACAACGGCATCCGCATCGACCACCTGATGCTCTCGCCCCACGCCGCCGACCGGCTGGTGACGGCCGGCATCGACAAGCACGTGCGCGGCTTCGAGAAGCCGAGCGACCACGTGCCGGTCTGGTGCGAGATCAGGATCTGAGGCGCTTCAGGCGTCCTGTGTCGGGAATTCGGCGGGAAGCGTGATCTCGATGAGTTCGAGATCGTCGGAGTGGCCGAGTTCCTTGTGGACGATGCCCGGCGGCTGGTGCACGCAGCTGCCCGGCTCCAGAAGCACCTCGCCGACTCCCTCGTACCAGAAGCGCACCCAGCCCTTCAGCACATAGACCATCTGGAACTGCAGCGTGTGGGTGTGGCGACCGCCCTCGGCATGGGCGCCCGGCACCGCGCGGATGACGTGGGCGCCAACACGGCCGCCCGTCGCCTTGCTGATGCCGAGGTCGCGGTAGACGAAGAAATTGCGGAGTCCCTGCCCCTTGAACTCCGCGTCCCGTGCGTGCGCGGCCGAAAATGCGCCGGCCTCCGTCGCGATGACCTCCATGCCGCTCCTCCTTCGGTGCTCGCCCGGCCCCTTCAGTCCCAGCCTGCCTCATCGAAGGCGAACGAGGCAAGCGATCAGCGGCGCGCCACCATCATCGGCATGCCGCCGTCCGGCCTGAGCGTCAGGCGCGTATTCGGCTTCGGCCGATGGCCGGGCACAGGCATGAAGCGCAGGGCGCGCATCAGCGTCGCGAAGATCACCACCGCCTCGACCTGCGCGAAAGACGCCCCGATGCAGATGCGCGGGCCTGCCCCGAAGGGCAGATAGGCCCCGCGATGGCGGCCCTTCGACCTTTCCGGCGAGAAACGATCGGGGTCGAAGCTCTCGGGATCGTCCCAGATCAGTCGGTGTCGATGGATCGCATAGACCGGCACGTAGACCGGCGTGCGTGCGGCGACCTTTTCGCCGCCCACCGTCACGTCCTCGGATGCGATACGCGGGATGAGCGGCGCGGGTGGAAAGAGGCGCATGGCCTCCTGAATGACCTGTTTTGTGTAGACGAGCTTGTCGACCTGGCCGGCGTCGATGGCCGCATCTCCCGCGACCGAAGCGATCTCATCCAGCACCCGGCTTTCCACATCAGGCGCATTGGCCGTCAGCCAGAGCGCCCAGGTCAGCGCCAGCGCGGTCGTCTCGTGGCCGGCGACGACGAAGGTCAGGAGATTGTCGGCGAGTTCCAGGTCGGTCATCGCCCGGCCGGTCTCGGGGTCGGCGGCGGCGATCAGGAAGTCGAGAAGGTCCGGCGTCGTGCCCGGATTTGCGCGCCGCTCGGCGATGACCCGCGTCATCTCCGCCTTCAGGAACCGGTTGCCAGCGCGCGCCCGGCGCTTGCCAGGATAGGGCATCCAGGTCGGCAGCCGCAGCACGGTGATGGCGGCGATCCAGCCGACCGTCTCGAAATAGTGGGAAATCTGCGCTCCGAACCGCTCGGTATCGAAGGAGCCGCGCCCGGACAGCATGGTTTCGACGATCACGTCGAAGGTCGTCGCCATCATGGCTTCCGAGACATCGACCGCCTGCCCCGCGGGCGCGTCGCGCAGCCGCTCGGCAGCTGCCTCGGCGGCCTGCGCCATGGCCGGGACGAAGCCGAGAATCGTGCCGTGGCGAAACGGCGGCGAGGACGCGCGGCGCTGCCAGCGCCAGTCGGCGCCTTCGGCCGTGAAGATCGACTTGTTGCCGACGGCTGCCCCGATGGCGCGCTGGACGATGGGGGCCTTGGGGAAAACCTCCGCCTTGCTGACCAGCACCTCCTCGACCATGGCCGGGTCCATGACGAAGAGCAGTGGCCGGCCGGCAAAGCCGAGCCATTGGGAGCGCTCGTGGAACAGCGCCTCGGGCCAGGTTTCGAGCGGATTGCGGACCAGGGTGCGCAGGAAGCGCAGCGCCTTGAGCGGTTCGGCCGGATGATCCAGCCCCGGCGGAACGAAACGCTGCGTCTCGACCAGGGTCATGGGCCTTGGCCCCTTAGCGGCGGATGGTCTTCAGCCAGTTCTCGACGAGACGCAGCGCGACGCCACGCTCGTCATCGGAGGCCGAGCGCATGGCCTCGTCGTACATTTCCGAGATCCAGGTCTCGTTATCCGTCGCGGCTTCCTTGGCCAGCGTCAGGAACATCAGCCCGCGCGGAGCCGCGCGCGGCACGTCGCGGCCGGCGAACAGCATATGGCCCAGCACGGCCTGCGCCTGGTGGTGGCTTTTCGCTGCGGCGAGCTGCAGCCAGCGGGCTGCCTGGCGCGGGTCGCGCGGCGTACCCTTGCCCTCCAGGAACATGCGGCCGAGGCGGAACTGGCCGTCAGCGTCGCCGAAGGTCGAGGCGGCGTAGAAATAGAGTTCGAAGGCGCGCTGCGGATCGGGGCGCACGTAGGAATTCGGGATGCCCTCGACGAGATAATTGCCCATCTGGACGAAGGCCGAGGAGATGAATCGCGCGTCCGGCGAATTCGGCCCCTCATCGCGCCGGTCCATGGTGATCCGGCGGAAGGTCTCGAAGGCCTTGAGGTCGCTGCGCGCGACGCCCTCGCCTTCCATGTACATGCGGCCGAGCCGCCAGGCGGAGGCGGCATGGCCGCCGCTCGCCGCATACTGAAGGGCGGAAACAGCTTCCTCAGCCCGGCCGTCGCGCAAAGCCCGCGCACCGGCGCGAAACGCGTCGAGCGCCGAGCGGGCATCGCCCGCCGGCTGCCCGTCGAAGGCGAAGGCCGATCCGACGCCGATGGGGCTTGCCGCCACCACCAGCGCCACGACCACGGCACGGACTGTCGAAACCTCAGATATCCGCATAGACGTGCTTTTCCCCGGCGCCGCCCGGATGGGTCACAGCGCCGTCAACCGCAGGACCGACCTGCTGCGCGTATTTCCAGATGGCGCCCGAACCGTATTCGGTGTCCTTCGGGCCTTGCCATTCCTTCTTACGCGCCCGCAATTCGGCGGCCGTAAGGCGAACTTTGAGCGTTCCCTTGACGGCGTCGATCTCGATTATGTCGCCATCGCGGACATGAGCGATCGGGCCACCGACCTGAGCCTCGGGGCCGACATGGCCGATGCAGAAGCCGCGCGTCGCGCCGGAGAAGCGGCCGTCGGTGATCAGCGCCACCTTGTCGCCCATGCCCTGCCCGTAGAGCGCGGCCGTGGTCGCCAGCATCTCGCGCATGCCGGGGCCACCCTTCGGCCCTTCGTAGCGGATGACGAGAACCTCGCCCTCCTTGATGGTGCGCTCGGTGACCGCCTTGAAGCACTCTTCCTCGCGGTCGAAGCAGCGGGCCGGCCCCTTGAACTTCAGCTTCTTCATGCCCGCGACCTTCACGATCGCGCCATTGGGGGCGAGGTTGCCCTTGAGGCCGACGACGCCGCCGGTCTTGGTGATCGGTTTCGACGTCGGATAGACGACATCCTGATCGGGGTTCCAGCGCACCTTCTCGAGGTTCTCGGCCATGGTGCGGCCGGTGACCGTCATGCAGTCGCCATGCATGAAACCGCCGTCCAGCAGCGCCTTCATGAGCAGCGGGATGCCGCCGGCCTCGAACATGTCCTTGGCGACATATTTGCCGCCCGGCTTGAGGTCCGCGATGTAGGGCGTGCGCTTGAAGATCTCGGCGACGTCGAACAGGTCGAACTTGATCCCGGCTTCATGCGCCATGGCCGGCAGATGCAGCGCCGCGTTGGTCGAGCCACCCGAGGCGGCGACCACGGTCGCGGCGTTTTCCAGCGCCTTGCGGGTGACGATGTCGCGCGGGCGGATGCCGCTCGCGATCAGCTCCATCACCTTCTCGCCCGCCGCATAGCAGAAGGCGTCGCGGATGTCGTAGGGAGCCGGCGCGCCGGCCGAATAGGGCAGCGCAAGGCCGATGGCCTCGGAGACGGTCGCCATGGTGTTGGCGGTGAACTGCGCGCCGCAGGCGCCGGCGGAGGGCGCGCCGACGCGCTCCAGCTCGTCGAGGTCCTCGGAGGACATCTCGCCGACGGAATGCTTGCCGACCGCCTCGAACAGGTCCTGCACGGTGACCTGCTTGCCACGGAACGTGCCGGGCAGGATCGACCCGCCATAGATGAAGATCGACGGCACGTTGAGCCGGATCATCGACATCATCATGCCAGGCAGCGACTTGTCGCAGCCGGCAAGGCCGACCAGCGCGTCATAGGCATGGCCGCGCATGGAGAGTTCGACCGAGTCGGCGATGATCTCGCGCGACGGCAGCGAGGACTTCATGCCGGCATGGCCCATGGCGATGCCGTCGGTGACAGTAATGGTGCAGAACTCGCGGGGGGTCCCTTGAGCGGACTCGACGCCCTTCTTCACCGCCTGCGCCTGACGCATCAGCGCGATGTTGCAGGGCGCGGCCTCGTTCCAGCAGGTCGCCACGCCGACGAAGGGCTGGTGAATCTGCTTGGTCGAGAGACCCATCGCATAGAGATAGGAGCGGTGCGGCGCGCGGGCCGGCCCCTCGGTGACATAGCGGCTCGGCAGCTTGCTCTTGTCGAACTTCGGGCTGGTCATTTCGCTCCCCATGACAATGCGGTCATCACTTCCATCGCCGGAAGCGTTGAGCGGTGTCCTGACATCGCGGGGAGAACTTGAAAAGGCATCTACTCGCTGGACCACACATGCGGAACGACGCCAGTTAGCGACCGTTCGAACCAAATTTGTCGCGGAATTTCTGCGCTTTGGCCTGTGGCGGGATTGCGGCGGAAAATGGTGAACAACTTCCGCGGATGCGAGCAGTTCCAATCTGTTGCGGAAATGACACGAAATAGAACGTGATGCTGCGCCGCAGCTAAGACCGCCCGGCAGACAGCCGGGCGGCCCAGAGTCATTTCACGACGGCGCGAAGGCCAATCAGCCGAGATCGGCGAGCCGTCCGATGGCGGTCTCGATCCGCGCCTTGCGCTCGGCCGCCTCGGCGCGCTTCTCGCGCTGCTCGTCGATGACGTCCTCCGCCGCGCGTGCCATGAAGTTGGCGTTGCCCAGCTTGCCGTCGCAGCGCGCGATATCGCCCTCGGCTTCCTTCAGCGCCTTGGTCAGGCGCACGCGCTCGGCCGAGACATCGACGATGCCGGCGAGCGGCAGGGCCAGCGTCTCGCCGCGCACGACGATCTGCACCGAGCCCTTCGGCGCGGCGTCGGCCGGCGTGACCTCCGACAGGCGCGCGAGGCGGGCGAGCAGGTCGTGATGACGCGCCGCGCGCTCAGCCGTCTGTGCCGAGACGCCGGCCAGAACCAGCGGCACCTGCGCGCCCGGCGCGACGTTCATTTCGGCGCGCACCGAGCGGATGGCGGAGATGGTATCGACCAGCCAGCCGATCTCGGCTTCCGCCTCGGCGCTTTCGAGCCCCTTGAGCTCAGGCCAGCGGCTCAGCGCCAGCACGCCCGTGCGCGCCGGCCCCTCCTCGCCCGTCACCGTCCACAGCTCCTCCGTGATGAAGGGCATGAACGGGTGCAGCAGCGCGAGGATCTGGTCGAGCGTCCAGGCGGTAGCGGCGCGCACCTCGGCCTTGGCCGTCTCATCCGCGCCGTTGAAGACCGGCTTGGCGAGTTCCAGGAACCAGTCGCAGAAGATGTTCCAGACGAAGCGGTAGGCCGCGCCGGCCGCCTCGTTGTACTTATAGGACTGGATCGCGGCCTCGGTCTCCGCGACGGCCTTCGCGGTCTCGCCGACGATCCATTTCGCCAGCGTCGTCTCGACCCTGGCCGGGTCGAATCCCGCGACGCGGCGGCATTCGTTGACCTCGGTGAAACGGGCGGCGTTCCAGAGCTTGGTCGCGAAGTTGCGGTAGCCCTCGACGCGCGAGCGCGCGAACTTCACGTCCGATCCCTGGCTCGCCTGCGCGACCAGCGCGAAGCGCAGCGCGTCGGCGCCGAACTCGTCGATCAGGCCAAGCGGATCGACGACGTTGCCGAGCGTCTTCGACATCTTGCGGCCCTTGTCGTCGCGGACGAGGCCGTGGATGACCACGTCGGAGAACGGCTTCTCCTTCATGAAGTGCAGGCCCAGCATCATCATGCGGGCGACCCAGAAGAAGATGATGTCGAAGCCGGTGACGAGCGTGGAGGTCGGGTAGAAGCGCTTCAGCTCCGCTGTCTCGTCCGGCCATCCCAGCGTCGAGAAGGGCCAGAGCCCCGACGAAAACCAGGTGTCGAGCACGTCGGGATCGCGGGTGAGCCGAACCCCCGCCCTGCCGAAATGCTTGTCGGCGAGCATTTGCGCGCCAGCCTCATCAGCCGCGACGAAAATTTCGCCGTCCTCGGCGTACCATGCGGGAATCTGATGACCCCACCAGAGCTGGCGCGAGATGCACCAGGGCTGAATGTTCTCCAGCCAGCGGAAATAGTCGCCGGCGAAGCGCTCCGGGACGAAGCGCGTCTCACCCTTGCGCACGGCTTCGAGGGCGGGCTTGGCGAGCGTCGCGGCATCGACATACCACTGCTCGGTCAGCCAGGGCTCGACCACCGCGCCGCCGCGCTGGGCGTGCGGCACCATATGGGTGTGCGGCTCGATCTTCTCGACGAGGCCGAGTTCCTCGAGATCCGCGACGACCTTCTTGCGCGCGTCGAAGCGGCCGAGGCCGCGATAGGCCTCCGGCGCATTCTCGTTCACGACCGCCGAAGCGTCGAAGATGTTGATCAGTTCGAGATTGTGGCGCTTGCCGACCTCGAAATCGTTGAAGTCGTGGGCCGGCGTGATCTTCACCGCGCCGGAGCCCTTTTCCGGGTCGGAATAGGTGTCGCCGACGATCAAAATCTCGCGGCCGACCAGCGGCAGGACCACGGTCTTGCCGATCAGGTGCCGGTAGCGCTCGTCCTCGGGATGAACGGCGACCGCCGTGTCGCCCAGCATCGTCTCGGGGCGCGTGGTCGCGACGACGATATACTCGCCGGGATTGTCCTTCAGCGGATATCGGAAATGCCAGAGGTTGCCCTTGACCTCGAGGCTGTCGACCTCGAGGTCGGAAATGGCCGACTGGAACTCCGGATCCCAGTTCACGAGGCGCTTGTCGCGGTAGATCAGGCCGCCCTTGTGCAGTTCCACGAAGACCTTGATGACGGCCTTCGACAGGCCCTCGTCCATGGTGAAGCGCTCGCGCGACCAGTCGCAGGACGCGCCGAGGCGCTTCAGCTGGTTGACGATGGTGCCGCCACTCTCGGCCTTCCACTCCCAGACCTTTTCCAGGAACTTCTCGCGGCCGAGATCGCGCATCTGGATCTGCTTGTCGGCGAGCTGACGGGAGACGACGAGTTGCGTCGCGATGCCGGCATGGTCGGTGCCCGGCTGCCAGAGCACGTCCTTGCCGCGCATGCGCTCATAGCGGCAGAGCACGTCCTGCAGCGTGTTGTTGAGCGCGTGGCCCATATGCAGCGACCCCGTGACGTTCGGCGGCGGGATGACGATGCAATAGGTTTCCGCGCCCGCGCGGTCGGGGCGGCCAGCCTTGAAGGCTTCGGCCTTATCCCAGGTCTCGGCCATGCGGGCTTCGATGTCCTTGGGCGAGTAGGTCTTCTCGAGCATGACGGTCCGGGTTTCGCGCAGGGGGCGCCTGTCAGGGCAAGGCACTCATATAGGGTGCGCACCAAAGCCGTGCCGGGCGCGGGAAGTCAACATTTCTGCCATGCGCCCCCGCGACTTGCCGCAGCGCAAGAGAGGGGCGCATAGGGTCGGTGCATGGCCACAGGCAGCATCGAGACCGCCCCGCTGGAGCCGGTGCCGTGGCGCGCGCTGTTCGTGCTGGGCGCGGCCTCCTTCGCATCCTCGGCGGCGCTTCGGTTCTGCGACCCGCTTCTGCCCAAGCTCGCACTGGCCTTCAACACGACCCCCGGCGGGGCCGCCATCGTCGTGACGACCTATGCCGTCGCCTATGGCGGCTTCCAACTGATCACCGGCCCGCTCGGCGACCGTTTCGGCAAGGTGCGGGTGATCGCCCTCGGCGCCCTGCTCTGCGGATTGTTCACCACCGCCTCGGCCTTCGCGGCCAGCCTTGAACAGCTCGCCCTGCTGCGCTTCCTCGCGGGGCTCACCGGCGCCGCCATCATTCCGAACTGCCTCGCCTTCATTGGCGACACCATTCCGATGCCGCAGCGCCATGCCGTGCTCGCCCGCTACATGATCTTCATGAGCACGGGCACCGTCTCGGGCCAGGCCATTGGCGGGGTACTCGCCGACATCTTCGGCTGGCACGCCGTGTTCCTGATGGTGGGCGGGTTCCTGCTGTTCGGCGGAGCGGTCCTGACGTTGCAGATGCAGACCAACCCAGTGCTGTCGGCCCGCTCGCCGCCGCCCGAAGGCGGGCTGATGGGTTCGTTCCGCCAGATCGCGGCGGTCCGCAACAGTGTCACCGGCCGGCTCGTGCTCGCCACCGTCGCCATCGAAGCGGCCGTCTATTTCGGCGCCTTCACCTTCCTCGGCGCGCATCTGCGCGAGGCGTACGGCATCAGCTACACCGCCATCGGCGCGTTGACCGCACTCAGCGCGGTCGGCGCCGTGACCTATTCGACGCTCGCGCCCTACCTGCTTTCACGCATCAGCCAGTCCGGACTCATGCTGGTATCGGCGACGCTGTTCGCCGCCGGTTTCATCGCTTTCGCGGCAACCCCGGCGCTCTGGCTCGTGGCGCTGGCCATCGTCGTCTGCGGCGCGGGATTCGCGCTGTTTCACAACTCGCTGCAGATCATGGCGACGCAGATCAATCCGCAGGCAAGGGGTGCATCCATCGCCATCTTCGCCTTCGCCTTCTTCGCGGGACAGACGATCGGCGTGTTCATCACCAGCCTCGCCTACGACCGGTTCGGCGCGTCGCCGCTCTTCGCGACGACGGCCGTGCTGCTGCCCCTGATCGTGCTGTGGTTCCGCGCCCGCGTGGTGACGCGGTTCGATCTCTGACGGCTCAGCGGCCCGAACCGCCCCGGGAGACGCGCTCGATCTCGGCGCGCACCAGGCGTTCGACCAGCTGCGGAAGGTTGTCGTCCAGCCAGTTCTTCAGCATCGGGCGCAGCATGTCCTTGACGAGGTCGTCGATCGTGCGACCGTTGCCCGAGAGCATGGTGTTGGCGAGCGAGCCGAAGGCGGCGCCGACAGCGGCATGCGTCTCCGCCGAGATGAGCGCCGAGGCCGGCGCAACAGCAGCCGGAGCCGGTACCGGGGCCGGCGGCGGCGCGGGCGGCGGTGACGGCTGATCCATGAACTCGACATCGGCCCGCTGGGCGATGGGGCGGATCATTCCGACGCGCTCGGGGACGGCATCGGCGCGCGACAGCTCGAAAATCTCGGGTTCCCGCGGCGCGGGGGCCGGCGGCGGTGGAGGTGGCGGCGGAGCGGCCCTGACCACCGGCGGCGGAGCCGGAGGGGGCGGCGGCTCGGGCTCGTCGTCGAAGCCGGCAAGCAGGGCGTCGATATCGTCCTGCGACTTCGGCGCCTCATCGGCCACGGGCATCAGCACCGGCTCGGCTGCCTTGGCCGCGGGCGCGGCTTTCGGCGGCTCATCGTCGGCGATGATCCGTCGGATCGACGCGAGGATTTCCTCCATCGACGGTTCATTGGCCTTGGCCGTCTGCGACATCCCAGCCCACCCCACGAGTTGCACGCATCGGTGCGGCCCATTTGCGGTCTGCGCAGAGCACGAATCGCCACCGAATCAACAAGGCCGACTATGCACTCGCAATGATGCGATGGCTAACGGCCCCTGGGGCGATCCACAGCGAAGTGGACGGGCGGATCAGCGCCCGTCGGGCGTGCGGACGCCGATCCAGAGATCGCGGACCTGATCGTAGTGGACAGTGGGGTCGTAGATATCGGTGCGGAGCGCCAGACGCGAGCCGCTGAGGCGGCCCATGGCAGCGAGCACCGAATAGGACAGCACCACGCGGTCGCGCTGCGCGCGGACCAGCGCCACGCGCGCCTCGGTCAGGGTCTGGGTCGCATTCAGCACGTCGATGATCGTGCGCTGACCGACCTTGTATTCCTCGCGGATGCCGTTGACCGCGATTTCCTGCGCGCGGACCTGCACCTCGGCGGCCTGGATCTGGGCGCGCGAGGCTTCGAGCGCGGCCCAGGACTGCATGACCGCCTGACGGACGCTCGCCGCCGCCGTCTCGATCTGGATGCGCCGCTGCCCGTAGGCTTCCTTGGCCTGACGGATGGTCGCATAGTCGCGGCCGCCATTGGCGAAGATCGGAATGGTCAGGGTGGCGCCAACGGCCGCCGAGAAGGACTGCGTCGCCGGGCCGGTCTGCTCCGCCGAACGGGTGACAGTCGCGGAGAGGCCGAGCGTCGGATAGAGCGCCGATTCGGCGATGCGGACCTGCAGCATCTGCGCGTCGGCGCCGTGGCGCGCGCCGCGGATGGCGGGATGTTCGGACTGCCCGGTGATGACAGCGCCATCGAGATTGCGCGGCAGGAGACGCTCGATCGTTCGCGCCGGCGTCAGGCGCCCCGGCGCGATACCGACCTGCTGGATATAGACTGAACGCGAATTGGCGAGATCCGATTCGGCGCCGGTCGCAGCGGCGACGGCAGCCTGAAGCGCCGATTCGGCCAGCGCGACGTCGGTGCGGGTGACCTCACCGACATTGAAGCGATCGCGGGTCGCGCGCAGCTGCTCGCGCAGCACCTCGACGTTGCGGCGGCGCAGATCGAGAACCGCCTGCTCGCGCAGCACGTTCATATGCGAGGTGGCGGAAGCCAGGAGGACAGTCTGCTCGGTGTTGCGCAGCGTCTCGCGCGCAACCAGCACGTTCTGGTCGGCCTGCCGCACCGTATTGGTGGTTCGGTTGCCGTCGAACAGCGGCTGCGTCGCCGTGATGCTCGCCGAACGGGGCATGGTGCGCAGCGTGCGGTCCGCGCCCGGCGCGCCGAGGATCGAGCCCGAGGCCGATTCGGTGTACTGCCCGGCCGCCGTGACGGTGGCGTTGACCGACGGGCGGTAGCCGGAGAGCGCGGCAGGCACGCCCTCATTGGCCACGCGCACGCCCGCGCGGGCCGCGTTGAGATCGGGATTGTTGCGATAGGCCTGAATCAGCGTCTGCTCGATGGACTGCGCGTGCACAGCCCCCGGCAAAGCCAAGCATGCGAAGCCCGTGAGGGCGGCGGAAACAAGACGGGAGCCTACGCTGCGCATAGAGGCTCGAACCATAGCAACACCTGCATTTGGGCCATTCCCGACGGTTCCGCCAAAGTCGAGACGTTCATATGTGGTTAAACATCCGCCCTTAACTGCTGGTTAAAGGCAAACTCCATTCCGAGAAACCCTAAACATGGCCTAGGCCGCACTTTCCCTGCCCCACTGGGGCATGTCGGCAACACTCCTGTAGGGTCTCCCGGCTACGCCGATCAGAACACGAATCCCCTCGGCTTGGCGAATCCGGGCAGCGGCGGAATGGCCGCGTCGAAGGCCGGACGGGCGCTGATCTCGTCGCCGATACGAGTGTGGACGAGGCATTTCGCCGCGCGGCCCTGCCCGACCACCGCGACCAGGCGCCCGCCCGGCTTGAGCTGGGCGAGCAGCGCGTCGGGCACTTCCTCGACCGAACCCTGCAGCAGAATCGCGTCATAGGCGCCGCCCGCCGCATGCCCGGCCTCGAGCGCCCCCTCGACGACGACGGCATTGGCAAGGCCGGACAGCAAGGTCTTGGCCGCTGCCGCAAGCGCTGCATCCGCCTCGAGCGCCGTCACCTGACCCGCGATGCGCGCGAGAACCGCGCTCGAGTAACCGGTGGCCGGCCCGACATCGAGGACATGGGCAGCCGAATCGAGATCAGCTTCCTGAATCATCCGCGCGAGGACCATCGGCTCGATAATGTAGCGCGCCGGCTGGCCGTACGCGGCTTCGGTGACGGCGAGATCGTCGTCGAGATAGGCGAGCGCGCGGCGATTCTCCGGCACGAAGGCCTCGCGCGGGACCGCCATCAGCGCCTCGACGATGCGGGAATCGGTGACGTCGTTCACGCGAATCTGCGTGTCGACCATGGTGCGTCGGGCGCGCTCGAAATCCATCATCACACCGTCCTCGGATCGCCGCCGGACGCGGCCCGGCTCGAGGCCCAGTCTTTACCGGCGCTGGCCCTACCCGCGCAAGCCGGGTGGCGCTCGGGGATTGTTGCGGGACCCCGACCCACGTGCTAGAGCGAGCCCACTCCGCGCCGGTATTCCCGGCGATGACCCGGACGGCCTCGTGGCGGAGTGGTTACGCAGAGGACTGCAAATCCTTGCACCCCGGTTCGATTCCGGGCGAGGCCTCCAACTCTCTCGACGATCAAGAGCGAAAGCCAGCCGCGCTTGCGTCCCCGGTTCGGGTTTGGCCAGGAACTGAGCGACCCCACCTTCGATCCAGGCGCGGTGTCCCGTCCTGGCTGTTCGGAACTTGGCGACATGGGCAATCGGATCGTGCGGCAACTCCCATGCCCGGCCAAGTCAGGCGAAGAGCGACCTCAACGCTTCCAGGCGTTGGATGGCCTGTTCCGGCGCCTCGGCGCGCCGATCGTGCGGCCTCATGATATGCTTCGGCTAGAGCCGTGCCGGAGGGCGCCCCACATCAGAAGGGCTGCATTGTTGCGGTCGATCGGCTCCACGCGCATGCTCTCAAAGAGCCGCCGCCGGGCCTGAATCACAAGACAGAAGCGGAAAATCCTGTTCTCAACGGTCACATAGAGACTGGGAGACTGGTTCAACAACCGCCGTCTCCTCGAGCCCATTGGCAACATACGACCCGCAGAGGCAGAGGAACTCCACTACGCCGCGCTGGCAGAGCAGGCGATGACCGCGTCGATTACCACAACTGGCCTGCAGCAAAATCCGGGCAGCTCAAGGCTCCGACCCTGATCATCTCAAGCAATGAACGTGTCGCACCACAGTGGAGGGGCGCGCTGAATTGCCATGGCCCGCGTAAGACACTGCACAACCGCTTCATCTGCTGGAGCCGGCTCGGGGCGTCGATCGGATTTTCTTCGCGCGATCGCACGTTGTTCCATGCAGCTTCCCGATCGCACCGGCCGTAAATTGCACCACGGGGTCACTGCTGGTACACAGCACGGCTCATCCAGCACATTCTACCGCTCGGACAGCCTGCCTTGGACAAACCCGTTCTGATCTCGGTCGTCGTACCAGTCTACGCGGGACAGGACTATCTCCCGAGGCTGGTTGAAGCGCTGGCAGCCGTCCGCGCCTCGTGGGAGAGCGAGGGTGCGCCGATGCGCCTGGGCGAGGCGGTCCTCGTTGACGACGAGGCGATCGATCGATCTGCCGAGACCCTCGATGCTCTTGCAAAGGCATATCCCTGGGTCGTGCCGTTGCACTTGATGCGGAACTTCGGCCAGCACGCAGCAACGATCGCCGGCATCCAGCACACGTCGGGCGATTGGGTCGTCACGATGGACGAGGACCTCCAGCATCCGCCTGCCGCCATCGAAACGATGCTCCGCAAGGCGGTCAGCGAGAGCGCCGACATTATCTATGGAACGCCCGACAGCGACGTTCACGAGGCGCTCTCGCGCGATTGGGCCTCGCGCGCGTTCAAACAGCTTATGGTTCGCCTGAGCGGCAATTCGAATGTCCGCTACTTCTCGAGCTTCCGGTTGATCCGAGGACCACTTGCCCGCGCGGTGTCGAGCGTCTGTGGCCACGACACCTATTTCGATGTGGCCCTGTCGTGGTTCACGACCCGGGTGGCAACCGTGCCAATGACGCTGAAGGACGAGCGTTACATCAGCAAGGGCCAGTCGGGCTACAAGCTGTCGCGGCTCCTCTCGCATGCTAGGCGCATGCTGATTTCAAGTCAGGTCAAGGTGCTGCGCGTTTGCGGCCTGTTCGGTCTCGCCGTCGTCGGGTTGAGCATTCTTGCCAGTATCGGTCTGGTATTGCAGCACTTTCTCGTGCCTGAATCAATTCTCGCCCGAGGCTGGACCTCACTTGCGCTCATGGGGCTCTTCTTTGGCGGCTTCATCACCTTCATGATCGGCATCGCGCTTGAATACCTATCTTCACTCGTTCTGGTCGCGCACGGCAAGCCGCTCTACTTCGTCGCGGACAGGTCCAGCGACAGTGCCATAGCCGCCCATTTTCATCGGAAGACCCCGTGATCTTGCTGCGAAGGCACATGGCCGGCGGGGAAAGGCAGGTACTCGCCATTCTCGGGCTCGGCCTGATCGGGCAGGCCATCCTGGCCGCAACGAGAAGGCATTGCGCCTTCGACGAAGTGAGCTTGCCGATCAGCTGGACCGATACGGCACTTCGGCGCGACCAGCTGGCCGCTGTCCTGACGGCGATCGGTTCGCGGGATCACCCGCCGGCACGCATCGACATTGTCTGGTCCGCCGGAAGAGCCGGGTTCGGAGCCAGGCAAGATGAACTCGCTGCCGAGGAAGAGCCCTTCCTCGATATCCTCGCCCTCGCCGACCGTCTCGTCGACATTGCGCCCAAGGCTCGGCACGGTTTCCATCTTATGAGTTCGGCGGGCGGCCTCTTTGAAGGCTGCCGTCTGGTGGATGCTACGACCGAACCCTCGCCGCGCCGGCATTATGGCATCGCGAAGGTACGTCAGGAGACACTGGTCAAGGCAATGCGCCCCGAGATTGCATCCTTCATCTACCGTCCGTCATCGACATACGGCCTATCCGACGGCACGGCACGGCTCAGCTTGATCAATGTTCTGATCGCCAACGCCCTTAACAAAAAAGTTTCGCATCTGTTTGGCGACCAGACGACGCTGCGCGATTATATTCAGGCTGGCGATATCGGCTCCTTCGTCGCAGGCCGTCTCGTCGGCCATGCGCCGAACCCCGGCACCTTCCTTTTGGCCAGTGGCCGGGCGACCGCCCTTCAGGCCATTGTCCATCTGGTGGAAGCCGCTCTTGGAACACGATTGCTCCTGCGCATCGACCCGCGGCCGAGCAATGCTGAGCACATGTCATTCCGTCCAGCTGCCCTTGCCCCCGGCTTCGTCGCGACTGATCTTGCCACCGGCATTAGGCAGATGGCCCAGCGCCATTTATATTGCTGAGCGGCAGAATGAGCGCATGCAAAGCGCTTGGCACCCCAAAAAGTCCCCTTATGAACTCTAAAAAGCACGACACAGCAGAGATATTCGATTCATATCGGAACAATTATTCCGATACGGTCGACGACGCGATCGCGTTCACGGGCCTGAAGACCGATTTTTTCACGCGGGTTAAGGCGGACTACATCGTCGATATCGTGCGTGGGCATTTTGGCAGGCAGCTGGTCGATGCCCTCGATATCGGCTGCGGCGTCGGCAATTACCATCAGCACCTCGCGCCGACATTCCAGTCCCTGTCGGGAGTTGACATATCCTCCGCCTGCATCGAGACCGCTCGGCGCTGTAACCCCTTTCAGTCCTACCAGACTTACGAAGGCGATCGCCTCCCCCATCCTGACGCCTCGTTCGACGTCGCTTTCGCCATCTGCGTCCTCCACCACGTTCCCGTCGCGGACTGGCATGGATTCGTGCGCGAGATGCGGCGGATTCTTCGTCCCAATGGCCTCGCATTGATCTTCGAGCACAATCCCGGCAACCCACTGACGATGCGGGCGGTCAACAATTGCCCCTTCGATGCCGACGCGGTCCTCCTGCGCGCCAAGGAGACCGAGCAACTCATGGAGGCCGCCGGATTCGATGACGTCGCGAGCCGCGCCATCCTTTCCGTTCCGGCGGCTGGACAGTTTCTGCGAGCGGTCGATCGACTGTTCGCCCGCCTGCCATTCGGCGCGCAATATTACGTGCGCGGTACGGCATGATCGGAGGCGACGGCCCCTTGGCGCGCCTGACACTGACTGGTGACGGCATAGCCGGGAAGGCCGTGCGCTTTGGCGTGGTCGGCGTGCTCAGTGGCGCGATCTACGTCGCGGTGGCGGGCACGCTCGTCCATCTTGATCTGTGCGGACCGACCATGGCGGGCATCATTGGCTATGTCGCGGCGATACCGGTCAACTTCATTGGCAATCGTCGCTTCTCATTTCGATCCGAAACGAACCTTGCGAGCGATCTGCCGCGCTATGTCCTCCTGCACATCGCCAACAGCCTGCTGGCCGCGGCCACGATGGCCCTGACGATCGATGGATTGCGGCTGCACTATCAGGTTGGGCTCGTGGCGACGATCGTCGTCATTCCAGTGACCAGTTTCATCGCCATGAACCTCTGGGTCTTCGGCCGCCGGCGCGGAACGGCCGACACCGCAACCTGAGCCTGATGGAACTGGAATGCTCAAGAACGCGCTCAGCTCGCCGGTCGTCTACCAGAAGTTCCAGGAAATCGGCGGCTTCTTTGGCGCTCGCGTCAAGGCCATGGCTGAATTCCTGACGCTTGAGCCCGGAATGCGCATTCTCGATATCGGCTGCGGCCCCGGCAATATCCTCGACCACCTTCCCAAAGGCATCCATTACTTCGGTTTCGATGTCGACGACCGATATATCCGGCACGCCCAGAGATCCTTCGCGGGACGCGGAACATTCTTCTGCCGGCACTTTGACGCCAGAACCGTCGACCTCGTCCAGCCGGTCGATGTCGCCCTGATGAACGGCGTGCTGCATCACGTCACGGACGAGGAGCTTCGCCCTCTGCTTGATGCCATACGAGCAAGCCTTCGGCCTGGCGGCCTGCTGTTTACGCTCGACGGCTGCTACGTTCCCAACCAGCACTGGTTCAACAGGTGGATGCTGGACAATGATCGCGGCCGCTTCGTCCGGGACGAAGCCGGCTACCGCCGCGTGCTCCAGCGCTCCTTCGGCGACGTCGCGGTGCACGTGCGCGAGACCTATTCGCGGGTACCCTATACATTCGCCGTTGGCATCTCCCGCACGGCTGGCGGCGCGGGGCGCTTGCGCGATGTTCCGGTCGCCTGACCCTCGCCGCCACCGGCATTGGCAAGGCCCCGGCGAGCATGTCGCGATGATCGCCGGGGCCACCACTTGGGGGAATCCGCGATGCGCACGAGTTTGGTGTGAGCTGGCCGCCGGTAATGTTGGCGACCTCGCCAATGCGGCTTATAGTAACGGCGAAATTCGGCGTGCCCACCTTGGGCGATGTTGGCAAATGGTACCATCGTTCTCATGGCTGCAGCGACATCACCAGGTCATGACTTAACGTATTTCATGGCATTCTGTTTGTGATCAATGCAATTGCGGGCCGCCTCGGAGATTTGGTGGGCAGGGCTATTTCCTTCAGCAGGATACCATACTGCTCTTGGCGCCAAATAAACGGGTCCACTCGTCAGGATGCGTTCAACTTGGTTTGCCTGGCGGTCATGTGGGTTGCCGCAGCTCTGGCCATTGGCCCCCGGGGCGAATTTCCTCTTGTTGATGACTGGGTGTACCGCTGGTCCGTCGACGAATTATTGAACGGGCGCCTCATACTACATAGCTGGACGTCCGCGACGATGGTCGGCCACATCTTCTGGGGGGCGCTGTTCTCCAGGCTTTTCGGCTCGGGGTTCGAAGCCCTGCAAATATCGGGCTTGGTTGCGGGATTCTTGGGTGGGGCGGCATTATATTTCTGGCTTCGCAACGCTGGTGTTCAACCTGGCCGCGCATTCGCCGGTTCTCTGTGCCTCATCTTCAATCCATTGTATTTCGTTCTCTCCATTACATTCATGACCGACGTGCCTTACGTCGCCGCCCAGACCGCGGCCATGTGGGTTCTAGGTTACGCCTCCGCTCGAGGCGGCTTCGCAGCAGCGGCGACCGGTTGGCTCCTGGCCCTGTTCGCCCTGTCGATCCGCCAGGTCGGGGTTGCGATCCCTGCCGGGATCGGAATCGCCAACTTGTGGAGGGACGGTGTCCATTGGCGTTCCATCGCGACCGCCATAATCCCGGTGGTAGCATTCGTTGCGTTTCAGCAGGGGTTCGAGGCCTGGCTTGCCGCGAAAGGAGCGCTGCCGCTTCAGTTCGGCGTCAACTCCATCGAGATTGCGGATCGGCTGGCCGGACCGATCTCCGACATCATGAAACACGCCAGCATCGGCGTCGCCTATCTGTACATGTATGGCGGCTTGTTCATGCTTCCCGTCGTGATTCTGGCCTACCGGGACCTCATCGCGCAGCACCGATCGAACAGACTGATCATTCACGCCGCAACATTCGGAGCGGCGGGTATCGTCACACTCATTGTCATCCTGGTTCACCGTCCCATGCCCATTTGGGACCACGGCGTGCTGTCGTCTTCGGGGATTGCCCTCGGCCTCTACGGAATGCCCGAAGCGCCTGGCTGGCTCCGGGGCATTGTCACAGCGCTGGCGTCCGGCGGCGGCGCTATGGCCGTTGTCGTTCTTGGCACCCGGATACGGCAACTGCTCACCGGGAGCCTGCCGACCGAAGCAACGGCTGCGGTGGTGGCCGCGCTTGCCACCGGCGCAGTTCTATTCGCCCCCCTTTTGGTCATGCCAAACCGGTTCGATCGGTACCTCCTGCCCATCGTCCCCTGCATGATCGTCGTGATGCTGGTTTCGGGCAGCAACACGCGGCAACTCGGCACCCCCGCCGGCCACCGGGGCGCTCGGCTCGCCGCCTTGTCGTCGGTCGTTCTCTTCGCGGGCTTTGCCGCCTTTGCAATAGCCGGGACGCGCGACAGCTTGGCCGATCAGCGCGCGCGCCTGGCGGCGCTCAACCATGCGCTCTCGCTCGGCTACCCTCGCGATCAGATCAATGCCGGTTGGGTGCTCAATGGTTGGCACCTATATGGGCGGGTCGGCGCCTTGAAGGGGATCGGCGCGCTCGCCAGTTGGTATAATGATCCGCTGATCGAGATCGGACATCATCGGTCCCACGGCTACGAGGTGATCGCGCGCATGCCCGTCAACCGAACCTTGCCATGGGCTTGGGGTGCCGATGCGCCGGTTTTGGTTGAGCGCCGATTGCCCGGCGAGGGAACCTTTGTCGGCCCTCCCATGCAGAATCGTTGACCGGGACTCGAGGGGCCGCTTCCTCTCCGCGGCTGGACGGGGCCTGATTTTTGGCAATGCCTAGCGGAGCCGAACCGGAGTGCTATCGATTCTGTGTCCGTCTATGGCCTTCAAGAGCTTTGTGATCAAGGATTTGAGGCCCTCGCGGCGCTGGTTGAAGCGGTAGCAGGTTTCATCGAGGTAGAACTGGAAGAAGCACTTTTGCGTGCCTCGGTAGGGATAAAGCCAGTTCTTGGAATATGACCAGAAGCCCTCGATGCCGTTGATGTGGTCGCGTCCGACCGGGCACCACTTCTCCTCGCGGATGACGACATGGTCGCCACGCGGGCGCAAGGTTGCATAGGCCTGCCACTTATCGGTGTAGTAGAGCCAGCCCTCGCGGCTCCCGGCCTGTATCCCTTTCATGGTCGAGGTGCGGTCGCGCCCGGCGCGCTAGCCGCCCTGCCCCGGCTTCAGCCTGGCGTTGAGCCGCGGCCAGCGCCGGCCGATACGGATGGCGAGGCGCCGACGCGTACGGCGCACGAACGGACTGTCCACGGACAGAATCAGAAAGCCGACCGGGAACATCCAGGGCCCCAGCACCGGCAGAAAGCTGAACAGCCCGCCGACGATGAAGCCCCAGCCGAGCACACGCCGGCGCGGGCGCGTCGCCGGCACCGGCCAGTCGCGCCCAAACATCCGCAGCCGCTGCGGCGGCGCAAGGCCGGTTTCCGGTTCCATCCTCGCGATAAAGCCCGGCCCGGGCGTCCTGTCCACAGCGGCCATCGTTCGGCCATTCTGGCGGTTCATGGATAGTGTCTGTTCACAGGCCGTCGGCGCATCTTTCACGCTTGACCGCTTTCGCTCTTGGCAACCGTCGAAGACCTGTGTTATTCGCGCCGCTCACTCGCAGCGAGCGATGATCCTCGGTAGCTCAGTGGTAGAGCAACCGGCTGTTAACCGGTTGGTCGCTGGTTCGAATCCGGCCCGGGGAGCCAGTTTCGAGAAGGCGGAGAGACGCAATGTCTCTCCGCCTTTTTCGTTTCCGGGGATGAACCGGAACGAGCGGTGCGCGTATCCTCTCCTCGATGACCGATAGAGCACCCGTCCTCGTCTGGCTCCGCGACGACCTGAGACTTGGCGACAATCCCGCGCTCGACCGCGCCTGCGGCGCCGGCGCGCCGCTGATCCTCATCTATGTCCTCGACACCGATGGCGCTGGCGGACGGCCGCTCGGCGGCGCTGCCCGATGGTGGCTGGCGCAGAGCCTGAAGGCGCTGTCGGGCGCAATCGCGCGGCGCGGCGGTCGCCTCGTCCTGCGCTCCGGATCGCCCCGCGTCGTCATTCCCGCCATCGCGCGCGAAACCGGCGCGAGCCTTGTCACATGGAATCGCCGCTACGAGGCGGATGGAATCGCCTGCGACACCGCCATCAAGGCCGAGCTGAAGGCCAACGGTGTGGCGGTGGAGACCTTCTCGGCGAATCTCCTGCGCGAACCGTGGACGATCGAGACGCAGGCCGGCGCGCCGTTCAAGGTGTTCACCCCGTTCTGGCGCGCGCATGGCGGCCTTGGCGAGCCCCGCGCCGCCCTGCCCGCGCCCTCGAAGCTCTCCGATGGCTCGGGCGACCTCCTGAGCGAACGGCTCGACCACTGGAGGCTGGAACCCGCCTGCCCGAACTGGGCGGCTGAATTTCCCGGGCACTGGCAGCCGGGCGAGGACGGCGCGAAGGAAAGGCTCGCCGATTTCCTCGACGAGGATCTGCCGCACTACACCGGCGACCGCGACCGGCCGGACAAGGCTTTCACATCGCGGCTGTCGCCGCACCTGCGCTTCGGCGAAATCTCGCCGGTACAGATCTGGCACGCCGGCCAGCACGCTGCCGCAGCGCGCGGCGAGCGCGGCCTCGCGAAGTTCATGTCCGAGGTCGGCTGGCGCGAGTTTTCCTACCACCTGCTCTTTCACTGGCCGAAACTCGCCAGCGAGAACTTCCAGCCGCGTTTCGACGCCTTCGGCTGGGCCGACAATGCCGCCGCGCTCGAGGCGTGGCAGCAGGGCCGCACCGGCTATCCGCTGGTCGATGCCGGCATGCGGCAGCTCTGGCGAACCGGCTGGATGCACAACCGCGTGCGCATGATCGCCGCGTCCTTTCTGGTGAAGCATCTCCTGATCGACTGGCGCGTCGGCGAGCGCTGGTTCTGGGACACGCTTGTCGATGCCGATCCGGCCAGCAATGCCGCGAGCTGGCAATGGGTCGCTGGAACCGGGGCCGATGCCGCGCCCTATTTCCGTATCTTCAACCCGGTGCTGCAGGGCGAGAAGTTCGACCCGAACGGTGACTATGTCCGCCATTGGGTGCCGGAACTGGCCGCGCTCCCGGCCGAAGTGATCCATGCGCCGTGGCAGAACCGCAGGGCGCTGGAGGCAGTGGGCATCGTGCTCGGCCGCGACTATCCGGAGCCCGTCGTCGACCATGCCCGGGCACGCGCGAGGGCACTGGCCGCGCTCGCCGCCACGCGCGAAGCGGCGGGAGAGCATTGACGGCAATCCTTCGTTGCCTGCTGACGCGAAACCGATCGCACCCGTTGAACGTTTCTGGAATGCGCCTAATTTGTCCGGTGGCGCCGGATCGTCCCCGCCTGCAAAGGCCCATCGGGCTCGACGATCGCCCGGGGGCCTGCGCCGTCGTCGGATGGTCTGGTGCGACTGCTCCGTTGCACCATTCCGGAAGGCATTGCGCAGCCATGGGCCTCGAAACCACATCCCGTCCTTCGCAGACCGACACCATCGAAGTCACCCGCGACACACTGAAGCGCGTCGCCGCGGGCCTGCCCTCCCCGATGCGCGTCGCCCTCGGCTATGCGCTGAGCATCCGGCGCGGCCTGTTGACCATGCGGCTGCCGGATGGCCGCCGCCTCGTCTTTCGCGGCGCCGAACCCGGTCCCTCCGCCGACATCACCATCCATGATTTCCGCTTCGCCCGACGGCTCGTGCTCGACGGCGATATCGGCTTCGCGGAAGCCTTCATCCGGCGCGAATGGGACAGCCCCGACCCTGCCGGCTTCCTCTACTTCTTCTGCGTCAACACGGATTCGGTCCGCCATCTCACCCGCTACAACCCGCTCGCGCGGCTGATGCAGCGCTACCGCCACTGGCGCAACCGCAACACCAAGGCGCAGGCGCGGCGCAACATCGTCGCCCATTACGACCTCGGCAATGCCTTCTATCGCGCCTGGCTCGACCCCTCGATGACCTATTCCTCCGCCTATTTCGGCGCGGGTGCCGCGGACCTTCCCGCCGCCCAGCTCGCCAAATACCGGGCGCTGGCGGATCGCATCGGCCTGAAGCCCGGCGACCGCGTGCTGGAGATCGGCTGCGGCTGGGGCGGCTTCGCCGAGGTCGCCGCGAGGGAGTATGGCGCTGTCGTCACCGGGCTTACGCTCTCCGACGAGCAGCACGCCTATGCGACGCGCCGCATGGCGGAGGCGGGCCTTGCCGACCGGGTGACCATCAAGCTGCAGGACTATCGCGACGAACGGGGCCAGTACGACGCCGTCGCCTCGATCGAGATGTTCGAGGCCGTCGGCAGGGAATATTGGCCGGTCTTCTTCGACAAGGTGGCGGGATGCCTGAGGAGCGGCGGCCGCGCCGGGCTGCAGGTCATCACGCTCGCCGACAATCTCTGGAAGGACTACCTGCGCGAGATCGATTTCATCCGCGCCTATGTCTTTCCCGGCGGCATGCTGCCCACCGCGGCGCACCTGCGCGAGATGCCGCGGAAGGCCGGCCTCAATCTCCAGAGCGAGGAAGCCTTCGGGCAGGATTACGCGGCGACGCTGCGCATCTGGGCGGAGCGCTTCGGTGCCGTCTGGCCCGATCTGTTGCAACTCGGCTTCGACGAGCGGTTCCGGCGGCTATGGGTCTATTACCTCGCCTATTGCGAGGCGGGGTTTCGCGCCGGCACCATCGATGTCCGGCAACTCGCCTATGTACGGACCTGAACGGCCCGATCCTTCCTTCGGCGGCTTGAGCGACCGGCAGGGCTCGGCTAGCGTCGCCGGCCGGCCCTCAAGGCCGCGGAGCGCCGCATGACCGTCCATTCCTCCGTCGTCGATGCGATCGGCAACACGCCGCTCGTCAAGCTGAAGCGCGCGAGCGAGGCGACCGGCTGCACCATTCTCGGCAAGGCCGAGTTCATGAACCCCGGCCAGTCGGTGAAGGACCGTGCCGCCCTGTTCCTGATCCGCGATGCCATGGCCAAGGATCTCGTGCGCGCCGGCGGCACCATCGTCGAGGGCACGGCGGGCAATACCGGCATCGGCCTCGCCATGGTCGGGCGGGCGCTCGGGCTCGAATGCGTCATCGTCATCCCCGAGACCCAGAGCCAGGAAAAGAAGGATGCGCTGCGCCAGCTCGGCGCAAGCCTGATCGAGGTGCCGGCCGCGCCTTACGTCAATCCCAACAACTACGTGAAGGTCTCCGCGCGCACGGCCGAGCGGCTGGCGAAGGAAAACCCGAACGGCGCCTTCTGGGCGAACCAGTTCGACAATGTCGCCAACCGGCAGGCCCATATCGAGACGACGGGCCCAGAGATCTGGCGCGATACCGCCGGCAGGATCGACGGCTTCGTCTGCGCCATCGGCTCGGGCGGCACGCTGGCCGGCACGGCCATGGCGCTGAAGGAGCGGAACAGCAAGATCACCATCGGCTGTGCCGACCCCATGGGCGCGGCCATGTACGAGTGGTTCACCAACGGCCAGCTCAAATCCTCCGGCTCATCGATCACGGAGGGCATCGGTCAGGGCCGGGTGACGAAGAACATCGAGGGCGCGCCGGTCGATATCGCATTCCAGATTCCCGACGAGGAGGCGATCCCCGTCATGTTCGACCTGCTCGACCACGAGGGCCTCTGCGTCGGCCCGTCCACCGGCATCAATGTCGCCGGTGCGATCCGGCTTGCGAAACATCTCGGCCCCGGCCACACGGTCGTGACCATCCTCTGCGACTACGGCTTCCGCTATGCCTCCAAGATCTACGATCCCGCCTTCCTGCGCTCGAAGGGCCTTTCCGTTCCGCGCTGGCTGGAGCGCAAGGCCGAGCCGCTCGTCGATCTCGTTCCGGTGACCTGATGGCGACCGAATTCCTGTTCCGCGACGACGCCTATCTCACCGAATGCGACGCGACCGTCACAGCCGTCACCGAGAAGGACGGGGCTATCGGCGTCGCGCTCGACCGCACCGTGTTCTACCCGACCGGCGGCGGGCAGCCCGGCGATGTCGGCAGCCTCAGTTTCGGCGGCCAGACCGTGGCGGTGGCGACGGCAGTCTATGGCGAAACCAAGCAGGACATCGTTCACGTTCTGGCTCCGGGCTCCGCCGCACCCGCCGTTGGCGCGACGGCAAGAGCCATCATCGACTGGCCGGTCCGCCACAGGCGGATGCGCATGCATACCGGTCTGCACCTGCTCTCGGTCGTCCTGCCCTTTCCGGTGACCGGCGGATCGGTCGGCACGGACGAGGGTCGGCTCGATTTCGACATTCCGGAATCCGGCCTCGACCGCGACGACATCACCGCGAAGCTGAACGACCTGATCGACAGGGACGCCGAAGTCACCGAGCGCTGGATCACCGATGCCGAGCTCGAAGCCAATCCCGGCCTCGTCAAGACCATGTCGGTGAAGCCGCCGATGGGATCGGGGCGCGTGCGCCTCGTCTCGATCGAGGGGCTGGACCTCCAGCCCTGCGGCGGCACCCATGTGAAGCGGACCGCCGAAATCGGGCGCCTCGTTGTGTCCGCGATCGAAAAGAAGGGCAAGCAGAACCGGCGCGTGCGCGTCGTGTTCGGCTAGAGCATTTTCAAGCGAAGTGAGCATCGGTTCGCGTTAAGAAAATGCGACAAGACAACAATTTGGGGATTCCCACCTTTTAAGGAAAGGTGGAAAACTCCGAAGGAGAACGATTGACATGACCGCCCTGCCCTCGACCTGGCTGCGCTCGACCGACTGGCTTGCCGAGCATCTCGGCTATCCCGACCTCGTCGTGCTCGACGGCTCCTATTACCTCCCGACGCAGAAGCGCGACGCCGATGCCGAATTCCTCGCCGGCCACATTCCCGGCGCACAGCGCTTCGACATCGACGTGGTGAAGGACAAGGACAACGACCTGCCGCACATGATGCCGGATGCCACCGCCTTCGCGGCGGCCTGCCGCAAGCTCGGCATCGGCGACGGCAAGTCGGTGCTGGTCTATGACGGCGCCGGGCTGTTTTCGGCGCCGCGCGTCTGGTGGATGTTCCGCACCTTCGGCGTCGAGCGCGTGTTCATCCTGGATGGCGGTCTGCCCAAATGGGTCGCCGAAGGCCGCGAGGTCGAAACCGGCCCGGCCCGCCCCCGCGAGGCGCGCCATTTCACCGCCCGCCGCAACCATGGCGCGGTCGCCGACCTCGGCGACGTCAAGAAGGCGCTCGCCAGCGGCAAAACGCAGGTGGTCGATGCCCGTTCCGCCGAGCGCTTCCGCGGCGAGGCGCCGGAGCCCCGGGCGGGCCTGAAGTCCGGCCACATGCCCGGCGCGTTCAACGTGCCTTCCTCGGCGCTGGTGGAAAACGGCCGCCTCGTCTCGCAGGAGCGCATCCGCACCGCCTTTGCCGCGGCGGGTGTCGATCTCGACAAGCCGGTGATCACCAGCTGCGGCTCGGGCGTCTCCGCCGGCATCCTCTGGCTCGGGCTCGAGGCGCTCGGCAAGCAGCCGGCGGGCCTCTACGACGGCTCGTGGAGCGAATGGGGCGCGCGCGACGACTGCCCGGTGGCGACCGGGCCAGCGAAATAGGCCGAAGCGCAAGCCCCCTCGTTTCAGGCGACGAGGGCCACGAGCGTCAGGCCAAAAGCCGCCACACAGACAAGAACGCGCAGGCGATGCCAGGCCGCCCAGCGCGCCAGGGCTGCCGGCAGGTCTGCGGCGGGCACGGCATGCCGCGCGAAGGCGTCGTTGGCCGCCTTGAAGTAGACGAGGTAGATGACGACCAGACTGCCGGCCAGCACGGCCGCGGCGATCGCCGCGAGGCTGCGCGGCGCGAGGCCCCCGGACTGCAAGGTGACCTGCACGGCCGCCAGCACGGCGGCCGGCGGCGCCGCCATCGTCAGCGGCGCGAAGAAGCGATAGAGCAGCGGCCCGTAGGTTGGGTGGAGTTCGTAAAACGTCTCCGCCGACAGCGTGCGCCAATAAGGCAACAGCAGCCGGTCTTCGGCCAGCAGGGCACCAGCGAGAAGACCGAGACTGGCGGCTGCGATGAACGGCAGCAGATGGCTTGCCAAACCCGTCACGCGCGCTCCCGGCCTACCCCCGATCAGTGCAGGATCTGGCTGAGGAACAGCTTGGTCCGCTCGTGCTGCGGGTTGGAGAAGAACGCGTTGGGCTCGTTCATCTCGATGATCTGCCCGTAATCCATGAAGATCACGCGGTTGGCGACCTGCCGGGCGAAGCCCATTTCATGGGTGACGCAGAGCATGGTCATGCCCTCCTCCGCGAGGCCGACCATGGTGTCGAGCACTTCCTTGACCATTTCGGGATCGAGCGCCGAGGTCGGCTCGTCGAACAGCATGATCTTCGGGCTCATGCAGAGCGCACGGGCGATGGCGACGCGCTGCTGCTGACCGCCCGAGAGCTGGCCCGGATATTTCAGCGCCTGTTCGGGAATGCGGACGCGCTTGAGATAGTGCATCGCGACCTCTTCGGCGTCCTTCTTGGGCATCTTCTTCACCCAGATCGGCGCCAGCGTGCAGTTCTCAAGGATCGTCAGGTGCGGGAACAGGTTGAAGTGCTGGAACACCATACCGACCTCGCGGCGGATGCCGTCGATGCGCTTGAGGTCGTTGGTCAGTTCCACGCCATCGACGATGATCGTGCCCTGCTGATGCTCCTCCAGCCGGTTGATGCAGCGGATCATGGTCGACTTGCCGGAGCCGGAAGGCCCGCAGATGACGATGCGCTCGCCGCGATGGACCGAGAGGTTGATGTCCTTCAGGACATGGAACTCTCCGTACCATTTGTGCATGCCGGAAATGCTGATCGCCACCTCGTTCGAGGTGGTCGGCATATGCGCGGGGGCTGGGCTGGCCATGCGTGAACTCCTGGACGGTACGAGCGCTCGCTCTTAGCGGCGACGGCCGGTATTGAGGCGCTTCTCGACGAAGATCGAGTAGCGGGACATGAAGTAGCAGAAGGCGAAGTAGATGATGCCGGCGAAGGCGAAGCCTGTATAGAGCGTCACCGGGCTTGCCCATTGGGGATCGGTGAAACCGGCGCGCAGGCCGCCGAGCAGGTCGAAGATCGCGACGATGGAGACCAGCGTCGTGTCCTTGAACAGGCCGATAAAGGCGTTGACGATGCCGGGGATCACCAGCTTCAGCGCCTGCGGCATGACGATCAGGCCCATCATGCGCGGATAGTTAAGGCCGAGCGCCATGGCGCCCTCGAACTGGCCCTTGGGGATGGCCTGAAGGCCGCCGCGGATCGTCTCGGCCATATAGGCGCCCGAGAACAGCGAAACGCCGACCAGCACGCGCAGCATGGCGTCGGGCGAGCGCTCCAGGAACAGCGGCAGCATGTAGGTCGCGAAGAACAGCACGGTGATCAGCGGCACGCCGCGCACCAGTTCGATCATGCCGACCGACAGGAAGCGGATGATCGGCATCTTCGAGCGTCGGCCCAGGGCGAGGGCGACGCCGATCGGCAGGGCCGCGACGATGCCGGTGGTCGCCACGACGAGCGTGACCAGCAACCCGCCCCACTGGCGGGTCTCGACCACGGGAAGCGCCGGCGCGTTGAAGACGCCGAGGCGGACCAGCGCGAAGGCGACGAAGGCGACGAAGGCCGCGATGCCTCCATAGGTGAGCCAGGTATCGAGCGGCCTGTTCTCCATGACGCCGAGCGCCAGCGCCGCAATGGTGCCGAACAGGACAGCGACGGCCAGTATCTCCATGCCGCCAAGACCGAGCAGCCGCCATGCGACCACGCCGCCGACGACCATGGCGAGAGCAATGGCGCCATAGAGCATGGTCGGCTGGTTGAGCGCTTTCTCCGACAGGCTGACGAAATGGACGATCAGCAGGCCGAGGGCGGCAATGGTGCCGAGCCAGGCAATGACGCTCAGCCACGGATTGATGACCGAGCCGCCGTAGAGAAGGATGAAGGCAAGGATCGGAAAGACGCCGAAGAACAGGATGGCGTTGAGCGCCTTGCGCGGCACGGACGGAATCAGCAGCGGCACGAGCAGCGCAAGCGCGATGATATAGGTCAGATTGACCCGCCAGCGGTGTTCGACGGGATAGAAGCCGTACATGAACTGGCCGAATTTCGCCCAGATGAAGGGCCAGCACGCACCCACCGAGCGGCCGACCTTCTCGTCGAGGCAGGCGTCACGGTCGGCGCCGGTCCAGACCGCGCGGATGATGGTGAAGTCGACGAAGGTCCAGATCAGCTTGTAGGCGATGTAGGCGCCGATCAGCGTCAGGACGATCTGCAACGGCGACGAGAACAGATTGGCGCGCGCCCAGCCCCAGGGGCCGACGAGGTTCGCCGGCGGCGGCGCCGGCTGGATCAGTTCGGAACGGATGAAGCTGTCGGAAGCGGTGGTGGTCATGGCAGCGCCCTCACCGTTCCACCAGCGCGATGCGCTCGTTGTACCAGTTCATGAAGATCGAGGTGACGATGGAGATGGTCAGGTAACAGCCCATCCACATGGCGATGATCTCGATCGCCTGTCCGGTCTGGTTGAGGATGGTGCCGCCGACCGAGACCATGTCCGGATAGCCGATGCCCACCGCCAGCGACGAGTTCTTGGCAAGGTTCAGGTACTGGCTGGTCAGTGGCGGGATGATCACCCTGAGCGCCTGCGGAATGACGATGAGGTTGAGGATGCGGCCCTCCGCGAGGCCGAGCGAGCGGCCCGCCTCCGTCTGGCCGTGACTGACCGCCTGGATGCCGGCGCGGACGATCTCGCCGATGAAGGCGGCTGTGTAGGCGACCAGCGCGATGACCAGCGCGACGAATTCAGGGATGATCGTCATGCCGCCGGTCAGGTTGAAGCGCCCCTGTTCGGCATAGTTGAACGAGATCGGCATGCCCGTCGCGAGATAGGCGAGGATCGGCAGGCCGATGATGATGCCCCACATGGCCGGCACGACCGGAAACTGCTCGCCGGTCTCGGCCTGCCGCTTGTAGGCCCAGGAGCGAACCACGAAGGCCGCGACGATGCCGAGGACCAGCGCCACGCCGATCCACACCGCACCGGCCTCGAAGACCGGGCGCGGCGCGGTGATGCCGCGCTGGTTGGCGAAGAACAGCCCGAACAGCGAATAGGAATTGCGCGGGGCCGGCATGGCCGCGAGCACCGCGAGATACCAGAACAGGATCTGGAACAGCAGCGGCAGGTTGCGGATGATCTCGACGTACCAGTAGGCGATCTTGGAGATCACCCAGTTGGGCGAGAGGCGCGCCACGCCGACGGCGAAGCCGAGGATCGTCGCGAGGAAAATACCGACAACGGCGACGAGCAGCGTGTTCAGGAGGCCGATGACGAAGGCCCGGCCGTAGGACATCGATTCCGCCCAGGGGATGAGCGTCTGCGAGATGCCGAAGCCGGCCGTCTGGTCGAGGAAGCCGAATCCCGCGGCGATGCGCTGGTTGGTCAGGTTGGTGACGGCGTTGGAGATGGCCGTGTAGATCACGAAGATCAGCAGGGCGAGCGCCAGAGCCTGAAAGATCAGGCTGCGAACCTTCGGATCGTTGAAAAACGCCACTTTGGGCGCAACGTCCCCGCGCGCGGGCAACGTGCCGTCCGTCATGTCAGCCATCCCCATCTCTGGCCCGGCGAGAGGCTCTTCTCGTTCCCTTTTGGGGCGGAGAGCCAGTTCTTCACCGAATGCACGTCCCGGATCGTGGACCCGGGACGCGCGTCATGTCCAGTCGTTTTCGCAGTCGCGAACAGCGATTAGCGGATCGGCGGCGCGTATTGCAGGCCGCCCTTGTTCCACAGCGCGTTCAGGCCGCGGGAGATGCCGAGACGGGTGGTCGGGCCGACATTGCGGTCGAAGACCTCGGCATAATTGCCGACATGGCGGACGATGCGCACCACCCAGTCCTTGGTCAGGCCGAGCGCCTCGCCGTTATTGCCCTCGATGCCGAGCACGCGGCGAATCTCCGGATTGGTCGACTGCAGCATCTGGTCGAGATTGGCCTTGCTGATGTTCAGCTCCTCGGCCGTGATCATGGCGAAATGGGTCCACTTGACGATGTCCATCCACTGGTCGTCGCCATGGCGGACCGCCGGTCCGAGCGGCTCCTTGGAGATGATCTCCGGCAGGACCATGTGATCGTCCGGGCGCTGCAGCTTGACGCGCTCGGCATAGAGGCCCGAGGCGTCCGTGGTGAACACGTCGCAGCGGCCGGCGTCATAGGCCTTCACGGTCTCGTCGGCCGTGGCGAACACGACCGGCTCGTACTTCAGGTTGTTGGCGCGGAAGAAGTCCGCGACGTTCAGCTCGGTGGTCGTGCCGGTCTGCACGCAGACGGAGGCGCCGGAAAGCTCGCGGGCGCTCTTCACGTTGAGCGACTTGCGGACCATGAAGCCCTGGCCGTCATAGTAGTTGACGACCGAGAAGTTCAGGCCCAGCGAGGTGTCGCGCTGCAGCGTCCAGGTCGTGTTGCGCGACAGCACGTCGATCTCGCCGGACTGAAGCGCCGTGAAGCGGTCCTTGGCCGACAGCGGCGAGAAGCGGACCTTCGAGGGATCGTTGAACACGGCGGCGGCGAGCGCGCGGCAGAAATCGACGTCCATGCCGGTCCAGTTGCCAGCGCTGTCGGGCATCGAGAAGCCGGCGAGCCCCTGCGTCACGCCGCACTGGATGAAGCCCTTGGCCTGGATGTTCTGCAATGTCGTCCGGCCCGGCGTCTGCGCCAGCGCCATGGTGGCGCCAAAGCTCATCGCCGCGCCGAGGGCGATGGTAGATACGATCCGTTTCATGGTGGCAGCCTTTCCCACTCTGTCTGTTGCAGTCGGCGGCGACTGTTGATTCAGTCGCGCGGCGTGTCGTGCGGCTGACGGCCGTTCCCCTGATTTCAGGGCCGTCAGACCCCGCATATCTGCATCACAGGCCATCTCCAAGCGGGGGTCAAGGGCTTGACGCCTTCCCATCCGGCCGGGGAAATGACGTCCCTTCCCGGCCATGGCGGCCACACCTTCCGCAGTCTCGAGGCATTTCATGACAGGCTCGTCCGACACCAAGCGGCTCTCCGAGCGCACGCGGCTCGTCATCGGAGGGCGCAAGCCGGCCGAGCAGTTCGGCTTCGTCAATACGCCGATCTATCGCGGCTCGACCGTGCTCTACCCGACCTACGAGGAACTGAAGGCCCGCCGGCAGAAATTCGTCTACGGCACCAAGGGAACGCCGACGATTCTGGCGCTGGAAGAGGCCTGGGCCGACATTTCCGGCGCCGCCGGCACCGTCCTCGTGCCGTCCGGCCTTGCCGCCATCGTGGTGGCGCTCCAGTCCTGCCTCAAGGCCGGCGACCACATGCTGGTGACGGATTCCGTCTATCGCCCGACCCGGCAATATGCCGACGGCCTGCTGAAGCGCTTCGGCGTCGAGACCACCTACTACGACCCGCTCGTCGGGGCGGGGATCGCCGATCTGATGCGGCCAAATACCACGGTGGTATTTACCGAGGCGCCGGGCTCGCAGAGCTTCGAGATGCAGGACATTCCGGCCATCGCCGAGGCGGCCCACGCGCGCGGCGCCGTGGTGGTGATGGACAATACCTGGGCGACGCCCCTGCTCTTCCCGCCGCACGAGCGCGGCGTCGACATCGCCATCGAGGCCGGCACCAAATATCTCGGCGGCCATTCCGACCTGCTGATGGGCCTCGTCACCGCCAACGAGCGCTGCTGGCCGGCGCTGCGGCAGACCTATGACCTGATGGCGATCGGTGCCGGGCCGGAGGACACGTTCCTGGCGCTGCGCGGCCTGCGCACGATGAAGCTGCGGCTGGACGAGGCCGGCCGGCAGGGCATGGCCATGGCCGAATGGCTCCAGTCCCGGCCGGAGGTGAAGACGCTGCTGCACCCCGCCTTCCCGTCCCATCCCGGCCATGCCATCTGGAAGCGCGACTTCAAGGGTGCTTCCGGCCTGTTCTCGGTCATCCTGCACCCGGTGTCCGAGACGCAGCTCGCCGCCTTCCTCGACGGGCTGGAGCTGTTCGGCATGGGCTATTCCTGGGGCGGCTACGAGAGCCTCGTCGTGCCGTTCGACTGCGCGCCCTACCGCACGGCGACGGAGTGGAACCCCGGCGGCACGGCCTTGCGCTTCCAGATCGGTCTGGAGGACGTGAAGGACCTGCAGGCCGACCTCGCCGCCGGGTTCGAGCGGATGAAGGCGGTTTCCTGAGGCACGACCTCGAAAAGTGAGAACCGGTTTTCGGACCAGATCATGCTTCGCCGGGGAGCGAGCCCCGGCGGCTCGCTTCCGACGGCGTGAACCTGGCGCGAAGCCTCAGCCGCGCAGGCGGCGCCCGAAGGTCGCCAGCGCCTGCGCCAGTCTCCGGCGCGGCATGGGCATCGGCGCATGCCCGTCGCCGGGGAGGAAGACGAGGCCGCGGCGCGCGAACCAGTTGCGCGTCATGACCGTGAACCAGGCGCCCCAGAGCGAGCCGACCACGATATCGGTGAAATAGTGCGCATCGACGCCGACCCGGCTGAAGGCGACGACGGCCGCCACGGCCAGCAGCGGCCAGCGCCAGCGCGGAAACAGGAAGGCGAAGGACAGCGCGATGGCGAAGGCGGTCTGCGAATGGCCCGAAGGGAAACTCGCATAGGACGCCTGCCAGCTCGGGAACTGGAAATGCAGCGCGCCGAATTCCTCGAAATAGCGCGGCCGGCCACGGGCGATGATGCGCTTGACGATGGAGATGATCAGGCCGGAGCCGCCGACCGCGATGAAAACGAAGGCGAGCCGCGCGCAGAGCGCCAGCACCACCCGGTCGGCGAAGCGTCGCGCTGGCGGCACCACCGCGAGAATCGCGAGAATCGCCACGCCGCTCGGGATCAGCACCCAGCCTGACTTGCCGACATCGGTGACGATCTGGAAGAAGCGTGCCTGTCCCGGCGACAGCAGATGGCGGCTGCCCTGGATGACAGGATCGAGATAGGCCATGCCAGCCAGCACCAGCGCGAGGCCGAGGGCGACCGCGCAGAACCATTCGGCCCAGCTTGGAAACAGCGCGAAGACCGGCGTTGCCACCGGGCGCGGCGGGCGAAGGAGCCGGCGCACGCCATCGACGAAGGCGGCCGCGAACAGGTCGAGGCGCGCGCGCAGGCCCTCGGCGGGGCCCGGGTGGGTGTCGATGTGTGTCTCCGTCATGGTCCGGGGGCTATCCTTCGGTTGCCGGCCGCTTGCCTCATTCTAGAGCAATCGTCAGGCCGCGTCAGGGCGTGCGCCGCACAAAGCAGGTGACGACCGGTGCTTTCGGGTGTAGACGGCCGCGTTTCCAACGCTCTGCTTGGGGTCCGATGCTCGGTTATTTCGCCCTCACCGGCTTCATCGCCACCATTCCCGCCGCCAACTGGCTGATCGGCAATGTCGGCACGACCTGCGTGCCGAACGGCCCCTGCCTCATCCCGGTCGGTTTCGGGCTGATGGCGCCGAGCGGCGTGCTGATGATCGGCCTCGCCCTCGTCCTGCGCGACGTCGTCCAGCGCACGCTCGGCATCGGCTGGTCGCTTGGCGGCATCATCATGGGCGCGGCGCTGTCATGGTCCGTCGCGGCACCGTCGCTGGCGCTCGCCTCGGCCGCGGCCTTCCTGTTCTCCGAACTCGCCGATACCGCAGTCTATACGCCGCTGGCGAAGCGCCGACTGATCACCGCGGTCCTCGCCTCCAGCCTCGTCGGCACCGCCATCGACAGCGCGCTGTTCCTGTGGCTCGCCTTCGGCTCGGTGGCGCTGCTGCCCGGCCTCGTCCTCGGCAAGGTCTGGATGGTGTCGATGGCGACGCTGGTGCTCTGGCTCAACCGCCGCCGGTGGCAGGACAAGGCGGCCTGACCCGGGCTCCTATTCGATCCGGACTTTCGTTTCCTCGACGACCTTCCTCCAGAAGACGATCTCGTCCCTCAGCGACCGCGCGAACTCCGCCGGCCCCTTGTTGACGACATCGAAGCCGACATCGGCGAGCCGCTGCCGCGCCGCCGGCTGCTGCAGGAATTCCGAGACTTCGCGGTTGATCGTGGTCGCCACCTCGTCCGGCGTGCCGCGCGGCGCCATGATGCCGACCCAGGTGTCCCCGGTGATCTCCGGGAAGCCCTGCTCCGCCATGGTCGGCACGTTCGGCAAGAGCGGCGAGCGCCGCTCGCCGGTCACCGCCAGCGCCTTCAGCCGCCCGCCCGATATCATCGGGCCGGCGGAAGCCATGGTTGTCCAGGCGCTCGAAATCTGGTTGCCGACGACCGCCTGAATAGCCGGCCCGGCCCCCGGGAAGGTCACCGCCACCATGTCGAGCTTCTGCGTCACCTTCAGCCGCTCGGCGAGCAGGTGCCCCTGCGTGCCGAGGCCGCCATGGGCATAGTTCTGGTTCGGTCGGGCCCTCAGATCCGCGACGAAGTCGCGGGCATTGCCGGCCGTCACCGAGGGATGGACCGAGAGCACGTGGGTCGACGACACCGACTGGTTGATCGGCACGAAATCGGCGACCGGATCGTATTGGAGATTGCTGAAGATCGACGGATTGACCGCATGGGTCGAGAGCGCGAACAAGAGCGTGTAGCCGTCGGGCGCGGACCGCGCCGCCTGCGCCGTGCCGCGATTGCCGGTCGCGCCCGCGACATTCTCGACGACGAATTGCTGGCCGAATTTTTGCGACAGGTGCTGGCAGGCGAGCCGCGCATAGACATCGACCGTGCCGCCCGGAGCGAAGGTGACGATGGCGCGCACGGGCCGCGCCGGATAGGCCTGCGCCCGCACGACGGGTGGCGAGGCGAGCAAGGCAAGCGACCCGCCAGCAAAGGCACTCAGCCGTCTGCGGCTAACGAAGAAGTCGGAAGGCCCACCGGACCGGTCACGCGCGGGAGGCTTGCCCATCTGTCGTCATCCCCTGCCTGAGCCCGCGAGATGCCGGGCGCATCAGACTGACAGTGGGAATAGAGGGTGGCAATCGGCGGTGGCGCGCATTTTCGATGACGCGAGCGGGTGGGAAGCTTCGACACCACCCACAGAGCATCTCGCTTGCCATCGCCAGCGGCCACGTCCATACGAACGTTGGCTCCGCATGGTCCCGTAGCTCAGTTGGATAGAGCGACAGCCTTCTAAGCTGTTGGTCGCAGGTTCGAGTCCTGCCGGGATCGCCAGCCTTCGCCGGCGCTCAGTGCGTCCAGGCGCCGACCCGGTTGAACTTGAAATTATCGGAATAGGCGGCCATGCGCCGCTTCGGTTCCTCGGCCGCGGACACCTGATAGGCGATGCCGTTGCGCTCGGCATAGGCGACCGCCTCGTCCCGGGTGTCGAATTCCAGCCGCACCTGCTGGCGCATGTCGGTCGAGCTCGTATAGCCCATCAGCGGCTCGACGGTGCGCGCCACCTCAGGCTCGTAGTCGAGGCGCCAGCGCTCGGTCTTGGCGAGGCCCGACTGCATGGCCGTCTTGGCGGGCTTGTAGATGCGAGCGACCACGGCAACCTCCGGACTTGGTCGGGGCGACTGGATTCGAACCAGCGACCTAGAGTACCCAAAACTCTCGCGCTACCAGGCTGCGCTACGCCCCGTCCGCCCCGCAATAGCCGAGGCGGTGGCGGGCGGCAAGCCGCGCGGCCCGCGCGCCCTCACCCCGCGAAGAAGGGATGCTCGACGCGGTCGCCCGCGGCGAGGCCGAGGCGGCGCGCCGTGCCGGCGATGACTTCCAGCACGCCCTTCACCGGGCCACCGGACGAGATGGTCGCCTCGGAATGGGGCGTGGTGTTCTCGGCGATGTGGCGGATCTGCCCGTTCGCGCGGATGAAGACCATGTCGAGCGGGATGTAGGTGTTCTTCATCCACATCGAGACCTCGGTCTCGCGCGAGCCGAAGTCGAACAGCATGCCGCGACCGTCGGGCAGCTCGCGACGGAACATCAGGCCGCGCGACCGCGATTCCGGCGTGTTGGCGATCTCGAGCTGGAAGACGTGGCGGTCGCCCGCCCGCGTGACGATGGTCAGGCGGTTCATTTCGCCCCGCGCCAGAGCGGGGCGGGTCGCGACAAGCGTTGCGGAAGCGAGGAACAGGCGGCGGTCGATCATCATGGCCGGCAGGCTAGATCAATTTCCGGTTCGGTTGGACCGAAATTTCCGTGACCCTGCCCTCTGCGCAGGATCGCGCGGGGAGGCTTCGCCCACCCCGCCCGGCTCAGGTGTCAGTCAGTGCGAGGCCGGAAAGGCGACGCCGTCGGGCCGCACCTCGGCGGCCATCAGGCCCTTGGAGCCGTCGCCGAAGCGCACCAGCACCCACTGCCCCGGCCGCAGCTCGGTCATGCCGTAGCGGCGCAGCGTCTCCATGTGCACGAAGATGTCCGGCGTACCGGGACCGCGCGACAGGAAGCCGAAGCCGCGCAGCCGGTTGAACCACTTCACCTCGGCCCGCTCGAGACCGCTGGTCGGCACCACATTCACATGGGTGCGCGGCGGCGGCAGCTGCGCCGGATGAACGGCGGTCGAATCGTCCATGGAGAGGACGCGGAAGGTCTGGAGACCGCGCGAACGCGCCGTCGCCTCGACGACGATCCGCGCGCCTTCATGGGCGGTCTGGAAGCCGTCGCGCCTGAGGCTGGTGACGTGGAGGAGAACATCCGGCCCGCCACCGTCGGGAACGATGAATCCGTACCCCTTGGCGACATCGAACCATTTGATGGTGCCGGCAACCTCGACCAGATCGCCGGGCACCTCGTCAACCGAGGTCTGCCCCTCGGCACGCATGTGCAGGCTGTTCTTGCTGCCCAGGCCGTCCGGATCGGACCCGTCGGACGTCATCACACTCACCGCCGCTCTATCGGGATCGTTGGCCTCGATCCCACCCCGCCTTGATTCTCTGTTGAAAAGGATAACACCGGCCCCGGCCTCGCAAAGACCAAATTTGAGGTAGTCCACCATTTCGCGAGCGTTTTGGTGGACGTCTTATTGACGTCGTTCAACAATCGAGCCCGAGGCCAAGTTCCGTCGCGACCGCCATGAGAAGAGGGCCGATCTCGGCGGGAACGACGAGGTCGGCGATCTCGTCCAGCGGCGTCTCCTCGCGGTTGACGATGACCAGCCGCGCGCCATTCTGCTTGGCGGCGATCGGCAGACCGGCCGCGGGATAGACGACCAGCGACGAGCCGATGCAGATGAACAGGTCGCTATCCAGCGTCCACCGCGTCGCCCGCTGCATTTCCCTCTCCGGCATGGCCTGCCCGAAGGAAATCGTCGCCGACTTCACCGGCCCGCCGCATGCCTCGCAATCGGGCGCCGCGCCGCCCTGTGCGTCGAAGCGCTCCCTGACCCAGGCAAGTTCGTAACGACGCGCGCAGGCGAGGCAGGTGGCGTAGCTGCCGTTGCCGTGCAGCTCCACCAGCCGGTCGTCGGCGACGCCCGAATCCTGGTGCAGGTTGTCGATGTTCTGCGTGATGATGCCGGCGAGCCGCCCGGCGCGGGCCATGGTGGCGAGCACCCGGTGCCCCCTGCCCGGCGCGGCGCTGCGGAAACTCTCGTCCATGACGAATTTGCGCCGCCAGGCCTCGGTGCGCGCGTCTCGGCTGGCCATGAAGGCCTGGAACGGGATCGGCTTGTTCTGCGTCCACAGGCCGCCCGGCGAACGGAAGTCGGGAATGCCGCTTTCGGTGGACAGGCCCGCCCCGGTGAAGGCGATAGCGTGGCTGGACTGCCGGATGAGGCTTGCCAGATCGCGCGCCGCCGTCTTCAACTCCGCGTCCGACATCGTCACTCCCGCCCTCGCGAGGACAGCATGCGCTATCTGCACACCATGGTGCGAGTCACCGACCTCGACCAGTCCCTCGACTTCTACTGCAACAAGCTCGGCCTCGTTCAGGTCCGCAAGAACGAGTTCCCGCAGGGCCGATTCACGCTGGTCTTCCTCTGCGCGCCCGAGGACAAGGAACAGGCCGCAGCCGACCTTGCCGCCGGCCGCCGCGATTCGCCGATGCTGGAACTGACCTTCAACTGGGACCCGGAAGCCTATACGGGCGGGCGCAATTTCGGCCACCTCGCCTATGAGGTCGACGATATCTACGCCACCTGCGAGAAGCTGATGCGGGCCGGCGTCACCATCA
Organism: Phreatobacter sp.; assembly: GCF_016793595.1. Classification (GTDB taxonomy): domain Bacteria; phylum Pseudomonadota; class Alphaproteobacteria; order Rhizobiales; family Phreatobacteraceae; genus Phreatobacter. The sequence continues at coordinate 229,885 of NZ_JAEULY010000009.1, forward strand.
ACCGGCCGCCGCGCGACGGTCGCATGGCCTTCGTCCGCTCGCCGGACAACGTCTCCATCGAGCTCCTGCAGAAAGGCGAGGCGAAGCCCGCCGCGGAACCCTGGGCCTCGATGCCGAATACCGGAGCCTGGTAGCCGTTGCTCCCGCTCAACCCCGAAATAGCCGATACCGGCACGCCGCCGATCCCCGCCGCGCGCGCCTGGATGACGCGCTATGGCGGGGCATTCGGTCCAGCCATCGACCTGTCGCAGGCAGCGCCCGGCGCCCCGCCGCCGGACGACTTGCTGCAGCGGCTCGGCGCGGCGGCCGCCCGGCCGGAGGTCGCGCGCTATGGCCCGATCCTCGGCGACGAACTCCTGCGCGCCGCCTACGCGGCCGATGTCGCCAGTGTCTATGGCGGCGATATCGGCCCGGCCGATATCGCGATCACCGCCGGCTGCAACCTCGCCTTCCTCGCGGCCGTGCTGGCCCTTGCCGGCGCGGGCAATTCGGTGATCCTGCCGCGGCCCTGGTATTTCAACCACCGCATGACCCTCGGCATGCTCGGCATCGAGACGCGCGCGCTCGACTGCGACGCCGCCCGGGGCTTCGTTCCCGACCCCGCCGAGGCGGAGGCGCTGATCGACGCGACCACGCGCGCCATCGTGCTGGTGACGCCGAACAATCCGACCGGCGCGATCTATCCGGAGGCGACGATCGCAGCCTTCGCGGCGCTCGCGAAGCGCCGTGGCCTCGCGCTGATCATCGACGAGACCTATCGCGACTTTCTCGCGGACGGTATGGGACGCGCGCACGGGCTCATGGCGGAGCCCGGATGGCGCGACCACGTCATCCAGCTCTACTCGTTCTCCAAATCCTATGCCGTGCCGGGCCACCGGATCGGGGCCATCGCCGCCGGACCGCGCGCCATGACGCAGATCCTCAAGATTCTCGACAGCTTCCAGATCTGCGCGGCGCGGCCGGCGCAGGAGGCGCTCGTCTGGGCGATCGGCGGGCTCGCCAACTGGCGCGCCGCCATGCGCGCCACGATCAACGGCCGCATCGCCGCCTTCGCTGATGTGATCGATGCCTGTCCCGGCTGGTCGATCTCCTCGATCGGCGCCTATTTTGCCTATGTCCGCCACCCGTTCGAAGGCGTTCCGGCGGAGCGCGTCGCCGAGCGCCTCGCAACCGAACGTGGCGTTCTCGGCCTGCCGGGCAGCTATTTCGGAGAAGGGCAGGAACAGCATCTGCGCTTCGCCTTCGCCAATGCCGACGAGGCCGCCATCGCCGCGCTGCCCGGGCGGCTCCGGAATCTCTTGCCCTGAACCTCTAGAGCTCCATCACCGCCTGCACGCCCGGCACCGCCTTGATGGCTCCGGCGATCTGCGGCGAGACCGCGAAACGGCCGGGCAACTTGACCTCGACCTCGCTCGCGGCATCGGCGAGGCGCAGGACGAGGCTCACCTCGCCGTCGCCCTTGGCCGGCAGACGACGGGCGATGCTGTCAACCGCCGCCATGTCCTCGACGAAGACGCGGAAACCCTTCTGGACGCGCACGGCCGCCTCGTCGAGCGGTTCGACCGACTGGATGCGCACGCGGACATCCTCGCCCTGAAGCTCGGCGCCGACCGCCATCAGCACCGCCTTGCCCGGCTCGAGCAGGTCGCGATAGAGCGCCAGCCCCTCCGAAAACAGCACGGCCTCGTAGTGACCGGAGGCGTCCGACAGCGTCACGATGCCCATCTTGTTGCCGGTCTTGGTGCGCCGCTCCTGCCGGGCGGTGACCACGCCGGCGAGCCGGCCGGCGCTGGCGCCACGCCTGACGCTCCGCGAGAACTCCATGAACGGTTCGATGCGCAGGCGCCTCAGCGATTCCTGATAGTCGTCGAGCGGGTGGCCGGAAAGGAAGAAGCCGATGGCGCGGTATTCCTCGTCGAGCTTCTGCGCCGGCAGCCAGGGCTCCACCTGCGGCAGGCGGATGGCCGCGGGGCCGCCACCGCCGAACAGTTCGTTCTGGCCGCTGGCCCGCCCCTGCGCATGAAGCTGCGCCTCGGCCAGCACCTGCTCGACGGCCGCGAAGGCGCGGGCGCGATTGCCCTCCAGCGCGTCGAAGGCGCCGGCGGATGCGAGGTTCTCCAGCGTCTTGCGGTTCAGCACCTTCGGATTGATGCGGTGGGCGAAGTCGGCGAGGTCCGTGAACGGCCGGTCGCCGCGCGCGGCCACGATCGCCTCGACCGCCTGCGTGCCGACGCCCTTCACCGCCGCCAGCGCATAGAGGATCTTGCCATCCACCACGTCGAAATGGACGCCGGAGCGGTTGACGCAGGGCGGCTCGACCGTCAGCCCCAAACGCACCGCCTCGCGGCGGAATTCCGAGAGCTTGTCGGTATTGGACAGATCGAGCGTCATCGACGCCGCCAGAAACTCGACGGGATAGTTCGCCTTCAGATAGGCCGTATGGTAGGAAACCAGCGCATAGGCGGCCGCGTGGCTCTTGTTGAAGCCATAGTCCGCGAATTTGGCGAGCAGGTCGAAAATCTCGTCGGCCTTGGCCTTGGCGATGCTCCGTTCGACGCAGCCGGAGACGAAGCGCTCGCGCTGCTTGTCCATCTCCGCCTTGATCTTCTTGCCCATGGCGCGGCGCAGCAGGTCTGCCTCGCCGAGCGAATAGCCCGACAGGATCTGGGCGGCCTGCATCACCTGTTCCTGGTAGACGATGATGCCGTGCGTCTCGGCCAGCACCTGTTCCAGCAGCGGGTGTGGATATTCCGCCTGTTCGAGCCCGTGCTTGCGCGCGCAATAGACAGGGATGTTGGCCATCGGGCCCGGCCGGTACAGCGCGACCAGCGCGATGATGTCCTCGAAGCGGCTCGCCTTCATCTCGACGAGCGCCTTGCGCATGCCCGCGCTTTCAACCTGGAACACGCCGACCGTCTCGCCGCGCGCCATCATCTCGTAGCTCTTGGCGTCGTCCAGCGGGATCGCCGCTAGATCGATGTCGATGCCGCGCAGCTTGATGAGATCGACCGCCTTCTGCAGCACGGTCAGCGTCTTCAGGCCGAGGAAGTCGAACTTCACCAGACCCGCCTGCTCCACCCATTTCATGTTGAACTGGGTGACCGGCATGTCGGTCTTGGGGTCGCGGTAGAGCGGCACGAGCTCGACCAGCGGCCGGTCGCCGATGACGAGGCCCGCCGCATGGGTCGAGGCGTGACGGTTGAGGCCCTCCAGCTTCACCGCGATATCGAAAAGCCGGCCGACGACTGGGTCCTCGTCGCGCGCCGCCTGCAGCTTCGGCTCGCCCTCGATCGCCTTGTCCAGCGTGATCGGCGCGGCGGGGTTCTGCGGCACCAGCTTGCAGAGCTTGTCGACCTGACCGTAGGGCAGTTCCAGCACGCGGCCGACGTCACGCAGCACGCCGCGCGCCTGCAGTGTGCCGAAGGTGATGATCTGCGCCACCTGGCTGCGGCCGTAGCGCTGCTGGACGTAGCGGATCACCTCGTCACGCCGGTCCTGGCAAAAGTCGATGTCGAAATCCGGCATCGAGACGCGCTCGGGATTGAGGAAGCGCTCGAACAGCAGCTGGAAGCGCAAGGGGTCGAGGTCGGTCACGGTCAGCGCATAGGCGACCAGCGAGCCGGCGCCCGAACCGCGGCCGGGCCCGACGGGAATGTCCTGTGCCTTCGCCCATTTGATGAAGTCCGAGACGATCAGGAAATAGCCCGGGAACTTCATCCGCTCGATGATCGAGAGCTCGAAATCGAGCCGCTTGTGATAGTCCTCCTCGGTCAGGTCCGGCGCCGGACCATGCGCCGCGAGCCGGCGCGCCAGCCCCTCCCGCGCCTGCCGCGCCAGTTCCGCCGCCTCGTCGATCGCCGTGCCGCCCGGCTCCAGCGTGAAGCTCGGCAGGATCGGCTTGCGGGTGCGCGGCCGGTAATGGCAGCGCCGGGCGATCTCGATGGTGGAATCGATCGCCTCCGGCAGGTCGGCGAACAGCGCGATCATCTCGGCCTGCGTCTTGAACCGGTGCTGGGCGGTCAGGCGGCGCCGGTCGGGGTCGGAGAGAATGCGGCCCTCGGCGATGCTGATCAGCGCGTCGTGGCTCTCATAGTCACCGAGCGAGCCGAAATAGCACTGGTTGGTCGCCACCAGCGGCAGGCCCCGGGCATAGGCCTCGTCGATCAGGTCGGCCTCGACCGCCCGCTCGCCGTCGAGACCATGGCGCTGAAGCTCGACGTAAAGCGCATCGCCATAGATGTCGGCGAGGCGGGCAAGACGCGCCCGCGCGAGCGCCCCCTGCCCGTCCCGGAACGCCTGATCGACCGGCCCGCCGGGCCCGCCGGTGAGGGCGATCAGGCCGCCGGCATGGGCGGCGAGCCTTTCCAGGGGCACGGACACCTCGCCGGCATCGCCGCTCTCCATGAAGGCCATGGAGGTCAGCGCCATCAGGTTGCGGTAGCCCTCCTCGCTCGCGGCATAGAGCGCGATGGCGGGCGGCGTCTGCGGCAGGCCCGGCCGGCGCGGATCCGTGGCCCGGTCGGCGAAATCGATGTTGAGGGTCAAACCGGCGATCGGCTGGATGCCGCTGCCGGCGAGCTTGTCGGAGAGTTCCAGCGCCCCGAACAGATTGTTCGTGTCGGTGACGGCCAGCGCCGGCATGCGGTCGTGCTGGGCCAGCTTGGCGAGCTTGGCGATGGCCAGCGCCCCCTCCAGCAGCGAGTAGGAGGAATGAACGCGCAGATGCACGAAGCGGCGATCCGTCACGTCCCTCTCCTTCGCCTGAGTCGTTGATCCCTACAGGTTGCGGCTCCCGTGCCGGATCACAAGGGCCTGGCGGCCATGATGCCCGTTCTTCACAGCGCGTCTGCCGGTCACATGCCCTGGAAGGCCTGCGCCCACAGCGTCACCATGCCGGTGAACAGACCGAGAGCGACGAGCGATGCCATGTCTTCCATGAACTGCCTGATCATTGCGGCCTCCCCTGTTGTCGATGGAGGCATCATGTTCCGTTTTTGTTCTCATGGCAAGTGATGAGAACAAAACCGCAACATAATGGTTGACGTCAGGTGAATCGCAAGGGGATCAGAGCTCGACGATCAGCCCGTCGCGAATGGTGACGCGCCGGTCCATCCGCGCCGCCAGATCCATGTTGTGGGTCGCGATAACCGCCGCCAGCCGCGAGGCGCGAACGAGCTGCGTCAGCGCCTGGAACACGTGATCCGCCGTCTTCGGGTCGAGATTGCCGGTCGGTTCGTCCGCCATGAGGATGCGCGGCGCATTGGCGACGGCGCGGGCGATGGCGACGCGCTGCTGCTCACCGCCCGAGAGTTCGGCGGGCCGGTGGCTGACGCGTTCGGCGAGGCCGAGATAGCCGAGCAGTTCAGCGGCGCGCGCGCGCGCCTCCTTCTGGCCGAGGCCGCGGATCATCTGCGGCAGGACGACGTTTTCCAGCGCGGAGAATTCGGGCAGCAGATGGTGAAACTGGTAGACGAAGCCGATCTCCAGCCGCCGGATGCGCGTGCGGTCCTTGTCGGCGAGCTTCGAGGTCGCGGTGCCGCCGATATAGACCTCGCCGGCATCGGGCGCTTCGAGAAGGCCGGCGACATGGAGCAGCGTCGACTTGCCGGTGCCGGAAGGCGCGATCAGCGCGACGCTCTCGCCCGGCCAGACCGCGAAATCCGCGCCCTTCAGGATTTCCAGCGCGCCGCCCGCCTGCTTGTAGCGGCGCTCGACGGCCTTGAGCCAGAGCACCGGCGGCTCCTCGCCGGCAGCGCCGGCGACCGTCGCGCCCTGTTCGACCTGATCACTCATAGCGAAGGGCCTCGACCGGATCGAGCTTGGCGGCGCGCCAGGACGGATAGAGAGTGGCGAGCAGCGACAGGGTCAGCGCCATGATCAGCACGGCGAAGGTCTCGCCGGTGGACATGTCGGCGGGGATCTGGGTGAGGAACCTGACCGTCGGGTCCCACAGCGTCGTGCCGGTGGCCCAGGAGACGAATTCCTGGATCTTCTCGATATTGAGGCAGACGATCACCCCGAGCGCGAAGCCGGCGAGCGTTCCCACCACGCCGATGGACGCGCCGGTGATCAGGAAGATGCGCATGATCGAGCCGCGCGTCGCGCCCATGGTGCGCAGGATGGCGATGTCGCTGCCCTTGTCCTTCACCAGCATGATCAGGCCGGAAATGATGTTCAGCGCCGCCACCACCACGATCAGGGTGAGGATCATGAACATGACGTTGCGCTCGACCTGCAACGCCGAGAAGAAGGTGGCGTTACGCTGGCGCCAGTCGACGATGAAGACCGGCCGCTCGACGGCCTCCGACACCGCCCGCCGGTACTGGTCGATCCGGTCGGCATTGTCGGTATAGACCTCGACGGAGGAGGCATCGCCCTCGCGGTTGAAATAGGCCTGCGCCTCCGTGAACGGCATGAACACGAAGGCGGAATCGTATTCGGTCATGCCGACCTCGAAGATCGCCACGATCGGATAGGCTTTGATCCGGGGCGTCATGCCCATCGGCGTCGGCGCGCCGCGCGGCGAGATCAGCGTCAGGCTGTCGCCGAGGCGGAGCGACAACTGGTTGGCGAGCCGCTGGCCGACCATGACGCCCTCGGACGTGTCGAAATCCTCGAGGCCGCCCTGCTTGATCGAGGAGGAGATCAGCGGCAGACGCCTCAGGTCCTCGGCCCGCATGCCCCTGACGATGGCGCCGCCGCCGTTGAACGGCGAGGAGGCCAGCGCCTGCCCCTCGACGATGGGGGCGGCAAGGCGCACGCCCTGCACACGGCTCAGGCGCTGGGCGACCTCGGCGAAATCGGTCAGCGGCGTGTCGATCGGCTGGAGCACCATGTGGCCCTGCACGCCGAGAATCTTGCCGAGCAGTTCCTTGCGGAAGCCGTTCATCACCGCCATCACGATGATCAGCGTCGCGACGCCGAGCATGATGCCGATGAACGAGAAGCCGGCGATGACCGAAATGAAGCCCTCCTTCCGCCGCGCCCGGAGATAGCGCAGCGAGAGCATCCATTCGAAGGCGGAGAAGGGTTTGGTTCCGGTGGCGTCTGACATCGGCCGTTTGCGACTGAGCGCACGGCGGAGCGCCGCGCTGAATGCACAAACTATCTGATTCAGGCCTTCTCGCGACCAGGGCGCGGCGGTTTTTCCTTCCCGTGGTCGCTAGGCCGCATTGACCTTCCGGAACCTGTTGAAAAAAGCGAAGGGCGCGCCGGACAAAAGCGCGTCGAGATAGTGCAGCGACTGGAAATGGCCGTTGAGCGAGACGCGCGGCAGCGCGGTCAGGTGGCCGGCGTGCTCGGCGTGGATGACGCCGGGCCGCGTCGTCACCGCGGTCACGAAGCCAAGTTCGCGCGCCATGTCGAACTCGCGGATGCCGGCCGATGTCGGATCGCCGACCGGATAGGCGAAATGCTGCATCGGCCGGCCAAGCTCGCTCTCGATCCGCAGTTTCGAAGCGAGCATTTCCTCGCGCACCGTCTCGGCCGGGTATTTGGCGAGCATGACGTGATTGACCGTATGCGCGCCATAGGTGACCAGCGGGTCCTCGCCGAGCGCCCGCACCTCGTCCCAGGTCATGCACAGCGAGCGGCAGATATCGCGGAAATCGAGGCCGTGGCGCGCCGCGAGATCGCGGACATAGGCGCGCAGCTCCGTCTCGGGCAGCGAGCGCAGCCACCAGTAGATCTCGCGCCAGGCCTCGTTCTTCAGCGCCGCCGTCGAGCAGTCGAAATGCACCGTGCGGCCGCCGATCGAGGCCACCACGGTCCGCTGAGTCTGGATGGTCTTTTCGAGCACCAGCCACCACAGCTCGCCCTCGTGGTCGATGAACGAGGTCGGCAGATAGATGGTGAACGGCACGCCGTGGCGCTTCAGGATCGGATAGGCGAATTCCGCATTGTCGCGATAGCCGTCATCGAAGGTGAAGGCGACGAAGGGCCGCGCCTCGTCGCCGGACCGGATGCGCGCCGGCACCTCGTCCATCGCGACGATGTCGAACCCTTGGGCGCGCACGCGCTCGACGACGCTTTCGAGGAAACCGGGTGTCACTTCCAGCAGCGAATTGGGCGCGAACTCCGCCCCCTGCGCGGGCCGCACGTGATGCAGCATCAGAATCGCGCCGAGCCCGCCGAAGACGGGCCGCAGCATCCGGTGGGCGCCGGTGAAATAGAGCGTGCCGAGCCCCGCCTTGAAGAGGGTCGTGCGAATTCCGCTCATGACGCTGTCGCTCCCCCGCTTCCCCGCGCTGGATACCGGCGGCGGCGCTGCGATCCTGCCAACCATTTCTTGAGACTTCTTTGACAACCTCCGACGCTTGCAGAGCTCGGATGGACACCGATGACCCTGGTCCTCGACATGACGGCGGCGGACGCGGCGGCGCTTGCCGATGCGGGCAGTCCGGCGACGGTGACGCTCGCCGCCGGCTTCGATGAGATCGAGCCGGCGTGGCGGGCGCTGGAGACGACGGCGGTTTCCTCGGGTTATCGTTCGTTCGACTGGCAAAGCCGCTTTCACCGCCATCTCGGCGACGGCGGCACGCCCTGCCTCGCCTTGCTCGGCGACAGTACCGGCGCGCCCCGCGCCATCCTGCCCCTCGTGGTCGAGCGCTCGGCGCTCGGCGGCGTCGCCTCCTTCATCGGCGACAAGCACGCCAATTTCGGCATGGGCCTGTGGCAGCGCGATTTCGCCGCCGCGATGACCAGGCCGGTGCTGACCGGGGCACTCAGGGAGATCGCCCGTCGCTCGCCGGCGCGGATCGACCTGTTCCGCCTCACCAACCAGCCAGCGGTCTGGGATGGAATGGCCAATCCCTTTCTCGCCCTGCCGCACCAGCCCTCGCCGTCCTTCGGCTATCATCTGGCGCTGGGGCCGGACGCCGATGCGGTGCTCGGGCGGGTCGTCTCAAGCAGTTCCCGCAGGAAGCTGAAGAAGAAGGAGCGCAATCTCGCCGAGGCTGGTCCGGTCTCCTTCCGCGTCGCCGCGACGCCGGCGGAGGTGGAGCGGTTCACGGACCGGTTCCTCGCCTTCAAGGCCGTCAGGTTCGAGGCGCTCGGCATCGCCAATGTCTTCGGCACGCCCGGCATGCGCGATTTCATCGTCGGAGCCGCCAGCGATGGCCTCGGATCGCCGACGCCCGCGATCGAACTCTGCGCGCTGATGGTCGGCGACGAGCCGATCGCCTTCTTCGGCGGAGCAATCTCGCGCAACCGCTATAGTGGCATGTTCAACGCCATGACGCCGGGCCCCCTGATGAAGGAAAGCCCCGGCGAACTGCTGCTGCATCATCTGATCCGCCATTGCTGCGAGCGCAGCCTGGCCGTCTTCGACCTTGGCGCGGGCGAGGCGCAGTACAAAAGCAATCTCTGCGACGGGCAGGACGCGCTGTTCGACCAGTTCATCCCGATGACGGTACGCGGCCTTGTCGCCGCGAATGGCCTGTCGCTGACGGCGCTGGCGAAGCGCCGGATCAAGCAGTCGCCGCGGCTCTGGTCGCTGGTGACGAAACTGCGCCGCGCGCGCGGCCGCAGCGAAGGCTGACGGTTCGGCCGCTTCAGGCGGCGGCCACCGCCTCGTCCGCCGCCGCCAGCATCACCACCACCGGACGCAGGCCCGCGCCACGCAGCCGCTCGAAGGCCGAGACGACGCGCGGGTCGTTGGCCGATGTCTCCGCGACCACGACGGCGTCGCTCGCCAGCGCGGCGAGGCGGTCGAAGGCTTCCGGCTCCGGCGGCAGCAGCCCGGACGCGACGACCACGCTGTCATAGCTGCGCGCCAGCGCCTCGATCACGAAGTCCGCCGTATCGGGATCGGCTTCGGCGGCCGCGCCGAAGGGCACGATATGGACCGAGGACGCCGGGTCGGCATGCAGGATCGCGCCGAAACCGGCGCGGCCCCCGGCGAAATCGCCAAGACCGGACGCGCCGGGCGGCAGAAGCGCGGACAGCGCCCGCCCTTCGGCGTCCAGATCGACCAACGCCGCGCGCCGGCCGTCAGCCGCGACATGACGGCCGAGAGCGACCGCGACGCCGGCGGCGGCATAGCCGCGCGTCACCGGCACGACCAGCGTCCGCCCGCCGCCGGTCTCCGCCGGGTCGAGCATGGCGGCGAGCGCCGCGATGCTGTCGGGCCCCTCGGCAAACGACGCTTCCGTCTCGCCGGCCGTCTCACGCGATCCGGCAAGATCGACGGCGTCGAACGACGGCGCGGTCGGCGGAGCGCTGTCACCGGTCATGTCGGCGCCCGCGTCCGCCCGATCCTCGTCGCCGCGCGCGGCGACCGGAGCCCCGACGCCCATCAGCGCGGCCGTCGCGACGCAGCCGAAGGCCAGCAGCATCGTGCCGAGCGTCGATATCAGGATGGTCGGCAGCTTCTTCGGGAAGGCCGGGATGTTGGAGACCACGGCGCGCGAGACGATGCGCGCATCGGCCGGCAGGGCATCGGGCGTGTCGCGGACGGTGGCGTCGCGGTAGCGGCCGAGCAGCGCTTCGAGCTGGTCGCGCAGCGATTTCGCCTCGCGCTCGAGCACGCGGAGTTGGACTTCCTGCTCGCTCGCTTCGCTCGCCTGCCGCTTCACCTGATCGAGGTTCTGCTGGAGCGCCTCGACCCGCGCGCCTGCAAGGCGTGAGTCGTTTTCCAGCACCCGCACCAGCTTTTCCGCCTCGACGCGCACCTGGCTGTCGAGATTGGTCCGTTGCGCCTGCAACTCCGCGATGCGCGGGTGGCGCGGCCCAAGCGTCGAGGACTGCTCGGCAAGCTGCGCCGTGACCGCCGCGCGCTGTTCGTTGAGGCGGCGGATGATCTCCGAATTGACGATGTCGCCCGCTTCGATCGGCCGGTTTGAGCGCAGGAAGTCGCGCAGCAGGCGGGCCCGGGTCTGGGCGTCGGTCTGCTGGGCCTTCGCCGAGGCGATCTGGCTGTTCACCTCCGCCAGCTGCTGTGCGGTCAGGCTGACATTGTTGGAGCCGACGAACAGGTTGGCGCGGGCGCGGAAGCTCTCGACCCGGCCCTCGGCCTCCTCGACCTTCTTGCGCAGGGTTTCGACCTCGCCGGACAGCCACTGCCCGGCATTGCGCGTGCGGTCGCGCTTGGCCGCCTGCTGCGCCGCGATGAGCTGCGCCGCGATCGCGTTAGCCGCTTCCGCCGCGAGGCGCGGATCGTCCGATTCGAACTGGACGGCGATGATGCGGGACTTGTCGACCTGATAGGCCGCGAGTTTCTCGAAATAGCTGCGAAGCACCCGCTCCTCGGCGGTCATGCGCAGCGGATTGTCGGCGAGACCGACCAGCATCAGGGCCTGCCGGATCGGATTGACGCCGCGCAGCGCCGGGTCGAACTCGGGCCGGCGCGACAGTTCCAGCTTGTCCGCGACCGTGCGCGCGATGTCGCGCGACTGCACCAGCTGGACCTGGCTCAGCACCGTCTCCTGATCGATGGCGGCCCGCTCGCCGCCGGAGCGGTCGCCTTCGGCGCGCGTGTAGCCGGTCTCGCCGCTCTCCACGAGAATGCGGGCCTCGGAGCGGTAGGTCGGGCTCGTCAGATTGACCATCACCGCCGAGCCGACCAGCGCCAGCGCCGTCGGCGCGGCGATCCACACGCGCCTGCGCCAGATGGCTGCGGCGAGCGCAGACAGGTCGAGCGCCCCGAATGACGGGCGCTCCCTCTGGCCGGCGTCGTCTCCGCCCGTCGTCCGCATGTCGCATCTGCCTCAAGGAACCGATGCCTCATCAGAAATGATTAAGGTTGCCACCGCGTTAACCGCCGAACGCCGCGCGTGATGCGCTCAGCGTTTCTTAACCATGACGACGCATCATCCGCGCCATGTTGATTGGCATGCAGAGGCGGGACGCGATGCGTCGGTCAGGGATGCGCCGTTTGCTGGTCGCTTCGGCGATCGGGCTGACGCTGGCCGGCTGCGCCGGGCGCCCGGGCGCAGGACCCGGCACGCTGGTCGACACCACGCGCGGGGTCGTCGGGCCGGTCGGCGGCGAAGGCCATCTGGTTTCCCATGCCCAGATCGAGCCGCAGGGCCCCTATCTCCTGGATACCGGCGACCGCCTGCGCGTCGTCGTCTTCGGGCAGGAGGGCCTGACCAATTCCTATGCCGTCGATTCGGCCGGCGCCATTTCCATGCCGCTGATCGGCGCGGTGCCGGCAGCCGGGCGCTCCGCTCCGTCGCTCGGACAGGAGATCGCCTCGCGCCTGCGCGGCGGCTACATCCGCGACCCCAGCGTCTCCGTCGAGATCGAGACCTATCGCCCCTTCTTCATCATGGGCGAGATCACCGCCGGCGGGCAGTTCCCCTTCGTCACCGGCATGACCGCGCAGAATGCCGTCGCCATCGCCGGCGGCTTCACGCCGCGCGCCAATCGCTGGAACGTCGAGGTCACCCGCAAGGTGAATGGGCAGCTCTATCGCGCCGATGTGCCCCTCACCCATCGGCTCCAGCCGGGCGATACCGTCGTGGTGCGCGAACGCTGGTTCTGAGCACGGTGAACGCTAGCTTCTCGATCCTGCATGTCATGCGCTCGCCGGTCGGCGGGCTGTTTCGCCACGTCGTCGATCTCGCGCGCGAACAGACCGCGCGCGGCCACCGCGTCGGTATCGTCGCGGATGCTTCGACCGGCGGCGAGCGCGCCGAGACAATCCTGACCGAGCTCGGTTCGGAACTGGCGCTCGGCGTCACGCGCGTCGCCATGAGCCGCGAGCTCGGCCCGTCCGACTGGTCGGCCGGCCGTTTCGTGGCGAAGCGCATCGCGGACATGGGCGTCGATGTCGTTCACGGCCACGGCTCCAAGGGCGGCGCCTATGCCCGCCTCGTCGGCGGCAGACGGCTGAAAGCCTACACGCCGCATGGCGGCAGCCTGCACTATTCGCGAAAAACAGCGGTCGGTTTCGCCTATCTGACCCTCGAAGCCCTGCTGGCGCGCCGCACCGACCTGTTCCTGTTCGAGAGCCGCTACGGGCTCGACACGTTCCGTGCCAAGGTCTGTGAGCCTCAGGGCGTCACGCGCGTCGTCCATAACGGCGTCGCGGAGGACGAGTTCGCGCCGGTTGAAGCCGCGAGCGATGCGACGGACCTCATTTTCATCGGCGAACTACGCCACCTGAAGGGCGTCGACGTGCTGCTGGAGGCCATTGCCCTGCTCGCGCGCGATGGACGCCTCGTGACCGCCACGCTGGTCGGGGCCGGACCTGACGCGGAAACGTTCAGGGAGCAGGCATCGCGCCTCGGCCTTGCCGACCGCGTGCGCTTTCCGGGCGCCCTGCCCGCCCGGCAGGCTTTCACGCTCGGACGACTGATGATCGTGCCGTCCCGTGCGGAATCCCTGCCCTACGTGGTTCTGGAGGCCGGCGCCGCCGGCCTGCCGCAGATCGCCACCGCCGTCGGCGGCATCGGCGAGATTTTCGGCGAGGATGCCGGACGACTGATCCCGCCGGACGATGCGCCAGCGCTCGCCCGCGCCATAGCCGGCATGCTGGACGACCCGGCCGAAGCCGCTGTCTTCGCCGCCCGCCTGCGCGACCGCGTCGCCGGCGGCTTCTCGACCGCCGCGATGACGGAGGGCGTCCTCGACGCCTATCGCGCGGCTCTTTCCGCCCGCAGCGGTCGTTAGCCTCTGCCGCGAGCGATCAAGCGAAAAGCAACCATTGGTCTCTATCCTCACGCGCGGGAATACGGGTGAGGCAGGACCATGCTGGGCATAACCGGGCGGGATATCATCAAGGCCGTCGAGGCGGATCAGGCAGCAAAGCCGGCCGTCGACGGCGAGCGGCGCGAGCTGTCCGCCCTTGCGGCCAAGATCGCCGACGAGGCGGTCGGCGCGGCCTATTCGCCGGTTGTGCTCGGCGGCTTCGTCCGCCTCATCGAGTTCACCGTCGTCCTGTCGCTTGGCGCGGTCATCTATCTCGGCTGGGTCTATCCGGTCCACGGCCTGCAATGGACCTCGACCGTCAGCCTGTTCGGCCTCGCCATGCTGACGCTCGCGGCCTTCCAGGCGGCCGGGCTCTACGACGTTCACGTCTTCCGCACCCATGTCGCGCAGTTCAGCCGCCTCCTGATCGCCTGGACGCTGGTCTTCCTCGTCGCCGTGGCCGCAGCCTTCTTCTTCAAGGCCGGCGACGAACTGTCGCGGGTCTGGCTTGGCAGCTGGTACGCCACCGGGCTGATCATTCTCGCCTCAGCGCGCATCGCCCTCGCGCAGGTGGTCAAATCATGGTCGCGCGCCGGCCGCCTCCAGCGCCGCGCCGTCGTGGTCGGCGGCGGCGAGCCGGCCGAGGAGCTGATCCAGTCGATCCTCGCGCAGGAGGATTCCGACGTCACCATCTGCGGCACCTTCGACGACCGCACCGATGCCCGCTCGCCGGCCCATGCCGCGCACGTGCCGAAACTGGGAACAGTCGACGACCTCGTCGAATTCGCCCGCCGCACGCGCGTCGATCTCGTCATCGTCACGATCCCGATGACGGCCGAGGCGCGCGTGCTGACCATGCTGCGCAAGCTCTGGGTTCTGCCGGTGGACATCCGCCTTGCCGCCCATACGGCCAAGCTGCGTTTCCGCCCGCGCGCCTATTCCTATATCGGCAACGTTCCCGTCCTCGACGTGTTCGACAAGCCGATCCAGGACTGGGACGTCGTGCTGAAATGGATCTTCGACAAGGTCGTCGGCACGCTGGCGCTGATCGCGCTGTCGCCGGTCCTCATCACCACCGCCATCGCGGTGAAGCTCGATTCCAAGGGGCCGGTCTTCTTCCGCCAGAAGCGCTACGGCTTCAACAACGAGCTGGTCGAGGTCTTCAAGTTCCGTTCCATGTACACCGACATGAGCGATGCGACCGCCTCGAAGCTCGTCAGCAAGGGCGATCCGCGCGTCACCCGCGTCGGCCGGTTCATCCGCAAGACCTCGATCGACGAGCTGCCGCAGCTGATCAATGTCGTCTTCAAGGGCAATCTGTCGCTGGTCGGCCCGCGCCCGCACGCGGCGCACGCCAAGGCCGCCGACAAGCTCTATGACGACGTTGTCGACGGCTATTTCGCCCGCCACAAGGTCAAGCCGGGCATTACCGGCTGGGCGCAGATCAACGGCTGGCGCGGCGAGACCGACACGCCCGAGAAGATCCAGCGGCGCGTCGAGCACGACCTCTACTACATCGAGAACTGGTCGATCCTGTTCGACCTCTACATCCTCGCCAAGACGCCGATCTCGCTCGCCCAGCACCGCGACAACGCGTTCTGATGATCGCTGCGAACCCCGCCCGGAACGTCGCGGCCGCGGGTTACGGCACGGCCGGCTGGCTGGTGGACAGGGAAGCGCTGCGCCTGCGCGTCCTGTTCCTGATGCTGGTCGGCAGCGCCTTCGTCTTCGCCGAGCCGTCGCCCTATGAGATCGGCGCTCTCGTGGCGATCGGCTGTTTCGCAGCCACGGGCGGACTGAGGCTGCGCGCGGCTTTCATGCCGCTGGTGCTGATTCTCGTCGTCTACTGCCTCGGCCTGACGCTCTCGGCGATTCCCGTCCTCGGCGCGAAGAAGGTGGCGTCGTGGGTCGCGGTGTCCTGGTATCTCGCTGTTACCATGGTGTTCTTCGCCATCGTCGCGGCCGAGAACACCGCTGCGCGCATGGATGTGGTCGTTCGCGCCTGGACACTCGCCGCTGTCATCGCCGCTCTTGCCGGTCTCGCCGGCTATTTCCGCGCCTTTCCGGGGGCCTTCGACCTTCTCACCCTTTATGGTCGCGCCAAGGGAACCTTCAACGATCCCAATGTGTTCGGGCCGTTTCTGATCCTGCCGATGCTGACGGCCATGCAGGCCTTCTACGCGGGCGGCCGCGTGCAGATATTGCGCGCCGGCGCCGTCTTCGCGGTGCTGCTCGTTGCCCTGCTTCTCTCCTTCTCGCGCGGCGCCTGGATTCACTTCGCGCTATCGGCGGCGGTGATGACCGGTCTCCTGTTCCTCACCGCGCAGACGCGCGCCGACAGGCTTCGCATCCTTGTCGTGGTGACGGCCGGGCTCGTGCTGATGGCCGCGCTGCTCGCAGTGCTGCTCTCCATCGACAAGGTCGCGGACCTGATGAAGGAGCGCGCCAGCTTCAACCAGAGCTACGATCATGGCCCGATGGGCCGTTTCGGCCGGCACGCCTATGGCTGGCAGATGGCGCTCGACCTGCCGATGGGCATCGGGCCGCTGCAATTCACCCGCTTCTTCCCCGAGGATGTGCACAACGTCTATCTGAACGCCTTCATGTCCGGCGGCTGGACGGCGGGCATCGCCTATCACGTGCTGGTCGGGCTGACGCTGTTCGTCGGGCTTCTCGCCGCCTTCCGCCGCACGCCGTGGCAGCCGGCGGCCATCGCCGTATTCGCGACCTTCTGCGGCCTCGCCTTCGAGGGCAAGATCATCGACACCGACCACTGGCGCCACTTCTGGGCGCTCGGCGGTCTCTTGTGGGGATTGGCCGTCGCAGGCGGGTTGCAGCCGCCGCCGAAACGTCCTAAATCCCCCGGCACGGTCGGAGTGTAGCGCAGCCCGGTAGCGCACTTGCATGGGGTGCAAGGGGTCCCGAGTTCGAATCTCGGCACTCCGACCAATTTTCTCCGAATTATCCGACAGCACCGGCCGCCTGTTCGCTTGGTCGATCGGGGACCGGCGTGCCAACGACGTCTGCCAGCCCCCTCGGTCCGGTCGCGACCGGCGGGAAGGGGCCGTCGTCGTTCCAGCTTGTTCCAGTGCGGCGGTATTCGTTCGCTTTAGAGAACGAAACGCCACTGATAGCGGCAATGCAGTTTGTTATTCTGACCTCAATCCGGCACAACTTGCGCCAATCATCATGAAATTTCTCCAATCGGGCCGCAGATTGCGCTGCCGTTCTACAGGCGACCGTTCTTTTTAGAGAATGATTTTGTTGACAGGGCACCCCCGCGAACCGCATGATCAAGGCTCAGTCGTCGGCTTCGCTCCGGCGCCTGACGCGGCTTTTGATGGAGCAGCTTGCACCGCGTGACCAAGGGCTAAAGCGCCACGAATGAAGTTCGTGGGCTCCTCTGAGGAGTTGGTCCGATGAATTTCGTTGCTTCCGCGGCTTCGCGGCCGCGCTTCTCTTCCCAGACCTGGCTCTGCCGCCGGATGCGCCGCAACGGACGGTGTTGTCGGTCCATGTGACCGATACGCCTCTCCCACCCCCCGCGCTCATCGCAATGGAGACGCCGGCCCCGTCCGGCGGCAGGTCCGTCATGTTCCAGTCCCACGTCCCGCATCCGCTCCGCTCGGATGTCTCTCTCATCGAGTTCGACAACGAAGCCGTCGGCCTCGCGGTCCAGGATCGCGGTGGATTCCGCTTCTTCGCGGCGACGCCGACGCTGAACCGGCTGGACTCGCAGCTCTTCCGATCCCTGAAGGTGTTGCGACGCGCCATCGCCGATGCCCGGCGCGGCGTCCTGCCGGCTGCCGTCCTGCGCGCCGCCTGAACCTCATCGCCTCGCAACCCGACCAGTCTCACCACCCCCGCCCATTCCGCGCGGGGCCGGTGCCTCATTCCCCGAAGGCCGAGCCGCCATGAATGCACTGACACGCTTTCCAGATCCCGTGGCGATCCCGTCGTCCGGACCGCCCCCGGCGGAAGACCCGGGCCGCGCGGGTTCAGCCATCCTGTTCCGCAGCGTTTCCAAGGCGTTCCGGGCCAAGGGCGGAGATCCCGCCGTGACGGCGCTCGACAGCGTCGACCTCTCCGTGCCCGGCGGCGGTATCACCGGCATCATCGGCCGGTCCGGCGCCGGCAAATCGACGCTCCTGCGGATCATCAACGGGCTCGACCGGCCGACTTCGGGATCGGTCGTCGTCGACGGCGCCGAGGTCGGCGATCTCGATCCCGACCGCCTGCGCGACCTCAGGCGCAGCATCGGCATGATCTTCCAGCACTTCAACCTGCTGTCGTCGCGCACCGTGTTCGACAATATCGCGCTGCCGCTGGAGCTCGCGGGCACGCCCCGCGCGGAGATTCAGCGGCGGGTCGACGAACTCATCGAGCTGGTCGGCCTCGGCGACAAGCGCGGCCGCTACCCCGTCGAGCTATCCGGCGGACAGAAGCAGCGGGTCGGCATCGCCCGCGCGCTGGCGACGCGCCCGAAAGTGCTGCTGTCGGACGAAGCGACCTCGGCGCTCGACCCGGAGACGACGCGCGCGATTCTGGCGCTGCTCAAGCGCATCAACGCGCTGACCGGCGTGACCATCGTGCTGATCACCCACGAAATGCAGGTCATCAAGGAGATCTGCGACCGGGTCGCCGTCATCGAGCATGGCCGGATCATCGAAGAGGGTCCGGTCTACGATGTGTTCGCGCGGCCGCGGACGGAAACCACCCGCAACTTCATCGCCTCCGTCACCGGCAGCGCCCTGCCCCGCGATCTCGCGGATCGGCTGAGCGCCTCGCCAAACGGAGCGGGCTCGGCGGTGATCCGCATCGTCTTCACCGGCGAACATGCGACGGCGCCGGTCATCTCGCGGCTGTCGCGCTCCCTCGACATCGACGTGAACGTGCTGTCCGGCCAGGTCGACGAGATCGGCGGCCGGCCGTTCGGCAACCTCATCGTCACCGTCCCCGCCCGGCGCGATGTCGGCGACGCGCTGCAGGCGCTCGCCACGACGCACGGCCTCCACACGGAGATTCTCGGCTATGTCCCCTGAAATCGCGCGACTTCTCGCGGAAGCCACCTGGCAGACGCTCTACATGGTCACGGCGGCCGGACTGATCGGCACGCTGTTCGGCCTGCCGCTCGGCGTGTTCCTCGCGACCAGCGGCAAGGGCGAGCTGTTCCAGGCCGTCGCGGTCAACCGCGCGCTCGGGCTCGTGGTGAACGCGACCCGCTCGACGCCGTTCATCATCCTCGTCGTCGCGATCATCCCGCTCACCCGCCTCGTCGCCGGCACATCCATCGGCACGACCGCCGCCATCGTGCCGCTGACGGTCGCGGCCACGCCGTTCATCGCGCGCATCGTCGAGGCGGCGATCCGCGAGGTGGACCAGGGGCTGATCGAGGCCTCGCGGGCCATGGGCGCGACCGCCTTCCAGATCGTCCGCAAGGTGCTCCTGCCCGAGGCGCTGCCGGCCATCGTGCTCGGCCTCACCCTCACCGCTGTCAGCCTCATCGGCTACTCGGCCATGGTGGGCGCCGTCGGCGGCGGCGGCCTCGGCGATCTCGGCATCCGCTTCGGCTACCAGCGCTTCATGCCCGAGGTGATGGCCGCCGTCGTCATCGTCCTGATCGTGCTCGTCCAGGGCGTCCAGAGCGTCGGCGAATGGATCGCCCGCCGCGTCAACAGGCGGCTGCGCACCGCCTGAACCTTCAGCTCACTCCCCAAGCTCCTGCAAACCCAAGCCACTGCAAACCCAAGCCCCAAACCAAGGAACCTACCGATGACCTACTCCGCCCCCGACCGCCGCAGCCTCATCCTGTCGGCTGCCGCCCTCCTCGCCGCGCCCGCCATCGCCCGCGCCCAGGCGCCGACCAAATTGCGCGTCGGCGTCACCGCCGGCCCGCACGCCCAGATCCTCGAAGCCGTGAAGCCGGTGGCCGCGAAGCGCGGGCTCGACCTCTCGATCACCGAATTCTCCGACTACATCCTGCCTAATGCCGCGCTCGCCTCGGGCGATCTCGACGTCAATTCCTACCAGCACAAGCCCTTCCTCGATCAGCAGAACGCCGACCGGAAATACAATCTCGTCGGCGTCGGCTTCACGGTGAACTTCCCGATCGGCGTCTATTCCAAGAAGCACAAGCGCTGGGAGGAGGTGCCGGCCGGCGCGCAGATCGCCATCCCGAACGATCCGACCAATGGCGGCCGCGCGCTGCTGCTGTTCCAGGACAAGGGGCTCGTGAAGCTGAAAGAAGGTGTCGGCTACCGCCCGACCATCGCCGACATCGTGCAGAACGAGAGGCGCTTCCGCTTCATCGAACTGGAGGCTGCCCAGACCGCCCGCTCGCTCGACGATGTCGCCGCGGCCGTGATCAACACCAACTATGCGCTGTCGGCGGGCCTCACGCCCGGCCGCGACGCGCTGCTGCGCGAGGACCCGAAGGGGCCCTATGTCAACCTGATCGCCGTCCGCGACGCCGACAAGGACAAGGCCTGGGTGAAGCCCTTCGTCGAGAGCTACCAGTCGGCCGAGGTCAGGGAGTTCGTCCAGAAGACGTTCCAGGGATCGGTGCTGTCGTCCTGGTAAGGCAACGGGAGGAGCCTCGCCGCACTGGCGAGCTCCTCCCGATGATCGGACTTGGCTCGCCAACTGCGCGGCGCGTCAACAAAAAAACGGACGGCCGCACATGGCGACCGTCCCGGCCCCGTCGTAACCGTCGTTCCCCCGAAAGACGGCCCGAGATCAGGCCAACGTCATCATGGCAAATTCGGCAGGGACCGCTTTGATGCGGATCAATCGCGAGCCCGTCTCAGCCTCGCGCCAGCTGCGCCAGCCGGCCCTCGTCCAGAATGCGCACGGCCTCCGGCACGATGAGGATGACGCGGTCGCGCGCCAGCCGGGTGAGCGTGCGGCTCACCGTCTCGATGGTCAGGCCGAGATAGTCAGCGATGTCGAGGCGCTGCATCGGAAGCTGGACGGTCACCGACGCACCGCTGATGCGCGCCCAGCGGTCGCGCATGGTCAGCAGGAAGGCGGCGATGCGCTCCTCGGCCGAGCGGCGGCCGATCAGCGTCATCTGCTCCTGCGCGATGACCAGTTCATGGGTGGCGAACTCGTGGAGGCGGCGCAGGAAATGCGGCTTGGCCGAGACCAGCCGGTCGAACTCCGCGCGGTCGAACTTGCAGAGCGCCACGGCGTCCACCGCATCGGCGGAGAAGCCGTAGCGGTTGTGCAGGGCCAATCCGAGGAAGTCGCCGGGCATCGCGAAGCCAACGATCTGGCGGCGGCCGTCGGAGAGCAGCTTGTAGAGGCGCACCGTGCCCTCGACCACGGAGAAGACCGAGGTCGCGTCCTCACCCTGATGGATGAAGGTCTCCTTCGGCGCGACGCGGCCCTGATGGACGATGGCATCGAGTTCGTGCAGTTCACCCGCCTCGAGGGCGGCGCACACGGCGAGCGGCCGCACCTTGCACGCATCGCAATAGCTCGGCCCGCCGGGGCGGGCGCAGGCACTGCGCTGAGAAGGCATGGCTAACGCTGCAAGCGTGGTCATGGCAGTGACCCCTTGGTTGAGAGCGCTTTTGCTGAAGATCAAACTACCAGCAGGCGCGGGCCGCGCGATTGATCTAGCACAAAGACCGTGGCGTCGCGCGCGCCGATCCTCAGCCGGGCCAGTTGCCTTGATGGGAAGCCGCGCCCGATGTTCACCGCCCGCCTCGTGCATGGCGCAGATGCGATGGCCGCGCTCGGCATCGTTCGCATCTGCCATCCCGATATTGAAATCGAGAACTGGCGCGCCCTGTTCGACCATGACGAGGCCGGCGACAGCGGCCATTTCGGCTGCGTGGTGGTCGCCGACCAGCGCGGCTATGCGCATGCCGCGTGCCTGTTCCGCATCGCACTCGACCCGCGCTTCGGCCGGCGGCTGGAAGTATCCTACCTCTCGCGCGCGGATCTGCCCGCCAGCACTGCCTCCGACGTCCTGTTCGACTTCATCGACTCGCTGGCGGCGCGGCGGGGCTGCACCCAGATCGTGATCGAGGACGCCGATTCACGAATCGCGGCGGAGCGGATGACCAGCTGGACCGATATCGGCCAGGTGCTGACCGATCACCACTTCCGGCCGGGCTCCGTCGGCTTCGTCAAGTCGGTCGCCGTGGCGCCGACGGCCTGAGCCCCATCGGTCCCCAGCGATCCGTCCTCGTCGGCGATGGCGCGCCAGGCGGCGCCGTCGAGGTCTTCGTACTGGCCGGTGTTGAGCGACCAGAGAAAAGCCGCGAGGCCCAGCAGGCCAAGGCCGAGCGCGAGCGGCACCAGGAAGACCAGCACATCCATTCCAGCCTCCCTCAGAGCCGTGCCGACCGCGCGCGCAGCGCGTTGGCCGTGACGATGACCGATGAACCCGACATGGCGAGCGCGGCGATGAGCGGCGTCACCAGTCCGGCAATGGCGACGGGCACGGCGATGGCGTTGTAGACGACCGCGAGCCACAGGTTCTCGGTCATCAGCCGGCGCGCCTTGCGGGCGATGGCGAGCGTGGCGGCGACCGGCGCGAGCCTGTCGCCGAGGAACACGGCGTCGGCCGCGGCCTGCGTCAGGTGCACGGCCGTGATCGGCGAGATCGATACATGGGCGCTGGCGAGCGCGGGCGCATCGTTCAACCCGTCGCCGACCATCAGCACCTTGGCGCCGATGGACTTGAGGGCCTCGATGCGACTGATCTTGCCGGCTGGCTTCAAGCCGCCCTCGAAGGCCGTGATGCCGAGTTCCCGCGCGACTGTTTCGACGGCCTCGACGCGATCGCCGGAATAGATCGCAAGTTCGAAGCCGGCGCGGCGCAGGGCCGCGACGACCGCGACCGCGTCCGGCCGCAGAGCCTGCCGGACCGCGAAGACGTGACGCAGATCGCCGTGCGCGAAGGCGATCAGCGAGGCGTCCGGGTAGCGGGAGGCAACCTCCGCCGATTCGCGTTCGGCACCGCAGAAGGCCGGGCTTCCCAGCCGGGCCTCGGCGCCGTCGATGAACGCGCGCACGCCCTGCCCCGGCACTTCCTCCAGATCGGTGGGCGGCTGCGCCTGAGGCACCGAGACCGCCACGGCCCGCGCCAGCGGGTGGTGCGACCCCTGCGCCAGCGCGGCAGCGCGGCCGAGAGCCTGTTCCGGCAGGGCTCCGGCCTCCGCAATGGCCGGCTCCGGCAGGGTCAGCGTGCCGGTCTTGTCGAAAACGATCGTGTCGACCTCGGCGAGCCGCTCCAGCGCATCGCCGGACTGGAGCAGGACATTGGTGCGGAACAGCGCACCGGAGGCGACCACCTGCACCGCAGGAATGGCGAGGCCGAGCGCGCAGGGACAGGTGATGATCAGCACGGTGATCGCGATGACCAGCGCCGGCTGCCAGGCAAGGCCGAAGGCGAGCCAGCCCGCGAAGGTCGCGATGGCCGTGACGTGGACCACGGGCGAGTAGAGCGCCGAGGCCCGGTCGGCCAGCCGGCGATAGGTGGACCGCGACTGCGCGGCGGTCTCGATCAGCCGCTCGACCTCGTCCAGCAGCGTGCCGCGCGCCGCGGCCCTGACCGTGACGCGCAGCATGCCCGACAGGTTGGTCGTGCCGGCGAAGACCGGATCGCCCGGCGCGACCGTCTGCGGCAGCGTCTCGCCGGTGACGAGGCTCTGGTCGATGGCGGAGGTTCCGCCGGTGATCACCCCGTCCACGGCGATGCGCTCGCCGGGCCGGACCAGCACGATATCGCCGGCAGCTACAGCCGCGATGGGAACCTGCCGCAGCGCGCCGTCCGCCATGACCTTGAGCGCCGTCTCGGCCTTCAGCGCGGCGAGATTGGCCGCGACGGAGGAGGTCTTGCGGCGCATGAGCTGTTCGCAATACCGCCCGGTGAGCAGGAAGAACAGCAGCATGACGGCGCTGTCGAAATAGGCGTGGGTGCCGTGGTTCCAGGTCTCCGCCAGCGACAGGCCGACGGCGAGCAGGACGCCGAGGGAGATCGGCACGTCCATGTTGAGCTGGCCGGCCGCCAGCGCGGTCCGCGCCGACCGGAAGAACGGCCGCCCGGCATAGGCGACCGACGGCACGGCGATGAGCGCCGAGAGCCAGTGGAAGAAGTCGCGCTGCTCCTGCGTGATGTCGCTGACATTGCCGGACCAGACCGAGACCGACAGCAGCATGATGTTCATCATGGCGAAGCCGGCGACGCCGAGGCACTTCATCAGGAAGCGCGCCTCGGCCGCCTCGGCGCTCTCGGCGGCCTTCGGATCGAAGGGAAACGCCCTGAAGCCGAGCCGGTCGAGCCGCTTCACGACGGTCTCGGCGTCGGTGCGATCCTGCCGCCATTCGACCGCGACGCGCCTGTTGGTCAGATTGACCCGCGCGGCGACGACGCCGGGAACCGCCTTCAGCCCCTGTTCGATCACCGGCATGCAGGCGGCGCAGGTGATGCCATCGACCGCAAGATCGAGACGCGCCATGCCGTCGCCCAGCGGCTCGACGAACAGCGACAGGTCGGTGGCGGGCGGAACCGCGGCCGCGTCGGGCAGAAGGGCATCGGCCGCGGCGTGATGGAGGGCGCCCGCGGCGAGGGCAGCCTGGCTCATGGCAGCATGATCCGGTTGCGCGAGCGGAACAGGACGGCACCGTCGCGGCTGACCTCGACGACCAGGTCATGGGCGCCCGACGTCACGTCGGCGGCCGTGCCGGCATAGAGCCCGATGCCGGTCCTCGCCATGTCGAGGGGCCGGTCGAGTGCCCGGCGCGCGGGATGTTCGAGCCGCGCGGCAAGGCTCACCCCCTCGACCGGTCCGCCGGCCGGATCGCGCAGCGAAACCGTCACGGCGGCGAACCCGGCCGGATCGCGATCGGCGCGCGCGTCGACGGTCCAGCCGCGAGCGTCGCGCTCGCGCGCGGCCGCGAGGTCGCGATTGAAGCGCTGGCTCGCCTGATAGGAGCTCGCTGTCGTCAGGCCGGGCATGGTGTCGAGGGCCAGCGTCAGCATCAGCGCGTTGACGGTGAAGATGACGCCGAAGAAGGCGACGAACATCAGGAACACCATCCGGCCGGTCAGTCTGCGCGGCCGGCGATCCGAAGTGTCGAGAACAGCCATGGCAGTGGCTCCTCTAGCGGGCGATGAAATGGTCGCGGGAAGAGACCTTCTCGCCGGACCCGAGTTCGGTGATGCGGAAGGTGACGTCGGTCGAGGCCGGCAGCGACGCCGCGTTCGGCGCGGTCACGTGGACGATGACCTCGCGCGTCGCATCCGGCCCCACTTCGATCAGCGGCCAGCCGATGTCGGTGTTCGGGATGCCGACCGCGGTGGCGCGCGCCATCGGCAGCCCGTCCACGGCCAGAACGAAGATGCGATGCAGCGGCCGCTTGTTGAGCAGGCGCACCGTGTAGCTGTTGCGCACCGAACCGTCCGAGAGCTGCACGAACAGCGGATTGCGGTCGTGCAGCACCGACAGGTCGGTGAACGAGCGCGTCATCAGCCCGTAGAGCATGGCGAGGCCGACAAGCGCGATCATGCCGACATAGAGCACGGTGCGCGAACGGACGATCGGATAGGTTTCCTCGAGACCCTCGGCGCGCCGCGCGATATTGACGTCGTTGTCGTAGGCGATCAGGCCCAGCGGCCGGTTCACCTTGGTCATGACCGTGTTGCAGGCATCGATGCAGAGGCCGCACTGAATGCAGCCCATCTGCGAGCCATCGCGGATATCGACGCCGGTCGGGCAGACGACGACGCACTGACGGCAGTCGATGCAGTCGCCGGCCGGCTCCTCGGCCGCGCGCGCCTTCGCCGCCGACTTGACCGACATGCGCGGCTCGCCACGGTCGTAGCGATAGGTGACGTTGAGCGCGTACTGATCCGTCAGCGCGGCCTGGATGCGCGGCCAGGGGCACATGTAGAGGCAGACCTGCTCGCGCATCAGGCCGGCCAGCGCATAGGTCGTGAAGGTCAGGATGGCGATCCAGACATAGGCGATCATCGGCGCCTGGAAGGTGGCGAGGTCCTTCACCAGCGTCGGCGCATCGGCGAAATAGAGCACCCAAGCGCCGCCGGTCCACCAGGCGATCATCAGCCAGACGAAATGCTTGAGCGCGAGACGCCCGAGCTTCGCCGCCGTCATCGGCTTGGCGTCGGCCAGCATCCGCTCGCGGCGATCGCCCTCGATCCAGCGCTCGACCGTCATGAACAGATCGGTCCAGACCGTCTGCGGGCAGAGATAGCCGCACCAGACGCGGCCCGCGACCGCGTTGCTCAGGAACAGGACGAGCGAGGCGAGCACCAGCAGGCCGGTGAAGTAATAGACTTCCTGCGGCCAGATCTCGATGAAGAAGAAGTAGAATCGGTTGTTGGCGAGATCGACGAGGACCGCCTGATCGGGCTGGTTCGGCCCGCGATACCAGCGCAGGAACGGCAGGAAGTAATAGACGCCGAGGCAGATGAACAGCACCGCCCACTTGATGGTGCGCAGCCGCCCCTTGACGCTCTGCTGATAGATGCGCGGCCCGCCGACATAGAGCGGCTCGTCGTCCGGTGGGGGGGCGGTGGTCTCGGAAAGGCTCGCGGAGTTCTGCATGGCTGTCCCGGGGGAAAAGGTTCGCGCCGTCCCTGCACCCTGCCCCGCCGCCGGCGGAGCTGCCTTGACCTGTCTCAAGCGCGGTTCGCGACACGGACAAGGGCGCGTGCCGCTGCCACGACACGCGCCCCTCCGATCACGCCCCTTGCGGTTGGCGCTATTGCCCGCCGCCGAGCGCGTGGACGTAGATGGTGAGCGCCTTGACGGTGGTGTCGTCGAGGCGGCCGGTCCAGCCGGGCATGACCCCGCCGCGACCGTTGTTGATGGTCTCCACGATGGTCGCCTCGTCCGAGCCATAGACCCAGTTGGCGCTGGTCAGGTTGGCGGCGCCGAGCTCGCGATTGCCGCGGCCATCGGCCCCGTGACAGGCGACGCAATTGGTCTCGAACAGTTCCTTGCCCTTGGCAAGGTCGGTGCCCTGCCGGACCGAGAGCCCCGCCAGCGAGCGCACATAGTTGGCGACCGTGATCACTTCGTCGCGCTTGAGGACGCCGTTCGGGCCGCCGAGCGCCGGCATGGAGCCTTGACGGGAGCGATCGTCGCCGGTCCTGACGCCGTGGGCGATGGTCTGGCGGATCTCGGCGAGCGAGCCGCCCCACAGCCAGGTGTCGTCGCGCAGGTTCGGGAAGCCGCGCGCGCCGGTGGCGGAGAGGCCGTGGCAGGGCGCGCAATTATCGCCGAAGGCCGCCTTGCCCTGCGCCAGGGCGAAGGTCAGCAGGTCCGGATTGCGCTGGATGTCCTCCAGCGAGGCCGAGGCGAGCGCCGTGCTGCGCGACGCCCGCAGCGCCTTCAGGGCATCGAGCTCGACGACGACGCTCTCGCGGGACGAATAGCCGAACAGCCCCTTGGTGTAGCCGGTGACCAGCGGCCAGGCGGGATAGACGATCCAGTAGCCGATCGACCAGACGATGGTCGCGTAGAAGACGTAGAGCCACCACTTGGGCAGCGGCGAGTTCAGCTCCTTGATGCCGTCCCACTCATGGCCTGTCGTTGAGCGGCCGGTGGCGGCATCGATCTCGGGGGGATGGTTGGCCATTGATCAGTCCTCCCGCAGCGGGATGGTCGAAGCCTCGTCGAACCGCGCCCTGTTGCGCGGCCAGAAGGCGTAAGCGGCGATGGCGAGAAACATGCCGACGAAGTAGAGAAGTCCTGCCGTCTGGGCGAAACCGGCAAGCCAGGAATAGACGCTCATCGGTATCTCCTCAGCGGATGTTGGCGCGCGCGTCGTAGGTGCGGAAATCGACCATCGTGCCGAGCACCTGGAGGTAGGCGACCAGCGCATCCATCTCGGTGACGGTGCCGTTGGCCGCGGCGGACGCGTTGCCGCCGAAGGCGCGGACGATGGCGCCGGGATAGCGGCTCTGGAAGGCCGCGAGAGTAGGACCGTCCGGGTTCACCTGGGCCCGCAGGTCGCCCCAGGCATTGGCCACCTGCTCGGGCGAATAGGGCACGCCGCCGCGGCGGTTGGAGATGAAGTGGCCCTCGATCTGCTCGGGCCGCACCTCGGTCTGCGAGAGGAAGGCGTAGCCCGGCATGATCGACTGCGGCACGATCGAGCGCGGATTGGCGAGGTGGGCGACGTGCCACTCGTCCGAATACTTGCCGCCGACGCGGGCGAGGTCCGGACCCGTGCGCTTGGAGCCCCACTGGAAGGGCTTGTCGTACATGCTTTCCGCCGCCAGCGAATAGTGGCCGTAGCGCTCGACCTCGTCGCGCAGCGGGCGGACCATCTGGCTGTGGCAGTTGTAGCAGCCCTCGCGCACGTAGATGGCGCGCCCGGCCAGTTCCAGCGGCGTGTAGGGCCTGACCCCCTCCACCCGCTCGATGGTGCTGCGCAGGTAGAAGAGCGGAGCGATCTCGACGAGGCCGCCGATGGCGACCACGATGATGATGCCGATGGTCAGGATGATCGAGTTCTTCTCGAGGATCGCGTGCTTGTTCCAGAGCGACATGGGGGGTCCTCACTCGGCCGGCACGAGCGCGGGGGCGGGCTCCTGCTCCGCCTCCTCGCCGCTGCGCACGGTCATGATCAGGTTGAAGGCCATGATCAGGGAGCCGGCGACGAAGAAGGCGCCGCCGAGAGCCCGGATCGCGTAGTAGGGGTGCATGGCCGCGACGGACTCGATGAACGAGTATTCGAGGAAGCCGAGCGCGGTGTAGGCGCGCCACATGAGGCCCTGCATGATGCCGGCGACCCACATCGACGAGATGTAGAGGACGATGCCGAGCGTCGAGACCCAGAAGTGCCACTCGACCAGCCGGTTCGAGTAGAGCTGCTTGCGGTTGTAGAGCCACGGGACCAGGCAGTAGAGCGCGCCGAAGGACACGTAGGCGACCCAGCCGAGCGCGCCGGAATGGACGTGGCCGATGGTCCAGTCGGTATAGTGCGACAGCGAGTTGACCGCCTTGATCGACATGAGCGGCCCCTCGAAGGTCGACATGCCGTAGAAGGCCAGCGAGACGACCATCAGGCGCAGGACCGGGTCGGTCCTGAGCTTGTCCCAGGCGCCTGAGAGCGTCATCAGGCCGTTGATCATGCCGCCCCACGAGGGCATCCACAGGATGACCGAGAAGGTCATGCCCAGCGTCTGCGCCCAATCCGGCAGCGCGGTGTAGTGGAGGTGGTGGGGGCCTGCCCAGATATAGAGGAAGATCAGCGCCCAGAAGTGAACGATGGACAGTCGATAGGAATAGATCGGCCGCTCAGCCCGCTTCGGGATGAAGTAATACATGATGGCGAGGAAGCCGGCGGTGAGGAAGAACCCCACGGCGTTGTGGCCGTACCACCACTGGAACATGGCGTCCTGCACGCCCGACCAGACGATATAGCTCTTGGGCGAGTAGATCGACACCGGCACGGCGGCGTTGTTACCGAGATGCAGCACGGCGATGGTGACGATGAAGGCGAGATAGAACCAGTTCGCCACGAAGATGTGCGGTTCCTTGCGCCGCCAGATGGTGGCGAGGAAGACCAGCAGATAGACGACCCAGACCACCGTCAGGAACAGGTCCGCATACCATTCGGGCTCGGCGTATTCCTTGCCCTGCGTGATGCCGAGCAGGTAGCCGGTGCCGGCGACGACGATGAAGAGGTTGTAGCCGAGGATGACGAACCACGGCGCGATCTCGCCGGCGAGGCGGGCCCGGCAGGTCTTCTGGACGACGTAGAACGAGGTGCCGATCAGCACGTTGCCGCCGAAGGCGAAGATGACCGCCGATGTGTGCAGCGGCCGCATGCGCCCGAAATTCGTCCAGGGCAGATCGAAATTGAGCACCGGCCAGGCGAGCTGGCTGGCGATCAGCAATCCGATGGTGAAGCCGGCAATGCCCCAGAACACCGAGGCCCAGACCGCGAACTTCACCGGCTCCATGTTGTAGTTGGGCTTGCCGTCGATCTCGAGCGGGATCGAGGCCGGGCGCGCCATGTAGCGATTGCCGACCAGGAAGATGGCCGCGACCGAGGCCGCGGCGAAGATGAGCGCGTGGAACGTGTAGCCCTGATCGACAGAACCGGCGGCGATCACGAGGCTGAGCAGCGCGGTCGCCGCGAAGGCGAGTATCGAGCCCGCCTCCGCGAGGCTGAATGTCTTCTGGGCTTGCGCCGTCATGATGGTCTGCTCCTGGGGGCACCGGGCGGCGCAGGGGCCGGCACGGGATCACGTCGGACCATCGCAGGCGGCGCGCGCGTCTCATTGACCTGCGTCAATCGCCGACCTTTCCGCGCGCATCGGCCACGACGCGATTTGACGCCGATCAACGCGCGCCGCGCGCGCCCGTCGTTTGGTGGGCAGGAAGACATCCAAGGACCGGACGTCCCGCCATGATCGTTCCCCCGCCGGCCGGCGGCGCGCCAGCCGCCCGCGATCCCACTCCCATTCCGGCCGCGCTCGCGGGCCGGCAGGTGCCGCGCTACACCTCCTATCCGACCGCTCCGCACTTCCATTCCGGGGTCGATGCCGGCATCTACCGGGACTGGCTCGGGCAGATTTCGGCCGGCACGACCCTGTCGCTCTATCTGCACGTGCCGTTCTGCGCGGCCATGTGTTCCTATTGCGGCTGCCATACCAAGGTGACGCGGCGGCGGGAGCCGGTGGACGCCTATGCCGACCGCCTCGCGGCGGAGATCGACCTCGTGTCGGCATCGACGGCGGCCCGCCGGGTGGACCACCTCCACTGGGGCGGCGGCACGCCGAGCACCTTGCGGGCCGACGGCCTCGCCCGGCTGGTCGACCGCATGGCGCTGCGCTTCGCGCTCCCTGCCGGTCTCGACCACGCCATCGAGCTCGACCCGCGCACCGTCGACGACAAGTTCGCCGCCGCGCTCGGCGCCATCGGCGTGACGCGCGCCAGCCTCGGCGTTCAGGACCTGAACCCGCATGTTCAGGCGGCCATCGGCCGCGTGCAGCCCTATGCGGCTGTCGCCGCGGCCGTCGGCGCGCTGCGCAAGGCAGGAATCGCCGCGATCTCGTTCGACCTCATGTACGGCCTGCCGCACCAATCGACGGCCGATCTCGTCGCGACCGTCGGTCTCGCCGCCACGCTTCGCCCGGACCGCATCTCGCTGTTCGGCTATGCCCATGTGCCCTGGATGAAGAGCCACCAGCGGCTCATCGACGAGGCGGCCCTGCCGGATGCGGCGCTGCGCTTCGAACAGGAGCGCGAGGCGCGCGTCGCCCTCGTCGCCGCCGGCTATGTCGCGGTCGGCCTCGACCATTTCGCCCTGCCCGCCGACGCGATGGCGCAGGCCCACCAGGGCGGCGACCTTCGCCGCAACTTCCAGGGCTACACGGTGGACGACGCCGACGCCCTGATCGGTCTTGGCGCCTCGGCCATCGGCCGCCTGCCGCAGGGCCATGTCCAGAACGCGCCGGACACGGCCGGATATCAGCGCGCCATCGATGCCGGCAGGCTCGCCACGGTGCGTGGCCTTGCCTTCACCCGCGAGGACCGGGCGCGCGGCGAGGTCATCGAGCGGCTGATGTGCGGCTATCCCGCGGATCTGCCCGCCATCCTCAACCGTCACGACCTCGCGCCGAACCTGTTCGACGCCGCGCTGGATGCGCTGCGGGACCTTGAAGCCGAGGGCCTCGCGCGGCACGAAGGCGGCCTCGTCGAGGTCACCGAGGCTGGCCGGCCGCTGACGCGCCTCGTCGCGGCGGTGTTCGACGCCCGGCTCGGCCAGGCCGGTCGCCATTCGGCGGCGGTCTGACCATGTCGGCGACGCTGCCTCTGGCCCTCGGGAGCGGTTTCCTCGTCGGCCTTGCCTCCAGCCTGCACTGCGCCGGCATGTGCGGCAGCATCGGCAGCGCGCTGACCATGACCATCCACCCCGACGGCAGCACCGCCGCGGCGGCCCGGACGCTGGTGCTGACCCAGATCGGCAGGGTCGTCGCCTATGCCGTGGCGGGCGGCGCTGTCGGCCTCGTCGGCACGTCGGTCGTCCATCTGTTCGATCAGGCGGCCGCCTTCAATGTCCTCCGCACCGCGGGCGCCGCCGTGCTGATCTGGATCGGGCTGTCCACCGCCGGCCTCCTGCCCTCGCTCGCCCTTTTCGACCGCTGGGCCGCGCCCGTCGCCAATGCCGTCATCGCCGCATCGCGCGCCCTGCCCGCCGGTGCGGCCGGCGCGCCCATCGCCGCCGGCATCGTCTGGGGTTTCATGCCCTGCGCCATGGTCTATGCCGCGCTCTTCGCCGCGATGCTGCAGGGGACCGCCGCCGGCGGCAGCACATTCATGCTCGGTTTCGGGCTTGCCACCATGCCGGCCGTCATCGGCGCGGCGCTCGGCATTGCCGCCCTGCGGTCGGCCGCGCGCCGGGACGGCATGCGCCGGTTCGTTGGCGTCGCGATCGCCGGCGCGGGCGCGCTGTCGCTGGTATTTTCGCCGGTCGCGGCCTTCCTCTGCCTCCCGGTCTGAGGCCTCTTCGGGGGCGGAAGACGACGTTCGGGACCGCCAACAGGAGCTCGATCACCGCCTCGTTCCGCCGGCGGCTTGCGCAACGGGGGCGCCCCCGGCCACACTGATGCTCCGTCATGTCGGTGCTCGGGGTGAATCGATGAGAGTGACGAGCCGGCTGAGGCCGCGCCTGGCCGGGGTCGTCGGCATTGTGCTCGTGCTGGTCCTGCCGGCAGCCGCGGGCGCCGCCTATGTCAGCGCGATCAACGCGGCCAGTTTCGAGGACCGCAACCTGCTCTGGCAGGTGACGCTGGCGCTCAGCCTGCTCCTGCCGGCCGGTCCCTTGCTGATCCTGTTCGGCTCCGAAGTCGTGACCAGGCCCGACCCGGAGGCGCTGGCCAAGGTCGACAAGCTCATTTCCGAACTGGAATACGCCAACCAGCAGGCAAGCGACCTGTCGCACGGACTGGAACCGGTGCGGGACGTGGCGGCGCATATGAAGGCGCGGATCGACGAGGCGGCGCGGCCGCCTCAGCCGAACTGGAACCGGTAGGCGCGCCTAGAGAAGGCCGAGATCCGCCAGTTCCTTCGCCAGTTCCGGCGGCATGCCCTTGGTCGGCCCGGCATCGAGATCGGGCGGCGCGTCCTTCGCGTCGAAATAGCGCCAGCCCTGGAACGGCCCGCGCCGGCGCGGCTGGACGCGGACGATGAGCGGCTCGAGAATCAGGTCGCAACGCCCGATCCCCTCCGAATCCGTGAAGGGCCTGATGCCGAGAATGCGCTGGCGGCAGAGAATCGTGCCCTTGATCACCCAGTAGAGCGATCCCTCGCCGATGATCTCGTCGCCGCGCTTCGGCACCATGCGGGTGGTGTGGACCTGCTCGCCATGCATGCGCATGCGCCGGTCGACCCAGTCCTGGAGGTCCTCGACCGATTCCGCGCCGACGCAGAGCTTGATGAGATTGAGTGCCACGGCGCGATACTAGCGCCGACGACGCCCCGCCCCAAGGGGCGCGGCCTCAACGGTTGGGGACAAAGGGCGCGGGCCGCAGCGCCAGAGACATGCAATTGTCGGTGCGCCAGACCCGCCCGTCGCGCATGGCGGCGACGATCACGCGCTGGGTGACGCGAAACGGCACGCCGCAGGCGGCCGTGGAGCCCGGCGTCAAAAGGGTGAGCGAGGTGACGGGCGGCCCCTTCTCGATGCGCGAGACGTCGATGGTCGCCTGCAACAGGCCCCGCACCTCGGTCACCACCGCCACCGTGCCCTCGAACACGATATCGGCGCGCTGGACGATCTCCGCGCGGGAGAAATTGTAGCACTGGCAGGCACTTGCCGCTGCGCTTGTGAGCGCGAGCGCCGCGAAGCCGGCAGCAACCGACCTCACGCCGCCTTCTCCTGCCCTTCAGCCGCCTCGATGGCCGCGACCGGCGCGCCCTCGGCCACCTGTTCGCCCGCGAGCACAGCGACCATGGTCACCGTGCCGCCGGTCGGCGCGACCAGCGTGTGTTCCATCTTCATGGCCTCGATGACCGCGATGCGGTCGCCCTTCTCCACCTGCTGTCCCGGTTCGACGAAGACCTGCACGACCTTGCCGTGCATGGGCGCCTTCACCGAGCCGCCGCCGTCGAGATGGTCGAGGTCGACGTCGAGCGAATCGAAGGCGCGGACCTCGGTCTGACGGCCGTTGCGGATGACGAAGACGCGGTCGAGACGCTCAATAGCTCGCGCCTCACCGTCGATCTGAGCATCGTGGCCGTAAGGATACCATCTGCCGACTTGGTCCATTGGAAACTCGCGGCCCTCCAAGGTAACAACGGGGCCATTGACCGACCATCGCAGACCAACCGTCTGCTTTTCCCCATCGACCAGAATGCTTTGCGTTCTCGCCCAAGCTGTTGACGAAAGAACAAAGCCATCTGACCCGACAACGCTCCACGGATCTGCGGCGCGCATGGCGCTCTCCGAATCTTCCGAGCGAGCGAACCGCTTCAGTTGTTTCCTGATGAGATGATGAGCTCCCACCGCCGCCGCCTTCGCATCCATCGGCTGCGGCACGGCGCCCAGCGCCTCGACATTCCGGTCGATGAACCCCGTGTCGAAATCACCCGCCCGGAAGCCCTCGGCCTCGGTCAGCGCCTTGAGGAATGTCACATTGGTCCGCGGCCCCGCCACCACCGTTCCGCCCAACGCCTCGCCGAGCCGGTCCAGCGCCTCGTCGCGGGTCGCGCCGTGGGCGATGACCTTGGCGATCATCGGATCGTAGAAGGGCGAGACCTCGGCCCCTTCCTCCACGCCCGTATCGATGCGCACGCCCTCCGCCATGCCGAATTCCAGCGCATGCAGCTTGCCGGTCGAGGGCAGGAAGCCCTTCTCGGGGTCCTCGGCATAGAGCCGCGCCTCGACGGCGTGGCCGTGGATGGCAAGGTTTTCCTGCAACAGCGGCAGGCGCTCGCCGGATGCGACCCTGAGCTGCCATTCCACCAGATCCTGGCCCGTGATCGCCTCCGTCACCGGATGCTCCACCTGCAGGCGGGTGTTCATCTCCATGAACCAGAACCTGTCCGGCTGGAGCCCCGCCGAGCCGTCCGCGATAAACTCCACGGTCCCCGCGCCGACATAGCCGACCGCCCGCGCCGCCTCGACCGCCGCCTGCCCCATGGCGGCCCGCATCGCCTCGGGCATGCCGGGGGCCGGCGCTTCCTCGATCACCTTCTGGTGGCGGCGCTGAAGCGAGCAGTCGCGCTCGAACAGGTGGACGACATTGCCCTTGGTGTCGCCGAAGACCTGAATCTCGATATGGCGCGGCGAGAGCACGTATTTTTCGATCAGCACGCGCGGATCGCCGAAGGCCCCCTGCGCCTCGCGCTGGGCAGAGGCAAGCGCCTCGTCGAAATCGACAGCCTTGTCGACGCGCTTCATACCCTTGCCGCCGCCGCCCGCGACCGCCTTGATCAGCACGGGATAGCCGATCTCGTAGGCCTTCTCCTTCAGGAACTTCCCGTCCTGCATGGCGCCGTGATAGCCCGGAACGACCGGCACGCCGGCCTTCTGCATCAGCGCCTTGGCGCCGTCCTTCAGGCCCATGGCGCGGATGGCGGAAGCCGGCGGCCCGACGAAGACGATGCCGGCGGCCGCGCAGGCCTCGGCGAATTCGGCGCGCTCGGAGAGAAAGCCGTAGCCGGGGTGGATGGCCTCGGCCTTGGCCTGTTTCGCCACCGAAATGATCTTGTCGATGACCAGATAGCTGTCGCGCGCGGGCGCCGGTCCGATGGGATAGGCCTCGTCCGCCAGCTTCACGTGCATGGCGTTGGCATCGGCATCCGAATAGACGGCAATGGTCCGCAAACCCAGCCGCTTCGCCGTCCGGATGACGCGGACGGCGATCTCGCCACGGTTGGCGATGAGGACGGACGACAGCATGCTGGGCCTCGAAGCTACAGGGGTGCCGAATGTAGCGGGTTCGGCCGGGGATTCCAGCCGGACGAAGGAAAGAACGCCGCGCATGGCCCCTCAGCCGCCGCTGCCCCTTGCGGATCGGCCGCCCGGAGAGGAATTGTGGCGCAACAGCCTTCCGGAGCCTCTATGTCCGACCTCGCCGATCTCTCCGCAGCCGACCTGTCCAGGGCCTACAAGTCGAAGAAACTGTCGCCGGTGGAGGTGACCCGGGCCGTTCTCGCCCGCATCGAGGCCTGCGAACCGCATATCAACGCCATGTATATCGTCGCGGCGGAAGCGGCGCTGAAGGCGGCGAAATCGGCCGAGCGGCGCTGGAACCGCGGCAAGGCGCTTTCACCTCTCGACGGCGTGCCGGTGACCGTGAAGGAAAACCTGATGACGGCGGGCGATCCCGCGCCCATCGGCGTGCCGATCGCCGACATGACGCCGAAGGAGACGGATTCGCCGGTTCCCGCGCGCCTGCGCGAGGCCGGCGCGGTCATCCTCGGCAAGACCACCATGCCCGATTACGGCATGCTGTCGGCGGGCCTCTCCTCGCTGCACGGGATCACGCGCAACCCCTGGAACCTCGCCAAGAACCCCGCCGGCTCCTCCTCCGGCGCGGGCGCGGCGGGTGCCGCCGGCTACGGCCCGCTCCATGTCGGCACCGATATCGGCGGCTCGATCCGCCTGCCCGCCGCCCATTGCGGCCTGTTCGGGCTGAAGCCCTCGCTCGGCCGCGTGCCGATCAATCCACCCTTCCTCGGCCGTGTCGCCGGCCCGATGACCCGCACGGTGCGCGACGGCGCCATGCTGATGAACATCATTTCCAGGCCGGACGAGCGCGACTACCGGAGCCTCCCCTACCATCGTACCGACTACACGAGGAACCTCGAAACCCTGCCGCTCAAGGGCCTGAAGATCGGCGTGATCACCGCGATGCAGGCGGGCCTGCCGGCCGATGCGACGATCATCCGGGCTGTGAAGGCCGCCGCCAAGGCGCTGGAGGCCGAGGGCGCCATCGTCGAACCGGTTCAGGGCTTCCTGACCCATGAGATGCTCGACGGCATCTGCCGCTTCTTCGAGGCGCGCTCCTATGGCGACGTCGTCAAGCTCAAGGCCGAACAGAAGCGCCAGCTCCTGCCCTATATCGTCGAGTGGGCGACCTGGCGTGCCCGCAAGTTCACCGGCGACGACGTGATGAGCGGCTATCTCGCCGTGCAGGCCATGCGCGAGGCGGCCATCGCCACCAACGAGCCCTACGACTACATCCTCTCGCCGGTCACCTGCCCGGTCAGCTATTCGGCCGAGGCGCATTCGCCGACCGACGATCCGCACCGGGCGCTGGACCACATCCCCTTCACGGTCGCCGCCAACATGAGCGAGCAGCCGGCGGCGAGCGTCAACTGGACCTTCGCGCGCAACGGCATGCCGGTCGGCGTGCAGGTGATCGGCAAGCGCTTCGACGATGCCGGCGTGATGAAGCTCTGCGCGTCGCTGGAAGTGCTCAGGCCCCAGCAGAAGCCCTGGCCGGTGGTGGGGTAGCCGCGACGAACCCTCTCCCGCAACGCGAAGTAACCCTCTCCCATGGGGAGAGGGTTCATTCGCCCCTCAGATCGGCGCGACGCCCACGGTCATGCCGCCGCAGACATAGAGAATCTGCCCGGTCACGAAGCTCGCCCCCTCCGACAGGAAGAAGTCGGCGGCATGGGCGATGTCCTCGGGCTGGCCGAGGCGCTGCACCGGCACACCGCGGATGATCGCCTGCGTGCGCGGCGAATTATGCGGATTGGCGGACTTGAACAGTTCCGTCTCGATCGGGCCCGGCCCGACCGCGTTGACCGTGATGCCGTGTGGCGCAAGCTCCAGCGCCCAGGTGCGGGTGAAGCCGATGACGCCGGCCTTTGTTGCGGAATAGGCAGTCCTCAGTTCCTTGCCGAGCGCCGCGCGCGAGGAAATGGTGACGATCCGCCCCCTGCCCGCCTGTTTCATGCCGGGCACCACGGCCTGCGCGGCCAGCATGACCGCGCGCAGGTTCACCGCCACCACGCGGTCGAAATCCTCGAGCGTCGTCTCTTCCAGCGAAGCGGGCGGCGCGATGCCGGCATTGTTGACCAGCCAGAGCACCGGCTGGTCCGTGACGATCTCGTGCAGGGCGTCGCGGGTGGCATCGACATCGGTCAGATCGACCTCGACGAAATCCGCGCCGCTGTCCGTCTCCGGCGGCGCGCGGTCGAGATTGACGACGGGTATGCCGCGACGGATCAGCCGCTCGACGATGGCAGCCCCGATGCCTCTGGAGCCGCCGGTGACGAGGGCTGCGGGTTCGTGATCGTGTGCCATGCCTGTATGTCTCCGGCGCCCATGGTTCGAGCGCTCATCCCAACGTCATGCCCGGGCCACAGGCGGCCTATGGCCGCCGTTCTTCTCTCTTGAACGCCGAGGCAAAGCCTCGGCTATGCCGGCCATCCACGACTTGTCGTCGAGGTGAGTGTTCCAGCCGTGGACGGCCGGGACAAGCCCGGCCATGACGTGGAGGGGTGAGCGGAAACGACGGAGCGGGATCACATCCTGAACACGCCGAACTTCGTCGGCGGCACCGGCGCATTGAGGCAGGCGCTGAGCGCCAGCGACAGCACCCGCCGCGTCTCCGAGGGCAGGATGATGCCGTCGTCCCAGAGCCGCGCGGTCGCGTAATAGGGGTGCCCCTCGGTCTCGTAGTTCGAGCGGATCGGCGCCTTGAACGCCTCTTCCTCGTCCGCCGACCAGTCCTTGCCCTCGGCCTCGAAATTCTCGCGCTTGACGGTCGCCAGCACGCTCGCCGCCTGCTCGCCGCCCATGACGGAGATGCGCGAATTCGGCCAGGTGAACAGGAAGCGCGGCGAATAGGCTCGCCCGCACATGCCGTAATTGCCGGCGCCGTAGCTGCCGCCGACAAGCAGCGTGATTTTCGGCACCTGCGCGCAGGCGACCGCCGTCACGAGCTTGGCGCCGTCCTTGGCGATGCCGCCCGCCTCGAACTGCCGGCCGACCATGAAACCGGTGATGTTCTGGAGAAACAGCAGCGGAATGCGCCGCTGGCAGCAGAGCTCGATGAAATGCGCGCCCTTCATGGCGCTTTCCGAGAACAGGATGCCGTTATTGGCGATGATGCCGACCGGCATGCCGTGGAGACGCGCGAAGCCCGTCACCAGCGTCGTGCCGTAGAGCGCCTTGAACTCGTCGAACTCGGAGCCATCCACCAGCCGCGCGATGACCTCGCGGATGTCGTATTGCGTCTTGAGGTTGGTCGGCACCAGCGCTTCCAGCTCGGCCGGGTCGTATTTCGGCTCGCGCGGTTCGGCGAGCGCGATATCGATGGTCTTGACCGAGTTGACGTTCGAGACGATGCGCCGGGCAATCGCCAGCGCGTGGGTATCGTCCACCGCGTAATGATCCGCGACGCCGGACTGGCGGGCATGGACCTCGGCGCCGCCGAGATCCTCGGCGGTGACGATCTCACCGGTCGCCGCGCGCACCAAGGGCGGGCCGCCGAGGAAGATGGTGCCCTGCTTGCGAACGATCACCGTCTCGTCCGACATGGCCGGCACATAGGCCCCGCCCGCCGTGCAGGAGCCCATGACCACCGCGATCTGCGGGATGCTGGCGGCGGAAAGGTTCGCCTGATTGAAGAAGATGCGGCCGAAATGCTCGCGGTCGGGGAAGACCTCGGTCTGGTGCGGCAGGTTCGCGCCGCCGGAATCGACGAGATAGACGCAGGGCAGCCGGTTCTGCAGCGCGATCTCCTGCGCGCGCAGGTGCTTCTTCACCGTCATCGGGTAGTAGGTGCCGCCCTTGATGGTGGAATCGTTGGCGACGATCATCACCTCGCGGCCCTCGACGCGGCCGATGCCGGTGATCACGCCCGCGCCGTGGATCGGCTCGCCGTAAAGGCCGTTGGCGGCAAGCTGGGACAGTTCGAGGAAGGGCGAGCCGGGGTCGATGAGGCCCATGACGCGGTCGCGCGGCAACAGCTTGCCGCGCGCGACGTGGCGCTGGCGGGCGCGCTCGTTGCCGCCGAGGGCGGCGTCGGCGCGCTTCGCCTGAAGATCGTCGACGAGGCCGCGCCACGCCTCGGCATTGGCTTTG
Organism: Phreatobacter sp.; assembly: GCF_016793595.1. Lineage (GTDB taxonomy): Bacteria > Pseudomonadota > Alphaproteobacteria > Rhizobiales > Phreatobacteraceae > Phreatobacter. The sequence goes on from NZ_JAEULY010000009.1 coordinate 269,560, forward strand.
GCCTCGGGCGCGGCGGCATTGAAGGCGGATTTCAGAATGGCCAAGGCGGCAGGCTCCGGCGCGGAAGCAATTCCAGCAAAAGCGCGAAGCGGTTTTGCGTCCGGAATTGCGGGTAACGAGAAACGACGATTGGGCCGTCTTGGTTAGCCTGCAATCGACAGCCTGTCATCCGGGCGGAGCGGCGGAGGTCAGCGTCCCGCGGCCGGCTCCATGTGGACGGCCCGGATGGCCTGCTCCGCCGCCGGGCTGTTCATCAGCGCGATGAAGGCGCGCGCCGCCTCCGCCTCGCGCGGCTGCACCGCAAGGCCGGCGGAATAGGTGGTGACGAGTTGCAGCTCCGCCGGCAGCGGGCCGACGAGGCGGACGCCGCTGACAGGCATGATCTCGCTGATCTGGTGGAACACGACATCGGCCTCACCGCTGGCGACGAGTTCGGCGGCATAGCCGCCCATTTTCGGTTTCGCCTTGGCGCGCAGCACGTCGGCAAGGCCGAGGCGCTCGACCATGCGGACGAAATAGATGCCGCTGGTGCCGCCGCCGGCCGGATCGACATAGGCGATGCCGCGCGCATTGACGATCAGCCGCTTCACCGCCTCGACCGAGGAGATGTCGGGCACCGCCGCACCTTCCGCTATGCCGATCCCGATGCCGGTGCGGGCGAGATCAAGCCGCGACCCCCGCACGAGGCGGCCCGACATGGCGAGCGCATCGATGACGACCGGCGTCGCCACGACGACATCGGCCGCCTCGCCCGCCTGAATGCGCCGCTGGACGCCGCCCGCCGTGTCCGTGTCGAGAATGATCCGGTGGCCGGTCTGTGCCTGGAACAGGTCTCCAAGCATCTGCACCAGCGCCTTGGACGCCCCGGTGGCCATCACCCTGAGTTCGGCGGCGGACGCCCGGCCCCCGCCAACCGCCACCGCCAGCGTGAGAGCCAGGGCTCCGACAATCGCCTGCGCCGCGCCCGATGCCATATCCGCCTCCCCCGATAGCGGCGCCGATCATGCGGTGGCCTCAGCCGGTGGCAACCGGAAACGCGCGGCGCTCCAATCGCATTCGCGTGAGGCGTCAGATCACGTCGTCGCTGTCGGCGAGGTGCCACGGCTCGGCATCCGCCGCCTCTTTCCATTCCTGCCAGGCCGGCAGGGCCATGATCCGCTCCATATAGGCGCGCACCGGCGGCGGCACCGCCACGGCATAGGAATGAAACCGCGAGACGACCGGAGCGTACATGGCATCCGCGCCGGAGAAGGCGCCATAGAGGAACGGGCCGCCCGCGCCGAAACGGCTTCTCGCCTCCGTCCACCCGGCGACGATGCGGGCGACATTGGCCTCGACATCCGGGCCGAGGGTCACGGATTTCGGCGCGCGGCGGATATTCATCGGACAGCGGGAGCGCAGGGCGGCGAAACCGGCATGCATCTCGGTCGATAGCGAGCGGGCATGGGCGCGGGCCGCCCTATCGAACGGCCAGACCCGATCAGGGAAGCGGTCGGCGATATATTCGATGATCGACAGGCTCTCCCAGACGACGATGTCGCCGTCGATCAGGGCCGGCACCTTGCCGCCGGGCGAGGCGGCACGGATGCGCTCGGCGGAACCGTCGCGGTAGAGCGGGATCAGTTCCTCCTCGAACGGCAGCCCGAGCACCCGCATGAGCAGCCACGGCCGGAACGACCAGGACGAATAGGCCTTGTTGCCGATGACGAGCTTCATGACGCCCCCCGTTTTTTTGAGGCGTCACGATGCCCGGCAGCCGCTGCCCGCTCCAGCGAATTGCCGTGATCGGCCCATTCGCGGCGCTGATCGATCAGGCCTTCGCCTTCGGCACCCACGCCTCGACCGGGCCGCCGGTCTTCTTCCACGCGCCGAAGCCGCCCTCGACATGGGCGACAGGCTTCAGTCCCATGTCCTGCGCGGTCTTGGCCGCGAGTGCCGAGCGCAGGCCGCCGGCGCAGAAGAACACGAACTGCTTGTCCTCCTGGAAGATCGGCTTGGCATAGGGGCTTTCCGGGTCGATCCAGAATTCCAGCATGCCCCGCGTGCAGGAAAAGGCGCCGGGCACCTTGCCGTCGCGCTCCTGCTCGCGCGGGTCGCGGATATCGACGAGCACCACGTCGTCGCGGCCGTGCAGCGCCTTGGCCTCCTCGATGGTCAGCGTCTTCACCGCGCGATTGGCCTCGTCGAGCATGGCCTTGTAGCCGCGCGTGATGGTCTGGGGCATGTCGTCCTCCACTGTTTCAGCCGAACCTAGCACCGCCCTCGCCGCCCGGCACAGGCCCGCCGGCGCATGACGCTCTGGACGAAGCCGCGCGGCCCGCGCTACCGATTGAACTCATGCTTGGCCTGACGCTCCTCGACGGCATCGCTTTCGGCTATTTCGCCATCGCCTGGGCGACCTATGCCTGGATCGTCGAGGTCTGGGGCGGCCGCCGGCGCGGGCTCACCGCGATCATGCACGACTACCGGCACCGCTGGATGGCGGAGATGCTGGTGCGGCCCAACCGCATCGTCGACACCCAGATCAACATGACGCTGCAACAGGGCTCGTCGTTCTTCGCCTCCACCTCGCTGCTCGCGGTCGGCGCCTGCCTTGGCCTGATGAACGCCTCCGACCGGGCGCTGGAAGTGGTGCAGGGTCTGTCCTTCGGCCATGCCGGCTCGCGCCAGCAGTGGGAGGTGAAGCTCGCCGGGCTGATGGTGATCTTCGTCTATGCCTTCTTCAAGTTCGGTTGGGCCTACCGGGTGTTCAACTACTGCGCCATCCTGATCGGGGCTACACCCGAGGGCGACCGCCGGACCAGCGACGAGGCCAAGGCCATGGCAAACCGCGCCGCCAAGCTCAACGGCATCGCCGCGGCGCATTTCAACAGGGGCCAGCGCGCCTTCTTCTTCGCGCTCGGCTATCTCGGCTGGTTCGCGGGTCCGCTGGTCTTCGCCGCGACCACGACGGCGGTCTTCGCGGTGCTTTACCGGCGGCAGTTCATGTCGGAGAGCCGCGAGGCGGTGCTTTAACTACGACGCCTCGGGTCCGGGTGCCCATCGAGGCGCATCTGGAACAGGAAATAGGTCGGCGAGCAGTAGCCGAGACCGGCGACGCGGCCGATATCGGGCAGATTGGCGGGCAATGCCTGGCACATGAAATCCTCGCGGCAGAGGCGCTCCGCCGAGCAGGTCGCGCGCATTCCCCTCACGATGGCCCCACCGAGGCAGCCGGCGAAATCGTTGGTGGCGACGCAGAGGTCGAAAGCACGCCCGCCGGCAAAGCCGCAAATGTCGTCCGGCGGCGTCTGGCCCGGACGGAAGCCGGCGAAGCGGCGGTCCTGATCGTTGCACTGACGATAGGCAAGGCCCGCCGGCGTGCCGCCGACCGGCGGACGGCAGGTATGGTCCACGCGGTTGATGCGCGGCGCATGGGCGTTCAGCCGGGTCAGGACGGTGAAGCGATCGACCCATGGCCTGATGCCCGACGAGGGCTCGATGCGGCCAGCAAGGCACGCCTGCCCCGAAAACTCCCGGCTTCGCTCGTTGATCATGCACTGGCCGTAGTCGATGCCGACGGAAGGGTTTTCCGCCAGCACGGTGCAGGTCGCCCCGCCGCCGCAGGTCCAGCCCTGACCGATGTCGCGCCCCGTCACCGCCGGCAGACAGGCTTGGCCGAGCGTCGCCTGCCGGTAGGCCGGCCGGTTTCCCGCCCAGTCGGCGGGAGGGGCCGCCGGCAGCGGCCGGAAGCGCGCGGGATCGCGGCCGGACGCCACGGCATCGGCATAGGCGACACGCCGTGAACGCTCCGCGTGGAAATGCGGGGAATAGCCGACCAGCACCCGGTTCAGCGGCGAGATGCCGGGCTCGTCCTCGCCGATGACGTGAAACCCGGCCGTGGAGCCCGACTGGTGGCAGCCCTGACAGGTCATGCCGTCCAGCCGCTCGATGAAGCCGCGCACCGAGCGCACGAGACCTTCGGACCCGAACTCCGGGCCGGCGAAAGCGACGCCATTCTTGCCGAAGACCTGCGCATAGGGCCGGTTGCCGTAACGAGCCGATCCGTAGGTGGACCAGGACATGACGCGGGTCGCGAGAAAGCGGTCGGGCACGCGGATGACGCCTTGCTCGACCTCGCCGGTGCGCGCCTTGAGGAAGGCGACGAGGTCGTCGCGGAGCGCCGCGTCGTCCCGCAGCCGCGCCACGTCCGGCGTGTTCTCCAGCGGCTTGTCGGTAAGCGCGACCGCCCCCTCGCTCGCCGCGACGGCAAAGACGCGCATGAGGTAGGCCGCCTGCCCGCCGAACGCGACCTCCTGTCCCGACGGAAAGCGGACGATCTGGGCGTTGATCTCGATCTGCTTCGGGCGCACCGAGCCCGCCGCCAGAGGGTCGCCGGCGAGCCACGCCGCCTTGGCTGCGGCATCCCCGAGCCTCGGGGGAACGACAAGGCCGCGCGCGACATCGGCGCAGGTGCCGCCGGGCGGCTTCGGCAGGTCATGGACGACGTTGACCGAGAAGGGCATGCGCGAGGCATAGGTGCGGCCGTCACGCTGGAAGCTGTAGGCGAGACGGTAGAGCAGCCGGATCTCGCCGCAGGTCGCCTCGCGCTCGCTCTCGGCGGCGAAATCCCGCCGGTCGAGCCGCGCCACCACGCCGACCAGCGCGAAACGCGCGGTGGGCGACGACAGCCACGCCAGCTCGAAGACCCGCCCGGCATTGGCGCTGGTGATCTCGTGCAGCGGCCGGCCGGTCGCGGCCATGTCGGCGCGCAGCTCGCGGACATCGGCCGAAACCGTCTCGACGACCTGCCGGTAGGCCGGGCTCGCCTGATACAGGGCGGCGTTGGTCGCGCCGGGCACGCCGAAGGCACGGGCCATGCCGAAGCCGCGCGCTTCCAGCGCCCGCAGCGTGGCATTGTCGAGCGTGTCGAGAAACGGCCGCCCGGCCTCGAAAGCTGAGGCTGGCGCGGCGGCGGCGATCATGGCCGCCAAGGGAAGGATCAGGCGGAGCAGCATGAGGTCGTAAGTCCCACATCTGGATTTCCGCCGGATGCCGCGACGGGCTCGACGGCGTATCGGCACTCGGGCATGAGGGGGCATGACCCTCGAATCCGAACTCGAAGACGCTATCCTGACGCTGGCCCGCGCGCGCGGCCCGACCAAGTCCATCGACCCCTCCGAACCCGCCAAACAGGTCGCGGCGGCGCGGGGTAGCGACTGGCATGGTCTGATGCAGCCTGTGCGGCGCGCAGCGGTCAGCCTCGCCAAGCAGGGACGACTGGTCATCCTGCGCAAGGGCAAGCCGGTCGATCCCGCCGAATTCAAGGGCGTCTATCGGCTCACCGTGCCGCGCGAGGATTGAGGGCTTCGGGCAATTCGCGAGTCCAGGGAATCGCTTGGCTCGCGGTCTTGAGGTTTTCTCTCAACGCGAGTCGGGCGCCGGGAACAGCGCGTCGGTGCGCCCGCCGACGCGGTAGGCCAGCAATCCCAGCCATTCGCGCGCGATTCTGTCGACGAGGTCGAGGCCACGGCTGGCCGGCAGGATCGGCCGCCAGAGTTCGCGGTCGGTGTTCCGCGTCTCGAAGTCGGTGGGATAGGCGATCACGTCGAAGCCCGCACGCCGGAAGATGCCGACCGAGCGCGGCATGTGCCAGGCCGAGGTCACCAGCACCCAGCGCTCGCCGGGCTTCGGCCGCACCAGTTCCCGCGTCAGCGTCGCGTTCTCGAACGTGTTGCGGCTTTCGCGCTCGATAGTGATGCGCTCCGGCGCGATGCCGAGCTCGGCGAAGAGCTTCGCCGCCGATTGCGCCTCGTCGGCCGCGTCGCTTCGTAGCAGCGCGGACGAGCCGCCGGTGAAGACCAGCCTCGCCTCAGGGTAGCGGCGGGCGAGCGCCACCGCCTCGGTCATGCGGCCGGGAGCCGCGCCCATCGTCACCTGCCCGCCGCGCGCAGCGGTGGTCAGCTGGTCGATGGAGCCGCCGAGGACAAGGATGCCGGTCGGCGGCTGCATTTCCTGCGACTGGACGGGAAAGCGGTTCTCAAGCGGCCGGGCGAGCCAGACGCCGAGCGGCGAGAAGCCGCAGAAGGCAAGGCCGAGCGCGCCGAAAACCACGAAGCGGCGTCCGCCCCGGCTCCAGCGCGTGAACAGCAGCAGCGCGCCGACGAGCACCATGCCGATCAGCACATTGGAGGGAGCCGCGAACCACCAGACGATCTTGGAGAGGTAGAAGAACAGGTTGCTGAGAAAGCTCACGATGCGGGTTGCCTGCGCTGCGGGTGCCGTCGCCCCGGATTGAACTGGACGACGGCCGTTTCAGCGGCGTGACGCGAGCCCCGCCCCCTCACATCGTCTTCGCGAACAGCTCACGGCCGATCAGCATCCGCCTGATCTCGCTCGTCCCCGCGCCGATCTCGTAAAGCTTGGCGTCGCGCAGCAGGCGGCCGGTCGAGTAGTCGTTGATATAGCCGTTGCCGCCCAGCAGCTGGATCGCGTCCAGCGCCATCTTGGTGGCGTTTTCGGCGGCGTAGAGAATGGCGCCCGCCGCGTCCTCGCGGGTCGTCTGGCCGCGGTCACAGGCTTTCGCCACCGCGTAGACATAGGCGCGCGTGGCGTTCATCGAGACATACATGTCGGCGATCTTGCCCTGCACGAGCTGGAATTCGCCGATCGGCTGGCCGAACTGCTTCCTCTCGTGGACATAGGGCATGACCACGTCCATGCAGGCCTGCATGATGCCGATGGGCCCGGCCGAGAGCACGGCGCGCTCGTAGTCGAGGCCGCTCATCAGCACGTTGACGCCGCGTCCAACCTCGCCGAGCACGTTCTCCTCGGGCACCTCGCAATTGTCGAAGACCAGTTCGCCCGTGTGCGAGCCGCGCATGCCGAGCTTGTCGAGCTTCTGGGCGCAGGAGAAACCCTTGAAGTCCTTCTGGATCAGGAAGGCGGTCATGCCGCGCGCGCCGGCCGCCGGATCGGTCTTGGCATAGACGACCAGCACGTCGGCGTCGGGGCCGTTGGTGATCCACATCTTCGTGCCGTTCAGCACGTAGCGGTCGCCCTTTTTCTCGGCCTTCAGCTTCATGGAGACGACATCCGAACCCGCCCCGGGCTCCGACATGGCGAGGGCGCCGACATGCTCGCCGCTCATCAGTTTCGGCAGATAACGCTTCTTCTGCTCGGCATTGCCGTTCTTGCGCAGCTGGTTGACGCAGAGATTGGAGTGCGCGCCGTAGGACAGGCCGACCGACGCCGAAGCTCTGGAAATCTCCTCCATGGCGATGCAGTGCTCGAGATAGCCGAGCCCGGTGCCGCCATCCTCCTCCGGAACCGTCATGCCCAGCAGACCGAGGTCGCCGAACTTCTGCCAGAGGTCCATCGGGAACTGATCGGTTTTGTCGATTTCGGCGGCGCGCGGCGCGATCTCGGCCTGCGCGAAGTTGAACACCGTGTCGCGCAGCATGTCGGCGGTCTCGCCGAGGTCGAAATCGAAGGGGCGCGGCGTGTTCCTCAGCATGACATTCTCCCGGAGCCTTATGTTCAGCGTTATAGAAGGGCCGCCCGACCCTGTCATGATCGCCCGATCGGCGAGGGCCGCGCCAACGAGACCAGCATGAGCGAGACAGCCAACGATCGCCCGAACCGCCTGCCCCTGCCGCCGATCATCTATGTCGGCTGCCTGCTCGGCGGCTGGCTGCTGGCCGAATACGCGCCGATCCCCGTCGACCTGCCGCGCGAACTGATACGCATCAAGGGCGCGGTGATGATCGGCCTCGGGCTGATGCTGATGGTCTGGTCGTCGTCCACCCTGACGCGCGCGCGAACAACGGTCCTGCCCAACCGCCCCAGCACCGCGCTGGTGACGTCCGGGCCGTTCGGCGTCTCGCGCAACCCCATCTATATCGGCAATACGCTGGTTCTCGCCGGCTTCGGCGGCATTGCCGGCTCGCCCTGGTACTGGCTGGCGGCGGCCGTCGCACTGGTCCTCGTGGACCGGCTCGCCGTGCGCCCCGAGGAGGCGCATCTCGCCGCGCGCTTCCCCGCCGAATGGGCCGCCTATTCGGCGCGTGTCCGGCGCTGGCTGTGAGCTAGAACCGCGGCCGGGCGGCCGGCACCGGCGCCGTGGTCATTGCCGGCGCGTCGGCGGCCGGCACGGCCTGAGCCGGCACGCTGGTCGTCGCGGTGGACGCCTGCACCGGCGTCGTGCCGGACGAGGCGAGAACCGTTCCGCCGGCGGCGGGGGCAGCCGCGGGAGCCGGCGCGGCGACCGCCGTGCCGCCATGGCCGCGATGGCGGAAGCCGGTCTGGGCGATCTGCTGCCACTGGTGGCGCGTGCCGGCGAAGACGTTGCGGTCCACCGGCGTATTGATGCCGGCGATGCGGCCCGTCGCGGTGATCTGCCAGAACGCCCAGCGGCGGCCAGGATAGCGCTCGTGCGGTACGGTGCGCACCGAGCGCACCCAGAACGGATATTCGGCGAATTCGTTGCCGGCCAGCACCTCGCGATGGAAGGTGATGTCGGCGTAGATGATCGGCTTCTTGCCGTAATGCCGCTCCATGGCGTGCAAAAACTCACGCATCTTGGAACGGGCGAGATCCACCGAGACACGGCGCGGGCAGGTCGGCGAGTGGAAATTCCACTCGACGTCGAGCACCGGCGGCAGCGCGTCCGGCTCGTTCGGCACGTGGCGCTTGAACCAGGCGATCTGGTCGGCCATCGGCCGGCACCAATAGGTGAAGTGATAGGCGCCGCGCGGCACGCCGGCGCGGCGCGCGGCCTCCCAGTTCTCCTGGAAGCGGCTGTCGACGCGGTCGCCGCCCTCGGTCGCCTTGATGAAGGCGAAGGAGACGCCGGCCGCCCTCACCTGCTCCCAGTCGATCTGGCCCTGATATTTCGACACGTCGATGCCATGCACGGGATGGGCATGGTGGCCGGTCGTGTGCGTCAGGGTCGGGAACGGGTGCTCGCCGCCCACCGGGGCGGCCACTTCGGTCGGCACGCTGCCGCAAGCGGCGAGCGACAGCCCCATCAGGATCACGGTGGCGAAAGAGATGGAGCGTCGCGTCATCGGTGGCGCTTTGGTGGAGAATTGCGGCTGCCGCGTGGCAGCCCCCTGCGGCATCTTATGCTTTACGACCCGTTTCCTTTTCGTAACGAGCCTTGTTTTCCGCATTCGGCGGATAGAGGCCGGGCAGCGGAATGCCGTTCTCGACCTGCTGCATGAGCCAGGTTTCGAGATGCTCCTGCGCCTCCGCCGCCTCGACGACCGCTTCGAGCAGATCCTGCGGGATCAGCACCGCGCCGTCGCCGTCGGCGACGATCACGTCGTTCGGGAACACCGCGACGCCGCCGCAGCCGATCGGCTCCTGCCAGCTCACGAAGGTGAGCGCCGCGACCGAAGCCGGGGCCGAGGCGCCCGAGCACCAGACCGGCAGGTTCGTGCCCTTCACGCCGTCGCCGTCGCGCACGACGCCATCGGTGACGAGGGCCGCGACGCCGCGCTTCTTCATGCGCGCGCAGAGGATGTCGCCGAAAACGCCGGCTTCCCTGGAGCCCATGGCGTCGATCACCGCGATCACGCCGTCCGGCATGGCCTCGATGGCGGCGCGGGTCGAAATCGGCGAGGCCCAGCTGGCCGGCGTCGCCAGATCCTCGCGCGCCGGGACGAAGCGCAGCGTGAACGCGCGGCCGACCTGACGCTTGCCCGTATGGCAGAACGGCGTCGTGCCGGCCATCCAGACCTTGCGAAGCCCCTTCTTCAGGAGGACCGTCGTGAGCGTCGCGGTGGTGATGCCTTCGAGCTTCGTCTTGATGGCGGGATCGAGCGGCAGGACGGGCACGTTCGGCAGGGCTTGGGTCATCGGGCGGTCTCGGGACGGCGGAAATGCCAGGTCGCACTCATGCCCGAGCGCTGCTGCGATGTCGAGTTGGCGGGCGGCATGGCCGCATGGCGCGCGTGTCAGGCGACGGCCGCTCGATCCGCCTGATGCCGCCCATCGCCCCGAAGGCGTCGATGCCCATCGGCCGGCGGCCGCAATAGGCGCGACCTCGGCGTCAGATGCCGGCCAGAACATCGGTTGCCTTGTGATCCTCCGAAACACCCTCGGCGATGACGACCACGCCGTCCGAGAAATCCGTCCGAAGCCTCAGGATGTTCTGGTAGGCCGGCGAGCCGTACCATCCGACGAGCGAGGCGCGGTCCGGGAAGGCGATGACGATAATGTCGCCCTTCCAGTCGCCTTCCAGCACGGTCACATTGCCGCCGTGGACGATGAAGCGGCCGCCGAAGGGGGTGAGCGTCGCATCGATCCGCCGGAGATATTCGACGATCTGCGGGCCCATCTGCACGGACCTCAGCTGGGCGATGGCATAGGCGGGGACGGACTGGCTGGTGGCGGTCATTGGTGGTCTCCTCGGCGTCCGGCCCGTGCCGGATCCGAGGGGACCATGACGGGCCGCCCGCACTGAATCGATTACGCGAGAGGTAAGGACCGCCGTCAGGCCATGCGGAAGGGCGACGGGTCGCCGCGCTCGACAATGACCTGCTCATAGGCGCGCGCGGTTGCCCGCCGGTGCTGCCGCCAGATCTCGCCGATGCCGGGCGAAGCGGCACCCAGCGCCACATGAAGCCGCTCCAGCGTCGCCTCGGCCGGCTCGGTGACCGCCGACCGTGCCCATTCCACGCCATCGAGATCGAAACCGTGGCGGGCATTGAGGTGATCGGCGAGCAGGCGGATCGCGCGGATGCGGACGCGGAACTCGAAATCGTCGAGCCGCGCGCATTCGTGCTCCTGTTTGCGGGTCAGAACCTTGGCGACGTCGAGGGGCGGCATGGCGCCAGTGTCGCCCGTCCGCCCACCGGAGAAAACCCGGGCACGACGAAAAAGGGCCGCCCGAAGGCGGCCCCAAGTTCATGAAGAAGATGCACTGCGTCAGAAAATCAGTACCGGGCGACAACTGCCGACGGGCCGGTCGAGAACAGGTAGCTGACGGAGACCGCGACCTGGTGCACTTCAGTGCGAATGCGCGTCTGCGTGAAGGGCGCCCCCAGCGCTGTGTTGCCCGCACGATTCTCGCTGCCGAGATGGATATACTTGTAGTCGAGCCCGGCCACCCAGTTGGGCGTGATCTGGTAGTTCAGGCCACCACCCACGGCGAAGCCCGAGCGGAAGTTGTTGTTGGAGAAGGAGTCGAGACCCGCATTCACGCCGGTCGTCTGGATATTGGCGCCCGCGTAGCCGGCCGACACGTAGAGCAGCGCACGGTCGACGGCGACGCCGAGCCGTCCGGTGACCGTGGTCAGGAAGTTGGTGCGTGTCCCGTAGGTGACTGCGGGATTGAAGGCGCTTACGGCGCTGGCGCGCAGGCTTGCCGCCGAAAGCGCGACATCGAGGCCCAGCACGATGTTGTTGATCTGGTAATTGTAACCGAAATGAACGCCGCCGAGCACCCCGTTGGGCCTCAGGCTGACAGGCTCGGCCGTAAGGCTGACATCCGCCCAGGTCTGCCGACCAAAGCCGCCGCCGAGATGGGCGCCGAGATAGAAGCCGGTCCAGGCATAGGCCGGAGCGACCACCACCGCCGCAACCGCCCCGCGCGGAACGCCGAGGTCGGCCGCATGCGAAACCGAGGTGAAAGCCGCGACAGCAGCGCCAGCAAGAATAAGCTTCTTCATGTCGATCATTCCCTCCGAATACATGACGTAGGGTTATCATCATCCATGCCTTGGGCAGCGTCACTGAATTACCGTCTCCACATATTCGGTCGCGGCGGTGCAAAATAGCCACAGTTCGGCCCGGCGTCGGTCGCGTTCGGCGGACCGGCGCCTCCTGCTCCGAGCCGGAGCCGCAGGAACACGATCGCGAAACAGGGTCGCAGCACGGCGTTCGCCAACGCGACGTTCTCGCGCCGGAACAGTTCGGCCATCTCGTTCATCCCGCGTGCGATGAACGAGGCCGTTGAAGCTGGCCGATCCGCCGCCAGTCGATGAGACCGCTGCCATGCCGAAAACGTCGGCAGCGGCATGGGTGGCGAAGGAGGAGAACGAGCGTCTCAATATCCATGGCCGCGACGCCCCCTCGAGGCCTGCCGGGGCGCGGGTATCAGCTTGTCATGAGTCTGGAGGCGCGCTGGCCTGTCGTGCCGGCAGACATCGAAGGCCATGGCCAGGGGCTGGCGCCGTGCATCGTCCACGAAGCGGACGCTCCGCTACGATTTGAACCGGGAGAAGATGCGGTCAACCGTGTAGCCGAACATCTGTGTCTGCCGCCACGCCGCGCGGGTGTAGTCGCCTCCTGTCACGGCATAGTCGACCCCAACCAGCAACCCGCAGACGACAGCGACGTTGAGGATCCGGACAAGCATGCCTCACGACCCCAATACCCCAACGGCTCATTGAGCCAATAGGCAAGCCTACCGTAGGGGAAGCTATCTGCGCGACCCTCCCCAAGTACCGGTTCGGTCGAACGAAGCTTCGTGGCCGCCGTGAGCTGACGACCTGGCACACGTGACAGACAGGAAAGCCCCGACGACCTCACGCATCCCAGGCTCCTCCGACATGCTGTTCAGGTCGCCGGAGCGGGTGCCCTCCCACATGCCTGGGCGGTTGAGAAGGCGCGGCGTCCCGTAGACCGTCCAGGAGGCCCTCTCAGCGCTCAGGGCCGCCGGGAGCTCTCTCGGGGCGCCGGCGAACCAAGCGCATCAATCGCCCACCAACGCGAACGCCTCGCGTTCGGTGAGGCTGCGGCCCCAGCCTTCAGGTGTTCTCGGATGGTGTTGGTGCTGACCTGCCACTGATTTGTCATCCAGCCGCGGTTAGAGCCTCGTCGGGTTTTGCGCGGGATTGCGCCGTGTTGGTGAGATTGGCGGCATCGACCGCCGGCGGGATGTATCCGAGCGCCGAGTGTGGGCGCAGCTGATTGAGTCGTCAGCCCAGGCCAAGATCCTGATCCTGGCGTGATCGAGCCCGAAGAACAGGCTCTCATTGAGCAGCTCATCGCGCATGCGGCCGTTGAAGCTTTCGCAGAAGCCTTTTTGCATGGGCTTGCCCGGCGCGATGAAGTGCCAGGTGACCCGGTTCTCCTGCGCCCAGGCGAGCATGGCGTTCGAGGTGAACTCCGTTCCATGGTCCGAGACGATCATGCCCGGCTTGCCCGGACGCTCGATCGTGCGGGTACCGGTTTCGGTCCCGGCTTCCATGATGGCCTGCGAGGAACCGCTTCCGACGGCTGGGATCACCACAGAACGGCAGTTGGCCCGGAGGACAGTGCGGAACGAGGCGCGTCACTGGCGCTGTGTCCGATCGGTGCAATCGATCGTTCGGTTCAACACCGATGTCGCGTGACGATCGGCAGAACAGCTGAAGGCGTTGGGTGAGGTCTACTGAGGCCCAACGAAAATGGGCCACCCGAAGGTGGCCCGAGCCGTGAAGAAGTCAAATGCACTGCGGAGAGATCAGTACCGCGCAACGACCGCAGACGAACCGGTGCTGAAGAGGTAGCTCAGACCGAGCCGGACCGTGTGCATGTTGTGCTTGTGCGAGTGCGCGATCAGCGAACCGGTGTCGGGATAGCTGGCGTTTCCAAAGTCGTAGTACCGGTATTCGACACGCGCCGACCAGTTTGGCGCGAACGCGTATTCGACGCCCGCGCCGATGTTCCAGCCGACGCGATTTTGGCGGAACGTCGCGTCCGTCAACGGGCCACCGCCGGTTGGGAACGTGCGATGCCGGTTGTCCGTGAGCGCAAGACCGCCGATCACGTACAGCAGCGCACGATCGACCGCGAGGCCCGCGCGGAGATCGAGCGACCCGAAGGCGTTCGTCCGTCCGGTGAAGGTTCTGCCCGATCCGCCGTCGATGACCGTTCCGCCGATGCTCGCGGCGTTGGCTTCAGCCTGAACGCCCAGAACGAGCATGTTGATCTGATAATTGAAGCCGATATGGACACCACCGAAGATGCCATTGCTTCGCCATGGCCTATCGAAGCCGCCACCAGCGGTGGACCAGCCCTGATGGGCCCATCCGTAGCCGAGCTGCGCGCCAGCGTAGAAGCCGGTCCACGAGAAGGCGGGTGCATAGACCGAAGCCGCGACGGGCCCGCGCGCCGCACCGAGATCGGCGGCTTGCGCGCCGAGGGAGAGCGATGCGACGGCTGCGGTAGCCAGTAGAATCTTCTTCATAGAGTCCCTCCGATGCGATGACGCAGAGGTAGCATGAAATCTCTAGTTAGATGCTTACGTCGATACCCGCGCCGATCGGCGCTCGCAATTGTTACACCAAAGCCACACACTCGGACAGCAGAAGCCTCCGGCGAACAGGAGGCGTCGCTCCTATTCAGTTCGAGATATGCGGATCGAGATAGATGATTGGCGAGATCGCTCCGCGCGGGCGCGGCGGCAGCCGCGTCCCGACATAGAGTTTCCGCACCGCCTCTGGGGCCTCCACCCCGTCGAACGCTTTCCGCTTGGATGACCGTTCGGTCGTTAGACCCGGAAAGTTCTTCGCGTTCGACTCCGCCCACCGGGTCGGCTGATAGACCTTACGAACCAGCCCACCCGACACCGCCAGCACAAATTCGATCTTCTGCACCCGATGGAGCGACACCTTCCAATCGAAACGGGTGGCATCGTACGGAGATCGCGATCCCTGCCGAAAGCTCAGGTTCACGATGATCGCCATCAACCGGTGCTGCGGCACAATCGGGCGAGCCTCGAACACCTCGATGATCTGCTGGAGCGTCGAAACCCCACGGTCGAACGAGTGGTGGCCCCCAGCGATGTTGGTCAGATCGGGATAAGCTTGGATCAGCGCCGCCTCGACCTGACACGCTTCTTTCGAGCTGAGGCCATGCCGGTGGATCACGTGGCCCACCTCCAGCCCCGCTGAACGGATCGCGTGAATCCGCTCGATCTTCGCCGGCATCGCCTCCGCTTCGGGCTCGATCGTCAGCGCCCCCCGGACGTGCGCCAGCAGCCGTTCGCCCTGCCCTTTGCCAACGTAGAACGTCGCACCGTCCCGAGGATCGATCAGCCGATAAACGTAGAACCCCAGCTTCTCCGCGACACCGGGGGTGAACCGGACGGACGCGATGTCGGTCATGCGGGCGCGCTCGAATCGTTTCCTCGCCTCAATGCTACCGCAGCACCAGCGCCGCCACGCCACCCGCCGATCCGCCGTTCAATCGTACCGATCAATGATCGAGAACGATGGAGACGCGCTGGTCAGTACGTCCAAGCAGGCCCATCCTGTGATGAACCGGTAGTGGGTCTTCTCCCCAAGCCCCGCCTTGAATAACTCTGACTGGACACGGGCGAAAAGAGCCCCCTCCATCCGATATGCGAAGTGCTCCGAAACGAGCCCCTCGTTCGGCGTGACATCATCCTCTGTGCTCAACGGCATTTCGTCCAGAATCCGCACGATGCACTGGCGATCGAATGAGATGCGGAGCAGATGGAACTCGTCGTGCGGGATGATGAAGTCCGCGCGGATGCCTCTGGTCTCCCACTGGAACCCCACGAGGTCACTATCGCTGGCTTGGATCGGCACGCCCACGTCAAACGGTTGGTATTTCGGCATCGCGTCTCACTGTCCAGCTTCGCCCGTCGCGGGTGCAGTAGACGAGATACTCAGCGTTCGGACCCCGCTGACCGTCACGGGTGCGCCACCAGAACTCACCACAGCCACGGGCCTGCTGCGTCGCCAGCAGGAACGCGCACAAAAAAAATTGGCGAATTGCGCCATCGCGCTGATCTCCGACCCGCAGCGCCGTTCTGCCGCGAATCTCCCGACCGACAGAAACGAAAAAGGCGGGCCTGAGCCCGCCTTTTCTTTGCACAAACCCCGGCTCTCGCCTCGGCTTCCCAAGTGAAAACAATCACTTAGGAGGGGTTGGTGCGGTCGAGAGGACTCGAACCTCCACTCGGTTAAGAACTGCCACCTCAAGGCAGCGCGTCTACCAATTCCGCCACGACCGCATGCCGGTTGCCCAGCGAGGCGGCTGTCTAGCAGAGCGTTTCCCGCGCCGCAAGCCGCCAGAGGCACCCTGTGGGAAGCCTCATTCAAACTCCATGATGACGGCGTCCACCGCGAGGCTGTCGCCGGGCTTGGCGGCGATGGATTTGACCTTGCCGTCGCGCTCGGCGCGCAGCACGTTCTCCATCTTCATGGCCT
This sequence comes from Phreatobacter sp., assembly GCF_016793595.1. Taxonomy (GTDB): domain Bacteria; phylum Pseudomonadota; class Alphaproteobacteria; order Rhizobiales; family Phreatobacteraceae; genus Phreatobacter. Next base: position 285,708 of record NZ_JAEULY010000009.1, read on the forward strand.
CGACGACGCAGAGTGCCTCGCCCGCCTTGACCTCCTGGCCGACCGCCACCGCGATCGATTTGACGAGGCCCGGCATCGGGCAGGTCAGCTTCTTGCCCGAATCGGCGGCGACCTTGACCGGCATCAGCGCGGCAAGCTCGGCCTCCCGGCGCGTATAGACGTGGGCGGTGGCCGCGATGCCGCGATAGGCGAGCCTGACGCCATTCGGCACGGTGCGCACCAGCACGTTGACCGGCTGGCCGTCCACCTGCCCCGAGAAGACCGGCTGCCCCGGCGTCCAGGACGAGACCACCGTGTGGGTCGCGGTTTCCGTTCCGCCCGGTCCGTCGAACAGGCGCACCGCGATCCGGCCGTCCTCGTCGATGACCTCGGCGTCGTGGCGCTGGTCGCCGAGCAGCACGACGCGCTCGCGATCGAAGGCGACACGGTGGCCCTGGCGCATCTGGCCGGAAATCTTGCGCTTCCGCGCGTTTTGGAGGTGGTCGATGAAGGCCGCGACGGCCGCCATCACACCCGCGGCCGCGCCTTCCGGCACACGCGGCTTGAAGCCTTCCGGATATTCCTCGGCGATGAAGCCGGTCGAGAGTTCGCCCGACTGCCAGCGCGGATGCTGCATCAGCGCCGAGAGGAACGGGATGTTGTGCTGAATGCCGTCGATGGCGAAGGCGTCGAGCGCGTCGGCCTGCGCGGCGATGGCCTTGGCGCGGGTCGGCGCCCAGGAGACGAGCTTGGCGATCATCGGGTCGTAGTAGAGCGATATCTCGCCGCCCTCGCCTACGCCGGTATCGTTGCGCACGATGGCCTCGCCCGCCTTGCCCTCGACGGGCGGACGGTAGGTCACGAGGCGGCCAATGGAGGGCAGGAAGTTGCGGAACGGGTCCTCGGCATAGATGCGGCTCTCCACCGCCCAGCCGTTCAGCTTCACCTTGTCCTGGCTGATCCGGAGCTTCTCGCCATAGGCGACGCGGATCATCTCCTCGACGAGGTCGATGCCGGTGATCATCTCGGTGACCGGATGCTCGACCTGCAGGCGGGTGTTCATTTCGAGGAAGTAGAACGACTTGTCCTGCCCCGCGACGAATTCGACCGTGCCGGCCGAGTCGTAGTTCACAGCCTTGGCGAGGGCGACGGCCTGCTCGCCCATGGCGCGGCGCGTCGCCTCGTCCAGAAGCGGCGACGGCGCTTCCTCGATGACCTTCTGGTTGCGCCGCTGGATCGAGCACTCGCGCTCGCCGAGATAGACGACGTTGCCGTGCTTGTCGCCGAGGACCTGGATCTCGATGTGGCGCGGGTTGACGATGAACTTCTCGACGAAGACGCGGTCGTCGCCGAACGAGGACTTCGCCTCGGACTTGGCCAGCGCGAAGCCTTCGGCCACCTCGCCGGCGGAATGGGCGATGCGCATGCCCTTGCCGCCGCCGCCGGCGGAGGCCTTGATCATCACGGGATAGCCGATCTCGTCGGCGATGCGGGTCGCATGGGCCGCATCCTCGATCACGCCGAGGAAGCCCGGCACGGTCGAGACCTTGGCCGCGGCCGCCGCCTTCTTCGATTCGATCTTGTCGCCCATGGCCGCGATGGCGTGCGGGTTGGGACCGATGAAGACGATGCCGTTTTCCTCCAGCGCGCGGGCGAAAGCCTCGCGCTCGGAGAGGAAGCCATAGCCGGGATGGATCGCCTCGGCGCCGGTCTGTTTCGCCGCCGCGATGATCTTGTCGATGATCAGGTAGCTTTCGGCCGCCGGGGCCGGACCGATATGCACGGCCTCGTCGGCCATCTCGACATGCATGGCGTCGCGGTCGGCGTCGGAATAGACGGCCACCGTCGCAATGCCCATCTTCCTGGCGGTCTTGATCACGCGGCAGGCGATCTCGCCGCGGTTGGCGATCAGGATCTTCTTGAACATGCAGGAAGTTCTTTCAGGCAGCACGCAAAAGGAGCGGAAGGACGGGTTCTAGAGCGTGGCCCGCCCGCCCGTCCACTCCGCTAATGGGATGACAAACGGTTCAGGTCGCCCGCAGGGTATCGCAACCATCGTGCCAGCCGGCGCATCGGCGGCGCGAGGCAACTCAGATCCAGCCATTCTTGCGGAAGCGCCAGAACAGGACACTGCAAATGGAGGCGATGACCACCAGAACCGCGTGGTAGCCGAACCAAAGCTCCGTCTCCGGCATGTATTTGAAGTTCATGCCGTAGATGCCGGCGATCGCGGTCGGCACGGCGAGGATCGCCGCCCAGCCGGCGAGCCGCTTGGCGATGGCGTTTTCCTGGCTCTGGCCGATCAGCAGGCTCGCCTCGAAGGCGAAGGCGAGCACTTCGCGCAGGCTGTCGATCTTCTCCTGCACGGTGCGTACGTGGTCGGTCACGTCGCGGAAGGCGGGGCCCATCCCCGCGCTGATCTGCGGCAGTTCGCCGTTGCTCAAACGCCGGCAGACCTCCACCAGCGGTCCTATGGCGTTACGCAGGCGCAGGAGGTCGCGGCGAAGCATGTAGAGGCGTTCGACATCGGCGCGCGCCATGGGTTTTTCCAGCACCCGGTCCTCGATGGCCTCCACCTCATCGTGCATGGACTCCAGCACGGGCATGTAGTTGTCGACGATGAAATCGAGGATCGCATAGAGGATGAAGTCCTCGCCGCGCGCCAGCGATGTCGGGCAGGTCTCCCAGTGCTGGCGCACCGCCGCATAGGAGGTCGAGGCGCCGTGGCGCACGCTCACCGTATAGCCCTTGCCGACGAAGATATGCGTTTCGCCGAAGGCGATCCGGCCGCCGATCATCTGCGCGGTGCGGGCGACGACGAACAGCGCGTCGCCATATTGCTCCAGCTTCGGCCGCTGGTGCGCGTGCTCGGCGTCCTCGATGGCGAGGTCATGCAGGCCGAACTGCGCCTGCACCCGGTGCAGGAGGTCGCGATCGGGTTCCAGCAGGCCGATCCAGACGACGTGGCCGGGTTTCCTGGCCCATTCGCCGGCCTCGTCGACGGAAATGTCCGCGACACGCCTGCCATCGACATAGGCGCTGGACGCGACCACGCCCGCGGGAACCGGGGCGGGGGCGGCCCGCTGCGACGGGACTGCGCTGGCAAGCTGCATCGTTTCCCCCGTTTCTTTATCGCGCGGAGCCGCCGTCGAGGGCGGCTCCCGGCAATCCTAGCACGGCGGGGAGATTCCGCGCAGGCCGCCCCTCGGGCTCAGCCGCGCAGGGGTTTCAGCGCGCCGGTCCACTTGTGGAGCTCGTCGAGCATCAGCGTCGCGCCCTGCTTCATCGGGTCGTTCGGCGTGAAGACGCCGTCCTGGCCGATGAACTGAGCGAAGTTCGGCACCGGAACGCCCTCCGGGATCGGCATCATCTTGAGGGTCGTAACGATGGAGCGGGCGATCTGCGCTGCGCGCAGGCCGCCGGAAATGCCGCCGTAGGAGACGATGCCCAGCGGCTTGTAGTTCCACTCGGCGGCCAGATAGGTCAGCGCGTTGAGCAGCGAGGGCGGCGGGGCGTAATTATACTCCGGCGAGACGAAGACGAAGGCGTCGGCGGCCTTGACGCTCGCGCTCCAGCGCTTGGTGTGCTCGTGCTCGTACTGGCCGAGCCGCGGGTGCTTCGGCTCGTCGAAGACCGGCAGCTTGAAATCCGCGAGGTCGATGAGCGTCGCGTCGAACCTGCCGTGGGCAACCGCATGGTCGTGGAACCAGTTGGCGACGGTCGGGCCAACGCGGTTCGGGCGCGTCGAGGCGATGATCGTATGGAGCTTGAAGGTCATTCGCGGGTCCTGCGGGAGAATTCGACGGAAACGGCCGCTGGCGCGGCGCGGTGCATACTGAAAGCCTTGACGCAGCGCAGCAAGCGCCGCGCATCGCAACGAAATCACGTCCGGTTGAAGATCGGGTTCAGGGGATGGCCCGCAATTCGCTGTCGCGGCCGACGAGACGGCCCAGCGTGCGCAGCCGGTTGGCGAGACGCTCGCCGGCAAGACCCGCGAGATCGCCGGCGAGCGGCAGCACCAGCCGCCTCTCCTCAACCGTCAGCGGCGCGCGCGGCAATGCCCCCGGCATGGCGGCGGAGACGAGATAGGCGACGCGCATGGCCGCGCCGAGGATGCGCGCGCGGTCGAGCAGCCTGACGCCGACCAGTTCGCGGATGCGCGGCGACATGAACTCGTCCATCAGCCCTTCGTGCCGGTAGAAGCTCGCCAGCGCGATATAGGCGCGTCCGGGGTGGTCGACCCCGACGAAATTGGCATGGGCGATGATGTTGAGGCTCTGCTCGCCGCGATAGTCGGGATGGGCGCGCCAGCCGATATCGGCGAGCAGGCAGGCGGCGTGGCGCAGCCGCCGCTCCTCCGGCGTCTCCTCGAGGTGCGCGACCTCCATGAACCTGTCGGTCCAGGCGATCAGTTCCTCCCCATGGCGGGGCGAACGGGAGCGCAGCAGGCAGAGTTCGCGCGCGGCCGCTATCAGCGGGTCCTGCGCCCGCTCCTCGTCGTCGAGCAGCGAATAGAGCAGGCCTTCGCGCACCCCGAGCACGGAAATGACCACCTGGTCGACCCGCGCCGCCCGAACCACGGCCTCCAGCACCAGCGCGCCATAGGCGAGCAGCGGGCGGCGGCTCTCCGCCACCACGTCGATACGGGCGATGGAATCGGTCGGCTGACGCGAGACGAGGTAGCAGAAGTCGGCGATCTCCTTCCCCGACAGCGCATAGCCGTGCATGACGTTGAGCGGATAGCCGCGCTGGGCCATGTGGAGCTTGGCGAGCGAGCGCCAGGTGCCGCCGACGGCGAAGAAGGTCTGGCCCTTGCCCTTCTTCAGAAGCTCCACCTTGCCGACCAGCTTGGCCGCGATCCGCTCGGCCTTCTTGATCGAGTGGCCGGACGTGTCCTGCAGCGCGAGGCCGCCGAGCGGCAGGGTGACCCCCTCGCCGATACGGCCGTTCTTCAGGCCGACCAGTTCCAGCGAACCGCCACCGAGATCGCCGACGATGCCGGTCGGGTTGTGCATGCCCGACACGACCCCGAGGGCGGCGAAATGCGCCTCCTCACGACCGGACAGGAGGCGCAGCGGCACGCCGCAGATCTCCTCGCAGGCCGCGATGAAATCCGAACCGTTCTTCGCGTCGCGCACCGCGGCCGTCGCCAGCACGTGCAGTTCGCCGACGCGCAGCTGCCGGCAGAGAGCGCGGAAGCGGCGGATCGAGGCCAGCGCCCGCGCCACCGCATCGTCGGCGAGCCGGCCCGATGTCAGCACGTTGCGCCCGAGGCCGCACAGCGCCTTTTCGTTGAAGATCGGCGTCGGCGAGCGGGTCAGCGCCTCGTAGACGACGAGGCGGACCGAATTCGACCCGATATCGATGACCCCGATGGTCGGCCCGAGCTGCAAGCGGCCCGGGGCGATCTCGAAGACGTCAGCCACCTGCTCGCTCGCTCCGGCTCGCGAAGCGACGGGGAGACGATTCCTTGAGCGATTTTCCACGTCCGGACAGGCTCGGATTGGTCATGAAATACTTGTGGGCGTTGAAAGCCTCTTCGCCTTCGGCGGGCTTGATACGCTCGGCGGTTCCGTCGGGCAAGAGACGCCAGCTCTGCTGGTTGTCCTTGAAGTTGGCGACCATGATCTGGTCCAGTGCCTGTTCGTGGACGGTCGGATTGGCCAGCGGGCACAGGGCCTCGACACGCCGGTCGAGATTGCGCGGCATCAGGTCCGCGGAGGAAATGTAGACGTGCGCCTTGGGATGCGGCAGGCCATAGCCGCCGCCGAAGGCATAGATGCGCGTGTGTTCGAGGAACCGCCCGACGATCGATTTCGCGCGGATATTGTCCGAGAGGCCGGGCAGGCCCGGCCGCAGGCAGCAGATGCCGCGCACCACCAGATCGATCTGCACGCCCTCCTGGCTGGCGTCGTAGAGCGCGTCGATCAGGACGGGATCGACCAGCGAATTCATCTTCAGCCAGATCTGCGCCGGCTTGCCGGCCCTGGCGAAGGCGATTTCCTCGGCGATGTGGTCCAGCAGCTTCTTCTTCAGGTTCAACGGCGATATCGCCATCGCCTCCAGTTCCTGCGGCTCGGCATAGCCGGTGATGAAGTTGAAGATGCGCGCGACATCGCGGCCGATGGCCTTGTCGTCGGTGAAATAGGACAGGTCCGTGTAGATCTTGGCGGTGATCGGGTGGTAGTTGCCCGTGCCGACATGGCAATAGGTGTTGAGGCTCTCGCCCTCGCGCCGGATCACCATGGACAGCTTGGCGTGGGTCTTCAGCTCGATGAAGCCGAAGACCACCTGCACGCCGGCCCGTTCAAGGTCGCGCGCCCAGCGGATATTGGCTTCCTCGTCGAAGCGGGCCTTCAGCTCCACCAGCGCGGTGACTGACTTGCCGGCCTCGGCGGCCTCCTGCAGCGCCTTGACGATCGGCGAGTCCGAGGAGGTGCGGTAGAGCGTCTGCTTGATGGCGACGACATTGGGATCGCGCGCCGCCTGGTTGAGGAACTGCACCACCACGTCGAAGCTCTCGTAGGGGTGGTGGACGACAAGGTCCTTCTGGCGGATCGCCGCGAAACAGTCGCCGCCCTGGTCGCGGATGCGCTCGGGGTAGCGCGGCGCATAGGGCACGAATTTCAGGTCGGGCCGGTCCAGCGCCACGAGCTGCGACAGTTCGTTCAGCGCCAGAACGCCTTCGACCCGGAAAATCTCGTCGTCGACGACGCCGAGGGCCGTCGCGATGAAGTGCCGGAGGTCGTCCGGCATGCCGGCTTCGGCCTCGAGGCGGATGACCGAACCGCGGCGGCGACGCTTCAGCGCGGATTCGAAATGGCGGACGAGGTCCTCGGCCTCTTCCTCGATTTCAAGATCGCTATCGCGGATGATGCGGAAGGAGCCCTGCCCTTTCACGGTGTAGCCGGGGAACAGGCGGTTGATGAACAGGCCGACCGTCTGTTCCAGCGTGATGAAGCGGCGCGCGCCGGTCTCCGCGAGGTCGGGCAGCTTGATGAAGCGCTCGATCTTCGCGGGCACGCGGATGAGCGCGCGCATCGCCCGCGCATCGCTCATGCGCTGCAGCGACAGCGCCATGGTGAAGCCGAGATTGGGAATGAACGGGAACGGGTGGGCCGGGTCGATGGCGAGCGGCGTCAGCACCGGGAAGACGTGACCGAGGAAGTGGTCCTCCAGCCAGGCCCGCTCGGCCTTGGTCAGGTCCGGCGCATCGACCAGCACGATGCCCTCGTGCAGAAGCTCTTCGCGCAGTTCGCGCCAGCGCTTCTGCTGGTCGGAGGCGAGACCTGCGACCGCCTCGGAGATCTTCACCAGCTGCTCCGCCGGCGTCAGGCCGTCGGGCGACAGCGCCGTCAGGCCGGCCAGCACCTGCCCGCGAAGGCCGGCGACGCGCACCATGAAGAACTCGTCGAGATTGTTGGCCGAGATCGACAGGAAACGGAGCTGTTCAAGCAGCGGATGGTTGCGATTGGAGGCCTCCTCCATCACCCGCCGGTTGAACTGGAGCCAGGACAGTTCGCGGTTGATGAACCGCGCCGGCAGGTGGCGCAGGGTAATCGCCGCATGCCCCGGCGCGCCGTTTGCGGCCGTCCCGGCCTTGGCGTCGGCCGCCGGTTTGGCCTCGGAGGCCGGGGCAGACTTTGCCCGCGCGGCTTCCTTCCTGGTTTCGAGCGTCGCCATGTCATCCTCGCCGGGTGTCGCGCACCCTTTCAGCCGTCCGGCCTGAACCGACCCTTTGGGCCGCCATCATGACGCCGCTGTGACCATCTTCAAAGTGCGGGGCTCGCCGCCGCACGACAACCGCTCAGATCAGATTCGGTTGCATGACGCGGTCGAGAACCTGTGCGGCGAGAGGTCGCGTCAATCGCCGGCCGGTTTCCAGCGCCTCGCGGTCGATGGCGGCGACGAGCCGGCGGGCAGCATCGAGCGAGCGCTCCATGCGGCGGGCGAGAAACTCCACCACCTCGCTGTCGACCAGCAGCTGCCGGTCCGCGAACAGCTTGACGAGGACGGCGCGCAGCAGCCCGTCCTCGGGTTCGGCGAGAGTGACGGCCGGCAGCGCGCGCAGGCGCGAGGCAAGGTCCTTCAGCCCGACGCCCCAGGCGACCGGCGCCTCGCGCGCCGTGATCAGCACGAAGGCGTCCTCCTCTTTCGCGGCGTTGATCAGGTGGAACAGCGACACTTCCGAGGTCTTCGGCCCGGCATCCTCCAGGAGCAGCGCGCCGGTGGCCAGCGCATCGGCCGGCGCGGTGCCGGCGAGGTCGCGGGCGGCGAGCCTGCGGGCGCCCGACAGGTCCGCCCAGATCGCGCCGAGATGGCTTTTTCCCGCGCCCGGCGGGCCGACCAGCGCCACGACGCGCGCCGGCCAGTCGGGCCAGGATTCCACCAGTTTCAGGGCCTCCGCGTTGCAGGCGGCTTCCAGAAAATCGTCGCGGGCAAGGCTTTCGGGCAGGGCCAGGTCCAGCGCCATCTGGCGGGGACCCGCCCTCGGCGCGGACGGAACCATCTCAACTCTCCGGCGGCGCCGGCCCACGGGGCGGCAGAACCTGCGGCATGCCCGTATAGAGCGGGCTTGCGAGGTACTGCCGGATGGCAAAGCGCGTCAAGACGCCGACGGAGGCAGCGAGCGGCACGGCAAGCAGCAGCCCGGCGAAACCGAACAGCGCGCCGAAGGCGAACAGCGCGAACATCAGCCAGACCGGATGCAGGCCGACGGATTCACCGACGAGGTTCGGATAGAGGACATAGGACTCGAAGAAGATGCCGACGCCGAAAATGCCGAGGATGACCAGCACCATGGTCCAGTCCGGCCAGAACTGCACGATGGCGACGCCCACCGCCAGCGTCAGGCCGGCAACCGAGCCGACATAGGGGATGAACGACAGGAAACCGGTGCCGAGCCCGATCAGCAGGCCGAAATTGAGCCCGGCGCCCGACAGGGAGACGCCATAGAAGATCATCAGGATGACGCAGACCGTCGCCTGCCCGCGCACGAATCCGGCCATGGCGATGTTCATTTCGCGCATCAGGCCGAGGATCGTCTCGCGATGATGCAGCGGCAGCCAGGAATCGACCTTTTCCATCATGCGCGGCCAGTCCTTCAGCAGATAGAAGGCGACGACCGGCGTGATGACCGACAGCGCGAACAGGTAGAGGAACGTCGTGCCGCCGGTCCACAGGCTTTGCTGGACGAAGCCGGCGAGCCATCCCGTCGACTGGGTGACGACATCGGCGACGGAGCGCGAGACATCCGGCAGACGCTCGCCCAGCACGCGCTGGAGCCATTCGCGGTTCTGCTCGGTCGCCAGCGCCTGCAGCTGGACGACATAGCTCGGCAGCCGCGCGACGAAGGCCGTCAGCTGATTGGCGAGCACCGGCACGATCAACACCGCGAGAACCACGAAGACGACCACGAAAGCGCCGATGACGGCGATGGCGCCGAAGGCTCTGGGAATGCCGACGCGCGCCAGCCGACTCACCACGGGATCGAGAAAATAGGCGAGCGCGAGGCCGGCGATGAACGGCAGCAGGATGCCGCGAAGCACGTAAAGCGCCAGCGCGATCGCGAGCAGTCCGCCGATCCAGAATCCGACCTGTCTCTGCAGCGTCAAGGGCGGTCCTTCAGGCGAGCGGCGGCCGGGCTGGTCACGCTGCAGGGAAGGTCGCAGGCGAAGGCGGCGCTTTCAAGGGGCGGCCCAGCGCGACTTTCGGACCTCAGCTCGACATGTGCCGGGTCCAGGCCACCAGATAGGCTCCCGCGGAAGCCAGCGTCAGCGCCGCCACGGCCCACATGACCACGAGGATCGCCCAGTCGAGGTCGATCTTCAGCCCCTTGGCGGCAAGAACCAGCGCCGCGAAGACGATCTGCGCGGCAGTATTGGCCTTGGACACCATCAGCGGGTGGATCGGCAGGGGTTTCTCGACCAGCGTCGACAGAACCACGGCACCGACGATCATGATGTCGCGGGAGACGACGAGGATCGCGACCCAGGGCGGGATGAAGCCGAAAATCGCCAGCGACACGTAGATCGAGACGATCAGCGTCTTGTCGGCGAGCGGGTCGAGATAGGCCCCGAGCTCGGTCTGCTGGTTGAAGTGCTTGGCAATGTAGCCATCGACGGCGTCGGTCACGCCAGCCAGGACGAAAGCGGCAAGCGCAATCCCCATCTGCCCTTGCGATATGGCCCAGACGACGACGGGCACTAGCAGGATGCGGAGAAGCGTCAGTAGGTTCGGAATATTCACGTGCGCGTTGTCGCGATGGCCCCCGGGAAGCGGACACTAGGCCGCCGCCCGGTGACTGCCAAGACGTCCGAAGCGCACATCCCGTGACGCGGTGTCACGCGCCTGCCTGATCGCAGCGCCCGGCGAAGGCGCGGATGCGGCCGATGGTCGGCAGGTCGGTCAGCAGCGGCGCATGGCCCTGCCCCGGAACCGTCAGGATATCGAGATCCGGCCGGCGAGCGGCCATGGCCTCGACCGTGTCGGCGGTCAGGATGTCGGAATGCTCGCCGCGGATGACCATGACAGGCATGGCGGCGAGGCCGTCGAACTGCGGCCAGAGCGTCGGCATCGGCTGGTCGAAGCTGACCTGTTCCAGCGTCCTGGTCAGCGCCGGGTCGAAGGTGGCGACGAGGCGGCCGTCCTTCTCCGTCCAGATGCTCGTGGCCTGTCCGCGCCAGTCGTCGTCGGAGAGGGCCGGAAACCGCGACGCGCCGATGGATTTCAGCAAGGCCACCGCCTCGTCGAGGTTCTTCGGCTCGGGCAGCTTGCCGAGATAGCTCTTGATGCGCGCAAGGCCGGTGCCCTCGATCACCGGCCCGATATCGTTGAGGATCGCGCCGCCGATCAGGTTCGGACGGACAGCGCTCATCAGCATGGTCAGGATGCCGCCGCGCGAGGTGCCGAGGAAAACGCACCTTTCGACGCCGAGAACGGTGGTCACCGCCAGCACGTCGTTCAGTTCGACGGGAAGCGCGTAGTTCTCCCACTTCTCGTCCCATTCGGAGAGGCCGCGGCCGCGATAGTCCGGGGCGATCACCTGCCGCTCGGCCGAAAGCGCGCGCGCCAGCACATCGAAATCCCCGGCATTGCGGGAAAGGCCCGCGAGGCAGAGGAGCGGCAGGCGGCCCGGCACGGGCTTGCCATAGACGCGCACATGCAGCTTCAGGCCGTCCGTCGCGGTGACGAACAGGCTCTCGAAAGCCGCCTCCCCCGCCTGAACCTGCATCAGGCGTTGCCCTTGGCCGGGTCGACCGCGACGCGGATCGACAGCTCGCGCAGCTGCTTCGGCGTCGCCTCGGAGGGCGCGCCCATCAGCAGGTCCTCGGCGCGCTGGTTCATCGGGAACAGCGAGATTTCGCGGAGGTTCTGCGTGCCGCAGATCAGCATGACGATGCGGTCGACGCCCGCCGCCATGCCGCCATGGGGCGGCGCGCCGTAATGGAAGGCGCGATACATGCCGCCGAAGCGCTCGATCACCGTCTCCTCGCTGTAGCCGGCGATCTCGAACGCCTTCACCATGGCCTTGGGACGGTGGTTGCGGATGCCGCCAGAGGCGATCTCGTAGCCGTTGCAGGTGATGTCGTACTGGAACGCCTTGATGGTCAGCGGGTCCTGCGTCTCCAGCGCCTCGAGGCCACCCTGCGGCATGGAGAACGGGTTGTGCGAGAAGTCGACCTTCTTCTCGTCCTCGTCATATTCGTACATCGGGAAATCGACGATCCAGGCAAGCGCGAACTGTTCCTTGTCGACGAGGTTCAGCTCCTCGCCGATCTTGGTGCGCGCAAGCCCTGCGAACTTCACGAACTTGGCGGGATCGCCGGCGACGAAGAAGGCGGCATCGCCCTCCTTGAGGCCGAGCTGGTCGCGGATCGCGGCGGTGCGCTCAGGCCCGATGTTGTTGGCGATGGGGCCGGCGCCCTCCGGAGAACCGCTTTCTGCTTCACGCCACATGATGTAGCCGAGGCCCTTCTGGCCTTCACCCTGCGCCCACGAATTCATGCGGTCGCAGAAGGCGCGGCTGCCGCCGGTGGGCGCGGGAATCGCCCAGACCTGGTTGCGGGCGTCCTCGAGCATCGAGGCGAAGACGCGGAAGCCCGAACCCCGGAAATGCTCGGAGACGTCCTGCATCTCGATGGGATTGCGCAGGTCCGGCTTGTCGGAGCCGTATTTCCGCATGGATTCGGCATAGGGAATGCGCGGAAAGACCTGCGTCACCCTTTTCCCTTCCGCGAAATCCTCGAACACGCCGCGAATGACCGGCTCGACCGAGGCGAACACGTCCTCCTGCTCGACAAAGCTCATTTCGAGGTCGAGCTGGTAGAACTCGCCGGGCAGGCGGTCGGCGCGCGGGTCCTCGTCGCGGAAGCAGGGCGCGATCTGGAAGTAGCGGTCGAAGCCGGACATCATCAGCAGCTGCTTGTACTGCTGCGGCGCCTGCGGCAGGGCGTAGAACTTGCCGGGATGAATGCGGCTCGGCACCAGGAAGTCGCGCGCGCCCTCGGGCGACGAAGCGGTCAGGATCGGCGTCTGGAATTCGAAGAAGCCCTGCCCCTTCATGCGCCGGCGGATCGAATCCACCACCTCGCCGCGCGTCATGATGTTCTTGTGCAGCTTCTCACGGCGCAGATCGAGGAAGCGGTATTTCAGCCGCGTCTCCTCCGGGTAGTCCTGATCGCCGAACACCTGCAGCGGCAGTTCGTCGGCCTTGCCGAGCACTTCGAGGTCGGTGATGAAGATCTCGATGTCGCCGGTCGGGATTTTGGGGTTCTTCAACCCCTCGTCGCGCGCCTTCACGCGGCCATCGATGCGGATCACCCATTCGGCGCGGCAGGCTTCCAGCGCTTTGAAGGCCGGGCTGTCCGGGTCCGCGAGGCACTGGGTGATGCCGTAATGGTCGCGCAGGTCGACGAACAGGATGCCGCCATGGTCGCGGATGCGGTGGCACCAGCCGGACAGGCGGACGGTCTCGCCCACATGGGTTGCGCGCAACTCACCGCAGGTATGGGAGCGATAGCGATGCATCGGAGCCTCGAACACGAATCGAAAGGCGTCGCGGAGCCCGCGCCGCCGGAAGAAGGATGCGTCCCTTTAAAGGAAGGCCGCGCCGGCTTCAAACGGAAGCGCCCGGCGGCCAGGTCCGTAGCGCGCAGTTCCTAGCGCGTCACGAACTCGATGCGCCGGTTCCGCGCCTTGTTGGCGGCCGAATCGTTCGCCACCAGCGGCCGGCTCTCGCCATGTCCCTCCGCGAGCAGGCGGCCCGCCTCGATGCCCTGGCGGATCAGCAGGCCGACGACCGCCTGCGCCCGGCGCAGGGAAAGATCGACGTTCTGCTCGGGATTGCCGTCGGAATCGGTGTGACCCTCGATGGAGAACCGCACATCCGGGCAGCCCTTCATGATCGCCGCGATCCGCCTGAGCCGGGCGATGCTGTCGGGCCGCATGGTTTCCCGGCCGAACTGGAACACGATGCCCCCGGCCGCCATTTCCTCTGATATCTTCGGCGAGCAGGTATCGACCGAGGCGCGAACCGGCGGCGCGGCCGGGGCAACCGTCACGGGCGGCGCCGTCACGGCCACGGGGGCGGTGATGGTCTCGCTGAAGGCCCAGCCCTCCGGCGCGAGCCGGCGGAGCGCCGCGCGCGCGGCATTGGCATAAACCGCCGAGGGCACATCGCCCGTCACCGCGATGCTGCGGTTGTCGAGATTGACGCGCCCGCGCGGCAGAAGGGCCAGCTGCTTCACCGCCGCAGCCACCGCATCGCCGAATCCATCCGGCGCGCCTTCCGCGATTTCCAGATTGTCCCTGAGTCGCAGTGCGCCGAACTGGCCCGCTATCGCCGCCTTCGCAGCCGCGTGAGCCTCCTCGGACGGCACATAGCCCTGGACGAGGATGCCCTCGGGCCCCTTGTCGATGAACCAGCGATAGGGCGCGACAACGGGCGCGCGGATGGCGACCGCGCCAAGCGTGACCCCGGTCGGCAACGCCTCGCGCAGCGCGCGCTGGGCCGCCACATAGCCCGATCTGTCCGCCGCCTGCCCTTCAACCGACAGCGTCGCGTCGGACAACCGCGCCACACCGGCCTGCAGGCGCCCCGCGACCAGGGCAGCGAGGCGCGCGACAGCGGCCCGGTCGACCCCTGCCGGCGCGCCGTCGGCCAGCGTCATCCGGTCGGTCAGGGGCAGGCCCGGCGCCGCCGTGCGCGCCGCCTCGGCAATCGCGGCGCGGTCATCCTCGCTGGACGCGACGCCTTCGAGTATCAGGCGGTCGCCGTCGCGCCGGATGGTCTGCGTGAAGGGTTTCGCGACGGGCAGTGCCAGCGCCACGCGCTGAAGCGCCAGCCCGGCCGGCAGCGAGGCCAGCGCCGAGGCAATCGCGGCGCGGGACATGTCGCCGTCGGGGCGGCCTTCGATGGAAAGCGAACCGCCCTCGATGAGCACGGCCCCCGGCTTGAGCTTCATGACCAGGGTCGCCGCCAGTGTCGCCGCCGCTGCGAAGGGCTCGCTCGTCCCGTCCCGCACCTCGCTCATGTCCATGATGCCGATATCCGGCTCGACGGCACGGAGCGCCGCGAGAATGGCCTCGCGCGCCGGCTCGCCCGGTAGGACACCGCCCATGGCGAGCGTATTGCCCTCGCGGACAAGCGAAAGCTGATACTCGGCGGCTGGGGTGGCAGGCGGCTGGATGGCGGCCGACTGGGCGAGCGCCGACGGCGTCGCAACCAGAAGCCAGCATACGACCAGCGCCAGTACCGCGCCGAGAACCCCCGCGCCCTTGTGCCTCAGGTCGTGTGTGCTCATGCCATGCTCCTGTCCGTCCGCCGCGAAACAGGCGCGGCGCGCGGCAGACCATCCGGGATCAGCCCGCCGGAAGCAACCATCGGGCATCAGCCGTTCAGATGATGTTTCACATCATCTCTTCATTTTATAATATTGATATTTCGCTATTTTTCTAAGTTACCGTTCAGCGCGCGGCGGCTATGCGGACCGCGTTTCACACCAGATATTCCGTGTCGGCCAAGGCTTGGCCGGCAATGCAAAGCTGGGAACCCGGCAAGCACAAAAAGAAAACCCCGGCGGTTGCCCGCCGGGGCTTCCATCTGAACCGGTGCTAGGACCGGATCGGATCAGAAGTTGCGCTGAGCGCGGAAGGTACCAACCCAGGCGCCTTCCGAGGCACGGGCGATGCCGTTGAACACCGGAATGCCACCAGCCTGCGTGCGGTTGGAGAGGTTGTGGTAAACAACTTCCACGCCGAGGTCGAGGTTACGAACCGGCGACCAGACCGTGTTCACGCCGACGGTGTAGTACTTGATATCGTTCAGCGTCGAAGCGAGCGGCTGATCGATATGCGTGTACGAACCGAAGATCGCCGAACGCAGAGCCGGGGTCCAGAAGTGGCGGAAGCCCGCCGCAACCGACCAAGCCTTGGTCGTCTGGATCGCCGGGTTCACCAGCGCGGTGTTCACGATGGCGTCGCGGATCTGGTTGTTGGTGGCGTTCACGCCGGCGAGGTTACCCGCGCCGGAGATCGTGCCACGATCGCCGCCCTGGTTGGCCGTGCCGAAAGCGTAGTCGAGAGCGCCGTCCGAGTACACAGCCTGCAACCACAGCACGTCGCCACGGGCGAGCATGTCGAGGTTCAGACGGAGACCGGCACCGACGGCCCAGCCGTACTTGTCGCCAGCGCGCAGCGTAGCCGGCGTGCCGGGGCCACCCACCTGAGCGTAACCGAAGTCACGCAGCTGGTGAAGAGCACCCATGACCTGGACCGAACCCCAGCCCTGATCGACGCGCAGGTTGGCGACGACATCCGGGATGTTCTGGCCGGCATAGGTCATGCCGCCGAGGCCGGAAACCGGACGCACGAGCGCCACAGCCGTACCAGCGGTCACGGCGTAAGCGTCGCCGTTGCCGTAGCGGCGGTACATCTGGTCTTCCAGCGAGATCGTCGCCGAGAAGCCCGAACCGAACGAGGCGGTGTAGGCGAGGACC
This sequence comes from Phreatobacter sp., assembly GCF_016793595.1. Lineage (GTDB taxonomy): Bacteria > Pseudomonadota > Alphaproteobacteria > Rhizobiales > Phreatobacteraceae > Phreatobacter. The sequence continues at coordinate 301,685 of NZ_JAEULY010000009.1, forward strand.
GTGGTGGAGCGGGCGGTCGCGGCGAGGTTGCCGGACAGCTGCACGTCACCCTGGTAGAAGTTGAAGAACGAGGCCGAGAAGCCGAACGTGAAGCCAGCGAACTGGATGAAGGCACGCTCAACCGAGATCGCCGAAGCGCGCGGCGACTGGCCGGCACCCGAGTTGATCAGGCCCTGCGACGAGGTCGAGCCCGAGAAGGCGCCACGATAGGCCGAGAACTGGCCGAAAGCGCGGAGCAGGCCGTACTCGGTGTTCGAGCGGGCGTCCGTGAACAGCGTCAGGCGGACCGAGGTCGAGTAGGCCTGGTCGAAGTACGACGTGTTCAGGGCGCCGTTGCCGCCCGGACCGGTCGCATTGCCGTTGTTGCTGTTGACCGTGTAGTCCGCACGGACGAAGCCGCCGATGCGAAGGCAGGTGTCGGTGCCCGGGATGAAGAAGAAGCCCGCGCCGTACGTGTCGCAGATGCGCACGTATTCAGCCGGAGCAGCCTTGCCCGGGAGATCAGCCGCCTGAGCGCCCGTCAGGCCGATAAAGCCTGCGGCGGCGCCGAGAAGAAGGCTCGCAGCGAAAGGAAATTTGGAGCCGCGCCGAGTCACGCGTAATACACGCATTGAGTGTATTTCTTATTTCACTCTTGCAATACAATATAGGCAATCATTCCTTATATATCGATAATGGGCGCCGAGCCCGCCGCATTCCTTTCCGAGAATTGGCGTCGGAACTCTCCAAATGATTTCCGAGCTTATTCAAACCACAGCAACTGAGCAGACGGACAACAAAATGGGCGTCCCGAAACGCATCAACGATTTCGTCACGACCGGGGAAGGCATGTACTGCGACATGTGCATCCAGAGCGCGCTAAGGATCGCCCGCACTGCACAGGTGCAACCTGTTACGGCCACCCTAGGGACAACCCGTGACTTCACTCGCAGACGGGGGGAATGCGACATATGCAAAAGCTTCAGGCTTGTGATCCGGCGAGTTTAGTCATTTGACCTATGCACGCTTGCTAGCGAGGCCATACAACTGCTCCTCGTTCATGCTGTCTCGCAAAAACGATGGGATACGGACACGCTGTACGGAGCGTCGGGATCGCGGCTCGTGCTGCTTAAGCCATTGCCCCAACTGAAGTCCTCACAATTGCCTGGGCAATGACGGCAGCGTCATCGCCAGCACCCATGATTAAGCCGGAAGCTCTGTTGCGCTGCCACGGGCGGCCGACAAAGAAGAGACCGGGCACCGGCGATAGCCCGGCTTCATGGGCAAACTGGCCTCTGTCATCGACAGCACCACGTATCTGCACCCAGGCAGTCTCGTCGCGATAACCCACCGCCCAAACGACCGAGTCGATCTCCACGGTATTACCGTCTGAAAACCGCACGCCGCGGCCTTCCGCTCCTACCACCCGGCCCACGATCTTGACGCCCCGATGCGCCAACTCCTCAAGACTGCGGCCACGGTTTGGGAAAGGGTCGGCCTGTCGCATCCGGCGGCCGATGGGTGATCTGGACCCTGCCCGCAAAAGGCCGGTCCGCGACAGCCACCACCATATGCTGCGCCCAAGGATGCGTTCGGGCAACCGTCGTCGGGACTTACCCGTCGCGAGCAAGACGGAGTGGGTTGCGCTCAGCTCTGTCGCGATGTCGCGCCCGGTAGCCCCATCACCAACAACGAGCACGGATCGGCCTATAATGTCCTTAGGCGTCCGATAGTTCGTGATCGTAAGCTGGTGGACACTAGGGCCCAACTCCTTCGCAACCGTCGGCAGCGCCGCCGTCTGAAATCCCCCGGTTGCGATGATCACGCTCCGACACCGTGCGATCTCTCCGGTCGACAGCCCCAACTCAAAACGGCCGTCCGGCAGTCGCGTCAGCTTCTCGACACGGGTCGCCGATCTAACCGCCAGCTGATGATGGCGCGCATACTCATCGAGATAGCTCGCAAACTCATCGGCAGAGGGATAGCTATCCGGATCGCCAGAAGGCGTTAGTCCGGGCAGAGCGCTATATCGGCGAGGAGTGAACAGCGTCAGCGAAGCATAACGCCTGCGCCAGCTGTCCCCAACGCGCGCTCCAGCATCGACGATTTGGAAGGCGACGCCTCGCTTGCCCAACTGATAGCCCGCCGCAAGACCCGCCTGTCCTGCTCCAATAATGACCACAGGCAGATCATCGCCTGGCCATTCCGAACCGACCTCTGGCGCAATCATGCGGCGACCTCCCGACCGAGTTTCGCAGCAAGATAAATTCTCAAGTCACTAGAGGATCAAGCGGACCATACACCTCGACATCTGACCCTGTATGGCGTGACGGATGAACCGGATGGCAGCGGTGGTCTCCGTTCAAAAGACATTTGGGCGCATAGGGTAGTTTCAGACTTTCACACTGAGGCACGCGAGCCCCCATCTTGGGCCCCTGGGGGACATTCAGAAGGCGAAAGCGATCTGCGGCTTAGACACCGATGATTCCTGACGCCAAACCCATGCGTCAAACTGTCTGCGTGAGACAGACATCAGGTCGGCAGCACAGCAGAAAACGGACTTGAGGTAGTCGTAGTCCGTTTCTGTAATACCAACCCTCCTGGCGAATGTTTTCACATGGCGATCTACGGCAATGGATTCAATTCCAGACAGGCACTTCATATAGTCGACGGTTTTCGGCCCGATGCCTCTAATCTCTCTTAAGGATAGCGCAAATGATTTGTCATGCAAGAACATCCTAAGATCATCTGTCCGCTCAACAGACTTTGCGCCAAGGTATCTCACCAAAGAATCGAAACGCGCGATCTTCTCTATATGGGTCCAATTCAGGAAGGTTGCCGTCTCACCACGATAGACGACATTGAGAAGTGTCGAAGTACGGTCCTGATCCGGATAGCGAGCAAGAATCGTGATTATGCGAGGGCGCACGACGGAGTTGTAATTTAGGCCGGCCTGTAGGATTGAGTCGGCGAGGAGTGCGCCCATGTGCTCATACGCTGGTCGAATTTCCTGCGATGCTACGTCTGCCCCCAATTCGGTCGCATAGTCTGCCAGACGGCGAGCAGCTACTAGCATTTGCACCGTAGACGATTGCATAGTCATTCGGCCTGTTCGGTAGGATGCGTAAGACCCGCGTCCTCTAGTGCATGAAGGCGCTCGACACAATTCGGGCAGGCGCCACAAGGGAAGTCACTTGCTGCTTGGCACGAGTATGTCCGGCCGATCGGGACCCCCAGACGAATGGCCATCTGCGCTACTTCAGTTTTCGACGAGTTACGGAAGGGGGAGATAAAGCGAACCGGCCCAATGTTTTCGACCAGTCCGTCGAGCTTGTTCATGAACTCAGCTGTGCAGTCAATTTCCTTGGCGTGGTTGCTGTTGATGAAGCCTGTATAGACCTCCACAATTCCCATCGTTTGGGCGCGAGCAGCGGCGGCAGCAAAAAAAAGCATCGTCCGATAGGGAACGTAGAGGTCATCGTCAGAAACGCTATCTCGCCAGAGATCTGCTTCGTTGATAAGGCGAGATGTTGAACCCTTGAAGAGGTCGGAAATATCAAAACGCTCCGGTCTGCGCATAGCCGTTGGAAGGACCTCATTCACTCGGTTCCATTCCATCTCTACGCAATGCTGACCGTAGTCGAAGAAAACTGGATTAACATCCAGCTGTTGGGCTTTGAGCGAATAGGCGACGGTCGTCGAGTCTAAACCGCCCGAGGCCATCAGGATGACGCTTCTCACAATTCAGCCATCCGCAGTTTTGATAGTGTGACAAACAAGGCGTTCAAGCTCGCATCCAGGTCGTCAGAGTAGCTCACGCTCCCGCCGGCGACCATCGTATTGTTGTTTTGGTTGCGTGCGTCGAATGTTATGACCGGCTTACTGAGAGCCATTGCCATTCCCATCTCCACGAGCGTCCCAGGATCGCGTTCTAACGGGATCGCGAAGACGACGTGGCACTTCTCAAGTAGCGCGACATCTGCCGCAAATGTTTGACGAAGAGTGGCGTCAGCGCTCCCCAATGGAACCTCGCCATTCTCCTGGACTGGTCGGCGAAGATGGAAATTATGATAGCGTAGCGCTTCGGCAGCTCGGTCAATCTCCGGCTTATGCAAATACGTAAAGTCCGGTGCAGCCAAATAGATGTGGAAGCGAGGTCGGTCGTGCCAAGGTAAAATCGTGCCACCGAGCTCCCGCAGTTCATCAAATGATAGCTTGAATTCCCGTATTACATCCCGTCGAAAGTCATCGGGATAAGTGGTCTGCGAGTATGCAGTAGCCGCCCTCGAACCACGCCATGCCGCATTCTCCCACCCTTGGTCGCTAAGGCCCACCATCACGGCAGAATAGACGTCGCCGACACCGACAGAATTTACTGTTGTGGACAGTATGGCGGGGATTGCCTCGCTCTCGCCGGTCCCTAAATTGAACAGGCGGCTTCCTCCACGGTTCTCTTTGAGGAGGAATGCCTCAGCACCCAAATGTCTCGCTGCGTCGATCATTGGGGCAACATCTTTCGACCCGATGCGCGCAAACAGCGGCGACGACGTCGAGATAATGATGGCTCTCACATGCCCCGCAAAGGCGTCCAGCAGCGAAAAGCTCTCGACATCGTACGCGATATCGAAGCTGAACCGCGCGCTTTGCGAAAATAAATGCTGTATATCTGAAATAACAAAGCTGCCTGGGAAAATAAGAATATCATCATAAGAGCACAGGTTCGCTTTCACATCATGGATTTCAACGGCCTTTTCATCTCGCAGCAGATCCTCGTAATCTTGATCCGCAACCTCAGTGGCATCCCCGATGATTGTGACATTGGGAGAACCAATGACTTCCCCAAGCCAAACAAATTCCTTACAACCGTGGTGCATCAAGTAATTGCGAGCTTGATCAACAAGATATTTTGGGCAGACTGCGGCAATTGCGTATGGCAGGCTGCACGCCCAGAGACCGCGAGCCGCGTGCACAATTCCGCCGAGACGAAGCTTGCACTCAAACCCAGGTTTAGCGGTTGCAAAGTCGACGATGACTTCGCCAACGAGTAGCAGCGTGCTGGTCCTCGACATGGCTACTTGGCTGTAAAATCGGCGGAGACGTACGGAATTGGAGTAAGACCAGACGCCGTCACAACTCCAATGTAGGTGTTCCCTTCCTTGATGCAGCCCGCAAGGTAGTTGCGATCTGTCGGCAATGCACCAACCTTTATGCCGCCTGGGATCACCGCAAAAATACGACGATCGTGGACTAGGGCCAGCTCAGTGCCAGGGGCCGGCACTGACGTGTTCGCTGCATAAAAGTCACTAAGCGCGACCTCTTCGAGCTTACATGAGAAGGCTTGACGGCAGCGGTCATTGCCGCTCTGTCCACCCGTGCCATCCTTCTTGCTTGAACCGCTGTAGTCCGATAGTCGGCCTGATCTTGAGCTTCCCATTTTTACGATCTCCCAGCGGCTGGCTCAATTTTTCTTTCACTACTCAGATGCGCGCATGCGCCAAACATTGAGATGATACCGGCGGATGTGCAATTGCGTGAAGCACTCAATCCACGGAAATTGTTCTGCCCGCAGTGACTAGGACTTAGTTTCCCAACGGCTCGATGTGGAATACGATGGATCGCTGGTCCGTGACCAATTCGTGGACTACCTGAAGGTGGTGTTTCTGGGTGTTGCGAGGTTTTCCCGAAGCGCGGCTAGAGCGCGTGCTTCTTCCAGAGGAGAGCCTGATCGACGCGCGCGCCAGCCAGAATCACGTAAACATCTGATAATATGGAACAATTTGACTTTCTTTCATGTGCGCGCTATCGTGATTCTGCTGCGATTCCTGCCCCCTTTGAGGTCTGATCAGCGTCACCTTTGTGCGCTCTGATCCCTCGCAGCTTCGCTCGACCTAGATCATCTTCATATCTGCTGGAGACACATCCCATGCTGGGGCGCCAAGCCAAGGTGCTCTCGCAGGGCGCGCTCGTGCGCGTCCTTGCGAGGGTTCGTCAACATACATTTGCCGATCGCGACCGGGTGATGGTCCTGCTGTCGGTGCAGGCGGGCCTACGTGCCGCCGAGATCGCCGGCCTCACCTGGTCGATGGTTCAGACCGACAGTGGCCGCGTCGGCGACATCATCGCGATCCATTCATCGATCGCCAAGAAGGGCTCTGGCCGACGCGTTCCGATCCACCCGGAGCTCAGAGCCGCACTCGTCGCGCTGAGGCGCTGCGGTGTCAGAAGCGACCTTCACCCCGATCGACCGATCATCATCTCGGCGCGAGGTGGGCCTATGCGAGCGAACTCTATCGTCAACTGGTTCATAGCCCTTTACGCCGAACTCGGCCTTGAGGGTTGCTCGTCGCATTCCGGGCGGCGGACCTTCATCACCAATGCGGCACGGCAAGCGCACAAGGCGGGCGCGAGCCTGCGCGATGTTCAGCTACTCGCCGGCCACCGATCCATCGAGACGACCCAAGCCTACATCGATGGCGACACCGCCGCACAGCGCAAGCTCGTCGGACTGATCTGAGCGCCGGGCCTGCGCCGGGCGCCTCGCCCGATGCGCCGTGCGACCGCAGCCTCAAGCGGTCTGTCGAGACCTCTCCCATTCCATCCATGACCGGAGCCTAAGACATGGTCCCAGACCGTGATCGATCCCCTGTGCCTGCCGGCGCGCATGACCCGGCGCTTTGCCCAAGCACCGTGTCCGTGGTCAGTGTCGCCGTCCTTGGACACAGCGCCCGTCCCCCGCCGATTGCGCGGCGACGGGGACCGCTCCTGATGCGGATTGTCGAGGGGCTGGTCGATCGTCGCGATTGGCACAGCGTCGACGCGATGCTGTTGCCCGGTGGCTTCTTCCGCCTGCGCAAGGCCATCGGTGCCCTCGGCGAGAATGACCGGCGTTCAGCGCTGCTCGCACCCAAGGCCGCCGGCCTTTGTGCGGAGGCTTCGCGCTTACTCGATGCACAGCATCCCGGAGCGGTGCTGATCATCGGCGTGGACGCCGACCCGGTCTCAAGGAAGATCGGCGGCGATCAGTTGGTGACAGCCTGGCAGGCGGGGGACCTGGTCGGGTTCGCCCGCAAGACCTTCCCCTCACACGGCGATACCCACGGCAAGCAGCCGCCCTATCCGGTCTTCGACCTCGACTTCGCGAGCCCCGCGCGCATCGTCGCGCTGCGTGGTGGACGGCGTGTGTTGCTCCTCGGCTGCTATGATGCCTTCGGTACGCGCTCGGTCGTTCATTCTCGCTTTGCCGATCTGGTCGCGATGCGTCTCGCGCGTGACCGGCCTGGCGGATGGCATAAGCCATCGCTCGCGCTGCGCCGGTCCTTCCTGACGCGCTGGCGGGCGCTGATCCGGGCGCACCCGCCGGACCTCGCGCTCTGCGCCATCCACGGCTTTAAGCGGCCGGGCATGGATGGCTACTGGCAGCGCCACGGCATAGCCGGAGCCTCGGCCGCGCTCGGCGGCATCCCGGTGATCGGTGCCTCTCACTTCAACAAGGCATTGCCCGCCAGCATCCACCGCAGCGTCCTCGCCGCTAGCGGCGTGCCGCTCGCTCATCTCGAACTCGGCCCTCATCGGCCGATGCAGGCCCTCGCACCCCACGAGGGATTCACCATCGCGGATGACGACGGCGAGCCCGTCGCCCTCATCCGCCGCTTCGACCTCGCCCTCAGGGCAAACCACGGAAGGAACATATGATGAACAATACCGATCAGACGAATGCATGCGACGGGAGCGAACACGACGCGGTCTCAATCGCCGAAGCTGCGCGCAGCACGATCATCCGCTGCCTCAACGACACGTTCCGGACGACCTTCGCCGGTGGGCAGGTGATGCTCACACAAGGCATTCTCGCGCTCGGCGGCGAGGCGCAGCGGATCATCCTGGAACGCGTCAGGGCATTTGACGACTTTTGCACTGATAACGATCCGCATGGCGAGCACGACTTCGGTGCATTCGACCATGCTGGCGAGCGCGTCGCGTTCAAGATCGACTACTACGACCGCTCGCTGACCTATGGTTCCGAGAACCCGGCTGACGCGTCGATCACGCGGCGCGTCATGACGATCATGCTGATGGATGAGTGGTGAGCGCCGTGCCCAGCCGCTCGTCAAAGGGGCGGGCGCGAGACCGCCCGACCCCGTTTGCCCAGGGATCGCTCGACGCTCTCTGCGGCATCTACGCCATCGCCAATGCGATCGCACACCTCTGCCCCAAGCTCGACCGAGACGATGCGCGCGCATTGTTCGCGCGGCTCGTCGGTAAGCTCAGGGCAATCCGCCGGAAGGCGCTCAATACCCTCTGGCGGGGTCTCAACTTTGCTCACATGCGCAAGCTCCTGCGCCATGCTCTGCGATGGATCGCGCGACGCCACGACCTCAGGTTAGGCGTGCAGCGTATACGCCACAGGATCAGACGCGAGCCCCGGCTCTCATCGCTCTGGGGTGAGCTCCGTAGGAAGCTCGACGACGGCACCGTCGCTATCATCGGGATCGGCGGACTTGAGGCTCATTGGTCCGTCGCAATCAGGACTGGCCGGACCTGGCTCAAGCTGATCGACAGCGACGGCCTCACCGCACTGAAGCGATCTGCCTGCGCCGTGGTGCCCTGCGCGCGCCGCTACGTGCTCGATCCCGCGGAGATCCTGTTCATTCGCAGGCTGAAGAGCAAGACCTGACCCGCCGCACCGCTGCGCCGCGCGGCGACTGCACCCTCCCCACCTCATCATCAGAAAGGACTATCCCAATGCTTGGGATCGATCACGCACGTCCATGCTACGGCGCACGCAGGCGACAAAAGGACAAGCCGAAAGTCCGGAAGCGTAAGGCGGCTCTCGACCTCGAACCGCTCTATGGCTGGGGAGCCGGGCCACTCGACCAACTCTGCGCGATGGAGCCTGGACTTCACCGCTTCGTCGCAGAGGCGCCCGCGCATACCCGGCACTACATCGCCATGGCGCTGGCCGGAATGGCCAAGCATGGACACGTCACGGAGGCCTGGCTCGCGGGGTCGCTCGCCTCAAGCTCCCGCCGCGAGGTGCTTCAAGCCATATGGGGCCACGATCCCGGCTCGACCCGTGCGCTCATGCGGCTCGGTCCGGACCTGTTGGAGCCGTCGACCTATGAGGCGCTCGGCACGGTGCTCGGGGATGAGCAGCGCCGCCGTGCCTATGGCGATCTAAGGGTTCCGACGGAACGTGCAATCGTCCGCATCGCCGACGCGTCTGCCGATGTGGTGGCGGCCTATCGCGGCAGGCTCATCGGCACCTTCGGTGCGGCAGGCATCCTGTTCCTTAGTGAAGGCATTGCGCGGCTGCGGCCAGACCTCTCGGCCGCTTCGATCCGCCGCTCGCTCAACGCGCTGGAAAAGCCCTCGCGCATCGAACACCTATTCGGCCGGCTCATCCGCAACGTGCAGCTGCCAGAGCCGCCATGGGCGGGGACGTCGAGGATCAGGGCGCTCACGACCGTGCCTGACCTCCGAGCCGCTGGCTTGCGTCTAGAGAACTGCCTCAACACGCTTCCCATCTGGACCGAGGCGCTGACGGGGAAGCGTGCCTTCTATCTCGTCGAGGAGTGCGAGTTCGTCATCGTCGCCCTCGCCCGGCACGAGGTATTCGGCACCTGGTTCGTCCACTCCCTTGCCAAGCGCCGGAACGGCCAGCCGTCAGGGCAAGTGAAGGCGCGGATCATCGCAACCTTCGCAGCCGCCGGCTTCCCCTACTTCGACGGGGCGCCGATCGGCACGAGCCTCGACGGCAACGACTGAGAGAGGTCGAGACTGACCGTAGTCCCGCCGGCGCGGTTCCCTTCACCGCTTGAGGAGATCGGCGGCTTCGACGCCAAGCGCTTTGGCGATCCAGTGGAGGTTGTCGACCGACACGGCATGCAGCCCGCGCTCGATCTTCGAGATGTTGGTGCGGTGGAGGTCAGCGCGGTGAGCCAGTTCCTCCTGGCTGAGTTCGCGCTCGTCCCTGAGGCGCCGGATATTCCCCGCCACAAGCTGACGAACAGGACTGGGTCGATCGCGCTTCACAAGGCGCGACCAGACTGCCTTGACGCATTTATGACTACAGCGTTTATGCTACAACTTGGGAGCTACAATCATGACGGATACAACGCCCGCAACAGCCGGTGAGAACTCTGCCGGCGGAAGATCTCCACCTGCCCAGCCCACATTGATGAGGGATCTGCTCGATCCGGTGGTTCTCGGTCAGTTCATCGAACCCACCAAGCTCGAACACTACCGGGTGCGGTTCGAAGGCATCCTCAGTCGGCACGGCCTCGGCGAGCGGCCGATTGAGCGCGTGTCCTTCGCGCAGGTTGCTTCGGCAGCCGTTAGCCAGCGTCCCATGAACCTCTGGCTGCCAGCCCTCGACGACAGTCAGTTCAATATCCCCGCTGCCTTCTTCCAGGTGACCTGGGCGGCCTGGCGCAAGGTTGCCTTCGCCTGGGTGCTTGTCGCGCTCTGGATCGGACTGATCGCGCTCGACCTCGTCTTGAAGCCGGCGCTCGGGATCAGCTTGTTCGCCCTGATCCTCGTCCCCGCCATCATCGGCTTCGGCGTCCTCGGCAGCTCTCTCTTCCTCTACCAGATCGCGCGAGAGGTTCGGTCTGGCGCGATCCGCCGGGACAAAACCTCGGTCGCGGGCGCCGCGACGGCCATCGCCTTGATCGTTGGAGGCGGTGTTACAACCGCCCTGTACGAGGAGCGCGACGCTGCACGGAACTGCGCCTCCAGCGACGCGCAGAACCTCGTGACTACCATCGTCCGAGACCACTACGATCCGCAAGGGCGCCTCAACCTCCTCGCTAAGGTCGAGCTCGATGCGATCCGGCAGCGCGAGCTCGTGGGCCAGGTTCAGCATTGTGCGGCAGGGCTAACGCTGACCGGACCGAACAATCTCATCCTCACCCGCAGTCACCCGATCTCCTACACGCTGGAGGTCACGACCGACCGACGCCTCTACGCAACTGTGGAGCGCCTGCCATGAGAAGACACATGCACAGGATCGCGCTCTCGGCGCGTCAAACCCTGAACCGTTTATGCTTCAGTCGACCGGGTGGACCATGATCAAACGATCGGCAGTCAATCTCCTGCAAATGGCGGCGGTCGCCATACCGACCCTCCTGAGTCTAGGTACATCCGCTCCTGCGCAAACTCTCGGCGACCTAGAATGCCGCCGCGTCTCGATCTTGGAGTTTGAAGCGTCGGTGCCGCTGTTGAACGAGCTCCGGAGCGTGGCGAACAATCCGGTGGGCATGCTCGCGATCGGCACGTTCGGGCCAGCCTTCGTCACTGAGGTCTCGGCAGAAGGTACGATCGCGGTTGAGCTGGAGGAGGTTCGCGCGATCCAAATCGGCGGAACAGCGCCCCAGCGAGCCTGTCGCATCCGCGCAAGGGTCAAGATCACCTATAGCCGGGCCGCCATGGAACCGGACACACGTCTCCACACCACGACGACGATCATCCGGCGGCCCGTCTCTGCAACTCTCGTCACAGAGCTTGCCTACGACATGACATTCGCGGGCGCCGGCGACAATGTCGAACTGCTCGAAACCGAACTCGGCGACCTCCTGATCCAAACGCTCGCCCTCGATGCGAAGGCGAAGAACGAGGGCGCCGTCACCCGCGAGATGCACCAGGCCATCGCTCAAAAGGAAGCCCTCATCCGCGGCAGGCAGATGGAAGCCGACCGGGCCGAGTTTGAGGCTCGCGAGGCTGAGAACCGCCGTGTTCGGGAACTCAATCGCGACCGCGAGGAGCAGCGGCAGAGGCAAGAGCAAGCAGCTCGCGATCGCGCGAACCAGCAATTTGCTGAAGAGGCACGTCGCCGTGACTCAGAACGGCGAGAAGCAGAGAAATCGCAGGAACGCGCGCATCGTCTCGAACGCCTGCGTGGGTATTTGGCCAACGCAGAGGCCCGTCTCAGCCGCCTCACCCGGCCAAACGAACGCGCCGATCAGGAGCGCAGAGTCGATGAGATTAGGGCTCAGATCGCGATCGAAGAAACGCGCTAACCAACATCGCTCTGCATGATCCAAACCCGCTCATGTTGCTTCAGTGTAGATTGAGTACAAGGCACTTTCGCCTGGTCCGGCTGCAGTCAGCTTTGCGCCCCCAAAGCGGAAGGTAACTCGTCACCGAGAAGCAGACGTCCATATCTTCGTACCGAAGCCGGCCTCGAGCTTGGCGCCCAAGCCGGGCGCACGAAATCTGCCCCAAATGCCCGGCAGCATCAAAGTTAGGCTGGCTCCAAATATAATGTAAATGACATTATCATATATTAAGACTGATGAAAATGTCATTTGCTCTTCTGGGCTCGACGGCCTCTCAAATCTTCGTCGGAAAGGCACAAAGGTGGTGCATGCCGACGCATGGCGAACCCGGGGAGGGCGGGCGCACGATGTCCGGGCGGATCGCCGAGGAGTCGTCCGCTGAGAAATGTTCTGTTTGGGGGTGCGAACGTCTAAGCCAGACAATTGCGGGAGAGGGCTTGGGCGTTCGGCTTTGCCGCTCGCACGCGAATGCATTCCAGCGCCATGGGAGTGTGGACCGGCGGTCCTTCACGGCTACCGAGATCAGGCCGTTGCGGCGCATAGCGCTTGAATGGATCAAAGCGAACGAGAGCGACCCCCTGGTTGCCGAGACTATTGTGAAGGTCAGGGCGCTTTATATCCCAACCGAGGCTTCGGGTGCCGGCCCCCGGCCGGGCGATCCGGCCCGCGCCGCCTGGGAGCTTCGCCATATCTCGGGCCTGGATCCGCGAAAGGTAATGGCCGCGCGACTGGCGGTAGAGATGGCAGGCGAGGCAGATCCGCAATCGGGAAATTCCCGGGAATTCAAACTTGTTCAGACCTCGAAGGTCATCCATCGAATGGCCACGCGCACCCGTCGAGCCTGGGATCGACGCGATGGCTTGGTCGAAATGAATGTTTATCCGCACAACCAGGGCGCGGGCCTCAGATATATGGGACGCGCGGTAGACGACGCATGTTCAAGCCTGCTCGAACGCCTGCGGCCCTTCATGGCAGTGGGCCAGGAGTTGCCGTAAGAGGCCGCGGACTGGGTCCAGCGCTGCCGCGTAACGGCTTCGGCATCGGACTAGCTGGCCTTCCTTTTGGCGAGTGTCCTTGGCGAGCGTAGCGCGGAGCTCGACGCGAGGGCTTCGATCACGCGACAGGCGGCCACTTCCCCCCGTTGGCAGTCGCTGACCATGCGCGACAGCTCCTCGCGCAAGCGCAGGAGCCTGGCTATGCGGCTCTCAACTTCGGCCAACTGCGACTGAGCGATGCGGCTGGCGTCTTCACAGGAAGCGCCCGGCTGTTCCTGCAGGGCCAGAAGTGTGCGGACCGCTGAGAGTTCAAATCCCAGCTCGCGCGCATGTCGTACGAAACCCAATCGCTGAGCATCTGTATAGGTGTATAGCCGCCGGCCGTTGCCTTGTCGCTGTGGCGGCGGCAGCACGCCAATCCGCTCGTAGAACCTGATGGTTTCGATGTTCACGCCGGCGTGACGCGCGAGCTGGCCGATCTGCATATTTTGGTCTTGCTCCTGTAGTCGCTACAGGATGTAGCCTACAGGGAGTCTGACAATTGAGAAGCCCCCATGACGACCGAGACAGCCCCTATCCGCTACCGCATCACCGGCATGGATTGCGCCTCCTGTGCCGGAAAAATCGAGGCAGCCGCCCGTAAGGTTGAGGGGGTTCAACATGTGAAGGTATCGATCGCATCGCAGATCATGACGGTCGATGTCGACGAGCCTGGGCGACGCCTCCCGGAGCTGGAGAGCGCGATCACCGGCATCGGCTACCAGCTCGACCGCATGGGCGAATTTAAAGTCGCGGGAGCTGGCGCTGGCCAGGATGACGACGACAAGATCCCGGATTTGTCGCATGTGACCCCGGCGTACAAGCGGGCGCTGTGGATCGTGGTTCTGCTCAACACAGGCTATGGGGTGGTGCAAATTATCGGCAGCGTCCTGGCTGGCTCACAGGCGCTCCAGGCCGATGCCCTCGACTTCATCGGCGACGGCCTGATTTCGTTCCTCGGGCTGATCGCGGTGGGGTGGGGCCTGGCTGCCCGTGCGAAGGCGGCGCTTCTCCAGGGTATCTTCCTCGCGGTCCTTGGATTCGTCGTGGTCGGCACGACGACCTACCGCGTCTTCGTCACGCACGAGCCGCAGACCCTGCTGATGGGCGGCCTCGCTATCGCTGCCTTCTTCGTCAACGTTCTGGCGGCACTCGTGCTGATCCCGCACAGGAAGGGAGACGCGAACATGCGTGCCGTTTGGCTCTTCTCCCGCAACGACGCGATAGGCAACCTGGCCGTTGCCGCCGCAGCTCTCCTGGTGTGGTGGCTCTCCTCGCCCTGGCCCGACCTGCTGGTGGCGTTCGCGGTCGCTGGCCTGTTTTTGCAATCGGCCTGGGCGATCATCCGGGATGCACGGTCAGACCTTTCCCACGCTGCCTAGGCTCGGGCGCGGGCTTTCTCTGCCCGGCGGTTCTGAAACACCGCTTGCTCCTCTAGCCGCTACAGGATGTACCCTCATTCCCCGTCGGTACTTTGCCGCAGCATGATGCTGAGGTCGGCCGCCATGTCCTTGGAGCGCGTGGACACTATGCGGCTTGTCCATTGGATTGATGGTCTGAGCGAGAAGCTGGCTTCCGTGGTCAGCTGGGCGCTGCTGCTGAACGCGTTGCTGATCACATTTAACGCGATCAGCAGAAAGGTGTTCTCCGTCGCCTGGTCGTCGGCCTTTGACATGCAATGGCACTTCTTCGCTGCCGTGGTTTTCATCACGGCGGCGTATGCCTTGCAGAAGAACGAGCACGTCCGTGTCGACGTTTTCGCAAACCGCATCGGCGAACGCGGCCTGGCCTGGATTGATCTGTTCGGGATTCTTTTCGTCCTTCTTCCCGTATGCGCCGGCATGATGTGGCTCAGTGGGCCGAAGTTCTGGGAAGCTCTGGTAGCGGGACACACCCGGGCGACGCGCGAAAGCTCAAGCGCCATACCCGCATGGATCATTCTGAGTTTTATCCCGTTCGGCTTCGCGCTCCTCGCTCTCCAAGGCCTGGCTGAGGCTGTGCGCTGTATAGCGTTCCTGCGAGGGATCGAGACAGGCAGCCGCGCCAATCGCCGCTTTTTCGACGGGGAATGACATGACATTGCTCGCGCCGGCAATGTTCGTTGCGCTCGTCATCGTCCTCTTTTTGGGTTTCCCGGTTGCGTTCTCCCTCGCGGCAATCGCCAGTGTTTTCGGCGCCATTGGAGTTCTCAACGGGCATTTCGACGTCAGTTTTCTGAGCGCGATCTTCTTCAGGATCCAGGGCATCTTCAGCAATGACAATTTCCTGGCCCTTCCCATGCTCGTGTTCATGGGCCTCCTCCTCGAGCGCATCGGCATCGCAGAAGGAATGTTCGCCGCCCTGAACAGGCTTTTTGGCAATGTATCCGGCGGGCTTGCTTATGCGACCATCATTGTTGGCGCTGTGATTTCCGGCATCACCGGGTTCGTCTCTGCTTCCGTCATCGCAGTGGGATTAATTGCTTTACCGGTGATGCTGCGGGCGGGATATGACCACCGGCTGGCAACAGGTGTCGTTGCAGCAACTGGAACGCTCGCGCAGGTCATTCCGCCAAGCCTCGTCTTGATCGTTCTGGCCGAACAGATGGAAGTGTCCGTCACGGATCTCTACCGCGGCGCGCTGGTGCCCAGTCTGCTGCTGATCGGCTCCTACTTGACCTATGTGTTCGTCCTCACCCGCATCCGGCCCGGCAGCGCGCCGCCCGATCCCTCGCTCGCGACTGAACGTCGCGTCGGCTTACTCATCCGCCAAACGCTCGTTGCTGCGGGACTGCCCTTGGGGCTGGTCCTCATGGTCCTGGCCGCGATCTATTATGGAGTGGCGACACCGACCGAGGGCGGGGCCATCGGCGTGACGGGCACTCTGTTGCTGGGCCTGCTTCAAAACAAGCTCACGTTGAAGAAGTTGCGACAGGCCATGCTCGCAACGGGCATCCTGATCTGCGGGCTGATGTTCCTGCTGATGGGCGCGTCGTTCTTTACGCTGGTGTTCAGGGGATTGAACGGGGAGCAGTGGGTCCAGGCCCTGTTCAATTACGTCCCAGCCGGTCAGATGGGCTTCGTCATATTCGTTAGCCTGGTCGTATTCCTGGTTGCCTTCGTCCTCGATTTCTTCGAGATCGCTTTCATCGTTTTGCCGCTTATCGTTCCTGTCGCGCAGAAACTCGGCATTGATATGATCTGGCTGACCATTTTGCTGGCGGTCAATCTGCAGACCTCGTTTATGCATCCACCCTTCGGCATCGCGATCTACAACCTTCGAAGCATTGCCCCTTCGATCGTTCGGACGGTCGACATATACTGGGGAGCCGTACCTTTCCTCTGCATTCAGATCTCAATGGTCGGCCTGCTTATCATGGCGCCGCAACTCATACTGAAGGCGCCGCCGCCATCAGTTTCGCCGCAGGATATCAACATCAGCATCCCCCCGCTTTTCGGTGATTCTGATACAGCGTCCCCTTGGAAATGATGCTCCCGTGAAAGCCGAGCAGTGGCCGGCGCTCGGCAGGGTCCATACCGCGGGAGCGACGCGAAGAAGCGCCAACAAAGGCTCTTGATCCTGTACTGACTACAGGATGTACGGTGGCGTCATTCGGCAAACGGATGACCAGCACATGACGTATACACCCGCTGCGGGCTATCACTGGCTAAGCCCGCTGTACGATCTCGGCGTCGCGTCGCTCACCCGGGAGAAGCGATGGCGACGCGCTCTCATTGCGCAGGTCGGTCCAGATTCCCGGGATATCATTCTCGACGTGGGCTGCGGCACAGGCTCGCTTCTCGTTCTTCTCGGCAAAGCCGCACCCTCAGCAAGGCTTATCGGGATCGATCCCGACCCGGCGATGCTGGCGCGAGCACGAAAGAAGGCTGAAACGGCTGGAGTTCGCGCCGAGTACCATCTTGGCCTGGCGCGCCAGGCGGTGGAGCTCCTGGGCGCAGTAAGGCCGACCAAGATCGTATCGAGCCTGGTGCTCCATCAGGTGTCGCTGGAGGAAAAGGCGGCATCCCTCGCCGCGATGAGTTCGGCGCTCGAGCCAGGTGGCCACATCCACATCGCAGACTACGGGTTGCAGCGCACGCCGTTGATGCGGACGCTCTTCAGGGCCTCGATCCAGAACCTTGATGGACGCGCCAACACAGAGCCCAACGCCAAGGGGGCCTTGCTTGAGCTCATGCGTAGTGCAGGACTCCGTGAAGTGGAGGAGACCCTCGTCATTCCCACCGTGAGCGGATCGGTTTCGCTCTATCGCGGACGACGCTGAGCCGGCCGTTCCCGCACATGTGAACATGCGCCGAAGATCCAGGGCTTAGAACAGCCTAGCGCTTTCTGGATGGATCTCTGTCAACCCTGAGCCGGGCAGATCGCTCTCTCGAAACCAACGCACCCTAGGACGTAATGGTGGCAACGGTTGATATCTCGCTTGTCGGCCTGGCAACGGCCGCAACCGCCGGTGCGATCTCGTTTCTCTCACCGTGTGTCCTTCCTCTTGTGCCCGGATACCTCTCCTATATCGCGGGCGGGGCAGGTGAACGCCGCTTCGCGAAAGCTCTGATCGCTGCCAATCGGCACTCGGGCGGGGTCGCTGGCGGCGAGTGTGCGACGGCGGGTATCCGTGATCACCACGGAAACGCGGCCCATGCCGCCGCTTAGGGTGGCATTGCGCTCGATAGCATCGAAAACCTCCCACACGTCCTCGCGCAGCACGTAGGGCAGCACCGCAGACGCCATGCCTTCAAGGAAGGTGGCCGACACGACGTTCAGGTGGCGCTCCTGGGTCTCGCGCTGGCGCTCGAGCACGGCATGGGTGATGAAAACGCTCACCGCCAGCATGAACGCCACCACCATAGACGGGGCCTTCACGGCAAGCGGCCAGCCCAGGGGGTTGAGGCGGTTCATCGGGCTACTCATTTCCCACCAAGGCGACGCGGTCGGCAATGCCCTGATAGAGGTTCGACGGAGCCATCATGAACCCGTCGAGACGAAGAAAAGCGAGCGCACGGCGGCCGAGATCATCACCGGGCATCGCGATGAGCGCGCTCTGCAAGCGCGCCGTCCGGGCGTTGCGAAGCCCACCCAGCGATGTCGCGACCGGCGGAAACCCCATCCACTCAGACCGCCAGAGAACACGCGTCCGGCCGGTCAACTCCGGTTCCGTCTCGGTCATCACCTCCCAGACATAGCCATCGACGCTGCCGGACTGGGCAAGTCCTGACGCCACTGCCCGCACGACGTTGCGGTGCCCATATGTGAAAAACGTGCGGCTGAAGAAGGCCTCTGGCGTCTGCCGCCGTTCCGCCAGGAGCGCCCTCGTCACGAGGAAGCCGGAGTTGGAATCCGGATCGGAGAACGCGTGGGTATTGCTGCGCAGCGCATCGATGTCCGTGCCCCTCTGCTCCGGTCCGGCAATGAGGTAGGACTGGTAGCGCGGTTGACCGCGCCAGACCGGCACCGCCAGCAACTCGAGGCGCGGCCGGTACGCAACAAAGGGAAAACCGCAGATCCAGGCTGCATCGATCTCCCCGGCAATGAGCTGGGTTGTGATTTCCTGATATGTGCGCTTGAGCACCAGCTGCACCTCGCCGCCGAGCGCACGCGCGAGATAGCCCTGCAGTGCCTCCAGAAGGGCAAGGTCGTTGCTGAGGAACACCGGCGTTAGGCCGAACCGATAGGGGCGTTCGGCAAGGAGGCGTCGTCGAGGGGCAGCCACAGCTGCACCCGTAAGGGCAGACGCCAGCAGCACGGCCCGACGTGTCCGCAAGGGCTTTCCGCGCTGTCCTTCGCTCCCGCGCACGGTCCGCGTCCTTTCGCCCCCCTCGTTCAGGAGACTGTGCAAGACCAGTTCCGCAGGGTCAAACTGCCACGCGGGGG
The DNA here is from genome assembly GCF_016793595.1 of Phreatobacter sp. Taxonomy (GTDB): domain Bacteria; phylum Pseudomonadota; class Alphaproteobacteria; order Rhizobiales; family Phreatobacteraceae; genus Phreatobacter. Next base: position 320,619 of record NZ_JAEULY010000009.1, read on the forward strand.
AGCGCAATAATGGTACTGCACGGACGGTCTTTGGTCGTGGCCATGTGTATCGGCCAGGTCGGCAACCTGGTTCCGCATATGGTGGTCCAGGCCATCATGGCGCAGCACCTGATGCCGCTGTGGGGGCTTTCGGCCAGCCAGGCGGGGTTCATGGCCGGTTCTTACGCGTTCGGCTACATGCTGGCCGTACCCGTCCTCGCCACCCTCACTGACAAGATCGACGCCAGGCGCGTCCTGGTTGGTGGGACCATCATGAGTATGGCGGCCACGCTGGCTTTCCCGCTGGTGGCCACCGACGTCGTTACAGCGTCATTGATGTGGGGACTGGCAGGGTTGGGCTTTGCAGGGGCCTACATGCCAGGCCTGAAGGCACTGACCGACCGGCTGGGGGCCGGCGACATCTCGCGCAGCGTCACGCTCTACACCTCGAGCTTCTCGCTGGGGGTGGCCCTCTCCTTTCTCATCGCCCAGGTCGCAGCCGATCGGTACGGCTGGCAAGCCGCCTTCTACGTGACAGGCGTCGCGCCGATGCTGATGCTGGGCGCCACTCTGTTCATGCGACCCGTGCCGCCGGTCCCGCGTGAAGGATCGGCCTTCGATTTTCGCGCTGTATTCGGCAACCGCCCGGCTCTTGGCTACATCCTGGCGTACGGAGCGCACTGCTTCGAGCTCTACGGCATGCGTACCTGGTTGGTGTCCTTCTGGACCTTCGTCACCGCCGCGAACGCCGGCAACGTTCCTGCCGGAGCGATCACCCTCTCCGTTCTCTTCAGTCTGCTGTCGATGCCCTCGAGCATCCTCGGCAACGAGGCTGCCCTGCGCTTTGGACGGCACCGCGCCATTTCCTGGGTGCAAGGCGCGTCGGGGCTGATCGGGCTGGCTATCGGCTTCGCCGCCGGAGCCCCGCCGTGGATGCTATTCGTACTGATCTTGCTCTACGCCATCACCATCCCGGCGGATTCCGGTGCCCTGACATCGGGCATGGCGAGCGCTGCTACCCCGCACGCAAAGGGCGCGACCATGGCGGTCCATTCCACGGTCGGCTTCGGGCTTTCGGCGCTGGGAGGCTGGGGCTTCGGGTTGGCGCTCGATGCCGCAGGCGGCCCTCAATCACCCAATGCCTGGCTGGCAGGATTTGCCCTGCTGAGTTTGGCGATTTTTCTCGGGCCGTTGGCGCTTCGTTGGTCCCGCAAAGATGAGACACACCGTACGAAATGAGTACTGACCACTGTCGCACTTCACTCAGAGCACCGCGCAACCCCTGAGGGAGGGTCGCCATCATCAAGGGTGACGAAGGTGACGATCCTCACGAACCTTCTGCTCTCGCTTCTCACTCATTCTTTCATTCAATGAATCAGAGAAGAGAACAAGAAAACGAAAGGAAAAGGGGGGCGCGAGCGTCACTTTCGTCACGCTCGCGCCCCCTCGTCTAACCTAGGCCCATCGGCGACGATGCTGACGAAGGAGTTGGATTCCCGCCTCCCCTTAGCCCTGGAGTTTCAGGTCGAGAATGGCTTGGCCCTTGTTGGTTTTTTTCGAGCCATAGCCAAGGTTGGCAAGGTGCCGCTTCATGGTCAGCTTTTGCAGGGTGCGGGTGATACCGCTCTCCTTGGCCCACTCGGCATAAGCTTGGTAGAGGCTCTGGAGCAGTTCCTGGCCGCCGGGTGACCGGGTACACCGCTCTTCAACAAACGCCGTCAGCGGGTTCGCCTGACCAAGGAACGCATTAAGGCCAGCGCGGGCGTCCTTTGGCTGTTCGAAGCGACCCCGCCGCTGGAGCCTTGCAAGGCCACGTAGTGCCCGGTTGAGGATGCCCGGAAGCTCATTGGCCCAGATGCGCGGAAACAGGTCCTTGTCCTCGCGCTTGCCGGTGAACCGCTGCTTAAACTCGACCACCATGAGCCTCCGCTGCATGCCCGGGCTGATATCGGACAGCGTCGGCACGTTGTTGCAGAGGAGCATCGGCACCACCCGCGAGCGGAAGTTGAACATCTCCTTGTGTTTTACGTCGGCGGTGAGGTCCTTTTCCTCGGAGATCTTTTTCAGGGTGCCGTCCGGCAGCCGGACGCCTTGCTCCACATCGTCATCGACAAACAGCAGCTTGCCGAACAGGGCCGAAAAGGCGAACCGGTTCTTGCCGAGGTCATGGACGGAGCCAGAATAGACCGCGTCTTCACCGAGCAGCTTCCGGATGGTCTCGACCAGCTTCGTCTTGCCGTTGCCGCCGGTGCCGAACAGGATGAGGATCAGCGGAATATGCCGTCGGGCCTGAATGATGTACCCGACGATCTCGTCCCACAGGTCGATCATGGCCTGCGGGTCCTCAGCCCTGCCAAAGATCGCGGTCAGCGCCCGGTCATACCCCTTGCATTTGGCCTCTGGCTTGTACTCCACTTGGAGGATCGATCTGAGCCCGGACTGCCATGAGTGCTTACGCAGGTCCGTGCCGCCATCCGCGCTCAGCCAGAGCTCTCCGTTCATGAGGTTGAGAACTGGCGGCGGATCACCGCGAAAGTGCAGCAGGTCATCGACGGCGGCCTGCGAGACCCGCAGATAGTTGACCACTTCCTTGACGTGCGGGACGCGCCGCGTCTTCGGTCCCATCCCGCTCCGCGTCATGAACGCGAGTAGGTCGTGCTCCAGCGTCTTCTCCCGGAGGAGCGCCCAGATCCGGCGATCATAGGCCCAGAACCGATCGTCAACCTCATAGCGGAGCCACTTGCCGCCCTTAAAGCGACTTTTGAGGAACGCGGATGCCAGGCGCTCCATCGGGTCCGCGACCGACTTCCCGTCCGGATACTTCGCCACGCTGTGCGCGATCTTGGCGACCTCGTCTTTCGGTAACGGAGGCTTGCAGCGCTTGGCATTGGCCTTGAGAAGCTGCCGTCGGATCGCTGCCTCGTCATGTCCCTTCCGGCGCAGCTTACCGCCGAGCGAAGTCAGCCCATTGTTGCGCTCGCCCTCCCGAAACGAACTTTTTGTCGCTTCGCGGCGGTCCGACGTGCTCGTCCGCTTCCGCTTTGCGAACGCGCGGATGGTCTTCAGCCACCGAGGGTCAAGTTTGGGAATCTTTGTCCCCGGAGGGGGGAGCTTGTGGACCCATTGGTACGTCTTGCCCGATGGGTGGAGGGACGATGGAACCAGAGCATAGCTACGATTGGCGAGGACCTCGACCCCCGGGCGGATCACCATCTTCGTGAACCCCGCTTTGGCGACTCGCGCGTAGATATGAAACCCATTGCCGGTGCGAACCTTGGGCAGGTCAACGCCAGGGTCACCGAGCTCTGACACGAGCCGGCCCCAGCTGCGATGTCCACCATTCCGTCGGTCAATGTCAAAAACGATGATACCACTGAGGTCGCCAGCAGCGACGCCCAGATTGAAGTCCTCCATGTTGCGTACGATGCGCTTCAGCTTGACGTAGCTTTTGACTGCATCACCGACGCCGTGACGTGTCGCAGGTTGTTTCTGGCCTGGCTTCAGCACGACAGCTCGAAGGCCCTGCTTGAATAGCCGCTTGCCCTCTTTCAACATCAGCTCCTTGTGGAGCCGCTTGTCTTTGGGAGAGAGCTTCGCGAACGAGAGGGGCGTTGTTTTGCTGGATTTGGGCATGGTTGTTCCTTTCCGCGCATCGAAGGCGGATTGTTGAGGTTGATTTTTTGAGATGAGCGTGGACGCGACGGCGCCTGTGGAGCAGCCGTTCACTGCTCCAGATTCCAAATCGAAGACGGCGCAAACGGCGGTCCGTGCGCGTAGGCAACGCCGGAGTGGAGCCGAGCGGCAATCATCGGGCACCTCCCTTCGGCAACGCCGTCAGGAAGCTGCGCAGTTCCTCGACAATGATGAGGGTACGGGAACCGAGTTTGCGAGTGGGCAGGCGGCCGGCGGCGATGCACCGAAATATGGTCGCTCGACTGAGCCCACTGATCTGGCACGCCTGCGCAATGCTCACCGCGATGGGCTTATGGCCATCTACGGTGCCGCTCTCCGTCAGTTCCTTGTTCCTTGGGGCGCTCATCGCCCAGACTACAGCGACAGTCTGGGTCGAAAGCCTAGGCGACAATCAATTCGTGGAATTACCGGAATCGCGAAATGCAGCCGTCAACGCCTTGCGAATTTGCTTGGCCCGGGTGTGCAACAACTCCTCCGTGTAGAGCAGATTGCCATCCTCATCCGTGCGTTTCCGGTCTTTGTCAGAAAGAGCCCCGTCCATGGTTTCGTATATTTCGTCGATTGTGGGCGATTTGTCTTTCCTTGAGACCACCAAAACCAAGACGGCTTCCCACATCGCATCCGGGCCAGGGACAGCAAATCGACCAGCATTTGATTTTGGTTTTTGCTCACGTTCATAAGCTTTCAGCGAGCTTTGCGAAACTAGCGCATCGCAGAGATCGTTGCCACGACGAAAATACTCCGATAACAGAAGACTATAAACGAAAGACAAATCTTTAATTTGCTCGGAATGACGCCAATCTTCGATCAATGCGGCAAACCAACTACCCAAAAATGGAAGATCTTGAGGGGGCACCTGGGTCTTCTGCTCCACAGCAGCGCGTAACCTTTCTATGTCATGTATGGCAGCGTCTCTAAGGTCAAAAAGAGAAAGGTGAAAATCAGGCGCGTCAGGTGAGAAACTAAAATGAGCGGTATCGTACTTCTCCCAGAATAGAGCTGGAATATCGAAACGGTGGCGCGCGTCCAATCTGATAAATGCATTTAGCACCCCCGATTGGAGGGCGGTTAAGAAATCAAGCTTTTTAAGCTTGAGGCGTTTAATTCGATGTATCGCATTGCGGAACGAGAGGCCTACATCACACTCACTGGCCACGGGCAAAGTCTCCCCACGATCTCATTAGTTCCCGCCGACGCTCGAACATGTCGCCACGCCGGTACGCTGCTTCGACCTTGTTGCTGACGGTATGCGCCAGCGCCATTTCTGCAAGCTCGTTCGGGAATTCGGTCTTCTCGGCAACCCAATCTCTAAAGGTCGAGCGGAATCCATGGCCGGTCAGGCCGGTGCGCCCCATTCGCTTTAGCAGCGCGAGAAACGCCATATTGGAAAGGGGAGCGTCGCCACGTCCTGTTTTGAAAATCGGACCCATGCGGGACGCGGGAGGCATCCCCAATAGCTCGACTGCGCGATCTGTCAGCGGCACACGATGTTCTCGGCCGGCTTTCATGCGGTCGGCAAGTGTCGTCCAGATGCGCCGCTCCGGATCGATCTCCGACCAGTCGGCACCAATGACCTCACCGGTCCGCGCAGCGGTCAGAATGAGAAATTCCAAGGCACGAGGAGCAGTGCCGTCGCACTCGCGGAGAGACTTAATGAAGGCCGGCAGTTCCTCATAGGGCAGTGCCGGATGATGCTTGACCTTCCGCACACGGGAGCGGGCCGGCAGCAGCGCGTCGAGATGGCCACGCCAGCGAGCCGGATTTTCGCCCCAACGATGACCGCGGACGGTGGCCCAATCGAGCACCGCTTCGATCCGCCCGCGAACACGACTGGCTGTCTCGGTCTTCTCTGCCCAAATCGGCTGTAAGGCCTGCATAACCAAGCCGAGATCGACCGTGTCGATTGGCTTCTCGCCGAACACCGGGCCGGCGTGAGTCTCTAGAGTGCTGCGCTACTGCGAGGCGTGCTTGTCGTTCCGCCAGTCGGCCCCACGGTTCATCCGTTCGATGGAAAAAGAAGCGGGCGGAAGCGATGCCGGCATATTTTCAGCTCCCAGGTGCCCTAGTAGGTGCCCCAGGGCTTAAAATAGCAGTGATTTCAATGATGAATGGCGCTCCCTACGGGATTCGAACCCGTGTACCCAACGTGAAAGGCTGGTGTCCTAGGCCTCTAGACGAAGGGAGCGAACCGCTTGGCGGCGGCGGGCGTTATAGGGGTGTTCGCCGCCACCATCAAGCTCTGTCGGGCAGATCATTTCGTCGCGGCGGAATAATCGCAAAAAACCTTGATGGCCATGCGCTTGCAGCCGGGGCGGGCAGGCCGGAACGGCGCGGAAAGCAGCAGAGACCATGCCCGCCCCACGCCATTCCGCGACAGGCAAGACACCAGCCGGGGAATCATCGACCCAGCCGCACCTCGCGCGGCATTCGTCCGCCGGCAATCCGGTGGCACAGGCGCGCGGCGCCCGCCACCGGACGGCCGGACAGCATCAGGGGATGCGCAGCACCCAGCCCGGCTGGATCAGGTCGGGATTGACGATGGGCGGATTGTTGGCGGCGACGATCTTCGGGTACTCCGCACCTTTGCCGTAATGCGCCTCGGCGATCTTCCAGAGCGTGTCGCCCTTCTTCACCGTGTACATCTTGGCGGCCGCTGCCTCGTTGCTGACGATCAGCTGGCTGGTATCGACCTGCGACACGCCGACCGTGTTGCCCAGCGCGAGGATGATCCGCTCGGCCTCTTCCTGCGACTTCACCTGGCCGGAGACCTGGACATTGTTGCCGCTCGACTGGATCTGCAGGCTGCCGGCGTCGAAGCCATGGCTCGCGACCTCCTTGGCGAGTTCCGGCGCGGGCGCTGCCTGCGCCTCGCTGGCTCCGACCAGCTTCTTGCCGACATTCTTGACGAAATCGAAGAAACCCATGCTGTCCTCCTGACCGCGGCCCGGGCATTCAACCCAGACGGGCAGTGAGACTAGCCAGCGGACAGGCGTCTGACCAGTCGCCCCGCACGCCAGCCTACATCGCCCGCTGGCGCACCGGCTGTGGATAAGCTCCGCAACGTCATATTGCCGCCTTGCGACACAGGGCCGGCCGGCGTGGACTTGGTTTCCGTCGGTGCGTGCCGACTCATTTCGTGACAGTTGCGTCTCGGGTTCGCCATGAAGGGTTCGGCGTTTGCGGATTTTTCCGCCACGGCGGTAGCGTCTCAGCATGAGGGCGTCGCGGCACTGGTGCGCTGGCGGCTCGGCGATCCCCTGTGGAAGCCGTCCTTCGCCGCGCTTCTCGATGATGCCCGCACCTGCATTGATCCCCAGATCGAAGCGGCCGCCCTGCTCGGCGCGCTCAGGGAGGCGGTGATGACCGATACATCGCTTGCCGTGGTCGCCCGCCGCGTCGCCGTCGAGGCCGGGCGCTCCATGGCGGGTCCCACGAGCCCCACGGGCAAGCGTCAGGGCGCGATCGCGGGGCTGTTCGCCCGCTGGCGGCGCGGCAGGGAGAAGGCCGAGCCGGCCCGTCAGGATCGCTGGGGCACGGCCGCATCGAGAATGCGGAACTGAACCCTGTCCTGCCCCTGCCAGCGATCGAGGGATACCGCTCCGGCGAGGTGTAGCGCCCTGCCCCGGTGATCGGCGAGCGCCTTGCCGACGGGCTGCCCCGCCGCCCGGAAGGCGATGGCATCCACCGTCTGACCGTCACCCGCTTTCAGGCGCGCGCGGACGTGCGTCCCACCGACCTCCTCTGCATAGACGACCGTGTGCGACGGCAGCACCAGAACCGGCTCGGGATTGCCGCTGCCGAAGGGCCCTGCCCGCTCCAGCATGGCGACCAGTTCCGGACGAATGCCGGCCGCCGTCGTTGCGGCATCGATGAACAGGGCCTCCTCGCGGCGGGCGGCTTCGACCGCCGTGGCGAGCCGTTCCTCCAGGAAGGCACGGAAATCCGCCAGCCGTCCCCGCGATACGGTGATGCCAGCCGCCATGGTGTGGCCGCCACCCTTGGCGAGGATGCCGGCGGCAACCGCCCGGCGTACGGCGGCGCCGAGATCGACGCCCGCGATCGAGCGCCCGGAGCCTGTTCCCGTGTCGCCGGTGAAGGAGACGGCGAAGGCTGGCCGCTTGAACCGTTCCTTCAGGCGCGCGGCGACGAGCCCCACGACGCCCGGATGCCAGCCGTCGCGTGCCGTGACGACCACCGAGGCGCCTTCCTCCAGCGGTCCGAGCGCGGCCAGCGCCTCGGCCTCGGCCTCGGCGACGGTTCCCTGCTCCACCACCTGCCGCTCACGGTTGAGCCGGTCGAGTTCGCCCGCGATCCGGATGGCCTCGCCGGTGTCCTCCGTGACAAGCAGGCGCGCGCCGAGGCCGGCATCGCCGATCCGCCCGCCGGCATTGATCCTGGGACCCAGCAGGTAGCCGAGATGATAGGGCGACGGCGGGCCGTCGAGCCGCGCCGCGTCCATCAGCGCACGCAGACCGACATTGTCGCGCCGGCGCATGACGCCGAGGCCCCGCGCGACGAAGGTGCGGTTCAGCCCCTTCAGCGGCACGACATCGGCGACGGTGCCAAGCGCGACCAGGTCAAGCAGGCGCATCAGGTCGGGTTCGGGCCGCACGGTGGTCCAGAAGCCTCGCGCACGCAGCCGGCGGTTGAGGGCGACGACCAGCATGAAGGCGACGCCGGCGGCGCAGAGATGACCAAGGCCGGAAAGGTCGTCCTGCCGGTTCGGGTTCACCACCGCCTCGACCGCCGGCAGCGTCTCGTCGGCCTGATGATGGTCGCAGACGATGACGTCGAGGCCGAGGGCGGCCGCTCCGCCCAGCACCTCGTGGCTGGTCGTGCCGCAATCGACGGTGATCAGCAGCGTCGCGCCGCCGGCCGCCAATTCGCGGAGCGCGTCGATGTTCGGCCCGTAGCCTTCGTAGACCCGGTCGGGGATGCGGACCGCGGGATCGAGCCCGGCCTGCCTCAGGAACAGGGTCAGCAGTGCCGAGGAGGTCGCGCCATCAACGTCGTAGTCGCCGAAAATGGCGACACCCTCGCCGTCCAGAACGGCCTTTGCCAGCCGCTCGACTGCCCGGTCCATGTCCGCCAGCATCGAGGGATCGGGCATCGAATCCCGGATGGTCGGCTCGAGAAAGGCTTCCGTCGCCTCCGCCGTCACGCCGCGACCAGCGAGCACGCGCGCGAGAATGTCGGGCAGATCGTGCGCCTGCGTGATGGCCAGCGACTGCGCCCGTTCGGGATCGGTCATCCGGTCGCGCCAGGCGCGTCCGAGGACCGATTGCCCGACGCCGAGGAACAGCCGGCGCTCGCTCATCGGCTCAGTCGAGGTGGAACTTCGACAGTTCGCGGTGCTCGCCGAAAATCCGCCGGACGGTGCCGGTGGTCGAGCGGTAGACGATGGTCTCGGTGGTGATGATCTCCTTGCCGAACACCACGCCCTTGAGGAGCGCGCCGTCGGTGACGCCGGTCGCCGAGACGATCACATCGCCGGAGGCCATTTCCTCCATCGCGTATTTCTTCTTCGGGTCGGTCACGCCCATCTTGCGGGCGCGCTCGACCTTGGCCTCGGTGTCGAGGATCAGGCGGCCCTGCATCTGGCCGCCGACGCAGCGCAGCGCCGCCGCGGCCAGCACGCCCTCGGGCGCGCCGCCGATGCCGAGATAGATGTCGATGCCGGTCTCGGCAGCGCTCGCGGTGTGGATGACGCCCGCCACATCGCCATCGGTGATCAGGCGGATCGCCGCGCCGGTCCCGCGCACGGCCTCGATCAGCTTGGCATGGCGCGGCCGGTCCATGATCAGGGCCGTCACCTCGCTCGGCTTGACACCCTTGGCCTTGGCGACCGCGTGGATGTTGTCGACGGGCGAGGCATCGAGATCGACGATGCCCTTCGGGAAGCCCGGACCGACGGCGATCTTGTCCATGTAGACGTCGGGCGCGTAGAGCAGCGAGCCGTGCTCGGCCATGGCGATCACAGCGATCGAGCCCGGCATGTCCTTGGCGCAGAGCGTCGTACCCTCCAGCGGGTCGAGCGCGATATCGACCTTCGGGCCGTGCTTGGTGCCAACCTCCTCGCCGATATAGAGCATCGGCGCCTCGTCGCGCTCACCCTCGCCGATAACCACGCGGCCATCGATCGGCAGCTTGTTCAGCTCGCGGCGCATGGCGTCGACGGCGGCCTGGTCGGCGGCCTTCTCGTTGCCGCGCCCGCGCAAGCGCGCGGAGGCGACCGCGGCCCGCTCCGTTACCCGCACGAGCTCCATCGACAGGACGCGCTCGATCACGAGATTCTTCGGAATGGACAGCCCCTGCTCGGCCATGATGGTCCCCTTCGGTAGAGTTTCTTAGTTGCGCTCGATGCGGATGACCTGCGGGCCGCCGATCAGGATGCCGTCGGCCTCCATGGCCTTCAGCGCACGCCTGACAGCCGCTTCGGTCGTCGCATAGGTGATGAGGACGACCGGAGCCGGCGCCGCGGCCTGGCTCGGATCGGTGCCGCCGCGCACCGGGCCGGAGCGTCGCTGGACGATCGATTCCAGCGAGATGTTGTTCTGCGCCATGCGCGAGGCGATACGCGCCGCCGTGCCCGGCCTGTCCACCACTTCGAGGCGGATGTAGTAGCCGCCCTCGTGGCGGGTCATCGGCGCGCGCGTCGGCTTTTCGAGGCTCGCGACGGGCCGGATGAACGGCGCGGTGCGATGGCCGCGCGCAATATCGGCAATGTCGGCGATGACCGCCGAAGCGGTGGCGTCACCGCCGGCACCGGGACCGACGAGGGTCAGGTCCACCGCGTCCGCATCGATGGCGACTGCGTTCAGGACGCCGTTCACCTGCGCGATGGCCTCGTCCTTCGGCACGAAGGTCGGGTGAACGCGCTGCTCGACGCCGTCATGGGTGCGCTGGGCCACACCCAGAAGCTTCACCTTGTAGCCGAGTTCGTCGGCCATCTTCAGGTCCACCGGCTTGATCGACCGGATGCCCTCGATGGAAATACCCTTGGTATCGACCAGCGTGCCGAAGGCAAGGCTCGTCAGCAGCGACAGCTTGTGCGCGGTGTCGAAACCGTCGACGTCAAAGGTCGGGTCGGCTTCCGCATAGCCGAGCCGCTGGGCGTCCTTCAGGCATTCCTCGAAGCTGATTCCCTCTTCCGCCATGCGGGTGAGGATGTAGTTGCAGGTGCCGTTGAGGATGCCGTAGACGCGCTCGATCGTGTTGCCGAGCAGGCTCTCGCGCAAGGTCTTGATCACCGGGATGCCGCCGGCGACCGCCGCCTCGAAATTGAGCGCGACGCCCTTCGCCTCAGCGCGTTTCGCCAGTGCAGGCCCGTGCGCCGCCAGCAGCGCCTTGTTGGCCGTGACGACCGCTTTTCCGGCAGAAAGAGCCGCCTCGACGGCCGCCTTCGCCGGATCCTCGGCACCGCCCATCAGCTCGACGAAAACATCGATCTCGGGATCGGTGGCGAGCTGGATCGGGTCACTTACCCAACGCGCGGCGCCAAGATCGATACCGCGATCCTTTTTCTTCGAGCGCGCCGTGACGGCGGCGACCTTGATCGGCCGACCGGCCGCCTCGGTGAGGCGGTTGTCGCGCTTGGCGATGAGGCGCACGACCGATGCACCGACGGTGCCGAGGCCGGCAATGCCGAGCTTCAAGACATCCTGCATGAAAAGCCGATCCGCGCCCTGCTACGGCCAATGCGCCGCGCCGGGCTTGTGCCCGATTTGACCGGCCAGTGCAAGGAACCGACCGGCAGGCCGGCCATTGCGAGGCCGCCCATGCGGTTCAACCGATCAGGTGGTCGATGCCGCGCACCAGACCGGTGATCTCGCCAACCCGGCGGGCAGCGAGCAGCGTGCCTGCCACATAGGGCGCCGCCGATGATCCCGCATCGTGGCGGATCGTCAGCCGCTCGTCCGGCATGCCGAAGATCGCCTCGGCCGACAGCACGAAAGACGGCATGCGGACCGAGTGGACCTGCACCGCGATGCCACCGTCATTGACCGCTCCACCGCGCGTCTCGCGGATGCCGCCGAGCTCGCCCACCGGCTTGGACGTCGGCTCCAGCCGCACCTTCGAGAGGATTTCGCCAAGCTCGCGCCCGGTTCCCGACGGCGTGTCCGGCTTCTTGGCCGAGGCATAGTCGATGATCTCGACATCCGGGATCAGCCGCGCGGCGATGGTCGCGAAACGCTTCAGCAGCGACGCCGTGATCGAGAAATTGCCGGCGGCGATGACGCCCCTGCCCGCAGCCTGCGCGGCCGCCTCGATCTCGGCATAGTCTTCGGCGGAAAGGCCCGACGTGCCGACTACAACGTGGCGGCCGGCCTTGAGCGCCGTCAGCGCATGCCCCTTCACGACATGGGGCTTGGTGTAGTCGATGACCACGTCGCTCGGCACGGCCAGAGCCTCGTCGAGGCTCGCGGCAATCGTCACGCCGAGACGCGTGCCGCCGGCCGCCTCGCCGGCATCCTGCCCGGCCGCCGAGCGCGAAACCGCACCGGCGAGTTCGAGGTCGGGAGCGGCTGCCACCGCCTTGACGAGCTCGCGCCCCACCCAGCCGGACGCGCCGGCGACAACGATCCTGATCATGCGAATGCCCTTGAAAGATCAGCGGCCGGCGGCAGCCAGCGGCACGACATTGTGCAGCGTCGTTGCTGCGGTGTCGAAGAACCGTTTCACGTTGCGCGCGGCCTGCCGGATGCGCTGCTCGTTTTCGACCACGGCGATGCGGACATAGTCGTCGCCGTGCTCGCCGAAGCCGATGCCGGGGGCAACCGCCACTTCCGCCTTCTCGACCAGGAGCTTTGCGAACTCCAGCGATCCCAACGGCTTGAACTGCTCCGGGATCGGCACCCACGCGAACATGGAGGCGCTCGGCGACGGGATATCCCAGCCCGACTTGCCGAAGCTCTCGATGAGCGCATCGCGGCGCTTCTTGTAGGTCGCGCGCATCTCCTTGATGCAGTCGTCGGGGCCGTTGAGGGCCGCGGTCGCCGCCACCTGCACCGGCGTATAGGCCCCGTAGTCGAGATAGCTCTTCACCCGCGCGAGCGCGGCGCAGAGCCGCTCGTTACCGACCGCGAAGCCCATGCGCCAGCCGGCCATGGAGAAGGTCTTGGACATGGAGGTGAACTCGACAGCCACGTCGAAAGCGCCGGGCACCTGCAGGATCGAGGGTGGCGGCGAGCGATCGTCGAAATAGACCTCGGCATAAGCGAGGTCTGAAAGCACGATCAGTTCGTGCTTCTTCGCGAAACGAACCAGCTCCGCATAGAAATCGAGATCGGCGACCTGCGCGGTCGGGTTCGACGGATAGCAGGTCACCACCGCGATCGGCTTCGGAATGGAGTGCTGCATGGCGCGCTCCATGGCCCGGAAATAGTCCTCGTCGGCGGTCGCCGGCACCGAGCGAATGACGCCGCCGGCCATCAGGAAGCCGAAAGCGTGGATCGGATACGACGGATTGGGGCACAGCACCACGTCGCCGGGCGCGGTGATCGCCTGCGCCATATTGGCGAAGCCCTCCTTCGAGCCGAGGGTCGCGATGACCTGCGTCTCGGGGTCGAGCTTCACGCCGAAGCGGCGCTCGTAATAGGCGGCCTGAGCGCGGCGCAGGCCCGGGATGCCCTTGGAGGCCGAGTAACGGTCGGTGCGCGGCTTGCCGATCGCCTCCTTCATCTTCTCGATGACGTGCTCCGGCGCCGGCAGGTCCGGATTGCCCATGCCGAGATCGATGATGTCGACGCCTTTGGCCCGGGCGGCGGCCTTCACCTTGTTCACCTGCTCGAACACATAGGGCGGCAGCCGGCGGATGCGGTGAAACTGGGTCGTGCTCATCGGATCGATTCGCGTTTGGCGGCAGGCCCTGCCGCTGGGGGGGTGCTGAACGGGACGCAAGGCGTATCACGAGGCGATACGGCCGGCATAGCCTCGCGGCGATTTCGGACAGCCGACCTTCGGCCTAGTCCTCGCTGCCGCGCTCGGCGGGATCGATGGCTGGGCGTGAACCGGGATCGGGACCGCGGACACGACCCCGGGACTGGATTCGCCGGTCCATGGCGGCGCCGTGGCTGTCGCGGAGGCTCTCAAGCCCGCGGCGGCGGGCCGCCTGCTGCTCGGGCGTCAACAGCTCCGGCGTTTCCGAGGATCGCGGCGGCGGGGCGACAGTCTGTGGCTGCGGCAGGCGCGTGATCAGCGTCGCGGCGCCATAGCCCGTGGCGCGCACTGGCGCGGGATTCCACAGGCCGCCGCCCGCAACCGGCGGCAGCGGCGTCGGGGTCGACGGGCCGTAGGGAGAGGGATAGCCGTCCGCGGCATGCTGGCAGCCGGCCATGACCACAGCCGCAAGCGCGACTGCTGCAAAACCTGCCCGTCTCAGCATCGACCGACGCATCGTCCCGACCATGTCACTCTCCAAGCGCGCCACCATCTTTCTCTTGGCGACCTGCGCTTCGCCTTCCTAATATGCTCAGATCGAAAAGTGGACCGATTTCGTGACGGACGAAAGCGGCGATTTTCGGAGGCACGCTCATGGCGAAACGCTCGACGGGCAAGCCCGGCAAGTCGAAAGCCGCGAGTCCGGCTGGCTCCGGTGCGAAGCAGGCGCCGAAGAAGCCGGCGCGCGCGCCGAAAAAGGTTGCCGCGCAGGATGCCGGAAAGCCTGCCGCGAAGCGGCCCGTTGCCGCAGCCGATCGCCCCGCCGCCGCGCGGCCGAAGCTGGTCGCCATCGAGGGCGGCGGCGCCCGCAAGCCGCTGTCCGACAGTCTTCCTCACAAGGCCGAATCCGTCCGCCCGGCGCCCGCGCCGCAACCGGTCTTCGCGCCACAGGCCGACGCCGCCACCGACGATCCGTTCCGCTTCCAGGCCATGGATGTCGAGCGCCTGTCCGGCAACATCGCCCGCATGGTCGAGCTCGGCGGCAAGGCGCTCGCGGCCTATATGAAGCCGCGCGAGACCGGCGCCCACCCCTCCGATTCGCCCGACAGCGTCGCCGACGTCGTGAAGACCCTCGGACAGGTCGCCGAATACTGGCTCAAGGACCCGAACCGCACGGTGACCGCCCAGCAGCAACTGGCCGGCCGCTATATGGAGCTGTGGACCCAGTCGCTGAAATCGATGGCCGGCGAGCCGGCCGAGCCGGTCGTGAAGCCGGATCCGCGCGACGCCCGGTTCAAGGATCCGCAATGGGAGAAGAACCCGTTCTTCGACTTCCTGAAGCAATTCTACCTGCTGACGACCAATCTCGCCGAGACCTTTGTCTCCGATGCCGAGCTGGACGAGCACGTCAAGCAGAAGGCGGCCTTCTATACGCGCCAGATCGCCAACGCCTTCTCGCCCTCCAACTTCGTGCCGACCAATCCCGAACTGCTGCGCGAGACCATCGGCTCGAACGGCGAGAACCTCGTGCGCGGCATGACCATGCTGGCGGAGGATATCGAGCGCGGCGGCGGCGACCTGCGCATCCGCCAGTCCGACGACACCAAGTTCGCGCTCGGCACCAATCTCGCGATGACGCCGGGCAAGGTGGTCTATGAGAACGACCTGATCCAGCTCATCCAGTACGAGCCTTCGACGGCGAAGGTCGGCAAGGTGCCGCTGGTCATCATCCCGCCCTGGATCAACAAGTTCTACATCCTCGACCTGACGCAGGAAAAAAGCTTCATCAAATGGGCGGTGGACCAGGGGCTGACGGTGTTCGTCGTGTCCTGGGTCAATCCGGACCAGCGTCACGCCACCAAGAGCTTCGACGACTACATGCTGGAAGGCCCGCTCTCGGCCTTCCGCGTCGCCTCGGAGATCACCGGCGAGGATAAGGTCCACACCATCGGCTACTGCGTCGGCGGCACGCTGCTGGCGGTCGCGCTCGCCTATATGGCGGCGAAGAAGATCGACGTGGTGAAGACCGCGACCTTCTTCACCACGCAGGTGGATTTCACCTATGCCGGCGACCTCAAGGTCTTCGTCGACGAAGAGCAGATCCAGAGTCTCGAGAAGCGCATGGCCCAGACCGGCTATCTCGAAGGCAAGCAGATGGCGAACGCCTTCAACATGCTGCGCTCAAACGACCTGATCTGGTCCTATTTCGTCAACAACTACATGAAGGGCAAGCAGCCAATGCCCTTCGACCTGCTCTACTGGAACGCCGATTCCCCGCGCATGCCGGCGGCCAACCACTCTTTTTACCTGCGCCATTGCTACCTGCAGAACGACCTGAGCCAGGGCCGCATGGAAGTGGCGGGCGAGAAGCTGGACCTGAAGAAGGTCAAGGTGCCGGTCTACAACCTCGCCTCGCGCGAGGATCACATCGCCCCTGCCCGCTCGGTCTTCGTGGGATCGGCGGCCTTCGGCGGTCCGGTCGAGTACGTGATGGCCGGCTCCGGCCACATCGCCGGCGTCGTCAACCCGCCGGACAAGAAGAAGTACCAGCACTGGACCGGCGGCCCGCCTGCGGGGAAGTTCGAGGACTGGATCGCCAAGGCGACTGAGCATCCGGGATCATGGTGGCCCCACTGGCGGGCCTGGATTCGCGACCATGACGGCAAGGACGTGCCCGCTCGCAGGATGGGCTCGACCAAGCACCGGCCGATCGAAGACGCCCCCGGGCGCTATGTGAAAGTGAAGGACTGAAAGTTGCGTGTTCCCCTGAGCGAGCGCCCGGCGCTCGACGTCTACCCGTTCGTCACCGTGCATCCGATCCGCTACGGCGATCTCGATCCCAACAACCACGTCAACAACGCGGCGGTCGCGACCTATCTGGAGATCGGCCGCACCGAGTTCTTCGACAAGGAAGGCGTGCGTCTCACCGGCGAGGGACGCGGCATTTCGCTGGTCCATCTGGAGATCGAGTACCACCGCGAGATTCTCTATCCCGGCTTCGTCCAGATCGCGATCGGCATCCGGCGGGTCGGCGCCTCGTCGCTGACCTTCGACCAGGCCGTCTTCGTCGGCGGCGAGCGCTTCGTGTCGGGATCGTCGACGACCGCGCAGATCGACCTCAAGCTGCGGCGCTCGACGCCGTGGAACGACGTCCAGCGCGCCAAGTTCGCGACGCTGCTGATGAAGTGAGGCGCGGGCGAGTTCGCCCGCATCCGCTTACGGGAACAGCGCGATCTGCTCCAGGCCCGTCGTCTCGGGATAGCCGAGGACGAGGTTCATGTTCTGGATCGCCTGTCCCGCCGAGCCCTTCACGAGATTGTCGAGCGTCGAGATGACGATGGCGCGGCCGGGAATGCGGTCCTCGAAGACACCGATCTGCACGTAGTTCGAGCCGCGCACGTTCTGGGTCTGCGGCACCACGCCCTTCGGCGCCACATGGACGAAGGGCTCGTCCTTATAGGCGTCGGCCAGCGCCTGCCGCAGGTCGTCGGCCGTCGCGCCGTTGAGCCTGACATAGGACGTGCACAATTCGCCGCGCGCCATCGGAATGAGATGCGGTGTGAAGTTGATCGTCACTGTACCGCCGACCGCCACGCCGATCTCCTGCTCGATCTCGGGCGCGTGCCGGTGCTTGCCGATCGAATAGGGCGAGAGCCCCTCGCCGGCCTCGGAAAACAGCGTGTTCTGCTTGAGGCCACGGCCGGCGCCGGTGACGCCCGATTTGGCGTCGACGATGATGTCGTCGGCATGGATCAGCCCGGCCTTGGCGATGGGCACCAGAGCGAGCAGCGTCGCGGTCGGATAGCAGCCGGGACAGGCCACGAGCCGGGCCGCCGTGATCTCGTCCCGGTACAGCTCGGTCAGGCCATAGACCGCCTCCTTCTGGAGGCCTGGCGCGCGATGCTCGTGGCCATACCACTGCGCATAGGTCGCGCCGTCGCGCAGGCGGAAATCAGCGGACATGTCGAGGATCTTGATCTTCGGATTGGCCGCCAGCACCGCGGCGATGATCTCCTGCGTCGTGCCATGCGGCAGGCCGCAGAACACCGCGTCGAGGCTCGTCCAGTCGACCTTCTCCCACTCGATCAGCTTCGGCAGATCGAGCATGAAGAAATGCGGAAAGACATCGGCCATCGCCTTGCCCGCATGGGTATTGGCCGTCAGTGCGGCGATCTCGACATGCGGATGGCGGGCGGCAAGGCGAACGGCGTCGGCGCCGGTATAGCCTGAAGCTCCGAGAATGCCGATGCGGGCCTTCGTGGTCATGATGTCCTCCGCTTGGAAGGGATGCCGTTGGGGGGTCTGGAAACAAAAAAGCCGCGCTGTGGAGCGCGGCGACCGGATCGATCAGGGCACACGGCCGCACACGCTCATCGGAGGATGAGACGGCGGCGTCGGGTGCTGGTCGCGATCATGTTCATGGGGCGGGTATCTGATGCGGAAGCCCGCCGCTGTCAAGGATTTTCGAGAGGCGAGGCGGTGGAGCCGGAAGGTCGTGCCATAGGCATCCCTGGAGCCGTCGGGAGCAAATCCGAGCTTCCGCGCAACCCCGATGGAGGCGGCGTTGTCGGGGTGGATGAGCGCCACGAGTTCGGCGAGGCCGGTCCGCCGGGCGTGCAGGACGATCTGCCGCGCGGCCTCGCTTGCAAAGCCCTTGCCCCAGTGGGTCCGTGGCAGGCGCCAGCCGATCTCGACATCCGGCCCCCTGCCTTCGACCGGGATCAGCAGGGCTGTCCCGACGAACGCGTTCGGGTGCGCGCGGGCGACAAGAATCCAATGGCCGAGACCCGGACCGTGATCCGTGGCGATCCGTTCCGGCAGGATCGCGCGATAGGCCGCGGCGTCGAAACCGTCGCGGAATGCCGGCGGAAGGAAGCGCCGCACCTGCGGGTCGGAATCCATCGCGACGACATCGTCGATGTCGCCGACCCCGCGCGGCCGGAGCATCAGACGTTCGGTTTCGAGAGCCGGAACCATCACCGGTTCTTGCCGGGCACCCAGAGCACGTCCGCCCTGCCCTTGTCGTTGAGATAGCGCGCCGCGACGAACAGGAAATCCGACAGCCGATTCACATATTCGAGGGAGGCGGCCGAGACGGTCTCGTCCGGGCGGCGGGCGAGGTCCACCATGAACCGCTCCGCCCGCCGGACAATGGTCCGCGCGAGGTGCAGATGCGCCGAGGCGGCGCTGCCCCCCGGCAGGATGAAGCTCTTCAGCGGGTTCAGTTCGGCATTGAGCAGGTCGATCTCGCCCTCGAGGCGCGCCACCTGCGCCGCCACGATCCGGAGCGGTTCGTAACCGAGGTCCTTACCCGTCTCGGGCGTCGACAGGTCGGCGCCGAGGTCGAACATGTCGTTCTGGATGCGCCCGAGCATGGCATCGACGGCATCGGCACCGGCCGTATGCAGCCGCGCGATGCCGATCGCGGAATTGGCCTCGTCCACCACGCCATAGGTCTCGACCCTCAGGTCGGATTTCAGCCTGCGCGGCCCTGCCGCGAGGCCGGTTGTGCCATCGTCACCGGTTCGGGTGTAGATCTTGTTGAGCTTCACCATCGCGGATCAGCCCCCATTCGCCTTCAGCCAGATGGCGATGATGATCACGACGATGGCGAGGAACTGCAGCCCGACCCGCCAGCGCATCAGTTTCTGGGAGGTATTCGGCGAGCCGCCGCGCATCATGTTGATCAAGCCGAGCACGAGCACGACGGCGACCGCGCCGATGGCGATCGGCACGAGGGCGGAGAAGGACATGGGTCCTCAAGCCTTCAGTTCAGCCGTTGAGGCGCCAGATGGCGATGTTGAGCACGGCCGCGAAGCTCACCCAGGCTAGATAGGGGATCAGCGGCAGCGACGCTATCCGATCCTTTGTCCATGCAGCCAGATCGTCGCGGCGATGGATGGCTTGAGGCCGCCGATCGCTATGGCCGCGACAGCGATGCACGATGCGAGAGGCCAGCTGTCGGCCGGCAACTCTGCTGCTGTCGTACCGCTCTATCCACACCCTGCTTCCTCTGGGCGCTTGCTATCGATACGATGGACCAACGCTGCGGGATAAGCCGACGGTCCATCGATCCGGCGCGGCTCCTGCCTTCGGAACACGCTTCGCCCGCTATCCGGGACACCGGCCGGCCACGCTCGCGTTTCCGTTCCGTTCGCATGGGGCGGCGGCTGTGCCATGATCGGGAAAGTGATTCGCGGGTGCCCGCAGCATCCGGAAATGGGTTGAGAGATGGACAATTCGGACCTGTTCGGCGGCCCCAAGGATTCGGCGAAGACAGTGCCCCCTGCCCGTGCCGAGACCGCATCGGCGCGCGCCGCGCCGAAAGCCGCGCCCAAGGTTGCGGGAACGCCGGGCGAACAGGGCTATTCGGCATCCGACATCGAGGTTCTCGAGGGACTGGAGCCGGTGCGCCGCCGCCCCGGCATGTATATTGGCGGCACCGACGAGAAAGCGCTGCACCACCTGTTCGCCGAGGTCATCGACAACGCCATGGACGAGGCGGTCGCCGGCCACGCGACCTGGATCGATGTGGAGCTGTCAGCCGACGGCTCGCTCTCTGTCACCGATAACGGTCGCGGCATCCCCGTCGACCCACACCCGAAATTCCCTGACAAGTCCGCGCTCGAAGTCATCATGTGCACGCTGCACGCGGGCGGAAAGTTCGATTCCAAGGTCTATGAGACCTCCGGCGGCCTGCACGGCGTCGGCGTTTCCGTGGTCAACGCCCTCTCCGTGTCGCTGGAGGTGGAGGTTGCGCGCGGCCAGATGCTCTATCGCCAGCGCTTCTCGCGCGGCATTCCGCAGACCGGGCTCGAGGAACTCGGCCGCATCCAGAACCGGCGCGGCACGAAGGTTCGTTTCCTGCCCGACCCCGAGATCTTCAAGGAAACCAACACGTTCAAGCCGGCGCGCCTGTTCAAGATGGCGCGCTCCAAGGCCTATCTGTTCGGTGGCGTCGAAATCCGCTGGTCCTGTGACCCGGAGCTGGTCAAGGGCACCGATACGCCCGAGAAGGCCGTGCTGCGCTTTCCCGGCGGCCTCAAGGACTATCTCGCCGCGACACTGGACGGCGCGACCATGGTCCACCCCGACATTTTCGCGGGCAAGCTGGACAAGCAGGGGCACGGCTCCGCGGAATGGGCGATCGGCTGGGTCGGCGACCAGGACGGGTTCATCTCGTCCTACTGTAATACCATTCCTACGCCCGATGGTGGCACGCATGAGCAGGGACTGCGCGTCGCCCTGCTCCGCGGCCTGAAGGACCACGCCGAGCGCACCGGCAACAAGCGGGCGGCGCAGATCACCACCGACGACATCCTGTCCGGCTGCTCGGTCATGATGTCCGTGTTCATCCGCGAACCGGAATTCCAGGGCCAGACCAAGGACAAGCTGGCCACCGCCGAGGCCGCGCGCATCGTCGAGAACGCCATCCGCGATCCCTTCGACCACTGGCTCGCGGGCAATCCGAACCAGGCCAATCGCCTCCTCGACTGGTGCATCGAGCGCGCCGAGGAACGGCTGCGCCGCCGTGCCGAGAAGGATGTCAGTCGCAAGACAGCGGTCCGCAAGCTGCGCCTGCCCGGCAAGCTCGCCGACTGCTCGAACACCTCCGCCGCGGGCTCGGAAATCTTCATCGTCGAGGGCGATTCCGCCGGCGGTTCGGCCAAGCAGGCGCGCGACCGGCAGACCCAGGCGATCCTGCCGCTGCGCGGCAAGATCCTCAACGTCGCCTCGGCGGGCCGCGACAAGCTCGCGCAGAACCAGCAGCTCTCCGACCTCGTCCAGGCGCTCGGCTGCGGCACCGGCTCGCACTATCGCGACGACGACCTGCGCTACGAGCGCGTCATCATCATGACCGACGCCGATGTCGACGGCGCCCATATCGCGAGCCTTCTCATCACCTTCTTCTACCGGCAGATGCCGCGCCTGGTGGACCACGGCCACCTCTATCTCGCCGTGCCGCCACTGTTCCGCCTGACCCAGGGCGGCAAGACGCTCTATGCCCGCGACGACGCCCACAAGGACGAACTGCTGCGCACCGCGTTCAAGGGTAATCAGAAGGTCGAGATCGGCCGCTTCAAGGGCCTTGGCGAAATGATGCCGGCCCAGCTGAAGGAAACGACCATGGACAAGAAGGTGCGCACCCTTCTGCGCGTCCATGTCGTGCCGGAGGAGCGGCCGGAGACCTCGGACAGCGTCGAGCGGCTGATGGGCGTCAAGGCTGAGCCGCGCTTCGCTTTCATCCAGGAGCGCGCCGAGTTCGCGCAGGAACTGGACATCTGACCATGCGCCGGGCGGCAGCGGCGCTCACCATGCTTGCCGCGCTTGTGGCGGCGGCCCCCCTCGCCGCCCAGTCACCCGATCCGACCCGCATCCTCGCCGCCATCCCCGGCGAGGTTATGTTCCTGCGCGCCACCGGCACCTGGCGGCAGGGTGACCGCGAGGGACCCTCGCGCATCGTGCTGCTCAGGACCAACGCGCCAGACGGCGCCATGCGCCTCTTCGTCCAGTGGCTTGCAGTCGCCGACCAGCGCACCGGCCGGATCGGCGTGGTCGCGACGGAGGAAATCCCCGAAGTCTTCGACTGGCGGGTGAAGATCGAGGATTACCGCATCGAGCCTGATGTCGATGGCGCGCGCGTCATGTTCGACGGCACCGTTCTGACCAGCGGCCAGAAGCGGCGCTACATGCTGACCATCGGCCCGCCCGGCGAGGTCATGTTCTCCGGCAGCCGCTAATCAAGCCGAAAGCCATTCGATCAGCGCGGCATTGACCGCCTCCGGCCGCTCCAGCGTCGAGAGGTGTCCGCAATCAGCGATCACCGTCAGCTTTGCGCCGGGAATGGCCTCGGCCATGTCCTCGGACATGAAAGGCGGCGTGATCGCATCCTCGTCGCCGACCAGAACCAGCGTCGGGCAGCGGACCGCCTTCAGGCCCGGCTCGAAATTCGGGCGTGCGATCACCGCCTTCTGCTGGCGGATGAACCGGGCCGGACCAGTCTGATCGGCCATCGACCGCACGATCGCCTCGAGATCCTTGTCGCCGACGCGCTTCAGATGGACGAGGCGCGGCCAAAGCACGCCGTGAATGTCGTCGAACCGGCCTGTCTGGGCCATCTTGATCGCCGCCATGCGGATCTCGGCATCCTCGGGCATGTCGGCGCTGGCACGGGTATCGAGCAGCGCGAGCTTCTGCACCCGCTGCGGCGCCTGCCGCATGACCTCGAGCGCCACATAGCCGCCCATCGACAGGCCGGCGAGTGCGAAGCGCGGCGGCGCGGCGGCGAGAAGTCGCCCGGCGATCTCCTCGACGGTGTCGTCGCTGGCATGGTCGGCGATGGCAATGCCGGCGAGGTCCGAGAGCGCCTCCACCTGCGGTGCGAACAGATCGGCGGTGCAGTTGAGACCCGGTACGAAAACGAGAGCGGGTTTGGCCATGAGGGTGGAATCCTTCACCAATCATGCCGAATTCCGCCGAATCGGCTTGGTCCAGAGGGTTCGCACGCCTGTCATTCGTTGACAATCGGGGCCGCGCGACTATGTTGCGCCGCATCGAATGGCTCGTCCGCTGAGCCCTTCGCCATGTCCGTCCGGCCTCGTGGGTTCTAGGGGCCGCTGCGCGAAACCGTATCGCGCCGATTGCCTCAAGACATCGTCAGAAGACCCCGAGACCTGAAGGATACCCTCCACCCATGTTGTTTTCCGAACTCGGCCTCAGCGCCAAGGTTCAATCGGCCGTGTCCGCGGCCGGCTACACCAACCCGACGCCCATCCAGCAGCAGGCCATTCCACACGTTCTGGCCCGCCGCGACGTGCTCGGCATCGCCCAGACCGGCACCGGCAAGACTGCCGCCTTCACGCTGCCGATGCTGACCATGCTGGAAGAAGGCCGCGCCCGCGCGCGCATGCCGCGCACCCTCATCCTCGAGCCGACGCGCGAACTCGCCGCGCAGGTCGAGGAGAACTTCGTCAAATACGGCGTCAACCACAAGCTGAGCGTTGCCCTGCTCATCGGCGGCGTCTCGTTCGGCGATCAGGACGCCAAGCTGACCCGCGGCGTCGACGTGCTGATCGCCACCCCCGGCCGGCTTCTCGACCATTTCGAGCGCGGTCGCCTGCTGCTGACCGGCGTCGAGCTGCTCGTCATCGACGAGGCCGACCGCATGCTCGACATGGGCTTCATCCCGGACATCGAGCGCATCTGCAAGATGGTGCCCTTCACCCGCCAGACGCTGTTCTTCACGGCCACCATGCCGCCGGAAATCCAGCGCATCACCGAGCAGTTCCTGCACAATCCCGTGAAGGTCGAGGTTGCCCGCCCGGCATCCACCGCGACCACCATCACCCAGCGCCTCGTGCGCTCGCCCCGCAAGGATTTCGAGAAGCGCGACACGCTGCGCGCGCTCATCCGCGGCGCCGAGAACCTCAAGAACGCGATCATCTTCTGCAATCGCAAGAGCGAGGTCGCCACCCTCTACAAATCCCTGAACAAGCACGGGTTCTCGGTCGCTGCCCTGCATGGCGACATGGACCAGAGCGCGCGCATGGCGGCCCTCGCCGGCTTCCGTGACGGCCGCACCCAGCTGCTCGTCGCCTCCGACGTCGCCGCGCGCGGTCTCGACATTCCCGATGTCAGCCACGTCTTCAACTACGACACGCCGCACCATGCCGAGGACTATGTCCACCGCATCGGCCGCACCGGCCGCGCCGGCCGTCTCGGCACCGCGATCACGATCGTCACCTCCGAGGACATGAAGCTGCTCGCCGCCATCGAGAAGCTCATCGGCCAGACCATCGAATGGTCGGGCGACGCCGTCTCCGAGGAAGAGGCGGGCGAAGCCCGTCGCGAACGCCGTGGCGGACGCGAGCGTGGCCCGTCCCGTGGCGGTCGCTCCGAGGGCAGGCAAGGCGAGGAGCGCCCGGCCCGCAGGTCGGAAGGTCGTTCGTCCGAGGGCCGTTCATCCGAAGGACGCCCGCCCGAGGGCCGCTCGCATGAAGGCCGCTCCGGCAATCGCGCCGAACGCGCGCCGCGCGCCGCCGAATCCGCGCGTCCCCCGGCCGTCAGCCGCCCCGCGCCCCGTCAGCCCGCGTCGGAGGAAGCGGACATGTCGCACCTGCCGCAGTTCCTGCTGCGACCGGTTGCCTTCAAGGCAAAATGATCTGACCGGATAAGTCCGACTTTTACCGGGGATAAAGCATTAGCGCGTTACCGTTCCGGCCATCGAGCTCGGAGTGCGTGGAAGCGTGCTCTTCCACGCCAGAACCGGCTGCTGTCCATGCAAGAACACAATGACGATGTCGAGCGCAGCCACGGCTTCGGTGACCTTGCCTTTGCCCAGATCAAGGGCCGGCAGCTCGGCGCCATGCCGCGCAACTACGAGGTCTGGTACACCTACGCATCCGGCTATCACGCCGAACTGTCGGACGCGATCAACGTCATTCTGTCCGAACACGGCGCGATCACGCAGGAACAGCTCGACGGCGTCTACGAGGCCCATCTCTCGCCCAACCGGCTGACCGACAAGATCGACGTCGTCGGCAACCGCGTCATGGACGAGATCGAGCAGGTCATGGCCATGATCGATTCCGCTGCGGGTCAGGCTTCGGCCTACGGCAACGACCTCGCCGGCGCCTCGGCCCGGCTCGCTGCCGTCGGCACTCCCGAGGGCGTGCGGACCATCATCGAGACGCTCGTGCGCTCGACGCGCGAGATCGAAGCCAACAACAAGGCACTGGAGCAGCGGCTGAAGGCTTCGCGCAGCGAGATTCAGCAGTTGCAGGAAAATCTCGACGCCGTCAGGACGGAATCGCTGACAGACCCGCTGACGTCGCTCGGCAACCGCAAGTTCTACGATCAGGCCATCACCAAGGCCGTGGCGCTCGCCAACAAGAGCGAGCGGCCGCTCTGCCTGCTGGTGAGCGACATCGACCACTTCAAGAAGTTCAACGACACGTTCGGCCATCTGACCGGCGATCAGGTGCTGCGTCTCGTGGCGCTGTCGGTGAAGCAGAACGTCAAGACACAGGACCTCGCCTGCCGCTACGGCGGAGAGGAGTTCGCGATCATCCTCCCCGACACGACGCTGCGCGCGGCCGTGACGGTCGCCGAGCACATCCGCCGCTCGGTGATGACCAAGGAGCTGATCAAGCGCTCCACGTCGGAGAACCTCGGTCGCATCACCATTTCGCTCGGCGTCGCCGCCTTCAAGCCCGGCGATACCGTCGCGACCCTCTACGATCGCGCCGATCAGTGCCTCTATTCGGCGAAGCGCAACGGCCGTAATCGCGTGGTCTGCGAGACCGACCCGGAAGCCGAGATGCTCGACGTCAAGGTCGCCTGATCAGCATCGCCTGATCAGCGTTCCTGCCTGACCGTCTTCGTCCGCGAACGCTTCGGCTTGACCGGCGCGCGCCGCGCGGCATCCCAGGCGATCGCCGCCCATTTCCGCAAGTCGTCCTCGTCATCGAAACAGGCGTCGGGCATCCGGCGATAGCTCGCCACGACGCGCTCGCCACTCGCCCGCCCATAGGTAAAGGGCGGCATGCCAGCCGCTTCGAACAGCGGCGTCGTCTCGGCATCGGCCTTGAGGAACAGCCCGGCCCGGATCGCCAGCGCGAAAACGATGCCGTCGCGATAGACGGCATGGCCGGAGAACATCCGCTTGACGGTGACGCGCGCAAACGGCGCGAACAGATCGATCAGGAAATCCGGGTCGAAGGCGGCATCCGCCATCAGACCGCGCCGAGCGCCTCGGGTCTTGCCGGGGTCAGCGCGATGGACTCGCCGCAGCCGCAGGCCGACGTCTGGTTGGGGTTGTTGAACACGAATTTCGAGGCCAGCTTGTCGGTGACGAAGTCCATCTCGGTGCCTAGCAGGTAGAGCACCGCCTTGGCATCGATGAAGACCTTCACGCCGCGATCCTCGACAACCTCGTCGAACTTGGCCGGAGCCTCGACGAACTCCATCGTGTATTCCATGCCGGCGCAGCCGCCCTTCTTGACGCCGACGCGCAGACCGGCCTTCGGCGTGTCGGATGAAGCCATGAGAGACTTCACCCTCTCGGCTGCGGTTTCGGTCAGGCGCATGGCCTGCATCTTCGGCAAGGGCATTTGGATCTCCAAAGCGCCCGGGTTCAAGGCCCGGCGTTCAAAGCGTCTGCGCTCAATATAGAGATTGCGCGTCCCGAGTTAAATGCCCGGTGAATGCCAGCGGCGCTCACCACATGTTCAGGGCGACGCGCGCCTCGTCCGACATGCGGCTCTGGTCCCAGGGCGGATCGAAGGTCAGGTTCACCTTGACCTCTGAAATGCCCGGCACGCTGGCCACCGCATTCTCCACCATGCCCGGCAGTTCCGCCGCCGCGGGGCAGGACGGCGACGTCAGCGTCATGTCGATGGCGACCTTGCGCGCATCGTCGATGTCGACGCGATAGATCAGGCCGAGTTCGTAGATGTCCGACGGGATTTCGGGGTCGTAGACCGACTTCATGGCCGCGACGATATCGTCGGTCAGACGATCGAGCTCTTCCGGGGGAATGGCATTGGTGTCGCCACCCACGGTGGTATTGAGGGTCTGGGTATCGTCCATCGGGGTCAAGGTCCGTGGGTCAAGGCTGGACGAAATCGTCTCAGCCGAACATATTTTGGGCCTTCAGAAGGGCTTCCGCAAGGCGATCGACCTCTTCGATCGTGTTGTAGAGCCCGAACGACGCCCGGCAGGTCGAAGTCACGCCGAACCGTTGCAGCAGCGGCATGGCGCAATGTGTGCCGGCGCGCACCGCCACGCCGTAGCGGTCGATGACAGTCGCGACGTCATGGGCATGGGCGCCCTTCATCTCGAAAGAGACGATGGCGCCCTTGTCCCGCGCATTGCCGAAAATGCGGATCGAGTTGATCGCGCCGAGCCGCTCATGCGCGTATCGCACCAGCTTGTCCTCGTGGGCGCGAATAGCGTCCCGTCCGATGGAACGCATGTATTCGACAGCTTCGCCGAGCCCGATCGCCTGCACGATTGCCGGCGTGCCCGCCTCGAAACGGTGCGGCGGGTCGTTGTAGGTGACCGTGTCGGTCGTCACCACCGAGATCATCTCGCCGCCGCCGTTGAACGGCGGCATACGGTCGAGATGTTCCTTCTTGCCGTAGAGCACACCGATGCCGGTCGGCCCGTAAACCTTGTGGCCGGTGAAGACGTAGAAGTCGGCATCGAGCGCCTGCACGTCCACGTCCATGTGGACGCTCGCCTGCGAGCCGTCGACCAGCACCGGAATGCCCTTCGCATGAGCCAGCCGGATGCACTCGGCGATCGGAACCACGGTGCCGAGCGCGTTCGACATGTGGGTCAGCGCCACCATCTTCACGCGCGGCCCGAGCAGCTTCTCGAACTCGTCGATGAGGAAATTGCCCTCGTCGTCGATGGGCGCCCAGACCAGCTTCGCCCCGCGCCGCTCGCGGTGGAAATGCCACGGCACGATGTTGGAATGGTGCTCCATGATCGAGAGCACGATTTCGTCGCCCTCGCCGATCACCATGCCGCCGAAGGAGGATGCGACCAGATTGATCGCCTCCGACGCATTCCGCGTGAAGATAACCTGATCGACCGAGGGCGCGTTCAGGAAGGCGCGCACGCTCTCGCGCGCCGCCTCATAGGCCTCCGTCGCGGCATTGGCGAGGTAGTGCAGGCCGCGGTGGACGTTGGCGTATTCGGTCTCGTAGACCCGCGTGATCCGGTCGATCACCGCCTTCGGCTTCTGTGCCGAGGCGGCGTTGTCGAGATAGACGAGGTCCTTGCCGTAGGGCTTCAGCGCGAGCGCGGGAAAGTCCCTGCGGATGAGGTCGACGTCATAGCCGCCATTGGCGACCGCAGGATGCCGGCCCGGAGCGGACATGGTTCAGCCCCTCGCCCGCATCCAGTCGAGGATGGTCGTCAGCATGGCCTCGCGGAGTTCCTCCACGACCCCGAGCGGACCCTCGCCGAAATCCTCGATGGCCTCGCGCGCGAAAGCCTCCACCAGCAGGGCCTCGGCCTCCTTGTGCGGGATGCCGCGCGCCTTGAGATAGAACATCAGGTCCGCGTCCAGTTCGCCGCAGGTGCAGCCGTGGGCGCAGGCGACGTCGTCGGCGAAGATCTCCAGCTCCGGCTTGTTGTCCATGGCCGGGCCTTCGGCGAGCATGATGGTCTGGCTCATCATGCGGCCGTCGGTCTTCTGCGCTTCCGGCTGGACGATGATCTTGCCCTGAAAGACGCCATGCGCCTCGTTGTCGAGGATGTGCTTGTAGAGTTCGCGGCTTTCGCAGTGCGGCACCGCATGGTCCATCAGCAGCGAGGTGTCGGCGTGCTGGCGGCCGCGCAGCATGGTGACCCCGCGCAGCGTCGCCTTGGAGTTCTCCCCGACGAAGCGGGTGAACAGCTGGCTGCGCGAGACGGCGGCGCCAGTGGTCAGCGTCAGCGTGTCGAAATGCGCGTCGGCGCCGATATCGGCATCGAGGGTGGCGAGATGCAGCGCCTCATTGCCTTCGATCTGCCGACGGCCGTGCTCCAGCGTCGCGCCGTCGCCGACGACGACCTGCAGCACGACATTCTTCTGGTAGTCGGTGCCGGCAGGGCCGACATGGGTCTCGACAATGCCGGCCGAAGCGCCCTCACCGACCAGCACGAGCACGCGGGTATTGATCAGCCGAGCTTCGCCCGCCGAGGTGATCGAGATGAGGTCGAGCACGTGGCCGACATTGGTGCCCGCCGCGATCTCGATGACGAGACCGTCGGTCAGGAAGGCGGCATTGAGGGCGAAGGCCGCGTTGGCCTGCGCCGCGGCGCTGCCCGCGAGCCGAGATGCGATCTCCGGGCGGCCGACGATGGCGGAGCTGAGTGGCGTCACCTTGACGCCGTCAGGCAGCGTCCCGGTGTCGGAAAGCTCCGGCGAATAGAAGCCGTCGACCATCACCAGCCGGCTGCCGCCGATGCGCGGGATATTGCCGACCGCGACCTTGGCGGCGAGCAGCGTCGAGGCATCGGCCGCCTGCGCCAGCGGCTTCGCCTCGCGCATCATCGCGCGCAGGTCGGTGTACTTCCAGTCTTCCACCCGCCGGTGCGGCAAGCCCGAAGCCTCGAAGCGCGAATAGCCCTGCGCGCGCAGGTCCTCGACCGACGGCGCGGGCGCGCCGGCGGCACGCAGCGCCGCATAGGCGCTGATCAGCGACTGCTCGGCCGCCGTGCGGATGGGGGTAACCGCGTTCATGGCTTTCCTCACGCGGCCTTGCCGACGATGTCGGCATAGCCCTTGGCTTCCAGCTCCAGCGCCAGTTCCGGCCCGCCGGACTTGACGATCTGGCCACCCGCCATGACGTGGACCACGTCCGGGCGGATATAGTCGAGCAGGCGCTGGTAGTGGGTGATGACCACGAAGGCGCGGTCGGGCGAGCGCATGGCGTTGACGCCGTCCGCGACGATCTTCAGCGCGTCGATGTCGAGGCCGGAATCGGTCTCGTCGAGGATGGCGAGCTTCGGAGCGAGCAGCGACATCTGCAGGATCTCGTTGCGCTTCTTCTCGCCACCGGAGAAGCCGACATTGACCGAGCGGCGCAGCATGTCCTGGGAGATGCCGAGCTCCTTGGCCTTGCCGTTGACCAGCTTGATGAACTCGGGCGTCGAAATCTCGCCGAGGCCGTTCTTCTTGCGCTGGGCGTTGATGGCAGCCTTCAGGAAGGTCATCTGGCCGACGCCGGGAATCTCGATCGGATACTGGAAGGCGAGGAACAGGCCCTTGGCCGCCCGCTCGTCCGGAGCCAATTCGAGGATATTCTCGCCGTCGAGCAGCGCCTCGCCGTCGGTCACCTCGTAATCCTCGCGGCCCGCGAGCACGTAGGAGAGCGTCGATTTGCCCGAGCCGTTCGGGCCCATGATGGCGGCGACCTGCCCCTTCTCGACGGTGAGGTTCAGCCCGTTGAGGATCTGCTTGTCCTCGTCGGCGAGCTTGGCGGTCAGGTTCTTGATCTCAAGGAGCGACATGGGGTGGTCCGTACAAGAATGGGGCGGAGCCGTGCGCGGCCCGCGATGTCAGGGCGAAGGGCCGGCGATCAGCCGACCGAGCCTTCCAGCGAAATGGCGATCAGCTTCTGCGCCTCCACCATGAACTCCATGGGGAGTTGCTGGAGCACGTCCTTGACGAAGCCGTTGACGATCAGCGCGATGGCCTCTTCCTGCGTCAACCCGCGCTGCATGCAGTAGAACATCTGATCCTCGGACACTTTCGAGGTGGTCGCCTCGTGCTCGAAGACCGCCGAGGCCGTCTTGCTCTCGATATAGGGCACGGTATGCGCGCCGCATTTGTTGCCGATCAGCAGCGAGTCGCAGTTCGTGAAGTTCTTGGCGTTGGTCGCGCGGCGATGGGCCGAGACGAGGCCGCGATAGGTGTTCTGCGACTTGCCCGCAGAGATACCCTTGGAGATGATCCGCGAGCGGGTGTTTTTGCCCAGATGGATCATCTTGGTGCCGGAATCGACCTGCTGGGCGCCGTTCGACACGGCGATCGAATAGAACTCGCCCTGTGAATCGTCGCCGCGCAGGATGCAGCTCGGATATTTCCAGGTGATCGCCGAGCCGGTCTCGACCTGCGTCCACGAAATTTTCGAGCGCGGCTCCCGGCAGTCGCCGCGCTTGGTGACGAAGTTGTAGATGCCGCCTTTGCCCTCGCTATCGCCCGGATACCAGTTCTGGACGGTCGAGTACTTGATCTCGGCATCATCAAGCGCCACCAGTTCGACCACCGCCGCATGCAGCTGGTTTTCGTCGCGCATCGGCGCCGTGCAGCCTTCGAGATAGCTGACGTAGGCGCCCTTGTCGGCGATGATCAGCGTGCGCTCAAACTGGCCGGTCTTCTGCTCGTTGATGCGGAAATAGGTCGACAGCTCCATCGGGCAGCGCACGCCCGGCGGAATGTAGACGAACGAACCGTCGGAGAAGACTGCGGCGTTCAGCGTCGCGTAGAAATTGTCGGTGGTCGGCACGACCGAGCCGATATACTGCTTCACGAGGTCCGGGTGCTCCTGGAGCGCCTCGGAGATCGAGCAGAAGATCACGCCGGACTTCCTCAGCTCCTCCTTGAACGTCGTCACCACCGAGACGCTGTCGAACACGGCATCGACGGCGATGCGGTTCTCGGGCGCGACGCCGGCGAGGATTTCCTGCTCGCGGAGCGGGATGCCGAGCTTCTTGTAGGTCTCGAGGATCGCCGGGTCGATCTCGTCCAGCGATTGCGGCGCCGGGTTCGATTTCGGCGCGGCATAATAGTACATGTCCTGGAAGTCGATCTTCGGATAGTCGACGCGCGCCCATTCCGGCTCGCGCATGGTCAGCCAGCGCCGATAGGCGTCAAGCCGCCATTCCAGCATCCATTCCGGCTCGTTCTTGCGAGCCGAGATGTAGCGCACGATGTCCTCGGAGAGGCCCTTCGGCGCCAGTTCCATCTCGATCTCGGTCGAAAACCCGTACTTGTACTGGTCGACATCGATCGATCGGACCTGTTCGACGGTTTCCTGAACCGCGGGCATGGGTCTCTCCTTCTCATCCGCGCGGCTTCAAGGGCCGCGGGTCTCACATCTACGCGGCGCGGGCCGCGACCTTCCCGACATGGGCCGAAAAGGCATTCACGAAACGCTCCACATCCTCGCGGCTGGTCGACCATCCGAGAGTGACGCGCAGCGCGGATTTCGCCTCCGCGCCCTCCAGCCCCATCGCCGCCAGCACGTGGCTTGGCGCGACCTTGCCGGAGGAACAGGCCGATCCGGTCGAGACCGATACGCCCGCAAGATCGAGCGCGATCACGGTGGTCTCGCCGTCAAGGCCGGGATGCACGGTGAGGCTGGTATTCGCCAGCCGCCCTGCTGGCAAGCCGACAACGCGGCTTTGCCCTGAAATAGTGACGATTTGCCCCTCCAGCCAGTCCCGGAGGGCACCGAGCCGCTGCATCTCGGCATAGATCGAACCAGCAACGGCCCTGGCCGCCGCGCCGAAGCCGGCAATGCCGGCAAGATTTTCCGTTCCGGCGCGGAAACGGCCCTCCTGCCCGCCGCCCCTGACGAGGCGCTCGATATCGACCGATTCCGCCCCGCGGATGATCGCGCCGACGCCCTGCGGACCGCCGATCTTGTGGGCGGAAACGAAGATCGCATCCGCGCCGAGGGTCCAGAGGTCCAGCGGCAGCTTGCCCAGCGCCTGCACGGCATCGACCACCAGGCTCGCCCCATGGGCGACGCACAGCCGGCGCACCGCATCGAGTGGCTGAACCACGCCGGTCTCGTTGTTCGCCGCCATGACGGCCACCAGCGCGGGCGCCGGGGAAGCTTCGAGAAGCCGCTCGAGCGCCGCCAGATCGACCGTCCCACCAGCTCCTACCGGGCAGATATGGACGGCATCGGCATGAAACCGTCCCCCCGCCAGCACGCAGGAATGCTCGACCGCGGATACGATCAGCGTCCGGTGGCCCGTCTGCCCCATCTTGCCGATGAAACCTGGCGCGAGCAGCGTCGCCGCCGCCTCGCTGCCGCCGGAGGTGAAGGTGACGCAGCGCGCCTCCGCCCCCACCAGGCCAGCGACATCTTCACGCGCCCCTTCGATAATGCGCCGCGCCGCCCGCCCGTCCGCATGCGTCGCCGAGGCATTGCCCGCCACCGACAGGCCAGCGACCATCGCTTCGCGGGCCTCCGGCCGGAGCGGCGATGTCGCATTGTGATCGAGATAGGCGCGCGTCATGGCGCTCGAACACCCCGTCGGAAAACCTTGGCTTTTCGTGCCGGGATCGTGTTATAGGCCCGATCCCGACGCGGCAGGACCACCAGCGCCCTTCTTGGCAGCGCGGCGGCTCTGTTTAGAATAATTCTAAGAACTAGAGCCCGACGGTTGACCTGTCAAGAAAAGACATCCGTCGAAATCGAGCGCATTGCAGTGCAATGTTTGCTCGGCCGGGGCAATGACGAGGATTTTCCATGCCTGAGGTGATTTTCAACGGTCCGGCCGGCCGGATCGAGGGCCGTTATCATCCCGCCAAGGTTCGCTCTGCCCCCATCGGCATCGTGTTGCATCCGCATCCGCAGTTCGGCGGCACGATGAACAACCAGATCGTCTACAACTGCTACTATCAGTTCGTGAACCGCGGCTTCTCGGTACTGCGCTTCAACTTTCGCGGCGTCGGCCGCAGCCAGGGTTCCTTCGACCACGGCGTCGGCGAACTGTCGGACGCGGCATCCGCCCTCGACTACGCGCAGGCGATCAACCCGGAGGCCCGCACCTGCTGGATCGCCGGATTCTCGTTCGGCGCCTGGATCGGCATGCAGCTGCTGATGCGCCGTCCCGAGGTCGAGGGCTTCATCTCCATTGCTCCGCCCGCCAATCTCTACGACTTCTCCTTCCTCGCCCCCTGCCCGTCATCGGGCCTGATCGTCCACGGCGACAAGGACGCCGTCGTGCCGATAACCGCCGTCCAGGGCCTCGTCGAGAAGCTCAAGACGCAGAAGGGCATCGTCATCGAGCAGCAGGTGGTACCGGGCGCCAACCACTTTTTCGAAAACACCGTCGACCCGCTGATGGACGTGGTCGGCGCATATCTCGACAAGCGGCTGGGCAAGAAGGACGCGGCGGAGTAACCGCGTCCACCGCCTATATCACCAGATACTCCCGCAGCAGCAGGCGCGCCCGATGAAGGCGCGCCTTGGTCGCCTGCCGCGTCAGACCCAGCGCTCCGGCGATCTCGTCGATCGTCAGCTCCCGAACATCCCGCAGCAGGACGATGTCGCGATAGCCTTGCGGCAACGCCTCGATGGCGGCGGCGAGGTCAAGCCTGAGATCTGCGTCCGAGCGGTCGAGCCGCGCCTCGTCCGGCACCGTCGCGTCGGCCGCGCCGATGCCGGCAAGCCGCGCCAGTCGCTGGCATTCGCGCCGGACGACCGCGAACAGCCAGGCCGAAATCGCCTGCAGCGACCGGATTGCCCCGACCTTTCGCGCGAGCAGCCACAGTGCTTCCTGCGCTGCATCTTCCGCATCGGCCGAGGTGCGGCAGGCGCGCCGGGCATAGCGGCGGATATCCGGCAGTGCCAGGTCGATCAACTGCGCAATGGCGTCCTGATCGCCCAGCCGGGCCGCCTCGAATGTCGCCGCCGAAACCGCCACAGCCATGACCTAGGCCCGATCCCGATTGCTCCCGATGCCCGCGACCGCGCACATCGGGCAGTAGCCGACAATACCCGTTGCGGCGAACATCAGCCCGCCGGCTAGCCCGGCATAGCCTGCCGCGCCACCGAGATACCAGAGTGCGGCGGGCCCGACCGCCAATCCCGCGGCGATCCTGACGACCTGCTGCGCGCTGCCGATGTTCTTCCGGTAGAAAGCCATGATCCCGACTCCATAGCGGACGCCGGAAATCGGCGGTCCTGCTTGCTGAGAGGGCGCGCGGCGCGAAAAGGATTCGTCGCGCTCCGCGTTTTTTCAGGAAACGAAATGCCGACACTGCGCGATATCCCCTATCGCTTGCGGCAGCGGCCTTGCGGGGAACATCGACTCCCCTTAAAGCCCGGAGCTTATGACCTCCGCACCTTCGTCCTTCGTGCTGAACCGCCGGCACTTGCTCGGGATCGAAGGCCTTTCTCCCCACCAGATCACCGGGCTCCTCGACCTCGCCGAGGAATTCGTCACGCTCAACCGGCAGGTGGAGAAGAAGCGCACGACGCTGCGCGGGCGAACGCAGATCAATCTGTTTTTCGAGGCCTCGACCCGCACCCAGTCCTCGTTCGAACTGGCCGGCAAGCGCCTCGGTGCCGATGTCATGAACATGTCCGTGGCGCAGTCCTCGATCAAGAAGGGCGAGACGCTGATCGACACGGCGCTGACCCTCAATGCCATGCATCCCGACATCCTGATCATGCGGCATGCGGCATCGGGCGCGGTGGAACTGCTGTCGAAGAAGGTCGACTGCTCGGTCGTCAATGCCGGCGACGGCACCCACGAGCACCCGACACAGGCCCTGCTCGACGCCCTCACCATCCGCCGCAACAAGGGGCGCCTGGAGCGCCTCACCGTCGCCATCTGCGGCGACATCCTGCATTCCCGCGTCGCGCGCTCGAACATCATCCTGCTCAACGCCATGCAGGCGCGGGTGCGGGCCATCGGCCCATCGACCCTCCTGCCTGCCTCCGCCGAGCGCCTCGGCGTCGAGGTCTACCGCGACATGAAGGAGGGGCTGAAAGACGTCGATATCGTCATGATGCTGCGCCTCCAGCGCGAGCGCATGAACGGCTCCTTCGTGCCCTCGGTGCAGGAGTACTTCCACTTCTACGGTCTGGACGAGGCGAAGCTCCGCTACGCCAAGCCCGACGCGCTGGTCATGCATCCCGGCCCGATGAACCGCGGCGTCGAGATTTCGACCTCCGTTGCCGACGGCGCGCAGTCGCTTATCCGCGAGCAGGTCGAGATGGGTGTCGCCGTGCGCATGGCGGTGCTGGAAGCCCTCGCCCGCAACCTGCCAAACGCATGAGGGCGCGATGCCGCTGACCGACCCGCGCCCCCTCCTCCTCGCCAATGCCCGCCTGATCGACCCGGCCGAAGGCACCGACAGGCCCGGCAGCCTGCTGGTCGAGGACGGTGTGATCCGCGACCGGAGCCCCGAGCCGCGACCCGACAGCCTCCCCGAAGGCATAGAGATCATTGATTGCGAAGGCCGCGTCGTCGCCCCCGGCCTCGTCGATATCCGCTGCTTCGTCGGAGAGCCCGGCTACGAATACCGCGAGACCATTGCTTCGGCCACGAAGGCCGCAGCTGCCGGCGGCGTCACCACCATCGTCTGCCAGCCCTCGACCGAACCGGTGATCGACGATCCCGCCATCGTCGACTTCCTGCTCAGGCGCGCGCGCGACACCGGTATCGTGCGGGTGCATCCGATGGCGGCTCTGACCAAGAAGCTCGCCGGCCGCGAGATGACCGAGTTCGGCCTTCTGAAGGCCGCCGGCGCCGTCGCCTTCACCGACGGAGCCCGCTCCGTCACCGACGCCCTCGTCATGCGACGGGCCATGACCTATGCGCGCGATTTCGACGCGCTGATCGTCCACCACACCGAAGACCCGAACCTCATCGGCGAAGGCGTGATGAACGAGGGCGAGTTCTCCTCGCGCCTCGGCCTCGGGGGCGTTCCGGTGGAAGCCGAGACGATCATGCTCGAACGCGACATGCGCCTCGTGAAGCTGACCGGCGCGCGCTACCACGCCGCTTCGATCACCTGCCGGGATTCGCTGGCCATCATCGCGCGGGCCAAGAACGAGGGCCTGCCGGTGACGGCTGCCGTCACGGTGAATCACCTGACGCTCAACGAGAACGACATCGGCAGCTACCGCACGTTCTGCAAGCTGTCGCCGCCGCTGCGTACCGAGGATGACCGCCTCGCGCTTGCCGATGCGATTGCCGACGGACTGGTCGACATCATTGTTTCGGACCACGACCCGCAGGACGTCGAGACCAAACGGTTGCCCTTCGCCGAGGCCGCCCCCGGTGCCGTCGGCGTGGAGACCATGCTGCCGGCGGCGCTGCGCCTGCATCATGCCGGTCTCGTGCCGCTTCCGGCGCTGCTGAAGTCGCTGTCCACTGCGCCGGCAAAACTCCTCGGCTTGCCGGGCGGCACGCTGGCGCGCGGCGCGCCCGCAGACCTCATCGTCATCGACCTCGACGAGCCCTGGGTGCTGGACCGCGACGACCTGCACTCCAAGTGCAAGAACTCCCCCTTCGACGAAGCGCGCATGACCGGCCGCGTGGTCAGAACTCTCGTTGCCGGGCGGACCGTGCACGGTTGAAGCCGTTGCCGGCCTGCCGCATTTTCTTCACGCGAACCGGTACCCACTTGGCCCGAAAATGCTCTAGCGTGGTACCTTCCTGCAGGGTTCCGCATTCATGCTCGCCTCATCCCTTCCCGCCATTCTCGCCGCTGCCGCCTTCGGCTACCTGCTCGGCTCGGTCCCCTTCGGCCTGGTGCTGACGCGCGCCGCCGGCATGGGCGACATCCGTTCCATCGGCTCCGGCAATATCGGCGCGACCAACGTCCTGCGCACCGGCAACAAGGGGCTCGCCGCGGCGACACTGCTGCTCGACGGACTGAAGGGCACGGTCGCGGTCCTGGTCGCGGCCCGCTTCGGATGGGATCTCGGCGTCATCGCGGGCGTCGCCGCCTTCCTCGGCCACGTCTTCCCGGTCTGGCTCGGCTTCAAGGGCGGCAAGGGTGTCGCCACCTTCCTCGGCGTGCTGCTGGCGCTGCACTGGCCGGCCTTCATCGCGTTCGCCCTCGTCTGGCTCGCGATGGCCTATGCGTTCCGCTATTCGTCGCTCGCGGCCCTCACGGCCAGCCTCGCCGTGCCTGTCGTCGTGCTGGCCATGGGCCAGCCCCGGCTGCTGGTGCTCGCGGTCGCGGCCATGGTGATCCTCGTCTTCCTCAAACACCACCAGAACATCGCCAAGCTCCTTGCCGGCACCGAGAGCCGGATCGGCGAGAAGTCGGCGCCGCCGCCCGCATGAATGCCGGGGGCGACGATCTTTTCGCTCGCCCCGTAGCGGCGATCCGCCTGACGGATCGCCAGCGCCTCGACTGGCTGCGCCTCGCCCGCTCCGAGAATGTCGGGCCACGCACCTTCCGCGAACTCCTGAACATGTTCGGCAGTGCCTCCGCGGCGCTCGACGCCCTGCCCGACCTGTCGCGGCGCGGCGGCGGGCGCACGATCCGCATTGCCAGCCAGGCGGACGCCGAGCGGGAAATGATGGTGGCGTCCCACCATGACGTTCGCTTCGTCGCGCTGGGCGAGCCTGACTATCCCGACCGCTTGCGCCGCATCGCCTCCGCCCCGCCGCTCCTTGCCCTGAAGGGCGGCAGCGCCTGTTTCGAGCGCCCCATGATCGGCCTCGTCGGCTCGCGCAACGCCTCGCTCGCAGGACTCAAGATGGCGGCGATCCTGGCACAGGGGCTCGGAGAGGCCGGCTTCACGACCGTCTCGGGGCTGGCCCGTGGCATCGACGCAGCCGCTCACAAGGCTTCGCTCGCGACCGGCACTGTCGCCGTTCTGGCCGGCGGACAGGACAGAATCTACCCACCCGAGCACGCCCCGCTTGCTGATGACATCGTCCGGGCGGGCGCCGTGATCAGCGAAATGCCCATGGGCCATGAACCCCGCGCCCGCGACTTCCCGCGCCGCAACCGCCTGATCGCGGGTCTCTCGCTCGGCGTGGTGGTGGTCGAGGCGGCCGACCGCTCGGGATCACTGATCACCGCCCGCATGGCGCTGGAGGAAAACCGCGAGGTCTTCGCCGTGCCGGGCTCGCCGCTCGATCCGCGCGCCGCCGGCACGAACCGCCTCATCAAGCATGGCGCCGTGCTGGTCACCGAGGTGGAGGACATCCTCGCGGTGCTTCAGCCGATCCTCGGCCACGGCGTCGCGGAGCCGGCACCCGATGAGGGCGCCCCGCTCACGCCTGCCGATCCCGGCGAGACTGCCCGCGACAGACTCGCGATGCTGCTCGGGCCGGTGCCGGCGGCAGTCGATGACCTCGTGCGCGCCTCCGGCCTGCCGGTCGCCGCCGTACGGGTGCTGCTTCTTGAGCTGGAGCTTGCCGGCCGGCTTCATCGCGATGCAGCAGGGCGGGTGTCGCTGGCCTGATCGCCGCCCTGGCTCTCGCTCTCTGGCGCCCGTCGCGCCTCGAGGAACGCGTGCTGCTGCTCCGCCTCCAGCCGAACCATGTCCAACAGATAGTAGAGCGCGCGCAGATCGGCGGTGCGCGCGAGATTGGCAAGCTCCGTTGCGAGGTTGCCGATATAGGCCGCAAGGTCTGCCCTGTCCGGTGCTGCCAACGCGGCCGCCCGCGCCGCGGCGGGCAGTGGCTTGCCCGCCACACGCGGCACGGGCCGCTGATGACTTGCAGGCATGCTCCCTCCCGGCCTCTTGGCGACGCGCGTATCGCCAAGTCCAGAAGTCTTTTGCAATCCTGGATATAAGTCAATATAAAATACAATTATAACGCGCAGATACCGAGCTATTTGACTTGGGGCGGCCTTGTGCCCATGTTCCCGCCGACTTTCGGCACCGCATCATCGGTTTGCCGTGGATTTTCAGGGGCACAAGCGCGTGGGCGTGAATGTCGTCATCGTCGAATCGCCGGCCAAGGCGAAGACGATCAACAAATATCTTGGCTCTGACTATGAGGTCATCGCCTCGTTCGGCCATGTCCGCGACCTGCCGCCCAAGGACGGCTCGGTCGACCCGGACGCCGATTTCGCGATGGTCTGGGAGGCGGACGGGCGCGGCGCCAAGCGCATCACGGAGATCGCCAAGGCGGTCAAGGGTGCCGACAAGCTGATCCTCGCCACCGACCCCGACCGCGAGGGCGAAGCCATTTCCTGGCACCTCCTTGAGGCGCTGCGCGACAAGCGCGTGCTGAAGGACATGCCGGTGGAGCGTGTTACCTTCAACGCGATCACCAAGCAGGCCGTGCAGGACGCGATGGCCGCTCCGCGCGCCATCGACGACGCGCTGGTCGAGGCCTATCTCGCCCGCCGCGCGCTCGACTATCTCGTCGGTTTCCGTCTCTCCCCCGTGCTCTGGCGCAAACTGCCGGGCGCCCGCTCCGCCGGCCGCGTGCAGTCCGTGGCGCTGCGCCTCGTCTGCGAGCGCGAAGCGGAGATCGAGCGGTTCAGGAAACGGGAGTACTGGTCGCTGGTGGCGACCCTCGCGACCCCGCGCAACGAGAGCTTCGAGGCGCGGCTCGTCGGCGCCGATGGCAAGAAGATCCAGCGGCTCGACGTCGGCACCGAGGATGAGGCGCGCGCCTTCGAGAAGGCGTTGAACGAGGCGCATTTCGCGGTGTCCGAGGTCGAGGCGAAGCCGGCCCGCCGCCACCCCTACGCGCCTTTCACGACCTCGACGCTCCAGCAGGAGGCGAGCCGCAAGCTCGGCTTCGCACCGAACCGCACCATGCAG
Organism: Phreatobacter sp.; assembly: GCF_016793595.1. Classification (GTDB taxonomy): domain Bacteria; phylum Pseudomonadota; class Alphaproteobacteria; order Rhizobiales; family Phreatobacteraceae; genus Phreatobacter. The sequence continues at coordinate 361,163 of NZ_JAEULY010000009.1, forward strand.
GTCGCCCAGCGCCTCTATGAAGGCGCGGACATCGGCGGCGAGACGGTCGGCCTCATCACCTATATGCGAACCGACGGCGTCGATGTCGCACCGGAGGCGATCGCTGGCATCCGCGATCTGATCGGCAAGGATTTCGGCGCCCGCTACCTGCCGGGAGCGCCGCGCAAGTACACATCCAAGCAGAAGAACGCGCAGGAGGCCCACGAGGCCATCCGCCCGACCGATGTGCGCCGCCATCCGCGCGATGTCGCCAAATTCCTCGAACCCGAACAGGCCCGTCTCTACGAGCTGATCTGGAAGCGCACCGTCGCCTCTCAGATGGAGAGCGCCGAGCTTGAGCGCACCACGGTCGACATCCTCGCGACCGTCGGCGGCCTCGGCTCGTCCCTCGGCCGCAAGCTGGAGCTGCGCGCGACCGGCCAGGTTGTGAAATTCGACGGCTTCCTCACTCTCTACACCGAGGATCGCGACGACGAGAGCGAGGACGAGGACGCCAAGCGCCTGCCCGCCATGACGGTGGGCGAGAAGCTGGCCAAGCAGGCGATTGCCGCCAGCCAGCACTTCACCGAACCACCGCCGCGCTATTCCGAAGCGAGCCTCGTCAAGCGCATGGAAGAGCTCGGCATCGGCCGTCCCTCGACCTACGCCGCGACGCTGCAGACGCTGCAGGACCGCGAATATGTCCGCATCGACAAGAAGCGGCTCGTTCCGGAGGACAAGGGCCGCCTGGTCACGGCCTTCCTCGAGAACTTCTTCGCCCGCTATGTCGAGTACGGCTTCACCGCCGCGCTGGAGGAGAAGCTCGATCTCGTCTCCAACAGCGAGCTGGACTGGAAGGCGCTGCTGCGCGACTTCTGGCGCGATTTCGCCGCCGCCATCGACGAGACCAAGGAACTGCGCGTCTCCGACGTGCTCTCCGCGCTTAACGACAGCCTCGGGCCCCACATCTTCCCGGACAGGGCCGACGGCTCGAACCCGCGCATCTGTCCGACCTGCGGCACGGGCGCGCTGTCGCTGAAGCTCGGCAAGTTCGGCGCCTTCATCGGCTGCTCGAACTATCCGGAATGCCGCTACACCCGCCAGCTGTCGGCACCCGCCGACGGCACTGGCGACGGCCCTGCCGGCGCGTCTGCCGATGGCACCCGCCGCCTCGGCGAGGACCCGCAGACCGGCCTCGAAGTCACCGTCCGCGACGGCCGCTTCGGCCCCTATGTGCAGCTTGGCGAGGGCGACAAGCCCAAACGCTCGTCGCTGCCCAAGGGCATGACGCCGGCGGGTCTCGACCTCGAACGGGCGCTGGCGCTGCTGGAATTGCCAAAAGAGGTGGCGAAGCACCCGGAAAGCGGCGAGCCGATCCTTGTCGGCATCGGGCGCTATGGCCCCTATGTCCAGCACGGCCGCACCTATGCCAATCTGGAGAAGGACGACGACGTGCTGGCGATCGGCGCCAACCGCGCCATCGATCTGGTCGTGGCCAAGGAATCCGGCGCGAAGGCGCGCTTTGGCCGCGGCGGGGCTGCCCCTGCTGGCCGCTCGCTCGGAGAGCATCCGACCCTCGGCGGGCCGGTCACCGTCATGGCCGGACGCTACGGTCCCTATGTGAAGCACGGTTCGGTCAATGCGACCCTGCCCAAGGGCAAGAACCCGGATGACCTGACCATGGACGAGGCGGTTCCGCTGCTGGCGGCCCGCGCCGAGGTCAGCGGCAAGGGCAAGAAGCCGGCGCGCGCCAAGGCGACCGCGGAAAAGCCGGCCAAGGCAAAGGCGGCCGCAAAGCCGAAGGCCAAGACCGCGAAAGCCAAGGCGGCCAAAGCCACTCCGAAGGACTGAGGCGGCCCTGCCGCCTTGGTCGTTTCGCTCGCATCCCCGATACGATAGCCTTCAGGCCTCGCCGGCTTTCCGCGCGGCGCGTGATCCGGATTCGCATTGCCCCGCAAGCCGAAATTCTCCAAGGACGATCCCGACAGCCCCTCGCGCCTGCCGAGCCGCGAGGATGTGCTAGCCTTCATCGCCAGCCAGCCGGGGCGCGTCGGCAAGCGCGAGATCGCCCGTCATTTCGGCCTGCATGGCGCCGACAAGCAGGCCCTGAAGGCGCTTCTGCGCGACGCGGTGGACGAAGGGCTCGTCACCAAGGGCCGCGGCAAGGTGGCCAAGCACGGCGCCCTGCCGCCGGTGCTCGTGGTCGATATCGTCAGCCGTGACGCCGACGGCGACCTCGTCGCCTCACCCTCCGAATGGGACGAGGAGGAGCAAGGCGCGGCTCCCGACATCCTGATCGCCCTGCCCCGCCGTCCGCGCCCCGGCGATCCCGTTCCCGGCCTCGGCGACCGCGCGCTGGTGCGGATTGCCGATGGCGGCTCGGCGGGGGATGATCCTCGTCCCGTCGCGCGGGTGATGAAGATCCTCGACCGCGGCCGCTCGCGCACCATCGGCGTGTTCCGCGCCGTGCCCGGCCATGGCGGGCGGCTGATCCCCATCGATAAGAAGAATGTCGGCCGCGAACTCATTATTCCCGACGAGGCCTCGGGCGAGGCGAAGGACGGCGATCTTGTCGCCGTCGACATTGTCCGCACCTCGCGCTTCGGTCCGCCGGTCGCCAAGGTCCGCGAGCGGCTCGGCAACCTGAAATCGGAGAAGGCGATCTCGCTCATCGCCCTCGAGGTTCACGGCATTCCTCATGTCTTTCGTGCCGACACGCTGGCGGAGGCAGAGCGCGCGGAACCTGTCAGCCTCGGCAAGCGCGAGGACTGGCGCAAGTTGCCTCTGGTCACCATCGACCCGGCCGACGCCAAGGACCATGATGACGCGGTCCACGCAGAGCCGGACCCCTCGCCCGACAATCCCGGCGGCTTCATCCTGACCATCGCCATTGCCGATGTCGCCGCCTATGTGCGGCCAGGAACCGCGCTCGACCGCGAGGCGGCGATCCGCGGCAACTCCGTCTATTTCCCGGACCGCGTCGTCCCGATGCTGCCCGAGCGCATCTCCAACGACCTCTGCTCGCTGAAGGCTCGCGAGGACCGGCCGGCCATGGCCTGCCGGGTGGTGATCCGCGCCGACGGGCGACGCAAGTCGCATTCCTTCCATCGCATTCTGATGCGGTCGGAGGCAAAGCTCGCCTATCAGCAGGCTCAAGGAGCCATTGACGGCCATACGGACGAGATCACGGAAGGCATCGTCGAGCCGATCCTGAAGCCTCTTTGGGAAGCCTATGCGGCGCTGAAGCGGGCGCGCGACGACCGCGAGCCGCTCGATCTCGATTTGCCCGAGCGCAAGATCCTCCTCAAGCCTGACGGCATGGTCGACCGCGTGGTGGTGCCCCGGCGCCTCGATGCCCACCGGCTGATCGAGGAGATGATGATCCTCGCCAATGTGTGCGCCGCCGAGACGCTGGAGAAGCACCGCACGCCCTGCATGTATCGCATCCATGACGCGCCGAGCATGGAGAAGCTGCTGACCCTGAAGGAGTTCCTGAAGACGATGGACATCGCGCTGCCCAAGGCGGCGCTGCTGCGTCCCACGAACTTCAACCAGATCCTCGCGCGCGCGAAAGGCACCGATTCGACCGAGCTGGTCAGCCAGGTCGTGCTGCGCTCGCAGAGCCAGGCCGAGTACTCGCCGGAAAATATCGGCCATTTCGGCCTGAACCTGCGCCGTTATGCGCATTTCACCTCGCCGATCCGCCGCTACGCTGACCTCATCGTCCATCGCGGCCTGATCCGCGCGCTCGGCCTCGGAAACGACGGCCTGCCGGACGGACAGGCGGCCTCCCTCGCCGAGATCGCGGCCGAGATATCGGCGGCCGAGCGGCGCGCCATGGCCGCCGAGCGCGAAACCATCGACCGGTTGATCGCGGCCCATCTCGCCGACCGTGTCGGCGACATTTTCGGCGCCCGCATCTCGGGAATGACCCGCTCCGGCCTGTTCGTGAAGCTGGACGACACGGGCGCGGACGGCTTTGTGCCGGCCTCCACCATCGGCGGCGACTATTTCCGCTACGAGGAGGGCCTGCAGGCGCTCGTCGGCACCCGCACCGGCGAGACATACCGGCTCGGCGACACGGTGACGGTCAAACTGGTCGAGGCCGCGCCGGTCGCCGGAGCCCTGCGTTTCGAACTGATGAGCGATGGCCGCGCCGGGGTTGCGCGACAGGGGCGCGAGGGGCAAATACGCCGCAGCAGGCGCGACGACGGCTTTTCTGACGGGCGGCGCGCGCGGCCGGGTGACCGGCCGTCCAAACCACCGTGGAAAAAGAAGGGCCGCAAGAAATGAGCGTCCAGATTCTGCATGGCCAACCGATCGAGCAACCGGCGGAGCAGCCGGCCCGCGATCTCTGGCAAGCCGTCCGGCGCGGCATGATGTGCCGCTGCCCGGCCTGCGGTCAGGGCCACCTTTTCACCTCCTACCTGAAGGTCGCGCCCGCCTGCGACCATTGTGGCGAAGTGCTGTCCCATCACCGCGCGGACGACGCGCCGCCCTATCTGACGATCATGGTCGTCGGCCACATCGTCGTGCCCATGCTGATGTGGCTGGAGCTGCGCTATCAGCCGGAATTGTGGATCCACTTCGTTCTCTGGCTGCCGCTGACCCTCATCATGTCGCTGGCCATGCTCCCGCCGATCAAGGGAGCCGTCGTCGGCTATCAATGGGCCCTGCGCATGCACGGCTTCGATGAGCACAGCGCCGAAGCCGACGAAGACCGCAAGCTCGCCAACCCCGCCAAGGCAGTTATTCCCGCATGAGCGACAAGGGTGTCGCGCTCGCCGAGCGCCTGACCAAGACCGAACGCGAGCAGCGCTGGGCCAACCAGAAGCCGGTCGATGCCGCGACCCTCATCCTCATCGACCGGACGGCGAGCAAGCCGAAGGTGCTGATGGGCAAGCGCCGCGACGACCTCAAATTCATGCCCGGCAAGTTCGTCTTCCCCGGCGGCCGACGCGATCCCGACGACCGCGCCATGCCGGTCTATGGCACGCTCGACGATCGGGCGCAGGCCCGGCTCATGGCACGCGTCCAGCGCCCCTCCATGTCGCGGGCCCGCTCGCTGGCGCTCACGGCCATCCGCGAGACCTGCGAGGAAACCGGCCTGCTGCTCGGCACCCGCGACGCCGGCAAGCCGGAATCCGTGCCGAAGGGTTGGGAGGCTTTCGCCGAACATGGCGTCTTCCCCGATCTCGAATCGCTCCACTTCGTCGCCCGCGCGATCACCCCGCCGCGACGGCCCAAGCGGTTCGACACACGCTTCTTCGCTTGCGACGCCGACAAGATCGTCCACCGGCTTGAAGGCGTGGTCGGTCCGCATGCGGAGCTGACCGAGCTGAAATGGCTGACCCTCGAGGAAGCCCTCAAGGAAGATCTCCCGACCATCACGACGGTGGTGCTGGAGGAACTGGGCGAGCGTATCGCCAAGGGGTTCTCGCCGCTGCTGCCGGTGCCGTTCTATTTCATGGTTCGCAAGGAATTCCGGCGCGAGCTGATCGACTAGATTACCGCGAATTCATTTGAGCCCGTCCCGGCTCCCCTCCTAACTAATGCGTCAGAATGACGCGTTCTGCGCGAGGGGGAGCCGATGTGGAAGCCGTGGCTGTTGAGGCTCCATCGCTGGGTGACGCTGGTTTTCGCCGTCCCGCTGGCAGTGATCGTGCTCAGCGGTCTCGTTCTGTCGTTCGAACCGGTTGCTCAGATCGCTTCCAGCGCCCCTGGTTCGCTCACCCTCGCAATGGTCGAGAATGTGCTTGCCCGCCATGATCCCGAGGGTAAGGCCCGCGCGCTCGCATTCCGCAGCTACGAGAACCGCCTGTCCATCGGCGGCGTGCGACCGGACGACACGATTGATGTCGATATCCGCACAGGCGCGGAGCTGACCGAGGACGGCGCGGCCTCCAACCTGTTCTATTATTCCCGCGTCCTGCACGAGACGCTGATGCTGGACCTCGGCTGGCTGGTCCATATCTCGACCATGGCCATGCTGCTGCTGGTCGTGCTCGGCATTGCCATGGGATGGCCGCGTCTGGCCAACTCCCTGTCGGGCTGGCACAAGGCGACAGCCTGGTTTCTGCTGCCGCTGCTGGTGCTCTCGCCATTGACGGGCCTGTTCCTCGCATGGGGCATCAGTTTCGCGGGCACTACGGCCAGCCGGGCGGAGCCGCTCGCCGTCGCCGAAGCCGTCCGCGTCATCGGGACGCAGCACGACCTCTCGAATCTCGTCTGGCTACGTGGGCGTGGCGGGCGGCTGCTCGCACGCCTCATCGTCAATGGCGAGTACCGCGTTCATGCCGTCACACGCTCGGGTCTTGAGCCGGCATCGCGCAACTGGCCGCGCCTGCTGCATGAAGGGAATTTCGCGGGCGTCTGGTCAGGGCTGATGAACGTGGTCATTTCCATCGCCTTCGTCGCGCTGATGACGACGGGCCTGCTCATCTGGGCGCGGCGGCGCTTCCGAAGGCGGCCGCAGCGGACGCGGACGCAACAGACCACCGGACCCATGGCCGCCTGATCGTCCGCCTGACAGACCTGCCGTCGTCCGCCTTGTCATGATGACGTCGCCGCGCCATGTGAGGCGGCCTCATGACCGCATCAATCTCGCCTGCCGAAGCCTTCTCCCGCGACCGCGTCGTCTCCATCGCCGCAGCCATCGCATGCATCGTGGCGGTGGGCATCGGCCTGTCGCTGTCGATTCCGCTCCTGTCCTTCGCACTCGACGCCAAGGGCGCGTCGCGAACGCTGATCGGGATCAACACCGCCATGGGCGGCATCGCGACAGTCGCCTGCGCTCCGTTCATTTCCGGCTGGGCGCGCCGCTTCGGTATGCAGGCCGTGCTCAGCGCGGCGATCGCGCTCGGCGTGGTGTCGTTGCTGGCCTTCCAGGTGGCGGAGCCGATCTGGCTCTGGTTCCCCCTGCGCTTCATCCTCGGCGCGGCCCTGGCCGTGCTCTTCGTCCTATCGGAATACTGGATCAACGCCGCCGCACCTGAAGGCCGCCGCGGCCTGGTGCTGGGGGCCTATGCGACCGCGCTCTCCGTCGGCTTCGCCACCGGCCCGCAGGTCCTGGCGCTGGTCGGGACGTCGGGGCCGCTGCCCTATTTCACCGGCGCCGCCCTGTTCGCACTGGCGGCATTGCCCGTCCTGTTCGCCGGCGGCAGGGCTCCGGCCATCGAGGACCATCCCTCGACCGGCGTCATGAGCTTCCTGTGGGCGGCGCCCGCGGGCACGCTCGCCGCCCTCGCCTTCGGCGCGGCCGAAACGGGCGCCATCGCACTGCTGCCGCTCTACGGCATGGCGATCGGTCTCGACGCCATGGGCGCGGTGTCGCTCATCTCGGCCTTCGTTCTCGGCAACGTGCTGTTCCAGATCCCCATCGGCCTCGTCGCCGACCGCGTCGACCGCCGATGGGTCCTGCTGTGCTGCGCGACGATCGGCGCGGTCGGCATGGCCGCCATGGCGTTGCTGCCGCTGTCGAAGGTCGGGCTGATGGCGCTCCTGTTCCTGTGGGGCGGCATCGTCACTGGGCTTTACACGGTTGGCCTCGCGCATCTCGGTAGCCGGTTCCGCGGCGCGGACCTCGCCCAGGCCAACGCCGCCTTCGTCGTGATGTATTCGATCGGCCTGATCGTCGGCCCGCCAATGGCGGGCGCCGGCATGGATCTCTGGCCGCCGCACGGCATGCCCGCGACGCTCGCGGTGCTGTTCCTCGCCTATCTCGCCGTGGTGCTCGGCCGGATGATCGTGCTGCGCAAGCCGGTGTGAAGCGTCACTCCACAGTTACGCTCTTGGCGAGATTGCGCGGCTGGTCGACATCCGTGCCCATCTCCACCGCCGTGTGATAGGCGAGCAACTGGATCGGCACCGAATAGACCAGCGGCGCGATGGTCGCGGGCACGTCCGGCACGACAATGGTCGCGACCGTCTCGACTTCCGCGTGCTCGGCGCCCTTCTCGTCGGTAATGAGAATGATCTGGCCGCCGCGCGCCGCCACTTCCTGCATGTTCGAGACGGTCTTCTCGTAGACCTTGTCGTGCGGCGCGATGACCACGACCGGCATGGTCTCGTCGATCAGCGCGATGGGCCCGTGTTTCAGCTCGCCCGCCGCATAACCTTCGGCGTGGATGTAGGAGAGTTCCTTCAACTTCAGCGCGCCTTCGAGCGCGATGGGATAGGATGTGCCGCGGCCGAGATAGAGCACGTCGCGCGCCTTCGACAGCGCCTTGGCGATGCCGGAAATGTGCTCCTCCAGCTTCAGCGCCTCGTTCATGTAGCGCGGCGCCTCCATCATGGCGCGCACCAGCTTGTCCTCCTCGTCGGGCTTGACGAAGCCGCGCGCCTTGCCGGCGGCAATGGCGAGCGAGGCGAGCACCGCGAGCTGGCAGGTGAAGGCCTTGGTGGAGGCGACGCCGATCTCCGGCCCGCCCAGCGTCGGCATGACGATGTGGCTCTCGCGGGCGATGGTCGAAGTCGGCACGTTGACCACCGCCAGCACGTGCTGGCCGTTTTCCTTGGCGTAGCGCAGCGATGCCAGGGTGTCGGCGGTCTCGCCGGACTGCGAGACCACGATCATCAGGCCGCCCGGCACCATCGGCGTCTCGCGGTAGCGGAACTCCGAGGCGATATCGATGTCGACCTGGATGCGCGCGAAACGCTCGAACCAGTATTTGGCGGTGAGCCCGGCGAGATAGGCCGTGCCGCAGGCGGCAATCGAGATGCGCGGCAGCGCCGACCAGTCGAACGGCAGGTCGGCGGGCAGGCGCACCTTGCCGCTGGCCATGTCGAGGTAATGCGCCGTGGTGCGCGCCACGACCTCGGGCTGCTCGTAGATTTCCTTGAGCATGAAATGCTTGTGGTTGCCCTTGTCGACCAGGAAGGCCGTCGCTGAGGAGCGGATCACCGGCCGCTGCACCACATGACCCATCTCGTCGCGAATCTCGACGGAAGTGCGGTCGAGGATCGCCCAGTCGCCCTCTTCGAGATAGGCCACGGCGGAGGTGAAGGGCGCCAGCGCGATGGCGTCGGAGCCGAGATACATCTCGCCCTCGCCATAGCCGACCGCCAGCGGCGAGCCCTTGCGGGCGCCGATCAGCAGGTTCTCGTTACCCTCGAAGACGAAGGCGAGCGCAAAGGCTCCGCGCAGGCGCGGCAGCACCGCTCCCACGGCATCGGCCGGACTCTTGCCCGACTTCATCTCGTGCCCGACCAGATGCGCCACCGTCTCGGTATCGGTCTGGGTGGAGAAGACCACGCCTTTGGCTTCCAGCTCCTGCCGAAGCTCGCGGAAATTCTCGATGATGCCGTTATGGACCACCGCCACGCCTTCCGAGGCGTGGGGATGGGCATTGGTCTCGGTCGGGGCGCCATGGGTCGCCCAGCGGGTGTGTCCAATGCCGATGGTTCCTGCCAGCGGCGCCTTGGCGAGGGCCGCCTCCAGGTTGCGCAGCTTGCCCTCCGCGCGCCGGCGCGTGAGCACGCCACCCTCGAGCGTGGCGACGCCCGCCGAGTCGTAGCCGCGATATTCGAGCCGCTTCAGGCTGTCGACGAGCTGGCCCGCGACGGGCTCCTTGCCGAGGATGCCGATGATCCCGCACATGCGCTTTGGCTCCAATCCGCCCCGAATCCGCTTGGGTAATAAGCGATCCAGCGTCAAAGGGGGTTTAACGGCGGGCAGATGCCGCCGGGAAATGAAATGCTGTGACGATATGAGACAGGCCGGTTGCAGCGGCGCGCAAGGGCCGATCGAAGGATGAATACCCCGCACGAGGCATTGCGGAAATCTCAGGCCTTCCCGGCGGCTTCCTTCGCCTTGCGCTCCGCCCGCCGCACCTTGTTGGAGCGGATCTTCTCCGCACCCCGGCCCGGCAGCGCCGCCTGTCGCGGCCGGCCGAAGGCGAGCGCGCCGTCCGCGACGTCCTGCGTGATCGTGGAGCCGGCCGCGACCAGCACCTCGTCGCCGATGGTCAGCGGCGCGACCAGCGTCGAGTTCGAGCCGACGAAGACGTCGCGGCCGATGACGGTCGGGTTCTTGTCCGCGCCGTCGAAATTGCAGGTGATGGTGCCCGCGCCGATATTGGTCCCCGCCCCGACGGTGGCGTCGCCGAGATAGGCGAGATGATTGGCTTCCGCCTTGGCGCCCATCGAGGTCCGATTCACCTCGACGAAATTGCCGATATGCACGCCCTCCCCGATCCGGCTCTTCGGGCGGATGCGGGCGAAGGGTCCGACCGTTGCGGCCTTCGCGATATGGCAGCCGGCGAGATGCGAATAGGCGCGGATGGTGACCTCGTCCTCGACGGTAACGCCGGTGCCGACGACAATGTGCGGCTCGAGCACCACGTCCCGCCCGAATGCCGTGTCGAAGGCGAGGAACACCGTTTCGGGCGCGGCCATGGTCACGCCGGCGCGCATCGCGGCGTCGCGCAGGCGCACCTGCATGATCGTTTCCGCCGCCGCCAGCTGCACACGGTCGTTAACGCCGTGGACGTCCTCCTCCGCCGCGGTGACGAAGGCGGCGCGCAGGCCCATGTTCCGGGCGATCGCCACGGCGTCGGTGAGGTAATACTCGCCCTTGGCATTGGCATTACCGATCCATTTCAGGATCTCGACGGCATAGGCGCCCGAAAGCGCCATCAGCCCGCCATTGCACAGCGTGATGGCGCGCTGCTCCTCGCTCGCCTCGCGTTCCTCGACGATGGCGAGCAGCGCGCCGCCCTCCACCACCAGCCGGCCATAGCCGAAGGGATCGGCCGCCTCGAATCCGAGCGCCACCACAGCCGCACCCTCGGCAAGGCCGGCGCGAAGCTTTGCGAAGGTATCGGCTGTCACCAGCGGCGTATCACCGAACGCAACGATCACGTCATCGAACCCGCGCGCCAGCACCTCCTCGGCATGCAGCACCGCATGGGCGGTACCGAGCCGTTCGGACTGCACATGCACCGAGGCGTCGGGAACCAGCCGCCGCGCCTCGGCGGCGACATCCTCGCGACCTGGCCCGACGACGACAGCCGCCGCCGTGCCGCCCGCGTCGGAAACCGCCCGGAGGACGTGGCCGAGCATGGAGAGGCCCGCGACCTCGTGGAGGACCTTGGGCTTGGCGGACTTCATCCGCGTGCCCTCGCCCGCCGCGAGCACGATGGAAAGGCAGGTGCGTTCGGTCATGGACGAATCCGATTCGGAGGCCGCTGGATTGTGGGCTCAGGCGATGCCCTTCGCCAGACGGTCGAAGGCGACGAGGGTCTTGAGCAGACCCTCCATCTCCCTCAGCGGCACCATGTTCGGCCCATCGGACGGCGCCTTGTCCGGGTCCGGATGCGTCTCGATGAACAGGCCGGCGACGCCGACCGCCACCGCCGCGCGCGCGAGAATCGGCACATATTCGCGCTGGCCGCCCGAGGACGAGCCCTTGCCGCCCGGCTGCTGCACCGAATGGGTGGCGTCGAAGATCACCGGCGCGCCGGTCGTCTCGGCCATGATCGGCAGCGCCCGCATATCGGAGACCAGCGTGTTGTAGCCGAAGGACGCGCCGCGCTCAGTCACCATGACGTTGGGATTGCCGGCCTCCGTCACCTTGGCGGCGACATTCGCCATGTCCCACGGCGCGAGGAACTGGCCCTTCTTGACATTCACTGCCCGACCGGTCTTCGCAGCTGCGACCAGAAGGTCGGTCTGGCGGCACAGGAAGGCCGGAATCTGCAGGATATCGACCACCTCGGCGACCGGCGCGCACTGCTCGATCTCGTGGATGTCGGTGACGACCGGCAGGCCGAGCGTCTCCTTCACCTCGGCAAAGATCGGCATGGCCGCCTTCAGGCCGATGCCGCGCGAGGACTTTCCGGACGTGCGGTTGGCCTTGTCGAAGGACGACTTGTAGACAAGCCCGATACCGGTCCTCTGCGTGATTTCCTTGAGCGCCGAGGCCACCTCCAGCGCGTGCGCGCGGCTCTCCATGGCGCAGGGGCCGGCGATCAGGGCCAGCGGCAGGCGATTGCCGAAGCTGACGCCACCGACGGAAACGGTGGCCTGTTCAAGGGCTGCAATCACGGCTGTCGATCTCCTGCCGGCCCGGCGGGCGGCTCCGGAAACGGGCCTTCTGGCAGACCCGCCCCTTGCGATCAACCCGAGATGGGGCTTGGGGCCGCTGCGATCAACCGACGATGGCGTGCGGCACGAAACAGGAGCGATTGCCGGTCACAAGCCCCTTGTCCTCGCGGATTCCAATGCCGGCGGGCTCGGTATCGACGATCCAGGAGCCGATCACCGGCCGCATCCCCTCGAAGACCGCATCCGGCGCCACGGCCTGAACGACACGCGGCAGGGTGTCGTAGGGCCCCTCCGGCGCCGCGACAGTGACGCCGCCCTTGCGGATTTCGACATTGGCGCCCTCGCGCGAGAAGATGGGCTTGGCGACATAGTCCCTGCCCAGATTCCGCGCCGCCGGATCGTCCTCGTAATAGGATTCCAGGAGGTTTGGATGGTTTGGCGCGAGCTTCCAGAGCTCCGGCAGCAGCGCCTTGGTCGATAGCAGCATCTTCCACGGCGGCTCGATCCAGATGGTCGAGGCGTTCGGCAGAGCCTCGCCGAACTGTTCGGCCAGCAGCCATTCCCATGGGTAGAGTTTGAAGATCGCGTGGATCGTCCGGTTCTTCTCGTCCACGAAGCGGCCGTTGCCGTCGAGGCCGATATCCGAAATGTCGAGCAGTTCGACCGGCTGGCCGGCCTCCTGCGCGAGCTCCGCGAGATATTCCACGGTCTTGCGGTCCTCGGTCTCGGCCGAGAAGGCGGTCAGATACATGGTGCCTTGCCGCTTCATCGCGGCGAAGCGCGCGATCAGCTTGTCGTGCAGGCTGTTGAACTGGTCGGCGCCTTCAGGCAGCGCGCCGGCCTTGATCCGGTCCTCCAGCCAGTACCACTGGAACACCGCCGCCTCGTAGAGCGCGGTCGGCGTGTCCGCGTTGAATTCCAGCAGCTTCGCCGGCCCGCCCGCGCCATAGACGAAGTCGAAACGGCCGTAGAGGCTGGGGTCCGAGCGATCCCAGCTCTCGGCGATCCATTCCCAATGGGTTTCCGGAATGCCCAACCGCTTCAGATACGCTCCGTCCCGGATCGCCTTGCCGACGAACTCGCCGCAGAGGCCGACCATTTCGCTGGTCGCGGCCTCGAGGTCGTCCTCGATCTCGCGCAGCGTGAACGTGTAGGCGGCGCGCTCGTCCCAGTAGCGCTGCCCATCCGGATGGGCATAGTCGAAGCCGAATTCGGTCGCGAGGTCGCGCCAGTTCGGTCGCTCGGCCATGGCGATGCGCTGCATGTCAGCCGCCTCCCGAGAAGCCGCGGGAGGTCGATCCGAAGCCGCTGCGGGTCACCGATGAGGAGCCCGAGCTGACGCCGGCCGACGACGAGCCCCCCGACGAACCACCGCCCCAGTAGAAACTCGAGGATGACGACCGGCTCGACGACGAGCGCGTGCAGGAATTGGGCGTGAAGGCTGCCCCGCCCATCGTCTGGTAGGTGCCGCCCGGCAGGGAGCGCAACGGCTGCGGTACCCAGGCCGAACTGCTGCTGGTCCGCGTGAGCCCGATCGCCTGTGGCCCGCTCGCAAAGGCGGCGGTGCAGGCCGCCACTGTGCCACCAAGCGCCTGACACTGGGCCGCCGTGGTCGCGATCTGCTGGCTGGCGCAGGGTCGCCCGCCAAGGCCGAAGCCGTTGGTGGCGGCGAACGTGCCCGTGCCGAGCAGCGCCATGGCGCCGATACCGACGGGCGAGAGGAGCAGCGAGCGCTTGCGTTCCGGTTCCAGGCCGGGCGACGGGTTGTCGGTCATGGCACCTTCCTCAGGTCGTCATCGACGCGGCCGCGAGCTGGCCGGCGGAGATGGAGAGAGCCGCGAAGATGAGGGCGGTGGCGATCTCGCCGTTCTCGATCCGCCGGTTCAGGTCGCGCATCGGCAGCTTGATCAGGAGATAGACGCCGATCTGCACCACCAGCGACACCATCGCCCAGAGGGCGTTGTCGACGATCGACTCGGAATATTCGACGGAAGCCGCGAGCGGCAGGGAGAAGCCGAGCACGCTGCCGCCAAGCGCGATGGCCGCCGCGACATTGCCCTGTTTCAGCAATGCCAGCTCGTCATGGCGAGTGACGGCTGTATAGATGGCGAGGTAGGCGACGAGATAGCCGATGGCGAGAATAAAATGAGCCATAAAGGCAGGAAAACCGGACAGATAATCGGCAATGTTCATCGATTTCCCCTTGGGTAGGAAGGCACTCGATGCTAGCCCGGGCCCGCGTCAGCCGCCACCACGCGGGCCGAAGATCGGCACGACGGTTTCGGGTGGCCCTCGCCTGACGCAGAAACCCTGGGCGCGCGGCGCGAAGCCTGTCGCGCCAATGCTTCGCTGGCATGTCACGAACCGATCCTCGCATTGCTCGCGGGTGTTGTGGACCGGCCCGGAGCGCGCGAGCGCGGCATCTGCCTGACGCAGTAGGTCAGCACAGACGCCAGCAGTTCGCCCGCCGGCCGCGCAGGCCTCGACGGAGCGATAGACCGGCGCATCGCCGCATTCGCCGCCTGACATCCAGAGATAGGCCATGAGGCCGGCCGCCCCGACGATCGCCACGGCGACGACGGCCGCGCCGGCGCGCATCAGACGAGCCGCGACTGCACCTTGGCCGCCTCGATGAACGAGCGGAACAGCGGGTGCGGGTCGAAGGGCCGGCTCTTCAATTCCGGATGGTACTGCACGCCGATGAACCAGGGATGGTCCGGATATTCGATCGTTTCGGGCAGAACGCCGTCCGGCGACAGCCCGGTGAAGACGAGGCCGTTGTCCTCCAGCCGCTTGCGATAGTCGAGATTGACCTCGTAGCGGTGCCGGTGGCGCTCGGAAATGACGTCGGAGCGGTAGATCGACGCGATCTTCGAATCCGGCTTCAGATGCGCCGTGTAGGCGCCGAGGCGCATGGTGCCGCCGAGATCGCTGCCCGAGGTGCGCTTCTGGAGCTCATTGCCCTTCAGCCACTCGGTGAGCAGACCGACGACCGGCTCCGCGGTCGGGCCGAACTCGGTGGAATTGGCGTTGCCGACGCCGGCGAGGTTCCGCGCCGCCTCGATCACCGCCATCTGCATGCCGAAGCAGATGCCGAAATAGGGCACCTTGCGCTCGCGGGCAAAGCGCGCCGCGCGAATCTTGCCCTCGGCGCCGCGCTGGCCGAAGCCGCCGGGCACCAGAATGCCGTGCACGTCCTGAAGGTAGGGCGACGGGTCCTCGTGCTCGAAGACCTCGCTCTCGATCCATTCGAGATTGACCTTGACTCGATTGGCCATGCCGCCATGCGCCAGCGCCTCGATCAGCGACTTGTACGCGTCCTTCAGGCCCGTGTACTTGCCGATGATGGCAATGTTGACCTCGCCCTCGGGGTTGTGAACCCGCGAGGAGACGTCGGCCCACCGGCGCATGTCGGGCTCGCCCTTGGCCTCGATGCCGAACGAGCGCAGGACCTCGGTGTCGAGCCCGGCCTTATGGTAGGCGAGCGGCACGTCATAGATGGAGGCGGCGTCGCGCGCCTCGACCACGGCTGATGGCTTGACGTTGCAGAACAGCGCCAACTTCTTGCGCTCGCCCTCGGGGATCGGCCGGTCGCAGCGGCAGAGCAGGATGTCAGGCGCAATGCCGATGGAACGCAGCTCCTGAACGGAATGCTGGGTCGGCTTGGTCTTGAGCTCACCTGCCGAAGCGATGAACGGCAGCAGCGTCAGGTGGACGAAGATGCTGTCGCCCTCGGGCAGTTCGTTCGAGAGCTGGCGGATCGCCTCGAAGAACGGCAGGCCCTCGATATCGCCGACCGTGCCGCCGATCTCGACCAGCACGAAGTCGATGCCCTCGTTGCCGGTGCGCACGAAGTCCTTGATCGCGTCGGTGACGTGCGGAATGACCTGGATGGTCGCGCCGAGATAGTCGCCGCGCCGCTCCTTGGCGATGATGTCCTGGTAGATGCGGCCTGTGGTGATGTTGTCCTGCCGCGTCGCCGGCCGGCCGGTGAAGCGCTCGTAATGACCGAGGTCGAGGTCGGTTTCAGCGCCGTCGTCGGTCACGAAGACCTCGCCGTGCTGCGTCGGGCTCATCGTGCCCGGATCGACATTGAGATAGGGATCGAGCTTGCGCAGCCGGACCGTGTATCCACGCGCCTGCAACAGCGCGCCGAGCGCCGCTGAAGCCAGACCTTTACCGAGGGACGAGACCACGCCGCCGGTGATGAAAATATACCGCGTCATGGGGCCTCCTCTTTAAAGCGCCACGGCCGATTCGGGTAGCAAGGCAAGCGCGTGGCTGCCCTTTCTCCCGGACAAAAGAGAAGGGCCGGTCGCCCGGCCCTGGTGCGATGCGTCATGCGCTCGTCGCCCGGTTCGAGCAACGGCCGGGCGGGAGGAAAAACCTCCCGTCCCCAGATTACTGCTGCGGCGCGGGCGCCGGCGGCTGCGAGCCACCAGCCGGAGCCGCCGGGGGCTGCGACATGCCGCGCAGGCCTTCGAGCATGCCGGTGCCACCCTGCCCGCCCGACTGCGGCACCTGCGGAGCGCCCGGCACGGCCGGAGCCGTGGGCGTTGCCGGCGCCGCCGGAGCGGACGTTGCCGGCCGGTCGAGCAGCGAGCGGGACGAACGTCCCTGCGTCGCCAGCAGGGCCAGCACGATCGAGGTGAAGAAGAACGCGGCCGCGAGAATGGCCGTCGCGCGCGTCAGCACGTTGGCCGTGCCGCGCGACGACATGAAATTGCCGCCCCCGCCCATGCCGAGGCCGCCGCCTTCGGAGCGCTGGAGGAGCACCACGACGATCAGCGCGAGCACGATCATCAGGTGGATGACGAGAACAACCGACTGCATGGCCGCGAAACGGTCCTGTCGTTGAAAGATGCGGGTCTCTACACGATCGGTTCCGGCTTGCCTACCCCGCCGCAACCAGCCAGCGCCCCATATAGGAAGCCTTTGGGCTCTAGCCAGCCTCGCCCGGCTCCGTCGGCGCCCCGCCGCCCCTGATTCCAGGCGCGAGTTGCCAGAAGATCCAGGCCGACGCGCAGGTAATGAGGCCGATGCACAGGAAGGTTGCGCGGAAGGCTGCCAGCGCCTCGACAGGCGTCGCCCGGCCGAAATAGCTGGAGAAGGCCGCTAGCAGCGCCCCGGCCACGGTGACGCCGAGGCTCATCGACAGCATCTGGACCATCGAGAACAGGCTGTTGCCGCTGCCCGCGCCCGCAGCATCGAGATCGCGCAGGGTCACCGTGTTCATGGCGGTGAACTGGATCGAGTTAGCGCCACCATAGAGCCCGAGTTGGATCAGCATGGCCCAGAGCGGCAGGCTCGGCGAAGCCGAGAAGCTGGCCATCAGGCTGCCGACGAGGATCGTGTTGCACACCAGCACCCGCCGGTAGCCGTGACGCGCGATCAAGGCAGGCACGATGCGCTTGGCGGTCATCGCCATGGCAGCCACGGGCAGCATCATCATGCCCGCCTCCATCGGCGTGCGGCCGAGGCCGATCTGCAGCAGCAGCGGCAACAGGAAGGGCATGGCGCCCGAGCCGATCCGCGCGAACAGGTTGCCGAGCAGGCCGACCGTATAGGTGTGGATGCGGAACAGGCTGAGCGGGAACAGCGGGTCCGGCCGCCTCTGGGCATGCAGGCCATAGGCGATGATCAGCGCGAAGGAGAAGACCAGCAGAACCAGCACGGTCGCCCGCTCCATGCCGAGTTCGGCGACGCCGTCGAGCGAGAAGGACAACGCCACCATGCCAACCGACAGCATCAGATAGCCGACCATGTCGAAACGGCCGGCGGAGACGGCGCGGTTGTCCGGCATGTAGAGCCAGGTCATCGCGGCCCCGACGATGCCGACCGGCACGTTGATCAGGAAGATCCAGTGCCAGGACGCCGCCTGCACCATCCAGCCGCCGAGCGTCGGGCCGATCAGCGGGCCGATCAGGCCGGGAATGGCGACGAAGCTCATGGCCGCGAGAAACTGGTCGCGCGGCACGTTGCGGAGAACGACGAGACGGCCGACCGGAAGGAGCATGGCCCCGCCGGCCCCCTGCACCACCCGTGCCGCGACAAGCTGCATCAGCGTCTGCGAACTCGCGCAGGCGAGCGAGCCGGCGACAAACAGTACGATCGCGCCAAGGAAGACCTTACGCGTGCCGAAACGGTCGGCGAGCCAGCCCGAAGCTGGAATCAGCATGGCCATGGTGAGCGAATAGGCGATCACCACGGAGTGCATGTTGAGCGGGCTCTCGCCCAGCGAGCGCGCCATCGACGGCAGGGCCGTGTTGACGATGGTCGAGTCCAGTGTCTGCATGAAGAAGCCGACCGCGACGATCCAGAGCAGGATCTTCAGGCGGGCCGGCTCCATCGCGCTGCCCCCTACCGGTAAGCCGCGGCGATGGCGAGGAAATCGGCTGCCTTGAGGCTGGCGCCACCGACCAGCGCACCATCGACATTGGGCACGGCCATGAGTTCCCTGGCATTGGCCGGCTTCACCGACCCGCCGTAGAGGATGCGGATGCCCGCGGCCTGCTTGCCGTGACGGCCGGTCAGCTTCTTGCGGATCAGGGCATGGACCTCGGCGACATCCGCGGTCGTCGGTGTCAGGCCGGTGCCGATCGCCCAGACCGGCTCATAGGCGACGATGACGGTCGCGGGCGTCGCGCCCTCCGGCACCGAGCGGGCGACCTGCCGGCCAACCACGGCGAGGGTCTTGCCGGCCGCGCGCTCCTCGCGCGTCTCGCCGACGCAGACGATGGCCGCGAGCCCTGCCCGGATCGCCGCGCGGGCCTTGGCCTCGACGACGGCGTCCGTCTCCTTGAAATACTGCCGGCGCTCGGAATGCCCGACGATCACCGCGCCAGCGCCCGAATCCGCGACCATTTCAGCCGAAACCTCGCCGGTGAAGGCGCCCGAGATCTCCGCGTGGCAGTCCTGCGCTCCGATGCCGATGCGCGTGCCGATGGCAGCGGCGGCGGCAAGGAAGACCAGCGGCGCGGGCGGGCAGATCATCAGATCGACATTGGCCCTGAGCGCGGCGTCGTAGCCTTCGGCCATCAGGCCCAGTTCCTTGAGCGCTGCGCGCGTTCCGTTCATCTTCCAGTTGCCGGCGACGAGGGGGCGGACGCTCATTCGGTTCCTCCATGGACGGGTCGGCGGCTGACTAGCAGAACCCTCCCTTCAGCGCCACCTTCGGGGCTCCGGACAGCGATATCCCGCCTGCTTGCCCCGCTAGGGGCCGGTCACTATGCTCCGCCGACTTTTTCAAACCCTTTCGCAGTGCACGGTCCAGACCGGGCGCCGCCTTCCGGAGAATCGACCGGCATGCTGACCGGCCTTCGCAACACCTTCGCCAAGGGCATCATGCGCGGCGTGCTGATCGCGCTCATGGGCCTGCTCGTCGCGAGCTTCGCGGTCTGGGGCATCGGCGACATCTTCCGGGGCGGCACCTCCACCACCCTCGCCCAGGTCGGCAGCACGCAAATTTCGGTGCAGAGCTTCCAGACGGCCTATAACCGCGAGGTGCAGAACCTCGGCCGCATGCTCGGCCGTGGCGTGACACCCGACCAGGCGCGCCAATTCGGCATCGACCAGCGCATTCTCGGCCAGCTCCTCACCGACGCGACGCTGGACGAGCGCGGCCGCCAGCTCGGCCTTGGCATCGACGACGACACGATCCGCACGCGCATCATGTCGACGCCCTCCTTCCGCGGCCCGACCGGCCAGTTCGACCGCACCGCCTTCCAGGAACTGCTGCGTCAGAACGGCTATACCGAACCGGTCTATATCGAGCTCGAGCGCCGCCTCGCGGTGCGCCAGCAGATCGCTGGCGCTGTGTCCGACCGCATGTCGACGCCGCAGGCGCTCATCGACGCCATGACGCGGTTCCAGAACGAGACCCGCGCGGCGCAATATTTCGTCGTCGGCTCGGCGCAGGTCGGCGACATCGCCGCTCCGGATGCCGCCGCCCTGCAGGCCTATTTCGACGCCAACAAGGCTGCCTTCCGCGCGCCCGAATACCGCAAGCTGGTGCTGCTCACGCTCTCGCCCGACGAGCAGGTCGGCTTCCAGCAGGTGCCGCCCGAGCAGGTCGAGGCCGAGCTTTCGCGCCTGCGTGAGACCTCGGAGCGCCGCACCATCCAGCAGATCAGCTTCCCGAACGCCGAGGACGCCGCCGCCGCCGCCGCCAAGATCAAGGAAGGCCTGTCCTTCGACGATCTCGCCAAGGAACGGAGCATCGCACCCGCCGACCTCGCCATCGGCCACCTCGCGCGCGCGCAGGTCACCGACCCGGCCGTGCGCGATGCCGCTTTCTCCCTCGCCGAAAACGTCGTCAGCGAACCGGTGCGCGGTGCTTTCGGCACGGTTCTCCTGCGCGTGACGAAGATCGATCCGTTCAACGTCGAACAGGCGCGCGAACAGGCTCGCCTGACCCTTGCCCGCAACATGGCGCGCGGCGCGGTCAACGACCTCCATGACAAGATCGAGCGCGAGCGCTCGTCCGGCCTGCCGCTCGCCGACATCGCAGCCAAGGTCGGCCTGTCGGTCACCACGGTCGATGCCGTCGATGCCCAGGGCAACGATCCCGCCGGCGTCCAGCTCAACCTTGTGGGCGCGAGCGATTTCCTCGCGCCCGCCTTCCGCGCCGAGGTCGGCCTGGAGAATGAGCCGGCCAACAACCGTCAGTCCGGGCTCTGGGTCTGGTACGAGGTCGCCGGCATCACGCCGGCCCGCGACCGCGCGCTCGATGAGGTCAAGGACCGCGTCGAGGCCCGCTGGCGCGAGGACGAGGTGCGCCAGCGCATCGGCAAGCTGGCCGATGAGATCACCGCCGAGATCGCCGGCGGCAAGCCGGTCGCGGAAGTGGCGCAGGCGAGATCGCTGGAGGTCCGGACGACGCCCGCCCTGCCGCGCAGCGGCACCGACGGCCCCTGGGGCGCGGCCGCCGTGCAGCGGCTGTTCTCGACGCCGAAGGGCCAGGCGGCCAATGCGCCGGCCGCCGACGGCATAGACCGTCTGGTCTTCGTCACCGGCGATATCGTGCTTCCCGCCAATGCCGCGCTCGACCAGCGCACGCGCGACCAGCTGCAACAGTCGATCGAGGACGACGTCCTCACGCAGTATATCAGCCGGCTCCAGCGTGATTTCGGCTCCACAGTCAACCAGACCCAGCTCACCCGCGCCATTGGCGGAACGGCGCAATAGGCCCGCGACCAGCAATCGAGGGCCATGCCTATGAGGATGTCATGCAGATCGAACCGGCCTTCGAGGCCTTCCAGCCCGTCCACGCCGCGGCCCGGCCGCAGGTGGTCTGGACGACGCTGGTGTCCGATCTGGAAACGCCCGTCTCGGCCTATCTGAAGATCGCCGGTGGGAAGACCAATGCCTTCCTGCTGGAATCGGTCGAGGGCGGCGCGATCAAGGGCCGCTACTCGATCCTTGGCCTCGAACCCGACCTGATCTGGCGCTGCCGCGGTCAGGTCGCCGAGGTCAACCGCCGGCCCGCTGCCGACCGGAACACTTTCGCGCCGCTGCCCGACGCACCGCTCGCCGAGCTGCGCAAGCTGCTGGCCGAGAGCCGCATCGACATCCCCGAGCGCCTGCCGCCCATGGCGGCGGGTGTTTTCGGCTATCTCGGCTACGACATGGTCCGACAGATGGAGCATCTGCCGGATGCCCCCCCCGACCCGCTCGGCCTGCCGGATTCGCTGTTCATCCGCCCGACCGTGGTTCTCGTCTTCGATGCCGTGAAAGACCAGATCACGGTGGTGACGCCGGTGCGCCCGCAGGCCGGCCAGACCGCCAAGGCGGCCTATGACCGCGCGGTGGACCGCCTGATCGGGGTCGTCGACGCTCTCGATACGCCGCTCGACAAGCAGACACCCCTGCCCGACCACGCCGAGATCATGGCCGGCCTCGTCTCGAACACCTCCGTCGAGGACTATTCGGCCATGGTGGATCGGGCGAAGGAGTACATCGCGGCCGGTGACATCTTCCAGGTCGTGCTGTCGCAGCGCTTCTCGACACCTTTCACCCTGCCGCCCTTCTCGCTCTACCGGGCGCTCAGGCGCGTCAATCCCTCGCCGTTCCTCTATTATCTCGCCTTCGACGGCTTTTCCGTAGCCGGCTCATCGCCGGAAATCCTGGTGCGCGTCCGGGATGGCAGGGTCACGATACGCCCCATCGCCGGCACGCGTCCGCGGGGCGCGACGCCGGCCGAGGACAAGCGCCTCGGTGAGGAATTGCTCGCTGATCCAAAGGAACGCTCCGAGCATCTCATGCTGCTCGATCTCGGCCGCAACGATGTCGGCCGCGTCTCGCAGATCGGTACTGTCGAGGTGACCGACAAGTTCTTCCTCGAGCACTATTCCCACGTCATGCACATCGTCTCGAATGTCGAGGGCGAGCTCGACCCGAAACACGACCTGATCGACGCCATGGCGGCGGGCTTTCCTGCCGGCACCGTCTCGGGCGCGCCCAAGGTGCGCGCCATGCAGATCATCGACGAACTGGAGAAGGAGAAGCGCGGCCTCTATGCCGGCTGCGTCGGCTATTTCTCCGCGACCGGCGCCATGGATACCTGCATCGTGCTGCGAACGGCCGTCGTGAAGGACGGCCAGATGTATGTTCAGGCGGGCGCCGGCATCGTCGCCGACAGCGTCAACGCGATGGAACAGGCCGAATGCGTCAACAAGGCGAAGGCCCTGCTCTACGCGGCCGACGAGGCGGTGAAGACGGCCGCGCGCGCCGGGAGGGGCCAGTGAAGATCACCCTCATCGACAATTACGACAGTTTCACCTGGAACCTCGTCCACTATATCGGCGGGCAGGAGATCGACGGCGCACGGCCGGATGTCGAGGTCATCCGCAACGACAAGACGACGGCCGATGCTGTGATCGCGGCGAAACCCGACGCCATCGTGCTCTCCCCCGGCCCCTGCACGCCCAACGAGGCCGGCATCTGCCTCGAACTGATCGGCAAGGCATCGGAAACGATCCCGATGTTCGGCGTCTGCCTCGGCCACCAGGCCATGGGTCAGGTCTTCGGCGGCGCGGTGGTCCGCGCGCCGAAGCCGATGCACGGCAAGGTGTCGGAGATCAGTCATTCCGGCCGCAGCGTCTTCCGCGGCATCAACGGCCGCTTCCAGGCGACGCGCTACCATTCGCTGACGGTCGACCGGGCCGGCTGGCCCGATGCGCTGGAAATCACCGCCGAGTCCGATGACGGCGTCGTCATGGGGCTGATGCACCGCGAGCGCCCGGTCCATGGCGTGCAGTTTCATCCCGAGAGCATCGCCTCGGAGCATGGTCACCGGATGATCGGCAATTTCCTCGCCCTTGCATCCGAGTGGAACCGCAGCCACAAGCGTCCCTGATGGAACAGTTCAAGACCCTCATCGCCAAGGCCGCGACCGGCGTCCCGCTGACGCGGGAGGAGGCCGTGACGGCCTTCGACCAGATCATGTCGGGCGACGCCACACCCTCGCAGATCGGCGGCTTCCTGATGGCCCTGCGCGTGCGCGGCGAGACCGTCGACGAGATCACCGGCGCGGTCATGGCCATGCGCGCCAAGATGGTGACCGTCGAGGCCCCGGCCGACGCGGTCGATGTGGTCGGCACCGGTGGCGATGCGTCCCACTCCCTCAACATCTCCACCTGCGCCGCCTTCATCGTGGCCGGCGCCGGCGTTCCGGTCGCCAAGCACGGCAACCGCGCCCTGTCCTCGCGCTCCGGCGCGGCCGACTGCCTGATGGCGCTCGGCGTCAAGATCGACCTCGGTCCGGCCGCCATCGCCCGCTGCATCCGCGAGGCCGGTATCGGCTTCATGTTCGCGCCCGCGCACCACCCCGCGATGAAATTCGTCGGCCCGACGCGCGTCGAACTCGGCACGCGGACGATCTTCAACCTGCTGGGGCCGCTCTCCAATCCGGCTGGTGTGAAGCGGCAGATGGTCGGCGTCTATTCGGGACAGTGGGTACGCCCGCTCGCCGAGGTCCTGAACAATCTCGGCTCCTCCCACGCCTGGGTGGTCCACGGCTCGGACGGGCTCGACGAGGTGACCGGCACCGGTCCGAGCCAGGTTGCCGAACTCAAGGGCGGAACCGTCTCGACCTTCGAGATCGGTCCGGGCGATGTCGGCCTCGCACCCTGTTCGCCTGCCGACCTGAAGGGCGGCGATGCCGCCTTCAACGCGGCGGCGCTGCGCGCGGTGCTCGCGGGGGCGCGCAATGCCTATCGCGACGTCGCTGCGCTGAACGCCGCCGCCTCGCTGGTGGTTGCCGGCAAGGCCGCAACCCTGCCGGACGGTTTCGCGCTGGCACAGAAGAGCCTCGACGAGGGCCATGCGGCGGCCCGGCTCGACCGGCTCGTCGCCGTCTCCTCCGCGACCTGAACCGATGGCCGATATTCTCAAGCAGATCGAGACCTACAAGCGCGAGGAAATCGCCGCCGCCAAGCGTTCTCGCCCGTTCTGGGTGGTCGATGCCGCCGCCCGCGCCGCCGATCCCATCCGTGGCTTCGCGCAAGCGATCGAGGCGAAGATCGCGGCCGGCAAGCCTGCCCTCATCGCCGAGATCAAGAAGGCGAGCCCGTCCAAGGGGCTGATCCGGCCGGACTTCGATCCCCCCGCGCTCGCGCGCGCATACGAGGCGGGCGGCGCCGCCTGCCTGTCCGTGCTGACCGATACGCCATCCTTCCAGGGCGCGCCGGAGTTCCTCACGGCCGCGCGTGCTGCCTGCGCCCTGCCCGCATTGCGCAAGGACTTCATGCACGACACCTATCAAGTGGCCGAGGCCCGGGCCTGGGGCGCGGACTGCATCCTCGTCATCATGGCGTCTGTCGATGACGCGCTGGCGGCCGATCTCATTGCGGCTGCCGACGACTACGGCATGGACGCCCTCGTCGAGGTCCACGACGATGCCGAACTCGACCGCGCACTCGCTCTGCCCTCGCGCCTCATCGGCATCAACAACCGCGACCTGCGTTCGTTCGAGGTGTCGCTCACGACGTCGGAGAGGCTGGCGCCGCGCGTGCCTGCCGACCGCATCGTCGTTGGCGAAAGCGGGATTTTTGTCCCATCGGATGTAGCACGCCTGAGACAAGTCGGTATCCGGACACTGCTCGTCGGCGAGAGTCTCATGCGTCAATCTGACGTTACGGAAGCGACACGCGCGCTCCTGACGTAAGGCGACGCTGCGGAAGGTATCGTTCCGCTGCGTTTGCTGGAAAATCGGCGCAGATATGCTGAATTTCGGGTTAATCGAAACAACAGCATCTTCTCTTAATTGAATCACGCCCGATTCCGTTTGCTTATTTGGTGCCCGTTATTCTCGTCCCCGGTCGCAGATTGGGGGGCATCATCCGATGCTGAAGAAATTCCGGGAATTCGCACGGGACCGAAGGGGCGCGCTCGCCGTCGCCTTCGCCGTCGCCATGTATCCGATCATGATGATGATCTGCGCGGCGGTGGATCTCAGTCGAATGAGCCAGCAGCAGGCGCGCCTGCAGGCCGCCCTTGACGCTGCCGCCCTGTTCGTTGCCCGCCTCGTCGCCGACGGCAAGGCGCCGGTCGATCTCAGCGCAGCCGCCCGCCAGATCGTCGAGGGCAACGTCAACCCGACCGAAATGTTCAACGTCACGGTATCGGCGGTGATGGACGGTAGCTCGGTGCGCGTCACCGGCTCGGGTCAGCTCAACCCGATGATCGCCAACATCCTCAGCGGCTCCAATCTTCAGGTCGCGGGTACAGCTGGCGCCATGTGGCGCACCAAGAAGATCGACCTCGTCCTCGTGCTCGACAATACCGGCTCGATGGCGAGCTCGGGCAAGATGACCGCGCTGAAGGACGCCGCCAAGAATCTGATCAACACCCTGGCAGCAGCGGCGAACCGTCCGGACGCCATCCGCATCGGCATCGTGCCCTTCGATGTGCAGGTTCGTGTCGGCACGACCTACAAGAACGAATCCTGGCTGACCTATGCTGGCGTCAGCGGCCTCAATTCCGGCAACTGGACCGGCTGCGTCGCCGATCGCGACCAGAGCAACGACGTCACCGACACGACGCCCAGCACAGGCATTGCCTCGACCCTGTTCCCCGCGCGCAACTGCACCAACAGCGCGCTCACCTCGATCCTGCCGCTGACCACCGACTGGGCCGCCCTGCGTACCAAGGTCGACGCCATGTCGCCGGCCGGCAATACCAACGTCACGATCGGGCTGGTCTGGGGCTTCCACATGCTGACACCGTCGCAACCGCTCACCACGGCACGGACGCTGGCGCAGGAGCCCGACCTCGAGCGCATCATCATCCTGCTCACCGACGGCGACAACACGCAGAACCGCTGGACCACGAACGGCACGTCGATCGACGCGCGCACGGACCTCGCTTGCACCAACGTCAAGGCAAACGGCATCCGCCTCTACACGATCCGCGTTATCGACGGTGACGCCGCGCTGCTGCGCCGCTGCGCCACCCAGACCTCGATGTACTACGACGTCCGCACCGCCTCCGAACTCGGCCCGGTCTTCGCCCGCATCGCCGCCGAGATCGGTCAGCTGCGCCTGACCCAGTAGAACACCGCAGTTCAATGAAAAAGGCCCGGCGCAGTGCCGGGCCTTTTGCCTGTCTGATGGAGCGGGGCCGGTCCTATTTCGCCGGAGCCAGCTTGCCGAAAGTCGCCTCGTAGGGCTTGTAGGCTTCCTTGAACAGCTCGGAATAGAGCTCGCCGATCTTGGTCGCGCGCGCGATGGCGGCCTCGTAGGCGGCCTTCATATAGTCCGACTGCAGCTCGATCAGCTTGCCGAGGCTCTTCGCCGTCGCAAGCTTCTCCATCGCTGCCGAACCATCCTCGAAGGACTTCTTGGTGTAGTCGACGAACTCGGCCGCGATCGCCTGATAGCCCTTGGAAACGGCCGTCAGGCTCTTCACCGCGCTGTCCAGGCCTTCCTTGCCGAGCTTCTGCACGTCTTCCAGATTCTGTGCCATGCATGCCTCCTCGAAGCGAAATCGCCGCTGCTTGATCGGGATGCGCGGATGCGCGTGACGCCTCGGCGCCAGCGGATTGAAGCGCCGTTTCCGCAGTGCGTCAATTCATCTTTTGCATTGCAACAATTCCGTGACACCACGCCCCTCACCCACGCCGCACGGCTCATTCGCGACAGCCCGCGCGCCGGCTTAACTTCCTGGCAACCGCGAACGCTTACCGTCTTTGTCAACGCTCCCGTCGTGATGGGAGCGGCGTGTCGCGTACGGCTGCGTATCGCCGATCATGGTGTTGCGTCGCCGGCGGCCCTCCTGGGGTCGTCGGCTTTGCATTCCGGTCGCTGCGGAGCCCGCGCCACGCGAGGGACGAGTGTGCAGACCGGCGCCAGAAGGCCACCCGGTCATTGAGTCAGGGGTGGCGGAATGGCGACGATCAACGGCGCCGGGCGGACCGGAACAGCACGTTTCGGCTGGCGGGTGGCGGCGCTTGCAGCAGCCGCCATGGTTCTCGCGACATCCACGGCCACGGAAGCCCGGCCCCGCCGCTATGGCGGTTACGCGCCGGCCTATTCCGCCATCGTCATCGACGCCAAGACGGGCCAGACGCTGCACGCGGAGAGCGCCGACGCGCACCGCTTCCCCGCCTCCGTCACCAAGGTCATGACGCTCTATCTGCTGTTCGAGCAGATCGAGGCCGGTCGTTTCACGCTGCAGTCGCCGCTGCGGGTATCGGCGGAAGCCGCTCGCCAGCCGCCCTCGAAGGTCGGCGTCCGTCCCGGCTCGACCATCACCGTCGAGGAGGCGATCCGCGCCCTCGTCACCAAATCCGCCAATGACGTCGCGGTCGTCATCGCCGAGAACATCTCCGGCGACGAGGAGAGCTTCGGCCAGCTCATGACCCGGCGCGCACGCGCCATCGGCATGAGCCGCACCACCTTCCGCAACGCCTCCGGCCTGCCGGATGCCGAGCAGGTGACCACTGCCCGCGATCTCGCCACCCTCGGCCGGGCGATCCAGGATCACTTCCCGCGCTACTGGCGCTATTTCCAGACCTATTCCTTCGCCTATCGCGGCGTGAACCACCGCAACCACAACCGCCTGCTCGGCCGCGTGGAAGGCGTGGACGGCATCAAGACCGGCTATACCCGCGCCTCCGGCTTCAATCTCCTGACCTCGGCCCGTCGCGGCGACCGCCAGATCGTCGCCGTCGTGCTCGGCGGCCGCTCCGGCGGCGCGCGCGATGCGCGGATGCGCCAGCTGGTCGAGGGCTTCTTCCCCCGCGCCTATGCTGGCGCCCGCACCGCCCCGATGGTCGCCCGCGCCTCCGAACCGGCACCGGCGCGCGTCCAGACCCGCATCGCCGTCGCAGCTCAGGTACCCGTGCCCGGCCGCCGCGAGCCGGTCGCCGCTCCGATGCCGATCACCCCGATGGCAGCCGCCGTTGTCGCGGCCGGCCAGACCCGTGGCGGCGCTTCGACCGGCGCCTCCGCCACCGCCCCGGTCGTCGCCAGCGCCCAGCCCCAGCGGCCGGTCATCCGGGCCGAGACGCCTCCGGCTCCGATGCCCGCCTCGACCCTCGCCTTCTCCGCGACGCGCCCCGCGCCCGCGCCGGTCCCCATGCCGGGCAACCCGAACCCGCGTCCCGGCGTGCTCGGCACCATCAGTTCGTCGCAGCTGACCACGGCCTCCGTGTCGCCGCGACCGGTGCAGATGGCTTCGGCCGGCAATGCTCCGGTCGCCGAGGCTCCGGCCCGCCGCCGGGGCGAGTGGTCGATCCAGATCGGCGCCTTCCCCACGGAAGAAGCCGCCCAGGCGACCCTGCGCGAAGCGCGCGAAGCCTCCGGCCGCCAGCTCGGCGCCGCCGATCCCTACACCGAGAAGGTGGAGCGCTCCGGCATGACTCTGGTTCGTGCCCGCTTTGCCGGCTTCGACCGCGCCAGCGCCGACGCCGCCTGCCGCGCCCTGCGCACCAGCGATTACGACTGCATCCCGGTCCGCAACTGATCTGCGGACCAGTCACCGGATTTGATTTGTCTCAGGAGTTCCGGCGATGGCGTTCCAAGAGGGTGTCCTTGGCCTGGTTGACGCGGGACGCGAGCCACGTGGACCCGCCCTGGTCGGGATGCAGCTTCTTCATCAGCGCGCGATGCGCGGTGCGGATAGCGTCTTCACCCGCCCCCGGCTGAAGGCCAAGGATCTGGTGGGCCTCCTCCTCGGTCATGGCGCTCGAAGCCGCCGCGCCGCCCTGCCCCGCACCCGTATTGCCCTGAGCGTGTTCACGCCAGGCGGGATCCCGGCGGTCAAGATAAGCCTCGAGTAGCTGCGCGCTCTCGCCATCGATCTCGCCGAAGGCCTGGATGAGGCGCGGCAACGGGATCTGTTCCAGCGTCTGCCCGGCGAGCGATCCCGCGATGAACCGACCGCTCATCGCGCCGGTGTCGATGTCCAGCACCATCTCGACGAAGCGCGAACGCACGGTGGACGACTGCCCCGGCGTCTTCGAGCCCGCCTGCCCCCAACCCGACAGCATGGACTGGCCCGGCACGATGCCGAGCAGCGTCGCGCCGGCGAGGAAAGCCGGCAGCGCCAGCTCCCACTGACCACGGGTGAGCAGGAACACCCCGAACACCATGACGGCGACGCCGCCGACCTTCTTCATCTGGTTCGACAGCCATTTCGGATTGGCGCCGAGCACCCGGTTCAGCGTGCCGGAAAAAACGATGAGGGCGATCAGGCCCGCGATGAAATAGGTCATGCGTGGATACTACTTCATCTGCCCGAGCAGAAGCTGCGCCCCGCGCGAGCCTTTCGCCGCATCCGCCAGCGCCAGCCGTCCGCCCGAGGCGAATGCCGCGACGGCGCGCAGAAGCTCCGCGAGTTGGGACGCAGCGCCCGGATCGAAGCGGGCGAAGGCGCCGCGCGTGATGCGGGCGATCTCGCGATAGGCGTGTTCGGCGGCGGGATCGCCGCCCTCGAGGAAGGTGAAGACCGGCACCTTGGCCATGGCGAGACGGCCCGCCTTGCCACAGAGGTCGTCGAGACTCTCCTCCATCGCGTCGCCGACATAGACGAGCGCGTGAACGCGCTTGTCGGCCGCCTCATCGGCCGCATGGGCCAGCACCCGACCGATCTGGGTCTGGCCGCCGACGCAGGCGACCTTGCGCATGAGCTCCTTCAGCCGCTGCGCCTCCGTCACCCAGCCGGACGAGCGGCATTCACCCATGCCGCGAAAGAAAACGAGCTGGATGTCCAGCGTGCCGACCTTCGCGGCCTCGGTGAACATCTGGCCGGTGATCTCCTGCGCCATGCCCCAGGTCGGTTCGCGGCTGGCGGTGGCATCGAGGGCGAAGACCAGCCGGCCGCGTTCGCCCGGCACCTTGGGCGCGCCGACGGCAGCGGCCTTCTTCAGGAATGCGGAGATGTCGGCCGCGCCGGAGGTCGCAACACCGCCGGTCCGCGCCTGTGCAGGCGTCGCGCTTCCGGCGGCAAGGGGATTCTTCTCGCTCATCGGCTCAATCTGGCGCGGCGAGCGGGGAATGCAAGCCGGATCGCCGGAGAGGAACGGCCAGATGGCCTAGGCCGCCTGCAATCGGTTGCCCGCAGCCCCACCTGCGCTAGCTTCCCTTGCGTTGTCGCGAACCCAAGGGTCTCCGCCATGTCCGTGCTGTCCCGCCGCTTCATGCTGTCAGGCGGCCTCGCCGTCATCTCGGGCTCGGCTCTCGCCCAGAATCCGCATGCCGGGCACGGGCCTCACCATCCGCACCGCGACGGCCAGTTCGAGCGTCTGAACACGCCGGGCCGCGTCGATCTGCCGGAAATTCACCACAGTCAGGCAGAGACCGCGAGCATCGCCCCGAAGGCGGCTAATCAGGGCCGGTGGCTTGCCAGGACGCCGTTGCCGATCCCGCGAACGGAAATGGCCTGGGCGGTCGGTCGCGGCGCGCGCATGCACATTGTCGGCGGCTATGCCGAACAGCGCGTCGACCGCCCCTACCACCACATCTACGACGCGGCATCCGACCGCTGGCTCGACGCACCGGACCTGCCGCGCGGCGCGAACCATGTCGGCGTCGCGGTCGCCGGCAACCGGCTCTATGCCATCGGCGGCTTCATCGAGCAGAATCGCACCCCCCATGCCGAGTGCTTCGTCTTCGGCGCGGACGGCGAGAAGTGGACGGCGATCCGCCCCCTGCCCGAAGCTTGCGGCGCCATCGCCTGCGTCACGGTCGGCGAGCGGCTGCACGCGATCGGCGGCGCCACCGGCAACACGTTCGAGAACCGCCGGTCCATCGACTGGCACCTCGTCTATGATCCCAAGGACGATCGCTGGGAGCGCCTCCGTCCCATGCCGCTGGCGCGCGACCACACCGGCACGCTGACCGTCAACGGACTGATCCACCTGATCGGCGGCCGGGTCGATTCCTTCCATACCAACTCGGTGCTGCACCATGTCTACGATCCGAAAGAGGATCGCTGGACAGCGCGCAACCACATGCCCACCGCTCGCTCCGGCCACGGCGCGGTGCTCTATCGTGGCAAGATCTTCTGCATGGGCGGCGAAGGCTGGCAGCGCGTGCACGGCCAGAACGAGGCCTACGACCCGGTCGCGGACCGCTGGGAGGCGCACGCGCCAATGCTCACCCCGCGTCACGGTATGGGCGCGGTCGCGATCGGCGACGCCATCTACGTGGCCGACGGCGGCCCCCAGATGGGCGGCGGCGTGAAGAGCGCCATCCACGAGGCCTTCACGCTCGCCTGAACAGATTTACCACGCAACATCAGCCACTTGTCGCGCCAATCTGAATCAGCGCGACAAGCTCGCCTGAATCGGAATCGAAACGGCAGGGAATGCCGCCAAGCGATTCCAAAGACTCGCTATTCCGGCGCAACGGCCTTCAGGCCAAGGATTCCCGCGACGATCAGCGCGATACAGGCCAGCCTGATCGCATTGGCGCTCTCGCCGAACAGGAAGATGCCGAGCGCGACCGTGCCGACCGTGCCAATGCCGGTCCAGATCGCATAGGCCGTGCCGACCGGCAGCGTCTTCAGCGCGAGGCCGAGCAGGCCGAGACTAATGATCATGCTGCCGACCGTCAGCGCGGTCGGCATCGGCCGGCTGAAGCCGTCGGTATATTTCAGGCCGATGGCCCAGCCGATCTCGAACAGACCGGCGAACGCAAGATAGATCCAGGCCATGGCGGCCCTCCGTCATGGCAGGGTCGTCCCCACCGGCTGAATTGTCTGGGAATGCGGGGCCGTCCCCGCGTCACGAGACATAGGACATCGGCAGGAGAAGGCAAGGCAAGTCAGCTTTGCCGGCGGGGCAGAACACCCGTGAACAGCAAAAGCGCTCCGTCGCGGATGTCGTCACAGGTCGTACAGGTAGAAGGCGAAGGTCTCTTCCTCTGTCGGCCGAAGCGCCCTGTAGAGCGCCCGCGCCGGCAGGTTGTCCGGCTCCGTGCCGACCCAGGCCTCGGAGCAGCCCCGTTCGCGGCCAAGGGCCATCACGGCTTCCACCAGCCGCCGGCCGACGCCCTGCCGCCGCAGCGCCGGCGTGACGCCGAGATTGTCGATATAGAGTTCGGTCGGCAGGTCCGGATGGCGATGGACGACCCCCGCCACCTGTCCGACGATCACGTCGTCCGAGACCGCGAGCACCATCAGATGCTCCGGCGAGGCCAGATAGGCGGCGAGCCGCTCCGGCGCCACCGGTCCGTCGAAGACATCAGGCGCGATGCGCGCGAACAGGCTGGCGTCGGCCGGCCCCACCGTGCGGAGGACGACCTCAGCCACCCGTCACGCGGGCGACCACGTCTCCGGCCGCCAGCATTTCGCGATCTCCGGTGGCGCGCACCTTCAACTCGACCTTGCCCTCGGCAAGGCTGCGCGGTCCGATCATCACCTGATAGGGGATGCCGATGAGATCGGCGGTGGCGAACTTCGCGCCGGGCCGATCATCGCGGTCGTCGTAGAGCACGTCGATGCCCTTCGCTCCCAGCGCGCGGTAAAGCTCCTCGCAGGCCGCGTCGCAGGCGCTGTCGCCCTGCTTGAGATTGAGAAGCGCCACGGTGAAGGGCGCGACCGCCGTCGGCCACCTGATGCCCGCCTCGTCGTGGCTCGCCTCGATGATGGCGGCGACCACGCGCGAAGGCCCGATACCGTAGGAACCCATATGGACCGGTACCGGCTTCCCGTCCGGCCCCTGCACGGTGGCGCCCATCGGATCGGAATATTTGGTGCCGAAATAGAAGATATGCCCGACCTCGATGCCACGCGCCGAGACGCGGGACGCCTCGGGAATGGCATTGTAGGCGGCCTCGTCGTGCATTTCGTCGGTCGCGGCATAGAGCGAGGTCCACTTGGACACCGCGCCCTTGATGGCGGCGACATCGTCGAAATTCGTGTCGGCGGGCGGCACGGCAAAGTCGAGATAGTCCTTGTGGCAATAGACCTGGCTTTCGCCGGTATCCGCCAGAATGATGAACTCGTGAGAGAGGTCGCCGCCGATCGGTCCGGTGTCGGCGCGCATCGGGATCGACTTCAGGCCGAGCCGGTCGAAGGTGCGCAGATAGGCCACGAACATCTTGTTGTAGGCATGGACGGCGCCCTCCTTGTCGAGATCGAAGGAATAGGCGTCCTTCATCAGGAACTCGCGCGAGCGCATGGTGCCGAAGCGCGGGCGCACCTCGTCCCGGAACTTCCACTGGATGTGGTAGAGGTTCAGCGGCAGGTCCTTGTAGCTCTTCACATAGGCCCGGAAGATCTCGGTGATCATCTCCTCGTTGGTGGGCCCGAACAGCATCTCGCGCTCGTGGCGGTCGCGGATGCGCAGCATTTCCTTGCCGTAGGCGTCGTAGCGGCCGCTTTCGCGCCACAGGTCCGCGGACTGGATGGTCGGCATGAGCAGTTCGACGGCGCCCGAGCGGTCCTGCTCCTCGCGGATCACCTTCTGAACCTTGTTGAGCACCCGCAGGCCGAGCGGCAGCCAGGCATAGATGCCCGCCGATTCCTGCCGCACCATGCCGGCGCGCAGCATCAGGCGGTGGGAGACGATCTCGGCTTCCTTCGGCGTCTCGCGCAGAATGGGCAGGAAGTAGCGTGAGAGACGCATCGGAACCTCGGGCGGGGAAGACGGCGGCCGCAGGCGCGGCGCGGGAGGGCGGAATTGACCTTTTTTCTCTGGCCGAGGCAAGCCGGAACCAAGGCGGAAGCAGCGAAATCATGACGTCGCAGGGGAGCATCGCCATTCGCGGCGACAGAGAGGAAGACATTGACGACCTGATCGCGATCTTCACGCGGGCCGTCCGCGAGACCGCGCGCCGCGACTACACTCCCGAGCAGGTGCGCGCCTGGGCGGCTGGCCTGAAGCAACCGGGCGACGCTGCTCAGAGACAACGCAAAAGAAAAGGCGGGATCGGATGATCCCGCCTTTCCCAGGCAATGCTTCAGAAATCGAAGTCGCGGAGATCGCGCCTGTCGTTCCCGTTTTTTGTAACCCTCGATCGCATCCCCGACGGGGTGCTTTCTCAGGGGTCTTCCTCCCAAGACCTGAGCCACGAGACCTTGCTTCGTCGTTTGAAGGCGGCCTCTTTCTTGCAGCAAAAGGACGCTAGACGACGGAAAATGGTTTGTCACCAAGTTGGGCAGTCATTGGCGAAAAAAAGTGCAACGACAGGCCTCCGGGAGAATACGTAACTCCCCTTGCGTCGGGCTCCTTTAGGACAATGGCTTGCGGCAATCAGAGCTTGGGCCCGCGCGGCAGCAACGGGATGTCGTCCAGCGTGATGAAGCCGGTGGTGTAATTCACGTAGTAGAGCGCGAAGAAAAGGCCGGCGATCACCGTCGTCCAGATCACCTTGCGCAGCATGTATGGCTGGTGCGGCGCTCCGTGTTCCGTGCCTTGCGTCACGTCTCCCGCCTCGATCTGCGAGCGGACGCCGAACGGCAGGGCGGCGAACAGGACCAGCCACCAGATGATGAAATAGATCGCGATGGACGCGCCCCAGCTCATGCCTGTTCGAGCTCCACCAGCGTGCCGTTGAAGTCTCTCGGATGCAGGAACAGCACCGGCTTGTCGTGTGCGCCGATCTTCGGGTTGCCGTCACCCAGGACGCGCGCGCCCTGAGCCTTCAGACGGTCGCGCGCCGCGAGGATGTCGTCCACCTCGTAGCAGACATGGTGGATGCCGCCGTCGGGATTCTTGTCGAGGAACCTGGCGATCGGGCTGTCGGCCCCGAGCGGCTGCAGGAACTCGATCTTGGTGTTCGGCAGTTCGACGAAGACGACGGTCACGCCATGGGCCGGCTGGTCGACCGGCGGCGTCACCTTCGCGCCCAGCGTGTCGCGATAGAGCGCGCTCGCCTTCTCGATGTCGCGCACGGCGATGGCGACGTGATTGAGGCGTCCGATCATGGCTGTCTCCGGCCGTCCGAGGGAATGTCTGGCGGCCTTATACCGTCACCACCAGCACGTGGCACATCGGCTTTTTGCCCCATCGTGCATTGAGCGTGCCGCGAATGGCGCGGGTGACACTCTCGGCGACGGCATCGGGATCGCGCCGCCGCGCCTTGGGCAGGCCCTCGACGCAGTCCAGCACGGTTTCCTCGACGAGGTCGGCGAGGTCGTCGCCCATCGCGTCCTGCTCGGGCACGCCGGCCATGTCCATCTGGATGTCGCCGACCACGACGCCACGCTCGTCCATGGCAATGGCCACCGAAACGATGCCGGCGAAGGAGAGCTTGCGCCGCTCCGGCACGACCCGGCTCGCCTCTTCGATCAGCAGGTAGCCGTCCTTGAACAGCCGCGCGGCCGGCAATGTGTCCACGACATCGGGCTCGCCCGGCGCCAAACGGATCATGTCGCCGTCATTGGCGAGGATGACCTCCTTGACGCCCATGCGCTTCGCGAGGGCCGCGTGCTCGGCCATGTGATAGGGCTCGCCATGGACCGGCACGGCGATCTGCGGCCGCACCCAGTTGTACATCTGCTCCATCTCACCGCGGCGCGGGTGGCCGGAGACATGCACCAGCGCGTCGCGGTCGGTGATGATCTGGACGCCCTGCTTGACCAGGCCGTTGACGATGGCGCCGACCGCTTTCTCGTTGCCGGGAATGGTGCGCGAGGAGAAGACGACGGTATCGCCGGGGGCCAGCGTCACCTCGGGATGGTCGTCGTTGGCAACCCGCGCCAGCGCGGCGCGCGGCTCGCCCTGGCTGCCGGTAAGCACCGCCACGACCTTGTCGCGCGGCAGGTAGCCGTAGGATTCGGCCGAGACGAAGGGCGGAATACCCTCCAGCATGCCCTGCTCGCGCGCGATCGTGATGACACGCTCCATCGCGCGGCCAACCAGCACCACCTGCCGGTCGGCCCGCATGGCGGCCTCGGCGACGGCCCGGATGCGCCCGACATTCGAGGCGAAGGTGGTCACCGCCACCCTGCCCTTCGCCGCCGCGATGATCTTTTCAAGCTCCAGCGCGACATTGGCCTCCGAGGGCGACGAACCCTCGCGGATCGCGTTGGTGGAATCGCCAATCATGGCCAGCACGCCGGCATCGCCCAACGCGCGGAACCGTCCTTCGTCGGTCTTCTCGCCCAGCACCGGAGTCGGGTCGATCTTCCAGTCGCCGGTATGGACGACCGTGCCGAGCGGCGACGTGATGGCGAGCGCCGTCGATTCGGGGATCGAATGCGCCACCGAAATCATCTCGAAGGCGAAGGGGCCGAGTTCAATGCGCTCGCCCGGCCTGATCACCCGGATCGGGATCTTCGGTGCACCGGCCTCCGACAGGCGCTTCGTCTCCAGCATCGCGGCTGCGAAGGGCGTCAGGTAGATCGGGCAGCCGAGCCGCGGCCAGAGGTCCGCCACGGCGCCGATATGGTCCTCGTGCGCGTGGGTGATGATGAGCGCGCGCAGCCGTTTCTTCTCGCCCTCGATGAACGAAGGGTCGGGCATGACGAGATCGATGCCGGGCAATTCGGGACCCGCGAAGGCAACGCCGCAATCGACCGCGATCCAATCCTTCTTCGCCGGCGTTCCATAGCCATAGAGCGAGAGGTTCATGCCGATCTCGCCAACGCCGCCGAGCGGGGCGAAGACGAACTCCTCCGTCGACCCGCGCGGCGCCTTGGGCCGCGCCTGCGGCTTCGAACCAGTCTCCCTGGAGCCGGTTTCCTTGGCGGGAGGACGCTTGCCGCGCGCCATCAGTGCACCACCCCTGTCATCGCCGGCACGACCTCGCCGACATTGAGGAATTGCCGGCCGTCCGGCGTGTCGAGGATCAGCCGCCCCTGCGCGTCGAGACCGGCGAAGATGCCTTCCGCGCGCTTGTCGTCGGCGCGCACAACCATCGGGCCACCGAGCCCGTAGGCCCGCGCCAGCCACCCCGCGCGGATAAGGTCGAAGCCCTTGCCGCGGTTCCAGATGGCGAGTGCCGTCACCATGGAACGCGACAGTGCCGCGAAGACCCTATCGCGGTCCACCGCGACGCCGGAGGCGTTCAGCGAAGTCGTCGGATAGGGCGTATCGGAGGGATGATGAGCGACGTTGACGCCGATGCCGATGACCGCCTGCGTCGCCGTTCCGCGGGTCGTCGCCTCCACCAGAATGCCGACGAGCTTGGCGCCGTCGAGCAGGCCGTCATTCGGCCATTTCAGGCGGAAGCGGCTTTCAAGATCGGGATCGAGCGCCAGCAGTGCATCATCGACCGCCAAAGCCGCCACGAAGCAGAGTTCCGCGATGCGTGGCGCGGGCGCCGGGTCAGCGATCAGAAGCGACGCGAACAGATTGCCCGTCTCCGAAGTCCAGGATCGCCCGCGCCGGCCGCGCCCGGCCGTCTGCCGATCGGCAACAAACCAGGTCGGCCGAGCTTCCCCCGCCGCGGCGCGCGCCAGCGCTTCGGCGTTGGTCGATCCGGTCTCCGTGAGATGGACCAGCTGGAAGCCTGCCGCCGTGGCGGTGTCGGAAAGCGCCGGCACCAGATCAGAACAGCGCGCGCGCAGCCGCTCCGGCCGCGGCGACCAGCGGCGCGGGATAGAGAACGAACAGCGTGTTGAACAGGGCCGAAGCGCCGAGCACGAGCTTCAGCTCGGTGCGAACCGGTGCGAAGGCCGGCTTCGGCTCGTCGAAATACATCAGCTTCACGATGCGCAGGTAGTAGTAGCAGCCCACCACGCTCGCCAGCACGCCGATCACCGCCAGCGTGTAGAGCTTGGCCTCGATGGCCGCGGCGAAGACGTAGAACTTGGCGAAGAAGCCGGCGAGCGGCGGGATGCCCGCGAGCGAGAACAGCAGGGCCGCCAGCGCCGCCGCCATCATCGGATTGGTCCGCGACAGGCCGGCGAGATCGTCGATCGTCTCGACCGGCTCGTCGCCGCGTCGCATCGCGATGATGCAGGCGAAGGTGCCGAGCGTCATGATCATGTAGATCGCGATATAGGCGGCGACGCCCTGCACGCCATTGGCCGTGCCAGCGGCAAGGCCGACCAGCGCGAAGCCCATATGGCCGATGGAGGAATAGGCCATCAGGCGCTTGATATTGGTCTGTCCGATGGCGGCGAAGGCGCCGAGCAGCATCGAACCGACCGAGACGAAGACCACGATCTGCTGCCACTGGTGCGTCGCGCCCGGGAAGCCGGACGTCATGGCGCGGCAGAAGATGGCGATGGCCGCGACCTTCGGCGCCGCCGCGAAGAAGGCCGTGACCGGCGTCGGCGCGCCCTCGTAGACGTCCGGCGTCCACATGTGGAACGGCACGGCCGAAACCTTGAAGGCAAGCCCAGCGATCAGGAAAACGAGGCCGAAGACGAGGCCGAGGCCGACCGGCCCGGCCTTCACCACCGCCGCGATGCCGGTGAAGGACACCGTGCCGGTGAAGCCGTAGATCAGCGAGCAGCCGTAGAGCAGCATGCCCGACGACAGCGCGCCGAGGACGAAATATTTCAGGCCCGCTTCGGTCGACTTGGCATTGTCGCGATGGATCGAGGCGATGACGTAGAGCGCCAGCGACATGAGCTCGAGGCCCAAATAGAGCGCGATCAGATCGTTGGCCGAGATCAGGATGCCCATGCCGGCGGTCGACAGCAGCACGAGGATCGGAAACTCGAACTTCTCGACCTTCTCGCGCCGGAGATAATCCTGCGACAGGACCAGCGCTGCGGCCGCGCCAAGGAAGGCAAAAGCCTTCATGAAGCGCGCGAAGGCATCGAACACGAAGGAGCCGCCAAAGGTCAGGCGCGGCGCGCCGCCGATGGTCATGACCGCGACGGCGGCGGCGATCAGCAGCACGACGGAGGCGAATGTCACCGTCGCGGCGGAGCGCTCGCCGGCGAAGACGCCGTACATCAGGAGCAGCATGGCGCCGCCCGCGAGCATCAGCTCGGGAATGGCGGGGACGAGATCGAGCAGCGGAGCGTTCATCATCTGCGTCCGTCAGCGCGGCGCGGCCGCTGCGGTCTTGCCCGCTGCGGCATTCGCCTGGTTGTAGGATTCGACCAGCGCATTGACCGCAACCTCGGAGGTCGAGAGCACCGGTTTCGGATAGACGCCGAGCAGGATGGTCAGCACCACCAGCGGGGCGAGGATGGCGATCTCGCGGCGATCGACATCGGTGATCGATTTCAGCGCCGGCTTGGTCAGCTCACCCCAGATGACCTGCCAGTAGAGCCAGAGCGCGTAGCACGCCGAGAGGATCAGGCCGAAACAGGCGAGGAAGGCGACCTTGGTCGAGGCCTTGAACGTGCCGATCAGCGTCAGGAACTCGCCGACGAAGCCGGACGTGCCGGGCAGGCCGACATTGGCCATGGTGAAGATCATGAAGATGACCGCATAGACCGGCATGCGGTTCACGAGGCCGCCATAGGCCGCGATCTCGCGGGTGTGCATGCGGTCGTAGACGACACCGACGCAGAGGAACAGCGCGCCCGACACGATGCCGTGCGAGACCATCTGGAACACCGCGCCCTGGATGCCCTCGGCATTGCCCGCGAAGATGCCCATGGTCACGAAGCCCATATGGGCGACCGACGAATAGGCGATCAGCTTCTTGATGTCCTCCTGCACCATCGCGACCAGCGAGGTGTAGACGATGGCGACCACCGACAGCGTGAACACGAAGGGCGCAAAGAACTGGCTCGCCTCGGGGAACATCGGCAGCGAGAACCGCAGGAAGCCGTAGCCGCCCATCTTCAGGAGCACGCCGGCAAGGATCACCGAGCCGGCCGTCGGCGCCTCGACGTGAGCGTCCGGCAGCCAGGTGTGCACCGGCCACATCGGCATCTTGACCGCGAAGGAGGCGAAGAACGCCAACCACAGCCAGAACTGCATGTCCCGCGAGAAGACGGTCGGTCCCTGCTTGATCAGTTCGGCGATGTCGCTCGTCCCCGCCGTCCAGATCATCGCCATGATGGCGAGCAGCATCAGCACCGAGCCGAGCAGCGTGTAGAGGAAGAACTTGAACGAGGCGTAGATGCGCCTTTTGCCGCCCCAGATGCCGATGATCAGGAACATCGGGATGAGGCCGGCCTCGAAGAACAGGTAGAACAGCACGATATCCAGCGCGCAGAACACGCCGATCATCAGCGTCTCCAGCACGAGGAAGGCGACCATGTACTCCTTCACGCGCGTATCGATCGCCTGCCAGGAGGCGAGGATGCAGAACGGCATGAGGAAGGTGGTCAGGATGATCAGCGGCAGCGAGATGCCGTCGATGCCCA
This sequence comes from Phreatobacter sp., assembly GCF_016793595.1. Lineage (GTDB taxonomy): Bacteria > Pseudomonadota > Alphaproteobacteria > Rhizobiales > Phreatobacteraceae > Phreatobacter. The sequence continues at coordinate 401,858 of NZ_JAEULY010000009.1, forward strand.
TCCGGTAGGAAATGACGCCGCCGAGCCAGTTGGCCCGCTCGACGAACTGGAACTCGGCCGTGCCCGGATTGAACAGCGCCACCGGGATCAGCGACAGGCCGAAGGTCACGGCGGTCGCGAACAGCGCGATCATGCGGATGTTGCGCTTCGCCGCGGCGTCGTCGCCGCGCACCATCAGGATCAGCAGCGCGCCGAGCAGCGGCAGGAAGGTGATGATCGACAGGATCGGAGCGTTGGACATCAGTGGCTCCCCGCCACGCCGCCGGAGAACATGAACCAGGTGGCGAGCGCCGCGACCCCGATCAGCATGGCGAAGGCATAGTGATAGACGTAGCCGGTCTGGAGCCGCACGACGCCGCGGGTGACATCGACGACGCGCGCCGCGATGCCGTCGGGGCCGAAGCCGTCGATCAGCCAGCCGTCGCCCTTCTTCCAGAAGAAGCGGCCGAGCCACTGCGCGGGCCGCACGAAGATGCGGTCGTAGAGCTCGTCGAAATACCACTTGTTGAGCAGGAACTGGTACAGGCCCTGGTGGCGGCGGGCGAGCTCGGCCGGCACGTGCGGCGCCCTGATATACATGTACCAGGCCAGCACGAAGCCGAGCGCCATCATCACGAACGGCGTCCACGGCACCCAACCCGGCACCGAATGGAAATCGTGGATGATGTGGTTCTCCGGCCGCATGAAGATCGACTCGCGGAAGAACGACTTGATGCCGTCCTCGTAGGCGAATTTCTTCGAGAACACGGCGCCGGCCAGCACCGAGCCGACCGCCAGCGCACCAAGCGGAACCAGCATGACCAGCGGGCTCTCGTGCGGCTGGTGAGCATGATGGCCATGGCCATGATCGTCGTGCGCGTGGTCGTGATCGTCCGCCTTGGCATGGCCATGGGCGTGATCGTCGTGAGGCGCATGCGCCTCGGCCCAACGCGGCTTGCCGTGGAAGGTCATGAAAATGAGGCGCCAGGAATAGAACGACGTCATCGCCGCCGCGGCGACCGTCAACGTGAACGCATAGGGCCCCATGGCGTTATGCGCGGCATAGGCGACCTCGATGATCGCATCCTTGGAATAGTAGCCGGCAAAGCCGATGTGCAGGAACGGCAGACCGAAGCCGGTCAGCGCCAGCGTGCCGATCAGCATCATCGCGTAGGTGAACTTGATATGGCCGGCGAGCCCGCCCATCCGCCGGATGTCCTGCTCGTGATGCATCGCGCGGATGACCGAGCCGGCGCCAAGGAACAGCAGAGCCTTGAAGAAGGCGTGGGTGAACAGGTGGAAGATGCCGACCGAATAGGCCCCTGCCCCGAGCGCGACGAACATGTAGCCGAGCTGCGAACAGGTCGAGTAAGCGATGACGCGCTTGATGTCGTTTTGCACGAGGCCGACGGTGGCCGCGAAGAACGCCGTTGTCGCTCCGAAGAACATCACGACCGTCAGCGCTGTCGGCGAATATTCGAAGACCGGCGACAGGCGCGCCACCATGAAAACGCCGGCGGTCACCATCGTCGCGGCATGGATGAGCGCCGAGACCGGCGTCGGGCCTTCCATGGCATCCGGCAGCCAGGTGTGCAGCAGGAACTGCGCCGACTTGCCCATGGCGCCCATGAACAGCAGCAGGCAGACGACGGTCAGCGCGTCGAGCTGATAGCCGAGGAACTCCATCTTCTGCCCGGCGAGGCCCTGCGCCGCGCCGAACACGGCGTCGAAGCTGATCGAGCCGGTCAGCTTGTAGAGGCCGAAAATGCCGAGGGCGAAGCCGAAATCGCCGACGCGATTGACCACGAAGGCCTTCATGGCGGCGGCGTTGGCGGACGGTTTCTTGAACCAGAACCCGATCAGCAGATAGGAGGCGAGACCGACGCCCTCCCAGCCGAAGAACATCTGCAGGAGGTCGTTGGCCGTCACCAGCATCAGCATGGCGAAGGTGAACAGCGACAGATAGGCGAAGAACCGCGGCCGGTGCGGATCCTCGTGCATGTAGCCGATCGAATAGAGGTGGACGAGGAACGACACCGAGTTCACCACCACCAGCATCACGGCGGTCAGCGTATCGATGCGCAGCGTCCACGAGACGTTGAGCGAGCCTGCGTGAATCCACTGCATCAACTCGACGGTCGTGCCGCGGCCGGCATAGCCGACCTGGTAGAGGGCGAACCACGACAGCAGCGCCGAAATGCCGAGAAGGCTGGTGGTCACGATCTCGGAGGCGCGCGCGCCGATGGCCCGGCCGAACAGGCCGGCGATCAGAAAGCCGACGAGGGGAAGGAAGACGATGGCCTGATACATGGCGAACCTGTCAGCCCTTCATCATGTTGACGTCTTCCACCGCGATCGAGCCGCGGTTGCGGAAGAAGACCACGAGGATGGCGAGACCGATGGCCGCCTCCGCCGCCGCGACGGTCAGGACCAGGAGCGCGAAGACCTGGCCGACGAGATCGCCGAGATGGGTGGAGAAGGCGACGAGATTGATGTTCACGGCGAGCAGGATGAGCTCCACCGACATCAGGATGACGATGATGTTCTTCCGGTTGAGGAAGATGCCGAGCATGCCGAGCGTGAACAGGATCGCCGCGACCGAGAGATAGTGGGAGAGGCCGATGGTGAGCATGTTCAGACCCCCTCGCCCGTCTTGACCTTGACGACCTCGATGGCCGTCTCCGGCGTGCGGGCCGCCTGAGCACCCGGATCCTGCCGCTTCACGCCCGTACGGTGGCTCAGCGTCAGCACGATGGCGCCGATCATCGCGACGAGCAGCACGAGACCCGACACCTGGAAGAAGAAGACATATTTCGTGTAGAGCACCTGCCCCAGTGCCTCGGCATTGGTAATGCCGGCGGGGATCGGCGCCGCGAGTGTCTTGGGGGTGGCGCCGCCCAGCGTCCAGGCACCGAGCACCATGATCAATTCGGCCAGCACCACGAGGCCGACCAGCACGCCGATCGGCAGGTACTGTAGGAAGCCCTGGCGCAGCGCGACGAAATCAACGTCGAGCATCATCACCACGAACAGGAACAAGACCGCCACCGCGCCGACATAGACGACCACCAGGATCATCGCGAGGAACTCCGCGCCCATCAGCACGAACAGCCCCGAGGCGTTGACGAAGGCAAGGATCAGGAACAGCACCGAGTGCACGGGATTGCGCGCGGCGATCACCATGAACGCGGATGCGATCAGCATCCCCGCGAAAAGGTAGAAGAAGAGACCGGCGAGCATCTGCCCTTTGCCCCGTTCCGTATCCTGAAGCGCGCGTTCCGGGACTCAAAGCTTGTCCCGCGCGCGCCCCTCTTAAGGTTCAAGTTGGAATGCGTCCAGACGAGCCGTCCCGACGCATCCCTGTTCGTCAGCGATAAGGCGCGTCCAGCTTCTGGCTTGCCGCGAGCTCGCGCTCCCAGCGATCGCCATTCGCGAGCAGTCTGGCCTTGTCGTAGTAGAGTTCCTCGCGCGTCTCGGTGGCGAACTCGAAGTTCGGCCCCTCGACGATGGCGTCCACCGGGCATGCCTCCTGGCAGAAGCCGCAATAGATGCACTTCACCATATCGATGTCGTAGCGCGTCGTGCGGCGCGTGCCGTCGTTGCGGCGCGGGCCGGCCTCGATGGTGATGGCCTGCGCCGGGCAGATCGCCTCGCACAGCTTGCAGGCGATGCAGCGTTCCTCGCCGTTCGGATAGCGGCGCAGCGCATGCTCGCCCCGGAACCGTGGCGAGATCTGCCCCTTCTCGAAGGGGTAGTTGATCGTCGCCTTCGGCTTGAAGAAATAGCGCATCGACAGGAAGAACGCCGAGACGAACTCCGTCAGGAACAGGGCTTTGGCCGCGCGGTCGAGCCGGAACGTCGACGCCATGGACCTCTTCTCCTCAAATGCCCCAGCCGCTGATCGTGCGGCCGAGCCAGTAACCAAGACCCGCGAAGACGGGCACGATGGCGACCATCAGGATCCGCTGCGCCAGCACGATCCGACGCTCGTAATCCTGCCGCTCGGCTTCGGTGGCCGAACGGTCGGTCTCCCTCAGCTTGCGCGTGACCAGGCCGGAGACGATCCGGTAGTCGATCCAGCCGACCCCCGCGCCGATGGCGGCGCCGATGAGACCGGCCGGATTTGCCAAGCCGTCCATGCCGGTCCCTTACGGAGCCCAGCCGGTGAATTGCAGCACGCCCGCGACCACGACGACCATGGCCAGCGAGATCGGCAGGAACACCTTCCAGCCGAGGCGCATGAGCTGGTCGTAGCGGTAGCGGGGAACGAAGGCCTTCACCATGGCGAACATGAAGAACACCATGGATATCTTGAGCACGAACCAGACCACGCCCGGCACCCAGGTGAACGGCGCGATCGGGAACGGCGGCAGCCAGCCCCCGAGGAACAGGATCGTGGTCAGCGCGCACATCGTCATGATCGCCACGTATTCGGCGAGCATGAACATCATGTACGGCGTCGAGGCATATTCGACCATGAAGCCGGCCACGAGCTCGGATTCGGCCTCCGGTAGGTCGAAGGGCGGTCGGTTGGTCTCCGCCAGCGCCGAGATGAAGAAGATCACGAAGACCGGAAACAGCGGCAGCCAGAACCAGCCGAACATGCCGATCGACTTGTCCTGCGCCTTCACGATGTCCGTGAGGTTCAGCGAGCCGACGCAGAGCAGCACGCAGATGATCACGAAGCCGATGGAGACCTCGTAGGACACCATCTGCGCCGCCGAACGAAGCGCGCCGAGGAACGGATATTTCGAGTTCGACGCCCAGCCGCCCATGATCACGCCGTAAACGCCGAGCGACGACACCGCGAAGATGAAGAGGATGCCGACGTTCAGGTTGGCGATGGCCCAGCCCTCGCTCAGCGGGATAACCGCCCAGGCGGCGAGCGCCAGCAGCACCGAGACGAAAGGCGCCAGCAGGAACACGCCCTTGTTCGCCCCTGACGGGATCACCGGCTCCTTAAGGATGAACTTCAGGAGGTCGGCGAAGGATTGGAGCAGGCCGAACGGCCCCACCACGTTCGGGCCACGGCGCAACTGCACCGCCGCCCAGATCTTGCGGTCGGCGAGCAGGATGAAGGCGACGAAGACCAGCAGAGCCACCATCAGCGCGAGGCTCTGGATGGCGATCAGTAGCAGCGGCCAGAGTTGGGTCCAGAAGAAGTCCATGGCTCTGCCTTACTCCGCCGCCTGCCGGTGGGCGCTCTTCGCGATGGCCGAGCATTCGGCCATGGTCGCCGAGGCCCGGGCGATCGGGTTGGTCATGTAGAAATCGTCGACGATCTGGGCGAAGGCCGTGGCCTCCGCCTTGCCGCCCTTGCCGGCGAGCGCGGCGATCTGGCCGGCATCGACGGCCCCGAGCCCGCCGACATGCAGCGTATGCGGGTGGTCCTTCGCCATGGCGGCGCGGAGCTGCGCCAGCGAGTCGAATGGCAGCTTCACCCCGAGAGCGTCGGAGAGCGCACGCAGGATCGCCCAGTCCTCCTTGGCCTCGCCCGGCGCGAAACCGGCGCGGTTGACCACCTGAATGCGGCCCTCCGTATTGGCGGTCAGGCCGTTCTTCTCGGTGTAGGTCGCGCCCGGCAGGATGACGTCGGCGCGGTGCGCGCCCCGGTCACCATGGGTACCGACATAGACGACGAAGGGGCCCTGCCCGACCTCGATCTCGTCCGCTCCCAGATTGAACAGCAGGTCGACCCCGCCGGCCGCCATGGCCGCCGCATTGACGCCGCCCTCGCCCGGCACGAGGCCGAGGTCCAGCGCGCCGACGCGCGAGGCGGCCGTGTGCAGCACCGCGAAACCGTTCCAGCCCTCGGCGAGGCCACCGAAGGCCGTCGCGGCATGCGCGGCGAGTGACAGGATCGCGCCGCCATCGGCACGGGCCAATGCGCCCTGCCCGACGATGACCAGCGGCCTCTTCGCACCCTTCAGCACTTCGGCGAAGGAATGCTTGCCGGAGACAACATCGGCAAGCGTGTCAGGGCCGGCGCCGAGATAATCGTAGCTGTAGGTGAGATCGACAACCTCGCCGATGACGCCGATCTTCACATTGCCCATGCGCCAGCGCTTGCGGATACGGGCGTTGACGAGAGGGGCTTCCTTGCGCGGATTGGTACCGACCAGCAGGATCGCATCGGCTTCCTCGATGCCGGCGATGCCCGGATTGAACACATAGGACGCACGGCCGAGCGACGGATCGAGGCTGGCGCCGTCCTGACGGCCGTCGATGTTCCGCGAGCCGAGAGCCGCGACGAGCTCCTTCAGCGCATACATTTCCTCGAGCGTCGACAGGTCGCCGGCAATCGCGCCGATCTTCTCCGACGCCGTCGCCTTCACCTTGGCGGCGATGGCGGCGAAGGCCTCGGGCCAGGTCGCGGCGCGCAGGCGGCCGTTCTCGCGCAGATAGGGCCGGTCAAGGCGCTGGGTGCGCAGGCCATCGGCGACGTGGCGGGTCTTGTCGGAAATCCACTCCTCGTTCACCGCCTCGTTGAGGCGCGGCAGGACGCGCATCACCTCGCGACCGCGCGCATCGACGCGGATGGCCGAACCAACCGCATCCATCATGTCGGTGGACTCGGTCTTCAGCAGTTCCCACGGCCTAGCGTGGAAGGCGAACGGCTTGGAGGTCAGCGCGCCGACCGGGCAGAGATCGACGACGTTGCCCTGCAGTTCCGAGGTCATCGCCTGCTCGAGGTATGTGGTGATCTCGGCATCCTCGCCGCGACCAATCAGGCCAAGCTCGGAAATGCCGGCAACCTCGGTGGTGAAGCGGACGCAGCGCGTGCAGTGGATGCAGCGCGTCATCACGGTCTTCACCAGCGGGCCGATATACTTGTCCTCGACCGCCCGCTTGTTCTCCGCATAGCGCGACTTGTCGACGCCATAGGCCATGGCCTGGTCCTGCAGGTCGCACTCGCCGCCCTGATCGCAGATCGGGCAGTCGAGCGGATGGTTGATCAGCAGGAACTCCATCACGCCTTCGCGCGCCTTCTTCACCAGCGGCGTCTTGGTGTTGATGACCGGTGGCTCTCCGTTCGGGCCGGGACGCAGATCGCGGACATTCTGGGCGCAGGAGGCGACCGGCTTCGGCGAACCCTTCACCTCGACGAGGCACATGCGGCAATTGCCGGCGATCGACAGCCGCTCGTGATAACAGAAGCGCGGAATCTCGGCGCCCGCCGCCTCGCACGCCTGCATCAGCGTGTACTCGGCCGGTACCTCGATCTCCTGTCCGTCGACGATCACCTTCGCCATCGGTTCATTCCATCCGGTCTCGTCGGGAACCGCGCATGGCGCTGCCCCCTCGGGTTCGTCTCGCGAAGCGGCGACGCCGCTCCGACATGGTGTGCCTCCCGGCCGCCTGGCGGCCGCGAAGCGGTCAGTTCCTGTCCGGCTCGCCCGGCTTGTCCTGCATCGACACCTTGGGCAGCGAAATGCCCTTCGATGTCGCCTTGGTCTCGATCTTCAGCGGCGCGGCCTTGACCGGCTCCGGCGCCGTGGCGGCCTTCGGCTTCGGCGGGGCCTCGCCCGGCCTGGACGGCTTCGGCGGCGCACCCGACGGCTTGGCCGGAACCGGCTTGGCGGCCTTCGGCTTCGGCGGGTCCTCGCCCGGCCTGGACGGCTTCGGCGGCGCACCCGATGGCTTGGCCGGAACCGGCTTGGTCGCCTGGATTGCCGGCTTGGCCTTGGCCTCGACGGCCTTCTGGGCCGGCGCGCGTTCGGCCGCTACCGGATTGGACACAACGAGCCGCGGTACGCTGGGCGCGGGCGGGACGACAGCCGCGACGGGCGCGGCCTCAGTCCGGTCCTCGTCGCGCACGCCGCCGGCAAAGATCCGCGCCGCGCCGAAGCTCGCCCCGAGAAAGGCCATCCAGCCGGTCATCATCAGCGTCGCCGGCAGCATCATCGCCGCCACCAGCGGCCCGGCAACGGTTTCAGCCGGGTTCACGCCCGAAAACAGGTTCAATGCACTCGCATCCTTGGCGGCAAGCGGCATGGCCTTTGCTCCGTCCGGTTTGAGGGGATGCACTTGAGCCGTCACGATGCGTTTCCAGATCCGTTCTTGTCTTGAGACCGTCAGCGACCGGCCATCTGGCCCTCGGCCTGAGCCTTGAGCTCGGCGAGCGCCCGGTTGCCGGCCACCACGTCCTCGGGCGTCATCACGACGGCGCAGCGGGTGCCGTCGCCGTCGATCAGGAAGCGCCGTTCGGTGACCGTCGTACGGTTGCCCGCGCGCTCGGTCGTGATCACCACACTGACCCGCCGCCCCGGCTTGTGCGGCCCGCAGACGGCCTGCAGCGCCGGCGTCGTCTCGGACATCTGGCGCTCCAGCACGATGGTCCGGGCGTTGGGCGAACTGCCCGCCGTGCCACGCGCCGCCGCGCGCGACAGGATGACCTGCCGCACATAGTCCGGCGTGGCATTGACCGTGACGCGCAGCGCGGTCTCTCCGGCAGGGCGCGGCGGAGCCGATGGCACGGACGCCGTCATGCAACCGCCGAGGGCGAGAGCGCCGATGAGAAGAAGGCCGTGCCTGATCATGCGCTTCACTCCGCCGCGATGCGCACGGGCTCGCCGTGCGGGTTGGCCGAATAGGCGTCGATGCGGCGCTCGATCTCGCCGCGGAAATGCCGGATCAGGCCCTGGACCGGCCACGCCGCGGCATCGCCGAGCGCGCAGATCGTGTGGCCCTCGACCTGCGTCGTCACTTCCAGGAGCATGTCGATCTCCTTCTTGTGCGCGCGGCCCTGGGCCATGCGATCGAGCACGCGCCACATCCAGCCCGTGCCTTCGCGGCAGGGCGTGCACTGGCCGCAGCTTTCATGCTTGAAGAAGTAGGAGATGCGCGCGATCGCCCGGACGATATCGGTCGACTTGTCCATGACGATGACACCGGCGGTGCCGAAGCTCGACTTCACCGCGCGGGTGCCGTCGAAATCCATGATCAACTCTTCGCAATCGGCCGCCGGGATGAGCGGGCAGGACGCGCCGCCGGGGATGATGGCGAGCAGATTGTCCCAGCCGCCGCGAATGCCGCCGCCGTGCTTCTCGATCAGTTCCCTGAACGGGATGCTCATCGATTCCTCGACGATGCACGGCTTGTTCACATGGCCGGAAATGCCGAACAGCTTGGTGCCGAGATTGTTCGGCCGGCCGAACGAGGCGAACCACGAGGCGCCGCGCCGGAGGATCGTTGGCGTAACCGCAATCGATTCGACGTTGTTGACCGTCGTCGGGCAGCCGTAGAGGCCCATATTGGCCGGGAACGGCGGCTTCAGGCGCGGCTGGCCCTTCTTGCCCTCGAGGCTCTCGAGCAGCGCGGTTTCCTCGCCGCAGATATAGGCGCCGGCGCCGTGATGGACGTAAAGGTCGAAGTCCCAGCCGTTCTTGTTGCCCTTGCCGAGAAGACCGGCCTCATAGCACTCGTCGATCGCCTGCTGGAGCGCCTCGCGCTCGCGGATGAACTCGCCGCGCACATAGATGTAGCCGACATGCGCGCCCATGGCGCAGCCGGCAATGAGACACCCCTCGACCAGCGTATGCGGGTCGTTGCGCAGGATTTCACGGTCCTTGCAGGTGCCCGGCTCGGACTCGTCGGCATTGACGACGAGATAATGCGGACGGCCGTCCGACTGTTTCGGCATGAACGACCATTTCAGGCCGGTCGGAAAGCCCGCGCCGCCACGGCCACGCAGCCCGGAATCCTTGATCTGCTGGACGATCCAGTCGCGGCCCTGATCGATGAAACCCTTGGTCCCGTCCCAATGCCCGCGCGCCATCGCGCCCTTCAGGCTCTTGTCGTGGAAGCCGTAGATGTTGGTGAAGATGCGGTCCTTGTCCGCGAGCATCGACTTCACTCCTTCGCCGACGGCGCGCCAGCCGCCAGCGCCTTGGCCTGAACCGTCCACTCCTCGCGGTCGATCCGCCCGGGGAACGCAAGGTAGGTGCCGACCCAGCGGATTTCCGCGCGGGTCCAGCCGGCGATCTGGTCGAAATGGAAGATGCCGAGAGCATGGAGCTTGCCCTCGTTGACCGGGCCGATACCCTTGATCTTCTGCAGCTTGTCGGCAGCGCTCGACCGCGCGGCGGCAAGCCCCGCCGGGCGAGTGCCGACGGCATCGGCCTTCTGCTCGGGGGTCGCATCGGGGCTAAGCGTCGCCAGCTTCGCCTTGATCTCGGACTCTTCCCTCGCCGCGAGTTCATCGGCTGCAGAAGCCGCCGCAGGCGCCGGCTTCGACGCCACCGCGACACCGCCCCCCGAAGACTCCCCGCCGGGCGTCGCGGCATTGAACGGCAGATCGCGCAGCGTCACGGCCCCACCCTCGGGCTCGGCGCCGTGGCGGCTGTTCTGCGGGCCCGGCTTCGGCTTTTCGCCGCGCGCGAAGGCGTCGAGAACCTTTTCGAGACTCTCGGGGGTCAGGTCCTCGTAGACATCGGAGAAGACCTGGATCATTGGCGCGTTCACGCAGGCGCCCGCGCACTCGACCTCCTCCCACGAGAAGTCGCCATCGTCCGACAGGTGGAACGGCTCGTGATGGATGCGGCTCTTGCAGACCTTGATCAGTTCGCCTGCCCCGCGCAGCATGCAAGGCGTCGTGCCGCAGACCTGAATATGCGCTTTCTTCCCAACCGGTTGCAGCTGGAACATGGTGTAGAAGGTCGCCACCTCGAACACCCGGATGTAGGGCATGTCGAGCATGTCGGCGACATATTCCATGGCCGCCTTGGGCAGCCAGTAGGCGTGCTGCTCCTGCGCCCGCCAGAGCAGCGGAATGACTGCGGAAGCCTTACGCTCGGCCGGATACTTGCCGATCGTCTTCTGCGCCCAGGCGAGGTTCTCGGGCGTGAAAGCGAAGGAGGCCGGCTGGACCTCGTCGGGTGCGAGACGACGGACGCTCACCGGTCAACCTCTCCGAACACGATGTCGATGGAGCCGAGGATGGCGGAGACGTCCGCCAGCATGTGGCCCTTGCACAGAAAATCCATGGCCTGCAGGTGGGCGAAGCCCGGCGCTCGGATCTTGCAGCGATAGGGCTTGTTGGTGCCGTCGGCCACCAGATAGACGCCGAACTCGCCCTTCGGTGCCTCGACGCAGGCATAGACCTCGCCGGCCGGCACGTGGAAGCCTTCGGTATAGAGCTTGAAATGGTGGATCAGCGCTTCCATCGAGCGCTTCATCTCCCCGCGCTTCGGCGGCACCACCTTCTGGTCCTTGGCCGAGACCGGGCCCGGCGTCTCGCGCAGCAGCTTGCAGCACTGCTTCATGATCTTCACGGACTGCCTCATCTCCTCCATGCGGATGAGATAGCGGTCGTAGCAGTCGCCGTTCTTGCCGATCGGAATGTCGAAATCGAGCTCGGCATAGCACTCGTAGGGCTGCGACTTGCGCAGGTCCCACGGCGCGCCGGAACCGCGCACCATGACGCCCGAAAAGCCCCAGGCCCAGCACTCGTCCAGCGTCACCACGCCGATATCGACGTTGCGCTGCTTGAAGATGCGGTTCGGGGTCAAAAGCGCGTCGAGATCGCCGACCACTTTCAGGAACGGATCGCACCAGGCCTCGATATCGTCGACGAGCTTCGGCGGCAGGTCCTGATGCACGCCGCCAACGCGGAAATAGGCCGCGTGCATGCGTGAGCCGGAAGCGCGCTCGTAGAAGATCATCAGCTTCTCGCGCTCCTCGAAGCCCCAGAGCGGCGGCGTGAGCGCGCCGACGTCCATGGCCTGCGTGGTGACGTTGAGCAGGTGCGAGAGGATGCGGCCGATCTCGCTGTAGAGCACGCGGATCAGCTGGCCGCGCCTCGGCACCTCGATGCCGAGCATGCGCTCGGCGGCGAGGCAGAAGGCGTGCTCCTGATTCATCGGCGCGACATAGTCGAGCCGGTCAAAATAGGGGATCGCCTGCAGATAGGTCTTGGTCTCGATCAGCTTCTCGGTGCCGCGATGCAGCAGTCCGATATGCGGATCGCAGCGCTCGACCACCTCGCCGTCGAGTTCCATGACGAGGCGGAGAACGCCGTGGGCCGCCGGATGCTGCGGGCCCCAGTTAAAGGTGAAATTGCGAATCTCGGCTTCGGCCATGCTCAGTTCGCCTTGGCTTTCTCGTCGCCCGGCAGGACATATTCAGTCCCCTCCCAGGGCGAGAGGAAATCGAACTGCCGGAACTCCTGCGGCAGGCGCACCGGCTCGTAGACCACGCGCTTCACCTCGTCGTCGTAGCGAACCTCGACGAAGCCGGTCGTGGGAAAGTCCTTGCGCAGCGGATGGCCGTCGAAGCCGTAGTCCGTCAGCAGACGCCGCAGGTCCGGATGCCCCGTGAACAGCACGCCGTAGAGGTCGTAGGTCTCGCGCTCGAACCACAGCGCGCCGGGAAACACATCCGTGGCCGAGGCGATCGGCGTCGTCTCGTCGGTCTGCACCTTCACGCGGATGCGCCGGTTAAACTTCGGCGACAGCAGGTGATAGACGACGTCGAAGCGCTTCGCCCGGCCCGGATAGTCGACGCCGCAGATGTCGATGATGTTGCGGAAGAGACAATTGCCGTCGTCGCGCAGATGGGTCAGCACCTGGACGATCTTCGCCGCGTCCGCCAGCAGCGTCAGCTCGCCATAGGCGACGCTCGCGCCGCTGACCGCGTCCGGCAGCGCCGCCCTGATCGTATCACCAAGCTCTTCAAGCGACATGATGTCCCCTCACCGCTCGATCGTGCCGGTGCGGCGGATCTTCTTCTGCAGAAGCAGCACGCCGTAGAGCAGCGCCTCGGCCGTCGGCGGACAGCCCGGCACGTAGATATCGACCGGCACGATGCGGTCGCAGCCACGCACCACGGCATAGGAATAGTGGTAGTAGCCGCCGCCATTGGCGCAGGAGCCCATGGAGATGACATAGCGCGGCTCCGGCATCTGGTCGTAGACCTTGCGCAGGGCCGGCGCCATCTTGTTGGTCAGCGTGCCGGCGACGATCATCACGTCCGATTGCCGCGGACTGGCTCGGGGAGCAAAACCAAATCGCTCGACGTCGTAGCGCGGCATCGACAGCTGCATCATCTCCACGGCGCAGCAGGCAAGGCCGAACGTCATCCACATGAGCGAGCCGGTGCGGGCCCAGTTGATGAGGTCGTCGGTCGCCGTGACGATGAAGCCCTTGTCGGCGAGCTCGTTGTTGATGCCGGCGAAGAACGGATCGGCCGAGCCCGCGGGCTTGCCGTCCGGGCCGAGAATCCCCTTCGGGGCCGGTGCGACGAGGGGGTTGCCGCGGTCGAGAGCAGTGGTGGCCATGATCTAGACTCTCAATTCCACTCCAGCGCGCCCTTCTTCCACTCGTAGACGAAACCGATCGTCAGCACGCCGAGGAAGACCATCATCGACCAGAAGCCAAACAGCCCGACCTCCTTGAAGGCCACGGCCCAGGGGAACAGGAAGGCGACCTCGAGGTCGAAGATGATGAACAGGATCGCCACGAGGTAGAAGCGCACGTCGAACTTCATGCGCGCGTCGTCGAAGGCGTTGAAGCCGCACTCATAGGCCGACAGCTTCTCGGCATCCGGCCGCGAGAAGGCGACCAGGAAGGGCGCGACCAGCAGCGCAACGCCTATGACACCGGCAAGCGCGATGAAGATGACGAGCGGCAGATAGTCATTCACGAGCTGCGTTGCCAAACCCGGCATCGAAGGCCTCCTCGCCCGCCGGGAAAAGCGCTCCTGCGAACCCCTGCCCAGCCTGTTCCCCGTGCCTTACTCTCTCCCCTGTTGCGGTGCAAGCATATGACGGAGAAGGAAAGCCTGCCCTGCCTGGAATCGTTGTGAAATCCGCGAGAGCGTTCAGAAATCGGCCCTGAGGCTGAGCTGCGGCACGATCAGCCAGCGCGAATAACGGACCTCCGGCGCGCTCGACCATCGATTCTCGTAGCCCACGAAAGCCGATAGCTGCACGCCTGGCCGCCACTGGTAGCGGGCGCCGATCGCGACATTCGCCACGACGTCGTTGCGCACCGTCGTCCAGTGTGGGACGTGGCGCTGGTCGATCTTCGGCACGAATACGAGGTCGAGATTGGCGTTGACCCGGTAGAAGACCGGCAGCGCCACCTGCACCTTGGAGCGCTCCTTGGTGCTGTCGGTGGAAAACCGGTAGCCGAGGAACAGGCGCGGCGAGATCGACCAGGGCGTGCCCTCGAAGGCATAGGTCCGCGAAACCTGGGTCTGCAGCTCCGTGCCGGTCGATGCGTAGGAGTTGAACAGCCCGTCCCAGGATGGCGTCGATTCGACCGTCACCGACCAGGACACGTCGCCGAAGTTCCGGCTGATGCTGACGCCGCCCGAAAAGCCCGATGCGCCAATGATGAACGGCCGCCCCGCGAGCCCGATCTGGGTCAGGACATAGGTCTCGATCGACGTGTCGGCATCAATCTGCCGGCGCGCGGCGATGCGGATTCCCGGGATCACCACGAAATTCGGCGGCCGGCCGCTGCCGGAGAAATCGGGAAAGTCATAGTCGGCGGCGCGCGACGGAGCAGCACCTGCCAACCCTAGCGCGACGGCCATCGTCGCGCCGGATGCCAGACAAGCCCGAAGCACTTTGCGACCCACTCCGAGCCCCCCGCCGGCAGGACGATGGGGTGCAGACTGGCCGAGTCTCCGCGGGCCGGCAATCCGGCGGTCAGACCGCTGTCGGGGTCAACTCGGGCAAGGTGCCGCGTCGTCGGCCGGCTTCGCCGCGCCGCGCGCCGTCGCAAGCGCAACCGCAACAAGCTCGCCGTGCTTCAGGCAGCCGCAGCGCACGGCGCCGGTGATCGAATCCGCGACGAGCCGGCCGAGCTCGCCGCAAGAGCCGATCCCGAGCATTCCGCTCGCTTCGCGGAAGGCGCGCTGAATGGCTTCCTGCTGCAAAGGCGGAAAATCGTCGGCAAGAATCGGCGCGCGAACAGACGAACGACCCATTCCAAATCCCCCAGCTACATTGCCTTCCCCAACGCCGGGCGGCCGAACAGGTTCCCGCGAGCCTGCCCCGGGTCACGGCGGCGACGCCGCCATCCGAACGGCGGCAGCCGGCTCTGATCGCCTCGGCGGCTGAGTGAGTGACCTCTCCCGCCGCCCCATCAACGCCGTCGGGAACCGGCGGTTCACGACTCGGCAAAGGCGTCGCCCGCTCTGATCTCGCTGGCTCGGCCACGAGACCACCACCATGAGCGTGGCAATGCTCTCTCGCGCCCGAGGCGACGATCTGGATCGTCGATTTCGCTGGCTGACAGACCGAGGGAGCCGTGGCTCGACCTCGAGGAAGAACTGGCGCGGGCGACGGGGCTCGAACCCGCGACCTCCGGCGTGACAGGCCGGCACTCTAACCAACTGAGCTACGCCCGCGCGCTGCTCGGCGCCAAAGGGCGGCGCCGGTCGAGGTGGCGGGAATTACGGGAGGCACCCTGCCCTGTCAAGGCGGTTTCGACCGGCCAGGCGAACCTTATCCAAAGCAGCGTCGAAACTTGCGGTATCAACCGATTGCATGACTGCCCGGCGCGAGGTTCCGGTCCCGGAGGAACGCCGCCTTGAATCTTTTTTAACCGCGATGCCGCGTCATGACCCCGGAAGATGTCGCCATGCTGGCCGGATCGCGGCTGTGGGGGCGTCCCGGGGGCTCGGCGCATGACGATCGGTAATTGGTTCCAGCTTCGCACCATCGGCGCGAAGTTGATGGTTTCGGTGACGGCGACGGCTCTCGTCGCGGCCGGAGCGGTCGGCTACGCGGGCTATCGGCAGCAACAGGCGCTGAGCGATCTCGCCATCGAATCGGCGCTGGTGCAGCGCTACGAGACCGTCGTCGCAGCTATGGCGGATCAGGGCCAGCGCGCGCTTGCCGTTGCCCACATCGTCGCCAACGACCCGCGCACGGGAGAAACCATGGCGCGCGGCGACCGGGCCGGCATCATCGCCGCCTTCCGCGATGTCATGCCGACGCTTCGCGACGGGCTCGACCTCGGCCTCATCTCGTTCCAGGGCGCCGATGGCAAGAACATCGCCCGCGTCCACGCGCCCGATGCGTTCGGCGACAGTGTCGTTGGCCGCCGTTTCATGGTGCGCGACGCCATCCAGTCCGGCAACCCGCTGGTCGGTATCGAGCCTGGCCGCGACAATGTATCGATCTTCGGCACGGTTCCCACCCGCCACGCGGGCCGGGTGGTCGGCATTACCGATATCGGCGCCGTGCT
The DNA here is from genome assembly GCF_016793595.1 of Phreatobacter sp. GTDB lineage: Bacteria > Pseudomonadota > Alphaproteobacteria > Rhizobiales > Phreatobacteraceae > Phreatobacter. Next base: position 418,036 of record NZ_JAEULY010000009.1, read on the forward strand.
CGGACCGAAGTTCCTTGCCGACCTCAAGCGGCGCTATCAGGTCGACGTCGCCATGCATCTCGTCCGCGATGGCAAGGTCGAGACGCTCGGCGCGACCTTCCCGGAAAAGACGCTGCTCGAGGCCTCCGCCCATCAGTCGGCGCTGCGGGCACCCACCCGCTGGCGCGAGGCCGCCATCGGCGGCAACCCGGTCGCGGTGCTCTCCGGCCCGCTTCGCAACTATTCCGGCCAGCCGATCGGCACGCTGGAGGTCGCGCTTGATTCGAGCGCGTTCGTTGCCGCCCGCAACCAGTCCATGCTGACCCTCCTGGCCGTGCTGACCGCCGTCGCGGTCGCCGGGATCGGCATCGCGACGCTGCTCACGCGCCATCTCGGCGCGCCCATCCGCCGCCTCGACGAGCGCATGACCGCGCTTGCCGCCGGCGAGCATGAGACGCCGGTGCCGTTCACCGCGCGCACCGACGAGATCGGCGCCATGGCGCGCTCGGTCGAGGTGTTCCGCGACAATGCCGTCGCCCGCGCCCGCCTCGAAGCGGAAACCGTGGAGGGTGCCGAGGCCCGCCAGCGGCGTCAGACGCGCATCGATTCGCTCATCGCCAACTTCTCCGGCTCGATCGGCGCTGTCCTTGGCGGCGTTTCCGACAATGCCGGCCGCATGGAAGAGACCGCGCAGACCCTCAGCGGCATCGCCACCGAGGCGTCCGGCCAGGCCGAAAGCGCCGCCGGCGCCTCGAAACAGGCATCCGACAACGTCCAGTCCGTCGCCGCCGCATCGGAGGAGCTCTCCGCCTCGATCAATGAGATCGCCGGCCAGATCGGCCAGACCAACACCGTGGTCGAGCGCGCCAGCGCCGAGGCAGCCGGCGCCAACCAGCGCGTCAAGGCGCTGGCTGAGGCCGTCGCCCGCATCGGCGAGGTGCTCCAGCTCATCCGCGCCATCGCCGAACAGACCAATCTGCTGGCCCTCAACGCCACCATCGAGGCGGCGCGCGCGGGTGAGGCCGGGCGCGGCTTCGCCGTGGTCGCGAGCGAGGTGAAGTCGCTGGCCGGCCAGACGGCCCGAGCGACCGAGGAAATCGCCGCCCAGATCGGCGCGGTGCAGGGCGAAACCGCCACGGCCGTCCTGTCCATCGAGACCATCGCCGGCACCATGTCGGAGGTCGCGAGCTACGCCTCGGCGGTCGCCGCGGCCATCGAGCAGCAGCGAGCCGCCACCGGCGAGATTTCCCAGAACGTCCAGGCCGCCGCCAGCGGAACGGCCCATGTCGTCGACAACATCGCCTCCGTCACGGCCGCCTCCGGCGAGACCAGCGCCTCCGCCGCTGCCGTGCTGACGGCCGCGCGGAGCCTGTCGGATCAGGCCGCGACGCTCGGCCGGTCGGTGGAACAGTTCCTTGCCGAGGTGCGGGCGGCCTGACACACGGGTCAGACCTTCCCGCTCCTGCCGAGCCAGCCGAAGGTCAGCGGCGCGGCGATCATCGTCAGGAACACCCTGATGATGTGGAACGCCGCGACGAAGGCCACCTCGGCATTCAGCGCAACGGCGATGAGCGCCATTTCGGTCAGCCCGCCGGGCGAATAGGCAAGGATCAGCGTCACGACGCTGAAGCCGGAGACCTGCGAGACCGCCACTGCGAAGAGGCTCATCCAGAAGATCAGGATGGCGGTCGAGCCGACCGACAGGATCAGCACCTTCCAGAGGACGCCGCTCGCGGTGCCGGCGAAGCGGCAGCCGATGCCGACGCCGAGGACGAGCTGGGCCGCATTGACGATCTCGTAGGGCGGCTTGAAGTCCGAGAGCCCCGTGATGTGGACCGCTGCGCTGACGATCATGCAGCCGAGCAGGGTCTTGGCCGGCAGCCGCAGGATATGGCCGAGAAAAGCGCCGGCAAAGCCGAGGATGACCAGCCAGAGCTCCGCGATCAGCGGCGTTGCGAACATCGAGGCGCCGCTGCCGCCGGCCCGGTCGAGGCTGATGCCCTGGCTCCACTGGATCAGGAAGGGCAGCGTCATCACCACCATGAGGATGCGCGTCGAATGGACCAGAGCGATGATCCGCGCGTCGCCGCCACGTTCCTCGCCATAGATCACCATCTCGACGAGCCCGCCGGGCATCCCTGAAAAGAAGGCGGTCACCCAGTCATAGCCGCCGACCTTGCGGAAGTACCAGACCACGGTGACGCCGCAGGCGAGCATGAACAGGACAAGCCCGCAGAGCGGCACGATCCATTGCGGGACCTGGCCGATGATCGCCGGCGAGAAGCCCGAGCCGAGCATGACGCCGATGATCGCAGACATGGGCGAGCGGATCACGCCCGAGGCTGCGACCGGCAGGCGCGCCAGCGCGGCGATGGTGCAGAAGATCATCGCCCCGAGCATCCAGGGCAGCGGCAGGCGCAGCTTGTAGAACAGCCAGCCGCCGGCAATGCCGATGAGAAGCGCCAGCGCGAAGCCGCGATAGGGAAAGACCGCAGGCGAAAACTGGGCGAGGCCGCTGCGGACCTCGGCAAGCCAACTCGACACGAACGGTTCCCTCCCTACCCCAAGGCCGAATAGCACGAGATCGGTGGCCAGCACTCCCGATTCGAGGGGATCAGCCGTCTTCGGATGTCGGGGCAGGCTGGGACGGCGGGCATTCCGGGCGCATCCGCGCTGTGCACCGAAAACGGCCCTAATGCGAAGGAAATGGTGGGCAGTGACGGGCTCGAACCGCCGACATCCTGCGTGTAAAGCAGGCGCTCTACCAACTGAGCTAACCGCCCCTTTTCGGCCCAGAGGCCAGAACGGGACCATGTAGACGGCCCCTGCCCGGCCCGCAAGTCCTGCAAGTCCCGCAGACCCCGCAAGGCCCTTCGATCCGGCACGCGCGCGCCCCGGCATCAGGCAGTGCCTGAAACGCACAACGCCGCCGGGTTTTCCCGACGGCGCTGAAATGCGGAACGCGTCAGGCCGATCAGGCGTTGACGGCGTCCTTGAGGCCCTTGCCGGCCGAGAACTTCGGCGCCTTGGAGGCCTTGATCTTGACGGGCTTGCCGGTGCGCGGATCGCGGCCCTCGCGGGCGGCGCGGTTGGTCACCGAGAAAGCGCCGAAACCGACGAGCTTCACATCGCCGCCCGACTTCAGCGTGGCGGTGATGGAATCGAAGGTTGCATCCACTGCAGCACCCGCCTGCGCCTTCGTGAGGCCCGCCGCTTCGGCGACCGCGGCGATCAGTTCGTTCTTGGTCACGTGCTGTTCTCCTTGCGTTTACGCCGGGCCGGGAATCCATGATTCCGTTGCCGGCGGGGTTTCTCGTTTGCCGTGCAATGGCCCGAAAAGCAAGGCGGGCACTGGATTCTTAGCAATCTGCCGGACGTTTTTGACGCCTTTCAACAGAAAACCCCGGGGCGGTGGCCCCGGGGCTTTCGAAGCGTTCCAGTCTGAGTGTTCAGTGAGCGACGACGCCAGCCGGGTCTTCCTCGCCCGGCTTGCGCGCGGCGATGGGCTCGGCCTCCTCGTCCCACTCCACCGGCTGGGGCTGGCGGATCAGCGCGTGCTTGATCACCTCGTCCATGCGCGAGACCGGGATGATTTCCAGCCCGTTCTTCACATTGTCCGGGATGTCCGCCAGATCCTTGGCGTTCTCCTCGGGGATCAGCACGATCTTCAGCCCGCCGCGCAGCGCCGCGAGCAGCTTCTCCTTCAGGCCGCCGATCGGCAGCACCCGGCCGCGCAGGGTGACCTCGCCGGTCATGGCGATGTCCTTGCGGATCGGAATGCCGGTCAGCACCGAGACCATGGCGGTCGCCATGGCGATGCCGGCGGACGGGCCGTCCTTCGGGGTGGCCCCCTCCGGCACGTGGACGTGGACGTCGCGCTTGTCGAAGAGCGGCGGCTTGATGCCGAAGGCGAGTGCCCGCGAGCGGACATAGGACGCCGCCGCCGAGATCGATTCCTTCATCACGTCGCGCAGGTTGCCCGTCACCGTCATGCGGCCCTTGCCGGGCATGATCACGGCTTCGATGGTCAGCAGCTCGCCGCCGACCTCGGTCCAGGCAAGACCCGTGACGGCTCCCACCTGATCCTCGGTCTCCGCCATGCCGTAGCGATAGCGGGGCACGCCGAGATATTCCTCGACCACCTTCGGGGTGACCTTGATCGTCTTCTTCTTGGTCAGCGTCAGGTCCTTCACGCCCTTGCGGACGAGGTTGGACATTTCGCGTTCCAGGTTACGCACGCCCGCCTCGCGGGTGTAGCGCCGCACCACCGTCATCAGCGCCTCGTCGGTGATCGACCATTCCTTCTCGGTCAGGCCGTGCTTGGCGATGGCGTTGGGGATGAGGTGCGTCTTGGCGATCTCGTGCTTCTCGTCCTCGGTGTAGCCGGCGATACGGATCGTCTCCATCCGGTCCAGCAGGGCCGGCGGAATGTTGAGCGTGTTCGCCGTCGTCACGAACATCACGTTGGACAGGTCGAAATCGACCTCCAGGTAATGGTCGTTGAACGTCGCGTTCTGCTCGGGATCGAGCACCTCCAGCAGGGCCGCCGAGGGGTCGCCCCGGAAGTCCTGGCCCATCTTGTCGATCTCGTCGAGCAGGAACAGCGGGTTCGCCGTCTTGGCCTTCTTCATCGACTGGATGATCTTGCCGGGCATCGAGCCGATATAGGTGCGCCGGTGGCCGCGAATCTCGGCCTCGTCGCGCACGCCGCCGAGCGAGATACGCACGAATTCACGCCCCGTCGCCTTGGCGATCGACTTGCCGAGCGAGGTCTTGCCGACGCCGGGCGGGCCGACGAGGCACAGGATCGGGCCGGTGAGCTTGTTGGCGCGCTGCTGCACGGCCAGGTACTCGACGATCCGGTCCTTGACCTTGTCGAGGCCGTAATGGTCCGAATCGAGGACAGCCTGGGCGCCCGGCAGGTCCTTCTTGATCTTGCTCTTCTTGCCCCAGGGCAGGGACAGGAGCCAGTCGAGATAGTTCCTGACGACGGTCGCCTCGGCCGACATCGGCGACATCTGGCGCAGCTTCTTCAGCTCGTGATTGGCCTTGTCGCGGGCCTCCTTCGAGAGCTTCGTGCGCTTGATCTTCTCCTCGAGCTCGACCAGTTCGTCCCGGCCGTCCTCGTCGCCGAGCTCCTTCTGGATCGCCTTCATCTGCTCGTTGAGGTAGTACTCGCGCTGGGTCTTCTCCATCTGCCGCTTGACGCGGGTGCGGATCTTCTTCTCGACCTGCAGCACCGAGATTTCGCTCTCCATCAGGCCGAGCGCCTTCTCCAGCCGCTTGGCGACGTCGATCGTCTCCAGAACGGACTGCTTGTCGGAGATCTTGACGGCGAGATGCGAGGCGACGGTGTCGGCGAGCTTGGAGGGATCGTCGATCTGGCCGACCACCGAGACGATCTCGGGCGAGACCTTCTTGTTCAGCTTCACATAGCCCTCGAACTCGGTGACGACCGAGCGCGCGAGCGCCTGAACCTGCACCTTGTCGGTGATCTCGTCGGCGACGATGCCGGCCTCGGCCTCATAGAACTCCTCGCGGGGCGAGAAGGCGGAGATCTTGGCGCGCGACACGCCCTCGACCAGCACCTTCACGGTGCCGTCGGGCAGCTTGAGAAGCTGGAGGACGCTGGCCAACGTGCCGATCTCGTAGATCGCATCCGGAGCCGGGTCGTCGTCCTGGGCCTTCATCTGGGTCGCGAGCAGGATATGCGTTTCGGCGCGCATCACCTCTTCGAGCGCGCGGATCGACTTCTCGCGGCCGACGAAGAGCGGCACGATCATGTGGGGAAACACCACGATGTCGCGCAGCGGCAACACGGGGAAGCTCTTCACTTCACCGGGATTGAGGGGCGGACGCTTCTTGGTCTCGCTCATGATTCACTCGTCCTTTTCCTCGACACGCCGCGAAACGGCCCGAATGGGCCCGCCCGACGGCGGCGCTCGGATGATTCCCGGCAAGGATGACGCGGAACTACGCTTTTGTCGCGCGGGGACGGCGGCGGGATTGAGGCCGGATCGGAAGCTCTTCGGCTTCCTGAGGAGGTCTCTTGGCGCTTGGCCGGCCTCGGGCACAAATCCCTGCCCGGGGGTCTGTCGGTCACCATTAGGTGGCGGTGCACACCCATGGTGTCAAGGACGCCACACGGCCCGCCGGGCGGTGGGATGCCGGGCCTGTGGACCGATGGCCGCAGGGCCACAGTCGGGCTCCCCGGAATGCCCGCGAAACCGGCCGGAAACATCCGCTGCCGGACGGCACATGCCGCGGCGCGGCACGCCTCGCCACAGAAACAATCGATATCTAACCATTCGATCATACCGCAGCGGACCGCATCGGACGGGGAAGCGGCGGACACGAAACAGTTCCTCGGGAGCCCTTCACATGCGCCGTCGCTTCGTTCTCGCTTCTCTTGCCGCTCTGGCCATGTCGGTGGCTGCCGGCGAGGCCTTCGCCCAGGCCCAGCAGAACTTCCGCCTGATCAACCGCACCGGCCACCAGATCAACGAGGTCTATGTCAGCCCCTCGGCCAACGACCGCTGGGGCCGCGACATCCTCGGCGACGAGGTGATGCCGTCCGGCACCACGCGCAACATCCGCTTCCCGCGCTCGACGCAGGCCTGCATGTTCGACCTGCGCGTCGTCTATTCGGACGGCGAGCGCGGCGAAGTCCGCGAGATCAACCTGTGCGAGGTCTCCAACGTCACGGTGACCTGGAACGGTCGCTCGCGCTTCAGCGTCGACTGACGCCCTCCTTCCTGCAGACCTCCACCTTCAGGCGGGCCTCGGGCCCGCCTTTTCTTTGTTCGCGGCTCGATTCCCGTCCCGAAAACGAAAAAGGCGGGCCGAAGCCCGCCTTTCAAAATCTGACGCAGCGATCCGGATCAGGCGCTCTGCGCCTTCTCCTTCTCCGAATAGATGTAGAGCGGACGGGCCTTGCCCTGCACGACCTCTTCGGAGATCACGACCTCCTCGACGCCTTCGAGGCCCGGCAGGTCGTACATCGTGTCGAGCAGGATGCTCTCCATGATCGACCGGAGACCACGCGCGCCGGTCTTGCGCTCGATGGCCTTGCGGGAGACGGCGCCCAGCGCATCCTCGTGGAACGACAGATCGACGTTCTCCATCTCGAACAGGCGCTGATACTGCTTCACCAGCGCGTTCTTCGGCTCGGTAAGGATCTTCTTGAGCGCGGCCTCGTCGAGATCCTCCAGCGTCGCCAGAACCGGCAGGCGGCCGACGAATTCGGGGATGAGGCCGTACTTCAGCAGGTCCTCCGGCTCGACCGCGCGGAAGATCTCGCCGGTGCGGCGCTCTTCCGGAGCCCGCACCGTCGCGCCGAAGCCGATCGAGGTGCCCTGCCCCTTCTGCGAGATGATCTTCTCCAGCCCCGCGAAGGCGCCGCCGCAGATAAACAGGATGTTGGACGTGTCGACCTGCAGGAACTCCTGCTGGGGATGCTTCCTGCCGCCCTGCGGCGGCACGGAGGCGACCGTGCCCTCCATGATCTTCAGAAGGGCCTGCTGCACGCCCTCGCCCGACACGTCGCGGGTGATCGACGGGTTGTCGGACTTGCGCGAGATCTTGTCGATCTCGTCGATGTAGACGATGCCGCGCTGCGCCCGCTCGACATTGTAGTCGGAGGCCTGGAGCAGCTTCAGGATGATGTTCTCGACGTCCTCGCCGACATAGCCGGCTTCGGTCAGCGTCGTCGCGTCCGCCATGGTGAAGGGCACGTCGAGGATCCGGGCAAGGGTCTGCGCGAGCAGCGTCTTGCCGGAACCGGTCGGGCCGATCAGCAGGATGTTCGACTTCGACAGCTCGACATCATTGTGCTTCGTCGCGTGGTTCAGCCGCTTGTAGTGGTTGTGCACCGCCACCGACAGCACGCGCTTGGCGTGGAACTGGCCGATCACATAGTCGTCCAGAACCTTGCAGATTTCCTTCGGCGTCGGGATGCCGTCCTTGGACTTGACCAGCGAGGACTTGGACTCCTCCCGGATGATGTCCATGCAGAGTTCGACACACTCGTCGCAGATGAAGACCGTCGGTCCTGCGATGAGCTTGCGAACCTCATGCTGGCTCTTGCCGCAGAAGGAACAGTAGAGCGTGTTCTTCGCGTCGCTGCCGGCCTTGCTCATCGTCTCTCTCCAATGCGCCCCCGCCGAACCTGGCCTGGGCGACTGACTGGGTATTGGCCACAAGGGCCCTTCCCCGAGGTCTCGGCTCCCTCCTGGAACACAGTCGGCCGATTAGCCAAACATGGTGCTCCCCGCGGGATCAAGAAAGGATTAACGCTATTTGTCGCGCGCGGCCGCCATCTGGAAGGCGGCCACACGCCATCGTGAAGCCAGTCTATGCAAGGGTTGGGCCGCCGATGGTGTCCCAAATGCGACACGTCGGCGACAACCACGCCCCCGCGGAGACCATCAGCTCTTCGCAGCGTCCGGTTCCTCGGCGCGCTCCTCGATCACCTTGTCGATGAGGCCGAATTCCAGCGCTTTCTGGGCCGACATGAAATTGTCACGCTCCAGGGCGTCCTCGATCTCCTTCAGCGTCCGGCCGGTGTGCTTCACATAGACGCCGTTGAGCCGTGCCTTCAGTTCCTTGACCTCTTCGGCGTGGATCAGAATGTCGGTGACCTGGCCGCGATAGCCGCCTGAGGGCTGGTGCACCATGATCCGCGAATTCGGCAGGGCGAAGCGCTGGCCCTTGGCGCCGGCGGTGAGCAGCAGCGAGCCCATCGAGGCGGCCTGGCCCATGCACAGGGTCGTGACCGGCGGCTTGATGAACTGCATCGTGTCGTAGATCGACATGCCCGCCGTGACGACGCCGCCCGGCGAGTTGATGTACATGTTGATCTCCTTCTTCGGGTTCTCCGCCTCGAGGAACAGGAGCTGGGCGACGATCAGCGTCGCCATGGCGTCCTCGACCGGGCCCGACAGGAAGATGATCCGCTCCTTCAGGAGCCGCGAATAGATATCGTAGGACCGCTCGCCGCGGTTGGTCTGCTCGACCACCATCGGGACCAGATAGTTCATCAGCGTGTCGTGCGGGTCTCTCATGGTCTCTGGTCCTCGTGGGGCGCGATTCGCACCGAGTTTCGGCCGAATCTCTTTGACGCCATCCTAACGGCAATGCGCATGCACGGTGAATCCCGGTGGGTCCGGAACGGCGAAGGGCCGCTCGCGGCGGCCCTTCCCTCAATCAGGAATTGTCCGTTCGCGGCGCCGTTCAGGCGGCCTCATCGTCTTCGTTGTCCTTGAAGAGGTCGTCCTTGGAGACGGTCTTCTCGGTCACGTCGGCGAGTTCCAGAATGTAGTCCACGACCTTCTCCTCGAAGATCGGGGCGCGAAGCGAGGCAAGCGCCTGGGCGTTCTTGCGATAGTAGTCCCAGACCTGCTGCTCCTGCCCGGGGAACTGGCGCGCCCGCTCGACGACGGCGCGCGACACTTCCTCGTCGCTGACCTTGATCTGGGCCTTCTCGCCGATCTCCGCAAGGACCAGGCCGAGGCGCACACGCCGCTCGGCGATCTTGCGGTACTCGTCCTTGGATTTCTCCTCGGTCGTATCCTCGTCGGCGAAGGTCTTGCCGCGGCCTTCCATGTCCTGGGTGACCTGACGCCACACGCTGTCGAACTCCTGGTCGACGAGGGTCTGCGGCAGGTCGAAGGAATGGCGCTCGTCGAGCGCGTCGAGCAGCGAACGCTTCACCTTGCGGCGCGACGCGGCGACATACTCGCTCTTCAGACGGTCCGAGACAGCCGCGCGCAGCTTGGCAAGGTCCTCGAAGCCCACCATCTTGGCGAATTCCTCGTCGATGGCGCGCTCGCCCGGAGCCTCGATCGACTTCACGGTCACCGCGAACTCGGCATCCTTGCCGGCGAGGTTCTGAGCCATGTAGTTGGTCGGGAACTTGACCTTGACGGTCTTTTCCTCGCCGGCCTTGACGCCGACCAGCTGGTCCTCGAAGCCCGGGATGAACGACTTCGAACCGAGCTCGAGCTGGATGTCCTCGGCCGTGCCGCCGTCGAACTTCTCGCCGTCGATCGTTCCGACGAAACCGATCGTCAGACGGTCGCCGTCCTCGGCCTTCGCGCCGTCGGCCTTGGCCTCGAACGGGCGGTTCTGCTTGGCCATGGTCTCGAGCATCGACTGGATGTCGGCGTCGGACGGCTCGACAACCGGCTTCTCGACCTTGATGCCCTTGAAATCGGCGAGCTGGATGGTCGGCAGCACCTCGAAGGCGACCGTATAGTCGAGGTCGGCCTGACCGTCGAACACGGCCTTGGCGTCCGCCTCTGCCTCGGGCAGCTTCACCGAGGGCTCCTGCGCCAGCTTGAAGCCATTGTCCTCGACGATCTTCTGGTTGGCCTCGCCGACCAGCGCCTCGATGGTCTCGGCCAGCACGGCCTTGCCGTAGAGCTTCTTCAGGTGCGCGGTCGGCACCTTGCCGGGACGGAAACCGTTGATGTTGACGCGGCCCTTGAGGTCGTCGAGCCGCGCGGCGGCGCGCTCGGCAAGGTCGGTCACGGGAACCACCACGCGAAACTCGCGCTTCAGACCTTCGGACAGGGTGGCGGTCACCTGCATGACTTGGATTCTTTCGTGTTCGTGTCCGGATCGGCCGGGCAGGCTGGTGCGGGCGGAGGGACTTGAACCCCCACGACTTTCGCCACGGGAACCTAAATCCCGCGTGTCTACCAATTCCACCACGCCCGCCGAGGGCCGCTCGAAATAGCTTCTCGCCCCGGTGGATGCAAGTCACCCTCCGGGCGCGGCCTCATAACACCGCCATTCCGCCATTGCATCAAGAAAATGACGGCTGGCGCTGCGCTATTCGGTCATATGCGGGCGAAGAGCCCGATCCAGACCATCACCACGGTGCCGATGGCGGCGCTGAGCACGAAGGCGGCCTGTCCATGCGGCAAGAGCCCGAATTGGGACGCCGCCATCAATCCTGCAACGGCGAGAAGCACGAGTTTGATCATGGGTCGTCTCCAGCGGAAAACCTGAAGCCCGCCAGTCAAGCGTCGTGCCATCCCGAAACGGGACGGGGTTTCCCGCCCGTGTTAGGGACTGAATGCACTGGAAAGACCGTCCGACCGTCATGTCCCTGCCCCTTCGCCTCGACCGCCGCACCCTCCTGTCCGGGCTCGCGCTGGCGGTCCCCGTCACCATGATCGGAGCGCCGAGGGTCCGTGCCCAGCCGCATCCGGCATCGATCCGGGCACAAAGGCTGGAGCCGGGACCGGACAGATCGCTGCTCTCCTATGATGCGGCCGGCATTCCACCCGTCCTGCGCGCGCGACGCGGGGAAGCGTTCTCCGTCCGCCTCGCCAACAACCTTGCCGAGGCAACCTCTCTTCATTGGCACGGCCTGCGGCTGCCAGCCGCCTCTTCCGACACGTTCGCGCCTTCTCCCCTTGCCGCCGGCGCCACGGCTGATCTCACCATCACGCCCCGCGATGCCGGCGCGTTCCTCTATCACCCGGGCCTTGTCGCAGACGGCCCGCGCCAGATGCGCGACGGGCTCGGCGGAATCCTCCTCGTCGATCATCCCGCCCCGCCCGCTGACACCCGCGAAATCGTCCTGCATCTGGCGGAAACCGCGCCGCGGGAAGGCGCGCCGCACCGCATTCTGGTCAATGGCCGCCCGGAACTCGCGCTTCAGGCGAGAGCCGGCGAGCGTCTTTGGCTTCGCCTTGCCAACGCCACCCCGCACAGGCTCATCCAGTTCGCTGCGCCGGATCAGGCGCTGACGCTGGTGGCGCTCGACAGCCAGCCCTGCGAGCCCTTCCGCCTCGACGGCGGACGCCTCGTGCTCGGCCCCGGCCAGCGCGCCGAGACGATGTGGGACGTGACCGGTCCGCCCGGCACATCGGTCCCGATCAGCCTCGCACAGCTCGGCGGCGGCTCGCTGGCCGGCGCGCTCGCCATAGCCAATGAGGCGCCAACACGCGGGGAGGCCCTGCCGCCGCCGGAGCCCCTCCCCGCCAATCCGCTGCCACAGACCCTCGACTTTCGCCGCGCCCAGCGGCTGGACCTCGCGCTTCAGGACGGACCCGGCGGCGAACTCCTGTTCGGCGGCCGCGCCGACACGACACCGGCCGCATCGCCCGCCTTCCGCGCCCGCCGCGGCTCCGTGGTCATGGTCGCGCTGAAGAACGAGACAGATCGCTTCTGCGCCGTCCACTGGCACGGCCACCCAGCCCGGCTGCTCGACAATATGGATGACGGCTGGAAACCCTTCTTCATCGATACGGTGATCTGCCCGCCGCGCTCGACCAACCGCATCGCCTTCCTTGCCGAGACGCCGGGCCGCTGGCGGGTGACCTGTCAGGCGATCAATGCCGAGCCGGGGCCGCGCATGATCTGGTTCGAGGTCAGCTGACCTTGCTAATATCCAGGAGATTCGCCCACACACCCGGCAGCCTCTCCGGCAAATCCTCCGCGATGAGGCCAATGCCGGCCGCCCTGCCCGCCTCGCCATGCATCCAGACACCTGCGCTCGCCGCCTCGAAGGTCGGCATGCCCTGCGCCAGCAGGCCAGCGATGATCCCCGCCAGTACGTCGCCCGAGCCCGCCGTCGCGAGCCAGGGCGGCGCGTTGGCGGCGATGGAGGCCCGCCCGCCCGGAGTGGCCACCACCGTATCCGCGCCTTTCAGCACCACGGTCGCGCCCGAGAGCTCGGCCGCCCGGCGCGCATGGTCGAGCTTTGACTCGTCCCCCACCCCGCCGAACAGCCGGGCGAACTCGCCGGTATGCGGGGTCATGACCACCGGTCGCTCCGGCCAGAGCCGAATCCCGGAGAACAACTGCCCCGGGCCATCGGCAAAGCTCGTCAGGGCATCGGCGTCCAGCACCACGGACGCACCGCTCGCCAGCGCCTCGGCGACCAGCGCGCGCGTCTCGCCCCCGACGCCGAGGCCCGGCCCGAGGCAGACGGCGTTGCGTCGCCGGTCGGCGAGAATCTCCGCAAGGCCCGGCGCTCCCTCCATCCGCTGGAGCATGATCGCGGTCAGATGCGCGGCATTGACCTGCAATGCCTCCGGGGGCGAGGCGAGCGTCACCAGTCCGGCGCCGCCCCGCAGCGCCCCGCGCGCGGCGAGCCGCGCCGCTCCCGTCGCGGTCATGCCGCCGGAGACGACCACCGCATGGCCGCGACCGTATTTATGACCCTCGGCGCGGGGAAACGGCAGAAGCCCCTGCCAGAGCGCCGGTTCGTTGGCGAAGACGCGCGCGCCGGTCCTCGCGACCGCCTCGTCGGAGATGCCGATATCGGCGGTCCGCAGCGTGCCGCAATGGAGCCGGCCCGGCAGCAGGAGATGACCCGGCTTGCGCCGGCAGAAGGTCACGGTCTCATGCGCCCGCACCGCGATGCCGCGCACGGCGCCCGTACGCCCGTCGATCCCTGAGGGAATGTCGACGGCGACGATCCGCCGGCCCGCTTCGTTCAGCGCCGCGATGACGGTCGCCTCCGCGCCGGCAATGTCGCGCCCGAGGCCCGCTCCGTAGAGCGCATCGACCACGATATCGGGCTCCCCCGCGCGCCAGTCGGCCAAGGGCGTCACCGGACCGCCCCACTGTCCGGCCGCCCGCGCCGCATCGCCCGCGCGCGGCGGATCGCTCGCGGCGACCGCGATGCGAAATCCTCTTTGCCGCAGCACGCGCGCGGCGACATAGCCGTCGCCGCCATTATTGCCGGGCCCGCAGAGCACGGCGACGCGTCCGCCGAACGGCGCGAGCCGCGCGACGGCATCCGCCACCGCGATGCCAGCCCGCTCCATCAGCACGTGCCCCGGCGTGCCGGCGGCGATGGTCAGGCGGTCGGCTTCGGCCATTTCAGCGGGTGTCAGCAATTCGAGCATGGCGTGAGTGTCGGCGCTCGAAATACCGCCGGTCAACGCCTGCCCAAGTCCCGAATGAGTCCCGAATGAATGCCCTGTCGGGCCTCACTGCCCAAACATTAGGCGATTGTCACACGCCCTTCCGCAGTGCACTCGCGGTACGCGCAACGCAATTGCTTACAGAACGGGCATGTTGCATGCTTTTTGATCAGAGCCTGTCATCGGCCTGATGCGCACTCGCACCCTGCAACTGCTTTCCCGCTGGAAATGCAGCGGAATCCGCAACGCCGCACTCTGGCACATCTCGTGCTAGCCCACGCGGCGGTCTGGGTGGCGGCGCCGAATGCCGGCGACTGGACTACAGGAGCAGGATCGGAATGAAGAAGATCGAGGCGATCATCAAGCCCTTCAAACTCGACGAGGTGAAGGAGGCGCTGCAGGAGGTCGGGCTCCAGGGCATCACCGTCACCGAGGCGAAGGGCTTCGGCCGCCAGAAGGGCCATACCGAGCTCTATCGCGGCGCTGAATATGTCGTGGATTTCCTGCCGAAGGTGAAAATCGAGATCGTCATGCCGGACGACATGGTGGAGAAGGCGATCGACGCCATCCGCCGCGCCGCGCAGACCGGCCGCATCGGTGACGGCAAGATCTTCGTCTCGACCATCGAGGAAGCCATACGGATCCGCACCGGCGAGTCCGGTCTCGACGCGATCTGACCTTGAGTTCCGGCGGGCTCTCCCGCCAGTGAAGCGAACGTGCAAACCAACGAGGAAGCACTATGACGACTGCCAAGGATGTCCTGAAAATGATCAAGGAGAACGACGTGAAGTACGTCGATCTCCGCTTCACCGACCCGCGGGGCAAGTGGCAGCACGTCACCTTCGACATCACCATGATCGACGAGGAGATCTTCGCCGAGGGCACGATGTTCGACGGCTCGTCCATCGCGGGCTGGAAGGCGATCAACGAGTCCGACATGCTGCTCATGCTCGACCCGTCGACCGCCCAGATCGACCCGTTCTTCGCCGAGACGACGCTGTCGATCGTCTGCGACATTCTCGAGCCCTCGACCGGCGAGCCCTACAACCGCGACCCGCGCGGCATCGCCAAGAAGGCCGAGGCCTACCTCAAGTCGACCAAGATCGGTGACACCATCTTCGTCGGCCCGGAAGCCGAGTTCTTCGTGTTCGACGACGTGAAGTTCTCCGCCGAGCCCTACCACACCGGCTTCAAGGTCGATTCCTCGGAACTGCCGATCAACTCCTACACGGACTACGAAGGCGGCAATCTCGGCCACCGCGTCCGCACCAAGGGTGGCTATTTCCCGGTTCCGCCGATCGACTCGCTGCAGGACATGCGCGGCGAGATGCTCGCCTCCATGGCCAAGATGGGCGTGAAGGTCGAGAAGCACCACCATGAGGTCGCTTCCGCCCAGCACGAGCTCGGCATGAAATTCGACACGCTGACCTACATGGCCGACCAGATGCAGATCTATAAGTACTGCATCCATCAGGTCGCCAACATCTACGGCAAGTCGGCCACCTTCATGCCGAAGCCGGTCTTCGGCGACAACGGCTCGGGCATGCACGTGCACCAGTCGATCTGGAAGGGCGGCAAGCCGCTGTTCGCCGGCAACAAATATGCCGATCTGAGCCAAGAGTGCCTCTGGTACATCGGCGGCATCATCAAGCACGCCAAGTCGCTGAACGCCTTCACCAACCCGTCGACCAATTCCTACAAGCGTCTGGTCCCGGGCTACGAGGCTCCGGTGCTGCTGGCCTACTCGGCCCGCAACCGCTCGGCGTCGTGCCGTATTCCGTGGACGAACAACCCGAAGGCCAAGCGCGTCGAGGTCCGCTTCCCCGACCCGACCGCCAATCCCTATCTCGCCTTCGCGGCGATGCTGATGGCCGGCATCGACGGCATCACCAACAAGATCGATCCGGGCTCGGCCATGGACAAGGATCTCTATGACCTCCCGCCGAAGGAGCTCAAGAAGATCCCGACCGTCTGCGGCAGCCTGCGCGAAGCTCTCCAGAGCCTCGACAAGGATCGCGCCTACCTGAAGGCTGGTGGCGTGTTCAACGACGACTTCATCGACAGCTACATCGAGCTGAAGATGACCGAGGTGATGCGCTTCGAGATGAGCCCGCACCCGATCGAGTACGACATGTACTACTCGGTCTGATCCGGACGGGGCGGACCGGACATGGTCCGCCCCTACTCCCGGCTCCTGGCCAGGAATTCAGACTTCCTCCCAACCGCGTGGCAATGCGCGGTCACCTTCGGAACGGGCGCTTCGGCGCCCGTTTTTCTGTCCGCTGTTCGGGATCTGCGAGAACGCGCCAGTCAGGCGCTCACAACACCAGGAAGGCCGCCGCCAGCGCGCCGGTGATCGCCCACGCACCGATGCGGCCGAGCGTCCAGGACGGGTCCTTCTCGTCACCTGGAAGGACAAGCCCCGTTTCTTCCGGGTCGATGCAGCCGAGGGCGATTCCCGCCCGCTCAGCGGCCCGCATGAGCTTTGCCATGTCGGCTTCGACAGTGGCCAGTCCGAGCACTCGGTCCATCACGCAACTCCGAACGCCTTGGCTCCCTAAGGTCCGGATGCTAGGCGCCATCCCGTAAACGATGCCTTTAAGTTTCGACAAATCCGGACCATGTCGTCGCCGTGCCGGCGATTGAGCGGCGCTGTGGCATTTCGGTTTCACTTGATGCGCGAGGGTCGTATTTCACCGGCCTGTCGCAATCGACCGGCTAGGGCTAGGGCTAGGCTTTCGCAAACGGACGCCCGCCATGGCCCAAGACGCAGTTCAACCGCACGCCGCGCATGCGCCGCTGCGCAACAGTTCGCAGACCGCCGAAGAGGCCGAGAATGCCGGGCTGAGCCCGGTCACGGGCGCAACGTTCGGCGACATCGTCGCTGAGCGCTTCAACCGCCGCGACCTGATGCGCGGCCTGCTCGGCGTCGGGGCGATCTCGGCGGCCCTCGGCCCGGCGACGCTCGCCGAAGCACAGCCCGCTGCGGCCAACCCGACGCCGTCCTTTGCCTTCACAGAACTGTCCTCCCAACCAACCGATCGGGCCGAGGTGGCGGAAGGCTATCGCGCCGAGGTGCTGATCCGCTGGGGCGACGCGGTCCTGCCGGGCGCACAGGCCTTCGACCCGGCGCGGCAGACCGCGGCGTCGCAGGCCCGCCAGTTCGGCTACAACAACGACTATCTGGGCTATTTCCCGATGCCCGGCGCGGACAATGGCTCCCGGCACGGGCTTCTCTGCGTCAATCACGAATATACCAACGAGGAACTGATGTTCCCCGGCCTTGGCCGGCAGGATGCCGGCGGACCGCTCGGCCGTCAGCGCGCCTTCGCCGGCATGACCGCCGAACTCGCCGCCGTCGAGATGATGGCGCATGGCGGCACGGTGCTGGAGGTCCGCCGCGACGGCGAGACATGGGCCGTGGTGTCGGATTCGCGCTATGCCCGCCGCATCACCGCGCATACCGAAATGGAGATCACCGGCCCTGCCGCCGGCCATCCCCGCCTGCGGACAGCGGCTGATCCCACCGGCCGCCGGGTCCTCGGCATGCTCAACAACTGCGCCGGCGGACGGACGCCCTGGGGCACCTGGCTGACCTGCGAGGAGAACGTCAACGGCTATTTCTCGGGACGCCTGCCCGAGGGCCATGCCGAGACCGCCAACTACCGCCGCATGGGCATTCCAGGCCGCTGGATGAACTGGGGCGACTACGAGGCCCGGTTCGACGTCGCGAAAGAACCCAACGAAGCCAACCGCTTCGGATGGGTCGTCGAGATCGACCCCTTCGACCCGAACTTCACGCCGAGGAAGCGCACAGCGCTCGGCCGCTTCAAGCGCGAGGGCGCGGCCGGCATCACCGCGCGGTCGGGCCGGTATGTCCTCTACTCCGGCGATGACGAGCGCTTCGACTACGTCTATCGCTTCGTCACCGAGGGCCGTGTCTCCGGCGACCGCGCCCGCGACATGACACTGCTCGATTCCGGTGCGCTGTCGGTCGCCCGCTACAATGCCGACGGCACCGGCGACTGGCTGCCGCTGGTCTTCGGCGAGGGCCCGCTCACACCGGCCAACGGCTTCCACAGCCAGGCCGACGTGGTGATCGAGGCGCGCCGGGCCGGCGACCTCCTCGGCGCCACCCGCATGGACCGCCCGGAAGATGTCGAGGCCAATCCGGCCACCGACAAGGTCTATGTCATGCTCACCAACAACAACCGCCGCACGACCGAGCAGGTGAACCCGGCCAATCCGCGCGCCGACAACCGCTTCGGTCACATCGTGGAGATGCTGCCCGACAACCGCGACCACGCCGCGCCGCGCTTCACCTGGGACATCCTCGTGCGCTGCGGCGACCCGGCGCTGGCCGCGGTCGGCGCAACCTTCAACAGCCGGACCTCCAAGGACGGCTGGTTCGGCATGCCCGACAATTGCGCCATCGACGCTGATGGCCGCCTGTGGGTCGCCACCGACGGCAACACGCCCGGCCGCACGCAGCGCAATGACGGCGTGTGGGCGATGGAGACCGAGGGCGCCGCGCGCGGCACGTCCAAGCTGTTCTTCAAAACCCCGTTCGGCGCCGAGCTCTGCGGCCCTGAATTCACGCCGGACGGCGAGACGTTCTTCGTCGCGATTCAGCATCCCGGCGAGACCGATCCCGAGGATCCGAACGCCGCGCCGGCGACCTACGAGAACCCCTCGACCCGCTGGCCGGACTTCAGGCCGGACATGCCGCCACGACCGTCCATCGTTGCGATCACCCGGCGCGGCGGCGGCAAGATCGGCAGCTAGATCAGGCGAGCGCCAGCAGCGCACGCGTCAGAGCGCCGTCGCGCGTTCGCATCTCGTCGAGGATCGAGAAGTGGTCGGCGCGGGCGATCGGGATCAGGTCGCCGGCAGCCCCCTGCCTCGCTCGTGCCGCATGCATGGCGTGGGAATTGGCCACCAGCGCGGGCAATTCCTCATCGCCATAGGTGATGGCGAGCGGCTTCATCACCGCCGGCCGCCTGAGCGGCGACAGGTCGGCGATCTCGGTCATGGTCAGTTTCAGCTTCTCGTCGAGATAGGTGTCACGCAGCGGCGCCAGTTCGAACAGGCCGGAAATCGCGAGCCCCGCTCGCACCCCCGGATGCGACAGAGCCATGGCCGCGAGGTGCCCGCCGGCCGACCATCCCGACACGATCAGCGGGCCGGCAACGCCGTGGCGCACGCCGCTGGCCGTCAGCCAGTCCAGCGCCGCACCGCACTCGGCGACGATGTCGGAGAGCGACGCGTCAGGCGCCAGCGTGTAGCCGGGAATGGCCACCGACCAGCCATGCGCCGTAACGCCCTCGCCCAGCACGGCGAACATGTCGCGCGAATTCCGCATCCAGTAGCCGCCGTGGAAATAGACGAGGCAGGGCGCGTCGGGGCTGACGCCGGGAAAGAGGTCGATCCTGTTCCGCTCGCGCGGGCCGTAAGGCAGATCCATCGTCGCGGCATGGCGGGCACGGATGGCTGCGGACTCCTCCGTCCAGCGCGCGAATTTCTCGCCCCATCCCGGCACCGCCTGCCCGTTATTGTAGGCGGCGTCGCGGAGATCCTGCGGAACTGGCGATACATCGATGGGCATATCGGAACCTGGCTGCTGACACGGCGGTCGCATCGCCAGACTAAGCTCATGCGCAGCCGCCGTGGACCCCTGCCCGCTCATGAGGAACGCCCCGATGACGCAAGCCTCCTTCGCCGCGAAAGACCATCCGATCGTCTCGCCCTATGTCATGACGAAGGGTGCCGGCGCCCTCATCGACTTCCTGCAGCGGATATTCGGCGCCGAGGTAATGATGAACCTGCCGCGCGAAGACGGCTCGGTCCTTCATGCATCGCTCAGGATCGGCGACAGTGTCGTGATGATCGCCGACGCGACAGCCGAATTCCCGGCCCTTCCGGTCTGGCTTCACGTCTATGTGCCGGATGTCGACGCGACCTACGCCAGCGCCCTCGCGGCTGGCGCGACCAGCGCGCAGGAGCCCTCCGAGAAGGGTGACGGCGACCGGCGCGGCGGCTTTACCGACGCCTCCGGCAATACCTGGTGGATCGCCACCCATGTCGGGCGCTGACGCCGCCCCAAAACGAAAAAGCCGGGCGCGAGGCCCGGCTTCTCCGATAAGTCGATCTGAAGGCGATCAGCGCTTCGAGAACTGGAAGGAACGACGGGCCTTGGCCTTGCCGTACTTCTTGCGCTCGACCACGCGGCTGTCGCGGGTCAGGAAGCCGCCGCGCTTCAGCGCGCCGCGCAGGTCCGGCTCGTAATAGGTCAGAGCCTTGGAGATGCCGTGGCGCACCGCGCCGGCCTGACCCGAAAGTCCGCCGCCGGCGACCGTGACGTTGATGTCGTACTGCGTGTCGCGGCCGACGAGGACCAGCGGCTGCTTCAGCAGCATGCGCAGCACCGGACGGGCGAAGTAAACTTCGAGCGTGCGGTCGTTGACGGTGATCTTGCCGGAGCCGGGCTTCACCCAGACGCGGGCGACCGCGTCCTTGCGCTTGCCGGTGGCATAGGCGCGGCCCTGCTTGTCGAGCTTCTGGACGTGCCGGGGCGCATCCGCCGCCGCCGGCTTCAGGGCCGCAAGGCCCTCGAGGGACGAAACGGTCTCAGCCATCGTCAGGCCCTCACGTTCTTGGTGTTCATGGTGCCGACGTCGAGGACGGTCGGCGACTGGGCCTCATGCGGATGCTTGTCGCCGCCATAGACGCGCAGGTTCGACATCTGCTGCCGGCCGAGCGGACCACGCGGGATCATGCGCTCCACGGCCTTCTCGACGATGCGCTCCGGGAACTTGCCGTCGCGAATGGTCTTCGCGATGCGCTCCTTGATGCCGCCGGGATAGCCGGTGTGGTGGTAGTAGGCCTTCTGTTCCCACTTGCGGCCGGTGAAAACCACCTTGTCCGCGTTGATGATGATGACATTGTCACCGCAATCGACATGGGGGGTATAGGTGGCCTTGTGCTTGCCGCGCAGGCGCATCGCCACGATCGTCGCGAGACGGCCGACAACCAGGCCCTTCGCGTCGATCAGAACCCACTTCTTGTCGACCTCGGCGGGCTTCGCCACATAGGTCTTCATGGTTGTGTCTTCCGGTTTTGGAGAATTCCGAGCGGCGAACCGGAACCGGCAGCCGCGTCGGGAAGGGCTATAGGCGAGCGCCTGCCGCGCGTCAATGCGAGTTTCGGCGATATTTTATAGCTATTTCAATGGCTTATAAAATAGGTATTTTGATACCCTAAAATTACCGCCGTTTTCGCAAGCACTTGCCGCGGCCCGTCGGGCCTACGGCCGCTTTGGAATCTCCAGGCCACGCTGCACCGCCGGCCGCGCGAGGCAGCGTTCCAGCCAGGCCGGAACCTCCTTCAGCTTGCCGTACTCGACGAGATCGCCCGCGCCATAGAAGCCGACGATATTGCGCACCCAGCCGAGCAGCGAAATGTCGGCAATGGTGAAGTCGTCGCCCATGATGAATCTGCGCCCGGCAAGCCGCGTCTCCAGCACGCCGAGCAGGCGCTTCGATTCCGCCACATAGCGCTGCAGGGGGCGCTTGTCCTCGTATTCACGGCCGGCGAATTTGTGGAAGAAGCCGACCTGCCCGAACATCGGACCGACAGAGGCCATCTGGAAGAACACCCACTGGATCGTCTCGATCCGCCGCGCCGGATCGGCGGGGATCAGTTTGCCGGTCTTCTCGGCGAGATAGAGGAGGATCGCCCCCGACTCGAACAGGCCGAGTGGCTTTCCGCCGGGGCCATCAGGATCGATGATCGCTGGGATCTTGCCGTTCGGGTTGAGTGACAGGAATTCCGGACCCCAGGTCTCGTTCTGACCGATATTGATCGTGTGCGGCTCGTAGGGGAGCCCGGTTTCCTCCAGCATGATCGAGACTTTCACGCCGTTCGGGGTGGGCAGCGAATAGAGCTGGATGCGGTCGGGATGCTCAGCCGGCCAGCGGCGGGTGATCGGAAAGGCGGACAGATCGGTCATGGATGCTCCTGATCGGCCGGTCGCGACGGCCGCCGGGGACAGATGGGCAGCGCCACCCCGCGAACAAGGTGTGATTTGGCAACAGGCCGCCTGCGTCGCGCGCAGGCCACGGACCCACACAACCTCTCTCCGGAACGGCCGTGTTGAGCCGCCCGCGGCGCTTGCTAGGCTGATCGCTGACCAAGAAGCGGCCGAACCGCCCGACCATCTTCAAGGGGAAATGCCAGATGCCGATGCCGACCCTCGCGCCGGGCCATGCCGGCCCCTTCGCCGGACTGGACGTGCCCTGGCTTCTCAGGTTGCGCGCGGAGACCCGACGCGATCATCCGTTCATCGTCTGGGCGCCGTTCGAGCGCCCGTCCGTCACCCTCACCTACGCCGCCTTCCATGCTCGCGTCGGCGCGCTTGCGGCGGGTCTTGCAAGACGCGGCGTGAAACCGGGCGAGTTCGTGCTGATCCATCTCGACAACTGCCTCGAGGCGCTTCTTGCCTGGTATGCCTGCGTCGAGCTCGGCGCGGTGGCCGTCACGACGAATACGCGTTCGGCCGGGCCGGAAGTCGCCTATTTCGCTGAGCATTGCGGCGCGGTCGCCGCCATCACCCAGCCGGCCTATGCCGGTATCGTCGCCGCCAACTGCCCGGCGCTCCGCTGGCTGGCGGTCACCGACAATGACGGCGGCGAACCTGCGCCCGACGCGCGGCTGCCGGAGAAGGCGGATCGGTTCGACGCCCTGTTCGCCGAGGCGGGCGACCGTCCGCGCCGGCAGCACGACCCGCTCTGGCCATGCAGCGTCCAGTACACATCCGGCACCACGGCGCGGCCGAAAGCCGTGCTCTGGACCCACGCCAACGCGCTCTGGGGCGCCAAGATCAACGCCGCCCACGAAGACCTCAGGCCGGACGACATCCACCTCGTCCACCTGCCGCTGTTCCACACCAACGCGCTGGCCTATTCGGTTCTGGCGACGCTGTGGGTCGGTGGAACGGCGGTCATCCAGCCGCGCTTTTCGGCGAGCCGCTTCTGGTCGACCGCCGCCGAGCACCGCTGCACCTGGACCTCCGTCGTACCCTTCTGCGTGCGCGCGCTGATGGAACGCGACATCCCCAAGCAGCACACGTTCCGCCTCTGGGGCAGCGCGGTCTCCGCGCCGCCGACCGACGCGCGATTCGGCATCAGGACCATCGGCTGGTGGGGCATGACCGAAACCATCACCCACGGCATCGTCGGCGAGCTGCACCAGCCGAACACGCCGATGGCCATCGGCCGTGCCGCACCCGAATACGAGATCCGCGTGGTGGATGCCGACGGTTCGCCGACTCCGCCCGGCGGCACCGGCCATCTGCTGATCCGCGGCATTCCCGGCCTGTCGCTGTTCAAGGAATATCTGTTCAACGAAAAGGCCATGCACGAGAGCTTCGACGAGTACGGCTATTTCATCACCGGCGACCGAGTGATGCTGCTGGACAACGGCTTCATCCGCTTCGCCGACCGCGACAAGGACATGCTGAAGGTCGGCGGGGAGAATGTCGCGGCCTCGGAGATCGAGCAGACCATCGTGCAGGTCGCGGGCGTGCGCGAGGTCGCCGTCGTCGCCAGGAAGCACCCGATGCTGGACGAGGTGCCCGTTGCCTTCATCATCCCGCAGGGTGGTCTCGACGGCGCGCCGCCCGGCTTCGCCGACACGGTCCTCGCCGCTTGCCGCTCCGCCCTCGCCGACTTCAAGGTGCCGCGCGAAATCCACCTCGTCGACGACATGCCGCGCTCGACGCTGGAGAAGATCGCCAAGGCGGAGCTGCGCAAGCGCCTGCAAGAGGCTTGAAAGCCGCCGGTCCGAAGGAAAGGAGTGGGACGCTTGCGTTCAGGTCGCGAATGCCCGGCACAAGGCCGGGCATGACGTTGAGGGTCCGCAACGATCCTGGGATCTCGTCAGCGCTCCGGCGGGATCGAATAGGTGCCGGTCGCATGGGCGACCAGTTCCTCCGCCTCACCATCCGACCAGATCGAAACCTCGCCGACCGCCAATCGCTTGCCGAGCTTCATCAGCCGGCATTCGGCGATCAGGTCGCGCTGCGCCGGCTTCTTCAGGAAGTTGATGTTGAGGTTGGTGGTCACCGCCAGCGCCACCGGACCGATCGAGGCAAGGATCGCCACATAGAGCCCGGTATCGGCCAGCGTCATCATGGTCGGGCCGGAAATCGTGCCGCCCGGCCGGAGCTGGCGGGCGTCGTAGCGGCAGCGCATGCGCGCGAAGCGGTGGCCGACGGTCTCGACATGATAGAGCTTGCCTGCCCCGAACACCTGCGGAAATTCGCGTTCGAGGAACGTCTCCATCGCCTCCGTCGTCATTTTCGGGGGTATCGTCTGCGCGTCGGACATGGCGGCCAATCCTGTCGCGGCCGTTCGGCCGCCTTGAAGCCGGGAGGTTAGCGGGCCAAGGTCCGGTGCGTCCCTCTTGCGAAAGGCGGATGGAGATGAACGCGCCCTCCCCGGCTCCGACGACCGGCCACAGAATTCTCGCCCGGCAGGATGCCGGCGGCGTCGCGACGCTGACCATGGACGATCCGTCGAGCCGCAACAGCCTGTCGGAAGCCATGCTCGCGGCGCTGTCGGAAACGCTGCGCGCCATCGCGGCGGACAGTTCGGTGCGCGCCGTGGTGCTGACGGCCGTCGGACCGGTCTATTCGTCGGGCCACAACCTCAAGGAAATGACCGCGCGCCGCGCCGACGCCGATCGCGGCCGCGCCTATTACGCCGACATCATGGGCCGCTGCTCCTCGATGATGCAGCAGATCGTCAACCTGCCGCAGCCGGTCATCGCCGCCGTGCAGGGTCTGGCGACCGCCGCCGGCTGCCAGCTTGTCGCCTCCTGCGATCTCGCCGTCGCCTCGTCGGAAGCGCGCTTCTGCACGCCCGGCGTCAATTTCGGCCTGTTCTGCTCGACGCCGATGGTCGCGCTCTCGCGCAACGTCGCGCCCAAGCACGCCATGGAAATGCTGCTGCTGGGACAGCCTATCCCGGCGGAGGAGGCTCACCGCATGGGCCTCGTCAACCGCGTGGTGCCGGCGGGCGAGGAAGTACCGGCGGCTCAGGCGCTCGCCACCGTCATCGCCGCGAAATCGGCGCTGACCGTGAAAACCGGCAAGACCGCCTTCTATCGGCAAATCGACATGACCTTGGCCGAGGCCTACGACCACGCCAGCGCCGTGATGGTCGAGAACATGCTGGCGCGCGATGCCGCCGAGGGCATCGAAGCGCTGCTGGGCAAGCGCGAACCGCGATGGGAGGATCGGTGAACCACGACAGCTACGCCGACGACGCCATTCGCGGCATCCTCGCCTCGGTGAAGTCCATCGCCATGGTCGGCGCTTCGGCGAACGAGGTCCGGCCAAGCTTCTTCGTGCTCAAATACCTGGCTGACCGCGGCTATCGCGTCCATCCGATCAATCCCGGCCTCGCGGGGAAGGAAATCCTCGGCCGCACCGTCTATGCGACGCTGAAGGATGTTCCGGAGCCGATCGACATGGTCGACATCTTCCGCAACTCGGAGGCCGCCGCCGGCGTCGTGGATGAAGCCCTCGCTCTCGATCCGAAGCCTGGCGTCATCTGGATGCAGCTCTCCGTGCGCAACGACGACGCGGCCGCGAGGGCCGAAGCCGCCGGCCTGAAAGTGGTCATGAACCGCTGCCCGAAGATCGAGCTCGGGCGACTCTCCTCCGAGATCGCCTGGATGGGCGTCAACTCGCGGACCATCTCGGCCAAGCGCGCACCGCAGCTCAAGGAAGGCAAGTTCCAGAAGCTGGGCCTGCGGCAGACTTTCGGTTCCGGCCCGAGCGGAAAGTAGAAAATTTCATTCGCTTGACGCTCGCATGAGCGCCAAACTAGAAAAACAATCCCTGTACGGGGATGAAACAGGCCGCCTTGCGGCACTCAGGAGGATATGATGGCCGATCGCGTTCCGGGCTTCTCGACCCTTGCCGTTCACGCAGGCGCGCAGCCCGACCCGACCACCGGCGCGCGCGCGACGCCCATTTACCAGACGACCTCCTTCGTGTTCGACGATGTCGACCACGCGGCCTCGCTGTTCGGCCTGCAGGCCTTCGGCAACATCTATACCCGCATCGGCAACCCGACCAACGCCGTGCTGGAGGAGCGCGTTGCCGCGCTTGAAGGCGGCACGGCGGCGCTCGGCGTCGCATCCGGCCATGCCGCGCAGTTCCTCGTCTTCCACGCCCTGTTGCAGCCGGGCGACGAATTCGTCGCGTCGAAGAAGCTCTATGGCGGCTCGATCAACCAGTTCAACCACTCCTACAAGAGCTTCGACTGGCGCGTGACCTGGGCCGATCAGGACGACCTCGCCTCCTTCGAGAAGGCGGTGACGCCGAAGACCAAGGCGATTTTCATCGAGAGCATCGCCAATCCCGCCGGCAACATCACCGACATTGCCGGCATTTCGGCCATCGCGAAGAAGCACGGCATCCCGCTGATCGTCGACAACACGCTGGCGACCCCCTACCTGATCAAGCCGTTCGAGCACGGCGCCGACATCGTCGTGCATTCGGCCACCAAGTTCCTCGGCGGCCACGGCAATTCCATCGGCGGCGTCATCGTCGATGGCGGCTCGTTCGACTGGATCAAGTCGGGCCGCTACCCGTTCCTGACCGCGCCGCGCCCGGAATATGGCGGCATCGTCCTCGCCGAGACCTTCGGCAATTTCGCCTTCGCCATCGCCGTGCGCGTGCTCGGCCTGCGCGATCTGGGGCCGGCGCTGTCGCCGTTCAACGCCTTCCAGATCCTCACCGGCATCGAGACGCTGCCGCTGCGCATGGAGCGCCACTCGGCCAATGCGCTGAAGGTCGCGGAGTTCCTGTCGAAGCACCCGAAGGTCGCCTGGGTCAGCTATCCCGGCCTGCCGACCGACAAGGGCCATGCGCTGGCGAAGAAATATGCCCCGAAGGGCGCCGGCGCCGTCTTCACCTTCGGCCTCAAGGGCGGTTTCGATGCCGGCGTGAAGCTGGTGTCGGAGGTGAAGCTGTTCTCGCACCTAGCCAATGTCGGCGACACGCGTTCGCTGGTGATCCATCCGGCCTCGACCACCCACCGCCAGCTCTCGGACGAGCAGAAGACGCTGGCCGGCGCCGGTCCGGAGGTGGTGCGCCTGTCCATCGGCATCGAGGACGCCGCCGACATCATCGCCGACCTGGAGAGCGCGCTCTCGGCGGTGTGAGCGCCTATTCCGCCGGGAGGGCGCGGGCCATCGGCTCGCGTCCTGCCCGCCGTGCCCGCGTCAGGCCGTGGACATGCGCGAGCGCGTGGCCGAGGACCAGCACCGCGAAGCCCTGATGAGCGAGGCCCGCCCAGAGCGGCACGACCAGCATCAGCGTCACGATGCCGATCACCGCCTGCGCGGCGATCAGCCCGAACAGCACCACCGCCCCCTTCGCAAAGGCGGTGCCGCGCGCGGCGAGCATGTGCCACAGGGCCAGAGCGAGCAGAGCATAGGCGGCGAGGCGGTGGTTGAACTGCACCAGCGCCAGCGAATCGACGAAGGCCTCCGCGACGGTCGGCCGGTCGAACAGCACGTTGGCGGGCGGAATCCACGCGCCGTCCATCAGCGGCCAGTCGTTGAAGCGCATGCCCGCGCGGTTGCCCGCGACCAGCGCGCCGAGCGCGATCTGAAGCGCCAGCAGCGCCAGCACCGCGATGCCGCCCCAGCGAACCCGGTCGGGCGGCGCTTCGCGCTCCCTACCCTGTCCGAGTCCCAGCGCCACCCACACCAGCAGCGCGAAGATCAGGCAGGCGAGCGTCAGGTGGAACATCAGCTTGAGCGGCGCGACATAGACCATGCCGGGCTCAAGGCCCGACGCGACCATGAGCCAGCCGACGAGGCCCTGAACGCCCATCAGGACGCCGATGCCGAAGGTCGCCGCCGCCAGCCGGCCGCGCAGCCAGCCCTTGGCGACGAAGAACAGCCAGGGCAGCAGCATGGCCGCGCCGATCAGCCGGCCGAGAAAGCGGTGCGCCCATTCCCACCAGAAGATGAACTGGAAATCGCCCAGGCTCATGCCGCGGTTGATCGCGTCATATTGCGGGCTCGCCCGGTACTTGGCGAACTCCTCCAGCCATTGCGCATGCGACAGCGGTGGCAGCGCGCCGGTCACCGGCTTCCATTCGGTGATCGACAGGCCGGAATCGGTCAGCCGCGTCGCACCGCCCACCACGACGATCGCGAAGACAAGCGCCGCCACGCCGAACAGCCACAACCGCACGATGCGGTCGGACTGCGGGCTCGCGGAACGCGCTGCAACGGCCGTCATGCGGCAAACCTCCGGCTTGTGATGGGCACCGCCGGAGAGATATAGACCCGGCCGGTGCCGAACAAGGCACGCCGGACCGGACCTCTTCATGCGCCAGCGCACCCGCAAGCTCTTCGGCACCGTCCTGCTCGTCGCCTGGGTGGCGTTCTACGCCCTCCTGGTCATGGCGATCATGCACAATGCCGTGCGCCGCTTCGGCCCGGTCGGCGAGCCGGTCTTCTATGCGCTGGCCGGCATCGCCTGGATTCCGGTGGCCATGCTGGTCATCTGGTGGATGGCCAAACCCGATCCGGATGACGAGACTGCCTGACCTTCGCAGTCGCAGCATCGGAGTTCCGCCTTGACCGCCATCGCGCCGGCCATCGCCCGCACCGTCCCCGACCTTCGCGCCCTCGTCGCCTCGTGGCGAGCCCGGGGCAAGCGCGTCGGCCTCGTGCCCACGATGGGCGCCCTCCACGCCGGGCATATCTCGCTGGTCGAAATCGCCCGACGTCACGCCGACCGGGTGATCGTCTCGATCTTCGTCAACCCGACCCAGTTCGCCCCGAGCGAGGATTTCTCGAAATATCCCCGCACCTTCGAGGCGGATCTCGCGAAGCTGACCGAGATCGGCGCCGACGCGGTCTATGCCCCGACCGTCGAGGTCATGTACCCGCCGGACGCGGCCACGACCGTCAGCCTGAAGGGGCCTGCAACGGCGGGTCTGGAGGACGTCTCGCGACCCTTCCACTTCGCGGGTGTCGCCACCATCGTCGCCAAGCTGTTCACGCAGTCGGCTCCCGATGTGGCCGTCTTCGGCGAGAAGGATTTCCAGCAGCTCGCCGTGATCCGCCGCATGGCCGCCGACCTCGATTTGCCGGTGGAGGTGATCGGAGCGCCGACCGTGCGCGAGCCGGACGGCCTCGCCATGTCCTCGCGCAACGTCTACCTCTCCCCCGAAAATCGCGCGAAAGCGCCGGAGCTGCACCGCATCATGCGGGCCTGCTCGTCCGGCATCGCCGCCGGAGGAGCGCCGGAAAGCGCCCTCGCCCACGCCCGCGAGGCGATCGCGGCCGCCGGCTTTGCGCCCGACTATCTGGAACTGCGCGATGCCGCCGACCTCGGCGAACCGCGCCCCGGCCGGCCCCGCAGGCTGCTGGCTGCGGCGACGCTCGGCGCGACGAGATTGATCGACAATATCGCCGTCGATTGACGCAGGCGGCGCCCGTCAGCGAACGACAATCGCCTGATCGAGCCGCTTCCGGCATTCCGTCAGTTCGTAGATCGCCGCCTGAAGCCTGCGGACATCATCGGCGCTGAGCCGGCGCGACGCGGGTTGGGCCGGCGCGGGTTCGGCGGCCTGCGACGGCATCCGCCGCTCCTCGGGCGGCGATGCCACTTCCGCTGCCCGGTGGGCCATTTCAGGGGCTGCCGCCGGGCGTGCCGGAGCGCGGAAATCAGCGGCGCCGGCGGCAGCTCTCGTTTCGCTGCCGGCTGCCTCGCCAGCATGCGACGCGCGGGCATCCGCCGTCGCGGCCTCGCGACGAACCGGCCCGTCCAGCACGGGCTCGCGCCGGAACGCCGCGAAAGGCCGTTCGCCGTAATTGTCGCCGCCGAGCGGCCGGCCGGCAGGCTCGGCGTCGAGCGCCAGCGGCGGCCGGACCGGGTCGGCCCGCTCGCCTCGGAACAGTCCCTTGAGACCGGAGCGAAGCCCGTGCTGGGCCGGTGCCGCCGGCTCGTCCGGCTCCATGTCGGCATCCGCCGCATCGTCGGGCCCGATCTCGTCCTCGGCCATGGCGCCGCGCGCCGAAGCTCCGGGGCTGATCATGTCCGAGCCGATGATCTCGGGGCCCTTGGGCTTCGGCAGACCCGCCGCGCCCTCGCCGCGCCCAAGCGCCTGGATGGCCTTGACCCCGCTCTCCTTGATGATCCGCTGGACACCGCGGATCGTATAGCCCTCGCCGTAGAGCAGGTGGCGGATGCCCTTCAGGAGGTCGATATCCTCGGGACGGTAATAGCGCCGGCCGCCGCCGCGCTTCAGCGGCTTGATCTGGGCAAACCGCGTCTCCCAGAAACGCAGGACGTGCTGGGGCAGATCGAGGTCGTCGGCGACCTCGCTGATCGTGCGATATGCGTCCGGTGCCTTGTCCACCAATCAATCCGGTTTTTCGCGAGAGTGCCCGAAGGTCATAGCCATACCGGGCGGCGGAACGGTGGCGGATTCGTGTCCGCGCGGCAATCGCGAATGACGCTAGGAAAGGTTCAAATTTCGGGCTGGCCCGACAGCGAGGACTCAGTCCTTCAGGCCTTCGCCGCTCTGGCCGTTGATCTGGGCCTTCAGGATGTTCGACGGCTTGAAAACCATGACGCGACGCGGCGCGATGGGCACTTCCTGGCCGGTCTTGGGGTTGCGCCCGATGCGCTCGCCCTTGGAGCGGACGATGAACGAGCCGAACGACGACAGCTTCACCGTCTCCCCGTCGGCGAGACAGTCGGTCATCTCTTTCAGAACGAGTTCGACGAGCTGCGCCGATTCGGTCCGCGACAGTCCGACCTTCTGATAGACGGCCTCGCAAAGATCAGCGCGCGTGACGGTCTTGCCCGCCATATCGACCCCCCCCCCAGGACCCATGCCTCAATCGCGGCCGGATCGACCGGCCGCATTGCCGCCATCCGCCTTATCACTCTGATTTCATTATCACTATGGGTTCGACACGCGACGGTCAACCCGTCCGCGCTGGCATCGTCACCAGCGGATCAGCGCCGAACCCCAGGTGAAGCCGCCGCCCATGGCCTCCAGCATGACGAGATCGCCCTGTTTGATCCGCCCGTCCTTCACGGCGACATCCAGCGCCAACGGAATGGAGGCGGCAGACGTATTGCCGTGACGGTCGACGGTGATGACCACCTTCTCCGGCGCGATCTTCAGCTTCTCGGCCGAGGCGTCGATGATCCGCTTGTTGGCCTGGTGCGGCACGAACCAGTCGAGGTCCTCGGAGGTCGTTCCGGTCGCGGCGTAGGCGTCATTCATCACGTCGGTGATCATGCCGACGGCGTGCTTGAAGACCTCGCGGCCCTCCATGCGCAGATGTCCGACCGTTCCCGTCAGCGAGGGGCCGCCATCGACGTAGAGCTTCGGCGTGTGCCGACCGTCCGAACGCAGATGCGTCGTCAGCACGCCCCTGCCAGCGGTGCCGTCCGGCTGGTCCTGCGCCTCGAGCACGATCGCGCCGGCGCCGTCGCCGAACAGCACGCAGGTCGTGCGGTCGGTCCAGTCGAGGATGCGCGAGAAGGTCTCGGCGCCGATGACCAGTGCCCGCTTGTGGCTGCCCGAGCGCAGGAACTTGTCCGCCGTCGTGACGCCGAAAACGAAGCCCGAGCACACTGCCTGGAGGTCGAAGGCAACGCCGTGGCGGATGCCCAGCCGGTCCTGGATCGCGGTTGCCGAGGCCGGAAATGTCCGGTCCGGGGTCGATGTCGCCAGCACGATCAGATCGATGTCCTGCGCGTCGAGGCCGGCATGGGCGAGCGCCGCCTGCGCGGCCTTCAGCCCGAGTTCGGCGGTGGTCTCGCCCTCGGCCGCGATATGCCGCTGGCGGATGCCCGAACGCTGGACGATCCAGTCGTCGGACGTATCGACCATGGTCGACAGTTCGGCATTTGTCAGGACACGGGCGGGCAGATGACTGCCCACGCCGCGCACCACGGAACGGCGTGTCACGATGCGGCCTCGAGGGGAGCGGCCGGGGCTTCCGGCCGGGATGCATGATAGGCGTCGAGCATGGACCGAATCTTCGACTGGAGGTCGTAGCGCGCCATGTCGTAGGCGACATCGACCGCGCTGGCGAAGCCGAGCGGATCGGTGCCGCCATGGCTCTTGATCACGACGCCGTTGAGGCCGAGGAACACCGCGCCATTGCTCTTGCGCGGGTCCATCTTCTCACGAAGCGTCGAGAATGCGTTACGGGCGAGCAGATAGCCGAGGCGCGAGCGCCAGGTGCGGGCCATGGCCGCGCGCAGATATTCGCCGATCTGCTTGGCCGTGCCCTCGCCGGTCTTCAGGGCGATATTGCCGGTGAAACCCTCGGTGACGATCACGTCGGTCACGCCCTTGCCGATATCGTCGCCCTCGACGAAGCCGCGGTAGTCGAGCCCCGGAATGGGCGTGTCGCGCAACATCTGGCCGGCTTCGCGGATGAATTCGAGGCCCTTGACCTCCTCGACGCCGATATTGAGCAGGCCGACCGTCGGCGTTTCGAGATCGAAGACGACGCGCGCCATGGCCGCGCCCATCACGGCCATGTCGACCAGCGCCCGCGCATCGGCGCCGATCGAGGCGCCCATGTCGAGCACGATGGATTCGCCCCGGAGCGTCGGCCAGAGCGCGGCGAGCGCCGGGCGCTCGATGCCTTCCATGGTCTTCAGGTTGAAGGCCGCCATGGCCATCAGCGCGCCGGTATTGCCGGCCGAGACGGCGGCGGCGGCGCGCCCGAACTTCACCTCGTCCATGGCCTTCCACATCGACGAGACACGCCGGCCGTAGCGCAGCGCCTTGGACGGCTTGTCATCCATCCTGATGGCGATGTCGGTATGGACGATCTCGGAATGCGCCTTGACTCGCGGATTGGCGGCCAGCAGCGGCGTGATCTGGCGCTCGTCGCCGACCAGCACGAACTCGATGTCGCGGTGCCGCGACAGCGCGATCTCGGCGCCGGGCACGACGACGGACGGGCCGAAATCGCCCCCCATCACATCGAGCGCCAGTCTGACCTTTTCCGACATCGTCACGTCCGTTCGCGCGGCGCTCTGCGCCATTCAAGACCGCGCGGCAGCGACCGACGCAGGGAGCCGGGACAATAGCGGCTGCCCGCGCCTGCACAAGAGGCGGGCAGGCCGGATCGGTTCATTCGCCGCGTCATTCAACCGCCACGCTTCAGTTTGGCGAGGCCGGCAAAGGCCGAGCCTTCGCCCGCGCCTTCCGGAGCCTCGAAGGCGACGCCCGGCTTGCGCGGATAGGGATCGACGCCGAGCGCGAGGAATTCCGCCGCGATGGCCGCCGCGTCGATGGCGCCCCCGACCAGCGGATCATCGGCGGCGACCGAGGCGTCGATCGCCATGCCCTCGTCCTCGTCATGGACGAGATGCGGCTTCAGCATCGCCTCGGGGCGGAAACTCGCCTCGACTTCCTCGTCGATCTCGTTTTCCACGGGATCGAGGGTGACGACGCAGATCTGCCCGACCGTCGCGCGCACCCTGCCCTCGACGGCCAGGCCATCGCCGCGATAGGGCTTCACGTGCAGATCGACGTCGAGCTCCGACATCGATTCGACGCCGATGGCGGCGGCAAAGGCCGCCAGTTCCGCCGCGGCGAGCCCGCGCTTGCGGACATGGACGCCGCCAGCGGGAACGTCGGCGATGCGCACCGGCCAGCGCGGCAGGCCCTCTCCGGTTGGCGATTTGCCGGTCATGACAGCGGTCCTTTCGGCTGGGGTCCTTTCGGCACCGGCGGGAAGGTGATCGACCCGGCGGCCAGCGTGGCATAGGGGATCGCGGCGATATCAGCCGCCGCAGCCCTCACATAGGAAGCGAGCGCCGCGGTGTCAGCGGTCGCGTCGGCGCGGACATTGCGCGCCAGCGCCTCCTCCAGCGCCTGCGCCTCGCCGCTCGCGAGCGCCTCGTCATAGGCCCTGGTGCGCCCGTAGAAGGCCTGGCTCATTTCGCGGATCTTCTTCGGCACCTTGGTGTCCGCGACGCCCAGTTCGCGCAGCGCGCGGTCGAAATCAGCGAACAGCAGGTCGAACAGCGCCTGCCCCAGCTCACGGCGCTCCTCGCTCTCCTGCTTCAGGCGGTGAAGCACCAGAAAGACGTGCAGAACGACCATCTCGAACCGGCCATCGACCGTATCGGGAACGCCATGGTCGCGGAAGAAGGCAGGCTCGCGCGCCTGCGCCACGATGGCGCCGTAAAGCCTATCGATGGTCGCGTCGCGCGCGCTTCGCCGGAACAGGCCCAGAATCATCGGTTTTGGTGCCTTCGGGTTGAAATGGCCGCTGCCGGGGGTTAAGTCATCGCGCCGCCGCGTTCAAGCGTGGCGCACCGCGCCGGGGGCGCGGTCAGGTTGGGTCCAGAGGTTTCGACAAGATGAAGCGCGTGCCGTCCAGTCCCGCCGAGGCCGCATTGTCCGTGGGTTCGCGCCGTATCGCCGCGGCGAGGCTCGCGCTGATCGCCGGCGCCGCGGTAACGCTCGCAGCCTGCTCGTCCGGCCCGAGCATCACCTCGCTGACCCCCTCCCTGCCGCAGCAGGAGCGCATGGGCTTCGGCGAAACCTTCAACCGCGGCTACGTCCCCTCCGAGGAGGCGCTGGCCCAGGTCAAGGAAGGCAACAGCCAGGATCAGGTGATGATCGCGCTCGGCACGCCGACGACGATCTCCACGATCAACGGCGACGTTTTCTATTACATCTCCGAGCGCCAGACCCGCACCTTCCAGTTCCAGGCGCCCCGGACGGTCGAGCGCAACGTGCTCGCCATCTATTTCAACCGCGAGCGCAAGGTCGAGCGCATGGCCAATTACGGCCTGCAGGACGGCAAGGTCTTCGACTTCATCTCGCGCTCGACGGTCACCGGCGGCGAGGAAGCGAACCTGCTCCGCCAGATCATCCAGGGCCCGCGCACCTGATGGATGCGCGCCGCGCCGGACCTTCGGCGTGCACGAGACAAAAGCCCCGCTCCGGCGGGGCTTTTTCATTTCCGGGCTCTGCAACCGGCGGCTGGCGGGCCGGGCCCCGCGGAACGCAGCGCCCGGCCCTCGTCCGCACCAAAAAAAGCAAAAGCCCCGCGGGATCGCTCCCGCGGGGCTCGTTGCATGACGTGACCCGAACTCAGTGCGCGAGGATCGCGAGGAGCAGCAGCGCCACGATGTTGCAGATCTTGATGGCTGGGTTCACGGCGGGACCCGCCGTGTCCTTGTAGGGGTCGCCGACGGTGTCGCCGGTGACCGAGGCCTTGTGCGCGTCCGAGCCCTTCAGATGCGTCACGCCGTCCTTGTCGACGAAGCCATCCTCGAAGCTCTTCTTGGCGTTGTCCCAGGCACCGCCGCCCGAGGTCATCGAGATGGCGACGAACAGGCCGTTGACGATGACGCCGAGCAGTGAGGCGCCGAGCGCCGCGAAGGCCGAAGCCTTGGAACCCGACATCCACAGCACGCCGAAATAGGCGACCAGCGGCGCGAGCACCGGCAGCAGCGAGGGGATGATCATCTCCTTGATCGCCGCCTTGGTCAGCATGTCGACCGCGCGGGCATAGTCCGGCTTGTCGGTGCCGGCCATGATGCCCGGCTTTTCCTTGAACTGGCGGCGGACCTCTTCCACGACCGAGCCGGCGGCGCGGCCGACGGCGGTCATGGCGATGCCGCCGAACAGGTAGGGGATGAGGCCGCCGAAGATCAGGCCGGCGACGACATAGGGGTCCGACAGGTCGAAGGTGACCGGCGACATGCCCTTGAAGTAGCTGTAGGCGGTCGATCCGGCCTTGTTCGCCTCGGCGATGAAGTAGTTGAGGTCGTAGCTGTAGGCGGCGAACAGAACCAGCGCGCCGAGACCGGCCGAACCGATGGCATAGCCCTTGGTGACGGCCTTGGTGGTGTTGCCGACCGCGTCGAGCGCGTCCGTCGAGTGACGGACCTCCTTCGGCAGGCCAGCCATTTCGGCAATGCCGCCGGCATTGTCGGTGACCGGGCCGAAGGCGTCGAGCGCGACGATCATGCCGGCGAGGCCGAGCATGGTGGTGACCGCGATGGCGGTACCGAACAGACCGGCGAGCTGGAAGGTCGCGATGATGCCGCCGACGATGACCATGGCCGGCAGCGCCGTCGATTCAAGGCTGACCGCGAGGCCCTGGATGACGTTGGTGCCGTGTCCGGTGACCGAGGCCTGGGCGATCGAGACGACCGGGCGCTTGCCCGTGCCGGTATAGTACTCGGTGATCCAGACGATCAGGCCGGTGACCACGAGGCCGACGAGGCCGCAGGCGAACAGGGCCGAGCCGGTCACGGTCTTGCCGGCGACCGTGCCGATGACGCCCCAGCCGGTGACGAACTGGGTGGCGAGGGCGAGACCGCCGATCGACAGGATGCCGGTGACGATCAGGCCCTTGTAGAGCGCGCCCATGATCGAGTTGTTGGCGCCGAGCTTCACGAAGAACGTGCCGACGATGGAGGTGACGATGCAGACCGCGCAGATCGCCAGCGGGTAGATCAGCGCCGAGGTGAGCGCGGGCGTGCCAGCGAAGAAGATCGCCGCGAGCACCATGGTCGCGACCACGGTCACGGCGTAGGTCTCGAACAGGTCGGCGGCCATGCCGGCGCAGTCGCCGACATTGTCGCCCACGTTGTCGGCGATGGTCGCCGGGTTGCGCGGATCATCCTCCGGGATGCCGGCCTCGACCTTGCCGACGAGGTCGGCGCCGACGTCGGCGCCCTTGGTGAAGATGCCGCCGCCGAGACGGGCGAAGATCGAGATCAGCGACGCGCCGAAGCCGAGCGCCACCAGGCCGTCGATGACCGTGCGGCTGTTCGGGGCAAGGCCGCCCGGACCGGTCAGGGCCCAGAAATAGACCGCGACGCCGAGCAGGGCGAGGCCCGCGACCAGCAGGCCGGTGACCGCGCCCGCCTTGAAGGCGATGTCGAGGCCGGCGGCGAGCGACTTCGACGCGGCCTGCGCCGTGCGCACGTTGGCGCGCACCGAGACGTTCATGCCGATGAAGCCTGCGGCGCCCGACAGGACCGCGCCGATCAGGAAGCCGACCGCGACGGCGGTGCCGAGCAGGTAGCCGACGAGGACAAGGATGACGAGGCCGACGACCGAGATGGTCAGATACTGGCGGCGCAGATAGGCCGCGGCGCCCTCGGCGACCGCGCCGGCGATCTCCTGCATGCGGGCATTGCCTGCATCGGCCGCCAGCAGCGACTTGGTCGCCCATACGCCATAGACCACGGACAGAAGTCCGCAGCCGATAATTACCCACAAGGCTGTCGTCATCGATGTTTCCTCTGTCGCGGCGCCCGCACGCGGGGCGTCCGACCGGCCTTCCGGTGCCGGATATTGCCTGCTCGTTCTTTTTGCGGCTCGGACCGGCTTGCGCCCACCCCACCACGAGTCCGACGCTTTTTTGCCAAAGTCGCGCGGGCGAAGCAACGGATGGGAGCCGTGCGCGCCTCGG
The DNA here is from genome assembly GCF_016793595.1 of Phreatobacter sp. Lineage (GTDB taxonomy): Bacteria > Pseudomonadota > Alphaproteobacteria > Rhizobiales > Phreatobacteraceae > Phreatobacter. Next base: position 455,421 of record NZ_JAEULY010000009.1, read on the forward strand.
TCTTTTGGCGGTTATTCAGGGATTTCGAGGGATTCCAGAAAGAGAAGGAGCGATCAGGCCGCCGCCACGCGCCTGCGCGTGCCGACCACGAGCGCCACCGCTGCGGCCGCGACGATCGGAAACACCACCCAGTTCACCGCATCCCAGCCATAGGTCGTGACGATCTGGCCCGAGGAGAACGAGCCGATCGCCATCACGCCGAAGACGCAGAAATCGTTGACCGACTGGACATGCGTGCGCTCTTCCGGCCGCGCGGCGGCGGCGACCATGGCGCTGGCGCCGATATAGCCGAAGTTCCAGCCGAGCCCGAGCAGCACCAGCGCCACGTAGAAATGCGCCACCGTGATGCCGAGCAGCGCCACGACCGCCGAGAAGGCCGTCAGCGCCAGGCCGACCGACACCACCTTCGGCGCGCCGTAGCGGGTGATGAAATGTCCGGTGAAGAAGCTCGGCGCGTACATGGCGATGACGTGCCACTGGATGCCGTAGGCCGCCGCGTCCACCGTGTGGTCGCAGGCGATCATGGCGAGCGGCGCGGCCGTCATGACGAAATTCATCAGCATGTAGGTCCCTGCCCCGCAGATGACGGCGGTCAGGAAGGAGCGGTCGCGGAAATAGTCCGAGATCGGCCTGCGCACGGTGCCGGCGGGCGCCGGCTTCGGCTTCGGAATGTCGATGAAGGACAGGATCACGCCGGCGGCGAGCGCCACCACGGCCTGTCCCAGATAGGTGCCGGCGAACAGCACCGGCGGCATCGCGTCCTTCGTCCAGACGACGAGCTGCGGCCCGACCACGCCCGCGATGATGCCACCGGTCATGACCCAGGAGATCGCCTTCGGCCGGAACGCGTCGGACGCGGTATCGGCGGCGGCGAAGCGGTAGCTCTGCGCGGCGGAGGCGTAGAAACCGGCCGAGAATGTCGCGAGACAGAAGATCGGGAAGCTCGACCAGACGACGCCGAGATAGCCGAACAGGCCGGTGAGCACGCCTGCGGCCGTCGCCATCTGATAGGCCGTGCGGCGGCCATAGCGGCGCACGAGCATGCCGACCGGCAGCGAGGCTGCGGCAAGGCCGACGACGAAGATCGAGATGGGCAGGGTCGCCAGCGAGCGGACCGGCGCGAGTTGCGCGCCGACGATCGCGCCCGTGGCGAACATGACGGTCGTATTGGCGCCGGCAAGCGCCGTCGCCAGCGCGAGGATGAAGGCATTGCGCCGCGCCAGCCGGTCGTCGTGGTGATGCGCGGTGTCAGAGACGGAAGTTGTCATGGCGTCACAGGACGGTTCTTTCCCGTCCTGGCCTCGATCGGAAATCCCGTGGCTCCGGGGACCGGCACGGGGAGAATTTCCCACTCGATTAGCCGGAATCGGCACCGCCAGCCAGACGCCTTCAGACGGAGTGGGCTGCGTGCCGGGCATGGTGCCGGCGGCGCGGGCTGGGGCGCGGACAGGCGAGCCCTGCATGCCCGGCGCTTGCCGTGGGGCATCGATTGCGGCCACATCGCTCCCGAAACGCCGGGCAAAACGCCCCGAATAACCAGTTCAGACTGCAAGAGGCCGCATGAGCCAGCTCTTCTCGCCCTTCGCCATCGGTCCCGTGACCCTCGCCAACCGCATCGTGGTTGCGCCCATGTGCCAGTACTCCGCCGATGACGGCTCCATGAACGACTGGCACCTGCAGCACCTGATGAGCCTGGCGATGTCCGGTGCCGCGATGGTGGTGGTCGAGGCGACGGCGGTCGAGCGGCACGGCAGGATCACGCATGGCTGCGTCGGCCTCTATTCCGACAGCAACGAACTGGCGCTGGGCCGGGTGCTGGCCGCCGCGCGCGGCGTCGCCCTCCCCGGCACCAAGTTCTGCATCCAGATCGGCCATGCCGGCCGCAAGGCTTCCTCCGAGCGGCCGTGGGAAGGCGGCGGCCCGCTGAAGGACAATGCCGACCCCTGGCCGACGGTCGCGGCTTCGGCGATCCCCTTCGACGAAGGCTGGCACACCCCGCGCGAGCTCACCGGCCAGGACAAGATGCGCATCGGCTGCGCCTTCGTCGACGCCGCCAGGCGCGCCGTCCGGCTCGGGTTCGATGCGATCGAGCTGCATATGGCCCACGGCTACCTGCTGCACAACGTCATGAGCCCGGTCTCCAACAAGCGCACGGATGCGTTCGGCGGCTCGCGCGAGAACCGCTTCGCCTGGCCGCTCTCCATCGCCGAGGCGGTGCGCAAGGCCGTGCCGGACAGCGTCGCGGTCGGCGCCCGCATCACCGGGCAGGACTGGACCGATGACGGTCTGCAGGTGGCGGACGCGGTCGCCCTCGCGGCTGAGCTCAAGGCCGCCGGCCTCGATTTCGTCTGCGTTTCCTCCGGTGGCATCCATCCGAAGATCCGCGTCTCGGTGAAGCCCGGCTATCAGGTGCCCTTCGCCGAGGCGGTGAAGCAGGGTTCCGGCATCGCGACGCGCGCGGTCGGCATGATCGGGACGGCGAAACAGGCCGAGGAGATCGTCGCAAGCGGCGCCGCCGACATGGTCGCGCTTGCCCGCGGCATGCTCGACGATCCGCGTTGGGGCTGGCATGCCGCCGAGGAACTCGGCGCCGACATCCCCTTCCCGCCGCAATATGCGCGCGTCGCCAGGAAGGCCTGGCCGGGAGCGGCGCTGGCGCGTCCGCGCTGAGGTCCATCGCTTTCCAGGCCGGCAGCGCCAGGCCGCGAACGATGTTCAGCTCCGAAGCTCCTTGCCGCCGATATCCTCCACCCCCGGACCGGCCGGTCTCGCGCCGGTCGCCCGGTTGACCAGGACGGTGACGATCCAGAGCAGGATGCCGATGCCGATCAGCGCGCCGGCGACCCGGTACTGGACGGGATCGCGTCCGGTCCAGGGACCGGCCAGAAAGGCACAGGACAGCGCCCCGAGGATCGGCATGATCGTCGGCGTCCGGAAGTGCTTGTGCTCCACCGGCTCCCTGCGCAGAACCAGCACGGCGACATTCACCACCGTAAAGACGCAGAGCAGCAGCAGCGCGGTCGTGCCGCCGAGCGCCGGCACCTCGCCGACGAAGGTGATCAGGGCGAAGGCCAGCAGGGTGGTGAAACCGATCGCGATGTAGGGCGTATGGCGGGTCGGATGGACCTTGCCGAGCACCGGCGGCAGCACATGCTCGCGGCTCATGCCGTAAACGAGGCGCGAGGCCATCAGCATGTTGATGAGGGCGGAGTTCGCCACCGCGAACATGGTGATGAAGCCGAAAATCCAGACCGGGAAGTTCGGCGCGCCCGCCTGAACCACCTTGAGCAGTGGCGTCTCGCCGATGCCGAGCTCTTCGGGCGAGACCAGCGTGATCGCCGAGATCGAGACCAGCACGTAGATGACGCCGGCGGTCCCCAGTCCGGCCAGCAGGATGCGCGGGAAGATGCGCGTCGGATCCCTGGTCTCTTCCGCCATGTTCACGGAGTCCTCGAAACCGACCATCGCGAAAAAGGCGAGCGTGGTGGCCGCGATGACCGGCCAGAACAGCCCGCCTCCCTCGGCCGGCTTGAACTGGGTGACGCGCGAGACGTCGCCCTGTCCGAGGCTGATGGCCCAGAAGCCGATGACGATGATGATCAGCAGGCCGGTCAGCTCGACACAGGTCAGCAGCACGTTGACCTTCACGCTCTCGCCGACACCGCGCAGATTGATCGCCGCGACGAGCGCCATGAAGCCGAGCCCGACCGCCGTGATGCCCCAGGCGGAGAAGTTGAGCCCGAAGGCGTGGGAGAGGTTCGCCGCGAACGCACGCGAGGCGGTCGACGACGAGGTGATGCCCGAGCACATCACCGCGAAGGCGACGATGAACGTGATGAAATGGATGCCGAAGGCGCGGTGCGCATAGAGCGCGGCCCCTGCCGCCCGCGGGTATTTCGTCACCAGTTCGAGATAGGAGAAGGCGGTGATGACCGCGACGACGAAGGCGACGGCGAAGGGCAGCCAGACCACCCCGCCCACCTGTTTGGCAACCTGCCCGGTCAGCGCGTAGATGCCAGTGCCGAGAATGTCGCCGACGATGAACAGCAGCAGCAGCCAGGGCCCCATCACCCGGCGGAGACCGGGCTCGACCACCGGCGCGGCGGACGTGGCTGCCTGACTGGCGGTCGCATCGGTCATTCCCGAACCCTCCTGAACCGGCTTGCGATCCGCGCTGCCCGGGAACTGTCCGCCCGTTGGTACGTTCCGCCATCGCCTGCCGCAACGGCTGGATTGCGGGGATCGCGGGCCCGGGCCGGCGCGCCGGCGGTCCACAGCGCTCCCTTTGCTTACGCGAAGCTTGCGCCTATAAGGGCGCGCCCGCAGGCGCCCGCTTGCCGGGTCTCGCGCGATTCCGCCTGCTACCGAACGGATTGTCCAAGAACCCGGCGCATGAGCACCGTCTTCGTCCTGAACGGCCCGAACCTCAATCTGCTCGGCACGCGCGAACCGGCCATCTATGGCTCGACCACGCTCGCCGACATCGAGGCCCTGTGCCGGACCGAGGCCGGCAAACACGGCCTGTCGGTCGACTTCCGCCAGTCGAACCTCGAGGGCGTGCTGGTCGACTGGATCCACGAGGCCGGGCGCGCTTTCGCGGCCGGCACGCTCAAGGGCGTGGTGTTCAATGCCGGCGCCTATACCCATACCTCGCTCGCCCTTGCCGACGCCACCAAGGCGACCGGCATTCCGCTGGTCGAGGTCCATATCTCCAATGTGCATGCCCGCGAGCCGGTGCGGCACCATTCATTCCTGTCACCCGTCGCGCGCGGCATCATCGTGGGGTTCGGTCCCCTCGGCTACGCGCTCGGCATCGCCGCGCTCGCATCCCTGACCGCCTGACGGCGGCGGCGGCAATCAGTTCAAGAGGGCACCATGCTCAAAGGCAAATCCCCCATCGATACCGCGATGATCCGCGAGCTTGCGCAGGTGCTGGCCGATACGGACCTGACCGAGATCGAGATCGAGCACGAGGCGCTGAAGATCCGCGTCGCCCGGCAGGTCACCGTCCACGCCACCGTCGCTGCGCCTGTTCCGGTGGCGGCCGCTCCGGCCTATGCGCCGGCTGCCGCGCCAGCCGCGATTGCCGCCGCACCGGCCGCTGCCGCCGGCGATGATCCGCGCAAGCATCCGGGCGTCGTGCCCTCGCCGATGGTCGGCACCGCCTATCGCCGCCCCTCGCCGGACGCCAAGCCCCTCGTCGAGCTCGGCCAGAGCGTCAAGGAAGGCGACCGCCTCTGCCTGATCGAGGCGATGAAGACCTTCAACGATATCGTCGCCCCGCGCTCCGGCACCGTGACGCGCATCCTGTTCGAGGACGGCCGGCCGGTGGAATACGGCGAACCGCTGATGATCATCGAGTGAGCGCCCAGCCCATGTTCCACAAGGTGCTGATCGCCAATCGCGGCGAAATCGCGCTCCGGGTGCTGCGCGCCTGCAAGGAGCTCGGGATTGCCACCGTCGCGGTCCATTCGACCGCCGATTCCGACTCCATGCATGTGAAGCTCGCCGACGAGAGCGTCTGCATCGGCCCGCCGGCCGCGCGCGACAGCTATCTCAACGTGCCGAGCCTGCTGGCGGCCTGCGAGATCACCGGCGCCGACGCCGTCCATCCCGGCTACGGCTTCCTCTCCGAGAACGCCCGCTTCGCCGAGATCCTTGAGAGCCACGGCATCACCTTCATCGGCCCCAAGGCCGAGCATATCCGGATCATGGGCGACAAGATCGAGGCCAAGCGCACCGCCAAGCGCTTGGGGATTCCGACCGTCCCCGGCTCCGAGGGCGGCATTTCCGACGACGAGGAGGCCCGCGCGGTCGCCCGCGATATCGGCTTCCCCGTCATCATCAAGGCGGCTGCCGGCGGCGGCGGACGCGGCATGAAGGTCGCCCGCTCGGCGGACGAGCTCGAAATCGCGCTCCAGACCGCCAAGACCGAGGCGAAGGCCGCCTTCGGCGACGATGCGGTCTATATCGAGAAATATCTCGGTCACCCCCGCCACATCGAGATCCAGATTCTCGGCGACGGACAGGGCAACGCCATCCACCTCGGCGAGCGTGACTGCTCGTTGCAGCGCCGCCACCAGAAGGTCTGGGAGGAAGGCCCCTCCCCGGTCATCACGCCCGAGCAGCGCGCCGAGATCGGCGGCGTCTGCGCCAAGGCCATGGCCGATATGGGCTATGTCGGCGCCGGCACCATCGAATTCCTCTACGAGGACGGCCAGTTCTTCTTCATCGAGATGAACACCCGCATCCAGGTCGAGCATCCCGTGACCGAGATGATCACCGGCGTCGATCTCGTCAACGAGCAGATCAAGATCGCCTCGGGCCAGAAGCTGTCGCTGAAGCAGTCGGACATCGTCATCGAGGGCCATGCCATCGAGTGCCGCGTGAACGCCGAGAACCCCGCGACCTTCCGCCCCTCGCCCGGCAAGCTGAACCTGTTCCATCCGCCGGGCGGCATCGGCGTGCGCGTCGACAGCCACGCCTACCAGGGCTACACGATCCCGCCGAACTACGACTCGCTGGTCGGCAAGCTCATCGTCCACGGCCGCACCCGCACCGAATGCCTCGCGCGCCTGCGTCGGGCGCTCGACGAGTTCGTGGTCGACGGCATCGAGACGACGCTGCCGCTGTTCCGCACGCTGGTCCGCAATCCCTCCATCATCGCCGGCGAATACGACATCCACTGGCTGGAGAAGTTCCTGGCCGGGGAAGCCGCCAGGAAGGGCTGACGAAGCCAGCCGCGCGCGGCCCCCGCTGCTGCCCCGCCTCGGACCGACGCCACGCATCGGTCCGTCGCGCGGCGGTTGCGCTTGTCGCAGGATGCGCAAGCGCGTTTGGTGGGGACGGCAGGATGTTTCAGCCTTGGAAGGGCGATCGGTGGGGACTGGGCGACAACGCCCTCGGCGGCCGGCGGCTGCTTGTTCTCGGAGAATCGCACTATTCGAAGGAGTTCCGTGTCGGGGATCGCGACCCCGGCATGACAAACTGGTGCGTCACTGAATTCCTCAAAGGCACGGGCGGCGAGCTCCGGCCGGAGGCGCGCCGCTTCTACGCCAAGATCACGTCCCTCGTCAGCGGCCGCCCCGCGGACGTCCTGTCGGCGCAGGATCGGCGGGACATCTGGGACAGCCTCACCTACTACAACTACATCCCGCGGATAGCGGCCAACGAGCCCGGAGTCGCGCCGCCTGAAGCCATGTGGCACGGCGAGGCGCCGCTCGCCTTTCAGGACATCGTCAGGTGCTCTGAGGCCGAGGCCATCATTGTCTGCGGCGCGCGGCTCTGGGCGCGAATGCCGGAGGGACTGCCCGGCGCGCCATCCTTTGCGTTCGAGGGCGTCCAGCGCCGGGCGCGGCTCTATGCGCCGTACGATGCGGTTGCCGCGCCGATCTGGCACCCCTCGGCCAGACGCGGCTGGCGTGCGGCCCGGTTTCGGCCGGTGCTGACATGTCTCTTCCGGCACCTCGAAGACCAACGCATCAGGAACGGGCACCCGCTGCCGCCTGACGCCGAGCGGCGACTGGAGGCCGACGCGACGGGTTCCCAGTTCGGCGCGGGAATGTAGGTCGGCGCGAGGAGACGGCAGGTGCAAATGCCTCTCAAGTTCATAGTCAATTGATATTGCTTGTGTTTTTCTGAGAACATCTTATCAGTGCGCTCGTCCGGCGCCGCCCACCAGCGGCGCCTTTGCCGTTCCGAGGGCTGCCATGTCTCCCGCCTCCATCGCCATTCTGGCCATCGGCATGTCGGTCGATGCCCTGATTGCCTCGGTGAGCCGTGGCGCAGCCATGCGGCGGCCTCGTATCGCCGAAGCCCTGCGCACCGGCCTCGTCTTCGGCGCTGTCGAAACGGTCACGCCACTCATCGGCTGGGCAGCGGGAATTGCCGCCAACCGCTACGTCGCGGCCATCGACCACTGGATCGCCTTCGCGCTGCTGGCGCTGGTCGGCGGGCGAATGATCGCCAATGGTCTGGCCGCGAAAGGGGAAGCGGAAGCAGTCCCGATCCAGCGCTCCCGTTTCGCGCTCCTCGCCACCGCTATCGGCACGAGCATCGACGCCATGGCGGTTGGCGTGTCTCTGGCCCTTCTCCATGTGAATATCGTTCTTGTCGCGCTGGCCATCGGCACGGCCACGTTCTGCATGTCTGCCGGCGGCATGCTCGCCGCGCGCCTGATCGGGCCGCGCTTCGGGCGCCGGGCGGAAGTCGTCGGCGGGCTGGCGCTGGTCGGGCTCGGTCTGTCGATCCTCGTCTCGCATCTGTCCGCCTGACGCAGAGCTTTCACAACTGCGTGTGACGCATCCGTTCGGCATCCTGCCGCGTATGATCGATGTCCAAGGGGAATCGCCCATGTCCGTCGCAAACGCCGCCGCCCCGTTCCGCCCGACCCGTCGCTCCCTGTTCGCCGGCGCGGCCTCGCTGGTCGCGACCCCGGCTCTTGCCCAAATATCCCGCGCTCCGGTCTCGCGGCCTCAGGTTTCGACCACGCCGTCCTACTCCCTGTCCTCGTCCACCGCCTACGCCTTCTCTTTCGAGGGACTGGAGGGCGGCACGGTCAGCCTTGCCGACCATGCCGGCCGCGTGCTGCTTGTGGTCAATACGGCGTCGTCCTGCGGGTTCACGCCGCAATATGCCGACCTCCAGACCCTGTGGGGGCGCTATCGCGACAGCGGGCTGACCATCGTCGGCGTGCCGTCCGACGACTTCAACCAGGAGCGCGGCACCGCGAGGGAGATCGCCGAGCTCTGCTCCGGCGTCTATGGCGTCGCCTTCCCGATGACCGCCAAGCAGAAGGTGACCGGCGGCGAGGCGCATCCCTTCTATCGCTGGGTCGCGGCACAGCGCCCGGCCGACATCCCCACCTGGAACTTCCACAAATACGTCATCGGCCGGAACGGTCAGGTGGCGGGTGCTTTCCCGGCGCGGGTTCGGCCAACCGATCCGCGCATCATTGCCCTGATCGAGGCGCAGCTCAGCGCGAGTTGATCCCTTCGCAATGCGATGGAATCTCCTGTATGCAGGACGTGATGCTGATCACCTCCTCGTCCGATCTCGCCGCGGTCTGCGCCCGGCTTGCCAAGCACCCCTTCGTCACGGTCGATACGGAATTCCTCCGGGAAACCACCTTCTGGCCGAAGCTCTGCGTCATCCAGCTCGCCTCGACCGACGAGGCCGTCGCGGTCGATGCGCTTGCTCCGGGAATGGACCTCGCGCCCTTCTTCGACCTGATGGTCGATCCGAATGTCGTGAAGGTGTTCCACGCCGCACGGCAGGACATCGAGATCGTCTGGCACCTCTCGAAGCGCATCCCCTCGCCGCTGTTCGACAGTCAGGTCGCCGCCATGGTGCTCGGCTATGGCGATTCGATCTCCTACGACCAGCTCGTCCAGCGCACCAACGGCACGCAGCTCGACAAGACCTCGCGCTTCACCGACTGGTCCAAGCGGCCGCTGAGCGAGGCGCAGATCGTCTATGCCATCGCCGATGTCACGCATCTGCGCGACATCTACGTCAAGCTCACTGGCGAGCTTGAGAAGCGCGGCCGCACCGAATGGGTCGCGGAGGAAATGCGCGTGCTTTCCTCGCCCGACACCTACCGGCAGGAGCCCGAGCGCGCCTGGGAGCGCTTCCGCAACCGCGTCAGGAAGCCGAAGGAACTCGCCGTCCTGATGGAGGTCGCCGCCTGGCGCGAGCGCGAGGCGCAGGCCCGCGACGTGCCGCGCTCGCGCGTGCTGAAGGACGACAACCTGTTCGACATCTCGCTGACCGGGCCGAAGAGCGCGGAGGCGCTGGGCGCCATGCGCTCGACGCCCAAGGGCTGGGAACGCTCGCGCGACGGCCTCGCCGTGGTCGAGGCGGTGCAGCGCGGCCTTGCCCACGACCCGCGCACCCTCCCCGCCATCGAGAAGCACCGGCCGCAGAGCCAAGCCCAGTCGGCGACCGTCGAGCTTCTCAAGGTGCTGCTCAAGATGGTCTCCGAGAAGCACCACGTCGCCGCCAAGGTGGTGGCGACCTCCGACGATCTCGACCGGATCGCCGAGAACGACGAGGCCGATGTCGGCGCGCTGAAGGGCTGGCGTCGCGAGATGTTCGGCGAGAAGGCGCTGGCGCTGAAGCACGGCCGGCTGGCGCTCGCCATCGAGAAGGGCCGCGTCGTCGCGGTCGACCGCATTCCCGCGGTGATCATCGCCGAGGAAAAGGCCTCGTGACATGACCAGGGCAGATGCCGCGCTGGCGAAGGCGAACGAACTGCTCGCGCGCTTCGGCCTGTTCGACGGCCACAACGACCTCCCCTTCGTCATCCGCCGGCAGACCGATGGCGACGTGAAGGCCTACGGGCTCGACCGCGTCCATCAGGAGGGCGACACCGACATTCCGCGCCTGCGCGAGGGCAAGGTGACGGCCCAGGTCTTCGCGGCCTTCGTGCCGACCTCCGTGCCGGACCCGGCGCGCTTCACCCTCGAGCAGATCGCCATTGGCCTCGATATCGAGGTCATCCACGGCGACGTCTTCCTCCCCGCCCGCAAGGCCTCGGACTTCGCGAGGGCCAGGCGCGCGGGCAAGATCGCCTCGGTCATCTCGGTCGAGAGCGGCGTCGGCCTCGGCAATTCGCTGTCGCCGCTCCGGGTCTGGCACGCCGCCGGCGTCCGCATCCTCACCCTCTGCCACAACGAGACGCTGGACTGGGTCGATTCGGCGACCGACGCGCCCCGCCATGACGGGCTCACCGATTTCGGCCGCGCCGTGATCGCCGAGTGCAACCGGCTCGGCATCATGGTCGATCTCGCCCACGCCTCGCCGAAGGCGCAGCACGCGGCGCTGGATGCCGCGAAGGCGCCGCTCCTCTGGTCGCATTCCAACGCCTTTGCGCTCTGCGACCACCCCCGCAACGTGCCGGACGATGTGCTGGACCGGGTCAAGGCCAATGGCGGCCTGGTCATGGCTACCTTCGTGCCGAACTTCATCTCGCGGCCGAGTCACCGCTGGATGACGCCGCTCCAGACCCACGGCAAGACCAGGCCCGGCCTCGACATCGACGCGGCGGTGACGGCCAAGGCGAAGACCGACGGTCCCTGGCCGCGCGGTTCCATCAGCGAGCTCTGCGATCACATCGAGTACATTGTCGGCCGCACCGGCCTTGCCCATATCGGCATCGGCTCGGATTTCTACGGCGGGCCGAACCCGCCGGACCTGAACGACGCCTCCCGCTTTCCGCATCTGGTCGCCGAACTGATCCGGCGCGGCTGGTCGGACGGCGCCATCGGCAAGATCGCATCCGGCAACATCCTGCGGGTATGGCGCGCCGTCGAGCGCCGCGCGGCGGAACTCGCCGCAACCGAGGCTCCGGGCGCCGCGCGCGTGACCGCAGAGCCTCTCGGCCGCCCGCGACGAAAGCCTGCCGGCGCGTGATGCGGACCACGGCCGCGCGAGCCTTCTGGCCGCGAAATCAACGGATTGTCAGTACTTTGGAAAGAATCGTTGCACATTAATGGCCGTGCCTCGGCCGCGATTACATGCAACTGGCGGCGCGGCAGATTGAAATCTCGCTGACAAGGACGATCCCCGCATGACCCGCACGCATCGCCACTGGTATCAGGGCGCGGCCCTCGCTGCTGCTCTCACGGCCGGCGCCCTTCCCGCTCATGCGGCCCCCGTCCCCGCAGCGGTCGGCACGAGCACGGCCGGTGTCGCGGCAACCGGCGGGCTCATCGGCGTTGCGACGTTCCTCGGCATCTATGACCTGATCCGCCGCGCCACCTGCTCCGGCGATCCCTTGCGCCTCGGCGGCCCGGGCTTCACCTCTCCCGTCGGGCCTTCGGACAACGTCCTGGTGCCGCGGTGTCGGCCCGCCCGCTGAAACATCGCCGTAGTCAAGCCGGGGGGCCGGGCGCCGGCCTCCCGATCCGGCCAACGATCCGTTTCGCTTCGTCAGACCGGGGCGATGCGGAACCTGCCCCGTCCGCAGCCGACCCCACCCGGCGGACATGAACCCGGGATCGTGATGGGCTCTCGCACCGCCCCCGGCTCTTAGGGGGACCGCATGCGCCTCCTCTTCTTCTTCGCCCTTACCCCCCGCCCCCACCTCTGCTAAGACGCCCGCGCCAGTCGCGGGGGCCCGGGCTAACGAGCGCATGTCCGGAGCACCGAGGCTGAGTCCCCTCTGCTCTAGCGCTCCTACAGGCCGACCCATGTCGAAGATCAAGGTCGCGGGCACAGTCGTCGAAATGGACGGCGACGAGATGACCCGCATCATCTGGGATCTGATCAAGAAGAAGCTGATCCATCCCTATCTGGACGTGAATCTCGAATATTACGACCTCGGTGTCGAGCACCGCGACGCCACCAATGACCAGGTGACGATCGACGCCGCCAACGCCACCAAGAAGCACGGCGTCGCCGTCAAATGCGCCACCATCACGCCGGACGAAGGCCGCGTGAAGGAATTCGGCCTGAAGGAGATGTGGAAGTCGCCGAACGGCACGATCCGCAACATCCTCGGCGGCGTCATCTTCCGCGAGCCGATCATCTGCAAGAACGTGCCGCGCCTCGTTCCGGGCTGGACCAAGCCGATCATCGTCGGCCGCCACGCCTTCGGCGACCAGTACCGCGCCACCGACTTCAAGTTCCCCACCGCCGGCACGCTGTCGATCAAGTTCGTCGGCGACGACGGCAAGGTGATCGAGCGCGAGGTGTTCAAGGCTCCGGGCTCGGGCGTCGCCATGGCGATGTACAACCTCGACGAGTCGATCAAGGACTTCGCGCGCGCCTCGTTCAACTACGGCCTCGCCCGCTCCTATCCGGTCTATCTGTCCACGAAGAACACCATCCTGAAGCAGTATGACGGCCGCTTCATGGAGATCTTCCAGCAGATCTTCGATTCGGAGTTCAAGGCCGAGTTCGACAAGAAGAAGATCGGCTACGAGCATCGCCTCATCGACGACATGGTCGCCTCGGCGCTCAAGTGGTCGGGCGGCTATGTCTGGGCCTGCAAGAACTACGACGGCGACGTGCAGTCGGACATCGTGGCGCAGGGCTTCGGCTCGCTCGGCCTGATGACCTCCGTGCTGCTCACGCCCGACGGCAAGACCGTCGAGGCGGAAGCCGCCCACGGCACCGTGACCCGTCACTACCGCGAGCACCAGAAGGGCAAGGAGACCTCGACCAACTCGATCGCCTCCATCTTCGCCTGGACCCGTGGTCTTGCCCATCGCGCCAAGCTCGACAACAACCCGACGCTGAAGCGCTTCGCGGACGAGCTGGAGAAGGTCTGCGTCGACACCGTCGAGAGCGGCTACATGACCAAGGACCTCGCCCTGCTCGTCGGCGCGGACCAGAAGTGGCTCTCCACCACCGGCTTCCTCGACAAGGTGTCGGAGAATCTGTCGGCTGCCATGGGCAAGTGGAACTGACGATCGACCCGGGCGGCGACGCCCGCTGCTGACAGCTTATCGGGCCGGCCGGCATCATGCTGGCCGGCCCTTTTCATTCGCCGCCGCCGGCGTCAGAGCACTGGAACCGTCATGCCGCCCGTGCTGGTCGATCCGGACAAGGTCCACGCATTCGAGGATGCGGACGCCTTCCATCTCTGGCTGTCGCGGAACCATGCCAGCCAAACCGAGGTCTGGATCCGCATCCACAAGGTCGCGTCCGGGCTGAGATCGATCACGCCTGCCGAGGCGATCGACATCTGCCTCTGCTGGGGCTGGATCGACGCCATCCGCAAGAGCCTCGACGCGACCAGCTATCTCCAGCGCTACACGCCGCGTGGCCGCAAGAGCGTCTGGAGCGAGATCAACGTCGCCAATGTCGCGCGGCTGACCGCCGAGGGCCGCATGACCGAGCACGGGCTCAGGCATGTCGAGGCCGCCAGGGCGGATGGCCGCTGGGACCGCGCCTATCGCGTGCGCGACGCCAAGGTCCCCGACGACCTGCGGGCCGCGATCGACGCCAACCCGACGGCAAAGGCCATGTTCGCGACGCTCAGCGCGCAGAACCGCTTCGCCCTCGTGTTCCGCATTCAAGGCCTCAAGACGGAGGCCGGAAGGCGGAAGCGCATCGCGGCCTTCGTCGACATGCTCGCGCGCGGCGAGACGATCCATCCCCAGCGCGGCCAGGCGCAGCCATGACCGGCCATGTCGCCCTGCTCTACTCCATCGTGCTGACGCCGGAGCGGCGCGTGGTCATGGCGGACCTGCGGGCCATGGCGAAGGAACTCGGCTTTGCCGACCCGCGCACGCTGGTCGCGTCCGGCAATCTCGTCTTCGGCGCGCCACCCCGGATGAGCGTTCGCGCCATCGAGACGCGCCTTGAGGCGGCTTTCGCCCCGCGTTTCGGCCGGCACGTCGACATCATCGTGGCGACGGCGATGGACTGGCGGGCCCTTGTCGCCGCCAATCCGTTTCGCGCCGAGGCCGAGGCGGCGCCGACATCGGTCCATGTCCGCGTCATGCGCGACCGGCTGCCGCCCGAAGCCGCCAATGGTCTCGCGCCCTATCTCACCCAAGGGGAACGCATCGCGATCGTCGATGGCCATTTGTGGATGCATTTTCGCGGCCCGCTGCACGAATCGAAGCTCGCGGGGCAGCTGACGCCGAAGCGGCTGGGCATCGGCACGACGCGCAACTGGAACACCGTGCGCCGGCTGGGGGAGATGCTGGATTAGCGTCTCGCGTCAGGCGAGGAAGTCGACCATGGAGCCGAGCCCGTCCTCGGCCAGCAGAGCTGCCGTCCGCTGGTCCGCCTTGGTCGGCGTGTCGGCGGCCCAGGCCACGCGCGCCATGGCCATTGTCATCGACGCCTCGAGGCCCTCGTTGGTCGTCGCGAACAGATTGTCGGCAGAGGCGGTATCGACGCCGAAAACCGCCAGCGCGGCATTGGTGGAAGGGTCCGCGCCGAACAGCTGGCTCGCCATGGCCGACGAGTTCGCCAGGCCCTGAGCCGCGCCGTAGCTGCGGTTCTGCCGGAACGATTGCATCGTATCCCAGGCGCTCGGGCCGAGGGCGGAGACCATGGCGGAAATCCTTTTCCGCCCGCACTAGGCCATGGCGTCGGTTAACGCCACGTTGCCACGAGCACTACTCATCGCATTCCGTGATCGCGGCAATGACAACAAGGCTCTGGACTGCGCCGCGCCGGCCGCCAGACTGCGTCCCCGAGGAGAACCAGAATGCCAGCCACCGTGAGAGAATTGACGCCCGCCGACCGCGCCGAGTGGGAGCCGCTCTGGAAGGGCTACCAGACCTTCTACAAGACCGACATCCCCGCCGCGACCACGGACGCCACGTGGCAGCGCTTCCACGATCCGGCTGAGCCCATGTGGGCTTTCGGCGCCTTCGACGGCGGCCGGATGGTCGGCATCGTCCATGCCATCCAGCACCGCTCGACCTGGACGGTCGGCGACTACATCTATCTGCAGGACCTGTTCGTCGATCCCGCGACGCGCGGCACCGGCGCGGGCCGCGTGCTGATCGAGCGGGTCTATGCGCTGGCGAAGGAGCGCGGCGCGAGCCGGGTCCACTGGCTGACCCACGAGACCAACCACACCGCCATGCTGCTCTACGACCGCATCGCCGACAATGGCGGCTTCATCCAGTACCGCAAGCTGCTCTAGCCGCCGGTGGCGGTGCCGGCCTCCGGCCCGTCGGGGATCGTCACCGCCGCGCGCAGGATCGGCCCGACATGCGGGCGGGCATTGACGATCGTCTGCAGGTCATCGACATCGAGCGTCAGCACCTTGACCCACGCGCAGGCGCGCGCGGTCTGGTGCAGGCTCGACCGGTCGAGGACGGCGGCCTCGCCGAAGCACTCGCCGGCGTAGAGCCGCCGCGATCCGTCCGGCAGATCGACCTCCACCTCGCCCTCGGCGACCACGAACATCGACCGGGCGCGTTCGCCGGAACGGCAGATCAGTTCGCCCGGCTCGTAGGTCGCGCTTTTCAGCACGCGCATGACATCGGCGACCGACGCCGCGTCGAGGCCGGCGAACAGCGGCACGTTGGACACCATGCTCCACGAAATCACGAAGTCGCGCCGCTGGATCTCGCGCGCGAAGGCGGTCGCGATGATGCCGACCGGCAGCGCGAGCATGGCTATGCCGAGGACCGCCGTGAACCCGGCAATCACCTTGCCGGCGGGTGTCACCGGATAGACGTCGCCATAGCCGACCGTGGTCAGCGTGATGACCGCCCACCACAGCGCATCGGGGATGGTGCCGAACTTGTCGGGCTGTGCGTCCTGCTCGGCGATGCGCATCGTCGCCGCCGCCATGATCATCGCGCCTGTGAAGATCAGCAGCGAGGCGCCAAGCGCGCGCCGCTCGCTCCAGACCGCGTCCACGAGGCTGGTGAAGCCGGGCGAATAGCGGGCCAGCTTGAAGAAGCGCAGCAGCCGGAGCAGCAGCAGGAACCGCAGGTCGCTATCGACCACGAAACTGGCATAGAACGGCAGGATCGCGATCAGGTCGATGAGCATGGCCGGCGACAGCGCCGCCTTGAGCCTCGCCCGCGCCGGCGACAGGGCGCGCAGGGCCGGATGGTCGACGGCCGTCCACAGCCTTGCCGCATATTCCACCGTGAACACGGCGATCGACAGGACTTCGAGCAGGACGAAGCCGATCCGGTAACGTTCGGCGATCGACGGCACCGATTCCAGCACGACTGCCGCGACATTGACCAGGACGAGGCCGATCAGGACGCCGTGGACGACATCCGCCGCGCCCGTGCCGACCATGCCCTTGTCGAGCAGATCATGGGTCCGCTGACGCAAGGCTGCGGCGTTCATGGCCCCTCCGGTGCTGGCCCGGCGGCGCTGGCGCCATGGCCGGGCGGGAGAACGGTGCCTAACGGCACTCCCGCCCGTCAACCGTGATCTGGCTCAGGCGGCGGCCAGCGCCTTCTCGATCGCGGCGAGAGCCTCCTCGGCCTTGGAACCGTCGGGACCGCCGGCCTGCGCCATGTCCGGACGCCCGCCGCCGCCCTTGCCGCCGAGAGCCTCGGAGCCGAGCTTGACCAGCTCGACGGCATTGACCTTCGCGGTCAGGTCCGGCGTGACGCCGACGACGATGCCGGCCTTGCCGTCCTCGGAGACGCCGACAATGGCGACGACGCCCGAACCGACCTGCGCCTTGCCGGCATCGGCGAGGCCCTTCAGGTCGCGCATCTCGACGCCGGAGACCGACTTGGCGAGAAGCCGCACCGAACCGACGGTCTTGACCGGATCGGCCGCGCCCGCGCCGCCACCCATGGCGAGCTTCTTCCTGGCCTCGGAGAGCTCGCGCTCCAGCTTGCGGCGGTCGTCGACCAGCGCCTCGACCCGCGCCTCGACATCGCCGACGGAGGTCTTCACCAGACCGGCCACCGCCTCGAGCTTGCGCGCCTGGCCCGCGAGATGGCGGCGAGCGGCGTCGGCGGTCATCGCCTCGACGCGCCGGACGCCGGCGGCGACGGCGCCCTCGCCGACAATGGTCACCAGACCGATATCGCCGGTGCGCGCGACATGGGTGCCGCCGCACAGCTCGACCGACCAGCCGGACGCGTTCGAGCCGGCAGGCGCCGGCCCCATCGACACGACGCGGACCTCGTCGCCGTATTTCTCACCGAACAGCGCGCGCGCGCCCGACGCGATGGCATCGTCCTGGCTCATCAGGCGGGTCACCACCGGCTGGTTGGTGAGGAGGACGCGGTTGGCGATGTCCTCGACCTCGGCCAGTTCCGCGTCGCTGATCGGCTTCGGGTGCGAGAAGTCGAAGCGCAGCCGGTCGGGTGCGACCAGCGAGCCCTTCTGCGCGACATGGTCGCCGAGCACCTGCCGCAGCGCCTCGTGCAGGAGGTGGGTCGCGGAGTGATTGGCACGGATCGCCGCGCGGCGGCCATGGTCGACATCGAGCTGCACGGCCTGGCCGACCGTGAGCGTGCCGTTGCCTACGGTGACTGCATGGACGAAGAGATCGCCGAGCTTCTTCTGGGTATCGGTCACCGCGGCGCTGAGGCCCTCGCCCGAGAGCTGCCCCCGATCGCCCTGCTGGCCGCCGGATTCGCCGTAGAACGGCGTCTGGTTGACCACGACGAGGCCGCTTTCGCCGGCCGAAAGGCTCGCGGTCTCCTGGCCGTCCCTGAGGATGGCGAGCACCTGCCCCTCGGCGGTCTCGGTGTCATAGCCGAGAAACTCGGTGGCGCCGGTCTTCTCGCGCACGCCGAACCAGACCGTGTCGGTCGCCGCCTCGCCCGATCCCGCCCAGGCGGCCCGCGCCTTCTCCTTCTGGCGCAGCATCGCGGCGTCGAAGGCGGCGGTGTCCACGGCGATGCCGCGCGGCCGCAGCGCGTCCTGCGTCAGGTCGAGCGGGAAGCCATAGGTGTCGTAGAGCGTGAAGGCGGTATCGCCTGAAAAGGTCGCGCCCTCGCCCATCGCGCGCGACTCGTCGTCGAGGATGGCAAGGCCGCGCTCCAGCGTCTTGCGGAAGCGCGTCTCCTCCAGCTTCAGCGTCTCGGCGATCAGCGGCTCCGCGCGGGCGAGCTCGGGATAGGCCTGGCCCATCTCGCGCACCAGCGTCGGCACCAGCTTGTGCATCAGCGGTTCCTTGGCGCCGAGCAGGGAGGCATGGCGCATGGCGCGGCGCATGATGCGGCGCACGACATAGCCACGGCCCTCGTTCGACGGCAGGACGCCGTCCGCCACCAGGAAGGACGCCGCGCGCAGATGGTCGGCGATGACCCGGTGCGAGACCTTGTGCGGTCCGTCCGGCTCGACGCCGGTCGCCACCGCGCTGGCGCCGATCAGCGCCCGCATCAGATCGATCTCGTAATTGTCGTGGGTGCCCTGCAGCACCGCGGAAATGCGCTCGAGCCCCATGCCGGTGTCGATCGAGGGCCGCGGCAGATCGGTCCGGATGCCGCCAGCCTGCTCCTCGTACTGCATGAAGACGAGGTTCCAGATCTCGATGAAGCGATCGCCGTCCTGATCCGCCGAGCCAGGCGGACCGCCCCAGATCTTGTCGCCGTGGTCGTAGAAAATCTCCGAACAGGGACCGCAGGGACCGGTATCACCCATCCGCCAGAAATTGTCGGAGGTCGGAATACGGATGATCCTGGAATCCGGCAGTCCCGCGATCTTCTTCCAGAGCGCGAAGGCGTCGTCGTCCTCGGAATAGACCGTGACGAGCAGCCGCGAGACCGGCAGCTCGTATTCCTTCGTGATGAGATTCCAGGCCAGCTCGATCGCGCGCTCCTTGAAATAGTCGCCGAACGAGAAATTGCCGAGCATCTCGAAGAAAGTGTGGTGCCGCGCGGTATAGCCGACATTGTCGAGGTCGTTGTGCTTGCCGCCGGCGCGCACGCATTTCTGCGCGGTCGTGGCCGTCGAATAGGGCCGCTTCTCGACGCCGGTGAAGACGTTCTTGAACTGCACCATGCCGGAATTGGCGAACATCAGCGTCGGATCGTTGCGCGGCACGAGCGGCGAGGATTCGACGACGGCGTGGTCGTTCTTCGCAAAGAAATCGAGGAAGGTCTTGCGGATCTGGTTGACGCCGGTCATGGGTCCGAAACTGGTGTTGCGGCGAGCTCATAACAACAAGGAGCCGCCTGAAATCTGGCCGGCGGCTGTTCTAGAGCATTTCTCCCACGATAGGGAACCGGATTCGACGGCGCGCCGGCCAACGGAACAGGGCCGGGCATGGCCCGACCCCGATGAAACTCCCGATGACATCTTGGCGCGTGCTCCCTGCCGGGGCCCAAGCGCCGGTCGCGCTCAGTCCGGGCTGTCGGCGTCTCCATCGGCCTCGGCCTCGCCGAGAATCTTATCGCCGATCAGTCCGGCATTCTGCCGGATCGCCGCCTCGATCTTCGCTGCCATGTCCGGGTTCTGCTTGAGGAAGGCCTTGGCGTTCTCGCGGCCCTGCCCGACGCGCTGGGAATCGTAGGAGAACCAGGCGCCCGACTTCTCGACGACGCCGGCCTTGACGCCGAGATCGATGAGTTCGCCCATCTTGGACACGCCCTCGCCGTACATGATGTCGAACTCGACCTGCTTGAACGGCGGCGCCAGCTTGTTCTTGACCACCTTGACGCGCGTCTGGTTGCCGACCACCTCGTCGCGCTCCTTGATCGCGCCGATCCGGCGGATGTCGAGGCGCATCGAGGCGTAGAATTTCAGCGCGTTGCCGCCGGTCGTCACCTCCGGCGAACCGTACATGACGCCGATCTTCATGCGGATCTGGTTGATGAAGATCACCATCGTATTGGACTTGGAGATGGAGGCGGTCAGCTTGCGCAGCGCCTGGCTCATCAGGCGGGCCTGCATGCCCGGCTGATTGTCGCCCATCTCGCCCTCGAGCTCGGCGCGCGGCGTCAGGGCCGCGACCGAATCGACCACCACCACGTCGATGGCGCCAGAGCGCACCAGCGTGTCGCAGATCTCCAGCGCCTGCTCGCCCGCATCGGGCTGGGAGATCAGAAGCTCGTCCAGATTGACCCCGAGCTTGCGCGCATAGACCGGATCGAGCGCGTGCTCGGCATCGATGAAGGCGCAGGTGCCGCCGCGCTTCTGCGCCTCGGCGATCGTGTGCAGGGTGAGCGTCGTCTTGCCCGAGGATTCCGGACCATAAACCTCGATGACGCGGCCCTTCGGCAATCCGCCGATGCCGAGCGCGATGTCGAGGCCGAGCGATCCGGTCGAGATCGATTCGATCTCGATCGACTTGTCGCTCTTGCCGAGCCGCATGATCGAACCCTTGCCGAAGGCCCGCTCGATCTGGGAAAGCGCGGCGTCCAGCGCCTTGGTCTTGTCCATGGATGAACCTTCGACGAGTCGCAGTGCGGCCTGACTCATGCTGTCGCTCCTCAATGCTTGCAAGGGCCGTGACGCCGATCCCCGGATAAATCCACCGTACACGTTTTGTTCTCGGCCGCAAGTTCTTTTTTTGTTCTTGCTGGGGTGATGCCGCTGTTGAAGGCCTAATTGTTATGGCGCCTCAGACGCCCCTGGGACCATCGCGGTGGGCAGGCTTAGCTTCATTGGCAGAATTTCACTTGAATGGCCGATACGGCAAAGACGCCCTGCCCATCGCTGACTGCTTCTAGTTGTTTCGCTATATGCTGGAAATTCCGAATCGGATGCGAGCGGGGCTCGTTGGATGAGTACGCGCACGGCTGTAGTCGGCGACAAGAGCGGGGAAGCGCTCGATGCCCTTCAGGGCTACGTTTACCAACTGTTTCAAAGCGCAGCAGCATGGGTCGAACTCAATGACGACGGACTGTTGCTTCTGGAAGTTGCAGAGGACTTTGCAGTTGTTGCCGAGAACGCGATTAATGCGGTCCAGGTAAAGAGCACTGTAGCGAACATTACCCTGAACTCCCCGGGGGTCATCGCTGCGATCAATTCTCAAATCCAGCTCGCCCGAAGCAATCCCGGTCAGACTGTTTCACTGCGGTATCTGACAACCAGCTTGATTGGCAGCGAGAGGGCCAACGCCGATAGAGTTGAAGGCGAGCCGGCGCTCCTAGCGTGGCGCAAAATAGCCAAAGCTGGCGATACGACTCCACTGCGGCTGATCTTGAATAAATCTGCGATTTCCGACGCATCAAAAGAATACATTTCCACACTTGATGATGACCAATTTCGCTCGAAATTACTCAAGCAGATTCATTTTGACTGTGGCGCATCATCAGTCGAAATTGTGCGCAAATGGTTTCGATCGCGATTGCATAAGCTCATACAGAGAGAAGGCGGGACCATCGATCAGTTGAATAATTGCGAGAGCACGATACTCCATAGACTTTTGCTGTCTTGTGCAGGAAAGGAAGAACGCGCGGTTACAAAAGTCGATTTGCTGGAACTCGTTCAAAGGTCGACACGCGTCCAAATTAGCCAAGCACACCTTGATGCGAGGCTTCTAAACTCACTTATGAAAGCGACGGTGCCCTCTGGTTTGACCGTTCAGCCAGAGATCAGTAGCGCAATTTTGCCGCTGCCCGAGCTCCCGCAAACTAGATTGGCCCGAGACGCTCTACGGAACGAAGGGTTCGCTTCGGTCGCGCGGTCAGGCTTACTCTGGCTAAATGGCGGTACCGGGCAAGGGAAGACAATGCTCGCGCGGCTCGTGGCCAATCACTGTGGCGGTCGCTGGGGCAGCGTCAACTTAAGAGGCGCGTCAGCGACGCACGTGTCTCTAATGCTATTGAACGTGTCAGATGCCCTGCCCTTATCGGGCTTCAACGGCCTAATTGTCGATGACCTAGAATACGCGGCGGACGCAGCGGTCGCTGACGCTTTTCAGAACCTCATGGAGTCAGCCAACCAATCCGACGTCCCAGTTTTAATAACTTCGTCTAGCGGCATTCCCTCCAAATTGATGTTCGCGATCGGCGTTGATGACCAAATCTGTCTGAAGGCGAACGACTTCTCTGAAGATGAAATCGGCGCGCTGATTGAACTGTTAGGTGGAAATCCCGCGCATTGGCGTCGCTATGTCTATCTGTCTTCGGGAGGTGGCCATCCGCAGCTAGCTCAGGCTCTCGTACAGAACCTGCGTCAGCGCAACTGGCCCTTGTCGGAAATGGACGCGCTGCCAGCGATTTTTGGAGATAATCCTGCGATCGCTGATGTAAGGCGGGAAACGCGAATTCGGTTGCTTCGGGAACTTCCGGAGGACGCACTCATACTTCTGCAACGTCTGTCTCTTCATACAGGACGGTTCAAACGAAAAATGGCACTCGAACTGGGACGACATGGTCCCGCGATCGCGAACGCCGGATTTCTGCTCGATGAGCTGGTCGGTCCTTGGATAGATCAACCTGACGCCGAACACTACCAAACGTCTCCCCTCCTGTCGGGCCTAGCCATCCAAACCCTAAGTAAAACCGAGCAAACATCCATCCATAAGACCATCGCTGACTTGCTCACCAGCGGGCCGTCCCTCGATGCTGCGGAAATGAATTCAGCCCTGCTCTCGGCGATGGCATCTCAGAACGAGAGCGCTCTCCTCACGATCTGCACCGCAATCATTACCACCCCAACGGATGGCTTACGAATAATTAGTGAATACATTCATATACTTGGATACATGTCGGCCAGCGAACTTGAGTGGCCTGTTGATCCGCACCAGAAAGCGATGCTAAGGGCAGCGCAACTGATAACAACTGTTCAGACAAAAACGGGACCAAAAAGGATTCCCGATCTGTTAGCTGCTTTTCAGAGCGCAATCGCAGAAATCACAGACATTCGTTTTTCGTATAATTTGGAAACACTTATATACGTGAAACTTCTTGTCTCGGGCAAGTTAGTGCCAGATTTTCCCCGCCTTGTAGCACGTCTCTCTGACATCGCTAGCGCGGCGCGAACAGCTGCACCGCCCATAGATCGGGCAAGCCCGTTGTTTTCGGTGGGAGGCATTGACGTTTCCGGATTTACATTCCTAGTTCAGCTAGGCCACGTCGAGAAGATCGATGAGCTGTTGCCGATATTCAAATTCGTCGATCAATCCTCTTCGGTATTACGGGCAGAATTACTGAGTCCCCTAAAGCGATCTGAGTTCGAAGCGGATATGTACGTCAGGTCAGCTTGGCTCTCCGAGGACCGCCTTCGCACAACAGATTGGAATAGGCACGCGAGCACTTTTGCTGAACTTGAGGAAATTTCTGCAAAGTGGGAAACCAAGGACATCGCCGTCTCTTGCTGCAAGCTTCGCGCGATAATACTCGATGAGTACGCTCAGAAGCCGGAGGCGGCACTAGAAGTACTCGAAGATGGGTTTCAACGATATGGCCTGACAAATTCTGAGATCGTCAGAGCCAAAGCCAAGGTTCTACATCGTGCTGGCGACCATTCAGGTAGCCTTGATTTGTCTAGAAAGCTAATTGACCAAAACCTAATCAGCAATCCTGTCGAGCGCGCCTTCTTAGGGCGCGATGCGGCGATCAGCGCGGAACGCAACAAGGATTACGCCGCCGCACGGCGCTATTACCTCTACGCGCGGGACGCCTCCCGGGAAGCGGCGATAGAAAGTATGAGGCCGATGGAAGTTGGCTTGCTAGCGGATGCGGCACTTGCATCCTGGCACTTGGAGGATCGCAAAGGATGCCTTCAGGATTATGCCAAGCTTCTGGATGAACTGGCTGGCCTGGACCCGTCTTCCTCCCTTCGGGCGGCTCATGTTCGCGCCGTTTCGCAACACGTAATACTTTGGATGGATCAACACGCCTCGGGAGAGGTGCGAAGTCTGCCAAACGGCGAGCCTCCACAAATTTATCCCGGATGCATTAGTAATCCCGAGCCTCATCCCGACATCAAGAGCTGGCCGGTCGTTCCGCTTGAGTTGGCCTGGCATATGTTGGCCGGAGTTGAATGTATGGCCGGTGTCGACGCCGGCATCACGACGGACCTGGACAAGCACCTCCCTAAGGGACCGATCCTTGAGGGGCAGATGATTCTGAGTCGTGGGCGTACTGCTAGGGCGCTTTTCAACTTGGATTGGCCCGAGTTGGTTAAAGTGGTGCGCTCCGCCGTCGATCAGCTAGCGTACATCAATGCAAAAGGTGGCCCCGAGAAGGTTTTGAAGCTTCCTAATGTGACTTACGCAATATTCCCCAGAGCGCTCACAAAAGAAATTGAGACTTACGGATCATTGGCTAAAAGTCATGCACTTTTATTTGCGATCCTAAGTGTAGCGCGAGACGATATTAGTTCTCTGTGCAAAGTCATTGAATCAAAGAATGGTAATGATGTAGTTTTTACTATAGACCCAGAGATTGAAAGCCTAATGACAGATTCTGAATCGGCCGGTTATCGGCCAACATTATTGGGTATGCTAAAGCAACAGCGGCACCGCATTGTTGACGATGACCTGCTCGATCCGCACACAATCGTTTACTTAATGTATACGGCAATCGAACTCGCGACTACACTTGATCAAATGAAAACTGTGAGCGAGGTGCTAGAGCCTTGGTATCGAGAAAAGTGTTGTGATTTTATTTCCTCCCAGCGTTTTCGATTGGTAGCGCCTAACTTACACGTTCCTGTAATAGAAAAAACGTTTGCAAGATCGAACTCCTATCAACCTGCCGGCTTCATAGAACTGGTTCTTGCAACGCTCCCAGCTACCAATATTCGAGGACAAACCACCGCGGTTTCGTTTTTGCAGGAGACGCGATCGGCGCTGCTGAAGCGCTCTCTATCCGCTATCGTCGACCCGCAGGTTCCTCCCAACTAGCTGCACTCGTGAATCTCGATCCTGCTGCTCCGCTCGTTCATGCGTTCAAGTGAAAGTTGATATTCCCTCTGTCGCTGGCGGTTCGAGTACGCACTAGCGCGACTTTTGCAAGCTGTGGGTGAAGTCGGCAAACGCCATCATCGCGAACAATGAAATCCCCAGGATGTAGCGGCTCGCGCTTGAGGAAGCCGATGATCTCGCGATCGACGTCCGCGCGATACGGCTCCATCGCGTCGAACCGAACGGCGTCGCGCCAGGCGATGCCTCATGCATGATACCTCGGGTCGGATCGTACCCTTCCCTCACCGCCTGAATATGAACTTGGCTTTGGAGCACGGTGTAGGCGTAGTTGAGCAGCGCCTGTACCGGGTGACCTGCGCAGCGGTCAGCCGTTATGCAGTGACCACCCCTGCGCTTCATCGGATGTTCGCCGATTTCAATCGTGGGAACGGCTACGCGGAGGGCGTCAAACCCTTCAATTTCTTGCTGGCGCTGCAAATCGACGGCGTGGCCTGGTCGCCCAAACTTCCGCCGTTCCCTGGAGCGTCAGGGCGCTCTACGCGATTGAAATTGGTCGAGCGGCCAATTGCGCCCTATTCGCGAAATCCGCAGGACGCCGCTGCGAATTGTTTTGATCGCGTGACGGGCCAGCCCATCGCTGCCCACAGATTGAAGACCTATCGCAGGGCCTTGGCGCAGTACCATTTGCGCCCGGAGATGAAATTCCGAAATGGCGATTACGTTGATCGCGGCTTCACGAAACGGCGGCACGTCAACGTGGTCGGAATTCGCTACATTGGCAAGGAGGCGAACAGGCTCGAAGAGCAGTATTTCATGGGCCTGCAACCTGACGCGCAGGTTGACTATGGCTTGGGGCGCGATGGCCTCGACGAACTGCTCACTGAAATTCGCGAAATCCTCGGCAAATTCGGGCAGCGCCGTGTAGCTGCCGAACTAGGAATTTCGCGCGGCTGCGTCGGCAAGCTCTGCAAGGAGGATTTCGAGGCAATCACGCCGCGACTGCTGAAAGCAATCCAATCCGGCATCCCGAAATTGCGGAATGCCCAATTTGACGAAGCGCAGCGCGAATTTTCATTGAGGCAGATGATCAACTCCGAAATCGCCGAAATCGGTTTGACGGCCTGCGCGAAATGGCTGGAGGTTGATCCGTCGAACCTGCGAAAATTAGCGCAAGGCCTGCGCGGCCTCAGCGAAGACCACAAGCGAGCGGCCGAGCAGCGCTTTTGGGAACGGGCTCAGAAGGAATTCGGCGTCTAGGCTTCTTTGGGTTTCCGCCCCCTTCGCAGTCCTTCGGACGGCTTCCTACCCGACGGCGTAACGAGCAACTGATCAATCGAAATTTCGAGCACTTTCGCCAATCGATCGATCACGTCGATCGTCGGATTTTCGATGCCGCGCTCAATGCCGCTGACATAGGAGCGGTCCATGCCGGAGTCGTATGCGAGCCGTTCCTGCGAAATCCCCTTCGCCACGCGAATTCGGCGCAAATTCAAGCTCAGAGTCGTGCGGCCATCCATGCCCCACGGGGCCAAATTGACCGGCCATCAAACCACTGGCTAACGCCCACATATTTTGCTTGAATCATACCGTTCGACGAACTCGCAGGAGCGGCGCAGATCATGGCGATCAGGATATTGGGGCAGCTGATGGTCATAGCCGGGTGTCTCGGCGCCGCTGCATCCGTTGCCTATTGGTATTGGTTCTATCTGAACGTCTTGCAGGCACTGGGAGAACGGGGCACGCCTCCGACAGAATGCCTGCTCGCGAGCAATGGCCCATGCAGCCTTATCGTGAATGCAGCGCGATTGATGGGACAGGCCCCGTATGAGCCGCACTTCCTTTGGACTAGCATCGCTCTGTTCGTGTTCGGCATCTTAGTGATCGCCGTATCGCCAAGAGCCCGCGGTCGCCTCGCCTCACATCGGCGCGAACCGAATTTCTGATCGGGAGAAGGCTTCGGTCATGCGAACGATCGCTCACGTGTTCATCGGCCTGCTTGCCTCGGTACAGCTCGCGGGAGCCCAGTATCTTGCCGATCGCGCCACCCGACTGCCCAACCCAACCGGCCAGCACATTTGGCTGGAAGTCACCCGCCCCATGCTCGGATGCAGCGGCACACAGGACGATCCAGAGCTGATCCCTCGCCTTTACAATGCGTTCGCCGATTGGATGGGCGGGCAACGATTGCCTGATGGCTGTTCAGTGATCCGGGTCGGAACCAAGCTGTTGCTCGATTACATTCAGCCGAACGGTGCTGTGCGACTGATTGAGGTTTGCGCGGGCGGCTGCTCGCCGTTCATGTGGCCCGTCTACATGCCACAGCATGTGTTCGCCGGCACATTTCTGAGGCCCACCCGGCCGCCTGCCTATGCGCGCAGATTGGGCTTACAATAGGCTTAGCTGGATCGGGCCGTCCAACGTCTGGGGAGAGGCTATCCGAGCCGGTAGGGCCAACCAAGACTGGATGACGTGTGGATCAACGTCATAACGTTTGACGATCCATACGGGGCACGGGCGCCCGACGCTCGGTCGAGCCCCGATCTTCCTATTAGCCAGCAGGTTGCAGGTAGGATTCGGTGGCTTAGCCATGCGCATGAGTTCGAGCCAGCGTGATGGGAGCCGTCCAGACACTGGTTCAGAACCGCATCCTATCTGAACAAAGGGGACTCCTTATAGCTCGCGAACAGATCGTCGCCGAATGCGTCTAGCGTCGGGACGAGATCGTCGGGCGCAATGAATGATTGCCGGAACCATGGGAACCGTGCCTGGTCAAATGATCGCTTGACCCAGTTGATGGCCTTGCGGACGTGCAGGAGTTCTGCCGCTCGCGGGTGATAAACAAGCCAGACATCGCGCTTCAGGACAAAATCGCGAGCGACATGAATGAGGCTTGGGCACAGCGCACGAGCATAAGTTGGCAAAGCCGCTATTCCCGCGCCTCCGGTCACCGCCAGAACCTGTGCCGAGCTGGTGTTGACCTGGATGCCAACAAAACCCCGCTTGTCCACCGGGGTGATCACTTCTTCGACGGTTGGAATCTGGTCGGCGACAAGATCGACGTATGGATGTTGGGGGACTTCCGCGCTGGTCATTGGCTGCCCATAGCGCTCGATATAGCGGCGCGACGCAAAGAGGCAGATGTGCAGCCATCCCAGGCGTTGAACGACCAACTCTGGATCGTCAGGCCGCTCTAGCTGGATCGCGAAATCGACTTCCAAGCCGGACACGTCCGGCATGCGCATCTCGCACTTGATGCTGCACCGAACGGACGGCTCTGCCGTCGAGAATTCCGTAATGCGGGGGATCAACCAGAAGGTTCCCAACCCTTCCGTAATGCCGATGCGAACCGTGCTTCGCAGCCCGGGCTTCGGGCGTTGCGAGAAATGGGCAAAAAGCTTGGCCTGCCGTAGCATTTCCTCGCCAATGCTTACAACGCGCCGCCCTTCCTCCGTTAGAACCGAGCCGCGAGCCGTTCTGATCAAGAGAACGGCATTCGATTGCCGTTCCAAGGCCTCGATACGCGAACGCAGCACGTTCACGGAAAGACCGATTTCGTCGGCTGCGGCACGCAGGCTCTTCGTCTGTGCAACTGACAGGAACAGGCGAATGTCGTCCCAGTTCAGCGGGTCGTCGCTGTGTTCCAAATGGTGCACCACCTGTTGCACTTTTCCCATCTGCTCCCCCCAGCGCTGATGTCGTTACCTGAGTGCCGAGCCAGCGGTCGGCTCAGGAGTAACCTCAATGGAACACGTCGATCTTGCGTCTCCCAGGCAGCCCAAGCGCGCCAAGTTCTTGCGCACGCTTGCTCTCGATCATGCGCGGAACGTCGTCTGCTTCACGCCTTCGGAAGCCATCATCGACCAGCTGATGCGCGTGGCCGAGAACGATATCCCCGGTCTTGCATCGAAGCCGGCCGTTCTGGCCGTCCTTCGGCACAATCCCGAGTGCATCTTCGCGTTCGCGCGCGGCGGCTGGCAAGAGCAACCTTCCGATGCGCCGATGGGCTTCATGGCTATGCTGCCGCTGACAAAAGACGGTCACCGCGCGCTGTTCGACGGCCGGCTGAAGACGGACGCGCCAGACCTGGCGTTCGTTGCTCGGCAGCACGAACGTCCGGACGCGATCTATCACTGGGGCGTCTTCGGTGGCCCCGCCGTCGTCGGCGGCATGGCGCTGGTGATGGAGCGCCTGTCGTCGGACAAGTTCCGCGGCCTGCCGATGTACTGCAAGGCCGCGAGCCCCGAGGCGCACAAGTTCATGCTGTCGATCGGCTTCGTCGACGGCGCCCAGCATCCGTCAGGACGGGAATACACGCGGTCGCTCATGGGCCTGCCGCGCGTGCCGCCCACACCGCATGGTTTCGACAGCTACACCCCCGGCGCGCTCCCTCGCGAAATCGGCATCAAGGTCGTGCATGACCTCGAGGAACTTTCGATGGTACGGGCCATTCGGGCGGCCGCCTACGTTAGCGAGCAGCAGATGCCGTATCGGGAAGACGTCGATGGCAATGACCTCTCCGCTACGCACCTGCTTGGCTATATCGGCGACGAGCCTGCCGGCTGCATCCGCATCCGCTACTTCGCCGGTTTCGTAAAGGTCGAGCGCCTGGCCGTCTTCGAGAGGTTCCGCAAGACCACGCTGGCGCTGAAGCTGGTACGCGCGGCCATCGAGTTCGGCAGGCACAAGGGCTACACACACTTCTACGGCCAGGCCGAGGAGAGCGTCATCAAGCTCTGGGAGCGTTTCGGCTTCATTCGCCGCGAAGGTCCGGGCGTCAAATACATGACCGACCTCTACTACCACGAGGGCGATCTGAGGGTGGAGGCGTCGCCCGAGGCCGTCCATGCGCAGTCCGGCCCCAATGTACTGATACGGCCAGAGGGTCAGTGGCATCGGCCCTCTCATCTGGAGGTGGGCGGATGAAGCGCCGCCCCGCTGCAGCTAACGACGATGGTGCTGGCGGCGATACGGAGCGCATCAAGGATATGGAGACTGCAATCGCGTTTGCGGACTACCTGTCGCTTGCTTCGAAGGAATGGAGTGCGCTGGCATCCTATTTGTTCCGCGTCGCCTCGGCTGATTTGAAAGAGAAGCTTGCGGCGAGAAATCGGCTTACAGACACGTCGAATTAGCCTCGATCGGCCCGCCACCTGTCCGGCGGGCCGTTCTCCATTCAATGGCATTGCAGAACATCGCCAAGTCTTGCAGGGTGCCGCAACGTCAAATTCGGAGAGCGCAATGACGGGCGAGACGACGGCTGCAACCGACATCGATCTGTTGAAGCTCGTGCAGGCGCATGTTGCAGATCTTCGCTCGCGCTACCCCTCGCACGACGTGCGGGTTATTGTTTCGACTGCCCCGCCCGGATACCCTGACACTGACGAGGAGCCAGTCCGGCCGGTCATGCTGGAGCTTCTCGCACAGCCGAGGCTGCGGGTGGCTGGGGCGTAACTGGTTGACGCACTTGCAGCGTTCAACGCTGCGACAATCTCGACCACGGTAGAACTGACGGTGACCTGAGCCCCCGGCTTCAGGGCGTCAATCCCGCACTTGCACGATCAGCTAGGTGAACCGAACCACTGACAGAATGGTGGGGGTAGCGAGTTCACCAAACCGCCCTACCCGCGTTCTGGTCCTGTTCGGCTCGCTTGAAGGGCGGTCGCAATACCCCTTTTTGTTCTTGCCCGAAATGCCCTCGACGAGGAGCGGTCAGCCGGCCCCCCGGTTTCGGCGAACATGCCGGGCGGCCACGACGGGGGCGGCAGCCCCGGCCCCGGCTCAGTTGCGGGGTGCGGCGGGCGGCGGCGAAAGGCCCGGCAGGCCGCCCGGCGCGTCGAGGCCGGGAAGACCACCGCCGATGCCCGGCATGTCGATGCGGATCTCGACCTTGGAGGGGTCCATTTTCGGGCCCTTGTCGAGCCAGTAGGTCACCGAGCCCGGCCAGAAGATGACGACCGCGACCAGCAGCAGCTGCATGAACACCCAGGGTATCGCGCCGAGATAGATGTCGTTGGTCTTCACCGAGGGCGGCGCGATGCCGCGCAGGTAGAACAGCGCGAAACCGAAGGGCGGGTGCATGAAGCTCGTCTGCATGTTCACGCAGAGCAGCACGCCGAACCAGATCAGGTCGATGTCGAGCTTGGCCGCCACCGGCGCCAGCAGCGGCACGATGATGAAGGCGATCTCGAAGAAATCGAGGAAGAACGCCAGGAAGAAGACGAAGATATTGACGAAGATCAGGAAGCCGACCTGCCCGCCCGGCAGGTTGGTGAGCATGTGCTCGATCCAGCGCGAACCGTCCATGCCCTGGAAGACCAGGCTGAAAACGGTGGCGCCGATCAGGATGAACACCACCATGGCGGTGATGCGCATGGTCGATTTCATCGCCTGGTCGACCAGCGGCCAGGTCAGGCGGCGATGGAGCGCGGCGAGCACCAGCGCGCCGACCGCGCCCATGGCGCCGGCTTCCGTCGGCGTCGCAAGGCCCATGAAGATCGTGCCGAGCACGAGGAAGATCAGGACGATGGAGGGGATCATGCCCCACAGCACCTGGCGGATCAGCGGCCAGCCGATCTCGCCGCGCGCCTCGGGCGGCAGCGGCGGCATGGTCTGCGGCCGGACGATCGACAGGAAGACGATGTAGAGGATGAAGATCACCACCTGCAGGATCGAGGGGCCGATGGCGCCGAGATACATGTCGCCGACCGAGCGGCCCAGCTGGTCGGCGAGCACGACGAGCACGAGCGAGGGCGGGATCAGCTGGGTGATCGTGCCGGAGGCGGCGATGACGCCGGTCGCCAGCTTCATGTCGTAGCCGTAGCGCTGCATGATCGGCAGCGAGATCACGCCCATGGCGATGACCGAGGCGGCGACCGTGCCGGTGATCGCGCCGAGGATCGCGCCGACGATGATGACGGCATAGGCAAGGCCGCCGGGCACGCCGCCGAACAGCTTGCCGGTGCCCTCCAGCAGGTCTTCGGCCAGGCCGCAGCGCTCGAGGATCGCGCCCATGAAGGTGAAGAACGGGATCGCCAACAGGAGGTCGTTGGAGATGATGCCGTGGAAGCGCAGCGGCAGCGCCTGCAGGAACACCGCCTCGAAATGGCCGGTCAGCACGCCCAGCGTACCGAACATCAGGCCGACCGCGGCAAGAGAGAAGGCGACGGGGAAGCCGATCAGCATGAAGCAGATCATTCCGCCGAACATGAGCGGAGGCATGATGCCGTGCGAGAACATGGGGCTGAAGTCTCCGGAAGGTTCTCGCCCGCTTACTGAAGCGGTTTCTCGTATTTGGATTCGAAGGTGATCAGGCCCCGCAGGGCCGCGACGCGCTTGATCAGCTCGGAAAGGCCCTGCAGCGTCAGCAGGGCGAAGCCCAGCGGCATCACCAGCTTGATCGGCCAGACCAGCAGGCCGCCGGCATTCTGCGAGCCTTCCCACTGCTTGAACGAGGTCAGGAAGAACGGCCAGCTGAGATAGGTCATGTAGACCGTCACGGGCAGCAGGAAGAAGACCATGCCGATGGCGTCGATCCACAGGCGCTTGCGGTCGGAAACGGCGCCATAGACCAGATCGACGCGCACATGCTCGTTCATCCTGAGCGTGTAGGATGCGCCCAGCAGCACCATCATGCCGAACAGGTACCACTGGATTTCCAGCATGGAGTTCGACGAGACGTGGATCAGGTAGCGGGTCGTCGCATTGCCCGCACTGATCAGGCAGGCGAGCAGCACGCACCAGTCGGCGATGCGCCCGAAAGCGGCGTTGAGCGCGTCAACCGCGCGGCTGAATGCAAGCAGGCCGCCCATGCAATCCCGTCCCCTGCGGATCTTTTTGTCCGCATCTGGGTTGACGAATACGCATAGGTAGCGACCAACCGCAAGACCGCTGGCTGGTCCTCCATCGAATATTTTCAAGGGTTTCGGCGGGATCATCGGCTGAAAGCGCGAATGATCCGCTTCGCCGGCAAGACAGGCATCGGCCTCCGTCCTCTGGCCGGGTTGCCGGCGGCCACGGAAAGCCGTCGCGCCCGCCTTCGCTCACCCACCGAGGCCCAGCACCTTCATCGCATTGCGCTTGAGGATGAGGTCGTGGACCTCTTCCTTGAACCCGGTCTCGCGGAACTGGGCGATCCACCGCTCCGGCTGGATTAGCGGGAAATCCGAGCCGAACAGCATCTTCGTCCTCAGCTGCGTGTTGGCATACTGGACGATCTGCGGCGGGAAATACTTCGGCATCCAGCCGGACAGGTCGATATAGACATTGGGCTTGTGCAGCGCGATCGACAGCGCCTCGTCCGTCCAGGGCCAGGACGGATGGGCGAGGATGATGGTCATGTCCGGGAAGTCGACCGCGACGTCGTCGATGTGGATGGGCTGCGAATATTTGAGCCGCATGCCGCCGCCGCCGCGCATGCCTGTGCCGATGCCGGAATGTCCCGTGTGGAAGATCGCCGGCAGCTTGTGGTGGGCGATCACCTCGTAGAGCTGATAGGCCATGCGGTCGTTGGGATAGAAGCCCTGGCAGGTCGGGTGGAACTTGAAGCCCTTGACGATGCCGGTCTTGATCAGTTCCTCCGCCTCGCGGGCGCCGAGCCGGCCCTTGTGCGGGTCGATCGAGGCGAAGGCGATCATCATGTCGGCATTGTCGCGCGCGGCGTCGGCGATTTCCTCGTTGGGGATGCGCCGGTTGCCGATCTGCGCCTCGGTATCGACCGTGAACATGACGAGGCCGATCTTGTGCTTGCGGTAATGCGCGATCGTCTCGGCGATGGTCGGCCGCTTGCCGACCTTGAAATACTTGCCGGCCGCCTCCTCGTAGGGCGTCCAGTAGGCGTCGACATCCTGCCGGCAGGAGACCTCGGCATGGGTGTGGATATCGATGGCGACCAGATCCTCGACGTTCATGGCGCGTCCTCCCGCGACCGCCCGTCCTCCGGGTAGTCCGCCCACAATCGTTATGATCAATAACTATCTGCCGTCAATCGCCGCTGCCCCGCAAGCGGTCAGCGTTGAACCGGATGGTGGCGCGCCATGCCGTGCCTATCGTGGCTGCAAGCCTCCCGGCGCGACCGCAAACGGCGCGGCGAAAGGAGGCGGTCGAGGAGACGATGCCCATGATGACACGACGCTTCTTCGCCACCTGCACGATCTGCGCGGCCACCGGCTTCGCGGCGACGCAGGTCTCTGCCCAGGGCGCCCCGCAGCTCAGCCGCAAGATGCTGTCGCAGACGGATGGCCCCACCCCCGGCTACGTGACGATCATCGCCGAGGTGGACATCCCCGCCGGCGCCGTCGTTGCCCCGCACACCCATCCGGGCATCGAGACGGGTTACGTCATGGAGGGCGAGATCGAACTGCCGATTCAGGGCAAGCCGACGGTCGTCCTCAAGCCGGGCGACGCCTTCCAGGTGCCAGCCGGCGCGGTCCATGGCGGCGGCAAGGCCGGCACCGGGCGCGTCAAGATCGTCAGCACATTCGTCGTCGAGAAGGCGAAGCCCCTCGCAACGCCCGCCTGAGCCCTGGTCCGATGGAAGGACCGGCGGCGCGCGCCTCCGCGTCGCCGGCTCCTGTCTCAAGCATTGTCAGATAGAGGTGTCCGGCCGTCTCACGCGGGCAGTTCGGCCAGCAGCTTCCGATAGTCCTGCTCGGGGAACGTCCTCATCGTGGTCGTCCGCACATTGCCCCGCGAGGCCATGGCGAGCGTGAATTTCACGATCGCCTCATCGTTCGGGGCCTTGAGATGGACCATGACGTCATAGGCCCCCATGCACAGGTGGACGTCGTTGAGCTCGACGCCGAGGCTCTTGGCGAGTTCGCGCGCGGCATCGACGCGCTTGGCGCCGTCGCGGATGGTGCGGATCCCCTGGTCGGTGAAATTGATGAGAACGCAATAGGCTGCCATGGCTGACCTCCCTTTGGTGCGGTTCAGCCCGATCCGGTGCGCGGCCTGCATGATGTCGGCAAGACCGGTCATCGCGGGCGACCATGTCTACGCTCTTTCCCCACCGGCGGCGAATCACGCGGCATTGTTCGTCGCAGACCCGGTTACCTTTATTCCACGCTTGCAATGCGTGAATAGCGGCGCACACTCCGGCCGCGACGGGACGAAGTCCCGCCATCGAACCGGAGGAATGGTCATGAACAACATGAGCCTGAAAACTCTGGACGCGGGCCGCACCATGATCGGCCACGCTGTCGTCGAAGCCATCGGCGCTGGGTTGCGCGGAGAAATCCTCGAGGAAGGCGATCCCGCCTATGACGCGACGAGGATGGTCTGGAACGCCGCGATCGATCGCAAGCCCGGCCTGATCGTGCGCTGCGCCGGCACGGCCGATGTGATCAGCGCGGTCAGGTTCGCGCGCGACAACCGCCTGCTGGTCGCGGTTCGCGGCGGCGGGCACAACATCGCCGGAAACGCCGTCTGCGACGATGGCCTGATGATCGACCTCTCGCCGATGAAATCCGTGCGCGTCGATCCCGACGCCCGCCGCATGTGGGTCGAGCCCGGCGCGACGCTGGCCGATGTCGACCGCGAGGCGCAGGCCTTCGGCCTCGCGGTTCCGACCGGCATCAATTCGACCACCGGCATTGCCGGCCTGACGCTCGGCGGCGGGTTCGGCTGGATCACGCGGAAATACGGGCTCACCGTCGACAGCCTGGTTTCCGCCGACGTGGTCACCGCCGACGGCACGCTCGTCCATGCCAATGCCCGGGAGAACCCTGACCTGTTCTGGGCCCTGCGCGGCGGCGGCGGCAATTTCGGCATCGTCACCGCGTTCGAATTCCAGCTGCACAGGGTCGGGCCGGAAGTGCTGGCGGGCCTTGTCGTGCACCCGTTCGAGAACGCCCCCGCGCTCCTGAAGGAGTATCGACGCCTCGCCGCGGCGGCCCCCGACGAACTCACCTGCTGGACCGTGATGCGCAAGGCCCCGCCCCTGCCCTTCCTGCCGCAGGAATGGCACGGCCGCGAAATCATGGCGCTGGCCATGTGCTATTGCGGCAGTGTCGAGGACGGCCAGAAGGCGACCCGCGAGCTGAGGGCGCTCGGCAAGCCGATCGCCGACATCGTCAGCCCGATGCCCTTTGCCGCCTGGCAGCAGGCCTTCGATCCGCTGCTCGCGAAGGGCGCCCGCAATTACTGGAAGAGCCACGATTTCATCGAGCTCGCCGACCCGACCCTCGCGCTTATCACCGGCGCGATCTCGCAGCTCCCCGACCCGGAATGCGAGATCTTCATCGGCCATCTCGGCGGGGCGGTGAAGCGCGTGCCGGTCGGCGCGACGGCCTTCCCGCAACGCAACTCGCATTTCGTCATGAACGTCCATGCGCGCTGGCGCGACCCGGCCATGGATGACGCCTGCATCGGCTGGGCGCGCGGCCTGTTCGAGGCGGCCAAGCCGCTTTCTGCCGGCACCGCCTTTGTCAACTTCATGCCCGAGGACGAGGCGGGGCGTGTCGAGGCCGCCTATGGCGAGAACTATCGCCGACTGGCGGACGTCAAGCGGCGATACGATCCCTCGAACCTGTTCCGGATGAACCAGAACATCCGCCCGGCCGCGACGCATTGATCGCAACAACAACTGGTGGCGGCGCAGCCGAAGGGCGGCGCCGCCACCAGCCGAACCGCTGGGGCGACCGGGGGACCCGCCCCCCCCCCCGGATCGCGGCGGCGTGGCCGCCTCCCCGCATGGCGCGTCGTCCCATTCCTTGGAACGACTTCAATCGAGGCGGCCGATGGACTAAGAACAGCCATACCTCAGTTCGGTCCCAGGCCTTCCCATGAACGCTCCGCTCGCCGCCGGCTCCTACTCGCTGTTTCCGCTCGCCAAGGACGAGACGCCCTACCGCAAGCTGACTTCGGAAGGCGTGCGGGTCGAGAAGGTGCTCGGCAAGGAGGTCGTGGTCGTCGAGCGCGAGGCCATCCGCCTGCTGTCGGAGCAGGCCTTCATCGACATCAACCACCTGCTGCGCCCGGGCCATCTCGCTCAGCTGCGCCGTATTCTCGACGACCCGGAATCGACCGCCAACGACAAGTTCGTCGCCTACGACCTGCTGAAGAACGCCAATATCGCCGCTGGCGGCGTGCTGCCCATGTGTCAGGACACCGGCACGGCCATCATCATGGGCAAGAAGGGCCGGCTCATCTGGACCGACGGCGATGACGAGGCGGCGCTCGGTCAGGGCGTTCTCGACGCCTATGCCAAGAAGAACCTGCGCTATTCGCAGGTCGCGCCGATCTCCATGTTCGAAGAGAAGAACACCCGCAACAACCTTCCCGCCCAGATCGAGCTCTATGCCGAGGGTGAGGACGCCTACAAGTTCCTGTTCATGGCCAAGGGCGGCGGCTCCGCCAACAAGAGCTTCCTGTTCCAGGCGCCGCCCTCGATCCTGACCCATGACAGGATGATCAAGTTCCTGCACGAGAAGATCCTGACGCTCGGCACCGCCGCTTGCCCTCCCTACCATCTCGCCATCGTCATCGGCGGCCTCTCCGCCGAGCACACCATGAAGACCGCGAAGCTGGCCTCGGCGCGCTATCTCGACGGCCTGCCGAAGCAGGGCTCGGAATTCGCCCATGCCTTCCGCGACATCGCCATGGAGGAGGAGGTCCACAAGCTGACCCAGGCCATGGGCGTCGGCGCCCAGTTCGGCGGCAAGTATTTCTGCCACGACGTCCGCGTCATCCGCATGCCGCGCCACGGCGCGTCACTTCCCATCGCCATCGCGGTGTCCTGCTCGGCCGACCGGCAGGCCATGGGCAAGATCACCCGCGACGGCGTATTCCTTGAGGAGCTGGAGCACCATCCCGCGCAGTATCTGCCCGAGATCGACGAGACCGCCCTCGGCGGCGGCGTCGTCAGGATCGACCTCAACCAGCCGATGAGCGACATCCTCGGCACCCTGTCGAAGCACCCGATCAAGACGCGCGTCTCGCTCTCCGGTCCGATGATCGTCGCGCGCGATGCCGCGCACGCGAAGATCCGCGAGCGTCTCGACCGCGGCGAGCCGATGCCGGACTATTTCAAGAACCACCCGGTCTATTACGCCGGCCCGGCCAAGACGCCCGAGGGCTATGCCTCCGGCTCGTTCGGCCCGACCACGGCCGGCCGCATGGACGGCTTCGTCGACCAGTTCCAGGGCGCTGGCGGTTCCATGGTCATGCTGGCGAAAGGCAACCGGTCCCGCGAGGTGCGGGAAGCCTGCGCCAAGCATGGCGGCTTCTATCTCGGCTCCATCGGCGGCCCCGCCGCGCGCCTCGCCCAGGACTGCATCCGCAAGGTCGAGGTGCTGGAATATCCCGAGCTCGGCATGGAAGCGATCTGGCGCATCGAGGTCGAGGATTTCCCGGCTTTCATCGTCGTCGACGACAAGGGGAACGATTTCTTCAAGGAGCTGAACCTCGGATGAGGTGTTTCATCCGGCGAACAGACGCCGGATGACTGTTACCGAACG
Source organism: Phreatobacter sp. (assembly GCF_016793595.1). GTDB lineage: Bacteria > Pseudomonadota > Alphaproteobacteria > Rhizobiales > Phreatobacteraceae > Phreatobacter. The sequence continues at coordinate 494,100 of NZ_JAEULY010000009.1, forward strand.
GAAACAGGCGGCTCTGCGATATGAAATCCCCATGAAACGCCATGGGGACATTCATGGCCTCATACCAAGAGGCTTTCGCCGAGAGGCCGCAATGAGCACCTCGAACCCGACCTTCACCACCGCCAAGGCGTCCGCCGCCGATGCGCACACGCTCGCTCTGATCGCTTCGTCGCTGGTCGCGGCGACGGCCGTCGCCTTCGTCGCCATGGTTTTCACGGCCTGGCCGGCCAAGGCCTCGGAGCGCATGCGGATGGCGGCGCTACCCGCCGCGCTGGTCCAGGGTGAGGCCGCGAGCCCGGTCTCGATCAGCCCGGCGCCTGCCCCGTCTCGCGCGGCCGCCCCGGCCCCCGTTGCTCCGGTCCGCACCGCCGCCCTCGGCACGCTGCCCATGCCGGCCCAGCCCTGCACCGAGGCGCTCGCCGCCGCGGAAACCGAGATGAACGCGACCCTCGCCAAGGTCGAGGCCCTCTCCGAGGCGGAAATGGGCGCCCAGTGCTCCGCCTTCCGCGTCCACATGTCCTCGCTTCAGCGTGCGGCTTCGACGGTCGACCGCTGCGTCGCCGGACAGGATCGCAGCACCAAAGCCGGGTTCATTCGCCAGTCCATGGCCGAGTGGCGCGGCGTGATCGCCAACGGCTGCCGCTGACGACCCCCCCTTTCTCCCTTTTTGCCAAGCACGACCTCCAAGCCTTGCTTGCCCCCTCGCGCCGGTGACCATTCCAAGTCACCGGCGTCTTTTTTTGCGCGGGAGCCTTCTGCCCGTCGCGAAGGCAGACGCGGGAAGGAGGCAAACAAGGCCAGACGCGCCGGCGGCGTCAGGCCTTCACCTGTTCCTTCACGGCTTCGATGAGCTGCTTGAGCGAGAAGGGCTTGGCGAGGAAGGCGAAGGCCTGCCCCTCGGGCAAGTCGTTCTTGAAGGCTTCCTCGGCATAGCCCGACACGAAGATGACCTTGATGTCCGGATTGGTCTTGCGCAGCTCGCCGAGCAGGGTCGGTCCGTTCATCTCGGGCATGACCACGTCCGAGACGACGAGATCGACCTGCCCGCCATTGCCGGCCATGACCTCCAGCGCCTCGACGCCCGAACCGGCCTCCAGCACCGTGTAGCCGCGCGAGGCCAGCGCCCGCGAGGCGAAGGCGCGCACCGCCTCCTCGTCCTCGACCAGCAGAATCGTGCCGGCGCCGGTATCGTCGCGGGGCTGCGGCGCCGGCTTGGGCGGCGGCGGGACGGCTGCGGCCGGCGCGTCCTGATCGCCTCCCGCGACGAGCATGGCAGGAGCCGAGGGGGTGCTGGCGGCGGGCGTGGCCGCCTCCACGAGACCGGCGGCCGCTGCGCGCTCCACCGGAGCCTGGGCCGATGCCGGCTGCTCGACATGGCGCGGCAGGACGATCCGGAACGTCGTGCCCTTGCCCATCTGGCTGTCGACGAAGACATAGCCGCCGGACTGCTTGACGATGCCATAGACCGTCGAGAGGCCGAGCCCCGTGCCCTTGCCGACCTCCTTGGTCGAGAAGAACGGATCGAAGATCTTCTGACGGATGTCCTCGGGGATGCCGGTGCCGGTGTCGGTGACCTCGATCATCACCGAATCGGTTGCCGGCATTTCCACCGGCTGGTCCTTGGGCTGGTAGCGCGCGACCTCGCTCGCCGGCACATTGGCGGTGCGGATCGTCAGCTTGCCGCCTTCCGGCATCGCGTCGCGGGCATTGACCGCCAGATTGAGGATCACCTGTTCGAGCTGCGTCACGTCGGCCCGCACCGGCCAGAGGTCGCGGCCGTGGATCATGTCGAGCCCGACGCGCTCGCCCAGCGTCCGGCGCAGCAGCATCGAGGTATCGGACAGGACATCGCCGAGCTGGACGACCATCGGCCGCATCGTCTGCTTGCGCGAGAAGGCCAGCAGCTGGCGCACGATGCTCGCGGCCCGGTTGGCGTTCTGCTTGATCTGCATGATGTCGTTGAACGACGGGTCGGCAGGCTTGTGGTTCATCAGCAGGAGGTCGGCGTGGCCGATCACCGCCTGCAGCACGTTGTTGAAGTCGTGGGCGACGCCGCCGGCGAGCTGGCCGACCGCGTTCATCTTCTGCGACTGGGCAAACTGCTCCTGCAGCTGGCGCAGCTCGGTCGTCTCGACAACGTAGGCGATCGCCGCCTCGCCCGGCTGCTCAGGATCGGTCACGGGCGCGACGAAAAAGCGCGCGAAGCGGTTGGCATCGCCCGTCAGCGCGCCATCGACCGGCGTCAGGTCGCCCTTGCCGGCAGCCGCCTCGCCGATGGCCTGGATCAGCGCCGGGCGCGAGGCCTCCTTGACCAGCGCCAGCAGCGAGCGGCTCCCGGCCTCGCCGGTGGGCATCAGGTCGGCCGACATGCGCGCGAAGAGCGGGTTCGACCGGCCGACATGGCCGCCGCGATCGACGGTGGCGATGCCCAGCGGCGAGGAGTTGAAGAAACGGGCGAAGCGCACTTCCGCCGCGCGCAGGCTGTCGGCGCTGTCGTCCGAGCGCGCGCGATTGATGACGAGCGTGCGCGAGGAGCCGGGCGTGCCGTCCGCCGCGAAGGCCACCTTGTGCAGCAGGCGCACCGGCAGCGCCTCGCCGCTACGCTTCTTCAGATCGAGGTCGAAGGTCGCGGTGCGGACCTCGCCGGGGGCCGGCGTGATCGTGCGCAGCAGCGCGGCCGCATCGGCGGCCAGGATGTCCGCGAGGGCAAGGCCGCCGGGGCCGACCTCGGCGAGGTCATGGTCGAGCCAGCCGGCGAGCGTCGCGTTCATGTAGGCGATCTCGCCGGACGGATCCATCGAGAAGAACCCGGCCGGGGCGTGGTCGAGGAAGTCGATGGCCTTCTGAAGGGTCTCGAAGGCGCTTTCCGCGCTCTGCCGGTCGCGGGTGATGTCCTCGACGCTCCAGACGCTCGCGCGCGCGGCCGCGCGCGGCTTCGCCACGCCCTCCCCCGCCATCGGCCGGACCCGCAGGCGATACCAGCGCGCGCCCTCGGCCTCAGGCTGGCGCACCTCCTCCTGATGCCGCCGGCCCTCGCGCGCCGCCTGCGACAGGCGGTAGATCGCCTCGGAAACCTCCGGCGCGCCGGTGAAGGCCCGCTCGACGCCGCGTACGTCGTCCTCGCCGGTCGCGCCGGTCATGGCGAGATAGGCGGGATTGGCATAGAGCACCCGGCCGGACGGCTCGGTGACGACCGCCGCCTCCTGGGCGCTGTCCACCATCGCCTTGGTCAGGTCGTTGCGGCTGTCCTCCGTGGCGAAGCGCAGGATCCCCGCCGCATAGGCGAACAGCGAGAACACGCCGCACACGGCAAGGCCGGCCAGCAGCGCGATGACATAGGGATAGGCGTTCTCGCGCCCGATCATCAGGAAGAACAGCGCCGCGCCGACCAGGACGATGGCGACGGCCAGCACCATGACGGTCGAACCCGAACTGTCCGATTTGTCGACGGCGCGTCGCGCGCCGGCGGCCTTTGGCGGCGCGGCGTCGGCGCGGACGGACTTTTCGACAAGTGCCATGGCGGAGAAGAGCCGTTGGTCGGGAGCCTGGAGAATCCATGCCCGATTCTCGTTGCTAGTGGTGCCGCTTCCCTGCCCGCGAGGCAAGGGCGGAGCATGCGCGCGCCGCGTTTCCCGGGCGGCCGTGGCGAAGATGCAGCCGCCGCTTGCGGCTCATCCCGCGGCGGGCGCCGGCAGCGGGATCAGCTCAGCGTGCCCTTGAGGCGCATGACGTAGCCGATCACCTCGGCCACCGCCTTGTAGTGCTCCTCCTCGATCGGCTGGTCGACCTCGACAGCGGCGTGCAGCGCGCGCGCGAGCGGCACGTTCTCGACGATCGGCACGTCGTTGGCGGTGGCAAGCTCGCGAATCTTCAGGGCGATGAGGTCAGCGCCCTTGGCGACGCAGACCGGCGCCTGCATGCCGGTTTCGTATTTCAGCGCGACGGCGAAGTGGGTCGGGTTGGTGATGACGACAGTCGCCTGCGGGACGTTCGCCATCATGCGCTTGCGCGAGCGCTCGCGGCGGATCTGCTTGATCTTGCCCTTGATCTCGGGATTGCCGTCCGACTGTTTGAACTCCTCCTTGATCTCGTGCAGCGACATTTTCTGCCGCTCATACCAGCGCCGGTACTGATAGACGTAGTCCGCGAGCGCCACGATCGCCATGATCGAGACGACGGCGATCAGGACGTTGATGATGATGCCGAACGTGTGCGGCAGCAGCATCTCGACATCCATCCGCACGAGGCTGTCGATGGCGCCGCGCTGCGGCCAGAGCACGGTGAAGATAACCGTGCCGACGACGCCGATCTTGGCGAGGCCCTTGAGGAAGTTGACGAAGGCATCCTTGCCGAAGATGCGCTTGAAGCCGGCCATCGGCGAAATCTTGGAGAATTTCGGCTTCAACCCCTCGCCCGACAGCACCAGCCGGTGCTGGACCATGTTCCCGGCGACCCCGGCGAGGAACAGGCCGAGAAAAGGCAGGCCGAGCGCGACGACCACGGCGAGGATCAGCGAGACCGTCAGCCCCATCAGGCCGGCGCGGTCGACGGACACAATGTCGGCATTGGCCATGAGGTTCTTCAGCGGCACGGCGAGCCCGCCCGCCGATCCCGCCGCCATGGTGGCGATGATCAGCGTGGCGATGAACAGCATCAGCCACGAGACGAGATCCTGACTTTTGACGACGTCGCCCTTCTTCAGCGCGTCGTCGAGCTTCTTCTGTGTCGGATCGTGTGTTTTCTGGTCCTTGTCGTCACCACCCTCGGCCACGGCTTACCTCCGGTTCACCGCGATCTCGCCGAGCAGGCTCTCGAGATGGCCGGCGTAGTGGGCCATCATCACGCCGATGACGAGGAGGAGGATCAGGAAGCCGACGCCGATGGTCACCGGCATGGCGACGAAAAAGACCTGCATCTGCGGCATCAGCTTGGACAGGATGCCGAGACCGATATTGAACACCAGCGCGAAGACGAGGAACGGCGCCGACAGCTGGATCGCGACGAGGAAGGCACGGCTCATGACGCCGGTGAGGAACTGCGCGGCGTCGCCCGAGGCCGGCAGCGCGCCCGGTCGGATGATCGAGAACGAATCCGAGATCGCCGCGATGACGAGATGGTGCAGGTCGGACGCGAAAATGATGGCGATTCCCGTCAGCGTCAGGAACGTGCCGATCACCGCGCCCTGCTGGCCCTGCGTCGGATCGACCTGCATCGCGAAGCCGAGGCCCATGGCGTTGGCGATGACGACGCCGGCCGTCTGCAGGGCCGAGACGGCGATTCGGCCCGCCATGCCGAGCGTGAAGCCGACGGCGATCTCCATGAACAGGGTCAGGAACACGCCCGCGGGCCGCGCGAGATCGATCGCATAGAGCGGCCGGTGCAGCGGAAACAGGATCATGGTGAGCAGCAGAGCGACGCCAAGCCTCACCCGCATGGGCATGGCGCGTTCGCCGAGACCCGGCATCAGCGCCATCATGGTTCCGACGCGCGCGAAGACGAGCAGGAACACGACCATCAGTTCGGGCGAGAGCGGCAGATTCATCGCGAAGCGCTCCCTCCTGGAGCGTCAGGGGCGGATCAGACCCGATTCACCCGCCGAGGACCACCTTGCTCATGATCCGGCCCATGATGCCGTTCATCAGATCGCCCATGAACGGCAGGGCCACCAGCATGGTCGCGAAGATGGCGAGGATCTTGGGCACGAAGACCAGCGTCTGTTCCTGGATCTGCGTCAGCGCCTGAACCAGCGAGATGGCGACGCCGACCACGAGGCCCACCACCATCAGCGGCGCGGAGACCAGGATCACGGTGAGAATGCCATCGCGGGCAACGTCGAGAATGTCGGCGGGGGTCATGTCGTGGCTGCCCTAGATCTGCATTCGCATGATTTCCTCGTAGGACTGCACGACCCGGTCGCGCACGGCCACGAGCGATTCGATGGCGACTTCGGTTTCGGCCACCGCCGTCACCACGTCGATGAGGTCGGTACGTCCCGCCGCCATGGCCGTGGTGCGCTGGTCGGTCGCGCGCGTGGTGCGGTCCAGCGACTGAAGGGCGTTCGACAGCATGTCGCCGAAGCCGTTGCCGCCCGGCCCGGCCGGGCGCTGGCCGCCATTCGGCGAGAACAGCCGCGCCGCCGATGCATAGGCGTTTGCGGCAATGGACGAGGTCGACATCGGCTCAGACCCTCAGGAGTTCGATCGTGCGCTGGATCATCCGACGCGTGGAGGTTACGACGTTCAGGTTCGCCTCGTAGCTGCGCTGGGCCTCGCGCAGGTCCATGCTTTCGACAAGCGAATTGACGTTCGGGATCTTGACGTTGCCGCGCGCGTCGGCAGCCGGATGGCTCGGATCGAAACGGGTCTGGAATTCGCCCGGCTGCTGTCGGACAGGGCCGAGCTGCACCGTCGTCGCCTGCAATTCGCGGTCGAAATTGGTGCGGAATGTCGGAATCTTGCGGCGGTAGGGATCGCCGCCCGGCGTTTGCGCGGTCGAACTGGCATTGGCGATGTTTTCGGCCGAGATGCGCATGCGGCCGGCCTGTGCGCGCAGGCCGCCGGCTGCGATGCGGATCGATTTGAGGAAGTCCATCGACATGTTCGGCCTCCTACGAGCGCTTGCCGAGCGCGGTGCGGATGAGGCCGAGCGAGCGCTGGTAGAGGCCCGTCACCGCCTGGTAGTCCATCTGGTTCTGGGCAACCTTGAGCATCTCGTCCTCGAGATTGACCCGGTTGCCGTCCGGCGTCGCCCGGACGCCGGTATCGCGCCGGACGTCGAAACTGGTGCCCTGCATGCTTGCAACCGCGATATGCCGGGCATTGGTGACCCGCATCGGGCCGGAACTGCCGCCCGCCCCGCCGGAAACGCCCGTGCTGGCGGAGGCCCCAGCGCTGCCGCGCATCATGGATTCGAAGTCGGGCGCCCTCAGATCACGTGCGCGGTAATGCGGTGTGTCCGCATTCGCGACATTTTCCGCCAATAGCTTCTGCCGGTCCTGATGCCAGCGCATCCGCGTCCGGAGCATGGAGAAAAGCGGCACGTCGCTGGTCGTCATCGTTGCCTGTCCCCACCCCTATGGATAGGCAAACAATGCCGGGGACATGGTTAACGAGCCGTTAAGCGTTAAGGGTCTTTCAACCTCTGCCCCGGCAGGTTAACCATCCCGCGAGGTCGAAGTCGGCAAGCCTTGCCGGGTCTGTTAACCTCAACATAGATTTAACGCGCGCGATTTTCGGCGGGCGTCCGGCATGCCATGGGATCGGTACCGATGAATTATCTCACCAATCTACTCGGTCCCAACGCGCCCCTTGCCGCCACGTTCATCGTCGCCTTCGCCGTCGTCCTCGTCCTGATCGGCCTGACCGCCTGGATCTTCCGGCTGATCCGTGGCCGTGGACTGGGCATCGGCTCGGGTGGGCGCGGCCGCCAGCCGCGCCTCGCCGTTCTCGATTATGCCGATGTCGACCAGCGGCGGAAACTGGTCCTGATCCGGCGCGACAATGTCGAGCATCTGCTGCTGCTCGGCGGACCGACCGACGTGGTCGTGGAGACCGCCATCGTGCGCGGCGTGCCCGTTCAGGCCAGCGTGCTGCGCGAGGCCGCGCAGGCGCCCGAGCCGCCGCCCGCCCCCGCACCCGATCCGACTTCCCGTCTGTCGATGCGCGACACTGCCCGCCAGGCCGCCGGTGAGCCTGCCGCCGCGCGCCCGGTCAACCTCGATCCGCCGCCGCGACCCGAGCCTGTGCGCTCGCCCCCGCCGCCGCCCGTTTCCCGTCCGGCGCCGCCGGCGCGCCCGGAGCCTGCCCGGGTCGAGCCGACGCGCGTCGAGCCCGTCCGCGCCGAGCCGCCCAGGACCAATCCTGTCGTGACACCCGCCCGCCCGGTTGCACCGCCGTCGCCCCCAGTTGCGCGCCCGGCTCCGCCGACCCCCGCCCCCGCGCAGCCCGACGATGTCGCGGCGCGGCTGGAAGCGGCGCTGCGCAAGCCGATCACGCCCAGCGCCCCGCCGGCTGCCGTCAGGCCGGGCGAGCCGCGCCCGCCGGTCGCTCCCGCCCCGGCACCGCCCCGTGCCCCCGCCGCCGCGCCGGCAAAGACCCTGTCGGCCGATGAAAAATCGGTGTTCGACAGCCTGGAAGAGGAAATGGCCGCCCTGCTCGGCCGCGGCCCGACGCCGCCCAAGGGCTGATGACCAAGGCCGCTTGTCGCGGCTGGCCGACGAACGAGCCGCGGCATCGCGGCGCCCTGCCTCCCGCAAGGGCAGCCCTGCCGACCTGCTAGACTGCCGCCATCGATTCGGCGCGCAGGACGGCAATGCGGCGACTTCCACCTCCGGCCCGACCCATGAAGCGCCTCGCGGCCCTTGCCGCGATGGCCGCCATTCTGGTCGCCGGCCCGGCGGCGGCGCAGGACATTTCGATCAATCTCGGTCAGGGCGCCGGCGTCAACGAGCGCGTCATCCAGCTCATCGGCCTGATCACGGTGCTGTCCGTCGCACCCTCGATCCTGATCATGGTGACGAGCTTCGTGCGCATCTCGGTGGTGCTGTCGCTGCTGCGCACCGCCATCGGCACGCAGACCGCTCCGCCCAATGCGGTGATCGTCGGCCTGTCGCTGTTCCTCACCGGCTTCGTCATGGCCCCGACGCTGCAACAGAGCTACGAGACCGGCATCCGGCCGTTGGTCGACAACCAGATCGGCATGCCGCAGGCCTTCGAGCGCGCCTCCGGCCCGTTCCGCGAGTTCATGCTGCGCCACGTGCGCGACAAGGACCTAGCGCTGTTTCAGGAGCTCTCGCGCGAAGCGGTGCCGCCGACGCCGCAGGAAGTGTCGTTCCGCGTGCTGGTGCCGGCCTTCATGATCTCGGAGCTGCGCCGCGCCTTCGAGATCGCCTTCCTGCTGTTCGTGCCCTTCCTCGTCATCGACCTGGTCGTCGCCTCGGTCCTGATGTCGATGGGCATGATGATGCTGCCGCCCGTGACGGTGTCACTGCCGTTCAAGCTGATCTTCTTCGTGCTGGTCGACGGGTGGAATCTCGTCGCCGGCAGCCTGGTGCGAAGTTTCGGACCCTAGAGCGCCGCCTCTCCGCGACGCTCCAGAAGCCTCCGCCCACTCAGTGCGCCATCAGGATCGGCACCGAGGAATATTGCAGCATGGTCGTGGTCGTGCCGCCGAGCACCATCTGCTTCAGTCGCGAGTGGGCATAGGCGCCCATCACGATCATGCCGGCGCGCACGTTCTGGGCGTGTTCGACGATCGTCTTGCCGACATTGCGGCTGTAGGGAAGGTTCGTGACCGTCACCTTGACGCCGTGGTGGGCCAGCATCGGCGCGAGGTCGGCACCGGCGACGATGTCGTCGGCATGGCGGTCGCCGAGCACCGAGACGATCTCCACCTGCCCCGCCTTGTCGATGAACGGCATCGCGCCGCCGATGGCCCGCGCGGCGACGGCCGAGCCGTCCCAGGCAATGACCACGGCATTGGACGAGCGCGATGCGTCGAAATCGTCCGGCGCAAGGATGGCCGGCCGGCCGGAGGACAACAGCAGCGTCTCGGCCAGTTCGGTCGCCCAGACGTCCGAGGGCCGCGGACGGCCGCAGACCGCGATGTCGTGCAGGCGGGCGCGCTTGCCGATCCGGCCGAACAGCGGGTCGATGGCGTCGGTCACGACCTCGACCGAGGCGGCGACGCCCGCCGTGCGGGCGAGGCCGCGGACGGATTCGCAGAGATCGTCGGCATTGTGGGTGCGGCTATCGTTCTCGTCGGTGACGATGGCCTGCACTTCCGCGACGCCGGAATAGACGACGACGGGCACCTTGATAGCCCCGACGATCACCGAAAGATGCGCGCCATGCTCGGCTGCCAGTGAGATCGCGTAGTCGATGGCGCCGCGCGGCTTGTCGCCGTCGCCAGCAATGATGGCCAAAAGAACCGATTTGATCGACATATAGACCTCCTGCGCCTGATGAACGCGCGGCGAAACTCGCGCGTTCCTGCCACGGCGTCCTTGACGGAGATCAGACGCCGGCCGGGATCATGGCACCGTAGACCACCGGGGGCCAAGGCCTTCCTTCGGCGACGGCAGGTCGCATCCGCTCACAGCGGGATGTTGTCGTGCTTCTTCCAGGGCGTTTCGCTGGCCTTGTTGCGCAGCAGTGCCAGCGCCCGGGCTACGCGCCGCCGGGTCGAGTGCGGCATGATGACCTCATCGATATAGCCGCGCTCGGCTGCGACGAAGGGCGACAGGAAGCGCTCCTCATATTCCTTGGTGCGCGCAGCGATCTTGTCGGGGTCATTCATGTCGGCCCGGAAAATGATCTCGACCGCGCCCTTTGCGCCCATCACCGCGATCTGCGCCGAAGGCCAGGCATAGTTGACGTCGCCGCCGATATGCTTGGACGCCATGACGTCATAGGCGCCGCCGAAGGCCTTGCGCGTGATGACGGTGACGAGCGGCACCGTGCACTGGGAATAGGCGAACAGCAGCTTGGCGCCGTGCTTGATCAGGCCGCCATATTCCTGCGCCGTGCCGGGAAGGAAGCCGGGAACGTCGACCAAGGTGACGATCGGAATGCCGAAAGCATCGCAGAAACGCACGAAGCGCGCGGCTTTCCGGCTCGCATCCGAGTCGAGCACGCCGGCCAGAACCATCGGCTGATTGGCGACGATGCCGACCGAGCGGCCTTCCAGCCGCGCGAAGCCTGTGACGATGTTGCCGGCGAATTTCGGCTGGATCTCGAAGAAATCGCCCTCGTCGACCATCTTCAGGATCAGTTCCTTGATGTCGTAGGGCTTGTTCGGATTGTCCGGCACCAGCGTGTCGAGCGACATGTCGATGCGGTCGGGCTGGTCGAAGGACGGGATTTCCGGCGGCCCCTCCATGTTGTTGGAGGGCAGAAAATCAATCAGCCGGCGCATCTGGAGCAGCGCCTCAAGGTCGTTCTCGTAGGCGCCGTCGGCCACCGACGACTTCACCGCGTGAACGGAGGCACCGCCCAGTTCCTCGGCGGTCACGACCTCGTTGGTAACGGTCTTCACTACGTCGGGGCCGGTCACGAACATGTAGCTCGTGTCCTTCACCATGAAGATGAAATCGGTCATGGCCGGCGAATAGACATCGCCGCCGGCGCAGGGGCCCATGATCAGCGAGATCTGCGGAATGACGCCGGATGCGATCACATTCCGCTTGAAGACTTCGCCATAACCACCGAGGGCATCAACACCTTCCTGGATTCGCGCCCCGCCCGCATCGAACAGGCCGATGACCGGCGCACGGGCTTTCAGCGCCATATCTTGAATCTTGGTGATCTTGGCGGCATGGGCGCCGGACAGCGAACCGCCGAACACCGTGAAATCCTTGGAGAAGACGAAGACGGTGCGCCCGTTCACCGTGCCCCATCCGGTGACGACGCCGTCACCGGGAATATGCGACTTCTCCATGCCGAAATCCGCGCAGCGATGCTGCACGAACATGTCGAACTCCTCGAACGAGCTCTTGTCGACCAAAAGCTCGATGCGCTCGCGCGCAGTCAGCTTGCCGCGGGCATGCTGGGCCGCGATGCGCTTCTCGCCGCCGCCGAGGCGGGCTTCAGCGCGACGGTCTTCCAGCCGTTCGAGCACGTCCTTCATGAATGTCGCCGGGGAAGCTCCCCGTCCCTCACATCGAGCCAAGCCGTGCGAATAGCACGCAAGGTGCGGGCCAACCAATGAGACTGACGGCGGATGCGCCTTGTAGCAATGATGATCGTAAACTAGCTTATTAGGCCAGTTGATCTCTTTGGAGGGTAGAGCGGTGCGATTTGTTGGGGCATTCGAGGCGAAGAATGCACTCGGCAGTCTTCTCGACCTCGTTGAACGAGGCGAGGAGGTCGTGATCACTCGGCGCGGCAAGCCTGTGGCACGTCTGGTCGCTGAACACACGATTGAGGACCGGCAGCGCGCGCGACAGGCGCTGGAGGATTTGATCGAGATGCGGAAGGGCGTCAGCCTTGGTGGTCTGACAGTTCGGGAGCTCATCGACGAGGGGCGCGAGTGAATCTCGTGCTCGACAGTTCGGCCGTTCTCGCGTGGCTGCTGGACGAAGAAGCTGGCGAAGCAATGACCGTCGCCATGACCCGCGCCGCCATTCTCGGCGCCGTCGTGCCCACCCTCTGGTTCTATGAGGTCGCCAACGGCATGCAGATGGCGGTTCGGCGAAAGCGGATCGACGCGCGCTACCGGGACGATGCTCTCATGCGGCTGGGCCGATTGAGGATCGGCGCCGACGCATTCTCGGACGATGTTGTATGGACTGCAACGTTGTCGCTTGCCGAGCGCCACGGGCTGACCATTTACGACGCCGCTTTTCTCGAACTCGCGCAGCGCCGCAGGCTGCCGTTGGCGACACTCGATGCGGACCTTGCCTCCGCAGCTCGACGGGATGGCGTCGAGCTCGTGCTCTGAACCTCGTCACGCCGGGATCGTTCGGCCCTGGTTGTATTTCCAGATGCCGACGGCGAGGCCGAGCGTCAGCACGCCCGCGATCAACACCGAGAAGGGATTGGGGCCGAGCTTCTCGAACCACTGCGTATAGAAGTGGATCGCGCCGAAAACAGCTGCGAGATTCAGCACCCACGGCCGGTTGGCGCGCGCCGCCCACAGACCCGCGCCGACGATGGCGACAGCCCAGAGGATCGAGAAGGTCCAGGCCGGGATCACCGGTGCATAGCGGCTGGTGGAGGCGCGATCGACGAACCAGGTCAGGCGGTCGCCCCAGAGCGAGCCGATCCAGAAGCCGAAATTGACGAGGAGCAGCGAGGTGCGCGCCGCCGTGATGGCGAGGCGGGAATGGTCCGCCTTGAGCAGTTTCGACGCCTGATAGGCCGCGATGGCGAGGGCCGAAAACAGAACCACCGTCATGAACGGCTGTTCGATGCCCAGGAAATAGGTGGCGCGCATGTAGCCGGTGCGCGCGCCGATGGCCGCCGACAGCGCGAGCACCGCCAGCGCGATGAGGAGGCCGGACCGCGCCGCGATGCCGCCGGCGACGAAGACGGCGGTGACGGTCATCAGCGCCAGAACCGAGCCCTTGGTCATGAACATGACGCCGGCCGCCAGCATCAGCGAACCGGCCAGCAAACAGATATTGGCGAGGATCGCCCAGGTCTGCTCGCCCTTGAGGACGAAACCGAGGCCGACCGCCGCCATCATGCCGCCGAGGACGACTGCCACCACCGGCTGCGGCACCAGCCCCATGACGCCGAGCGCCACCGCCACCACGCCGAAGCCGATGAGGATGTTCAGCGCCAGCGAACCGGTGCCCTCCGCGGCGAAGCTCTTCAGCCTGTCGGCCTCGACCTGAGTGAGGCGGCCTTGCTCCACGAGCTTGGCGAGATCGAGGGTAACCTTCATGGCTGTCTCCGGCGCGGCACGTTACGCCGGCAATCTGGACCCACCAGATGCCTTTTTCATGTTTCGCCGGCTTGTCACAGACAGGCGAGAACCTTTGCCGCCGCCGTCATTTCGGTGAGGCGCGCCGCGCGCCGCTCGGCGGCCTCCTCGTCCTCGCCCCATTGCGACATCTGAAAATCCTCGTCGACATGAGCCGCCGCCCATGCCTCGCCGGCCGTCAGGCGGCCGTGCAGCAGGGCAATGGCGACAAGCGCCGAGCTCGTGAGCGTCGTGACGACGTGGGTCGCTCCGATCCGCCAGCCGTCACCTGCCGGCAGGGCCCGGCGCAGTGCGGCGATGGCCGCCTCCGGTTGGGTCACATGCATGACCCCTTCCGAGAGGATCGGGCGGGCACCGAGTTCGTCCCTCGCCCATGCGAGAATCGGGTCCCACAGCGCCGCCTGACGCTCGACGAGCGTGCGCGGCCCATCGGCGCGGTAGCAGATCAGGTCCGTGCCAGCATATTTGACGATGTCGTCAGCGACCGGCCCGGGATCGGGTGCGACGCCGTCGATGATCGAATTGGCGATTCGGGTGATCGGCATGCGGCGCGGGTCGATGAACTCCGCCTGCGCATTCCACTCCTCAGCCACCGCCTCGCCCAGCGCCTGCGTCGGGAAGGCCAGCGGATTGCGTCCCGGCGTCTTCGCGGGACGGCCGTCGAGCAGCAGGCGCCAGCCGCCCTCGCCTTCTCCCGCGCTCGCGAGCGTGTAGAAGCGCTTCGGAAAAACCGGTTTCGCCGCCACCCGCGCCGTCGCGATGGGATCGTAGGCGGCCGGATCCTGCTGGCCCTTGTCGAACCAGTCCTCGAACGCCGATTTGCTCATGACTGCAAGACCACTCTGCTCATGGACGCGATGTAGAGCCCCGGTCGCCGCTTTTCAAACCGGAGCCGTCCAGAGCCCTTCGAGGACCGCCGGCAATTCGGCATAGCGCTCGATCATCGCATGGGGCTTCAGCCGCGCCAGCGCATGGGCGGGGTGATAGCCCCACGACACGCCGATGGCTGCGACGCCGGCGGCGTGCGCCATGTCGATATCGTAGGTGGTGTCGCCGATCATCACGGTATCGCGCGGATTGGCGCCCACAGCCTGCATAGCTTGCTCGATCATCGCCGGATGCGGCTTTGACGGCGCGTCATCGGCCGTCTGGATCGTCGCGAACCGGTCATAGAGGCCGTGATGGCCGAGCACGATGCGCACGCCGCGCTGCGACTTGCCCGTGGCGATGCCAAGCGCGACATCCCGCGCCGCCAGCCATTCGACCATCTCGCGCGCGCCCTCGTAGAGCGGCTCGGTGTGGTTCGGGTCGGCGCGCAGAGCATGGAAGGCATTCTTGTAGCCCTCGATCAGCGCGGGAACGTCGGGATCTTCGGGCGCGGTCAGCGTCGACAGGGCCTCGACCAGCGACAGGCCGACGATGGAGAGCGTCGCCTCGCGCGTCGGGGCCGGCCGCCCGAGCGTCGCAAAGGCGCCGTTCATGGCGGCGACGATCATGTGCTGGCTATCGACCAGCGTGCCGTCGCAATCGAAGATGACGAGCTTCACGGAAAAGGCGCTCCAGATGTCCGGAGCGCCTTCTGGGTCATGATTGATCGGAACTCAAGCGCCGAAGCGGCAGGCCCTGACCGCCATGCGGAACGGCGGCGTGCGCGGAATGTAGCCCTGGGCGCGCACGCTCTGGCGGCATTCGACGATCCGCGCGAGATCCGGCCGGCGGGCGCGCAGGCAATCGACCACCGCGCCGCGTACGAAGGGAGGACGATAGCCGCGGGCAAGCGCCTCCTGCCGGCAGGCGAAGCGGTTGGCGCGCAGGTCGGGGTTGCCGCGGCGGAACCCGGGGCCCGGACCGAAGCCGGGGCCCCCGCCGTAATAACCAGGGGGCGGGCCGCCATAGGGCTGGGCCGCGGCAGGGGTCGCGAAGGGCGCGGCGGCGAGAAGCGCTGCGGCGCATGCGAGGGCGAAGCGTGTCATCCTGTGCTCCTGAATGGCTGTTCCAGTGGAGACAGATGCGCCCTCCCGCGCTGAACGATCGCTGAACCGGGCCTTCAGCCGGGCTTGTGGCCGGCCTTGCGCTCCAGAACCTCGACGCGCCCTTCAAGCGCCGCGAGCCGCCGCTCGGCCAGGTCGTTGGCGCGGCGCAGCTCGGCGACAAGCTCGGTCATGGCGCGGGTGTCGATGGCCGGGCCCGGCACGGTGCGGATCACCCGGCGGGTGATCATGACGATTCCGGCGAGGATGGCGGCCAGCGCCGCGGCCGTGACGTAGATCCAGCCGGTCAGCGACATCACTCCTCCGGCGCCTCGACGATGGGATCGTAGCGCGACACGTCCCAGCCGAGCAGGTTGAAGGTCTGCTCCATATGCGGCGGCAGCGGCGCGGAAATGTCGATCGTGCCCTTGCCGCGCGGATGCGGCACGACGATGCGGCGGGCGTGGAGGTGCAGCTTTTTCTGGATGCCGCCCGGCAGATCCCAGTTCTCGACATCGAAATATTTGGGATCGCCGATGATCGGATTGCCGACCTCGGCCGCATGGACGCGCAGCTGATGGGTGCGGCCCGTCACTGGCTTCATCGATAGCCAGGACAGCTTCTGCGCCATCGTGTCGATGACGGCGTAATAGCTGACCGCATGGCTCGCGCCCCGCTCGCCATGCTTGGCGATGCGCATGAAGCTCTCGTCCTCGCGCTCCTCCTTGGCGAGATAGGTCGAGACACGGCCCTGCCGCGGCTTCGGCACGCCAGCCACCACGGCCCAGTAGATCTTGCGCGCCGCGCGGGAGCGGAAGGTCTTGGCTAGCGCCGCGGCGGCGAAACGCGTCCTGGCGACCAGCAGGCAGCCGGACGTGTCCTTGTCGAGCCGGTGGACGAGGCGCGGCCGCTGGCCGTCCTCGTCGGTCAGCACGGCAAGCATGCCGTCGAGGTGCTTCTTCGTGCCTGAGCCGCCCTGCACGGCAAGACCGGCGGGTTTCGACAGCACGAGAACGTCCTTGTCCTCGTAGAGCGTGATCGAGGCGAGGAACCCGGCAATGTCCTCGCCGACCTTGGCCGAGATCGGCCTCGCCTGGTCGAGCTTCAGCGGCGGCACGCGGACGGCCTGCCCCGGCTCCAGCCGGTCCTTGGTCTCGACGCGGCGGCCGTTCACCCGCAATTCGCCCTTGCGGACGATGCGCTGAATGTAGCTGAACGACAGTTGCGGAAAGCGTGCGGCAAGGAAGCGGTCGACGCGCATGTCGGCTTCGTCGGCCGTCACCGTCAGGGTCTGGACGCCGGTCTGCAGCGTCGCGGTGGCGGCGGCCTTGAGCTCGGCACGGGTCGGGCCCGTCGGCGCGGCGCGGCGTGCCTCGTCGCGGCGCGGTTCGTCGCGGCCGGATTCGTCGCGACGTTGCGGCGACCGCCGCTCGCCCGATCCGGCGGGCTTGCGTGCCGGGGCGCGCGGTTGGTCGCGGGGCTCCTCGATGGCGGCGATGTCGAGATCATCCTCCGGCGACCAGCCGCGATCATCCGCATCCCAGTCGTCGTCCTGGCCGCGGCGCGGCGCTTCGTCGAACGAGCGGAATTCCTGTTCGCGCGGCGGCACGCGCCGGACGCGCTCCAGCGAACGGCGGTCCTCGCCGCGATGGGGAGCCGGTTTGGCGAACGGCCGGGCGTCATCGCGGCGACGGCCGGCTTCCGGCGGACGTGACGGCTTCCGGCCGCGCTTGTCCTCCGCCTCGTCGCGGCTGGCCGGGGCCTTGCCCCTCGCTCGCGGCGGCTTCGCCCCGGCGGCCGGCCGTTTGCCCGGCGGGCGCTGAGCCCCCGGTCCCCGCCCCTGCGGCCCCTTGCCTGCACCGCCGCGGCCCGGCGGCTTGCCCCTGCCCTTCATGAGAAGCTCCTGACAACGGCAAGGCCGACCGCAAGCGCTGCGACCGACAGGATCACCGAAGCCACCACATAGAGCGCCGCGAGGCCGAGGTCACCCCGCTCGTAGAGCACGACGGCATCGAGCGAGAAGGCCGAGAAGGTGGTGAAGCCGCCGAGGATACCCGTGGTGAGGAACAGCTTCAGTTCCTGGCTCCAAGGCAGCTGCGCGCGGAAGGCCAGCCATCCCGCGATCAGACCCATGGCGAGGCCACCGGCGATGTTGACGATGAAGGTGCCGGCGGGGAAATGCGGTCCGAAGGCTTTCAGCGACCAGACATTGACGCCGTAGCGCGCCGCGCCGCCGATGCCGGAGCCGAGGAAGACGAGCAGGACCTTGGTCATGCAACAAGCGTTAGACGAGGTTTCCGCCGGATTGAAGCGCAAAACGGCTATCCGCCCCGCTCCTTCCTGAGTTTCGCCCACCATTCCATGCGCTTGGCCACCTCGCGCTCGAAGCCGCGCTCGACCGGCCGGTAGAACGATTGCCGCCCGAGCGCCTCGGGCCAGTAGTCCTGTCCGGAGAAGGCGTCTGGCTGGTCGTGGTCGTAGGCATAGCCCTCGCCATAGCCTTCCGACTTCATCAGCTTGGTTGGCGCGTTGAGGATGGTCTTCGGCGGCGTCAGGCTGCCGCGCTCCTTGGCTACGCCAAGCGCCGCCTTCCAGGCAGTGTAGGCGGCGTTCGATTTCGGCGCGGTCGCGACATAGATCACGGCATTGGCGAGGGCGAGTTCGCCTTCCGGGCTCCCGAGGAAATCGTAGGCATCCTTCGCGGCATTGGCGACGACGAGGGCCTGCGGGTCGGCGAGGCCGATATCCTCGACCGCCATCCGCACCACGCGGCGGGCGATGAACAGGGGGTTCTCGCCGGCATCCAGCATGCGCGCGAGATAGTAGAGCGCGGCATCCGGGTCCGAACCGCGCACCGTCTTGTGCAGCGCGGAGATCAGATTGTAGTGCCCCTCCTGCGCCTTGTCGTAGATCGGCGCCCGGCGCTGGACGATCTCGGCGAGGCCCGCCGTGTCGAAGGTCTCTCCCTCGCCCGCGGCGCGCCAGACCTCCTCGGCAAGCGTCAGCACGGCGCGGCCGTCGCCATCGGCCATGCGAACGAGCGCGACCCGCGCGTCGCCGTCGAGCGGCAGCGGTTTGCCCTCCATCTCCTCGGCGCGTGCCAGCAGCTTTTCCAGCGCCTCGTCGTCGAGCGAGCGGAAGGTCAGCACGCGTGCCCGCGACAGAAGCGCTGCATTCAGCTCGAAGGACGGATTCTCCGTCGTCGCGCCGACGAGCGTCACCGTGCCGTCCTCGACAACGGGGAGGAAGGCGTCCTGCTGCGAGCGGTTGAAGCGGTGGATCTCATCGACGAAGAGCAGCGTCCCGCGCCCCTGCACGCGGCGCGACCGGGCCTGCTCGAACACCTTCTTCAGATCCGCGACGCCGGTGAAGATCGCGGATATCTGCTCGAAGGCGAGATCGGTCTCGCCCGCCAGCAGGCGCGCGACCGTCGTCTTGCCCGTGCCGGGCGGTCCCCAGAAGACGAGGGAGCCGAGCGAACGCGTGCGCAGCAGGCGCGTCAGCGCCCCCTCCGGTCCGGTCAGGTGCTCCTGCCCCGCCACCTCCGCCAGCGATTTCGGCCGGAGGCGGTCGGCGAGCGGGCGCGGCGCCTTCGGATCCGGCCCCGCCGCCTCGAACAGGTCCAAGTCAGCCGCCCATCATCGAATTGATGACCTGCCCGCCGCGGTCGATCTGGAAGCGCCAGAGGCGCGCGCGCTCGCGCGTGGCCTGCTGGAGGTCGGCCGGCGCCTTGATCTCCCGGCCATTGACCCCGAGCACGACATCGCCCGGCTGGAGGCCGACCTGCGCGGCCGGCGATCCCGGCTCCACCTTGGTGATGACGACACCCTCTGAGCGGTGATTGACGCGC
The DNA here is from genome assembly GCF_016793595.1 of Phreatobacter sp. Taxonomy (GTDB): domain Bacteria; phylum Pseudomonadota; class Alphaproteobacteria; order Rhizobiales; family Phreatobacteraceae; genus Phreatobacter. Next base: position 513,345 of record NZ_JAEULY010000009.1, read on the forward strand.
AGTTCGTCGGCGATGCCCGGCGACAGCGTCGCCACCGTCACGCCCTGAAACGGCGACAGGCCGGTGATCTGCTCCGCATCCTGCCCGCCACGCGGAGCCGGCTCGAGCGCCACCGGCACGACGAGCGGCCGGCCGCTGCGCGTGACCGCAAGGCTGGCGACGCCGCCGATGGGGCGCACCCCGAACCGGTAGCCGAAGGCGTCGGGATCGTCGATCTGGTGGCTGTCGACGGCGGTGATCAGGTCGCCCGCGCGCAGGCCCGCGCGCGCCGCCGGCGAATTGGCCACCACCGACACGATGAGCGCTCCGGACGGCCGCGCGAGCCGCAGGCTCTCCGCGACATCCGCCGTCACCGCCTGCAGGCGGCCGCCGAACCAGGGGCGCTGCACCGTCTGGCTGCCGGCCTTGGCCGATTCGATGATCAGGCGAACCATGGCGGTCGGAATGGCGAAACCGATGCCGTGGCTGCCGCCGGAGCGCGAGAAGATCGCCGTGTTGATGCCGATGAGGCGGCCGTTCATGTCCACCAGCGCGCCGCCGGAATTGCCGGGATTGATGGCCGCATCCGTCTGCACGAAGGACTGGTAGTCGGAAACACCGACCTGGCTGCGGGCAAGCGCGGAGACAATGCCCTGCGTCACCGTCTGTCCGACGCCGAACGGATTGCCGATGGCCAGCACGATGTCGCCGACCTCGAGCGCTTCGGAATCGCCGATGTCGAGGGTGACGAGATCGGCCGGCGGGTTCTTCAGCTTCAGCACGGCGAGGTCGGTGCGCGGATCGCGCAGCACGATCTCGACCTCGAACTCGCGCCGGTCGGCGAAGGCGACCTTCACCTCGGTCATGTTCTCGACCACGTGGTTGTTCGTCACCACGAGGCCGGAGCGGTCGATGATCACGCCCGAACCGAGCGAGCGGGCGACCTCGGCGCGCTGCGGGCCCTGCCCCTGCCCGCCGCCACGGTTGCCGAAGAACCGGCGGAACATCGGATCGTCGAAGAAGGGATGATTCTGCACCTGCTCGACGCGCGCGCCATAAACGTTGACGACGGCGGGGGCTGCCCGCTTCACCACCGGCGCGAACGACAATTGCACCTCCGCGCGGGTCTGCGGGGGCTGGCGCTGGGCTTGCGCCGAGGCGGGAGCGATGGCGGCGATGAGAGCCGCGACGGCGAGAAGGCTGAATCTGGTCATGCCGCGAATATAGCTGCCGCGTCGCGCTCCCGGAAGGGAAAGGCGGCAGCAGGCTGGCATCTGCGTTCGCACGCCGCACCCCCGCCGGGTTGAACCGGCGAACGCACCGTGCGATTGAAACCGTCGGCTCCAACACGCACGAGGGAGGGCTGAATGCATATTCTCATGTTCGTCACTCCCGCCGGCCGGTCCCGCCGTTAGGCCAGACCCTGCCGCTGCCACGGACCGCCCGATGCGGTCCTGAGCCGATTTCCATCCCCGTCCATTCGTCATTCCGGGCCTGAATTCGCCACGCGCGATTCCGTGTCCGCCATTGCGGAGCCGGCCGCCTTCGGGAGCCGGAAGCCATCATGTCTTCATCGTCTGAAACCGGGCGGCGTGAGCCGTTCCGCGCCGTTCTCGCCTTCACGTTCCGCCACTGGATGCGCACGCCCCTGCGCGTCGCAGCGGTCGCGGCAACCTTCATGGCCGCGACGACGGCCGAGTTCCTTGTGCCGGTCTATGCCGGCCGGCTGGTCGATGCCGTCGCCGGACAGGGCGGCATGGAGGCGGCGCTCTGGGCGCTCGCCGGCATGCTGGTGCTGGGCGCGGTCACCGTGCTGTTCCGTCACGCCTCGTTCATCGGCATCACGACGCTGACGCTGCGCACGATGAGCGATACGGCACAGGAAGCCTTCGCGCGCCTCCAGCGCTTCTCGACCGACTGGCACGCCAGCAATTTCGCAGGCTCGACCGTGCGCAAGATCACGCGCGGCATGTGGGCGCTCGACCTGCTGCACGACACCATCCTCGGCGCTCTCTGGCCCTCGGTCGTCGTGCTGGTCGGCACCACGGCGCTGCTCGCCTGGCACTGGCCGGCCATGGGCCTCGTCGTTTTCACGGGATCGGTTGTCTACGTCGCCGTCACGGTCGCGCTGTCGCTCGGCTATGTCGCGCCGGCGGCACGCCTCGCCAATGCCTGGGACACCAAGGTCGGCGGCGCTCTGGCCGACGCCATCTCCTGCAATCCGGTCGTGAAGGCCTATGGCGCGGAAGCGCGGGAAGACGCACGCCTTTCGGACACCTTGTCGCGCTGGGCGCTGAAGACGCGGCGCACCTGGGTGCGCGGCACGATCTCGGGGACGGCCCAGCAACTGGTGCTGCTGGTGCTGCGCGGCTCCGTGGTCGGCCTCGTCATCTGGCTTTGGGCGAACGGCAAGGCGACGCCCGGCGATGTCGCCTTCGTGCTGACATCCTACGCGGTGGTCCACGGCTATCTGCGAGACGTCGGCCAGCATGTCCACAACCTCCAGCGCTCGGTCAACGACATGGAGGAGCTGGTGGCCATGGACGCCCTGCCTTTCGGCGTGGCGGATCGACCGCAGGCGAAACCCATGGCCGTGACGGCCGGCGCAATCGCCTTCGACCGGGTCACCTTCCATTATTGCGGCCATGCCGAGCCGCTCTACCGCGACTTCTCGTTGAAGATCGCAGCAGGAGAGAAGGTCGGCCTCGTCGGACGGTCGGGCTCGGGCAAGACGACCTTCGTCAAGCTCGTCCAGCGGCTCTACGACGTGAATGCAGGGAGCATCCTGATCGACGGTCAGGATATTGCCGGCACCACGCAGGCGAGCCTCCGGTCGCAGATGGCCATCGTCCAGCAGGAGCCGGTGCTGTTCCATCGCTCGCTAGCTGAGAACATCGCCTATGGCCGGCCGGGCGCGAGCCGGGCGCAGGTCGAGCAAGCCGCGCGCCTCGCCAATGCCCACGACTTCATCATGCGCCTGCCGAAGGGCTACGAGACCCTCGTCGGTGAGCGCGGCGTGAAGCTCTCGGGCGGCGAGCGGCAGCGCGTGGCGCTGGCGCGGGCCTTCCTCGCGGATGCGCCCATCCTGATCCTGGACGAGGCGACATCGAGCCTCGATTCGGAGTCGGAGGCGCTGATCCAGGAAGCCGTTGAGCGGCTGATGGCGGGGCGGACCACGATCGTCATCGCCCACCGACTCTCGACCGTCCGGGCCATGGATCGAATCCTGGTCTTCGACCGGGGCGAGGTCATCGAGGAGGGCAGCCACGATGTGTTGCTGAAGCGCGAGAACGGCGCCTACCGGGCGTTGTTCGAGCGGCAGGTCTCCGAACTTGCCAAGGGCATCGCGCCGGAGGACGCCCCGCACCGGCGGGCCGATGAGAGCCTGATCGAGGACTGACGAAGGGCGGCGCCTTCCAAGCAGGAGGCGCCGCCACCGCGAGGTTCGCGGCCTGCAGATCACAAAGTGCGTCCTTCCATTCATGCTGGCCGAGAGCGAGGACCAGGCACACACCGGCCCGATGCATTCCTGCTTGTTGACCGCCGTCGGATGAGTGGCGACGCTCGCCATGAGGAAAACCCCGAAGGGCATCATGACCACAGTCGACTTCACCCCCGGCAACTATCGCTATCAGCCGAGCGTCTTCCAGTATTCGGCGGGCGTCGCGGCGCTGCCCGGCTATCGGATCGAGCGGGTGATGTTCCGCAATCCTGTGCCGCTCAGGGCCGGATTCGCGCAGATCGCGCGGATGATCCAGGCCGCTGGCCGGCCACTGACTTCATTCTGCGCCTGCGAACTGCGCTCGCCCGCCCCCTTCGACGATGCCGGCTTCAAGGCCTTCAACGAGGTCTATGTCGGCACGCTCACCGACTGGGGCATCTACAATGCCGAGACCAGGGCCAATCCGGTGGCGCGCTCCAACGTCTGTCCGGAAATCGCGGGGCCGCCGGAGCCCTCCTTCCACGCCTTCTCCTTCGTCGTCGAGGGCGATGCCGGCGCGCCGCAATTCGTCATTTCCGGCTCGGCCGAGGCGCGCGACGGTTCGGCCCCCTATGCCGAGCGCATCGTCCGGCTCAACGACACAAGCCCTGACGCCATGCGCGAGAAGGCCGCCTTCGTGCTGGGCCGGATGGAAGACCGGATGGCCGCCTTCGGCCATGGCTGGAAGGATACGACGGCAAGTCAAGCCTACTGCGTCTATGACATTCACCCGTTCATGGCCGGCGAAATTGTCCGGCGCGGCGCGGCCCGCAACGGGCTCTCGTGGCATTTCAACCGGCCACCGGTGATCGGCCTCGACTACGAGATGGATTGCCGCAGCGTCTCGGTCGAGCGGGCGGCCTGAGCGCCATGGAGGTTCTCGATTTCGCTCCCGGAAACTACCGCTTCGTTCCCAATGTCTTTCAGTACTCGGGCAGCGTCGCGGCCATGCCGGGCTACCACATCGAGCGGGTGACGTTCCGCCGGCCGCTGCCGCTCGCGGCAGGCTTTGCGCGGGCCGCGGAGGTCATCCGCGGCGCGGGCCGGCCGCTGACGGCCTTCTGCGCCTGCGAATTGCGCTCGCCCGCCCCGTTCGACGAAACGACCTTCAAGGCCTTCAACGAGGTCTATGTCGGCACGCTCACCGAGTGGGGCCTCACCGACGGCACGACCAACCCGGTCGCGCGCGCCAATGTCTGCCCTACCTTCGAGACGCCGGCCGGCCCCTCGCTCCACGCCTTCTCTTTCATTGCCGAGGGCGAGGCATCCCTGCCCTCCTTCGTGGTCGCCGGGTCGGGCGAGGGCTTCGACAAAGGCCCCGGCCATTTCTCCGAGCGCATCGTGCGCTTCGGCGACACGAGCCCCGAGGCGATCCGCGAGAAGGCGCTGACCGTGCTGACGCATATGGAGACGCGAATGGCGCCGCTCGGCTTTACCTGGGCCGACACGACGGCGGCGCAGATCCACACGCTGCACGACATCTTTCCGTTCCTCGGGTCCGAGATTGTCGCGCGCGGGGCCGCGCGGAAAGGCGTGACCTGGCACCTCGACCGACCGCCCATCGTCGGTCTCGAAGTGCTGATGGACACACGCGGCGTCGGCATCGAGCGGGTGTTGTGACGTCGGCCGCGCCGACAGGCGGGCGCTGGGCCGGCTTTTTCGGGCCGGCCCTCGCCGGCTATTGTGGCCTGCTGATCGGCGTCGGCATGGGCCGCTTCGGCTATCCGCCGCTGATTCCCGCCATGGTCGAGGCCGGCTGGGCAACGCCGACCACGCTGCATCTGGCGGCGGCCTTCAACCTCGCGGGCTACATCGTCGGCGCCGGAACCGCGCTCGCCACCGCCCGCCTCTTCGGCGTTCGCGCCGCCGTGGCGTTGGCGGCGCTCCTCGCGGTGCTGGCCTTCGCGGCCTCGGCCGTGCCCCTGCCCGGCTGGCTCTTCATTGCCCTGCGCGCCCTCTCCGGCGCGACCGGCGGCGTCATGATGATCGTCATCCCGCCGGTCATCGCCAATGTCGTCGCGCCCTCGCACAAGGGGCGCGCCAACGGCCTCGTCTTCGCGGGCGTCGGCACCGGCTTCGTCCTGTCGGGTACCGCCGTGCCGGCCTTCGCCGCCTCCGGACCGGCGGCGGCATGGCTGGCGCTGGCCGCGGTTCTCGCGCTCGCCAGCGTCGTGCTGATGGCGCTGCTGCCGCGCTCGGCCCCGCCGGAGGCTCCGGTTCGCGGCCAGTCAGCTCCGGCATGGCGGCGCGATCCCGCCTATCTCGGCCTTGCCGCCGCCTATTGCGGCGCGGCCGCCGGCTACGTGCCGCATACCATCTTCTTCGTCGACCACGTCGCGCGCGATCTCGGCTTCGGCCTCGGCGTCGGCGGCTGGATCTGGGTCGCGGCGGGGCTCACCGCCGTCGTCGCGCCGATGGTCGCGGGCCTTGCCGCCGACCGCTTCGGCTATGCGCCGGTGCTGCGGATCATCGTCGGCCTGATGGCGATCGGCGCGGCGCTGCCCGCGGTCACGCACAATCTCGTCCTGCTGACGCTCTCGGCGATGATGGCCGGCGGTCTGATGATCGGGCTCGGCTCGTCGACGTCCGGGCGGACGCGCGAGATCGTCGGGCCGCAGGCCCACACCGCGGCCTGGGCGCTCCAGACGGTCGTCTTCGCCGTGGCCCAGGCCGGCGCGGCCTATGGGTTCACCGCCCTGCTCGCCGCCACCGGCAGCCACAGGCTGGTCTTCGGGCTCGCCGGAGCAATCATGGCCGCCGGTCTCGCCGCCGAGCTCGCGACTGCGCGCCGCTGACCGAGGCCGATCCGCAAACGCAAAAGGGCGACCCGGAGGCCGCCCCTGCATCAGGCCCGCCCTGAAGCGGTCCCACTTTCCGTTGGTCAGATCAGGCCGCGGCCTGCTCGGCGCGCGGCTGGACCGGACCGGATTCCTTGCCCTTGGCATCGACGTCGCGATCGACGAACTCGATCACCGCCACCGGCGCATTGTCGCCGTAGCGGAAGCCGGCCTTCAGCACGCGGGTATAGCCACCCTGGCGCGACTGGTAGCGCGGTCCGAGAACCTCGAACAGCTTCTTGACCATGCCGATATCGCGGATCTGCGACACCGCCTGACGGCGGGCGTGCAGATCGCCGCGCTTGCCGAGCGTCACCAGCTTCTCGACGATCGGACGCAGGTCCTTCGCCTTCGGCAGGGTGGTGACGATCTGCTCGTGCTTGATCAACGCGGCGCACATGTTGGCGAACATCGCCTGACGATGCTCGGCCGTGCGGTTGAACTTGCGGTGGGCTTTGCCGTGACGCATCGCCTTGTCCTCTCAGGTGGCCGCGGACCTCACGGTCGGCGGGGAATGGGATCAGTAATGGTCCTCGAAGCGCTTTGCCAGCTCTTCGATATTCTCCGGCGGCCAGCCCGTGACCTCCATGCCGAGGTGGAGGCCCATCTGGGCAAGCACTTCCTTGATCTCGTTCAGCGACTTGCGGCCGAAGTTCGGGGTGCGGAGCATTTCCGCCTCGGTCTTCTGGATCAGGTCGCCGATATAGACGATGTTGTCGTTCTTCAGGCAGTTGGCCGAGCGAACCGACAGTTCGAGCTCGTCGACCTTCTTCAGCAGCGCCGGGTTGAAGGCGAGGTCCGGGATCGATTCCTGGACGACTTCCTTGCGCGGCTCCTCGAAGTTCACGAAGATTTCCAGCTGGTCCTGCAGGATGCGCGCCGCATAGGCGATCGCGTCCTCCGGCGAGACCGAACCGTTGGTCTCCACCGACAGGGTCAGCTTGTCATAGTCGAGCACCTGGCCCTCGCGGGTCGGCGAGACCTGATAGGACACCTTCTTCACCGGCGAGTAGAGGCTGTCGACCGGGATGAGGCCGATCGGAGCGTCCTCGGCACGGTTCTTCTCGGCCGGGACATAGCCCTTGCCGGTATTGACCGTGAACTCCATGCGGATCGAGGCGCCCTCGTCGAGGGTGCAGATGACCAGCTCGGGATTGAGGACAACAACGTCGCCAACCGTCTGGATGTCACCAGCGGTGACCGTGCCCGGGCCTTCCTTGCGCACGACCATGCGCTTCGGACCGTCGCCCTGCATCTTGATGGCGATGTCCTTGATGTTGAGGATGATGTCGGTCACGTCCTCGCGCACGCCGGCGATGGACGAGAACTCGTGCAGCACGCCGTCGATCTGGACGGCCGACACGGCGGCGCCCTGGAGCGAAGACAGGAGAACGCGGCGCAGGGCGTTGCCCAGCGTCACGCCGAAGCCGCGCTCCAGCGGCTCGGCGGTCGCGGTCGCGAACCGCTTCGCATCGTCGCCGGCGACGATATGGAGCTTCTCCGGCTTAATCAGTTCCTGCCAGTTCTTCTGGATCACGGGTCTTCACCTTCGCTTCTGGCCGCTGTCTCGTCCCCTGCAGGACCCTGACGACCGGTTCCCGTCCCTGTCCGGGAAGGGCGACAAACCACCGGCCGCCACAGGCCGGCCGGCGGTTGCGATATGGAATGCTCGGCCTTAGACGCGGCGACGCTTGCGCGGGCGGCAGCCGTTGTGCGGGATCGGGGTCACGTCACGGATCGAGGTGACGGTGAAGCCGGCGGCCTGGAGGGCGCGCAGGGCCGATTCGCGGCCCGAGCCGGGACCGGAAACCTCGACCTCGACGGTGCGCATGCCGTGCTCGGAAGCCTTGCGGGCGGCATCCTCGGCGGCAACCTGGGCCGCATAGGGGGTCGACTTGCGCGAACCCTTGAAGCCCATCGTGCCCGACGACGACCAGGCGATCGTGTTGCCCTGCGCGTCGGTGATGGTGATCATCGTGTTGTTGAACGATGCGTTCACGTGGCAGACGCCGGAGGCGATGTTCTTGCGCTCGCGGCGGCGAACGCGTGTGGCTTCCTTGGCCATCAGTCTTGTCCTTGTCCTTCAGGCGCGCCCGTAATGCCAGGCGCTCGGGATAGAAAGGCCGGAGCGGACAAACCGCTCCGCGCCCGGATCACTTCTTCTTGCCGGCGATCGCCTTCGCCGGACCCTTGCGGGTGCGGGCGTTGGTGTGCGTGCGCTGGCCGCGAACGGGGAGGCCCTTGCGGTGACGAAGGCCGCGATAGCAGCCGAGGTCCATCAGGCGCTTGATGTTCATCGAGACTTCGCGGCGAAGGTCGCCCTCGACCATGTAGTCGCGGTCGATGGTCTCGCGCATCGCCAGCACTTCCTGATCGGTGAGCTGGTTGACGCGGCGCTCGGCCGGAATCTTGACCTTCTCGCAGATCTCGGCGGCGAACTTCGGGCCGATGCCGTGGATATACTGCAGCGCGATAACCACGCGCTTGTTGGTCGGGATGTTGACACCCGCAATACGAGCCATGTCTCGTCTCCATGTGATCCGCGTCGCCGCGGTGGAAAAATGAACCCGTGCACCGGTGGAGGCCGGCCCTTGCCCGGGATGTCCGTCAAACGAAACGTTCCGCCTGCTCTGGCAGACGGAACGATGTCACCGTCGATCGGACGAGTTGGGGCACATACTCAACTCGGCCGCATCCGTCAACAGCCAATGCCCGGTGCGGCCGAAATTCGCGAGGAACCATGCGCCAATCCGTCAGGGCTCCGCAGGCGACGGCACGACTGGTGCTCTTCGGTGTGCTCGGCCCTCCCCTCGGCCTTGCAACGGGCCTCGGCGTCCTCGCGCTTGTCGGTCCCGGCCAGCCCATGGCCGGGATCGGCATTCTCGTCCTGCTGATACCGACCTATTTCCTCGGCCTCGTGCCAGCCCTCGTGACCGCGCTGATCGATACCGTCCTCGCCGAGCGCGGCACGCCGCGCCGCATGCTCTGGACGACGCTCGCGGGCGCTGCCTGCGGCTTCATCCTCGTCGCGGCGGCCATCGGCTATTCGGGCCTGATCCGCCCGCTATGGCTGGCCTGGGGCCTGGTCGGCGCGGCTCCCGCCGCCATCTGCTCGTGGCTGGCTGGCCGGCTCGCCCGATAAGGCTGGCCGGCCGGAACGAATGTCAGGCCGCGAGATGCCCCGCGATGGCCGTCGTCACATCGTCGATCGGCGCCATGCCGTCGACGGTCTTCAGGGCGCCTTTGGAGGCGTAGTAATCCGCCACGGGGGCCGTCTGCGCGCGATAGGCGTCGAGCCGCTTCTTCAGCGATTCGGCATTGTCGTCGGCACGCACCGCCTCGCCGCGCGCGGTCATCTCCGCGACGCGCTTCTCGATTCGGCTGACGAGAATGCCCTCGTCGACCTTCAGTTCGATCACGCCGTCCAGCTTCAGGCCGTGCCGCGCCAGCATGGCGTCGAGCGCCTCGGCCTGCGCCACCGTCCGGGGGAAGCCGTCGAGGATGAAGCCGTTGCGGCAGTCCGGCTCGGCGATCCGATCCTCGATGATGCCGACGACGATCTCGTCGGAAACGAGCTCGCCGCGGGCCATGACGTCCTTCGCCTTGAGACCGACCGACGTACCGGCCTTGACCGCCGCCCTCAGCATGTCGCCCGTGGAGAGCTGCACGATGCCGTGCTTCTCCACCAGCCGCTGTGCTTGGGTCCCCTTCCCCGCTCCGGGAGGCCCGAGCAGAATCAGCTTCATCGGCGTTTTCCCCTCAACTGCGACTTCTTGACCAGCCCCTCGTACTGATGGGCCAGCAGATAGCCTTGTACCTGCGCCACCGTGTCCATGGTCACCGTGACCACGATCAGCAGCGATGTGCCGCCAAGGAGATAGAAGCTCTGGCCGAGTTGGCCAATCAGCATTTCGGGCAATAGGCAGACGAGGGTGATGTAGAAGGCGCCGATGACCGTGATGCGCGTCAGCACGTAGTCGATGTACTGCGCCGTCTTCTCACCCGGCCGGATGCCCGGAATGAACCCGCCATACTTCCTCAGATTGTCGGCGGTCTCGGTCGGATTGAACACGATCGCCGTGTAGAAGAAGCAGAAGAAGATGATCAGCAGCGCATAGAGCGCCATGAACAGCGGCTGGCCGTGGCCGAGCAGCTGCGCGGTGAGGCGCAGCCATTCCGGCGGATTCGACTGGAACGACAGCGCGGTCGTCGGCAGCAGCAGCAGCGACGAGGCGAAGATCGGCGGAATGACGCCGGCCGTGTTCAGCTTCAGCGGCAGGTGCGAGGAATTGCCCTCGAACACCTTGTTGCCCTGCTGGCGCTTCGGATACTGGATCAGCAGCCGGCGCTGGGCGCGCTCGCAGAACACGATCACCGCGATGGTAATGCCGACGAGAATCAGCAGCGAGAGCAGCAGCGGCGTCGAGATGACGCCCTGGCGACCGAGTTCGAAGGCCTGGGCCAGCACGCTGGGAAGCTCCGCCACGATGCCCGCGAAGATGATCAGCGAAATGCCGTTGCCGATGCCGCGCTGGGTGATCTGCTCACCCAGCCACATCATGAACATGGTGCCGCCGGTCAGCGTGATGACCGTGCTCATGATGAAGAACAGGCCGGGGCTGGCGACCACCGAACCGGACGACTGCAGGCCGACCGCGATGCCCCAGGACTGGAACAGCGCCAGCACCACCGTCAGGTAGCGCGTGTACTGGTTGATCTGCTTGCGGCCTTGCTCGCCTTCCTTCTTGAGCTTCTCGAGCTCGGGAACCACGGCGGTCAGCAGCTGGATGATGATGGATGCCGAGATGTACGGCATGATGTTCAGCGCGAAGATCGCCATGCGGCCCACGGCGCCGCCGGCGAAGACATTGAACATGGCCAGAACGCCCTGATTGGCGTTGAAGATCTGGCGCAGCGCTTCGGGGTCGATGCCGGGCAGCGGGATATAGGTGCCGAGGCGATAGACCAGCAGCGCGCCGAGCGTGAACCACAGCCGCTTCTTCAGGTCCTCGGCTTTGGCGAGCGCGCCGAAATTGAGGTTGGCTGCCAGTTGTTCCGCTGCCGATGCCATGGTGGCTCCGATGCATGAAGTCCGGGCGGACGGGCCGCCGGATAAGGTCGCATTCACTTAGCCGCCCGCAGGCCGCTTCGCCAGTCCCTGCCCCGCCACACGCTGTCGCGCCGTGCCGGCTCCACAGGAAGAGACCGAGGCTCAGGGCCTGCCGGTCAGACGAAAGGGGCCGGTCCTTATCGAACCGGCCCCTCTCGAAGTGTCAGCCGTTGGGGCGCGCTGCCGGTCAGGCCGCGGCTTCCGCCTTCGGCTTCGTCAGCGTGACCGAGCCGCCAGCCTTCTCGACGGCGGCGACAGCGCCGGCGGAAGCGCCGGAAACGGTCAGGTCCAGCTTCGCCTTCAGCTCGCCGGAAGCGACCAGGCGGATGCCGTCGCGGGCGCGGCGGATGACGCCGGCCTCGACCAGAGCGGCCTCATCGACCTTGCCGGCCTTCAGCTTGCCGGAATCGACCGCGCGCTGGACGCGCTCGAGCGTGACGGACACGAAGTCGAGGCGGAAGATGTTGTTGAAGCCGCGCTTCGGCAGGCGACGATGGAGCGGCATCTGGCCACCCTCGAAGCCCTTGATCGCGACGCCGGAACGGGACTTCTGCCCCTTGACGCCACGGCCGCCGGTCTTGCCCTTGCCCGAGCCGATGCCCCGGCCCACGCGAATGCGGCGATGGACGGCGCCGTCATTGTCCTTGATGTCGGTGAGTTTCATCGATCTCACTCCTCGACCACTTTCACGAGGTGAGCCACCTTCGCGATCATGCCGCGCACGGCCGGAGTATCCTCCAGCGTCGCACGACGGTGCATCTTGTTGAGCTTGAGGCCGACGAGCGTCGCGTGCTGCGACTGCTCGCGGCGGATCGACGAGGCGATCTGCTCAACGGTGACGGTTGCTTTCTTGGCCATGGATCCGATCCTTACGCGTCGCCCTCGCCTTCCTCCTGGCGCCGGCCCTGGAGGACCGATACCTTGAGGCCACGGCGAGCCGCGACGGAGCGCGGGCTGTCCTGGTTCTTCAGCGCGTCGAAGGTGGCGCGAACCATGTTGTAGGGGTTCGACGAGCCCATCGACTTCGCGACCACGTCGGCCATGCCGAGCGTCTCGAAGACGGCGCGCATCGGGCCGCCGGCGATGATGCCGGTACCGGCCGGAGCCGAGCGCAGGTACACCTTGCCGGCGCCGTGGCGACCGGCGACGTCGTGGTGCAGCGTGCGGCCTTCGCGCAGCGCAACGCGGATGAAGCCGCGCTTGGCCGCTTCCGTCGCCTTGCGGATCGCCTCAGGCACCTCGCGGGCCTTGCCGTGGCCGAAGCCGACGCGGCCCTTCTGGTCGCCGACGACGACGAGTGCTGCGAAGCCGAAGCGCTTGCCGCCCTTCACCGTCTTGGAGACACGGTTGATGTGCACGAGCTTGTCGGTGAATTCGCTGTCGCGCTCTTCGCGGTTGCGCTCGCGTTCACGTTCCCGAGCCATGTTCTGTCCTTTCGGCGGCGAGGCCGCCCGTATCCGTTAGAAGCTCAGGCCGCCCTCGCGGGCGCCGTCGGCGAGCGCCTTGACGCGCCCGTGGTAGAGATAGGCCCCGCGGTCGAACAGCACGGTCGACACGCCAGCCTTCACCGCGCGCTCGGCGACGAGCTTGCCGACGGCTTGAGCCGCGGCCTGATCGGCGCCGGTCTTCAGCGAAGACTTCAGGTCCTTCTCCAGTGACGAGGCACTCGCAACTGTCACGCCCTTCTGATCGTCGATGATCTGCGCATAGATATGCTTCGACGACCGGAAGACCGACAGCCGCGGACGCCCATTTGCCGTCGAGCGAAGCGCCCGACGGACACGCGCCTTGCGACGCTCCGATGCATCCTTCGTATTGGCCATGGCCAGCTCCTTTGATCGGACGCGGCCCTCTCTGGAACCACGCCCCGGAAGACAGACGCGCCCGGAACCGGGCGCGGCGCCTTACTTCTTCTTACCTTCCTTGCGGAAGATGAATTCGCCCTCGTAGCGGACGCCCTTGCCCTTGTAGGGCTCCGGACCGCGGAAGTCGCGGATCTCGGCGGCGACCTGGCCCACCTGCTGCTTGTCGATGCCGGAGATGATGATCTCGGTCGGCTTCGGCGTCGCAATGGTGATACCGTTCGGCACGGGGTAGTTGATGTCGTGGCTGTAGCCAAGCGCGAGGTTCAGCACCTTGCCCTGGGCGGCCGCGCGGTAGCCGACGCCGGTGATCTCGAGCTTCTTCTCGAAACCCTTGGTCACGCCGACGGCGAGGTTGGAAACCCGCGTGCGAGCCATGCCCCACATGGAGCGGGCACGCTTGCCCTGGTCGCGCGGGTCGATCTTGATGACGTTGCCGTCAACCTTGACCACGACGTCGTCCGGACAGGTGAACGACAGCTCACCCTTCGGGCCTTTGACTTTGACGGTCTGGCCGGCGAGCTGGGCAGTGACGCCCTGCGGCAGGTCGACCGGCTTCTTACCGATACGAGACATTGGAAATCGTCCTTTGTCGTGAGAGCCCTGCCAGGTCAGAAGACCGTGCAGAGCACCTCCCCGCCCACATTCTGCTCGCGAGCCTCATGGTCCGCCATCACGCCCTTGGGGGTCGAGATGATGGTGATGCCGAGGCCGTTCGACACGCGCGGCGAGTTGCCGACGCCGGCATAGACGCGCCGGCCAGGCTTCGACACGCGGGCGATCTCGCGGATCACCGGCTCACCGTCGAAATACTTGAGCTCGATCTCGAACTCCGAACGGCCGTTCGGGTGCGTGACGGTCATGTAGTCGCGGATATAGCCCTCGGACTTGAGGACTTCGAGGACGCGGGCGCGCAGCTTGGAGCCCGGCGTCAGGACGCGGTTCTTGCGGCGCATCTGCGCGTTGCGGATGCGGGTCAGCATATCGCCGAGCGGATCGTTCAGAGCCATGGTCGGTCTCCCCTCACCAGCTCGACTTCACGAGACCGGGAACCAGGCCCTTGTTGCCGAGGTCGCGAAGCGCGACGCGGCTCATGCCAAGCTTCCGGTAGAACGCGCGCGGACGGCCGGTGACCTCGCAGCGGTTCTTGATGCGGACCTTGGCGCCGTTGCGCGGCAGGCTCGCGAGCTTCACGGTGGCCGCGAAGCGCTCTTCGATGGACAGCGACTGGTCCATCACGGTCGCCTTCAGCGCGGCGCGCTTCTTGGCGTCCCGCGCGACCAGTGCGCGGCGGTGGTTGTTCTTTTCGATGGAGCTCTTCTTCGCCATCGGTTTCTCCTGGTTTCCGCGTCTGGGACGGGCTTCTAGAGGATCCTAGGAACCCGGCTCACTGCCGGAACGGGAAGTTGAAGGCCTTGAGGAGCGCGCGCGCTTCCTCGTCGGTCTTCGCGGTGGTGCACACGATGATGTCCATGCCCCACATCTGATCCACCTTGTCATAGGAGATCTCGGGGAACACGACATGCTCCTTCAGACCAAGGGCGAAGTTGCCATTGCCGTCGAAGCTCTTCGGGTTCAGGCCGCGGAAGTCGCGGACGCGCGGCAGCGCGATCGTGACCAGACGGTCCATGAACTCGTACATGCGCTGCTTGCGCAGGGTCACCTTGGTGCCCAGCGGCATGTTCTCGCGAACCTTGAAGTTCGAGATGGCCTGCCGGGCGCGGGTGATGACCGGCTTCTGGCCGGAGATCAGCGCGAGGTCGGCGGCAGCCACCGAGGCCTTCTTGGAATCGGCCGTCGACTCGCCCACGCCCATATTGATGACGATCTTGTCGATCGCCGGGATCTGGAGCGGGTTCTTGTAGCCGAACTGCTCGACCAGCTTCTGCCGGACGACGTTCTGGTAATGCGCCTTGAGGCGCGGGGTGTTAGCCGCCTCAGCCATCGATCGTCTCCCCGGACTTCTTGGCCACGCGCACCTTCTTGCCGTCGGCGAGGACCTTGAAGCCGATGCGGGTCGGCTGGTTGGTCTTCGGATCGGCATAGGCCAGGTTCGACAGATGGATGGGGGCCTCTTTCGAGATGATCCCGCCTTCCTGGGTCTGGCTCTGGCGCTGGTGGCGCTTCACGATGTTGACGCCGCGCACGAGAGCACGGCTCTCGGTCGGCATGACCTGGATGACCTCGCCGGTGCGACCCTTGTCGCGCCCGGTGAGGACGACGACCTTGTCGCCCTTCTTGATCTTGGCGGCCATCACAGCACCTCCGGCGCGAGCGAGATGATCTTCATGTGGTTCTTGGCGCGCAGCTCGCGCGGAACCGGTCCGAAGATACGGGTGCCCACCGGCTCCTTCTGGTTGTTGATCAGGACGGCCGCGTTGCGGTCGAACCGGATCACCGAACCGTCCAGGCGACGGATGTCCTTGGCGGTGCGAACGACGACCGCCTTCATGACGTCGCCCTTCTTCACGCGGCCGCGCGGGATCGCTTCCTTCACCGACACCACGATGATGTCGCCGACATGGGCGTAGCGGCGCTTCGCGCCTCCGAGCACCTTGATGCACATGACGCGGCGTGCGCCCGAATTATCCGCCACATCGAGATTGGTTTGCATCTGGATCATGACGCAACCTCTTCCTTTCGCGCCCGTCTCGGATCATCCGACCGCAGCGCGCTGTTCTGACAATCGCCGAGGGCTCACGCCTTCGGCAGTACGACCCAACGCTTCAGCTTCGAAAGGGGCTTGCCCTCCTCGATGCTCACCACGTCGCCCGTCTTGAAGGCATTGCCTTCGTCGTGGGCGTGGTAGTTCTTGGTGCGACGCACGGTCTTCTTCAGCAGCGGATGGGTGAAGCGACGCTCCACCTTCACCACCACCGTCTTGTCCTGCTTGTCGCTGACGACGATGCCCTCGAGCACACGCTTCGGCATATGCCCTCTCCTTACTTCTTCTCGCCGCGCTTCTGCGCGGCGACGGTCTTCACGCGGGCGATGTCGCGGCGCACCTGACGGACGCGGGCGACGTTCTCAAGCTGACCGGTGGCCTTCTGGAAGCGCAGGTTGAACTGCTCCTTCTTCAGGTCACCCAGCTGGCCCTCGAGTTCGTCGAGGGTCTTGGTCCGGATTTCTTCGGCCTTCATGACCTCTTCCTCACTCGGCGATGCGCTGAACGAAGCGCGTCTTGATCGGCAGCTTGGCCGCGGCGAGTTCCAGGGCCTTCTTGGCGACCTCGACCGGCACGCCGTCGAGCTCGAACATGATGCGGCCCGGAGCCACCTTGGCGGCCCAGTACTCGTTGGCGCCCTTGCCGGAGCCCATGCGGACTTCGGCGGGCTTCTTCGACACCGGCACGTCCGGGAAGATGCGGATCCAGACGCGGCCGGCGCGCTTCATCTCGCGGGTCATCGCGCGGCGAGCCGCCTCGATCTGACGCGCGGTGATGCGCTCCGGCTCCATGGCCTTGAGGCCGAACTGGCCGAAGTTCAGGTCCGTGCCGCCCTTCGAGGTGCCGGAAATCCGGCCCTTGAACTGCTTGCGGAACTTCGTCTTCTTGGGCTGAAGCATGGTTCTAGACCTTCATCCTCACGCCGCGTCGCGGTCTTGGCCGCGCGAACGGCGGGTCGACCCCTCACCCTCGGACAGCTTCTTGTCCTGGGCCATCGGGTCGTGCTCCATGATCTCGCCCTTGAAGATCCACACCTTCACGCCGCACGTCCCGTAGGTCGTGTAGGCGGTGCCGACGCCGTAATCGACATCGGCGCGCAGGGTGTGAAGCGGCACGCGACCTTCGCGATACCATTCGAGGCGAGCGATTTCGGCGCCGCCGAGGCGGCCCGAGCAGTTGATGCGGATGCCCTCGGCGCCAAGACGCATGGCCGACTGAACGGCACGCTTCATGGCGCGGCGGAACGCCACGCGACGCTCCAGCTGCTGGGCGATCGAGTCCGCCACCAGCGTCGCATCGGTCTCCGGCTTGCGGATCTCGACGATGTTGATGACGACTTCCGCGTCCGTCAGCTTCGAGACGGCCTTCTTCAGCTTCTCGATGTCGGCGCCCTTCTTGCCGATCACGATACCCGGGCGGGCCGAGTGGATCGTGACGCGGCACTTACGGTGCGGACGCTCGATGACGATCTTGGAGACCGCCGCCTGCTTCAGGAGCTTCAAGAGCTCACGACGGATCTTCAGATCCTCGTGCAGCAGCTTGCCGTACTCGCCCTTGTTGGCGAACCAGCGCGAGTCCCAGGTCCGGTTGATGCCGAGGCGAAAACCGATCGGATTGATCTTCTGACCCATCGTTCTCTCCTCAGGCCTTCGCTTCCTCGACCTGACGAACGACGATCGTCAGGTGCGAGAACGGCTTTTCGATCCGGGCGCCGCGACCGCGGGCACGGGCGTGGAAGCGCTTCAGCACGAAGGCCTTGCCCACATGGGCCTCGGCGACGACGAGATCGTCGACGTCGAGATCATGGTTGTTCTCGGCATTGGCGATGGCGCTCTCGAGGCACTTCTTGACGTCACCCGAGATACGCTTGCGCGAGAATTCGAGATCGGCCAGCGCGGTCTCGACCGGCTTGCCGCGGATCAGCGCGGCGACCAGGTTGAGCTTGCGCGGCGACACGCGCAGCATGCGCGCGATGGCCTTGGCCTCGTTGTCCTTCAGCGCGCGGGGAGTTGCGGTCTTAGCCATGACTCACCTCACTTCCGCTTCGCTTTTTTGTCGGCCGCATGGCCGTAGAAGGTGCGGGTCGGCGAGAACTCGCCGAACTTGTGCCCCACCATCTCCTCGGTGACCTGCACCGGGACATGCTTCTGACCATTGTAGACGCCGAAGGTCAGCCCGACGAAATGCGGGAGGATCGTGGAGCGACGGCTCCAGATCTTGACGACCTCGTGACGGCCCGACGAGCGGGCTGCCTCGGCCTTCTTCAGGAGGTATCCGTCGACGAACGGACCTTTCCAGACGGAACGTGCCATGACGGGCCTCTGTTACTTCTTCTTCGAATGGCGGCTCGACACGATCATCTTGTCGGTCCGCTTGTTCGAACGAGTCTTCTTGCCCTTGGTCGGGAAGCCCCAGGGCGTGACGGGGTGACGGCCACCCGAGGTGCGGCCTTCGCCGCCGCCGTGCGGGTGATCGACGGGGTTCATCGCGACGCCGCGGTTATGCGGACGCCAGCCGAGCCAGCGATTGCGGCCGGCCTTGCCGATCGAGACGTTCATGTGGTCCGGGTTCGACACGGCGCCGATGGAGGCGACGCAGCGGCCATGGACTAGACGCTGTTCGCCCGAGTTCAGGCGAAGGATGACGTAACCCTCGTCGCGGCCGACGATCTGGGCGTAGTTGCCGGCCGAACGGGCGACCGCGCCGCCCTTGCCGATCTTCAGCTCCACGTTGTGCACGATCGTGCCGACGGGGATGTTGGCCAGCGGCATGCAGTTGCCCGGCTTCACGTCGGCCGTTTCGGCCGAGATGACGCTGTCGCCGACAGCCAGGCGCTGCGGCGCCAGGATGTAGCTCAACTCGCCATCGGCGTACTTGACCAGCGCGATGAAGGCCGAACGGTTCGGATCGTACTCGATCCGCTCCACGACGGCGGCCATATCGGTCTTGCGGCGCTTGAAGTCGACCAGACGGTACGACTTCTTGTGGCCGCCGCCCCGGAAGCGCGACGTCACGCGGCCGAGGTTGTTGCGGCCGCCCGTGGACGACTTGCCCTCGGTGAGCGTCTTGACCGGCTTGCCCTTGTAGAGGTCAGAGCGGTCGACCAGGACGAGCTGACGAAGGCCCGGCGTGATCGGTTTGAAGGTCTTGAGTGCCATGGTCTAAACCCCTCGCCTCACAGACCGGTCGTGATGTCGATGGAGTGGCCCTCGGCGAGGGTCACAACCGCCTTCTTCACGTCCGAGCGCTGGCCGAGCATGCCCTTGAAACGCTTGGTCTTGCCCTTCTGGACGAGCGTGTTGACGCTCTTGACCTTGACGTCGAACAGCTTCTCCACGGCCGCCTTGATCTGCGGCTTGGTGGCGGTGCTGGCGACCTTGAAGACGACCTGGTTCAGTTCGGCGACGAGCGATCCCTTCTCGGTGATCAGCGGCGCCTGGATGACGTCGTAGTGACGCGGATCGACGGTGCTCATTTGAAGCGCGCCTCCAGCGCATCGACGGCCGCGCGGGTCAGGACCAGCGTGTTCCGCCGCATGATGTCGTAGACGTTGATGCCCTGGACGGGCAGCACGTCGACCAGCGGGATGTTGCGAGCCGCCAGCGCGAAGTTCTTGTTCACCTCGGCGCCGTCGATGATCAGCACGCTCTTGAAGCCGAGCTTCTCGAACTGCGCCTTCAGCGACTTGGTCTTCGCAGCTTCCGCCGCGACCGTCTCGAGCACGACGATGGAGCCGGCCTTCACCTTGGTGGAGAGGGCATGCTTCAGGCCGAGCGCGCGGACCTTCTTCGGCAGCGCGTGCTCATGCGAGCGCGGCGTCGGGCCGAAGGAGCGGCCACCGCCGCGGAAGAGGTTGGCACGAGCCGAGGAGTGACGGGCGCCGCCCGAACCCTTCTGCTTGTACATCTTCTTGCCGGTGCGCCAGATCTCGCCGCGGTTCTTGACGTCGTGCGTGCCGGCGCGACGCTTGGCGAGCTGCCAGCGAACCACGCGGTGCAGGATGTCGGCGCGCGGGTCGAGGCCGAAAATCTCGTCGGAGAGATCGATCGAGCCGGCGTCGGCGCCTTCGAGGGTCTTGACTGTCAGTTTCATCTCAACCCTCCGTCGTCTCGGCGGCGGCAGGAGCTGCCTCCGTCGCGCCCGACAGCTTGAAGCTGCCCGGCTTCGGGGCGTCCTTCGGCAGCGGCTTCTTCACCGCATCGCGCACGAGGATCCAGCCGCCCTTGGAACCGGGGACCGCGCCCTCGACCAGGATGATGCCGCGCTCGACGTCGGTGCGGACCACCTTGAGGTTCTGCGTGGTGACACGCACGACGCCCATGTGACCGGCCATCTTCTTGTTCTTGAAGACCTTGCCGGGGTCCTGACGGTTACCCGTCGAACCGTGCGAGCGGTGCGAGACCGACACGCCGTGAGTGGCGCGCAGACCACCGAAATTGTGCCGCTTCATGGCACCGGCGAAGCCCTTGCCCTGGCTGGTGCCGGTCACGTCGACGAACTGGCCGGCGACGAAATGATCGGCCGAAATACGCGCGCCAACCGGCATCACGTCCTGCTCGCCGACGCGGAACTCCACGATCTCGCGCTTGGGCTCGACCTTGGCGACGGCGAAGTGGCCGCGCTGCGCCTTGGTCGTGTTCTTCACCTTGGCCAGACCAGCACCGAGCTGGAGAGCCGTATAGCCGTCCTTCTCCGCCGTGCGGTGAGCGACGACCTGGCAGTCGTCAAGCACCAGCACCGTCACGGGGACGTGTTCGCCGCCATCGGTGAAGATGCGGGTCATCCCCATCTTCTTGGCAATCACACCGGAACGCATCGCGCGCATTCCTCGCTTTGGGGTCATCCTGTCGCCCTTTGGAAGGACCGGAGAGGACCCGGGTTCAACTTGTGATGCAACGGAACCGGTGCATCGGATTATCGCGTCGACAGGCCGTCATCAGCCTGTCGCAAGAGTCACAGTTTGATCTCGACGTCGACACCGGCGGCGAGGTCGAGCTTCATCAGCGCATCGACCGTCTGCGGGGTCGGGTCCACGATGTCGAGAAGCCGCTTGTGGGTGCGGATCTCGAACTGCTCGCGCGACTTCTTGTCGATGTGCGGCGAGCGGTTCACCGTGAACTTCTCGATCCGCGTCGGCAGCGGAATCGGCCCGCGGATCTGGGCACCAGTGCGCTTCGCCGTGTTGACGATCTCGCGCGTCGAGGTGTCCAGGACCCGATGGTCGAACGCCTTGAGGCGGATCCGGATGTTCTGGTTCATGGGTTCGCCCCTTTAAGGCAAAGCGAAGAGGACGCACGGCAACCCGCGCGTCCCCGGGAAAAAGCGATCACTCGATGATGGTAGCAACGACGCCGGCGCCGACGGTGCGGCCGCCCTCACGGATGGCGAAGCGCAGCTTCTCCTCCATGGCGATCGGCACGATCAGGTTCACTTCCATGGCGATGTTGTCGCCCGGCATGACCATCTCGGTGCCCTCGGGCAGGTGCACGATGCCGGTCACG
>NZ_JAEULY010000016.1 GCF_016793595.1 Phreatobacter sp.
CAACAGAGGCTCGATACGAGCCCATTCCTCATCACTCAGCCATTGAACCCGCTTCGCCATCCCAAGACTCCTTCCAGGAGCCTTGAATCAGCAATGATCGATCCTCGCCAGAGCTTATCGAGTACGGACCCTAGCGGTGCGCCTTCAGGAGTTCGGCGAGCTGGGCCTCCTTCTCCGCGATCATTTCCGCGATGCGCTCCTCTCCGGCCGGGCCGGAGGTGGCGGCGCCCCGGTGGGAGAGTTCACGCAGCTCCTCGCGGACGCGCGCGATGCGCTCGTCGAGCTCGGTCAGGCGAATGACGGCCTCGTTGCCCATCAGTGCGCCTTCCGGCGAGCGTTGTCCGCCCTGTCGGGGCGAGAGGGCCGTGGCTCATCCCGCTCGCGGCGCGGATGGTGGCCGAACTCGTCATCGACATCGCGCGGGAAGGCCTGCCGCATGCCGGATGCGTGGTCCTTGGTCCCGGCCGGTTGACCGGGAATGTCGCGGCCCCAGCCGCCGGGTTCTTTCGGGTTGATCATGGCCAATCTCCCTGGCTGATCCCTGCATCGAGTGGTGTTCCGGGCGCCCCAGGTCACGGTTGCGGAGGCTCGATGCCGTCGGTCGGTCCGCATGGCGGATCGCGGGGCGCCACGTGCGTTTTCCCTACGGCATTTCCGGCGTCGCATATCAACGGCCGAGGATCGCCGGGGTTCCGCTGGCGGAGAAATATCAGCCTGGGAGAAAGCGCCGCAATGTCGGCGGCGGGAGCATCATCGGAAGCGATGATGCTGGCGGGCCACGCCCGATGAAGATGAGCACTACACCTACGCTGTAGCACTACGATAGTATCGCCGTGAGTTGCCTTCAATCGCCCAATGGCGCCGTCCCACGAATACCGATCTACGGCATCAATTGCGTGGTGTCGGCCGATCATCGACAAGGGGGGTGTTCAAGCCGTTCTCGCGGCGACTGGAAGGGCGCATGGTGGAGGTAGTCGGCGATGCTTGTTGAACGCTGGGACGCGGTCCGCGGTAAGTGGATCATGTACGACAAGGCAAAAGATCACAGCGCCGATTGCGCACGCTATCCTTTTGAGCAGATCCCAGCACGAGTCTTCCTCGACACGAACATCGTGAATCTCATCATCAAGTACGCACCGGTCATCTTTGAGATGGAGCGGCCGAATCCGGCAACGCCTCTGAACCGATCTCGCGACGTTGAGGCGCTCATGCATGTCTTCGCTGTCGGAGCGAGGGCGAATTGGACGCTGCGAGCCTCCGCCAAGACCCTTGAAGAGGTAAACCGAACGTTGTGTGAAACTACCAGGGGCTCGCTCTCCTCTTACGTGTTGGAGATGCTAGAATTCGCCACCGAAGAAAGCCGGCATGGCGATGATCTGGGTCGGCGCGTCGCTGGTTCCGCTTTCCTAAACGCGCTACCCGACCGCTCAGATCGAGAGCTTCTCGGCAACGCGATCGGACTAGGCTGTGACGCGTTTGTCACTGCGGACGTGCGGACGATCGTCTCCAAGCGCGATCGCCTACCCGAGCTTCCGCTTCGCATCCTGACACCGACCGAGTGGTGGTCGCATGTGAAGCCGTGGGGTGGCCTCTGGCTATGAGTGACTGAATCCTCACCGAGACGACGGGCGAAGGCCAGACAAGATGAGATGAGATGAGATGAGGTGGGCTGAGGTGAAAGGTGAGGGTCGGGTCAAGCATCGTTTACAATCGCCGAGTCCGCGCCCACGCGTATCTCCAACGTGGCCCACTTTCCGGCGCCACGCTCTTCTGGAATGTGCTCGGCGATGTCGGCGCCCGTGCGGATGAAGAGCTTGCCGGTTGTCATATCCCAAATATGGATGTGGTAGGCGGCACCCACTTTCTTGCAAACGTTCCACTCGTTACGGGACAGAAAATAGCGGAGCGGCGAGGCGATAGTTGATTTCACCTCAATCATACGTGACGTGATGCCCGCTGGCCCCAGGTCATAGGAAAGTATGTCGTAGCCGGCCCAATTGTCGTCAATCGACATCCAAACTGCGCGACGGTCGATCCCGAGTTTGTCGAGACGAGCCTGCTCATATTCCAAGCTTAGCCGCTCTGCGGCTCGTGCTTGCCGCATCTTTTCGAGGTCAGACTGTGACCGGGTTCTGCCGGAAATTGAATCCCACCATGCAATGATGGTTTCCGTCGGAGGATCGTCCATTAGTCCCGATGCTTCGAAGCATTGAGCCTCGTCGCGCCCGAGCTTCTGAACGAACGATTTGCGGCCGTACGGGATCGTTTTGACCCAAAGCGGTCGATGCGCAAAGACGCAGGCTTCGATGCACAGGCGATAAAATTCGATGGTGTCGACGGTCAACACGTCGTCAATCACGAGAGCATCAAGCGCAAGCGCAGCTTCAAAATCGTGATTGGCGTTATTGGCCCGAACCTCGCGAACGATTTCCACAATCTCAGGTGCCGCGACGCCTGGATTCTCAGCACGCTCCTGACGGATCAGCCGAAGCGCCTCAAACGTCGCCATCGAAAAAGTGCGCTCGAACGCGACGTCGCTCAATCGTCTTCGTCCTGAGAAACGGGCGCGCGACCTTCAAGCTCGTCGAGAAGATCAATGACGTCCTGAAGATCGACATCGAGATTGACCGGGTCTGCGGCATTCTCCTCATCAAGTGCGACCTCATGCAGGTCCTCATCATTCAGTAGCTGCTGGAGCGCGCGTATCTTCGTACTCAGCCGACGATTGACCGAATAGTCGATGCTGCCGAGCCCGGCGGGCGCCTTGGTCTGATATATGTAGATGTTTGTCTCGGTTCCGGGTGGAAGACCAAGCCTGTGAATGCGATCGATCGACTGGAGGTAGTGCGTTGAGACGTAGCTACGATCGAGATATATCGCGTCATGGCAAACCATGTGCAGGCTGATGCCTTCTCCGGCAGCAGCCGGATTAGCGATCATGCACATGCAACTCTCATCCTCGTGGAAGCGCCGAAGCCGCCCTTCTCGCGTGTCTGAGTCGGTGTCGTCGCCGTTGGGAACGGCACCAAAAAGCGTAACCGGATTTAGATCAGCCAGCATGCGCTCCATATCGAGCAAGGTATTGGTGAAGATCGTCCAGATAACGACCTTACGACCTTCTCGCGCCAGCTCGCGCGCATGGTCCGCGACCGCCCGCATCTTTGTCGACGGCCCCTCTTCAAGGACAAGCTCGACTACACCGGAATCGCTAGTAGCGAGTCCATCGGACAAGCCCTGGAGCGCGAGAATGGGATTAGTTGAGAGCTGAAGCAGACGCATTACCGATCGCCGCGCGCGAGCGATGTCCGCCAGATTCCCTGCCGCCACAACGCCGCTTAACTGACGAAGCGTCTCGTTACGAACGATCCCATAAAGCGCGGTATGTCCGGGAGCCATGTCGACTTGCCGAAAGTGTCGAAATGCCTTTGGAATACCGAGTTCGGACTTGGTGGTGCGGACATAGAGATTTCCGAGAACTTCCCGCGGCGCGACCCCTCGACTAATCTGCAAATCCAGTCCTTGGCCGGGCCATAGAAATGCTAACTGTGCCGCGAGGTCTTCGGCGCTCTGCGGCATTGGTGTTCCGGTCAGTATATCTCTACGCGATGGCAGCCCGGAAACGTTCAACAGATACGCGCCGCGTTGCGAGTTCAGGCCCGCCTTCATGCGATGCGCCTCGTCGAGCACAAGATGGACTGGCTGCCGAGCGAAATAGTTGGCTAGCGTATCTCCATTACGGAGCATCAAGTCGTAACTGATAAGAAACCGCGTGGCGCCGGATCGTAGCTGCCGGTCGATATGATCGGGACGGCCTTCCAGCACCGTGAAAGGCTCGCGAACCTCCAGAGGGGCCTCAGGCGCGATGCACTCGCCAATGATGGTTTTCCATGCTGGGAAGGCCGCTCGCGGGCCAATGACAAAAAAATGTTGCCCGGGCTTCCTGGTGAGCAGGTGAAGGGCGAAGGTGACGGTCGTTTTTCCCGCGCCTGGGACAGAGAAATTAGCGCCATGTGGCAGTGACAGAAGTCGCTCCACATCGCGAAGCTGGAACGGCTTTAGCGTCCGCAGCGTGAAACCCAATGCTTCGAGACTGCCGTTGATCTCGTCACGATCCATGAGAACATTGAGACTGTCTCGCGACGCATTCGCCCGCTTTACCTCGTTGGCAAAGGTGGCAATGCGTGCCTGAGCTTCGCCGAATGGTCGGAAACGAAAGTTCAGTGCCTCTTGCTGGCTACGGCTGCCATAGTCCCGAATGATCGTCAGCGCCTGCGGCCAAGGCACTTCGAGCGTTTCATGAGCGACGGATACGTCCGACGACGATCCTACAGTTGCCGCCAGTAGGCGATCCCAGATTGACGACTGGTTGCCCTCGAGCCGGCTGAAACGCCCGGTGATCCGAACGGGATCATATTCAATGCCTATTGTGTCGGCCGGGGTCATTGATCCGTGTCAGTCCCCGTCACCTGGCGTTTCGCAGCGAGCGCTGTGAGCTGTTCAGTTAGCGACGCGACGCGGGAAGTTATTTGCTCAAGCTGACGGCCAATAGCATGATACGAGGCCGGGTCAGCCCGACTAAGATCGACTTCCATCAGGCGTGCATTTGCGGCGCCGATTGCTTTCAGCGCGACGGTGCCTGTTTTCTTGCCGCGTTCTTCTTCAATAACCGTTCGACAAATGTCTATGAGAGTCTCGACCGCCTCCTGTCGCCTGTCTTCGTCCGACAGCAAGTCGACGATAGGCTGATAGGAAACCTCGTCATCGGCTTCCTCTATATTAACAATAAAGTCGCCGTCATCCTCCAGCGCTTCTGGCTTACTCAGCGATATGCCTAGTTCTGACGATAGCCGATCGAGAACGTCCGCCGCTTTGCCTCCCATCGCGATGTTGAACGCATACAAACGCTCGTTCAAAGAATCCCGATGGTCGTGCAATGTCCAGGCGATAGCACGACTGGCGTTCGCCAAGTCGGTATCCTTCTTCTGAACGTGGCCAGGTAAGTCTTTGAAAAACTGCTCGGAATCACGCACCAGGGTGTATTGGCCCTCGGCATTCCGCCAATCCTTCAGATACAGATTGGCTTCGGTGAGCGCAGCAAGAGAGTTTCGTATCTCGCTCGGCTTTCGGCGGAGGCGGTCTGTCATCTGCCGCTCGGTCCAGCCAATTTCAAACAGCCGCTTAATAAGCTGACCGTCCCCAATCCAGTCATAGTCCAGCTTGGTTTCGGGGCGGCCCTGCAATCCGGCCTCGACTTCGATGATGTCATCTGGCGAGGCGTCTTCGGGCAAGACAAGGCATGTAACTGCATTGAACGCGTGGTTTGCGACCTCATCTTCGTCCATCAGCTCGCGCATCGCCGCCAGCCGTCGATTCCCGTTAACGACAACACCGCGATAAGTGATCAGCAACGGCTCGCGTTGCTTCTCAGTCCGTAACACGTCGATTACGGGGACGACCGAATCTGCGCGACCCTGTCTTGAGAGAGCCGCGAGCAAACCATGCTGGATTTGCTGGACTGTCTCGTTCTCTTGCCCGGCATGAAAGAAACTTGCGGGCAGAGATTCTTTGGCGAGATACTCCTGCTGGTCGGTGAAAGTCCGGAAATTCTCCATCCTGTACAAGAGGAGGTCCTGCGGAATGCGGACGCGCGGTAACTCGGTCCGCTCGTGGCGGAAATCGTAGAAGTCCTGCTTTTCCTGGCTTGCAGCGACCGAGCTCCTAATTTGAGCCTCGCGTGTTGCTGGCGCCTTTATCTTGATCTTAAAGGTCATCAACACCCCTAGTCGAATGCCACCACCAAAATCGGTATATTGATTATGTGCTTGAAGAGCTGAAGCTCACTTGCCACGCGGTCGGCATGGGCGATGTTACTACCTAGTGCCGCCGCGCCCTGCTTTGTGGGCAGCGCAAGCGCCGCCGCCTTGATGCGGTTGGTCGTGTGCAGATATTGCAGCTTCAACAGGTCGTAGGGCGCGCGGCTCATGTTTCCAGTTTGCAACTGGACGGCGAGGTCATCGCGAACGGCGAACACCGTGAGATCGTAGTCCGGGTCAACCCGGACATTGATCGCCCAGCCTTCTTTTTCGAATTCGCCGCGGACATGCGCTCGAATGTCCTGAGTGACTCCAGGCTTCAAAGCCAGTGCCGGCACCTGAAAGACATCTGTCAGCCATTCGAAAAGCTCGCGATTCTCCCACTCGGTTTGGCCGTTATTGTGGTTCGCTACCCATGCCAGTCTCATTCCGCCTCCCGGGTCATGGGTTCGTATACCGGCTTATTCATAGGGCGGGTGCGCAGAGTGCCTGCCCGAAAATCAGCCACGCGCTGCTGAGCGATCTCGATATACTCTGGCATGACATCGCAGCCATAGGCGTTGCGGCCGTTCTTCAGCGCGGCAATCGCCGACGACCCGACGCCAAGATAGGGATCGAGCACATTGTCGCCGCGATTGGTAAGCGACAGCACAAGACGTTCGACAAGCCCGACAGGAAACTGGCATGGATGCTCGGTCTTCTCGACATGGTTCGCTTTGACGTTGGGGATATCCCAAACGTCCGACGGATTTTTGCCGAGGGGATTTCCCGACATTTCTCCGCGCCGCGGCCCTTTGAAATGCTTCTTCTCAGGGTACTTGCTCGGAACGCGGACTGGATCGAGATTGAAAATATGGTCATCATCCCGCGTGAACCAAAGGATGGTTTCATGCCGTCCTGAGAAGCGCTTCTGGCAGTGCAGCCCATGACCGAATGTCCACACGATGCGGTTGCGCAGCTTCAAGCCGTGGTTACGAAACAACGGGTACAACAGGATGTCGAGCGGGAAGACTTCCCCATCGTCGACATGGTTGCCGACCTGCCAGCAAATCGAACCTTTCGGATGTAACAGTCGGACCGCCTCGGCGATTGTTGCGGTCTGCTCCTCGATATAGACCTCGTGCGACCGCCGCTTCTCATACGCCTTGCCGATGTTATAGGGCGGGGACGTAACAATCAGGTGCATGGACTCTTTCGGCAGAGACCGCATGAAAGTTAGATTGTCGGCAGTCTCAATATGCGCTTTTGGTCCGGGAAACGGCAGAATGTTAGTTGCTGCCAGGCCAATTTTTGCTGCCGTTCTCGCCATAAGTTTCTCTCAGTTTTGAACCGCTTACTCGATCGGCGCGCAGGCTCCATCATTGACCCCCTGGTTAAAGCAGGTTTAGCGGAACAAATCCACAACATATGCCTGCCAGCGGAACGGCTGCCCGTTTGATTCGGATGGTACGCCCCTTCGCCCCCGTCTCCTTCGAGTATGAGAAAAGCTCCATATGCAAAAGAGCACTTTGTAGCCATCGTGATCGCAGCGCACGCTTCCCCGGCGTAGCCGCTGCGGACGTTAAGCAGGGAACGGCGTCATATGGCGGGCCGCCCGATAAGGATGCGCACTATTCCTGCGCCTTAGCGCTCCCTAGAGCCGCCGGGAGATGCCACCCTGTCGTCTATTGGCACCGTCTCGCGCCGCTCGATCTACGAACCCAACAATGGCTTAGCCAACAGTTCGGCGATTCGGCTCCTGGGCGGTTGCGGACAGGCGCACTTCGGTTAGGCGACTACACGGCCCGCGTCATTTTCTAGCGTCCTGGACCGCACGACCAAAGCAGGCCTCCACCACCTTGACGTTTCGTATTATCCCGAAATAATAAGCGTGAGTTTCAGGGAGAGAGGCAATGAAGACGGACGCTGCGGTGATTGGCCACTTCGATATATCGGGGCCGGATCTCGCCAGCCTGACAAAATTTTATGAGGCTCTGTTTGGATGGGACATTGCTTCACGCGGGCCGGGTTACTCGCAAATTTCTACGCCGAGTTTGGCGGGCGGAATAGTCGAAGCGGAGCAGCCATCCCTGACAATCGGCGTCGTGGTCACCGACTTGGTAGAATCCTTGTTGCGTGCAGAGTCTGAGGGCGGGTCCGTAGCGATGCCGGCCACCGACAATGGGTGGGTCAAGAAAGGGCAAATCCGCGATCCGGCAGGCAATCTTCTAACACTGATCCAAAAGTGATGCCGCTGCCGGAGGCGCAATTTTGCGAGGCATTGCGCGCGCTAGGCCATGTTGACCGGCTCGATTTCGTTCGTGAATGCTTGAAAGACGAAAAAGCGGCGGGCGAACTGGCGGCGCGCTCAACACTGTCGCTCGCGACGGTTTCGGAGCACCTCAAAGTACTGCGAAAAAGCGGGCTGTTACGCCTCAATCGCGACGGTCGCTTCTGGCGCTATAGGACGGATCAAGCCACGCTTACTGCGGTGGGAAAAGCCATACTCGAACTAGGGGAGCTGTGATGGGTCGAGAGGCGCTCATCTACGCGACCGTCGACGGGCAAGCTGGGGAAGTAAAGGCACTGCTCGAAAGTAGCGAATTGATCCTGCGCGGCGAAATCCGACGCCGCTACCCGAGATCGGCGATAGGAGATGTCCGCGCAGACGGTGACGCGCTGCATTTCCATTGCTTAGGGGAACACGTGCGTCTCGAACTCGGCGCCAAAGCAGCCGAGGCTTGGCGCCTCGCCATCGCTACCCCGCCGCCAACCCTCCGTGTCAAGCTTGGCTTGGACAAAGGCGCAGGCGCGTTTCTGGTCGGGCAGACTGCCGATGCCGAACTTTGTCGAGCGCTCGCAGGCGCCTTGGTTAATGATGTCGAGGTGGCGGCGATCATCATCGCTTGTGTCGACGAGATAGGCGACCTCGAAAATGCTTTCGCCGCAAGCGCATCAAAGCCCTCTCTGCCGATTTGGATGGTCTACCGCAAAGGACGCGGAGTTGAGGTTGGCGACGGGATCATCCGTTCCAGTCTTCGATCAGCAGGGTTTCGCGATACGAAATCCTGCTCCGTTTCGGATGTCTATACAGCTACGAGGTACAATCGAGTAACCGATGCGGCTTAGCCGCGGAGCTGCTAAGACTCCAGTATGAGGATGCTTTTACAACCCGCACCTATCAGGCTCCGATGCGGCGTCATTTCGCTTTGGACGCTGCGCGGCCATCCTCCAGGGGCGTATGTCGGGCTACCTAAGCCGTACGTCGAACTCATTATAAGCTTGTCGGGCGTACACCTATGGCGAGCCGACGCGTCGTCACTTCCGCTAACCTACCGCGACGGGTGGCTCACCCCGCTGCAAGTGAAACCGCGCTGGGCCGAGACGCTGGGCGAACTTCATCTGATCGGGGCGCGGCTGCACCTGTTTACCGCAGCTCGGCTCTTTGGCGCGGCAGCAATGAGGGCTGGCGGGTTCCCAATTCCGCTCGATGCAATCTTGGGTTCTGCGGCCAACGAGCTCCGCGAGCGACTGTTGCATATGTATAGCGACGGGGACCGCATGAAATTGCTCGCGCACTGGCTAGAGACACAGTTGGATCACAGCGACGCAGGTTGGTTGCCGCAATCTAGCGAGTTGTCCTCTACAGGTTGGCGGACCGACGCTCTCGCCGAGATGCTTCAACTGTCGCCGAGGGCTCTGCGTAAGCGGTTTGCGAGCAAGGTCGGCCTCTCGCCGAAATTGTGGTTGCAACTGAGCAGATTTGACGAATTCTTGCGTGCAGAGCCAGCGCCCGGTTCCCTGGCGGATGCGGCTGCGGCGTTTGGTTTCGCAGATCAGGCGCACATGACGCGGGAATTTACCCGATTTGCGGGCGTCCCGCCCGCGCGTTACGCAACTGCGCGTGCAAGCGTCTCAGCTCCCAAAGCGGCGCCTCACTTCGTACCCGCTTCCTAGGTGCCGAATTTAACAAGACGGCATCAGATTGGGAGCCTTATCCCTCGGTGCGAAGGGAGAATCGGATGAGTCCTGTGGTACGAAAAGGTTTAGGGTTGTTAGCGGGCGTGATCGCGGCGAGCCTATGCGTTGCGGGCGTCGAGACGGCAGGTCACGCGATCCTCTCTGGCGACGGTGCCTTCGGCGCCGCAATTTTTGCTTTAGGGGTAGGGGCCGTGGTTGGTGGCGTTGTAGCCTCCCGCCTTGGGCAGTCTGCTGCTTTGGCTTGGGCGGTCGGTGCCCTGTTAGCGATGCTGTCGCTTGTGAATATCCTCTCGTTCCCTCATCCTGTCTGGTTCGTGCCGGCTGCGGGGTTGGCGCTGCTCCTAGCAACGATGCTTGCCGCACGTCTCGCTCCCCGAGCAGTGGCATGAGCACCCCTCCGGTATTCGAGACGTTGGTGGGCCTTATACGCCCCTACGCTGCCAAGTTTTCGGTCAAGTCAGATACCGAAAATAACTTCTACCTAGAAGAGATTAGGTCTCCGGGAAAACCACAGATGTTCGCCGCGGTGCAGGCCAAAAAGTCCTACGTATCTCTCCACCTCTATCCGGTATACCTTTGTCCCGAGCTCATGAGCGATGCCAGCTCCGTGCTCCGGGGCCGTATGCAGGGCAAGTCATGCTTCAACTTCACTCGCGTCGATCAGATACCGACGGCTGAACTGACTGGTCTTGTCGAGGCCGCTTACCGGGCCGTGGCACCAACATCGACGGCTTCTCCGTCGCCAAGTAGCTAACGGACCGGGGATCGTGCTGGCGTGACCGTGATGAAACCCCTTCACGTCCTCATGTCATCAACAGGCATCGAGATCGCTCAGCTACCAGTGGCTCCGCAACCGCGCTTGATGATTGTTGGCCAAACGCATCTGGTTCGAAGATGAGCCGAGTTCACAGTGCCCTTCGAGATCCGCCAACTCCGTTACGCTATCGCCGCAGCAGACCACGGTAGCTTTTATCGAGCGGCTCGCGCTCTCGATATTGAGCAATCAACGCTTAGCCGGAACATCTTAAGGCTCGAAAGGGCGATCGGGATGCCGATCTTTGAGCGCTCGCGCTCGGGCGTAACCACAACACTTGCGGGCGGCACCTTTCTACGTAGCGCCAAGCCGATGGTGGCGACAGCGGATAACATGGTGGCGATGATGCGCGCGGCAGGTCAAGGCCGTGCTGGAGGGCTAAAGCTGGGGCACAACAGTTCCGTATCCGCCGGCAATCTGCGGGCGACTCTAATGAGCTGGCACGAAGCGCACCCCGGCGTTGAGGTGGATTGTGTCGAAGCCGACCGCAGTGTGCTTCTGGCCGGCTTGGACACCGGCGAGGTCGACATGGCGATCCTCATGGGGGCCGCCGGGCATAATGGCTTTCGCTGCGAGACTTTGTGGAGCGAGCGGATGCTTGTTGCGCTCCCCGCTTCTCATGCGCTCGCCGAGCGCGATCTTATCCACTGGACGGATCTTCGGAGCGAGCGGTTCCACTTACCCGTTGCCGATCCTGGCCCGGAGATGCGCGACATGCTGCTCGGCCGCCTATCGGTATCGGGTACTAAACCTGACATAAGGATGACGCAGACGAGCCGTGAAACCGTCCTGAGCATCCTTGGTGGCAGCTCGGGCGTGAGCATCGTGTGTGAGGGCTCGACGGGCGCGCACTATCCCGACGTCGTTTATCGACCGATCCACGGAGAACAGGGGCCGGCGCTGATCGGCTATTCCGGCTGCTGGCGCGACGAAAACAGCAATCCGGCGCTTCGCCGCTTCCTTGGATTCATCAAAGCGCGATACGCGCTGTCTTTTGATTTCCCGCCGAGATTCGAGTAAAATGCGCCACTAGTTTTAGGAGTTCAAAGCCGTGTCGCAAGATAAGACAATCATCGTCTTGATCGTCACTTTGGCGATCGGCTTCGCAGGCGGGTTCATCTTGCGACCCGTCATTGCCCCATCGCCTGCAACCGTGGTCGCCAGCATGCCGACACCCTTTCCTTCGGCATCGAGCGAAGCGCGCGAGACTCAGTATTTCATGGCGCATCTCGACGAAGCGCGGCAGGTCGTGGCCGGATGCCGCGACGGCTCGGTGCGCGGCGGCGAATGCGCCAATGCCGAGGAAGCGATCATCAAGGTCGATGCCCAGGAGCGCCGCAGGCGGTTCTTGGGCAACTGATCCTAGCCGGACGGCTCAGCCCTTGGCGTCACGGCGGCGGGAAAAGCCCCGGTCGCTCGCCATGAACTTCGCCAGCATCGGCGAGACGAGCTTTTCGGGAGGAATGGCGTCCCCGCCCGTCTCGATTGCGAGCGCGGCGGCGTAAGCCGCAAGATCGCGGTGGACAGAAGCCGGCAGCTCCACCGTCAGCTTCACGGGCCGGTCATCGGCGAGCGGCCCCAGCTTCAACTTCGTCATCTTGTCGCTCCCATCGGTTCAAGCACCAGGTCGCGGGTCAGGACCACGCGCAGCGGATGGCCCGGCCGGACCGTGAGCGTCGGCGGCACATTGAGCTGCCGCCGCACGATCTGCTGGCCGGTCTGGTTGATGGTGTCCTGCGAGCCACGCCGCAGCGCGCGGGTCAGGTCGTCCTCGCTGTCCGCCCCCAGCTCGGCGCCGACGCCGAGCAGCGTCGAAACCGCAGCGGCCTTGAGCAGGTTCCCCCAATGCTGGTTCACCCGGTCCTGTAGCCCTGCGAAGCCGGCGCCGTCCGTGCCAGGCTGGCGCTCGAGAACGATCGAGCGGCCGTCCGGCATGATGAGCCGATCCCAGGCGAGCAGCACGCGGGTCTGTCCTGCGGCGACCTCGCTGTCATATTCCCCGATCAGACGCGAGCCCTGCGGAATGAGCAGGATGCGCCCGGTCGGGCTGTCATAGACATTGGCCGTCACCTGTGCGGTGATCTGGCCGGGCAGGTCGGAGCGGATGCCGGTGATGAGCGCGGCAGGGATAACGCTGCCCGCTTGCACGATGTTCGCCGAGGCCGGAGCCGTCAGTCGCTCGACGCTGACGGTGCGCTGGTTGGACGCTTGCGCCATGAAGGCGCGCCTGCCCGCCTGATCCCCCTGTGGGGGCGTATCCGCTGGCGTCGGTGTCGCTGGCGCGGCCAGAGCCGGCATAGCCGGTGCGGGTGATGCTGCGGCGCCCGCGCTGCTGCCGAGGAAAACCGAGCTGGTGCGCGCAGCGTCGCGTTCCTGAGCGGCGCGCTGGCGGGCGGCCTCCTCGGCCTGCGCGCGCGGATCGGGCGGCGCGACCCCCGCGCCCATCGCCGGGACCGGCACATTCTCGCCGCGCTGCTGCGCCGACACGATCGGGCCGCCGAGATCGCCGGGAAGCGGCGGGCCGAGGCGCGGCGCCTGAGCATAGTCGCGCGGTCCCGACGTGATGGTCTCGGCCGTGGTCCGGCTGTCGGTGTTGTAGAGTTCCTGTGCTTGGCGATCGCTTGGCGGTCGTAGCGCATAGATCAGCGAGCCGCCGATGCCGAGGCCGGCGGCGACACCGACGACGGCGAGCGCCTTGCGCGACAAGCGCATGACGCGCGGTTGCGGCCCGCGTAGCTGGAATGCGTTCGGATCGGGCTGCGCTGCCCGTGCGGCGGGTTGTGCGGTGACGGTAGGATCGCTCACGGCCGCCGCTCCCGTCCATCGGTGCGGACGATGCGGACACGCTGCGCGGTGCGCCGGTCGCCCAGCCGCAGTTCGGCGGCGGCGAACAGGCGGTCCACGACCATGTAGCGGCCCTGCACCCGGTAATTGACCAGCTCGGCTTCGCCAGATGCGCCACTTACGAACAGCGGCGGCATCTCGCCCTGCGAGATCCCGGCTGGAAACTCGATGAACACCTGCCGTCCATCGTCGAACGCGCGCGCCGGTCGCCAAGGCGTGCGATCACCGTCGATGCGATAGCGGAAATTGAGTGTGGTCAGCTCGATGCCGCTCGCCACAGGCGCGGCGGCTGCGGCCGCCGCGTTGCGGCCCTGCAAGGCGATCAATGCGTCCTGCGGATAGGTCCAGCTCACCGACGCCATGTAGGTCGAGGACGTGGCGCGAAGTTCCAGATGATAGGTGCGCCGATCGGTGTTGATGACGAGATTGGTGGTGAGATCAGGCCGGGTTGGCTTGACGAGGATGTGGACGCGCGCGGTGGGACCGCTGCCGCTGATGGTGTCGCCGATAATCCACCTGACCGTATCGCCGGCCGCGACCGGCCCTAGCCCGACGAGTTGTTCGCCTTCCTGCAAGGCGATGTCCGTCACCTGACCCGGCGCGGTATAGACCTGATAGAGCGCGCCGTCGGTCCACGGATATTGCTGGATGGCGTTGAGGAAACCGTCGCGGACGGGCTGGACGCGGGCGGCCGCGTTCGCCGCGCCGACGCGCTGGCGAGGATCGGTCGGTTCCGGCGGGCGGCGTGTGTCGGGCACGGGCATCAACTGGCCCGGAAGCGGCAACGGTTCGGGGATCGTCACTACTTCGACCGGGCGCGGCGGCTCTGGTGCGAGCGTCGCAGCGATCTCGGCCGGGGGATCGTCATAGGTGATGGCGGGCGGCCGCGCCGAGGTGGTGGCGCATCCGGCGAGCGCGGTGGCGGAAACGAGCAGCGCCGCCGATGCGGCACGGCGATACGGACTGACGGTCATTGCGACAGTTCCTTTGACCAGTTGAGGGCATTGACGAAGACGCCGAGCGGATTCTTGCGCAGGGCGTCGGGCGTGCGCGGAGGCTGCACGACGACGGTGAGGATCGCGGACCAGCGCTCGGTCGTGGTGAGGCTGCCGTCCTGATAGCGGCGCTCGGTCCAGGCGACGCGGAAGCTGTCGGGCGAAGCCCGGATCACGCTCGACACGTCCACCGCGACCTGCACCCTTCCGACATTGGCGAAGGGATCGTTGGCGCGCGCATAGTCGTTGAGCGCCACCGCGCCGCGATCGGTGGTGAAGTCATAGGCGCGCAGCCAGTTCTGACGGACGATCACGGGATCGGCGGGGATCGCGCGGACCTGCTCGATGAAGCGCGCGAGGTGGAACGCGATCTGCGGATCGGTCGGGCGATAGCCGGCTTCGGCCGGGGCGACCGCCTGCGCTTCGCCGAGCCGATCGACCTGTACGACCCAGGGGACGATATGGCCGCGCGCGGATTGCCAGATGAGGCCAGCGGTCAGGCCGCTCGACAGCGCCAGCGCGCCGAAGAAGGCGATGCGCCAGTTTTTCGCCTGCACACGAGACGATCCGATCCGGTCGTCCCAGGCTTGCGCGGCGCGTTGGTAAGGGGTCGTCGGTTCCGGCGTCTGGCCGTAGCGGAGGCTGGGGCGTTTGAACATGGATCAATCCTTCTGGCTGACATCGACCGATGCGCCGCTGCCGCCACCGTCGCCGGAGCGCAGTGTGTGGGCGGCGACCGTCGCGCCGTGGGTCATGGTTTGGCGGCGCTTCATGGCGGTGGCCCAGGACGGCGGACCGCTGGACGGCTCCGGCGCGGGCGATGCGCTGCCGCCTGAAATGGTGCCGCCCGTGGCGGTGACGGCGGCTCGGCCGCCGGAGCGGTAGCTTTCCTTGAGCGAGGCAGCGGCCCGGCGCAGCGGTGATGTGGCGGCGCCCACGGCGGCCCGCCCGACGCCGGCCGCGCCGCCCGCTGCGGCGGCTGCGCCGGACTTTCCGGCAGAGCCGAGCGCATAGGCGCTGTTTGCTGCGCCGGAGGTGAAGGCCGCACCTCGGGCCGCGCCGCCAACCGCACCGGCGACTGCGCCAGCGCCGAGGCGAGCGGCGGCAGCGCCGCCGACCAGCGCGCCACCGGCGGCGAGCGCGGTTCCGGCCGCGGCGCCAGCACCAAGCGCGGGACCGCCGGAGACGATGCCGTTGGCAATCGACGGGCCGAAGATGCCAAGACCGAGCAGGCAGAGCGAGGCGAGCGCGACCGCCATCGCGTCCTCGATGGTCGGCTGTGCGCCGCCAAAGCCGGCGCGGAATTCGTCGAACAGGGTGGAGCCGATGCCGACGATGACGGCGAGCACCAGCACCTTGACGCCCGACGAGATGACCAGCCCCAGCACGCGCTCGGCCATGAAGGCGGTCTTGCCGAACAGGCCAAATGGGATCAGCACGAAGCCCGCGAGCGTCGCCAGCTTAAACTCAATGAGAGTGATGAAAAGCTGGATCGCCAGGATGAAGAAGGCGAGGATGACCAGCACCCAGGCGAACAGCAGGCACGCAATCTGGATGAAATTCTCGAAGAAGGCGATCCAACCCATCAGGTCGGAGATGGATTCGAGGATGGGCTGTCCCGCCTCAAGGCCGACCTGAGCAACGCGGCCCGGGTGGAGCAGTTCGGCGGCCGTGAAACCGGTGCCGGACGCTTTCAATCCCAAGCCGGCGAAGCTCTCGAAGACGATCCGCGCCAGGCTGTTCCAGTTGCCGATGATGTAGGCGAAGACGCCGACGAACAGGGTCTTCTTGATGAGCCGAGCAAGAATGTCGTCGCCTTCGCCCCACGTCCAGAACAGCGCGGCAAGCGTCACGTCGATGACGATCAACGTCGTGGCGATGAACGCCACTTCGCCGCCAAGCAGGCCGAACCCGCTGTCGATGTAGCGGGTGAAGACATCCAGAAAGCGATCGACGACGCCGGTGCCGCCCATGTCAGTTCTCCTGCGGGGTCGCCCCATCGGCGATGCGGGCGTCGGGACGCGAACCAGGCGCGAGGAAGCGGCGGCGGTTTTCCGCCCATGCGCGAAGGCAATCGGGATCGCTCGCGCCGGCCTGTCCGAGTGACTGGCAACGGCGCAGTTCGATCAGCAGCGGGTCCGTCGCCGTGGTTTCGGCGACGGACACTGGCGCCTCGCGCATCGGTTCGGGCGCGCGCGCCATCTCGATCGCGGTCATGGTGATTGCGATGGCGACGAACACGATGGCGCCGATCCGGGCGAGGAGCTTGCTGTCCACGGGAGTCAGTCGCGGAACATGCGGGCGTTGCCCGGCTGGTAGCCGGTGGACGGAGTGAGGAAACGACGACGCCGTTCGCGGCCTTCCTCCTCCGCTGCCGTATGGCGAGCCGCGTCCAGCGCCTGCGCGCGGCCCTGCGCCGCGATGAGGGCCGTGAGATCGGCGATCTGCTGCGATTGCAGGGCGAGAAGCTGGTTGCCCGCCTGCGCGGCCTGAAGCGCGCCCGTCGCCGACTGACTGGACGTGACCAGGCCGTTCATCGTCGTGCGCGCGCCGTCGATATTGCCGACGACGCCAGCTTGAACGCGCAGCGCGTCCTCGAACGCGCCGACGCTATCCTCCCAGCGCGCATTGGCGTTGGCGACCATCTGCGCGTGGCTGCCGGTGAGCGCTGCGCCCCTATAGCGACCATTGAACGCCTGCTGGACGTTCTGCACGTCGTAGGCGATCCGCTGCGCCTCGCCGAGAAGCTGCTGCGTTTGCTGAACCTGCTGTTGGAGCTGCTGGAGCGAACTGAACGGCAGCGAGGCGAGATTGCGCGCCTCGTTGGTGAGGCTCGTCGCCTGCTGCTGGATTTGCTGAATCTGGTTGTTGATCTGCTGGAGCGACCGAGCCGCCGTCAGCACATTTTGGGCGTAGTTCGTCGGGTCGTAGACGATCCCGCCGAGCTGGGCGTGGGCCGGGCTCGCTGCGGTGATGCCGACCAGGCCGGACGTGGCGATCGCACCGGCCAACACCGCGCGGCGCAAGAGGGTGGTTTTCATGGGGTCGTGTCCTTCAAGGCAAGGGGGGCTGGCCGGCATCTTCCCGGCCTGCGGCCAGCGGATCGGGTTGGGGTGCGGGAAGAAGTTCGACCGCCCAGGCGCAACCGCGATGGCGCAGCCATTCGGACGCGAAGGCGGATGCGCCGTGCGCGTCCACCAGCTCCGCGATCTGGCGCTGATCGGTCTTGGAAGATGCGGCGGCGAAGGCCAGCGCGACCTCGCCCAGCCCCAGCTCGAACAGGCGGTTGCCGCGCCGCGACTGACAGTAATAATCGCGCTTGGGCGTCGCCCGACTGAGGATTTCGATCTGCCTGGCGTTGAGCCCGAACCGCTCGTAGATCACCGCGATCTGCGGTTCGACCGCGCGTTCGTTCGGGAGGAATATCCGCGTCGGACAGCTCTCGACGATGGCTGGCGCGATCGTGCTGTCCTCGATCTGCGCGAGCGATTGGGTGGCGAAGATGACGCTGGCGTTCTTCTTACGCAACGTCACCAGCCATTCCGAAAGCTGCTTGGCGAACGCGGGCGATCCGAGCGCCAGCCAACCTTCGTCGATGATGATGAGCGTCGGGCTGCCGTCGAGCCGCCCCGCGATGCGGTGGAACAAATAGGACAGGACGGCGGGCGCCGCGCCGCTTTCCATCAAGCCTTCGGTCTCGAACACTTGAACGGTGGCCTCGCCAAGCCGCTCGGTTTCGGCATCGAGCAGCCGACCCCATGCGCCGCCGACGCACCAAGGCGCGAGCGCCTGCTTGAGCTGCTGGCTCTGGAGCAGAACGGCGAGCCCGGTCAGGGTCCGTTCCGTTATCGGCGCGGTGGCGAGCGAGGTCAGCGCCGACCAGATATGCTCCTTGGCCTGCGGGTCGACGGTCACATTTTCGGATGTGAGGATCGCCGCCAGCCATTCGGCGGCCCAGGCGCGTTCGGCCGGATCGTCAATATGGGCGAGCGGCTGGAGCTGAACGTCGTCCCCGGCCTCGTCGGCGAGCATCCCGCCGAGATCCTGCCAGTCGCCGCCCATGCCGATCGCGGCGGCGCGGATGCTGCCGCCGAAGTCGAAGGCAAAGACCTGCGCGCTCTCGTAGCGGCGGAACTGCATCGCCATCAGTGCGAGCAACACCGATTTGCCGGAGCCGGTCGGCCCGACGATGAGGGTGTGACCGACATCGCCGACGTGAAGGGAAAACCGGAACGGGGTCGAGCCTTCGGTCTTGCCGTAAAGCAAGGGGGGAGCGCCGAAATGCTCGTCCCGTTCCGGCCCCGCCCAAACCGCTGACAGGGGGATCAGGTGGGCGAGATTGAGGGTGGAAATCGGAGGCTGACGGACGTTGGCATAAGCGTGACCGGGCAGGCTCCCAAGCCACGCCTCGATCGCGTTCATGCCCTCGGGGATCACGGTGAAGTCGCGACCCTGGATGACCTTTTCGACCAGCCGCAGCTTCTCGGCGGCGATGGCGGGATCGCGGTCCCACACCGTCACGCTGGCGGTGACATAGGCCATGCCGGCGTAGTCGGCGCCCAGCTCCTGCAAGGCGGTGTCGGCGTCGGCCGCCTTGTTCGAGGCGTCGCTGTCGAGCAGCGTCGATGCCTCGTTGGTCATCACTTCCTTGAGGATCGCTGCAACGCTTTTGCGCTTGGCGAACCATTGGCGGCGGATGCGGGTCAGCAGCTTCGTCGCATCGGTCTTGTCGAGCATGATCGCGCGGGTGGACCAGCGATACTCGAAGGCGAGCCGGTTCAGCTCGTCGAGCAGGCCGGGGAATGTGACGCTCGGGAATCCCGTGATCGTCAGCGTCCGTAGATGATGGTCGCCCAGGCGCGGCTCCAGCCCGCCGGTCAGCGGCTCGTCGGCCAGCAGCGCGTCGAGGTGCATCGGCGTCTCGGGGACGCGCACACGCTGGCGCCGCGTCGAGATCGTCGAATGGAGGTAAGTCAGCGTCTCGGCGTTATCGAGCCAGCGGACCTCGGGCACGAAGCCTTCGACGAGATTGAGAACGCGGTCGCTGCGATCGGTGAAGCCCTTGAGCAGCTCCCACGGATCGACGCCGGCTGTGGACCGGCCCTCGTAGAGCCAGCCTTCGGCCCGCGCGGCCTCCTCGGCGGGCGGCATCCACAGCAGCGTCAGATAATAGGCGCTCTCGAAATGCGCGCCTTCCTCGCGGAACTGTTCGCGCCGTTCCATATCGACCAGCGCCGACACGGGATCGGGGAAATCATCCTCGGGATAATGGAGCGCGGGACTGCGCTGCGCCTCGACGAAGATCGCCCAGCCCGAACCGAGCCGGCGAAGCGAATTGTTGAGCCGCGAGGTGGTCGCCATCAGCTCGGCCGGCGTTGCGCTGTCGAGATCGGGGCCGCGGAACCGGGCGGTGCGCTGGAACGAACCGTCCTTGTTGAGCACGACGCCTTCACCGACCAGCGCGGCCCAGGGCAGGAAGTCGGCGAGATGCGCCGCCTTGTTGCGATATTCGCTGAGGCTCATCATGGCTGCATCCAGCTCGGGTAACGGAGGTGGCGGCGGGCAACGTCCACGAACTGCGGATCACGGCGGGCGGCCCAGACGGACAGGGCGTGGCCGAGCGCCCAAATGACCAGCCCGGCGATCCAGAGGCGCAGGCCGAGGCCGATCGCACCCGCCAGCGTCCCATTGACGATGGCGAGCGAGCGCGGGGCGCCGCCGAGCAGGATCGGCTCGGTCAGCGCCCGGTGGACGGGGGCATAGAAGCCCGCGATCGGCTCGGCGCTCTCCATCAGACCAGCGCCCCGCCGCCGAAGCTGAAGAACGACAGGAAGAAGGAGCTGGCCGCGAACGCGATCGACAGGCCGAACACGATCTGGATCAGACGGCGGAAGCCGCCGCTCGTATCGCCGAACGCTAGCGTCAGGCCGGTCACGATGATGATGATGACCGCGACGATTTTCGCCACTGGCCCCTCGATGGATTCGAGGATGCTTTGCAGCGGGGCTTCCCACGGCATCGACGAACCGCCCGCGTGGGCCGGAACAGAAATGCTCAGTGCGATGACGCTGGCGGTGGCGGCAAGCATGGCGCGGCGTGCGCCATGCCGAATGGCATGGATCATGGCAGGTCTCCGGGTTGGGGGGTGGTCAGCGGCGTGAGGCGGTAATCGCCGGTCGCGGCGTCGAGCCCTTCGACGCGGGCTAGCTCGGCGAGGCGGCGGCCATGTCCGTCGCGGGCCAGGACGGCGATGATGTCGATGGTCTCGGCCAGCAGCGCGCGCGGGACCGTCACGACGGCCTCCTGAATGAGCTGTTCCATGCGGCGCAGCGCGCCGAGCGCGGTTCCGGCGTGGATGGTGCCGATCCCGCCGGGATGTCCGGTGCCCCAGGCTTTGAGGAGGTCGAGCGCCTCGGCGCCGCGCACCTCGCCGATGGGGATGCGATCGGGACGTAGCCGCAGCGAGGACCGGACGAGATCGGACAGCGAAACGACGCCATCCTTGGTCCGCATGGCGACGAGGTTGGGCGCGGTGCATTGCAGCTCGCGCGTGTCTTCGATCAGGACGATGCGGTCGGTGGTCTTGGCGACTTCGGCCAAAAGCGCGTTGACGAGCGTGGTCTTTCCACTGCCGGTCCCGCCCGCGACGAGGATGTTGGCGCGGGCTTCGACACCCTGACGCAGCGCTATCGCCGCATCCAGTCGCATGATGCCCGCCGCTGCATAGTGATCGAGCGTAAAGACGGCGACGGCGGGCTTACGGATGGCGAAGGCCGGCGCGGTGACGACAGGCGGCAACAGCCCCTCGAACCGCTCGCCCCCTTCGGGCAACTCAGCCGAGACGCGCGGAGACCGGGCATGGACCTCGGCACCGACATGGTGCGCGACCAGGCGGACGATGCGCTCGCCGTCCACCGCAGTCAGCGACAATCCCGTGTCGCTGATCCCTTCGCCGAGCCGATCCACCCACAGCCTGCCATCGGGGTTCAGCATCACTTCGATGACGGCGGGGTCGTCCAGCCACGCGGCGATCGACGATCCGAGCGCCGTGCGCAGCATTCGCGCGCCGCGTGATCTCGCCTCGGATCGGATCGGATGAACGGTCAACGACTGGCCCCTGCAAAGGACCGGGCGAACCGCCGCCCGGCTGTCGGGGCACATCAAGAGACGCAGAAATACTCGGGCTGCAACAGCTACTTGTCAGCGTAGTAGAGGGGGCGGCAGATACGCATCCGGCGGCGATGCCACTTAGCGTGCGGTGGCAGCGCGCAAGTCTCCAAACTTCATCGATTACGAGTCGCACGACGGCCGGATTTTTGAGGCAGGTGAGCCTTTCGGGTAGGGTAATTCGTTTTCCGGCCGCCTACACGTTGGGTATGACGAAGCGAGGAAGACCTGCCCATCCCGATACGCTCACGCCCGCTGAGTGGCGCGTTGTCGAAGGGGTCCGGCATGGGTTGACTAACCCTGCTATCGCTGCCCGGTGCGAATTGACGCTTGATGCGGTGAAGTTTCACGTAAGCAGTGCGTTGAGCAAGCTCAACCTGCGAAGCCGGCTGGAATTACGGCAGTGGTCGGGGGTACGAGCCGACTCTGCGCTTGTAACGCAGCAAGAAAAGGCGGCAGTGCCCGCGTGGTCGCTCGGGCAAATTGCGCGCGTGACCCGCGACCTAAGAAAGACTGCGGATTGGCTACGCGATGTCGTCGGTCTGAAAGAGCTTATGCGCTTTGAGGATATGACGTTCTTCGATTGCGGAAATACACGTCTCTACCTTTCCGTTGGCGATCCGGCTACCAATTCACTGATTTATTTCCGTGTTGGCGACATTCATGCCGAAGTCGAACGTCTTTGCGCGGCGGGAGTGTCCATTAGAAGCGCGCCTCATCGCATATATGTGCACGACGATGGGACCGAAGAGTGGATGGCATTTTTGGACGATCCAGACGGTGCTGCTTTGGGGCTGATGAGCGTGATCGCGTCTACAGAAGGAGGAACACCATGAAAGCCGCTGTGCTAGTCGCCGCCGTTCTCGCCACCATGCCGTCCAATACTCTAGCGCAAACCGCGAAGGCGCCGGTGCTCACCAACGGCCGGTTTGAGCAAGTGGCTTTGACCGTCGCAGACCTTCCGACAGCGCTGACTTTCTATCGCGATCGGATAGGGCTGCGATTGCTGTTCGAGGCGAACCAGATGCTCTTTTTTGACGTGTCCGGAACACGGCTGATGATCGCCGCTGATGGAAGGCGGCAAAGGTCCGCGACGCCGACCGGTATCCTATACTTTCATGTCGACGACTTCGAGGCTGCTCTGGTCAGATTGCAGGAGTCGGGAGCAAAACTCATCGGTGCCGTCGAGATGGTACAATCGACGCCCGCTGGAACCCTGCAACTTCAACAATTCGAGGATCCAGATGGCAACATGCTTGCCATCATGGGGTTCTTGGCTCGCTAACCCCGTTCCCTCAATAGCGGCATCCGCACCGACTTCCCTCGAGCGGCCAAGTGGTATGACACTCTATCGTCGTTGCGGCCTCGCCAATTTACTGATCGGATCGCGTCGGCCACACATCTTCGGGGATCTCGTCCATCAAGCTCTTCCCGCTGGCAAAGCGCCGTCCAAGCGTTTCGATAAACCCCTCGTAGCGTTTGCGCCCCTTCACCTGCGCCGCCGCCTGGTCCTCGTCAGGCAGCGGTGGAGTCACCGACAGCCAGAACCGGACAAACAGGCTTAGCGCCTCGGTTGTTAGACCGGTGTTGCGCTCCAATCGCTGCACTTGTCGCGACAGCCGGT
Organism: Phreatobacter sp.; assembly: GCF_016793595.1. Classification (GTDB taxonomy): domain Bacteria; phylum Pseudomonadota; class Alphaproteobacteria; order Rhizobiales; family Phreatobacteraceae; genus Phreatobacter. The sequence continues at coordinate 23,218 of NZ_JAEULY010000016.1, forward strand.
CGAGCCTGCGAGCGAACGCCGCCTCCATGCGGTCGGCGCCATCGGGCGACAGATAGGACGCCACCGCCGCTTCAACGATCGCGGAGCGTGAGATGCGACGCCTTATCGCCAGCTCATCAACCTGCTTGGCGAGCGCGGGCGGAAAGTAGACATTGAGCCGGACGCGCATGATCGCCGCCTACAGCTCGATACCGTCGCCGGGGTCGAGCGAAGCCTGCCGCGCAATGCCCTGCATCCGGCGCCGCACGGCCGCCTGCCGCGCGGCATCGTCGGGTTCGTCGTCCACGATCGCAAACTCCTGAGCCGGCGGCGGCGAGGTCTCGGGCGCGATGGCGACATGTTCCGGCAGTTCGGGTTCGCGCCGCAATCCACCGTTGGCCGCGTCCTCTGTCGAACGAACGATCCGCGCCACGGCGGCGGGATCGGCGACGACGGCGCGGCCCGTCCAGTCATCGGGACGCACCGGGCCGGCGTCCGGGGTGGGCGCGGGCATGATCCGCTCGGCGAACCGTGCGTCGGAGTAGTAGCGAGCCTTCTTCGCCCGGATCGGATGGACGCCCGCTACCATGACGATCTCGTCATTGGGCGGGAGCTGCATCACCTCGCCCGGCGTGAGGAGTTGGCGGGCGGTCTCTGACCGCGACACCATCAGATGCCCAAGCCAGGGCGAAAGCCTGTGGCCCGCATAGTTCTTCATCGCCCGCATCTCGGTCGCGGTGCCGAGCGCATCAGACACCCGCTTGGCGGTGCGCTCGTCGTTGGTGGCGAAGCTCACGCGCACATGGCAATTGTCGAGGATCGCGTTGTTCGGGCCATAAGCCTTCTCGATCTGGTTGAGAGACTGCGCGATCAGGAATGCCTTGAGACCATAGCCAGCCATGAAGGCCAGCGCGGACTCGAAGAAGTCGAGACGGCCTAGCGCGGGAAACTCATCGAGCATCAAGAGCACGCGATGGCGGTCGCCGTTCGGCGTCAGCTCCTCGGTCAACCGGCGACCGATCTGGTTGAGGATGAGCCGGATGAGCGGCTTGGTGCGCGATATGTCGCTGGGCGGCACGACCAGATAGAGCGTCGCCGGCCGATCGCCATCGACCAGATCCGATATGCGCCACTGACAGGCGCGCGTGACCTGCGCCACGACCGGATCGCGGTAGAGGCCGAGGAACGACATGGCGGTGGAAAGCACGCCGGATCGCTCGTTGTCCGACTTGTTCAACAACTCGCGCGCAGCGCTGGCGACGACCGGATGCACGCCGGCTTCGCCCAAGTGTGGCGTCGCCATCATCGCGGCCAGCGTCTGTTCGATCGTCCGCGACGGGTCCGAGAGGAATCCCGCAACGCCGGCCAGCGTCTTATCCGGCTCGGCATAGAGGACGTGAAGGATCGCGCCGACCAGCAGCGAATGGGAGGTTTTCTCCCAATGGTTTCGGCGCTCCAGCGAGCCTTCGGGATCGACCAGCACGTCGGCGACATTCTGAACGTCGCGCACTTCCCATTGTCCGCGTCGCACTTCGAGCAACGGATTGTAGGCCGCGGACGCCGCGTTGGTCGGATCGAACAGAAGCACTCGGCCATGCCGGGCGCGAAAGCCTGCGGTCAGCGTCCAGTTCTCGCCCTTGATGTCGTGGACGATCGCCGATGCGGGCCAGGTCAGCAGCGACGGCACGACGAGGCCGACGCCTTTGCCGCTCCGCGTCGGGGCGAAGCACAGCACATGCTCCGGCCCGTCATGGCGCAGATAGTCGCGCGCGAGCTTGCCGAGAACGACGCCGTTCGGCCCCAGCAGCCCGGCGCTGCGAACCTCCCGCTCGGTCGCCCAGCGCGCCGAGCCGTAGGTTTCGGCGTTCTTCAGTTCGCGCGCGCGCCATACCGACATGCCGATGGCGACCGCGATCGACACGAACCCGCCCGACGCCGCGATGAACGCGCCGGTCTTGAAGATGTCGGGCGCATAGGCGTCGAAGCTGAACCACCACCAGAAGAACGCCGGCGGTGGATAGATGCGGTAGCCGAAGGCCATGAACCACGGCGGGCCAAGCTCCGGCTGGTAGGCGAGAGCGGCGGCGGTCCATTGCGTCGCGCCCCATACGGCGGCGAGGACGATCAGGAACACGGTGATGACCTGACCCCATAATATCTTGGTCGCGGACATGGATTTTCCTTTCGGGGTTACAGGCCGAGGTCGCGCTTGCGACCCAGCGTCCAGTCGATGCCGCCACCGGCGCGCACCACGCCGGACACTTGCCGGCCGAGCTGCTGTTCGAGGGTGCTGGCCCAGGGCACGAGCCGGAAACCAAGACCGTCATCGAGCATGGCGAAACGGCCGGACGCGAGCGCAAGCCGCTGGCGGACGACGCCGGAAATCTTCTCGCCGTCGGCGGCGGAGCGATAAGCAAGCCCGGTCTCGCCGGCGATCTTCGCGCCAACCGAATCCAGCTCGCGCTTGCGCAGCGTGTCGAGCAGACCGCGCTCGAACACGGTGCGTTCGCCATAGCGGCGCGCCAGCCCTTCCTTGACGAGATGGTCGGTGCGCGCGTCCATCGCGCGACGCACCTCGGCGCCGAACCCGCCGTCAGCGACGCCAGCGCCGCGCTCGATCAGGCGATGGTCGAGCCAGGTTGCACCCGGCGCCTTGACCTGCGCGGCAAGGTCGAGGTCTGAGCGCGTGGCGAGCACCAGCGTCGGCTTGGCCTCGCCGGGCCGTCCAACGCCACGCAGTTCGACGATGCCGCCGAGCTTTGGGCTATGCTCCAGCGCCTCGATGCCGGGCAGGCGCACATGATGGGTGCGGCCGTCCGTGCCGTCGATCACAGCATAGGCGGTGCCGGTCAGCTCGTCGTGCAATCCCTTGTCGATGAGCCGGCCGGCAATCGGGTTCTCGGGCGCGCCGTTCACGACGGCGTAGCTGTCGAGCGCGCGATCCTGCCCGCGTTCTTTGAGCGCCGCACCGATCGTGCGGATGATGTCGCCGCGCGTCCCCAGCTCGCGCAGCTTCGCCGCCGCCCCTTCGGCGACCGCCCATCGCCCCGGCTCACCCTCGGCCGCGAGTCCCATCGTTTCCAGATGCTGCAACCGACCGATCATCAATCGGCGGAGGCGCGGGTCGTCCGGGCCGGGCCGCTCGGCGCGCAGGTCGATTACGCCCAGCTCATCGGCGGCGCGGCCGATCTCGCCGTCGAGCCGGGTCCAGCGCTCCGCCGTTACCTCGCGATCGAGCGCACGTTGGACCTCATGTTCGGGTTTCGGCCCCAACTCCGCGAACGCCAGCTCCTCGGCACGCGACCGCAGATTGTGGCTGATATAGTCGCGGGCGATAAGAAGATCGCCGCCCTGGTCGTTGACCCCGCGAACGAGCAGATGGACGTGCGGATTGTCGGTGTTCCAATGATCGACCGCGATCCATTCCAGGCGCGTGCCAAGGTCCGCTTCCATCTGGCGAACGAGGTCGCGGGTATATTCGCGAAGGTCGGTCAATTCCGCCGCGTCCTCCGGGGACACGATGACCCGGAAATGATGGCGGTCATCCTTGCACCGCTCGGCGAAACCGCGATCGTCGGCACGGTCGCTTGTCGCGTCGAACATGCGCGTGGGAGAACCGTCGCGGGTGACGCCTTCACGCTTCAGATAGGCGATGTGCGCGGACAGCGGCGCCATACGTCGCCCGCCACGGCTGCGGGTAGTGACGGGCAGCATCTTGACGATGGCGCGCCGGCCGGAACCGAACAGGCGGTTACGCGCAAACGCGGTGCGGCCCCGGCCGAAACTGGACTGGCCGCCCCGGCGCGACGCGCCGCCGCTGCGCCGCCCGCCGCTATGGATCGCGGCGACCCGCAGCACCTCAGCCACCAGGCCGCGCGCATTGCGGCCCTGCGCCTTGCTGCGCTTGGCCTTTCCGGGCCGGACGCGGAAATCGCTGTCCTTGCTCACGGCCGGGCCGTTTCCCGCCGAAAATGGCCAATGGTGCCATTCGAGACGTTGATTTTACTGGCTTTTCCCTTCCGCGCGGCACGCGCGCCGACCGACGCCCCCATGTGAAGCCACGGAAAAGCCCCGGCTTTTCGGCGAAACGGGGTGCGGCTTATATCTTGCCCTCGCAGTTCCCCCCTGTTTCCTGCCCTCTCGGTTCCCTGCTCGAATCCGGCGACCGATCGGGCGCGAGCGCCAATCATTGCGGTCGGCCCGCGCGGGCGCGGGGGACGAACAGCGTGTCCGCCTGCGTTTCCGGTGACGAGGGAACCGCGATCTCCTGCGCTTCGGTGGCGCGCGCCGCGACCGATCCCGGCGCATCGGATGTGTCGTCGGATTGCGCGGCAGACGACGCGGACCCGCTACCTGTGATGCGGACGAACAGTGCCGAACGACGCCACGCGAAGCGGTCCTGCGGCGCACTCACCGCCGTTTCGACCGCACCCCGCGCGCCGACCACGGCCGTAAGCTGGGCCAGGTAGCCGATCGTCTCGGCGGGCAGCGGACGGCCGCGCGACACATAGTCGTCGTAGCGCCCCGGTCCCGCATTATAGGCCGCCAGCATCGCGCTCGCGTTGCCGTAGCGGTCGTGCATCTCGCGCAGATAGGCCGCGCCCGCCATGATGTTGTCGCGCACGTCGAATGGATCGGGGCCGAGACCGTAACGGACGCGCAGCCCCGCCCAGGTCGCAGGCATGATCTGCATCAGCCCCATAGCGCCAGCCCGCGAGACAGCGCGCGAGTTGGCCCGGCTTTCGACGCGCATGACCGCCCATATCCACGCTTCGGGAATCCCGAACCGCCGCGCGGCGTCGGCGACATGACCAGCATAGGGATGTGCTGCGGCCGGGGCGGCGACGGGCGCGTCTTGCGCCCGAACCGTTCCCGGCGCAGCGCCACAGGACAGCAGGACGGTCGCAATCAATATGGCCGATCCGACTCCGCTTCGCCGCCAGCCTGCCAGCGTGCTCGCTGCGGTAAAGGGTTCGCGCCAAGCGCCGGCCTTTGGCCGCCCTTGACCCCCGCTGCGCGCGCCGGCCGGCCTTTGGCCGAGCGGGACGAAGGGATGAGACGGCTTTCCCGCGAACAAAGGGATGAACAGGGATCGCACCGGCTCAGTCCTGCTCGCGCGACTTGGGCTGGCGGTTCCAGCGCAACGACCAGGCCGATTTGTCGCCCGTGTTCTGGAACAGCGCGGCGCGGATCGGCTGCGCGAACGCGGGGTCGTCGATGCGCAGCGAGACGTAATCTCCGGCGCGTTCGCCGGTCTCGTTCCAGCCCGCGCCGATCTCCGGGCCTTCGCTGTCGCCGCGGTGGACGCGCCAGTCCGGCGCCTTTTCGGCGTCGGTCGGGTCGGCGGGAACGATCGATATGCGGATGTCGAGAGTCGCCGTCTCGATGATGCCTTCATAGCCGTTGGCGGTGCGGAAAAAGCTGCCGATCTGCATGGGAATATCCTTTCGTTTGGTGGGGTGGATGCGGGTCAGGACCGGACGGCACGCCACCTCAGCGGCGCTTCGGGGATGTCGCGGGTGAGGATCGAGATGGCGCGGCCGAGCACGGTCGAGGCTGGCAGCGGCCCGAAGTAGCGCCCGTCCAGGCTGTCGGGATGATCGGGATTGAGCAGCAGCAGCTCGCCGGCTGCGATCGTGCGGCAACCCTGCCACGCGGGCAGCGGGCGGCCGATCCGGTCACGGATCAGGGCGACGGCAACCGCACGTCCATCGACGCTGACCGTCGCACCGATCCGGCAAACGCGCTGTCCCGCCTTGGCGGCGACATGCTTCAACAGTGGCACGTCACGGCCGAGATAACCGCGCTGGGCCATCCAGCGGCCAAGCGCTTCGGGCGGCGCGACGGCGACAAGCGCACCAACGTGCGGATCGCTGTCGGGCCGTATGCGATAGAGACCGAGCGGCGCGCTCGCGCTGGCGTTCCAGATGACGCGCGGCAGCGGATCGGTGAGCGCGACGGCAGCGAACGATAGGACGAACACTGACGCAGCGATGGCGGTCGCACGGAGATAGAAGCGGCGCGTCATCCCTCGATCTCCCGGCGCTTGAGCCAGGCGCGATGACGCTCCAGCGTGTAGGGACGCGGGGCTTGTCCGGCGGCAATGCGGTTATGGACGTGCCGCCAATGGTCGGGCGCGGCGTCACAGGGATCGACGCCGGCCGCCTCGGTCGCGTCGATCGCCGCGAGAACCTGACTGACTTTGGGCCAGCCCTCGATCTTGAGTAGGATGTCGCCACCCGGCCGCACGAATGGCAGCGTCGTGAACGGCTCGTCCGCGCCGACTGCGCGCACGATGTCGATGCGCGAGACTACCGTGCCGTAGTCGTTCGCCGCCCAGCGGACGAACGCGAAGATCTCGCCGGGCCGGAAGCGGACGATGCGTCGGCGGCGATCAACGATCTCGTCCACGGCGACGCGGCCGAACCTGATCCAGTGCTCGATCCGCTTCTCGATCCACGTCAGTTCAACGCGGGTCATGCCGTCGTCGGACGGCTGGCGGTGACGCATGGGTGACGGCGGGACGGTCATCGCCGGCTCCGGGCGATGGCCGAATCCGCGCGCGGCATGAGGTCGTCCTGACCCGGATCGGAAGTCGAATGCTTGATGCCGATGTCGGCCCAGGCGCGCAGGTCATCGACCGAATAGACCACCCTGCCACCGATCCGGCGGTAGGCGGGGCCGGTGCCGAAATAGCGATGCTTCTCCAGCGTGCGACCGGAAAGGCCGAGAAAGCGCGCGGCTTCCGGCGTGCGCAGGAAACGGGGCGGCAAGTTGGTGGGCGTATCGGACAAGTGACGGCTCCTGCGGGCGGTGGCGGCAGGAGGCGTAATTGTCAGAATGGAAGCGGCCGGGTGGGGTATGAAGATGTGCGGCTGCGCGGATGTGACCACCCCCCGCGACGGCGCCCTTGGATGGGCGTTTCAGCGGATGCGGAGCAGCTTGCGGTAATCGCCTTTCATCATGGCGATGCCATCACGGACGAGCCGAACCACGAACGACCGGGACGCCGACATTTTCCAGTCGCTCGCGGAGAGGTTGGTCGCGTCTTCGCGCCCTAACTCTACCGCGATCTGGCGATAGGTCGCACCGCCATCACGCAAATCAACGGCGCGCAGGATCAGCTTCAGGCGGGCTAGGCGATAGGGCGTGAGGGGCCAACCGCGCGGCAACGGTCCGGCCTCTCGACCGAGCAACCGGCGATGAAAACGCAACAGGGTGGCGATGCGAGTAATGAAGTCGCGGTCGAGGGGGACGATGGCGGCGAGCGGGCGGCCGGGCGTCGGGTCACGCAGCCATAACCGATGCTCGCCGGCCGCGTCGGCGACGATGACGTGGCGCCCGTCGGTCCCCGCCAGGTCCGCGAGCAGCGCGCCGAGCAAGTGCGGATCGACCGGCTGAGCGCTCGCAAATCCGTCCGGCGCCGCGTCAAGAATGACCGTCACGGCGGACAGCTCCGGCCGCCAGATGACGGGCTCGGTCAGGTCATCGGGCGCGGTGGCGAAAGGACAACCCCCAGCGCCGCGCGAATGCTGCTTCCGCTGCGTTCTTGGCGACGGCGCCGTCCGCGATGCGCTGCCGCATCTGTGCATGTTCGGCGCGATAGGTGCGATTTCGGCGTAGAAACTCGGCGGCTATGTCGGCGCGCCCGAGCGCATCGGACAGTCCGCCGACACGCCGCTGGCGACGCCCCGGCGGCGTCGGCATGGCATCCTCCCAGTCGCGCCTTCAGCGCGGTTTGTGGAAGATTGAAGATCGTCATGGAACGCCTGCGCGATAGCGCGAAGGTCGCGCACAACCATGCCGTGCAGGCGGCAAGTTGGCACGGCAATTGGTCCGAAATGGAGAGTAATCTTAACGATTTAGCCACGTCGGCTTCCTAGCAAATGAGCGTATCCCACTTCCGTCATCCACCGCGCGCGGGCGAGGTGGCTGTCGTGCATGACCTTCGCGCGACCCGGCTCGCGCGCGACGTCGATGCCAAAGATCAAACCAGCGGCCTCTCGCCAATCCGCCCCGTCTGCGTCAGCGTCGAGCAACCGCAGATAGTCGGTGAGATGGCCATTATCATAGGCCGTAAGTTCGGCAGAATCGGGCGCGCGATCATCGAAAACTTTGGTGTTCATCTCGTTCTCGCCGATCCGCCCTCTTTAACTAATTAGATCAGGGCGCTGCGTTTCGATGAGCGTGACAGGCATGATTGGCCGCAAATTCTGCATAGCTCGCCGACACTCGAAAAGGCTGCTGATTTGCGGTGCGCCCCCGCAAACAGCTCCTAGACCCGTGATCGGGGAGTTGGAAAACCGGAATATCTCGGTCCCTATGACCTTTAGCCCGAGAGCCTGTTGTATACGTCACAGGCTCCCCGACCATGCGGTCAAGGATGGCGGCGTCGTCACGGCCGACGCCCAACCGGATATTCCGGGGTTTCCACGCCCCAGGCCGCCGCGTAGCGGCCCGAGAGCTTCATAGGATGGCGGGGCTGATTTGACCACCACTAAGCGCGAGCCGGGCGCCAGCCCGGCGAGCGCGTTTGCGGCCGCGCGGACCTTGGGACGCGCGGCCGCCGCCGATCCGCCGCAGCGGATCGGCGCTAGATAGCCGAGCCGCAGGGCCGAAGGTCCGGCCCTGCGGTGGCGAACGGTCATGCTTTCTTGAGGCGTTGCATTCCCTCGGCCAGTGTCCAGAGCGCCCGGTTGAGCGTCACGTTCTGGTCAATGCCGTTGATGGCGCGGGTCTGCGCCCGGCGTATGCGGCCCTCCGCGTTGCGCTTGCGGCCCTGCAACCCGCCCCGCACGACATTCTCCTGAATGACGTTGAAGGTGGTCCACAGGCTATCGCCCATGTCCTCACGGCGGCGCGGTTCGATGATCTGTTCAGGCCGCAGCGGGCTTTCGTCCTCGCCATAGCGGGCGACCAAACTCACCTCGCCAAGCAACCGCCGCTCGTCCTCGGAAAGCCGCACCTCCTTCATGGCCTCGCTGGCGTCGATCAGGCGAGGAAAGTCCTCGGCGACGGTGTAAACGCCTTCGATAATGTCGTGCTCGATATTGCCCTTGTGGGGAACGCGGACCTCCTCGAACCGCTCGCCCGCGATCATGGAATTGGTGCAGACGAAGCGCAACATCCCGGCGAACATCTGATAGGCGCTGGTCCCGTCATGGCTGTTCACGATGATGACTTCTGCGGCCTCGGGTTTGCCGATTCCCTCGTCACGGCGAAGGCGCAGCATGTGTTTCGCGTGGCCGTGGCGTGAACCGTCGCGCGGAACCGACTGGACGGCGAAAAACGGGAACCATCCTTCCCGGCGCAATCCCTCCACGATGTCGATGGTCGGGACATAGACATACCGCTCCGAACGGCTGTCGTGCGCCTCGCGGGCGAAGATGGACGGGACGTGGCGATATAGCGCCTCGTTGTCGAGCGGCTCCCGACCGCTGATCTGATGGGCGTTCCGGCCGAACCGGGTGGCAAGTTGATGATACATGACTGAAGTCCTTGGGCTTGGGTTTCCGCGCAGCGGAGCGCCGCGCTGAAACCCTGCCCGTCGGCGAGACCGGGGGTGCAACCGGAGTGGGCGGCTTCGCGGGGAACCGGCTGCACGGAACGCGAAGCGTGGAGGAAGCTGGGCGGAAGCCGCTCCGAAGGGCGCTGGGGGCGGCGCCCCAAGCACCTCACAACATGCCGGGCCACTGGCCCGTCCATATTATGAACTGGCGGACCAGCACACGAAGGCGCCCCGCTCCGAGGAAGCGGGGCGCCGTGTCGAGGTCAGCGCGACCAGATGAGAGCGTATTCGCCGGGGGTCTCGGTTTCGACCAGAGTGGCATAGATCGGAGCCGCGAAGGTCGGATCGTCCAGCTTGACCGAGATGTAGTCGCGGTTCTCGCGGCTGGTCTTCTTCCACCCCGCGCCGCATTCGACCGTGCCGACCACGACGCGGAAATCGGGGGCCTTGTCGCTCTCCTTGTCGATCGGACGGAGGGTGGCCTTTGCGTTGAGGGTGAGCGTCTTGATGGTTCCGCTGAAGGAGCCGTTGCCCGCCTGGGTGAAGGTGCCGATGGTAGCCATGTCGAAGTTCCTTTTGCTTCGGGCCACGACCGCCGCGGCCTCGATGGCGATCGGTGAAGCGGGGATGATCGGACGCGCACCGCTTGCGGCCGAAGCGCAGCGGAGGATGGCGACGCGCGGCCTTTTTGTTTCGCGATGCAAAGCCGAAGGCGGCGGAAAAAAGCCGCGCGGCGCCGTTGCGCCAGGCCGATCAAGGCGAAGCCAGCACCGGTTAGATCAAGCCAATCGAGAGGCCGCGCGGTTGTCGCCGAGCCGGAAATTCCACGCCGTGGCTATGACGGGCATCGTCAGTCGGAGGGCATTCGCTTCTTTGCTGGACCGCGCCGGGCTCACCTCGCAAATAATTCTTCGCAGAGACGACAGGAGAGGAACGCGGCTGACGCTCCCTATGTGTGCGCCGAGATCCCGCGCGAGGCTGGCATAGACCGTCGCTCATCGCCCGCATCATAGTCGCCGAGCGGTCCCGCCGCGTGGGTCTGCAACATTACTCGATGAACCCACCTCCAGAAATGCAACAAAAGGAAACCGGGACCGCTCGCGCGGTCCCGGTCCCGTGCCGCTATTCGGCGGCGACAGCAAAGGATGCTTCGCTGTCCTCCACTTCGCGCGGCTGCTCCACGCTATCCGCGTCCTCCGGCTCCGCAGGCGCGGGGTCCGCTCCCTCCGGTTCGGGCGTCCTCAACACGGCGGGAAGCCAGCCGGTCCCGGAAAGAAGCTGCTCGGCGGCTTGCGCCATGTCCGGCTTCTTCATGTCCGCGATGCGGCGGGCGGCGTCCTCGGACACGCCTTCGGTCACGGCCTCCACGATATGCGCCTTGGTGACACGGCCAAGGTAGCTGTCCACGGTCGGCGTCCAGTCCTTCGCCACGTCCAGCGCCAGCGCGCCCGCCAGCCTGTCCGCCGTTTGCAGCGACCGGGGCTTGCGGTCCCACGGCAACCGCAGAGCGTTGACGGTGCGAGCCGCGCAATGCGCCAGCAACGCAATCCGCTTCGCCTCGTCCAGCCCGACGATGAAGGCCCACAGGTCCGCCACGTCGCGCGGCATCCGCTCGGCCCATGCCTCGTGCTGCTCGCTCGCCCGTGCCGCCAATGGCGTGTCCTCGATCCCGTCCGCATGGCTCCCCAAGGGGGTCACGGTCGGACGAACCTCAAGGCAACCGGCCTCCGCATAGCTGTAGAACAGTTGCGCGGTCAGCGTGTGGGTCAGCGCGATCAGGGCCATATCGGGCTGCTCGGCCAGCGCCACGCGAAGCGCCAAGGTCCGGTGGGCGGACAGGTCACGGGTGAGGCTGTCGGAAATCGGCTTGCCCGGTTCCTCGTCCTCGTCGGCGTCCTGCACGTCCTCGTCGCCGTCCTCCGGCTGCTCGTCGTCGCCCATCTGCGCCTCGGTCACATCGCTTTCTTCCGGCTCCGGCTGGGGGTCCGCCAACGCCTCGTCCTCGGCCCGCACGAAACCGCGCTCGACCCTGACCGTGCCGTCATGGTGAAGCACGACGAACGCACCGCCATTGGCGATCACGTTGGGATCGTAGGCGGAGCGCTTGGCCGACAGGGCGTCCATTTCGGCATCCAGCGCACGGGCTTTCGCCGCCAAGTCCTCGGGCATTTCGTCCAACGAGTCATAGCCATCGACGATCTGGTCATATTCGGCCCATGCCTCATCGACCCGCGCCTCCTCCTCGTCGGACAGGGCGACGGTCTGCGGATAGAAGCGCCGCATCCCGTGGGCGTGGGGATAGTCGATATGCGCCTCGGCCCATTTCCAGCCCTCGGCCTGAACGCGCTCGGCAACCTCGCGCAATTTCTCGATGGCAAGCGTATCGAGCAAGCCCGCATCCTCGAAGAACCCGCCACGGTCCTCGCTGAACAGGTCGCGGATGATGTTGCCGCCCGCTTCCGCGTAGGCTTCGGCTCCGACGAACACCGCGCGCCGGTCCTCTGCCGACACATTGCTTGCGGTCATGTCGCGCCGGATAATCCACGGCTCGCGGTTGTGATGCAGGTTGGCGAAAACCTGCTCCTGCCGGTCATGGTCCTCGGTGATGGCGAAGGCCATAAGCTGATCCAGCGTAAGGCCGTCCTCCCGATAGACCTGCAACAGCTTGGGCGAGACAGCGCCAAGGCGAAGCCGCTGCTTCACCACGCCAGCCGACACGCCGAACCGCGCGCCGATTTCTTCCGCGCCATAGCCCTTGCTCTCGGACAGTTCACGGAACCGCTCGAACTGGTCGGCGGGGTGCATCGGGGTTCGGGTCACGTTCTCGTCCAGACTGATTTCGGACGGATCGTTGGCGGTATCGAGCCAGCAGCGCACGACTTCCGACTTCTTGATCTGCTTGCGCTTGGCGCGCAGCAGCATCGCCAGCCTGCGGCCTTCACCAGCGGTAACGAGATAATAGCCGGTCGGCGTCCCGTCCTCCTTGGTCTCCGGCTCCACGACAAGGTTCTGGATCAGCCCCTTGTGCTGGATCGAAGCGGCCAGCGCCTCGATAGCGGCTTCCCCATGCGGCACCTTGCGGGCATTGCGCGGGGACTTTTTGAGCTTGGCGAGCGGCACGAAAATCTCGACGCCCGACACAGGCTCGGCGGCTACGGTTTGGGTAACGGCGTTCATCACACTTCTCCTAAAAACCACACTCACCCCGGAATGGGGTGGGCGGCGAAGAAGCGACCGGCAGGCCCGCCGGCGGAGCCGGGCAGCATCCGCAGGAGCGGAACGCAGTGGAGGACGCGCCAACAGCGCGTTGCGGCCCGGCGCGGCGGGTCTAAAGGGAAGCGTCGCCCATCCCATCGACGGAGTGAGCAACGACCAGACGCGATCGGGACGGCGCAGCCCTGGCCCGATCTCCGCAGATCGGAAAGACAACAATCCGCGCGGCGGATTGCCCGAACGGCGCAGCAGCGCCACCCCGCCATGCTGATCGTCACCCAGCAGGGACGAGACCCGCCAGGGGCTCGGTCGGAGCGCAGCGGAGATAGAGCGGCGGTCCCGCAGGGAGGCGCCAACCCTTCCTTGATTCTCTTAACCTCATCGACTAAAATGCAGTCATTGACTTATGGAGGTTTTGCATGGCGGTCATGACGATCCGAAACATCGACGACGCGATCAAAAATCGCCTGCGCTTGCGGGCGGCGATGCACGGCCGTTCGATGGAAGATGAGGCCCGCGACATTCTGCGTTCGGCGCTCTCGACCGAAATCCCGCGTCCGCGCAATCTCGGCCAGGCGATCAACGAACGCTTCGGCGAGTTGGGCGGCGTCGATCTGCCCGTTACGCCGCGCGAGGCAATCCGGCCCTCGGTGGACTTCGGGGAATGATCGTCCTCGACACCAATGTCATATCCGAGCTGATGCGGCGCGAACCTGATCCGAGGGTCATGGCGTGGATCGCCGAGCAACCGATGGCGGGCGTCTTCACCACGACGCTGACCCAGGCGGAAATCTTCTACGGGCTGGCGTTGCTGCCCGAGGGACGCCGCCGCGATGATCTGCTCGCGGCCGCACGCCCAATGTTTGATGTCGATCTGGCCGGGCGCGTCCTGCCGTTCGATTCCGAAGCCGCGACAGCCTATCCCGACATTGCCGCTGGCCGGAAACAGGGCGGAAAGCCGATCAGCCAGATTGACGCGCAGATTGCGGCGATCGTGCGCTCGCGCGGGGCGCGGCTGGCGACTCGCAACGTCCGTGATTTCGCAGATTGCGGGATCACGGTCGTCGATCCGTGGGGCTAGATATGACGCCCGCCGCCTTTCACCCCTATCTGCGCTTCGCCGCGACAGAGGCTTTGCATGAGGCGCGAGCGCGAAGCAGCCTGTCGGGATGGCCCTTGCCCGCAAAGTCCATCGTCGCACCCATCGTCGCCGGGGCGAATGCCCGGACGACCTGTTCGACTATGCCACGCTGCCGGTCGGCAGCGTCCGTCCTTGCGCGGGGAAAAGCCCGAAGGACGATCTTTCGACGTGGACCGTCACCGACGACTGGCCCGAGCGCGTGCCGGTCACGAGTGCGGAAGTGGATGTGTTCGAGGCATGGTTCGGCGACGTTTTCGACGAGCTGTTCGGGCCGTGCCAATGATGTGAGGAGTTCGCTGTAATGACCGTGCCGATGCGCGCCGCCCTCTACCTGCGCGTCTCGACGGCGCGGCAGGCCGAGCATGACGTGTCGATCCCCGATCAGCGCAAACAGGGCGAAGCCTATTGCCTGTCGCGGGGATTGGAGCTGGTCTATACCTTCGTCGAGGCTGGCGCGTCGGCGACGAACGACCGGCGGCCCGAGTTCCAGCGGATGATCGAGGCGGGCACGAGCAAGCCGGCGCCGTTCGACGTGGTGGTGGTCCACAGCTTCTCGCGCTTCTTCCGCGATCATTTCGAGCTGGAGTTCTACGTTCGCAAGCTCGCCAAGAACGGCGTCAAGCTGCTGTCGATCACGCAGGAAATGGGCGACGACCCGATGCACGTCATGATGCGGCAGATCATGGCGCTGTTCGACGAATATCAATCGAAAGAGAACGCGAAGCACGTCCTTCGGGCGCTCAAGGAAAATGCCCGGCAGGGCTTCTGGAACGGCTCGCTGCCGCCGATCGGCTATCGCGTTGTCGATGCCGAGCAGCGCGGCGCGAAGATGAAGAAGAAGCTGGAAATCGACCCGATCCATGCCGACACGGTGCGGCTGGCGTTCAAGCTGGCGTTGGAAGGCGACGGCACGTCCGGCCCGATGGGCGTGAAGTCGATCACCAAACATCTCAACGAGCGTCGTATCTTCACGCGCGACGGTGGCCGCTGGGGCATCGGCACGGTCCATCGGATGCTGACCCGGCCGACCTATATCGGCCGCCACGAGTTCAACAAGCGCGGCAAGAGCAAGGAATTGAAGCCCGCCGAGGAAGTGATCGCGGTGGAGGTTCCGGCGATCGTCGACCAGGCCACGTTCGATGCGGTGCAGGCGCATTTCAAGGCGCGCAATCCGAAGGTCGCCCATCCGCAGGTCGTGAGCGGTCCGACGCTGCTGACTGGCCTGATCCATTGCGGGAAGTGCGGCGGGGCGATGACGATTCGCACCGGAAAGGGCGGTCGCTATCGCTATTACACCTGTTCGATGAAGGCGCGGCAGGGGGCGACCGCCTGCGAGGGCATGACCGTTGCGATGGAGCGGCTGGACGATCTGGTCGCAAACTATCTGGCCGACCGGCTGCTCGATCCTGACCGGCTGGAGGATGTGCTGGCCGAGGTTCTGGATCGTCGGCAGGAACGCAGCGACCGGCGCCGTGAGCATATCGCGGAATTGAACCGGCGATCCGCCGAGACCGAGTTGCGCCTGAAACGGCTCTACGACGCGATCGAAAGCGGCGTTGCCGATCTCGATGACCCGGCGCTCAAGGAACGCATAATCGCCTTGAAGGCGACTCGCGATCAAGCGCGGGCGGATGCCGAGCGGGCCTCGGCTCTCCTGCTAAACTCGGCGCAGCAGGCCATTACGCCCGCCACGTTGCGAAAGTTCGCGTCAACCGCGCGGCGGCGTATCCGCATGGAAGGCGGCGGCTATCGCCGCGACCATCTGCGCGCGCTGGCGCAGCGGGTCGAGGTCGATCGCGGCGAGGTCCGCATCATGGGATCGAAGAGCAACCTGCTCCGCGTGCTGGCCGCCAATGGCGTAGCCACGGCGGCGGGCGGAGTGCCCATCGTTGTTCCGAAGTGGCGGAGAGGGAGGGATTCGAACCCCCGATACGGTTGCCCGTATGCCGCATTTCGAGTGCGGTGCTTTCAACCACTCAGCCACCTCTCCGCGGTCTCGCAAGGACAGGGCTTGAAAAGCATCTGCCGGCTGGTGAGCGAAGCGCGACATAGCCGAACGCCGTGCGGCATTCAAGCCACCGCAAGCGGCCCGGACGGAAATCTTCGCGGCTCGGGGCATGAAAATCGCCGCCGGCCCGGAGTTTTCCTTGACTTGGCGCGGCTTTTCCATCATTGAGCCGCGTCCCGGAACATCCGGTCGTCGGAGCCTTGCGCTTCAGGCGGCGGCCGGGACCAAAGACCGATCCGCCCGTCCAGGGTGGCAAGATCAAACAAGAAGACGGCCGGATGCCCGATTTTCCGGGTGATTCACGGCGCGTCGCACAAGGACAGACGACGATGTACGCAGTCATCAAGACTGGCGGCAAACAGTACAAGGTTGCCGCCGAAGACACGATCACCATCGAAATCCTCAAGGCCAGCGCCGGCGATACCGTGGTGTTTCCGGACGTGCTCATGCTTGGCGGCGACGCCGGCATCACCCTCGGCGCGCCCTTCGTGGCCGGCGCCTCGGTGGCAGGCGAGGTTCTCCAGCAGAAGCGCGGCCCGAAGGTCATCTCCTTCAAGAAGCGCCGCCGCCAGAACTCCAAGCGCAAGCGCGGCCATCGCCAGGACCTGATGGTGGTCCGCATCGCCGAGATCCTGACCGATGGCGCCAAGCCTTCGAAGGCCGCCTCCGCGAAGAAGCCGGCCGCCGAGAAGACCGCCGCCGCCAAGCCGGCCAAGCTCGCCGACCTGCCGGCCGAGGGCGGAAAGCTCGACACGTCGAACCTCTCGCTTATCTCGGGCGTCGGCCCGACGATCGAGAAGAAGCTGCGCGCCGCCGGCATCACCTCCTGGGAGCAGATCGCGTCCTGGACCGAGGCCGATCTCGAGGCGAAGGACAAGGAGCTGGCGCTCCGCGGTCGCGCCAAGCGCGAGGAATGGGTCGAGCAGGCCAGGGAGCTGCTGGCGGGCAAGCCGCCGCGCGCCAAGGCCGACCAGGCCGAACAGAAATCCGGTGAGGACTGGTAAGCGCCGACCGGCTCTTGCCATCCTTTTGAACAATACGTCTTATAAGACCTAACGGAATCGGGAGCTCATCATGGCTCACAAAAAAGCAGGCGGCTCGTCTCGGAACGGTCGCGATTCGAATGCACAGCGTCTCGGCGTAAAGCGCTTCGGCGGCCAGGCGGTCGTCGCGGGCAATATTCTCGTGCGCCAGCGCGGCACCAAGTTCCATCCCGGGACCAATGTCGGCCTCGGCAAGGACCACACCCTCTTCGCGACCGCTGACGGCCGCGTAGAATTCCGAACGAAAACGAACAACCGTACTTACGTGTCGGTCGTTCCGATGATTGCCGCCGCAGAGTAACTGGCGGCACCGACATCGGAGCCGCCGGCGAGATCGCCAGGCAGCTCCGATATCCGAAGGTTCAGGATCAAGGGGCGCCAGGCGGCAAGCCGGCGCCCCTTTTTCTTTGGCCCTCGGGAATGGTCTTGAGGGTCCATCACACCGGCGGGAAGGAGCCTGTGTCATGACTGCCCTGGAAACCGAACTGGAAGGCCGCTTGGGCGGCGATCTCAAGGAGAGCAGTATCCCCGTCCTCGAGACGGAGCGGCTGGTTCTCCGTGCGCCGCGTTTCGAGGACGTCCCGTCGATCGTGGTCGTGGCCAATGATCGTCGGGTTGCCGAAATGACGGCCAACCTTCCGCATCCCTATGCGGCGAAGGACGCGGAGAAATGGATCGCCAACGCCTGGGCCAGTCCCGACCATCCCTTTCTCATCACTCTCAAGACCAACGGCGCCCTTGTCGGTGCGACGGGTTTCGTGATGCCTGAATTCGGCGATCCCGAAATCGGTTACTGGCTGGCTGCCGAGCACTGGGGCCGCGGCTATGCGACAGAGGCTGCCCGCGCGGTCGTTGATCACCTGTTCTCAGACCGGGGCGCCGAGGCGGTGGTGACCTGGGCACGCGTCGTCAATCCGGCCTCGCGCCGGGTCGTCGAGAAGTGCGGTTTCCAGTGGAACGGCGTTGGTCTCGCCCGGCTGAAGGCACTGGCGAGCTCCGTTCCGGTCGACAAGTTCCGGCTGGAGCGGACGGTCTGGGCCAGCCTCAAGGCCTGGCGCGACCCGATCCTCCGGCGCACGGCGCCGAAGGTCGTGATCGGCGATCGTGCCTGATCGCGGGCTGTCGCTCTGACAAGAAGGTCCGCCGGCCCATGCCGGCGGGCCTCAGCGCCACGGTGGATCATGACCGACGCGCCTTCCTCGCCCTGGCAGACGGCTGCACCGCTGGAGACGCGGCGGCTGGTCCTGCGCGCCTTCGCCTTCACCGATGTTCCGCGCATAGCCCGCTATGCCGGCGACCTCTCCGTTTCGCGCATGCTCGCGCGGGTGCCCCACCCCTATACGGAAGCGCATGCCTCGGCCTTTGTCGGCGACATGCTGGCCTCGAACGCGACCGGCGATGGTCTCGGCCTCGCCGTCGCGCGAAAGAAGGAGCCGAACGCACTGATCGGCAGCATCTCGTTCACACGCGACGGTGCGACGGCGGAAATCGGCTGGTGGTTCGGGCCGCCCTATTGGGGGCGTGGCTTTGCGACGGAAGCGGTGACGGCCATGGTCGCGCTGGCCTTTCGCGAGCCGCGCCTCGAAAGGCTGACGGCTGGGGCCTTCGTCGGGAACGCCGCATCGCTGCGCGTTCAGGAGAAACTGGGTTTCGTGCAGGTTGGCGCTGGCCAGAGGGACAGCCTCGCGCGCGGCCGCCCCGCCGCCCATATCGATATGGAGCTGACCCGCGCGGCCCACATGCCGCGTTGAGCGGGACTGTTCGGGCGGCTATGGATGGGCCATGAGCACAGCGTACCTCGTCACATGAGCGAATCGTCCATTCCCATCGGCGTCGTCACCGTTTCCGATCGTGCCAGCCGCGGCATCTACGAGGATAAGGGCGGCCCCGGCATCATCGCCGCGCTGACGGATCTTCTCGCCTCGCCCTGGCATGCCGTGCCGCGAATCATCGCCGATGAGCAGGCGGAGATCGAGGCGGCGCTGGTCGAGCTTGCCGACCGCGAATCCTGCCCGCTGATCCTGACCACCGGCGGCACCGGCCCCGCGCCGCGCGACGTTACGCCGGAGGCGACCGAAACGGTCTGCGACAAGATGATGCCCGGTTTCGGCGAATTGATGCGGGCGGTCAGCCTGAAAGTGGTTCCGACGGCGATCCTGTCGCGCCAGACGGCCGGCATCCGCGGCCGCTCGCTGATCGTCAACCTGCCGGGCAAGCCGTCCTCGATCCGTGAATGCCTCGACGCGGTGATGCCGGCCATCCCCTATTGCATCGACCTGATCGGCGGTCCGCGGCTGGAGACCGATCCTGCCGTCTGCGTCGCATTCCGGCCAAAGGGCGCATGACCGGCTGAGCGGTAATCCCGGGCTTGGCGGCGCACCGCAAGCCCCGCCTAGTCTCGCGGCCCTGTCATTACGCCCGGGAGACTTCGATGGATCGTCGCGATTTCACCTCAGCAGCACTCGGAGCAGGCGTCATGTCGTCCCTCGTATCCGCCGCCAATGCCCAGACGCCGGGTGCGCCGTCGCTCGACGCCGTCCGTGCGCGCACGATGGGCGGCGCGATTACCGACGTTCCCGGCGTGAAGGTCGGCCATTTCACCGATGAGCGCCGGCCGACCGGCTGCACGGTGATCATGACCGAGGAAGGCGTGGTCGGCGGTGTCGATGTGCGCGGCGCGGCCCCGGGCACCCGCGAGACGGATCTGCTCAACCCGACCAACCTTGTCGACAAGGTCCACGCCGTGATGCTGGCGGGCGGCAGCGCCTTCGGTCTCGATGCCGCGACCGGCGCCGTTCGCTGGCTGGAGGAGAAGGGCTTCGGCTTTCCGGCCGGCCCGACGCGCGTGCCGATCGTGCCCTCGGCCATCCTGTTCGACCTCGGCGTCGGCGATCACCGCGTCCGGCCCGACGCGGCGGCCGGCTACAAGGCCTGCGAGGCGGCGACCACGAACCCACCGGCCGAAGGTTCGGTCGGTGCCGGCGCCGGCGCGACGGTGGGCAAGCTCTGGGGCATGAACCGCGCCATGAAGGGCGGCATCGGCACGGCGGCGGTCAAGGTCGGCAAGGTGACGGTCGGCGCCATCGTGGCGGTCAACGCGGTCGGCGACGTCATCGATCCCCGCAGTGGCGAGGTCATTGCCGGCACGCGCAGCGCCGACGGCAAGACCAAGATCAACCTCACTGCTTCGGTGCTCAAGGGCGAGCTGCCGCCGGGACTTCAGCCGGGCATGGCGACGACGATCGGGGTGCTGGCGACCGACGCCCAGTTGACCAAGGCGCAGGCGCAGAAACTCGCCCAGCATGGCCATGACGGGCTCGCGCGCACCATCGACCCGATCCACACCATGTGGGACGGCGATACGATCTTCTGCCTCGCGACGGGCAAGAGCGGCGTCACCGGCAACATGATGGCGCTCGGCGCCATCGCCGCGCAGGTCATGGCGGCGGCGGTGGTGCGGGCGGTGCTCGCTGCCAAAGGAGTCAGCGTTCCTGGCGGGCCGACGATCCCCTCGGCGGCTGAGTTCGGCTGAGCGCTCTATGGCTTCCGTTCCATCGCGTTTTGCACGCTGTTCGCGCGCTTCTCTTCACGCGAGCCGGTGCCCACTTCGCTCGAAAACGCTTCAGCGCGTCAGCGCAGGCGCTCGAGCACGCTCACATAGTTGGCGACCGCTGCGCCGCCCATGTTGAAGATGCCGCCGAGCTTGGCGCCGTCCACCTGAATGCCGCCGGCCGTGCCCATGAGCTGCATCGATGAGAGCACGTGCATGGAGACACCCGTCGCGCCGATCGGGTGGCCCTTGGCCTTGAGGCCGCCCGACGGATTGACCGGCAGCCTGCCGTCCTTCTGCGTCCAGCCTTCCTTGATCGCCCTTGCGCCCTGACCCTCGGGAACAAGGCCCATGGCTTCGTACTCGATCAGTTCGGCGACGGTGAAGCAGTCGTGGGTCTCGACGAAGGAGAGGTCCGAGAGCTCGATGCCCGCCTCGCCCAGCGCCTTGCCCCAGGCCTGCGTGCAGCCCTCGAACTTCAGGATGTCGCGCTTCGACATGGGCAGGAAGTCCTGCACATGGGCATGGCCGCGGAAGGCGACCGCCTTCTTCATCTTCAGGGCCGTCGCCGTATCCGTGATGACCAGCGCCGCCGCGCCGTCCGAAACAAGCGAGCAGTCCGTGCGCTTCAGGGGGCCTGCAACGAAGGGGTTCTTCTCGCTTTCAGTGCGGCAGAACTCGTAGCCGAAATCCTTGCGCATCTGGGCATAGGGATTCTCGACGCCGTTCTTGTGGTTCTTCGCCGCGATCAGGGCGAGCGCGTCGGACTGGTCGCCCCAGCGCTGGAAGTAGTTATGGGCGATCTTGCCGAAGACCCCGGCGAAGCCCGCCGGCGTCTCGCCGTCCTCGGGCAGGTAGGATGCGCGCAGGAGATTCTTGCCGATCTCCGGACCCGGCGTCTTGGTCATCTGCTCGACGCCGACCACCAGCACGACGCGGGCGTCGCCCGCCTTCACCGCGCGCACCGCCTGGTGCACGGCGGCGGAGCCCGTGGCGCAGGCATTCTCGACGCGCGTCGCCGGCTTGAAGCGCAGGCGCGGATCGGCCTGCAACACGAGCGAGGCCGTGAAGTCCTGCGGCGAGAAGCCTGCGTTGAAATGGCCGAGCAGGATTTCGTCAACGTCATCCGGGCCGATGCCGGCATCGGCCAGCGCCTCGTTGGCGACGCGCACGATCAGGCTCTCGACGGTTTCGGCGTCGAGCTTTCCGAAGGGCGTGTGGGCCCAGCCAACGATGCAGGCGGTCATGGAAGGCTCCTCGAAAAGACGGACGGGTAAATACACTATAGGTCGGTGCGCGGGCCTTCGCCATCGCCCGTCCGGCGCATGGCTGGTGCGCCCGTCCACGATAGTGCGCGGATGCGGCCAAGGCCATGCTTTGGCCGTCTTCCAATCGTTAGAGGGCTGGGCCGTCTCCTTCCTGCCGGGGCCGGCCGACCGGCCGATGCGCGCCGGGGACCGCTGGCGAAACAAGGCCGAAGCAGGTAAACAGGTCCCCGACCCGGCGCCGCTTCCCACGAAGGTCATGCAATTGCGGATCAGTACCCCTGTTCTTGCCGCGGCGCTTGCCATGTGCGTCGCTCTGCCAGTCCGGGCGCAGCAGGTCGGTCCGACCATCGTCGTCGATGCCGCCACGGGACAGGTGCTTCAGGCCGACCGCGCCGGCATGCCCTGGCTGCCCGCATCGCTCACCAAGATGATGACCGCCTACGTGGCCCTGAGACAGGTGCGCGCCGGCCGGGCGACCATGAACACGGGCCTCACGGTTTCGCAGCGTGCCTTCCGATCCGCGCCGTCCAAGATGGGCTTCCGCCCCGGCACCGTCGTCACGCTCGATAACGCGCTGAAGATCATCATGGTCAAGTCGGCCAATGACGTCTCGACCACCATCGCCGAGGGCATAGGCGGGTCGGTCGAGGGTTTCGCGGGCATGATGAACGCCGAGGCTGCCCGTCTCGGCATGACCGCGACCCGCTTTGCCAATCCACATGGCCTGCCCGGCGGCTCGCAGCAGACCTCGGCGCGGGACATGGCTGTCCTCGCTCGCGCGCTCATGCGCGAGTTTCCCGAGCACTCGCTGCTCTGGCGCATGCCGGCGATCCGCTTCGGCAACCGCGTCATGCGCAACCACAACCACCTGATCGGCCGCTATCAGGGTGCCGACGGGTTCAAGACCGGCTTTACCTGCGCCTCCGGCTTCAACGTGGTGGCCACCGCCACGCGCGGCGGCCGGCAGCTCATCGTCGTCGTGCTCGGCGCGACCTCCGCGCGCGGTCGCGCGGAGACGGCCGCCGGGCTGTTCGAACGCCATTTCGTCAGCTATGGCGGCGGCAGCAATGTCGATGGCGTCGCCAATGACCTGTCCTCCGGCCCGCCCAATATCCGCGATCAGGCCTGCCGCCGCCGCGGCCGCGGTCCGGCCTATATCGAAGCTGGCGAGGAGCTCGACAACGAACCGGTCGCGATGAATTCCGGCGATCCCGGCAATCTCAGCGTGGCGCAGATGTTCGCCGCGCCCGCTGGCCAGCGCCGGTCGGCGACCGTCAACGCTTTCGCCGCGATTCCCGGAGCGATTCCCTCGCTGCTCGGCCCCTACCGCCCGAGCATGGACCCGGTTCCGGTCTTTACCGGCGATGCCGGCCCGGTGGCAGCGCCCGCCACGGCGCTTGCGTCCCACGGTTCTCGCGCCGTGACGCTGCCGGCGACGACCTCGCCGGGCAGCGTGACGATCACCACGACCACTGCGCCAGGCGCGATCCGTGCGGGCGTCGCTCCGGCTGCGCAGCCTCCGGGGCAGCCGGTGCGCCCAGGCGCCATCGGCGCGCCGATGGCCTTGCAGGGTGCCGCCGTGCCGACGCCCCGGCCGGCCGATGCGCCCCGTGCCGCCACCCGTTCCGGTTCCCGCGAGGCGCGTCCCGCCCGCAATGGCCGCCCGGCTGCCGCGCAGGGCAGCCGCCAGTCATCGCAGCCGGCGCGCAACCGCCCGCGCTCGTGAGCCCGCATTCGGTCGGCATAGGCATCGGGCTGGCCCTCGTCTCGGCGAGCGCCTACGGCTTCAATATCGTCTATGCGCGCATGGCGACGCAGGCCGGCGTCTCGGCCGCTGATCTCGTCTTCCTGCGCGTCTTCCTGATGATGGGTATCGCAACCGCCGCGATCGGGATGATCGGCGGTTCGTTGAAGGTCGAACGTCGCGACTGGCCGCCGCTCGTCGCGGTGGGCGTCGCCTCGGCCGGCGTCGGACTTGCCTATTTCTTCGCCGTCTCCTTCGTGCCGATCGGCGTCGCGGCGATCATTTTCTATACGTTCCCGCTACTGATCCTGCTTGCCAGCCCGTTCATCGAGGGCATTCCCTTTACGGCGCGACGGCTCGGCGTCTTCGCACTGGCCTTCGCCGGGCTGGCCATCGCCATCGGTCCTGCGCTCGGTGGCATCGATATGCGCGGCGTGCTGCTCGCCGCGCTCGCCAGCGTCATCGCCGCCTGCCAGTTCTTCGCGGCCGCGAAGGCGGGCGCGCGCATCGCGCCGCCGGCCCTCCTGTTCTGGTCGCATGTCATCATCATGCCCATCGCCGGCATCGTGGCGCTGTCGGTCGGCACGACCGGCTGGGGCGCGATAGCCGGCGCCTGGTTTGCCTGCGCCATGACCATTCTCGGCTATCTCATCGGCTTCGCGCTGCAGATGCTGGCCGCCCGGCACGCGCCCGCGGCCTTGATCGGCCTTGTCTTCTGCCTCGAACCGGTGGTGGCCATCGGCTTTGCCGGCCTGATCCTTGGCGAAACGCTGACCGGTGCCCAGATGATGGGAAGCCTGCTCGTCCTCTCGGCCCTTGTCGCTTCCTCCATCACGGAATTGCGGCGGAGGCCAGCACCTGTCTGACCCGATGACCGAAACGCCCTCGCCTCGCCGGCCGCGGCCGCCAATCCCCGTCACCGTGCTGACGGGCTTTCTCGGCGCGGGCAAGACGACGCTGCTCAACCGCCTGCTTGCCGACGAGGATATGAAGGACACCGCCGTGCTCATCAACGAGTTCGGCGAGATCGGCCTTGATCACCTGCTGGTGCGCACGGTGGACGAAGGCATCGTCATGCTGTCGTCGGGCTGCGTCTGCTGCACCGTGCGCGGCGACCTTGTCTCGGCGCTGGAGGATCTGCTGCGGGCGCTGGACAACGGCCGGATCGAGCCCTTCGCGCGCGTCGTCATCGAGACCACAGGCCTCGCCGACCCCATTCCGGTGATCCACACGATGATGGCGCATCCCTATCTGGCCATGCGCTACCGGCTGGATGCGGTGGTGACCGTGGTCGATGCCCTGAACGGGATTGCCACCCTCGACGCCCATCCGGAGGCGGTGAAACAGGCGGCGGTCGCCGACCGGATCATCGTCTCGAAGACCGATCTCATCGACAGCGAGCAAAGGCGCGCTGCCTTCTCCAATCTCGAAGCGCGGCTTGCCGCGCTCGCGCCTTCGGCGATCCGGCTCGACGCCGCCAGGGGTGAAGCGACGGCCGCGGCGGTTCTGGCGGCGGGCCTCTACGATCCCGCGACCAAGACGCCGGATGTCGCCCGCTGGCTCAATGACGAGGCCCTGTCGGGCGGCGACGATGCCGCGCATGGCCATGACGACGGCATCCGCGCCTTCTCGCTGACCAGCGATCGGGCCATGGGCTCGGCCGCCTTCGACATGTTTCTGGAATTGCTGCGGGGTGCGCACGGGCCGCACCTGCTGCGGGTGAAGGGCGTGGTGAAGATCGCCGAGTTTCCGGACCGGCCGGTGGTCGTTCATGGCGCGCAGCATGTGTTCCACCCGACCACCGTGCTCGATGCCTGGCCGGACGGCGATGCGCGCACGCGTCTGGTTTTCATCCTCAAGGACATGGATCCGGCGGTGATCCGCGCGCTGCACGACGCCTTTCTCGGCATCACCCGCCCCGACCAGCCGGACCGGGCGGCGCTGACGGACAATCCGCTGGCAATCCCGGGTCTGCGGTTCTAGCCGAACCCCAGGATCCGCCGGATGTCGGCGGCGCTCGCGCCCCTGTTGCGCAGGGCACGGAAGCCCTCGGCCTGATCGCTCTTGGAGAGTTTGCGCCCGTCCGGGCCCAGAACCAGCCGGTGATGACGGTAGAGCGGCTCGGGAAGTCCGAGCAGCTCCTGGAGCAGGCGATGGACGGCGGTCGACTGGAACAGGTCTTCGCCGCGAACAATGTGGGTGACGTTCTGGATCGCGTCGTCGGTGACAACCGAGAGATGGTAGCTGGTGCCGACATCCTTGCGGGCGAGCACCACGTCGCCCCAGGCCTCCGGGCGGGCTTCGACCGTGCGGGTCGGCACACCGCCTGCGTCGATCTCCGCCCATGTCAGCGGCCGGTCGACCTTTGCCAGTGCCTTCGCCATGTCGAGCCGCAGCGCATGGGGTCTGCCCGCATCGATCAGGGCCTGCCGCTCAGCCTCGGAGAGGGAGGTGCCCGAGCCGGCATAGAGTGGCGCGCCGTCCGGGTCCTTCGGCCAGGGGTGGCCGGTTTCAGCCTCGCGCGCGGCGGCGAGGGCCTTCAGCTCGCCGCGGCTCTCGAAACTCGCGAAGACGAGGCCCATGGCGTCGAGCCGCGCCAGCGCATCCCGATAGACCGGCAGATGCTCCGACTGCCGGCGCGGCGGCGTCTCGAAGGTGACGCCGAGCCAGGCGAGATCCTCAATCATCGCCGCCTCGAATTCCGGACGGCAGCGCGTCGCGTCGATATCCTCGATGCGCAGCAGCAGGCGGGCGCCGAGCGCTGCTGCCAGCGCCTCGTTCTCCAGCGCGCTAAGCGCATGACCGAGATGCAGGAGGCCGTTCGGGCTCGGCGCAAAGCGCAGGACCGGACTTTTCGGGTGGCGGGAAGCGACGATGCCAGAAGACATGGCAAAGCCTATGGTCGAGCGATGAGCAGCGCGCAAGGCAAGGGACCAGACACGATCGAGGCGGAGGCCGATCTCGGCCGGCATCTGGCTGCACTCGTCGGCCAGTGCCCGGACATGGCGCGTCTTCACGGCGAGCTTGGGTGTCCGCCTCTGCGTCGGCGTCCCGCCGGGTTCGAGGGTCTCGTCCATATCGTCGTGTTCCAGCAGATATCGCTCGCGGCCGCCCGCGCTATCTGGGAGCGGACGCTCGGCGTCTTCGGATCGATTACGCCAGCCATTCTTGCCGCCGCCAGTGACGAGGACTTCCGCGCCGCCGGCCAGTCCCGGCCGAAGATCCGGACGCTGCGGGCCATCGCGGCGGCCGTCCTCGACGGTTCGCTCGATTTCGACGCCATCGGCAGGCTGGAGGCGGATGCGGCTCATGCCGCGCTGGTGCAGGTGAAAGGCATCGGCCCGTGGACGGCCGATGTCTACCTGCTCTCCTGCCTCGGCCATCCCGACGCCTGGCCTGCCGGCGATGTCGCGTTGCAGGCCGCGGCCGGCGATCTCCTCGGCCTTGCCGCCCGGCCCGACGCCAAGGCGATGGCAGCCCTCGGTGAGCGCTGGCGGCCGTATCGTGCCGTCGCGGCGAGGCTGCTCTGGGCCCATTACGCACGCCTGCGCGGGCGCGCGGCGGAGCCCGCCACGACAGCGTGAACGGCGCGGGACGCCGGAGGCTTCACAAGACCGACACGATGCCCGTAGTATCGGGTCGTGCCTGACATTCGCGCTCGCGAATCAGCGAGCCGACCGATCGCAAGGAGTTCGTCTTGACGGTCGCCGTATCGCCCGGGGCATTGGCGGCTTCCACGCCGGTCTCCCCTGGTTCATGGCCCGCTCTGGTGCTCAACGCGGATTACCGCCCGTTGAGCTACTATCCCCTGTCGCTCTGGTCGTGGCAGGACACGATCAAGGCCGTCTTCCTCGACCGCGTGACAGTCGTCTCGACCTACGAGAAGGCGATCCACTCGCCGAGCTTCGAGATGCGCCTGCCGAGCGTCGTCTCGCTGAAGACCTATGTGAAGCCGTCGCGCAACCCTGCCTTCACCCGGTTCAACGTCTTCCTGCGCGACAAATTCCGCTGCCAGTATTGCGGCCATGGCGAGGATCTGACCTTCGATCACCTCATTCCGCGCTCGAAGGGCGGCCAGACGACCTGGGACAACGTGCTGGCGGCCTGCTCACCCTGCAACCTGCGCAAGGGCTCCAAGACGCTGAAGGAATCCGGGATGCAGCTGGTGCAGCATCCGTTCGCGCCGACGGTGCAGGACCTGCACACCAATGGCAGGTTGTTCCCGCCGAACTACCTGCACGAAAGCTGGATGGACTATCTGTACTGGGATACCGAACTGGAGCCGTAGGGCTCAGGCAGCTTCCCGCGACCGGCTCGCGGCTGCGAGGGCGACAGCGGCCAGCACCGTCGCGATCAGCGCGTTCCACCCTGCCAGCGACACGCCGAGGAAGCGCCAGGCGGCGACCGTGCAGTCAGCGATGCGCGGGCCGGTCTGAATCTGGCGCAGGAGGTCGCCGGGCGTGCGCGCGATGGTGACGGGCTGGGCGCAGGTGGTCGGACCGGCCCAGAACCCCCACTCGGCGCCGGCATGATAGATGCCGAGACAGGCGCCCCAGACCATGACGCCCGCAAGGACCAGCAGGCCGAGCCGGACAATGAGCCCCGGCGCCTTGAAGGCCGCCGCCGCCGCAACCGCCAGAGCCAGCGGGATCGCCACATAATAGGGCGTGCGCTGCTCGAGGCAGAGTGGGCAGGGAGCAAGGCCCAGCACGTACTGGAAGAAATAGGCGCCGAGGATGGTGCCCGCCGCCGCCACGGCAATGAACAGGCTGGCGCTCAGCCACGGCTTGGAGCCGGCGGATTGGGCGAGGGCGGCGGTGACGGCGCGCAGAGACATGCCCCACCTTCTAGCCGGTCACGAGGTTCTGTCCATCCGCGCGCTCCCCTGCGGCGTCGTTTTGATTGACCGTGACGGCCCCCTCGTTCATCACAAGATCATGAGCTCGGCCGATCCGATCGCCCGCGACAGGCGGGGCAGCGCCTTCACCGTCCCGAACATCCTCACCTATGGGCGCGTCGTGGCCGTGCCCATGGTGGCGGCCTGCCTGTTCGTGCAGGTTCTCTACGAGGGCGGCATCTGGCTGCGCTGGGTGGCGCTGGCCATTTTCGTCGCTGCGGCGATCACCGACTATTTCGACGGCTACCTCGCCCGTGCCTGGTCGCAACATTCGGCGATCGGGCGCATGCTCGATCCGATCGCCGACAAGCTGCTGGTCGGCATCGTGCTTCTGATGCTGGCGGCTGACGGCACCATCCTCGGCTGGTCGCTCTGGGCGGCGGTGGTGATTCTTTCGCGCGAGATTCTCGTCTCGGGCCTGCGCGAGTTCCTTGCCGAACTGCGCGTTTCGGTGCCGGTGACGCGGCTCGCCAAGTGGAAAACGGCAGTGCAGCTGATCGCGGTCGGCTTTCTCATCGCGGGGCCGGCGGGCGACCAGATCCTGCCGGGCGTCACACAGGTCGGCATCGCGCTGTTGTGGTTTGCCGCCGTCCTCACGCTCTATACCGGTTACGACTATTTCCGCGCAGGCGCCGCCCACCTCGTCGATGGGGACGAGCCATGAAGGTGCTATATTTCGCCTGGGTTCGCGAGCGCATCGGCAAGGGCGAGGAGACCATCGACCTGCCGGCTGATGTCGTCACCATCGCCGATCTGATCGGGCACCTGAAGGGGCGCGGCGAGGAATATGCCTACGCCTTCGAGAACGCGACCGTGATTCGGGCGGCGCTCGATCAAGTTCATGCGAAGCACGACGCGCCGCTGGCCGGCGCGGCCACGATTGCCTTCTTTCCGCCCATGACCGGCGGCTAGGCTCTGCCATGGCCGATGACAAGCCCGCCAAGCCCCGCCGCTTCTCCCGCCGCAAGCTGCTCGGCATTCTCGCAGCCGTGCCGGTGATCGGCGGCGCGGGCGGCGCCTGGGCCTCGCGGCGCCAGCCCTATTACACCGGTCCGGTCACCGACCATTTCGACGGCACTCGCTTCTTCGACCCGCATGGCTCGCCGCCGAAGGCCTTTACCGACCTGCTGCGCTGGCAGTTCGGCGGCGACGAGCGCGCCCGCTGGCCGGAAAGCTGGCCGATCGAGGCGACCGACACTCCGCCGCCAAGCGTCGAGGGCGATGCGATCCGGTTATCCTATGTCGGCCATGCCAGCGTGCTGCTGCAGACGCGCGGGCTCAACATCCTGTTCGACCCGGTGTGGTCGGAGCGCGTTTCGCCTGTCTCCTTCGCCGGCCCAAGGCGCGTGAACAAGCCCGGTATCGCCTTCGAGGCCCTGCCGAAGATCGACCTCGTCCTCGTCAGCCACGGTCATTATGACCATCTGGACGTCGAGACCCTGTCGCGCCTCAACGCGGTCCACCGGCCGCGGGTCATTACGCCGCTCGGGCAGGACGCGATCATGGCGTCGTACGATCCCGCAATTGCGGCGGAGGCTTTCGACTGGGGCGACCGGATCGAGATCGGCAACGGGATGGCCGTCCATCTGGCGCCGATGCGGCACTGGACGGCGCGCGGCATATTCGATCGCAACAAGGCGCTCTGGGCGGCCTTCGTCATCGAGACGCCGGCCGGGCACATCTACCACATCGGCGATACCGGCTATGGCGACGGGCACCACTTCAGGCAGGTGAAGGCGAAGTTCGGCGGCTTCCGGCTCGCCATCCTGCCGATTGGCGCCTACGAGCCGCGCTGGTTCATGCGCGACCAGCACATGGATCCGGAAGAGGCCGTGCAGGTGATGATCGATGCCGGCGCACGGCGGGCTCTGGCCCATCACTGGGGCACGATCCAGCTCACCAATGAAGGCATCGAGGCGCCCCGCGAAGGCCTCGCCAGGGCGCTCGCCACGCGCGGCATGGCGCCGGAC
This sequence comes from Phreatobacter sp., assembly GCF_016793595.1. Lineage (GTDB taxonomy): Bacteria > Pseudomonadota > Alphaproteobacteria > Rhizobiales > Phreatobacteraceae > Phreatobacter. The sequence goes on from NZ_JAEULY010000016.1 coordinate 53,539, forward strand.
CTGTTCCGGGCCATCAGGCCAGGCGAGGTGTGGGAGATCGGTGCGGCCGAGGTCTGACCCTCAACCTCGATCGCGCCGCGCCGGCGGCACCCCGCGTCAGCGTCCCTATTGAATCTGCAACCCGCGCAGCAGGCGCTCGATGTAATCCGTCTCGACCTGCGGGCGGTCCGGGTCCGACAGGCGGCGTCGCAGTTCCTCCAGCACGCGCTGCGCCCGCTGGGCCGCGCCCTCGCCGGCATTGGGGATGCGCACCTGCGCATTTTCGTTGGCCTCGCGGCCGCGGGTCGGCCGTCCCAGCGGATCGTATTCCTGATTGCCGGCCTGGCCGGCGCGGCCGGGCTGATTGCCGGGCTGGCCCTGTTGTCCCTGCTGGCCCTGGCCTTCCTGCATCTGCTGGGCGAGACCCTGCGCGCCCTGCTGAAGCTGTCGCAGCGCCCGTCCCTGCGCGTCCGTCGCGCCCTGTCCGTCGCCGCGACCGAGCGAACCCTCTGCCTCGCGCATGGCGCGGCCGGCGCCCTCCATGCCCTGCTCGGCCTGTCTGCCGGCCTCGGACTGGCCTTCGCCCTGACCTTGACCCTGCTGTCCCAGCTGCTCGCGCAGCTGGTCGAGCAGTTCGCGCAGCTCGCGCTGGGCATCGCCCAGTTCGCCGTAGCCCTGCTGGCCCTCGCCCTGCTCACCCTGCTGCCCCTGGCCAGGCTGCTGCTGTTGACCCTGCTGCCCCTGCTGCCCGCGTTGCCCCGGGCGCTGCTGCCCGCGCTGGGCGCGGCGCTGCTCCTGATTGCGCCGGAACGTCTGGTCGCGCAGCTGCTGCTGGCGGCGGATCATGTCGGAGAGCCGATCGAGCGGGCTCTCGCCCTGCTCGGTGCCGTCGCCCTCGCCCTGCTGCTGTTGCTGCTGGCGCCCGGCCTGCAGGCCCTGCAGCATCTGCTGGAGTTCCTGCATCAGCCGCTGGGCCTGATCGCGCGCGCCGTTGCGGGCGAGATTCTCGATGCGGTTCAGCATGTCGCGCAGGTCCTGCGGACGCACTGACCGGGTGTTGGGGTCGCGCTGGGCCTGCTGCTGATTGCCCTGCTGGCGATTGCGGAGCTGCTGCTCGGCGAGCTCGCGCATCAGCCGGTCCATGGCCTGCCGGAGGTTCTGCGTCAGCCGCCGGATTTCCTCGTCGGAGGCGCCGCGCTCGATCGCCTGGCGCAACCGCTCGGCGGCCTCGGAAACGGCCCGCTCAGCCTCGGAGATATCGCCGTCCTCCATTCGCACGGCGATGTCCCAGAGATAGTCGATCACCTCGCGGAGCGCTGCATCGTCGCGCGCGCGGGCGAGGCGGTAATAGGCGGTCCTGAGGCCGAGATAGACCGGCGTCTCCATGCCGAACCGGTCAGGCGCGGTGGTCAGCGCCTCCAGCGCGCGGGCGACGCGCGGCCTGGCATTGGCATCGAGGGCGAGAATGCGGCGCTGCTCGATGAGCGCGCGGGGGATCGGCTTGGCGAAGGCGCGCTGGGGAAGGGTCGCGACCACCGTGTCGGAGAAGCCTTCGTTGCCGGCATCGTCCTTGGCCCGCAGTTTCAGCGTCACCTGAAGCCCGGCGAAGGGATGGGCGACGAAGTCGCGCGAGGTCTGACCGTTGCCGCTACGGGTGCGCGCCTGCGGCAGGCCGAGGGAAATCGGCGGCAGTTCGGCGAGCGGACGGGCGCCGTCACGCTGGAGCGCGCGCGCAGAGGGCGCAAGGCCCATCGCGGCTTCGGCTTCGGTTACGCCGTAATCGTCCTCGACCTTGTAGGACAAGACGAGCTGGTTGCGTTGGTCAGTCTGCGGCTCGCGCTCGAAGGCGATGGTCGGCGCGCGGTCCCCGACGGCCTCGAACCGCCAGTCGAGCGGCTCGGCTCCCGTGCCGCGCACGGTCAGCGAGCCGTCCTGAGCCACGGTCCAGCGGGATTCAGTGAGCAAGGACGGTGCCGCGACGGCTGGCGGCTGGCCGGCGGTCTCGGGGGCTGGCGCCGCGGCGACGCCGCCGGTGGGGCGTATCTCGACATTGGCGAGGCCCGTGACGCGCAGCGTGACCACCGAACCGGTGGGAACCTTGAACGTCTCGGGCTCGGCGGGCCGCGCGGCGGCCTCACCGGAGCGACGGGTCGGCAGGATCACGGGCGGCCGGCCGGTATAGGAGGGCGGCGTCACCCAGGCGTCGATTCGATAGGTGATCGGGGCCGGCGGCGCGCGCCAGTCGAAGGCGGTGAGCAGGCGCGTCATGCGCTCGTCGCCGGCGAGGAAATAGGCCGGCACGATCAGCAGCAGCGCCAGCGCGCGGATGGCGTAGCGGTCGAGATTGGCCATGCGCGGCATGGGGATGCCGGTGCGCAGGCGTCCGGTGGCTGCCGCGACACGCGCGCGATGGGCGTCCCACAGCGCCTTGGCAAAGGGATCGTCGCGGGTGGCGAGGCCGTCGGCCAGCGCGGTCGCCGGCCGGTGGCCGCCACCGGTGGAGCGGTCGATGCGGCGCAGCGCCTCCTCGGCGGTCGGCCGCCGGATGGTCATGAGCGGCCAGGCGGCGATCAGCAGCAGGACGAGGACGAAGGCAACGCCGCCGAACCGCGCCCAGTAGGGCACGACCTGCCAGAAGCCGAGCCAGGATACGGCAAGGACGCAGCCGAAAATGCCGAGAAACAGCACAAGGCGCGGCCAGACGCGCTCCCACAGAATGACCAGCTTCGCGCGATCAATCGCATGACCGAGAGCGAGGCTATGCTCGTTGGCCGCCGGCCGATCCCTGTCCATGCTCTCGCTCAACAGCCGCTCCGGGTCGCGCTCTCCTGCACCGCACACGCTAACACGGTCACCCCCAAAAACCACCATTTCAAGGCAGGGGTGCAATCACGCTTCGGTGGGCAGGCCGCACTCGCGCGTCACATCAGGGCGGCGAGGCTGGCGAGATCCACGTTGGCGCCGCAGGCGAGCACGCCGACCCTCTCGCCGGGCTCCGGCCGGTAGGCGCCGGCGATCAGCGCGGCGAGCGCCGCCGCGCCGCCCGGTTCGGCCGCGGCCCTCAGGCCCAGCCACAGCCGGCGCTGCGCCTCGACGATGGCCGTATCCGGTACCAGAACGACGCGGTCGACATAGCGCGCCGCCGTCTCATGGACCCTGCCGAAGACGTTGCGCGCGCCAAGCGAGTCGGCCGCGACCGAATTGACCTCGACATCGACGGGCGCGCCGGCCTGAAGCGCGGCGTCGAGCGCACGCGAGCCCTCCGGCTCCACCCCGACGACCTTCACCCGCTTTTCAAACCAGCGGGCGATGCCGGAGATCAGGCCGCCGCCGCCGACGGCGACGAGCACGGTGTCGAGGCCGCCGGCATCCTCCTCCCACTCAATGCCGACCGTGCCCTGTCCGGCGATGGTCGGCCAGGCGTCGTAGGCATGAACCGAATGGGCGCCGCTCTCCGCAGCATAGGCCTCGCAGGCGGCGAGCGCGTCGGCATAGCGCGCGCCGCCGACGACCAGTTCCGCGCCGGTCTCGCGGATGCGCGCGATCTTCGCCGGAGAGGAAATCTCGGGCACGAAGATGCGCGCGCGGACACCAAGCCGGCCTGCCGCATAGGCCGCGGCGATGCCGTGATTGCCGCCCGAGGCCGCGCAGATGCCAGCCGCCGGAATCGGTACCGAAAGCAGCGTGTTGAAGGCCCCGCGCGCCTTGAACGTGCCGGTGACCTGCAGGAATTCGAGCTTCATCGACACGGAATGGCCGAGCCCGAACGTTTCGGCGGCCAGACGAAGCGTCGGGGTACGGCGGACGTGGTCGCGGATGCGGTGGTGGGCGGCGCGGATGTCGTCGGGCGAGATCATGGCGGGTTCCTGCGAGCGAACCGCACGGGAGCCGCTTCGCGACGGGCGGTCAAGACCAGATGGCGACAGGCAGCCCGTGCGCGTCGCGGCCAGGCGGATCGGGAAGGCTCTGCGCGATGCCGGCGAGGAGGCGGCGGGCAACCAGCGCGTTGACCGACGCGTCGAGCAGATCGTCCAGTCCCGCGCCGCGCGGCGAACGCTCCAGGAAGGCTTCCGGATAGCCCGCGGCCGCGAGCAGATCGCGGCGCAGGGCAAGGCCCGGAGCGTGGCCGCGCGACTTGACCTTCTTCGGCAAGGGCAGTGGCCGTTCGCCGCCGATCCGCCAGAAGGCGAGTTCGGGGTGCACTTCGAAGACCCGCGCGATCAGATCGGGCCGCGCGCGCAGCAGACGGTCGATCTCGCGAATCTTCGGGAACAGGTGGAAGGCCTGTTTCGACACCATGCGCGGCGGATCGGAGGTGTCGAGCGCCGCCGCGCAGGCATCGCGGTAATCGTCGCAGAACACGGCGCGTCGCGAAGGCACGGAAAAGACCGAGGACTGCCGCTCGCCGATCAGGGGGCGCACCAGCCGCTCCGGGCCGCGCCCGCCAGTGCCGCTGTGTTCCGGCAGGCCGATCGGCATATCGACCGCGATTTTTTCGACGCCCTCGGTGAGTTCAGCGAAGTCGCGCGTTATCGTGACGCATGGCGCCAAAGTGCCTTCGGCGGCGATCGTCACGGCGATCCAGCCGGCGGGACACCCGTCGACGCCGCGCACGAGGAGCCGCTCCGGTCCGTCGGGAGGCATTACCGCATTCGGAATGGCCATGATCCGCCGCATCCTGCGCCGTCTGTTCCTCGCCGCCGTCGTTCTGGCGGCGATCCCGGTCGTCCTGACGCTTCTCTACACGGTCGTCACGCCGGTCTCGACCCGCATGGCGTGGCGCACGGTGACGTTGCAGGGCGTGACGCGCATGCCCGTCGCGCTCGGTCAGGTAGCGCGCGCGGTGCCGGCGACGCTGATCGCCTCGGAGGATGCGCGGTTCTGCGCCCATCGCGGCGTCGACTGGCGCGAACTGATGGCCGTCATCGACAACGAGGACGGGCCCGCGCGCGGCGCCTCTACCCTGCCTATGCAGGTGGCGCGCAACCTGTTCCTCTGGCAGGGCGATACGGGCCCGACCGCCATGGTCCGCAAGGCGCTGGAAATACCGCTTGCCATGCTGATCGATGGCGTCTGGACCAAGCGGCGGATGATGGAAATCTATCTGAACATAGCGGAATGGGGGCCGGGCGGCGAGTTCGGCATCGAGGCCGGCGCGCGGCGCGCCTTCCGCAAGAGCGCGGCGGATCTCGGCGCCCGCGAGGCGGCTCTGCTGGTCTCGATCCTGCCCAATCCGATCCGGCGGAGTGCCAGCGCGCCAGGGACGGGCGTGCAGCGCAAGGCGGCGATCATTTCCCGCCGCGCCGGTTCCGCCGATACGAGCTGCCTGTGATGCGCGGCCCGAGGGGATGGACGCTCGCGGCGCCTCTCGTCATAAATTCCCGCATGCGGTTGTTGCTGGCAGCTGTTCTGGCCGTTTTCGCTCCCGGCGCCGCCGAGGCGCAGGCGCCCGCCGTCGATCCGGCCCAGATCGAACGCTCGGTCGGCCCATGGGAACTGTCCAACCCGGCCGGCGACCGGAAATGCGCCGTGACCTTCAAGCCCGAGCGTCTCGGTGCCGGCCGTGCCCTGCAGCTGGCGGAAGCCTGCGCGGTGACCTTCCCGGGCGTCGCCGGCATGGTCGCCTGGACGATCAGCCCGACCGGGGGCATCCGCTGGATGGACCGCGCCGGCACCGCCACCTTCGATTTCGACGAGACCGAGGTCGGCATTTTCGAATCGCTCCGGCTGGGCGATTCCAGTGTCTATTTCCTGACCAATCTCGGCCTTGCCGGCACGTCGCTGCCGACCGCCGACGATGTCGCGGGGCTCTGGACGCTCGGCCAGCCGCGGGGCCGCTCATTGTGCTCCCTGGCGCTCCGGCAGGAACTGGCGGCGGGCGCTGGCGCGCTGGAACAGCGCTTCGCCATCGAGGTCGCCGAGGGCTGCGAGCGTTCGGTCGCGGCGCTCGGCCTGTCGCACTGGCGGCTGGAGCGCGAGCTGCTCGTGCTCGGCGGCCGTGGCCAGTCCCTCACCTTCAAGCGCGAACCGGACGGACGCTGGCTCAAGACGCCGCCGGACAGCCGGCCGCTGGTGATGATCCGCCAGTAGACCAGGAACGTGCGCGGGCTGCCGGAACTTGATTGCGCGGCGTTGCGGCCCTAGTGTCGGGCGTCGGGGCATCGCAGGTTCCCCGCCTCTCCAAGACGGTTCCCGTCCAAGTCCTGCTCTGAGGTTCGCGTGCCGACGCGGACAGGAGCGCGATGATGAACGCAGGATCGTCTTCCCTGTCGATGCCCACAATTTCCAGGCCGGACAAACCGCTCGGCCGCGTCGCCATCCTGTGGCGGGGCGATGATGCGGAGCGCCGCAACGCGGCCCCGCAGGCCAGCCGGTTCAAGGCGGTCTTCGCCGCGCTCGCCGATGCCGGAATCCATGCCGAGCCGATGGTCTACGAGGACGATGTCCTCGATGCCGCGCGTGAGCGGCTTGTCGCCTTTGACGGCGTGCTCGTCTGGGTCAATCCGATCCACGAAGGGCGCAACCGTTCCCGTCTCGATGCCTTGCTGCGCGAGGTCGCGGCGCGCGGCCCCTGGGTGAGCGCGCACCCCGATGTGATCCTCAAGATGGGTACCAAGGAGGTGCTCCACAGCACCCGCGCGATGGGCTGGGGCAGTGACACGGCGCTCTACCGGACAGCCGAGGTCATGCACGCGGAACTGCCGGCGCGGCTGGCAGCCGGGCCGCGCGTGATCAAGCGCAACCGTGGCAATGGCGGCCAGGGCGTCTGGAAGGTCGAGGCACTGGCAAGCCCCGGTGGCCAGGCGATGGTGCGCGTGCTGGACGCCACGGCCGACCGGTCGGAGGACCTGATGCTGGAGGCGTTTCTCGGCCGGTGCGCCGATTACTTCGAGGACGGCTGCGTGATCGACCAGCCGTTCCAGGCGCGCCTCCCAGAGGGCGTGGTGCGTTGCTACATGGCTGGCGACCGCTGTGCCGGCTTTGGCCACCAGAAGGTCAAGGCGCTGGTCGGTGCGCCCGAGGCGCGGGCCGGGGCGGGGCCGCGGCTCTACACGTCCGAAGCCGATCCGCGCTTCCAGCGCCTGCGCCGGCTGATGGAGGACGAATGGGTGCCGCAGATGATCTCCCTCCTGGACATCGCGCCGCGCGACCTGCCGATGATCTGGGACGCGGATTTCATGCTCGGTTCGCCTGGCTCCGACGGGGCCGATAGCTACGTGCTCGGCGAAATCAACGTCAGCTCGGTGTTTCCTATTCCCGACGAGGCGCCCGTTGCGATCGCACGCCGTGTCTCCGAACGGCTGCGCCCGACGGCCTGACCGGACCGGTCCGCGCCCGAGGCGGCGGGGTCAGCCGATCAGACGCAGGGCGCGGAAGCTCGCATGGCCCTCGCGCCCGACAATGATGTGATCGTGGACCGCGATGCCGAGGGGGCCGGCGATGTCGATGATCTGTTTCGTCATGACGATGTCGGCATGGGACGGGGTCGGATCGCCCGAAGGGTGGTTGTGGACGAGGATGATCGCGGTCGCCGACAGTTCCAGCGCGCGTTTCACCACCTCGCGCGGATAGACAGGCGTGTGATCGACCGTCCCCTCGCCCTGCACCTCGTCGGCGATCAGGACGTTCTTCTTGTCGAGATAGAGCAGACGAAACTGCTCGCGCTCGGCATAGGCCATGGCGGTGCGGCAGTAGTCGATGAGCGTGCTCCACGACGACAGGACGGGCCGCTGGAGCACCTTCGTCCGGCCGATGCGGATGGCGGTGGCGTGGACCAGTTTCAGTTCGGCGACGATGCCAGCCGAGACGCCGTCGACCTCGGCGAGCCGCAGCTCCGGCGCGGCGACAACCTCGGCGAAGGAGCCGAAGCGCTTCAACAGCGCCTTGGCGAGCGGCTTCACGTCGCGGCGCGGCACGGCGCGGAACAGGACCAGCTCGAGCAGTTCGTAATCCGCCAGCGTGTCGGCACCGGCATCCCGGAACCTGGCCCTCAAGCGCTCGCGATGGCCATGGAAATGCGGCGCTTCGGCAAAGCCCGAACGATTCGGCTCCGTTTCGCTCGCCATTTCCGGTACTCCTGCCCGAAACGGTAGCGGAGCCTTGCAGCCCCTCGCGCTCCGGTCGAATACGGATGGCCGGGGATCGGCCGTTCGGCTGAAGTCCGGCCCCTTGCCGCCGGCGCGGGGCGGGCCGACCTTGTCGGCCGCAATCAGGAGTTCCGCATATGGCAAGGTTCAGGGCAGTCGTGATCACGAAGGGCGAGGCGGGCACCAGTGCCGCGCTGACCTCGTTCGACGAAGCCGAACTCATGGACGGCGACGTGACCGTGCGGGTGTCGCACTCGACGCTCAACTACAAGGACGGGCTCGCGTTGACGGGCAAGGCGCCGGTCGTGCGCCGCTTCCCGATGATTCCGGGCATTGACCTGGCCGGCGTGGTCGAAACCTCGTCCCATACCGATTTCAAACCCGGTGATGCGGTCATTCTCAACGGTTGGGGCACGGGCGAGACCCATCTCGGGGCCTATGCCGAGAAGTCGCGGGTCAAGGGCGACTGGCTGGTCCCCCTGCCGGCCGGCCTGTCGGCGGCCGAGGCCATGGCCATCGGTACGGCAGGCTATACGGCGATGCTCTGCGTCATGGCGCTGGAGCGGCACGGCATCACGCCGGATCGCGGGCCGATGCTGGTGACCGGGGCCGCCGGCGGCGTCGGATCGGTCGCGACGGCGCTGCTGGCGACGCTCGGTTACCATGTCATCGCCTCGACCGGGCGGCCGCAGGAGGCCGACTATCTCAAGGGCCTCGGCGCTGCCGAGATCATCGATCGCAACGAGCTTTCCGCGCCCGGAAAGCCACTTGGCAAGGAGCGCTGGGCCGGCGCGGTGGATTCGGTCGGCTCGCACACGCTGGCCAATGCCTTGGCCATGACGCGCTATGGCGGCGCGGTCGCCGCCTGCGGCCTCGCGCAGGGCATGGACCTGCCGGCTTCGGTGGCGCCCTTCATCCTGCGCGGCGTCTCGCTGCTTGGCGTCGATTCGGTGATGGCGCCCAAGGCGCTGCGGCTGGAGGCCTGGTCGCGGCTCGCACGCGACCTCGACCGCGCCAGGCTGCAGGCGATTACCTCGACCATTCCGCTGGAAGGCGCGATCGATGCCGGCAAGGCCATCATCGAGGGACGCATCCGCGGCCGCGTCGTCGTCACGATCGGGTGAGACCCTGCTCGGAACCGCAGAGCGGCGGGGCGCGTTGTCCCGCCGCCAGAAGAGGGGCCCGATGACCGAAACCCGCCGCGCCTTCCTGACGCTTCTTGCCGGGCTCATTGCCGCGCCCGCGCCGGTGCTGGCGCAGGCCGGTTACGCGCCGCCCATGCCGGGGCAGGCGCCGCCCACCTTCGGCGATGGACCGCGATTCAACGAGGAACTGCTGCGGCAGCAACAGATCCAGCGCCAGCAGTTCGACGACTTCCAGCGCAGCCAGCAGCGTGAAAGCCAGCGCAACCTCGACACGCTCCGTCGCCAGCAGGGCGACCAGCGCCGTGCTCTCGACGGCATCCAGCAGGGCCGTCTCGACCATGAGCGGCGGATGACAGGCCAGCGCCGGCTTCAGGTGCAGGGACGCCGTTCGCGCAGGCCGCTGACCGATGCCGAACGCGATCGCATCAATGCGGCGGCGGGCGGTTCGACCCGTTCGTCGACACCGAGCATCCTGATCGAGGACGGTCCGCGCCGGCGCGCGCGGCGCCGGCGGCGCTAACCGCGCTGCAAATCCGCCGTTGCGGTATGCGGTTGTTGGTGCAGGATTGTTGTCTGCCGTTCATCGCAACGGCGGAGTTTCGCCCGAAACCGGACAAGACCCCGTCATCCGGCCCGAAGACAGTCAAGACCGGCAGCCGATCCCGTCGGCTGGGGCAACAGAGGAAACGACCATGATCCTCAGATCGACAATCCTGGCTCTCGGCCTCGCCGTGACCTCCATCGTGGCGGCCCCGCAGGCCGCCGTTGCGCAGACCGAAGACCAGCTGGCCTCTCCGGAATATCGAGGCGATGCGCCCAGCCGCGGCTGGCGCGGCGATCGCTGGCGGGATGATCGCTGGCGTGATCCGCCGCCGCGCCCCTATCCGCGGCCGGACTACTATCGTCCGCCGCCGCCGACCTATGGCGGTCCGGGCTGCCGCATCTTTTATCGCGACGATGGCTGGGGCGGGCGTCAGGCTTTGCGCGAGTGCCAGGTCTGCGAACCCGTCTGGGTGCGCGACCCCTGGGGCAACAGCTATCGCGAGAACCGCTGCCGCCGCGTCGTCCAGCGCATAGGCTGAACCGGCTGGCGCTTGCATCGCAAAATGGCCATGTTCGGCTAGGAGCTTTGGCCGGACATGTCCAGAACGCGCCTCGTCATCTTCAGCATCGTCTGCGCCTTGATCGGTTTCGCGGCGCTGGCGACGTTCTGGTACAATCGTCCGACGACGGTCAGTTTCGCCGTCGGTCCGGCCGGCTCGGAATCGGCCAAATTCGTTGATGCGCTGCGTCTGGCGCTCCAGCGCGAGCGGTCGAGCGTCAGGCTGCGGCTGGTCTCATCCGATTCGCCGAGCGACAGCGCCGGACGCATCGAGCGAGGCGATGTCGATCTCGCCGTCGTGCGCGCGGATATTTCCTTTCCACCGACGGCGGTCGCCATCGCCGTCTGGCAGCGCAATCCGGTCATCCTCGCGGCCCCCGCCGGTTCCGGCATCGAGCGCTGGACCGACCTTCCCGGCAAGACCATCGGGGTGATGGGCCGTGGCATCGGTTTCAACATCCGGTTGATCCAGACGATCCTGCGCGAGCACGGCGTCCAGCCGTCGGCCGTCAACATCGTCGAGGTCCTGCCGTGGGAAACCGCCGAGATGGTCCGCAAGAAGACGATCCACGGGCTTGTCACGATCGGTCCACCCGCGTCGAAGCCGGTCGCCGACGCCATGGCCGGCCTGATCCGCGAGACGCCCGGTGGCAATGTCACGCTCGTACCCGTGCGTGAGGCCGAGGCGATCGCCGATCGTGTGTCCTTCCTCGAATCGGTCGATGTGGTGCCGGGCTCGTTCGGCTCCAATCCGCCGCGTCCGGCTGAAACCTTCCCGACGCTCGGCGTGCTGCACTATCTCGTCGCGCGGCGCGGGCTCGACGATTCTCTCGCCTCGGAATTCACGCAGCAGCTGTTCACGCTGCGACCGACGCTCTCGACGCAGCATCCGATCGCGCTGCGCATCGAGGTGCCCGACACCGAGAAGGGTTCGTCCGTCCAGGTCCATCCCGGCGCGCTGGCCTATCTGACCGGCGAACAGAAGACCTTTGTCGAGCGTTACAGCGATTATCTCTATCTCGGCATATTCGGCCTGTCGCTCGGCGGCTCTGCCATCGCAGCGCTGGCCGGCTATCTCGGCTTCGGCCGCCGCGAGCGCGATCCGCGGCAATTGCCCGAAGTTCTCGTCCTCCTGCGCGATGCGCGCGCGACCGACGATCCGGACGTGCTGGATGGCATCGCGCACCGGTCCGACGACATTTTTGTCGAGGCCGTGGAGGCGTCGAAGAGCGCGAACTTCGATCAGAACCGCTTCGCTACCTTGATGCTGGCCCTCGACCGGCTCAACGCCGCCATCGCCGACCGTCGCCGCGTCATGGCGATGATGTACGACGAGGAAGAGGAACCCCAGGCGCGACCGGTCGGGCAGGCGGAGCCCGTCGCCCTGCCGGTAGCCTCGCGGGGGTGACGGAGGCGGAACCCGGCGCTATAGGTGCCAACCTGTGCGGCAAGGAGGGTTTCGGTGGCATCGGCGAAGACAGGCGGTCCCAGCAACGCGATCGAGGAGGCCTGCATCGCCAAGGGCATGCGGATGACCGACCAGCGACGCGTCATCGCGGGTGTCATCTCCGCCGCCGAGGACCATCCCGACGTCGAGGAACTGCACCGACGCGCCAGCGCGGTCGATTCCAACATCTCGCTGTCGACGGTCTATCGCACCGTCAAGCTGTTCGAGGATTCCGGCATCATCACGCGCCACGCCTTCGGCGACGGGCGCGCGCGCTACGAGCCGATCCCCGAGGCGCACCACGACCATCTGATCGATCTCCGCTCGGGACAGGTCATCGAGTTTCAGTCCGAGGAGATCGAGCGCCTGCAGGCCGAAGTCGCCCGCAAGCTCGGCTACAAGCTCGTCGATCACCGTCTCGAACTCTATTGCGTGCCACTTGATGAAGAGCGCTGACCGTCCGGGAACCGAATTCGGGCGCGGGGGCCCTAGTGTCTTCGACACGATCCGGGCGGCGGTCTGGGTTCTGATCCTCATCGTCGCGGCGCTGTTCATCCTGCCGGCGCAGATGATCGCCCACGGTTTCGGCCTGTCGGCCAGACGGCGAATTCCGATGGTGTTCCACCGGCTTGTTCTGCGCGCCCTCGGCGCCAGGGTCACAGTGCGCGGCGAGCCGACGGAACACCGTCCTGTGCTGTTCGTGCCGAACCACGTCTCATGGATGGACATCATGGTGCTGGGCGCCTTCTCGCCCATGTCCTTCGTCGCCAAGTCGGAAATCGCCAGCTGGCCGCTGTTCGGCTATCTCGCCAAGCTCCAGCGCTCGATCTTCGTCGACCGCGAGCGCCGGCAGTCGACCTCCAGGACCGCCAACGAGATGATCGACCGGATGCGCGAGGGCGAGCCGGTGGTGCTGTTCGCCGAGGGCACCTCGTCGGACGGCAATCGCGTCATGCGCTTTCGCGCGGCGCTGATCGGCGCGGCCGAGAGCCTGTCCAAGGCGACGGGCGAGACCGTCTGGATCCAGCCCATCGCGCTGGCCTACCGGCGGATCAACGGCCTGCCGTCCGGGCGCCAGCACCGGCCGCGCATTTCGTGGATCGGCGATATCGAGCTGATTCCGCATGCCTGGGCGTTGCTGAAGGACGGGGCCGTTGATGTCGACCTGATCTTCGGCAATCCCGTGCCCTTCGATCCGCAGGCCGAGCGCAAGGCGATCGCCCTGTATCTCGAACAGCGCGTGCGCTTCCTGCACTCCGCGGCCCTGACCGGCAAGGAAGAACACCTGCCGCCGCTCGCCGCCCTCTGACCGGGAAAGGTCCAGTCAGGGCATCAGGCCGAGCCGCGCCAGCGCCGCGTCCATCAGTTCCGCCGGCAGCGGCATCACCGAACCATCCGCGGTCCAGATCAGCCAGGCCTCGGCCGGCCGGTCGGCATGGATCGAACCCAGCATCGCCCGATAGATCGCGAGCTGGGCGACATAGATGTCGGGAACGTCGGCCGTTGTGCCCGGCACGGCCTCGTTGGTCTTGTAGTCGGCGATGACAATGCGCTCGGGCGCGATCAGCAGCCGGTCGATCTGGCCGGAGACCGGGCGACCCGCGAGGCGGCCGGCGAGCGGCACCTCCGGCAGGCTGCCCGCGCCGAACAGGTCGGCAAGGCGCGGATCCCGCAGAAGGCCAAGCGCGGTACGGGCGATCTCCTCGCCAAGCGCGGCATCGAGATCCGGCTGGCCTGCGAGGAACCTCACGGCCGATTCGGCGCGCCGGTCGGCTGGCACTGCCGGCAGCGACTGCAGGAGACGGTGGGTCAGCGTGCCGCGCAGCAGGGCCTGCCGCCGCCGCTCCGTTGCCTCGGGCGTCGCGAGCAGTCGCGGCGCGGCCGTATCGGCGTCCGAGGGCGTCACGCGGCGCAGCCGGACCGGCGTCGGCGGAGCATCGCGCCCGATCCAGTCCGGCAGCGCGACGGACGCCGGCGCCGAGGTCCGAGCCTCGTCCGCGGCGCCGATGCCGTCCGGGCCTCGCCGCCATCGGCGCACGGTGCCCTCGCCGTCATCGGCCGGCTCTTCGGCGGAGCCCCCGCCGAGCGCGCGGGCGATGAGGTCGTACCAGACGTCCGTCGTGGCCTTGCGCGGCCGCGCGCCGCAGACGATCAGCTTATCGGCGGCGCGCGTCATGGCGACATAGAGCAGGCGGTTGTACTCGTCGGCCTGGATGCCGCGCGCGGCCGCGCGCGCGAGGGCCACCGGCTCGACATCCGACTTCATCGAGGGCGACCAGACGAGCTGGGCAGGCGCGCCCTCCGGCATGTTCGGGCGGCGGATGCGGAACAGGCTGGGATCGTGCTGGCCGCCGGGCTTGCCCATCGTGTCGGCGAGGATGACGATGTCCGCCTCGAGACCCTTGGCGCCGTGGACGGTCATGACGCGCACCTCGTCGCGGCCGATCTCCATGTCGCGCTTCACCTCCAGCGTGCCGGCGCGCAGCATTGCGACGAAGCCGTGGAGGGTCGGGATATCCGTCGTCTCGAACGACAGCGCCAGGGACATGAACTCGTCGAGCGCATCCGCGGCCTCCGAGCCGAGCCGGGCGAGCATTCGCCGCCGCCCCTGATCGCGCGACAGCACGCGGCCGTAGAAGGCGGCCGGGGTGAGCGACAGCGCCTCCATGCGCCAGCGCGCCATGAGGCCGGCAGCCGCGTGGCCACTTTCGGCCAGCGCCTGCCACAGCGAGCCGTCGCGGCCGCTGGCGAGATCGAACAGCTCCTGCTCGTCCATGCCGACCAGCGGGCTTTTCAGCACAGATGCCAGTGAGAGGTCGTCGTCCGGCGTCAGCAGGCAGTCGGCCAGCGCCATCAGGTCCATCACCGCGATATGCTCGCCGAGAACCAGCCGGTCTGCGCCGGCAACCGGTACGTCGGCATTCTTCAGGGCCCGGATGATCGCCTCGAACAGCGCGCCGCGGCGGCGCACCAGGATGAGCACGTCGCCGGCGCGGATCGGCTGCGCCTTGTCCGGCAGGCGGTCGCGCCGCGTGAGCCACAGGCGCACATGCGCCGCGATCCGCTGGGCAAGCTTCGCGACCGGATCGGCTGATGTGAGCGCATCGACCGGTGCCGGCCAGGGCGGCGGCTCATGTTCATCCTCCGGCTCGACAGCCGGCCAGAGCTCGACCATGCCCGGCGCCTCCGACCGGGCGGCCTCGTGGCCCTGCAGGACAGCATCCTCGATGGTCAGGCCCCGACGCGCCTCGGCGCCCTCGAAAACCGCATCGACCGCGCTGAGAACGGCTGCGGTCGAGCGGAACGAAAAAGTGAGATCCACGGTGCGAAAAGGCCGTTCCGCCTTGCCGAAGGCCGAGGCGAAATGCCGGCGCATCCGCCCGAACCAGGCGGGATCGGCCCCCTGGAACGAATAGATCGACTGCTTCTCGTCGCCGACGACGAACAGCGTCCGCGCCCCCTCGCGCGCGCCCTCGCCGGACGTGAATTCCTCGACCAGCCGCTCGACCAGCCGCCATTGGTCGGGGCTCGTGTCCTGCGCCTCGTCCACCAGGATGTGGTCGATGCCCTGGTCGAGCTTGTAGAGGATCCAGCGCGCGGAGACGCGGTCGAAGAGTTCGCGCGTGCGGGCGATGAGGTCGGAGAAGTCCAGCGCCCCGCGCGCGGCCTTGCGGCGCTCGATCTCGGCGGACATGGCATGGGCGAGCGTCAGCAGCGCGCCGGTGCCGTCGCGCAGTCGCGCCGCCTTCAACTTGGCGCGCAGCGAGACGAGGCGTTCCTGCTCGGCAGTCAGCCGCGCGGCAAGCGCCGGCTCGGCGTCGCGCACCGGCTTGTTGACGACGGCCTTCCGCGGCTCGCCGGCCTTGGTGAAGAATATCTCCAGATAGGTCTGGCCGCCGTCCGCCTCCGTGGCCGCGAGGCTGAGAAGACCGGCCACTTCGCGGTCGCGCGTTGCTGTCGAGGCCTGCGTGATGGCGTCGGCGACGGCCGCCCACTCGGAGGCCGGGATCAGCGCCTCGCCGACAATGGCCGCTTCCAGCGCCGCCTCGGTCTCGCCCGGCATCAGACCGAGCGCGTCACCGAGGCTTTCGGCCACGCGCTCGATCGAGCCTTCCTGCCCGATCAGCCGCTCGATGTCCTCGCGCGCGGCGACGGCCTCGTCGAGAAGGTCGTCGACGGTCTGGTCGGCGGCGAGCGTCGACAGGAAGGCGAAGGCCCGGCCGAGCCGGCCGGCGGGATTGGCCGCCGCCTCGAGCAGCACGGCGAGCCGCGCCCGCTGGGCGAGTTCGGCGCCGGCGCGATCGTCCAGCACGGTGAACTGCGAGGCGACATTGGCCTCGAAGGGAAACTGGTGCAGCACGCGTTCGCAGAAGGCGTGGATGGTCTGCACTTTCAGGCCGCCGGGCGTCTCCAGCGCCTCGGCGAAGAGCCGCCGCGCGCGCCTGAGGCGGTCGCGCGAGGGCGCCTTGCCGTCGAGCTCGCCGAGCACCTTGACCAGGGCGACATCGTCCATCAGCGCCCATTCGCCGAGCAGCGCGAAGACCCGGTTCGCCATGGTCGCCGCCGCGGCCTTGGTGAAGGTGAGACAGAGGATGGCGCCGGGCGGCGTGCCGGCCAGCATCAGGCGCACGACGCGGCGCGCCAGAACATAGGTCTTGCCGGAGCCGGCATTGGCCGCCACCCACGCCGAGACGGCGGGGTCGGAAGCCATGAGCTGCGCCGCGCTCGCCTTCGGCGGGACGAAGAAGCGCCGGGTCATTCGCCGCCTCCCGTAGCCGACCATTCCTTGACGCGCGCGAGATGGGCGTAATCGTTGGAACGCCCGCCGACATATTTCGGCATGGTCCATGACCTGTAGCCCTGGGCCGGATTCTCATAGGCGTCGATCAGCGCCTTGAGGTTGGCGAGCGTCTCCGTGGCGACCTGCGCGGCGGGCCGGTCGAGCTTCACCGGCTTGAACTCGCCGGCGGGGTCGCGGCCGCCGAGCTTCACATAGAGGAAGCCGTCGACAAGGAGGCCGGGCGGGATGGCGGGGAAACCGCCGTTCAAGAGCACGGCGGCCTCGAGCGGCAGCTGCGGGTTGAGACCGACCATGACCTCGCGGTCGCCGGGCACGCTCCCCGTCTTGTAGTCGACGATTTCGGCCTTGCCGTCGATGGAGACGTCGATCCGGTCGGCTTTGGTGACCAGCGTGAACGTGCGCCCGGCAACGGTCTGCCAGTCGATACGGCCGAAGTCTTCGGCATGGACGGTCGGGAAGGCGAGGCGGCGCTCGGCATCGGCCGATGCGAACCAGTGCGCGATGCGCGTGAAGCGCGGCCACCAGACCGCACGCACGGAGGGATCATCCCAGAATTCCGCGAAATGCTCGCGTCCGAGATCGAGCAGACGCGCCACCGGGTCGTCAGGCTGGCCTTTCGCAGTCACCTCGCGCGCGAAGGCGTCGAGCACGCCATGGATCAGCGTGCCGCGCTCGGCTGCGCCCGGCGCCTGGTCCAGCGGTTCGAGCGGCGCGAGGTGCAGGACGTGGCGCGCATAGACCGCATAGGGGTCGCGCTGCAGCGTCTCGATCTCGGTGACCGAGAGGTGATCGGGTCGGAGTGCCACCGGCGGCTTCGGCCCCGGGCGTGGCGCCGGCCGGGCCTCGCCGGCCCTCTCGAACGCGCCGGCCAGAGCCAGCCAGTCCGCCCCGCGCGCCCCGAGACCGGCCCATGCCTCCGGGCCCGCCACCGCCGCGAGCCGCTGGAGCCAGCGCGAGGGTACGGTCGGCACGCCGCCGGCTTTCGCGGCGCGGGTCATGACCACGCGGGGATTGCCGAGAAGCTGGCAGAAGTCGTGGGCGGCAAGGCCGATCCGCCGCTCCGGCGGGTCGATGCCGAAGCTCGCGCGCATGGCGCGGTTGAGCCATGGGTCGAGCTTCGGGTCGCCCGGCCAGGAGCCCTCGACGAGACCGGCGAGCACGACGCAGTCGGCATCCAGAAGACGCGCCTCTGGCAGGCCGAGCACGCGGATGCGCGCGCCCGGATCGGCAGCGGTCCGCACGATCTCGGTGGCGGTCAGGGCGTCGAACGCCGGGGGATAGTCATCGGGCGGGACGGCGAAGGTCGTCGCCGGTCCCTGCATCGCCTTTTCGAGCAGGGCTACGGTCTCGCCAAGGCCGGGAGTCTCGGCATCGAGCCCGAGACTGCCGATGGCGGCGAGATGAGCGCCCGCCAGCTCGGAGAGCATCGGCGCGGCATGCGCGCGCAAGTCTGCCAGCGGCGCCAGCGCGGCGATCACCTGATCCATCAGCGTGCGGCCCGCCGCCAGCGCGGCGGGGCTCACCCGGCTGGCGGGGTCGTGCAGCCGTTGCCTAACGTCGATTTCGACTCCGGCGAGCACCGCGGCATAGCCGGCAAGGCCGCCGGTCGGGCGCAGGCCGCGCAGCGCTTTCAACTCGATTGCCGCGATGGCGCCGGCCTTCTCCTCGCCGGAGAGGCCGAAGTCGATCGCGGGCTGCGACAGCAGCGCGAGCAGATCGGCGGGCGCGGGTTCGTCGAGCGCCAGCGCGGCGACCAGCCGGGCGACCGCGCCAGCCGGCGTCGATGCGAGCGGCCGACCGCCGGAATCATCGACCGCGACGTTCCAGCGCGACAGCTCGGCAACGACCCGGCCGGCAATCGCCCGGTCCGGCGTGACGAGCGCCGCGGAGCGCTCGGGGTCTTCGGCGATCTCGCGCAGCAGGACAGCGATGGCGAGCGCCTCGTCCCGCTCGTTGGCGGCTTCGATGACGGCGAGCCCTGCCAGCGAAGGCGCGGCATCGCCCGGGATCCGCTCGGCCCATCGATCGGTGGTCGCCGCCGGCCGCATGGCCTCCGACAGCAGCGCCTCCCGGGCGGGGAGCGCTGGCGGCGCGAGCGCCTCGACCTCGTCGCGGGCGATGCCGAGATGGCTGATCAGGCGCTTCAGGCCGAATTGCGGGTGGGCATGGGCTGCGGCCGCGCCGCCGGTGCCGATGGCCTCCCATGCGGCATCGTCGAGGTTCTGGTCGAGACCCGGCAGGACCAGCGCCCCTCTGGCGTGGCGGGCGACGGTCGCCAGCAATTCGCGCGTCGCGGGGATCGAGCCGGTCGAGCCGGCTGCGACGATGGGGCCGGGCAGCGCCGCGAGCCGGATCGTCTCGGCCGCGATCAGCCGGTCGCGCCGCACCGCCGGCTCCTCCTGACCGATGGCCTCGAGGTGGGCGGGCCAGTGCTCCGTGGCGATGGCGAGAAAGGCGCGGGTCATGCGCCAGAACTCGTCGAGATTGGCATCCACGATGGCGTCGAGGCCAGTCCACGGCACTCGCTCGGTCTCGGCCTGGTCCATTAGACGCATCAGATCGGCCGCGAGCGACAGGGCGTCGCCGGTGGAGGTCGAGACGACCAGCGGATCACGCTCGCCGAGCTTCATCACTGCGCGGTCGACCGAGGCAGCCCATTGCCGGACAAGGCCGGCCAGCGTCAGGCGCCGGTCCAGCGCCGGCATGGCGGGCGCGATGGTGTCGAGGCCGAGAACGTCGAGCGGGCTCGGATCGGCGAAGGCCCACTCGTCCTCGTCGACGTCGCCAATGGGCGCGATGCGTGGCAGCAGGACGGCCCGGTCCCCGGCAATTTCGGCGAAGACGTCGCGCATGGCACGGCAGGCGCGCCGGTTCGGCAGGAGGATGGTGCCCGAGGCGAGCGAAAGCGGGTCGGTCGCGTCAGGCCAGCCGGGTACCACGCGGCCGTCGAGGATCGCCGTCGCGAGTGTCCTCAGATGCGGCCTTGAGGCGGGAATGGTGAGGACACGCGGGCAGCTCGGCATGATGGCTAGTCGTGGAGCGCCGCGCGCGGTTCGGCAAGGGGCTCTCTGGCAGCAGTGCACATCGCGGCGGCATGTCTGGACGATTGTCCTGCGAGAGGGTCGCCACGGGCGGCGCGATTGCCCAATCCCCGGTCATCGGCCGCCGACAACTTCGTCTCGACACATGCTGCACTGCAACTAGCCTTTCGCGGCGCTGTTCGAGAGGGCTCTGCCATGCCGCACTTTTTCCCTGACCGCCGCGACATCCTGAAGGCCGTGGCTGGCGCCACGGGTCTCGTCGCCGCGCCGTCCCTGCCGACCTTGGCGCAGGAGAGGGTCATCCGCTACGGCATCTCCATGGCCGACATCCCGCAGACGACGGGACAGCCGGATCGCGGCGCCGGCGGCTACCAGTTCACCGGCTATACGCTCTACGACCCGCTGGTGGCCTGGGAGATGAACGTCGCCGAACGTCCCGGCAAGCTGGTGCCGGGCCTTGCGACGGAATGGGTGACCGATCCCGCCGATAAGAAGAAGTGGGTGTTCAGGCTGCGGCCCGGCGTGAAATTCCATGATGGTTCGGCCTTCGATGCCGATGCGGTCGTGTGGAACTTCGAGAAGGTGCTGAATCCGCAGGCGGAGCATTTCGACCAGCGTCAGTCCTCGCAGGTACGCGCGCGGCTCC
This sequence comes from Phreatobacter sp., assembly GCF_016793595.1. Taxonomy (GTDB): domain Bacteria; phylum Pseudomonadota; class Alphaproteobacteria; order Rhizobiales; family Phreatobacteraceae; genus Phreatobacter. The sequence goes on from NZ_JAEULY010000016.1 coordinate 73,787, forward strand.
CTTCGGTCGCGAGCTGGCACAAGCTGGATGCGATGACCGTCGAGGTGACCACCAAAACGGTGGATTCGTTCTTCCCCTACCAGATGCTCTGGTTCCTGGTGTCGAGCCCGGCGCAGTACCAGAAGGTCGGGCGCGACTGGCAGAAATTCGCCATGGAGCCGTCGGGCACCGGGCCGTTCCGGCTCGGCCGTCTCGTGCCGCGCGAATTCGCCGAACTCGTGCGCAATCCCGACTATTGGGACAAGTCGCGCATCGCGAAGGTTGACCGGATCATCCTGTCCTGCCTGCCCGAGCCGATCACCCGGACCAATGCGCTGCTCGCCAACACGGTCGATTTTATCGAGACGCCAGCGCCCGACGCAATGCCGCGCCTGAAGCAGGCGGGCTTCAGGCTGATCGACAACGTCACGCCGCATGTCTGGAATTATCACCTCTCGACCCTGCCGGGCTCGCCCTGGACCGATATCCGCGCACGCAGGGCCGCGAACCTCGCCATCGACCGCGCCTCGGTGGTGGAGCTCATGGGTGGGCTCGCCCATCCCGCCTACGGTCAGGTCGACCGCTCGAACCCCTGGTTCGGCAAGCCGTCGTTCGAGATCAAGTACGACGTGGATGCCGCCCGGAAGCTGATGGTTGAGGCCGGCTATTCGCGCTCAAGCCCTCTGAAGACGCAGTTCCTGATCGCGTCCTCCGGCTCCGGCCAGATGCTGTCCCTGCCGATGAACGAGCTCTGCCAGCAAATGCTCAAGGAGGCCTTCATCGAGGTCGATTTCAAGGTGGTCGAGCTCGAACCGCTCTACACCGCCTGGCGGCAGGGGGCGGCGCACGACTCGCTGAAAGGCATCACCGCCAACAACGTCGCTTATGTCACGTCGGACCCGCTCTACGCCTTCATCCGCTTCTTCCATTCCGGACAGATCGCGCCGGTCGGGGTCAATTGGGGTCACTACAGGAACCCGGACGTGGACAAGCTGATCGACGCCGCGCTCGCGAGCACCAATGAGGCCGAGCAGAACGCGCTGATGGCCAAGGTCCACGAGAAGGTGGTGGACGATGCGCTGCTGGTCTGGGTCGTCCACGACACCAACCCGCATGTCGCCGGCCCCAAGGTCGGCGGCTATACGCAGGCGCAGCACTGGTTCCAGGACCTGACGACGCTCGCGTGAGGCAAGGGGAGACGGCAACGCCTCCCCCGCCCGTCTTCGATCATGCGGGTGGCGTGTAGCCCTTCGGCAGGCGTGCCCGCTCGATCTGCGCGAGATCGCAGGCGACATCGACCATGGCCGAGAAGTCGTTCTGCCCGTAGCCGCGCGAGCGGGCCTGCGAGAAGGCCTCGCGCGCTGCCGCCGCGACGGGAACCGGCACGCGGGCCGCGTTCGCCGCCTGCACGATCAGCGTCAGATCCTTGTGCGCGAGGTCGATGGAGAAGCCCGGCTCGGTGTCGCCGGCCAGCACCTTGTTCGGCCAGTTGACCTTGAGCTGGCCGTTGGTCGCGGTGGTGCCGTAGAGCACGTCGAGGGTCTTGGCGAGATCGAGGCCGAAACGCTGCGACAGGCTCAGCGCCTCGGCATTGAGCTGGCAAAGAATAATGGCGAGGTAGTTGTTGACCAGTTTCATGCGCGTGCCCGCGCCCGGCCCGCCGGAATGATGGATCGTCGTGCCCATGGCGTTGAGCAGCGGCAGGACGCGCTGGTAGTCGGCATCGTCGGCGCCGACCATGAACAGGCTCTGGCCGCGATCGGCATGCCAGGCGAGGCGGCCGATGGGGGCGTCCACGGCGGTCATGCCCCGCCGACGCGCCTCGCTGTGCAGCAGGTCGGTCGTATCGGGGTCGATGGTCGAGAGGTCGAGGATGAGCGTGCCGGGCTTCGCATGATCCAGAATGCCGCCGGGGGCGAGGATGACCTCGTGAACCTCCTTGCCGGTCGGCAGCACGGTGACGACGATGTCGCAGGATGAGGCGATCTCGGCCGGCGTTCCGCGCTTGGCGCCAAGCTCGACCAGCGCCCGCACCGGCGCCTCGACCACGTCATGGACGGCGAGCGGGAAACCCTTGGTCTGAAGGTTCGAGGCCATGCCCCTGCCCATCTTGCCCAGCCCGATGAAACCGACCGTCATGCCTGTCCTCCCCATGTCTCTCTTGTGCGGCGGCCGGGCCGGCGTCATGGTCCGCCGCTCGCGAAGGATGCGGAGCCTAGCCAGCCGATGAATGCCTTGCACCCTCAACCCACGCATGCCTCGCCCGCCGGCTGGCCAGGCGACATCTTCGCCGCGCTCAAGGCGGCCAGGGTGCGCCAGGTGGCCTATGTGCCGGATGGCGGCCATGCCGAACTGATCCGCGCCGTCCATGCCGATCCGTCGATGGTCGCGATCCCGCTGACCACCGAGGAGGAAGGCGTCGCGCTGACCTCCGGCGCATGGCTCGGCGGCGACCGCGCCTGCCTGCTGATGCAGTCCTCGGGCGTCGGCAATTGCGTCAACATGTTCTCGCTGGTGCGGAACATGGGCGGCCCGTTCCTGACCTTCGTGACGATGCGCGGCGAGTGGGGCGAGTTCAATCCGTGGCAGGTGCCGATGGGCACGGGCACGCCCGACGCCTTCCGGCTGATGGGCATTCATGTGCTGCGCGCCGATGAACCGCGTCAGGTCGGCCCTGCCGCCGCGGCCGGCGTCCGCATGGCCTACGAGGGCGGCAATGCCGTCGCCGTGCTGCTCGGTCAGCAGCTCGTCGGTGCCAAGGTGTTCGTGAAATGATCGGAACGTTCAACCGTCTCGACCGCCGCGCCGTCGTCGCCCGCCTGCTGGCCGAACGTGGCGATGCCATCGTCGTCACCGGGCTCGGTTCGCCGACCTACGATGTCGCCGCCTGCGGCGACAACGACCGCAACGTCTATCTGTGGGGCGCGATGGGCGGCTGCGCCGTGATGGCGCTGGGCATCGCCCTGGCGCGGCCGGAGACGCCGGTTATCGCGGTCACCGGCGATGGCGAAATGCTGATGGGCATTGGTTCATTCGCCACCATCGCCATGCAGCAACCGAAGAATCTCACGGTCGTCGTGCTCGATAACGGCCTCTATGGCGAAACCGGCGGGCAGGCGAGCCACGCGGTCGTCGCCGATCTCGCTGGGATCGCGAAGGCGTCAGGCATCGAGGATGCGCGGCTGGTCGATGGCATGGACGAGGTGAACCGGCTGGCGGTCCGCGCGACGTCGACGGCGAACGGCCCCTGCGTCGCCGTGGTGAAGATCGACCAGGCGGAGCGCGAGCGCGTGCTCCCGACGCGGGACGGTCACGCCATTCGCGCGCGCGTCAGGCAAGCGCTGGGGCTTTCGATCGACTGATGGCTCTCTCTGCCGACGAACTCGAACGTTATGCGCGGCACATCGTGCTGCGCGAGGTCGGCGGTCCCGGCCAGCAGAAGCTGGGCCGCGCGAAGGTGCTGGTCATCGGCGCCGGCGGCCTCGGTGCGCCGCTCCTGCTTTATCTCGCGGCGGCCGGTGTCGGCACGATCGGCATCGTCGATGACGATGCGGTGGCTCTCTCCAATCTCCAGCGGCAGGTCATCCACCGCACCGGCGACGTGAACGTGCTGAAGACGGAGAGTGCCGCGAACGCCATTCGCCGGCTGAACCCGCATGTCGAGGTCATTGGCCACGTCACGCGCCTCAGTGCCGGCAATGCCCGCGATCTCGTGCGCGGCTACGACATCGTCGCCGATGGTTCGGATAATTTCGCCACGCGCTATGCGGTTTCCGATGCCTGTTTCCATGAGGGCAGGGTTCTGGTGACCGCAGCCGTCGGCACGTTCGATGCGACGCTGACGACCATCCGGGGGCATGAGGCCAGCGCCGACGGCGCGCCGAACCCGACCTATCGGTGCCTGTTCCCCGATGCGCCGCCGCCGGGCACGGTTCCGAGCTGCGAGGTCGCGGGCATCGTCGGCGCGCTTACCGGCATTGTCGGCTCGATGATGGCGATGGAGGTGATCCGCGAGATCGTCGGCTTCGGCGAGGGTCTCGTCGGCCGCCTCCTGATGATCGATACGCGCGCCATGCGCTTCGAGACGGTGCGCTATCGCTGGGACCCGGCCAATCCGCTGAGCGGGACGAGCCGCTAGCTTGCGGCCGGATGTCCGCTGCGCCGGACGTAGGCCCCGGGGTTTCGACCCCAATTCCCCGAATGACGTGGCCGGACAAGCTGCGCCGGACGCTGTTCCCACGCGACTTCCCGCATGAGGCGAGAGGACTGGACAAGGCCAAGGCAGATCGTAAGATGCGAATGATTTGCAGAAGCATGAGCAAAAAGACATGACGCCCCGCCGCCGCTCCAGTCGTTCCGGTTGCCTTCCCGCACTCGCGTTTCTGACTGGAATCGCAATCCTCCCGCTTCCCGCCGGCGCCAACGAGGGGGCCGAGCGCCCGCCACGCCAGAGCGAGGTCGATTCCGAGCACATGTTTGGTTTCACGGTGGGATCGGACATCGAGGAACCCGGTTCGATCGTGCCGCACTTCAACACGGCGGCCGCCTTCGGCCGCCGTGGCCGGCTCTACAGCGTGATCGACCAGAACTTCGAGCTGAAATACGGCCTTGCACCCGGTATCGCGGTCGCCGCCGCTTTCAACGGGATCGCGGCGCGTGTGCGTGGAGTGCCTGGTCTGCCCGACACACATTCGGGCGGGGCCAGCGGCGTCGGGCTATCGGCGCGGTTCCAGATCCTCGACCGGCAGAAGAGCCCGATCGGCCTGACCCTCGACATCAATGGCGGCTATGACAGCCGTGATCCCGGAACGGCGCGGGCCGCCACCGTCTGGTCCGGCGGCGTGCGCGCGGCCTTCGATTCAGAGCTGATCTACGACCGGCTGTTCGCGGCGGTGAATATCGGCCTCGATACCCAGACGCGCGCCAGCGCCGACCTGCCATGGAGTGAGCGCAGTTCCGGCACGTTCGTCGCTGCGTCCGTGTCGGCGCGTCTCGCGCCCGGCGTCTTTGTCGGGTTGGAGGCAAGCTACCGCAGGGCCTACGAGGGACAGGCTCTCGGCCGCTTTCAGGGCGATGCCTTCTATCTCGGTCCCAGCATCTATCTGACGTCGGGGCGCAGCTGGCTGACGCTTTCGGTCGCCACGCAGATCCGGGGCCACGAGGTCGGGGGCGCTTCCGGGCTCAACCTGCGCGAATTCGAGCGCCACCGGGTGCTTCTGGTCTTCGGCAAGCCGCTGTAGGGGCCGCGGCGGCGCGGGCCGCCGCCCCAACGGGCCTCAGAGCATGGACGGCAGTACGCGGTCCGGCGGCTTGTGGCCGTCCATGAAGGCCTTGATGTTGACGATGACCTTGTCGCCCATGTCGACGCGGCCCTCGATGGTGGCCGAGCCCATGTGGGGCAGCAGCACGACCTTGCCGGCCTTGGCGAGCTTGATCAGGCGCGGATTGACCGCCGGCTCGTGCTCGAACACGTCGAGGCCGGCGCCCGCGAGGTCGCCCGCCTCGATCATGCGGGTCAGAGCCACCTCGTCGATCACCTCGCCGCGCGCGGTGTTGACGATATAGGCGTCCTTCTTGAGCAGCTTCAGACGGCGCGCCGACAGGAGATGATAGGTCGCCGGCGTATGCGGGCAGTTGACCGATACGATGTCCATGCGGGCGAGCATCTGGTCGAGGCTCTCCCAATAGGTCGCGTCCAGCGCCTGCTCGACCTTTTCGGGAAGGCGGCGGCGGTTGTGGTAGTGGATCTGCATGCCGAAGGCGGCGGCGCGGCGTGCCAGCGCCTGGCCGATCCGGCCCATGCCGACAATGCCCAGGCGCTTGCCGTGGACGCGCTTGCCGAGCATCCAGGTCGGCGACCAGCCGCCCCATTCGCTGTGCTCGAGCACTTCAAGACCTTCCGCAAGGCGGCGCGGTACGGCGAGGATCAGCGCCATGGTCATGTCGGCCGTGTCCTCGGTCAGGACGCCCGGCGTGTTGGTGACCGTGATGCCGCGCTGGATGGCGGTCGCGACGTCGATATTGTCGACGCCATTGCCGAACTGGGCGATCAGGCGAAGCTGCGGGCCGGCCTGCGACAGCAGCGCCGAATCGATCTTGTCGGTGATGGTCGGCACCAGCACCTCGGCGGTCTTCACCGCGGCGACGAGATCGGCCTGGCTCATCGGCTTGTCGTCGACGTTGAGGCGCGTCTCGAACAGCTCGCGCATGCGCGTTTCCACCGAATCCGGCAGCTTGCGCGTCACCACGACGAGCGGCTTCTTGCGGTTCGCCATTCCCCAACCTCTGATCCGTCCCTGGCGGCGGGCATTTTTGCCCGGCCCGTCAAGCGTGTCTTAACCCTGAGCGGCGACACTGGCCGCGAGGCGACACGTCTATCAGATGGGTCGCCCGAGACAAAGCGGCCGCCTCCCCGACCTTACCCGTCTTTCGGAAGGGGGGCGCGCGGCCGGCAATGCGTGTGGGTTGCGTATGCGTCGTCTGAGCGTCAGCGCGGTTGCGGCCGCATTTCTCGCCGCGTTCGCGGCCCCGGCCGTGGCGGCAGAGGTGACGGGCTCGCTGGGCTCGCAGACCCGGCTGCCCGTTCCCCGCTTCGTCAGCCTCAAATCCGAGCGCGTCAACGCGCGCATGGGCCCGACCCGCGAGCATCAGGTGATCTGGATCTACCAGCGCTCCGGCCTGCCGGTGGAGGTCACCGCCGAGTTCGACAATTGGCGGCGCATCAGGGACCACGAGGGGACCGAGACCTGGGTGTTCCACTCCATGCTGTCCGGCCGGCGCACCGCCATGGTCATGGCGCGCGGCAATCCCGGCGACCTCGTGCCGCTGATGAATCGCGCCGGCGGCGAGCGGATCGTCGCCCGCGTCGAGCCGAGGGTACAGGGCGCCGTGCGGTCCTGCACGGGAACGTGGTGCCGGTTTACCGGCGACGGCTTCGACGGCTGGGTCGAACAGAACCGGCTCTGGGGCGTCTATCCGAACGAGCGGATGGACTGACACTCAGGCCGCGATGACGCGCTCCAGTACCTTGCGGGCGCGCGCCTCGATGGCCGGGCGCGCCACGTGCCGCCCGCCATCGACGACCCGGCGGCCCGAGACATAAACCTCCGATATCGCACCGCCGGACGGTCCGAAGATCCAGGAATCGAGCGCCGCGTCGCCCGACCGCCCCGCGAAGGCGATATGGCTAGCATCCAGCACGACGAAATCGGCCGGCGCGCCGACGGCAATCCCGGCCGTGCCGAGCCCAAGCGCCTGAGCGCCGCCCGCGTTGCAGGCGTCGAACAGCGTGCGGCCGGTCGAGGCACCGCGGGGAGCCAGCGCGTTGCGCCGGCGGGTCAGGAAGCGCTGGGAATATTCGAGCATCGATAGCTCGGCTGTCGCCGAGATCGCCACGTTGGAATCGGTGCCGACGCCGACCCGCCCCCCTCGCTCAAGGAAATCGACGCCCTCGAACAGGCCGTCGCCGAGATTGGCTTCGGTGATGGGGCAGAGACCGACGACAAGGCCAGCCTTCGCCATGGCCGCTCGCTCATCTGCATTGGCATGGGTCGCATGGATGAGGCACCAGCGCTCGGATAGTGGCACCGTGTCGGCGAGAAGCGCGATGGGCCGCGCGCCATGAGCGGCGAGGCAGTCTTCGACTTCCTTTACCTGCTCGGAGACATGGATGTGGATCGGGCAATCGGGAAAAGCGCCAGTCAGCAGACGCAGTTCGTCCTGCGTCACCGCCCGCAGCGAGTGCGGGGCGATGCCGAAGCGCCCGCGTGCGTAGGAGGAGGCGGCCCCTGCCGCGCCTTCCGCCACCCGGCCGAACAGGTCGAGATCGCAGATGAATCGGCGCTGGCCCTCGCCCGGGGGCAGGCCGCGGAAGCCGGAATGAGCGTAGAAGACCGGCAGCAGGGTGATCGCGAGGCCCGTTTCGGCGGCAGCGGCCACGCAGCGCCCGCCAAGTTCGGCCGGATCGGCATAGGGTCGGCCGTCCCTGTCGTGGTGCAGGTAATGGAACTCGCCGACGGTGGTGAAGCCGGCCTCGAGCATCTCGACATAGGCGAGCGCGGCGATGGCCTCGACATCGTCGGGATCGAGCGCCAGCGCGAAGCGGTACATCCAGTCGCGCCAGGTCCAGAACGAATCGTCGCTGGCACCGGCAACCTCGGTCAGACCGGCAATGCCGCGCTGGAAGGCATGGGAATGCAGGTTGGGCAGTCCGGGCAGGGTCACGCCGCGGATGCGCGTGGCATCGGCAGCCGGCGCCCCTTCGTCGATCGCCGCGATGATCCCCTCCGCGCCGATGGAGAGAACGATGTTCTCCCGCCAGCCCTGCGGGGTGAGTGCCTTGTCCAGATGGAACTTGTCCATCGCCGTCTCCATGCTACGGTTTCCGGCCTAGCATTGTTGGGCGAGGAATACGACGTGCCGCGAGATTGTCATGCGCGTTGACCGGCTTTTTCGCGACGCGCGGCTCGCGACCATGGCCGGAAATGGTCCAAATGGCGGCCTCGGCCCGATCGAGGACGGCATTCTCGCCACCGAGGGCGGACGTATCGTCTATGTCGGCGCACGCGCGGATGCGCCACGGCTCGATCCGGTCGAAACGATCCGCTGCGAAGGCCGCTGGATCACCCCCGGCCTCGTCGATTGCCACACCCACCTCGTCTATGGCGGCGACCGCGCCCACGAATTCGAGCTGCGGCTGAAGGGTGCGAGCTACGAGGAGATCGCACGCGCCGGCGGCGGCATCGTCTCGACCGTCAAGGCGACGCGGAGCGCCAGGCCCCGCGATCTCGTCGACCAGGCGCTGCCGCGCCTCGACGCGCTGATTGCCGAAGGCGTCACTACGGTCGAGGTCAAGTCGGGCTACGGCCTCGATCTCGACACCGAGCAGAAGCAGTTGCAGGTGGCGCGCTCGCTGCCCGAGCACCGCGATATCGGTGTCGTCACGACTTTCCTTGGCGCCCATGCGCTGCCACCCGAGGCGAATGGCGACAAGCAGGCCTATATCGACCTCGTCTGCCACAAGATGATCCCGGCCATCGCCCGCCACGGTCTTGCCGACGCGGTGGACGCCTTCTGCGAGGGCATCGCCTTTTCCACCGAACAGACGGCCAAGGTGTTCGGAGCGGCGAAGGCGCATGGTCTGCCGGTAAAGCTCCATGCCGACCAGCTCTCGAACCTGCATGGCGCGAAGCTTGCCGCCGATCACGGCGCGCTGTCCGCCGACCATCTGGAATATACCGACGAAGCGGGTGCCGCCGCCATGGCAAGGGCCGGCACGGTCGCGGTGCTGCTGCCGGGCGCCTACTATTTCATCCGGGAGACGCAGGCGCCTCCCGTCGCCCATTTCCGCAAGTACGGTACGGCGATCGCGCTTGCGAGCGACTCGAACCCGGGTTCCTCGCCGCTGACCTCGCCTCTCCTGACCATGAACATGGGCGCAACGCTGTTCCGGCTGACGGTCGAGGAATGCCTGCTCGGCTTCACCCGCAACGCCGCCAAAGCCCTTGGCCGCGACGATATCGGCGTGCTGGAACCCGGCCGGCGGGCTGACCTCTGCATCTGGTCGGTGGAGCGGCCGGCAGAACTCGTCTATCGGATCGGCTTCAACCCCCTCTACCAGCGCTATCGGGGCGCCTGATGACTGACATGATCCGCGCCGGCGGCAACCGGCTCTCCCTCTGGCGTGCCGTTGCGGCGGGCTCAACGCCCGCCCTCGACCCGGCGACCCGGCCGGCCATCGTCGAGGGCCACCGCCTGCTCATGGTGAAGGCGCGCGGCAACGATGCCGTCTATGGCGTCAATACCGGCTTCGGCAAACTCGCCAGCGTCCGCATTCCGGCCGAGAAGCTGGCGGAGTTGCAGGTCAATATTGTCCGCTCGCATCAGGCGGGCGTCGGCGAGCCGCTCGCCGATCCGGTCGTGCGGCTGGTGCTGGCGCTGAAGGCCGCGAGTCTTGCCCACGGCGCCTCTGGCGTGCAGCCGGAAACCGTCGATCTCCTCGTCGCCATGCTCGCGAAGGGTGTGTTGCCGGTAATCCCGGCGCAAGGCTCGGTCGGCGCATCGGGTGATCTCGCGCCACTCGCCCATCTTGCGGCCGTGCTGATCGGCGAAGGCGAGGCGGTCCTGGGCGGCGTCCGCATGGATGGCGGTGCAGCGCTCGCGAAGGAGGGCCTCAAGCCGGTGGTTCTCGGCCCGAAGGAGGGGCTAGCCTTGCTGAACGGCACGCAGGTCTCGACCGCACTGGCTCTCCATGGCCTGTTCCTGATCGAGAATGCCTTCGCTGCCGCTCTCGTCACGGGAGCGCTCGCGACGGATGCCATCGCCGGGTCCGACACGCCCTTCGACGCGCGCATCCACACGCTGCGCGGCCAGCCCGGCCAGATCGCGGTCGCCGCCGTGCTGCGCGCCCTGATGGAGGGCAGCGAGATTCGCCGCTCGCATCTGGCCGACGACCCGCGCGTGCAGGACCCCTATTCGATCCGCTGCCAGCCGCAGGTGATGGGCGCGGCGCTCGACGTGATCGCCTCGGCGCAGACCATGCTGACGCACGAGGCGAGCGGCGTCACCGACAACCCGCTGGTCATGGCCGACAATGGCGACGTGCTCTCGGGCGGCAATTTCCACGCCGAGCCGGTGGCCTTCGCCGCCGACATGCTGGCGCTGGCCGCCTGCGAGGTCGGCAATCTCGCCCAGCGGCGCTGCGCCATGCTGGTCGATCCGGTCCTGTCCGGCCTGCCGGCTTTCCTCGTGCGCGAGCCTGGCCTGAATTCGGGTTTCATGATTGCCGAGGTCGCGAGCGCCGCGCTCGCCTCGGAGAACCGCCAGAAGGCCGCGCCCGCCGTCACGGACACGATCCCGACCTCGGCCAACCAGGAGGATCATGTCTCCATGGCGACCCATGGCGCGCGACGCCTCGGAGCCATGGCGGAGAACCTCTGCCGGATCATCGGCATCGAGGCGCTGATGGCGGCGCAGGGCATCGACATGCGCAGCCCCCTGAGGACGAGCCCGCTGCTGGAGAAGGCGCATGCCGCCATCCGTGGCATTGCGCCGATCCTCGATGCCGACCGGCCACTCTCCGCCGAGATGGAACGCGCCGCCACACTGGTCGCCTCCGGCGGATTGACCAGGCCCTTCGGCCATGTGGTCGAGCGGCTCTTTGGAGACAGTGCATGACCCTTGGCATGATCCCCGTCACCGTCATTCCGGGCGATGGCCCGTTGGTCCTCGGCCAGCCGCATATCGGCACGATGATTCCGCCGGAGGTCTCGGTCGAGCTGAACGATCTCGGGCGCTCGGTGCCGGATACTGACTGGTGGCTGGACCGGCTTTACGGTGGCATTGCGGCCCGGACCGGCGCGACCGTCGTGCGGCAGAACATCTCGCGCTTCGTCATCGATGTGAACCGCGACCCCTCCGGCGTTTCGCTCTATCCGGGCCAGAACACCACGACGCTCTGCCCGACCACCACCTTCGACGCCGAGCCTATCTACCGCGAGGGTCGCGAGCCGGACGCCGCCGAGGTTGCTCGTCGCAAGAGCGCCTATTTCGCGCCATTCCACGCGGCCATGGCGGCCGCCATCGAGACGGCCCGCATCCGCCACGGCTATTGCGTTCTCTACGATTGTCACTCGATCCGCTCGGTGGTGCCGAACCTGTTTCCCGGCACCCTGCCGGTCTTCAATATCGGCACGAACGGCGGCGCCTCCTGCGCGCCGGCGATCCGTCAGGCGGCGGTGCGCGAGGCCGAAAGCTCCGGCATGACCTTCGTCGCCGACGGGCGCTTCAAGGGCGGCTGGATCACCCGTCACTACGGCGCGCCCGAGCGACGGGTGCATGCCGTCCAGATGGAGCTGGCGCAGTCCGCCTACATGGCGGAGACGCCGCCCTGGACCTATGACGAGGCAGTGGCGGCGAAGACCGAGACGGTTCTCGACCGCATCGTCGCGGCGATCCTCAAAGCGGCAAAGGAAGTGGAGGCCTGACCATGGCGACGCGTCTCGACAATTCGCGCGTGATCCGCGCGCCCCACGGCCTCGACATGTCGGCCAAGACCTGGGGCGCGGAGGCGGCGCTCCGCATGCTGATGAACAATCTCGACCCCGATGTCGCGGAGCGGCCGAACGAACTGGTCGTCTATGGCGGCATCGGCCGCGCTGCCCGCGACTGGGAGAGTTTCGACCGGATCGTCGCCTCGCTGCGTTCGCTCGATCCCGACGAAACACTGCTGGTCCAGTCCGGCAAGCCTGTCGGCATCTTCCGCACCCATGCGGACGCGCCGCGCGTGCTCATCGCCAATTCCAACCTCGTGCCGGGCTGGGCGAACTGGGACCATTTCAACGAGCTCGATAAGATCGGGCTGATGATGTACGGCCAGATGACCGCCGGCTCGTGGATCTATATCGGCAGCCAGGGCATCGTTCAGGGCACCTACGAGACCTTCGCGGAGGTTGCGCGGCGGCATTATGGCGGCTCGCTGAAGGGCAAGTGGGTCCTGACCGGGGGCCTGGGCGGCATGGGCGGCGCGCAGCCGCTGGCCGCCACCATGGCCGGCGCCTCGATGATCGCGGTGGAGTGCCAGCCGAGCCGCATCGAGATGCGGCTGCGTACGCGCTATCTCGACGCCGAGGCGAAGACCATCGACGAGGCGCTGGAGATCGTCGAGCGCTCGCACAAGGCCGGCAAGCCGATCTCCGTCGGCCTTCTCGGCAATGCCGCCGAGATATTTCCGGAGATGGTCGCGCGCGGCATCCGGCCCGACGTCGTCACCGATCAGACGTCGGCACATGACCCGATCAACGGCTATCTGCCGGCTGGCTGGTCGCTGGCGCAATGGGAGGAGGCGCGCGAGCGCAATCCGAAATCGGTCGAAGTCGCCGCGAAGCAGTCCATGGCGGTCCACGTCAAGGCGATGCTGGACTTCCATCGGATGGGCGTGCCGACGCTCGACTACGGCAACAACATCCGCCAGATGGCGAAGGATGTCGGCGTTGCCGACGCCTTCGACTTTCCCGGCTTCGTGCCAGCCTATATCCGCCCGCTGTTCTGCCGGGGCATCGGACCGTTCCGCTGGGCGTCCCTCACCGGCAATCCCGATGATATCGCCAAGACCGACGCCAAGGTGAAGGAGCTGATCCCGGACGACGCTCACCTGCACAACTGGCTGGACATGGCCAAGGAGCGCATCCAGTTCCAGGGCCTGCCGGCCCGCATCTGCTGGGTCGGCCTCGGCGACCGCCACCGGCTCGGCCTCGCCTTCAACGAGATGGTGGCGAGAGGCGAGATCGGCCCCATCGTCATCGGCCGCGACCATCTCGATTCCGGCTCGGTCGCCTCGCCCAACCGCGAGACTGAGGCGATGAAGGATGGTTCGGACGCGGTGTCTGACTGGCCGCTGCTCAATGCCCTGCTCAACACGGCCTCGGGCGCGACCTGGGTGTCGCTGCACCATGGCGGCGGCGTCGGCATGGGTTATTCGCAGCACGCGGGCGTCGTCATCGTCGCGGACGGCACGACGGAAGCCGCGGCCCGGCTCTACCGCGTGCTGTGGAACGATCCCGGCACCGGCGTCATGCGTCATGCCGATGCCGGTTACGAGATCGCCATCGACTGCGCGCGCGAGAAGGGACTGAAGCTGCCGGCGCTGGGCATCGGCGTCTGATCGACCGCGTTCGGGAGAAGCGCCAATGGACTGGTCGGCCAAGCAGTATGTGAAGTTCGAGGACGAGCGCACGCGGCCCGCGCGCGACCTGCTCAACGCCGTGCCGACCCGCGACCCGCGCCGCGTGGTCGATCTCGGCTGCGGCCCCGGCAACACGACGGAACTGCTGCTGGAGCGCTTCCCGAAGGCGGAGATCATCGGAATCGATTCCTCGCCCGACATGGTCACCAATGCGCGGGCCCGCCTCAGCCACATCAGCTTCGAGGTCGCCGACCTGACGACGTGGCGGCCAGATCCCGCGGCCCCCGTCGACATCATCTATTCCAATGCCGTGTTCCAGTGGATCGCCGGCCACGAGACGATCCTGCCGCGTCTCGTGGGCCTGCTGCCAGATGGCGGCAGCCTCGCCATCCAGATGCCGGACAACCTGGACGAGCCGAGCCATGTCGGCATGCGCGTGGCGGCGAAGGCAGGGGCCTGGAGCGCGAAGCTCGCCAAGGCCGAAGATTCGCATACGCCGATCGCCATGGCAGCGGCCTACTACGCCCTGCTGAAACCTCATGCGCGGCGTGTCGATATCTGGCGCACCGTCTACAACCACCCGCTGGATGGCATCGACGGCATCGTCGAGTGGTTCAAGGGCTCGCGCCTGCGCAGCTACCTCAGCCCCCTCGATCCGGCGGAGCGCGAGGCTTTTCTTGCCGCCTATCGTGCGGCCATCACGCCGCATTATCCGGCGACGCCGGACGGCAAGGTGCTGCTGGCCTTCCCGCGGCTGTTCATCGTCGCCACCCGATAAAGACAAGGCCGGAAAGGCCATCACAGGAAACGGACAGGATGCAGGCATGAATCGAATCGATTTGAACGGCCGTGCGGCGGTCATCACTGGCGGCGCGCGCGGCATCGGCTATGCGGCTGCCGAGCGGATGCTTGATTCAGGCGCGAGCGTCGCGCTCTGGGACGTGGACGATGCGCGGCTCGACGCGGCGCGGGCGCGGCTGGCCGCCAAGGGCAAGGTCTCCGCCCACATGGTCGAGCTGACCGACGAAGCCTCCGTGCAATCGGCGACCGATGCGACCGTCGCCGCCCATGGGGGCATCGACATCCTCGTCAACAATGCCGGGATCACCGGCGGCAACGGCAAGACCTGGGAGCTCGCGCCCGACGTCTGGCGGCGCGTGGTCGAGGTCAATCTCGTTGGCCCCTACCTGACCTCGCGCGCCATCGTGCCGGTCATGCTCAGGAAGGGCTACGGCCGGATCGTCAACATTGCCTCGATCGCGGGCAAGGAAGGCAATCCGAACGCCTCGCACTATTCGGCGTCGAAGGCGGGGCTGATCGGGCTGACCAAGTCGCTGGCCAAGGAGCTGGCCACCTCCAACATTCTCGTCAACTGCATCACGCCGGCTGCCGCGAAGACCGAGATCTTCGACCAGATGAAGCAGGAGCATATCGATTTCATGCTGTCGAAGATCCCGATGAACCGCTTTCTGCAGGTCGACGAGGCCGCCGCGCTGATCGCCTGGCTGGCATCCGAGGACTGCGCCTTCTCGACCGGCGCGGTGTTCGACATTTCCGGTGGCCGCGCAGTCTATTGAGGCTGGCGCGGAACCTGCTTGTTCCCGACCCGATGCCGGTGCGATAACCCGCCCGCGCATCCCAGCAACGGTTTGGAGCGAGCCCTGAGCGACCTCAGCCTCACCATCGCCATCGTCGATGAGAGCCGCTCGCGCGCGGCGATCATCGAGGATGGCCTGCGCGAGGCGGGCTACACGAGGATCGTCCATATCGAGGAGATGACCAACCTGTTGGCGCGGCTTTACGCCACGGACCCGGATGTGGTGGTCATCGACCTCGAAAACCCCTCGCGCGACGTGCTGGAGCAGCTCTTCCAGGTCTCGAAGCTGGTGAAGCGGCCGGTCGCCATGTTCGTCGACCAGTCCGACACGGGCATGATCACCAAGGCGATCGATGCAGGTGTCTCCGCCTATGTGGTGGACGGGCTGAAGAAGGAGCGCGTCAAGTCGATCCTCGACATGTGCGTGGCGCGTTTCCAAGCCTATGCGCGGCTGCAGAACGAGCTGGATCAGGCGAAGTCGGCGCTCGAGGAGCGCAAGGTCGTCGAGCGCGCCAAGGGACTTCTGATGAAGCACAAGGGCATCGCCGAGGAGGAAGCTTACGTGCTGCTGCGCCGGCGGGCGATGAACGAGAAGAAGAAGATCGCGGAGATTGCCCAGGCGGTGGTCACCGGGCTGGAGATTCTGGGATGAAGACGATCACCGCAGGCTTCATCCCGCTGACCGATGCCGCGCCGCTGATCGTGGCGCACGAGAAGGGCTTCGCGGCCGAGGCCGGCATCGCGCTCGGCCTCGTGCGCGAAGTGTCTTGGGCGAATATCCGCGACAAACTGTCGGTCGGCCTGTTCGATGCCGCCCACATGATCGCGCCGCTGGCACTCGCCAGCGCCGCAGGCATCGGCCATGTGAAGGTGCCGATGATCGCGCCGGTGACGCTGGCCCTCAACGGCAATGCCATCACGGCTTCCACGGCCTTTGCGCGCGAGATCGGCGCGGTAACGGACGATCCGGCGGCTGCGCTGCCGTTGATGCGCGCCGCCATCGCGCGCCGCCGCGAGGCCGGACTCAATCCGCCGACCTTCGGTGTCACCTTCCCGTTCTCGACGCACAATTACATCCTGCGTGCGTTTCTCGCGGCCGGTGGCATCGACCCGGACGAGGATGTCCAGCTCGTCGTCATCCCGCCGCCACTGATGGTCGGTTCGCTGGAGCGGGGTCTGATCGACGGGTTCTGTGTCGGCTCGCCGTGGAACTCGGTCGCCGTCGACCGTGGCATCGGCCATATCGTCGCGCCCGGTTCGGCGCTGTTCCGGGCCATTCCCGAAAAGGTTCTGGCGATCGGCGGCGCGCTCGCGGACGGTGATCCCGGCGCGGCGCAGGCGTTGACGGCGGCCGTGGTGAAGGGCGCTGCCTGGTGCGCCGACCCGGCCAATGCCATCGCACTGGCCGAGCTGCTGGCCGATCCGCGCTATCTGGATGTGCCGGCTCCGCTCATCCTGCGCACGATCGAGGGCCGTCTGGTCCTCGCACCCGGCGGTCCATCCCGCGACGTACCCGACTTCATCCGGTTCGACGTGCCCGGTGCGATCCGTCCCGATGCCGCACGGATGACCTGGCTCTATGTCCAGATGCTGCGCTGGCGGCAGGCGCGGCGCGACCCGGGCATGGCCGGCCGCATCGACGCGCTGCTGCGCCCCGGCATGTTCGGAAGCATCGCTCCCGGCGCCATCGAAACGACCAGCACGGACGCGGTCGGCAGCCTGATCGAACCGCCGCTCGACTGGCGCGCGATCGACGCCTATCTCGCGGCTTTCGATGCCCGTGGGCTTCCCGCAAAGCTCCTGTGACTTTTCTGTGCGCTGCACAATGAAACGGCAGGCACAGACAGCGGATGGCGCGAAGTCAGCCGGCTGGCCGGAGAGCCCGCCGCCGACGGTCGCTCCCTAGGATCTTGAAAAGAAGAGACTTTCTCGCTGCGAGCCGACTTGGCACGCGGCTTGATTGGTATTTGGCGAGTGCGTGATCCGCCAGGGATCGCGCGCGGCCCAGCGCAGGGCCATCAGCAACGCCGCTGACAGACGTTCGACAGCATCGCCCGCCCGGTCCTCGAGCGCGGCATCGCATCGGACCGATGTCGGCGGCTTTTTCATGCCCGGAGCCAACCGGGCGGGGAAGCGAGGACATGTCCGGAAGCCGCAGGGCGACGGACCCCGAGGGACACGAGATCAACAGCGCCTCTGGCCGCAACAGGGACCGAGAGAATGACCAAGACTTTCCAGGGCATGATCGCGCAGGCACCGGTCCAGACCTCCGCGTCGCATCCCCATCGCCGCTCCTTCCTGAAGCAGGCCGCCGCGACAGCCGCGCTGCTCGCCGCCGCCAAGGCGGCGCTGCCGGCGGGCGCCTTCGCGCAAGGGGTCGGCCCCGAAGTCAAGGGCACGCGTCTCGGCTACATCGCGCTGACCGATGCCGCACCGCTGATCATCGCCAAGGAGAAGGGCTTCTACGCCAAGCACGGCGTGCCCGACATGGACATTTCCAAGCAGGCCTCGTGGGGCGCGACGCGCGACAACATGGCGCTCGGCACCAAGGCCAATGGCATCGACGGCGGCCACATCCTGAGGCCGAAGACGCATCTCTACTCGACCGGCAAGGTGATGCAGAACAACCAGCCGCTGCCGATGTATACGCTGCTCAACCTCAACGAGGACGGCCAGTCGATCTCGATCTCCAACGAATACAAGGATCTTGCGGTATCCAAGGATTCCTCGCCCCTGCGGGCCGCCTTTGAGCGCAAGAAGGCCCAGGGCAAGGATCTGACCGCCGCTATGACCTTCCCGGGCGGCACGCACGACCTATGGATCCGCTACTGGCTCGCGGCGGGCGGCATCGACCCGGACAACGACATCAAGGTCATCGTCGTGCCGCCGCCGCAGATGGTGGCGAACATGAAGGTCGGCACCATGGACTGCTTCTGCGTCGGCGAGCCGTGGAACGAGCAGTTGGTCAACCAGAACATCGGCTACACCGCCATCACCACCGGCGAGCTCTGGTTCAAGCACCCCGAGAAGATCCTCGGCATGCGCGCCGACTGGGTCGACGCCAATCCGAAGGCGACCCAGGCCATCCTGATGGCGGTGATGGAAGCCCAGCAGTGGTGCGACAGAATCGAGAACAAGGAGGAGCTGGCGCAGATCGTCGGCCGCCGCCAGTGGTTCAACGTGCCGGTGAACGACATCAACGGCCGCCTCAAGGGCAACATCAATTACGGCCATGGCCGCACGGTGGCGGATTCGCCGCTGCGCATGAAGTTCTGGGGTGAGGGCGGCGCGGTTTCCTATCCCTGGAAAAGCCTCGACGCCTGGTTCGTCACCGAGAACATCCGTTGGGGCAAGTTCGAGCCGACCACCGACATCAAGGCGCTGGTCGACCGGACGAACCGCTCGGACCTCTGGCTCGCAGCCGCCAGGACGCTTGGCGTCACCGGCGTCCCGACCTCCGATTCCCGAGGAGTCGAGACCTTCTTCGACGGCGTGAAGTTCGACCCCGCCAATCCGTCCGACTACCTGCGCCAGCTGAAGATCAAGCGCGCCCAGGTCTGAACCGATCGCCTGCCGCCCGGCTCGACCCGGGGCGGCGCCATCCCTTCATCCCGCGAGAGCCCAGATGTCCCGACCCGCATTGAGAGCCGTGGAAACCGTCAGCCCGCCGGAACCGGTCGCAGCCGCGACGGCGGAAGTGATCCAGCTTGCGCCCAGGGCAGCAGCCTCAACGCTCGACTGGCTGAAGCCCAAGGCCGTCGCCTTCGCGACGGCGGTGGTGCCGCCGCTGCTGATGGTGGCCCTGCTGCTGTTGCTGTGGGAGATCCTCTGCTCGGGCAGCAATGCCTCGCTGCCGCCGCCCTCGCGGGTCTGGAGGGAGGCGAGCGACCTGATTCTCGATCCGTTCTTCGTCAACGGCAGCCAGGATATCGGGCTTGGCTGGCGCGTGCTGACCTCGCTGCAGCGGGTCGCCATCGGCTTCGGGCTTTCCGCCATCGTCGGCATTCTCGTCGGCACGCTGGTCGGCCAGTCGACCTGGGCCATGCGCGGCCTCGACCCGATCTTCCAGGTGCTGCGCACCGTGCCGCCGCTCGCCTGGCTGCCGATCTCGCTCGCCGCCTTCCGCGACGCCAATCCGAGCGCGATCTTCGTCATCTTCATCACTGCGATCTGGCCGGTGCTGATCAATACCTCGGTCGGCATCCGCAACATCCCGCAGGATTATCGCAACGTATCGGCGGTGCTGCGGCTGAACCAGTTCGAGTTCTTCTGGAAGATCATGCTGCCCTCGGCGGCGCCCTACATCTTCACGGGCCTTAGGATCGGTGTCGGCCTCGCCTGGCTGGCCATCGTGGCGGCCGAGATGCTCACCGGCGGCGTCGGCATCGGCTTCTTCATCTGGGACGCGTGGAACTCGTCCAAGCTGCCCGACATCATCATCGCCCTCGTCTATATCGGCCTGGTCGGTTTCATCCTCGACCGGCTGATCGCGGGGCTCGCCACCATTGTCACCCGCGGCACCGCAGCGAACTGAGGAGATCCCGAGATGGCCAAGCAGGTTCCCTATCTCCTCGTCGAACAGGTCGAGAAGACTTTCGTCCGCAACGGCATCGCGAACAACGTCCTCAGCGACATCAACGTTGCAATCGAGGAAGGCGAGTACGTTTCGATCATCGGTCATTCCGGCTGCGGCAAGTCCACGCTGCTCAACATCATCGCGGGCCTGACGCCGGCGACGACAGGGGCCGTGCTTCTGGAGAACCGTGAAGTCAACGACCCCGGCCCCGACCGCGCCGTGGTGTTCCAGAACCATTCGCTGCTGCCCTGGCTGACCGTCTACGACAATGTCCGCATGGCGGTGGACAAGGTGTTCTCCGGCCGCAAGTCCAAGGCCGAGCGGCACGACTGGACCATGCACAAGCTCGATCTCGTCCACATGGTCCACGCCAGGGACCGCCGCCCCGGTGAAATCTCCGGCGGCATGAACCAGCGTGTCGGCATCGCCCGGGCGCTCGCCATGCAACCGAAGATCCTGCTGCTGGACGAGCCTTTCGGCGCGCTCGACGCGCTGACCCGCGCGCACCTGCAGGATTCGGTCATGCAGATCCACGCGACGCTGAAGAACACCATGATCATGATCACCCATGACGTGGACGAGGCGGTTCTGCTCTCCGACCGCATCATCATGATGACCAACGGCCCTTCTGCGACCATCGGCGAGATCCTCGACGTCAATCTGCCGCGCCCGCGCAAGCGTCTCGAGCTGGTCTCCAACGCCACCTACATCAAGGCGCGAGAGGCGGTGCTCAAATTCCTCTACGAACGTCACGCCTTCGTCGAAGCCGCCTGACCGGAGGCCGGCGATGTCCGAACCGCTCGTCGTCATCGGCAATGGCATGGCCGCGGCGCGCTTTGTCGAAAATCTCGGCAAGGAAGGCCTCGGCCGCTATTCGGTCGCGGTGATCGGCGCCGAGCCGGCGCTCGCCTACAACCGCGTGCTGCTATCCTCGGTTCTGGCCGGCGAGATCGCCCGCGAGGACACCGAACTAAAGCCGCGTCTTTGGTGGGAGCGGCAGGGCGTGACGCTGGTCTATGGCAAGCGCGCCACGGAGATCGACCGGGCCGGTCGCGCCGTCATTCTCGAAGACGGCGCGCGCCTCCCCTACGCCAAGCTGGTTCTTGCCACCGGATCGCATCCGATCCGCCTGCCGAAGCCCGGGATGGACCTGCCGAGCGTCCTGGCCTTCCGCGATCATAACGATGTCTCCGCCATGCTGGCGGCCGCGAGCCCCGCCACCCGCGCGGTCGTCATCGGTGGCGGCCTGCTGGGAATCGAGGCGGCCTATGGTCTTGCGCTCACCGGCACCCGCGTGACGCTGATCCACCTGATGGACCGGCTGATGGAGCGCCAGTTGGACCCCGAGGCAGCCGCCATGCTGAAGGCGGCGCTGGAGGCGCGCGGCATCGCCGTCATCCTCGGCGCCGATACCGCAGCCGTCGAGGGCGAGGAGTGCGTCGAGGGCGTGCTGCTCACCGACGGTCGGCGCATCGCCGCCGACATGGTCGTGTCCGCCGTCGGCATCCGCGCCAATGCCGATCTCGCCCGCGCCGCGGGATTGGCCGTCAATCGTGGCGTCGTCGTGGACGATCGTCTTGCGACCTCTGATCCCGCCATCCATGCCATCGGCGAATGCGCCGAGCATCGCGGCACCTGCTATGGCCTGGTCGAACCCGCCTATCAGCAGGGCGCGGCGCTCGCCCGTCATCTCGCGGGCAAGCCTGCCGCCTATGCCGGAACGGTGCTCTCGACCAATCTCAAGGTGTCTGGCGTGCCGGTCTTCTCGGCCGGGGACTTTATCGGCGAGGCCGGAACCGAGGTGATCGTCTGGCGCGATCCTGGCCTTCGCACCTATCGCAAACTGGTGATTCGTGAGGACGTGCTCACCGGCGCGGTGCTCTTCGGCGAGACCTCGGATGCCCTCTGGTATCTCGACCTGATCCGGCAGGGCCGCCCGCTCGGGCGCCTGCGCGACGCCGTCGTGTTCGGGCAGGCGCTGGCGGAGGCAGCCTAGCATGGGCTGCGAAAGTGGAAGCCGGTTTCGCGGCAAAGGCCATGCAGCGCTGACGAGGGCGAAGCCATGACAGCCCATTCGCACCTGCCCAACCCCGTCGCGACCGCCTGTCCCTATTGCGGGGTCGGCTGCGGCGTGATCGCCAGCGTCGATGGCGGGGGCCAGGTGACGGTTGCGGGCGATCCGTCTCACCCGGCCAATCGCGGGCGGCTCTGCGTGAAGGGCTCGGCGCTCGGCGAAACGGTGTCGCTGGAAGGCCGGTTGCTGCATCCGATGATCCGGTCCCGCTCCGGCACCATGGAGCGCGTCAGCTGGGGAACCGCGCTTGACGCCGTCGCGGAGGCCTTCGGCCGCACCGCGCGCGAGCACGGGCCCGACGCGACCGCCTTCTACCTCTCCGGACAACTCCTCACCGAGGACTATTACGTCGCCAACAAGCTGATGAAGGGCTTTGTCGGCACCGCCAATGTCGATACCAATTCGCGGCTCTGCATGGCGTCGTCCGTCGCCGGCCATCGTCGCGGCTTCGGCGCGGACACGGTGCCCGGCACTTATGAGGACCTCGATACGGCCGACCTGCTGATCCTCGTCGGGTCGAACGCGGCATGGTGCCACCCCATCCTCTGGCAGCGCATGGTGGCGAACAAGGCCGCGCGCGGAGCGAGGATCGTCGTGGTCGATCCGCGCCGCACGGCGACCTCGGCCGATGCCGACCTGATGCTGGCCATCAGGCCGGGCATGGACGGCGCGCTGTTCTCGGGGCTGCTGGTTCATCTGGCAGAGGCGGGCGCCATCGACCGCGCCTATGTCGAGGCCCATGTCGACGGTTTCGAGGAGGCGCTGGAGCGCGCCCGCGAGATCGCGCCGACCATCGGCGCCACGGCGCGTGCCTGCGGCCTTGCCGAAGCCGACGTGCGGACCCTGTTCGAGTGGTTCCGCACGACCGGGAAGGCCGTTACACTCTACAGCCAGGGTGTCAACCAGTCGGCGCAAGGCACCGACAAGGTCTCGGCCATCCTCAACTGCCACCTCGCCACCGGTCGCATCGGCCGCGAGGGCATGGGGCCGTTCTCGCTGACCGGCCAGCCCAACGCGATGGGCGGCCGCGAGGTCGGCGGCCTCGCCAACATGCTGGCGGCCCATATGGGTTTCTCGGCGAGCGAGATCGACCGCGTCCGCCGCTTCTGGGGCGCGCCGCGCATGGCGACATCAGAAGGCCTCAAGGCCGTCCAGATGTTCGATGCCATCGAGGCCGGCGCGATCAGGGCGCTCTGGGTGATGGCGACGAACCCGGCGGTGAGCCTGCCCAAGGCCGATCACGTCCGCCGCGCGCTCGGTCGCCTCGACCATTTCATCGTCTCCGAGGTCGTGCTCTCCAACGACACCGTCAATTCCGGGGTCCATATTCTGCTGCCAGCCGCGGCCTGGGGCGAGAAGGACGGCACGGTGACCAATTCGGAACGCCGCATCACGCGCCAGCGGCCGTTCCTTCCCCTGCCCGGGGAGGCGAGGTCGGACTGGTGGATCGTCGCCGAGGTCGCCAGGCGCATGGGCTTCGCGGAAGCCTTTTCCTGGGACAATGCGGCGGCTGTGTTCAGGGAGCACGCCGCGCTCTCGGCCTTCGAAAACAGGGGCGCGCGCGATTTCGACATTGGCGGCCTTGCCACGGTATCCGACGCGGAGTTCGACGCGCTCCGCGCGATCCAGTGGCCGGTCCGGAATATCCGCGACACGGCCGACAAGCGCTTCTTCGCGGAAGGCCGCTTCTTCACCGCCGATGGCCGCGCGCGGATGATCGCCATCGCGCCGCCGGCATTGAAGGCCGAGGCAGGCGAAAACCGTCCCTTCCTGCTCAATACCGGCCGCGTGCGCGACCACTGGCACACGATGACACGCACCGGCCGGGCGCCGACGCTCGGTCGCCACATCGTCGAGCCCTTTACCGAAATTCACCCGGACGATGCGGCTGCGGCGGGCATTGGTCCGGGCGATTTCGTCCGGGTCGAGACTGATCACGGCGCGGCGACGCTGCGGGTCGTGCTGAGCGAAGGCCAGATGCGCGGCGCGGTGTTCGTGCCGATCCACTGGAGCGACGAGACCGCCGGCAGCGCCCGTGTCGGAGCGCTCGTCCAGCCCTTCACCGATCCCTTCTCAGGGCAACCCGAAATGAAGGCGACGCCGGCCAGCCTCTCGCGGGTCGAGATGCTGGTCGAGGGCTTCATCCTGTCGCGCGGCCCGGTCGCGCTTCCGGATGGTCTGCGCTGGGCGCGTGCCGCAGTGGAGGGCGGCGTGGGCACTGTGCTGGCCTCGGACCTGCCGGTGGATGGACGGGCTGTCGCGGAGGCGCTTGCCGGTCAGGACGGGACCATCACCGAGATGACCGATGCGGCGCGAGGCATCTACCGCGCGGCCGTGTTCAGGGACGGGGGCCTGGAGGCGGTGTTGTTCCTCGCCCTCGATGGCCGGCCCTCGTGGAACTGGATCGAGACCCAGTTCGGCCTGAAGGATCTGCCGCCGGCTGCGCGGAAGGCCCTCCTCTCCGGCCGGTCGCCCGAGGGAATCGCCGATGCCGGCCCGACAGTCTGTGCCTGTTTCGCGGTCGGCCTGACGACGATCCGGGACGCTATCGCGGCGGGCGCCTGCGATGTCGATGCGGTCGGCCGGGCGTTGAAGGCCGGCACCAATTGCGGCTCCTGCCGCCCCGAGATCAAGAAGCTGATCGAGGCGGAAGCGAAGCTGGTTCCAGCCTGACGGCGCATGAGCGCCCATGCGGGCGGGGGGCAAGACAAGCGCGCGCCGGCGCTCTATCAGTCGTCACCATGGATCTCGGACTCAAGGGCAAATCGGCCATCATCTGCGGCGGCAGCCGGGGCATGGGCCGCGCGGCAGCGGACATGCTTGCTGCGGAAGGTGTGGCGCTGACCATCCTGGCGCGCAATCGGGAACGGCTCGATGCAGTTGCCGCCGACATCCGGGCACGCTTCGGCGTGGTGGTCACGCCGGTTGCCGGCGACGTCACAACGGAGGCCGGTCGCGCGGCCGCACTTGCCGCCTGCCCGAATCCCGACATCCTCATCAACAATGCCGATGGCATGCCGCCCGGCGATTTTCGCGTCTGGACCCGCGACGACTGGATTGCCGCGCTCGACGCCATGATGCTCTCGCCCATCGCGCTGATGAAGGCGACGGTGGACGGCATGATGGCGCGGGGCTTCGGCCGCATCGTCAACATCGTCTCGCGGTCGGTGAAGATCCCCCAGCTCGAAATGGGCCTGTCGAACGGCGCGCGCTCAGGGCTTGTCGGCTTCGTCGCCGGCCTCGCGCGCCAGACCGTGGCGAAGGGCGTCACCATCAACAACGTGCTGCCGGGCATTGTCGCGACGGATGCGCAGAAGCATCACGTCGAGAAGCTTGCCGAGATGACCGGCCGACCCTTTGATGACATCTGGGCCGAGCGCGGCGCGCAGAATCCCGCGGGCCGCTACGGCGAGGCGGCCGAGATCGGCGCGACCATCGCTTTCCTCTGCTCCGTCCATGCCGGGTTCATCACCGGCCAGAGCATTCTGGTCGACGGCGGGCAATATCCCGGCACCTACTGAACTCTGCGGAGACCCGTCATGGCCCTCGATCTCGCGCGCATCCGGACCGACGTGCCCTCGGCTGAGCGCCGCTGCTATCTCCACAATGCCGGTGCCGGATTGATGCCGCGTCAGGTCGTGGAGACGATGAAGGCCCATCTCGATATCGAGGCCGAGATCGGCGGCTATGCGGCAGCTGAACAGGAAACGGCGCGCCTCGATGGCGTCTATGGCTCGGTGGCGCGCCTGCTCAATGCCGCGCCCGACGAGATCGGCCTGATGGAGAACGCGACAGTCGCCTGGCAGATGGCCTTTTATGGCCTGAAATTCACGGCCGGCGACCGCATTCTCACCTGCGAGGCCGAATATGGCGCGAACTATGTCGCCTACCTCCAGATGGCCAGGCGCACCGGCCTTGTCATCGACGTGATCCCCAGCGACGAGACGGGCGAGATCGATCTTGCCGCGCTGGAGCGGATGATCGATGCGCGGGTGAAGCTGATCTCGATTACCTGGGTGCCGACCAATGGCGGTCTCGCCAATCCGGCGGCGGCGGTCGGCCGCATCGCTCGCACCCACGGAGTCCCTTACCTGCTGGATGCCTGTCAGGCTGTCGGCCAGATGCCCGTCGATGTCGAGGCCATCGGTTGCGACATGCTGTCGGCGACGGGGCGCAAGTTCCTGCGCGGCCCGCGCGGCACCGGCTTTCTCTATGTGCGGCGTGCTTTCCTGAAAGGTCTCGAGCCGCCGATGGTCGACCATTTCTCGGCGGTCTGGGTGGCGCGCGACCGCTACCAACTGCGCGACGATGCCCGCCGCTTCGAGACCTGGGAAAACAATTATGCGGCGCGTGCCGGTCTCGGCGTCGCCGTGGACTATGCGCTGGATATCGGCCTCGATGCGATCGAGGCGCGTTGCCGGTTGCTCTCCGGTCGCCTTCGCAACGGCCTCAGCACGCTTGCTGGAGTGACGGCGCGCGATCTTGGCCGGAGCCCCTCGGCAATCGTCAGCTTCACCGTCGAGGGACTGGATGCCTCCGCCGTGGTCGCGGCGGCGGGCGAGGCCGGCATCACCATCGGGGCGTCCAACCCGTCGAGCACGCGGATCGATGCCGAGGCGCGCCACCTGCCGCCGCTGGTGCGCGCCTCGCCGCACTACTACAACACGGAGGGCGAGGTGGACCGGCTCCTCGATCTCTGCGCCGCCCTGACGCGTGCCTGATCAGCCCTTGTTGCGCGCGAGGAAGACGGCCGCCAGCGCCACCGCCGCCGGCAGGCCCTGCGTGAACAGGATCGAGGTCTTGGCCGTCGCGCCGCCATAGATGCCGGCGATCACGACGCAGCCGAGGAAGAAGATTTTCAGCGCGAAAGCCATGGTCTTCGGCGCGAACAGGCTCCAGATGAGGCCGGCCGCGAGGAAGCCGTTATAGAGACCCTGATTGGCGGCCAGCACCGCCGACTGCGCGGCGAAGTCCGGCGTCAGGCCGAAGGTGCGGTGGCCGAAAGGCGTGTTCCAGAAGAACATCTCGATGACGAGGATCGCGACGTGGAGCAGGCCCACGAACGCGACGAGGATATTGGCGACCAGTGGCATGTGAGACCCCCAAGGGAGCGCCGAGCCTAGCCCTTCCGGCTGAGCTTGAACACGGCCTGCTCGCCGAAGAAGTTCCAGAACCACCACGGCGCGTTCACGCGCACTTCGCGGCCGTGCCAGTCGAGCGCTGTCGAGCGCTCGATCACCGCGTCAATCTCGCGGACGAGATCGACGAAGTCGCGAATGGTGCAGAAGTGGATATTGGGCGTGTCGTACCAGCGGTAAGGCAGGTTCTCCGAGGTCGGCATGCGTCCGCGCGTGACCAGCTGCATCCTCAGGCGCCAATGACCGAAATTCGGGAACGAGACGATGGCGCGCTTGCCGATGCGGAGCATGTGTTCCAGCACCACGCGCGGCGCGCGGGTCGCCTGAATGGTCTGCGACAGGATCACCACGTCGAAGGCGTCGTCGGGGTAGAAGGCAAGGTCCGTGTCGGCGTCGCCCTGCACAACCGCCAGGCCTTCGGCGACACACTGGTTGACGCCCTCGCGCGACAGTTCGATGCCGCGCCCGTCGACGCCCTTGCTGTCGCGCAGGAGCTTCAGCAGCCCGCCGTCGCCGCAGCCGACGTCCAGCACTTTCGAGCCGGGCTCGATCATGCCGGCGACGACGAGATAGTCCGGGCGCACGGGACCCGGCGCGGAGGCCATGGTCAGATCCTGCGTCATGCGATGCCTCGCGCCCGGGCGGCCGAGGCAAGAAAGCCGCGGGTGATGGCGAACAGTTCCGGCTCGTCGAGCAGGAAGGCGTCGTGGCCCTTGTCGGACTCGATCTCGGCGAAGGAGACCGAGGCGCCCGCCGCGTTCAGCGCGTGGACGACGGCGCGCGACCCGGCGGTGGGGAACAGCCAGTCGGAGGTGAAGGAGACGACGCAGAACCGGGTCTTGGTTCCGGCGAAGGCCCTGGCGAGCGAGCCGCCATGCTCGGCGGCGATGTCGAAATAGTCCATCGCGCGCGTCACGTAGAGATAGGAATTGGCGTCGAAGCGCTCGACGAAGGCCTCGCCCTGATAACGCAGATAGCTCTCGACCTGAAAATCGGCGTTGAAGGAGAAGGTCGGGGCGTCGCGGTCCTGGAACCTGCGGCCGAACTTGCGGTGCAGGGCGGCGTCGGAAAGGTAGGTGATGTGCGCGGCCATGCGCGCCACGGCGAGACCCGCGGAGGGCCGCGTGTCCTCGGTCAGGTAGCGCCCGCCGCGCCATTCGGGATCAGCCATGATCGCCTGCCGGCCGACCTCGTGCAGCGCGATGTTCTGGGCGGAATGGCGCGCGGCGGTGGCGATCGGCATGGCCGAGAACACCCTGTCCCGATACTGCGTCGCCCATTGCAGCACCTGCATGCCGCCCATCGAGCCGCCGATGACGCAGAACAGGCTGTCGATGCCGAGCCGCTTCACCAGCATGGACTGCGCGCGCACCATGTCGGGAATGGTGATCAGCGGCAGCGCAAGGCCGTGTGGCTGGCCAGTGGCGTTGTTGGTGGAGGCAGGTCCCGTCGTGCCCATGCAGCCGCCGAGCACGTTGGAGCAGATGACGAAATAACGATCGGTATCGACTGGCCTGCCCGGGCCGATCATGATCTCCCACCAGCCGGGCTTGCCGGTGACCGGATTGTCGCTGGCGACATGCTGGTCGCCGGTCAGTGCGTGACAGACGAGAACCGCGTTGGAGCGGTCGGCGTTCAGCGTGCCATAGGTCTTGTAGCCGATCTGGAACGGCGACAGGGCCACGCCCGCATCGAGCAGCAGCGGCTCGTCGGGTCCGAAATGCGCGACCTCGCCGGCCGGCTCATCGGCCTGGCGTCGGGCGAGATCGTCGGAGATGCGCTGGGCGCGTGCCATGGAACGAAACGGTCGCGTTTCTCTCGTCAGTCAGATCGTTCGTTATTCCGAACAGGCCATCCGTGGCAAGAGAAATCGCCGTGAGGACAGGCTCAGCTGTCCCAGCCTTTCAGCCGATCCGTCTCGCGCCGCTCGGCCTTGGTCGGCCGGCCGCTGCCGGGATCGCGTTCGACGATGGGCGAGGGCGGGTCGAAGCGGGGCGGCTCGGGCGACAGATCCTCGTAGATGTGCTGCGCCTCGCTGTAGGGGCCGCGTCGCTCGGCGAGCGAAACGACCTTCAGCACCTTCACCCGGCCGGGAAGCGCGATGGTCAGCACGTCTCCCGGCCGCACCGGCTTGTGGGCCTGATCGATCTTGGCGCCATTGAGCCGGACGGAACCGTCCTCGCAGAGCTTTGCCGCCGCGCTCCGCGTTTTCACCACGCGCGCGAACCATAGCCACTTGTCGATGCGCAGGCGGTCCGTCTCGTTCAACAATGCCTCAGGGTTGCCGCGTCACGGCTTCTTGGTCATGGCGTCCTTCAGCGCCGCGAGCTTGGCGAAGGGCGAGTTCGGATCGGGCTCGCGCTCCTTGCGCGGGGCCCGATCCTGCGGACGGGGCCCACGGAAATCGGCGCGCTCCTCGCGCTGCGGCCGGTCCCGGCGCTCACCATCACCCTTGTTGCGCGAATCCTTGCCCCGGAAGTCCTTGAACTTGGAGAAATCGCGGCGCGGCGGGCGGCCGCCTTCCCGGCGCTCGCCCTCCGGAGCACCCTCGCGGGGCGCGCGATCGGAACGGTTCTCGCCGCCCGGCTGGCCGTCTCGCGGCTGACCGTCACGCGGTTGTCCATGGCGCTGCCCATCGCGCGGCTGACCGTGACGCGGACGATGATCGCGCCGCTGTCCCTGCTCGCCGCCGCGCTCGCCGCCCTTACGGAAGTCACGGCGCTGCGGGCGCTCGCCGTCCATCCGGCCGCCGGGACGCCAGACCTCGACCATGGCAGGCTCGGCTGCCGCAGCCGGTTCCGTGCGGGTCTCCGCCTGTGGCGTCTCGGCAGCCTCGGCCGGTGCCTCTGCCGACACCTGTCCGTCGGCAGCGGCCGCCTCGGTCAGGGCTGGCGCCTCGAAGGACGGCGCGGCCGGTTCGGCTGCGACGGGCGTCTCCGATGCAGGCGGTGCGGCCTGTGTTTCCACATCCGCCATGGGAGCTTCGGCAACCGGCTCCGGTGGCAGGGCATCAGCGGCTACGGCCTCCTCCACCGTGTCGATGACGACACCGGCGTCGGCCGGCTCTGCGGCGTCCGCCTCGGCCGGTGCAGCGGCCTCGGTCTCGGCCGGCGCGGCAACCTCCACGGGCTTCGGCGGCGGCGCGGGACGCTTGTCCATCCGGTAGCCGAGGCCCTTGAGGATGGAGGCGAAGTCGTCGCCCGAGCAGCCGACCAGCGAGGTCATGGCGACGGTCGCGGTAAAGCCGCCGCCGGGAAAATGGCCGGCCGGCTCCGGCGTCGCGGTGCCCGGTCGCCAGGCGAGAGCCGGGCGGATGATGTCGGCGAGGCGCTCGAGGATATCGACGCGCACGGCTCGCGGGCCCAGCGCGCGGAAGCCGACGAGGCGGTAGAGATCCTTGTTGATCGCGGGATCGACGGCGATCGAGGTGCGGCCCGAGGCGGCAAGCGCCGGCAGCTCGGTCAGACCCTTCTCGCCGAGCATGTCCTGCTTGAGCATGAAGAGCTGCAGCGCCAGGGCGCGCGGCGCGGGCTTCAGCGTCGCCGGCAGGTAGATGTGATAGGCGCCGAAGCGCACGCCGAGCTTGCGCAGGACGGCCCGCGCCTCCTGATCAAGCTGCTTCACGTCCTCGGCGATCTTCGGCCGGTCGATGACGCCAAGCGCCTCGGCGAGCTGGAAGGCGACGCCGCGAGCGAGGCCGGTCAGTTCCTCGGACCTCTCCAGCGCCAGGACAGGGCCGAGCTGCTTCTCGATCTGGGCGTGGAGCCAGAGGTCGAGGCGCGCCTGCACCTGGTCGCGCGGGCCACCGGTCAGATGCTCGTCGGAGAGGATGCGCACGCGCGGCGCGAGGATCTTGTCCCCGGCATCGAGCTTGGCGACGGCCTCGCCGTGCCAGCGGATCGTGCCGTCGTTCGACAGGATGAAAGCTTCATCGCCG
Source organism: Phreatobacter sp. (assembly GCF_016793595.1). Taxonomy (GTDB): domain Bacteria; phylum Pseudomonadota; class Alphaproteobacteria; order Rhizobiales; family Phreatobacteraceae; genus Phreatobacter. Next base: position 104,769 of record NZ_JAEULY010000016.1, read on the forward strand.
GACGACGACAGTTTCTCCGCGCGGGAGTCGATTTCGCTCGCCAGCGCCTTGGACGCGGCCGCCCGCAGGGCGCGCCCCGCCTCGCCGTCGCCGGCCTGCGGGTCGGGGGCGAAGCGAAAGCCTTCGAGCCGGCCGACATGCTGGCCCTCGACGGTCACGTCGCCGGTCTTGGTGATCTCGGCCTCGAGCATGGTGTTTTCCCTTAGGCGACGCATCAGCACGCTCGTCCTGCGATCGACGAAGCGCTGCGTCAAGCGTTCATGAAGGGCATCGGACAAAATGTCCTCCACCCGGCGTGTCTCTGCCTGCCAGTGGACGGGGTCATCGACCCAGTCCGGCCGGTTGGCTGCGAAGGTCCAGGTGCGGATGTGGGCGATCCGGTTGGACAGCGTGTCGATGTCGCCATCGGTGCGGTCGGCGATGGCGACCTGGGCGGCGATCCAGTCGGAGGGGATGCGTCCCTTCCGGCTGGTGAGGTGGCCGTAAAGGGCGGTGACCAGCTCGGTATGGCTCGCCGGCGAGATGCGGCGATAGTCCGGCATCAGGCACGCGTCCCAGAGCTTGGACACCGCTTCGCGGCCCCTGGCGCGCGCCCTGACATCCTCGTCCTTCAGCGCCAGTTCCAGAACCCGCTGGTCGATGGCGATGGGTGAGCGGGTTAGGCCCGGTTCGGTCGGCACCACGTCGAGGCTGGCGAGCAGCGCTTCCACCGACGCGAAGTCAAGATGGGTGTTGCGCCACTGCAGCATCTTCACGCCGTCGAAGGAATGGCTCTCCAGCGCCTGAACAAGTTCGTCCTCCAACGGCGGGCAGCGGCCGGTCGTCCCGAACGTGCCGTCGCGATTGGAGCGCCCTGCGCGCCCTGCGATCTGGGCGAACTCGACCGGGTTCAGCCGGCGGAACTGGTAGCCGTCGAATTTCCGGTCGGCAGCGAAGGCGACATGGTCGACATCGAGATTGAGACCCATGCCGATGGCGTCGGTGGCGATGAGATAATCGACGTCGCCGGACTGGTAGATCTCGACCTGCGCATTGCGCGTGCGTGGCGACAGCGCGCCGAGCACCACGGCGGCGCCGCCGCGCTGGCGGCGGATCAGCTCGGCGATCGCATAGACCTCGTCGGCCGAGAAGGCGACGATGGCCGAGCGACGCGGCAGGCGGGTGAGTTTCTTCTCGCCCGCGAACATCAGGTTCGAGAAGCGCGGCCGCGTGACGATATTGGCGCCGGGAATGAGCTTCTCGATCAGCCCGCGCATCGTGGCGGCCCCGAGCAGCATGGTCTCGTCGCGGCCACGCCGGTTGAGGATGCGGTCGGTGAAGACGTGACCGCGCTCGAGGTCGCCGGCGATCTGGATCTCGTCGATGGCGAGGAAGGACACGTCGATGTCGAGCGGCATGGCCTCGACGGTCGCGACCCAGTAGCGCGCGCCGGGCGGCTTGATCTTCTCCTCGCCCGTGACCAGCGCCACCGCGCCCTCGCCGGCGCGGGCGACGAGCTTGGCATAGACCTCGCGGGCGAGGAGCCGCAACGGCAGCCCGATCAGGCCCGAGGGATGGGCCAGCATTCGCTCGATGGCGAGCGTCGTCTTGCCCGTATTGGTCGGGCCGAGGACTGCGGTTACCCCACGCCCGCGGAGGGCGGGGGGCAGTGGCGGAAGCGACAGGGTCATTCGGAACCTTCTGTATCACGCCGGCACGGGACATGCGTGACATTTCGGTATCGGCCGGCGCGCTCGTTCACGCCCGGAACGAGTCTGGAACGAATCGGGGTCGAATCGCTGACTCGCCACGAATCCTGATTCGTTCACGACAAGATATGGTGGTTGAGAGTCTAGCGAGCCACTAGCCGAGTCATGATCGCCGGATGCCGAGTCGATCGGGATTCGCCGCGAGTCATTTCGGTTAACGAATTCTTACCAGCCGCCGGGACATGCGTGCGACGTGCCCGCCACCGACCTTTTCGACTCAGGTGGCCTGTGTGGAGACTCGCGGCGCGGATGCCTCGACTCCGGGATCTTCGCGAAGACTCACGCGGCAATCAGGCGAAGGCCGTGAGGGCGTCACGCACGTCGGCCAGCGTGAACGGCTTTTCCATGATGGGAATGCGCCCTTCGCCGCCATGGCGCTCCACCGCGCCGGGACCCTCGACCGCGTCACCGGTCATGATGATCACGCGGTCGGCGAGCCTCGGATTGCGCGCGACCACCGCATCGCGGAAGCGGAGGCCATCGATACCGGGCATTCGGAGATCGACGAAGACCAGATCGGCCGCTTCCGCGCCGCCGCCCTCCAGCGCCTCGCGGGCGGTCTGGGCGGGAAGGACCCGATGGCCGAGCAGTTCGAGCATTTCGGCGAGCCCCTCGCGCACGTCGGCTTCGTCATCGACGACGAGGATGGACAGGCCATCGGTTTCGGGGCTGGCGGGCACGGGTTCCTCGGCCTGTTCGCCGGTGATGGCGGGCAAGGAGACGGTGAAGATCGCACCACCGCCGGGGGCTGCGGCATGGCTGATCGTGCCGCCATGCGATTCGACCACGGTCTTGCAGATGGACAGGCCGATGCCAGTGCCGACGCCCGCGGGCTTGGTGGTGAAATAGGGCTCGAAGATGCGCTCGGCGAGCTGTGCGGGCACGCCTGGGCCGTTGTCGGCGACCTGGAGCACGGCGCTGCGACCCTCGTTCCGGGTCGAGACGACGATCCGGCGGGGATCGGGGCGCTCCGCCAGCGCATGCTGGGCGTTGATGATCAGGTTGGCGACGACCTGGCCGAGGAAGTCCTGATCGGCGACGATTGCCGGCAGCCGCTCGTCGAGGTCGAGCGCGAGTTCAACGCCGTGGGTGCGCAGTCCGTAGGCGAGCATTTCGGTGGACGCCTTCACCAGCGCGTTCAGGCTGGTCGGCTCGCGCTTTTCGGGCCGCTGGCGCGCCATGGCGAGGAAGCTCTTGACGATCCGGCCGGATCGTTCGGCCGCGGCATGGATGCGCTCGGCGCGTCGCTTCTGGGCATCGCTCGACGCGGTCTCCATGAGCAAGGTCGACTGCGCGACGAGGATCGCCAGTGGATTGTTGAGTTCATGGGCGACGCCGGCCAGAAGCGAGCCCATGGCGGAGAGTTTCTCGGCCTGGTGCAGCCGTTCGCGCTGCTGTTCGAGCTGCCTTTCGGCCTGGCGCACGGAGGAGAGGTCGCGCAGATGGGCGGTGAACACGCGCCGTTGCGGCAGCCGGATCTCGGAAATGGTCAGTTCGATGGGGATGGTCGCGCCGTCCGAACGCTGGGCATCGACCGTGATGCGCTGGTCGAGGATCCGGCTCATGCCGGTCGCCGTGTAGCGGCCCATGCCCTGCGTATGGCTCTCGCGCAGATGCGGCGGGATGATCAGGTCGGCGATAGGCCGCCCGACCGCATGGGCGCGGGAATAGCCGAAGGTCGCCATGGCTGCGGGATTGAGGTCGATCAGCAAGCCATCCTCATCGACCACCATGATCGGGTCGATCGAGGTCTTGATGATCGCGGTATTGACCGTCTCGGCGATGTTGAGCGCCGCGATCCGCGCCTCCAGTGCTTCCTCCCGCTCCTTCAGATCGGTCGTGTCGCGCACGAAGCTGATATAGCCGATCAGTTCGCCGGCCGGACCGAAGCACGGCGAATAGAGATGTTCCACATAGCGGCGCTGACCGTTGGCATAGACGCCCCAATCCGCCCAGCGGACGACCTCGCCTTTCGCGAGCTTTGCCTCGAAGACCTTGCTGCGCTCATCGACGGAGGCGCCGAACACCTCGCGCACGGTGTGCCCGACGACCTCGTCGGAGCGCTTGCCCAGCATGGCCAGCGTCTCGCTGTTGGCGAAGACGAAGCGCTGGCCGGCATCGAGCGCGGTGACGCGCATCGGCATGGCCTCGAACAGGCGACCAAGAACGGTGGGATCGAGCTGGCCTTCCGGCGCGACCACGCTGTCCTCGAACAGCCGGCCGAACGGTGCGGCCGGCCCGGAACCGATGAGCTGCTCGGCTTCCGCCACGGATCAGCCTCCGCCGGGAACGAAGACGTAGCCCTCGCCGCGCACCGTCTTGATGAAGCGCGGGTGTTCCGGGTCCGGCTCGATCTTCTTGCGCAGGCGCGTGACGCGGATGTCGATGGAGCGGTCGCTCTCGTCCACTGTCCGGCCATGGGCGAATTCCTGAAGCTGGCCGCGGGACAGCACCCGGTTCGGCCGGGTCGCCAGCGCCTGCAGGAGATCGAATTCCATCGCAGTCAGCTCGATCGGGCCACCGGAGCCATCGACCAGTCGCCGGGCATCGAGGTCGAGAACCAGCGTGCCGAACCGCAGGCTGCGGCTCTCGGGCGCGGCCGCCGGCGTCGTCTGTCCCACCGGGGGAGCCGCCTTCACGCGGCGCAGCACGCTCTTGATGCGGGCGAGCAGTTCGCGCAGTTCGTAGGGCTTCACCAGATAGTCGTCCGCGCCGATCTCGAGGCCGACGATGCGGTCGATCGGGCGTCCGGCGGCGGTCGCCATGATGATGCCTGTCGAGCCGGACTTGCGGATGAAGCGGGCGAGCGAGAGGCCGTCCTCGCCGGGCATGGCGACATCGAGAACCGCCACGTCGATCGCCTTGCCGGCGCCTTCCTCGCGGAATGCCTGGGCATTGCGGAAGCTCAGGACCTCGAAGCCCTGCAGTTCCAGGTATTCGCCGACGGCCTCGCGCAGATGTTCCTCGTCGTCGACGATAGCGACGGTCGTCTTCATGCCCGATGCCCTTGTGTTTCAAGCGAGGGTGACAGCAGATGCGGCCACGAACTAGGATGGAACTCGCGCGCGGATGCAAGCGGCGCGACGCAGTATCGAAAGGCTGACCGATGGCGAGGCGCGGCCGCATCGCGGTGCTCGACGACGAACCGGACTGGTCCGACGCGGTCAAGGAATACCTGACCGATCTCGGCTACGACGTCGACTGCCTGAAGGCGGCGTGGGAGCTCGAGCCCTATCTCGCCCGCGAGAAGCCGGACCTGATCATCCTCGACCTCGGACTGCCCGGCGAGGGCGGCATCGACATTCTCATTCGCACCGATCTCGCCAGCGATATCGCCGTTCTCGTGCTGACTGGCAATCCCGACCCGGTGGACCGGGTGCTCGGGCTGGAGCTGGGGGCCGAGGACTATGTGCAGAAGCCGGTCGAGCTGCGCGAGCTTGCCGCCCGCGTCGCCGGCATCCTGCAGCGCCGGCTGGGACGCCGCCGCAACTTCGTGGTGTTCGAGACTGCCTCCGTCGATCTGGTCGCGGCCCGCATCCTCAAGGCCGATGGCTCGACCGACCGGCTGTCGGCTGGCGAGGTCGCGCTGATCCGCGCCTTCGCCGACAATCCCGGCAAGGTGCTGACGCGCGAGGAGATCATGGAGCGTGCGCCGGCCGAGGACGAGGAAGCCTTCGACCGGGCGATCGATTCGCGCATCGCACGGCTGCGCCGCAAGCTCGATACCGAGGCGATCCGCACCGTCAGAGGCCACGGCTACGTCTTCGACCTGCCGAATCACGGCGCCGAGGTTGCCAGCGAAGCCAAGGATACGGCCAGCCCGGATGCGGTCTGACCCGACAGGGTTTGATCTGGAGCGCCGCGCCCCGCGGCCCGCCCGCCAGCGGGCCGGCCCCTCCATCGGGCACAATGGGTCGCAGGCACGCATTGAATACTCGTCTCCCCTGGCCGGCGACCCTGCGCCCGCCCGTCATGCGGTTCGATGTCGCCGCGAGGGACGCTGTGTTTCAGTTGCTTCGTCGGCCGGACCGCGCAGCGCGAAAAGGTGGAAACCAAGGAAACACTGAACCGCGCCGCCGCAACGGTGGCGAAGGATGGCGGCGTCATGGTGCAGGCTCCCGACAACGGCCGGAACACCTGTCGCCCATGACGCCCGCCCAGACCGCCACGATCCGCCGCCAGTTCGGCCAGATCGCTCCCCGCAAGGAGGCGTTCGCAGCGGCGTTCTACGACCGCCTGTTCGACGGCGACCCGACCATCCGTCCGATGTTCCCGGCGGATATGCGGCCGCAGCGCGCGAAACTGGTCCAGGCGCTGGCCCACATCATCCTGTCGCTGGACAATCTGCACGCCGTGATGCCCGAAGTGCGCGAGCTTGGCATGCGTCACGCCGGCTACGGCGTTCAGCCCGACCACTACAACGCTGTCGGCGAGGCGCTTCTGGCGACGCTGGCGGAGCTGCTGGGCGAGGATTTCGACGATGCAGCCCAGGCGGCCTGGGCGCTCGCCTATGGCACTGTCGCCGACGCCATGGCGGAGGCGGCCGCCGAGATGGCCATCGCCGCCGAATAGGACCGGATCAGCGCTTCAGGCGCTCGGCGAGACCGTTGGTGGTGACCCTGGCGAGGATTCCGCGCACGTCGTCGAACGTGAAAGGCTTCTCCAGCACGACCACCTCGGCGCCGCGCGCCTTGGCGAGCCTGTCCGGGCCGGCCACCGTGTCGCCGGTGACGATGATCGTGCGCTCGGCGAGCTTGGGGTCGCGATCATGGATGCGGTCGCGGAAGTCGATTCCGTCGAGGCCCGGCATCCTCAGATCAGCGAAGATGATGTCGACAGGCGTGCGCTCGATTGTTTCCAGCGCCGTCGCCGGGCGGTCGGCGACGATCGGCCGGTGCCCGAGCCCTTCGAGGATTTCGGCGAGGCTGCGGGCGACATCCGCCTCGTCGTCGACGATCAGAACGGAAAGGCCGCTCGCGGCCGCCGGTCCGGCCACTTTCGGCGCGGAGGCCGTCGCCGCTTCGGCAGCGGGCAGCAACAGATCGAAGCGCGCACCGCCAGAGGGCTGGTTCGACAGCGCGACGCTGCCGCCATGGGCCTCGACGACGTTCCGGCAGATCGACAGGCCGATGCCGGTGCCGACGCCGGCCGGCTTGGTGGTGAAATAGGGTTCGAAGACGCGACGCATCAGCTCATCGGGAATGCCGGGGCCGTTATCAGCGACCATGATCGCGACGCTGGCGTCCTTGCGGGCGGTGCGCAGGCTGATCCGCCGTGGCGCCGGCCGATCCATCAGCGCCTGCTGGGCGTTGATCAGCAGATTGGCGATGACCTGCGCCAGCAGGTCCTTGTCGCCGGTCACCGGCGGCAGATCCGGCGCCAGGCTGAGGTCGAGCTCGATATCGGAACTCCTGAGCCCGTAGCTCACCATGTCGATGGCGCCCGAAGCGACCGCGTTGATGTCGATCGGTTCGCGCTGCGGTGGCTTCTGCCGCGCCATCGCGAGGAAGCTCTTGACGATGCGCCCGCAGCGCTCGGCGGCGGCATGGATGCGCTCGCCCCGCCGCCGGACATCGTCGCTGGCGGCCTTTTCGACCAGAAGCGAGGACTGCGCGATGACAATGGCGAGCGGATTGTTGAGTTCGTGGGCGACGCCGGCGAGCAGGGAGCCCATGGCGGACAGCTTTTCGACCTGATGCAGTCGCTCGCGGTTGGCGGTGGCCTCGGCCTGCAGCCGCTGCGGCTCCGTCAGGTCGCGGACATGCGCCATGAACAGTCTTTGCTCGCCGAAACGGACAGCGTTGACCGAATATTCGATCGGAAAGGTGCTGCCATCCTTGCGCAGGCCCCGCGTCTCGAACCGGCGGGCGAGATTGCGACCTTCGGCGCGCGTCTTGTAGCGCTCCATCGCGCTGATCTGCTCCTCGCGCAGATCCTGCGGGATGACCAACTCGGTGACCTTCATGCCGAGCGCGTCGTCGCGACTATAGCCTGACAGGACCTCGGCGGTCGGGTTGAACTCCAGGATCGTCCAATCCTCGTCGGTGACGATGATGGCGTCGAGCGATGCCCTGACGACGGCCCTGTTCAGTGCCTCACTGCGGGCCAGCTCCTGCTCGCCAAGCTTCAGCTCGGTCAGGTCGCGGGTGAACGTGAGGAAGCCGACCCGCGTGTCGCCGACCGCGACATAGGGCATCAGCGAGACCTGCAGGTAGCGGCCACCCTTTTCGACGAAATCGATCCAGCCCTCCCAGCGCATGGTCTCGCCCGCGCGCACACGCTCGGCCATGTTCTCGTATTGCGTCACGACCTTCGGGCCGAGAACCTCTCCGACGCTATGGCCGATGACCTGGTCGCGGCGCTTGCCGACGAAATCGAGGAATTCCTTGTTGGCATCGCGATAGATGAGGTCGTGATCGACATAGACCGTGCGCAGCGGAATGCCGTCGATCATGGCGCGCAGCTGATGGATCTTCGCATCCTGCCGGCTTGTCGCCAGATCGAGCTGTCCGCGCAGGCCGAGCCAGGGAGCCGGGAGTTCGTCGGCGGCGCCCTGCCCGGCGGCCGCGCGAGCGAGCGCGACCGCGGGCGCGACGAACTGGCGCCAGACGAGCAGGGCCAGCACGATGAAAGTCGCGATGGTGCCGGCGACCAGCAGCAGATGCTCAAGCAGATGTTCACGCGCCTGCGCGGTGATCTCGGCGCGGCCATAAGTGGACCAGCCGAGCAGCAGGACCAGGAGAAGGAGCGGCAACCCGCACAGGATCAGCAGCCCGCCGAAGCGTCGGGACAGGTCCGAACCGTCTTGGCGGGGCGAGGCGCCACGCGCGCCGCTATCCGGCATCACCGCTCTCCAGGCGGCGCGTGGCCACCGCAGCGGACATTGGTGGGCTCATCACCCTGCGTCAAGCAAGGCTCAGCGGCGATCGTCCGGCCCGAACAGTCGCCCCACGCGGTTGAGGTCAGCGGTGGTCGCGCGCATCTTCTCGCGGAAGTCCTCGTGGAGGCGCAGGGCCGCATCCGGAAACTCGCTGAGCACCCGGCGAAACAGAGTGCGGGGGATTCGCAGCACCGTGCAGGGCTCGCGCGCGGTGGCGGTCGCCGGCCGCAAGGTCTCGACGATCAGAGCGATCTCGCCGAGCAGCGCACCTCGCGTGGCGTGGCGGTCGGTGAGGCCCGCCGAATTGGCGAGGGTCAGGCTGCCCTCGACCACGACATAGCCCGAATCGGCCGCCTGACCTTCCTTGAACAGGATGTCGCCCGCCCGCAATTCCCGCGTCTCCGACGAGAAGGCAAGGAGGCGAACGGGTTCGCCGCCCAGGCTTGCGAATAGCGGCACCCGGGCCAGAAGGGCGATGTCGTCGTCGAGGGCCATGAGGTCCGCTGGGGGAGAGAAGGCTTCTTATAATCCTGACGGCGACGATTCGCAGAAAATGCATCCGACCACCAGCGCGCCGGGCGCATGCCGCCGTCCGAAGCCGCCCTCAGGGAACGAGCTTGTAGCCGCCGCCCTCGGTGACCAGCAGCGAGGCGTTGCCGGGGTCTTTCTCGATCTTCTGGCGAAGCCGATAGATATGCGTCTCCAGCGTGTGGGTGGTGACGCCGGAATTGTAACCCCAGACCTCCGACAGCAGGATCTCGCGCGAGACCGGCTTGATACCTTGCCGGTAGAGATAGCGCAGGATCGCCGTCTCCTTCTCTGTCAGGCGGATCTTGGAGTTCTTCTCGTTGACCAGCAGCTTGGCGGAGGGCCGGAACGAATAGCTGCCGATCTGGAAGACCGCGTCCTCGCTGGCCTCATGCTGGCGCAACTGCGCGCGGACGCGCGCGAGGAGCACGGCGAACCGGAACGGCTTCACCACATAGTCGTTGGCGCCGGCCTCAAGCCCGAGGATCGTGTCGGAATCGGTGTCATGCCCGGTCAGCATGATGATCGGGCTCTTGAAGCCGCCCTTGCGCATGATCTTGACGGCTTCACGCCCGTCCATGTCCGGCAGGCCGACATCCATGATCAGAAGGTCGAAATGATCGCCCTTGACCGACTGGATCGCCTTGGCGGCCGCATCGACGCTGATCGTCTGAAACTCCTCGTGCAGCGCCAGCTGCTCCGCCAGCGCCTCGCGCATGTCGGCATCGTCGTCGCAGAGCAGGATCTTGCGGACTTGGCTCATGGAATCACCCGGGGGATGGACTTGCGGCCGTGGTCACGGGCGCTCGAATAGGACACAGAAGGGCACTACGCGCAAACAGGCGGACGCGTTACGGAAGTGCCGGACGCGGTCGTAGAGATATGGATGACATTTTCATGGCGAAAGGCCTGATTGCACGGATTTTTGTCCATTCCCTGCCCGGCAAACCGTCGCGAGGCATGGTTCATGTCGGCCTTGCCGCCTTTCCCTGCGCCCTCGGCCGGGGCGGTATCAACACGGTCAAGCGCGAGGGCGACGGCCGGACGCCGCGCGCGCGCCTGCCGCTGCGCCGCGTCTTCTTTCGCAAGGACAGGCTCGGCAGGCCGCAGGTCGCGCGACCGGTGCGCGCGATTCGTCCGGAGGATGCCTGGTGCGACGATGCCGGCGACCGGCGCTACAACCGCCTCATCCGCCGCCCGCCGGGGCCCGCCGAGGAGCGGCTGACACGCACCGACCACCTCTATGACGTGATCGTCGAGCTCGGCTGGAACGACGCGCCGGTGCGCCGCCATCGCGGCAGCGCCATCTTCTGGCACGGCGCGCGCGACGGCTTCACGCCGACCGCAGGCTGCGTCGCCATCCGCATAGCGGATTTCGCGAAGATCCTGCCGCGCCTGGCGAGGAACGCGGTGATGGTGGTGCGCTGATCTTCAGACCGACGCCGTCAGGCCGCCGTCGACGAACAGCACGTGGCCGGTGACATAGTCCGAGGCGGGGGCGGCAAGAAACACGCAGGCGCCCTGCAATTCCTCGACGTTGCCCCAGCGTCCCAGCGGCGTGCGCGTGCCGACCCAGGCGCTGAAGGCCGGATCCTTCACCAGCGCGTCGGTGAGCTCGGTCTTGAAATAGCCGGGCGCGATGCCGTTGGAGCGGATGCCGCGCGCGCCCCACTCCACGGCCATCTGCTTGGTCATCATCTTCACCGCGCCCTTGGACGCCGTGTAGGGCGCGATGGAGGGCCGGCCGAGTTCGCTCATCACCGAGCAGGTATTGATGATCTTGCCGTAGCCGCGCTTCAGCATGTGCCGCGCCGCAGCCTTGGAAACATAGAACACGCTGTCGATATTGGTCGCCATGACACGGCGCCAGTCGGCATCGGCGAAATCCTCCAGCTTCTCGCGGATCGTCATGCCGGCATTGTTGACGAGGATGTCGATCGGACCGCGCGTCGCTTCGATCGCGTCGATGCCGGCATTGACGGCGGCCGGATCGGTCACGTCGAAGGCGCTGGTCGCGACCTTGAAGCCCTTCGCCTTCAGCGCCTTCTCGGCCGCGTCGAGCTTGGTCTTGTCGCGGCCGTTGAGGATCACTTCCGCGCCGGCGCCGGCAAGACCCTCGGCATAGGCAAGGCCGATGCCGCTGCCCGAGCCGGTGACGAGTGCGCGGCGGCCGGTCAGGTCGAACGTCTTGAGTGTCATTGTCGGATGCCCCTGGTGTTTCCTCATTCAGGCCGGAGAGGAAAGGCCAAGGGGCGGCCCGGCGCAAGCGAAACTTGTATGGTAGTCTATTCGCTGATGATCTTGACCAGTTCGCCGCCGCGCGGCTGGTCGCCGTCGCCGAGGCCGTTGAGCACCCGGAACCGTTCCACCGCCCGGTCCTGCACCTGCATCCGGCGCGCGAAAGTGTCGACCGTGTCGCCCTCGCCGGCGCGGATCAGGCGGATGCGGTCGGGCTTGACCGCGGCTTCCGCCGCGGTGAGGCGACGGAAGCTCTCCATCGAGGCGCGGAAGGTGGCATCGACGTCACCGTTCAGGTCACGGGCGGCGTAGATGATGCGGTAGACCTCGCTGCCGAAACGCACGACGAAGATTCGGAACGACCAGTCGTTGCCGCGCGCCACGGCGGTCGCGCCCTGGAAGCCGTTGACCGAGACCTGTTCGACCGTCGTCTCCGACAGGCCGTCGATCCAGCCCGAGGTCAGGTAGGCGGTCAGCGTCTGGCTCGCGGGCACGCGCACCACGTCGAGGCGCACCGCCATGTCGTTGGGGCCGAGACCGGTGACCGCCGAGCGCGAATTCTCCAGCGTGAAGCCGTCCGGCGCCGTGACCGTGAAGCCGAGGCGGGGATGGATGAAGGTGCGGCCGCGCACGACGCCCTGGCGCGGATCCTCGCCGAAGGTCAGTCCCTCGATGGCGCGCAGGTAGCGCTCGCGGTCGCGGGGGCGGCCGTCCGGGGCGATATGCTGGCGGGCGGTGAGCACAGCCTGGCGCACGCGCTCGGGCGTCGAGGGGTGCGAGGCGAGGAAGTCCGGGCTGCCGCCGGCCGCCTGCGTCGGCGTGCGCAGGGCGGCGTTGCGATCCATGGTCTGGAGGAATCGCGAGGCGCCGTAGGGGTCGAAACCGGCCTTGGCGATGAGCGCGACGCCAATGGCATCGGCCTCCAGCTCCTGGCTGCGCGAGAAGCCGGCGAGCGATACGCGGGCGGCCTCGCGCCGGGCTTCGGCGCCGGCGAGGTCGTTGAGGAGGCGCGCGCGCATCACCGCCACCAGCTCGCTGGTGCGCACCTGATCCTCGCGCTGGTTCGCATGGCGGGCCGAGACATGGGCCATCTCGTGGCCGAGCACGGCAGCGAATTCGCTGACGTCGTTGATCAGCGCCAGCATGCCGCGGGTGACATAGAGATGGCCCGAGGGCAGGGCGAAGGCGTTGATCGTCGGCGAATTCAGGATAGTCAGCCGATAGCGCTGGTCCGGCCGGTCGGAGGCGGCGCCGAGCTTCTCGAAGATCTCGCTGGCGAGCCGCTCGACGGCCGGGGCGCTGTATTCGCCGCCGAAGGCCGCGAGGATGCGCGAATGGTCGCGCGAGGTCAGCGGTGGCAGTCGCGACTCGGTCGGCGTCGGCTCCGGAACGGGCACGGGAACCTCGGGTGAGGTCGCGCAGCCCGACAGAATCAGGGCAAGCGCCATCGCGGCTGGCACGGCCGACCGGCAAAACCCACCCCGCGCTCCTGCGAACCGAATCACGGTCCTGAGCTACCTTGCGCCGCGTGTCGGCGCCTCCGCGATTGTGATCTGCTCCGGCATCGCCGCCGCGATGAAGGGGCCGCGTCGGATCGTCACGACCCCACGCACGCGCAGCATGTGCCCACGGATTGCGGCAGGTTCAAGCCCGAATTCCCGAAAGGCGGGCATGTCGCGCTCGGCTATGGTTACCGTCAGCGCGCCCGACCCGAAGGCGCCGAAATTGACATAGGTGATGCGGCGGACGGTTCTGACACTCCTGACACGGCCGGCAACGACCGCGAAACGGCCATCGAACCGCTTCAGGGCGTCGGCATCGCCGGCATCGAGCAGGGCGTCGGGCTCGCGCCAGATGCCACGCCGTGCAGCGACGGCCTCGGTCTCGGCCGCCTCCAGCGCCCTCCAGCAGTCGCGGGGGATGACCCTGCTGGCGGAGAGGCGGGCGCGGCCGTCACGCAGCAGGGCGCTTTCGACGGGACCGTCGGGGCCGAGGGCGATGACGGGCAGGCGCTCGTGCCGGTCGAGCCCGCCGAGCGGCGCAATACGGACGATCCGGTCGACGGGGACGACCGCGTCACCTGCCAGCGCAAGGAGCCGGAAGCGCCGACCGTCGGGCGCCGCGAAGACCAGCGGCGTATCGGCGCGCAGACCCGCTACGGCCTCGGCGCGGTCGGGATTGCAGGCGAATGCCGGCGGCAGACCAAGCGTGGCGAGGACAGCGCCGAGCGTCACATGCCGCCCGGCGCCCATGATCACGCGCTCTTGCGGTTCTGCCGGTTGGTGATCAGGTCATCGACCACCGCCGGGTCCGCCAGGGTCGAGGTGTCGCCGAGCGCGCCGAACTCGTCCTCGGCGATCTTGCGCAGGATGCGGCGCATGATCTTGCCGGAGCGGGTCTTCGGCAGGCCCGGGGCGAACTGGATCAGGTCCGGCGAGGCGATCGGGCCGATCTCCTTGCGCACCCAGCCGACGAGTTCCTTGCGCAGCTCCTCCGTCGGGTCCTCGCCGCCCATCAGCGTCACATAGGCATAGATGCCTTGACCCTTGATGTCGTGGGGATAGCCGACCACCGCCGCCTCGGAGACCTTCGGATGGGCGACGAGGGCGGATTCGACCTCGGCCGTGCCCATGCGGTGGCCGGAGACGTTGATGACGTCATCGACGCGGCCGGTGATCCAGTAATAGCCGTCGGCATCGCGCCGGCAGCCGTCGCCGGTGAAATACTTGTTCGGGTAGGTCGAGAAATAGGTCTGCACGAAGCGTTCGTGGTCGCCGAACACCGTGCGCATCTGGCCGGGCCAGGAATCGGCGATGACCAGATTGCCCTCGGCGGCTCCTTCCAGAACCTTGCCCTCGGCATCGACGATCTCGGGCTTCACGCCGAAGAACGGCTTGGTGGCCGAACCTGGCTTCTGGGCGATGGCGCCCGGCAGCGGCGTGATCAGGATGCCGCCCGTCTCGGTCTGCCACCAGGTATCGACGATCGGGCAGCGGTTGTCGCCGACGACGCGGTGATACCATTCCCACGCCTCGGGATTGATCGGCTCGCCAACCGAGCCGAGCAGGCGCAGCGAGGCGCGCGAAGTCTTCTTCACAGGGTCCTCGCCGGCGCCCATCAGCGAGCGGATGGCGGTCGGGGCGGTGTAGAAGGTGTTGACCTTGTGCTTGTCGACCACGTCCCAGAAGCGCGAGATCGACGGATAGGTCGGAATACCCTCGAACATCAGCGTCGTCGCGCCGTTCGCCAGCGGGCCGTAGACGATGTAGCTGTGGCCGGTGACCCAGCCGACATCGGCCGTGCACCAGTAGATGTCGCCGTCCTTGTAGTCGAAGACGTACTGGTGCGTCATCGAGGCATAGACGAGATAGCCGCCGGTCGTGTGCAGCACGCCTTTCGGCTTCCCGGTCGAACCGGACGTGTAGAGGATGAACAGCGGGTCTTCGGCGTTCATCTCCTCCAGCGGGCATTCATCGGCGGCATTGGCGGCGAGATCGTCGTAATAGTGGTCGCGGCCATCTTTCATCGCGACGGGAGATCCGGTGCGCTTCACCACGATGACGCTCTTGACCACGCCGGGCGCCTTCTCGACGGCGGCATCGACATTGACCTTGAGCGGCACCTTGCGGCCACCGCGCAGGCCCTCGTCGGCGGTGATCACCACGGCGGTCGAGGCGTCCTCGATGCGGCCGGCGAGGCTGTCCGGCGAGAAGCCGCCGAAGACGATGGAATGCACCGCGCCGACGCGGGCGCAGGCCAGCATGGCATAGGCGGCCTCGGGGATCATCGGCAGATAGATCGTGACCCGGTCGCCCTTCTTCACGCCCTGACCCTTCAGGACGTTGGCCCATTTCATCACCTGCCGATGGAGCTGACGGTAGGTGATCTTCGCGTCGTCCTTGGGGTCGTCGCCCTCCCAGATGATCGCGACCTGGTCGCCGCGCTTGGCGAGATGTCGGTCGACGCAGTTGTAGGAAACGTTGGTGGTGCCGTCCTCGAACCATTTGATCGAGACGTTGTCCGGCGCATAGGAGGTGTTCTTGACCCTGGTGAAGGGCTTCATCCAGTCGATGCGCTTGCCGTGCTCGCCCCAGAACGCGTCCGGCGACTTCACGGAGGCTTCGTACATGGCCTTGTACTTGGCCTCGTCGACATAGGCGCGCGACGCCCAATCGGCGCTGACGGGATAGAGCTTTTCCGACGACATTGCTGTCCCTCTCGATGGGTTGCCGTCCGTCCGGCGGCGGCAACAGGCCGTTTCCCCACGGGGCGGCCCTTTGTCCGGCCGCCTCCTCTGTCGCGCGGACTTTACGTCGCGGCGACATGTCGGCTCAAGAGAGGCGGCGTCACACTTTGGTCGCCCGACCTTGGACGAAGACGGCGTCTGGCGGTTCGGCCGAATTGACCCGCCGCCAGCCGCCGCCGATGGTGTCGGCCCCGCCAACGACCGGATGCACCCCATGAAGGCCGCGCTCGACGAAATCCTTGCCCGCTCGGCTGAATCCGGCGAGGTGCCCGGCGTCGTCGCGATGGTCGGCGACATCAGGGGCTCGCTCTATGAAGGCGCCTTCGGCAAGCGGAGCCTCGCCGGTCCCGATCCGATGACGACCGACACGGTCGCCTGGGTCGCCTCGATGACCAAGGCGGTGACCACGGTCGCGCTGATGCAGCTCGTCGAGGAGGGAAAAGTCGATCTCGATGCCCCGGCCGGGCGCTACTGCCCAGAGATCGGCAAGGCGCAGCTGCTCCACGACTTCGACGCGGACGGCAAACCGCTGACCCGCACGCCCAGGACGCCGGTGACGGTCAGGCACCTGCTCACCCACACCTCCGGCTACTGCTACGACTTCGCCTCCTCGGCCATCCGCAAATATATGAAGGCGACCGGCCTGCCGGGCACCAATACCGGCCTCAAGGCCTCGCTCGCCGCGCCGCTCATCGCCGAACCGGGCAGTGCTTTCATCTATGGCATCTCGACCGACTGGGCCGGCCAGATCGTCGAGGCGGTCAGCGGCAAGCGCCTCGGCGAGGTCTTCGCCGAGCGCATCTTCGGCCCTCTCGGCATGACGGATTCGATGTTCCGCCTCGGCGCGTCGCAGCAGGCGCGTCGCGCGGCCGTGCACGGCGTTAAGGAAGACGGCAGCTATGTGCCGACCGACATGGTGGTTGTGCAGGAGCCGGAATTCGAGTCAGGCGGCGGCGGCATGTATTCGACCGCGCCGGACTATTTGACCTTCGTGCGCATGATCCTCAACGGCGGCGAGCTGAACGGCGCGCGCATCCTGAAGCCCGAGAGCATCGTCGCGCTGTCCACCGACCAGATCCCTGATCTTTCCATCCCGGCCATGGGGCTGATGTCGCCGATGGGCCTCCGAAGCGTCGACTTCTTCCCCGGCATCTCCACGGGCTGGTCGCTCGCCTTCGAGATCAACCGCGAACAAAGCGCGGAAGGCCGCTCGCCCGGCTCGCTGTTCTGGGGTGGTTTCGCCAACACCTATTACTGGATCGACCCGGCGAAGGGCGTCGCGGCGGTGTTCCTGACGCAGATCGTGCCGTTCTACGATCCGCGCGCGGTAAAGCTGTTCAAGGCGTTCGAGACAGCTGTCTATCGGGCGATCTGAGCGCCTTGCCGGGAACTGTCCCATTCGTCATGCCCGGCCTTGTGCCGGGTATCCACGAATTTGGTCGGTCCGGAGTTCAAGGCGTGGATGGCCGGGCCAAACCCGGCCGTGACGAGCAAGCCGCCTCGCCAAGATCCGAGCCCTACTCCGCCGCCTTCGGCAAATTCACGCCCGCTTCACGCAGCACTTCCTCCGTATCCTGACCGAGCTTCGGCGGCGCCGCGCGCAGCGAGGCGGGGCTGGCCGCGTAGTTCACCGGGTGCTTCATGTCGACCCAGTCATAGCCGTCGGGATGGTGGTGCTTGCGAAAGAAGCCGACCGCCTTCAGGTGCGGGTCGTCCATCAGGTCGCCGAAGCGGTTGATCGGCGAGAACGGGATATTCTTCTCGCCGAGCACCTTCGACCAGTCATCGTTGGTGCGGGTGGAGACCATGGCGTCCATCATGGAGTAAAGCTCCTTGATGTTGATCATGCGCGCCTGATAGGTCGCGAATTTCGGATCGACGTTCAGTTCCGGCCGGCCCGCGAGCACGAAGAAATCGGCCCAGTTCTTGTCGCTGTAGGGCAGGATGCCGATCCAGCCGTCCTTCGACTTGTAGGGTCGCCGGTCCGGATTGTGGATGCGGCCGTAGCCGAATCCGGTACCCGGCGGCGGCGGGTCGAAGACGTGGCCGTAGAGGTTCTCGTGCATCACGTAATGCGTGTAGCACTCGAACATTGGCACCTCGACGAACTGGCCCTCGCCGGTGCGCTGCTTGTGGAACAGGGCGGCGAGCACCGCCTGGACCATGAACAGGCCCACCGTCTTGTCGGCGGCAAGCGTCGGCAGGTAGCGCGGCGCATCGTTGCCGTCGACCCGCGGCAGGATGTCGGCGCCGCCGGAAATGCCCTGGATCAGGTCGTCATAGGCCGGGCGGCCTGCGTATGGACCATCGGCGCCGAAGCCGGCGGCATGGACATAGATCAGGTTCGGGATGGCCGCCGCCATGCTCGCATAGTCCATGCGCAGCCGCGCGGCCGTATCCATGCGCATGTTGGAGCAGACGATGTCGCAGGTGCGGGCGAGCTCGATACAGGCATCCTGGTCCTCGCGGCGCTTCAGGTCGAAGGCCACCGACTTCTTGTTCTTGTTGAACATCATGTAGAGCGGACCCATGCCGGGGCCGGTGGCCTCCGGATGCGCGCCGGCCCAGCGCATGATGTCGCCGCCGCCCTGACCGGGGCTCTCGACCTTGATGACCTCCGCGCCCATGTCGCCGAGCAGCATGGTCGCATAGGGGCCGAGGATGACGGCGGTCAGGTCGAGGATGCGGATGCCGGCGAGCGGGCCGCGATTGGCGGGCTGGGTCTCGGTCATGGTCAGGCTTTCGCGAAACGGTGTTTCGCTGCGACCTTAATGCGCGCGGCGGCGCTTGCGAACCCTTCGACCGGAAGCCTTGCCCGGCGTCCGGCGCAACTCATTCCTTCCGGAACAGGCTGAACTGGAACGACTGCGCCGTCCCCCAGGGCGTCACGTGGCTGTGCGGCCGCGTGTCGATGCGCCGGAAACCGGCACCGAGCACCCTTGCCAGGCTCTCGCCATCATGGCGCGCCACGGGCAGGCCGCTGCACCGCTCCGGGCCATCGAGCGCGAAGGTCGCGATGATCGCATGCCCGCCCGGCGGCAAGGCCGCATCCAGCGCCGCGACATAGGCTGCGCGTTCCGCCTCTTCGATGAGGAAATGGAAGGCCGCCCGGTCGTGCCAGACATCGTATCGGCGCGCCGGCCGCCATGCCGTGACGTCGGCGACGATCCACTCGACCCCGACCGCTGCGGCGCCCATCCGGTGCCGCGCCACCTGCAAGGCGGTGCCGGAGAGATCGAGGACGGTCACGTCCCGATGTCCGTCTGCGACCAGCGCATCGACGAGCCGCGATTCGCCGCCGCCGATATCGACGATGGCGGAGGCGCTGGTCGCGCCGGCCGTCGCGATCATCGCCAGAGAGGGGGTCGGACAATCCTGAAACCAGCTGACCTCGGTCTCGGCCTTGGTGGCATAGACCGTTTCCCAGTGCCGCGAACCGCCGGAGGTCATCCCGCTGCTCCCTGTCCGGCCTGCCTGCCGGCTGGCCCGTTCACGGATCGACGCCGCCCATCTGGCAGACGATGGCCCATTCCTCGTCGGTGACCGGCTGAACCGACAGGCGCGACAGCTTCAGGAGCGCCATATTGGCGAGCCTCGGCTCCTTCTTGACCTGCTCGAGCGTCACGGGGGTCTTCAGCGGCCTCACCGCCTTGATCTCGACCACGACCCACGGCTCGCCGGCCTCGGCGGTCGGATCGGGATAGGCCTCCCTGATGACCTCGACGATGCCGACGATCTCCTTGCCCTCATTGGAATGATAGAAGAAGCCGCGCTCGCCGAGCTTCATCCGGATGAGGTTCAGCTTCGCCGCATGGTTCCTGACACCATCCCAGAACGTGCCCTTCGCGCCGGCCTTCACCTGCGCGTCCCAGGACCATTTGAAGGGCTCGGACTTGTAGAGCCAGTGGGCCATTCACGCGCCCTCGATCTTCGGCGCATTGCCGGCGGTCGGGATCAGCTTGCGGAAGGCGTCGAGCTCGGTGACGAAGCGGTCGAACTCGGCCAGCGTCATCGTCGTCTTGCCATCCGAGAGTTCGATCACCACGATCGGCTCGCCGCCCGTGCGCCGCTTCATCAGCTTGGCTACGGGGAAGACCACGGAATGGGTGAGGTCGAAGGGATGGGTCTCGGCGACGAGATCGGAGCCCATCGCCTTGGTGGCGGCCTCGACGCCGCGCGCGAGTTTCTCGAAGAAGTTCGTCATCTAGGCTCCTCCAGCCCTATTCCGCCTTCTGCGGCCGCGCCATGAGCTGGGCGATCGCCTGGTCGACGTCGATCATGCCGCCGAGCACCGCGTCCACCGCCTCGGCGATGGGCATGTCGATGCCGGCATCCTGCGCCTTCTCCACCAGTATTTCGGCCGTCAGGGCGCCTTCGGCAAGCGCTCCCTTGCCCGAAACGAGATCCAGCCCCTTGCCCTGCCCCAGGGCATGGCCGAGCGCGAAATTGCGCGACTGGAGGCTGGAACAGGACAGAATCAGGTCGCCGAGGCCCGACAGGCCCATCAGCGTCTCGGGGCGTGCGCCGAAATGCCGCCCGAAGCGGGTCAACTCCGCGAAGCCCCGCGCGGTCAGGGCGGCCACGGCGCTGGCGCCGAGCAGGCGGCCCGACACCACGCCAGCCGCGATCGCCAGCACGTTCTTGGTCGCGCCGCCGATCTCGACGCCCCGCAGGTCGCTGGTGTGATAGAGCCGCAGGCTCGACGAGCCCAGCCGGTCGGCGATGGACCTCGCCACCGCGTCGTCCTCGGCCGCGACGGTCAGCGCCGTCGGCAGGCCCTTCTCGATGTCCGCGGCGAAGCCGGGGCCGGACAGGATCGTTGGCACCGCCGAGGGAGCTGCTTCCGCCACGACCTCCGACATGAAGCGGCCGGTGCCGCGCTCGATGCCCTTGGCGCAGATCACCAGCGGTGTGCCGGCGCGCACGAAAGGCGCGACGGCTTCGGTGACACCGCGCAGTGCCTGCGCGGGCACCACCAGAAGGATCATGTCGGCGCGGGCGGCTTCCTCGAGCGTACCGGTGGCGGAAACGAGGTCGTGGATGCGAGCGCCCGGCAGGCGGGCCTCGTTGCTGCGCTTGCCGTTGATCGCCTCGACCGCCGCCGCGTCGCGCGCCCAGATCAGCGTGCGCCGGCCCGCGCGACCCGCGGCATTGGCGAGCGCGGTGCCGAAGGCGCCCGCGCCCAGCACGGCGACTGCCGGTCTTTCTCCCACCGTCATGCCTTGGCTCCGGTCATGCCTTGGCGCCAAGGCGCCCCGAGCCGAAGCTAGCCGCCCCCGCATCGAGGGGCCAGCGGGCGCGCGGCGCGATGTCGAAGGCGTCCGTCAGGCCGAGCCGCAGCCGTTCGGCGCCCGCCCAGGCGATCATCGCGCCATTGTCGGTGCAGAGTTTCGGCGGAGGCACGACCAGCGGCAGTCCGGCCGCGTCCGCGGTCTTTTGAAGCACCGCCTTGAGGGTCTGGTTGGCGCCGACGCCGCCGGCGACCACGAGCGCCGTCGGCTCGCCATGCGCCTCGCGGAAGCGGCGGATCGCGACCCTGGCCCGGTCGGCGACCATGTCGGCGACGGCCATCTGGAACGAGGCGCAGATATCGGCGATGTCCTGCTCGGTCACCTCGTTCTGCCGGTCCATCAGCCGCTCGACCTCCAGCCGGACAGCGGTCTTGAGCCCCGACAGCGAGAAATCCGGCTCGGGCCGGCCGATCAGCGGCCGGGGCAGGGCAAATCGCGCGGGATCGCCGCTCATCGCGCGCCTTTCCACCTGCGGGCCGCCGGGATAACCGAGGCCGAGCAGCTTCGCGACCTTGTCGAAGGCCTCGCCGATGGCGTCGTCGATGGTGGTGCCGAGCTTGGCGTAGTCGCCGACGCCCTTCACCGCGAGAAGCTGGGTGTGGCCGCCGGAGGCCAGCAGCAGCAGATAGGGGAAGGCGACCCGGTCGGTCAGCCGGGCGGTCAGGGCGTGAGCTTCCAGATGGTTCACCGCCACCAGCGGCTTGCCGGCAACCAGCGCCATGGCCTTGGCGGTGGTGAGGCCGACCAGAACGCCGCCGATCAACCCGGGCCCTGCCGCTGCCGCAACCGCGTCGATATCGGCCATCGCGACGTCGGCCTCGCGCAGGGCTTGCGCGGTGACGAGATCGGTCACCTCGACATGGGCGCGCGCCGCGATCTCGGGCACCACGCCGCCATAGGGCGCGTGCTCGTCGAGCTGGGCACGCACGACATTGGACAGAATCGCGCCATGGCCGGCCGCGTCGATGCGCACGACGGCAGCGGCCGTCTCGTCGCAGGTTGTCTCGATACCCAGTACCAGCATGAAATCCCTGTCCGGCCGAAAGCGCCCGGTGCAAATGGTTGACGCCGGTGCGTCAAAAGACATGGCGCGACGCGGGGCTTCCGGTATGGGGTTCCATCGCTATGATCGCGCGCTTCGCGTATCACCGGACCTTGCTATGGCGCAATCGCCCTTCCTCCGCATCGGCACCCGCGGTTCCGCCCTGGCCCTCGTCCAGGCGAATCAGGTGCGCGCCTCGCTCGCCCGGGCGCATGGCGTCGACGAGACGGATATCGCCGTCGAAATCATCAAGACGAGCGGCGACGCCATTCTCGACCGTCCGCTGTCGGAGGCCGGCGGCAAGGGCCTGTTCACCAAGGAGATCGAGGAGGCGCTCGTCGCAGGCCGCATCGACCTCGCGGTGCATTCCTCCAAGGACATGCCGACCGTCCTGCCGGACGGGCTTGGCCTCGTCGCCTTTCCGATGCGCGAGGACGTGCGCGACGGTTTCATCGGCCACAAGGCCCTGACCATCGCGGAACTGCCGGAGGGCGCGGTGGTCGGGTCGGCTTCGCTGCGTCGGCAGGCCCAGATCCTGCGCGAGCGGCCGGACCTCAAGGTCGTCGTCTTTCGCGGCAATGTGCCGACCCGGCTCGAAAAGGTCGGCAATGGCAGCGTCGCGGGCACGCTGCTCGCCATGGCTGGCCTCAGGCGGCTGGCGCTGGCTTCCCACGTCACCGAGATCATCCCGGCGGACCGCTTCCTGCCGGCGGTCGGGCAGGGCGCCATCGCCATCGAGGCGCGGCTCGCCGACACCCGCGCGCGGGACCTGCTCGCGCCGCTGAACGATGAGCCGACCGAGACGGCGCTGACCGCTGAACGGGCCTTCCTCGCCGTTCTCGACGGTTCCTGCCGCACCCCCATTGCCGGGCTGGCGACGATCGAGGCGGGGCGCATCGCCTTTACCGGCGAAATCCTCCGGCCGGATGGCAGCGAGAGCCACGTCGCCCGGCGCGAAGGCGCTGTCGCTGATGCGGCGGCGCTCGGCGAGGATGCCGCTGCCGAACTGAAGGGCCGCGCCGGTCCCGGGTTCTTCCAGGCCGCGTGATGCGGGTTCTGGTCACCCGGCCGCTGCCCGAGGCGGAGGCGACCGCGGCAAGGCTCGTGGCGCTCGGCCATGAACCGCTCGTCGTGCCGCTGTTCCGCGCCGAGTCTGTCGCGGCTGACCGTCCCGAAGCGACGGCGGCGCTCGCCGTGACCAGCCCGCGAACCGTGGCGTTCCTGCCCGAGGCGATTGTCGGCGCCATGCGAGACCGGCCAACCTTTGCCGTCGGCGACCGCACCGCCGAGGCGCTGCGCCGCGCCGGTTTCCGCGACGTCCGCTCCGCCGCCGGCGATGTCCACGCGCTGGCCGCGCTGATCGTCGCGGCGGGTCTTCCGCCGGGCGCGACCGTGCTCAGCCCCGGCGGTGAGACGCGTGCCGGCGATCTCGGCGCCGCGCTTGCCTCGGCCGGTCTCAGGCTTGTCGCGCCGGTGGTCTACCGGATGATGTCCGAACCGATGCCTCCGGCCGCGCTTGGCGAGGCGCTTGTCGCGAAACGCCTCGACGCGGCGCTGCACTATTCGCCCAATGCCAGCGCGGGCTTCCTGCGTCTTGTCGTTCAGGGTGGAGCCGCAGCGGCGGCGACCGATCTCGTTCACATCTGCCTTTCGGAGGCGGTGGCCGCACCGTTCCGGGATACCGGCTGGCGATCGATCGCCGTCGCCGCGCGGCCCGACGAGGAGGCCCTGCTCGCCTTGCTCGAGGGGTAGTCGGGTTGCGGCCGACGCGCGCCGCGGGCTAGATCATGGACGGGGCTCACGGGAGACGACGGATGGCGACAGACGACCGCCCGACCGACGACGGGACGCCGAAGCGCCGCGGCAAGGCTCCGACCATTACGCTCGAGGCGAGCGAAGTCGCGCAGGAAACGGCCGCGGCCGGGACGCCGTCCGCGCCGGATGGGACCAGCCGCGCGGATAGCCCCGCGACCGCCGCCTCGCCGGAGGCCGTCGCGGAAGCGCCGGCAGCTGAATCCAGCCAAGAAAATCCGGCCGCCGCGCCCGCCGCCGCACCGTCCCCGGCGCTTGTCGATCCGCCGGCCGCGGAGCCGGACGGAACGTTTCGCGAGCCGCCGCCGCGGGCCATGGCCGAGGCTCCTCCCGAAGCGCCGCGACCCGCCATGACACCGTCGGCCGCGCAGACGCCGGGTTTCGGACGGCTCGCGGCTGCCGGCATTATCGGAGCGCTTCTCACCGGCGGCCTCGGCGTCGCGGCGCAGGTCGGCGGCGTGCTGCCCGGCCAGAGCCGTGACCGGATGCCCGCCCTCGAGGCGCGCGTGGACGAGCTCAATCGCATCCTGCGCGAGGTTTCGGCCCGGCCGGCGCCCGTCGCGGCTGCGGCTCCCGTCGATCTTGCGCCCATCACCGGCCGGCTGGAGGTCCTCGACGCCGCCCGAGCACGGCTGGAGACGCGGATCGCGGCCCTGGAGCAGCGCCCCGCGCCGGTTGCCGCTTCCGCTACGCCCGGCGATGCAGCCGCGCCCGCCGACATCACGGCGATCAACCGCGAAATCGAGGCACTGAAGGTTGCGGTCGAAGCTATCGCCGGCGCTCAGCGCAATCTGGCCGCCGTCGCTTCCTCCGCCCCGGCGGCATCCGTTCCGGCCGCCGATCCTGGCGCCATCGACGCGCGAATCCGCAGCGCCACGGCGCCGCAGGTCGATCGCATCGCCGGGCTCGAAACGGCGCTGACCGCGCTGCGTCGCGAGGTCGAGGCGGCGGCTGCGGCCGGCAAGACCGCCGAAACCCGCATCGCCGCCCTCGACGCCAACCGCATGCGGGCTTCGGATATCGGCCAGCGCGCGGCTCTCGTTGTGGCTCTCGGCACGCTGCGTGCGGCGGTCGAACGTGGCGGCACCTTCGCGCCGGAATTGCGCACCGCCCTCGCGCTTGGCCTGCCGGCCGAGGCCGCGCGGCCGCTATCGGCCGCCGCGGAGCGCGGATTGCCGACGCAGGCTCAGATCGCCCAGCGCTTCGCGGTGCTCGCGCCGGCGCTGGTGAAAGCGGCGCCGGGCGCGGGCGCATCGGGCGGCATTCTCGACCGCCTGGCCACCAGCGCGCAGAATCTCGTCCGCGTCCGGCCGATCGGCGAAGCTGCCGGTGACGATGTGCCGACCGCGGTTTCGCGGATCGAGGCCAAGCTCGGCCGTGGCGATCTCGGCGGCGGGCTGGCCGATTTCGACAGGCTTCCGGAGCCGGTCCGCGCCATTGGCGCGAACTGGGCGACGGAGGCCCGCGCGCGCCACGCTGCCGACGAGGCGCTGCGGCGGCTTGCCGGCGACGCCGTGCAGTCGCTGACGGGCGGGTAAGGAGTTCCAGATGGTTCGCGTCGTCCTGTTCCTTGCCCTTGTCGCGGCGCTGGCCTTCGGCGCCGCCTGGATCGCTGATCAGCCGGGCACCGTGACCGTGCGCTGGCTCGGCCGCCATATCGAGCTGGAGGTGTTGACCGGCGTCATCGCGCTGGTGATCGGCGCCGTGGTCGTGATGATGGCCATCGGCTTCGTGAAATGGCTGATCGCAAGCCCCACCATCGCCGGGCGCGTGCTGCGCCGCCGCCGCGCCCAGCGCGGCCAGGAGGCGATCGAGCGTGGCATCGTGGCGATCGGCGCAGGCGACCGGCGCGCGGCCGAACGTCATGCGGCGGAGGCCGAGCGGTTGGCGCCGGATGCGCCGCTCACCCTGCTGCTCCGCGCGCAGGCCGCGCAGCTGGCGGGCGACCGTGGCGGAGCGGAACAGGCCTTCCGCGCCATGGTGGCGAAGCCGGAGACGCGGGTGCTCGGTTTGCGCGGCCTCTATGTCGAGGCCCAGCGCCGCACCGATCCGGTCGCGGCGCGCGCCATCGCCGAAGAGGCCGCCAAGGCGTCGCAGACGGCGGCCTGGGCAAGCCAGGCCGTGCTGGAGCACCAGACCGGCGCCGGCGACTGGGACGGTGCGCTCGCCAGCGTCGAGCGGCAATATGCCGCCCGCGTCATCGACAAGGATCAGGCCAAGCGCCTCAAGGCGGTCCTGCTCACGGCCAAGGCCGTGCAGGCCGAGGACCGCGATCCCGCCGCAGCGCGAGCCCTTGCCATGGAGGCTCATGGGCTCGCGCCCTCGCTGGTGCCGGCGGCCGCCATCGCCGGCCGGCTGCTCGCGGCCGACGGCGACACGCGCAAGGCCTCCAAGGTCATCGAGGCGACGTGGAAGACCGCCCCGCACCCGGATCTCGCCGAAGCCTATGCCCATGCGCGCAGCGGTGATTCCCGGCTCGACGCCCTGAAGCGCGTCCAGTATCTCGCACGCCTGACCCCCTCGCATCCCGAGGGACTGATGGCGGTCGCCCGCGCCGCCATCGATGCCGGCGATTTTGCCGCCGCCCATACGGCGCTCGGCGAACTGACGGCCGCGACGCCGACGCAGCGCGCCTGCCTGCTCATGGCCGAGCTGGTCGCCAAGGAGAGCGGCGATCACGGGCGCGCGCGCGAGTGGATGGCCCGGGCGCTGCGCGCTGCGCGCGACCCCGTCTGGAGCGCCGACGGTCAGGTTAGCGATGTCTGGTTGCCGGCTTCGCTTCTGTCGGGACGGCTCGACGCCTTCGAGTGGAAAGTTCCCGTCGCCGAGATCGGCGGGCCGCTGCTGCAGGTCGACGACGTGCTGGCGGACGCCCACGAGGCACCCCAGCCGGCGCCGCTGATTGAGATCGTGCCGGAGCCCGCGGCGCCGACTGCGGAGGTCGCCGCCGCTCCGGTTGCGGCCAATGTCGTCGAACTGCCGACTCCCGTTCCGCCGCCGCCCGTGGTTCTGGCGCCGACCGCGGTGCCTCTGCCGGAGGCAGCGCCCGTGGCGAAGCCGCGCCCGGTGCCGACCGAGACGGTGTTTCCGATGGCGCGCGCCCCTGACGATCCCGGTCCCGAGCAGCCCTCGGCCGCCAAGCGCGCATCGTTGTTCGGAAGCTGACGCGCTTGCGGGCGGCCCTGCCGCCGTGAGATAGAGGGCGCGCCGGTCCCGTAGCTCAGCAGGATAGAGCAGCGGTTTCCTAAACCGAAGGTCAGGGGTTCGAATCCCTTCGGGACCGCCAGCTCTTTCGTCTTCGCCAGCCCGTTTCGACTGTGGCCGGGATTTCGGTCCGGTCGTGCTTCGATCACGGCCGATCCCGTCAGGAACCCGCCGCCGCGTGTTCAGTCGTTGAAGTTGACGACCGCCTTCTCGGACCGCTCGTCGGCGGCATAGGGATAGACGGAATAGTCGCGGATGAAGTGCAGCGAGACGTAGAAGGAAATGCGGTTGTCGTCGCCGGTATTGGAAATGCCGCGATGGATCGTGCCGCGCCCCATATAGAGCACCGACATTGGCCGGGCGACGATCTGGTGGACCTCGAAATGGTCGACGCCCCGGGCGAGAGCCGCGAAATCCACCTCGTCGACATTGGACGCGACCCTCTCCAGCACGTCGTCCGGCGTCGTTTCCGGCAGGGTGATGAACTGCGTGGCGTTGCGGTCGGTGAATTGCGTCAACGGAATCCAGATGGCGGCAGCATCGGTGGTGTAGTCGACGTGCCAGGCCTGCGGCTTGGAGCCGACAGGGTTCACCACGAAGCCGTAGCCGTCCATGATCGCGCCCTGTTCGGCAAACCTGCCGGCCGCCACGGCGCACCAGTCGTGCAGTTCCTTCGCCAGCGCCCTGTCGGAGAGCTCCATGGTGTCGCCCTCCTCGTCCTCCTGCCAGATGTTCATCCAGCAGATTTCCCGTGCGGCGATCTGGGCGTCCCATTTTCCGCCCATGTCGCGCTTGAGGCTCTCATAGGCGCGCGTCAGCAGCGGACGGGCTTCGGACGGCACTGAGCCGACATAGCGGAAGCCCATCTGGGCCGGTTGCAGCTTCACATAATCGCGGTCGTGCATGACATGCTCCCGTTCAAGCCAGACGACGCCATACCCACGGGCAGGCGATCATCATCGGAATGAACGGAAGCTGAAGGCGGATTGTTGCAGGGTTTCGTCAGCGCAGGGCCGTCATTCGCAACAATGCGGTCAATAGACCACGACGGAGCGGATCGACTTACCCTCGTGCATCAGGTCGAAGGCGGTGTTGATCTGATCGAGCGGCATGGTGTGGGTGATCAGGGAATCGATGTCGATTTTCCCCTCCATGTACCAGTCGACGATCTTCGGTACGTCGGTGCGGCCCCTGGCGCCGCCAAAGGCCGAGCCCTTCCAGACGCGGCCGGTGACCAGTTGGAACGGCCGGGTGGAAATCTCGGTGCCTGAAGGCGCGACGCCGATGATGATGCTCTCGCCCCAGCCGCGATGGCAGCATTCCAGCGCCTGGCGCATGGTGTGGATGTTGCCGATGCACTCGAAGGAGAAGTCCGCGCCGCCGCCGGTCAGGTCGACGATGGCCTGAACCACCTTGTCGCGGCCGACCTCGTCGGGATTGACGAAGTGCGTCATGCCGAATTTCTTCGCCATTTCGGCCTTGGCCGGGTTGAGGTCGACGCCGATGATCTTGTCGGCGCCCACCATGCGGGCCGCCTGGATGACGTTGAGGCCGATGCCGCCAAGGCCGAAGACCACGACATTCGCGCCCGGCCAGACCTTGGCCGTGTAGATCACCGCGCCGACGCCGGTGGTGACGCCGCAGCCGATGTAGCAGATCTTGTCGAAGGGGGCGTCCTCTCGGACCTTCGCCACCGCGATCTCCGGCAGCACCGTGAAGTTCGAGAAGGTCGAACAGCCCATATAGTGGAACACTTCGTTGCGCCTGGCCGAGCCGACGGGCTCGCAGGAGAAGCGCGAGGTGTTGTCGGGCATCAGGCCCTGCCCTTGCGTGCCGCGGATGGCGGTGCAGAGGTTGGAGCGCTGCGACAGGCAGGTTTTGCAGGCCCGGCATTCCGGCGTGTAGAGCGGGATGACGTGGTCGCCGACTTTGACCGAAGTGACGCCCGCGCCAATCTCGCGGACGATGCCCGCGCCCTCGTGGCCGAGGATCGCGGGGAATTTGCCCTCGGAATCGAGGCCCGACAGCGTGTAGGCGTCGGTGTGGCAGACGCCGGTCGCCATGATCTCGACCAGCACCTCGCCCGCCTTCGGCCCGTCGAGATCGATGGTCTCGATGGTCAGCGGCTTGTTGGCCTCCCAGGCGACGGCGGCGCGGGTCTTCATCTCGGCATGCTCCTGATCTGAGGCGGCGGATAAGACCATGGCGGACCGGGCAGGGCAACGCGCGCCGGCCGGGCGGCGGGCAGCCTAGTCGATGGCGCGCAGCGTCCGCATGACGGTCCAGCGCGAGGTCGCGGCTGCGACCGCCGTCACCAGCAGGACCAGCGCTGCGATGCCGGCATAACCGGTCGATCCCAGCGAGAACGAGCCGAACAGCGCCTCGATCTGGTCGCCCCCGGCCGTCGCGCGCCAGCGACCGGCGACGAAGCCCGAGACGAGGATGGCGGCGAGCGCCATGAGGCCGCCGATCGCGCTGCCCTTCAGCGCCAGCCAGAGGAAGTGGCGCTGGAACTCGCCCGCGATGAAGCTGTCGCGCGCGCCGACGAAATGCAGCACCTCCACCACGGGGCGGTTGGTCTCGACCGCCGCGCGCGTCGCAAAGACCACCGACAGCGCCATGGTCGCGACCATCAGCGAGACGATGGTCAGGCCGACGACGATCACCGCGCGCGCCATGGCGCGCAGCCGGTCGAACCACTGGCGATGGTCGTCGAGGCTGGCGCTCGGCACCTCGGCGGCAAGGGCGTTGCGGAAGGCGGTCATGTCGGTGCGCCGGTCGTCGGCGAGCTTGACCACGATCAACCGCGGGATCGGCAGGTCCTCCGCACCCAGGCTGGCGCCGAGCCAGGGTTCCAGCATCCGCCGCGTTTCTTCCGCCGTGTAGGGCGAGACGTCGGCGACACCGGGGAAGCGGACCGCGATCTCGGTCGCGCGGCGCACGTCGGCGGCAAGGTCGCGGCCGGAGACCGGACGCACCTGGATTGTCGCCTCGCGCACGATGGACGCGGTCCAGTCCTCGGCGGCAGTGCGCACCAGATCCACCGCGCCGACCGTCAGCGAGCCAAGGAAGGTCATGATGGCGATGATCACCGCCAGCGCCCGGCCGGAGATCGAGGCGGCCGGCACCAGCGAAGCCGCGCGGCCCGAACGCGCGCCGGTTCCGCCATCGGCAGGGGCCGGACGATCGCGTGTCGCCAACCAGTGGCTGAGCGAGGCGCTGCGGCGGGTCCACATCACCATCCGCCGTCCTCGCCGTGGCGCGGATCGAGGATGGCGACCGAGCCGTCGCGGATGATCAGGTGGCGCGCCTCCACCTGGTCGAGCAGCGACAGGTCGTGGGTGGCGATCAGGACGGCGGTGCCGGTGCGGTTGAGCTCGACGAAGAGGCGCAGCAGGCGCTTGGCGAGCGGCGGATCGACATTGCCGGTCGGTTCGTCCGCCAGCAGCATTTCGGGGCGCACGATGACGGCGCGGGCGATGGCGGCGCGCTGCTTCTCGCCGCCGGAGAGGATCGGCGGATAGGCGTCGATACGGTCGCCGAGGCCCACCCAGTCGAGCAGGTCGACCACCTCGGAGCGGTAGCTCGCCTCGTCCTTGCCCATCACCCGCAGCGGCAGGGCGACGTTCTCGTAGGTTGTCAGGTGGTCGAGCAGGCGGAAATCCTGGAACACGATGCCGATGCGCCGGCGCAGCACGGACAGTTCGTCCTTGGAAAGCCGCGCGGTGTCGTGATCGAACACCGTGACGAGGCCGCGCGTCGGCCTGAGCGACAGGAACAGGAGCTTCAGGAGGCTGGTCTTGCCGGCGCCGGACGGCCCGGTGAGGAACTGGAACGAATGCGGGTCGATACCGAAGGTCAGGTCCCTCAGCACCTCGGGGCCGAGCCCGTAACGCAAACCGACATTCTCGAAACGGACCAAGTCGGGTGCCTCTCTGGCTGCGGCCGGACGCGTGCGAATCGCCGCGGCGATCATGCCAGCCCCGCCGCTTAACCGCCAATTATGCCGAGCATCTCGATTTCACCTGTTTTTTCAGTGAGTTAAGCTTTTCGATTTTCAATAGCAGCCTGGATAATTTTCAGGTCGCTGTTCTCCGCTCGTTCCAGGGTCTTCATTCCAGATCGGGCGTTCATCTCTCGGTCGATGTGTTTCGAGTACCGCATCACCATGCCGGGGCTCATGCAGAGCTGGTCGCAAATCACTTGGTGCGCGAGCCCAGCGATTCTCCTCTCGCATACCGCCGACGCTCTCAGGTCGTGCAGGGTGATGTCGGCGGGGATCTTGTCGGCCTGCGCGTCGCGCCAGATCTTCCATTCCGCACGCAACCGGTCTTCGGAAATGATTCGGTCGCCGATCGTCAGATAGGGCACCATTCGCTCTACGCCCCATCCATCGATGATCGGGATCGACCAGTTGGGCAGGGGGCACCAGTGCCGTTCGTTGCCCAGCTTTCGCACGAGCATGTCGATGCCGTTCTCGCGGCGATCCACGGGACGCATACGAACGAGATCGACGCCTCGCTGACCAGTCGCGCGTCCGAGAATGGCGGCGCGCATCAGGAGTGGTGGCGCGTGCTGGATGACGTAAGCGAAGGCTTCCGCTGGCCACGGCTCGGCACCGATTCCTGCTTCATCCAACGGCTCGATCTCGCGGGCGACGTTGATGCTGCAGTAGTCGGCCTTGATGCCTTCCTTCAGCAGCACGCGAAGTACCCGCATCACCATGTTCGCCATGGAGGGCCGGTCGCTGAGTGACTCCTGTAGCGCATACACATGCTTTGGCAGGACGTCGCGAACGGGCAGAGCGCCCCATCTGGCGTCGATGTAGTTCAGCGCCACGTCGTAAGTTTCGCGCGAACTCTCGGCCAATTTGGTCGTGTAGCGGTGCGTCGTCTTGAAGTGAGCGACCAGCGCCTTGAACGTCCCCGCAGCACCGGCGGCACCGTTCTTTAGCTCGGCGACCTTCTCCCAGAACCGCGGGTCGCGCGGATCGTCGGGCAGCCGAACGAGCGGGCCTTTGTCCGGTCGTCCCCGGCGCTCCTGGTAGAAGTAGTATTCCTTGTTCGGCCGCTTGACCCGGAACACGTGGTCAGGAAGCGGCACGCCGGCGCTGCGCCTTATCGGCATCGGCGATTCCCTTCATGAATGGGTCGTCTTCGATCGTCTGCAGCGGCCCGCTGGCGAGGCGCGAGACGACATCGGGCCAGTACCAGCGAAGGACGCCGCCCCGACGAATGGAGGCTTGCGGCACGAAGCCCTCGCGCGCCCACGCGTCCCATGTGTCGACGCTGATGCCGCACTCGCGAGCGGCGACCTCGCGGCTGACGAAGGTGGGAACATTGCCGTTGTCGGGACGCGTCATCATCGGCGCTCCAGACCTTCGGTTCGTGCGAGGATCTGCTGGAGCGCGTCGCCGTAGACGTAGACGGAGCGGTGTATTCCGCACGCGTCATCGTCAGCACTTGGGCCGTCGTCGGCGCGAAAGAAAAAGTCCGTGTGAATCTCGCCGTGGAACGCCTGTGAAAAAACGACAGCGACATGGTCGTTTGACGGAACGATCTCGAGCTTGATGTCTCCCGGCGTCGGGGCGTCAACCGCAACAAGCCAGCGAGACAGCGCCATCAGATAGTCAACGAGCGAGGCGCCGTCATCAGTGCCGGCAAGCACATCCACCACGGCTTGCTTGTATCCCGTTGGATATACCTTGCAGGCGTCGTCGCCAAACTCCATCACCCCCACGTCAGGCCGATGAGACAATGCGCCGAGAGCCGCGTTGCGCTCCGCGTCCTCGATCGATCCTCGCTCTTTGCAGTCCGCGTCGATGGGCTTCCAACGAAACGCCGACCAGTACGCGACGTCATCGGCCGCCTTCGTGGCGACCTTGTAGGTCATGCATGCGAGCAGGAAATGGATGCCCTCGCGGAGGGTCATGTGAGGAGGATTGCGACCCTTCACCTTCTGACGCAAACCAGCATCGGCAAGCGAACGGTCGAGTACCCAGGCCGTCTCCATCGGGACGCCCCAGGCTTCAGAAAGAATCGGGATCGCTTCTTTGGCTCTCATCGCAAATATGCGTAGCACGCAGAATAAGCGCGCTCAACATTTATCTGCGTCAGGCGCAGGATTTTAAGATGGCCTGCCGGCATCGTCGGCTAGGAGCGGGCCATCCCATGGGTCGAGTTCGGGCGCGCAGTGTCGCGCAATGACGTTCGCCGGCACGCCCGTCTCGATGTCGTAGGACGTGCGGAAGCGAGTGATGGTCGGATCGACCTCCTTCGCTGCCTCGCAGAACCGCGTGAAAAACCACAGCATGCGCTCGTAAGAATCGGGGGGAGGGGTCAACAACGCTTGCGTCTCAGTGCGCGTTTCGATGTCGAAGATGAGCAACGCCGTTTTGCGGCCCATTGAAGCCGGCATAATCTCCGCGCCGAACTTGCCGTCGTAAAAGCCATCCAGGGCGGCGGACAGCTCTCGGCCGAGCCGAACGACGCGCGCATCGACGTCTTCCGCCGCGACGGGAGTAGGGGCGGGGAGTGCAAGGCTTGCAAGGCCGGTAGCAAACGCTCGACGAGTGGTCATCAGATGTACTCCTCTTCGAGGTCGTCGCAGCCGCCGAACATGTTGCCGCTCTGGTAGATCGGGTAGTCACGCCACCCAAGCGATGGTTCTCTATCGCCACCGTCTTCGAGTTCGTCGTCTTCCAGGTCCGTGTCGCCGTCGATGGCGTCCAGCAAAGCCAGCAGTCGGTCAATGGCGTCCTCGGCTTGGCGCCGAAGTGAGGGCAGGGCAGCGGGCATAGCTTCGCCGGCTGCCGCAGATGGGTGTCGCGGCATGATTTGCTCCGATCGCCAAAGTGTGCGATACTTTTAGTATCGTCACGGGATGCACCTTTGTCAATACCAAAAGTATCAATTCGTCAGGTGAAGGCCGCGCGGGCGCTTCTGGATTGGTCGCAAGCGGCGTTGGCCGAGGCATCGGGCGTATCGCTTCCGACTGTAAAGCGGCTCGAAGCCAGCGACGGCGAGCTTGGAGGTCGAGAGGATACCGGCGATAAGATTCGGGCCGCGCTCGAATCCGCCGGAATAATCTTCGTTGCGGAGAATGGCGGCGGAGCGGGAGTCCGATTAGCGAAAAGTAGGGGGTAACCTATGTCTAACGAAATTAAGATGGTTGGATTGCAGGACGTTCGTGACGGCCACCCGTCCGAAGGACAAATGCGCACTGTTGTAATTCAATTGTCGGAATACGCGCCAACGCTGTGGTCCGAACATTTCAATAGTGAGTGGGCCCAGCATATTTACATGATGAAGCGCCGCGCTGTAGCCATGGGGAATACGATAGAAATTTATTGCGTACCGTCCGAGTTGCAAGACAACCACATACCGGAATTGAAGAAGGTGATTGACGCAACTAACGCTCGATTTGGGGCGGCGATTGCCGAAAGCCAGCGTCGACAGGCGGCCGACGAAAAGCAGCGACGTGCCGAAGTTCAAAGGCTCGAAGAGTTGAAGAAGAGCCTGAAGTTCGATTGACGCGCCCCTTTTTTGCTTTTCTCTCGCCCCTTGCGCAGAATTGCGCAGGGGGAATCGTTATGATCATTGTCCCGGCACCGAAGCCCAAGCGGCGCGGGTTTGCGAGCACCTGGTTGCCGTGGCTGGTTCTTGGCGCCTTCGGCTTCGTCATCTTCGTGCTGGTGAATTTTGGCGACCGCGGCGAACCTGGAGGTTCGCCTGAGCAGCTTGCAATGCACGCCGGCCTGATCCAAGCACGCGGGCTGAACTGCCCTAGCGCCACGCGCCTCCGTCCTCAGCCGCAGGATGCCTTCGGCAGCGTCACGAAGGTGAGCTGCAGCAATGGTGTGGATTTCCGGGTGACCTTCTTGGCAGGTGGTCAGGGCTTTAGAGTTGAGCCGTGGCGGTGAGCCCGGCTCCCCGTTCATTCCCGAACGCGGGAAGCCCCCTCGACACCGTGCACCTGAAATGTCAGCTCCTTCAAGAACGCGCGGGCCTCCGGCGTCATCGCCTCGAATTCCGCGACAACGATGTCCACCTTCTCTTGGATCTGGGCATCCAGCTTGTGCGCTATGAAAGCGGTTGCCTGGCCCATCAGCCGATTCATCTCGGCATTTGGACCGATCTCCATTCGCGTCAACTGCACCACGCCGATGCCCGCGCCAGGTTGCACATCTACGGCAACGGTCATTTCTTCCTGCACATTCACCGAATGAGCGATGTGCTTGTTCCTGATCTCGTTAAGTTGCGCGTGAAACTCCAGCGGCTCTCCGGGGAGTTCCTTCAGGATTTCGGCTCTTAGGGCGAGCCGCTTGCCCCCCGAGAAGCAGCGAAAGTACGAGACAAGCGCCGCCGACCAGAGCGCCCGCAGTATCGTGTCGTCCCGCTTTTCCTCTGGCTCCAGCAGCAGCTTGTCGAGGCGAAAGCAACATCTGTTCGCAAACATGATGTCATTCGCGACCGCACGCAGTTCCGCCAGCTCTTTTGCTGCGGGTGTAGACATCTCAAAAAGACGACGGCGGGTGGTCACGGAGCGCTCCTAGTGAAAGCGCTAGCCTATACCGTCCCGCTTCGCCTTGGCCACGATGCCGGGCATCTTGGCTTCGAGACGCTTGTCGCGCTGGTCGAGCTCGTTCTTGAGAGCCGCGAGCGTATCCTTGCCCGCGTCACCCTGAACTGTGATGTTGGTCACCGGCGCGAAGGTGATAGGGCCACCACCCCGGGCGGCACCGAAGGACTGGAACCGCGGCACCGCGACACTGGAGGGCACGGTCGGCGGGACAATGCCTCCGTCTCTGAAGCCCGGCTTACCTAGCCGCATGGCCTCCACAGCCGCCACGCCGCCAGCGTTGGCGACGTCACGCTGAGACCAGACGACCTCACCCTTATGGACAAAGCCCGCGAATTGGGCGGCCGGCCCCGCCCCGGTGTAGCCGCCGTTCTCGAATAGCTGAGTGCCGGTGGACCCGCCCCCGCCAATCCCTCCGAACAGGCTTCCTAGTAGGCCGCCGCCTCCGAACAGGCCCCCGCCCCCGCCGAAGGCGTTGAGCCACAGATTGTCCAGCGCCATTTGCGCGAGCTTGTCGCCGACCCGCTGAAGCTGGCGAAGGCCGGCCTCGCCGAACGATTTCCAGGCGTTCTCGCCGTTCGCCAGGTTGGACGTGAAGTCGCTGGCGAGACCCTTGAAGCTGTCGCGGGTGAAGTCGTTCAACTCGACGGTCTGCCGCTGGGCCTTGTTCAACGCCTCCAGGCGAACGCGAAGGGCTTCACTCTCGTTGACCTGATCCGTGAGCCGCTTCGTCACCTCTTCGCGCGTCTTGGCGTCGAGGCGGTTGAGGTCGACCTGAGCACGCGCGATTTCCATTGCCGCCTTTTGGGCCGCTTCCGACTGCCCGAACGTCGCGATCTGCGCGCGCATCACGGCATCTTGGCGCGTAAGGCTGTCGATGTAGGCGTTGAGCCGAGTGAGCGCGGTGTCCGTTGGGGCGCTGCCGCCACCCCCTCCGCCATCGCTGCCGGGCGGAATGACCGTACGCGGGCCGAGGTTCGGCGTGACGATGTCGGCCGAAGCAGGCCTGTTGCGCGGCGCCGGCGGCCGGAAGTTCGGCAGCAGCTCGCCCTGGCCGTTGGTGATGCCGGGGATCGGCGTCTCCAATCGGATGCCGGTGCCCGGCCCCTGCTCCACCCTAAAGCTGCGAAGTTCGTTCAATCCTTTGACGAAGGTGAATGCCTGCTCGGCGAGGTGGCCCAGCCCCCTGCCGATGTCGAGGAGGGCGACCTTGGACGAGACTTGGAAGTTACCCCATGCCGAGGTCCAGGCCTCGTCAAAGGCCCTCGCCTTCCGGACGGCCTCCTCGAGCCCGCGTGTGCTGCGCTCCTGCTCCGACCGCATGGAAGCGAGGTTGTCGGCGCCGCGGGCGAAGAGCGGGATCAGCTCCTTCGCGACGCCAAGCATCTCGGCGATCTTGATCCGGTCGCTCTCATTCGCCGCATTTGCGATCAGCCGGGCCGCGTGTCCCAGCGCTTCGTTGGTCGAAATGACCTGGCCGTGCCGGTTCTTCAGCTTGATGCCATTGGCTTCCAGCAGCTTGCCGAACTCGCTCTCCTCGCGGGCGGCCTCGGCGATGTTGTCGGCGATCCCGCGAAGCGTCTGGTCGATCGCGCCGGACCCGGCACCGACGCCAGTAGAGATGTTGCGAAGCGCGGCCGCCTGCCCGATGGAGAGGCCGACGTGCTTGGCGAGGTCATCGATCGCCAGCAGTTCGGTCTTCATCTTGTTTAGCGTGGCGAGGATGCCGGCCGCGGACAGCGGGGCCGCGAACCGCGAGGCGAGCCCGCTGACGAAGGCGCCTGCATGGCTTTGCATACTGGTCAGGGCCTGATTGACCCGCCCGGTCGAGCGCTCGAAATCCTGCTCTATCGAGCGGGTGACGCGGCTGGATTCCTCGCGCAGCTTCGTGAACGACCGCGTGCCGGTGCCTTCGGCCTT
Source organism: Phreatobacter sp. (assembly GCF_016793595.1). Lineage (GTDB taxonomy): Bacteria > Pseudomonadota > Alphaproteobacteria > Rhizobiales > Phreatobacteraceae > Phreatobacter. Next base: position 142,258 of record NZ_JAEULY010000016.1, read on the forward strand.
CTGAATGTTGCGCTCGAAATCGGAGACCCGCGCGATCAGGTCAACGACAAGCTGTTCGCGATCCTCTGTCATCAGAAGCTGCTCCAGTTTTCAACGAAATCGTCTCGGTCATAGGGCGAGGTCTCCTCGCGCACGGCGCGCGAGACGGCCATCCAGGTAGCGGTTGCGCCGTCGATACGATCGCGGCTCTTGCCCTTGTGCATGGTGCGGTTGCCCGCGCTATCGTTGTGGATGGCGATGTTCTCGAAGCACCAGCGCAGGACGGGATTGCCGGCGTGGACGATCTTCTCCGACAGGATGAGCCCTTCGAGAACATTGAGCGCGGGTGATTGCGTCACCCAGCCCTGACGCATCGAGGCCGTGGGGAAGCCGTCATCGGTCAGCGGTCCCATAACCGCTTGGGCGTACTTCTCATCGAAGTTGATCTCGCGGACGTCGAAGCGCTCGCAGAGATCGCGGATACGCTGTTCGACGGCGCGTGGATCGATGACGTTGCCCGGCGTCGGAGTGATGAATGTCTGCTTCGCCCACTCGGGATAGGGGACGCCGTCACGGTCAGCGCGGGTGCGCAGGTTGTTCTCCGGCACGAAGAAGAAGGGGAGCAGGACAAACTCATCGCTCTCTAGGGGTCTGACACATGCCAGGACGGCGGTGAGGTCGGTCGTGGTCGACATGTCAACGCCTATCCAGCAAGGCGCGCCGTCGATGTCTTCAGGGATCGGTCGAGCGCCCTTGTCGTAGGCGCGCATGTCGACATAAGGCGTCAGGCTGTTGTCCTGGCGGATGCCGAGGAAGAACTGCTCGAAGGCGGCCCGGTCGCCCGGCCGCTCGCGAGCCTCGGCCGCCATCTGACGCAGAGACGCTAAGTCCGGATAGCCGTAAGCGAGCCCGGGCAGCACCTTCGCCCAGGTCGCCTCTTCGTCCCAGGGCTCCTCGCGGCCTGCCTCGAAGACGATCGGCAGGAAGGTGGGGTCAACGATCTCACCGGCCTGTACCTTCCTGGCGTACTCGTAGATCGGAAAATCGGGGCTCTCGTTGCCCCTGCCTGCCGTTGTGGCGACGACCAGCAGCGAACCCGCCACCTTCGTGGCGCCGGTACGCATGGCGTGCCAGAGGTCGGCCTTCTCATGGGCCCATAGCTCATCGACCAGCACGAAGTTCGGCGTCGCGCCGTGCTTCTTCTTGCCGTCGCTACTCACGGCCTCGAACCGTGAGCCGGTCTTCAGGTGCATCAGCCGGTTCTTGGAATCGACAGGGCGCGCCCCATCGGCAAGCGCAGGCGTCGCATCCACGATGGACAGCGCCTCCTCGAAGGCGATGCGCGCCTGGTTGCGGTCGGCGGCTGCAACGAAGTTCTGGCCCGCCGCTACGCGCTCCGGGCCGAACGTGTGGAGCAGCGCCAGCGCCGCGGCGAGGCTGGTCTTACGCGAGCCCTTGCCAACTTGCAGGTACACGGTGCGCACCTGTCGGCTGCCGTCCGGATTTGTCGGGCCATAGATCCTGCGCACGATGCGTTCGAAGGGCGGATCAAGCTGGAAGGCCCGACCCGGCAGTGTCGATTTCGGATGCCTCAGCTTGCCCAGCGCCCGCACGGCGCGCTCGCCGCGGCCCTCTGGATCAGAGATCGGAGAGCCGTCGGTGAGCCATTCAAGCCCAGTCATCGTCTGCTCCGGGCGGCGGGGCACCGGCGGCCCGCTGGCGGGCGTAAGGCGTCAGGCCCAGTTCGGCGGCGAACCGGCGCGCGCTCTCCAGGTAGGCGAGCTGCATTCGCACGGCAGGGTGTGCCTTCGGGCCCGCCGGAGACTTCACGATGCGGCCCTGCCGGGTGATGAGGCGCGCCGTCTCGCGGACGCCCGCAATGGCGGTGCAATAGGCCTCCAGCGATCCGAGGTCGGTATCGGTCAGCACCTTCCGGGCGATGAGGTCCGGCACGACGCGCCTCCACTCCGTCTTGCCGTCTTTCGGCAGCGAGGACGGCGGCGGTGGCATCTGGACGATCGCCTCATTCGAGACCACGAGCTGCGGCTTCAGGCCCCTCATGACGCGGCCTCGCCGACCGAAACGGTGCGCAGCTCCAGCCCTTCGCGGCGGCCGATCTCCTTCACCTCTTTGATGTTGAACGCCTGGCCGGCATAGGCGACGCGGTGGGACGTCGTGATCCCTGCGATGAATCGGCACCGAAAGATGATCGCCGTCTCAGCCACGGCGCCGCCGCGAATAAACTCCTCCGTCGACTGCTGGACGAGCTGCGCCCGCATGGTCGCCAGCATGGTCCACGTCTGCACCGGCGTGCCCGATGGGTTGACGCTGGTAGAGAGCACCTGAATGACGATCTCTCGGTCGAGCTTTCCCGCGCGCATCAGCCCGACTTCCAAGACAGGGTGATCAGGCTGTCGAGCGTAATGACCGCGTGCGAGGTCTCGCCGTCAGGGTCGCGGAGGTAGCGGACGCTCTCGATATGGCAGTCGCCGCAATGGAAATCGGGATCGTCAACGTGCCCGCGGCGACGTCATCCATGTCCGGCGCTTCGATGACCGGACGGCCGAGGATCGTTTCCGGCGAGCCCTCTGCGAGCGACGGCTGCCAGAGATAGCCCTGCGACGAGTCCTTGAGCTTCCGGATGGCCGCAAGCGTCGAGCCGTTCATCATGAACGAGCCTCGGCTGCGATAGGGGGCCGGGAGCGAGTAGATCAGGCTGATCAGGAGATCGGCCGGAGCGGAGCCGAGCGTCGAGGCGTTGCCGGACGGCAGATAGGTGAGGTCCGGTGCCTTGAGGATGCCGAGCGGCTTCTTGGCACCGTCGCCGTTCAGGAAGACGTCGCCCTCCATGCGGCCGAACTCTTCGGAGAGGTCGGTCGAAACCTCGCTCTCGACGTTGACCGCGGCGTCCTCGAGCAGGCGCTGCGACACGTCGACGTAGCAGGCGATCTCGTGAACCGGCACCTCGACCTGACCGTAGGTCGAGCCCGTCTCCTGACGCGGTTCGGTCTCGCCGACCCAGCGGCCGTTCGGACGGCCGGTGCGCTTCGGCAACAGCACGGCGCCGGACCCCGTCGAGCCGACGCGGGCAACCTGCCGCATCGGAGAGATCTCGGTGATGCCCTTCAGCACCTCGTTCGAGAACTCCGGGGTGGCGAAGTAACCGCCTTGCGTGTCGTCAGCGACGCGGAGTGCCTTGACCTCGTCCAGAGACATGGTCGTCGGGCCCCGGCGGAGGAACGAGCCGAAGGCCTTCTGCTCGATCGGCACCTCGGCGTCCTGCTGCTTGCCGCCGGCCGGGCGGTTCATCTTGGTTTCGATGCGGGTCAAGGCCTTCGCGGCCTCCTCGCCCGTCCCCTTCATTGCGGCGACATCGGCCTTGATGGCTGCGACATCGGTTTCGAGGGCGCCAACGCGGTCCTCGACGGTCGGGGCAGCGGCCCCCTCTTCTCCGGCCATGGGGGCCTCCTTCACGGTGATGATGCGCGCGCCCGGATGGGACGGCACGCTGACGATGGATACTTCCTTGAGGTCCAGGGAACTGATGGTGCGGCCGCCGCCCTGGCGCGGAGCCGCCTTCTTCGTCTGAAAGCCGATGGACAAGCCGCCGGCCCCTCCAGCCTTCACGATCGCGCGGACCTCGCGGGCTCGCTCGACGTCATCGATCAGCAGGCGGCCCTTGACCTCCAGGCCCTTGGCCGTCTCGGCGATGCTGTCCCAGACACCCACGACCTGGCTCTGATCGTGCGCCCACAGCATGGGCAGCGCGCCGGGATGGGCGAACGCGCCCTTGGTGATCAGGTCGCCGACCATGTCAGGCGATCCGAATGGCCACGCGATGCCATGGATTGCGCCGCTGTCCTCGACCGTGAGGGCGACCTTGACCTCAAGCCGCTGCATCGCCGGCCTCCCTCTTCACCGGGTCGACCTTCTTGGGGATCCAAGGGTCACGGGAGGCTGCGAAGGCGTCGATCTGGTCGCGGATGATGCGAGACGAGGCTAGGACGCGCTCGGCGTTCTTGATGGTGAAGGGAACCGGCTCGCCGTTCTGGCGCACGTCCCAGCGGACGACGTACCGGGCCAGCATCCCGACAGCGATGCTCAGCGTGATCTCGCGAACCTCAGCCGCATTGGCCATGGCGGGCGGCAGTTGCAAGACGTGTTCCCGTCTCGCGCGATCCGCGGCCCAGTTCTTGGCGTCCTGCGCCACGTTGCTGTCAGGCCCTGCGATCCAGAACTTGAGGTCGGTCAGTTCCTGAGTGATCGGGTTGATGATCACCAGCTCGGCGCCCGCGTCCTGCTTGTCCGCGATGGCGATGATGTCGTTCAGGTCGGTCACGTGGCCGGCTCCTTCTGCTGCTCGGTGGAAGTCGGCACCGGGACGGTGACGTTGGGGTTCGCGAACTCCTCGCCGCCGGCGCGCGGCTTCATGCCGAGCCAGTCGCGGCCTTCGTTCGGATTGATGGTGCGGGAGGCGATGAGGCCGTTGATCGCGGTGGCCCGCGCGGTCAGGTCGGCGCGGGTGAGGTCGTCGCGATCGAAGACGACGCGGTAGCGGGCGCGGTCGTCGGGATGGAACAGGCCGCGGCGAAGGGCGGCTTCAAGGGCCTGAAGCCACGGCTCCAGGCAGTAGGTCAGGAACTCTTTGCCCTGCTGCTCGCCGTTCGACCAGGTCGCCCGCTCAAGGTCGAACAGCATCGACGGCGGCACGCGGAAGGCGCGGGCGATTTCGAGGATCTGAAACCGGCGCATCTCCAGGAACTGGGCGTCCACAGACGTCATTTGCGACTGGGTGAAGGACGCTCCGCCCCATAGCAGAGCCGTGCTGCCGGCGTTGTCGGCTCCCTCGTGAACCTTCTTCCAGCCGGCGCGCATCTTCTTGAGCTGTTCTTCGCCCATGCCGTTCGGGAACGTGACGACGCCGCCCGGGCGCGCACCGTTCTTGAACAGCCGCCCCGCATAGGCTTCGAGGAGATAGGCAAGGCCAATGGCCTCACGAGCGAGGGTCAGCGGGCTCTTGGAGAACGGCCCGCGAAGGTGGATCACGTCATTGCGCGGGACGACGAGGCCATCCTTCCGATAGGTTGGCTCGCCGGTGCCTTCCCAGTCGTAATCGACGGTGAAGCGGCCGACGTCGTACTTGATGAGCTCCATGACATCGCCGCGGGGGCGATTGGCCCAGGCGAAACCGCCGGCATCGCGGGTCAGGGCCTCGGAGACAAGGTCGCGGATGAACTCATAGCCGCTGGTCCACTCGTTCACGTCGCCGTTGAGCATGACGGTCAGCGGATGATCGGGCAGCTCTTTCTCGGAATCGTCTGCCTGTATCTCGACCACGATGCGGCTGAGCGATGCCGCCGCCTCCGAGATAACGCGGACGGCGCTGGCAACGGCCGGCACGGTCAGGGCGGTGGAAGCGGAGACGCCGACGCTGGTGGCGGCGGAGACGCCGAACAGTTCGAGCAGCCAGTCCTCCGGCGCGGCGAGTCCGGATTTCTGTTCGATCGGGGCAGCTTTGCGAAAGAAGCGTGCGAGCATCCCGATTGTATGGCGGATGGCCGGGCGCTTCGTCCCGGCCTTAAACTTTGCAAACCTTGTCAAAATCGCGCATCGCAAGGCTCAGAGGTTCTGAAGCCAACGATCGAGCTCGGTTCTCATCGCCATGTAGCGGCCGCGCGGCTTGGAGATCGGGCAATCGTCACCGGCTGCCCAGCGGTATACGGTGGCCTCGCTGACCCCCGCAAAATCCGCGATGGCTTTGGCACCCCATAGCCGCTCGCGGGCGCGCTCCAGATCGACAAGACGGGTGGCGGTGCTGACGATCATCATGCGCGCCCCGCGACGAAGTCATGCGGCCGCAACTCTCGGAGACGGGAGCAAATGGTCTCGGCCGCCACCGCCGCCACCCGGTCGATGACATCCGACCGTACCACCGTCTCCAGAGGCCCCAACTGCTCGCGGACGATCCGCAGGGCGATCTTAGCTGCCTGCTCCTCCATGTTGGCAGGCCATGGCCGGGGCGCCGCCGCTGCGAACTGTTCCGCCGAGACGCGCGCCACCATCTTCGCGCCTTCGATCCACTGCGCAATGAGCTCGTCGCCGGTCATAGCGCCACCTGGTTCTGTCTCCGCTCGGCTTCCCAACGGCGGCGCTGATACTCGATCTGCTCCTCATGGGCTTCGATCATTTTGGGCATCTCATCGAGAGCCCGTGCCGCTATCCCGACACGCACCGATGCCGCCCTCAGCGCGGCGAGAACCTCGCTGATCATCGGCATGAATTCGCTCTCGCGGCGCAGTTGCCGGCACGCCATCGTGAGGGCGCCGATCGACGGCTGCTCGTCGCTGACGTCCATGGTCAGCATCCGAGCAAAGACCTTCGGATCGGTCTTGCCGGCCGGGTAGCAGCCGAGCAACGCGGCGAGGTGCTGGCGGATTTCCTGAGCCGTCGCCGGCCGTGCCATCTGCGGCACCACCGATGCCGCCTGCTCCAGCGCCTGCCGAGCTATCGCCGGCTTGACGCAGGTGGCGTCGAACTGCCGTCCGCCGAACATCCAGCGCGACATGTAAGGCCCGTAGACCTCGGCCAGCTTCTGGACCGCGAGCGATGCGGACGTGCTGCGATGAACCTGCGGGAGCGCCGCGTCCGAGACGAGATCGATATCGTTCATTGCCAACCCTCCGCTGCGAGGTTGAGGATTTCGTGGGCAGGATGCGAGCGAGGCGCCGGGTATGCCCGGTTCGGCATTCGGATCACCTCCGCCATCGGCTGAGCCTCTTCCGCCGCCAGTCGGTCGCGATGAGCATTGGCCACCCAGGTCGACAAGCCGGACCAATGGGCGATCCGGTACCGACCAGCCATCGCTTTCCGAACGGCGGGGATCACGTCGAGATCTGGATCGAAACCTGATCGCAACCAGCCCAGGCAGGCCGATGCCGCCAGCACGTCGCCTCGGAGGGCGTGGTCTTCCGGGACCGATGCCTCCAAGATCTGGGCTACCACGCGATCAGCATCGGCGAGCGTCGCGCGCGCCTTCTCGTCTCCGTCTGGGGGGCAGTGAGGACCCTTTAGGGTCCGAACGGGGGGTTGAGTTTTGGAAGGGGGTACGGGGGAAACCTTTGTCTCGGGGGGCGGGGGGATGTCCCGTGACTGTCCCGTGACTGTCACGGGACAGTCACGCTCCTTGGCCCGCTGCCGACGCTTTCGATCGGCGGCCGCGGCGCGGCGCCGGGTCTCCGCATCCTCAATGCTCGCGATGGCCTCGGCGGCGATCAGCATGGCGTCGTGAGTGGCGCCGGCGGCGATCATCTGCCTCATCATGTCGACGACTGCGCGGGCGCTCATGACGCGCCTCCATCGAAGCCCACGTGACGGGAAAGGATCGGGAACACCCTTGCGAGCGAATCAGCCGTTTGGTACCGTTCGCCTCGAAGGAAGTCAGACCCCTTCTGCTGCACCGATCCGCCGCCGCTAGCGCTTCCGACGCTGGCGGCGGTTCGCGTTTCGGGGTCGGGCGGATGATTTTCAATGTTCTCTGCTGATCCCGGTTGATTCCGGTTATGTCCGGCTAATCCCGAAAATCCCCTGCTAAGGATTTCAAAAGGTTGGCCAAATTCGTGGTAACCGCCAATTAACCATGCTGCGCGAGTGTGAAGCGGGGGCAACCGGCCCCAAGGCGTGCATCATGCTGATCGTTTGTCCGTCCTGCGCGACGGCATTCAGGGTGACCAAGGAGGTCCTGGGCGAGTCCGGGCGTCAGGTCCGCTGTGCCCAGTGCCGCACCGTCTGGCTGGCCACCGCCGACCAGGCGGTCGAGGAACCGGCCGTTGCGGAAGCCGCAGCCGCGATCGGCCAGCCCGTCCGGTCACCGCCGCCGGACGATACCACTGACGCCGACTGGGGCGCCGCCTTCGCCGAGGAGGAGCGCGAGAAGAAGGCGACGGCCGGGGAAGCCGCCGATGGCGGCCCTGACATTCCCGCCGCTGAATCGCCCTCGCTCCAGCCGGATGCCGATGTCGCGCCGCTGCCGGCGCGCGTCGATGCGGCGCAGGGCCACGAGGAGCCGGCGGCCCCGCCGCGCCGGAACATCGAATCGGCCGCCGTGCGGCGGCGTGCCCGCCCGCTGGTCCAGCGCTCGCCGCGCTGGTCGCTTCGCATGTCGCTGCCGGTGGGAATCGTGCTGGTGTCGACCGCGATCCTCGCGACCTTCATGCTCGGCCGCGAGCAGGTGGTGCGGACCATGCCGGACACCGCCGGAATCTACGAGCGGCTCGGCCTGCCGGTGAACCTGCGCGGCGTCGAATTCCGCAACGTGAAGGGCGCCAACGAGATCGTCGACGGCGTCGTCGTGCTGGTGGTCGAGGGCAATCTCGTCAACATCACGGGTCGCGCCATCGACCTGCCGCGACTCAGGCTCGCGGTCCGCGATGCCGGGGGCAAGGAAATCTACACCTGGACCGCCACGGCGCCGAAGGCGCGGCTGGAAGCGGGGGAGGCCGCGCCGTTCCGCTCGCGCCTCGCCTCGCCGCCGCCGGACGGTTCCAGCATCGAAGTCCGCTTCTTCGCGCCCGCCGACGCCGCCGGCCGGTGACGTGGCTTCGCCGCCGCATTACAAACAGGCGAGAGCCACCGCGCATGATCGGCACCGGCCGGAGTGACTGATGAACCGTTCCAATATCCGCATCCTGTTCTCGGCCGAGACCATTGCGGAGCGCAACAAGACGCTTGTCGACGAGATCGCCGCGACGAAACCCGAGCGCCTGCTCGTCATCGCGGTGCTCAAGGGCAGCTTCGTCTTCGCCGCCGACCTGATCCGCGCCATGGATGCGGCGGGCATGGCGCCGGAGGTCGAATTCATGTCGCTGTCGAGCTATCTTGAGGGCACGGTGTCGAGCGGCACGGTGCGCGTGGTCCACGACATCGAGAGCCCGGTGACCGGCCGCGATGTGCTGCTGGTCGACGACATTCTCGAAAGCGGTCGCACGCTGACCTATGCGAAGGACCTGCTGATGGCGCGCGGCGCCAGGAGCGTGCGCACCTGCGTGCTCCTGGAGAAGCCCGGCAAGCGCGCGGTGCACCTGACGCCCGACCATGTCGGCTTCGAGTGCCCCGACCTGTTCGTCGTCGGCTACGGCATGGATGTCGCCCATTCCTGGCGGCAATTGCCGTTTGTCGGCGTCATCGAGAGCTGATCGTGGCCCGTATCCTGATCGCCGAGGACGACGAGCCGGTGCGCGCCTTCGTGCGCCGGGCGCTGGAGATTGACGGCCACGAGGTCACCGAGGCGCGCGATGGCGCCGAGGCCCTCGACATCCTCGAACGCGAGGCGGGGGGCTTCGCGCTCCTGCTGACGGATATCCGCATGCCGCTGATGGACGGTATTGCCCTGGCGCTGGCGGCAGCGCCGCAATTCCCTGATCTCGTCATCCTCCTGATGACCGGCTATGCCGATCAGCGCGAGCGTGCGCACGGCCTCGAGGCGCTGGTCCACGACGTGGTGACCAAGCCGTTCTCGCTGGCCGATATCCGCGCCAAGGTCGCCGAAGCCCTGGCGGCGGGCCCGAAGCGGGGCTGAGGCCGGCTTCAGCCGGCCCCGGCCGCTCCTGTCATCGGATCGGCGTTCAGCCCTTGGCCTTCTTGGCCCGCTCGATCGCCTCGAGGATCAGGCGCTTGGCCTCGGCGGCATCGCCCCAGCCGATGACCTTCACCCACTTGTTGCTCTCAAGATCCTTGTAGTGCTCGAAGAAGTGCTCGATCTGCTTGAGGGTGATCTCGGGCAGGTCCTTGATGTCGTGGACGTTCTCGTAGCGACGGGTCAGTTTCGGCACGGGCACCGCGACGATCTTCTCGTCGCCGCCCGCCTCGTCCTCCATCTTCAGCACGCCGACCGGCCGGCAGGCGACGATGGCGCCCGGCACGATGCCGCGCTGGTTGGCGATCAGCACGTCGCAGGGGTCGCCGTCCTCGGACAGGGTGTGCGGGATGAAGCCGTAATTCCCGGGATAGCGCATCGAGGTATAGAGGAACCGGTCGACCACCAGCGTCCCGGCCTCCTTGTCCATCTCGTACTTGATCGGCTCGCCGCCGACCGGAACCTCGACAACGACATTGACCTCCTCGGGAGGGTTCTTGCCGATCGAAATGGCGTCGATACGCATGGGAGGGAAACTCCGGAAAGACGGAGCGCGGGCGCGGCGGGGGCTAGCGTCGGCGCGGAAACGGGTGAATGCCGCGCCTCGTTAGCCGGATCGCCCATGCCGGGGCAAGTGCGGCTTCAGGATAAGATGCAGTGCCGGCGCGGGCGTGCCGTCAGGCGGCCCAGCCAAAGGCGGTCTTGTCGAGCGCGCGCGTGCCGAAGGTTTCCGAGGATCGCGCGACTGGCCGACCGCCGAGGCCGCGATAGAAGCGGACGGCGCTCTCGTTGTCGCTCAGCGCCCAGATCACCAGGCTGTCGAGGCCGTGGCCGACAAGGTCCTTGCGGGCGGATTCGAACAGCTTCTGGCCGAGGCCGAGGCCGATGAACTTCGGCCGCAGATAGAGTTCGTAGATTTCGCCCTCGTAGGAGAGCGCCTTGGCGCGGTTGCGGCCGTAATTGGCGTAGCCGGCCACTTCATCGCCGAAGCCGAGCAGCGCGATGCGATTGCCCTTGCGGATCGCGGCCTCCCACCAGCCCGGCCCGCGTCGCGAGATCAGCTTCTCCAGCTCCGCGCCGGGGATGAGGCCGCGATAGGCCGCCCGCCAGGCTTCGTCGTGCACTTCGGCGACGACCGGTGCATCGGACAGGCGCGCGAGGCGGATCTCTGTGGTGACTGTCTTCATGGCTGATGCAATGGAACCACGAGCGTCCGTGCACCGCAACGGTTTCGTTAAGACTTCGTCAACACCTATGGACAAAAGGTTAATATCAACAGGCCCCGACCTTTCGGCGACCATGCCGGCCACGGAACGCCGCTCCAGCAAGAGCAATGGGGACCAAAGAAAACCCCGGCGCGTGGCCGGGGCTCTCTGGTTCAAACCGGATGGACGGGCAGGCGTCAGGTCTTCTGGATCGCGGAGAGCTGCCAGGCAGCGCCGTGCGGCCGGCGGAAGGTCCACAATTCGATGACCTCTTCGCCCTGCGGATTGCCTTCAACGACGCGGCCCGAGGCGCGGTCGATCATCACGTCGGTGATCGCGAAGCGCATGGCGACGGTGGCGTAGTCGGAATCCGGTTCGCGCCAGGCTTCCGACAGGTCGCCCTGCAGCAGCTTGACGTTCGACAGGCGATTGACGAGGCCGCGGCTGGCGGCATCCTTCAGGTCATCCGCGAAGTAGCCGACCATTTCCGGCGTCGCCATGGCGCGCAGGCCGTTCAGGTCCTCGCGCGAATAGGCCTCGCAGACATTGCCCAGCAGGCGCTCGAACTGGTCGTAGTCCTGCGGGGTGACGCCGATCGTGTCGGAGGGCGCGCGCGGAGCCGGAGCCACCGAGCCACCGGCCATGCCGGGGATCGGGCCGCCGCCCATGGGCATGCCGCCGGGCGTGGCATTGCCGCCGCTCATCGGGCCGACGGGAGCATTGCCCATGCGGGCCATGGCCGGCTGGCCGCCCGCATCCTGCTCGCGGCGGCCGCGAACGAGGCGGACGACGAGATAGATGATGCCGGCGATCAGGGCGAACTGGAACAGGAAGCCGAGCATGCCCATCATCGAGCCGAGGCCGGAGAGAAAGCCCTGGCCGGACAGCAGGCCGAACAGGCCGGCGCCGAGGAAGCCGGCGGCGAGGCCCATGCCGAGGCCGCCCCAGCGCGAGCCCTGGGCGGCGGGCGGGGTCATGCCGGGACGCGGCGCCATGCCGGGCTGGTTCATGCCCGGGGCCGGCGCAGGCGCCGTGGTGCGCTGCATCGGGGCGGCCGTGGTCGGCGCCGTCGAAGTGGCCGGCGGCGCGCTGTGCGTCCGCTCGCCGCGGCTGCCGGACGAGCCGCTGCGCCGGGCCTCGGCGACGGTGGCGCCGACCATCACCACGACGGTGGCCATGGCAAGAATGCGGAGCAGGGTCTTGGAGGTCATATGTTTCCCACCTGAGAGGCTTCGGCTTATGCCGAAATCAACGTGTGCCTATCGTATTTCGATATGGTGACGCTGTCTCTGCGGGACAATGACGCACAGTCACGCGCTGCGGCCAACAACGAAAACCGGCGTCGGTCACCCGACGCCGGCTGGCAAACCCGGAAGGCAAAGCCGATCAGGCGGCTTCGGCGCGCTTCTTGGCGATGGCCGTCTTGAGCTGGCGGGCCTTCACCGAGAGGACCTCGGCATTGGCCTTCAGCAGGAAGGCGTCGAGGCCGCCATTATGGTCGACCGAGCGCAGCGCCTGCGTCGAAACACGCAGCGACACCGTCTGGCCGAGAACCTCGGAAGCGAAGGAGATGTTCTGCAGATTCGGCAGGAAGCGATGCTTGGTCTTGATATTCGAGTGGCTGACCCGGTGGCCAACCTGAACACCCTTGCCGGTGAGTTCACAACGACGCGACATCGGTCGGATCCTAAAGCGGTGCGCGACGGCCAAGGCCAGCCGCTGGACAAAATGGTCCTTTTCGGAGACGCGACCGTCTAGTGACAGGAGGCCCTCATGTCAAGCAAAAGCGGCATGGAGCCTGCATAGCCGCCGCCGGAAGGACCGATACCATGCCCATTGCCCGCGTGCACCGCATTCCCGCATCCGCTCCCGACGACGTCTCGGGCATCGAGGCCGCGATCGCAGCCGGCAAGCTCGACCCGGCTGGCATCCTCGCCATTTTCGGCAAGACCGAGGGCAATGGCTGCGTCAACGACTTCACCCGCGGCTTCGCCACGCAGTCGCTGACGCTGGCGCTCAGCGCTCATGTCGGGCCGCAAAAGGCGAAAGAGGTCTGCTACGTCATGTCCGGCGGGACGGAAGGCGCGATGTCGCCGCACTGGACCGTATTCGAGCGCATCGAGGGTGAGGGTGCGGCGGGACCGGCGCTCGCCATCGGCCGGGTGCATACTGCGGGCCTTGCCCCCGAGGATCTCGGCCGGATGGGCCAGGTGGACCAGGTCGCGGCCGGCGTTGCCGAGGCGATGCGGCAGGCCGGCATCGCCCATGCCGGCGACGTTCACTTCGTCCAGGTCAAATGTCCGCTGCTGACCGCCCAGCGCATCGGCGAGGCTGAGCGCCGCGGTGCGGCGGTCGCGGTGCGCGACACGCTGAAGTCCATGGGCCTGTCGCGCGGGGCCTCGTCGCTCGGCGTCGCCGTGGCTCTCGGCGAGATCGAGCGGGACAAGCTGTCGGATGCCGTCATCTGCCGCGACATGGCGCTCTGTTCTGGACGGGCCAGCGCCTCGGCGGGTGTCGAACTCGTCAACCACGAGATCGTCGTGCTTGGCCGATCGGCCGCATGGTCGGGGCCCTTGACCATCGATCATGCCGTCATGGCCGACGCCATCGACATCGAGCCGGTGCGCGCGGCGCTCGGCCGGGTCGGGCTCGCCGCTGCCGGCCAGCTCGATCCGAACATGCGCGCGAAGCTCGTCGCCGTGCTGGCCAAGGCCGAGGCGAGCCCCGACGGCGAGGTGCGCGGCGCGCGCCACACCATGCTGGACGATTCCGACATTTCCTCCACGCGTCATGCCCGCGCCTTCGTGGCGGGGGCGCTCGCGGGGCTTGTCGGCCGGACGACGATCTACGTGTCCGGCGGCGCCGAGCATCAGGGTCCGCCCGGCGGCGGACCCGTGGCGGTCATCGTCGAGCGATAACGCGCCGTCAGCTTCCTGGCAGCAGCCTATCCGTCATGACCGGGCCAAGGCCCGTGCATGACGAACGGAGGCGGCTGCCGCGTCACACCGGCCTGTCGCCCTTGGCCACCTTCAGCGTGCGGTTGTCGATGCCCGGCAGCATGCGGCCGGGATCGCGCGTCACCACGATGTCGAGCACGGTCGGCGAAGACGTGTTGGCGAGGCCTTCGCCGAGCGCGCCCGCAAGCTTTTCCGGATCCTCGACGCGGATGCCGCGGCAGCCCATGGCATTGGCGATATCGGCGTAATTGAACTCGACGAGGTCCGAGGACTGGTAGCTGCCGGGTCCATAGACCGAGTGCTGGAGCGCCTTCACATAGCCGGAGGCGGCATTGTTGAAGATGCAGACCACGAAGTTTGCGCCGACGCGCTTGGCGGTTTCCAGGTCGCCCATCGACATGTTGAAGCCGCCGTCGCCGGTCATCGAGACGACGCGCCGTTTCGGGCCGACGCCGAGCTGCGCGCCGATGCCGCCGGGCACGCCGTAGCCGATGGAGGCGAAACCGCGATCCGCAACGAAATGCCGGCCGGCCTTCTTCGTGTCGAACAGCAGGCCGCCCCAGTGACCGGCGAAGCCACCGTCCGCCACCAGCACGGCATCCTCGGGCATGATCCGGTTCAGTTCGCCCATCAGGCGGCCAATATTGATCGGCGTTTCCTTCGATTCGAGCCGGTCGGCGGCGCCCTTCATCCACTCCGCCATCTTCACCGGGATTTCGGCGAGGTAGCCGGCGCGCTTCGCCACCCGGTCGACGCCGTCGTCGAGCGCCGAGGCCAGATCCTCGAGCGCCAGCCGCGCGTCGCCGCACAGCGAAACCTCGGTCTTCGTGGTGCGGCCGATTTCCTCGGGCAGCACGTCGACGTGGATGACGGTCTTGGAGGGGGGCAGCAGCGAGAAGCGCTTGGTGGCGATCTCGCCGAGCTTGCAGCCGACCACGAGAATGCAGTCGGAGGTGGCGATGAGGCTGTTGGCGATGCGGTCGTAGCGGCCGAACAGGCCGGCCGAAAGCGGATGCGAACAGGCGATGGCGCCCTTGCCGGACATGGTGTGGGCGACCGGAATGCCCTGCTTCTCGGCCAGTGCCTGCAAAGCCTCGTAGGCCTCGGATATGTGGATGCCGCCGCCGGCGAGAATCAGGGGTCGTTCCGCCTTGGCGAGTAGCGCGGCGGCGCGCGCGAGGTCGGCGCCGTCAGGCCGCGAGCGGCGCGCCTGCGCCTTCAGTGTCGCCGGGTCGATCCAGAAATCGCCGGCCTCGAAATCGAACTCGCCATGGGCGATGTCCTCGGGAACGTCGATGATCACCGGACCCGGCCGCCCCGAGGTCGCGACCGCGAAGGCGCGGCGCACCGCTTCCGGCACGCGGCGGATCACCTCGATGCGGATGATCTCCTTGACGATGGGACGCAGGATGTCGAGCTGACGCGTCTCCTGCGTCATGTTCTTGGTGGCGTGCTCGCGATTGGCGTCGCCGATGATGGCGACCAGCGGCATGCCGGCGTTGAAGGCCTCGACGAGGCCCGTGACGAGATTGGTCGCGCCGGGTCCGAGCGTCGCGTCGACGAGACCGGGCTTGTTGGTGACGCGCGCATAGGCGTCGGCCGCGAAGGTGCCGCAGCGCTCGTCGTTGATCAGGTAGTGCTTCACGTTGAGGACGCGGCAGGCCTCGTAGAAGGGCAGGAGCTGGAAGCCGCCCATGCCGAACATCGGTCCGGGATTGGCGAGTTTCAGCATTTCGGCAAGGGCCTGCCCGCCCGTCATGGTGCGCAGGGTATTGGATGCGGCGTCGCTCATGCGTTCACTCCCGGAGATGCTTTTTTGCTGGGTTCAGCCCGTGGCCTTTGATGCCACCATGGCCGCGACGAAATCGCGTGTCGACTGGCCGATGACCCCGCCGCGCTGCCCGGCCAGCGGGTTCAGCGCGGAGATGAAGCCGTCGGTCCAGACCGATAGTCCGTCGCCGATGCGCGCGGAAAAGGCTGACACTGCCCCGCCGGCAATGCCGCGTGCCTGAAGCGCCGGCAGGCGCGAGATGCCGGCATCGTCGAGGCCCCTATCGGCATCGACATAGACGGCGACCAGCACGTCGGCCTTGACGGCGGTTTCCGGCTTGCCGGCGAGCAGACCGCCATGGGAGGCGGTGACGACGACGTGTCCCGTATCATCCTTGCCGACGAGACCGTTGGAATCGAGCACGAAGACGCGGATGCCGTTGGCGCTGGCCTCGACGATTTCGTGGCGCGCCTCGTCCAGAGGGGAGGGCGTGGGCGCGGGCGGAAGATTCGCCCGCCCGAGAATCGCGAGCGCCTCGTCGCAGGCCATGCCGGGGGCGAGGCCCAGTGCGGCGGCCGTCCGGTTCACGAAGGACAGGACGCCGCGCGCCGGCATATCCTCGCCCCAGCCGATGCGGGCCGAATTGTGCGAGACGGTGGCTCCCGGCACGCCGAGCCCGTCGAGATAGGGAAGGCCGGAAATACCGGCCTGTTGGCGACCGACGCCGGCATCGTTGAGGACCAGTGCGGCAACGCCCTTCGAGGCCGCATACCAGGCGGCATAGACCGCGCCGTGCGACGCGCAGGCCGCGACATGACCGCGGGCATCGTCCTTCAGATGGGTCACGCTGTCGAGGATGAGCGGCGGCATGGCGGGCGTTCGGAGGGGCGGCGCGGGGCCGGCAGTCTGCCCATGCGGAAGGCGCGATGGCAACGCACCGTTTCGTGCCGTTCGGGCGGTGCCAGTCATGCCGCGCATCGCCTTGACATGGCGGGCCGGCCATCCACACTCGGGCGCAAGACGCCGACAAGGCGGAGCCGGCGCGACCGGCGCAGGGAGGAAGAACGGAATGACGGCAGAGGCCGCCGCTGGCGCATCCGCGCGCCGCTATCACGTCCGCGAGGCGGACGTCCCAGGCTACCATCCCGCCAACCATACGGGCACGCTCAACCGCCGCCTGATCAGCCACGACACGGTCGGAGCGGAATCGGTCGAGATGCTGATCGGCACGATCGAGAAGGGCTCTGGCGCGCTGCCGCACGCCCATCCCGGCATCGACCAGATCTGCTACCTGCTGGAAGGCGCGGCCACCGCCGAGGTCGATGGCCAGAGCTTCGCGATGAAGCCGGGCGATGCCTGCTTCTTTCCGGCCGGCATGGAGCATGTCTTCACGGTGACCAGCGATACGCCGGTGCGCGTGCTCGTCGTCTACACGCCGCCCTACGAAGAGAACCCGGAACGGGTCATCCGCCGCCGCTGACGGCATCGCGCCGTCGCCTGTTTGATCGCAACTCCTTCACGCGAACCGGCACCCGCTTCGCCTGAAGGATTGCTCTGGTCCCCCCGGGGAGTACGCCTTCATGATCGACCGCAGGACTTTCATCGCGAGCGCCGCCGCGCTCGCCGCCGGCACCGGCGCGGCGCGCGCCGCCTGGCCGGAACGCCCCGTCACCATGGTCGTGCCCTTCGCGGCCGGCAGCGGCACCGACACCGTGGCGCGAATCGTCGGCGAGCAGCTCGCGGCGAAGCTCGGGCAGGGCGTCGTGGTCGAGAACCGCGCGGGGGCCAACGGCTCGGTTGCGGCGACCTATGTCGCCCGCGCCAATCCCGACGGCTACACGCTGTTCATGACGACGAACACGTCGCATTCGGCCAATCCGAGCCTGATGAAGAACCTCACCTACGATCCGGTCGCCGATTTCTCTCCCGTGGCGCGGATGGGCAACCTGCCGTTCCTGCTGGTGACCGATCCGAAGCTGCCAGTGAACTCGGTCGCCGAACTGGTGGCCCACGCCAAGGCCAATCCCGGCAAGCTCACCTATGCCAGCGGCAATTCCACGGGCATCGTCGCGGGCGCGACCCTGGCCAAGCGCGCCGGCATCGACATCCTGCACGTGCCCTACCGGTCGACGCCGCCGGCGATCACCGACATTATCGGCTCGCGCATCTCCATGATGTTCGTCGATATCACGGCGGCGCTCAGCCAGATCAACGCCGGCGCGCTGAAGGCGCTCGCCGTCACCACCGCCGAGCGGTCGAAGCTGCTGCCGAACCTGCCGTCCATGCAGGAGGCCGGCGTGCCGGAATTCGACATCACCTCGTGGAACGGCGTGTTCGCGCCGGCCCGCACGCCGGCCGATGTCGTCGCCCGGCTCAACAAGGAATTCACCGCCATCGCCACCGACCCGGCGCTGGTGAAGCGCTTCGCCGAGATCGGCTTCGATGCCTTCCCGCAGACGCCCGACGAGCTCGGCGCCTTCGTCAAGGCACAGCTCGCCAACTGGTCGCGGATGATCCGCGAAGCCGGCATCGAGCCGCAATGATCCGCAAACCCTGACCGGAACGCGATCCCATGCAGTCCCAGCACAACGTCAAGCGACTGGTCGAGCTCTACTCGGCCATGTGCCGCATCCGCGCCTTCGAGACCGCCGCGCTCACCGCGCACAGGGAAGGCGTCATTCCCGGCCCGCTCCATGTCTCGATCGGGCAGGAGGGCGTCGCCACCGGCGTCTGCCTCAATCTCAGGCCCGACGACCGCATCACCTCCAACCATCGCGGCCACGGCCACGCGCTCGCCAAGGGCGCGGGCGTGCAGGGCATGATGCGGGAGCTGTTCGGCCGCGAGGGCGGCCATTGTCGCGGCAAGGGCGGCTCGATGCACATCGCCGACTTCTCGGTCGGCATGCTGGGCGCCAATGGCGTTGTCTCGGGCGGCATTCCCATCGCGGTGGGCGCCGCGCAGGGTCTCAAGATGACGAAATCGGACGCCATCGCCGTCTGCTTCTTCGGCGACGGCGCGATCAATCGCGGTCCCTTCCTCGAGGGGCTGAACTGGGCGGCGCTCTATCACCTGCCCGTTCTGTTCATCTGCGAGGATAACGGCGTCGCGGCCTTCACCCGCACCGACACCGTCACTGCCGGGCCCGGCGTCATCGCGCGTGCCGCCTCGCTGGGGGTGCCCGGCGAGACGGTCGACGGCAACGATGTCATGGCGGTGGACGAGGCGGCCGGACGACTGGTCGCCGAGGTGCGCGCCGGCAAGGGGCCGCGCCTTCTGCAGGCGAAGACCTATCGCATCACCGGCCACACCTCGACGGATGCGGCGGCATGGCGCGACTCGGCCGAGGTCGAGGCCGCAAAGACGCGTGACCCCATCGAGAAGCTGGCCGGGCTCCTCGCGGAGCGCGGTGTGGCCGCGACCGAGATCGACGGCATTCGCTCGGCGGCGGAAGCTGAAATGGCCGAAGCCGTCGCGGACGCGAAAGCCGCGCCGTGGCCAGACGAGGCCATCGCCTACGACGATGTGCAGGACGTGGGCGCGGTCGCGTTCGGGGGGCGGGCATGAGCAGCAACCAGGTATCGCTGGTCGAGGCCGTGCGCCTTGCCGCCCTTCAGGAAATGCGCCGCGACCCGACCGTCTGGGTCCTCGGCGAGGATGTCGCGCGCGGCGGGCTCTACGGCCAGTACAAGGATTTCCTGCCCGAGTTCGGCGCGGAGCGCGTGGTGTCCACGCCCATCTCCGAGTCCACCATCATGGGCGCGGGCCTCGGCGCGGCGCTGGTCGGCACGCGGCCGATCATCGAGATGCGCATCTTCGACTTCGTCATGTGCGCCATGGACGAGCTGGTCAACCAGATCGCCAAGATCCGCTACATGTTCGGCGGGCAGGCCAAGCCCTCCGTCGTCATCCGCATGCCGCACGGCATCTGGCGCAATTCGGCGGCCCAGCATTCGCAGACGCTGGAATCCTGGTTCGTCCATCTGCCGGGCGTGATCGTGGTGACGCCCTCGACGCCGGCCGATGCCGCGGGCCTTCTCGTCACCGCCATCCGCTCCGACGATCCCGTGCTGTTCTTCGACCCGAAGAATCTCTTCCCGATCACCGGCGAGGTCGCCTCCGTCATCGAGCCGATCCCGTTCGGCAAGGCGCGCCGCGTGCGCGAGGGGCGTGACCTGACACTGGTCTCATGGTCGGCGATCATGCCGGCGGTCGAGCAGGCGGCCGCGAAGCTGGCCGCCGAGGGCATCAGTGTCGATCTCCTCGACCTCAGGACGCTCTGGCCATGGGACCGGGACGCCGTCTGCGCCTCCGTCGAGAAGACCGGCCGGCTGCTGGTCGTCCACGAGGCCGTGGAGGCTGCCGGCTTTGGCGCGGAAGTGGTGGCAAGCGTGGTCGAGGACCTCGGCCCGGCGCGCATCAGGGCCGCCTGCCGCCTCGGCGCGCCGCGCATCCCCGTGCCCTTCGCGCCGCCCCTGGAAGACGCGGTGAAAGTAACCCCCGACAAGATCGTCGCGGCGGCACGCGCGACAATGCGGTGAGCGTTACCCTACGGGGAAATACGTATCTCTCCTGATTGCTCGCACGGGATGCGGGTGGTTCAGTCGCGACTCGCGGGCGATGGGGCGTCGGGCCGCGCTGGGGAATACTGACTATGCGCATCCGAGGTCTTGTTGCGGCCGCGGGGCCGCTCATCGTCGCAGCGGTTCTCGGTTTCGCCGGCCCCAAGGCCGCATTTGCCCCATCCGCCGCATTCGCCCAATCCTCCGAGCCCGAGATCATCGATCTCGCGCAGGTGCCTGCGCCGCGCCCGCCGGCGCGCCCCGGCCAGGAGCAGCGCAATCCCGCGCCGCAGCCCATGCTGCTGCCGCTGCGCGCCTACAACCGCGACGACCTCACGGAGCAAGCCCGCCGGTTCGAGGCCGCCATCGCCAACCGCCGCCCCGGCGACGACCGGCCGATTCCCGATGTCAGGCGCGACGCCGACGCGGCGGCGACGCGTGGCGATTTCCGCGCGGCCGCCCGCGCGTGGGAAGCGATCGCGCTGCGCTCCGGCCCGGATACGGCAGCCTGGGTGCGCTATTCGCAGGCTCTCGCCGGCATCCGCACCAACGAGTGGCGCGAGCGTCAGCAGTTGCAGGACGACATGATGGGCGCGGCCTTCATGGCCTACCGTCGTTCGCAGAATCGCAACGAGGAAGCCTTCGCTCTCGCGCAGGTGCGCCAGCTCCTGGTCGCTCGCCAGCAATGGCGCCCGGCGATCGACGTCGCCCGCGCGGTTGTCGAGACGCGCGACACGCCGGAGGCGCGCGACGCCTATAACCGCCTGCGCGACCAGCACGGTTTCCGCCTGCGCGAGACCAAGATCGATTCCGACAGCCTCAGGCCCCGCGCCTGCTTCGTCTTCTCGGAGGACCTGCGCAAGGGCCGCACCGACTTCGCTCCCTATATCCGCCAGACCGGCGTCAACAATCCGCCGATCACGGTCGATGACCGCCAGATCTGCGTCGACGGCCTCAAGCACGGCGAGCGCTACACGTTCCAGCTCCGCGAGGGACTGCCCTCGGTGCTGCCGAGCGAGAGCCTGACGCGCAATGTCGACGTCTCCGTCTATGTCCGCGACCGCACGCCTTCCGTCCGCTTCTCCGGCCGCGCCTATGTCCTGCCGCGCGCGGGACAGCGCGGCCTGCCGGTCGTCTCGGTCAATCTCGCCTCGATCGATGTCGAGATCATCCGCATGGGTGACCGTTCCATCGCCCAGACGATCCAGGAGGAGTTCCCGAAGCCGCTCGAAAGCTACGAGATGCAGCAGCTCATCAGCGAGCGCGGCATTTCGGCGTGGAAGGGCCAGCTCGCCGTCGAGAATCGCCTGAACGAGGACGTGACCACCGCCTTCCCGGTGGACGAGGCCGTGCGCAATCTCGAGCCCGGCGTCTATGTCATCACCGCCAAGCCGACCAATGCCCAGCGCCGCACGGACGACGACGATTCCGGCTCCAGCGGCCGCGTCGCCCAGTGGTTCATCGTCTCCGATCTCGGCGTGACAGCCCTGTCCGGTGTCGATGGTGTCCACGGCTACATCCATTCGCTGAACTCGGCCAAGCCCATGGCCGATGTCGAGGTGCGGCTCCTCGCCCGCAACAACGAGGTGCTGGGGACGAAGCGCACCGATGCCTCCGGCCATGTCCGTTTCGAGCCGGGCCTGACGCGCGGCGAGGGTTCGCTCGCGCCGGCCCTGCTGGTGGCCGCGACGGCGGCCGGCGACTATGCCTTCCTCAACCTGCGTCAGCCGGCCTTCGACCTTTCGGATCGCGGCGTCGCCGGTCGCGAACTGCCCGGTCCGCTCGACGCCTTCCTCGTTCCCGAGCGTGGCATCTACCGTCCCGGCGAGACGGTCTATCTCACGGCGCTGCTGCGCGACGCCAAGGGCGATGCCGTCACCGGTCTGCCGCTGACGCTCGTCGTCGAGCGTCCGGACGGCGTCGAATATCGCCGCATCGTCACGCAGGACCAGGGCGCCGGCGCGCGCGCCGTGCCGATCCCGATCGTCTCTTCCGCGCCGACCGGCACCTGGCGCATCCGCGCCGTCACCGATCCGAAGAGCCCGATGGCCGGCGAGGTCCGCTTCCTCGTCGAGGACTTCGTGCCCGATCGGATCGCCTTCGACCTGACGCCCGCTGCCCAGCGCCTGACGCGTTCGCAGCCCTTCGGCGCGACCGTCGATGCCCGCTACCTGTTCGGCATGCCCGGCGCCAATCTCGGCGTCGAGGGCGAGGTTGTCATGGAGACGACGCCGAGCCTGCCGGACTTCCCCGGCTTCCGCTTCGGTCTCGGCGACGAGGAAGCCAAGCGCGACCGCGAGCCGCTCGGCGACGGCATCACGACAGACGATGCCGGCAAGGCGACCATCTCCGCGCGGCTGCCGCGCATGGAGGACACGACCCGGCCGCTCTCCGCGCGCCTGCAGGTGCGTGTCGCCGAACCCGGCGGCCGCGCCGTCGAGCGCACCGCCACCGTTCCCGTGCTGCCCGGCACGCCGCTGATCGGCGTCAAGCCGCTGTTCGAGGACAACCGTGTCGGCGAGGGCGAGACTGCGAGCTTCGAGGCCATTTCGGTCGCCGCCGACGGGCGCACGCGTCGCGGCCAGACGTTGACGTGGCAAGTCCTGCGCCTTGAAACCCGCTGGATCTGGACGCGCGGAACGAACGGCTGGGGCAGCCAGGCGGTCGTCTCGACCCGCCGCATCGCCGACGGGCAGGTGCAGGCCACCGCCTCGGGCGAGGCGTCGCGCATCGCCGTGCCGGTGCCGTGGGGCAAGTATCGCCTTGAAGTCACGTCGGGTGGCGATGTCGCCGGGCCGACCACGACGGTCATATTCGAATCCGGCTATGGCGCCGGCGGCACGGCGGATACGCCTGACGTGCTGGAGATGAGCCTCGACAAGCCGTCCTACCGGACCGGCGACACCATGACCGTGTCGATCAATTCGCGCTTCGCGGGTTCGGCCACCGTCGCCGTCATGGGCGACCGGCTGCTCGCCGAGCGCACCGTCGACGTGCCGCAGGGCCGGTCCACCATCGAGGTGCCGGTCGGCCAGAACTGGGGCGCGGGGGCCTATGCCACCGTCTTCGTGCGCCGGCCGCTGGACGCTGCCGCCTCCCGCATGCCGGGCCGGGCTATCGGCCTCGCATGGTTCGGCGTCGATACCGACCAGCGCCGCCTGCGCGTGACGCTCAACGCGCCCGACAAGATGCAGCCGCGCACGGCCTTGCGCGTGCCGATCCGCATCGAGGGCGTTGCGCCCGGCGAGCAGGCCTATGTCACGGTCGCCGCCGTCGATCTCGGCATCCTCACCATCACCAACTACCAGCCGCCGAAGCCGGACGAGTATTATCTCGGCCAGCGCCGCCTATCGGCCGAGGTCCGCGATCTCTACGGCCTCCTGATCGACGGCATGTCGGCGGTGCGCGGCTCGATCCGCTCCGGCGGCGACGGGGCGGCCAACCGTCCTGCCACAGCGCCGCCCGCGCAGGAGCCGGTGTCGCTGTTCTCGGGCATCCTGACCGTCGGTCCGGACGGCACGGCGGAGGCGTCGTTCGACATCCCCGACTTCAACGGCACCGTACGCCTGATGGCCATGGCCTGGACGACGACCAAGCATGGCTCGGCGTCGAAGGACGTGATCGCCCGCGATCCGGTCGTTGTGACTGCGACCCTGCCGCGCGCGCTCGGCCATGCCGACACCGCGACCGCCCGGCTCGACCTCGTCAATGCCGAGGCGCCGGCCGGCGCCTATCGCGTCACCGTCACGCCGGAAGGCCCGCTGCGGCTCGCCCAGACGAGCCAGACGGTGCAGCTTGGCGGCACTGGCGGGCGCGGCTCGGTGTCGCTGCCGCTGACCGCCGCCGGGCTCGGCGTCGGGCGTCTGGCCGTGCAGCTCACCGGCCCGAACGGGCTCGACGTCACCTCGCGCTATTCGCTCGGCGTGCGCCCGGCCTATCCGGACATCAGCCGTCGCACGGTGATGAGCATGGATCCCGGCCAAAACGTCACGGTCTCCTCCGACCTGCTGACCGATTTCGTGCCGGGTTCCGCCCGTGTCGCGGTCTCGGTCGGCCCGTCCACGGCCATCGACGTGCCCGGCCTGATCCTCGCGCTCGACCGCTATCCGTTCGGCTGTTCCGAGCAGATCACCTCGCGCGCCCTGCCGCTGCTCTATCTCGACGTGCTGGCGGCGGCGGAGGGCGGGCTCGGCCTCGAAAAGCCGGTGGCCGACCGCATCCGCGATTCCATCGACCGCATCCTGTCGCGCCAGTCGGGCACGGGTTCCTTCGGCCTGTGGTCGGCGGGCTCGAGCGAGGATCCCTGGCTCGACACCTATGTCACGGACTTCCTGGCACGCGCCAGGGACAAGGGCTACGGCGTCCCGACGCAGGCGTTCAACGCGGCCATCGAGCGGCTGCGCACCCTGGTCGTCTCGACCAACGGCGTCGGCGACAACAAGGGCATGGACGTCGCCTATGCCCATTACGTGCTCGCCCGCGTCGGCCGCGGCTCGTTGTCCGAGCTGCGCTGGCTCGCCGATACCCAGCTGAACGAGATTGCGACGCCGGTGGCGCGCGGCCAGCTTGGCACTGCCCTCGCCCTGATGGGCGACCATGCCCGCGCCGAGCGGGTTCTGGCCTCGGCGGTGACGCTGCTCACCGCGCGTGGCCAGACCGATATGGGCCGGTTCGACTATGGCTCGCGCCTGCGCGATGCAGCGGCGATCATGGCGCTCGGCGTCGAGGCGCGCGTCAGCCGTCGCATCGTTGTCGACGCCCAGCGCGTGGTCGAGGACCTGCGCGCGCGCACCCGCTACCTCTCCACGCAGGAGAAGGTCTGGCTGGTGCTTGCCGCGCAGGCCCTGATCGAGGATGCCAAGCGCATCCGCCTTGATGTTGGCGGCGCGGCCCATGAGGGCGCGCTCGCGCGCACGCTGCGCTCGGACGAGCTCGGCAACGGTCTGTCCCTGCGCAATACCGGCCCCGAGCCGGTGCGCGCGGTGGTGACCGTCACGGGAACGCCGGCGACGCCTGAGCCTGCGGCTGCAAACGGCTTCACGCTGCAACGGCGCTACATGTCGCTCGACGGACGCCCGGTCGACATCACCCGCGTGGCGCAGGGCACGCGCCTCGTCGTGGTGCTGCAGGTGACCGAGGCGAGCCCGCAGCTCGGTCAGGTCATGCTGGTCGATCGGTTGCCGGCCGGCTTCGAGATCGACAATCCGAGCCTGATCGCCTCGGCCGAGACCTCGGCTCTGCGCTGGCTCGGGCCGGAGCAGGTGCAGCCCGACTACAAGGCGTTCCGCGACGACCGGTTCGAGGCGGCCTATAGCCGCTCCTCCGGCGCGAAGAACAACTGGCAGGTCGCCTACATGATCCGTGCGGTGACGCCGGGGCGCTTCGTCGTGCCGCCCGCCACCATCGAGGACATGTACCGGCCGGAGCGCTCGGCGCGCACCGCGGTCGGACAGGCCGAGGTGACGGCGAGCGGGCGCTAACGAGCATTTTCAAGCGAAGTGGACACCGGTTCGCGTGAAGAAAATGCGAGAGAACGGGAAAGAGATGGGGCGATGAGGAAGCGCCTCATCGCGGGAATGGCGGCCGGCGGGCTCGCGCTCGCCGGGGCCGGCGGGGTTGTCTTCGCGTGGCGGGCGGGCAGCGGCCCCGACGGCTCGGCGACGCCCTATTCGCGCGAGGTGGTCGACCGCAACGGACGGCTGCTCAGGCCGTTCCAGACCGACGACGACATGTGGCGCTTCCCCGGCGCGGCGGGTGATGTTGACCCGCTGTTCCTGCGCATGCTCTCGGCTTACGAGGATCGCCGCTTCCGCCAGCATCCCGGCGTCGACCCGCTGGCTCTCGCCCGCGCCGCTGGCCAGTGGCTGATCTCGGGGCGGATCGTTTCCGGCGGCTCGACTTTGTCGATGCAGGTCGTCCGCCTCATCGACAAGCGCGAGGACGGCCGCTCCCTGGCCGTCAAACTGCGCGAGATGGCGCGCGCCGTCCGCCTCGAACGTGAGATCGGCAAGGAGCGCATGCTCGATCTCTACCTGTCGCTCGCCCCTTACGGCGGCAATGTCGAGGGCATCCGCGCCGCCTCGCTCGCCTATTTCGGCAAGGAGCCGCGCCGCCTGTCGCCCGGCGAGGCCGCCTTGCTCGTGGCCCTGCCGCAGGCGCCGGAGACGCGACGCCCCGACCGCTTCCCGGAAACAGCGCGCCGCGCGCGTGACCGCGTGCTCGACCGCATGCTCGCCGCCGGCGTACTGAAGCCAGAGCAGGTCGCTTCGGGCAAGGCCGAGCGCGTGCCGCTGGCGCGCCGGGCCATGCCGGCTTTCGCCTGGCACGCCGCCAGCGAGGCGATCGCCGCGCGCCCGGCGACCCGCGTTCACCGCATGACCTTCGACCGCACCCAGCAGGAGGCGCTGGAGGCGCTGTTGCGCGAGCGGGTGCGCTCGGCAGGCGCGAAACTGTCGGGCGCCATCGTCGCCATAGACCACCGCTCCGGCGAAGTGATCGCCCGCGTCGGCTCGGTCGACCCGCTCGACCATGAACGGCAGGGCGCGGTGGACATGACCTGGGCCGTCCGCTCGCCCGGCTCGACGCTGAAGCCGCTGATCTATGCCATGGCCTACGAGACCGGCATCGCCCATCCCGAGACGCTGATCGAGGACCGGCCATCACGGTTCGGCAACTACGCGCCGGCCAATTTCGACCGCGGCTACCAGGGCACGGTTTCGACGCGCACGGCGCTGCAGATGTCGCTCAACGTGCCGGCCATCGCGCTGCTCGACGGCGTCGGGCCGCAGCGCTTCTATGCGCGGCTGGAACAGGCCGGCATCCGCCCGGCGCTGCCGCGCGGCGAAGTGCCTGGGCTTGCGGTGGGGCTCGGCGGCGTCGGTATCCGCCTGTTCGACCTCGCGGCGCTCTATGCGGGTCTCGCGCGCGGCGGCGAGATGCCGCCGCTGGCCGAACGGCGCGGCGAGCCGGCACCTGCCGCCCGCCCCATCGCCGACGAGAACTCGGCCTGGTTCGTCGGTGACATTCTGGCGGACGCGCCCGCGCCGGAGGCCGCCATGTCTGGCCGCTATGCCTACAAGACCGGCACGTCCTACGGTTTCCGCGATGCCTGGGCGGTGGGCTTCGACGGACGCCGCACGGTGGCGGTCTGGGTCGGACGCCCGGACGGCTCATCGGTTCCGGGGATCACCGGCCGCATCACCGCCGCCCCCATCCTGTTCGACGCCTTCGCGCGGCTTGGTCCCTATGCGCCGCTGCCGCCGCGCCCCGCCGCGCTGCCGGCCCTGTCCGCCTCGCAATTGCCGGCCCCGCTCCGCCGCTTCGGGCCGGCGCGCGAGGAGGCCAGCGACGTGCGCGACCTCAAGATCGCCTTCCCGCCCGATGGCGTGCATGTCGATCTCGGCGCGGCGCGGGGCGAGATGGAACCGCTGGCGATCCGCACGACCGGCGGGCGGCCGCCGTTCACGGTGCTGGTCGATGGCCGCCCTGCCGTCAGGTTCGGCGCGCAGCGGCAGGCCATCGTCCACCCGGATGGGCCGGGCTTCACGACGCTCTCCGTGATCGACGGCGAGGGTCGCAGCGCCAGCGTCACCGTCAGGGTCGAGTAGGCGGGGCCACAGCGCCCGGCAGACCCAGCACCCAGCTCCGCGTCATCACGACAAGCGCGTTGGCGATCACCTCGTCCGGCGCGGGGCCGAGCTTTTCCTCCAGCCCCAGCGAGACAATGCCGTGGGACGCCGAGAACAGCGTGCGGGCGAGGCCGTTGCGCATCGCCGGCGTGCTGCCGGGCAGAAGCGTCGCCAGCGGCCCCTCGATATGGCGGAAGAGCTGGGCGACCACGCCGAGATACCATTCCGGTGGCATGGCTCCGTCCGGTATCTGGTGCGCGAAGACCGCCGTCCAGCGCCGGCGCTCGGCGCGCGAGAAGCGGTGATAGGCGAGCGCCAGCTTGCGCATCGCAGTTTCCGGGTCGTCGCCGGCATCGGTGGCGCCGGCCAGAACCGCGTCCAGCCGCCGGAGCGTGCGGGCATTGACCTCGTAGATCAGCGCGTCGAGGTCGGGGAAGACGTTGTAGATCGCGCCGACCGCGCAGCCTGCCGCCTCGGCCAGCGCCCGCGCCTTGATGCCCGACAGGCCGTTGACGCTGACGGCCGCTTCGGCTGCGTCGATCAGGTCGTCCCTCAGCCTGGCGCGCTTGTCGGCAGTGGTCATGGCCTCTCCGAGAAAATATGAACATCGTTCAAAAAATCACTTGAACAACGTTCAGGGGCTTGGTAAACAGCAATCGTGAACGTCGTTCATAGCGAGGGAGACGGCAATGTTCAAGGCGCTGATGGCCCGCATGCGAGGCAATTCCTTGTCGAATGCCGCTGACGAGCGTCACCCGCTTCTCGTGGTTGACCGCCAGCGTATCGACGCGGAGGGGCGCGTCGAGCTCGCGCGCCGCCGGCTGGCCTTGGCGCAGGCGACGAGGCAGGCGGAAGCCGGGCGCCTCGCGGCTGCCGATCGGCGCATTGCGGCGCTGGAACTTCGTGCGATGCAGGCGCTCGCGGACGGGGAGGCCCCTGTCGCGCGCCAGTCGGCCGAGATGATCGCGCGGCTGTCCGCCGACCGGGTGTGGACGCTCGGGGTGGTGCGCGCGGGTGACGCCGAGGCGGGTCGGCTTGCCCGCAATCTCGCCGCGGCCGAAGCGCATCTCGCCCGCGTCCAGCGCGCGGGACGCATCGTGCGCGCCGAAGAGGTTGTCCGCCAGCTGCGGGACAGCACGGCGCGGCGGCGCGGCTTCGACGCGATGGCCGACGCGCCGCTGGCAGAGGCCGAGGCGACGCTTGCCCGGCTGCGTGCGCGTCAGGCGGAGAGCATCGCCGCCGAAACGGCGTGCGACGGCGAGGGCGATGCCGCCATGCTGCGGGCACCGGTCCCGGGCGCCGCCGAGATTCTCGTCGGGCTTCGCAATCGCGTGACCATGCCGAGCCGGGCCGCGTGATCGCGGCCCCGCCTCACGCGCCGGGGTGGTACTGGTAGAGCCAGGTCTCGGAGGCGACCTGATCGCCGACCTTGAGGTAGCAACGCATCTCGACGGGCTCGTTGCCCTCGACCTTCAGGTCGAACTGGGTGCGCCAGTGGCCGGGCACGTCGTTCGGCACGGCCTCGGTATATTTGTAGTCGCCGATCGCGCCGCGCGAGACCGAGATGACCGGCTCGGGGATCGTGCCTTTCGGCAGGTCGGCGAGCGGTCCACCTCTGAATTCGATGAGGAATTTCCGCACGCCCGGCGGGCGGGGCTGGCCGGGCTGGCCGCCGCGGCCGAGGCGCGTCGCCACGACGCGCGCCAGCGAGGTGGGATAGGGCTCGTCCGCCAGCCAGTGCAGGCGGTAGCGGAACTCGCGCGAGGAGCCCGGTTCGGCCGGCTCGCGCGGCACCCACATGGCAACGATGTTGTCGTGGATCTCGTCGTCGGTATTGAGCTCGACGAGCTGCACCGCGCCATCGCCCCAGTCGCCCTGCGGTTCGACCCAGGCCGACGGACGCTTCTCGTATTTGACGCCGTCGAGGTAATGCAGGAACTCGCGGTCGCGCTGCAAGAGGCCGAAGCCACGCGGCCCCTTGTCGACGAAGCTCGACGTCATGGTCCTCTGCGGGTTGTTGAGGGGACGCCAGATGTGCTCGCCCGCGCCGGTCCAGATGGCGAGGCCGTCGGAATCATGCACCTCCGGCCGCCAGTCGATGGTGCGCGAGGAGATGGTCTCCGAATACCAGTACATGGAGGTGAGCGGCGCGACGCCGAGATGGGTCACCCGACTGCGGAAGTTGAGGCTCGCCTCGATATCCATGATGACGCCCGTGCCGCGCCGGCACTGGAAGCGATAGGCGCCGGTCAGCGAGGGCCCGTCGAGCAGGGCATAGAGCGTGACCGGGTCCGCCGGGGTCTCCGCTGCTTCGATCCAGAAGGCGACGAAGTCCGGGAACTCCTCCGGGCCCGGTCCCTGCCCGGGCGCCAGCGCGATGCCGCGCGCGGAGAGGCCGACCTGCCCGAACTCGCCGACCGCGCGGAAGTAGGAGGCGCCGAGCCAGGTCGCCCAGGGCTCCTGCGTCTTCCATGGGCCGGTCTTCGCCTCCTGCAGCCAGAGGCCGGCGAAGGCCGAGGGCGAGGGTGGCAGGCTCGACGCTGGGTGCTCCGGGCCAATGGTGAAGAGCTTGGGGTCGTAGAGGACCTCGCGCGCCTGTCCGTTCGCCAGCGCGTGCATGGTCACGGTCTTCGGGAAGTACTGGCCGACATGCTGAAAGGTGACGGGGTAGGCGCCGGGACCTGAGCCGAACAGCGCCGAATCCTTGTCGAAGCGCAGCTTGCCGTGATTGTCGTAGTCGATCCGGCCGACGATCTGTGGATTGGGCCGGGGCGGAGACTGATAGGGCTTGGCCGCCCGCTCCCGCGCCATCGCCTTCAGGTCGTTGTAGCCGAAAGCCTTCGCCGGCCCGAAGCGCAGCGGCGTCGCCGCCTTCGCATGGCCGGCCAGCACGGGTGCCATGCCTGCGGCTGCGGCGAGGCTGAGGAGGTTGCGGCGGTTCAGCGTGTCGATCATCTGCAATCCGGGAAATGCCAGTCGTCGGCCCTGGTAGAGCCGCGCGCGGCTCTCATGCCAGACCTTTCCGGGCTAAACTGGGGCGGCGAAACGGAAAAGCCAAACGGCTGCGGCCGCTTGTCGATTGACTTTTCGCCGCACCTCGTGTTTTTCCCGTGCCTTACGGCACTTCCGCCGGGGACACCCATTCCAGCCATGGCTTTCGGTCGCACCAAAACGACGACGAAAACCAAGCCGGTCGCCAAAGGCGGCACGGCAGGCTGACGCTTCGTCCTCGCAACCGGGTGCTCCCCCGACGGGGAGATGGGCGCCACGGGACCGATTGACGGTCCCGATCCCGGGGGAGAGCTCTAAAGGCTAAAGAGGCCATTCCATGGGTTACAAGGTCGCGATCGCCGGTGCCACGGGCAATGTGGGCCGGGAAATGCTCAACATCCTCGACGAGCGCGGGTTCCCCGTCTCCGAGGTCGTGCCGCTCGCCTCGCGCCGCTCGGTCGGTCAGGAGGTCTCCTTCGGCGACAAGGTGCTGAAGGTGAAGGCGCTGGAGCACTACGACTTTTCCGACACGGACATCTGCCTGATGTCGGCGGGAGGCACGGTGTCGAAGGAATGGTCGCCGAAGATCGGCGCGCAGGGCTGCGTCGTCATCGATAATTCCTCGGCCTGGCGCTACGATTCCGACGTGCCGCTGATCGTGCCCGAGGTGAATGCCGACGCCGTCACCGGTTTCACCAGGCGCAACATCATCGCCAACCCGAATTGCTCGACCGCCCAGCTGGTCGTGGCGCTGAAGCCGCTGCACGATCGCTTCGGCATCAAGCGCGTCGTCGTCTCGACCTACCAGTCGGTCTCCGGCGCCGGCAAGGAGGGCATGGACGAGCTCGACCTGCAGACGAAGGCGCTCTACTCGATGAAGGAGCCCGAGAAGAAGAAGTTCCCGGTCCGCATCGCCTTCAACGTCATCCCGCACATCGATGTGTTCATGGAGGACGGTTACACGAAGGAAGAGTGGAAGATGACGGTCGAGACCAAGAAGATTCTCGATCCGAAGATCAAGCTGACCGCCACCTGCGTGCGCGTGCCGGTGTTCATCGGCCATTCGGAGGCCGTCAACATCGAGTGCGAACAGCCGATCACGCCCGAGGAGGCGCGCGAGATCCTGCGCGCGGCGCCCGGCATCCTCGTCATCGACAAGCACGAGCCGGCCGGTTACGCCACGCCGCTCGACGCCGCCGGTGAGGACGCCACCTACATCTCGCGCATCCGCGAGGACGCGACGGTGGAGAACGGCCTCGCCTTCTGGTGCGTCTCGGACAACCTGCGCAAGGGCGCGGCGCTGAACGCGGTGCAGATCGCCGAGGTGCTGGTCAACCGCAAGCTGATCCAGCCGCGGGCCAAGGCCGCGGCCTGATCCGCCCGACGCAGTTTCGTCATGCCCGACCTTGTGCCGGGCATCCACGAATTCCCTCTATTGCCGTGTTCAAGTCGTGGATGACCAGGCCAAGCCCAGTCATGACGGGTTGGCGCGCGGTCGGGAGGCCATGATGGCCCGCTGGATCGTCCTGTTTGAAGACAATGCCGATGCCGGCTGGGTGCGGAAGAACCACGCCCAGGAGCATTTCGACTATCTCGCCGCCCATGCAGATCGCATCGTCATCGGCGGCGGCCTTCGCCCCGAGCCCGACGCGTGGTGGGAGGGCGGTCTGTGGGTCATGGAGGTGGAGAGCCGCGAGGAAGCCACGCGCCTCGTCGAGGCCGACCCCTATTTCACCCTCGGCCTGCGCAAGGGCTACCGCCTCGCGCTGTGGGGCAAGGCGCCCTGCTACGGCGAGGTCAGGCTCTGATCCCGGGGCCTACTGTAGCAGCCGCTCGTAATTGATGCGGAACAGGCGCTGGTCCGGCCGCGTGCGCTGGTCGAGATTGTGCAGGGCGACCGAGGTCTCGTAGCCCTGCGCGTCATAGACGGTCCACTGGCGCAGCGTCAGGTCGGAGGCGTTGAACAGCACCATGAGGCGGTTGGTGCCGCCGATGGCCTGCCGCTCCTCCAGCATGACGATGACGTAGTCGGGATCGCGCGTCACCGAGGTGACGTTGGCGTCGCGCAGGATGTCGACGCGGTCGGAGAGCAGGAAGCGCAGCGGCGTCTGCGACAGGGGGTAGATGTCCTGCGTGTTCAGGCGGCGGTCGCGCACCGCCACCGACTGGCCGTCAGCGATGATCTCAACCGGGCTCGGCGCATTGTACTGGAAGCGGATCTTGCCGGGCTTGTCGAGGTACAGCTTGCCCGTGGTGCGGCGGCCGTCCGGGCCGATCTGCACGAAATCGCCCTGCATGAAGCGGATGCCGTTGAAATAGTTGTTCACCTGGGTTGCGATGTCGCGGGAATCGGCATCGACGCCGCGCGCGGCGCGAGGGGCCTGCCGGCGGATCGGCGAGGCGAGGCCGCCGCCGGACGCCGCCGGAGGCGGCGAGGCCGTCGGCGCACCGCCCGGACGCGGCGCTGCGGGGGCCCCGCCGGGCGGTCCCAGCTGGAGCGGCGCGCCCTGCGCGAGCACGAAGGGCTGGTCGGAGGCAGCGGCGGTGAAGGCCGGGCCAGCGAGTGCGAAGGCAAGGCAGGCCGGGAGGACGAGGGTCAGGCGGGCGGTCATCGGTCCTCGGGTCGGCTCGGGGCTTGCGCGGTCATGTCAGGGCGGGAGATAGAAAGCCGTTGGGGCGATTTCGAGGCGCGGACGGCCGGGGACACGCTCAGTCGGCGGCTTCCGGCATCAGGATCTCGCGTTTTCCGGCGTGGTTGGCGGGGCCGACAAGCCCTTCCCGTTCCATGCGCTCGATCAGCGAGGCGGCGCGGTTGTAGCCGATCTGCAGGCGGCGCTGGATGTAGGAGGTCGAGGCCTTCTTGTCGCGGATGACCACCTGCACGGCCTTGTCGTAGAGGTCCGCCGGCTCCTCGCCGAAGGCGCCCTTGTCGAACACGGCGCCGTCCTCGCCATCCTCGCCGCCGCTCTCGTCATCGTCGGTGGTGACCGCATCGAGATAGTCCGGCGCGCCCTGCATCTTCAGATGATTGACGATGCGCTCGACCTCCTCGTCCGAGACGAAGGGCCCGTGGACGCGGCTGATGCGGCCGCCGCCGGCCATGTAGAGCATGTCGCCGCGGCCGAGGAGCTGTTCGGCGCCCTGCTCGCCGAGAATGGTGCGGCTGTCGATCTTCGATGTCACCTGGAAGGAGATGCGGGTCGGGAAGTTTGCCTTGATCGTGCCGGTGATGACGTCGACCGAGGGGCGCTGCGTCGCCATGATCAGGTGGATGCCGGCCGCGCGGGCCATCTGCGCGAGGCGCTGGATGGCGCCCTCGATTTCCTTGCCGGCGACCATCATCAGGTCGGCCATCTCGTCGACGATGACCACGATATAGGGGATCGGGTCGAGACCCATCTCCTCCTGCTCGTAGACCGCCTCGCCCGTCTCGCGGTCGAAGCCGGTCTGGACGGTGCGGGTCAGCACCTCGCCCTTGGCTTTCGCCTGCGCCATGCGGGCATTGAACCCGTCGATGTTGCGCACGCCGAGCTTCGACATCTTCTTGTAGCGCTCCTCCATCTCGCGGACCGCCCATTTCAGCGCCACGACGGCCTTTTTCGGGTCGGTGACGACGGGGGTCAGGAGATGCGGAATGCCGTCGTAGATCGACAGTTCCAGCATTTTCGGATCGACCATGATCAGGCGGCACTGGTCCGGGCGGAGCCGGTAGAGCAGCGACAGGATCATGGTGTTGATGGCGACCGACTTGCCCGAGCCCGTGGTGCCCGCGATCAGCAGGTGCGGCATGCGCGCGAGGTCGGTGACGATCGGCGCGCCGCCGATGTCCTTGCCGAGGGCGAGCACCAGCGCGCCGGCACTGCGCAGCTCGGCCTCGGCCGACAGCAGCTCGCGCAGATAGACCGTCTCGCGCTCGCCGTTGGGCAGCTCGATGCCGATGACGTTGCGCCCGGGGATGACGGCGACGCGCACCGAGACGGCGCTCATCGAACGCGCGATGTCGTCGGCGAGGCCGATGACGCGGCTCGTCTTGGTGCCCGGCGCCGGCTCGAGCTCGTAGAGCGTGACGACAGGGCCGGGCCGCACCTTGACGATCTGGCCCTTGACGCCGAAATCCTCGAGCACCGATTCGAGCAGCCGCGCGTTGCGGGCGAGCGCGTCCTCGTCGATCTCCGCCGTGCGCGCGCGCGGCTTGGGTGCGGTCAGCAGGTCGAGCGGCGGCAGCGTCAGCGGCCCGCCGGGCGGCAGGTCGAGCTTGCCCTGCTGGACTTTCTGGCGCTTCGCCGGCGGCGGCTCGGCGCGCGTGACCACGAGGTCGGACGGCGCGGGGCGCGGCCGCTCGGGCATGTCATCGGCGATCGACTCCTCCCCGGGCGCGGACGGACCGATGTCGATCTGCGGCTCGATGCGCTCGCGCCGCAGCGTCTCCTTCGCGTGGGCGCGCGCGGCGGCGCCCGCGGCGGCGTCTCGCGGCTTCGGGCGCCATTCGGCGATGCGCCGCGACAGCCCGAAGGTGTAGCGGCCTACGGTGGCGCCGAAGCGGCCGATCGCGCGCCATTCGCCCCAGGTGATGGCGAGGGCGAAGAACAGGCTCACGCTCGCGATCGCGCCGGCGATCGTGGCGACGCCGAGCGCGCCGAAGCCCGAACCGGCGGAGACGCGCAGCACCCAGGCGAGGAAGAGGCGCCCGATCGCACCGCCGAGGCCGCCGTCGAAGGGCGCGCCCCAGTCCGACGGAACCGGCACGAAGGCGAGCGCCAGCGCGGCGAACAGAACCGTCATCGGCAGCAGTGCGAGCCGCAAGGTCCAAAGCGGCAGATGCTGGACGCGGATCAGCCGCCAGCCCCAGGCCCCGATCGCGAGCACGAGCACGCCGGCGCCGAGGCCGAGCGTCTGGATCAGCAGGTCGGCGCAGACCGCGCCGGGATAGCCGAGCAGGTTGCGCGGCTGGCCGTCGCTGGCATAGCTCAACGAGGGGTCGCTCGGCTGATAGGAGATCAGCGCGAGCGCGAGAAAGACCGCCGTCGTGATCAACACGAGGCCGATCGTCTCGACGAAGCGGCGGCGCACGAATGCCACCGCCCAGGGCGGCAGCAGAATCGGGCGCGCGGCGGTGCGAACGCTGGCCATGACACCCCCGGAACGCGCGGTACGAATGGAAAACAATACTATTGACCCCGCTCTTAACAAACAAGTGCAAGAGCGTTGCCGATCTGTAGGGGGATGCAAAACGCCGCAATGAGGATGAAACAGCAAGACATATCAGGAACATCGTTCGGTGGCCGATCCCGCCAAGGCGGCCGCCGAACGGGAATGTCCCCAGCATCTAGCGCCGCCTAGCGGGCACGCCGCAAAATCACCGAGTCGCTGGAGCGTTTAGAACATTACATGAATATAAAGCGCCTATTTCGCGAAAATCCGGATGTAGTGTGTGGCGTTTCGCGGGCGCCTATTGCATGGCCTCGCCGTGCAAGGCGAGGTCGAGGCCGTCGCGCTCCGCCTCGTCGGTGACGCGCAGACCGATCGCCGCGTCGATCAGCTTGAGCAAGACGAAGCTCCCGACGCCGCTCCAGGCGATGGTCGCCAGCACGCCGCCGAGCTGGATCAGCAGCTGGCGCGGATTGCCTTCGAGCAGGCCCGGCAGGCCGGCGGGGTTGTCGGCGGTCGCGGTCACTGCCCCCGCGGCGAAGATCCCCGCCGCCAGCGTGCCGAGGATGCCGCCGACGCCGTGGACGCCGAAGACGTCGAGCGAATCGTCGTAGCGCAGGCGGCGCTTCAGGCTGGTGCAGGCCCAGTAGCACAGCGCGCCGGCGGCGAGCCCGATGACGATGCCATGAGCGGGCAGGATGAAGCCCGACGCCGGCGTGACCGTGCCGAGCCCGGCGACCGCGCCGGAGATGATGCCGAGCACCGAGGGCTTGCCGCGCGACCACCATTCGATCGCCATCCAGCTCAACGCCCCTGCCGAAGCGGCGAAATGGGTCGCCAGCATCGCCAGGCCCGCGCGGCCGTCGGCGGCGAGGGCCGAACCGGCGTTGAAGCCGAACCAGCCGACCCACAGCAGCCCGGTGCCGACCACCGCCATCGACAGGTCGTAGGGCGCGAGGTTTTCCTGGCCGAAGCCGCGGCGCCGGCCGAGCAGCACCGCGGCGACCAGTCCGGCGACGCCGGCGTTGATGTGCACGACGGTGCCGCCCGCATAGTCGAGCAGCCCCGCGGCGGCGAGGAATCCGCCGCCCCACACCCAGTGTGCGATCGGCACGTACACGACGAACAGCCAGGCGACGATGAAGGCAATGAAGGCCGAGAACTTCATGCGGTCGGCGACCGCGCCGGCGATCAGCGCGCAGGTGATGATCGCGAAGGTCATCTGATAGGCGAGGAAGACCGATTCGGGAATCGTCGGCGCGAGGGCGTTGGTGCCGTCGCGCGTCAGGCCGCTGAGGAAGACGCGGCCGAGGCCGCCGAGCCACGCGCCGTCGCCGGTGAAGGCGAGGCTGTACGCACCGGCGAACCACAGCACCGAGACGATGCCGGTTGCGGCGAAGCTCTGCATCATCGTCGCGAGCACGTTCTTCTTGCGCACCATGCCGGCGTAGAACAGCGCCAGGCCGGGGATCGTCATCAGCAGCACGAGCGCGGTCGAGCCGAGCATCCAGGCGGTATGCCCGGCGTCGATCGTCGAAGCGGCTTGCTGGGCCCGCGCGGCCTGCGCAAGGCAGACGAGGAGAAGGCCGCACGCGACGCGCGCGGCCCAGGCGGAACGAGGGGACATGGGTCGTCAACTCCCGGGCAGATGTCTTTCCGGCACGCTTCGTCGCCTGCCGCAGGACGGCAGGCGCGGTGCCGGTTGATTGATGCCCAATCAAGAACCATGCCATGGCGATTTTCCGGGCAGATCGGCGCGGACCGGCCCGAAGATCCCAGGAAATACGTTCCAATTCAGTAGATTGCTGCTCGGCGATGGGGCGACCGGGCTGCCCATGCAGGCGGCGGAAGTTCAGCGCGGCTATTGCGGCGCTGTCCAGGAATTAGGCACACCTGCGATCGCCTGATCGCGCCCCAAAAAAAGAAGGGGCGGCCCGAAGGCCGCCCCAGTCGCTCAGGAGGAACCCAGCAGCGAACGTCTACTGCACCGCCTCGCCATGCAGCGCGAGGTCGAGGCCGTCGCGCTCCGCCTCGTCCGGCACGCGCAGGCCGACCAGCGCGTCGACGATCTTGGCGATGATCCAGCTCGCGATCGCGGTGTAGATCGCCACGAACGTCGCACCGACGAACTGCGTGATGAGCTGCGCGGGATTGCCGAACAGCAGGCCCGACGTGCCCTCGGGGCTCGCCTCGGTGGCCGACAGCGCGCCGACGGCGAAGACGCCGGTGAGGATCGCGCCGACATAGCCGCCGATCGCATGGACGCCGAAGGCGTCGAGCGAGTCGTCGTAGCCGACCGCGTGCTTGAGGCTGGTGCAGGCCCAGTAGCAGACCGCGCCGGAGGCGAGGCCGATCGCCAGCGCGCCGCCGGGGAACACGAAGCCCGAGGCCGGCGTGATGGCGACGAGACCCGCGACCGCGCCCGACACGATGCCGAGCACCGACGGCTTGCCGCGCTGGGCCCACTCGACGAAC
Organism: Phreatobacter sp.; assembly: GCF_016793595.1. Taxonomy (GTDB): domain Bacteria; phylum Pseudomonadota; class Alphaproteobacteria; order Rhizobiales; family Phreatobacteraceae; genus Phreatobacter. Next base: position 180,603 of record NZ_JAEULY010000016.1, read on the forward strand.
ATCCACGCCAGCGCCGCGCCGGCCGCGCCGATCATCGTCACCAGCATCGCCATGCCGGCGCGCCCGTCCGCGGCGACCGCCGAACCGGCGTTGAAGCCGAACCAGCCCACCCACAGCAGCGAGGCGCCGATCACGGCGAGGCCGACATTGTACGGCGCGAAGTTGTCGTGGCCGAAGCCGCGGCGCTTGCCGATGACGAGGGCGAGAACCAGGCCCGCGACACCGGCATTGATGTGCACGACCGTGCCGCCGGCGAAGTCGAGCACCGCCCCGAACTCGATGCCGAACAGCTTGCCCTGGGCGAGGAACCCGCCCGCCCACACCCAGTGCGCCACCGGCGCGTAGACGACGAAGAGCCAGATCGTCACGAAGAGGAGCAGCGCCGAGAACTTCATCCGGTCGGCGACCGCGCCCGCGATCAGCGCGCAGGTGATGATCGCGAAGGTCATCTGGAACATCATGAAGACCGACTCGGGCACCGTGCCCGCCAGCGAATGGCGCGTTTCCATCGTCAGGCCGGACATGAAGAAGCGCTCGAGCGTGCCGAGATAGGTGCCATCGCCCATGAACGCGAGGCTGTAGCCGGCGATCATCCACAGCACGGCGACGAGGCAGGTCACGGCGAAGCTTTGCATCATCGTCGCCAGCACGTTCTTCTTGCGCACCATGCCGGCATAGAACAGCGCGACGCCGGGAATGGTCATCATCAGCACCAGCGCGGTGGAAATCAGAAGCCACGCGGTGTTGCCGGAATCGATCGGCGGCACGGCCGGCGCGGCGGGCGTCGCGGCCGCCTGGGCGAAGACGTCGGGGCTTGCGGCGAGAAGACCGGCGAGGCCGAACAAGCCCGTCGCCAAGGTCCGGCGGAATTTCGTCATCACGATCGAACTCTCCCGGTCGATGTCTGGGCAGGCGGGCGCCTGCCTTCGCCCCTGCAACATCAAGAACCGTGCCATCGCCCAGGCGGCGCGACCGGCATGCGCGCGCCGCGCCGGGTGCCGCCGGATGAGTCACGATTCCGGATGCTTTTCCGGGCGTGGCCCAAGGCGTTTCGAGATTGGCCGGCGAAATTTTAGGCATTCGCCGGCGGCGATCTGCTCAAAAAATGCTCATCTCGGCGCGGCGAAGCGCCCCTGGACTTCGGCACGGCTCGGCGGGATGCTCGGGCCATGCGGAAGGACGAAATGACGGCCGACATTGCGATCGTCGGCGGTGGGCTGGTCGGCCTCACTCTGGCGATCGCCTGTGCGGCGGCCGAATTCTCCGTCGTGGTCGTCGATCGCGAGGTCCCGGCGAACGCCGCCGACGACGCCTTCGACGGTCGCGGCTCGGCAATCGCCTGGGGTTCGGCGCAGGTTCTCAAGGGGCTCGGGCTGTGGGACGACCTTGCGCCCCATGCCGGCGCGATCGACGACATCCGCGTCTCGGACGGCGATTCGCTGCTCTTCCTCCACTACGACCACCGCAGCGTCGGCGACCACCCGCTCGGGTACATCATCGAGAACCGCTTTACGCGCCGCGCCCTCTACAAGCGGGTCGCGGCGATGCCGCGGATCCGCCTGCTCGCTCCGATGCAGGCGAGCCTCCTGGCGCAGGATGCGACGACCGCGACGCTCGCACTGGCGGGTGGCGGGCAGATCACGGCGCGGCTCGTCGTCGCCTGCGACGGGCGCGGTTCGGCGGTGCGTGAGCAGGCGGGCATCGGCGTCACGCGCTGGGACTATGCGCAGACCGCGATCGTGGCGTCGTTCACGCATGCCAAGCCGCATCGCGGCATCGCGCATGAACGCTTCCTGCCGGCGGGACCCTTCGCGGTGCTGCCGCTGCCCGATGCGCCCGACGGGCGCCACCAATCGTCGCTGGTGTGGACGGAGCGGCGCGACCTCGTGCCGGCGATGCTGGCGCTGCCGGACGACGAGTTCGCGGCGGAGATCGCGGAACGCTTCGGGCCGGGCCTCGGCCGCATCGCCGCGACCGGCCGGCGCTGGTCCTATCCGCTCGGCGTCGTGCTCGCCGATCGCTACGTCGCCGGCCGCGTCGCGCTCGCCGGCGATGCGGCGCACGGGGTCCATCCGATCGCGGGCCAGGGACTCAACATGGGGCTGCGCGACGTGGCGGCGCTCGCCGAATGCCTCGTCGATGCCGCGCGGCTCGGCCTCGATCCCGCGTCCTCGCTGGCGCTGGAGCGCTACGAGCGCTGGCGGCGCTTCGACAATCTGTCGCTGCTCGCGGTCACCGACGTGCTCAACCGCCTGTTCTCGAACGACATCGCGCCGCTGCGCCTGGTGCGCGATCTCGGCCTCGGCCTCGTCGAACAGATCCCGCCGCTCAAGCGGCTGTTCATGCGCCACGCCATGGGCGTGGTCGGCGATCTGCCGCGCCTCGTGCGCGGCGAGAAGCTGTAGCGCCTTTCGCCGCCGGCGCCCTCAGGCGTCGCGATAGGCCAGCCGTTCCATCCCTGCGCCGCGCGGTCGCGCAGAAAGTGCAGCCGGGAGACGGCGACGGCGGGGCCGTCGCGCACGACGTAGACCGCCGGTGAATGATCGCGCGGCGGATCGTGGGTCTTTAACGCCAGCGGTTCGCCGGAAGCCCGCGCGCTCGAAAAGATCGAGCGGTCCGTCGAGTCGGTTGTCGCCCGCCGTCTCGCGCAGAAGCTGGCGGTGCATGCGCGAATAGGGTGCGGCCGCCGTGCGGGCTTCAACGCCGCTGGGGATGACGCGACAGGCTGCGCTCCTCGAGCGCCTGAAGGTAGCGGTCCCAGATCTCGTCGCGGTTCTCGCCGAGATGGCGCAGATAGTCCCAGGAGTAGATGCCGGTGTCGTGCAGGTCGTCGAACTTGATGCGGATCGCGTAGTGGCCGACCGGCTCGACTTCGAGGATTCCCACTTCGGCGCGTTCCGCGATGATCTGCTTCTGGCCGGGTCCGTGGCCCATCACCTCGGCCGACGGGCTTTCGACCCGCAGGTACTCGGCCGGATAGCGGAACACCTTGTCGTCGTCGAACTCGATCTCCAGCGTCCGCTCTTCCTTGAGAAGGCGGATCTCCCGTGGCCAGCGGCGCGATCCGAACTGGCTCATCCGGCGGGCGAACTCGCGCCGGGCGCGTCGTCGAGCTTGCGCGCTTCCTCGACCAGCATGATCGGAATGCCGTCGCGGATCGGATAGGCGAGACCGGCGCGCTCGCTGATCAACTCGCTGCGCGCCGCGTCGTAGCGCAGCGGGCCGTGGGTCAGCGGACAGACCAGGATCTCGAGCAGTTTGGGGTCGACCCCCGTGCCGGCATTACCCATCGTCGTGCCATCTCCCCCGGACGCGCCGGCCCCACATAGCGCGATCGGGCGGTGCGATCAATCGCGCGATTTCGCCGTGACGCGGAAACGACGCAATGACCGCGATCAATGCTTGGCCCGATCGTCGCAGCCCGCCATCGCGCCCATTTCGAGGAGGGCCGTCATCGTCGCGGCGCGCTCGGCCCCGGTGCGGCATTCGAGCAGCGCCTGTTTCTCGGTCGGCTCGAACGGGCAGACCATGGCGAGCGTGGTCAGCAGCTTGTCGTCCGGCGTCTGCTCGATGCCGTCCCAGTCGGCCTCGATGCTGTTGACGCGGAAATAGGTCTTCAGCGCGCCGATCAGGCGCGCGCGGTCGGAGATCTTCGACACGTCGCGCTCCAGGTCGTCCGCCCAGCGCGCGAAATCCGGTACCACGCGGCGATAGCCGCGATCGGTCTCGACTTCCGACGCGACGGCGAAGCGGCACACGCCCTGCAGCGTGATGAGGTAGCGCCCGTCGTCGGTCTCGCTCATCGACACGACGCGCCCGGCGCAGCCGGTGCCGTAAAGCGCGGGCCGACGGCCCTCGACCTCCGGCTCGGTCGGCTGGATCATGCCGATCAGCCGGTCCGGCGTGCCCAGCGCGTCGTCGATCATCGCGAGGTAGCGCGGCTCGAAGATGTTGAGCGGCAGCCGCCCGCGCGGCAGAAGCAGCACGCCCGGAAGGGGAAACACCGGAATCGTCGCCGGCAGGTCGGCGAGCGAGGCGATGCGGCTGCGGCTCAACGCCATGCGCGCTCCGTGCCCGTGCTCACGCGAACATCAGCGACGATAGCCGCTTGCGCGACGCGATCGTCAGCGCATGCGTCGGCCCGAGCACTTCGAAGAACTTCACCATCTGCTTGCGCGCCGCGTCGTCGTTCCAGCTGCGCGCGCGCTTGAACAGGTCGAGCAGATGATCGAACGCTTCCTCGCGCCGGTTGGCGCCGAACAGCGCCACGGCGAGGTCGAACCGCGCCTGGTGGTCGGCGGGGTTCTCGCGCAGCTTCGCTTCCAGCGAACCGAGCTCGCCCGCGGCCTCGGCCTGCTCGGCAAGCTCGATCGCGGCGCGCGCGCTGGCGACGTCGTTGTCCTTCTGCGCCTCGGCGGGCAGGCCGTCGAGCAGGGCCTTGGCCTTGGCGAGGTCGCCGGCGCCGACATAGCAGCGCGCAAGCCCGGCGGCGGCCGGCACGTTGCCGGCCTCGTGCGCCAGGACCTGGCCGTAGAGCGCCGATGCGGTGCCGGCATCGCCGGCGTCGAGCGCGGCCTTGGCCTGTTCAAGCGCCGCCTCGATCGGCGAAGGCTGCGCCGCGGCGCCGCCGCTGATGCGCTTGAGGAACTCCTTGACCTGGCTCTCCGGCAGCGCGCCCTGGAAGCCGTCGATCGGCCGGCCGCCCTTGAACGCGTAGACCGTGGGGATCGACTGGATGCGCAGCTGCTGCGCGATCTCCGGATTCTCGTCGATGTTGACCTTGACCATGCGCACTTTGCCCTTGGCTTCGCGCACGGCTTTTTCGAGGATCGGCGTGAGTTGCTTGCACGGCCCGCACCATGGCGCCCAGAAGTCGACGATCACCGGGACATCGCGCGAGCCCTCGATGACATCGGTCATGAAGCTCTCGATGTCGCTGTCCTTGATCGGGTCGCCGGCCGAGCCGGGCGCGGTTGCCCCCAGAATGGGTTCCATGGCCCCAGAAATCCTCACAGAATCGGTTGCGATATGGCGATGATTGCCGTGCGGGCCGGCCCGCGTCGAACGCGCTGACCCCACCCACACCAGCAAATGCCGGCTGACCCCCATTAAATGGCGTCTGGGGGCCGCTGTGGCAACCCCGATCTCGTTGCCGCCGTGTTTGCGGTTCGCTTGGCGGTCCGGCTGCGGCCGGCAGGCTGCGAACCACGGTCACGCTGATGTCACGCCCACCCGCGGGGAATAGCGTCGATGGCGCGGTGTTGGACTAGGTGTCCCGGCACGTCTCAGGAGTATCGAAAATGCACCTTAAGTCCAGCACCGCCCGAACCATCGCATCGGCCAGCGCCCTCGTCATCGGCTTGGCCACGCTGCCGCTGTCGATATCGCTCACTGATGGTGTCGTGACCTCCATTGCCCAGGCCCGCGATGGCGGCGGCGGGGGCGGCGGCGGCGGTGGAGGCGGCGGAGGCGGCGGCGGCGGAGGCGGAGGCGGAGGAGGCGGCGGCTCGGGCGGCGGCGGCTCCGGTTCAGGCGGTGGCGGTAGCGCGAATAGCGGCCACGGCTCCGAAAACAGCGGTCGCGGCTCAGACAACAGCGGACCCGGCTCGGCCAATTCCGGACGAGATGGCGGGGGGAGTGGACGCGGCGACACCGTTGCGGGACGCGGCGGCGGTCGGGACGACGGTGCAGGTGAAGTCCGCGGCGGTCGTCGCGGCGAGGTCGAGGCGCGCGGGCGCGAAGCGGAAGGCGAGGTCCGTGGCAGGGCCGCGGAGGGCGAGGTTCGCGGTCGTCGTGGCGAAGTCGAGGCGCGCGGGCGCGAAGCGGAGGGCGAGGTCCGAGGCAGGGCGGCGGAAGGCGAGGTTCGCGGTCGGGCCGCCGAAGGCGAAGTCCGCGGCCGTCAGGCCGAGAACGAGGCGCGCGGTCGCGCGTCCGAGAATGAACCCCGCGGGCGCGCCGCGGAGAACGAGGCTGCGGCACGGATGTCGAGCCAGGCCGAGGCGCGCGGACTTGCCGAGCGCACGGCGTCGAGCTCGGTCAGCCGCTCCGTCGTCGATCGGGCCGAACGCGCGCTCGGTCTGGCGCGCTGACCTGTCGCGATGCGCGCCCTCAGCCGAGGGCGCGCATCCGCTCGCGCAGCCGCAGGACGAGGTCGGTGTCGATCCGGCCCGATACCGGCATGGCGTTGGTGCGCTCGAAACGGCTGATGGCCTCGCGGGTCGCGGGGCTGGCCGCAATCCCGTCGACCGCACCGGGATCGCTGCCGAGCCGGCCCAACGCGTACTGGACGTAACGGACGAGCGCTTCGTCGGGGAAACTGTCGGCGCCGCCCTGCATCGCCGCGGCATTGCGCGCGGCGCCGCGCTCCGCCGGCGTCATCCGTGCATCGAGCGCGCGCGCGTAGCGCGCGGCATTCGGCGTGTTGCTGCGCTGCGCGGCGATGAACCAGCGCTGCGCCTGAACCTTGTCCGCGGGCAGCGCGGTGCCGTCGACATAAAGCAGCCCGAGCATCACCTGGGCGCGGCCATAGCCGTTGGCTGCCGACCGCGCCATCCACAGCGCAGCCCAGCTCGGCTCAGGCGCCACCCCGCGGCCGTTGAGCAAAGCGTCGGCGTACAGATATTGGCCGGCCGGATGCCCGGCGATCGCGGCGCGTCGCAGCCAGACCGCCGCGCCGGCGTCGTCGCGCTCGTTGGCGGGGCGGAGGCCCGGCGTGGTCGCCAGCACAAACGCGGCCTCGCCATCGCCCTGGTCGCCGGCGAGACGGATCAGTCGCGCGCCTTCCGCGGGGTCGCGCGGGCCGGTGCTGCCGGCGAGCAAGGCGGCGCCCCGGCGATAGTTCTCGGCCGCGTCGGCGGCGCCGGCCGGTGCAGCGCCGCCGGCGGCGGACGGTCCCGGCATGGCGCATCCGCCCAATGCCGCGCTGGCCAGCACGGCAGCAACGAAAAGCGCGCGCGTGGCGCGGACGGGCGACTGAAGAGGGGCGGAGTTCATCGGGCGTTTCCTCGGTGGGTGGGACGGCGGCCGCGGCGGGACGCATTCACGTCAACACCCGGAGCGGACGGGGCTTCCCGCCGATACCGCACCGAATCGGGACAATTTTGTCGCCGATTCAGCACTTTCGCGGCCACCCGCCGCGGCCGTTTTGGCCGCTTGCAAATGTGGGAAAAGCCCCTATTATCGCGCGCCTGCGAAGGGGCGGGTTCGCCCGGCCCTGCGCAGCGACCCGGTGCGGGAGTAGCTCAGTGGTAGAGCATCACGTTGCCAACGTGAGGGTCGAG
>NZ_JAEULY010000024.1 GCF_016793595.1 Phreatobacter sp.
ATAGTCCTGGCTGTGCTGCGCCGCGACGCGCGCGGCCGCGCCGTTCGGACCACGGAACACGATGGGGCAACCCATCTGGCCGCCGGACATGTAGAGCGTCTTCGCGGCCGAATTGATGATCTGGTCGATCGCCTGCATGGCGAAGTTGAAGGTCATGAACTCGACGATGGGCTTCAGGCCCGTGAAGGCTGCGCCGACGCCGATGCCGGCAAAGCCGTGCTCGGTGATCGGCGTGTCGATGACCCGCCGCGCGCCGAATTCCTGCAGCAGTCCCTGCGTGATCTTGTAGGCGCCCTGATATTCGGCGACCTCCTCGCCCATGACGAAGACGGCCTCGTCCTTGCGCATCTCCTCGGCCATGGCGTCGCGCAGTGCCTCGCGCACGGTGATGGTGACCATCTCCGTTCCGGCGGGAATATCGGGGTCGGCCGCGACGGTCGCGGCGGGAGCTGCCACGGACGGCGCGACCGAGACGGCCGGGCTCGACAGCGGAACCGACAGCTCGGCGGCCGGCTGCTGCGCCTTGGCCTCGCGCGGCTGTTCGGTGGCGGCGGCGGATACGTCCTCGCCCTCCTGCGCCAGCACGGCGATGAGCTCGTTGACCGGCACGTCCTGCGTGCCTTCGGGCACGACGATGCGGGCAAGGATACCTTCGTCGACCGCCTCCACTTCCATGGTGGCCTTGTCGGTCTCGATCTCGGCGATGATGTCGCCGGGCTTGACCTTGTCGCCTTCCTTCTTGGTCCACTTGGCGAGGTTGCCCTTCTCCATCGTGGGCGAAAGCGCCGGCATCAGGATGTTGACAGGCATGGAAGGCTTCCGATCAGGAGGTCAGGAACGGGCGGAAACGACGCCGGTGGCGATCCCGGCAATGACGGCGATGAAGAACACGCCGACGGCCTTGGCGAAGCGGGCAAGATGCGGCGCCGCTTCTGGCGGCATGTATTTGATCGCGCCCATCCAGTTGACGAGGCGGCTGAGGCCGAGCGCGCGGTAGGGCTCGTGCCGCTCGGAGATCACCCAGGCCTGGAAGGCGGACCAGGCGGCCACAAGCCATGCGCCGGCGGCGATCAAGAAGACGCCTCCTGCGATGAAATGGGCCGCCGTCACCCCGAGGCCCTCACTTCAGGATGTCGGTCCAGAGCTCGGACGGATCGGGCTCGGGATCGTTGGTGGCGAATTCGGCGCTCTCGGCCACGATGTCGCGGACGGACGCGTCGATCTTCTTCAACTCGTCCTCGGCGACCTTCCAGTCCTTCAGGAGGCGCTCGCGAACCTGCTCGATCGGATCGTGCTCGGTGCGCATCTTCTGTACCTCGTCCTTGGTCCGGTACTTGGCAGGGTCCGACATCGAATGGCCGCGATAGCGATAGGTCTGCATCTCGAGGATGTAGGGCCCCTTGCCGGACCGGCACCATTCCATGGCGCGCTGGGCCGCCGCATAGACCTCGCGGATGTCCATGCCGTCGACCTGCTCGCCGGGAATGTTGAACGACAGGCCGCGCTTGGAAAAATCGGTCTGCGCCGAGGCGCGCGTCACCGCCGTGCCCATGGCGTAGCGATTGTTCTCGATGACGTAGATGACCGGCAGCTTCCAGAGCGCGGCCATGTTGAAGCTCTCGTAGACCTGGCCCTGATTGGCCGCGCCGTCGCCGAAATAGGTCAGCGAGACATTGTCGTTGCCGCGATAGCGATTGGCGAAGGCGAGGCCGGTGCCGAGCGAGACCTGCGCGCCGACAATGCCGTGGCCGCCGTAGAAGTGCTTCTCGGCGGAGAACATGTGCATCGAGCCGCCCTTGCCGCGCGAATAGCCGCCGCGCCGGCCGGTCAGCTCGGCCATGATGCCGTTGGCGCTCATGCCGGTTGCGAGCATGTGGCCGTGGTCGCGGTAGCCGGTGATCATCTGATCGCCGGCCCTGGACGCCATCTGCATGCCGACGACGACCGCTTCCTGGCCGATATAGAGATGGCAGAAGCCGCCGATCAGGCCCATGCCGTACATCTGGCCGGCCTTCTCCTCGAAGCGGCGGATCAGCAGCATCTCGCGGTAGGCGTCGAGATCCTGCTCCCTTGAGAAGCCGGCAGGTTTCGCCTTGCCCGCGCTTTTCGCGCCCGCCGGTTTGGCGGTCGCCGCGGATTTCGACGTCTTCGCCGCCGCGGCCTTTGTCCCGGTTGCAGCCATGTGCTTCCCCTGCGCTGCCATCGTCCCCAACATGTAGCGCTGGACACGGCGCGAGGGAAGGTCGCCGCCATCGGTCTTGTGCGGCGCACAAACCATTGGCATTGCAACGCAATCAGCGACTTAACTTGTTTCCGGTTCACAGCGGAACGTCAACCGATTTCCGGTTGACGGCATTGCGCATGCCGGATGCGTCAGCGCCGCCGCAGGATCAGCACGAGATCGCGCGGATCGGCAAAGTTGAGGATTTGCCGGGCGCGCTGATCCAGAAGGTCAGGGTCGAGCGCGCCGGCCTGAAGCAGCGTCACGCGACGGGCGACCTCGGCCTTTTCCGATCGCAGAGCCGCCAGTTCCTTGTTGAGATCGTCGATCTGGGCGATGAACTGCTGCTTGGCGCGAATGCCGTGCTCGCCGTGATAGGCGTGGAAGCCGAAATAGGCGATCATCGCCGCTGCCGCGAGATAGAGCCCGGCGGCCTGAAGGATTCGCTGACGTCTGGTGCGCACGACCATGCCGGCATCATGCCCTCGGCCGGTTTCAGGAGCGTTAATGCTTCCTGAAAGTTACCGCCGGCCGGTGCCCGCGACAGTGGCCACCAGCAGGCCGGCGACGATGCCGGCAACGCCGAGCGCGGCAAGCGGGCTCGGCACCTCGCCCAGCGCGGGAATGCCGATCAACGTCCCGAGCACGGGGATCATCGGGGGGAAGCGCGCGGCGAGCGCGATGCCCAGCGTGCGCGCGCCGTAAGTCCACATCAGCAGCCCGATGGCGACGTTGAGAATGCCCTGGTTGATGCCGTGGAAGGCGATGATCGGCCAAGGCACCTGCGCGAGGCCGGGGTCGAGAAACAGGAAGTAGAATGGCAGGAAGGCAACGGCCGATAGCACCGAGACGACGGCGGCGCCTGTCACCGAGGGCACCTGCCAGCGACCGCACAGCCAGGTGAACGTGCCCCAGCCAAGGCCGCAGACGACGAACAGCGCATCGCCGAGAATGGTCATGCCGCCCTCCCGCCCCGTCGATCCGGCAACGGCGATCGCCGCGAGCCCCGAAAGCACGATGGCAAAGCCGACAGCGGACCAGAACGGCAGGCGCACCCGCATGCCCAGATAGGCGAGCACCGTGGCGGTCACCGCCACCATTCCGGGCTGGATCGCCGAGGCATGGGCTGCCGGCGCGAAGATCAGGCCGACATTGGACAGCACGGTGAGCGGCACGCCGCCCGTCAGCACCAGCGCAATCCCCCTGCCCCAGCCGAGGCCGGCGCAACTGGCGATGCCGGCGCGCACGAAGAAGGGCAGCATGACCGCGCCGGCGAAAATGAACCGCAGTGCCGCCATGTCATAGGCCGACAAGCCGGATTGCAGGCCCCAGCGAACGGAAACGAACTGGCCGCCATAGATCGACACCGCCAGGAACATGGCGGCCAGCGCGAGCTTGGATGGAGGGGAACTGGACATGGCGGTCCGGCACCCATCGCGCCTTCGCTGCCGCATCGCAACAAGGAACGGCGCAGGTTTGCCATGCCGGCACGGCTGGCCAGCCGGCCGTCAAGCGGGCATGCGCGTTGGCGCCCCCGTAATCCGCGCTTTGACCCGGCCCTGTTCCGGCGCAATATGCGGACAACCTGCCGGCCATCCGGCCGAAACCTTCGCGATCGACCCTCATTTGGGAGATGGCGCCGCGATCGGGCGCCGATCAGGAGCTGACGATGACGAAACGTCCGACCACCCTCGCCGCGCTGGCCGCCCTGGCCCTCATTGCCGGCTTTGCTCCCTCGGCCGACGCCCAGAAGCGCCAGCCCCGGCAGGAGCAATCCGGCGGCGAGACCCTCGATCGCATCACGCCCAACCAGATGGCGGGCCTGCTGCGCAATCGCGGTCATCGCGCCGAGATCGTTTCGGAGAACAACCGCACCCGGCTCCGGACGCAGATCGGCAACCGCCGGGTCACCGTCTTCTTCTATGCCTGCAACGATACCGGCTGCCAGTCGATCCAGTATCGCGCCCTGTTCGAGCGGAACGATCGCTTCACGCACGCCTTCGTCAATGCCTGGAACTACGAAAAGCGCTTCGCCAAGACCTATATCGACTCCGACGGCGACCTCGTCCTCGAGTGGGACGTCGATTTCGACGGTGGCGTCACGGTCGGCTTCATCTCTGAATCGGTCCAGACCTTCCAGACCATGCTGACGGCCTTCGACCGCTTCACGCCGCGCGACCAGGGTGCAGGATCTGCCGGAGGGCAGCGCGCGCCCGCTCCGGCGGCTCCCGATTCCAGCGGCGGTCGCTCGACATCGCCGGGCATGCCGCCTTCGTCGCCCGGCCAGGCCCAGCCGGATCAGTCCGGCGGCGGTTCCGGTGGCGGCTCCGGCGGCAAGAGCAATACCGGCGACCGTCCGGGCGAACGCCGGACCTGATCGGCCGACGCTCCCCAAAAACATGAAAACGGCGGGCCCGAAGCCCGCCGTTTTCATATTCGGTCGCAAGGTGCCGGCGCGCTTTCGCGCCGGCCCGCGAACGGGGTCAGCGCTTCGCCTTCAGGGCGCCGCGGCCGGCGTAGCGTGCCTGCGTGCCCAGCTCCTCCTCGATGCGGATGAGCTGATTGTACTTGGCGGTGCGGTCCGAACGGGCGAGCGACCCCGTCTTGATCTGCCCGCAATTGGTGGCGACCGCGAGATCGGCGATCGTCGCGTCCTCGGTCTCGCCCGAACGATGCGACATGACCGCGGTATAGGCGGCATTGTGGGCCATGGAGACAGCGGCCAGCGTCTCGGTCAGCGTGCCGATCTGGTTGACCTTCACCAGGATCGAATTGCCGAGGCCCTTGTCGATGCCCATCGACAGACGCTTGGTGTTGGTGACGAACAGGTCGTCGCCGACGAGCTGGCACTTGGAGCCGACGAGATCGGTGAGGATCTTCCAGCCCTCCAGATCGTCCTCGGCCATGCCGTCCTCGATGGAGAGGATCGGATAGTCGGCAACGAGCTTGGCGAGATATTTCGCCTGCGCCTTGGGGTCGCGCGTCTTGCGCTCGCCCTCATAGACGTAATTGCCGTCCTTGAAGAATTCGGTCGCCGCGCAGTCCAGCGCGATGACCACGTCGTCACCGGCCTTGTAGCCGGCCTTGTCGATGGCGGTCATGACGAAGTCGAGCGCGGCCTGCGCCGACTTCAGGTTGGGAGCGAAGCCGCCCTCGTCGCCGACATTGGTGTTGTGGCCGTCGGCCTTCAGTGCCGCCTTGAGCGTGTGGAAGATCTCCGAGCCGGTGCGGACCGCGTCGGCGAAGGTCGGCGCACCGACCGGCATGATCATGAATTCCTGGAAGTCGATGGGGTTATCGGCATGGGCGCCGCCATTGACGATGTTCATCATCGGCACCGGCAGGACATGGGCGAAAGCGCCACCGACATACTTGTAGAGCGGCAGGTCGCGGGAAATCGCGGCCGCCTTGGCGGTGGCGAGCGACACGCCGAGGATGGCGTTGGCGCCGAGGCGCTTCTTGTTCGGCGTGCCGTCGAGCGCGATCATCGTCTCGTCGATCTGCACCTGGTTGGTGGCGTCGAGACCCGAAAGCGCATCGAAAATCTCGCCGTTGACGGCGTCGATGGCCTTGCGCACGCCCTTGCCGAGATAGCGCGCCTTGTCGCCGTCGCGGAGCTCGACCGCTTCGTGCGCGCCGGTGGAAGCGCCCGACGGCACCGCCGCCCTGCCCTTCGCGCCGTCATCCAGCAGCACGTCGACCTCCACCGTCGGATTGCCCCGGCTGTCGAGGATTTCGCGGGCGATAATGTCGACGATGGCTGTCATTGCGGCCTCTGTTGCGCTGCGGAGGAGGATGGCGGGGTTCTACAGCATGGGCCGGCCCGTTCAAGCCGCCGGAGGCAGGTCCGGCCGGCTTTTCGGCATGGCTTGCTGCCATTCTCCCGCTGAAACCATCACCCGAGCAGCCGTCGCATGGCCTCGTCCCGGTCCGCGTCGCCGAATTCCGGATCGGCCCAGCCTTCCAGATAGCGCTCCAGCGCCGTTTGTTTCCGGTAAATGCGGTTTCGGTCCGCGCCGGCGGCGATCAGCAGGGCCACGACATCGGCGGCCGGCAAAGCGCAATGAACCGGGGAATCCACATGGCGCGGCGGGTCCGGATCCGCGCCATTGCGCAGAAGCAGGCCGACAAGCTCGGCATTGTGCATCTCGCAGGCCAGCGTCAGCGCGGTGGCCGGCAGGTTGCCGCCGACCCGGTTGACATCGGCGCCGGCGGCCAGAAGCCAGCGGGCCGAGGCCATCGGGTCGAAGCCGATACCCGAGCGGAACGACACCCACATCAGCGGCGTGAAGCCGTTTGAGCTGGCGACGTCGACCAGCGCGCCGTCGCGGAGGGCCCGGACGATGCCGAGCGGCGCGCAATTGTAGGCGGCGACCGTCAATGCGAGATCGGCCGGATAGTCGATGCCGAAGGAATAGGTCCCGGGGGACGCGGCGGCCATGCGCATTCCTCTTCCCGGGAATGCCGGCCACCACCCTCGGCATTCCCCTTCGCGCGGTCGATCTGCTATCACCCGCGCCGATCAGGCTGTCGGTTCTCTGTGGCGGCGCAGGGGCGCAAAGTTCACGGACCGGCGGCGAAATCCGCGCAGATTTGCGCGGCAGGACTGGAGACAAGCAGCCATGACCGAACTGAAGCTCGGCAAGGCGGTCGAAACCCCCGCCTCCCCCGAAGTGGCGGAACTCGACCGCGTGCCCAACCCGCATGCCGACACCAACTACGTCACGCGCTTCGTCGCGCCGGAATTCACCTCGCTCTGCCCGGTGACGGGGCAGCCGGACTTCGCCCATCTCGTCATCGACTTCGTGCCCGACCAGTGGCTGGTGGAGTCGAAATCGCTCAAGCTGTATCTGACCTCGTTCCGCAACCATGGCGCGTTTCACGAGGACTGCACCGTCGCCATCGGGCGCAAGCTCGTCGAAGTCATCTCCCCCCGCTGGCTCAGGATCGGCGGCTACTGGTATCCGCGCGGGGGTATTCCCATCGACGTGTTCTGGCAGACCGGCGAACCGCCGCGCGGCGTCTGGATCCCGGAACAGGGCGTCGCGCCCTATCGCGGCCGGGGCTGATTGATCGTCCTGATGGACGTTGGACCGTCGAATCAGCGACATCTGACATGCCATGCTCAAGGCCAGCCGCGACAAGGACGATGCCGATCTGACCGCGAAGCTCGACGGACTGACCGACGAGCCGCCGCGGCGCCTCCTGTCGCGCCTGATGACCTGGGCCGGCGTCGCGCTGTTCATGGTCTCGGCGGCCGTCATCGCCACGCGCACCGAGGCCGGTTCACAGCGCGTCGCGCGGCTGTTCGCCCCCGCCCCGCCCGTTCAGGTGGCGCAGCGCCCCGAGCCGCCGCGCCAGCCGGCCGCCGACCCGATGCTCGTCTATGAGACCCGCCGGCTCGCCGACCAGCTCCGTGTCATGGCCGCCGAGCGCGAGGTTCTGATCGACCGGCTTGCCGCCGTTGAGCGCACGGTCGGCGACGTGACCGCCTCCATTCCGCGATCGGAGCCGGCCCAGCCGCGCCCGGTTCGCGTCATCGAGACTGCGCCGCCACCCGCCGCCCCCGTTCAGCCGCCAGCGTCCGCTGCACCCGCCCCGCCGGCAACCGCCCAGCCCGCGCCGGTCGTCGCGCCCGTGCCGAGCCCGCCGCCGAACCAGGCCGCCGCTGCCCCGCCCGACACGCAGGAATCCACCGCCATTCGCACCGAGTTCGGCGTCGATATCGCGGGCGAGGCCAACATGGACGCCCTGCGCGCACGCTGGCAGCAGTTCCGCAACCAGCACGGCCCGATCATGGAGGGGTTGCGCCCCGTGGTCGCGGTGCAGGAGGGACGGCAGGGAGCGGTCGAACTGCGGCTCGTGGTCGGCCCGCTGTCCAATGCCAATGCGGCCACACGCCTCTGCGCGACGCTCTCTTCCGCAGGTGTGAATTGCAAACCGGCCGTTTTCGACGGACAAAGGCTGGCAGTGCGCTGACCCCCCGGTTTGCGCGCGTGCCGCGCGAGCGGTCGTCCAACATCCAGAACAAGAGCGGAGCCCGGGCTGTCCGGAGACATCCGCCGGTCAGGGAGGAATTCCGCATGGCATCCAGGCCTTTCGCTTGGGAAAAGTCCTATCCGCCGGGCGTGCGTTGGGACGCGCCGATCCGCGTGACGACGCTCGGCACGTTGGTCGACGAGGCCGCCGCCAGTTTCGGCGAACGTCCGGCCTTCGAATTCCGCGATCAGTTGATCAGCTATGCCGAACTGGGACGCCGGTCGGACGCCTTCGGTGGCGCGCTGCTTCGCGCCGGCCTCGGCCGCAACGACACGGTCGCGCTCTACCTGCCGAACACCCCCTATCATCCGATCTCCTTCTTCGGCGCGGCCAAGGCCGGTATCCGGCTCGCCCATCTCTCGCCGCTCGATGCCGAGCGCGTCCTCGCCTACAAGCTGAAGGATGCCGGCGCGCGCACGCTGGTCACCACCGACATCGCCCCATTGTTCGGCACGGCTCTGAAGCTCTTCGATGCCGGGCTGATCGACCGTCTGATCGTCACCGAGGATGCCGCCTTCGGCCCGTCGGGCATTCCGACGCTTCCGATCCCCGACAAGCCGGGCATCGTCACCTTCGCGTCCTTCGTGGGCGACGCCGCACGCCCGGCCGTCTGGCCGGAGGTGAAGCCCGACGATGTCGCCCTGCTGCAATATACCGGCGGCACCACCGGCATGCCGAAGGGCGCCATGCTCAGCCATGGCAACCTCACCTCGGCGGTGTCCATCTATGACGCCTGGCAGGTGGCGCTGCCGACCGGCGATCCCGCCAAGGACAAGATCATCCTCGTCCTGCCGCTATTCCACATCTACGCCCTGACCAGCGTCATGCTGCGCCAGCTCACGCGCGGCTCATGCCTGATGCTGCGCATGCGCTTCGATCCTGATCAGACCTTCGACGACTTCGAGAAGCGGCGCGCGACCATCTTTCCCGGCGTGCCTACCATGTGGATCGCACTGGTCAACCACCCCCGTTTCGCGACCGTCGATCTGTCCTCGCTGATCTATGCCGCGTCCGGCGGCGCGCCGTTGCCGGTCGAGATCGCGCGGCGGTTCGAGAGCCGCGCCGGCTTCCGCCTGACCGGCGGCTGGGGCATGACCGAGACGTCGCCGGCCGGCACCAACGTACCGAATACCGGCCTGTCCAAGCCCGGCACGATCGGCCTTCCCCTGCCCGGTCTGGAACTGGACATCTGCGCCCTCGACGACCCGCACAAGGTGCTGCCGCCGGGCGAGATAGGCGAGATCCGGATCCGCGGCCCCAACGTCACGCGCGGTTACTGGAACAAGCCGGAGGAATCGAAGGCCTCCTACGCCGACGGCTGGTTCCTCACCGGCGATATCGGCTTCATGGACGAGGACGGTTTCTTCTTCATCGTCGACCGCAAGAAGGACATGATCATTTCCGGCGGCTTCAACGTCTATCCGCAGATGATCGAGCAGGTTGTCTACGAGCACCCGGCGGTCGCCGAGGTCATCGTGCTCGGTGTGCCCGACAGCTATCGCGGCGAGGCGGCCAAGGCCTTCGTCACCCTGCGCGAGGGCGCCAAGCCCTTCACGCTGGAGGAGTTGCAGGTCTTCCTGAAGGACAAGGTCGGCAAGCACGAAATGCCGGCTGCGCTCGAATTCCGCGACAGCCTGCCGAAAACCCCCGTCGGCAAGCTCTCGCGCGCGGAGCTTCGCAGTGAGATCAAGGCGGCCGGCTAGGCCGGCCTTGGCCGGCGCAGCAGCCTGATCAGCAATGGCGTCGTGAAGATCGGAAACTGCGCAGCGGCGAAATAGAGCGCGACGAACGGATCGATGCCGGCCCCGAGTGCCGCCCAGATCAGCCCGACATTGCGGTTGCCCATGGTCAGGCCGATCTCGGTGCGCTCCGCAAGGGAGCCCGGCGAAGCCAGTGCGAAGACGAAGGCGAGGACGACATTCGCCGCGTAAGCCACGGCGACCGTCAGCAGCACCGTTGCCGGGTCGGCCCAGAACAGCCGCGGCACGCCGCTCATCGTCGCCATGGCGAACACGAACAGGGCTGCGACCACCACGCGGTCGAACATGCTGCCATTGTCCTCGACGAAGCGAGGCGCAAAGCGCCTCAGGGCAAGCGTCAGCCCGCCGGCGGCGCCGAGCAGCACGAACAGCCGAATCGCGAGATCGGACGGCGACAGGTTCGCCTGTGCTGACCCTGACAGCATCATGACGAGCGGCGCGGACAGCGGGACGGCGAAGGTCGCGACCGTCGTGACGACGAAGGCGATCGATCCCGTCGCACCCAGCATCCGCGCGATGGCAGCGTTGGCGCTCGACGGCGGCGCGGCGAGGCTCAGCACGAGCGCGGCCGCGAGCGGGCCGGTCCAGCCGATCGCCGCCGCCCCCTGAGCCACGGCCAGCGGCGTCAGCACGATCGCGGCAAGAGGCAGGACAATTCCGAAACGGGGGTTCTTCAGCGCCGCCAGAACCGACGCGCCATCCAGCCGGAGGAAGGTGCCGGCGACGAAGACAAAGACGCAGGCCGTCAGCAGCGGCCGCACGGCGTCGGCCAGCGGCGGGAGTGCCAGTCCCGCTACCACGCCAAACGTCAGAACGACCGGCCCGTCGGCCGCGAGCGCCCGCAATCGCGTCAGCACCGGCATTCCCCTCAATTCGATCGGGCGCGGACGATAGGTCGCTCGCCCACGATCCAGCAGCACCGGGGCCGCGCCGCAGCCATGAATCGCCACCGCTTGCCAGAGTCCCGCCGGCATGCTTGCTGTCAGCGCGAGGGGGAATGCCTCCGGGGCGGGAATCATGGCGACACCGAGCGAGGCAAAGCGCGCCTATCTGCTGCTGCTCGTCATGCCGCTGCTGTTTTCGTCCAATCTGGTCATCGCCCGCGCCATGGGCGATGCCGTGCCGCCCTTCACGCTCGCCGCGTTGCGCTGGGGCGTCGCCGCCATCCTGCTCCTGCCATTCACCTGGGGTTCGCTCGCTGCGGAGCGCGAACGTCTGGCCGTATCCTGGCGTCGCATCCTGCTGCTGGGTTTTCTCGGGATGGGAATATGCGGCGCCGGCGTCTACTGGGCTCTCGGCATGACGACGGCGACCAACGGCACGCTGATCTACACGACCTCGCCCGTCCTCGTTCTCCTGATCGAGGCGGCAGCCTGGGGCCGCCGGCTGCCGCTGGCGCGGCTCGGCGGGGTCGCGCTGGCCATGCTGGGCGTCGCGGTGATCGTCCTGCGGGGCGATCTCGGCTCGCTCGCGCGCCTCGACTTCAATCCCGGCGACATCGGCATGGCCGCGGCCGCTCTCGCCTGGGCCGTCTATTCGCTCGTCCTGAAGAACGACCGGCTGACAGCGATACCCACCCTGACGCTGTTCGCCGCCATCGCCGTGGCGGGAACGGCGGTGCTTGCCCCATTCGCAGCGATCGAGCTTGCGACGCAGGGAGGCTGGCCCGATACGGACCGGGTTTGGCTCGGGGTGGTGGCGCTTGCGCTGTTCTCGGCCGTCGGCGCCTTCTCGCTCTACCAGTACGGCGTGAAGGTGGTCGGACCGTCGATCACGTCCTGCTTCCTCTACCTGCTGCCCGTCTACGGGGTCGGCATGGCCGTGATCTTCCTCGGCGAGGAGTTCCGCGCCTTCCATCTCGCAGGCATGGCCCTCGTCCTTGTCGGCCTCATCGCCGCCACAGCTCCGCCAGACATTCTGCCCATGCTGCGCAGGCGTGAGGTGGAGTGAAGTCCCTCGTCTTCGCGTCGAATTCGTCTATAACCCCACCTGTCTCCAGCGCATGCCCGCCGGCCGGGGGCCGGGCCCGCCCGAAAGAACCGCCGACCGACCGCTTCATGCCGAGCCGCCGTACCCTCCTTACATCCCTTCTGGCCGCGCCCGCCCTGCTGGCGCAGGCCCGTTCGGCTTTCGCCCAGCAGACCGCGCTCCAGACCGCGCAGGCCGCTGTGTCGGACGGACAGGCGATCTCGCGCGACGCGCTGATCGATTTTGCCCGGGAAATCTCACGCCAGCCCTATCAGGCTCCGCGTGCGGAAATCCCGCGCGGCTTCGCCCAGCTCTCCCTCGACCAGTACCGGCAGATCCGCTTCAAGCCCGACCGCCGCATCTGGGCTGGCGAGAATCGCGGCTTCACGCTCGACCTTCTGCCCGCGGGCAACGTCTTCACGACGCCCGTGACGATCCGCACGGTCGACGGCGGCATCATCCGCGACCAGCGCTTCGCCGCCGACATGTTCGACTACGGCAGCGTTCCCCCGCCCCCGGCCGATATCCAGGTGCCGTTCAGCGGTTTTCGCGCGTTCTCCGCGCTGAACCGGCCGGACCCGGCCGACGAGTTCCTCGTGTTTCAGGGCGCGAGCCTCTTCCGCGCGCTCGCGCGCGGGCAGACTTTCGGCGTCATGGCCCGCGGTCTCACCCTCAACGTCGCCGAGGCGCAGGGCGAGGAATTTCCCGCCTTCCGCGCCTTCTGGATCGAGCGGCCCGGCCCCGGTGGATCGAGCCTCGTGGTTCATGGCCTGCTCGACTCGGAGAACGTCACCGGGCTCTACCGCTTCTCCATCCGGCCCGGCGACGTCACGGTCTGCGATGTCGAGGCAACGCTGTTCCCGCGCAGCGACCTCGCCCATGTCGGCATAGCGCCGATGACCGCCAACTACCTCTTCGCGCCCAACGACCGCATCAATATCGACGACGTTCGCGGCGCGGTGCACGACGCCAACGGCCTGCAGATCTGGAACGGCAACGGCGAATGGATCTGGCGGCCTGTCCAGAACCCCGACACGCTTCAGATCGCCGCCTTCGTCGACCAGAACCCGCGCGGTTTCGGCCTGTTGCAGCGCGATAGGCGGTTCGAGGCGTTCAACGATCTCGACGGCCGTTTCGAGCGGCGTCCGAGCGTATGGATCGAGCCGCTGGGCGAATGGGGCCAGGGGCAGGTGCAACTCGTCGAGATTCCCGTCAACGACGAGATGAACCGCAACATCCTCGCCTATTGGCGGCCGCGCGCGCCGCTTGGCCGGGGCACCGAGCATTCATTCACCTATCGCATGCACTGGTGCTGGTCGCCGCCCGAGCGACCGCAGATCGCATTGGTTTCCGCGACGCGCACCGGCCGCGCGCCCGGCGGTGGCCGCCGCCGGCGCTTCCTCGTCGATTTCTCATCCGACGACTTCGCCGATCCGGCAAAGGTGCAGAATCTTCGCCCCAATCTCACCAACCAGCGCGGGCGGATCGTCAGCGTCGACGGGCGCCTGGTTCCCGAAGTAAAGCTCTATCGCGTCGCATTCGATCTTGACCCGGAGACCGCTAATCAGGTGGAACTGAGGCTGGTTCTGGAGCGCGAAGGACAGGCGCAAAGCGAGACATGGCTCTATCGATGGACGCCCTGACCGAACGGCCGGCAGCTCAGCCGGTCGCCCGCGAACGCGCCGCCATGCCTGCGCATGCCCCGCTCGCCATGCCGGCCCAGTCGCTGCGCCGGTGGAACAGGGCCGAGCGGCGGCCGCGCCTTGCGCCGGAACTCTGGCGCAAGCCCGGCTTCTCCCGCCTCGTCGCCTTCGGCGGCATGGCGGCGATCACCGGCTTCGGCGCCTGGCAGATGTACAAGGTGGTCGAAGCCGGCGGCGTGACGCTGCTGGAATGGGCCTTCCTCATCCTGTTCGTGATCAATTTCTCGTGGATCGGGCTCGCTTTCACCACTGGCCTGCTCGGGCTCGGTCACCTGCTGCGCCACGGTCTCAACCGCAAGCCGGTCCTGCCCGATGACCTGATCGAGCGCACTGCGCTGGTCATGCCGATCTACAATGAGAGCCCGGCGCGGGTTTTCGGGACGGTACAGGCGATCGCCGAGGACGTGATCGCCACAGGTCACGGCGCATCGTTCGACTTCTTCTTCCTGTCGGACACCACCGATCCCGACATCTGGATCGCCGAGGAGCGCGCCTTTCTCGCCCTGCGCGAGCGGCTGCCCGGCGTCGGCATCTATTACCGCCACCGCCCGAAGAACACCGCGCGCAAGGCCGGCAACATCGCCGACTTCGTCACCCAGTGGGGCGGCAACTACGCCCATATGATCGTGCTCGACGCCGACAGCGTCATGACCGGCGAGACGATCGTCGCGCTCGCGGATGCGATGGAGAAGGACCCGGATTCCGGCATCATCCAGACGCTGCCCCGGCTCATCAACCGCAACACGCTCATCGCGAGGCTTCAGCAATTCGCCGCGCGCGTCTATGGTCCCGTCTGCGCGGCGGGCCTTGCCGTCTGGTCAGGCCGCGACGGCAATTACTGGGGCCACAATGCCATCATCCGCATGGAGGCCTTCGCCTCCTCGGCCGGCCTGCCGGACCTTCCGGGCAAGCCGCCCTTCGGCGGCCATATCCTCAGCCACGACTTCGTCGAGGCCGGCCTGATCCGCCGTCGCGGCTATGCCGTCTACATGCTGCCACACCTCGACGGGTCCTATGAGGAAAGCCCGCCCTCGCTGATGGATCTCGCCATCCGCGACCGCCGCTGGTGCCAGGGCAACCTCCAGCACAGCCGGGTCATCGGCGCCAAAGGTCTGCACTGGGCAACGCGCCAGCATCTCGCCACTGGCATCATGAGCTACGTGTCGAGCCCGCTCTGGTTCGTCCAGCTGCTCATCGGCCTGTTGCTCGCCTTGCAGGCCGCCTTCATCCGCCCGGAATATTTCACCAACCAGTTCACGCTGTTTCCGGCCTGGCCGGTCTTCGATTCCGAGCGCGCCTACAACCTGTTCCTGATCACCATGGGCATCCTGCTCGCGCCCAAGGTCTTCGGCTGGTTCGTGACGCTGGTGAACGGCCCGGCGCGGCGTGGCAGCGGCGGCGCGATCATGCTGACCATCTCCACCGTGCTGGAGATCATCCTCTCGGCACTGATCGCCCCGGTCATGATGCTGATCCAGTCGAGCTCGGTCTTCTCGATCATTTCCGGTCGCGATACCGGCTGGAAGACGCAGCGCCGGGATGATGGCTCGATCCCCTTCCGCGCCATCGTGCAGCGGCACTGGCGGCATACGGCGCTCGGCATCGTTGCGGCCATCGCCGCCTTTTCCATCTCGCCCTACATCTTCGCCTGGATGTCGCCGACCATTATCGGGCTCTGGATGGCGATCCCGACCTCGTGGGCTTCGGCTTCCGCCGGCATCGGCTGGACGTTGCGCCGCATGCGGCTGCTGCTGATCCCCGAGGAATCGGCGCCCCCGCCGATTGCCGAGCGGGCGTGGAAGCTTGGGCAGGAATTCGAGGCCCTCGACCTCGAGAACCACAAGGCACTGGATCTGATCCACGGCGATATCGCGTTCCGCGACCTGCACCAACAGATCATCCAGGTGCCGCCTCCGCGCGTGCGCGGCAAGATCGACACCGACCGGGTCATTGCCGAGGCCAAGCTCACCGACGCCCAGTCCATCGAGGACGCCCGCGCCTGGCTATCAGGCAGGGAATCCATGCTGGTGCTGCACGACCGGGCGCTGATCGCTCTGCTCGCGGCGCTCCCGGAGGCACGGGAGACGCAGGTCCCCTAGCGTCACCTTGACCGGTTTTCTCCGGACATTGACCGAATTGTTGGTCCGCCACACTGTTCGGAAGGATAGTGGGGGACTGGTCATGAAATACACTGTCAAAACGACGAAGATGGTGGCGCCCGACGCCTTGCCGGCCGATGTCGTGCCCGGCCACTGCTTCGTGGACAGGAAAAAAAGCCGGGCCGTCGAGATCAAGAACAACGGCACGTCCACGATCAAGAACGTCGCGCTCGCCGTCCTGTCCCAGGGCGATGATTTCTGGAGAAGCCCGCTCGAGATCGCCGCCAAAGTGCCCGCAAAGGGCGCGGCCTCGTTCGATCTGCGGCCCGAAAATATCCGCCTCGTCGAATGCAAGCTGAAATTCACCTCGCCTGACGGCACGTTCACGGACTCGATCGTCGCCGACAGGGGCCTCTTCATCAGTTGCGTCGGGCTGACCGTCCACGCCGACGGCACATTCACCACCTGGTGGACCCAGATGGCTCTGCCCGGCGGCAAATAGGCCGGATGGCGCCCCAGATCCCGCGCGAGCACGTCGATGCAGGTCCGCTGCTGCATTGCACAAATCGGCGGCATCGAATCGCATCAAGCCTAAATCGGCCGCAGCGCGCGCGATGGCGGCAAACCGCCAAGGTCACCGCAATGCACTGATATCGCGTGACATTTCGCACCAGACGCATTCTGGCACCCCTCTTGCTTCGAACGAGGCCAGTCTTTCTGGCCGCCAATGACGCCGGCCCCTCGCTCCACACGGGGATCGGATGTCACAGGACTTCAGCGCCGAGCAGAAGCGCTATCTCGAAGGATTTGTCGCAGGGGCTGCCGCCTCGCGCGCCGTCGGCGGGCTTGGCGGCTCCACACCTGCCGCCAGCGCGCCGGCCGGTCCGGACGCTCCGCACCTTCTCGCGCAGGATGCCCAGACCAGGGCCGGCAAGAAGCTGGTCGATCAGGAGAAGTGGAAGCGCGACGAGCACCCGTTCGACGCATTCCACCGGCTGACCACGGAAGCCGCGGCCGGCAAGCTGCCGGCCCCGCCGGACAATTTCCGCTGGCGCTATTTCGGGCTGTTCAACGTCGCCCCCGCGCAGGACAGCTTCATGCTGCGCATGCGCATTCCGAACGGCATCCTGAAAGCCCATCAGCTGGCAGGCTGCGCCGACCTCGCCGAACGCTTCGGCGGCGGCTACCTCCATGTCACCACGCGCGCAAACCTTCAGATGCGCGAAATCCGCCCGGAAAATGCCAGGGCGCTGCTGGAGGGTCTCGCCGATCTCGGTCTCGTCGCCAAAGGCTCCGGCGCTGACAATATCCGTAACGTCACGGGATCGCCGCTGGCCGGGATCGACGCGCGGGAACTCATCGACACGCGGCCGCTCTGCCGCGAATGGCATTTCCACATCCTCAACGAGCGGGTGCTCTACGGCCTTCCCCGCAAGTTCAACGTCTCGTTCGACGGCGCCGGCGTCTCACCGGCGCTCGAAGAGACCAACGATATCGGCTTTCAGGCGGTGAATGTGCTGGACGGTTCGGGCGTCGAGCCCGGGATCTGGCTGCGCATCGTGCTCGGCGGCATATCCGGCCACCACGACCTCGCCCGCTCGACCGGGACCTTCTGCCGGCCGGCCCAAGCAACCGCCATCGCGGACGCCATCGTCCGCGTCTTCGTCGATCACGGCGACCGCTCCAACCGTAGCAAGGCGCGGCTGAAATATGTGCTCGATGCCTGGGGCTTCGAGAAGTTCATAGCTGCGGTGGAGGAGAAGCTCGGCGCCAAGCTCGCGCGGATCGACGAGGCCCGTGTCGCGCCCCGTCCCGCCACCGACCGCTATGCCCATGTCGGCGTCCACAAACAGAAGCAGGCCGGCCTCAACTGGGTCGGCGTGGTGATGAACGTCGGCAAGCTCACGCGCACGCAGGCGGAAGGCCTCGCCGCCATTGCGCGCGAGCTCGGTGACGGCGACATCAGGCTCACCGTCTGGCAGAACCTCATCCTGTCCGGCATTCCCGACGCCAGGGTGGCCGCGGCGGAAGCGCGCATCGCCGCGCTCGGCCTCTCCACGACGGTGACGCCGATCCGCGCCGGTCTCGTCGCCTGCACCGGCAATGCCGGCTGCAAGTTCGCCGCGTCGAACACCAAAGGCCACGCGCTGGAGATCGCGGCCCATGTCGAGGCGCGCGTCGCCATCGATATCCCCGTGAACATCCACCTGACCGGCTGCCACCATTCCTGCGCCCAGCACTATATCGGCGATATCGGCCTGATCGGCGCCCGGGTGCCCACCAACGAGGACGGCGACACCGTCGAGGGCTACGACATCGCGGTTGGCGGCGGCTTCGCCGAGAACGCGCGGATCGGCCGCTATCTGTGGAAGGGCGTCAAGGCCGAGGACGCGCCGCGCCATGTCGAGGCGCTGCTGAAAACCTACCTCGCGCACCGCGCCGGACCTGACGAGAGCTTCCAGGCCTTCACCCTTCGTCATGAAGCGGAGGCGCTCGACGCTCTCGTGACCCCGGCGCTCGCCACCATGAAGGAGGCCGCGGAGTGACTGCCCATCCGACGACGCAGATTTACGCGCTGATCCCGGACACCGCGCCCTTCTCCGCCGAACAGCGCCAGTGGCTTTCGGGCTTCTTCTCGGCGGCTCTGGCTCCCGGCGGGGTTCCCGGGGCCGTCGCCATCGACCCGCCTCCGGATATCGGCGGCGCTTCCTCCGATCTCGCCAGCAATGACGACGCGCCGTGGCACGACCCGTCCATGGCGATCGGCGAACGCATGAAGCTCGCCGAAGGCAAGCCCGTGGCCCCACGCCTGATGGCAGCCATGGCGCAGCAGGATTGCGGCCAGTGCGGCTACAACTGTGCCGACTATGCCAATGCCCTGGCGCTGAAATCGGAGGAGCGACTGAACCTCTGCGTGCCCGGCGGCAAGGACACGATGCGGGTGCTCAAGAGCCTGGCCGCCGAGATCGGGGCCGCGCCCGCCGCTCCTGCGGTTACATCGGGCGCGGAGCCGGCAAAGCAAATCACCACGGCGGCGCCCGGCCGTTCCCGCGAGACGCCTGTCGAGGTGACCTTCATTTCACGCAAACGGCTGAACGCCGAAGGATCGGAAAAGGCCACGTTCCATGTCGAGTTCGACCTCGTCGAGGCCGGCCTCGACTATGTCGTTGGCGATGCCTTCGGGCTCTTTCCCACCAACGATCTCGGCCTCGTGGACCAGATCATCGCCATGCTCGGCGCTTCCCATGTCGCGGAAGTGCGGGGACGGCAGCTACGCGATGTCCTGACGGAGGATGTCTCGCTGTCCCCTGCCCCGGATTCGCTGTTCGAGCTCTTGTCCTTCCTCACCGGCGGCGCGCAGCGCGCCAAGGCCCGGGCGCTCGCCACCGGCGAGGACCCGGATGGCGATGCCGAAACCCTCGACGTGCTCGCCGTGCTCCAGAAATTCCCCGGCGTGCGGCCGCATCCCGAAGCCTTCGTCGAGGCGCTGGAGCCGCTCCAGCCGCGCCTCTATTCCATTTCCTCGTCGATCAAGGCCAATCCCGGCCGCGTCTCGCTCACCGTCGATGCGGTGCGCTACCAGATCAACAAGCGCCGCCGCCTCGGGGTCGCCTCGACCTTCCTCGGCGAGCGCGCGGCGCCTGGCGGCAAGGTCCGCGCCTATATCCAGCGCGCGCATGCCTTTGCTCTCCCGGCTGATCCGACCAAGCCGGTGATCATGGTCGGCCCCGGCACCGGCGTCGCGCCGTTCCGCGCCTTCCTTCAGGACCGCTGGGCCGACAGGGCCACCGGACCCAACTGGCTGTTCTACGGCCACCAGCGGCAGGCGACGGATTTCTTCTATGCCGACGAACTGGACGCGATGAAGAAGGCCGGCATCCTCGGCCGCCTGTCGCTCGCCTGGTCGCGCGACGGCTCTGAAAAGATCTACGTGCAGGACCGCATGCGCGAGAATGGAGCCGAGCTCTGGCGCTGGCTCTCGGATGGCGCGCACTTCTACATCTGCGGCGATGCCAAGCGCATGGCGAAGGACGTCGAAGCCGCCCTGGTCGACGTGATCTCCGGCCATGGCGGCAGGTCGGCCGATGAGGCCGTCGCCTACGTGCAGGAGATGAAGAAGGCCGGCCGCTACCAGGCCGACGTCTATTGAAGGGCGGTGTCATGACCGAGGCAGCCGTCCGCACTCCTGAGGCCCGGTATGCGCCGCGAATGGCCCCGCTCGCCGTCCTGCCCGTCTTCCTCAAGCTTGCCGGGCGGCGAACGATCGTTGCCGGCGGCTCCGGGGCGGCGGTCTGGAAGGCGGAACTGCTCGCGGCGGCCGGAGCAAGGGTCGAGGTCTTCTCGGGTGCGCCCGGCGAGGCGATGATCGCTCTGGCCGATGCAAGCGAGGCAATCACCCTTCATGCGCGCGAATGGACGCAGGACGACCTTGCCGGCGCCTCCTTTGCGATCGGTGCGATGGAGGGCGATGCCGAGGCCACGCGCTTCCGCGACGCCGCCCGCGCGGCCGGCATGCCGGTCAACGTGATCGACAAGCCGGAATTCTGCGACGTGCAGTTCGGCGGTATCGTCAACCGTTCGCCCCTGGTCATCGGCATATCGACCGATGGCGCAGCCCCCGTTTTCGGACAGGCCATCCGCGCGCGCATCGAGGCGATCCTGCCGCAGGGCCTCGCGCGCTGGGCCGAGGCGGCGAAGGTCTGGCGCATGCGCGTCGCGGCCCTCGCCCTGCCTTTTCATGCGCGGCAGCGGTTCTGGGGCCTTTTCGCCAGGCAGGCGCTAGCCAATCCCGCCCAGAAGCCCGCCGAAGCTCTGGTGGACGCGCTGGAAACCGAAGCCATGGCGGCGGTCGGGGCGAAGTCCGGCTGCATCATGCTGGTGGGGGCCGGCCCCGGCGATCCCGAACTGCTGACCATGAAGGCGGTGCGCGCGCTGCAATCAGCCGATGTCATCGTCCATGA
The DNA here is from genome assembly GCF_016793595.1 of Phreatobacter sp. Lineage (GTDB taxonomy): Bacteria > Pseudomonadota > Alphaproteobacteria > Rhizobiales > Phreatobacteraceae > Phreatobacter. The sequence continues at coordinate 20,752 of NZ_JAEULY010000024.1, forward strand.
CGATCTGGTGCCGCCAGCGGTTCTGGACGTGGCGCGGCGCGAGTCCCTGCGCATATCGGCTGGCAAGCGCGGGCGTGGGCCCTCCTGCCGTCAGGAGGACATCAACGCACTTGTCGTCCGCCTCGCGCGCGAGGGCCGCCGCGTCGTCCGCCTCAAGTCTGGCGATCCCATGATCTTCGGACGAGCCGGCGAGGAAATCGCCGCCGCCGAGGCCGCGGGCATCCCCGTCGAGGTCGTTCCCGGCATATCCGCCGCGCAAGGAGCAGCCGCCGCGCTTGGCCTGTCGCTCACCCATCGTGATCATGCCCGCAGGCTGCAATATGTTACTGCCCACGGCCGCGACGGCCGTCTGCCGCGCGACCTTTGCTGGACTGCCCTCGCCGACCCCGCCGCCTCGACGGTCGTCTATATGGCGGGCGGCACCTGGCTGGACATGGCGGCGCGCCTGCTCGGGGAAGGCCTCGATCCGCAAACTCCGGCCGTCGCCGTGGTCAATGCCACGCGGGCGGATCAGGCGGTGATCGCCTCGACAGTCGCCACCCTTGGGCAGGAACTCGCCTCCGCCCAGTGGAGCGGCCCGCTGCTGATTCTCTATGGCAGCGCCTTTGCCGCGTCGAAGGTCTCCCCGGAAAGCATCGAAGCCGCCTTCACCGGGGTCTGAACGGCCTCCGCCCTGCTTTTCCTTGACATCGCGGATGCGACCTGTCACATCCCGCCCGATCAGCTGGCGGCGACGCAGCGGGCATTCGCCTGCTATTCCCGAGGCCGGCGCCGAAATCAGACCTGCCGCGAGGACTTGCCATGGCCAAGGCCGCAACCATCAAGATCAAACTCGTTTCGACCGCCGATACGGGCTATTTCTACACCGCGAAGAAGAACTCGCGGACCATGACCGACAAGCTGTCGATGAAGAAGTATGACCCCGTCGCGCGCAAGCACGTCGAGTTCAAGGAAGCCAAGATCAAGTGATCGGCCGTTCCTGATCGTCGAGATATTCCCAATGGCCCCCACGCGGGGCCATTGTCGTATCGGACCCTTGGAGTTCAAAGCTCAGCGGCAAGGCTCATGCGTCAGTCCTGGCCCCTCTGGCTGTTCGGCGGCATCGCGGCGATTGGCGCGACGATCATCGCGCTGACGTTCTACTACGGCTCGATCCGCATCTGCGGACGCATGTCGGGCTGCGCTTCCTACAGGTTCGATCATGCGCCGGGCATGTTCCTGTTGTCCCTCAGCCCGGCCCTGCTGCTGCTCGCTGCCGGCCTCTACGGCTTCTACTGGTTGAGGCGGGTGCAGCGACACCGCTAACGCGCCAGGAAAAGCCCGCGCACCGCAGGCTCTGATCCAAAGCGACAGTCCCGCGCGCGAATCCGATGCACGGAATGATCCGATACATGTGGGAGGCATGGTGGCCGGCCGGGCCTGCGGCTATGCGGAGAGGCCATCCGCGCCGAACCCGACCGGCCGACCCTACGGGACCAGGAGATGCGGCGGACCTGGTGACGCGCAGGGCATGAAGATCAGGACGAACGCAGATCATCGGATGGGATGATCACGTCCTGATCTGCCAAGAGCTTACCCGAGGCAGGGTCAGTGCTTCAATGAAGACGAGGCGATACAACCGGTAAACCGGCCCTTAACCTAAAGCGACAAGGTTTATTCTTATGGTGAACGCGGCTCACGCTGCGTCCAGAACCACCCTGTTGCGGCCGTCGCGCTTGGCCCGGTAGAGCGCCTGGTCGGCACGCTTGACCAGCTCGTCCGCCTCAGTATCGCCGGCCTGCCGCTGGGCCATGCCGATGGACACGGTCACGTCGATCGCGCGCGCGCCCTTGTGGATGGCGAAGGGTTCGCCCGCCACGCGTGCGCGGATGCGCTCGGCGACGATGGAGGCAACGCCGGCATCGGTGTCCGGCATGACCACGACGAACTCCTCGCCGCCGAGACGGCAGGCAAGGTCGATCCCGCGCACGCTCTTGCGCAGGCGCTGGGCGAACTCGCGCAGCACCTCGTCGCCGGCATCGTGGCCCCAGGTGTCGTTGACCGCCTTGAAGTAGTCGATGTCGAGGATCAGCACGGAAAGCGGCTTGCCGCGCATCGAGGCCTGTTCGACCAGCGTGCCGAGGTGGCTCTCCATGTAGCGGCGATTGTGCAGGCCGGTGAGCCCGTCGGTAATCGCCATTTCCATCGACTGCTGGACGTTGTCGCGAAGGCGTTCGGTGTAGCGCTTCTTGCGCACCTGCGTGCGCACGCGCGCAGCCATCTCGTTGCGGTCGATCGGCCGCAGCAGGTAGTCGTTCACACCGATGTCGAGGCCGCGCAGCAGCCGCGCCTCGTCCTCGGGCTCGGCGATCACCAGAATCGGCAGGCCGCGGGTGCGGTCGATCGACCTGATCTGCGAGCAGAGCCGCAGCGGGTCGAAATCGGTGAGCCCGAGCGACACCATGATCATGTCGAAACTGCCCTCGGCCGCCTTGAACAGGGCCTCCTGGGCGCGCGGCTCGACCTCGACCTGATGCTGGGCGCTCAGCGCCTGCACGATGCGCTCGTGGGACGAGGCCCGGTCATCGACGATCAGGATCCGGCCGTTCAGTCCGGTCTCGGCGACGGCTTCGGCGAGCGGGTCGCGCATGCCGATCTCGCGCGACGTGACCGCGCGCATGCGAAGCTCGTCCTGCATCATCTTCAGGCGCACGAGCGAGCGCACGCGCGTGATGAGGGCGAGATCGTTGACCGGCTTGGTCAGGAAGTCGTCGGCGCCCACTTCCAGGCCGCGGATGCGGTCCGAGGGTTGGTCGAGCGCGGTGACCATGATGACGGGGATGTGGTGCGTCGCCGGGTTGGCCTTCAGGCGACGGCAAACCTCAAACCCGTCCATCTCCGGCATCATCACGTCGAGCAGCACGATGTCGCACTGGGCGCGCTCGCAGATCGACAGCGCCTCGGGACCCGACATGGCCGTGATCACGTCGAAATACTCGGCGGACAGCCGTGCCTCGAGCAATTTCACATTGGCGAGAATGTCGTCGACGACAAGAACACGTGCGGTCATCGGTGCTATCGCCTTCTCATGCCCCGCCGAGGAAATGACGGACGGTCTCGATGAACTTCGCCACCGAGATCGGTTTCGACAGATAGGCCTCGCAGCCCCCTGCCCTGATGCGTTCTTCGTCGCCCTTCATCGCAAAGGCCGTGACCGCGATGATCGGAATGTGCCGGATCGTGTCGTCCTCCTTGATCCAGCGCGTCACATCCAGGCCGGAAATCTCCGGCAGCTGAATGTCCATCAGGATCAGGTCGGGCTTGTGATTGCGGGCGAGGTCCAGGGCCTCGGTGCCGTTGCGAGTCTGGATCGTCCGGTAGCCGTTGGCCTCCAGAAGGTCGTGGAAGAGCTTCATATTGAGCTCGTTATCCTCGACGATCATGACAGTCTTCGACATCGGAACTCGCAGGGCCGGGGCCGCACCGGCATGGTTGCCGAGCGTTGACGGATGGCGGACAAGCTAGTTGGAATTCCTTACAAAAGGACAAACCATGACGTTGCGTCCGGGTGAACGGGACCTTGCCGAGAGCCTCGCGGCGAACGCTCTGGCGTTTCTCGCCGCGGAACCCGAGCGGCTGGAGCGGTTTTTGTCCCTCGCGGGCATCGATCCCGGGGGAATCAGGGCCGCCGCCGCATCGCCCGGATTTCTCGTCGCGGTCATGGAACACCTGATGTCCGACGAGCCGCTCCTGCTCGCCTTTGCGGCGAACGAGGGGATCCGGCCCGAGCGGGTGGTGAAGGCCGCCCATGCGCTCGGCATCGTGCCATGGGAGCGGGGCTTCGCCTGACCCCCGGTTGGGGAAAGACCACCGGCTGATGCCAGTTCCCGGCTGAGGTCGCCTTGAATCCGCTGATCGCCGGGATCACCCTTGGGGGCGCGGGACACTGATCGCACTCGGAACGTAAAACGTGGCGCTTCTCGCCTTCTGCCGAGACTGTTTCACCGAGGCCGACCCGGCTTCGGCGCGGTGCCGCGCCTGCGGCTCGCCCCGGCTCGCCCGTCATGCGGAACTGTCCGCGCTCTCGATCGCCCATGTCGACTGCGACGCCTTCTACGCCACGATCGAGAAGCGCGACGATCCGAGTCTGGTCGACAGGCCGCTGATCGTCGGCGGCGGCAAGCGCGGCGTCGTCTCGACCTGCTGCTACATCGCGCGAATCCACGGCGTCAGATCCGCCATGCCGATGTTCAAGGCTCTGGCGCTCTGCCCGGAGGCGGTCGTCATCAAGCCGAACATGGAGAAATATGTCCGCGTCGGCCGTGAGGTGCGTGAGGCCATGCGGGCGCTGACGCCGCTGGTCGAACCGCTCTCCATCGACGAGGCCTTCCTCGACCTGACCGGCACGGAACGATTGCACGGCGCCCCGCCGGCCGTGGTGCTGGCGAAATTCGCGAGGTGCGTCGAGCGCGACATCGGCATCACGATCTCGGCCGGTCTCTCCTACAACAAGTTTCTCGCCAAGATCGCCTCGGACATGGACAAGCCACGCGGCTTCGCGGCCATCGGCAAGGCGGAAGCGCTGGACTTCCTCGGGTCGAAACCGGTTTCGCTGATCTGGGGCGTCGGCAAGGCCCTGCAGGAGACGCTGGAGCGCGACGGGCTGAAGCGCATCGCGGACCTGCGCCGGCTGGACGAAAGCGAACTGATGCGCCGCTACGGCGCGATGGGCCTGAGACTGTCCCGCCTGTCGCGCGGCATCGACGAGCGCAAGGTCGAACCGGACGGCGAGACCAAGTCGGTTTCCGCCGAGACGACGTTCGAAACGGATATCCGGGATGCCCGCACGCTGGAAAAGATGTTGTTCCGGCTGGCGGAAAAGGTCTCAGCGCGCGCCAAGACGCAGCAACTGGCGGGAAGAACCGTCACCCTGAAACTGAAGAGCGCCGATTTCCGCATCCGGACGCGCTCGCGCAGCCTGGCATCGCCGACCGTGCTGGCGGCGCGCATCTTCGAGGCCGGCCGCGACATGCTGATGCGCGAAGCCGACGGCACCGCCTACCGCCTCATCGGCATCGGCATTTCCGAACTGGCCAGCCTCGACAAGGCCGACCCCTCCGACCTCGTCGATGGCTCCATCGCCCACAACGTCAAGGTGGAGGGCGCGGTCGATGCCCTGCGGGCCAAATTCGGCAAGGCCGCGGTGGTCAAGGGCATCACCTTCGACGATTGATGCATTGCGTGTGTATTTTTTCCTAGACGAGCGTAACGCTGTGTGATAGGAAAATGGGTATTCGGGGAATTGTCGCTACTGGCTGCAACGGCCGGGCCGTATGTCGGACTGGCGGCCTTGGCGTCGTCCTGCGATACACCAATGCATGGACTGGTCGTTCGATGACGCCTTCCGCCGCGAGGTGGAAGTTCGCTATGCCGCATTCAGGCGGCGGCCCACCGATCAGGCCCCAGCGGCGCTGAAGCGCGCGGCGGTTTCCATCGTCCTGGTGCCGGGCGAGAACGGCAGCGCCCCGCCCGCCTTTCTGCTGACCATGCGCGCCGCGACGCTCCGCGCCCATGGCAACCAGTGGGCGCTGCCGGGGGGCCGGCTGGACGACGGCGAGACCGTGACCGACGCCGCCCTGCGGGAACTGGAGGAGGAACTGGGCCTGCGAGCAGGCCGCGACCAGATCATCGGCCTGCTCGACGATTATCCGACGCGCTCCGGCTACCTCGTGACGCCGGCCATCGTCTGGGGCGGGACAGCCGCCCCGCTGGTGCCGAACCCGCAGGAAGTGGCGTCCGTCCACCGCATCCCGGTCAGCGCCGTCGCCGATCCCGACGCCTTCGACTTCGTCAGCATCGCCGAAAGCGACCGGTCGGTCGTGCGGGTCCACATCGCGGGCCACGTGATCCACGCGCCGACCGCCGCTCTCATCTACCAGTTCCGGGAAATGCTCGCCGGACGCACCACCCGCGTCGATCAGCTGGAACAGCCGGTCTTCGCCTGGCGGTAGAGGGCCGTCGTCAGCGGCCGCAGGGCGTTTCCGCCTGCCATTCCAGCTTGGTCAGCGTGCCCTGCAGGGCAAACTCGCCGTAGTCGATAACGAGCTGGCGCGACACGCCGTTCTCGTAGAGCTCGAAGGCGATGGAATAGATCGGCGTCGCCCGGTCGCTGCCATCCTCGAAATAGCTGATCGTCACCGGCCAGCGGGCGAGCGCCGCAAGCTTCGGATCGCGCGCGGCTTCCTCGACCTCGCCGGCGCCGGGCGCGATGCGGCGACCGATGACGGCAGTGGCATTGTAGATTTTCTCGCCGGTCTCGGCGCCGTCATAGACCTTGGCCTCGAGGATGGTCTGGCCGGCGCGGGACGCCTTGACGAGCTGGAGGAGATGCTCGGTCGGAAAGATGGTCGCCGCATCGGCGCGCGTCTCCAACTCGCGCGGCCGCCTGACGGCGATCTGCACGGCGTCGCCGGTCCGGCGCGCGCTGCCATCCGTCTCGTTGCGCGGCGCGCCGTTCTCGCTGGAGCGGGAGGTGAAGCGGAAGCCGGTGCCATCGCCCTCCTCGAAATGGGCGGTGTTCACGTCCATGGTCACGGGATTGCCGTTGACGGTGAGCTGCACGACCTGCCGGAACGTGGTGGTGAAGCCCTCGCAGCGGTTGCCGCTCGTCTCGAACAGGATGCGGCCGCGGGCATCGTCCATGCCGCGGGCGGCGCGCCGGCTGTCCAGCCTGAGATCGTAGACCGCCCGATGCGGCCCCAGAACCGGCTCGGGCGCCGGCTGCGTCGCGGCGGGCGCCACGACGAGGGTTCCGAGCAGCGCCGCGAGTGCGAGCGGGCGGACAGGATTCATCGGCGGGGCTCCGGCGGAGGCTGAACTTTGCGGGACTGGCGACAGGAAGGGATTCGCAGGGCCTCGGGATTGCAGGATAGAGAGGCCTATCGGAGGCGACAACGCGGCATGGATATGTCGCGCCGTCCGGCTTGCCCCGCCACCGGGCTTGGGGCAGGGTCCGCGCCGAAACATCTGGAACCGGAGCATTTTCGCTTTTCTGCATATCGCGAAAGCGCTCCATCGAGGTTATTTTGCCGCGTTTTCGTCACGCGAACCGGCATCTACTTCGCCTGAAAACGCTTTTTTGGGAGCGCACCATGTCGTCCGTCGCCAAACACCTCGCCGATCTCGGCATCGTCCTGCCGGTCGCCGCCGCCCCGGTCGCGAACTACGTACCCTTCGTGCGGACCGGCAATGTGCTGACCGTGTCCGGCCAGCTCCCCTTCGGTCCGGACGGGGTGATGGCCGGCAAGCTCGGCGGCGGCGTCTCCATCGAGGACGGCCAGAAGGCGGCGCGCCAGTGCGCGCTCAACCTGATTGCTCAGATCCAGGCGGCCGTCGGCAATCTCGACAATGTCGTGCGCGTCGTCCGCCTCGGCGGTTTCATCAACTGCACGCCGGACTTCGTCGACGCGCCGAAGGTGATGAACGGCGCCTCCGACCTGATGGTCGAGGTGTTTGGCGACAAGGGCCGCCATGCCCGTTCGACCATCGGCGTCGCCGCCCTCCCCGCCAATGCCTCGGTCGAGGTCGAGGCGACGGTCGAGATCGCCTGATGACGGCGGATCTCGGCTTCCTGATCCGCCGGCCCATCGCCCATCGCGGGCTGCATGGGCTGGCGCCCGGCGTGGTGGAGAACCAGCCGGCCGCCTTCGCCGCGGCGATCGCCGGCAACTACGCCATCGAATGCGATGTGCAGCCGACCGCCGACGGCGACGCCATCGTCTTCCACGACGGCACGCTCGACCGGCTGACGACGGCCGCCGGGCCGGTCGAGGCCCTGACGACGGCCGAACTCGCCAAGGTTCCGTTCAAGGCGACCGGCGACCGCATGATCACGCTTGCCGGCCTGTTCGCGCAGGTACGGGGGCGCGTGCCGCTGGTCGTCGAGATCAAGTCGGAATTCGACGGCAGGCTGGGCCTGACCAAGCGCGTCGCGGAACTGGCGGCGGGCTATGCAGGCCCCCTCGCCCTCATGTCCTTCGATCCCGTGCCCATCGCCTGGCTGAAGGCCAATGCGCCGTCGCTGGTGCGCGGCATCGTCGCCGAATCGCACTATGCCGGCGCGCATTGGGCGCGCATACCCGCAGATATGCGCCGCGACCTCGCCTCGCTCGCGCATTTCGGCGAGACCGACCCGCATTTCCTGTCCTGGCGCGTCGCGGACCTGCCGAGCGCCGCGACCGAACGCTGTCGCGGCTCGCTGGGGCGGCCGGTCATCTGCTGGACCGTGCGCACCGACAGCGAGCGCATGATTGCGGCCGAGCACGCCGACCAGGTGACCTTCGAGGGCTATCTCGCCTAGCTTTCCGTGATCGCGTTTTCTTGACGCGCACCGATGCCCACTTCGCTCGAAAACGCTGTAGTATCAGACCGATGAGCGCCCCGACCTATACGATCCGCGTCGCCTCGAGCCTCAAGGACATCGCAACCACGGACTGGAACGCCTGCGCCGCCAGCGCGGACGGCAAGGTCGATCCGTTCCTGGATCATGCCTACTTCCTCAGCCTCGAGGAATCAGGTTCGGCCACCCGACAGACCGGCTGGCTCGGCCACCATCTGGTGCTGGAGGCGGACGGCGCGATCCAGGGCATCCTGCCCTGCTACCTCAAGGGCCATTCGCGCGGCGAATATGTCTTCGATGCCGGATGGGCCGAGGCCTATGAGCGCGCCGGCGGGCGCTACTACCCGAAGCTGCAGGCGAGCGTACCCTTCACGCCCGCCACGGGACGCCGCCTGCTGGTGAAGCCCGGCGAGGCTGGCGGCGCCGCGCGGTCCGCACTCGTGCAGGGGGCCGCGCAGGTCGCGATGAAGCTCGGCGCTTCCTCTGTTCATGTCACCTTCTGCCCCGAGGACGAGGCGGCGCTGATGGGGGAAGCCGGCTACCTCCTGCGCACCGACACGCAGTTCCATTTCGAGAACGAGGGCTACGGCTCCTTCGACGGGTTCCTCGCCGCCCTCGCCTCCCGCAAGCGCAAGGCAATCCGCCGGGAGCGACGCGAGGCGCTCGAAGGCCGCGGCATCACGATCCGGCAACTGACCGGGCGCGACCTGACCGAGGATGTCTGGGACGCATTCTTCGCCTTCTACATGGATACCGGCTCGCGCAAATGGGGCCGGCCCTATCTGATGCGGTCGTTCTTCTCGCTGATCGGCGAGCGCATGGCCGACCGCATCCTGCTGATCATGGCGGAGCGCGACGGCCGCTATATCGCCGGCGCGATCAATTTCATCGGCGGCGACGTGCTTTACGGCCGCCACTGGGGCGCGGTGGAAGAGCATCCCTTCCTGCATTTCGAGGTCTGCTACTATCAGGCCATCGACTATGCCATCAGCCGCGGCCTCAAGCGGGTCGAGGCGGGCGCGCAGGGCGAGCACAAGCTCGCACGCGGCTACCGGCCGGTAACGACCCACTCGGCTCATTTCATCGCTGATCCCGGCTTCCGGCGCGCGGTGGCCGACTATCTCGACCGCGAGCGGAGATACGTCGCCGACGCGGTCGAGGAACTGGATGCGCTGGCGCCGTTCCGGAAAATGGCCGCCGAGGTCGACTAGAAATCGATCCCGCCGAGGCCCTCGCCTATCGAACTCGCGACGTCGACGGCACCCGAGGCGACCGAGCCCACGACATTGACAGCGCCCGACACGACGGAGCCGGCGACATCGACCGCGCCACCGGCGACCGTACCGGCCACATCGGCAGCGCCGGAGGCGACCGAGCCGACCATATTGGCGGCGCCGCCCGCGGCATCTCCGATCGTTGAGGCGGCAGACGATGCAGCCCGACCGACGCCCGACAGCATGCTGCTGGCAAGGTCGAAGAGGCCGTATCCGGCATCGCCGACGTCGATATAGCTGCCCTGCTGGGCCTGCTGCTGGCGCTGCTGTTCTTCCTCGGCGCGGCGCGCCGCCTCGGCGACTGCCGCGAGATCGGGATTGGTCGACATGGAAACGCTCCGGTCGGGTTGGCCCCGGCATGATGCCCGGAGCATTTCGGCTTTCATCGGGCACAACCCGTCCGGGAAGCGCCGATTTCGGGTGATCGTGCGGGCAGAGATATTTCTGTTCGATGACTTGCGGTCGCGCGGACGGCCTCGATCGATCCGAAAACGGAGATTACGGCCTCTTATCAATGGCTTGACAGCTGCTCCCCAGTGCCTGGAGCGCATCAAGCTGAACGCTTCATAAACGCGGCGATATGAGCGGTTCAGTTTGAACGGCGCACCTTGTGCGTGAGCCGGGTGGTCCGGCCTTCACGAAACCGAGGAAAAGCCATGTTCGACCGTCGCACCTTCTTCACCGCGCTCGGCAGCGGCGTTGCCGCAACCGCCCTCGTCGCCGTCGCCGGCTCGGCGCAGGCTGCCCCGGCCGTCGACCGCCTGATCGACTCGATCGCGCCCGAGGCGCCGGCTGCCGTCGCCGCCGATGCGGAGCCGCTGGAAATGCGCGGCCGTCACCGCCGCCGCCATCGTCGCGCCGTGCGCGGCCACCGCCGCGGTGCCCGCCGCCATCATCGCCGCGCCCGCCGGGCTGTGCGCCGGGCCAGCTGACGCCTGACTGAAATGCCGCATGCGACGCCCGGTGACACGCCCCTGTCAGCCGGGCGTCGTCGTGCAGAAACAGAACCCGTCAACTCTGGTGGACGAAGCGGCTTGACGCCGCGGAAGTCGGTGCCCCAGTCTCGTGCCTGGATGCGCCAAGGCAACTCTGCAGGAGGACTATCCATGCTTCATCGCCGTATGTTCGTCGCAGCCATCGCCGGAGGCGCAGCCGTCGCCGCCACCGCCACGGCTGCTTCGGCCGCTCCCGCTCCCGCCGCCGCTCCGTCCGTTCCGGCGACGGGCGAGCCGCAGGAGATGCAGTATTACATCGTGCGTCGCCGTCGCTACTATTACCGGCCGCGCCGCGTCTACGTCATCCGCCGCCGCTACTGGCGTCGCCGCTACTACTGGTAAGTCCTGACGGGCTTTGCCGTCATGCCGGCGCGGGAAACCGCGCCGGCATCGTCTTTTCCGGCACAGCCGTCCGGAGCTTGACGCCGCCGTTCTGGATTGCGACACCCTCGCCCCAGTCCGCGCGAGAGTTTGCCATGGCCGCGACCGCCTACGATCCGAACAACATCTTCGCCAAAATTCTGCGTGGCGAATTGCCGGCCCACAAGGTCTACGAGACCGACAAGGTGCTGGCTTTCATGGACATCATGCCGCGCGCGGACGGCCACGTGCTGGTCATCCCGAAGACCGCGGCGCGCAATCTCCTCGACATCAACCCGGACGATCTCGCCGATCTCGCCAAGGCCTCCCAGTTCGTCGCCAAGGGCGTCAAGCGCGCCATGGCCGCCGACGGGCTGACGGTCCAGCAGTTCAACGAGAGCGCCGGCGGACAGGTTGTGTTCCACATCCACGTCCACATCCTGCCGCGCTGGACCGGCGTCGCGCTGCGGCCGCACACCGGCGCGATGGAGAATCAGGACGTTCTGGCCAAGCACGCGGCCACCATCCGCTCGGCGCTGGAAGCGATGCAGGCCGGCGGCTAGCTATCTGACGCCGAGCCACCAGGCGCTGGCGACGATGACTGCTTCGGCCGCCAGAACCCCGAACAGCACCGACTTGCGGCCGAGGAAATAGGCCGAAAGCCCTGCGACGAAGGCGCCGGCCCGCCAGCCGAGCGGCAGCGCGGCGAGCGCGCCGGCCGGGAAGAAGGCGAGCTTGGCGACGACGGCCGCGAGCGTCGCGGTGGCGACGGCGCGCACCCAGACCAGAAGCTCAGAGCTCTCGTCGAGGCCGCGTCCGACCACCAGCGCAAGCCAGCGCCAGATCTCGGTCGGCAGCACCCCGAGCAGGATCAGCGCGAGATAGGGCGTGAGATCGGAACCGATCAGGGTCATGACATGGCCCTCGCGCGCCTGATACGGCCGAGCGCATAGGCAAGCGTGCCGCCACCAAGCCCGGCATAGAGCAGTTCGAGCCCGTCGCCCGCGAGCGATGCGAGGAGCAGGCCGAAGAAGCCGATGCCAATGGCGAGGCGGTCGGAGAGCATCCGCGCCGTGGTGAACAGCGACAGCAGGAAGAAGATCGGCGTGAGGAACAAGAGGCCAGCGGCGAAGGCGTTCGGGATGATGCCGGCCAGTCCGTAGCCGATCACCGTGCTGCCCGCCGCCGAGGCGAGCAGGCCAGTGCCGAGGCCGAGGAAGAAGGGCACCCTGCCCTCGGCATCGACCTGCGGCAGCAGGCGCAGGCCCTCCACCCAGATCGAGATGGCGACCATGTGCGCGCACAGCGCCGCGACGAGCGGGTTGCGATCCTTCAGCCGGAGATAGGGCAAGAGCGACACCACCATCGGTAGAAGGCGCACCGACGACAGGCCGACGGTGAGCGCGATGGCGACCCAGGACGCGCCGCTGCCGAGCCCGCCGACGAGGATCAGATGCGCCGGCCCGGCCCAGATCAGCAGCGTCGCGAGGAGCGCCCAGACGAGCGGCATGCCGTAATCGGCGCAGACCGAGCCGATGCCGATGAAGGTCGCGGCCAGGATCACCGCCGGCAGGGCGGCCGAGGCGCGCAGGCCCCGGCGATACCAGGCGGCCTGCGACAGCGGCACATAGGGCGGATTGGGGGTGGTCATCGCCGCCGATCAGTCGGACAGAGCGCTGCACCGCACAAGGACCAAAGCCGCATGCGGGCCATTCGGTGGCCCAAACGACAGACCCCGGCGCGAGGCTTGCCTCGGCCGGGGTCGGATCGCGTCACGGGCGGGGCTCCGCGCCTCACTCCGCCTTGAGCGGCACTTTCGGCACCGAGCCGGACGGGCGCTTCGGCTCGGTCGGCGCGGGAACGCCACCCGATCCGCCGCCCGAGCCCTTCGGCTTGCGCTTGGCCTTGGCAGAACCGGCCTTTTTCGACGCAGCGCGCTTGGCGATGCGGCGAACATCGGGGGCGACCGGCTCGGGCTTCGGCGTCACGGGGCCGGCGGGATAGTCGAAGCCGAGGATGGGGAAGCCCTCCTCGTCCTTCTCGACGATCACGCGGACATGGCCGCCATTCTTGAGGCGCCCGAACAGCAGGTCCTCGGCCAGCGGTTTCTTGACATATTCCTGGATCACGCGGGCCATGGGACGCGCGCCCATCTGCTCGTCATAGCCGCGTTCGATCAGCCAGTCCTTGGCGTCGGGCGACAGCTCGATGGTGACCTGACGGTCGGCGAGCTGGGCCTCGAGCTGGAGGACGAACTTCTCGACGACATTGCCGATCACCTCGGTCGACAGATGGCCGAAGGCGATGACCGCATCGAGCCGGTTGCGGAATTCCGGCGCGAACAGGCGGTTGATCGCCTCGGAATCATCGCCCGTGCGCTTGTTGCGGGTGAAGCCGATCGCCGGCTTGGCGAGGTCGGAAGCGCCCGCATTGGTCGTCATGATCAGGATGACATTGCGGAAGTCGACCTGCTTGCCGTTGTGATCGGTCAGCTTCCCGTGATCCATGATCTGCAGGAGGATGTTGAACAGGTCCGGATGGGCCTTCTCGATCTCGTCCAGCAGCAGCACGCAATACGGGTTCTGGTCGACGCCGTCGGTCAGGAGGCCGCCCTGATCGAAACCGACATAGCCGGGAGGCGCGCCGATCAGCCGCGAGACGGTGTGGCGCTCCATATATTCCGACATGTCGAAGCGCAGGAGCTGCACGCCCAGCGTGTTGGCGAGCTGCTTGGCGACCTCGGTCTTGCCGACGCCGGTCGGGCCGGAGAACAGGTAGTTGCCGATCGGCTTTTCCGGTTCGCGCAGGCCCGCGCGGGCGAGCTTGATCGAGGCCGACAGGGCCTCGATCGCCTTGTCCTGCCCGTAGACCACGCGCTTCAGCGTCGTCTCGATGTTGCGGAGCACCTCGGCATCGTCCTTGGAGACGGTCTTCGGCGGGATGCGCGCCATGGTCGCGATCGTCGCCTCGATCTCCTTGATGCCGATGGTCTTCTTCCGCTTGCCCTCGGGCACCAGCATCTGCGCCGCGCCGCTCTCGTCGATCACGTCGATCGCCTTGTCGGGCAGCTTGCGGTCATGAATGTAGCGCGCGGAGAGTTCGACCGCGGCCTTGATGGCCTCGTTGGTGTAGCGCAGCTTGTGATAGGTCTCGAAGGCGGACTTCAGACCCTTCAGGATCTCGATCGAATCCTCGACCGTCGGCTCGTTGACGTCGATCTTCTGGAAGCGGCGGACGAGCGCGCGGTCCTTCTCGAAATACTGGCGGTATTCCTTGTAGGTGGTCGAACCGATGCAGCGCAGCGTGCCCTGCGCCAGCGCCGGCTTCAAAAGGTTCGAGGCGTCCATGGCGCCGCCCGAGGTCGCGCCAGCGCCGATCACCGTGTGGATCTCGTCGATGAACATGATCGCCTTGGGGTGGGCTTCCACCTCCTTGATGACCTGCTTGAGGCGCTCCTCGAAATCGCCGCGATAGCGCGTGCCGGCGAGCAGCGTGCCCATGTCGAGCGAGAAGACGGTGGCGTCCTTCAGGACGTCCGGCACGTCGTTCTCGACGATGCGCTTGGCGAGGCCCTCCGCGATGGCGGTCTTGCCGACGCCGGGATCGCCGACCAGCAGCGGATTGTTCTTCTGGCGGCGGCAGAGCACCTGGATCGTCCTGCTGATCTCGCCGTCGCGGCCGATCAGCGGGTCGATGCGGCCCTCGCGCGCCTTCTTGTTGAGGTTGACGCAATAGGTGTCGAGCGCGTCGCCCTTCTTCTTCTCGCCGTCCGGTGCCTTCTCCTTGGCCTCCTCGGGCTCGTCGGAACCCTTGGGCGAGCGCGCCTCGGACAGGCCCGCGCGCTTGGCGATGCCATGCGAGATGTAGTTGACCGCGTCGTAGCGGGTCATGTCCTGCTCCTGCAGGAAATAGGCGGCGTGGCTCTCGCGCTCGGCGAAGATCGCGACCAGCACGTTGGCGCCGGTCACTTCCTCGCGGCCGGACGACTGGACGTGGATCACCGCGCGCTGGATGACGCGCTGGAAGCCGGCGGTGGGCTTGGAATCGTCGGAACCGTCCGTGACGAGGTTCTCAAGCTCGGAATCGATGTAGCCGACGAGGCTCTTCTTGAGCTTCTCGAGATCGACGCTGCACGCCTTCATCACCGCCGCCGCGTCCTGATCGTCGACCAGCGCGAGCAGCAGGTGCTCCAGCGTCGCATATTCGTGCCGCCGCTCGTTGGCGAGCGCGAGGGCCCGGTGGAGCGACTGTTCGAGGCTGCGTGAGAATGAGGGCAAGGGAAACCTCGTCAGTAAGTCATGATGCGCCGGAAGGCGCGAAAGGTGCCGAAGGAACTCACTTCTTCTCCATCACGCATTGCAGCGGATGCTGGTGCTTTCTCGCGAAATCCATGACCTGCGTGACCTTGGTTTCCGCGACTTCGTAGGTATAGACGCCGCACTCGCCGACGCCGTGCTGATGGACGTGCAGCATGATGCGGGTGGCGGCGTCGGAGTCCTTGTTGAAGAACTTCTGGAGGATGTGCACGACGAACTCCATCGGCGTGTAATCGTCGTTCAGCAGCAGCACGCGATAGAGGCTCGGCCGCTTGGTCTGCGGCCGGGTCTTGGCGATCACGGACGTCCCCGGCCCACCCGGATCCTGGTCGCGCTCGTCGCGCTTGCCGGCCATCGTCAGTGCGAGATTGTCCCGCAATGGCGCTCCGTGGCTGTCGTCGATGGACCTTGCGTCCTGCATCATGGTCTTGAGTTCGTGCCGCATTATGCGCCACGCCTGAAACTGTCGGTTCGATCGGTGTCCATTCCAAGGCGGATCATGGACGAGTGCAATGCGAGAATCATGCCGGGCGTGATGCCCTGAGACTAGCCCCAAAATAGGAACCGGCGAACGGCGCCGCCAGTGGCGGTGGACAAAGCCCTAACGCGCCCTACCCTTTGGCGCGGAATGGCGGAGTGGTGCATGGGGCGGGCTGACCGGAGCCGGGTTGCGGAGAGCCCGGAGGCATGAACGGCGTCGATATCGGCATTCGCCTCGTCGGCGCGTTCTACATCGTGGCGGGGATCGTCGCCGCACGGCAAATGGTGTTGGACGCCTTCATGGACAAGGCCCTCGCCAGCATCACGCTGAAGCCGGTTCCCCGCGCCGACAGGCTGCGCGGCCGGTGGATGCTTGGCACGGCCGTCGCGGTCTTTTCAGGCGGCGTCCTGCTGGTGGTTCTCAGCATCCTCGCCCTGCCCGCATTCCTCGTCGCCGCGGCCCTGCAAGCGGCCTATCTCGGCTATGCCGCGCCGCGCCTCATCGATCCCGACGAGGAGCCTGATCCCGACGGCCGCCGCGCCACGATCAACGCCTTCCTGATCTATCTGGTGGCGACCGCTCTGGTCGTCGCGGTCGCGTCGGCGGGGCTGCTGCGCTCGCCGCTGGATGAGCCATGGCCGCTCGCCGGCGCGGCCATCGCCGTGGCCGCCTTCGCCGCCTATCACCTGCGCCGGGTGGCTGCCGTGCCCGCCGGGGCGGTCATGCCCACCTCGTCCGACCCGTCCGCAGCGGACGAGGCGGCCGTCCTGCCCCGGAAAGTGCGGCTGATGATCCGCCCGTTCGTCCTGCCCTTCGCGGACGATGCGACCGGATGGGTCGTGCCGCAGACGCTCGCCGCCGAGACTTTCGGCGAGGAACTGGTCGGCGATATCCTCGACTGGGAGACGAACTATCTCGGCACCATCCCTCAGGGGAAGCGCAAGGGCGGCTTCACCGACCCGCAACAGGCCGAGCACCACGAGGCGGAGGGCCGCGCGCTGGCGGCCCGCATGGCCGAGGCGATCGGCGCGGACCGCATCGCCTATGCGCCGGTCGGGACGGTCTTTCCCGAGGCTCCGGAACGGGTCTACACAAATCCCAGGCGGATCAAGCTGATGGCGGATTACGGCTGCCATCCCGTCTGGTCTCTGGACGACGAGTACGGCAGCAATATCGATCCCGAGGCGCTGGGCCTCTCGCCCGCCCTCGCCACCGACCTCAACGCCTGGGTGGGGCGTTTCGAGGATGCGCTGGACTGGGACAATCCCGGCGCGTTCAGGGAGGATGACGGCTTCCTCGCAAGGCACGAGGCGGAGGGCCGCAAGCTCGCCATCCGCGTCGCGCGGGAGCTGCGCGATCAGGGGCGCGGCGGCATCATGGTGTTCCTGATGACGCGGGAATTCGGCGTCGTGGTCGTCAGCGCCGACGAAGGCGACTGACGGCTCAGCCGCGCGCCATCAGGCTGTCGAGGCGTCCACGCACCTGGAACAGCCGCGCCTGCGCCCCGGCAATGGCGGCTGACCGCTCCTGAAGGCCGGTCAGCACCGAGGTATCCGCAGTCTCGAACATGCCGCCGACGAGCCGCATGCGGCCCCTGTTCGCGTCGATATAGGCGGCCGCCTGATCGACGTTGTCGAACAGGTCGTCGAGCCCGTCGAGCGTCGCGATGAACAGCGGCGCGACCTCCGAGACCGTCTTGCGATAGGCGTCCTGATAGACCGCCCTAAGGTCGTCCGGCTGGGCGAGGTGGCTGACCGCCGTGTTGGTCGCGGCGAACAGGTCGCTGGCGCGCGTCCTGGCATGGCCGATCAGCTTGCGGCTCTCGGCGACGTCGGAGCGCTTCGCCACCCAGTCCTGCGGACGCCGCAGCGCCGGCAGGATGCGCGCGGCGCTGCTCATCAGCGGCGCGACATCGCGGGTCAGCGTGTCGTGAAACTCGCGGATCGGATCGTAATGGCGCGCATAAATGCCGAAGCGTCGCGTTTCGGCTTCGGTGAGCTGCGGAACGCGCAGCCCGCGCGGCTGAAGCAGCCGCTCCCTGAGGAAGGCGATGAAGGCGGCACGCCCCTGCCCTTCGCTGTCGGCGCAGGAGGCGACGAACATGGCGAGCCCGCCGAGGACGAGCCCGCGTCGCGACATCGTGGCGTTCATGCGTGAACCCTTGAATGGCGAAGCCGCGCGGTGGCGGCTGTTTCCATGGGTTGTCTCACGGCCCTGATTCCGGCCGATGCCTCACGCCGCCTTTTTCGTTTCCGCGATCTTCACGAGGTTGCGCAGGATGACGGCCGCGCCCTTGAGCCGGTCCTCGGATTTCGGCCAGTCGCGGATGAACACGATCTTCTGGTCGGGGCGGACCTTCGCCAGCGAGCCCTGCTCGCCGATATAGCGGACGAGGCCGGCGGGATTGGCGAATTTCTGATCGCGGAACGACAGAACGATGCCGCGCGGGCCGGCATCGACCTTGTCGACATTGGCGCGCCGGCAATAGGCCTTGATCACCGCGACCTTGACGAGATGCTGGACCTCGTCGGGCAGCGGCCCGAACCGGTCGATCATCTCGGCGGCGAAGGCGTCGATCTCCTGATCGGTGGCGAGGTCGCCGAGGCGGCGATAGAGCGACAGGCGCAGGTTGAGGTCCTCGACATAGTGCTCGGGGATCAGGATCGGCGTGCCGACCGTGATCTGCGGCGACCACTTGTCCTCCACGGTCTCGTCCACGAGGCCCGCCTTCATCATCGACACGGCCTCCTCCAGCATCTGCTGGTAGAGCTCGTAGCCGACCTCCTTGATATGGCCGGACTGCTCGTCGCCCAAGAGGTTGCCGGCGCCGCGGATGTCGAGATCGTGCGAAGCGAGCTGGAAGCCCGCGCCGAGCGTGTCGAGCGATTGCAGAACCTTCAGGCGGCGCTCGGCCTGCGGCGTCACCGGCTTGTTCTCCGGCAGCGTGAACAGCGCATAGGCGCGCGTCTTGGAACGGCCGACGCGGCCGCGCAGCTGGTAGAGCTGGGCGAGGCCGAACATGTCCGCGCGCCAGACGATCAGCGTGTTCGCCGAGGGGATGTCGAGGCCCGATTCCACGATCGTCGTGGACAGGAGGATATCGACCTTGCCGTCGTAGAAGGCGCCGATCCGGTCCTCCAGCTCGCCGGCGGCCATCTGACCGTGAGCGACGATGAACTTCGCCTCCGGCACATGCTCGCGCAGGAAGGCCTCCACCTCGCCGAGATCCTCGATGCGCGGGCAGACGAAGAAGGCCTGCCCGCCCCGGTAGCGCTCGCGCAGCAGCGCCTCGCGGATGATCAGGGGGTCGAAGGGCGTGACGAAGGACCGGACCGCGAGGCGGTCCACCGGCGGCGTCGCGATGATCGAGAGGTCGCGCACGCCGGTCATGGCGAGTTGCAGAGTGCGCGGGATCGGCGTCGCGGTCAGGGTCAGGACGTGGACCTCGGCGCGCAGCTCCTTCAGCCGCTCCTTGTGGCCAACACCGAAATGCTGCTCCTCGTCGACGATGACGAGGCCGAGATCCTTGAAGGATATGGCCTTGCCGAGCAGGGCGTGGGTGCCAACGACAATATCGACCGTGCCTTCCGAGAGGCCCTTCTTGGCAGCGGCGAGATCGGCCGAGCCGACCATGCGCGAGGCCTGCGCGACATGGACCGGCAGGCCCTTGAAGCGCTCGGCGAAGGTCTTGAAGTGCTGGCGCGCCAGCAACGTGGTCGGGACGACGACCGCCACCTGCTTGCCGCCCATGACCGCCGCGAAGGCGGCGCGCAGCGCGACCTCGGTCTTGCCGAAGCCGACATCGCCGCAGACGAGGCGGTCCATCGGCCGGCCCGCGCCAAGGTCTTCGAGGACGCTGTCGATGGCGCCCGCCTGATCCTCGGTCTCGTCATAGGGGAATTTGGCGGCGAACTCGTCATAGGCGCCGTCCGGCGCGACCAGCTTCGGCGCTTCGCGCAGGGCGCGCGCGGCGGCGATCTTGATCAGGCCGGCCGCCATTTCGAGGATGCGCTTCTTCATGCGCGCCTTGCGCGCCTGCCAGGCTCCCCCGCCGAGCTTGTCGAGCTGCGCCTCGGCATCCTCCGAGCCGTAGCGGGACAGAAGCTCGATATTCTCGACCGGCAGGAACAGCTTGTCGCCGCCGGCATAGTGGATTTCGGCGCAGTCGTGCGGCGCGCCAGCGGCCGTCACGGTTTCGAGGCCGACGAAGCGGCCGATGCCGTGGTCGACATGGACGACGAGGTCGCCGGCCGAGAGGCTGGTCGCCTCGGTGATGAAGTCCTGCGCCCGCTTGCGGCGCTTCTGGGCGCGCACGAGGCGGTCGCCGAGAATGTCCTGTTCGCCGATAATGGCGAGGTCGGGCGTCTCGAAGCCTTCCTCGACCCCGAGCACGGCGAGTGCGATCTCGTCGCCGCGCAGCGCTTCCGCCGCCGACCAGCTCGCGACCGGTCGAATCGCCTTCATGCCGTGGTCTTCGAGGATCGGTTGCAGGCGCTCGCGCGAGCCCTCCGACCATGCCGCAATGACGACGCGCTTCTTCTCCTTGCGCAGCGCCGTCACATGCAAGGCGACGGCATCGAAGACATTGGCGTTTTCGTCCGCACGCTCGGCGGCGAAGGACCGGCCGCGCCGGCCGTCGAGATCGATCAGCGCGCCGTCTGAGGCGCCGGCCAGCGCGAAGGGCGAGAGTTTCACGACGGCCTCGCCGCCGCGCTTGCGCTCCCATTCCTCGGTTTTCAGGTAGAGCGCATCCGGCGGCAGCGGCTTGTAGGCGGCCCCGCCGCCATCGTGCTCCAGCGCGGTCTTTCGGGCGTCGTAATAGTCCGCGACCGTGGTCAGGCGCTCCTTCGCGGCCTCCTCGACCTGCGCGTCCAGCACCACGCCGGAATCCGGCAGGTAGTCGAAGATCGTGTCCAGCCGGTCGTGGAACAGCGGCATCCAGTGCTCGACGCCGGGATAGCGCCGGCCCTCGGACACGGATTCGTAGAGCGCGTCGCCCTTGGTCGAGCCGCCGAAGGCGCGGACATAGGCGAGGCGGAACTTCACCATGGTCTCGGTGGTGATCTGCACCTCGGAGGTCGGCACGAGGTCGAGCCGGCGCAGATTGCCGGTGGTGCGCTGGGTTTCCGCGTCGAAGGTGCGGATCGATTCCAGCGTGTCGCCGAAGAAGTCGAGGCGGATCGGCGCGTCGAAACCGGGCGGATTGAGGTCGAGAATGCCGCCGCGCACGGCATATTCGCCGACATCGCGGACGGTCGAGGTGCGCAGATAGCCGTTCACCTCCAGCCAGTTCTGGAGGTCGCTCATCGAGATGACGTTGCCGGGGGCCGCCGACAGCGACTGTTTGGCGAGCAGCGCCCGCGCCGGCAGGCGCTGAAGCGCCGCGTTGATCGTCGTCAGCACCACGGCCGGTGTCGCCCGGCCCGAGGTGCGGGCGAGGCGCGACAAGGTCAGCATGCGCCGCGCCATGATCGAGGCGTTCGGAGAGGCGCGGTCATAGGGCTGGCAGTCCCAGGCCGGCAGGGTCAAAACCTCGATGCCGGGCGCGAAGAAGGACAGCGCCGTCTCCATCGCCTGCATGCGCGGGCCGTCGCGGCAGATGACGAGCAGTTCCGGCGATGCCTGATTGCCCTTGGCGTGAAGCTGGCGCGCGAGATCGGCGACGACCAGCGCGTCATAGCCCTGCGGCACGCCCGCAAGGGTCAGCCGGCCGCGCGAGGCGACGACGTCGGCGGGAGCGCGCTTGGCCATCAGCCCAACCAGACTCCCTTGCCCTCGGAATGGAAGGCTTTCAGCGCCTGGAATATGGCGGTGTCGTAATTGCCGGGGGTCTCGGCCTTGGCTGTCACCCAGGCGAACAGGTCGCGGTCGGGCACCTCGATCAGCCGCTCGAAATCGTCGAGCTCGGCGTCCGAGAAACCGCCGATATGGGCGTCGGCGAAACGGCCCATGATCAGGTCCATCTCGCGCGTGCCGCGATGCCACGCGCGGAACAGCACCTTGCGGCGGCGCGGATCGAGATCGGCGGAAGAGCGGGTCGTGCCGGTCATGGAGGCTCCGGGGCAAAAACGGCGAAAGCCGGGGACGCCTTTTCGCGCCACCCGGTTCCGACAGTGTCACTATCAAACGCGGGAGGCCCTGTCAGCGTCCCGCGGAGCGGTTACATTCCGGCCATGCGTCCCGCGCGACTCGATCCGCTCTTCGCCTCGCTGACCTCGCTGAAAGGCGTCGGCGGCAAGCTCGAAGGTCTCTACAAGCGCCTCCTCGACACGGAGGGGCCGCCGCGCGTCGTCGATCTCTTGTTCCATCTGCCGAGCGGCGTGATCGACCGGCGTGCCCGCCCGACGCTGGCCGAGGCAGAGCCCGGCGCCATCGTCACGGTCGAGGTTCTGGTCGAGCGGCACCGCCCATCGCCGCCGGGCAAGAGCCGCGCGCCCTATCGGGTGCAGGTGTCCGACGAGACCGGCGACCTGACGCTGGTCTGGTTCAACGCCCACCGCTCGCGCATCGAGCAGATGTGCCCGGTCGGCGAGACGCGGGTCGTCTCAGGGCGGATCGAGCTGTTCGACGGCATGCGCCAGATGGTCCATCCGGACCGGGTCATGACGCCGGAACAGGCCGCGACCATGCCGCCGGTCGAACCGGTCTATCCGCTGACCGAGGGGCTCGCCTCCGGTTTCGTCCGGCGCGCGGCGGAAGCGGCGCTTCAGCGCGTGCCCAGATTGCCGGAATGGCTGGATGCGCGGCTTCTGGAGCGGGAAGGCTGGCCGGACTTCTCCGCAGCGCTTCACCGCGTCCACGCGCCCGCCGAGCCCGAGGACTTCGCGCCCGAGGGGCCGGCGTGGAGCCGCCTCGGCTATGACGAATTGCTGGCGAACCAGCTGGCCCTTGGCCTCGTCCGCGCCAATCTCAAGCGGCCGGCCGGCCGGCGCAATGTCGGCGACGGCTCGTTGCGGACGGTGATTGAAGCCACCCTGCCCTTCGCGCTGACCGGCTCGCAGACACGGGCGCTCGCGGAGATCGCCGCAGACATGAGCGCGGAGACGCGCATGCTGCGCCTGCTTCAGGGCGATGTCGGCTCCGGCAAGACGGTCGTCGCGCTGATGGCCATGGCCGCAGCGGCCGAGGCCGGCCGGCAATCCGCGCTGATGGCCCCGACCGAACTGCTGGCGCGTCAGCACGCCAAGACGCTGAAGGCACTTGCCGGTCCCTCGGGCCTCGAGGTTGCGATCCTGACCGGCCGGGAAAAAGGCCGCGAGCGCGAGCAGATCCTGTCGCGCCTTGCCTCCGGCGACACCGCCATCGTCGTCGGCACCCACGCGCTCTTTCAGGAGCACGTCGTCTTCCGCGACCTCGGCCTTGCCGTCATCGACGAACAGCACCGCTTCGGCGTCCACCAGCGCCTCGCACTCGCTGCCAAGGGCGAGGCGGTCGACCTGCTGGTGATGACCGCGACGCCCATTCCGCGCACGCTGGTCCTGACCTATTTCGGCGACATGGAATCCTCCCAGCTCACCGAGAAGCCTGCGGGACGCAAGCCCATCGACACCCGCATCGTTGCCATGGACCGGCTGTCGGACGTGATCGACGGCATCGGCCGCGCGCTGGAGGCGGGTCGGCAGGTCTACTGGGTCTGCCCGCTGGTGGCCGAAAACGACGATCCGACCGTCGAGAGCCCCGAACTCGCCGCCGCCGAGGAACGCTTCGAACTGCTGCGCCAGCGTTTCGGCGAGGCGGTCGATCTCGTCCACGGCCAGATGAAAGGGCCGGACAAGGACGCGGCCATGCTGCGCTTCCAGCGCGGCGATACCCGCGTACTGGTCGCCACCACCGTCATCGAGGTGGGCGTGGACGTGCCGGAAGCCTCGATCATGGTCATCGACCATGCCGAGCATTTCGGCCTCGCCCAGCTGCATCAGTTGCGCGGCCGGATCGGGCGCGGCGAGACGGCCTCCACCTGCCTCCTGCTCTACAAGGGGCCGCTGGGCGAGACCGCCCGCCGCCGGCTGGACATCATGCGCGAGACGGAGGACGGCTTCCGCATCGCGGAGGAAGACCTGAAGCTGCGCGGCGAGGGCGACCCTCTCGGCACCAAGCAGTCGGGCATGCCGGGCTTCCGCCTCGCCCGGCTCGAACACCACGCGCATCTCTTGGAAACCGCCCGCAGCGACGCCCGTCTGGTCATCGAGACCGATCCGAAGCTCGCCGGCCAGCGCGGCGACGCGCTGCGAGACCTCCTCTATCTGTTCGGGCGCGACGAGGCGATCCGCCTCGTCAAGGCGGGCTGAGCCGTGAACCGCCCGCTGAATCCCCTCTGGCGCTGGCTTCTCTTCACCGCCGGCTGGCTGTTCACCGCCATCGGCGTGGTCGGCGTCATCCTGCCCGGCATTCCCGGCACGGTGTTCCTGATCCTCGCGGCCTGGTGTTTCGCGCGCTCGTCGCCGCGTTTCGAGCATTGGCTGATCACCCATCCGCGCTTCGGTCCGCCGGTGATCAAATGGCGCGAGCGCGGCGCCATCGCGCCCCGTATCAAGCTGATAGCCATCGGCTCCATGGCGCTGTCCTGGGGCATCGTCTGGCTGACCGCGCCGCCCATCGGCATCGCCGCCTCCGGCCTCTGCCTCGCCGCCAGCGCCCTCTATGTCGGAACGAGACCGAATTCATGACCGGAACGCCGCATCCGCGCATCGTCTGCGCCGGCATCACCACGCTCGACTTCATCTACGCGGTCGACGTCATGCCGTCCGAGCCGCTGAAATACCGCTCGAACGCCATGGTCACCTCCGGTGGCGGCCTTGCCGGCAATGCCGCGACCGCCTGCGCCCGGCTCGGCGCCGGTGTCAGGCTGGTGGCGCGGCTGGGCGATGATTTCTGGGCCGATCCGATGATCGCCGAGCTCGAGCGCGACGGCGTCGACTGCTCTCTGGTGCGGCGCTGCCCCGGCCACCGCTCCCCGGTCTCGGCGGTGGTGGTCGACCCGAAGGGCGAGCGGCTGGTCGTCAGCTATTCCGACCCGGACATCCCGTCCGATACCGGCTGGATACCGACCGACCTCGGCGCCGACGCCGATGCGATCTATGCCGAGACCCGCTGGATCGAGGCGGCGCTCGCCATCCTGCCGCAGGCGCGCGCGGCCGGCATTCCCTCCGTCCTCGACGCCGACCGCAAGCCGACCCGGCCGGAGGTGCTCGCGCTCGCCTCCCATGTCGGCTTCTCGGCGCCGGCCCTGCGCGAGTTCACCGGCATCCACGACCTGCCCGCCGCCCTCGCCCAGGCATCTCGCGCCCAAGGATACCTCGCCCTAGGATCTCGCGCCCTAGGATCTCGCGCCCAATCATCCGGCGGCGTCGTCAACGTGTTCCTGGTGACGGATGGCGCGAACGGCGCCTGGTACATGGACGGCGGCAAGGTGGTCCACGTGCCGGCCTTTCCCGTGAAATCGGTCGATACGCTGGGGGCCGGCGACACCTGGCACGGCGCCCTCGCCGTGGCGCTGGCGGACCGCCAGCCGCTCGACCGCGCAGTGCGGTTCGCCAATGCAGCCGCTGCCCTCAAATGCACCGAATTCGGTGGCCGAAAGGGCATGCCGACACGCGCGCGCGTCGAGGCCCTGCTAGCCGCCGCGTGAGGGGCTGGCGGGATGCACGATGAATGCGGTTCGGCTAGGATGCGCCCCGTGAACAGACGCCTGCACAAACTCCTTCCCTCCGGCCTTGCCGCGACCCTCCTGCTGATCGCGGCGGGCAGCGCGCCGGCGCATGCGGGAGATGGCTTTCTGGCCCGGATCGGCGAGGCGCAGGTGCTCTACCGGACGACGACCGTCGCGCTCAGGGCGAACCGGGCCGAGGAGGCTCAGGCAAGCCTGAAGCGGCTCGCCGACCTCTGGACGGCCGCGAGCGCCCGCGTGCCCGGCCTGCCGCCGGGCGCCACGCCGCGCGTGCCCATGCTCGCCGAGATGATGGATGGCGGCGCGGCGCGGCTGAAACAGGCCAGCGAGGCCGTCGCCCAGGGGCGCGGCGACGCGGCGCTCGAAACGCTCGCGCCGCTCAAGCGCGAATGGATCACGCTCCGGCGCGCCGCCGGCCTCTACGGCCTCGTCGAATGCCTCGACGAGGCCAGCGAGGCGCTGGACTATTTCCACGCCATGCGCCGCAACCCGCAGGATCTCGCCCGCCCGGAAACGCGCGGCGACGTCATCGCCCGCGCCGCCGTCTACCGCTTCGCGCTGAAACGCTGCGAGCCCTTCGCCACGCTCGATCTCGGCATTGACGCCGATTACCGCCGGCAGGCCGACAGCATCGCGGCGGCGCTCGACGTGGTCGATTCCGCCCTGCGTCTGCGCGACGCCGCCCTGCTCGACCGGGTGCTCGCGGACCTGAAGACCTTCGACACGCAACTCTCCCAGCGCTACGGCGGGTAGCTCCCATATGGACAGGCGCGCCCGCGCCATGTCACGACTCCAATCCAACGACTTCAATCGATTTGGCCGCGCGAGAACGGCCGGGAACGCGAGCGGGAGCGAAACATGGCGAAGCGGTTGCAGGGCAAGGTCGCGGTGGTCACGGCCGCCGGCCACGGGATCGGGCGGGCTATCGCCGAAGCTTTTGTCGCGGAAGGCGCCAAGGTCTATGCGACCGATATCGACAAGGCGAAGCTCGAAGGCATTGCCAAGGCCAGGAAGCTGAAACTCGACGTGACCTCGACGCGGCAGGTCGAGGCTTTCGCCGCGAAGACCGGGCCCATCGACATCCTCGTCAATGCCGCAGGATGGGTCCACCACGGCAATGTGCTGGACACGTCGGAAGCCGACTGGGACCGCTCCTTCGACCTCAACGTCAAGTCGATGCACCGCACGATCCGGGCGTTCCTGCCGGGCATGCTGGAAAAGGGCGGCGGCTCCATCGTCAACATCGCCTCCGGTGCGTCCTCGGTGCGCGGCGTGGTCAACCGCTACGCCTACGGCTCGTCCAAGGCGGCGGTGATCGGGCTCACCAAGTCGGTCGCCATCGACTTCATCCGTCGCGGCATCCGCGCCAACGCCATCTGCCCCGGTACGATCCAGTCGCCCTCGCTCGACGACCGTATCAGGGCGCTCGCCGGCTCCACCAAGCAGACCGAGAAGGCCGCCCGGCAGGCCTTCATCGACCGCCAGCCCATCGGCCGGCTCGGCACGGCCGAGGAGATCGCCTGGCTCGCGGTCTATCTCGCCTCCGACGAGAGCGCCTACACGACCGGCGCGATCCACATCGCCGATGGCGGCTTCTCACTTTAGGCACGGATTAAGCGCGATCGCGGCGCGCATGCGTTGACTTCGCCGCCGCGATCCGTCAAACCCCCTCGCCTGATGGGCGGGTAGCTCAGCGGTAGAGCACGTGACTTTTAATCATGTGGTCGAGGGTTCGATCCCCTCCCCGCTCACCAGATCGATCGACGCAATCCGATCCCGGTGAGACCCCATCGGCCGTTCCAGACGGGTTGAAATTCAGAGGCCGCCCGCATGCGAGGCGGTCGGGGAATTGCAGCGACGGAGCCGCTATGATGCCTCCGAAGCACTGATTGCGGAATGCATCATGGTCCTGCGGCGGGTCGTCTTCTTCCTTGCCATCCTGCTGGGCGTCGTCGCCTCGCAGGCTCCCGAATTCGCGCAGCAATACCGCCAGCGCCTCGGCGGCGCGATCGACGAGCTTGCCCGCGTCATCGGCGAGTTCGACGCCGACGCTTCCCGCATGAACCTGTCCCGCGAAGCCGGTATCGAACGGCTTCTCGGCAATGCCGACACGTTCGTTCGCCAGCGCGGCGAACAGGTGAAGAGCGATGTCGAGCGCGTCGGGCGGCTGGAAAAACAGCTCAAATCCTATGCCGAGGCGGGTCCGTTCTGGCGTATCGGGGTCTTCGCCCGCAATTACGAGCCCGACATCGCCCGCCGCGCCGCGGAGAATTTCGAACCGGCCGTGCCGGTCACGTCCGAGGGCCTGTTCGCCACCGTCGCGGGATTTCTCGCCGGTTGGCTCGGTGGACGCGCGCTGATCGCGCCGATCCAGCGCCGCAGGCGGCTGAAGGCCGCAAGCGCCTGATCCCTACTCAGCCGGCGCCATCCGGCGGAAGCCGTCCCTGATGAAGACGCGGAACGGCGTGGTTCCCGTTGCCGCCCCGTCCGCCGAGCGCCAGCGTCCGTTGCTGCAGAGAATGCCGCCCTGCGCGGGCTCGGCGTCGAACTCGACGGTGTTGCGATAGACCGTGCCGTCCGGCAGCGTCGCGGTGAAGGCCGTGCGGCATTTGCCATCGGCCACCACCGGATCATAGCCGCCGATCATCACCCCGCCGCCGCCCGTGCTCGGGAACGGGTCGCGCAACAGCGGCCAGCGCCCGTAATCCTCCTGCGCCCATGCGGCGGACACCCATGCGGCGGACACCATGGCGACGGTCAGGGTCGCCGTTCCCACCAGGCTGCGCAACGACATCGTGCCCTCCTCTCCGAAATCCGCTCTCGCCGGGGGAACACGCGGATGCGGCGTTCGGATGCACGACTTGCGCCGGCGCGCGCGGAACAGAACAATGGCGATCCCGTTCCCGCCGCGAGCGCCTCATGCAGCCATCCTGCCCGAAGACCCTTCGCCATCTCGTCATCCGGCCCGGCTCGCAGCCGAAGCTGAAGGATATCGACACGCGCGACGTCGACTTCCTCGCCAAGGAGGACAAGGCGCGGGAGCAACTGGCGGAGGATATCGTCGCCATCGACCGCCTGCAGGACCGCCTCTATGGCGAGGGCCGGCGCGCGCTGCTCGTCGTCCTCCAGGGCACCGATACCAGCGGCAAGGACGGCACCATTCGCGGCGTGTTCAACACCACCGGGCCGCTCGGCGTCTCGGTCACCGCCTTCAAGAAGCCGAGCGAGGAGGAACTGGCGCACGATTTCCTCTGGCGCGTGCACGTGGCCGCGCCGCGCCGTGGAACAATCGGCATCTTCAACCGCTCGCATTACGAGGACGTGCTGGTCGGCCGCGTGCGCAACCTCGCGCCGAAGGACGCCATCGAGCGCCGCTACGACCAGATCAACGCCTTCGAGCGGATCCTTGCCGAGAACGGCACGGTGATCCTCAAGTTCATGCTGCATATCTCGAAGAAGGAACAGGGCGAGCGGCTGCAGGAGCGGCTCGACGAGAAGGACAAGAACTGGAAGTTCAACGCCTCGGACCTCGACGACCGCAAGCTCTGGGGCGATTTCCAGAAAGCCTATGAGACCGCCCTCGCCCGCTGCTCCACCGACATCGCGCCGTGGCATGTCGTGCCCGCCGACCGCAAATGGGCGCGCAACTGCATCATCGCCGCGATCGTGCGCGACACGCTGGAGACCATGGACCCGCAATATCCGAAAATGCCCTGGAAGGCGTCGGACTTCACGATCGAGTAGCGGGACGGCCCAGCGTGCCGGCGGGACCCTAGAAGCGCCCGCCCGTCTCGAATCCGTCGCCGCCACCCGAGGAGCCGCCGGAGGAGCCACCGCCGCCGCCCCACGAACCGCCCGACGAGCCGCCGCCACCGCCCCAGCTCCCGCCGGACGATCCACCGCCCCATGAGCCACCGGACGAGCCGCCGCCCCAGGAGCCGCCTCCGCCCCAGTTTCCGCCGCGGCCCCAGCCATCGTCATCATCGTCGCGGCGCCGGTTCCAGCGCCGGCCCTGCTCCATGCGCGACCAGTAGTCCGCGCCGGTAATGACGCCGGTGACGAGGCCGCGCAGCAGCGCGCCGACCACGTCATTGTCGAAGACCGAGCCGTCGGCATCGTAGCGGCGCTGCCGGAAGCCGGTCGCGACCTGCGATGTCTCGGACCGCCGGCGCGAGATTTCGGCGAGATCGGCGCGCACCTTGCGGGCCTCGGCGGCGAACCGCTCCTGGGCGTCGCGCCCGGCCTGGATGCGGCCGACGAGGGCCTCGTCCTCCGGCGAAGGCGTGCGGCGCGCCTCCTGATAGAGCCTGTCGATATCCTCGCCGCGCAATGTCTCGGCTAGCATGCCGACCGCCTGCTGAAAGCGCGCATCCTGGCCCCGACCGAAGGCTTCCGCCTCCTTCTCCAACCCCTCGTGCTGTTGCTCAGCGGCCTGACGCGCCGCTTCCAGCGCGTCGAGCCGCCGGCGCTGCTCGGCGATGGCGGCGTCGGTGCGGTCGCCGCCGACGGCGAGGAAGGCCGACTTCTCCATGGCCTTGACCTGCTCGACCGCATCGACGGCGGCGGCCGCCGCCCGGTTGGCATGCTCGCGCAGGCGCTTCGGAATTTCGGTCAGGCGCGCATAGTTCGGCCGCGCATCCTGATAGCGCACCAGCCGCGCCACCCAGCCGTCGATGAGGCGCGCGATGTTGCCGGCGCTGTAGTCCTGCGTGGCGTAGCTGCGCTTCCACAGATAGATGAACAGCGCATCGCTCTCGTAGGGCTTGCGCTTCGTCTCCAGTTCGTCCTCGGCGAGCTTCGCCTTCCGGTCGGCCTCGGCGGCCACCTGCGAGGCCTGCTCGGCCGAAGCGCGCGTCGATGCATAATCCTGCCGCGCGGCGAGACCCACCTGCGCCTCGTTCTGAACCGCGGTGCGCTGTTCCTCCGCCTCGATCAGTGTCTTGGCGAAAGCCTCACGGTCGGCGGCGATCTTGGCGATGCGGGCCTCGACCTCGACGACCCGCTTGTCGAGGTTGTTGCGGTCGTTGAGCCGCAGCGCCAGCACGGCGCGCACCTGCGTCGCCACCTGGTTCAGCCTGCCGCCGAGCCCGCTCTCGCTGTTGAGGCGGAAAGCGGCGAGCTGGCGGAACAGATCGCCTTCGGCGGCCTGCGCCTCGGTCGCCTGCCGGTTGGCATCGTCGAGCCGGCGCGTCGCATTGCTCTCGGCCTGCCGAAGCTCGGCGAGCGCGCCCTCGATGCCGCCCAGCGCGGAATGTCCGGGGATCATTCGCGAACCTCCTACCAGCTCGTGATGGCGCCGCCCGGCAGCGCTTCGCGCCAGGTCGGCTCAAGCTGGCCGCGCGCCTTGCGGCCGAGAATGTTGTTCTGGACGATGCCGTCGTCGCGCTTGTCGGCTTCCACCTGCCGGTACAGGCTCTCGGGAACCCTGATGCCCCATTTGGTCACGACGCGGGTCGCGCTGTCCTCCTCCGAGGTGATCGCCCGCGACAGCGCCCGGCCGTCCCGGCCGATGGCCTCGACGATGAGGTAGTAGTTCATGGCATTGGGGTTGCGCCGGGGCCGGCGCCAGACGCCGGTGGATTCGCCCGGCCGCGAGACGATGCGCACGTCATATTCGGAGCGGACGTCGTCGCGCAGGCGCTCGAGATCGGCGACAGCGGTGCGCGCGGCCTCCGCCTTGCCGTCGCGCGCGGCGGTCTGGCCATCCGTCACCAGCGCGGCGACGCGCTGGCGCACGGCATCGGCCGTTGCCTCGCGGTTGATGTCGGCTGACACCCGCTCGATGGCTGCCGGAATCGTCTGGGTCAGTTCGACACGCGCCGAATAGCCCTGCCAGGCGAGCGTCCCGGCGCCGATGCCGAGCGCCGCGACAAGCGCCAGCGCCCATTTGCCCCACCTGCCCCGCGTCACGTAGAGCCGCGCGAGCTTCACCGAGAGGCTGTCCGCCGGCGGCTTGTAAAGGAAGCGCTCCTCGCGCAGGGCCTTGACGCCCTGCCGCAGGATCTCGTCGGGCACGGCGATGCCCTGGTTGCGGTAGATCGTCCTGAGCCGCTCGATCAGATCCTCCTCGCGGTCGCCCTCGGCAAGTTCCCGCTCGGTGATCTTCTGGTCATGCCGCAGGGTATCGACGACATCCATGGCGAGCATGATGTCGTCGAGCTGGGCGGGCGGCTTATCGGCCGCGGGTGCGGCCGAGGCGGTCGCAACGGCTGTGTCGGTCATCCAAGTCTCGCTTCCGTCATGCCCGGGCTTGGCCCGGGCATCCACGACTTCTTCAAGACGCCGTATTCAAGTCGTGGATTCCCGGGCCAAGCCCGGGCATGACGTGAAAGCAGCGTTTGAACGAGGGTATCCCTCACATGCCCAAAGCCGCGCCCTTCTCGGCGAGTGCGGCGAGCCGCTTCTTGCCGTCCTCCACCACGTCGCGGATCTCCTTGGAGTTCTGCGTGGAGAGCTTGCGCATCTCGTAGATGATCTCGCCGGACTTCTCCTGGAAGGAGACGACGCTCTCGACCAGTTTCTTCACCGCGTCCGCGCGGATGGTCGGGCCGTAGCCGGCGCGCAGCGCCTCCTCCTGCACCTTGTCGCCGATCTCCGAGAGGGTTTCGAGCGACCTGGAGACGCCCTCCTTCATCTCGTTCAGCGTCTTGGTGGATTCGTGCAGGCCCTGCAGGCCGGTGAACGACGCCTTGAGGGCGGTCAGCACCGCGTCGTTGGTCGAGAAGAACGAGATCGCCTGCGAATAGACCCGCTCCTTGGCGTTGGTCGTCTGCATCAGGCGCGCCATGATGACCTCGGACGTGTTGTAGCCGATGGTCAGGTTGTCGGAGAGGTCCTTGGCGATCTGGTAGCGCTTCTCCTCGTCCTGCATCTCCCGCAGCTTGGTGTCGCGGACGAGTTCGAGATTGGCCCGTTCGGCCGGCACGGTGCCGGTATAGGCGGCGACGCCGTCGGAGGCGGCCTTCAGTTCGGCCTGCTTGGCCTGAAGCTTCTCGTTGGCCTTTTCCAGCACTTCGAGGGCCTGCACCTCGGCCTGTTTCAGTGCGCCGCGGAAGTCGCGATAGGCGTCGAGAATGGTCACCTCGCGCTGGATCTGGTCCTTGGTGGCCCGCGCGACGTCGAGATAGACCGTGCGGATGCCGTCGAAGCGGGTGGCGATGTCGCCGCGCCTGACCTTGGTCCAGATGTTCTCCAGCCGCTCGAAAGTCGAGATCTTGCCGTCGGCGAGCTGGTCGACCATGCGCTTGGCGTCGTCGCGGATCGAGTTGAAGCTCTTGGTGATGAGCTCGTAGCGCTCGCCGATCTCCATGCCGGCGACCTGGTTGCGCACCACCTCGTTGAACACGCCGACCTGGTTCAGCGTGCGGGCGATCATCGTCACCCGGTCCTGGTCGAGGTCGGAAATCTTCTGCAGCAGCGGGATGATCGGCTGCTCGTCGATCTTGGCCGGCATCAGCCCGAGATCGCGCAGGACGCCCGTGGCGCGGTCGAGATACTGCATCGGAGAGGGAACGACGGTCTTGGTCGCGGTGGTCGTGGGCGTGGTGCTGCTGCTCATCTCGACACTCGTTGGCCAGGCCGGCCCGCCGCCGGCCGGCTCAATGTGATGGCCGCCTCACCCAAAGGCAAGGCGCGCTGACAGATGAGCTGTCCGATGGCCGGCTTGAGAATTTCAGCGCGCGGTGCGGGCGATCGTGCCGGCCACCTGCTCGGCCATGCAGGCATGGCCGGAGGCTGTCAGGTGCAGCCCATCCCAGGCGATCAGGCCGTCGAAGGCGGAGCGGTCGGAGGCCGCGACCATCTGCATCGCCGCATAGCGCCTGACCACCGGCACGCCCTGCCGGCCGGCTTCCTCGGCGACGACGCGGGCAGCGACCTCGGTGGCGTTGGACCGTTCGGCCCAGCGGGAATATTGCGGATCGACCAGCAGGGCTTCCGCCCCGGCGGCGCGGATGGCGCGAATGCCGCCCGACACGGTCGCGCGCAGGCTGTCGACGGACACGCCGAAATTGGCGTCGTTGGTGCCGACCTGCCAGACGACGAGCAGCGGCCTGTGCCGGGCAAGCTCGGAGGCGAGGCGGCCGGCGGCGCCCGAGGCGGTTTCACCGGACACGCCGGAAACGACGACCTCGATGGTGGCGCGCGGGAAGCGCGACTTGAGGATGGGGCCGAGGCGGTGGGCAAAGCCGAGGCCGCCCGAGCCGACGCCCGCCGTGGTCGACGAGCCGATGGCGAGGATGCGGACCGCCTGTCCGCTCTTCAGCCGGGCGGCGGTCTGCGGCAACGATGCCGCGCCGATGGCACCGGCGAGCGACGGCACCGGGCACTGGGCCACGGCGAGAGCAGGCATCGCAAGAAGCCCGCTGACAAGAGCCGCCGCGGCGACAACCGACCTGAGCATGAAGGGAATACCCCACCGGAGGAGCAGACCGCTCTATGCCCGAAATACTTGGATTCCGCAATGGGATGCCGCAGAAGCGAACATAAACTTTGGTTAAGCTTTGCGACGGATCACCATGCGCGCGGCTAACGGCAACAGGACCGCGATGCCGACGAATCGCACGAGATGGTGCGCTCCGACGAAGGCCGGGTCCATGTCGAGCACGAAGGCGAGCACGGCCATGGCCTCGATGCCGCCGGGCGCATAGGCGAGGATCACCTTGCCGACCGGCAGGCCAGCGACCAGCGCGACGGCCGTCGCGACCACCGCCGTCACCGCGGTTCCCACCAGGAAGGCGCCGACGGAGGCGCGCAGCAGCAGGCGCAGCTCGGCGAGCGAGGTTCCGGCGAAGCGCCCGGCGATCAGCACGCCCATGACGATGAAGCCGCCGATGACCACCGGCTCCGGCACCAGCGCGGTGACGAGGCCGCTGGCATGCAGCACCGCGCTGGCGAGCATGGCGCCGACCGTCGCGCCCCCAGGCACGCGCAGGCGCTCCATCCCCAGTCCGCAGCTGACGGAAAAGGCCACCAGCAGCGCCATTTCCGTCCAGTGAACCGGGGCGTTTCCCGCGATCGGCCGCGCCGCCGCGCCGAGCCCGGCCAGCGCCATCAGGCTGGGCAGCGCCGCAACCAGCAGAACCAGGCGGAAACTCTGGATCACCGCCACCACGCGCGCATCGGCGCGGGAATCCAGCGTCAGCGCCATGACGTAGTTCAGCGCGCCGGGAATCGAGGCGAAGAACGCCGTCTCGCGGTCGAACCGCTCGATGCGGACGAGATAGACCATGATGCCGCCGACGATGGCCGGGACCAGCACCACCAGCCCCGCCATCGAGATGGGCCATGACAGCATCAGCCGCAGCGTGTCCGGCGTCACCGCCGAACCCATGACGATGCCGATCAGCAGGAAGCCCGCCGTCGCCACCGGCCCGGGCACGCGCACCGGCAACCCGGCGAGCGTTCCGATCGTCACCGCGATCAGCGCGCCGGACAGCCATGCCGCCGGCAGGCCGAGCCGGTCGAACGCGAAGCCTCCGGCCAGCCCGATCAGGCAGGGCAGAACGAAGCTGCGGACCAGGGTCCGGATGGCGGCAAGGCTTGGCACCCTTCCCGCTTCGCACGAACCGCATCGCCAAGGCAAAGCGCCTCCCGGCATGGCTGCCGGGACCGGCTTCACGCGGCAGGCGGGCGCACCGCCGAGACCGTCAGCCGGTGCGGGTGGCCGCTCGGGCCGGTCCAGTTGAAGGACTGTCCCGGCGACAGGCCGATCAGCGCGGCGCCGACCGGCGTCAGGACCGAGATGCGGCCGGATGAGATGTCCGCCTCCGCCGGCATGACCAGCCGCACGGTGCGCGCTTCGCCGGTATCGGAGACATAGTCGATCTCCGAGCCGAGGCCGACGACGTCAGCCGGGCGGCGCGCGACCGATACGACACGGGCGCGGTCCATCTCGTCGAGCAGAGTCTCGGCGACATCGGGAATGCGCTCATAGGCGGAATTGGCCAGCGCGGTGACGATCCGGTGATCGGTTTCGCTGACGATGATGGCGGGCATGGCCCGCCGGCTGCGGCGCGGAGCCGTCTGGGTCGTCATGGTGATGTCCTTGGAAAAAAGAGCGTGACCGCGCCACCCGGCGCCGGTCATTCGGAAGATGAGCGGGGATGAACAGCGTGCCGGTGTCGGACGGATGGAATGTCAGACACGACGACGGCCCCAGACCCGGGGCACGCGTCCGGGCAAGGGGCTAGGAGCCGAAGATCAGTTTCGCCGGCAGGAGGCCGGGACGCGAAGAGGCTGCGCTGGTCATGCCGCCAATGTCGGCACGGACCGGCCGATTGTCAATCCGCAGAAGTTCACATTTTGTTCGCGCTCGAAGGTCGGATATGCTAGGCGTGAGGCATGTCCGAGACCGTCCTTGTCGTCGCCGGCCGGCCGATCACGGCTGGCGAAATCGCCCTCGCCCTCCTCGGCCTGTCGGTCGCGCTGCTGCTCGTCCTGTTCGTCGCCATGCGACGGCAGGCCGCAGCGCGCGCGCTGGAGGCGGAGCGCGCCGTTTTCCACGCGCAGGAGATCGAGGAGCGGATGGGCGAGATGGCGCGCATCCAGTCTGAACTGACTGGCCGCATGCAGGCCATGGCGGAGGGGCTGGGATCGCGGCAGAACGATCTTGCCAAGGCTCTCGGCGACCGGCTCGACGGCATGTCGACCCGCATCGGCCAGTCGCTCGAAGGCCAGACGAAGACCACAGTGGAAAATCTCGGCCGCCTTAACGAGCGCCTCGCGGTCATCGACAACGCCCAGAGGAACCTGACGGACCTTGCGGGCCAGGTCGTGACGCTGAAGGACGTGCTCGCCAACAAGCAGGCCCGCGGCGCCTTCGGACAGGGTCGCATGGAGGCCATCCTTCAGGACGGGCTGCCGTCGGGCGGCTACGACCTTCAGGCGACCCTCTCCAACGGCAAGCGTCCCGACGCCCTCGTCCGGCTCGCGGGCGACCCACGCGGCCTCGTGGTCGACGCCAAATTCCCGCTGGAGGCGGTGACCATGTGGCGCGAGGCGCGCGCGGAGGAAATGCGGCGCATGGCGGCGCAGCGCCTCCGGCAAGACCTGTCGGTCCACATCCGCGACATCGCCGACAAATACCTGATCGCCGGCGAGACGCAGGAGGTGGCGCTGATGTTCGTGCCCTCCGAGGGCATCTATGCCGACCTCAACGAGCATTTCGACGACGTCATGCAGCGGGCCTTCCGCGCGCGCGTGCTGATCGTCTCGCCCTCGCTGATGATGCTGGCGGTTCAGGTGGTGCAAGGCCTGCTGAAGGACGAGCGCATGCGCGAGGAGGCGCAGGTGATCCAGAAGGAGGTCGCCCACCTGCTCGGCGACGTCAGGCGCCTGTCGGAGCGGGTGCTGAACCTGCAGAAGCATTTCGGCCAGGCGCAGGATGACCTCGGCCAGATCCTCACCTCCGCCGACAAGATCGCGCGGCGCGGCGGGCGCATCGAGGCGCTGGAATTCGAGGACGGACCGGCCGATGCATCGGCCGCCTTGCCGCTGAATGGCAGGCAGGCGGCGGAATAGCAGGGGATTGCAGCCGCCCCGGCGCCGCCCTCGCGGTGATGGGTCTATGCAGCGATCGGCGCGATATCGCCCCGCGCCCAGCCCTCGCGCACCTCGGCCGCATAGTCGGCGAAGCGGCCGGCGGCGATCGCTTCCCGCGCCCCCGCCATGAGGTCCTGATAATAGGCGAGATTGATCCAGGTGATCAGCATGGACCCGAGCATTTCCTCGGTGCGGATGAGGTGGTGCAGATAGGCGCGCGAATAGTCTGATGCCGCCGGGCAGGACGACGCCTCGTCCAGCGGGCGCGGATCGTCCATGTGGCGGGCGTTGCGGAAATTGATCTTGCCGAAACGCGAAAAGGCCTGCCCGTGGCGGCCGTTGCGGGTCGGCATGACGCAGTCGAACATATCGACGCCGCGCGCCACCGCCGCCAGCAGGTCGTCCGGCGTGCCGACGCCCATGAGGTAGTGCGGCTTCTCGTCGGGCAGGTGCGGCATGACCTCCTCGATCATCGCCAGCATCACCGCCTGCGGCTCGCCAACCGCGAGACCACCGATGGAATAGCCGGGAAAATCCATGGCCGAGAGGGCTTTCGCGCTCTCGACCCGCAGGTCCGCGACATCGCCGCCCTGCACGATGCCGAACAGCGCCCTGCCCGGCGGCTGCGCCTCGAAGGCGCGCTTCGAACGCTCCCCCCAGCGCAGCGACAGGTGCATGGCCTTCTCGATGGCGGCGCGCTCGTTCGGCAGCGCCACGCATTCGTCGAGCTGCATCTGGATGTCGGAGCCAAGCAGGCCCTGGAT
This sequence comes from Phreatobacter sp., assembly GCF_016793595.1. Lineage (GTDB taxonomy): Bacteria > Pseudomonadota > Alphaproteobacteria > Rhizobiales > Phreatobacteraceae > Phreatobacter. Next base: position 58,527 of record NZ_JAEULY010000024.1, read on the forward strand.
TTCGACGGAACGTTCCGGCGTCAGCTCGAAGCGCGAACCGTCGACGTGGGAGGCGAAGGTCACGCCCTGTTCGGTGAGTTTCCTGAGCTTGGCCAGCGACATGACCTGAAAGCCGCCGGAATCGGTGAGGATCGGCCCGGTCCAGCCCCCGAACCGGTGCAGCCCGCCGAGCGCCGCGATCCGCTCGGCGCCGGGCCTGAGCATGAGATGGTAGGTATTGCCGAGGATCACGTCGGCGCCGAGCGCCTTCACCTGATCCATGTACATGCCCTTGACGGTGGCCTGCGTGCCGACCGGCATGAAGGCCGGCGTGCGGATGTCGCCCCGCGGCGTCGAGACGATGCCGGTGCGCGCCGCTCCGTCGCGGGCCCGGATGGCGAAGGAAAAGCCGGTCATCTGGCCTCGCGGAGGATCAGGCTGCCGTCGCCGTAGGAATAGAACCGGTATCCGGTCGCGAGGGCGTGGGCATAGGCCGCCTTCATGGTCTCGAGGCCGGCAAAGGCGGAGACCAGCATGAACAGGGTCGAACGCGGCAGGTGGAAATTGGTCATCAGCGCATCGACCGCGCGAAAGCGGTAGCCGGGCGTGATGAAAATGGAGGTCTCCGCGGCGAAGGGCCGGATCATGCCGTCCTCGGCCGCAGCGCTTTCAAGGAGCCGCAGCGAGGTCGTGCCGACCGCGACGATGCGCCCTCCCCGCGCCCTGACGGCGTTGAGCGCGGCCGATGTCTCAGGCGTCACCAGCCCGTATTCGGGGTGCATGCGGTGATCTGCGGTGTCATCGGCCTTCACCGGGAGGAACGTGCCGGCGCCGACATGCAGGGTAAGAAAATGCAGGGAAACGCCCCGCGCCTTCAGCCGCTCCATCAGGTCCGGCGTGAAATGGAGGCCGGCAGTGGGGGCCGCGACCGAGCCCTCGTCGCGGGCATAGACAGTCTGGTAGTCGGCGCGGTCCTGCGCGTCCTCGGGGCGTTTCGAGGCGATATAGGGCGGCAGCGGCACATGGCCGACGCGGGCGATGGCCTCGTCGAGATAGGCGCCGGAAAACTCGAACTCGAAGATGACGCCGTCGTCGTCCTTGGAGACGACGGTCGCATGGAGCGCCGCGAGCAGGCAGGCTTCGGGCGTCTCGCCGAAGCGCACGAGGTCGCCGGGCTGCAGCTTCTTCGCGCCCTTGACGAAGGCGAGCCAGCGCTCGGGCGCGAGCCGCCTGTGCAGGGTCGCGGAAATGGTCGCGACCACCCCGCCCCGCTCGCGGATGCCTTCCAACTGCGCCGGGATGACCCGCGTGTCGTTGAACACCAGCGCGTCGCCGGGCCCAAGCAGATCGGGCAGATCGCGCACGGCGCGGTCCTCAAGTCCGTCCGGCCGCACCACCAGGAGGCGTGCGGCATCGCGCGGGCTCGCCGGGCGAAGGGCGATCCGGTCGGGCGGCAGGTCGAAATCGAACAGGTCGACGCGCATCGGATAGCGAAAAGCAGAACCACAAATGAAAACGGCGCCCGGATCGCTCCGCGCGCCGCGTCACCTATCACAAGATGTCAGATAATACCCGGGATCAAAGCTTTGCGACGATGTCGCCATAGGTCGCGGCATCGTCGGCAGCGATCTTGGCGACGACGATCTTGTCGGGATCGCGGACCGGCTCGCCGCGCTTGATGCCATCGACATTGTCCATGCCGTCCACGACCTTGCCCCAGACGGTGTACTGCTTGTCGAGGAAGCGGGCGTCGTCGAACACGATGAAGAACTGCGAGTTCGCGGAGTTCGGGTTCTGCGCGCGGGCCATGGAGGCGATGCCGCGCACATGCGGCTCGGCATTGAACTCGGCCTTGAGGTCCGGGTACTTCGAGCCGCCGGTGCCGGTGCCGTGCGGGCAGCCGGTCTGGGCCATGAAGCCGTCAATGACACGATGGAAGACGATGCCGTCGTAGAAGCCCTCGCGGACCAGCTTCTTGATGTGGTCGACATGGCCGGGCGCGAGGTCCGGGCGCATGGCGATGACGACGCGTCCCTTGGTCGTCTCGAGGATCATGGTATTTTCGGCGTCGAGGGCCATCGGGGCCTCCTTGTCGTTGGTATCGAGAGAGAAATCAGCGGATGTCGGCGGCGACGCGGACGCGGACCATGCGGTCCGGCCCGGTCACGGTGCCGTTGGCGGCGGGGTTGCCGCGCTTGATCTTGTCGACCGCTTCCATGCCCTGGATGACGTTGCCGAACACGGTGTACTGGCCGTTCAGGAACGAGGCGGCGGCGAAGCAGATGAAGAACTGCGAATTGGCCGAGTTCGGGTTCTGCGAGCGCGCCATGCCGAGCGTGCCGCGCACGAAGGGCTCGCGGGAGAATTCCGCCGTCACGTTCGGCAGCGACGAGCCGCCCATGCCGGTGCCCTGGGGGTCGCCGGTCTGGGCCATGAATCCCTCGATGACCCGGTGGAAGACGATGCCGTCGTAGAAGCCCTGCCGGGCCAGCGTCTTGATCCGCTCGACATGCTTCGGGGCAAGGTCGGGGCGCAGGCGGATGATGACCGGCCCGTCCTTCAGCTCGATGACCAGCGTGTTCTCCGGGTCCGCCCCGGCGGGCAGGCGGATAGCCTGCGCGAAAGCGGGAGCGGCGGCGATCGCCATGCTGCTGGCGAGGAAGGTGCGGCGCTTCAAGGGCTTGTCTCCGAGGCAACAATGGCCGGAAGGGATAGATGGGCCGGTCAGGTCTTGTTCGCCACCCGCGCGGCGACCTTGGCGGCGAGCGCGCGGGCGACGGCGGGCGGGACGAAGGTGGTGATGTCGCCGCCCATGACGGCGATCTGGCGTACCAGCGTGGCGGTGATGGGGCGAACCGTTGGCGAGGCCGGCAGGAAGACGGTCTGCACGTCCGGGGCCATGGCCGCGTTCATGCCGGCCATCTGCATCTCGTAATCGAGGTCGGTGCCGTCCCGGAGGCCGCGGATGAACAGGCTGGCGCCGGCGCGCTGCGCCGCCCAGACCGCGAGATCGTCGAAGGTAATGGTGCGGAAGACACAGTTCTCGGCCGCCGCGATCGGCTGGCAGACCTCGGCCAGCAGCGTCTGCCGCTCATCGGCGGAAAACATCGGCGTCTTGCCGGGATGAACGCCGATGCCGACGACCAGTTCGTCCGCCAGCCGGCAGGCATTGCGGATCACGTCGAGATGGCCGTTGGTGACCGGATCGAACGAACCCGTATAGAGCGCGATGCGTTTGGTCATGAGGCTCCGCCGCTTGGTCCGGCCTCGGCTTAGCGAAGGCGAAAGGCGCGCGCAAGGGAACCATGCCCGCGCCACGTTGCGCCGCGCGTTCCATCCGGCTTGAATGCCGCGCCTTCAGGAGACACGCATGCCCGATAACGCAGAAGCCGCCGTCATGGATTGGATCGCCGCGCGCAAGGACGCGATGGTGGACCTGCTGCGCGAGGTGGTCGACATCGATTCAGGCTCCTACGACAAATCCGGCGTCGATGCCGTGGGCGCGCGCTTCCTGCGCTTCTTCGACGAGCACGGCATTGCCGGCTGGAGGGAGCCGCACGAGGTCTTCGGCGACGCCATCCACGGGCTGGTGGCGGAACCCGGCGCCAACGAGAAGCCGATCCTGCTGATGGGCCACCGCGACACAGTGTTCCCCAAGGGCGAGGTGTCGCGCCGGCCCTTCTCCATCGAGGGCAACCGCGCCCATGGCCCCGGCGTCGCTGACATGAAGGGGGGCCTCGTGATGAACGTTTTCGTCGCCGCCGCCTTCAAGGCGCTCGGCGGCGCGCCCTGCCCGGTCAAGGTGCTGATCACCTCGGACGAGGAAATCGCCTCGCCGTCCTCGCGGCCGGTGATCGAGCGCGAGGGCCGCGCCGCCCGCGCCGTCTACAATTCCGAGCCGGGACGGCCCACCGGCAATGTCACCACCGGCCGCAAGGGCGGCGTCTTCATGCGCTTCGACATCTATGGGAAGGCGGCGCATTCTGGCGGAAATTTCACAAGCGGAATCAGCGCAATCGGAGAACTTGCTCACAAAATAGTTCAAATCCATGCGCTGACCGATCTCGACAAGGGCATCACCCTCAATGTCGGCCTCGTCTCGGGCGGCCAGTCCGTCAACACGACGGCTCCGCATGCCGAGGGCCAGATCGACCTGCGCTATATCCACCCGGCTGACCGGGCGAAGACGCTGGCCGCCATCCAGACCATTATCGACACGCCGACCGTGCCGGGCACGACGGCCAAGCTCGAGATCAAGGGCGAATTCCTGCCGGTAGTGGAGACCGAGGCCTCGAAGGCCATCTTCGCCGCCTACAAGGACGCGGCCAGGGATGCCGGCCTGCCGAACCTTGCCGGCGAATTCTCCGGTGGCTGCGCCGATTCAGGCTTCACCGCGAGCGTCGGCACGCCGACCATCTGCGGCGTCGGCCCGGTCGGCGGCAATGCCCATACGGTCGAGGAATATCTGGAGATCGACAGCATCGTGCCGCGCGCGCAGGCGCTGGCGCTGGCGATCCTCAGGACGAAGGTGGATTGAGCGCGTCGATGCGGCGGTAACAGGCGCCGCCGCTTCGCGTCATGGCCGGGCTCGGCCCGCCATCCCCGACTTGACCGGCGCGGGTTGAGGAATTCGCGGATGCCCGGCGAAAGGCCGGGCATGATGCGAGGGTCAGGCGCCACCTAAATGAGTGCGCGGCGCACGCCGAGCCCTACTTGCCCGCATCGGCCTCGCCAGCCTCCGCGTCGCCCTCGCCGGATTCGTCCTCGCCCTCGTCCGTGATGCGCTCCACGGAGACCACTTTCTCGGTCTCGTGGGTGTCGAAGACGATGACGCCCTGCGTGCCGCGCCCGGCGACGCGGATACCGTCGACAGGGCAGCGGATGAGCTGGCCGCCATCGGTGACCAACATGATCTGGTCCTTGTCATCGACCGGGAACGAGGCGATCAGCGGGCCGTTGCGCTCGTTCACCACCATGGCGACGATGCCCTTGCCGCCGCGACCGGTAATCCGATACTCAAATGACGAGGTCCGCTTGCCATAGCCGTTCTCGGAAATGGTCAGCACCACCTGCTCGGCGGCCGACATCTCGCCGTAGCGCTCGGTCGACAATTCGCCAGCGGCGGCGGCCTCCTCGTCGTCGGCAGCCTCGTCGCCATTGGCTTCGCCCGCCACCGCGCGGCGCATCTTGAGATAGGCGACGCGCTCTTCGGAACTCGCCTCGAAATGGCGCAGGATCGCCATGGAGATGATCCGCGCGCCCTCGGCGAGGTTGATGCCGCGCACGCCCATGGAATCGCGGCCCTTGAAGACGCGCACCTCGGGCACCGCGAAACGGATGCACTGGCCGCCATCGGTGGTCAGCAGCACGTCGTCGGCCTCGGTGCAGACGGCGACATCGACGATGGCCTCGCCCTCGTCCAGCTTCATGGCGATCTTGCCGCCGCGATTGACCTGCACGAAATCGGAGAGCTTGTTGCGCCGGACCGTGCCACGGGTCGTCGCGAACATCGCGTCCAGCTGGCCCCAGGTCGCCTCGTCCTCGGGCAGCGGCAGGATCGTGGTGATCCGCTCGTCGGAGTCCAGCGGCAGGATGTTGACGAAGGCCTTGCCGCGCGCCTGCGGGGCCGCCAGCGGCAGTCGCCAGACCTTCATCTTGTAGACCTGCCCCTTCGAGGAGAAGAACAGGATCGGCGTGTGGGTGTTGGCGACGAAGAGGCGGGTGACGAAATCCTCTTCCTTGGTCTGCATGCCCGAGCGGCCCTTGCCGCCGCGGCGCTGCGCCCGGTAGGTCGATAGCGGCACGCGCTTGACGTAGCCCGTATGCGTGACGGTGACGACCATGTCCTCGCGGGCGATCAGGTCCTCGTCCTCGAACTCGCCGACGCCGTCGACGATCTCGGTCTTGCGGGGCGTCGCGAACTCGTCGCGGATCGCGGTGAGCTCGTCCTTGATGATGGTCTGGATGCGGGCGCGCGAGCGCAGGATGTCGAGATAATCGACGATTTCCTCGGACAGCTTCTTCAGCTCATCGCCGATCTCGTCGCGGCCGAGAGCGGTCAGGCGGCGCAGCGGCAGATCGAGGATGGCGCGCGCCTGCGTCTCGGACAGGCGATAGGTGCCGTCGTCGTTGATCGGATGGCGCGGATCATCGACCAGGCGGATCAGCGGCGCGATATCCTTGGCGTCCCAGTCGCGGCTCATGAGCGCCTCGCGGGCCGTGGCGGGATCCGCCGAGGTCCGGATGATCCTGATCATCTCGTCGATATTGGCGACGGCGATGGCGAGGCCGCACAGGATATGGGCGCGGTCGCGCGCCTTGCCGAGCAGGAACTTGGTGCGGCGGGAAACGACATCCTCGCGGAAGGCGATGAAGGTGACCAGCATGTCCTTGAGGTTCATCACCTCGGGACGGCCGCCGTTCAGCGCCACGAAATTGCAGCCGAAGCTCTGCTGCAGCGCGGTGAACCGGAACAGCTGGTTCAGCACCACGTCGGCGACGGCGTCGCGCTTCAGCTCGATGCACACACGCAGGCCGTCGCGATCGCTCTCGTCGCGGAATTCCGCGATGCCCTCGATGCGCTTCTCGCGGACCAGCTCGGCGAGGCGCTCCAGCATCAGCGCCTTGTTCACCTGATAGGGAATCTCGGTGACGATGATCGCCTCGCGCTCGCGGCGCACCGTTTCGATCGACGTGCGCGCGCGCATGATCACGGAGCCGCGCCCGGTCTGGTAGGCCTGACGGATGCCGGTGCGACCGAGGATCAGGCCGGCGGTCGGGAAATCCGGCCCCGGCACGATGTCCATCAGCTCCTCGATCTCGATCTCGGGCTTGTCGATGGTGGCGATGCAGGCGTCGATCACCTCGCCGAGATTGTGCGGCGGGATATTGGTCGCCATGCCGACCGCGATGCCGCCGCCGCCATTGACCAGCAGGTTCGGGAACTTCGCGGGAAGGACCTTCGGCTCCCGCTCGGAATTGTCGTAATTGTCCTGGAAGTCGACCGTATCCTTGTCGAGATCGGAGACGAGCTGGTCGGAAATCTTCTCGAGGCGGACCTCGGTATAGCGCATCGCCGCCGGCGGATCGCCGTCCACCGAGCCGAAATTGCCCTGCCCGTCGATCAGCTCGACGCGCATGGAGAAATCCTGCGCCATGCGGACCAGTGCGTCATAGACCGACTGGTCGCCGTGCGGGTGGTACTTACCGATAACGTCGCCGACGACGCGCGCCGATTTGCGATACGGCTTGTTCCACTCGTAGCCGTTCTCGTGCATCGAATAGAGGATGCGGCGGTGGACGGGCTTCAGGCCGTCGCGCGCATCCGGAAGCGCGCGCGAGACGATCACGCTCATCGCATAATCGAGATACGACCGGCGCATCTCGTCGGTGATCGAGATGGGGCGGATTTCGGTCGGGTCGGAGGGCTGCGAGCCGCCCGGCATCGTGTCGTCGTTTTCGGCCAATTGAACTCTTCCGGTGGCGCGGACGCGAGGCATCCGCCGACTGGCGCCGTTCTAGCCGATTCCGCCCGCGATCTCCAACCCCGCACGTCGTTTTGGTCGCCAAAATTCCCTTTTGATTTCAGATATTTGAGCGGGCGACTATCAGGGTTGTGGACGATAGGCGTCACAAGCGGGCAGAAATACCCGTCAAGGCCCGTGAAAAGGGCCGTGGATGGCGGAGCGAAAGCGGGCGCATGACCCTCGAATTCCTGACCGGCGCTCTCGTCACCATGCTGGTAATCGTCGAGCCGATTGCGCTCGTGCCGATCTTCCTGGCGGTGACGCAGGGCTTCTCCGCCGACCAGCGCCGGCAGGTCGCCTGGCGCGCCTGCGTGATCGCCTTCGCGATCCTCGCCTCATGCGCCTTCGTCGGCGACTGGCTGCTGTCGAAGGTGGGCATATCGCTGCCGGCCTTCCGCATCGCGGGCGGCCTGCTGGTGTTCTGGATCGCCTTCGAGATGGTGTTCGGACTGCGTGCCAACCGCAAGAACGAGGTGGCCCGCGACGCCATCGACAAGGAGCACATCGTCAATGTCGCCGCCTTTCCCATGGCCATCCCGCTGCTGGCCGGCCCCGGCGCGATCACCGCGACCCTGCTGCTCGCCGGTCAGGCAGAGGGCCGCCCGGCGCTGATGGCGACGCTGGTGGCGGTGCTTGCCGTGGTCATCCTGATCTCGTGGATATGCCTTCAGGCCGCCGAGCGCGTCGACAGGATGCTGGGAACGCTCGGCAATGTCGTCGTCTCGCGCCTGCTCGGCATCATTCTGGCGGCGCTCGCCGTGCAGTTCGTCATCGACGGCATCCGCGCCGCCATACGGGCGGCCTGACCCGCTCAGCCGCCCGCCACCATCTGGAACATCACGCGTCCCGGCAGAAACGCGAACGCGCCAGCGACGAACCACCCGGCCGTGATCATCATCATGGTCCGGCGGTGTTCGGCGATATTCCCCGCCCGCCGGGCGCGGATGGCGCCGAACAGGCCGACAATCGTAATGATCGACAGGATGTGGATGGGGCTGAATGATCCCACCAGCCGGATCGAGTGAATCCAGAACGACGAAACGGCTGCGATGGCCATCAGCACAACCCATGCCCAGCCGAGGGCGCGGTGATGGACGCCGCCCTTGCGCCGCCAGAACTGGACCGCCGTCAGCGGCACCAGCATGAGAGCGGCAACGGCATGGATCTGGATCGCGAGCGGGGCGTTGAGCAGAGGCGCGAGCGTCATGGCGGACCTCGGTGGGGGATGGTTAAGTTATTTACATTCACATACCGCTTTGTCAACCCGGTCGCGCTCGCGGTGCTTGCTGAGGCTTCGCCAGGCTGAGCCGTGGGGGGCTGAGCTGCCGGGCGAAACCGCCCCGCGACGACGCGCTGCTCCGCCATGGGGCTTGCCCCGATCCCTGGGCTGCCGATACCGGCGGCCCGGCCGGCCGATCAGGACCGGAGCAGCCGGGCCTCGCATCCGCTTCACATGGCCGCCCACAGCGCCAGCCCGCCGATCGCCAGGAAGAACGGCCAGCCGACATGGCGACCGCGGCTCATGGCGAAGACGAACAGGCCATGGCCGACGAACACCGCGCCGATGATCATGGCGACCCGCCTGCCCTGCATATCGAGCGGCGCGAAGGCGAGGCTCGCGAGGGCAAGGCCCATTCCGGCCCAGGCGAAGGACGTGATGTGCCAGGCGTTGCGCAGGACTCGTCGCAGGAAGCGTCGCTGCAGCGGTCCGTCGGCGCTCGGAGCAGCAAGCAACGGCCCGATAAGCAAACGCTCTCCCAGCCAGGAGTGAAGCAGGCCGACCGCGACGGTGAGCAGCGCGGCCAATAGCAGGCTCGGATAGGTCATTCCGCATCTCCATACGTTGCCGTATGGACGCTAGGGCGGCCGCTTGCCCGCGTCAATACGGCAACGTATGGTCGCCGCCATGAATGACCGGCTCGACCGACAGGCATGGATCAATGCGGGCATGGCGGCCATGGCCGAGGGCGGCGTCGAGGCCGTGCGGGTCGAACCGCTGGCCGCCGCGCTGAAGGTGACCAAGGGCAGCTTCTACTGGCATTTCAAGGACCGCCCCGCCCTGCTCGCGGCCCTGCTGGAGGCGTGGCAGACGTCGGCGACTGGCGACATCATCGCCCGCGTCGAGGCGCGCGGCGGCGACGCGGGCCAGAAACTCGGCCACCTCTTCGCCATCGTCATCGGCGCGGACGGCCGGCTCGACATGGCCGTGCGCAACTGGGCGGATCAGGACGCGGATGCGCGCGCCGCGATGAATGCCGTGGACCAGCGCCGCCTCGACTATGTCGCTGATCTCTTTTCAGCGCTCGGCTTCGGCGCGGCCGAAGCGCTCACCCGCGCGCGCTTCGCCTATCAGGGGCTGATCGGCCAGTACCGGATCGGCGGCCTTCCGCGCGAGGAGCGGCTGACCGAAGCGCTCGTCATCGTCCTGCCCATGCTGACGCGGCGCGGCTGACCGCCACCCGCGCCGCAGGCCGGAGCGTCAGAACGGGATCTCGTCGTCGTCCATGCGGCGTCCGCCACCGGCCGGCGCCGCGGGCCGCTTCGGAGCATCCGAACGGCCGCCGGAGCGCCCCTCGATGGAACCGCCGCCGAAGCCGCCGCCACCGCCAAAGCTATCGTCGCCATAGTCGGAGGCCCCGCCCCCGCCGCCACGGCTGTCGAGCAGCACCATCTCGCCGCGAAAGCGCTGCAGCACCACTTCCGTCGAATATTTCTCGGCGCCCTGCTGGTCGGTCCACTTGCGCGTCTGCAACTGGCCTTCGACGTAAACCTTGGAGCCCTTCTTCAGGTACTGTTCGGCGACGCGCACCAGATTCTCGTTGAAGATCACCACCTGATGCCACTCGGTGCGCTCCTTGCGCTCGCCCGAGGCCTTGTCGCGCCAGGTTTCGGTGGTGGCGAGACGCAGGTTGCAGACCTGCTCGCCGTTGTTCAGGCGGCGGACTTCCGGGTCCCTGCCGAGATTGCCGACCAGAATGACCTTGTTGACGCTGCCTGCCATCTTCGCCTCTCCTTCTTCCCCGCGACGCATGCATCCGGGGCGCCTTGCGCTGAACGGCCGAGCCTTCCCACGTTCGGGCAGCCGCGTCACCGCGCGGCCCCGGCATTTCGCGACCTATCCCCAGCTTCGCGGGGCGGCGCGCCGGCCCATCCGCATGTTCCTTATTTGTTCTTGATGCGCATTGCAAGCGCTGCTAGCGTGCCGGCGCGGGAGACCAAGGCAGAATCGGACCTCCGGCCTGCGCCGGGGCACTGGCGCGGAAGGCTTGGCGTTTCTAATTTGGGGACATCGGTTCTGCTGCTGCCAACCACTTGCCGGCCGCGGGTTAGGTTCGCCTGACCCCGGCCCGAGAGCTTTTGATGAGCGATCTTTTCGACAAGTTCCGCGACGACGTGCGCCGTCCGGACTCCCGCGCCATCACCGTGCGCGGCGCGCGCGAGCACAACCTGAAGAACGTCGACCTGACGATCCCCCGGGATTCGCTGGTCGTGTTCACCGGCCTGTCGGGCTCCGGCAAGTCCTCGCTCGCCTTCGATACGATCTATGCCGAGGGCCAGCGCCGCTATGTCGAGAGCCTCTCGGCCTATGCGCGCCAGTTCCTGGAGATGATGCAGAAGCCGGATGTCGACCAGATCGACGGTCTGTCGCCGGCCATTTCCATCGAGCAGAAGACGACGTCGAGGAACCCGCGCTCCACCGTCGGCACGGTCACCGAGATCTACGACTACATGCGCCTTCTGTGGGCACGCGTCGGCGTGCCCTATTCGCCGGCCACCGGCCTGCCGATCGAGAGCCAGACGGTCAGCCAGATGGTCGACAAGACGCTCGCCTTGCCCGAGGGCTCCCGGCTCTACCTGCTGGCCCCCGCCGTGCGCGGCCGCAAGGGCGAGTACCGGAAGGAACTCGCCGACTGGCAGAAGAAGGGCTTCCAGCGCGTCAAGATCGACGGCGCCTTCTACGAGATCGCCGATGCCCCGGCGCTCGACAAGAAGCTGAAGCACGACATCGACGTGGTGGTCGACCGCGTGGTGGTGCGGCAGGACATGGCGACGCGCCTTGCCGACAGTTTCGAGACCGCGCTGAAGCTCGCGGACGGCATCGCCGTCGTCGAGTTCGCCGACCAGAAGGACCAGTCCGGCGAGCCCATGCGGGTGATCTTCTCCGAGAAGTTCGCCTGCCCCGTCTCCGGCTTCACCATCCCGGAGATCGAGCCGCGCCTGTTCTCGTTCAATAACCCGTTCGGCGCCTGTCCCGCCTGCGACGGCCTCGGCGTCGAACAGACGGTGGACCCCGAACTGGTGGTTCCCGACAGGGAACTGTCGCTGAAGAAGGGCGCGCTCGCGCCCTGGGCCAAGTCCTCCTCGCCCTTCTACATCCAGACGCTGGAGGCGCTGGCGAAGCATTACGGCTTCACCCTGACCGCGCCCTGGCACAAGCTGCCGGAAAAGGTCCAGAACGTCCTGTTGTTCGGCACCGGCGAGGAGACCGTCACCATCCGCTACGACGACGGTCTGAGGTCCTACGAGACGACCAAGACCTTCGAGGGCGTCGTCCGCAACCTCGAGCGGCGGCTGAAGGAGACCGAAAGCGACTGGGCGCGCGAGGAAATCTCGCGCTTCGTCTCCGATACGCCGTGCAAGGCCTGCGCGGGGTTCCGCCTGAAGCCGGAAGCGCTCGCCGTGAAGGTCGGCGCGGTTCACATCGGCGAGATCTCGCAGCTGTCGGTGCGATCGGCCAACGAGTGGTTCCTGACGCTTCCCGAGAAGCTGACGGCCAAGCAGAACGAGATCGCCGGGCGCATCCTCAAGGAAATCCGCGAGCGGCTGCACTTCCTCGTCGATGTCGGCCTCGAATATCTCACCCTCGGGCGCAATTCCGGCACGCTGTCGGGCGGCGAAAGCCAGCGCATCCGCCTCGCCAGCCAGATCGGCTCGGGGCTGACCGGCGTGCTCTACGTGCTGGACGAACCCTCCATCGGCCTGCATCAGCGCGACAACGAACGCCTGCTCGGCACGCTGAAGCGGCTGCGCGACCTCGGCAACACCGTCATCGTGGTCGAGCATGACGAGGATGCGATCCTCCAGGCCGACCATGTCGTGGATGTCGGCCCGGGCGCGGGCATCCATGGCGGCCAGATCATCGCCGAGGGCACGCCCGCCGACATCATGGCGAACCCGAAATCGCTCACCGGCAAATATCTGACGGGCGAACTCGGCGTGCCCGTGCCGAAGCGGCGCAAGCCGCAGAAGGGCCGCGCCCTCAAGATCGTAGGCGCGCGCGGCAACAACCTGAAGAATGTCGATGTCGAGATCCCGCTCGGCACCTTCACCTGCATTACCGGCGTCTCCGGCGGCGGCAAGTCCACGCTGCTCATCGACACGCTCTACCGGGCGGTGGCGCGCAAGCTGAACGGGGCGAGCGAGGCCCCTGCCCCGCACCAGCGCATCGAGGGCATCGAACTGCTCGACAAGGTCATCGACATCGACCAGTCGCCGATCGGCCGCACGCCGCGGTCGAACCCCGCCACCTACACCGGCGCCTTCGGGCCGATCCGCGACTGGTTCGCCGGGCTGCCGGAGGCGAAGGCGCGCGGCTACAAGCCCGGGCGGTTCAGCTTCAACGTCAAGGGCGGCCGCTGCGAGGCCTGCCAGGGCGACGGCGTCATCAAGATCGAAATGCATTTCCTGCCCGACGTCTACGTCACCTGCGAGACCTGCCAGGGCAAGCGCTACAATCGCGAGACGCTGGAGGTTCTGTTCAAAGGCAAGAGCATATCCGATATTCTTGACATGACGGTCGAGGATGCCGAGGCGTTTTTCGCCGCCGTGCCCTCGATCCGGGACAAGATGACGACGCTGATGCGGGTGGGCCTCGGCTATGTGAAGGTGGGCCAGCAGGCGACGACGCTGTCGGGGGGCGAGGCGCAGCGGGTGAAGCTGTCGAAGGAACTGGCGCGGCGCTCCACCGGCCGCACCCTCTACATCCTCGACGAGCCGACCACCGGCCTGCATTTCGACGACACCCGCAAGCTCTTGGAGGTGCTGCAGGAACTGGTGGAGCAGGGCAATTCCGTGGTGGTGATCGAGCACAACCTCGACGTCATCAAGACCGCCGACCACATCATCGACATCGGCCCGGAGGGCGGCGACGGCGGCGGCACCATCGTCGCCACCGGCACCCCGGAACGCATCGCCGCCGCGGCGGGCAGCCACACCGGGCACTACCTGCGGCCGCTTCTGGAACGGCGGCGGGTGGCGGCGGAGTAGCTACGGCGTTTCATACGACCTCTGCCTGATCAGCTCGCGAAAACCGCCAATAAGCGGGCGCACCGTCCGCTCTTGCCCGATCGACCCGCGTCGATCGGGTCGGGCCAGCCCACCCCGGGGTTGGCCCGCTTCGCGGTCCGCCTGGGCTTGCCCGCCCCGATCCCCAGCGTCGAGAATGCGGGGCCCCCCTCGGCCTCCGCCTGGGCTCTGGCCGACCGGATCGGACGACGTGCCACCGGCACGTCGTCTTTTCGATCCGGAGCCCTCGTGGGGCGGGCCGCGCGGGGCGCGGCCTTCTCGAGGGTATCAGAATCGGAAGCGGCATCCGCTCTGCCGCCCGGGCTGGATCGGAACATTGGCGGAAGGCGAGAAAAGGCGAAGTGTCGGATAGGTAGCCGGTCGGCCGGCGCTGGCTACCCCGCACTGCGCGCTTGATCGCCTCGGGGATCAGGCGCTGATCGAGGACCCGGGCAGGCGCATGTTGACGCGGGCGGTCTTGGGCTCAGCGACTCCCAAGTCGCGGGCTTGAAAGCTCGGCGGGTGGAGACAAGGGAATCTATA